>NZ_QQNB01000009.1 GCF_003345355.1 Sphingomonas aracearum | reverse complement strand
GCACCGTCAGCCGGAAACGCAGCATTACCCGCCTCGTCAGCGAGGATGCCCGCGATACCGTGCGCGCCCTTGCCGGCACCGACGCCTATGTGCACGCGCGGCGTCGACGACAGCGGATCGAGCGCGTATTCGGCCACCTGAAACGCAACCTGGGGCTACGAACGCTTAAGCTGCGAGGCCTCGCCGGAGCAGCCGAGGTGTTCACCATGGCTGCCGCGGCATACAACCTCCAGCTGCTGGCCCGGCAGGCCGCGCCGGCCTGATACGCGGCGCATCCTCCGGTGTCCGGCGTCACCAGACATCCGCCACGCCGATTTCGCGCAAGCATTTTTTCAACGGTCTCCACCAGTTTTGACACTGAGAATCTGCGACCAGCTAGGTGTTTGATCCCACGGTTTGATGGTGTGATCCTTTCGTTGGAATGGAAGGGGGCCGTATGGGACAGGTACGTCATGGGTGCGCCACGACCACGCACGCCGTCCGAGCAGCAATACAGCGATCGCAAGCTTCGCTCGCGGCGCTGAGCCGTGAGCTGGGGATCAACCCGAAGACGGTGGCGAAGTGGCGTAAGAGGGCGACGGTCGAGGACTTGAAGACCGGGCCGAAGGCCCCTCATTCAACGACCCTGACCGAGGCGGAGGAGGCAATGGTGGCGGCGTTCCGTCGCCACACGCTGCTGCCGCTCGACGACTGCCTCTACGCATTGCAGCCGTCGCTACCGCACCTGACTCGGTCAGCGCTGCACCGTTGCCTTCAGCGGCACGGCATCTCACGGCTACCGGATGTCGAGGGCGACAAGCCCAAGCGTCAGCGCTTCAAGCGTTATCCGATTGGTTTCTTCCACATCGATATCGCCGAGGTGCAAACTGCCGAAGGAAAGCTTTATCTGTTCGTCGGCATAGACCGCACCAGCAAGTTCGCAGTCACCCAACTCGTCGACAAGGCCGATAGGCGCACAGCATGGGATTTCCTCGAACACCTGCTGAAGGCCGTGCCGTACCGGATACACACGATCCTGACCGATAATGGCATCCAGTTCGCCGAGCAGCCTCGCAATCGCAAAACCGCTTGGTCCCGCCAGATGCGCTTCGACATGATCTGCGAGGCAAACGACATCGAACACCGGCTCACCAAGCCGAACCACCCGTGGACGAACGGTCAGGTCGAAAGGATGAACCGCACCATCAAGGAGGCAACCGTCAAACGCTTCCACTACGAGAGCCACGACCAGCTCCGGACGCACCTCGCCGACTTCATGGCCGCCTACAACTTTGCCCGCCGGCTCAAGACGCTTAGCGGCCTCACACCCTGCGAATAAATCGCCAAGATCTGGACGTCAGAGCCAGACCGGTTCATCGTCGACCCGATCCACCAGATGCCGGGACTGGGGTCCGGTGAGAGGATGGTCGAAATCGTACGCTAAGCCCGGCGATCGTCCCGATTGGGATGGTGCAGCGGGAAACGAAGCGGTCTCTCGAACCGCATCGCGAAAGCCGCTTAAGCCACGACTTCTTTAGGAACCGACCCCCGAGCGGCGTCGCCTGCAGGATCGGTCGCTCACGCAGCCTTCGCCGCTTCGGCACTAGCCCCGCTGGTCGCGCATCTGCGGCCGGCGGGTTCAAGGGGCATGGCTTAGAGCGTGCAGCGCTGCGTCCGGCCGTTGCCGACCCGGTAGGTGTCGGTCCGCGCGTCGTACCCGCGGAACCGCTGCTGGCACGCGCGCACGTGGCGATACCAGTCGCCCTGGCGGGTCCAGTGCTTGGGCGGGGCCGCCGGGCGGGCGCCCCAGCGCGAGTCCCAATTGCCGTAGCGCGATAGGGTGTTCGGAGCGGGCTGCGCCTGCGGGCGGGGGGCGGGCTGAGCGCGCCGCTGGGCCTGTGCTCCGCGGTCGTCGCGCCGCGGCTGGGCAGCGGCGGGCGCCGCGCCGGCCAGGATCAGCGCGATCCCGGCTAGGCCGGTGAGATAAGAGGTCATGGTCATGCTCCTTGGGTTGAGACCGCCGGGGGCGACGGTCGGGGGGAAGGTCCGGCGAAGCGGTGCGCGACGCCGCGCAGCTTCCGCTCGAAATCGTCGACGTAGGTGAAGATCACCGGGATCACGAGCAGGCTGAGCAGGGTCGAGGTGACGAGCCCGCCGATCACCACCACGGCCATCGGCTGGCGGAAGCTGGGGTCGGCACCGAAGCCCAGCGCGGTCGGCAGCATCCCCGCCCCCATCGCAAAGGTCGTCATCACGATCGGCCGCGCCCGTTTGTGGCAGGCGTCGATCAGCGCCTCGAACCGCGGCAGCCCGCGTTCGCGTCGCGCCATGATCGCATATTCGTGCCGCGACGCGCGGGCTACCTCCGCGCGACGCAGCTCCTCCTCCTGGGTGAACGAATGAACGCTCGCCAGGCATTGGAGGATCGATTGGTCACCACGGTTCACGCCCAGAGCGACCTCGCGCAGGCGGTCGACGCCACCGTTACAGCGCTGGCTTCCAAGCCGCTGTGGTCGCTAGTCGAGACGAAGCGGCTGCTCCGCTCGCCGAGTGACGAGGTGGTCGCGCGGATGGCACTGGAAAGCGAGGCCTTCGCGCGGGGGCTGCGCGGGCCGGCGTTTGCGCAAGCCGCCGAGGCATTTAGGAACCGCCCGAAGGCGGTGGTATGATCGAACAAAGCGGTACCGATGTCATCGCCGCGTCGGGGCGGTTCGATGGGAAGATCCACGACTTCCCCGTCCGCGTCTACTTCGAGGACACCGACCTCTCCGGCGTGGTGTACCATGCCAACTACCTCCGTTACCCCGATCGCGCGCGCGCCGACATGCTAGAACTCGCAGGCATCGAGCACGCCGCGAGCGCACGGCTCGGCGACGCCGCCTATGCGGTCATCTCGGCGGACCTACGCTACCATTCACCGGCGCGGCTCAATGACCTGCTGGTCGTATCCTCCACGCTCATCGGTCTTCGCCGAGTCGATGTTCGAGTTGCCCACCGCATCCGCCGTGGCGACGTGACCCTCTTCACGGCAGAAGTGACCCTGGCGCTGTTGTCGTCGTCCGGTCGACCCGTGCGGCATCCCGCGGACTGAATGGAACGGCTGCAGCGGTATCTGATGCAGAAGTGATTAAGACGGGACGCTGGCATCAAAAAAAGGTAACAGCGTAAACCACGACCATATTTTACATAATTATCATTATCGAACTGCGAGCGTGTAGGCGCTAAGTAGAAATGACACTCCTCCGCTAGATAGAAAAGGCACAACGAGTGCCAGCGGGTCGCCGGTGTCATGGCCATCCTCGGCAGCGAGGATGTGCAAGCGATGACGGTGCTGACAATGAGTGCTGCCGAGGTGAGGCGGTACGACACGCTGATGCGGCTCGACCGCGGTGAGATCAGGGTGGCGGACGCGATGGCGCTGCTGAGGCTTGAGCGTCGACAGATCTACCGGTTGCTGGAGCGACTTCGGCAGGACGGCGCAGCCGGGCTCATATCCCGCAAGCGTGGGCGTCCGAGCAACCGGCGTTACGGCGATGCCGTTCGTGATCAGGTCGTCAGCCTCGTGCGCGAGCAGTATAGCGGCTTCGGGCCGACGCTGGCACGTGAGTATCTGGCCGAGCGGCATGGCATCCGGGTGTCGTGCGAGACGCTGCGCCAAATGATGATGGTGGCCGGCCTGTGGAAAGACCGTGAAGCGCGCCGCCCTCGCC
>NZ_QQNB01000008.1 GCF_003345355.1 Sphingomonas aracearum | reverse complement strand
CTCCCCTAGATGGGTGTCACCGCAGCGGTGGCCCGGTTGGAGCTGTCGCGGTGGTTGCTGAAAGCCTGGTGCGCTGACCGCCCCGAGAAAAAGGGGTAGGGAGCTGTGCCGGTGTTTTTGTCGGCTCTTTGACATTGTTGAATTTGATGAAGGGACATGTGGGCGGCGGCTTGCGGTTTCTGGCGGTCTTTAGGCGTCGGAATATCGTTCAAAGCCAAGCCAGTCTATATGTCCTTCACACGTAACCATACGTGAGATGTGCAGGATTGGCTCCTGGAGATGCTTCCTCGTTGCCTTGGGTATTCCCCTGGGGCGTAGAGGGGGACATAAACTTGAGAGTTTGATCATGGCTCAGAATGAACGCTGGCGGCATGCCTAACACATGCAAGTCGAACGAAGGCTTCGGCCTTAGTGGCGCACGGGTGCGTAACGCGTGGGAATCTGCCCTTGGGTTCGGAATAACAGCGAGAAATTGCTGCTAATACCGGATGATGTCGAAAGACCAAAGATTTATCGCCCTGGGATGAGCCCGCGTTGGATTAGGTAGTTGGTGGGGTAAAGGCCTACCAAGCCGACGATCCATAGCTGGTCTGAGAGGATGATCAGCCACACTGGGACTGAGACACGGCCCAGACTCCTACGGGAGGCAGCAGTGGGGAATATTGGACAATGGGCGAAAGCCTGATCCAGCAATGCCGCGTGAGTGATGAAGGCCTTAGGGTTGTAAAGCTCTTTTACCCGGGATGATAATGACAGTACCGGGAGAATAAGCTCCGGCTAACTCCGTGCCAGCAGCCGCGGTAATACGGAGGGAGCTAGCGTTATTCGGAATTACTGGGCGTAAAGCGCACGTAGGCGGCTTTGTAAGTTAGAGGTGAAAGCCTGGAGCTCAACTCCAGAATTGCCTTTAAGACTGCATCGCTTGAATCCAAGAGAGGTGAGTGGAATTCCGAGTGTAGAGGTGAAATTCGTAGATATTCGGAAGAACACCAGTGGCGAAGGCGGCTCACTGGCTTGGTATTGACGCTGAGGTGCGAAAGCGTGGGGAGCAAACAGGATTAGATACCCTGGTAGTCCACGCCGTAAACGATGATAACTAGCTGTCCGGGAGCATGGCTTCTGGGTGGCGCAGCTAACGCATTAAGTTATCCGCCTGGGGAGTACGGCCGCAAGGTTAAAACTCAAATGAATTGACGGGGGCCTGCACAAGCGGTGGAGCATGTGGTTTAATTCGAAGCAACGCGCAGAACCTTACCAGCGTTTGACATGTCCGGACGATTTCCAGAGATGGATCTCTTCCCTTCGGGGACTGGAACACAGGTGCTGCATGGCTGTCGTCAGCTCGTGTCGTGAGATGTTGGGTTAAGTCCCGCAACGAGCGCAACCCTCGCCTCTAGTTACCATCATTTAGTTGGGTACTTTAGAGGAACCGCCGGTGATAAGCCGGAGGAAGGTGGGGATGACGTCAAGTCCTCATGGCCCTTACGCGCTGGGCTACACACGTGCTACAATGGCAACTACAGTGGGCAGCAATCCCGCGAGGGTGAGCTAATCTCCAAAAGTTGTCTCAGTTCGGATTGTTCTCTGCAACTCGAGAGCATGAAGGCGGAATCGCTAGTAATCGCGGATCAGCATGCCGCGGTGAATACGTTCCCAGGCCTTGTACACACCGCCCGTCACACCATGGGAGTTGGGTTCACCCGAAGGCGTTGCGCTAACTCAGCAATGAGAGGCAGGCGACCACGGTGGGCTTAGCGACTGGGGTGAAGTCGTAACAAGGTAGCCGTAGGGGAACCTGCGGCTGGATCACCTCCTTTCTAAGGATTTCGGCGGAAAGCGCCTGGTGCCTCGGTGCCGGGAAGAGCTTCCTCCATTCCAAAGAACATAAAGCCGCCGTCCTCATGTCCCTTCATCACTAGCGCAGTCAGCAAGACAGCGCAGCGCAAGCTGCACTGCATGCTGACCAGCTCGGCCAGCGTGGCGAAGCGCGCCCACAAGGCGCGGCTTTGCCGCGACTGACGGGCGCAGCGGGTGCGGGCCTGTAGCTCAGTTGGTTAGAGCGCACCCCTGATAAGGGTGAGGTCAGTGGTTCGAATCCACTCAGGCCCACCACGTATCAGGTGCAGCAAGCTCAGCGCCGCGGCAAAGCCGCGTCGTCGATCAAGGCTTCGCCTTGTCGGCCGTGCTTGGCGCTGCGCGAGATAGCTTCGCTATCTCGTCGTGCTTCGGCGCATGGGGCTTTAGCTCAGCTGGGAGAGCGGTTGCTTTGCAAGCATCAGGTCATCGGTTCGATCCCGATAAGCTCCACCACGCCTGCCAGGAACGCTAGTGATTGAAGAGAAAGAGTTCAGCTTCGGCTGATCGGAGGCGACACGCCTCCACGTTGTTTGACATTGTGAATGGGTTTTAAAATCGATGCCGCGGTGGCGTCGTGCGCAAGCTTCGGCTTGGGTATGATTGCCGCTGCATATCAAGGCTGAGATTATCATCCACACCGAGCATACCATGCGACACTGCTCTGCCGAGTTTCGTGTCAGTTTTTGGACTGATCCAGTGTTGTCATTGGTGGTGTGGACTCTCAAGCGTGAGGTAAGGGCAATTCGTGGATGCCTTGGCATGTACAGGCGATGAAGGACGTGGCACGCTGCGATAAGCGTCGGTGAGGTGTGAGCAACCTTTGACCCGACGATTTCCGAATGGGGAAACCCACCTATCCTGATTATCTGACCGAGCCGCTTGCGGCACGGTGAGGTAATTGGGGCAAGGTATCATGAGACTGAATACATAGGTTTCATGAAGCGAACCCGGCCAACTGAAACATCTCAGTAACCGGAGGAAAAGACATCAACCGAGATTCCGTTAGTAGTGGCGAGCGAACGCGGACCAGGCCAGTGCCTCTGATTCAACTAGCAGAACAGTTTGGAAAGACTGGCCATAGCGGGTGACAGCCCCGTATGCGAAAGTGAGATCAGAGGACTCGAGTAGGGCGGGACACGTGTAATCCTGTCTGAACATGGGGGGACCACCCTCCAAGCCTAAATACTCGTACATGACCGATAGCGAACTAGTACCGTGAGGGAAAGGTGAAAAGCACCCCGATGAGGGGAGTGAAACAGTACCTGAAACGGATTGCCTACAAGCAGTAGGAGGGCTTTTGTGGCCTGACTGCGTACCTCTTGCATAATGGGTCTGTGACTTAATGTACCAAGCAAGCTTAAGCCGATAGGTGTAGGCGCAGCGAAAGCGAGTCTGAATAGGGCGATTTGAGTTTGGTGTATTAGACCCGAAACCCGGCGATCTAGGCATGACCAGGATGAAGGTGCGGTAACACGCACTGGAGGTCCGAACCGATTAACGTTGAAAAGTTACCGGATGAGTTGTGTTTAGGGGTGAAAGGCCAATCAAGCCGGGAAATAGCTGGTTCTCCGCGAAAACTATTGAGGTAGTGCCTCGGATGAACACCCTGGGGGGTAGAGCACTGGATGGATGCGGGGGTCGCGAGATCTACCAACTCTAACCAAACTCCGAATACCCAGGAGTGATATCCGGGAGACAGACGGCGGGTGCTAAGGTCCGTCGTCAAAAGGGAAACAGCCCTGACCAACAGCTAAGGTCCCCAAGTCACGTCTAAGTGGGAAAGCATGTGGGAATCCCAAAACAACCAGGAGGTTGGCTTAGAAGCAGCCATCCTTTAAAGAAAGCGTAACAGCTCACTGGTCTAAACAAGGGTTCCTGCGGCGAAGATGTAACGGGGCTCAAGACGTGCACCGAAGCTTTGGGTGTGACGAAAGTCACGCGGTAGCGGAGCGTTCCGTACGCCTGTGAAGCAGTCTGGTAATGGACTGTGGAGGTATCGGAAGTGCGAATGCAGACATGAGTAGCGATAAAGAGGGTGAGATGCCCTCTCGCCGAAAGACCAAGGGTTCCTGCGCAAGGCTAATCCGCGCAGGGTGAGCCGGCCCCTAAGACGAGCCCGAAGGGGGTAGTCGATGGGAATGCGGTTAATATTCCGCAGCCTGGTGGTGTGTGACGGATCTCGTGTGTTGTCAGCTCTTATTGGATTGAGCTGGCTTCGAAGAGGTTCCAGGAAATAGCCCCACCGTATAGACCGTACCCGAAACCGACACAGGTGGTCTGGTAGAGTATACCAAGGCGCTTGAGAGAAGTGTCCTGAAGGAACTCGGCAAATTGCCTCCGTACCTTCGGAAGAAGGAGGCCCAACATAGGCGCAAGCTCTTGTTGGGGGCACAGGCCAGGGGGTAGCGACTGTTTAGCAAAAACACAGGGCTCTGCTAAGTCGGCTTCAAGACGACGTATAGGGCCTGACGCCTGCCCGGTGCCTGAAGGTTAAGTGGAGGGGTGCAAGCTCCGAAATGAAGCCCAGGTAAACGGCGGCCGTAACTATAACGGTCCTAAGGTAGCGAAATTCCTTGTCGGGTAAGTTCCGACCTGCACGAATGGCGTAACGACTTCCCCACTGTCTCCAGGACATGCTCAGCGAAATTGAATTCTCCGTGAAGATGCGGAGTACCCGCGGTTAGACGGAAAGACCCCGTGCACCTTTACTGCAGCTTCAGAGTGGCATTAGGAAAGAACTGTGTAGCATAGGTGGGAGGCTTTGAAGCATCGGCGCCAGCCGGTGTGGAGCCATAGGTGAAATACCACCCTGTTGTTTTCTGATGTCTAACCACGAGCCATGAAACTGGCTCTGGGACCCTCTGTGGCGGGTAGTTTGACTGGGGCGGTCGCCTCCTAAAGAGTAACGGAGGCGCGCGAAGGTTGGCTCAGGCCGGTTGGAAACCGGCTGTTAGAGTGCAATGGCATAAGCCAGCCTGACTGCGAGACTGACAAGTCGAGCAGAGACGAAAGTCGGTCATAGTGATCCGGTGGTTCCTCGTGGAAGGGCCATCGCTCAACGGATAAAAGGTACGCCGGGGATAACAGGCTGATGATTCCCAAGAGCTCATATCGACGGAATCGTTTGGCACCTCGATGTCGGCTCATCACATCCTGGGGCTGGAGCAGGTCCCAAGGGTTTGGCTGTTCGCCAATTAAAGTGGTACGTGAGCTGGGTTCAGAACGTCGCGAGACAGTTTGGTCCCTATCTGCCGTGGGCGTCGAAATTTGAGAGGAGTTGACCCTAGTACGAGAGGACCGGGTTGAACGTACCTCTGGTGTACCTGTCGTCGTGCCAACGGCGCAGCAGGGTAGCTATGTACGGACGGGATAACCGCTGAAAGCATCTAAGCGGGAAGCCTCCCTCGAGATAAGATTTCACAGGACGGTGAAAGACCATCACCTTGATAGATCGGATGTGGAAGCGCGGTAACGCGTGAAGCTAACCGATACTAATTGTCCTATTCACGCTTGAGAGTTCACACCTCCAATGTCAGCACTGGAAAAACACCAGCGCAGGCAAAGGTGGGATGATCCTCCCAGCCTTGAACGCATCGATTTTAACCCCATCCGCCGCACCGGCTTCATTGCCTGGTGGCTATAGCGTCAGTGAACCACCCGATCCCATCCCGAACTCGGCCGTGAAACCTGTCTGCGCCAATGGTACTATCGCTTAAGCGATGGAAGAGTAGGTCGTCGCCAGGCATTGAAACCGGTGCACGCGGATACAAAACCCATTCACAACCTTCCTCGTTTCTGATCCGCTCAGGGCCAACCCGTCCCTGCACGCAACAAGCGTCACAACAAGCGGATCAGATGGTGGCGCGGGGTGGAGCAGCCCGGTAGCTCGTCAGGCTCATAACCTGAAGGTCACAGGTTCAAATCCTGTCCCCGCAACCAA
>NZ_QQNB01000007.1 GCF_003345355.1 Sphingomonas aracearum | reverse complement strand
CGGAAGCCGTAGAACAGCGCCCCCTGCGCCACCTGCCGACCCATCATGCCCGTGATCCCCCCACCGCTTTGCCGGAGTGAATCACGCCCTCGTCACCGTCGCAAGCAGCCGTTTTTCAACAGCCTCGGTGGGAAGTAATAGCAAGCCTGGCCCCAGATATTGCTGTTGAAGACCATCACTGAATTGCGACCACATAGTTGCAATTATTTTAGGCAAAGCCACGTTCTCTAGCCCAAGCAATGGCTGCGGCACGCCGATTGACACCGATCTTTCCATAGATACCGGCGACATGGTTGCGCACCGTGTTCCCCGAAAGCGACAAACGATTAGCGATCGCCTTGTCGTCCAGGCCCTTGCAGATCAGCCCCAGCACTTCGCGCTCACGAGGTGTCAGGTCGGCGGTCTCCGTAGAGGTTTCGGCGCGCGGATTACGCAGGGTCGCGAGCTTGTCCATTACGGACCGGCTGAACCAGCTCGCATCCTTCATCACCGCCTCGATCGCGTCGGCAAGCTCCAGCTCGCTCCTCCGGCGCGTGGTAATGTCCTGGTAGAGCCAGAGGGTGCAGCGTTCGCCCCTGATCTCCATGCGCTCGGCCGACATGAGGCAGTCAACCGGTTGCCCGTCCGCATCGATCAGCCGGACGTCGCGGTTGCGCACGCCCCCGCTTCGATCCAGTTCCTGCTGCACCTCCTCACGTTGCGCCGGATCGGCCCAAAGCTCGGGGTCGCCGGCGGCTCTGCCGATGGAGCCGGCCGAGCTGCGACCAGTGAGGCGAACGAAGGCGTCGTTCACGTCCATCGTGCGGTGACTGTCGGGCGAAGTCAGCACCATCGCCACGGGCGCCATTTGGAACAGAGTGTGAAAGTGCGTCTCGCTCGATCGCAATGCACGCTCTGCCTTCCGGCGCGGCTCCAGGTCGGCGAAGGTGAACAGCATGCACTTGTCGTCGCCGACTTCGATCGGCTGCCCGGCAATGATGACGAGCTTGGTGTTGCCATCAGGTAGCGGCAACTCGGCTTCCATCTGCGGGATCGTCCGGCCTTCCGCGAGGCACTGTTTGGCATAGTCCTTTCGCTCGGCGCCGTTCAGAATGTCGAGGTCGTAGAGGCTGTTCCCTTGGACCACCTGACGGGGGTAGCCGGTCATTTCGAGAAAGCCGCGATTTGCCCGGCTAAATCGCTGATCCGAGAGCCGCATAATGAGCGCCGGCGCGGGGTTGGCCTGGAACATGGCCTCGAACCGCGCCTCCGCTTCATACTGTTCGGAAACGTCCTGAATCACGAGCGCGAGGCAGTCCGGCTCTTCGTCGTCCCCGGTCATCACGACGTCGCGCACCCGATGGGTCCAACGACGTTCATCGCTGCCGGCGGCACTCACCTCCACCACCAGGTCCGGGAAGCTCTCGCCCGCCAACATGCGGATGACAGGATATTCGCGGTTGGCGAGCCGGTGCCCGTTGCGGAACCGGAGCGCGAACCGCTGCGCATAGGTGTCGGCGTTGCCGCCAAGTCCTTCGAGCTTGTCGACGCCGTGCATCGCCAGCGCAGCATCATTGCCCCAGATGATCGTTCCGGCCAGGTCGATCAGGATGACGCCGGCCGTCATACCGCCGATCAACTGTTCGAGGTGGGTCAACGTGTCGCGTGCGAGAACACGGGAGAGCGGATTGGCCATGCCGGTAGAGCGCCGAGCCATAGGACGATGTTCCTCGCAGATAATGAACGGCTCAACGAGAACTACTGCACGGATAGTAGCAAACTACCAGCTCGCCCAACCAAGAAAAAGTTTGCTCCGGGACACTTCAAGGGTTCGGCGGCGTTAGGTGGCAAAGCTGAAGGACAGGCATGCCCGACGACATTCGCTTACCGATCATTGAGGAGGAGGCGCACGTTACCAAACGTGCGGCCGACGTCGAGCATGTCACGGTCCGCACCGTCCCCGAGCAGGAGCAGGTCGTTGTTCGTGACGAGGTTCGCCGCGAGCACGTCGAGATCAGGCGCGTTGCGGTTGACCGCGAAGTCGATCGAGCCCCCGTTGTCCGTGAGGAGAACGGCGTCACCATCATTCCCGTGATCGAGGAGCGATTGGTTGTCGAGAAGCGGCTTTTCCTCGTCGAGGAGGTCCACGTCTTCCGGTCGGCGCAGGCGGAGGCGGTCGAGCTGCCGACCACGCTCAGGCGCACCCGCATCGAGGTCGACCGCACCGATCTCACCAAAACCCAGGAGGATGTTCATGGCAGGACCTAACGATGACAGGCCGGAGGGCGCACCGAGTCACATCCATATCGAGAAGAACAAGGGCTTCAACTGGCTCCCCTGGTTGCTGCTTGCGCTCGGGATTCTGGCGTTGCTGTTCGCTCTGAGCCGCTGCAACCGTGAGGACACCGCTGCCGTCGCTCCCGCTCCTACGGCCGCCTCGACCGAGGTTGTCGCGTCGACCCCGAACGCCGGCTCCGCTGACGCGCTGGTCGGCACGTCCGGTCTCGGCACTTATCTGGCCGGCACGGAGCCGCTTCCCCGCACCTTCACCTTCGAAAAGCTCAACTTCGACACCGCCAAGAGCAATATCCGACCGGCCGACGCCGCCGAGGTGAACGAGGTAGCCGCGACCCTCAAGCAATATCCGAACGCCCGAATCCGCATTGCCGGCTACGCCGACGCGCGCGGCACCGATGCAGCCAACATGGCGCTCGGCAAGGCTCGCGCCGATAGCGTCAAGTCGGCGCTCGTTGCGCAAGGCATCAACGCCGGCCGCATCGAGACCGTCTCCGGCGGCGAGAACGATCCAGTCGATACCAACGCCACCGCAGGCGGTCGTTTCGAGAACCGCCGCACCGAACTTGTGGTGACGGCGAGATAAGCCGCTCAGCCCATTCTGCATCAACGTAGGAGTAAGATCATGTCCACCACCATTACCGCCCTGTTTGACAGCCGAAGCGACGCAGAGGCCGCTAAGGAGCGTCTGAAGAGCGCGCGGGTCGACGCCGACCACGTACATGTCCACGACAAGTCGAGCGCCGGCTACAAAGAGACGGGCTACTCGACCCATGAGGACCGCGGCTTCTGGGACTCGATCAAGAACGCGTTCGTGCCCGATGAAGACCGCCACACCTATGAGGAAGGCGTGCGCCGTGGCGGTGCGCTGTTGACCGCAGACGTCGATGACGATCGCGTCGACGAGGCGGTGCGCGTGCTCGAAGAGGCCAACTCGATCGACATCGACGACCGTGCGAGCCAGTGGCGCTCGTCGGGCTGGGATTACCCCGGCGCCGCTGCCGGTGCGACCGGGGCTGCGCTCGGCAGCTTCGACCGTCGCGAGACCGCCGGCCGCACGGCCGAGCAGGAAGAGGCGATCCCGATCGTCGAGGAGCAACTGGTCGTCGGCAAGCGCGACGTGAGCCGCGGCGGGGTGCGCGTGCGGTCCTATGTGACCGAAACGCCGGTTCACGAGCAAATCCGCCTCCGCAACGAGCGCGTCAACGTGGAGCGCCGCGCGGTCGATCAGCCGCTTTCCGCGGCCGATACCGACGCCTTCCGCGAGCGGACGATCGACATGACCGCGACCGGCGAGGAAGCCGTGGTCGGCAAGACAGCCCGCGTCGTCGAGGAGGTGGTGGTCTCCAAGACGGCCGAAGAGCATGTCGCGGAGGTCGACGACACCGTGCGTCGCACCGACGTCGAGGTCGACCGCGACACAGACGTCGAGACCCGCGGCTCGACCTTCCGCGACACCGACAAGCGTATCTAGTCGGTGGAGCCCGGCGCGGGTGAAAGCCCGCGCCGGGCTCACATGCCTTGCCAACAGGGGAGACGGCGATGAACCCGAACTATGTGACAGCGGACGGCATGATCGCCGGCACCCGCAACTTCGGCGACACCGCCGTTCTCTACCTACAGGAGTGGGGGCCGCGCGTTCTTGCGGCGGCCGTCATTCTCCTGATCGGCTATCTTCTAGCGAGGGCCGCCAAGTGGGGCGTCGCCGCGCTGGTCAACAAGACGCCGCTGGCGCGGCACGCGCACCGGCAGTCCGGTATTCCCGAGACGGGCCGCAACCCCAAGAGTGTCGGCGCCCAGGTCGGTGATGCGGCCTTCTGGATCGTGATCCTGATTGCGCTCGTGCTGGCTGCCCAGCCGCTCGGCCTGGCCGCTGCCACCAGCCCGGTCGGCCGAATGCTCAACCAGTTCGGCGCCGCCATCCCCAACATCATCGGCGCAGGGCTGATCTTCTTCGTCGGCTACATCGTCGCCAGCGTCGCCAAGAAGGCGGTGGAGGCGGTGCTGACAGCCGCCCGCACCGAGCAGCTCGCCGAACGCGCCGGCATGGCCAAGGCCGATCCTACAACGCTGCCGCGGATGGTCGGCGGGATCGTGTTCGCGCTCATCATCATCCCGGTCGCGATCGCCGCGCTCGATCAGCTCAACATCCGCGCAATCTCCGATCCGGCGACCGCGATGCTCCGCATCATCCTCGACAGCATCCCGCATGTCGTCGCGGCTGCGATCATCCTCGCGCTCGCCTATGTGATCGGCCGGTTCGCGTCGCAACTCCTTAGCCAGTTCCTGAGCGGCACCGGCTTCGATCGCACGATCAGCGCGCTCGGCGTGTTCCCCTCAAGCACCACGCCGGCCGCCGGCGTTCCAGCGACGTCGGCAGGAACCCCGTCGACCCCGACGCTGGTGCCCTCCAAGCTGCTCGGTCACGCCGTGTTCGTCGCCATTATCATCTTCGGCCTGATGGAGGCGTTCCGGCAGCTCAACTTCGCCTACGGCTCGCGCATGATGGCGGAGATCCTGACCCTGCTCGGCTCGGTCATCTTCGGTGCCGTCATCATCGCGGCGGCCATCGCCATCGCGAAGCTGGTCTCGACGGTCGTGCGCGCCAGCGGCGGTGCCAATGCCGAGCTGACTGCGAAGATCGTGCACGTCGCGATCATCGTGCTCGGCACCGCCATCGGGCTGCGCTTCATGGGTCTCGCCGACGACATCATCAATCTCGCGTTCGGCCTGATTCTGGGTGCCATTGCCGTCGCCTTCGCGCTCGCCTTCGGTCTCGGCGGACGGGACGCCGCCGCCAAGCTGGTCCAGCGTCTTAGCGGCTCGTCCGCGATGCCGGCTCCGCCGATCGCGCCGCAGTCGAGCACCACCCTCCGTCCGGGCAGTTCGACGCCGAGTGAGGAATCGCGGTCATGAGACGAGGGCTACGCCTCCAGCTCGTCGGGCTGGCACTGATCGCGTTCGTGGGGGCCTGTGACGGCCCCCGCGAGGATGCCGGCGAGCAGGCCGACGCCAACGCAGGTGTCGTATCGAGCGAGGATACGATCGAGAAAGGGCCGGCGGAGCGGACGGGTGAAGCCCAGGATCGTGCCGCTGACAGTCTGAACGAGGCGATCGAAGCACGTGCGGACGCCGCCGAGGACCAGGCGGACGCCGTTCGCAGCGAAGCCGATCAGCGGGCGGATGCCTTGGAAGAGGAAGCCCGCAGGGTTCGTGCGACTGCCGAGAAGAAGGCGGATGCGACGGAAGATCGTGCCGACGCGATTCGGCAGCGACAGTAACAAAGGCCCGCAAGAGGTCTCGCGTAATGAACTGGGAGCCAGGCTGTGTTCGGTCCCTGTCTGCTCATTCCGCCAGGCTGATGCGACATCCATCTGAAGCGCTCGGAACGCGCTACTGCCTGGAGAGCGGCGCAGGTGCCCAGCTTTTCATCGCCTGAACCCTATATCCTCTGGCTAACAGGTGCCGGAGTCCTGATCGCCCTCGTAGCATGGCTGCCGCTTGCGTTGAAACGATTGCCGCTGTCGCTGCCGATCATCTGTGTCGGGATCGGAGCCGTGGTCTTCTCGTTGCCGGCTGTGTCGCTGCGGCCTTTGCCGCTGTCTTACGCCGACATCACCGAGCGCTTCACCGAGTTCATCGTTATCATCGCGCTGATGGGCGCAGGCCTGAAGCTGGATCGCGTATTCAGCTGGCGCCGATGGAATGTGACCTGGCGGCTGCTTGCGGTCACGATGCCCCTCAGCATCGCGGCGATCACGGCGATCGGAGGCTGGGGCTTGGGCCTGTCATGGATCGCGGCGCTTCTGCTTGGGGCTTGCCTCGCTCCCACTGATCCCGTGCTCGCGTCAGACGTGCAGGTCGGTCCTCCCAAGACCGGAGAGGAAGACGAGGTGCGCTTCGGTTTAACGTCAGAAGCGGGCCTGAACGACGGTTTTGCCTTTCCGTTCGTCAACCTCGCTATCGCGCTGGGCATTTCGGCGAGCACCGGAGAGCCTTGGGCGCGCGAATGGGTGTTCCATAGTGTGTTGTGGGAAATCGGCGTGGGTGTCGTCGGCGGTTGGTTGATCGGCCGCCTGTTCGGCTGGCTGACCTTTCACGTGCCAGCGGAAACCAAGCTGGCTCAGACCGGGGATGGCCTGATCGCCATTGCCGCGACTTTCGTCTCCTACGGCGTGACCGAGCTCCTCAACTGCTACGGCTTTCTGGCTGTCTTCATCACCGCATTGACGCTTCGCCGCTCGCATCGCGATCATGAGTTCAACCGCGAGATGCACGACATCACCGAACAGGTGGAGCGCATCGGCATGATGGTGCTCCTGATCCTGTTCGGTGGTGCGCTGGTCAGTGGGCTCCTTCAACCGATTGGTTGGGTAGATGTACTGGCCGCTGCGATCATTATCCTCGTCGTGCGGCCCGTTACCGGCTTGATAGGGCTTGCCGGCTTGCGGGCAGACCTCTCCGAGAAGATGACTCTTGCCTTCTTTGGCATCCGCGGTGTCGGCTCCTTCTATTACCTGGCTTATGCGCTGAACCACGTTGAGCTTGCCGGAGGCGAGCGGCTGTGGGCCATCGTAGGATTGGTGGCGCTGTTTTCCATCCTCCTCCACGGGCTGACCGTCACGCCGGCTATGCGTCTCCTAGACAAGCTACAGGGACGCGATCCGGATGCCGACCTGCCGCCGCCAGGATTGAAAGGCCCTGCGGCGGATACAGAGCGAGCTTAGGTTGCTGGTGTCATAACCGGTCGAGACCGTTGAAAAAATGCCTGCGCGAAATCGGCGTGGCGGATGTCTGGTGACGCCGGACACCGGAGGATGCGCCGCGTATCAGGCCGGCGCGGCCTGCCGGGCCAGCAGCTGGAGGTTGTATGCCGCGGCAGCCATGGTGAACACC
>NZ_QQNB01000006.1 GCF_003345355.1 Sphingomonas aracearum | reverse complement strand
CCCGCTGCTACCAGCCGTGTGTCATTTCTATTTGGGGCAGAATGTGTCTTTTCTAATCAGCGGGAACAGAGCGTAACGGCTTTTGAGGTGTCTTACGCCGCCCCGATCGCGGCCGGCGCTTCGATCAGCCATCGCCCGACGACCCGCTCGAAATCGACATACGGAATCCGATCTGGGTGGAACTCTAGCACGGCCGCCAGATCGGGCAAGTCGGCCAGAACCGCCTCATAGACGCGCTGCGCGCGGTCGGCGCTCGGCAGCTCGCGACGCGACACGTTGGCAAGCCAATCACGCGCCTCGCGAAGTGCTCGAGTCGGGTCGCCGCCATGCTCATGGATGTCCATGCCGGCCAGATCGGAGATGAAACGCTGGTAGCGGAACTGCTCCACGTCGAGGATCAGGACACGCTTGGCCTTCTGATGTTTGCCGCCGTAGCGCTTGGCGCCAAGGAACAGCCCGAGTTCCAACGGCATGTTGAAGCGCGGCAGGTTGTTGCCCGCGTCCAGCTCGGTGCGTGACAGGTCATGGATGCCGTAGCGGCACTGCTCGATCAGCGCGAAGATCTTGTCGATCCGGGTTTGGCCACCCTCATCCAGCTCGCGCGCCGAGCGCGGGCGAAAGCCGCAGACGAGGGTCGCAAAGATCAGTGCCCGGAACGTCGGCGCGAAGGCATCGTCGAATGGGCAATTGATGAAGACGTCGTCTGTCGACGTCTGGACGGCCGGCAAGCTACTTCTTCTTGGCCAGAACGCTCTTCACTGCCGCGGCAATACGCTGGTCGGAGACGGTCGCCTTCTTGGTCGCCACCGGCGCCAGAACGTAACGGCCCGTCGCTGCGCTACGCCCGAGCACGCCGGGCTTGCTGCCCTTGGTGGTGATCGTATCGGACCGGGTAGCCATGACAGTGATATGCGCCTCCCCTTTCCGCCGCGCAAGCGGCGTCGATGGCACCGGCCCGACTAGCGCCATCGTTCCCGTCGCGACGTCGAAGCTGAGTGCATCGGCAAAGGGTCGGAGCACCTCGCTTGGACTTACTTAGGTGATCGGCAGGCTGACTTCGCCGACGCTCAGACCGCTCGTCACCAAGGCCGAGCATTGCCCCGGTTCTCGGATCGCGCACGACTCCCCCGCTGATCCCGTCCAGCGCCACCGAGCTGATCCGTAACAGCCTGATCTCGCCGCGCTGGATGGTTGAGATCACAGCGCTTCTTAAATCATAAGCAGGGGCCGCCGAGAGCGTACACTCGAGCGGCTTCTGGACTGGCAAGCAATTCCTGCCGGCGGGTCTCGCGACAGTAAGCCTAGCTCACGGGCAAGCTCAAGAGCGTCAAATTGCCATGCGACCCTGATCCAGCAGACTGGGGGTTGTCATGACCAGCGCGGATTTAGCTCTACGCCTTGCCTAGTGCGCGCATCGTATCGGGCAATAACGTGTACACCGCCTCGCGCCGGGCGCCTCGATTGTGGTGATCTACTCGCCAGCCCTCATAGTGGCGCCGGACCAGCCCTGCCCGGACCAGCTCGGACACCGCCCGGCTGACATTACACCGGCCGGAGCGGCGCACCCGCTCCAGCACCACTTGGTCCACCAGTCGTGACGCTGCGTCAGGGTCTCCTGGCAGCTGCTCCTGCCCTGCCAGTTCCACCCTCACCTGCTCGGCCAGCGCTGCCCGCTTATGATCGCGGGCTGCCATGGGAGCGAGGGAGTCGCACAACCAGTCGCGCAGCCGAACGGCCTGCCCCTGCCGGAGGACGTAGGGTCCTGCCTTGCCCCCCTGCCCTGCCGCGCGCGCGATCAGGTTCAAGACCATGAAGGCGTAGCGCGGCCGGGTCGACACCTGCGCGATAACATCGATGATCGACGGCAGACCCTCGACTAAGGGCGTCTGGGACGAAATCTTCGGCGGGGCCACCGGGGATGCGGAGAACAAGTCACCTTGAATCATGGGAACAGGAGAAGCACGAAACGGGAATCGTGTGAATCCCTTCCGGTTCGGCCGGCGGCGTTTCTGTCGGCTGCGACACTTTGCCGCTGGGCAAAGTGTCACGATTGGCATTTCCAAACTATCTACTTGTGGGCGTCCACACTCCTGATCGGCCTACACGCAATCAGTACCCGTTTTCGCTCGACCGGAAGCCATTCGGCTGCGCGCGGTCCGCCGTTCTGTCGTGGAGCGGCAGCCCGAACTCTACGCCAAGCGCTAACTGTCGTCGGCCCTCTCGCCGGTGTCCGCGGCGTCCGGTTCCAACCGCCTCCACGACCATCCCGCTACCGCGAGCGCTCTGTCGATCCAAGTGGCAACGTGCCCTGGCTCGCCGCTGCAATACCAGGTGAGATAGTCTCCCTCCTCGCGCACCCAGGACACCACCTCGCCGGCCCGCCTGAAGCCGTAGGAGACGTCCATGCCATCTGGACCGGACCAACGAATGTTGGCGAGCGCACACCAGAGGTCGACAGCGCACGCGCCATCCGCTCTCACCCGTTCGCCGAGAACACGGTCGAGGATGATCTCGAATGCCTTGTAGGGTCGGTAAACACGGCTGCTGGGCTGACCCTGAAAGTCGTTGCGGCTGAAGAACGGGAAGGTTGCCTCCGTCGAGTTGATCCGCATCATCGCGGTCACGACACCTTACCATTGGCCGCCCCGTGTCGCACCGCTGATGATTCCAGCGGCTGACGCAAGCCGCTACGCGCTTCTGGGAACAGTCCCGGCATCCAGCGCCCCGCCAGCGTGGCAGGAAAGGCGATCTGCAGGGGCGCCCGGGAACTGTCGGCCGTCAGCACGCCGAGACTCGTCAGCGCGGAGGTAACCCGGCGCGCTTGGCGTTCGCCAGTGCCGACGATACTCTCTACCTCGCCGCGCGGGAGCTCGCCTCGGTACAGCGCTGCGTCAATTACCTGGATGGCCTTGGCCGGCAGCCTTCCCCCGTCCGTCTCTTCGGCCGCCCAGCGCCGGATGCGACTGCGCAGCTGGTCGGGCTCGACCAAGCCGGCCATGAAGTCGACTTGGTCGATGCAGGTCTTCAAGAAGAAGGTCGTGAAGCTCGCCAGCTCCTCCTCGCTTAGCGAGCCCCGCCCATCAAGGTCGTTGCGGCGGGGTAGGTCGCAGGCGGCAAGGTGCCGCTTATAGGCCTGCACGTTGCGGCCGAGGCCGCGCGCGATGGACCACACGCCGCCCGTGTCGAGCGCGTCGAGCAGCATGGCGTGCGACATGAGGCGGGCGACCCGCCCGTTGCCGTCGAGAAAAGGGTGAATCCAGGCGAACCGGTGATGCGCGGCCGCGAGAGATACGATGGCGTCCGTCGCGCCGCGCTTCTGATACGCCCAGGCGAAGTGCTCGAGAAAGCGCGGCACCGCCCCGGGGCTGATCGCAATGTGCTGCCCGACCCGGACATCGCGGGTCCGCAGGGCACCGGGCTCGACCAGAACGCGCTCGCCGCCCTCGACCGGCTCAATCCAGAGCATCGACTGAGGCAAATGCTCGCAGAAGCGCCGATGGACCTCACGTAGGCCCTCCACGCTCGTCGCCCGGCCCGCCAGCCCTCCCGCGTCGATCCAGCCCTGGACCGCGACGTGCGCAGTCGCTTCCAACTGGAGGTCGCGCTTGGCCGGGTCGGCGCTGAAGTCGTTCTTCAAGGCGCGCTCTATGTCGACGGGATGCGTGTCGTGTCCCTCGATCAGGTTGCTGTAGTAGCAGTTCATCGCCCGAACGAGGTCGGCGAGCCCCGTCCGCATGGCGGGCGGCAGGCTGCTGCGAAACGCGGCAGATTTGGCGGTCAGCTCGAGTGCGAGATCGACGGCGTCACGGTACCGTGACCCGCCCTCCCCTATCTTCATGGGCTGCATGGCACCGATACCCTCGCCCCGGTCGGCGACCGCCTGGAAGTCCGGTTCGTTGGCCATATCCTGCAGCCTCTGAAACACCTGCTTACCTCACTGACGATGTTCTATGTACGTAATTCCGGTCCGCTACAATGTCCGGTTGGGGGGCCGACATTTCTAGTTTGCATCGAGGGGATCAAAGCTGATTCGCCGCCCTGTAATCGCAACGCAGACCTTCACATGTCGAAGTCGTAATCGTGGTCGATCTCGATTTCCGGCTCCTTCACCAGCTCTCTGACCGAAGTCGGTGCCTGCCGAACAGCCTCCGCCACCGGCTTGGCAGGCTCGCTGCCGATGGATCGGAGGGCGGCACTCATCGCCTCCAGTTGGCGGCGATCGCTCGCGCCAGGATCGTCTAGTCGGGGCAGCTCGCCCGTGGCCGGATCGAATCGCTCCCTACCGGACAACGAGAGCTCGGGTGCCACATCGCTCGCGTGCGGAACGTCGCCCCGATGCGTTTCGATCGCGATGGCGAGCGCTTTCTTGTCGTCGGTGTGCAGCGACACGTCTTCGCGCGCGCGGGTCTGGAGCACGTAGTAGAGGCTTTCGCTGTTGAGCAACCTGTCGCGGCTGTCCATGACCGTGATCGCCCGGTCGACCGTAACTCCCTGCGCGCGATGTATGTTGAGCACGGCGCCATGGCCCAGCCGCTCGCGCATCGGGTCGTCAGGCCCGATCACATGATTCCGGTCACGGCCGGAGAGGTGGAGCGTGTCGCCATCGATCGCAGTAAGGGTCACTGCGGCACCATTAGACATCCCGCGCTTCAGGTCGCTGGCCGTGAAGACCAGGCGGTCACCCTCGCGGACGTCGATCTCGCCGGGAACGGAGAGCGCGGCCCCCTCCCCTCCCGATCGGAGGCTCCTGGGGTCGAACAGCTGCGCGCGGCCTTCACGAGCGAGCTCGAGCATGCCGCTCGCCCGATCGATCAAGCCAACCTCATAGGAGCCTGGCACAAGCCCGGCCTGATGGCGGTAGATGTCGAGCCGCATGCCTTCCGCCCAATGTCGGACCTGGCGCAGCTCCTCACGGGTCAGGTTCAGCGTGTCCCAGCTGCGCAGACTCAAAGCGTCAGCGCCCAGCTTGCCTTGCGCCAGCAGCTCGGCCCTGACCGTTTCCAGTACAGCCTCGCGCAGCACGTGCCCCGAAGTAAGCAAGGCGGTGCGGTCGCGTTCCTCGGGCGAAAGCTTCAGATACTCGACGACGGCCGCTCCCGCCGGATGGGGGCTCTGCTGGACCTTGTCCCCGAGCCGTTCGAAGGCGGCAGCGACCCTGCCCTCGCGTGCCAGGGAGGCGGCGTCACGGAGCACATCGGTCTGTTGGCGCCGGTTCTCGGTAAGCCGCACCGTAGGAGCGCCCGCCTCCTGCAGCAGCGCGAACGGCCGCCCGGCCTCTACCGCGGGTATCTGCTTCACGTCGCCGACCAGCACCAGCTTGGCGGCCTCGCCGTTCCGGGCGACCTCGAACAACCCGGCAAGCTGACGCGAGGACACCATGGACGCTTCCTCCATCACCACGACCTTGCCCTTCATCAGCGCCGACAGCTGCTCGTTCGGCTTGGCCGGGCCGGTCCGGCTGCCGTGCTCCTTCAGCACGGATGCGAGCGAGCGCACCTCCAGCCCCCGTCCGGTCAGGTCATCCATCAACTTGTTCTGCGGGACCAGCACCAGCATCCCCGCACCTACTTCCGCGCCAACCTCCCGTACCAGTTCGAAGAGGAACGATTTGCCGGTACCGGCATCGCCTTGGACGACCTGGATGCGGTTGGCACCGGACAGCATGGCGTGCGCCGCAACGCGCTGTTCAGCGGATAGCTTGACCTCGCGCCGGTTGGCCGCGCGATCGAGTGCGCTGTCGACCGAAGCGGCATCGAGGATGGGTGTCCCCTGCCCCACCCCGCCATGCGCGGCCGCAACCAGCGCCTTTTCCGTCGCCAGCATATCGCGGGTCGTGAGCCGGTCTGCGTGCAGGCTGCCGCGCGGCCCGGAGATGATGACACCCGCCTCGCGCAGCCGCTCGATGCGCGCCTCGATACCGCGCACCGTGGCACCCTTCTCTGCCATATCTAGGCTGCTCTTCAGCAGGTCCGAATAGGTGAAGCTTGCTTCGCGTTCGCCGAGGTGCCGGACACCAGCCGCCACCGCATAGCCGCTCGCCAGTTCGGCGCTCCGGCGCACCGCATCCGTGCCGTGGAGCAGCGGTTCTGGTCGTGGTCCGAAGGCATGGGTGATGCGCTCGAGCAATGCTGTACCCCAGGCACGCACGGCATCGAGTATGGACCGCGGCCGCTCGATCCCGCGCGCGGCGTCCACGACGGCTGAGATGGCGGCACCATGGACCTCGGCCTTCTCGGCCCACATGGCGCGGGCAACCGTGGCATCGCCCGCCTGTTTGGCGTCGCGGGTACTGACCGCGATGGTTTCCATCGCCTTCGGGCCGGAGGCGCCGAGCTCCGCCGCCCGGCTGAGGATCTGCTCGCGCCGGGCGCTGAACGCATCGATGGCGGCACGCGGGATGCCGCTGATCTCGAATTGGCCGTGCTTGCCGGTGATCTCGGTCCGATAGCCAAGCTGCTCCAACCGGGCACGGAAGTCGGCATGGAAGACGGCGCCGATGGTGCTCGAGTGCTTCCATAGCGCCGGATTGTGGAGGGCGACCCAGCGGCCGTCACCGCGTTGCGCGGCGTTCGCCACGACGACATGGGCATGTGCCTGCGGATCGAGCTTCCGGCTCAGGTCATGGTGGAAGATCGCGTAGACCAGGCGACCGGGTTCGATCACCGCGCCGCCCTTGCCCGACCGCACCTCCCCGAACCGCTCCTCCGCCCACGTCATGGTGTTCCGGATCGCTTCCGCAAACGCCGGCATGACACGCTCATCGCGGCCGATCATGGCAACCAGCGATACCGACTTCGGCGCGCTGAACGTCAGCTCGAACCCCGGCGCTCGCTCGCCATTGCCCCCTCTCGCGATGACCGTCCCATTGGGTAGTTTGCCGTCCAGCACCTCGGCGAATGTTCCGGCATCCACGGAACCGGACAGACCGAGTTCCTCGGCCCCTCCCCCGCCCCATTCGGACGGCCCCTCCTGCTCGCCGGTGTAGTAGTTATCGGCCGCGTAATAGCTCGCCGCATCCCCGCCTCCCGCAATCGAGTTTGGGCGAACGGTCACGGCGTCGTGTCGAGCAAGGGCGGGAACATAATGCGGCAGGGGAACGAGGCTTTGGCCCGCTTGGACCTGTCGACGCAGGATGCGTACCGCTGGCGGAATGGCTCATCGTAGAGGAGGCCCCTGGTCTCCGCCATCAGCAATCCCCTGGCCCGTCCATCGCCCGCCAGCGTCCATGCTGCCCGGGCCGGATCGGTTTCGCCGACGAGCCGCGTCGCGAGCCAACGAGTTGGTGGCGTGTCCGGTGTCAGAAGCCCGACGAGAAGAAGCAGCGCGATGCCAGATCCTGCACCCACAGCTAGTTTTCCACGCGTGCCCGACTGCCGCTTTTCGATCCGATCGAGCTGCTCTCCCACGGCTTTCGCCTGCTTCTCTACGCTCTCCGTCACAGCGCGGACCGAGGCGGCGAGAGTGCCCTGCGCTTCCTTGAAGATGACCGTGAAGTCGGTCTGGAACTTGGCGATCATGTCGCGGAGATGTCCGGTCCCACCGGTCTTCTGGATGGTGTCCTTGATCGCGTCGAAACCCGCGTTCAAAGCGCCGGGCAGATCCCTCGTTTGCTGGGCGATCAGGGCCGATACGCGGCGGGTGACTTCACCGATCTGGGCGGTCTGTTCCTCCATGCGATCGGCATGGCGGCGCTCGCGTTGCTGCCGCAGCGACAGGGCCGCTTGGGCCTCTCTGTCGAACATGGTGGTGACCGCCTGTTCGACGAGATCACGGATGGGAATGTTGCGCCGTTTGGACTCGGTGTCCAAGCGGCTGTGGACGTCACTGGAAACGTCGATCCGCCTGCGGCCAGCATCGGTCATCGCCGCAGCATCCCGCGCGCTTCGGCCAGCATCCGGGCTGCCAGGTCGGTCCGGCGCTGCCGCATCTCAGCCAGTCCCTTCTTGCTCTCCGGGCCGCGCCCGACCTGCGCCTCCGCGACGACCTCCAGGCCGGCACGGACCTTGGTCAGTTGGTCGAGCAGGATCTCGTCGAGCGGCAGCAGCTCGTCCTCGAGTGAGCGCACCAGCGTGTCCGCCACCCAGGCGCTGCGCGTCTTGCCGACCTGGCCCGCGCGGCGCTCGATGCCGGCGAGCTGGTCGGGTTGCAGGTACACCGTGATCGGTACGCGCGCCATGCGGACCCCCTTTCTACCCCGGTAGCGAGTGTGCATTGCCCATGATGGGCGCGCAAGGAGGAAGTGCAGAGCAGAGCAAGGGAAAACTGCACGTTTCCGCGCCTTAACTGCTCTGTGGACCACAATGGACCGGCCGGTCCGAGCGCAGTATCCGCATGGGACCAACCCGTGCAAACGACGCGAATCTACCCTTTTCCGCACCCCGTCAGGGTGCATCGGGTGTGCCCCTACCCGTACTGTTTAGGAAGCTGATCGCCGGAATCATGTGGTTCATCCGGGCGCATACCGGTTTCCGGCGGGGCACCTGGGCCGGCGTATGAGCCGGCCAGCCGACTCAGTCTTGCCCCGCCTGGCGCAGGCTTGCCTGTATGGCTTCGAACGCCTCCTCGCTCAGCGTTTCAGGCGTCAGCACCAGTCGGTCCCGCATGGCCCGGCGCGTCAGCCGGATGAGCAAGGCAAGCTCCGACGCCTCGAACGGATCGTTGATCGCCAGCTCGCGTGACCGCTCGCCGGCGGTTATGGTGAGGTGGAAGATGCGGGCATCAGGCGCCGGCAGTGCCGGCTCAGCTCGCGTGAAGAAGTTGATCGACTCTGCATGGGCGAGGAGGTTGGACCAGTCCTCCGGCGCGATCTCGTCGAGCGTGCGGCCCTCCTCATGGTAAAGGGTTCCATGCGGGGTGAACCACCCCGAAATGCCGAGCGTAATGGCGTCCGTCATGAGCCCGGTCCCTCCCCGTTCTCGATCCGGCTTTGATGCGTGTGCCGGTCGTGTTCAGCACCGGTCGAGGGGTCAGGATGACGCTGCTTCGCAGCGCCTCCCGGGTCGCTTGCGAGCGTGTCGATCGCATGCTGAAGACGGGCCGCAGCAAGGAAGAGTCCTGCCCGGTCGAGCAACGCCAGCGCCATGCGCATCAGCGCCAATGCCGTCCTGGTATAGTGGTGCTCGACATCGCCTTTGGACGGGCCGTGATCCGGGATGGCGGGAGGTCGATGGACATTCGCAGCGCCATCCTGTTCCGCGATCGGTCTGAGCTCGGGATGCGGCATAAGGTTGCGCCGAATCTCCTGGTCGGCGCCGGGCCCATACCAGCCAGCACACCGGTCCTCTTCCGAGAACCGATGCCACGCCATGAACGCGACATCCTCACTGATCGCGATGCCATCATCAGCCAGGACAGCCACGATCCGAAGCACGTCATCGCGGTAGTCGACACGCATCCGCTGCTCCCATTCCAGCGGCTTCAGAACCGCTTGGTAGCGTAGCCGTTCGTTCCCGGGTCGATGGGTCATTCGCCCTCTCGCGTGCCGCTTATTTCTGCGGAAATCCCGCGCCGCTCACGCTGCTCGTTGCGGGTCGCGTAGCGGTCGGACCTGACACCCACAATGTCCGACCCGGTGCCATGTCCAGCGGTCACGAGAGCGGCCCGGATAAGCTCGCCTACATTATGCGATCCGGCCTTCGCTTCGAGGCTTGCGAGCATGGGGTAAGGCAGGTCCAACATGACCCGGATCATCCAATCCCCCGCCTCGGTTTTGGTCGGGTCACCACCGTGTCCGGGATCGCTCCACTTGGTGCCGGCAAAGAGCAGCCGCAGGTCGGTAGCAGGGTCGGCCGACGCATAGGGCGGGTACTCCCGGGAGGGCAAAGGCTTCGGATTGAAGTCGCTCAGGTCAAGGGTCATGGCGGGTCTCCGTTGCGGGTTAAACCGTATGCAATTCGAGCGGATCGGCTCCTCAGAGTCCGTAGGTGCAAGGCGTAGAGAAGGTCGGCGCCAGCGTGTCGCGCCGCGACCAGAAGGTGGACTGGCCGTTGGGCGTCAGCGTGGTCGGAGGTACCGCGATCTCAACCATTGGCCCGCGGATCTGGATCACGGTGCCGCAGTTGGTGACGGTCCCGATCGCGAGGTCACGCCGGAACGCCTCGCGGCGCTTCTGCTCGGCCTCGCGGTCGGCGACATAGCTGTCCTGAGCGCGTTGGAACCAAGCCGCCGACCGTATCTGATCGGGGCGGTAGGCGTAGACCGCAGTACGGGTCGGGATCATCGACACGTGGCTTATCAGCCGGCTGCCGAGGTCGCCCTTGGTCGCGACTTCGGTCGTGTCGTAGGTGATTGCGACGAAGCCGCCGAGCACCTGGTCCGGCCCGCGCGAGCAAACCGCCGAGATGCCGGACCAGAAGTGCTTGAACTCGCCCCGGGGCGGCAGCCTGCGGCCGAGCGCGCGGTCGCGGAAGCTGCGCGCTGCGTCCCCGTCTTCGGGCTCGATCCGACCGCCCTTGGCGACGCATTCATGCGCGAAGGCGTCACGGGCGCGTACGGCCGTCGCCGAGCCGTCGGCGGTGATCTTCTCGGCGAAGAAGCGGTAGCCGATGATCTCCTCGGCGTCGTCGAGCAGCGGGAAGACCTGCGGCGACGGGCGGGTGCGCAGCGACCCGCTGGTCTTCATGTCGGTGTCACCGCCGATGGTGCTGAGGAAGTCGGCGACGCCGGGTGGCTGCTGTGCCATGGCCGGCATGCCCGCCAGAGCCACTGTGAGCGCCGCGAAGGCCTGAAACGCACCCTGCCCTGCCATGACCGCCTCCTCGTCGTCTGGAGGCGTTCTCCGGCCCGTGAGCCGGGTGTTAGCAACCCTGCATAGCACAAGGCGCCGCCACCTTTAGGCGGAGCCCTGGACATGCGTGACGGCCACCCGGCCAACACCTAATTGCTGACCGGCTGCTATGTCTTGAGGTTGCTACGCCTCACCGCCGGGACTGACCGGGCGGCGAACGGACGCTATCACGTCGGGAGCGCCGAGCAAATGCGAAGCGTGGTGTCTCGGCCTGCCCGACAGGCAGCGGCGCACGGTTCGGATCAGCTGCGCCAGCTCCGGTGCTTCGAACGGCTCGGGACGGTCAGCACCCGTGAGTGGTCGGCATGCACGAGACGTATGCTGTACGTGCGCGCGTCAGGGCGGACAGGCGCAGTCCCATTCGGAACCGGGCGGGTGAAGAAGTCACTCGCCTCGGCCGCGGTGAGCAGCTCGGCGACCAGTGTCGGGTCGAGATCGGCGAAGTGGCGAACTCGCTCGCCAGCCCGGCCGGGAAAGTGCGCGATCCCGCCGGAGATCGTAAGGCCGACCAGATCTCCAACCGTTTCCGGCTTAGAGCCGGTCACGCAGGCGCCCTGCCCTGCCTAGCGGCACGCCGCTCACGAGCACGACGGCGTCGTTCCTCGTCGCGCGCGACCTGAGCGGCGTCGATCACCGGTGCTTCGACAAGGCGAAACCCTTCCGCTCGCCGTGCAGCTTCCCTTCGTCGAGCTCGCTCTGCCTGAACCTCGAATCTCAGATCGGAGCGGGTGACCACGTAATCCAACTCGTGCTCATGCTGCCTGATCAGCGCGGCCAGCGCATGGACGGTCACCTCGTGGCCCACGGCCGAATCTAAAGCTTGTAGCCAGCGAGGTGACGCGTAGCGGTGACGTTGGACCCAAACATCGCGGCCGAGTTCCAGGCCTACTACCAGCGCCCATGCAACCGCATAGAGGCGGCTCGCTACCACAGGCGTCGTTCCGGTCACCTTGTCGACGACGGTGAGCGCGATCAGCCCGGCCCAGAAGGTTAGGATGCTGACCACCGGACACGGGTAGGTCCGGCTGACCTCCAGGCGAGCGACGAAGCGATCCAGCACCGGTATGGAAGCTTCCCTGTCCGCCGATGCACACTTTTCAGCAATTCGGTCGTCTTCCATCGGATCACGCTCGCAAAAAGCTAGACGCATGATATACGCTTTACGTATACTAGGCAAATGGTAGATGCCTGGTATGCGTTCTCCTGCTTCGTCTGACCTGCATTGTCGCATCGTGCACCTGCTCACAAAGGCACGCCGTGATGCCAAGCTGCGGCAGGTCGATCTCGCTGGGCGGCTAAGTTGGCAACAGGCCTACGTGTCGCGGTACGAAACCGGCGAGCGCCTGCTTGGCGTTGACGAGTATGTTGCCGTGGCATTGGCTATCGGGGTCGATCCGGTCATGTTGTTGAAGCAAGCTCTCGAGATTTCAGTTGGTAAGAGGGTTGACGAGCGACCAACTGAATAGCCGGCATCCGCTTGGTAGGTCGTGCCGGTGCGATCGACGAGGAGCGAGGCATGGACATGGTTCGTCGCAGACGCCGACATTACCCCACCCGTCCTTCGTCACCGCGTCACTGCACTGACTGGGGCCTGGATCGATCGAGCAAGTCGCTGCCCGGTCCTGACGATTTACGCTAGCGCACGGCACTGTGGACGAAATGCGACGCTAGAGCCTGCCTTTCTGAATCTCCAAAATTCAAAGAAAAGTATCTCGCGGGGTTAGAGGGTTCAATGAGAGGTTAAGAGGTTAGGGGTGCCGCTGTAACTGCTCAAGTCAGCGACTTTCCACGATTCGCTTTCGAAGGTGCGTTCCCGGAGTATCGTTGCGGCGTTCCTGAAGGATCGATGCTCGCGTTCCCGATGTATCGCTTCGCCGTTCCGGGAGTGTCGATTAGCGTTCCCGGAGTATCGATGATCGACGGACGGGTGGGAAATGAGCACTCTCATTGAATCAGTTTGCGATGGCGTTGCGCCGGCGACGTTCAAATTGTCCGAATCTGCGGTGCGCCACGATGCCGTAGGAAGAATCAGTCACTCGCCACGCGATACATCCGGAACGCTATCGTCCTTGCGGATAATCTCGATGCCCGTGGAACGCGGCTTTTGCGGGACCAGTCTGCTGCAATGGACGTCGACCTCTTGCCGCTCTTCGGATCCCTCCACGACGCGGCAACAGCTCTCGCTCACCAGGGTCGGTTCGGCGCCCTGCAAATCCAGGCTGTAGCGGAAACCACCGTACATTTCGGACTCCGGGAACTATCGATCCCCGAAGGTCTCTAGCATGGGTGCCAGTCGTAGCAGGCGGAGTCCGCTTTTCGCCTCCAGATCGCCGACGCGGCCACGGATGACGGCGTGAAAGTTCGCGCAGGCTCCGCCAAGCGCCCCGCGTGATCAGAGCCATCGCCACGGATGACGGTCCACCGCCATGCGCCACCTGATGCAGCGGCGCGAAGCCGGATGTGCTACCCGGCCGCGTAGTGTTGGCGAGCGCGGGCATTGCCCGGACCTTTACAACAATCGTCGTCCAGTTGTAGCTCCGTGCCGCGTCTGCCAAAGGATCGCGTTGCTGCTCGATGTTCGGACACAGAACCCCGCGCTGGCGACGCCGTCCTATTCGGTGGCCACGAATCGCAGGTGATCTCTCTACCGCAGCGTATGCCGATTCTTAGCATCAAAGCGCCGCACGTAGCCGATGAAGGCGTTCTGATAGCTCACCGGGGTCCGGCCTGCGTCCGCCTCTATCCAGGTGCGGAAGTCAGCGTGGAGTGTCTGATAGTCCCAGCCGGGGCATTCGGCGCGCAGCGTTGCCAGAGTCGCGTCGGTGATCTCGCCGAAGGTGGCGCGGCCCGACAGGCTCTTCACGCTGCGGCGGATCAGGGCGGCGGCATCGACGCCGGGCTCGGCCGTCGGCCCAAGAGCGGGATCGGGCTTCGGGGCGGGGGAGGGTGCCTTGCCAGTCTTCGCTGCCTTGGCTGACGGCGCCGCCTTCGTCTCGCCTTCGCTTCGCCGGCGCATCCGCAACGCGGGCTCGCGCTTGCCATCGGGCTGCTCTATCGTCAGCGCATAGCCGGGCAGTTCGTCGCGCTCGGCGATCTTGGCGATCTCGAACTTGAAGCGGCGATACTGGCCCTCGGCGCCCGACTTCTCGAACAGCGTCGGCATCGAGATGGCGAAGCCCGCCTCGCCGGCGCCGCCCGCATGCTTGCGCGCGACCTTGTACAGCCAGCGCTCGCGCCCGCCGGTGATGTCGAAATAGGCGCGGTCGATCGACAGCACGCCGCCGGTCATCATCACGCCTTCCCAGAACCAGTTCGACAATTCGATTGTCATGCCACGCGAGCGCTCGGTCTTCTCGTCGACCAGCTGCGTCCAGCCGTCGAGCCAGCTGAACGTCGCCTCGCGGCGGTTCTCGGCACGGATATTTGTCTTGACCGTGGTCGACACCAGCCGGTCGAGCGCCTGGCCGAGCAGCTCATAGGCGCGACCCGTCGGCTGCCGCCCAATCGCGCGCAGCAGGTCGTAGGGCATCAGGTGGAGCTTGCGCGGCACGTCGTTAACGCCGCGGCGCGCCATGTCGGCGAGCATCGAGGCACAGTAGATCAGGATGTCCGCGTCCCAGATCGTCGCCATGCCGTAGTCGGGATTGGCCGAGACGTGGACCCACAGCTTGCCGTCCGGTGATCGGTAGTCGATCGGCTTCACACGCTTCGACTTTGCGAGGCTGAAGAAAGGCCGCTCCATCATTTCGCGCTGGTCGCGCAGCGGCAAGTCGGCAAGATAGGGGAGGAACAGCTCGAACTGCTCGGACACGGCCTCCCGGCGCGCGCGGGTCATGCGATGTTTCCCCGGGGAAACATCGACCAGCGGTTTACAAAACCGATGCTCCGCCCCTGCATGTTTCCCCGGGGAAACATCAGCGCTGGAGTCCTTTCCCGGTCGCCTCGAGGTGGGCCAGTGCATCGCGCAAGGCGGTCATCAACTCGTCCGTGTCTGCGCCAGAGCCCGCGTGGAGGCGGATCGTCACGCCTTGCCGGTTAGCCGACTGTACCGTCAGTGCGGTGCGCCCGTACTTGGTGGCGTAGCGGTACGGCTCCGGCCTTTCGTCACCGGACAACGCCTTTGGCGCGTCGAGCAGCCGCCGCAGCACGTCCGTGGCGGGGGAGGGGGGGGTGCCCGCCTCGCGACGTGCCGCCTGTTCCTTGGCGACCTGCCGCGCCATGGCGGTGATCGCCTTGGCCATGTCCTTGTCGTCTAGCGCCTGGGCGAGTGTATAGGCCGGCTTCAGCTGCACGTCGCCCGGCGAAGCGAAGGCGGCAATCACCGCGTCAGGGATCGTGGCGACCTTCAGCATCTTGGACAGCCAGCCCTTGGACAGCTTCAGCCGCTCGGCCATCCGCGTCTGGTGGTTGCCGTAATGCGCCTTCAGCGCGTCGAGATAGTTGCGGGCCCGCTCCAGGTCGGACACGTCGGCCCGCGCGCGGTTTTCCAGATCCGCCAGCCGGAAAGCCGCCTCATCATCCAGCTGCGCGACCTGCGCCACGAACTGCATGTCGGGATAGCTGTGCGAACGCAGCCAGCTGATCGACCAATGCCGCCGCGTGCCGGCGATCACCTCGAAATCGTGATCCGGATCGCCGTCGACGCGCCGCACCACCGCCGGCACCTTCTGTCCGCCCTCGGCGACGATCGAGTCGATCAGCTCGCGGCAATTCTCCTCCGAGAGGTGCGCGTACGTGCGAGCGTTGCCCGGCCAGATGCGCACGCGCGCGGGATCGAGCAGCAGTTGGGTGACCTGCCGCACCTCGCCGCTCGCCACACGCGCCAGCGCGGACTCGCGACCGAGCAGCGTGGTCGTGCGCGCGCGTTCCGGGGGAGCCTCGCGCGCCGGGGCAGGGAAGGGGGCATTGCCTTGTTCGGACGCGTCATCTGCGAGCAGCGCCGCCAGATAGTCCGATTGCTTACGCGCCATGCCGCACCTCCCGTGCAGAACGTAAGTAGAACATGGCGTTATAGGAAAGGTCAGGCCGCGGCATGGATCACCGCCTCCTCGCTGGCCGGTTCGACACGCCCCCAGCTTTGGCGCACGAGCTGCTCCACCTGCCGCAGCGCCTCGTCCAGATTGGCGCGGCTGCGCTTGTGCGTCTTGGGCGTGCCGATCGGCTTTTCCAGCTCGTAGACGGTCATCATCCGCATCGCCGCATGGCTGATCTCGGCCGATTCGAGGATCGGCACCGGGAGCAGGGCAGGGCCGAAGCTCTGCTCCATGATCGCGCGCACCATTGCGTGGCTGGGATCGTTGCAATCGAACTTGGAGCAGATCAGCCGGACGAACTGGTAGTCGACCTCGATGCCGGCGCCCGTCAGCTGGTGCAGCACCTGATCCATCATCGACAGGAATTGCACGGTGGAGCAGAAATCCGGCGTGGTAGCCGCCAGCGGCACCAGCAGCGCGTTCGCCGCCTGCATCACTGCCAGGCTAATCGTGCCGAGGGCAGGGGGCGGATCGAGCAGAACGATGTCATAGTCGCGCGCGAGGTCGGACAAACCGCGCTTCAGCTTGCGAAACCGCGCCGCCAGCACTGATCCGCCATCGCTGCCCGCTGCCGCCAGCTCATATTCGACGTCGAACAGTTCGAGATTGGACGGGATCAGGTCCACGTTCGGCCACGGCGTCCGCTTTACCGCGTAGAGCAGGTCCGCCTGGGTTGGGTCAATCGAGAGATACGGGTAGAGCGTCTCTTCCCGCGTAATGTTGAAGTGTGGGTTGAAGCCGAACAGGGTCGTCGTCGTCGCCTGGCTGTCGCAATCGACCACCAGCACGCGATAGCCCTGCACCGCGAAATAATGGGCTAGGTGCGTGGTGACGGTCGACTTGCCAACGCCGCCCTTGAAGTTCTGCACCGCGATGATCGCCGGCACGTCGAGCGGGGCGCGGGCAGGGGACGCGCCCAGCACCTCGCGCATCCGCAGCATTTCCTCGACCGTGTAGCCCAGCCGGCGCCCGCTCTCGGAGGCGGGGGCAGGGGGCAATCTCCCGTCATCTTCCGCCATGCGGATGCGGTTGGTAGAGCAGCCGAGCAGCTGTGCCGCCTCGGCGATGCCGAAGCGAACGTTGAGCCCCTTGCGGCTCTCGGGCAGAAACGCTTTGCGCCGGAGGCGTTCGATCATCCGCTCGCCAGCCTCGGCGAGGTCGCCGATCTGCGTCAGCACTGCACCATCATGTGCCAAGACAAAGCCCCTTGAACCTTTTCAGCAACGAACTTGCCAGATTTCATTCAGGGCGGCAAGAAGGCGGGCGAAGGGGACACAATGCCGATCCTGCACTGGCTGACACGCGACCGCGACGTGAAGGCGGCGGATGCCGTACCGTACCGCCTGCTGGAGCGCGACGCGGCGCTTTCCGCCGGCGCGCCCGGCAGCGGCAACATGCTGATCCAAGGCGACAATCTGGAGGCGCTCAAGAGCCTGCTGCCCTATTATCGCGGACAGGTGAAGTGCATCTACATCGACCCGCCTTACAATACGCGGTCGGCTGTTTCTGTCCATTATGACGACACGTTAGAGCACAGTCAGTGGCTGGCGATGATCTATCCGCGGCTTGAACTACTCCAAGAACTGCTCGCTGAGGATGGAAGCATCTGGGTGTCAATTGACGATCATGAGGGGCATTACCTCAAGATCGTGATGGACGAGGTGTTTGGACGCGGATCTTTCATTGCAAGCCCTGTTTGGCAAAAGCGTTACTCGCGTGAAAACCGAGAGGCGATCGGCGACGTTCACGAGTATCTGCTCGCCTATTCACCATCACCTGAGCGCTTCAAAGCGCAACGCAACAAGCTGCCGCTTGATGAGGATCAGGCCAAGATCTATCGCAATCCTGACAACGCCAAAGAAGCAGACCCGAGTAAGCGTTGGCGTGGGCTTCCGATGACTGCGCAGGGCTACCGCCCAAACCAGATGTACGAGATTGTCGCCCCGAATGGTCGACGGCATACACCTCCCGAAGGTCGCTGCTGGTCGATGATTCGACCCGAGTTCGAAAAGCTAGTTGAGGCGAAGCGGATTTACTGGGGCAAGGACGGGAACGCACAGCCGAGCGTCATCCGTTTTCTTTCTGAGGTCGAAGGATTGGTGCCTTGGACATGGTGGCCACATGGCGAGGTCGGCCATACTGACGAGAGCAAGAAAGAGGCGAACGCGTTGTTTGGCGCCGACGTAAGTTTCGGCACGCCCAAGCCCGAACGCCTGCTGCAACGCATCCTCCACATTGCCACCAACCCCGGCGACCTCGTCCTCGACTCCTTCCTCGGCTCCGGCACCACGGCGGCGGTCGCGCACAAGATGGGGCGGCGCTGGATCGGGATCGAGATGGGCGACCATGCCGTCACTCATTGCGCGCCGCGGCTGAACAAGGTTATCGCGGGTGAGGGCGGCGGCATCAGCCGGGCGGTCGACTGGCAGGGCGGGGGCGGGTTCGACTTCTACCGGCTCGGCCCTGCGGTGTTCGACGCCGATGGCACGATCGCCGCCGGCATCGCCTTCGCCCCGCTCGCCGCGCACGTCTGGTTCGCGGAGACCGGGACGCCATTCGCCGGAGCGGCCGCCACGCCGTTCCTGGGCCACCATGACGGGCAGGGGGTCGCGCTGCTCTACAATGGCATTCTCGGTGACAAGCGTCCGGCGGGCGGCAACGTGCTGACACGCGCGACGCTGGCGCTGATCCGGGAGGGGGCAGGGGGCTTCACCGGCCCGGTCACCATCTATGGCGAGGTGAGCCGGCTGTCGCCCGCGACGCTCACCGCCGAGCGCGTCATCTTCAAGCAGACGCCCTACGACGTGAAGGCCCGCTGATGCAGCTCAAGACCTATCAGCAGGCGACCCTCGACACGCTGCGTCGCTTTTTCGAAGCGGCACAGGCGCACGAGCCCAAGGCCGCGTACGAGGCGATCACGACCGAGCCGGACCAGGCCAGGCGGCTGCGCGGCTATGGCGGGCGCTACACGCCGCTGCTCGGACAGGAGGGGATGCCCTATGTCTGCCTGCGCCTGCCCACCGGCGGCGGCAAGACGCTGCTCGCCGCGCACAGCGTCGCGGTCGCGCGCGATGCGTGGATCGGGCGCGACTATCCGCCGGTGCTGTGGCTGGTGCCGACCACGACGATCCGCCGGCAGACCGTGGACGCGCTGAACAACCCGCGCCATCCCTATCGTCAGGCGCTGGCTGCCGCCTTCGGTGAGCCGGTGCGCGTGTTCGACATCGCCGATTTCACCCGGCTGACCGCGGCCGACCTGTCGCGGCACCTTTGCGTGTTCGTCGCCACCATCCAGACGCTGCGCGTGGAGAACACAGAGGGGCGCAAGGTCTATGCGCACCACGAGGCGCTGGAGCCGTTGTTCGCGAACGTGCCGAAGCGGATCTCGGGGCTGGAGCCGCTCGGTGCCGAGGTGGCAAAGCGGGTAGGGGGCCACCCGGACGACATACGCTATTCCTTCGCCAACCTGCTCCACCTCCATCGCCCGCTGATGATCGTGGATGAGGCGCACAAGGCGGTGACCGGCCTGTCGCGCGAGATGCAGGCGCGCGTGAACCCGTCCGCCATCATCGAGTTCACCGCGACCCCGCATCCCAAGAGCAACATCCTCCACGCGGTCAGCGCCGCCGAGCTGAAGGCGGAGCAGATGATCAAGCTGCCCGTCCGCCTGGATGAGCACCAGACCTGGGAGGGTGCGGTGACCGGCGCGATCGCGCGCCGCGCCGAGCTGGCGGAGAAGGCGGGCCGCGATCGCGACGGATACATCCGCCCGCTGGTGCTGTTCCAGGCCGAGGACAAGGGCCGCGAGGTGACCGTCGACGTGCTGCTGGAGCACCTCCGGTCCGTCCACCACATCCCCGCCGACAAGATCGCGGTCGCGACCGGCGACCAGCGCGGTCTCGACGGCATCGACCTGTTCTCGCCCGACTGCCCGATCGACTACATCATCACCGTCGAGGCGCTGAAGGAGGGCTGGGACTGTTCCTTCGCCTACGTCTTCTGTTCGGTCGCCAACATTCGCAGCGCGACCGATGCCGAACAGCTTCTCGGCCGCGTGCTGCGCATGCCCTATGCCGTGCGGCGCAAGGCGCCCGCGCTGAACAAGGCCTACGCGCACCTCGTGTCCAAGTCGTTCGCGGAGGCCGCGACGGCCCTGAAGGACCGGCTGGTCGACATGGGATTCGAGGAGCAGGAGGCGGAAGCGTCGATCGAAGCGGCGCCGACGCTGGGAGAGGGGCTGTTCGGCGCGCGCGCCCGTCCGCTGCCGTCCGCGCGGATCGAGGTCGCGGCGGATGCAGGCACTTTGGCGGCGGTGAGGGCCGCCGCGCCCGATCGGCTCAGCGTCGAGGATGGCGCGATCCGGATCACCGGCTTCCTGCGCGAGGCGGAGAAGGCGGCGGTCTATGCCGCGCTCCCCGCGCCCGCCGCCGCCCATGTGCGCGAACAGGTCGCCGCCTATGAGGCCGAGCACGCGCATGAAGCGGCGCCCGCCGAGCTTGGGCAGACGTTTGTCGTGCCCCGCCTGATGGCGCAGATGCAGGGCGAGCTGGTGTTCGCCGATACGGACCGCCTGTCCGAGTATTTCGACTGGTCGCTCGCCGAGGCCGGTCACCAGCTTACCCGCGACCAGTTCGACGTGGCCGAAACCGCCGACGCCTTTCAGATCGACCTCGACGGTGATCGGCTCACCGTGGCGCACAGCGACGTCAGCGACCAGTTGCTGCTCGACGTGCCGGTCGAGGGCTGGACGGAGAGCGGGCTCGTCGCGCTGTTGGCGAAGGCGGTGCGACAGGATGACGTGCGCCCCGCCGAGCTGCTGGCGTGGCTGGCCGATGTGGTCGGTTTTCTGGTCCGCGATCGCCATCTGCCGCTCGCCGCGCTGATGCGCTGCCGCTTCCTGCTCGCGCGGCGCCTGCGCGATCGCATCGCCGCCGTTCGCCAGGCCGCTCGTGAGCGGGCGTATCAGAGCTGCCTCTTCGGCCCCGACGCTGCGCCGACCGTCTCGGTCGAGCACGGCTTCCGCTTCGCTGACGGCATGTTTGATGGCGTGCCCGCCTATCGGGGCAGCTATCGCTTCACCAAGCACTTCCTGCCCGCGGTACCTGTTTTCGACAGCGGCGAGGACGGCGAGGAGCTCAGCGCCGCCAAGCAGCTCGACGCGGTGCCGGAGGTGGACGTCTGGGTCCGCAACGTCGCGAGCCATCCCGCCGCCTTCTGGCTGCCGCTGGCGACGGGCCGCACCTACCCCGACTTCGTGGCGCGGCTGACGGACGGCCGCCTCCTGGTCGTCGAGTATAAGGGCGGCCATCTCGTCCGCGACGCAGCCGAAAAGCGCCTCGCCGGTGAGCTGTGGGAGCGAAGCGGCGGCGGCCTGTACGTCTTCGCCGAGCGGGAGCGGGACGGGATGAACGTATGCGATCAGATCCGTCGTGCGATCGGCCGTGGGTGATTGGCGGTCGTTTGGCAAAGGGCAGGGTTGGGTAGGAAAACGGACGGGGCGGCTTGGACAGACGGGAACGCCTTCATTCACCATTCACGCCGGCACTCACGGCAGCTACCAGCTCCCACACCCCTTATCGAAGTGCATGTTGAGTCATCCCGGCCAGACATTCTGACGCGGGTTTCTGACGCCTGTAGCAGGACAGACAAATTAAGCGACTCTCAATCTTTTGTTGAAATGTACGCCGCAAAGACGTACATGTGCGTTAAGGTTGGATGAGGTGTGCCATGCTTGGCTTTCAGGATCAGGTCGGCGCCGTTGAGGAGCGCAGCAGCGAGCGGATGAACTTCCGTACCAAGCCGCGCATCAAGCAGGCGATTCAGCAGGCTGCCGCTCTTTCCGGTGTGGACGATTCCGTCTTCACGATGAACGCGGCCTATCGCTCTGCGATGGAGACGATCGCGGCGCACGAACGCACCACCCTGCAGCCGGTCGATCATGCGCGCTTCTTTGCGGCGCTCGACACGCCGCCGGCACCCACCGAGCGACTTCGGGCAGCATTCGCGCGGCATCGTGAGACGATCGTCAGCAGGTGACGGCGACAGAGGACGCAAATCTCTTCACCATCGAACCGATCGATCCTGCCAGGCACGATCGAGCGGCCTTTTCCTGTGGCATCACGCAGGTCGACAACTTCTTCCGCCGGACCGCGAATAAGCTCGCCAAGGCGGATAACGTCCGCACCTTCGTGATGGTCGGTGCCGAGGGCGAGCTGATCGGCTTCTATGCCACCAACGCCCATGCGATCGACTATACCGAGTTACCCGATCGGTTCGCCCGCAACCACCCTGCGCATGGCAGTATCCCGGCCGCCTACATTTCGATGATCGGCGTCGACAGCCGCTTTCAAGGGCAAGGCTATGGCGGCGATCTGTTGGTCGATTGCCTCAAGCGCCTGGCCTTGGCGGCCGAAGCGTTGGGGATCGCCGTCGTCATGCTGGACGTGTTCGACTGCGGCGATGCCGAGAAGGTGGCGAAACGCATCGCGCTCTATACCGGCTATGGCTTTGAGCCGCTGCCCTCCAACGGCTTGCGGTTGTTCCTGCCGATCGCGACGGTTCGGACTCTTATGCAAGCGGATGCGTAGGCTGAGAATTGCTGACGCGTAACTTGCCCAGTTCAAAGCCCCACGCTGCGCGGTCCTAATCAAGCATTTGATCTTTCAGCGTCAGAAGGGCGAGCACATCATTCCCAAAGCCTTTGACGCACTCCTCGGTCAGCTCAAACCTATCGGCGCCCCGGCGATCGAACCATGCGTCCGCCCCGATGATCGTCGGCCGCGACCCATCAATCTTTCCATACAGCACGTCCATCGCGTCTGACTCAGGATCGAGATCATCACGGGGAAACCATTGATCCGGAATGCCGCCATTGCGTCGAAACCATCGGCGTTCGTTCTGACCGTGGCAAAAGATCATACAGGGCCAAGGGCTATGGTCGATAAACCTTAGCGCCGTCGCCAACCGGCTGGTGGAAAAGGCAGCCGCCAGAGCGTCGATCGCTTCGAATGACGGCCGCCGGTGAGCGGCAGCAAACGGTCGAAACAGATAGGCCGGCATCAACAGGTCGGCGGCATAATTATCAGCTTGCCGCTCAATGCCGGCACCGCCCTGGCTGACACTTCCGATCTCACTCGCCCTGCAGACCGACGACCGGCCGCGATGATGCTGCCAGTGGCCCAACTCGTGCGCGATCGAGAAGCGACGGCGACGCGGATCGCTGCGCAAGGCGCAGCCGCCAATCGAGCTCGCCCACCTGCAGGCGCTGGCGACCCACTTCCCTACGGCCGACTTCGTGTTCCAACTTGACCCATCCTTTGAGCCTGAGCGCAGCGCGGAGCAGCGGGCCGATGCATCAATCCCGGTGAACGGGAGAGCGACCGGGAGCAGGTGCGTCGCTACCTGCCCGTGCTAAAGGCCGCGCTGGCGCGCTAGCGACTGATGAAGTTTCACAACCGCGCGGGTTGTGCCCCTTGCTACCGTCCTGCAGTCCGCTGTCGCCGTAGGACCTCGAAGGCTCCGCTCGCTTTGGCGAGTGCGACCTCGACTGCATGCAGGTCGGTTGCGAGCGCCAGCTCAGGTCGCGCGGCCATGGTGAGCACCGCTGAAAGCACCGCATCGGACTCCCGCGCCAGTCTCACCAGATGGTGCCCGCTTGGCCCGACAACCCCGTTCAGCCAGTTTCGCGCCGTCCGATCGGATGCTTCAGTCCATCGCTGGATCTGCTTGGCAGCGCCGGTGCCCGTCCCGAGCTCGGTTCGCAAAGCGTCGCTTACCGCACCGATATAGTCGGCCTCTGTCAGCCTCCCCCCATCTGGAAATCGGCTGCCGGAATTTGGAAACATGTTGCCGCCCCTTTCAGGATAGTGGCGGCTGTGGGCGCGTGCGCCTCCTGGTCAGAGGCCGCCGATGGTAATCAATTGGAACACGCCTGAGGACGACAAGCCACCGGATCCGCCACGGGTGCGAGCGGCCGAGTATGTCCGCATGTCGACCGAGCACCAGCAATACTCTACCGACAATCAGGCCGCCGCGATCCGGCGTTATGCCGACACCCACGGCTATGAGATCGTCCACACCTACAAGGATGACGGCAAGAGCGGCCTCAACCTGTCGGGCCGCTCGGGTCTGAAGCTCCTGCTCGCCGACATCGAGGCGGGTCGCACCGACTTTCAGGCGCTGCTCGTGTACGATGTAAGCCGGCTAGGTCGCTTTCAGGATCCGGACGAGGCCGCCACGCACGAGCTTCGTATCCGCGCCGCCGGCATCCAAGTCGAGTATTGCGCCGAGCAGTTCCGCAACGACGGCAGCATCAGCTCGTCGATCATCAAGACCGTCAAACGCACCATGGCGGCCGAGTACAGCCGCGAGCTGTCCGTCAAGGTGTTCGCGGGTCAGGCGAACCTGATCCGGCGCGGCTACCGACAGGGGGGTGCTGCCGGCTACGGCCTGCGCCGCCTCCTCGTCGACGTGAACGGCGATCCCAAGGGCGAGCTCGGCCGCGGCGAGCACAAGAGCATCGCCACCGACCGCGTGATCCTGGTGCCCGGCCCTGCGGAAGAAGTGGCGGTGGTCCAGGAGGTCTACCGGCTGTTTACCGAGGTGGGAAAACCCGAGCGCGAGATTGCCGACCTGCTCAATGCGCGCGGCCTTCTCACCGATCTTGGCCGTCCCTGGTCCCGGGGCACGGTCCATCAGCTGCTCATCAACGAGAAGTACGTGGGCGACAATGTCTGGGCGCGAACCTCCTTCAAGCTGAAGCGCCAGCACGTCCAGAACGCCGAGGACGAGTGGATCAGGGCCGAAGGCGCGTTCGCGGCCATTGTCGATCGGGCGATGTTCGCCCGGGCGCGCGCCACCATCGACGCGCGCTCCGAGCGGCTCAGCGATCAGGCGATGCTCGAGCTGCTGGCTTCGATCTTCGCCAGCAAGGGCATGCTGACGGGCCTGATCATCGATGAAGCCGAGGATGCGCCGTCGAGCAGCGCGTACCGCCGCCGGTTCGGCAGCCTGCTGCGTGCCTACGAGCTGGTCGGCTTCGCTCCCGATCGCGACTATCGCTACCTGGAGATCAACCGGAAGCTGCGGGAGCTGCACCCCAGGATCGTCGATGACACGATCGCGGCGCTGGAACAGGCCGGCGGCACGGTCGTCCGCGACACCGCGACCGACCTGCTCACCGTCAACGGCGAGTTCACGGCTTCGCTGGTGGTGGTGCGCTGCGTTCAGACCGCGGCCGGTTCGCTGCGCTGGAAGCTCCGGCTCGATGCGGCGCTCAGGCCCGACCTGACAGTCGCGGTACGGATGGCGCCGGGCAACGAACTGCCTCGCGACTATTACCTCCTTCCCCGCCTCGACATGGGCGATGCCGTGCTGCGCCTGTGCGAGCATAACGGCCTCTCGCTCGACGCCTACCGCTTCGATGACCTGTCCGCCTTTCATCGCATGGCGGTACGGCGATCCTGGAGAATGGCCGCATGAGCACCGCCAGACCCGCCCAGCGCGTGGAGTGGATCCCGCTCGACCGCATCACCGTCGTCAACCCGCGCACCCGCAACAAGCGCGTGTTCAAAGAGATCGTCGACAACATCGCTCAGGTCGGTCTCAAGCGCCCGATCACGGTCACACGTCGCATGGAAGCGGACGGTCCCTTCTACGACCTGGTCTGCGGTCAGGGACGCCTCGAGGCTTACCGGGCACTCGGTCAGGGCGAAGTTCCGGCACTCGTCGTCTCGGCCGACCCGGAAGATTGCCTGATCGCCAGCCTGGTCGAGAACTGCGCCCGACGCCAGCATAGCGCGATCGACCTGCTGCAGGATATCGGCGGCATGCGGGAGCGGGGCCACAGCCTCCCCCAGATCGCCCGCAAGACGGGCCTCACGCTCGAATATGTCAGTGGGGTTGCCCGCCTTCTCGAGCAGGGCGAGCAGCGGCTGCTGCGGTCGGTGGAGGCGCGTGCGATCCCGCTCAGCGTCGCGGTGGAAATCGCCGACGCGGACGATCATGATGTCCAGCGCGCCCTGCAGCTCGCTTATGAGAAAGGCACATTGCGCGGTCGCAAGCTGCTCGCCGCGAAGCGCATCGTCGAGGACCGGCGCCGGCGCGGCAAGCATCTCAAACAGCATACCGGCAAGCCCTCTCATGGACAGAAGCTCTCGCCCGCCGCGCTCGTCCGTGCCTATCAGGACGACGTCGATCGCAAGCGCGCCCTGATCCGCCGTGCGGACACAGCGCGCGATCGGCTCCTCCTCATCATCGAAGCTCTTCGGCGACTGCGCTCGAACGAGCAGTTCGCGGCCCTGGTGGAGGACGAGGACCTCGCTACCCTGCCTGAAAACCTGGCGGTCCGCCTCGACCGGATGGGCGCGGTCTCATGAGCCCGGGGCCGCAAAGCATGGCCGTCAAACTGGCCTTCGAGGAAGCCAGCCTGCGTATCCCGATCGACAGCATCATGCCGCTGCGGGCCGTCTCCGCGGCCGTGAAGAAGTCGGTGAAATACGGCCAGATCGCAGCCTCGATCGCCGAGGTCGGGATCATCGAACCGCCTGTCGTCGCGCGGGACGCGACCGATCACGGCCGCTATCATCTGCTCGACGGACACCTGCGCGTCGAGATCGTGCGGGAGCGGGGCGAAACCGAGATCGTGTGCCTGGTCGCGACCGACGACGAGGCCTTCACCTACAACAAGCGGGTCAGCCGGATCGCGACCATCCAGGAACACCGGATGATCCTCAACGCGGTCAAAAAGGGCGTCTCCGAGGAACGGCTCGCCCGCGCCCTCAACGTCGACATCGCGAGCATCCGGAAGAAGCGGAATCTGCTGGTCGGCATCTGCCCGGAAGCGGCCGACCTGCTGAAGGACCGGCACATACCCATCCACGTGTTCACCGAGCTTCGTTTCATGAAGCCCGTCCGTCAGGTCGAGGCGGCCATGGCAATGATCACGATGAACCGGTTCACGGTCAGCTATGCGCGATCGCTGGTGGCTTCCACGCCCGACGATCAGCTCGTCGCCGGCAAGCCGCGCCGGGTGCCGGGCCTGACCGAAGACCAGGTCGCGACCATGCAGCGGGAGAGCGAGAACTTGGATCGGCAGCTGCGTGCTGTCGAGCAGAGCTACAGCGCCGACCAGCTCGATCTCATGCTGGCCGCCGGATACGTGAACCGCTTGCTCGGCAATGCCCGCGTGGTCCGCTACCTTGCCCAACACCATGCCGACATTCTGGCCGAGTTCCAGAAGCTGAGCGACCTCCAAAAGGCAGCTTGACGTGCCGTGACAACCGCAATGCCCTCGCTTCTGGTGCTCTGGTCTGGGCGCAGTGAGAAACCGAAATCGGATCAGCTGAATGGGACAATTGTTCGCAGTTGGCTACTTCGGGTCTTTACGGTTAGCTTAGCGCAACAGCATCGGCTTATGTCTCTTTGAGCCACTCGTTGAAGGGCTGGCTCACAAGGGTATACCCAAGCACGCCGGGCGGGAGTGATGAGCACGTGGCAGGCAGCGAGGTGAGGGCGGCGCGGGTGTACCTGCGGGTGAGCACGGACGAGCAGGACCTGACGCGGCAGGAGAGCATCGTCGCCGGCGCGCGGGCGGCCGGCTTCTACGTGGCGGCCGTGTACCGGGAGAAGGCGTCCGGCGCGCGGCCCGACCGGCCGGAGCTCCTGCGCATGGTGGCGGACCTGCAGCCCGGCGAGGTGGTGGTGGCCGAGAAGATCGACCGCATCAGCCGCCTGCCGCTGGCGGAGGCCGAGCTGCTGGTGGAGACGATCCGCGGCAGGGGGGCGCGCCTGGCGGTGCCGGGCATCGCGGACCTGTCCGAACTGGTAGCCGACAGCGCGGGCGTGGCGCGCATCGTGCTGGAGGCGATGCAGGACAAGCGCCGGGCTTAGCGTACGTTTTCGGGCCTTCTCTCACCGGTCTCCTGTAAACGCTCGTGATAAGTGGCGGCGTTCTGATAGCGCTATTTGCCGCAGCGAGCGACGAGGGTCGAGCGAACCCAAGTGACCTTAGCTCGGCTGTTTTCTGCCCGTTGTGAAGAACAAAGCCATATCATTGGGAACATAGCCGCTCACCGCGTCGGCAATCACGCTGCCGATGAAGTCGGCCCTGATCGCCTCCCTCGTTTCGGCTCTGGCCTCCTTGATGCCCCGCCACGCCGGATGATCCAGGCGCTCGTCGTACATGGCGATCACGTCGTCGATCGCGACTGGGTTGGTATTCGCGAAAGCTTTGCGGATATCGACGACCTCAAATCCTGCCTGAACCAGCAAGTCCCGGCACCGTTCAGGCGTATCCGCCACTTCGCCGTAGGACAGCCTCACCCCGTGACGAAGCGCCGCTTCCGACGCGCGTTGCGAAAAGCCGAATGGCTTGGCGGCTGTGTCGAACGCGATCGTACCGCCCGGCTTCAGAAGGTCACGCCAACAGCGCAAGGCCGCGTTGATATCCGACATCAACACAAGGGCGGACGCGCAGAACAGACGATCAAAGCTGCTGGCAGCATAGGCGGGGTGTTCGGCGTCTCCTTGCTCAAATCGAACATTGGCGAGCCGCGCCTCCGCCGCTTCGATCATCGCCGCGACGATGAAGGGCTGCGAGATGGTCTGCTCCTCGGCGATGGGAAGCGGAGCGTCTTCATACGCGAACTCCTCGAGGCCCGGTTCGACGAAGCGCTCCCGCGGAACGGCACGCATCGCTGCCAGCACGCGCTGATCCCGAACGCCACGCCGCTTGATATGCACGTCCATCATGCGATCGCGTGCGCGTTGAACGTCGGTCATTGCCGCTCTCCGTGCGATGTTCTTTCCGTGAGAAAACACGGCGATCCGAGGCGTTCCGGTTCTCGCCCCTTGGGCCGACGACCTGGGGGCTGGTGGCCATCTTCTCGGCCACATCCCGCCCATCTCTCACTTTCCCGCGACGTTGCGCTTGCGGGTCGCCGCTGCCGCCTTGGCGGACGCGGAGCGATCGGCTGCCGATCGGTGCGCGGATGCTTCTCCGCCCTCCTTACCGCCCGTCTTCAAGGAGTCATGCATGTCGGCTTTGCCGCGACCCGATCCCGGCTCGTCGCCGCCTCCGCTCTCCTTGGTGACCGTCGCTCGGGCGCGGCGTTCGGCCTCATCCTTGGGTCTGCCGCGTTCCTCGTAGCTCTCCTCGATGTGCTCAGCCTTACGCTTCTGCTTATCGGTATAGTCGTCCTTGTCTCCCTAAAGTATCGGCTCTCTCCTGCTCGCCCGTCAGGCTGATCGGATCGTCAGCTTCGGACGGGTCTTTGTGCGCCTGCGCAATTCGCGCGCGTGCGCTTCATATTCGATCGCGAGCAGGCGGTGCGCCGATGCCGCCTCGGCCGATTTCGCACTGTCTGCTGCCTCGGCTTCCTCTCGGGCGCGCCGTTCATAATATTCGGGATTGTCGTTGGTCACGTCGCCCTCTTCAGTCTGATCCAGCTACTCTCCACACGAAGGCTACGACAAGATGACGCCTAGTGGCTCGCCATTGGCACCCTGATCTCGAAACACTTTGATCCGTTCGCGGGCAGAATGACGAGCCCGCCGATCGACTCGAGCAATCGCCGTACAAGTCCGAGCCCCAGTCCACCCGTCGTTCGACTTGCGATCTCGGGGAAAGGAAGACCGTCATCATCGACGATGATCGTCAGACTTCGGCTGTCGTGCGGGCGCACGACGATGCGGATGCGACCACTTCGGTCCTGTGCGAAGGCGTGTTTAATGGCGTTAGTCGCCAGCTCGTTGACGATCAGCGTCAGTGTCGTGACCTGAACCGCCGACAAGCCGCTCACGGCGCTCGCCGTTTCCAGCGACAGGAAGATGGAGCGCGGCTCGGCCTGGCTCTGCAACGCCTCGCATACCTGCCGCAATGCCGCCTCCAGCGTCGGTCGGCGTTCTTCCTTGAGCGACGCTCGGGCACGCGCGAGGATAGCGACCCGCTCCATCGTGTCGATCAGCGCCTGCCGCGTCTCGTCACTTGCCGCCTTCCGGCTCTGAAGCGCGAGCAGGCTCACGACGAGCTGGAGGTCGTTGCTGCACCGATGATTGGTTTCGCGCAGCAGCAGCTCGGCTTCCGGCGACAGGGCCCGATAATCGGCAGAAGGATTGGCGTAGGCCGTTGCCATCTCGGAATCGTTCATGGCGCGAGGTGGGCGGATGCTCGCCCGTCCTGTAGATAGGCAGGATCGAAACCCGCGATCTGACGAAGCGCGTCCATGTCGGCGATCATGACAGTGCGCCCTTTCGTCTCGATCAGGCTCTCGGCGCGCAGCTGCTGGACCGTGCGATTGACGTGGACAGAAGTGAGGCCGAGCACATCGGCGATCTGCTCCTGGGTCAGCGGCAGCTCGAAGCGGCTCTCCCCATCGTCCAGATCGCCGAGCCGCGCGCTCATCTCGCACAACAGATGCGCCAAGCGCTGCCGGGCTGACAGCCGGCCAAGGCAAAGCGCCCACTGGCTGAGGATCGCGTTCTCATTCAGCGCGAGCCAGCCGAGAGTCTTGGCGATGCCGCTGTGCTGCTCGGCCAGCGCCAGGACGCGGTCGCGCGGAAGGGTGAGAACCTTGGTCGGGGTGAGCGTACGCACCGCATAATGCAGGCGCGTGAAGAGCAGAGCGTCCAGGTTCGCCGCTTCGCCGGGGGTCAGGAGCGCCACGATCTGACGGTGGCCGTCTCGCGTCATTTTGTAGCGGCACGCCCACCCATCGATCAGAACCTCGATGTGGGCGGCGCGCTCGCTCTCCCGCAACAAGTCCTTGCCGGCTGCGACCGACCTTGCGGGAAGTGCGACTCTCTCAAGCGCGAGCCGGTCCTCCGTCGAAAGGAAGGGAGACGCGGCGAACCGCGTGCCTAGCAGCGTAGGGTGAGACGAACGCTGGTGTGAGAGGGTCCCGCTGGACCGAAACTCGTCAAGCATGTTCCACCTGCCTCGCCGGTTCCACGGAGGCGATACGATCGAGATAGGCCTCGGCGAGCCGGTGGTGCGCCGCTACGACTTCAGGCTTGGTCGCCCGCTGCGCCAACTCCAGTTCGGCTCCGGCGCGACGTTGGAAATAGAGGACATCATCTTCGGTCATGCCTTCCTCCACCTACCGTTCACATGCGATACATATTCCGGCATCTTCTCCATGTTAAGTTCTATCTGGTCTGTCGGGAAGGCGACTGACGGTCCCCCGGTTTCTCATCCGGGCATGGTGCGAGTTTCCGGCCTGCATCCGTCGGGGTCAACCCCGGCGGATGCAGCATATTCGGCTGGCGTCAGCCAGCCAAGCGCCGTGTGAGGACGGCTCTCGTTATAGTCCCGCCGCCAGGCCTCGATCTTGGCCCGTGCGTCTGCCAGCGACAGGAACCAGTGGCTGTTCAGGCACTCGTCGCGCAGGCGGCCGTTGAACGATTCCACGAAGGCGTTGTCGGTCGGCTTGCCCGGCCGCGAGAAGTCGAGCGTGACGCCGTTCTCATACGCCCACCGGTCCAGCGCTTTCGAGATGAACTCCGGGCCATTATCGACCCGGATCGTCTTGGGCGTCCCGCGCAGCGACGCGATCCGCATCATCGCCGCGACGACCTGCTCACCCTTGATGCCTTGATCGACGTCGATCGCCAGCGCCTCGCGGGTGAACGCATCGACCACCGTCAGCGCCCGCAACCGTCGCCCGTCGAACAGCGCGTCCGAGACGAAGTCCATCGACCACATCTCGTTGGCAGCCAAAGCTGCCGGCTGTCGCTCACGGTTCGCAGCGCTGACGCTGCGACGAGGGCGCCTGAGCCGCAGGCTCAGCCCATCATCCCGGTAGAGCCGGTAGACGCGCTTGTGGTTCACGAACCATCCTTCCCTGCGCAGCAGGATGTAGATCCGGAAGTAGCCGTAGCGCGTCCGCGTCGCCGCCAGATCACGGATGCGCAGCATCAGCGGCGCCTGGTCCGGACGATGCGACACGTAACGCACCGACGACCGGTCGACGCCCAGCGCCAGGCAACTACGTCGCTCGCTGACACCATGAGACGCCTGGACGTGCGCGACGAGCTCGCGCCGTCGTCCAGGCGTCAGGGCTTTTTTGCCAGAACGTCCTGCAGGATGTGCTTGTCGAGGCTGAGGTCCGCAACCAGCTGCTTCAACTTGCGGTTCTCTTCCTCGAGTAGCTTCAGCCGCCGCAGCTCACCCACACCGAGCCCGCCGTACACCTTCTTCCAGCGATAAAACGTCTGCTCCGATACGCCCATCCGGCGGATGACCTCGGCGACCGACGTGCCGGTCTCCGCCTGCTTCAACGCGAACGCGATCTGCTCTTCCGTGTATCTCGACTTCTTCATGTCCCAGCTCCTTGCCCGCAGGCTTCAAAGGGCCGGAAAACTCTCACTCAGCTTGGATGAAAAAACAGGGGGGACGTCAATCGCAACGCCAATTCCGGCCGTCGAACCTGTCACGAGCGTCGTCTTGCCGGAAGGGTCGATATTCATGCGCTATCTCCAGGGATGTCTTTAACGGTCTGGGGATTGCGTAACGTCAGCCCTGCACGGCGAGTTGCGCCCGCACGGCGTCGGCCAGCGGTGTCGTCGGACGTCCGATCAGCTTCGAGAGCTGGTGGTCGTCATCGAACAGCGCACCGTTCGAGGCATCGACGTCCCATGCCGCAACTCCCTCGGCGAAGCCCTCGGGCAGGCCCACCTGCTTCAGGATCGCAGCGTATTCGGCCTGCGGCAGATCGCGGTACGGGATGTCGCGGCCGGTCTGGCGCGATATCTCGGCGGCAAGGTCGGCGAGCGTCACCGCGTCGTCGCCGGCCAGCTCATAGGTCTTGCCCTCATGGCCGTCGCTGGTCAGCACGATGGCTGCGGCTTGGGCATAATCGGCGCGGGTCGCGAGCGACAGGCGTCCCTCGCCAGCGCTGCCGACGAGCGCGCCATTCTCCAGGGCTGCGGGAATCGAGCCGGTGTAGTTCTCGGTGTACCAGCCATTGCGCAGGAGGGTCGTCGGGATACCGGAGGACGCCAGCAGCGCTTCGGTCGCACGGTGCTCCTCGCCTAGGCTGATCGGCGATCGGTCGGCGTGCAGCAGGCTGGTGTAGACGATACGCTTGATGCCCGCCGTCTTGGCGGCCTCGATGACGTTGCGGTGCTGTGCCTCGCGCTGCCCGACCTCGCTCGACGAGATCAAGAGCAACGTGTCGATCCCGGCCAGTGCCGGAGCGAGCGTCTCAGGCTGCGCGTAATCGAACGCGCGTGCCTCGACACCCAGGTCGCTGGCCTTTTCGGGCGAGCGCACCAGCGCCACGATCGGCTCGCCGGTCGACTTGCGCTTCAGGCTTTCGATGACGAGGCGGCCAAGCTGGCCGGTCGCGCCAGTGACGGCGATGGTCATGATAATTCTCCTTCAGTGACGCGGTGAGATCAGTTGAAACGGAAACCCGAGATGGCGGTCGACAGCACTTCCTCGGCATAGACCCGGGCGCCTTCGCCTTCGGCCGCGCCGGCCGCGACCATCAGGGGCAGCAGATGCTCCTCCTTGGCGGGCGGATGGGCGAACCGCGCCGATGGCGCATCGGCCCAATGCGCCAGACGCTCGGCCCGCTGTGGGCCGTCCAGCTCCATGCTTTCGGTCAGCCACTGGTCGAACGCCTGCGAGCCGGGCGTCGAGCGCGGATCGCCATAGGCGCGCATGTTGTGGAAGCTCATGCCCGAACCCAGGATCAGCACACCTTCCTCACGCAGCGGCGCGAGGGCGCGCCCGGCAGCGACATGGAGGGCCGGGTTCAGCCCCCGCTCGACGGACATCTCGATCAGCGGAATGTCCGCATCCGGAAAGGCCACCTTGAGGGGCACGAACACGCCGTGATCCAGGCCCCGTGTCGCGTCGACAGACGAGGGGATGCCCGCATCCTTGAGCAGGGCCGCGGCACGGGCGGCGAGCGCGGGCGAGCCTGGTACGTCGTAGCGCAGATGATAGGTATGGGGCGGGAAGTTGTAATAGTCGTAGATCAGCTCGGGCCGTTCGGCGCCGGTCAAGGCAAAGCCGTCCGTCTCCCAATGTCCCGAGACGACGAGGATAGCCTTGGGCTTCTCAGCAAGCGAGTTCGGCAGGCTGCGCAGGAACGCTTCCATACCGCTCCACACGCCGCGCGGATCGTCCATGAAGAAGCAGGGGCCGCCGCCATGCGGGATGAAGTAGGTAGGCTGGACGCTCATGGTCATAGACTCCGGTGCAGGCGCCACGGAAGCCGCCTGGATCATTGTTCGATCTGTTGACCGGAATATGTGCCCACTATCGCGTAATGATAATCTGCCACGTAGAAGGATCAGCTTCAACCACGGGTAGGAAATCATGGCGGATCGGTTGACGGGTATGGACGTGTTCGTCCGAGCGATCAGGCTAGGTGGCATCTCTGCTGCCGCACGCGATCTGCACATGTCGCCGGCGATGGCGGCCAAGCACCTTGACGCCCTCGAAGCGCGGCTCGGCACCACGCTGGTCCAGCGCTCGACGCGTCGGCTGTCGCTGACCGAGGCAGGCACCGACTATTTTGAAAAGGCCGAACGTATCCTGATGGAGATCGGAGAAGCCGAGGCGGGGGCATCGTCGCGGTCGATCACCGCGCAGGGACTGCTGCGCGTCAGTGCGCCCGCCACCTTCGGCGTTCTGCACCTTGCCTCACTCATCCCTGCTTTCTCCGCACGTCATCCCGAGGTGACGATCGAACTGGGCTTCAACGATCGTTACGTCGACCTGCTGGAAGAGCGTTGGGATGTCGCCGTACGGATCGGGCGCCTCGCCAACAGTGCGCTTGTTGCCCGCAAGCTCGTGGCGATGCGCGTCGTGTTGTGTGCCGCCCCCTCTTATTTGGCGAGGCGGGGAACGCCAACCCGCCTGGCCGATCTCGGCGATCACGATTGTCTGGGCCACACCAACGCGTCGCTTGCAGGAACGACATCGTGGGCGTTCGGCAAAGACGGGACGATCAAGGTGCCGATCTCAGGATCGATGTGTTCCGACAATGGCGAGGCCTTGGTTCGCGCTGCCATCGCGGGCCAAGGGCTGGTCTATGGGCCACGCTTTATTGCGGCAGAGGCGCTTCGCGCCGGTCAGTTGAGCGAGCTTGAGCTGGACGAGCCGCCTATGATGCTGGGAGCGGCGTATGCCATCACACACCCGACGCGGCGCCCCGCCGCCAAGACGCGGGCGTGGATTGACTTCTTAGCCGAAGCACTCCCCGCTCTTGGCACCGATTGGTGAGATGCCGAGCTGGCAGACGTTCCGAGTTTTCACCCGAGGACCGCGTCTGCTATCTCGAAACATCACGGTCTTTGACGATTGTAGATATCAGTGATCCAGCGAAAGCGACGCCCACAACCGCACATGGCTGGCATCGATTACGCCGAGGCTTGGTCCCTTTCAGTTGGTGCAGCGGGGGCCGCGGGCGCGGCGGACGTTGAGCGTGAACCGCATCACTGCCAACCCTCGATGACGATCTTGCCGCGTGCGGTAGTGCTCTCAAGCGCCTGGTGCGCGCGCTTGAGGTTCGCGGCGTTGATGGGGGAGAACCGTTCGGTGAGGGTGGTGCGCACCTCGCCGGCGTCCACGAGGCTGGCGATGGCCGACAGGATCTGACCCTGCGTTTCCATATCAGCAGTCTCGAACATGGACCGGGTGAACATGAACTCCCAGTGGGTCGACACCGACTTGCGTTTGAACGGTACGACATCGAGCGTCTTGGGGTCGTCGATGAGCGCAAAACGTCCCTGCGGGGCGATCAGCTCGGCGATCTGCTCGATATGCTCGTCGGTGTGCGTGGCCGAGAAGATGAAAGCCGGCGCGCCGATGCCCAAATCCGCCACTTGCCGAGCCAGCGGCTGGCGATGATCGATGACATGGTGCGCACCGAGCTCACCCACCCAAGCCTGCGTTTCAGGGCGCGAGGCCGTCGCAATGACGATCAGCTCGGGTACCTGGCGAGCAAGCTGGATCGCCATCGAGCCTACCCCGCCGGCACCCCCGACAATCAACAGCGCATGTGCTGCACCGGCTACAGGAGTACGCACGGACAATCGCTCGAAGAGGGCCTCCCACGCGGTGATCGCCGTCAGCGGCAACGCCGCTGCCTCTGCCCAATCGAGGCTGGCCGGCTTCTTCCCGACAATGCGCTCGTCGACCAGGTGCAACTCGGCGTTGGTCCCATCGCGGCCAATGCTGCCCGCGTAGAACACCTCGTCGCCCGGTTCGAAGCCGCGCACTTCAGGGCCAACAGCGCGAACGACACCAGCGGCATCCCAACCCAGCACACGCCAGTCGCCGCGGATCGGACCCGATCCGCTGCGGACCTTCGTATCAACCGGGTTTACCGAGACAGCCTTGACCTCGACGAGGAGATCACGGCCGGTAGCGTTGGGATCGGGAAGTTCAATATCGACGAGAGCTTCCGTGCGATCGATCGTTCCGGGCTGCTGGTAGCCGATTGCGCGCATGATAAATCCTACCGTCAGGGGCTGTATAGCGACCTTTGTCGCGTACGGGATACGCACAAGCGACATCGCGGTTCGACATCGTCCTCAGGCTGGCGACGGCGTGGTTGCCGCTGCCGCCTTCCCCGTGAGGTCGGTGATGACCGCGCCGATCAGCGCCCGTAACCAGCGGTGTGCGGGATCATGCCGATAGCGGACGTGCCAAGCCATTTCCACGGGAAAGCTGCCAAGGTCGACCGGAGCCGGCAGGATCTTCAGCCGGGGGTCGTGCATCAGCCGCCTGCAGATGAGCGAGGGCAAGGTGGCGCAATAGTCGGTCACGGCCACCATCTCGGCTACCGCGAAGAAGTTTGTCACGGAGATTGCGACGTCGCGCTTCAGCTGCTGCTGCGCCAGCGCCTGAAACAAACCGGCGCGCATCCGTCCGGGCGGCACGATGTTGACATGCTTCATCGTCTCGAACTGCTCGCGCGTCATGACATCGCCGACGCCCGGATGGTCGGCTCGGACGGCGCAGGCGAGCCCTTCGTCCATCAGGTGCTGGACGACGAGGTTGTCGGGCGGATCGACGATCCGGCCCAGCACGAGCGCCGTCGTGCCCGACACGACGCCTGTTTCCACAAGATCGTTGCCGAAGGGCGTCAGACGAAGCTTTATGCCGGGGGCGACCTTCTCCAGGCGCGCCACGATGGCGGGGACGAGGACGAACTCGACATAGCCGTTTGGCGCGATCGTGAAGAGCCGTTCGGCCTGTGCGGGGTCGAAGGCCTGCTGACCGAGGACCGCGTCGTCGAGCTGGGCGAGTGCCTCGGCGATCAGCGGTGAGAGTTCAAGCGCGATCGGGGTCGGCTGGATGCCGTAGCGCTCGCGGACGAACAGCTGGTCCTGAAGCATCAGTCGTAGACGCGATAGGGCGTTAGACAGGGCGGGCTGCGTCATGCCCATGCGCTCGGCAGCCCGCGTGACGCTGCGCTCCTCCATCAACGCGACGAAGATCGGCAGCAGGTTCAGATCGTAGCGCATGCAGTCATCCTGTCAGACGTATATCTGACATTAGAAAGATAAACTTCTGAAATATATCAACGAGGCCCATTTCCCATCCATCGGCGACGGGCGCCGCGAACCTGGAGGTTCAGATGAGCAAGGGTCAGGTTCTCGTTCTTGGATCGAACGCGACACAGCTCGGTCTGCGTAGCGGCAGTACCGCAACGGTCGGTCAGTATCTCAACGAGACGGCAGTCCCCGCGCTGGCACTGCTCGACGCCGGCTATGATATTGTTCTCGCTACGCCCAACGGGACCAAGCCGCACATCGACGCCGGCTCCGACACGAAGGACCACTTTGGCGGTGATGAGGCGGCATACCAGCGCGCCAAGGACTTCTTCGCCAGCCACCCGGCCATGAACGACGTCCGCACGCTGAAATCGGTTGTCGACGAGGGTCTGGACGGCTTCGTTGGCGTGTTCGTGCCGGGAGGTCACGCGCCCATCGTCGATCTGATGCAGGACCGCGATGCGGGCACGATCCTCCGTCACTTCCACGCGGCGGCCAAGCCGACCGCGCTCCTCTGCCACGGACCGGTGGTCGTTGTTTCTACGCTCGACGATGCTCCGGCCTTCCGCAAGGCGCTGGAGGAAGGCGATGACGCCGGGGCGGCCGACCTGGCGCGAGACTGGATCTACTCAGGCTACCGCATGACCGTCTTCTCGGCGAGCGAGGAGAAGATCGCTGAGGAGCGAGTGCTGAAGGGCGAGCTCTTCTTCGACATGGAAAAGGCGCTGCGGTCGGCCGGTGGCGACGTCTCTGTCACCGACAAGAACTTCGCTTCGAATGTCGTCGTGGACCGGGAGCTGATCACGGGTCAGAATCCGGCGTCGGACCGGGCCATGGCCGACGCGTTGATCGAAGCCCTCGATCGCGCCGCTGCGTGAGTACCAGGATGACGGGCGGGGCGCTCAGGATGCGCCCCGCTTCGGATATAACCAGGACAGGATATGGTGCCATGACCGCCAACGTAAAGATCGTCGCCGTCCTAACCGCCCGTGCGGATACCGTCGACCGCCTGCGCGCTCTGCTCGACGCCATGCTAAAGCCAAGCCGTGCCGAACCGGGCAATTTGCGCTACGATCTCTGGCAGGATCAGAGCGATCCGAACCGCTTCGTCCTCGACGAGCTGTACGTGGACGCGGACGCGGTTACCGCCCACCGCGCGACGCCCCACTTCCAAAACTACCTCTCTCAGATCGGCGATCTGGCCGAGCGCGCCGCGTTTGTCCTCAACCCCGTCTCCGCGACCTAAGGGTGCTGCCATGGGCAAGCTTAAAGAATGGGTGGGGTCGGCGCTGCTGGCACAACCGTTCCACATAGAGGAGCTGCGGATGATCGGCCTGTTGGCACCTGCGCTTCGCGCGGGCCTTGTGGGCCTCGTTCATCCACGCGGCTACCGCTGGCGCGGGGCTGCGACCCAGCGAAAAATCAACATCTGAAGTGAAGGAAACACAGTCATGACCAAAGGTATCGAAGGCAAGGTTGTTCTCATCACCGGCGGGAGCACCGGCATCGGCGCCGAAACCGCGCGGCTTCTCGCCGAACGCGGTGCGAAGGTCGCCATCGCCGCACGGCGCAAGGACAGGCTAGACGAGGTCGTCGCGCAGATCGCCGAGAACGGCGGAACGGCACGCGCCTATGCGCTCGACGTCACCGACAAGTCGGCGGTCCAGTCCGTCGTCGCCGCGATCGTCGCCGACTTCGGCCGCCTCGACGTGCTGATCAACAACGCCGGTCTGATGCCGATCCGTCCGATGGCCGAGGTCAACACCGACGAGTGGGACCAGATGATCGACGTCAATCTGAAGGGTACGCTCTACGGCATCGCCGCGGCTCTTCCCGGCTTCCTGGAGCAGGGCAGCGGCCACATCATCAACCTGAGTTCGGTCGCCGGCATCAAGGTCTTCGCCCCGGGCGGCACGGTCTATTCCGGCACCAAGTTCGCCGTCAGCGCGATCAGCGAGGGCTTGCGCCACGAGGTAGGGGAAAAGGTCCGGGTCACGTCAATCGAGCCTGGAGCTGTGGAAAGCGATTTGAAGTTCACGACCTCTGGCACGGCTGCCGAGACGGTGCTGGACTTCTACAAGCAGGCCATCCCGGCGGCATCGGTGGCGCGTGCTATCGCGTTCGCTGTCGAACAACCTGATGACGTCGACGTCAACGCGATCGTCATCCGGCCGACCGCACAGGAGTTCTGATCTCGACGAGGAGGCGGGGCCGCGTGTGCTCCGCCTCATGGGGAACGTACCGGCCGGCTCGTCCGTTACTTTGCCGAATGATATCTGTCCGTTTCTCTTGAGGAGTCATCTATGCCCAAGCTTGCCCTGTATGTACCACTGAAGGCCAAGCCCGGAAAAGAGCGCGACGTCGCCGATTTCCTGACCTCGGCATTGCCGCTCGTTCAAGCTGAGCCGGGCACTCTGACCTGGTATGCGATCGAGGAAGGTCCCGGTGCGTACGCGATCTTCGATACGTTCGACACAGAGGAGGATCGGCAGGCCCATCTTGACGGCAAGGTTGCCGCCGCACTGATGGACAAGGCAGAAGAACTGTTTTCGGAACCGCCGCAGATTCACAAGTTCACCCTGCTGGCCGCCAAATAGCGGAGCGGTCGGCACCCTAGCGCGTCGCTCTCATCGCCCGCGTGTGGGGGGTGGGGCGGCGGCGTACGTTGAACGGCTTTTCCCGAACCGGCCACGCAGACACACCATGCGCACCACCCAGACGCTCGACCTGAACGACGCGCGGACGATTATCGATGCGGGGATCGCGGAGGCCGAGCGGATCGGCAACCCGTCGAACATCGCGGTGGTAGACGCGGGCGGCTGCCTCCTGGCGTTCGCGCGGATGGACGATGCGTGGCGCGGCAGCGTCGACATCGCGATCGGCAAGGCGTGGACGGCGCGCGCGTTCGACGTCGAAACCAAGGCGCTGGCAAAGCTCGCCCAGCCGGGCGCTGACTTCTACGGCATCCATGCCTCCAACGACGGCAAGGTGATGATCTTCGCAGGGGGCGTGCCGATCAAGGAGGGCGAGACGGTGATCGGCGCGGTGGGCGTGTCGGGCGGCACCGGCAAGCAGGACCAGGGCGTGGCCGAGGCGGCGGCGCAGGCGTTCGCGCGCGGCTGAGCCTTGGAGCGCGGTGCCGGGCGCGGCGGCGCCGGCTCAGTCGACGGCGGTTCAGTCGACGGCGGCGGGCTCGGGCGCCGGGCGCGCCTCCCGCGCGGCGCGGGTCGCTTCCTTTTGGCGCGTTCTTCGGCCATTCTGGCCCAGTCATTCTGAAAACCGCCGTGAATCGATCCCAGGGTGGTCCTACGGAAAGGAGCCTCTCAGGTAGCAGAAGGTTCAGGAAACTGAGCTCACTTGGAAGGGCGCGATGTCCTCCGTCGCTGCGACGGACCGGGATCATCAGCAAGCTCTCGATTTGATGACGCGTTGAGAAGATCTGCGAAAGGAAAAATCCGTGAAAGCTGTCGTGTACAACGGGCCCAAAGATGTTTCTGTCAATACCATCGATGATCCCAAGATCGAAAAGCAGACCGATGTTATCATCCGGCTGACCACGACCAATATCTGCGGGTCGGACCTTCACATGTATGAGGGCCGTACCAGCTTCGAGAAGGGCAGGGTCTTCGGTCACGAAAACCTTGGCGAGGTCATCGAAGTCGGCGCTGCCGTAGATCGTATCAAGAAGGGCGATCGCGTGTGCATGCCGTTCAATGTCGGTTGCGGTTTCTGCGAAAATTGCGAACGCGGTTTGACGGGTTTCTGCCTCACGACCAACCCTGGAACCGCCGGCGCAGCGTATGGCTTTGCCGAGATGGGTCCGTGGCAGGGTGGCCAGGCCGAGTTGATGCGCGTTCCTTATGCGGACTTCAATTGTCTGAAGCTGCCTGAGGACGCTGAGGAGAAGGAGGATGACTATGTCATGCTCTCCGACATCTTCCCCACCGGTTGGCATGGCGTCGAACTGTCGGGTTTCCTGCCTGGCGAAAGCATCGCGATCTACGGCGCCGGTCCGGTCGGTTTAATGGCCGCGCACTCAGCCGAAATCCGCGGTGCCTCTCAGATCTTCGTGGTCGATTCTCACGATGACCGCCTTAAACTGGCCGAGGCGATGGGCGCTATTCCGATCGACATGCGCAAGGGCGATCCCGCCCAGCAGATCCTTGACGCGACCGGCGGCCTCGGCACCGACCGGGGGGTCGAGGCGGTCGGATACCAGTGTTGCGATCGCCACGGCAAGGAGCGCAGCAATTACACGATGAACTGCCTCGTCAAAAGCACGAAGGCCACCGGCGGAATCGGCGTCGTCGGCGTGTTCATTCCGGAAGACCCGAACGCGCCCGACGACCTCCAGAAGGAAGGCAAGATGGCGTTCGACTTCGGCAACTTCTGGTTCAAGGGCCAGAAGATCGGCACCGGCCAGTGCAATGTAAAGCACTACAACCGGCGACTGATGAAGCTTATCGAGCGAGGCCGGGCCAATCCTGCCCAAATCATCTCGCACCGACTGCCGCTTGATCAGGCACCAGACGCCTACAAGCATTTCGACGGGCGCGATGCTGGCTGGACGAAGGTCGTGCTCAAGCCGGGCACCTGACCTTAGTATTCGACGGAATAGGAAATAAATTATGACTTTGGAAGGCAAATCGGTTGCCATTCTGATCGCACCCCGCGGGACGGAAGAACCAGAATTCTCGAAGCCCAAGCAAGCTGTCGAGGACGCTGGTGGCAAAGTGACCGTGGTCAGTTTTGAACCGGGCAAGGCTCGCACAGTCAATAGCGATCTTGACGAGGGCGCCAGCTATCCTATCGACAAGACGTTTTCCGAGGTGAAAGCCGACGATTTCGACGGACTTGTTGTTCCCGGAGGGACTGTCGGTGCCGACAAGCTGCGCGGCAGCGTCGAGGCAATTAGTTTCATTCGGGCTTTCTTCGATCAGAAAAAACCTGTTGCGGCGATATGCCACGCACCCTGGACATTGATCGAGGCGGGCGTGCTTGAGGGTCGCACCTTGACGTCCTACCCGACGCTGAAGGTCGATATCGAGAACGCCGGCGGTGCATGGACCAATGAGGAAGTCGTGGTCGACAACGGCCTTGTTACCAGCCGTGATCCCAATGATTTGCCCGCCTTCTGTGCCAAACTCGTTGAGGAAATCGCAGAAGGTGTCGGCGCAGCGCCCGCAGGAGGGAATTAAGGCGGGGCGTTTCGACGAAACCATGTGAGGGCCCTCTCCCTGGGGAAGATCCGCACAAAGCGAGCGTGGCGGATGGCCGGCGATTGGCCGTCTGCCACGCCGCGTATCACACGAACACGGCGCACCTGACGGGCACTCAAACCCTAACCCGCGTCAACCGCGGTGACACATCGCCGGCTCCCGCTTCCAGCTTCGACCCATTCCAACGTGTGGTCGAGATGCACCTGATCGAACGTGCGTTCGGCCAGATTTACGACCTACAGCGCCGCCTTGAGATAGCGGGCGGTGAGACTGCCTTCCGCTTCCGCAACGACGCCAGGGACGCCGCTGGCAACGATACGGCCCCCATCTTCCCCGGCCCCCGGTCCCAGGTCGATGATCCAGTCCGCCTGTGTGATGGCGCGCATGTCATGTTCGACGACTACGACGGTATTGCCGGCGTCTACGAGGCCCTGCAGGTGTTGCATCAGCCGGTCGCCATCGGAGGGGTGAAGCCCCGAAGTTGGCTCGTCGAGGATGTAGATCGTGTTGCCGCGTTGAGCGCGTTGCAGTTCAGTCGCCAGCTTGATGCGCTGCGCCTCCCCGCCAGACAGCTCGGTCGCCGGCCGACCGAGCCGCAGATATCCAAGACCGATCTCCCGCAACACGTCGAGGGAGCGCATCACAGATGCCTCGCCAGCGAAGAAATCGCACGCATCGTCGACCGTCAGTTCGAGCACCTGGGCGATATTGCGCCCGTTCCATTCGACTTCGAGCGTTTGCGGGTTGTAGCGAGAGCCATGACAGGTCGAACATGGGGCAAACACGCTCGGCAGGAACAGCAGCTCCACCATGACGTATCCCTCGCCCTCGCACACAGGGCAGCGGCCTTGCGCGACGTTGAACGAGAACCTTCCCGGGCTGTAGTGCCGCCGGCGGGCGAGCGGCGTATCAGCGAAGATCCGTCGCACATGGTCGAACATGCCGCTGTAGGTGGATAGGTTCGAGCGCGGCGTGCGGCCGATCGGTTTCTGATCGACCCGCACCAGCCTGCGAACATGCTCCATGCCTGCGACAATGCGTCCTTCAGTGCCGTTCTGCGCAACATCGAGCAGCGGATCGATATCCTCCTCCTCGGCCAAGGGGGAGCCGCCGAGGTGTTCCGTGACGAGCTCGGGCAGCGCCTGACTGACAAGACTGGATTTGCCCGATCCCGAAACGCCGGTGACAGCGGTGAAGCAGCCGATGGGAAACTCGACGTCGAGACCATGGAGATTGTTCCGCCTGATCCCTTCCAGGCGTAGCCATGCCTTGGGATCGCGCGGTGTGCGCTCACTGCGGAGCGGCTCTGCGAACAGGTAGCGGCGAGTGATCGAAGTCTCGACGTCGGCAAGCCCCTCTATCGGCCCGCTGTAGAGGACTTCACCGCCCTTTTCCCCGGCTCCTGGCCCGACATCGACGAGCCATTCCGCGCGGCGGATCACGTCGAGATCATGTTCGACGACGAACAGGGAGTTGCCCGCCGCCTTGAGACGCTCGAGGATGGTGAGCAAGGCTTCGCCATCTGCCGGGTGCAACCCTGCCGAAGGCTCGTCAAGCACATAGACCACGCCGAAAAGCTGTGACGACAATTGCGTGGCAAGCCGCAAGCGCTGCAGCTCTCCGGAGGAGAGCGTCGGCGTGCTGCGGTCGAGCGAAATGTAGCCAAGGCCAAGATCAATCAGCGGCTCTAGCCGCTCGATCAATTCGCAGGCAAGGCGTTGGGCGGCGATCCGCTTCTCGTCGGAGAGATTGGGCGTGCGGCGTACGTCTGGCGCGCTCTTGTGCGCAGAGCCGCCCGCCGCAACCCGTTGTTCGACCGCTGCATCGCGGGCCGCTTTTTCCAGAACATGGCCCTTTGAGGGAGCGGAGACCGCCCCATACGCGCCATGCGCGACGGGCATCAGCAAGTCCTTCAGCTTGAGCACCGTCAGGTCGCCTAACTCGGCAATGTCGAGGCCGGCGAATTTGACCGACAGGGCTTCGCGCTTCAGGCGCTTGCCGTCGCAGGTCGGGCAATCGCGGCCAATGATATATTGCGAGACGCGCTTCTTCATCAGCGCGCTTTTAGTGTTGGCGAAGGTTTCCAGCACATAGCGGCGCGCGCCGGTGAAGGTGCCCTGGTAGCTCGGCTCCATGCGGCGCTTGAGCGCCGTCCGGGTCTGCTCGGGCGTCAGGCCCGCATAGACCGGCACCGTCGGCGCCTCTTCAGTGAAGAGGATCCAGTCGCGATCCTTTTTCCGCAGTTCGCGCCACGGCGTATCGACGTCATAGCCGAGCGAAACGAGGATATCGCGCAGGTTCTGGCCATGCCAGGCGGCCGGCCAGGCGGCGATCGCTCGATCGCGAATGGTGAGGCTGTCGTCAGGAACCATCGTCTCTTCGGTCGCGTCATATACGCGGCCGATGCCGTGGCAGGTCGCGCAGGCCCCCGCGACCGTGTTGGGGGAGAAATCCTCCGCATAGAGCATGGGTTGATGGCGCGGATATTCGCCGACGCGCGAATAGAGCATCCGCACCAGGCTGGAGAGCGTCGTCACGCTGCCGACCGAGGATCGCGCGTTGGCCGAGCCGCGCTGCTGCTGCAACGCGACCGCAGGCGGCAATCCGTCGATCGCGTCGACCTCCGGCACGCCGGCCTGGTCGATCAGGCGACGGGCATAGGGCGCAACCGATTCCAGATAACGCCGCTGCGCTTCGGCATAAAGGGTGCCGAACGCGAGCGATGACTTGCCCGAGCCCGATATGCCGGTGAACACCACGAAGGCGTCGCGCGGTACATCGACGTCAATATTTTTGAGGTTATTCTGGCGCGCGCCGCGAACCTGCACGCAAGCGGGCGGCCCCGTATGCCCATGATCGGTGGCCGGCGTCGTCGCGTGAATATCCTTGCTCTTCAATTCAGTCTTCCTGCCCTATCCGCCTGTGCAGCCCGTGGTTCATTACAGTCGGGTAACAGATGAATGCTTTTCCGGCTCAATACATCCAAAGGTCAGGCTGGCCCGATATTCGGCACCTTTGAAATATTTTCCAGCATTGGACAAAGGTTACGACAAAACCATTTTCCCCGTTGGGTCGCGCGACGAGGCCACACACACTCCGCTGGTAAGCGCCTGGGCCAGGCGGCCCTGGTCCGTGCCGCTATCGGCATGCAATCGACCGCAATTCGGCACTTGTTACCGCATCGCGACGCGTTGCCCGTTTGCCAGAGCGCGCGTCATCATGGCCGGGGTCGGGCCATGATGACGGCCGAGTTGTCGATCCGAGCGCCTCGCGCCGCTTCGGATCGGCGGGTCAGTAGTGAATGACCGTGCGGATCGACTTGCCTTCGTGCATCAGTGCGAAGGCCTCGTTGATCTCCTCCAAACCCATCGTGTGGGTTACGAATGGGGCCAGATCGATATCGCCTCTCATCGCATCCTCGACCATGCCGGGGAGCTGTGTCCGTCCCTTGACGCCACCGAAAGCGGACCCCTTCCATACGCGGCCCGTGACGAGCTGGAACGGGCGGGTGGAGATTTCCTCGCCCGCGCCGGCAACGCCAATCACGATCGACTGACCCCAGCCACGGTGCGCTGATTCAAGCGCGGCGCGCATGACGTGGACGTTGCCGATGCACTCGAAGGTATGATCGATGCCCCAGCCCGTCATCTCGATCAGCACTTGCTGGATAGGCTTGTCATGGTCCTTGGGGTTGATGCACTCGGTAGCACCGAACTGGCGTGCCAGCTCGAACTTGGATGGATTGGTGTCGATGGCGATGATGCGACCCGCCTTCGCCTGGCGCGCACCCTGAATCGCCGCGAGGCCGATGCCGCCGAGGCCGAACACGGCGACCGAGTCTCCGGGCTGGACCTTGGCGGTATTGCGGACTGCGCCGATGCCGGTCGTGACGCCGCAGCCGAGCAGGCAGACATGTTCGGGGTTTGCCTCGGGATTGATCTTGGCGAGCGAGACTTCGGCGACGACAGTATATTCACTGAAGGTTGAACAGCCCATGTAATGATGGAGGGGCTGACCATTGTACGAAAAGCGCGTGGTCCCATCGGGCATCAAGCCCTTGCCCTGCGTTTCGCGGACAGCGACGCACAGGTTGGTCTTGCCCGACAGGCAGAAGTCGCACTTGCCGCATTCGGCGGTGTAGAGCGGAATCACGTGATCGCCCGGTCCGACGCTGGTGACGCCTTCACCGACCTCGACAACGATGCCCGCGCCCTCGTGGCCCAGAACCACCGGGAAAACACCTTCCGGATCGCTACCCGCTAGCGTGTACGCGTCGGTGTGGCACACCCCGGTGTGCGTCACCCGTATGAGGACTTCGCCTTTCCGGGGTGGGGCGACATCGATCTCGACGATTTCGAGTGGCTTGCCCGCCTCGAAGGCTACAGCGGCGCGAGATTTCATGTTGGCATACCCTCGTTGAGTTAAACCGATTGCTGGTGCGAGGCCGTTGCGTCAGCGCACATTCGTGAGGGAGCGATCGCTCACTCCCCGGTATGCCGGTCAGACCGTAACGACGACCTTGCCGATCTGGTCGTTCGATTCGAGGAAGCGGTGAGCGTCCTGGATGGCGTCGAGCGGGAAAGTGCGCGCGATCCGCGGCTTGAGCGCGCCCGATTCCAGACCCGCCACGATGAACGCCTTGGCGCGATCGAGGGCGGCATCGTCCGAGACGATCTCGCTGTAGAGATACCCCTTGAGCGTGAGGCTCTTGCCCAGCACGGAGAACAACGGGAACGGCGTCGGTTCGCCGCTGAGCGCGCCATATTCGAGCAGGATGCCGCCGCGTGCCATGCTCTCGGTCAGCGGCTCGAACGACGGGCCTCCGACCGGATCGAGCACCACGCGCGCACCCTGACCATCGGTTATCTCCATCACCCTCGCTACCAGATCCTCTTCCCCGGTTGCGACGACATGATGTGCACCGGCATCGATCAGGGCCTGGCGCTTGGCGCCGGTACGCGTCGTCGCGATTACCGTCGCGCCGACCATCCGCGCAATCTGGAAGGCAGCAAGGCCGACGCTGCTGGAGGCAGCAGTGACGATGACGAAATCGCCCTCGCCGAGTTTCGCCTGCTCCACCAGCGCACCCCAGGCGGTGACATACTGCATCCACACGGCCGCCGCTTCCTCGAACGACAGCGCCGCCGGATGCTTGACGACGAGGCGGGCGGGCACGTTGGCGACCTCGCCATAAGTGCCCCAGCGCGCGATATCGAGCGGGGGGATGACGCTGACGGCTTCGCCTTCCGCAAACCCGGTCACGTCCGCGCCGACCGTAACGACAGTGCCGGCAGCCTCATAGCCAAGGCGGCTCGGGAACTCGGCTTCCTGAAGGTAGGCATGGTTGCGGAACATCACCTCGGCGCGGTTTATGCCTATCGCCTTCACCGCGATCTGCACTTCGTCGGCCGCGGGCGCGGGGACGGCCACATCTTCAATCCTGAGGACGCTGGCGTCGCCATATTCGTGGATACGGACGATGCGGCTCATTGGAGATTCCTTGATTATTGAATGATCGTTCTGTAAGGGAGAAGACCACCCGTTTCAAGATATTATTTATCGATCGTTCCATATCATGCACCAGAGATGACAGAGACGAAAGCCCGTCGCCGCGCAGGTCGCCCTCGTGTGTTCGACACTGACGCTGCGCTCGACAAGGCGGTGCGGCTGTTCTGGCAGCGCGGCTACGAAGCGACATCGATGGCCGATCTGGTGGCGGAGACTGGCGTCGCCGCTGCCAGTCTCTATGCAGCGTTTGACAACAAGGCGGGGCTGTTTGCGGCGGTGATCGAGCGCTACGCCGCGACGTTCAGCGTCCACCTCTATGCACCCATCAACGATCCGGCATTGTCCACCTACGAGGCCGTCAAAGGCCTGCTGGAACGAGCGGCGTCATCATTCTTGGAACCTGAAACGCCGGCCGGCTGCTTCATGTATTCGGCAGCGGCAGCCGTTTCGCCGGCGTCCGCCGCCATCGAATGCCTGCTGCGCGACAAGCGCATCGCGGCGGAGGCCCTCCTGATCGAGCGTCTGCAACGCGGCGCCGCGCAGGGCGAGCTTGCGGCCAACTCCGATCCGGCCGTGCTAGGCAAATTCATCAATACGGTCATGGAAGGCATGTCCGTTCAGGCGCGCGACGGCGCTACGATCAACGAACTGCTCTCCATCGCCAAAATGGCACTCGATCGATGGCCGGCCGCGATATGATCGCTACATGGTGGTCATCTGCCAATCCGCCTCCCGCGACCGAACAGTCGAACTCATCTCATAGGACAAAAGCACATGAAACACGTGACATTGCCCGGCGGGGAAGTGGTTCCTTCGATGGGTCAAGGCACCTGGAAGATGGGCGAACGTGCCGAACGGCGATCCGATGAGATCGCCGCGCTGCGCACCGGTGTCGAGCTGGGCATGACGCTCGTCGATACCGCCGAAATGTATGGCGATGGTGCGGCGGAAACGCTGATCTGCGAGGCGCTGGGCAGCCTTCGCGACCAGTTGTTCCTCGTTAGCAAGGCGTATCCACAGAACGCATCTCGCTCCCGCCTTGCCGATGCGTGCGAGGCGAGCCTGAAGCGGCTCGGCACCGATCGGCTCGACCTCTACCTGCTCCACTGGCGGGGATCGGTGCCGCTCGCTGAAACGATAGAGGCAATGGAGGCGCTGAAATCGGCAGGAAAGATTCGGCATTGGGGTGTCAGCAACCTCGATACCGACGATATGGACGAGCTTGTCGCTGCCGGCGGGGATGGCTGCGTGACCGATCAGATCCTATACAATCTCGTCCGTCGAGGCCCTGAGTTGGACCTGTTGCCGTGGCTCGCACAGCACAAAGTGCCAGTGATGGCGTATAGTCCCGTCGAGCAGGGACGCCTCACAAGCCATCCTGCCCTCGACAAAGTAGCGGCCCAGGTTGGCGGAACCCCTGCGCAGGTCGCACTTGCCTGGACGTTGCGCCACGATGGCCTCATCGCCATCCCGAAGGCGAGTTCGGTCGCGCATGTGCGGGAGAACCGCGCGGCCGCAGATATCGTGCTCTCCAACGCCGACCTTGCGACACTCGATGCGGCATTTCCCCGGCCAGCGGGCCGTCGCCCACTCGAAATGCTGTAGCGTCAGATGACGATATCGTCTTTCAAAGCAACCGAACGCAAATCGGATCGCCTTGAGGCGTTCATGGACGCGGTGCTGGCAATTGCCATCACTCTCCCGGTGACCGAACTACACGCACCAGAGCCGACTGACGGCGACCTGGCAGCGGCATATCTAAAGCTGGCACCGGACTATGCGGCCTACGCCCTAAGCGTAATCCTGATCGGTCTTTACTGGGCTTCCAGCCACTTCACCGGCAAGCTTCTGCAAAAAACCGATCATGGCTACAATCTGCTCAGCATCGGCTTTCTTGCCGCTGTCAGCATCACGCCATTTCCTGCGCGGCCGCTCATCGAGCATCTCGGCGGTGATGCGGAAAGCAAGACCGCCGTTTTGGCCTATCTGGGCGTGGCAGCGGCGCCGGCGACGTGGTGGTTCGTGCGTTGGGTCTATGCAACCGCGAGGGGGCTTCCAGACCAGCGCCTGACAGACGCCTACCTCAGGCGAACAACCCTCAAATTCGCCGTCACCGCCGGAGCCTATTGGGCAGCCTTTGCCCTGGCAATCTGGAATTGGCGTGCTGGACTGATCGTCGCGGGGATCGTTACGTTGAGCTATATCGTTCCGCCAGCAAAGCCCAGCTACAAGCCAGGCCAAGAACCGGAGAATGGCTGAGACCGGCTATAGACCCGGCGAGGCGGATGCTCACATCGGCTAATCAATCCAGGATCTTATCGATCGTGATCGGCAGGGACCGCACCCGCTTACCGGTCGCGTGATAGATCGCGTTAGCAATCGCGGCAGCGGTGCCGACGATGCCGATCTCGCCAAGGCCTTTGACCCCGAGCGGGGTCACTTCGGAATCGGGTTCATCGACGAAGATCACCTGGATATCGTGAATGTCGGCGTGCACGGGCACATGGTATTCGCCGAAGTTGTGGTTCATCCAGCGACCCAGCCGGTGATCGGAAAAGGTCTCCTCGTGAAGCGCCATGCCGATACCCATCACCACGCCGCCGAGGATCTGGCTGCGCGCGGTCTTCGGGTTGATGATGCGGCCTGCGGCGACCGCATCGACGATGCGAGTGACGCGCACCACGCCCAATTCCTCGTCCACCTTCACCTCCGCGAAGATGGCGCTGTGGGTGTTCTTGGACTTGTGCAAACCCGTCCACATGTCGCCAAACCCGGGCGCCGCGGTCTCCTCTTCCTCGATCTCCGTCAGGTCCGCGGCGCGCATCGCGTCGCTGAACGGCACCCGAACGGTCGGCGCGTCCTTCAGCACGATGCAGCCGTCCTCGAAGAACACGTCGTCTATCTTCGCGTCGCCAAGCGGTGCACCGGCGATCTTGCCGGCCGCCTTCAAAAGCTTCTTGCCGACCGCCTGGCATGCGAGCTGTACCGCCGCACCGGTCGATGCCGCCCCCCACGATCCACCTTCGACCGGGGCGGTCGGCAGGTCTGAGTCGCCCAGCTTGGCGGTGATCTGCTCGGGCGGCAGGCCGAGCGTCTCTGCGGCGACCAGGGTCATCACCGTGTAGCTGCCGGTGCCGATGTCCGACGTCGCGCACGCTACTTCCAGGTGTCCGTTGGCCGTGAGCTTCGCACTTGCAGATGTCTTGGAGAATTGCGCGTCCCACATGCCGGTCGCGCAACCCCAGCCGACCAGCTCCTTGCCATCGCGCATCGACCGCGGCTCGGCCGAGCGCTGGCTCCATCCGAACGCCTCGGCCCCTTCGCGAAACGCCTCGCGTAGCGCCTTGCTGGTGTACGGCGTGCCATTCATCGCATCGATGGGTGAGTAATTGATGAGCCGGAACTCGAGCGGATCGACCTTGGCGGCATAGGCCATCTCGTCGATCGCCATCTCGAACAGCGTCATGCCGGTTGCCGCCCCCGGCGCGCGCATGTCTGCTGATGTCGGTGTGTCGATCTGAGCGACGGTGTATTCAGCGTCGGCGTTCGGGCAGTCGTAGTTCATCAGCCCCCAGGTGACGACGTTCTCCATATTGTCTTCGTAGCGCGAGGTGGAGGTGGTCGCCTCGTTGCGGATCGCGGTGAGCTTACCGGTCGTCTCCGCGCCCAGCGCGATGCTCTGGATCGCCTGGGGGCGATAGGCGTGGCTGAACATCTGATTGCGGGTCATCGTGACCCGGACCGAGCGTTCCAGCATCTTGGCGGCGAGCACCGCCAGGAACACCTGATGCTGAGGCCGCAGGCCCGAGCCGAAGGCGCCGCCGACATAGGGGTTGAGCACGCGTACCTTCTTTTTCGAAAAGCCGAAGACGCTGGCAAGGTAGGCATGCACCCCCTGCGAACCTTGGGTCTTATCCCACACGGTGATGCTGCCGTCGCCGTGCCATTCGACGGTGGAGCCGAACATCTCCATGGGATTATGGTGTTCCGGCGCGAGCCGGTAGTCGCCGGCCACCTTCAGCGGAGCGTCCGCGAACGCCTGCGCCGCGTCCCCGCGGTTTTTCGGCGCCATGTAGCCGCTGCGCTTTTTCTTCGGCACGTACTTATCGCCGACCGCGACCTCGAAGTCGGTATTGTGCGCCTCCGCCTCGTAGGCGACCTCGACCACGCTGGCGGCGTAGCGCGCTGCCTCGAACGTCTCGGCCATTACCAGCGCGATGGGCTGCTGGCTGAACTGGATGCGATCATCGTAAAGCGGACGAAACGGCGAGCCCGGAATCTTCATCTCGTCCTGATAGCTGTGGTCTGTCCAGGCGACGTGCGGCCGGTTGAGGTGGGTGATGACCTCGACGACGCCGGGCACAGCGCGCGCGGCTTCCTCATCGATGCTGACAATCCGCCCCTTTGCGATCGCGGCCTCGACGATGTAGCCGTACAGCAGGTTCTCCACCGGATGCTCGGCGGCGTAGCGCGCCGTGCCGGTGACCTTTTCAACCCCGTCGACGCGGTTGATTGCGCTTCCAATCCCGATTTTCGCTGCGGTAGCCATGATGTCTGTTCCTTAAGCGACGCGCTTGTCGGTCTGCGATTGCGGGGTGGCCTCAGCGGCCTGCTTCAGCGCACGGATGATCCCCTTGCGGGCGAGCAGGATCTTGAAGTCGTTCTCGCCCTGACCGGCCGCGCCGGCGAGAAGGGCGTCGGCGAAGGCGCCGAACGCCTGCGGCGACGGCTGCTGGCCCTTCAGCAGCTTCTCGGCTTCCGTGCTGCGCCATGGCTTGTGTGCGACACCGCCGAGCGCCACCCGCGCTTCAGCGATCGTGCCGCCTTCGACCCGCATCGCGACGGCTATCGACACCAGCGCAAAGGCGTAGGACAATCGATCGCGCAGCTTCAGGTAGGTGTAGTTCTGGGTGAAATCCTCGGCCGGCAGGTCGATGCCCGTCACCAATTCGCCGGGCTTCAGCGTATTGTCGCGCCACGGCTCGTCGCCGGGTAGCCGATGATAATCGGCGATCAGAATAGCGCGGTCGCCGTCCGGGCCGGTCACCTGGACGGTTGCGTCGAGGACCGCCAGCGCCACGCACATGTCCGACGGGTGCGTGGCGATGCACTGGTCGCTCGCGCCCAGGATGGCGTGGATGCGATTGACCCCGCCGATCGCGCCGCAGCCAGAGCCCGGCTCGCGCTTGTTACAAGGTGTGGCGACGTCGTAGAAATAATAGCAGCGCGTGCGCTGGTTGAGGTTGCCGCCGTTGGTCGCGGCATTGCGCAACTGCGGACTGGCACCAGCCAGGATCGCCGAAGACAGCAAGGGATACCGCTGCTCGACCCGCGCGTCCCACGCAGTGTTGGAGTTCGGCACGAGCGCTCCGAGCCGCAACCCTCCGCCGTCCAGCTCCTCGATCGCGTCCAGCGGCAGGCGGTTGATGTCGATCACCGTCATCGGTTGATCGACGTTCTCCTTCATGAGATCGATCAGGTTCGTTCCACCTGCGAGGTAGCGGACCTGCTCGCCGGCACCCGCCTGCACCGCTTCGGCAACGCTGGTCGGGCGGGCATAGTCGAAGCGGTTCATGCCTTTTCCCCGATCACCTCGAGCACCGCATCGACGATGTTCGAATAGGCGCCGCACCGGCACAGATTGCCGCTCATCAGCTCGCGGACCTCGTCGCGTGTCCTGGCCTTGCCTTCGTTGATGAGACCCTGCGCCGAACAGATCTGGCCGGGCGTGCAATAGCCGCACTGGAACGCGTCGTGGTTGCAAAAGGCGGATTGCAGCGGATGGAGGTCTCCAGGCTGGCCCAACCCCTCGATCGTCGTGATGTTCGCCCCGTCCAGCGTCACCACCAGCTTGAGGCACGAATTGATACGGCGCCCGTTGATCAGCACGGTGCATGCTCCGCACTGACCGTGGTCGCAGCCCTTCTTTGTGCCGATCAGGTCTTCGCCTTCTCGCAGCAGATCGAGCAATGTCGTCCAGGGCTCGATCGCGCGGGTGCGCGTCTCACCGTTGATCGTCAGCGTGGTTTCCACCGTGCCGATCGGCACGGCAGCGTATGTAGCAGTATTGACGGCTGTCGGCATGATCGGCGCCTTCATGTTTTGCGTTAGGCCGGGATGGCGGTGATGTCGGCGGTGTTTTCCTCGGCAACCCCGTTCTCGCGGTGGCGAAAGGCGGACAGCGCACGATACACCTGCAACCGCGCCCGCATCACCGATCCGAGCGGCCGATGCGCGGCCAGGCTATGAGCGGGCCGAAAGGTCATCACCTCGTCGAAGTAGCGCACGCGCGCCGGGCTATGGGCTTCCTGCGCAGGAATGCGGATCGTGGCGACAGTGCGGTACTGACTGTCCTGCGATGGCCACTCGACCGAGGCGTCCTCGATCGGCTGCGTCTCCGCGTTCGCCCAGAGCTGGACCTTCAGCTCGAACACCGCGTCATGGTCACGGAAGTAATCGGTCGCGGCATGGCGGAACCCATCCTCATCCTCGTGCGGGTCGAGCTGCCACTCACCGAGAGCATCCTGGGCCTGCGATGCCTTCACGGCGCCGAGCTTGGCGACGTAGTCGCCGTAGCGCAGCGGGGCCTGGCTGAAATAGTCGTCGCCGATCGGGTGGCTGAACGGATGGCCGAAGAAGTCCGCCTTGGCATAGGCGGTGTCGAACAGGCCCAGCACCTTGTTGAAGTTGCGCGCCACCGACGACACCGCGCTCTTGACGCCTTTGGACATCGGGGTCGCCGCCCCGATCTTCTTCGCGTCGCTCAGGAAGCCGCCCGCCGTACCGGATGGAAAGGTGCGCCCCGTGGCAAGGACAAAATCCTGGGTCGGCGCGTCATGCCCGGGGAGCTTCTCGCCCTCGACGCCGAACACCTTGATCGCCATACCGCGGTGTGTCGACACGCGATCGCCTAGCGTCTCGCCTGGGCCCTGTGCAAAGCGGATCGCGACGTCATAGCTGCCTGGCTCGGCGAACAGCCCCTGCGCCAGCTCCGGCGGAAGGTCGTCGGCAATCGTCAGCGTGCCGACGACGCAGGCCGAGCTCTTGGCATGGCTGGCGCGCACGGCATGCTGCTCGCGCTTCTCGACTACCTCGCTCTGCTGGGTCATCCCCTGGATGATGCCGTCGATCGTCGCCTGCTCGTCTGGTTCGAGCGTCTCGATGTCGTCGCGGTAGCGCAGGTAGGACATGGCGATCCTCAACGGGTAGGAGCGAACGAGAACAGCTCGGTGCGGATCGACGGCGGGGCACCCGGCGTGAACCACTGCGTGTCCTGAATGTGGCTGGCGGTTACGTAGATCGTCCCGTCGGGACCTTCGGCAAAGGTGTCCGGCCAGCGTAGCCGCTTATCCGTCAAGACGATCTCCGTCCCCGACCCGGCGAGCCGCCTGATCGAGTAATCGGTCGGCGAGGTGATGTAGAGCGTCCCAGCCTTGCTCATCCACAGCCCATCCGCAACGGCGGTGGTGGCAACGGTCTGCACTGCACCACTGCGCTCTCGCTCGCTGACGTCGGGGCGCAGCTTTTCGGTTGCGATCGAATAGAGCGTCTTTCCGGTCAGCGCCTGCCAGTAGAGCGTCTTCCCGTCATTCGAGATCGCGATGCCGTCGGACGCGAACGCAGGCTGCCGCCCGTCGGGGCGGACAAGCGGCTTGCCCTCGATGGCGACGGTGACGCTCTTGTCGATTTGGGTCGACGGATGGCCATCAAGCGCTCGGAAGCTCTTTCCGCCGTCCAAGTCGACGACGATGATTGCACCGCGTGTGCCGCTGTCGGTGATGTAGCCGGTCCGGCCATCGGGCGAGAAGCGGATGTCGTTGAGGTAGGTGCCCTGCAACGCAACGTCGCCCGGCACCGCGATGACCTTGGTCACCTTGTTCGTCTTTAGGTCGATACGGACGAGCTTCGGTGCGCCCTCCAGGATCTTCTCGTTGCCGGGCGCGCCGGGATCGAGCACCCAGAGATTGCCGTGGCCGTCGGGAACGATCGACTGGACGCACACGAAGTGCTCACCGACCGGCATTTCGTTCGCCTTAGCGTTGCGCCAGCTGTTCCACTTGACGTCGGGATAAGGCCGGAGCGATCCGTTGGGCATTACCTCGGCAACGGAGATCGGTGCGCCGTCGGTCCAGCGTGGAAAGTTGACGAAGCGGCGGCCGTCGGCAGTGACGGCGACGCCGGTGACTTGGTGATCGAAGCGCGCCACCTGCGCCAGCGCAGCGCTGCGGCTCACCTGCGCGTAGGCAGCTCCCGCTAGCGCTATCGTGAGGGCACCGAGCCCGATCAGAACACCGCTTTTCCGCATCAGTCCGCTCCCGTTCACCGGACGCAACGCGCGGTGCTCCGCTCGTCAACGAACGTGACCCATACTTAGACCCAGAAAACCCAAAAAAATTAAGAGGGCTAGGCAGAATGCCCATCGCACGGGCGTCCTGCATCTGTCGCTGAAGCCAATTGCACGATTGTTCGGCCCGATATGACGTGCTGGCGATTATGTACCTCAAGACTCAAGCTAGTCCTTGGGCGGTGCAATGATCCCTTCGCAAAGGAACCTACTTCATGCCGAACGCGAACCCACCCGATGGCGCTACGCAACCGATACCGACGCTGACTTCCGTCACCGTCCGCATGGGCACGACAGCGGCAAGGATGCTCCTTCCGTGTCGTCGCCGTCCGAAGGTCCAGGAGTGGGCAGCGCCGCTTGGGGTGATCCCGGAGCAGCGCCGGAGCTTGCAGGTGACAAGCCGGCCGGCGGGGTGGATGCTGACCATCCGCACCTATTTCATCTGGCTGAAGCACCTGCCAATGTGTTCGACGGCGGCGGTCTGCAAGGCGGACACGAGCACAACTGGCCTATCCTGAAGGGACAGCAGGGGGCGTGCTACATCGCGCGGCTGGCGCCTGGCGGCGTACGCGAGCCGCATTGGCACCCCCACGCCTGGGAGATGAACTTCGTCCTTCAAGGTCGCGTCCGCTGGACCTTCGTGGGGCCGAATTCGGCGCAGGACGGTCCATTCGAAGCGGGAAAGGGCGACATGATTTTCGCCCCACAAGGCCATTTTCATTATTTCGAGAACGCGAGCGATACCGAGGATCTGTTGGTCCTCATCGTTTTCAATGCGTCCTCGATGGAGCCAGACGATGACATCGGTCTCGTCCAGTCCTTCAAAGCGATGCCCGCCGACGTTCTGGCCGCGGTGTTCGGCGGCTCGATCGAGCAATTCGAGAACCTTCCCGGCAAGCTCGGCCGCGTCGTCATCGCCAGCAAGAAGGGGCTAAAGTGATGCCGACGTTCGCCTCCGACGCCCTGGCTGGCAAGGTTGCCGTCGTCACCGGCGCAGCGCGTGGCATCGGCCGCTGCGCCGCCATCGCACTCGCGCAAGCTGGAGCGGACGTGGTCGGCATTGATCTGTGTGCCGCCGCCAGCCCGATCGACACCTTTCCGGCAGCAACGAGAGGCAACCTCGACGACACCGGGTTGCTGGTAGCCAAGGCGGGCCATCGTTGGCACGCGATCGTCGCTGACCAACGCGACATTGGTGCGTTGCGCGCGGCGCGTGACGAGATTGTGTCGGCGTTCGGTGGGATCGACATCCTGTTCGCCAACGCCGGCATCCAGGCGTTCAAACCGCTGCTCGAAATGGACGACGCCGACTGGCACGACCAGATCGACAACAACCTGAACGGCACGGCAAATGCTGTTCGCGCCTTCGCCCCTGCGCTGGTCGACCGTGGCGGCGGCCGGATCATCGTCACCTCGTCCACGCAGGGCCAGCATGGGACGCTCAACGGCGCGAGCTACTCGGCGTCGAAGTGGGGCATCCTTGGGCTGATGAAGTCGGCTGCGCTCGAACTCGGCAGACACGAGATCACCGTCAACGCGCTCGTGCCCGGTCTCATCGATACCGCTCTGACGCGTCACGAGGATCGCTACGCACAGGCGATCGAGAGCGGCGGTAAGCAACCCACCGGCGATGAAGCCAAGGACGAGAAGACGGCCGCGGAGGCGCTCGCCGCTAAGCTGCCGCTGGGCGTGCCATGGCTGGAACCCGACGCGATGGCGCCGGCAATCGTCTTTCTGGCATCGGAAGGCGCTTCACTGGTGTCGGGTACGAGCCTCGCTGTAACGGGGGGCGACAGCGCCAACGTGACTGCCTGAACCAAGGAGGTCCGCCACAATCGCTCTCTCCCCTTTCCCGATTGCGATCTCAATCGGGACGGTCGTCGGCGCTCGCGCTGGCCGTTCGTTTTCGGGACGAGCGGGTCGTGGCTTTTGGCTTTTACAGGTAACTCGCCCCCAGCGATCATTACGATGCTGATGTGTGACACCGGCCCTTATTAATGCATGCCGCTTTTCGCTCTTTTCGATCTGCATTATATTCGGGATCGCAGGGGCGCTCCCCCACGCCGGGGAACCATGTCCATCTCGACCGCCTTGCTCAACCGACTGCGCGACCTGACCGTCGCACGTCCTCGTCCAAAGCCCCTGCGCTACGGGCTGACGGTTGTGGTCATCGCAATGGTCGCAATCGTACAGGTCGTCCTCTTCGGATCGTCGGCACCCTGGTTCCTCTATACGCCGGCGGTCCTGCTGCTCACGCTGTTCCTCGGCCGCGGTCCCGGCGTCCTGGCCACCATAATCTCCGCGCTCGGCGCGGGATTGGTGGTCGCGCGGTCCGATCTGCCGCTGCTGAAGCCGTGCTCACAGGCATTCACCTCGTTCGAGATTTCGCGCCCGAAGGCCTCGGGCGACAAGTCCCCATTCAAGAAATCTACGAGGGATGAATGCTCCATACATGAAGGATAGCCGCCTCACACACAGCCGCAACCTGGTATCCGCTGCATCCAGATTCGATTGACGTTGTGACCGATGGTTGATTCAAGGCTGCCTTTTGGAGGCAGGCTTGAGCCGGGGTGATCTGACCGAGGCGGAATGGCGCATCCTGAAGGACTTGCTGCCGATCGAGCGTAAGAACCGGAGCCGTGGCAGGCCTCCTGAGCAGAACCGCTCAATAATTAACGGCATACTCTGGCGGCTCCGGTGCGGTGCGCCGTGGCGTGATGTGCCGCCCAAATACGGGAGCTGGAACACCATCTATCGCCGGTTCCGTCGGTGGAGCGAGGCCGGGGTCTGGGAGATCGTGGCAGTAACTTTGGCCGAGATCATGGCGGACACCGGCCACTACAGCATCGACAGCACCACAGTTCGCGCCCACGTCTCGGCAGCGGGCGGAAAAGGGGGGCTTATCAACGCGCTCTTGGCCGCTCGCGGGGCGGGTTCACCAGTAAGCTTCACTGCCTGGCTGACGCCTTCGAGCGACCGCTCGCCTTCCACTTGACCGGCGGCGAGGCGGCAGACTGCAAGGCGTATGACGCCCTGATCGTTCTTCCCGAGCGCACACCAGACGCGCTGCTGGCCGACAAGGGCTACGATGCCGACGCCATCCGCACCGATCTTGCCAAACGGAACATCGAGCCCGTCATTCCCGGCCGCTCAAACCGCCGGGTGAAGATCGAGCATGACCGGACGCTCTACAAGCAGCGCAACCGCATCGAGCGCATGTTCGGCCATCTCAAGATCAACCGAGCCATCGCCACCCGCTACTACCAACTGGCCAGCAGCTTCCTCGGGATGGTCCACCTCGCTACCGCCAAATACTGGCTCAAATTTATCCACGCCGCCTAGAGTTCGATCCCGATCGGATCCCGTATGTCGACTTCGAGCGGATCGTCGGCCGCTGGTTGATCGAAGCGCCGGCCGCGATCGGGGCGGCGTAAGACACCTCAAAAGCCGTTACGCTCTGTTCCCGCTGATTAGAAAAGACACATTCTGCCCCAAATAGAAATGACACACGGCTGGTAGCAGCGGG
>NZ_QQNB01000005.1 GCF_003345355.1 Sphingomonas aracearum | reverse complement strand
ATCGTCAGCACCGTCATCGCTTGCACATCCTCGCTGCCGAGGATGGCCATGACACCGGCGACCCGCTGGCACTCGTTGTGCCATTTCTATCTAGCGGAGGAGTGTCATTTCTATTTAGCGCCTACAATCTGCCAGTCCGATAATATAGATTATGTTAAACTAGGCGCCCTTGGTCAAAGGCTGTTTCTGGGTTCGCAGTGTTTTTTGAATGGCCTGGGGCCGCAAGCCTGCAGCCGTGCTCTCGTCGGCATCTGAGCTCAGGATGGGCGCCACTTAGCCGGGACCAGCGATCTCGATTCGATATGTAGATCAAACGCAGCGGCGCCCTTAACGCCCTAAGCGGGATAGCGAATCTGGAGCCGCGGGGCTTGGTGGAAACTGTACATTCAATGAACGAGAGGCATCCGGCCCCGATCAACATCGAAGGGCTTCGTCAGCGGATCCGCGTGATGGCGTTCGACCGCGGCACCCCTCGGCAAGTCTCGCTCTGGCGTGCTGATATATCTGATAGCCGTGCAAATCTCGTCATCGAGGGGATGACGCCGACTTCGGACGACGATGATCTCTTTGCGCTGATGCTCGACGAAGGCGTTCCCGTCCGTAATGCCATCCATCATTCTCGAGCTCTAAAAGAGGAGATAAGCTCGCCCCGCTGTAGCCTTGGCGACCGGCCGCCGAGCGACGCCGGACGCGAGATCGTTACCAGCTTGGCTGCGGTCAATGAAAGCACGAACCTTGCAGCGTGCCGCTGCCTTTCTCATACTAGGCGACGCTCCAAACCGCTCGCGACTTCGTGCTTTTGTTGACCGGTCGCGGCCGGGCCGCGCCAACCGTCAGCGCAGTTGTGTTGGGGGGCCCTGAGGTGCTCAATGAAAAAAGCATTGCTCGGCACTGTGGTAGGCTCGTTCGATGACTCAGGCTCCCAACCCTGCTCCCGTGCAAGACTCGAGGACAGGAAGGACTGTGATCGTTCGAGGTCTCGGTGCCCTGAAGGGCCGACTGCGCCTCGATCAACGTATCGATCTCCTCAAGCCCATAGCGCGGCAGGCAGCGGAGCTGGACTGATCGCGACCAAGGCGGAGTAGGCAGGTGGTCGATTGAAAGCCAGATTGGTTCACGGCCGGCTTTCAAGTCTTCACGTGACGAGATATAAGGACGCTAACATGGCCGTCCCCTCTGATGCTGAACGCATCAAGGGGCGGCCTTCTTGTTAACAAAAGCTGCACCGTTCAGGTCGCGCGCCGAATGTAAGTCATCGAAAGCACGAAGATCGAGGTTGTCGAACCTCAAGCCGGCAGGAGCCACTAATGCTTCAGTGAGGGCATCCGCGCAAATGGGCTTCTGGATAAGCTGGAGCGCCCGATAGGCCGGAGGGATCGCTTCCCTGTCGTAGCCGGTGACCAACACGGCAGGCACACGGCGATCGGCGAGACGGTCGAGCAGATCGAACGCCATCTCGCCGCCGAGACGAAGGTCGACGACCGCCGCCTGCACCGCCGTGGCGGAGAGAAGTTCGTCGGCCGTCTCCACGCAACCGGCAGGGCCGACGATTTCGGCCCCTTTCCCGGCCAGGGTTTCCTCGATCTCGCTCGCGATCAGATATTCGTCCTCGACGACCAGGATGCGAAGACTGCGGAGTGGCTGCTGCGCCCTTCGATCGTAGAGCGTCGCAAGTTCGAAATGGATCGCGCGCGCCTTCGCGCAGGGGCTGGCGAGGGCGATCGCACGCTCGTCGCGCGCGCGGCGCCCGCAATAGTCGAAATCGAGCATGGGAAGAGCTCCGTCTTGAAGCGGGAGCTTTCCAGTTGCTCTCAGCCGCCGACATGCTCGGGCCTTGGTCGGCGATGACCGCCTTTTACCACGATTGACCGTCCATGACGAGGCTGGGCCGCGTCGCTCGTCGGATCAGGCCACCAGGGCCAGCAAAGGTGTGCCACGTGGCACACTCTGCCTGCTCCGATGCGCTGTCAGCGTCCATAGCGCCACTGCCGTGGTCGGCATGCCACCAGCGTCAACCTTGAGGGGAAGAGTCGCCCCGGCGCGATGACTCGGCCTTTGTAGGGCCGGCGCGCCCGTTCCCCTTTCAGCCCGCGTAGCGCCGCCTAACACGAGGTCGGGCAGCGCCGTGGACAACTTCTCAACTTCCGGTGAGCGCAGCGTGCTGAGATATAAGCCCCCATGACCGCTTTTGCATTCTTCGGCGCCGCCTTGGCGGAGATCGCCGGCTGTTTCGCGTTCTGGGCGTGGCTCAGGCTCGGCAAGTCGCCCTGGTGGGTCGCGCCCGGCATCCTGTCCCTTTGTCTATTCGCCTATCTGCTCACCTTACCGGCGTCCGATCAGGCTGGCCGATCCTATGCGGCGTATGGGGGCGTCTACATCCTGTCGGCCGTGTTGTGGCTCTGGATCGCGGAGGGTACCAAGCCCGATCGCTGGGATCTAATCGGCGCGGCAGTCTGCCTTGTCGGAGCAGCGATCATCTTCTTCGGCCCGCGCGCGGCAACGGGCGGCTGACGGCCGCCCTACCTTCGAGGGGAAAGCGGGCCGCGTCGCCATCATGCCCGGGCGCTCGATGCGCCGATCGCGATCGCCGATGGGTCCAAAGCCGGATTGACCGCCACCCCGGCTTGCTTGCGCTCCGAATAGCGGTCGACGAGCTGCGTCGTGTGCGGCCGGAGCAGCACGATGAAGCGGACCAGCTCCTCCATCACGTCGACGATGCGGTCATAATAGCTTGACGGCTTCATGCGTCCGGCCTCGTCGAACTCCTTGTACGCCATTGCTACCGAGGACTGGTTCGGGATCGTGAACATGCGCATCCAGCGGCCGAGCAGGCGCAGCGTATTGACCGCGTTGAAGGATTGCGATCCGCCCGACACCTGCATGACCGCGAGCGTGCGGCCCTGGGTCGGACGCATGCCCTTCATCTCGAGCGGAAGGTGATCGATCTGCGCCTTCATGATGCCGGTGATCTGGCCGTGCCGCTCCGGGCTGCACCAGACCTGGCCCTCCGACCACATCGCCAGTTCGCGCAGCTCGTGAACGGCCGGATGATCGTCGCCTGCCACCTGGTCGGGGAGCGGCAGCGTCGAGGGATCGAAGATCCGCGTTTCCGCGCCGAAGGATTGCAGCAGGCGCGCCGCTTCCTCCGTGGCGAGCCGCGAGAAGGAGCGCTCGCGCAAGCTGCCGTAAAGCAGAAGTATCCGGGGGGCCGGCTCCAGCGGTCCGAGCCCCGACGCGGGCCGCGCGCGGATGTAGGCTGGATCGAGTGCCGGCAGGAGGTCGGGATCGGCAAGCGTACGGAGCGGCATCAAAGAGCTTTCACGAGATAGGTGGCCGACGCCGGGCAGAGCGCGGTGAACTCGCGCGAGGCGGCAACCGTGGGCGGTGCCGCAGCGCGATCGGCCCCGGCATAGCCGTTCACCCGAAAGAACGGCGCTGCGGTGTTGGTCAGAAGGCGGAGCCGCTCGACGCCGAGCCGGCGCGCCTCGCCCTCGAGCAGCGCCAGCATCGCGCGGCCGATGCCGGCGCCCCGGTGATCGGCCACGACAACCAGCGAGCGGAGCAGGCGGTCCGACCCTTCGCCCTCGATCCCGCCGAACCCGACCAACCCAGCGTCGTCGTCGAAGCGGACGAAGGCGCGGCCGGGTTCGGCGAGGTCGGCGGTCGGCAGCTTGGCGGCTGCCAGCGCGCCGGCCAGATCATCCAGCGCGCCCGGCGCGAGACACGTGACGCGGAGGCCGGTCACGCGCGCGCACCGCGCTCGTACCAGCCCCGCGACGCCTTCACGATCGAGACGACCGACAGCATCACCGGCACCTCGACCAGCACGCCCACGACCGTCGCCAGCGCCGCGCCCGACGTGAGCCCGAACAGCGAGATGGCGGCCGCGACGGCCAATTCGAAGAAGTTGGACGCGCCGATCAGCGCCGCAGGCGCCGCCACGCACCATGCAACGCCGAAGCGGCGCGACAGCCAGTAGGCTAGCCCTGCATTGAAATAGACCTGGATGAGGATCGGCACCGCGAGCAGCGCGATCACCAGCGGCTGCGCCACGATCGCCTCACCCTGAAAGCCGAACAGCAGGACGAGCGTCGCCAGCAGCGAAACGAGCGATACCGGGCCGAGGCGACCGAGCAGCCGGTCGAGCGCTGACTGTCCGCCGTTTGCCAGCACGGCCCGGCGAACGAGCTGGGCGGCGATGACCGGCACGACGATGTAGAGCAGCACCGAGATCAGTAGCGTGTCCCACGGCACCGTCACCGAGGCAACGCCGAGCAGCAGCCCGACGAGCGGCGCAAACAGAAACACCATGATGACGTCGTTCAGCGCGACCTGGGACAGCGTATAGGTCGGCTCGCCCTCGCACAGGTTCGACCATACGAACACCATGGCGGTGCACGGTGCCGCAGCGAGCAGGATCAGGCCGGCGATGTAGGACGGCCCCTCCCCTGCGGGCAGGAGCGGCGCGAACAGCCAACCGATGAACAATGTGCCCAGTGCTGCCATCGAGAAGGGCTTCACCGCCCAGTTGATGAACAGCGTGACGCCCACCCCCTTCCAATGCTGGCGGATCGACCCGAGCGCGCCGAAGTCGATCTTGAGCAGCATCGGCACGATCATCAGCCAGATCAGTACCGCGACGATGAGATTGACGCGCGCGACCTCGGCCGAGGCGATGCGCGCGAACAGGCCGGGCAAAAGGTGCCCCAGGCCGATGCCGGCAACGATGCAGAGCGCCACCCAGAGCGTCAGGTATCGCTCGAAGGTGCCGATGCCGGGGCGCGCCGGCGCAGGTCCGGCGACGGGGGCGATCGTCGACATGGGCTCAGCCAACCCGCTCGCCGAACGCGTCCACCACCTGTTCGCCGTCCTCCTTGGCGAAGGCGCCGAGCTGCCTGCTCGGCAGCAGATCGAGGACGGCTTCGGACGGGCGGCAGAGCTTCACGCCCAGGGGCGAGACGACCAGCGGGCGGTTGATGAGGATCGGGTGCGCCATCATCGCGTCCACCAGCGCCTCGTCGGACAGCGAAGTGTCGCCGAGCCCCAGCTCCGCATAGGGTGTGCCCTTCTCCCGCAAGAGGTCGCGCGGCGAGATGCCCGCCCGCTCGATCAGCTCGACCAGCATCGCGCGCGAGGGCGGGGTCTTCAGATATTCGACCACGTGCGGTTCGATGCCGGCATTGCGGATCATGGCAAGCGCGTTGCGCGACGTGCCGCACTCAGGATTGTGGTAGATGACGATATCGACGGCCGAGTCAGTCCGGCTCATGGGGCTTCCTTTCAGCAGCAGGGGGCGAGTTCGGCGACGAGCGGGACGCACAATTCGGCGTTGCCGGCACAGCAATCCTTGACCAGGAACAGCGTCAGCGCGCGCAGCCCGCCGAGGTCGGCGCGGTAGATGATCGAGCGGCTGTGCCGTTCGGAGCGGACGAGGCCGGCACGGGCCAGGATACCCAGATGCGCCGACATCGTGTTCTGCGGCACATCGAGCTGTCGGGCGATCTCCCCCGCCGCCAAGCCGGCAGGCTCGTGCCGGACCAGCAGACGAAACACGTCCAGGCGCGTGCCCTGCGCCAAGGCCCCCAATGCCACAATCGCCGACTCGCTTTCCATATATCCAGCATAGCGGATATGTGGAGGAAGGCTAGGCTGTTGCTCCGAAAGTGACTTCTCGTGACTTCGCACTCAGGCGGTGAGACGCACAGGTGTGCCACGTGGTACACCTGTGATCGGCAACGCTGCCCGGTCGTCGAGCATCGCCAGCAGATCTCCCAGCGCGCGACGTCGATACGCATTGTACCAGCGGCGCCGACGATGTTCGGCCCCATCGTGGATCATGTGGCAGCGCTGGCAGAGCGCAGCGAGATTGCGCGGCCCATTATCGGTCGGGTCGTGGTTGAGGTGTGCGCAGGCGATATAGACCCGCGTCAGCCTAACCGCTTCGGCGACATTTGCGCCTGCCACACGGATGCGACGCCCTCGCCCATCACGCCACTGCCGGCGATCGGCATCCCACCAGCGGCCATCGCCGAGGTGGAAGACACGTGCCCCATGCGGCCGCCGGCAATGCTCGCACCGCCCTCCAGCTCGGCCAAACCGGATCAGCTTCGACAGTTCGGGCCAGTCGATCGGGTAGAGCCAGCGATGTTCCGGCATGATCGGCATGACGATTCTATGAGTCAGGACCGGGCGGAACGAAAGCAGAAAATGTATGCTGGCGAAGGTGGCTGCGCAGATCACGCAGCCACATACGGCTCAGCCGTTCAGCGCGTCCTTGACCGCCTTGGCCGGCACGAACGTCAGCTTCTTCGAGGCGGCAATCTGGATGGTCTCGCCGTTCGAGGGATTGCGGCCCTCGCGCGCCGGGCTATCCTTGATCTTGAACTTGCCGAAGCCGGACAAGGATACTTCCTCCCCCTTCGCCGCGGCCGCGACGATCGCCGCCAGCAGGCCATCCACCGCCTTACGGGCGTCGGCTTTGCTCAAGGCGTGATTGGCAACCAGCGTTTCGGCGAGTTCGGCATTGTTCATGGTGTTCTCCCAAATCAGATCGTGTGAATACCCGCGCGATCCCGGATTGGCGACCGGCACCATGATGGCCGCCGAGGCGGGCTCGTTTGTTGGCGGCAGACGCCGCGGGGAACGCCAAGGGCGCCGCCCTTTCGTTCCCGAACGACAATCTTGCCGCCCGTGTAATCCGCCAAGCGCGGCACCCGGGGTGAAGCCCCGGCCGCGCTAGGGCGGCTCGCCCGCGCCAGCTTCCCAAGATTCTCGCTCCCCCTCCCCATCCCGTCCTCGCCGGACAGGCAGGGCCGTGAGGCCGAGCGGCCTTGCGGCCCATGCCAACAAGGAGGATCACCCGATGCCGACCCCCGAGCAAATCGACACCATCCGGCGCCTCAACGACGCGGCGCGTACCCACCCCGGCCTCGCGAGCCTCGCCAACGTTACGATGGGGTTCCAGGCACTCTCCGAGCTGGACCGTTTCGCCGCGCTGTTCGCGATCACCCGGTTCACGAAGTTTGACGGCGACAACGCCCCTTATGGTGAGCACGATTTCGGCGCGGTCTATAAACTCGCAAGCGGCGCGTGGACGCAGGACCGCCCGACGATGCAAAGGCGATCGTGCAGACGGTGTTCTGGAAGATCGACTATTACGACACGAGCCTCACCTACGGCAGTGACGCTCCGTGGAATTCCGAGCAGACTAAACGGGTGCTGACGATCATGCTGGCCAGCGAATACTAACGCCTATGGCGTAGCGATCCGCGCTCGATTGAGCGCGGATCAACCCTGCCGAAACGGACCTTCGCCAACGTGATTTGTTGAGAAATCGCGAGGGAGCGCGTAGGGTTAACGGCGAAAGGATGACGCGATGGCCCAGATCAATCTCGACACGCTGCGCGAGCGCATCCGCTCCATGGACTTCCAACGCGGCACCCCCGAGCAGATCGCGTTGTGGCGCGAGGACGTAGCAGAGGCGCGCGCCAACCTCGTCATCGAGGACATGACGCCGACCGGTGACGAAGATGCCATGTTCGCCATGATGCTCGATGAGGGTGTTCCCCCTTCGCTCATGCCGTCCATCATCCTCGGCCTCTACAAGCCAGGAACCCACCAGATCGCGGCCTGACCTTGGCAGACGATCCCTACACCTACCCCGGTACGGACACGCTCCGGAACCGGCTTGGGATCACGGACGACAAGACCCTCATGGAGGCCGAGCGGAGGTTGACCTTGGCGCGCGGCGCAGAAGCCGCGCGCCTCACCTTTCCAGCGACGGCGGACGGCTATCGCGCCCTACATCGGCACCTCTTCCAGGACCTTTACGACTGGGCGGGTCAGGATCGCACCGTCAATATCGCCAAGGGCGGCTCCAGTTTCGCGCACGTGCCTTACATCGCGCGCGAGCTCGATAAGCGGTTTGCCGATACGCGGGCGGGCGATGCGCTGAAGGGCCTCGCCCGCGACGAGTTTTTCGACCGGCTCGGCAACCACATCAACGAGATCAATGCCATCCACCCTTTCCGCGAGGGAAACGGGCGGACGATGCGCCACCACGCGGCGCAGCTCGCCCGCGATGCCGGCCATCCCATCAGGATCGCCTCGATCGACAAGACCGCGTGGATGGACGCGTCCCGGCATGGCTTCCTCACCGGCGATCATCGGCCTATGGCCGCGGTGCTCGCCGAGGCGGCGATCCGTCGCGACCTTGCGCCCGAAGCGCGGATCGGTCCCGCCGGGATAGCCTTGCTGCCTCAACGTGCGCCGCCCGAAGGGCAGCGCTACCGGGTGACGCTGACCAAGGCCCGCGAGGAACTGGATCGCTATCTCCCGGCGCCCGCCAGCAGGCGGCCGACCGGCTACGCAGCCTCATTCGAGAAGGCGCCTCCTCCCCGGTCATCGCCAACGCCCGCACCGAGCTGGCCTATGTCCGCCACGCCAAAGGCCCGATCTACCAGTCACACCTTCTCACCTATCTTGGCGTGCGTCAGGTCGATGCGGTCATCACCCCGCAGCAGACCCCGCTTGAGCGCGTCCGCGAGATCGGCGCGGCTCTCGGCGTCCAGATCAATTCGCAGCAGCCAGCGCAGCTCCAGCGCGTGGTTCGCTCGCTGGAGCGGCCGATCCTACCGCCTGGGGCTTCACCAGGTCAGGAGCGGCTCGCCGAGCTGTTCCTGAAGAACACGGCCGAGAAGAACCACGCCGACCCACGTCTCGCGCCCGCCCAGACGATCGTCGACGACGCCATGCAGAAGGCGCGCGAGCGCGGCGAAAGCGCGCGCATGGTCAACACGGTCGGGGAATCCACTCGCCAGCTTGTCGCCGACCGGATCAAGATCGGGGCCGCGCTCGAAGGGGCGTCCGCCCCGCCGCCCGACCGGAGCACGCCGCCCCCGGATCGTGGCAAGGATCGGAGCCGTTAGGCTTCGCCTTAGCGTTCGGGGCGTCGGGTCGGAAAGACCGGCCCGCGTACCGTCATCCTGGCGGGGTCATAGGGCTTCTGCAGGGCGACGATCTCGTCATAGGTACCGTGCAGCCACGTATTGATGTCCTCGGGATCGAGGATCGTAATTATCGCCTTGGGGTGGATCGAGTCTACGAACGTGTTGGGGTCGTCAGCGGCCGTTTGCCGTCGCCCAAGTCGTGCTTGTCAGACGTGAACTCGCAAAACTCCGTCAGCGGCACCCTCGCCGCACTGGCCGACCCTCGTGCAGGCGCTTGCGACGGGCGGCTGCGTCCGCAAGGGCGAGAAGGGTTCAGCGGTGATGAGCACCCGCTACTTACTGTTTCCCATTATGTTGATCCTCTCCATATCCCGGCCCAACGCCACTTTCCTCCGTTGCGACGCCATGATTGAAATCCGCTGCGGTGAAGCCTTCCAACCCACCTGATAAGAACGATCGCGTTAGTTGGGGAGATCAGGCGAAAGGCACGAGCGAAACGTGTGATGCGGATAAGCATCGAAGCTGCCATGAGCCAAAGGCCGGCAGGAAACATCGGCCGTAGGCCAGCCATTAATGGCCATCCCTTGATCGCCCGAACATCGCGACCCGCCAAAGATACCAGATGGCAGCCAGCGCGAGCACGGCGTTGCTGATCGGTTCGATGACGCTCGCCACCTGGCTATAGCGCTCGCCCAACTCATAGCCCGCCAGCACGAGGATAACGGTCCATATGGCCGAGCCGGCGAGCGTCGAAACCAAGAACGGGCCGAGGGGCATCCCGCTGACCCCTGCGGGTACTGAAATCAGGGTCCTGACCCCCGGAACCATGCGCCCGAACAGAACCGCCCGACGACCGTAGCGGTCGAACCAGCGGTCGACATGATCGACCTCAACGGGCGTCAACGTCAGCCATCGGCCGTGACGGGCAGCAAAGCGCTTCAATCGATCGATGCCGATCCAACGGCCGACATAGTACCACAGCACCGCCCCTGCAGCCGAGCCGAGGGTGCCAGCGATCGCGACCACCCACAGTGAGCCGCGCCCCTGCGCAGCGGTGTAGCCGGCAAGTGGCAGGATCACTTCCGACGGGATCGGCGGAAAGACGTTCTCGGCCAGCATCAACAGGAAAACGCCAAAGCCGCCGAGTGACGCGAGGATCGATGTTATGATGTCAAACACAAACCAGCCTCGTCAGAAGATCCAATAGGAGATCGCGCAAATCACGAGCAGAAGGGCGACGACCGACCCGACGATCCTATTTTCCAGGCGCGGACATTCCACGTTGCTGATCCGCGCGGCGACCTGCCAAGCGGGTCGGACCGGACACCGCCACGAACCGGCTACGATCCGATCCAGCTCGGCATCCGACAACCCGAAGAACGATTTCGCGTCACCGCGCGGTCGTCCCGCCGACCCCATCACCCGCAGCACCACGTCGTTCCATGCGACATCGATCGCGCTCAGCCGATCGACCATCGCGCCGCGCGCGTCACCGCACGCCCAAGAGGGGGACAGCAGACCGATGATCTGGTGGGGATCGCGCTCCAGCAGTGTCGCCCAGCGCAGCAAGCGATGTTGGCGGTCCCGCGCCGCGGTGGTCCTCGCCGGTGCCCGGCGCCGGGTAAGGGGTCGCGCAGGCCACATCCATCGGCTCGCCCAAGAGGTCGTCATGGGCTCGCCGAGGTGCCGACGTTGCCATTGGTGGCGCGCTTGAGCGGACGAGAACAGCGCAGGGTGAGGAAGGTGGTGGCGCTCAGGATGAAGGCGATGTCGTATAGGCCGTAGCCCACGGCCGCGCCGAGCGCCCCAGTCGCCCACAGACTGGCCGCCGTCGCCGTGCCTGACGCCTTGCCGCCCTTTTTCAGGATCGCGCCGCCTCCAATGAAGCCGACGCCCGTAATCAGACCTTCGAGCAACCTGGCTTGCGCTGGAGACGTGCGGCCGAGGATCGCGATGCCCACCAGCACGAAGCCGCAACTGGCGATGGCAACCAACGGGAATGTGCGGATGCCTGCGCTGCGGGCGTCCTTCTCGCGATCCCAGCCAACAGGAAAAGCGAGCGCATAGGCCACGGCGAGGCTGACGATATGAGTGGTTATCTCCCCCCAAGAGCTCTGAAACATGTCTGTCCACCCCTCTTCTGGTCACGTTGATTGCTGTTGCGCCGTCCGGATTGACCGAGAGATCCGGCAGCGTTCCGGAACGTCGCCTTCAAGGGCGGTCCTTTTCTCTCAGTCACGATTCTACACTCCCTTTCCTTCAGGCCTCTCTCCGCTTCAGCCCTCATATCGTTCGATTAGATTCGTTCGTCCCCGAGCCCGTCAGCAGATCAATAGACTTCATTTGGACCGAGATTTTTCGGGTCCAATAAAGTCTAATTTCATACTCACCAATTCATAAGGCGACTTGTTGAACGTGAACGAGAATCCGATTTCCCGTCGACGGGGACCATCAACCATCAATATAAAACGCTCTTTGCATTCGCGATTTCCGGAGGACCACGTGGCGCAAGCTCTCATATATCCGTGAGTCGGATAGTGTCCGATAGAGTGACGAACGTCACCAATAAGCTTAATGCCATTTCCCTTCGCATGTATTTCTGATGAAATGACCATGTTGGGATATTTGCTGGTATTTATGCGCTCAGTTAATATAGAAGGCGAGCATGCTACATTGATGGTGAAGATAATAAGTAATGCAAATAGAGAAATCTTTTGCATTGTGATTACTCCAGAGCTGAATGCAATTTGCAATAGGCAATTCAGCAGGGTCGCCATGTTAGATGCGCGCCCTCAAGCAGCGTTAGTCGCCGGATCGCGGTAGGCGAGCAGCCTGAGCGCATTGATGACGACGAGCAGTGTCGATCCCTCATGAACCGCTACCGCCGGCCCAATCCCGAGACCGAGGATGGTGGCAGGCACTAGGAAGGCGACGACACCCAAGCTGACAAAGACATTCTGCCGGATGATTCCACGGGTATGCCGACTAAGGCCCACCGCGAATGGCAGGTGCGCCAGATCGTCAGCCATCAGGGCAACGTCGGCTGTCTCTAATGCAACATCCGACCCCGCCGCGCCCATCGCGATGCCGACTGTGGCGCTTGCCATCGCTGGCGCGTCGTTCACGCCGTCGCCCACCATCGCGACCTTATCTTCGCCGGCGAGTTTCTTGATCGCGGCAACCTTGTCTTCAGGCATGAGGTCGCCCCACGCTTCATCGATCCCGACTTCGTTGGCGATCGCTTCGGCGACTTTCTGGTGATCGCCCGAGATCATTATCATCCGCGACACGCCCATCTCGTGCAGCCGGCGCAGCGCGGTCTTGGCAGCTTCGCGGGGTGTATCCATCAGGCCGATCGCACCCAGGTCGCGATCTCCCTTGCGGACGACCATCGTCGTGCGGCCGTTCTCGCGCAGCTTCGCGATCGCGTCCTGCGCCCCCTGCCCCAGCGCCGGAATACCTTCCTTCCCGAACATCTCGGCCTTGCCGATCCACACCGTCTTGCCATCCACGCTCGCGGTGACGCCCCGACCGGTCAGGCTTTTGAGGTCGCCGGCAATCGGCTCGGCACGATCGTTCAAACGTTCGCGGCCGTCCTTGACGATCGCTTGGGCCAGAGGATGGTCGCTCAACGCTTCGACGGCGACGGCCAGCGCCAGCAGCTCGCCTTCATCGGCACCATCGACGGGCACGACATCAGTGATGCGCGGACGACCTTCGGTCAGCGTGCCCGTCTTGTCGAAAGCGATCGCTTTGAGCGACCCGAGGTTTTCGAGTGGTGCACCGCCCTTCACGAGCACGCCGCCCCGCGCTGCACGGGCAACGCCCGACAGGACGGCACTCGGCGTTGCGATTGCGAGCGCGCACGGGCTTGCCGCCACCAACACCGCCATCGCGCGATAGAAGCTGTCGCGGAACGGCTCGTCGACGACCACCCATGCGAATAGCAGGAGCACCGACAGGATCAGGACAGCAGGTACGAAGATCCGCTCAAACCGATCGGTGAAGCGCTGCGTCGGCGACTTCTGCGTCTCCGCTTCGCTCACCATCTTCACGACCTTAGCAAGCGCGCTTTCATTGGAACGGCGTGTCACCTCGATCTCGATCGCGCCGCCGCCGTTGATTGTACCGGCAAAAACCCGGCTTTCCGCGTCCACTGCATCAGGCTTTGCCCGCGCCGCTGCGGCATCGGCGACCGGCACCTTGTCGACCGGGATGCTTTCACCCGTCACCGGGGCCTGGTTGATCGCGCTGGTGCCTTTGATGACGAAGCCGTCAGCAGGCAGGCGCTCGTTCGGGCGGACGATGGCAATGTCCCCGACGACCATCTGCTCGACCGGGATTTCGCTGGTCTGCCCGTCGCGTCGCACGGTCGCGGTTTCGGGCGCGAGCTTCGCCAGCGCCTCGATCGCCTTCTTGGCGCGGCCCATCGCGTAATGCTCAAGCGCATGGCCAAGGCTGAACAGGAACAGCAGCAGCGCGCCTTCGGCCCATGCGCCCAGCGCCGCGGCGCCGGCGGCAGCGACCAACATCAGCGTGTCGATCTCGAACTTCTTCATCCGAAGGTTGTCGATCGCCTCGCGCAGCGTGAAGAATCCGCCGAAGAAATAGGCCGCGACATAGCAGGCGGTGGGCAGCCACTCCGGTACGCCGGCAACCAGCCTCTCGATCGCATAGCCGATCCCCAGCAGTGCGCCGCAGGCGAGCGCGAAGATCAGCTCGGTGTTGGGGCCAAGAAACTCGGCATGGCTATGGTCGTGGCCATCGCCAGGACCGTGCTTCTCCTCGTCCGCGCCGTGGCCACCCGGCCCGTGGTCATGGCCAGCATGGTCGTCAGCCGCGACCCGCTTGCCTACACCGACCTTCAGCTTGCGAAGTGCGGCGCGGACCTCCTCTTCGGTGGTCTCCCGGCGATCATACTCGACCCGAACCGAGCCGCTGGTGCTGGCGCTTGCCTGGACGACGCCGGGCAAGGCGCACAGCGCATCGCTGACGGTCCGCGCCCGGCGCGCGTGATTGATACCCGTCACCTGCCAGATCGCATGACCGTAGCGTTCGGTGATTTCGGCACCAGCGGCGCGCACCATTTCGCGCAAGCGGGGCAGCGGCAGTTTGGCGGCGTCAAAATGGATGCACAGCGCCGCCGGCGTGTCGCCGTCGACGCAGATCACATGGGCCCGCTCGACGCCTTCGCGTTTCGACAGGGTCGACACGAGACGGTCCAGACAAGCGTCGGCCGCGTCAGGAAGGTCGGGCAGCAGGACCGGAATATCGAGTTCGAGCTTGTCGTTCATGACGACCTCCTTTCCCTTTTCTTGGTTTCGGCGCGCGCGTCGCGCAGGATTTCGACACCGCCCTTGATGGCGATGATGGCAGTGGCGAAGCCGACCAGCAGGTCCGGCCAGTTGGTGCCCAGCCACAGCACCAGCACGCCGGCGATCAGGATGCCGCCATTGGAAATGAAGTCATTGAAGCTGAAGGTGGTGGCGGCCCGAAGGTTGACGTCCGGATCCTTGAGCCGCTGGAGCAGCCGCAGGCACAGGTAGTTCACGACGCCAGCGATCGCCGACATGACCATCATGGTCGGTCCGATCGGCTCGCTGCCCTGAAGGTAGCGCCGGCCAACGTCGATCAGGATGCCGCCCGCGAAGATCAGCAGCATGACGCCGGAGGCCGTCGCCGCTCGCGTCTTCCATGTCTCGCCCCGGGTGAGCGCCACGAGGCTCAGCGCGTACACGGCGGTATCCGACAGGTTGTCGACGCCGTTGGCGATCAGCGCGCTCGAATCCGCGAAGAAGCCGGAAATAAAGAAGCCAGCCGCGATTGCCGCATTCAGCAGCAGGACAATCCAGAGCGTACGACGCTCTCGCCCGCCATTATTGTCATTGTTCGGGATCATCCCATGATCTCCTCAAGCGTCAGCAGGGCGAGGAACCCCACGAAGAACATCGAGCTGATGAGCGGGGTGTCAGGCTTCTCGTGCGCCTCGACCAGCAACTCCTCCGTGACGAGATAGAGCAGCGCCATCAGACCAAAGCTCAGGAAGCCAGCGACCATTACCGGCGAAAGCGTGGCGACAGGAACGGCCGCGAGCGCGCCGATCGGCAGCAGCAACGCCAATGCCGAAACGATCACGATGATGCGCAGGCGCGAGCGATAGGTTTCCGCCAGCTCGTCGGTCAGCGTCAGACCCAGGAAGAGCACTTCGAGCGTAAGCGCGATCGTCAGCAGGAACCCTGCCTTCTCGCCCGCGACGAACGCGAGGCCGAGCACCAGGCCATCAACCAGAATGTCGATGCCGATCGCCGCCAGCAACGCCATCGGTCCCTTGAAGCGGGCCTCGAAAGCCTTGAGCCCCAACATCGTCGCGACACCCGCCGCCCCACCGATCAGCGTCGCGCTGGGCGAAGCCTCATGCTTGACCTGCGGCAGGATTTCGGTCGCTGCCGCCGCAAACACGACGCCGGCGGCGAGATGCTGTAGGCCCGCCACGAGGCCAGGATTCAACTTGGTGCGGCTCGCAATGATCGCGCCGAGCACGACCGCCAGCACAGGCGCAAGCGTGTAGAGCAATGCTTGCATATGCTATGATCCCTCCGGGGTTCGGTGACAGACGCGGATCTTCCCGCCCTGCGTGAAGGCGATCGACCCACCCGCCACGACTGCCCGCGACCGGTCGCCGCGAAACTCATCGCCCGTTCGTTGCGCGTGCAGGATCTCGGTCCTGCCGTTGGGCAGCCAGGTGACAGCCATCTTCAGGCCGTCGTCGATGAAGTCGACATCGGCGCGCGATCCGTCGTCGCAATACATGATGCGTTGCGCGATCAATCGGGGCGTCAGATGCGTTTCATGCGCCGGCTCGACAGGTTCGCTCGGCGCGGGATTGCACGCTCCGGCGACCATACCCGCGAACAGAACGGCGCCGATGCGCGCGGCTGTCAGGCAAGGCAGGTAACGCAAAGCGCGCACCGCACTCACCACAGCACGCCGTGATCGGGCGTCAGCGGCTCAGGGGCTGGCAGTCCCGCCGTCTGAAGAAGGTCGATCTCGATCGTGCGGCACATGGCCGTGAGTGGGACATCGTGGACGCTATTGGCGAACGGATCGGTCAGATCCTCGCCGATGCTCAGCACCGCGAGGAAGACGAGTCCGATCAGCGTCGATCCGATCGGCGTGGCAAGGCCCAGAGATTCGACCAGCGCGATCGGGAGCAGCACGCAGAACACGCGCGTGAAAAGGTTCGGGAAGAACCTAAAGCCATTAGGCAGCGGCGTGTTCTTGATCCGCTCCATGCCGCCTTGGGCATTGGCGATGTCGATCAGGACGCGCTCGACAGTTGCCTGCTGGATCTCAGTGGTCCGACCTTCCGCGAGCGCGTCGGCGTAGATGCCCGATATGTCTTCCAAGAGCGCGTTGGCAGGGTTCAGGCGACCGACCGCCATATCGGCGACGTCCGTTCCGGCGACCCGAGCAATCTCTTCATAGGGCGACTGTCGGCGAAGCTGGCAGCGCATCGAGTGCGCAAAGGCGATCTGCCGCAGAATGATGTTGTGCCGCATCTCACTGCCCTCGGGTTCCCCCTTGGTCAGGCTGCGCGTGATCCGGGCCAGGCTGCGCGACGCATTGATGAGCGCGCCCCAAAGGGTTCGCGCTTCCCACCAGCGAGCATAAGCAGCGTTGGTGCGGAACCCCATGAAGAGCGCGATGGCAGTGCCGAAAAGCGCCGTCGGCAAAGGCGGTTCCTTAATCGGGGTCATTATGTGGAATGCCGTCACGGCTACGTCCCACACGAACAAGATCGTGAGCGGCTTCCAAACCTCGACAATGATCTGCCTAAACCGTGGTCTCGCGCCAACAATCATATCAACTTTGCCCTAAATCCCTTTGCGATCGTTATCCAATCGGCATGTTCATGATGTCCCGATAAGCGGACAGCAGCTTGTTCCGGACTTGCAGGGTCGCTTCGAAAGTTATGGATGCGCGGCTCTGGATGAGCGCGACGGTTGCAATGTCGGTGGTTTCGCCACGCTCATATGCTTCCGTGACGACATCCTCTTGCTCCTGGGTCTCGTTGACCTTCGCGACCACGGCATTGAGGGTGTCGGCGAAGTTCGACGCCGGAGCGGTGGGCGTCACGCCGGGCGGTGCCGTCGGCTGTGCCTCGCGCAAAGCGCGGCTTCGCGCGATCACTTCGGCGCGAATGACCATCACATTCGAGATCGACGTGTCAGACATCGCTTCTCTCCCGTTGCAGCGCGACGTGTCGGAAGACAGGACGGTTCATCTGGCGCCCTCCCGTTCGCAGGTCCGGGTCCGGCCATCGCCTTCCACGATGGTGAGCTGCGTTCCTTTGAAGGTCGCGGTGGCCGTCTCGCCGACATACTGGAGGCCCTGCGCTGGAGCGGTCAGTGTCACGGGCGTCCCGCTGCCAGAACGCCGCAAATCGATCTGCAGGCCGTTGTCCTTGAAATCGACGAACAGCGGTTCCCGGTCGGAACAGCGATAGGGGTGTCGCCCCATTTCCCCAGTCGCCACAGCGCTGTCGGACGAATGGATTTCTTGCTCCGTTGGGGGAGCCGGCGGCTTGCTTTCCGAGCAAGCTGCCAACCCGGCAACGAGGATGAGGGCGGGTAGTACCCGGATCCCAGGCATCATCGCGCCTTCCTCCTGTAGCGGGAGGGGACGCGCTGACGATTGATCTCACGGGCAGGCTGACCCACCCGCCAGCGCAGATAGGTTGCGAGGCGGTCGTCGGCCTCGATCATCAGGGACCGCAGGCGGCGCAACATCATCGCCGCGAACGGCAGAGAGAGCGCCCCGCGCAGCGTGCAGCTATGTGTTAGCCTGGTGCCACCATCGTCCCCTGCCAGCTCGTACCGCTCTTCGAGCGTGAACAGATAAGGGATGCCGCAGGACCAAGCGAAGGCGTGCGGCTTATCGAATTGATCGACCCGGGCCGGCGTCCGAATTGGCCGGGTGATGCCCTGGATCGCGAAGGTACATTCCGTCTCGCCAAGCAGGCACGGGTTGTCGAGGAATGCGAGCGGACTCCAAGCCCGACGATGATCCGGATCGGTGATCGCCGACCAGATCCGCAGTGGCCCGCCGTGAAGCATTGAGCTGGTTATGGTGCGAGGCATATCCCCATCTCCCAGAGATGAGCGGGGCGATCGCGGACCGCCCCGCTCACCCATCAGGCCAAGTTGTTCACGAAGGTCTGACCGTGGTCGTCCCCTTCATGCTCCTCATTGTAGTGCTCGGGATTCTCGATCACTTTCTGCCCGAACCGGGCATAGAGCGTCGGCAGAACGAACAGCGTCAGCAGCGTCGCCGAGATCAGGCCGCCGATGACGACGGTCGCCAAGGGCTTCTGCACCTCCGCGCCCGCGCCCTCGCCAAGCGCCATCGGCACGAAGCCGAGGCTGGCGACAAGCGCGGTCATGACGACAGGCCGCAGACGCTGCATTGCGCCGACATGGGCCGCCTCTTCGCGCGATAGCCCCGACCGGATCAGATCCTGGATCGAGCTGACCATCACGAGGCCGTTGAGGACCGCGATGCCCGACAGGGCGATGAAGCCCACCGCCGCCGAAATCGAAAAGTCCATGCCTCGCAAGAAGAGCAGCAGGACACCGCCCACCAGCGCGAAGGGCACGCCGGTGAAGACGATCGCGGCATCGCGGACCGATCCCAATGCGCCATAGAGCAGCAACAGGATCAGGATGAAGCAGGCCGGAATAACCAGCTTCAGCCGCTCGCTTGCCGATTGCAGGTTTTCGAATTGGCCGCCCCATTCGAGATAGGTACCGGCAGGCAGCCGAACCTGGCTGGCGATCGCTGCCTGCGCATCCGCAACCACCGATCCGACGTCGCGGCCACGCACGTTGGCTTGCACCACCACGCGCCGTTTGCCGTTCTCGCGGCTGATCTGGTTGGGACCGTCGACCACCTTGATCTCGGCGACGCTGGACAGCGGCACATAGCCGCCGCCTGCGACCGGCACCTGCACCTGCTGGAGCAGGCCGATGTCGGCGCGCTGCGCCTCAGACAGGCGGATCACCACCGGGAAGCGACGATCGCCCTCGAAGATCTGGCCCGAGGTCCGCCCGCCGATCGTGGCAGTCACGGTGTCCTGCACGTCTTGCGCCGTGACGCCCAGGCGCGCCATCGCGTCACGATTGACGCGGATGTCGAGCATGGGAAGACCTGTCGTTTGCTCGACTTTCACGTCCGCGGCACCCTGCGTCTTACGCAGCGTCGCAGCGATTTGCTCGGCCGTCCGGTTCATCTGGTTGAAGTCGTCCCCGAACACCTTCACCGCGATGTCACCGCGCACGCCGGCGATCAGCTCATTGAAGCGCATCTGGATGGGCTGGGTGATCTCGTAGGCATTGCCCGGGATCTTCGCGAGCTTACCCTCGATCCGGCTCACCAGCTCCTCCTTGGGAAGCTCAGGATTCGGCCAATCCTTGCGCGGCTTCAGGATAACGAACATGTCGGTTGCGTTCGGCGGCATCGGGTCGGCCGCCAGCTCGGCGGTGCCCGTCTTGGAATAGACGAACTGCACCTCCGGCTGCTTCGACATCATTCGCTCGATCGGCACCTGCATCGCCTGGCTCTGCTGGACCGACGTCGCCGGAATACGGAGCGACTGGATCAGCAAATCGCCTTCATCGAGCTGCGGCAGGAACACCGAGCCGAGCGTGGTGAAGGCCAGCGCCGCCACCACAAGGCTCGCGACACCCGCCCCGATCGTCACGGTCGGACGCTTCATCGCCCGATCAAGACCAGGTTCGTAGCGCTTCTTCAGCCACGTGATAATGCGGCCGTCCTTCTCCTCAACCTTCTTCGATAGCCAGATCGCGATCATCGCCGGCACGAAGGTGAGAGAGAGGATGAAGGCGAAGGCGAGCGCGATGATGACGGTGAGCGCCATCGGCACGAACGTCTTGCCCTCCACGCCGGTCAACGTGAGCAGCGGCACATAGACAAGGATGATGATCGCCTGCCCGTACACCGAGGGACGGATCATCTCACGCGCAGCGGAAGCCACGGTCGCGAGCCGTTCCTTGACGCTGAGCAATCGTCCTTCATGATGCTGTTGCTCGGCAAGCCGGCGCAGCGCGTTTTCGACGATGATGACAGCGCCATCGACAATCAGACCGAAGTCCAAGGCGCCGAGGCTCATCAGATTGGCGGAGACACCGGCACGCAGCATCCCGAAGCCGGTCAGCATCATGGTAATCGGGATGACCAGCGCCGCGATCAGGGCCGCACGGAAGTTGCCGAGCAGCAGGAAGAGCACGACGATGACCAGCACCGCGCCTTCGGACAGGTTTTTCGCGACCGTCTTGATCGTCGAATTGACTAGCTCGGTGCGGTTCAGCACCGGCTGAATTACGACGTCAGGAGGCAGCGAAGCGTTGATCGTCTTCAGTTTCTCAGCGACCGCGGTCGACACGATGCGGCTGTTCTCGCCGATCCGCATGATCGCCGTGCCGACGACGACTTCGGTACCGTTCTCCGATGCCGAACCCATGCGGATCGCCTGACCCGTCTTCACAGTCGCAACTTGTTCGACCGTGATCGGCACGCCGTTACGTGTCGCGATCACGGTCCTGGCCAACTCGCTGGCATTGCGAACGAGCGCATCCGAGCGAACAGCCAGACCTTCGCCATTGCGATTGACGAAGCCACCGCCGACGCTGGTGTTATTGCGCTCCAGCGCATTTCCCAGGTCCGTCAGCGTGATGCCGAGCGAGGCCAGCTTCTGCACGTCGGGCACGACGAGGAACTGCTTGGCGTAACCGCCAATCGAGTCGACACCGGCGAGGCCCGGTGTGGTCTTCAGAAGCGGCGTCACGATCCAGTCCTGCGCGGTGCGCAGGTAGGTCGCCTTGTCCTCTTCGGTCGTCAGTCGCTCGCCCTCTGGCGTGATGTAGCTGCCATCGGGCTGTTGGCCCGGTTCACCGGGCTTGTGCTTGTCGTCCTCGCGATGATCGAGACGAACGGTGTACATGTACACCTCGCCCAGGCCTGTCGCGATCGGACCCATTTCAGGGTTCACGCCGTCGGGCAGATTCTCTTGCACGCCCCGCAGACGCTCGCCCACCTGCTGGCGGGCGAAATAGATGTCCGTCGCGTCCGAAAAGACCGCTGTGATCTGCGCGAAGCCGTTGCGGCTCAACGAGCGCGTATATTCCAGGCCGGGGGTGCCGGCGAGCGCGGTTTCGATTGGAAACGACACCTGCTTCTCGACCAGCTCGGGCGAGAGGGCAGGCGCGCGGACGTTGATCTGGACCTGATTGTTGGTGATGTCCGGCACCGCGTCGATCGGTAGCCGGTAGAGGGAAAAGGCGCCGATGGCGGCGACGATGACGGTGAGGAGCAGGACTAGCCAGCGCTTCTCGACCGCCCAGGTTACGATACGGGCGATCATGGCTTAATCCTCGTGGCTCGCTTCGCCCTTGCCGATCTCGGCCTTGAGCGTGAAACTTCCGGTGGTGGCGATCTGTTCGTTGCCGGTCAGGCCCGACCGGACGATCACCGTGTCGCCCGACGCATCGCCGAGCTGGACCGGGGTCGCCTTGAAGCCGGTGGGCGTGCGCACGAACACGACCGACTTGCCCTCGAAACTCTGGACCGCCGTCGTCGGCACGCGGACCGCCCCGCTCCCGCCGCTGCCCGTGAGCTGCACGGCTGCCGTCACAGGCTCGCCGACCCGCCATTCGCCACCGCGATTGTCGAGCGTGGCGAGCGCCGGCACGAGCCGCGTCTGCGGATCAAGCGCCGGCGACACGAAGGTCACGCGGGCGGTCGCCTGACGGCCTGCCGCCTTCACCAGCACCGTATTGCCGGGACGCACCCGGCCCGCATCCTCGGGCTTGAGATTAAGCGCGATCGACACCTGGCTCAGGTTGGCGATGCGATAGAGTTCGGCATCCGCCGCGACCGTTTGTCCCAGCGTCACGGGGCGCGCAATGATCTGGCCCGAGATCGGCGCGGCAATGCCGAGCCGGTTGAGCCCGCCGCCGCCGACACCCGCCGCCGAAACCATGCTCTGCGCCTGCGTCAGGGCGATCCGCGCCTCCGTCGCCGCTGTGCGGGCGGCGATCAGATCCTGTTCAGGGGAGACTCTCTGCGCGAACAGCCGCTGTTCGCGCGCGAGGTTCGAATTAGCGAGCTGAAGCCGCGCCCGCGCCGCCTCGACCTCGCCCTTGATCTGCGCCGCCTCGCGGCTTTCGATGACAGCAATGGTCTGGCCGCGTCCGACCGATTGGCCGAGGTTACGGGTGAGCGCGACCACGCGTCCCGCAATTGCGGCCGAGACGACCTGCGTTCCCTGTGGGTCGCCCTCGATGATCGCGGGCAGCTCGATCGTCCCGGCCCCGCCGATGATCGGCCGTCCGACCTGGACGCCCGCTGTGGCGATCTGGTCGGCACCCAATGTGACAACGCCTTCACCGGCATGACCGCCTTCAGCACCGCCCTTTTCCGTGCCCGCTGCCGTCTCATTGGCAGCTGCGCCTTCGGCAGTTGCCTCGTTTCCGCCATCCTTGCCGCCGCAGGCAGCCAAGAGCAGGGCGAGCGACGCCGCGCCCGCGAGATAAAAGCTCTTCATCACTGATTCCCCCCATTGGGCGCAGGAGCGGTCAGTCGCTCCACTTGCGCGCGGGCATTCTGGTAATTGGCAAGCGCGTCGATCGCGGCGACCCGCGTTTCGGCGAGCGTGCGTTCAGCATCGAGCAATTCGAGCTGGCCGAACTTGCCCTCGCGATAGCCGATCCGCGCGATGCGGGCGGCCTCCTGTGCAGCCGCCAGCGCCGGCCCCGACGCCGCACGAGCCGTCGTTGCGGCATTGGCCGCCTGCGCCTGCGCGTCCGTGATCGCCTGTTCGATGTCGAGCGCGGTCACGCGGCGCTGCGCATCCGCCTGGGTCCGCTGCGCGGTCGCCTGCGCAATCGCGGCGCGACCATTGTTGAACACCGGGATCGGGATCGACACGCTGAACACCGCCGCCATGTCGTTGGTCGCTTCCAGGCGGCGGATCGACGGCCCGACGTTCAGGTCAGGCACGCGATTGGCGCGCGCGAGCCGCACGCCGGCTTCGGCAATGGAGAAATCCGCGTTGGCTGCCGCCAGCGCGAGTGTGCCGGTCGTGTTGACCGGTGCCAACGGCCCATAGACGTTCACACCGGGAAGGCGATCGAGCAGCGTGTCATCGAGCAGGCCGTCGATCGGCCGTCCGATCCGACGCGCCAGATTGGCGCGGGCCGCCTCGGCCAAGCGAAGCTGCCGTTCCACATTGGCGTCGGCATTGATACGCGCGACATCCGCGCGCTGTTGCTCGAGTGGCGATGCCCGCCCTGCCTGCACGCGAACGCTCGCGGCCCGCAGCGCATCGCTGGCGATCCGGGCCTGATCGCGGGCTGTCATTACCCGGCGATCGGCCGCGACCGCTTCGACATAGAGCTGCGTTACCTGAAGCCGGACATCCGCCGCGATGATCGCGGCCTGGATCTCGGCCCGGGACAATTGCGCATTGGCGACCGCGACGCGGGCGCCGCGCTTGCCGCCTAGCTCGATCGGGATCGCAAAGCCGACCGTGGTTTCCGCGCTGCGGACCCCCCGATACGGCCCGGAGCCGATGACATTCTCGACTTGGCCTTGAACCACCGGATTGGGCCGCAAGCCGGCGACTGTGCGACCTGCACGGGCCGCGTCGATTCCAGCTGTCGCCGCTTCCGCAGCAGGGGCCGAACCGCCCGCTGCACTGACCGCTTGGTCAAGCGTGTAGACCGGCGCATCCTGCGCAACAGGCGCGGACGGTCCGACCTGCGCCTGCGCCATCGTGGCGCAAGACGCTGCGGCCAGCATGGCCGCGAGGATACGATTCATGAAAATAGGACTCCTGACGATGATCGACAGGGCGCGCCAACGCACGCCCAAATCGGACGTCAGGCTTGGGGGGGCCTCAAATGGACCATGCCGGTGCGGCCGTCGAGCGACGCAGAGGCGGAGATTGTCGGCTTGGGCACTGTGAGGACGGGGGTATATTCCATCGTCGTGCGCGCAGGCGCGCCGACGTCGTGTCCGTGACAATAATTGTGATGATGCGGGACATTCTTGTCCGAGTCCGATGGCACCTGATCGATGTCACCGGCGGTATGGACCGTGAACTCAACGCCCGCGATGCTTCCCCCCGCCAGATCGGCGGCATGGGCCATGCCGGAGAAGCTGGTCAGGACCAGCATCAGGCATGTCAGGAAAGGCAAAAAGGCTCGCACTAGCTTGCCTCTATCACGGAAGGGTTTTCATGTCATTGCACTAATTCGAACCAAGGGTCACTGAGCCGGAACCCGAGCGGGATCGGTCGCGCCCGTTCCAGGCGAACCCGACCGCAATGGCGACCGCCATCAGGAGTTGCGCCAGCACCGATTGCCAAGTGGGAAACACGCCGAGCATCGACAGCCGTGGCACGTCCGCGAGCGGTGCGATGTTGATAAGGCCGGCTTCCTGGAGCGCGGCGACGCCTTTACCCGCAAGCACGACGGTCAGAACGGCCATGAGCCAGGAGCTATAGCGGAAGAACTGCGCGATCGGCAGCTTGCGACTGTAGCGAAGCATGGCCCAAGCGATCAGGCTGAGCAGTCCAATCGCCGACCCGGCCCCCGCGAGAAGCATCCCGTTGTCACCTTGCGCCGAAAGCGCGGCATAGAACAGGATCGTCTCGAAAACCTCGCGATAGACGACCACGAAGGCGAGTCCGAACAGGAACCAGCCCGACCCGCCCGAGAGCGCCCGCGACATCTTCTCGCGAATATAGCGCTGCCACTGATCGGCTTGCGCCTTACCGTGCATCCAAATCCCGACCGAGAGCAGCACGACCGCGGCGAACAGCGAGCCGAACCCTTCGGTCAGCTCCCGGCTCGCGCCGCTGATCCCGATTGCATAGGTGGCGACCGCCCAGGTGATTCCGCCCGCGATGATCGCGCTGACCCAGCCGCCATGAACGTAGCGCAGCGCCTCGCCGCGGTCGGCTTTACGCAGGAATGCGATCATGGCGACGACGATGAGCAGGGCCTCAAGCCCTTCACGCAGCAGGATCGTGAACGCGCCCAGGAACGTGGACGCCTCGGTGGCGGCATCGGGCGCGAGCGCCGCTTCTGCATCATCGAAAAAGCCGCCCAGCACCGTGACCTTCTCCGCGAGATCATCGGGCGATGCGCCCCGGTCGATCGCGGCGCGGAACTCCCCCATGGCGCCCTCGATTCGGCCCATCAGCGTCGCGTCGCGCGCGGTGAGCGTTGGTTCGATCGGCTCGAACCCATCGAGATAGGCCGAGAGCGCCAGCTCTTTCGCCATGCGCGCATCGCCACGCCGGGCAGCGGCCACGCTTTCGGCGAGCTTGGCGCGGGCGACCACGAGCGAGCCGGGAGCCTGTTGCATCACCTGTTCGGGATGACGACGCAGGAACGCGAGCACGGCTTCAGCCTTGGCGCCGCCGATTGCCGCGCCGAGCCCGGCCGGGGTGAGCGCGACCAGGGCTTTCAGGTCCGGAATGCGCCGGCGAAGTGTCGGGTCGGATTTCCAAAGCTGCTCGCCTTCGCGCGCCTGCGCGTCCGTGAAGGCGAAGCTCCCGGCTCGGAATGCTACCGCCCAGCGCTGATCGTTCGGCAGATCGGCGAAGCTCTGCATCGCCGTCCCGTCGATGCCCTGCGTCACCACCTGATAGAGCGCGAAGACGCTGCGCTGGCGCGCACGTTCGGCATCGGTAAAGGCGATCGGGGGTGTCGCGAGCTTGGCGGCGTCGGGGCCACGGCCGTTGCCCGTCATGCCGTGACAGGACGCGCAGGATTGTTGGAACAGGGCATGGCCGGAGACGAGGTTCGGAGCCTTATCGGGCGCGAGCGGCACCGGGTAGGCGCGCAGCAGTTCGGCCGCGAGCCCGTGCGCCAGTGTTGCCACCTGTTCAGTCGATCCCTTTTCCGCGATTACCGCTTGGAGGTTGGCGGCCCGCTGAATGAGGGCTTGGCGCTCCGGCTTCGCCGGCAGGCCTTGAAGCCGTGTCGAGACCGACGCGGCAAACTCATTCATTTCGGCGTATTCCGACGCGCTCTTGATCCGACCGTTCGCGACCGCGCCTCCATAATCGACGGCCATATAGTCGAGCAGCCGCCATGCGGTTTGCACGTCGCCGGGTTCGGCGAATGCCGCAGCAGGGATCAGCAGCGCAGCGAGCGCGGCGAGCAGCCGCAGCGAGAGCATTGCCCGGATCAAGGTGAGCAGACGCACTACCGCTCTCCCAGTTCGCGCCGAGCGCCAGTGACGATTTCATAAGCGGAGTGGAGGAACAGGAGGGCGATGAGGCCGGCGACGGCGAGGTCCGGCCAGGCGCTTCCTGTCCACGCCACCAGACCGGCCGCGGCGATCACCGCGACATTGGCGAGCGCGTCGTTGCGGCTGAACAGCCAGATCGCGCGAACATTGGCGTCCCCTTCCCGGAAACGCGCAAGCACCAAGGCGGACACGACATTGATCGCGAGCGCGACAACGCCGATTGTGCCCATCAGTTCGGCATCCGGCGCGGTTGCGTTCAGGGCGCGCCAAATCGCGAAACCGATTACGCCCACGCCAAGCGCACCGAGAAACAACCCCTGCGTCAGCGCGACCTTTGCCCTCGCCCGTGCGGACCAGGCAAGCGCGAGAAGACCGATAAGGCTGATCGACCCGTCCCCGAGAAAATCGAGGGAATCCGCTTTCAGCGCTTGGCTATCGGCGATGAACCCGCCGAACAGCTCGGCGACTCCGAAGCCGAGGTTGAGCACCACGACGGTCAGCAGCGCACGGCGATAGGCCGGATCGGTTTGCGCGCGCGCGGGCTCCCCGTGGCACCCGCAGCTTTCGGTAGAAGCATTCATGCGGCCTTCCTTACCACCTCCAGTCGCTGTAGAAGCAAGCGAAATGTGCGACACGTTCGCATTAGCAAGGATGGCATGATGAAGCCGGTGATGATTGGGCAGCTCGCCAGCGAGACGTCGACAAAAGTGACGACGATCCGGTTTTATGAGTCGATCGGGTTGCTGCGCTCCGCCCCGCGCACGGCGTCGGGCCGTAGAACCTATGATGCCAGCGACATCGAGCGTTTGCACTTCATCCGCAACGGTCGCCGGCTCGGCTTTTCGGTCGACGAAATACGATCGTTGATGGGGCTGGCGCAGAACCCGGACCAGGATTGTGGTGCCGCCTCAGCTATCGCTGCTCAGCACCTCAAGGATGTGGAGGAGAGGCTGGCGCAACTCGCGGTGTTGCGGGATGAGTTGGCAATGCTCAGCCAGAGCTGCACCAAGGCGCGCATGGCCGATTGTCGGATCATGAAGGCGATCGGCAAAGGCCACCCTCAAGCCGATCAGTAATAGTCGGCTAGCCTGAGGTCGCGCACATCACCCGAGGCCATCGTCAGCTTTACGAGGGTGCCAGCAGGCCGGGAGCGCACTTGCCAGAGCTCCCCACGCGTATAGTTCGCATCGATCGAATGGCCGTTCACCGCCACGATCCGGTCGCCGACCGCCCAGCCAGCCTTTTCCGCAGGACTGTTCGCCGCGACATGAACGACGGTAAGCGCCGTTGGTGAAGCTGCGAGGCCAAGACCGCTACGATCCTTCAGCATCGGCAGACGGTGACGAGGATCGATCGGCCGGAGCCACACGAACCCGGCCGTCACATCGAATACCACGTCGAATTGAGCGATCAGCGGTAGGCCGACATTGCCAACCGTGCTGGTGGAGAGCCAAGCTCTCATCCCGAGTGTGGGGACGTTCGAGACGCCAAGCCCTTCAATGTTGATGTTCTGGGTTGTGAAAGCATCGTTGACTCGCACGCCATCGACGCCGCCGATCGCCGCGGTCGAGACGAGCTTCCCGTTCAACAGCCCTTGATCGCGGGCATAGGCCGACGAGAGCATCAGCGCGGCCGAGCTGCCAAGATCGATCATCAAGGGCACGGGAGACAGGCCCTCGACGGAGGCCCGGATGAACAGCTCCTGCTTGGCACCGCGCCCGAGCGCGGCAGCGCGCCAATCAGGGCCGGCGAGGAACGTCCCCGACTTGACGACCGCCATACGCCTGTTCGCGAAATCGAGCGCGATGCAGCTGCCCGTGAACATATCGGCACCGAGGAGAATATCGATCGGTCGTCCGAAGGCCGCCGACACAGCACCTAGATCACCGACAACAGCAAAGGGGAGACGACGGGTTTCGCGGGCGAGCTGTACGTCGATGTCGCGGACCAGCAGCACCGGGGCCTTGGCGCTCAGCCCGCTAATCATGCGCCGCTCACCATTGTTCAAGCCGAGCTTCGCCGCGAGCGCCGTGCTCATGATCGACGCGCCGCTGCCACTGTCGAGCACCGCCCGCACCGGCACGCCGCCCACTTGCGCCAAAACAAGGAGGGTATCACCCGTGCCGACTTCCAGCGGCTCCCATTCGAGGTGAGCCGCGCCAAAGTTCCACGAGCCCGCAGACCGGGAAGTCCGTCGCGCGAGCGTTGGAGAACCGAGCACCAAGCCGGTTCCACAGGCCAGCAGCCGCGCCACTAATGAGCGTCGAGACATACCGATTGCTTCAGCACGGGCCGTCAAAAAGCCACCTCCAGCCCCCCGTCCGCAGGAGAGCAAATTGCGGTTACATGCTCCAGCCACTGGAGGAGCAAGGGCTTTTTAAGCGCCCGAAATGCTATCCTGTTCAAATGCCCTCTCGAAAATGAGCAGTTGAGGCAGGTCAGAACCGGTCGAATAAGACCGAAGTAGGCAACTTCCGCTTGCGCGACCTTGGGCGAGCAGGACCCCAGTTCACGAAGGAACGTGAAGCTATCGCCTCACCCGCAGCAGCCCGTCACAGTCCCGTTTGCTTTCGCCTCCTGGATTGGAGGGCATGGGACATCGCCAAATGAGCAGAACACGCAGCAGTCGCCGGCCAAGGGCCGCAGCACCACCGCGCAATGCCGGCAATCATAGAAAAACTGGCAGGCGTTGGTGGGCATCCTTTCGGTGGCCACCCCGCCGCATTTGGGACAGGTCAGGGTTGAGGTGAGCTGCATCAGGAAAGCGCGTTCATCAGCGGCGCTTCTAGGAGGTCCCAGGCGAACGCGATAAGCGTCAGAACCGTTCCAATCGCGAGCAGGATAGGTGTCGCGCGCGAGGGCAGCGGCATTGTGCAGGACCGGTCCCCAGCACAGGACCTCCGACGCTGCGCGTAGGCCCACCACCCAGCAGCCAAGCCGATGAGCGAGGTCGCCGTTAGCGGCCACCTTAGTGGCATCAGCGCGGCGAAGTTGCTGGACAGGCCCGCCCCCAGGCCGAGCGCCGCGAGTGCGAGGGGCAGGACGCAGCATGACGCCGCAGCTAGAACAGCGGCTAAGCTCGCAAGCGCGCCGAGGGCGGATAGCCCCGTGTCGGCGCGACGTCGTGACGTTGGTGCGCTTAGGGTTTCACGCGGGATGCTCTCTTGGTTCATCTATCGCCTCTAGCGGGTTAGCCCGTTATGCATCCTGTAGTGACTACAGGAGCAAGCGGTATATGCGCGTTGAGGAAAGCATTGCGATCGGCGAGCTGTCTCGCCGGACTGGCGTGAATATCGAGACGATCCGGTACTTCGAGCGCGTTGGTGTTCTCGCAACGCCACCCCGCACAAGCGGCGGGCGGCGGGTATATGGGACCGGTCACGTCCGCGCACTTGGGTTCGTCCGTCGCGCGCGCGAACTCGGCTTCTCCCCGGCCGAGGTGCGCGCGATCCTGTCTCTTGGCGGTTCTGCGCAGGCGTCATGCAGTGAGGTCCGCGAGATCGCGGCTCACCATCTAGAGCGTGTGCGCGCTAAGATGGAGGATCTGGCGCAACTAGAAAGCCTGCTGGCTGCGACCATCGACCGTTGCGAAGGCGACGGGGCGGCGAGTTGCGCCGTGATCGACTTGCTGGACCAACCTTCGTCTGGGTAGATGTCGCATCGCGCGCCGGTTCCGCGCAAACGGTCGATGACGGAGCCGATCACCATCACCACGGCACGCGGCGCTAGCCACCCATGTGGACGCTGCGCATCACGAAGCCGCTTTTCGGAAGCGCTGGCAGCCTGGCGAAATCGATGCTCAGGTCCTGGTCCGGTACGTCATAGCGCATCGCGTTGACGAGGAGGTGTGCCGCCACCTTCATGATCGCGAGGACGATCCATTCGCCGGGACAGCGATGGCCGAGATAGTGATCGCCGCCGCCCTGCGGAATGAAGTTGAAGGAGTCTTCGTCCCAAGCCCTGAAACGCTCAGGGCGAAACTCCTGGGGGTCGGCCCAGGTCGCTGCGTCGTGATTGCTCCCATAAAGGTCCAGCATCACTTGACGCCCTTCCGGAAAGGCCATCCCCTCCCACTCGAAATCTTGGCGCGCGCGCGCCACCACAGCGGGAAAGAAGGGATAGAATCGGCGGACCTCCTGGACGAAGAGCTCGGCATAGTCCGGCTCCTGAGCCAAGGCCGCCCTTATCCCTGAACAGGTTTGCAGCGCGTGGGCGACGAAGGTGATGTATACTGCGATCGCGACGGTCGGGCGAAGGACATTTACCAGTTCGACCGCTGCGACGTGCGGCGAAAGGAGACCGTCGTGCCGGTCGCGATGCCAAGCTATCGCGTAAGCCGCGGTCTCCGAGCCCGAGCCGATGCTCCCGGCCCGAATGTCCTCAATGATCCGCGCCGCCCATGCGTCGACGCGACGACGGGCCAGCCGTGACCAGAGATGCCTCGGGCTCGCCGAGCCGGCGGCGTCGAACAGCGCCCGCAGTTCGCCCGCGCGGTTGCTGGCTTCATCGTCCGTAAGAGGAACTCCCGCCCAAGCGCATACCGCCCGCGTCAGCGGCTCATGCAACTCGTCATAGAAGACGATCTCTCCTTTTCGCGTCCAACCCGGCACCGCCCTGCGCCACTCGGCCTCGAACAGCTGCGCCAGCGCCCGGACGCGCTCTGGCGTCATCAGGCTCATGAACATCTGCTTGCGGTGGCGATGGGTCCCGCCGTCCAGACCCTGAACGCCGCCTTGGCCCAGCAGTGTCTTCTGAATGGCGGCCGGCATGGCACCTTCGCGCATGAAGCGGGTCGTATCGTAGAAGATTTCGGCGGCCTTGGCCCCCTTAAGGCAGGTGGTCTTTTTCAGCAGGAAACGGGATTCAAAAGCGTTTGCGCCTAGGCGCTGGCACTGCCTGGAGATGAACCGATAGGGATCGGCGAGGAGAGAAAGGGTTTCGTCCGGGCCTTTCGTGTGTGGTGTCTTAGGCATGAACGGTCCGGTGATTGTTGGGTCTCCTTTGATTAACTCGGAGAAATATCACGGGTTGCAGGCTCACGACAGGTGACGGACGAGGACGATCAGGGCGGAGCAGGCGCGGCCGAGGCGTTCGAGGCCATGCGCGGCGAGCTGGCGCTGCGCCGTGGAGGGCTTGGCGGCCGAGCGCGGCGATCGACATACCCGACCATACCGAGACGCTTGGCGTGCTCCAGCAGAACGTGAACACGGCAGGCGAGAACGTCGCGCGCATCGGCCAATTCCTGAAAGCGGCCCCGGCGCTGGCGATGACGCCGGAGCAGATGGCGCAGCGCATCGCCGCGGCGGGCAGCGCCGCCCGGCGCGAGGATCAGGCGGCGCTCGCCAAGGCGGGCGAGGACAAGGCCCGCATCATGGCCGATCTTCGCGCCATCGCCGGGTCCGCATGGACACGCGCCGACCAGAAGAATCGGCAGCTATGGTTTGCCCTGGGTGGGGTGGCGGCCGGCATCCTCGCATGGGCGATCGTGCCGGGCCTGGTCGCGCGCGAGATCGCACCGGCGAGCTGGCAATGGCCCGAGCGCATGGCGGCGCGGACGCTCGACTTGCCCCGCTGGGAAGCCGGGCAGCGTATGATCCAGAGCGCCAGTCCCACCGCGTTCCGCGCCATCGTCGGGGCCGACAGGATCGTGACGGCCAACCGCGCGGCGATCGAGGGGTGCGGCAAAGCCGCAGCGCGAAACGCGTGAAACGGTGCGACGCACGATCACGCTCAAGTGGAGTAAAAGTTAGCCGCGCAAGTTATTCAGCCAAGCGTTCGATGATCGGACAATCAGGCCGATCATCGCCATGACAGGCTTGGGCGAGCCCGGTAAGCGAGCGGCGCATGGCGTCCAAGACGCGGACCTTGCGGCCCAGTTCGGCAGCGCGGGCTTCCGCCAGCGTCTTGACTTCCGCGCTCGACCGATCGCGATCCGACCATAGCCCCAGCAGCGTGCGGATTTCCTCGATCGGGAACCCCAGGTCGCGCGCGTTGGCGATAAATTGCAGCCGATGAACGTCAGCGTCGGCATAGTCCCGGTAGCTCCCGCGCCGTGGCGGCGCGGGCACCAAGCCAATCTTTTCATAGTGGCGGATCATGCGTTGGGAGACGCCGCTGGCGTCCGACGCCGCTCCGATGTTCACAGCTTTACCGCGTTGAGCCGCAGCGCGTTCAGGACCACGGTGAACGACGAGATCGCCATCGCTGCACCGGCCAGCATCGGCGACAGCAGGATGCCTGCTACCGGGTAGAGGACTCCCGCCGCGACTGGCACACCAATCCCGTTGAACAGAAACGAGAAGAACAGGTTTTGGCGAATATTTCGCATCGTCGCGCGAGCGAGCTTGCGGGCGCGCACGATCGCCGAGAGATCGCCGCGCGTGAGCGTCATGCCGGCGCTTTCGATCGCCACGTCTGTTCCCGTTCCCATCGCCAAGCCGACATCCGCGGCGGCGAGCGCCGGGGCGTCGTTGATCCCATCGCCCGCCATTGCGACCCTTGCGCCGCTCGCTTTCAGCTCGCCGATGATACGCGCCTTGTCTTCCGGCAGCAGATCGGCGCGCACGTCATCAAGACCGCCCACGGCGCGCGCGACAGCATCGGCCGTCCCACGATTGTCGCCGGTGAGCATGACGACCCGCAGGCCCTCCTTGCGAAGCGCGGCAATAGCGTCGCGCGCCGATGCGCGCACCGGATCGGCGACTGCGAGCAGACCGGCGAGCGCCCCGTCGATCGCGACGAGGATGATGCCCGCGCCTTCGCCACGGTGACGATCGGCCGCGGCGTCGACCGGCTTGAGATCAGCGCCGATCCGGCTCATTTGCACCGCATTGCCAATCACGACCGAGCGGCCGCCCACCCTGGCGCTGACACCCAGCCCGGTTTGCGAGGCAAAGTCCGCGACTGTGCCGAGCTGCAATCCTCGTTCTTTGGCGGCAACGACGATTGCGTGCGCGAGCGGATGTTCGGATTGGCCTTCGACGGCCGCGGCAAGCGCGAGCATGTCGTTCTCTCCGACCGCGCTGACCGTCTCGACCGCGATCAGCTTGGGCTTGCCTTCCGTGAGCGTACCCGTCTTGTCGATGACAAGGGTATCGACCTTTTCCAGCCCCTGTAAGGCTTCCGCGTTCTTCACCAGCACGCCGGCCTGAGCGCCGCGTCCCGTGCCGACCATGATCGACATGGGCGTGGCGAGCCCGAGCGCGCACGGGCAGGCGATCACCAGCACTGCGATGGCGTTAAGCAGGGCATGGCCCATGCGCGGCTCAGGGCCGACCAGCGACCAAGTGATGAAGGTCGCAATCGAGATCAGCACGACGAGCGGCACGAACCATCCTGAAACCCGATCGGCGACCGCCTGTATCGGGGCGCGGCTTCGCTGCGCTTCCGCGACCATGCGGACGATACGCGCGAGCATCGTGTCCGAACCAACCGCGCGGGCTTCCATCACCAGGCTGCCCGTCCCGTTGACGGTGCCCCCGGTAACGATCGCCTCGACTTCCTTGAGGACCGGCGCGGGTTCGCCGGTGAGCATGGCTTCGTCGACCGACGAACGACCCTCGACCACGACGCCATCGACCGGGATGGCTTCACCGGGGCGGACCCGCAGCCGGTCACCGGTTGCCACGTCGGCAAGCCCGACTTCTTCTTCAGAACCGTCAGGCTGCAAGCGTCGCGCCGTCTTGGGGGCGAGATCCATGAGAGCGCGGATCGCGCGCCCTGTCGCCGCCCTAGCGCGCAGTTCGAGCACTTGCCCGAGCAGCACCAGTGTCACCACGACGCCGGCCGCCTCGTAATAGACGGGAACCATGCTCCCATGCGTGCGGAAGGTCGCTGGGAAGATGCCCGGCGCGAGCGTCGCGACCACGCTATAGAGGAAGGCGGCACCTACGCCGATCGCGATCAGTGTGAACATATTGAGATGGCGGGTACGAAGCGATGTCCACCCCCGCTCGAAAAACGGCCAGCCCGCCCACAGCACGATCGGCGCGGTGAGTGCGAGCTGGACCCAAGGCGAGGCCGCAGGGCTAACCACATGCAGGCCTAACATCTCCGCGAACATCGAGACGACGAGCAGCGGGATCGTGAGCGCGCCCGCCACCCACAGTCGGCGCGTGAAGTCGACCAGCTCAGGGTTGGGAGTATCGTCGAGCGACGGTTCTTCGGGTTCGAGCGCCATGCCGCAGATTGGGCAAGTTCCCGGCCCTTCCTGGCGAATTTGCGGGTGCATCGGGCACGTCCACATCGCCCCCGGCGTCGCCATCGGCTCCGGTTTCGGCTTATCGCTCAGATAGGCGTCAGGATTGGCGACAAACTTGCTCCGGCACCCTGCGCTACAGAAATGATAGGCATGACCAGCGTGCTCGGCATGGTGTGTCGTTTTTGCGGGATCGACCGTCATGCCGCACACCGCGTCGATCACTGCTGCTGCGGCATCGTTGTCCTTACTGCCCGAGCAGCAGCCGCCCGCTTCGGTGTGATGATGTTCGTGCTCGATCTTTGCGGGAGCGGCCGAGCCGCCCCCGCAACAGGATGAGGGCGTGGAGACCGATTCAGGCGCAGGCTTCGAACAGCCGCAACCCCCGGCTTGGGAATGGGAATGAGGGTCGTTCATGGCAAGACTCCTTCGACCCGAGAGCATGTAGGGTATGACACCGTGTTAGGGTCAAGGCCCTGTCGGCACCGCTGGCGTGTATGTTGAATCTACGCGCGGGAGCGGCGTTGCCCTCATATTGCGGGGGCCAGCTCTACACCCTCGACGCCATAAGGGCCGCAGCTTAGGTCTATTACTAGCTCGCCAAACGCGGGCCGGGGGCAATCGGGGACATATGGCAGCGCAGATCGACAGTCTTTCTACTGGCACCGACCATGACGGCCTGGTGCGCCGCTTAATTGCCCGCTGGCGTGACGATCCGGGGGCGACTTACCGAAGCTGGTTCCTGTGGGATGAGCGGCTGAAGAACTTCCGCTCGATCCGGCGCGGGATCACCCAGGTTGTGGGCGAGATCGAGCGGGGCACGTTCGGGGTCGCCTATCGTGGTTCTTCTCTTGAAACCGTCGTCCATTCTGTTGCCGAACAGCGCCAGATCTTCAAAGGTGCCGACCACGCTTTCCTGTGGAAGCCGAAGCTCCGCATCCCCGACATATACGAGAATCCCGACAATCAGCGGGCTTTCGGGCGGCTCCTCGACGCGTGCTCGTGTTGCGACACTGCCGAGGAGATCATCGGCCATATCCATGCGATCGATCGGTTGAAGATCAAGGGGCTTGGACCGGCGGTCGCGAACCTCCTCTACTTCCTTCATCCCACGCTGGTGCCGCCTTTCAACACCGCCATCGTGAACGGCTATAACGCGCTCACCGGCGCGAACGTGAAGTTGGGAAGCTGGGAGCACTTCCTGGCGATGCGAACAGGCATCCTCGACCTCAACGACCGGCACCGCGACCTCCTGTCCAATGACTTGGGCGCCATCGGGGGCTTGCTGTTCGACGTGGGCTCGAAGCGCTATCCGGCCCCGCCCCTGGACGGCGCCGAGATCGGCGATTGGAGCACGCGGCTCGAAGCAGCGCGCGAGGAAGCGCGCACACTTAGCAAGGCGGCCCAGCGCGATGGCGAGAACGAGCGCACCCATACCGAGATCCAGGCTTGGCTTCGCGATCTGGGGCTCGCGCTAGGCTACGATGTATGGATTGCGGCCAATGACCGCAGCCGGAGCTTTGCCGGAGCGCCCCTGGGACACGGGTGCCTCGAGCGATTGCCCGACACGATCGCGACCTCAAAAGGTGCGGACTCGATCCGGTTGATCGATGTGCTTTGGCTTGAACGGGGCGGCGATCACGTCGCGGCGGCGTTCGAGGTGGAGCATTCGACGTCCATCTACTCCGGCATCGTCAGGATGCTGGACTTGGCGTTGAGCGGTAGTGACCTTCACGCGACAGCAGGGCTGTTCCTTGTGGCGCCCGATGCGCGCGAAGCAGATGTGCGTGCGCAACTGCAGCGCCCCGCGTTCAGCCGCGTAGCCGACCTCGACATATCCTACCTGCCCTATGGCGAGCTGGAGAAGAACCGGGAGGCCATCGCGCGGTTCGGATCGGGACTGAAAGCGATCAAGGCCGTTTCCAGCAAGCTCGCCTAGCCCGCTCCGCGCAAGGGATGATCCGGAGAGCCGCGTATCCTCTAGCATGTAGAGGAGTGCTGCCGTGACGATGCCGCCCCCGAGCCCCTGGCTCGACTCAGTGCTGGTCGCGTGGTTCGTGCTGACGGCGCTCTCCGTTGCCTACGTTGCGTGGGATGCCTTCACGCGTAACCCCGAGCTGAAGGTGATGAAGTGGGGGTGGCTTCTGGTCACGCTCTACGGCGGCCCAATCATGGCCGCGGCCTATGTCCTGTCGTGCCAGGAGCCGCTCAACCAGCGGCATGAAGACTTCGTTCGCCCCTTGTGGAAGCAGGCGTTCGGCTCGTCGATCCATTGCTTGGCAGGGGACGCTACGGGCGTCATCGCCGCGGCTGCGATCACCACAGCGCTCGGCCTGCCGATGTGGCAGGATGTGATGGCGGAATATGTGTTCGGCTTCGCGTTCGGCCTGCTCATCTTCCAGGCGCTGTTCATGCGCGACATGGCGGGCGGCTCCTATTGGGGCGCGCTCCGCATGTCCTTCATCCCCGAGTGGCTTTCGATGAATGCCGTCATGGCAGGGATGATCCCGACGATGGTGATGCTGATGAGCCGCGACATGGCGGCGATGCACGCCAGCTCGCTTCGCTTCTGGGGCGTCATGTCGCTCGCGACGCTTGTAGGCTTTGCAATCGCCTACCCCGTCAATCTCTGGCTTGTCGGGGTCCGGTTGAAGCACGGAATGGGCACGGTGCGGGCACTCGGTCATGGCGGGCACGACATGGCGGCCGAGGGCGCCCTGACCGCGATGCCGGGCATGACACATGGGGTAGGACATAGCGGAGCCAAGACCGTGGAAAGCATGGCGATGGAGCCCGAAGTCACCGGCGCACAGATCGTGGCTATGACGGTGCTGACGTTGTTGATGCTGGCGGGCGGCATCATTCTCGCGACGCTGTTCGGCCGCTGGACGATGTAGTGCTGAGCTACGCTGCAGGAAGCCGGCGACAAGGGGTTTTCGCGCAGGGTGCGTACATAAGGGTGGGCGGGGGCTCAGACGGAGAAAGACCGATGCACCAGATCGACCCTGACATGAAGGCGTGCATGGACGCCTGCCACGAATGTCACGTGACTTGTCTCCATATGGCGATGAACCACTGCCTCGAGATGGGCGGACAGCACGCCGCGCCCGAGCACCTCAAGATCATGCTCGATTGCGCACAGATTTGCGCCGTCGCGATCGACTTTATGGCACGCAAGTCCACTCACCATCAGCATATTTGCCGTGAGTGCGCCGAGATCTGTCGGGCATGTGCAGCGAGCTGCGAAGGGCTCGATGGGATGGAGGAGTGCGTTGCGGCGTGCCGCAGGTGCGCCGACGCTTGCGACAGAATGGCAGCCTAGGCCGCGCGTGCGCGGGTGGTCCGACCGCCCGCGCATTGCGGGGTCTACTGCCCCATTCGCGCGATCACGGCGAACAGCTCGCCGGTGAACTTCGTCAGCAATTCTACTGCCGCGCTTCCGAATACAACTAGGCACACTCCCAACGCGATCAGCTTGGGGACGAAGCTCAATGTCTGTTCGCTGATCGAGGTCGCCGCCTGAATGATGCTGATGATCAGCCCTATGATCATCATCGGCACAAGCAGCACGACGCAGATCAGGCCTGTCACGGCCAGCATCCTGCCCGTTTCGTCGAGGAGGATCGATTGATCCATCAGGCGTGGGAGCCTGGCAAGCCGGGAAGCACGAGGGTGCCCCGGCTGTGCATCACATCGCCGATGCAGGAGGAGCGAGTGTTCCAAGCCAGGCGACCAGCGCGAGGATCGCGACAACACAGGCAGTCTCAATCCCGAGGCTCGCCCGAAGCCCGCCAAGGGCGCGCCTCTGATCGGCAACGGCGATTGCCCGCTCGAAAGCCGGCGTTAGCCGGAAGCGATTGAGGGAGGCGAGCCCCAGCATCGCGGCGAACAGCAGCAACTTGGCGAGCAGGAGCTGGCCGTAGAGCGTTGTGGCGAGGATGGTGAGATTGCCGACGCCGACCAGCATCCATCCGTTGACGAGACCGGTAAGAACGATCGTTCCCACCACGATCGTTCCGACCACGCCGAATCCGTGCAGTGCTCGATGGGTCAGCCCGAGGTGCGCCGCGTCGACGCGCGCCGCGGGCCGGGAAACGAGCAGGACCAGCCCAAGCAGCGCGCCAACCCACACACCCGAGGCAAGCAGATGAAGGATGTCGGCGATGAGATGAGCCCAGCCCATGGCAGCTTCATCCATCGCGCCATGCCCGGTCCATGCGAGCGTCGCGAGAGCGACCGCTGAACAAAGTGCGACGGCGCTTAGCCAGACGGTGCGGCCGGCCACGAACATTGCCGCGACGGTCGCCAGGACGAGCATGACCATGCGAAGCTTCCATGCCGCCCCAATGGCAGACCCCGTGAGCAGCGCGGTGACCGCTTCATGGTCAACCGGCCAGACAGGCGTCCCTGCCATCGACGAGGCCATCATCACAACCGAGGCGGCCGAGAACAGCAGGCCAAGGGCGCCGCTGGCAACAAGCCATGGGCGAAGCGCGAGCGCGCTGCCGCGCTCGCGCAGACGCAAGCCGTAGAGGCTGAATGCCGAGAGGCCAAACAGCGCCGCCAGCGTCAGATAAAGCGCGAAGCGGACGCCGATCAGCGACCAGTCACTCATCGTCTTACTTCACCGCGAAGGCGTAGGTCCCAGCGACCTTGTGCGTGTCGGTCGAGACGACATGCCAAGCGACATTGTAGCGGCCGGGATGGAGTGGCGCCTTCGGCGTGACGACGAGGGTTTTGCCATCCGAGGCAAGCGCCGCGGTGCTGGCGATCTTCATCTCCGGCATGCCGGGCATTGCGGCCATGATCAGATCGGCCTTGGAGAAGGCGGGAACAAGCTTCTCACTGAAATGAAGTTGGAGACGAGCGGGTTTCGCAACCGTCGCGTTCGCGGCCGGCGATGCTGAGACGAGCTTGGGATGCGCATTCGCCGTGCCGGCAACCATGACGAGAGCGGCAGCAGCAGTGAGAACAGATACGCGACGCATGTGGGGCCTTTCAACTGAGGGTTCCTGTCATTCATTACGCGTGCCGCTCGCGGACCCCTCACGGTCCGATTTGAGGGATAGGGGCATCGCCTGCGTAATCTATGCTAGAGGGGTGGAGTGAACGACATGGACCTCGACGCAGTATTGATGAGGCTGGCGCAGGCACCCACGCCTGCGAGCCTTGATGGGATTGAAGACCGCGTGCTCGCGCGCATCGCCGTACGCCCGGCTGCGCGCGCCGGGATGGGCATTGGCGCAATGGCGATCACGGCGGCGCTCGTGATGGGCATATTCGGCGCCGGCGTACCGGCGAAGGAGGCCAGTGCGGCGTCGCTATCCCCCCTAGGACCGGTATCGCCCCTTGCCCCTTCTACGCTGCTCGTTGGCGAGCCATGAGCGGGCGCACCCGCTTCCTGCTTGGGGTCCTCGCGTGCTTCATCGCGGCAATCATTGGCGTGTTCGTAGGGCGAGCGCTAATCCCGGCGCGTGCGCAGCCGGGATCGGAGCTGCACGACGTGCTGCATCACAAGCTGGCGCTGGATGCTAATCAGGAAGCGCGCCTGGCGGTTTTGGAGCAGCGTTTCGCCGTTCAACGGCGCGCATTCGAGTTGGAATTGAGGGCGGACAACGCCAGGCTTGCCGAAGCGATCGAAACCGAACACGGGAATGGACCGCGAGTTGCTGCGGCGGTCGACCGTAGCCACGCGGTCATGGGTGAGCTTCAGAAGGCGACGCTTGCGCACATTTTCGCGATGCGGCAGCTTCTGAGACCCAATCAGACTGCCCAGTTCGACCAGGCCGTGGTGAAGGCGCTCACCGACGATCAGCGCTGAGCCGCGCCGGATCGATGAGCCTCGACTGGACCACGCTATCGGACGCGGAGCTGGCGACACTCAGCATTGCGGGCAGGCAAGCCGCCTACGCCGAAATCATGCGCCGCCATCGGCAGTCGGTCTTCCGCGTCGTGCGCGCATGCGTCGGCGAGGCCGACGAGGCGCTGGATTTGCTGCAGGAGACGTTCGTCGCAGCTCATCACGCTCTATCCCGCTACGACGGCGATCGTTCGATGCGTGCCTGGCTGTCGGCGATCGCGATCAACAAATGTCGTGATTGGGGGCGCAAGAGGACCGTGCGGCGCTTCCTGACGTTCGCTACCCCGATCGGCCCAGAGGCCGAGGCGGTCGCGGATGATCAGGTGGGGATCGACGATGCTGCCAGCGATCGACAGGAGCTGGACCGAGTTACGCGCGCTATTTCCGCCTTGCCGGCGAACCTGAAGGAACCGCTGGTGCTTCGTACGATCGAAGGACTTAGCCAGGCCCAGACGGCAGATGTCCTAGGGATCAGCGAAAAGGCGGTAGAGACCCGCCTCTATCGGGCGCGGCGTACCCTGGCGGACAGGCTTGCCGCGAGCGGTCGTTCCGCCCCGGCATGAACAGACCGTTACGATCGACTTCAATGGCGGTTCAAGAGCGACGGCCCAAGTCTCTTCATCGTGAGGAGAGGTGTCATGAATTTGTTCAGCAAGGCTGCGCTGGGACTAGGACTAACCGTTGGCATTGCCGTTCCCGCAATGGCCTACGATCAAGATTGGCGGTATCAACGCGACTGGCGACACGCCGGGCAGCACCAGCAACTGCGCGACGAGCATCACGACGACCACGATGCCCTCCAGGATGAGCATGCCGAGGCGCACGCCTACGGGCTGACGCGCCGCGAACATCGTCAGCTTCATCGTGACCTACGCCATGAGCACCGCGACGAGCACCGCGATCTCAGGAGGGAGCACGGCTATGACCACGACCGGGATTATGCCGGCCGCTACGGCTACTAAGCCGCCCGAGCCTTTCGCTAGGCGATGACAGGGAGACGGTAGCGAGCACTGCCGCTCCTCGATCGAAAGTGATGAGGGGCGGCGCGCTGCGGCGCGTATCAAGGCTAGAGAGACATTCTCTTCGGGAGCCTTGAGGACTGCATGAGCCGCAATATCGATCGTCGCCAAGTGCTGCGCGGCGCCGCCCTGGTGGGCGGCGGCATGGCGCTAAGCGCCTATATGCCCGCTTGGGCTCAGCCCGTGTCGGGCGGGATCGTAAAACCTCTCCCGACCGTCAGCGGCACCGACATTGCGCTGACGATCGACAGTTTCAAACTTCCTGTCGACGGCAAATCGACGCCCGCCATTGGCGTCAACGGCACTGTGCCGGCCCCTCTCATCCGGTTGAAGGAGGGGCAGAAGGTTCGCCTTTCCGTTACCAACAATCTCGACGAGGACAGCTCCATTCACTGGCACGGGCTGCTCGTGCCGTTCCCGATGGACGGGGTTCCCGGCATCAGCTTCCCCGGCATCAAGGCGCGCTCGACCTTCGTTTACGAGTTCCCGATCGTCCAGTCGGGCACCTATTGGTATCACAGTCACTCGGGTGAGCAGGAGCAAGACGGCCTTTACGGCCCGATCGTGATCGACCCGGCAGGTGCCGATCCGATCGCGTTCGACCGCGAGCACGTGATCGTACTGTCCGACCACAGCCAGATGACCGGCGCGGAAATCTTTCGCAAGCTGAAGCAGATGGGCGGCGCTTATTTCAATTATCAGCGCCCGACGCTTGCCGGTCTGCTTGCAGGCCGGGAGATGAAGCTGAAGGATCGTATCGAGTGGGGTAAGATGCGGATGGACCCCGCCGACATCGCCGACGTGACCGGCTCGACCTACACCTTTCTGGTTAACGGCTATGGCCCGTATGACAATTGGACCGGGTTGTTCAAGGCGGGCGAGCGCGTTCGCTTGCGGATCATCAATGCTGCAGCCCAGACCAACTTCAACGTCCGGATTCCCGACCTGCCGATGACGGTCGTGCAGGCGGATGGGCAGAATGTGCGCCCGGTCAAGGTTGACGAGTTTCAGGTCGGGGTTGCCGAGACGTTTGACGTGATCGTGACCCCCGAGGACCGGGCCTACAGCTTTGTTTCCGAGGCGATCGACCGCTCGGGCATGGGCCGGGCGACGCTCGCTCCGCGCGAAGGGATGGTCGCTCCGGTTCCACCGCTTCGCCCGCGCAAGCTGCTGACCATGACCGATATGGGCATGGACATGAGCGGCATGGGGGGCATGCAGGGCATGTCCGGCATGTCGGACGAGAGCCCGGTCAAGGAGCGCGGGCTGGATCCCACTTTGGTGCAGAATGCCTCGCGCAATTTGTGGAAGCTCACTGGCTGGAAGGCACCGACCGATCACGGAACTGTCGCGGTAGGGGCAGCGGCGGCAGGCATGGCCGGCATGGACCATAGTCAGATGGGCATGTCCGGCATGGCTGGCATGGATCACGGGCAGATGGGCATGTCCGGCATGGCCGGAATGGATCACAGCCAGATGGCGGCAGGCGGTGCCTCTATGGCCGGCATGGACCACGGCGCCATGCAGGGCGGCTCTGGCCAAGCCGGCGGCATGGCTGGCATGGATCATGGCTCAGGCGGCAGCATGAGCATGGACATGCGTGACCCGAAGAATGCCCCGGGGGTCAAGATGGGACCGGGCGTCCAGACCATCTCTCCCATGCCCAAGGATCGCAGCGGCGAACCGCCTCAGGGTTTGGAAGACCTGGATCATCGTGTCCTCACCTACCGCGACCTTATGGCACTGCAGCCCAACCCGGACGTGCGTGCCCCAACGCGTCAATTGGAGATACACCTGACCGGCAACATGGAACGCTACATGTGGGGGTTTGACGGCCAGAAGCTCAGCGATCCGGCCGATCCCATTCCGTTTCGCAACGGCGAGCGTGTGCGGGTCACGTTGGTGAACGACACGATGATGCCGCACCCGATCCATCTCCACGGCCACTTCTTCGAGCTGGTGACGGGCCACGGCGACCACGCACCGCGCAAGCACACCGTCAACGTGCCGCCCGGAGGCAAGATGACCTTTGACCTCACCGCCGACGCACCGGGGGATTGGGCGTTCCACTGCCACAATCTCTATCACATGACCGCGGGCATGATGCGTGTTGTGACCGTTCGGCCGCTTGAAGGAGCGGCCGCATGAATCGGCTGATTTCGGCGCTCGCCGCCACGTCCGTGCTTGGCATCGCCGCTCCCGCCGCGGCTCAGTCGATGCAAGGTATGAACATGCCGGGCATGACGATGCCTATGCCGGCCAAGAAGAAACCGGCGGCAAAGGCCGCGACGAAGGGCAAGGCTAAGGTCGCGACCAGACGGAAGACGGCGCCCGGAAAGCGGACCGCTGCTCCGATGGCAGGTATGAAGGGCATGGATCACGGAGCCATGTCGGGCATGGATCATTCGACCATGCCCGGCATGGGCCAAGCTGCCCCGCAAGGCTCTCAGCATGACATGCAATCGATGCCGGGGATGCAGATGCCCGGAAGCGATAAGACGCCTTCCCAGGGCGCGCAGCAGCCGATGCAAGGCATGGATCATTCCACGATGCCGGGCATGACGATGCCGGCTGACCAGGGCAGCGGCCAGATGCAGGGAATGCCCGGGATGCCGGGTATGGCGATGGAGGGTATGCAGCAGACAGGCACTGCGCTCCCCGCGGGAAATGCACCGCCTCCCCCGCTCCCGACGGACCATGCCGCTGACAATGTGTATGGCTCCGACGCGATGGCGATGGGCCGTCATCATCTTCAGCAGCATCACGGCGGCCAAAACTTCAACCAGGTGCTGTTGAACCTTGCAGAGTACCAGTTCCGCAACGGCCGCGATGGCTATCGTTGGGATGGAGAAGCGTGGTTCGGTGGGGACATCAACCGCCTGTTCGTCAAGTCCGAGGGCGAAGGTGCCTTTCGCGAGGGCATCGAAAGTGCAGAGGTACAAGCGCTCTATAGCCGGGCGATCGGCCCTTATTTCAACTTACAGGCAGGTGTCCGGCAGGATTTAGGACCATCGCCGAAGCGCACTTACGCCACTGTCGGAGTGGAGGGGCTGGCACCCGGGTTTTTTGAACTCGAAGGGGCGCTGTTCCTGTCCAACAAGGGCGACGTGCTAGGCCGGCTAGAGGGATATTACGATCAACGCGTTACCCAGCGATTGGTCCTGCAACCGCGTGCCGAGCTGAACTTCGCCGCTCAGGATGTGCCAGAGAATCGTATCGGATCAGGCCTCAGCAATGCCGAATTGGGATTGCGGCTTCGCTACGAGATCAGACGTGAGTTCGCGCCCTATATCGGCGTGTCGTGGGATCGTCGGTTTGGCGACACCGCCCGCTATGCTCGGGCGGAGGGCGACAAGGCCACGTCCAAAAGCATCGTTGCCGGCGTCCGCATGTGGTTCTGAGGTCGCTCTTACGCTGCAAGATTAGCCTCTAGCTAACCGATAAAAGGGGAAAGGCATGGAAAGGGAGAGGTCTGGCATGCTGCGACGGCACCTGCCGAGCTTGTCCTTTGTCGCCGTGCTGACAACGCTGGTAGCCATAGGCGCGGCAGTGTTCATCTACCTCGGCGTCTATGATGTTGCGGCGGATCAGCCGCACACGCGACCGGTCTTTGCACTGCTCGAGACGCTGCGGGATCGCTCGATCACTGTGCGTGCGCGTGGCATCAAGCCCCCACCCGATCTTGACGCCCCCGAGCGCGTCCGGATCGGCGCCGGACTTTACGGTGAGATGTGCTCTGGCTGTCACCTCGGTCCAGGCGTTGAGCAAAGCGAGATGAGCCAGGGTCTTTACCCGCGCGCGCCCGAGCTGGCCAAAGCCGAGCATACGCACGATCCGGCGGAGGCCTTTTGGACGATCAAGCACGGGGTAAAGCTCAGCGCTATGCCCGCTTGGGGGAAAACCCATTCTGATCCGCTGATCTGGGACATGGTAGCGTTCGTGCGCAAGCTCCCGGGGATGACGCCTGAACAGTACAAGTCGCTGGTCGCGAGCGCACCTGCCGACCACGACGAGATGATGAAGGATATGCCGGGCATGAAATGAGCCCGGCACGGATGGAGAGCCGACCCTGAGAAGCACCAAACTTCGGCTGCACCTTCTTGCGAGCCGCACTCACAAGTGGCTCGCGATCATCGTCGGTGCGCAGCTCCTCTTATGGTTCATGAGTGGCGCGTTGATGAGCTTCTTGCCCATCGATCGTGTGCATGGAGATCACCTGGTGGACCGCAAGGCCGTCGCGTCCCTGCCTGGCGGCGTCGTGCTCGCGTCGCCCTCAGCGATCATCGCGGCGAGTGGAACGCCGATCAACTCCGTGACCTACCGCATGTGGCTTGGCCGCCCAGTGGCCGAGGTGGCGACGGCTGAAGGGGCGCGGCTATTCGATGCGAGGACGGGGATACTGTTACCCGCCCCGACCGCAGCCCAGGTCCAGGCTGTCGCAAGGACAGCTTGGCGCGGCGAAGGCAGACCGAGGGCGACGGTGGAGCTGATCAAGCGCGCCAGCGCCGAGTATCGCGGCCCGCTTCCCGCCTGGCGGGTGACGTTCACGGATCCGGATTCCACCCGTGTCTTCGTCACGGCCGACACTGGCCGGATTGTGGCGGTGAGGACCGGCACGTGGCGGCTCTACGACTTCTTCTGGGGCCTCCATATCATGGATTGGAAGAACCACGAGGACTTCAACACGCCGTGGCTCCTAGGGTTCGCGCTCGGTGGCCTCGCCCTTTGGCTTGGCGGCGCCGTGCTTCTCTACATGCGTTGGCCGAAGCGGTCGCGTCGTAACGCCGGGGGGCAAACCCGTCTTCAGCAAGGGAATGCGTGATGGATCACAACGACGATAAAATGAACATGGGCATGGGCTATGGCCGGTTCGCAGCGATGATCGCGACCTCCACGGTCGTGATGTTCGGCCTCATGTACGTCAACGTCTATGCGCTCGGTCACATCGAATTTAGCCAAACGCGGTTCTGGATGGCGTTCGTCATGGGCTCGACGATGGCGCTCATCATGGTCGGCTTCATGTGGTCGATGTACAGAAACAAGCGAACCAACGCCTTCATCCTGGGTGGAAGCGTCGTGGTGTTCGCCGCAGCGCTCTGGCTGGTCCGCAGCCAGGAAACGGTTGACGACGTTTCTTACATGAAGGCGATGATCCCGCACCATTCGATCGCGATCCTGACCAGCGAGCGGGCACACATCAAGGACCCCGAGGTCCGCAAACTTGCTGATGGCATCATCGACGCTCAGGTGCGCGAGATCACGCAGATGAAGCGAATGATCGCCAAACTCGAGGCGCAACCAACGCCTGACGGTGCGCCGGACCTGCCGTCCTATCGCGACAAGGGCGTTGCTCCTCCGCCACCTGAAACGGACGAAAGCACCGGCATCAATAGCCTTCAGCCGATGCGCTGAACGGGTCCGCTCCGGGGCAACCAACGCTGTCGCGTGAGGCTGGGGCGGCGGCCGTCCGGGATAGGACGGGCGCCGCTCTCCGCTGGCAAGCGGCCAGGGTTGATGGGCGTGCGCCCTCCCCTTTCCCGTGAATTTTGCATGGCCGATGAGGGTTGGACCCTCGGGCCGCGTATAAGGTTTTGAGCGCGAACGTGAGGGATAGGGACCTTCTCGCGCGCTAGATGGAAGAGATTACGACCCGCCGTAAAGACTAGGCGGGCGGGCGTGACCACTTGTATTCAGCCGCCGCGAAGGACCTCTGCTAAGGCTTGAAACTTATATTGGTATAGTCTGCGATGCCTGCTGTCTGGCAGCGCTCGGAGGAACTGTAAGACCTTCGGGGTATTCTGTGAATCGCGCTTCTTTGAAAGATGTGGGCGCACCAATACGGGAGACAGACGATGACTTGGAAGCAGGATCGTGGTGGTTCGCGCGTTGATCGGGTGATCGATGATTACCACCTCACTATCGGAGACGCTGGTTCCGACGTGGAACTTGGGCAAAGCGGCAAAATGAACATATCCTTCGGTCGGGGCGGCAGCGACGTGCTCACCGGCGGTGTGATCGATGACGCCTTTTGGGGCGGTCGTGGTGCCGATTTCCTGCTTGGCGGGAACGGCATGAACTATCTCGATGGGGGGGCGGGGAGCGATGTGCTGCTCGGGGGTGCAATGGACGACACGCTCAGAGGTGGGGACGAGCGCGACCTCCTCAGCGAAGGCGATGGCCATGGGGATATCGAAGGCGGCAAGGGTGACGACATCCTGATGGGCGGCCGCGGCGCCGACGCCTTCGTTGTCGACCGTGATAGCGGCAACGACATCATCTATGACTTCAAGCCTGGTCCCGGTATGTTCGACCACCTCGCGCTGCGCGACATCTCGCCTGAGGAGTTGCGCTTCGAGGAAACCGCCTTCGGAACCCGTGTGAGCTGGAATGAGGGTGCGAGTTCGGTGCTGCTGGTCGGCGTGGCCAAGAGCGAGCTGGCCCAGAACGACTTCATGTTCACCGACGATCGCTACCTTCTCCAACCCGCGGACGCGAGTGCGGACCGGTTGCAGGCCACCAGCTTCGCCAAAGAGGAAGGCGGCGACGTCTCGGCACCCGCAGCAACCGGCGCCACGGACCCGAGCGCAGCATACAGCTTTGACGACTTCGATGTGAAATACGGCTCCGCGCGGGCCGACACCTTCCAAGCCACGGGTGACCGCGACGTCTTTTTCGGCCTTGCCGGGGACGACAAGCTATTCGGCGGTGCCGGTGAGGATCACCTGGAGGGCGGCGCAGGGCGAGACGTGCTCGATGGCGGCGATGGTGGCGATATGCTCAAGGGGGGCGATGGCGCCGACAAGCTTTATGGCGGTGCCATGGCCGATGGCTTGATGGGTGAAGCCGGTAACGACACGATCTACGCGGGGGCCGGCCATGACATGATCGACGGTGGGACCGGCAACGATAGATTGAATGGCGGCGACGGAGCGGATGCTTTCGTTGTGCGCCCTGACAGTGGCAACGACATGATCTTCGGCGGTTTCGATGCCGGCCCGGGAGCGTTCGATCACATTGCGTTCGAAGACATTTTGCCGAACCAGGTAAGCGTCCAGGATCAAAGCAACGGTGTACTGGTGTCCTGGTCCACCGACACAGGCAAGGGATCGGTCCTGATCGAGGGCGTTTACGCGGCTGATATGTCGCAGGACGATTTCATGTTCAGCAGCGTCGAAGGGGGCGCGTTTGTGAACAATCCTGCGATTACGTACGCGGGCACGGATCTGCTCTTCATCTAAACGTTGTTAGGGGGCGGGATGCCGTTCCGCTTCCTTGGAATGTGGGGAGCCGGACAACTACCAGCTCCCCACTTGCCATTACCGATGGTCGGAACGGCAGATTTACATCTTCGCCCTGAGTTCGGCGAGGGATTTACGGTTCTCTGCTGCGGTCTTTCGTGCCTCAGCAAGCACCTTCGGATCCTTGGTATGATGCTGAATCAGCTCGGACATATCGATGGCGCCCTGGTGGTGCGCAGCCATGCTCTTCATCCAGGCCCGGCCGGGATCAGGGTCCATCATGCCCTGCATCATTCCCTGATTCATTTTTTGCATGACGCCCATCATCTCACGCCGGGTAGGAGTCATGTTCTGCATGTGGCTCATGTCCATGCCGGGCATGGAGTGCATGCTGCCGCCCTGTTGGGCGATTGCGACGCCGCCCGTCAGCGCGATCGCGGCTGCGGTTGCGGCCAATGTGAAGCGAGGGAGTTTCATGATAGTCCTTTCGGCTGGTAGCGCTGGTAGCGCTGGGACAACTCCGCCCAACTGGGATCGGTTTCCTATTCCCGCACCAAGCAAAAAACATTGGGAAACAGTGAGGGATGCGCCCGGGAGCCGCGTATTATAATGTCATTGCCCAATCAGACCGGCGAAGCGAGCATCTGCAAGCAACTGGGAGTAATCACAGGCTTGTTCTCCTGTCCGATAGTGCCCAGAGCTGTTGAGATAAACTGCTGTGCCGGTAAATTGGCTAACGAGGAAGTCGATTAATGCTTAAAAAGGCTGGCCTGATGGCCATAACAGTTCTCTCTCCGACGATGGCATCCGCTGCCGATATTGCCATGCACCGCGACCCAGGGTGCGGTTGCTGCGAGAAGTGGGCTGCGCAGGTGCGCCAGCAGTTCGGCCGGAAGGTTCAGATCATCGATGATGCGCGTCGCGATGTTTTCCAGCGCAAGATGGGCGTCCCTGCAGACCTCGCATCGTGCCACACGGCCATCATCGGCGGCATGGCCTTCGAGGGTCACGTTCCGATCGCCGACATGAAGCGCGCCCTGGCGACGCATCCAAAGGGCGTCACCGGCCTTGCGGTCGCCGGAATGCCGATGGGGTCACCGGGCATGAAGATGCCGGGCATGAAAGCGCAGCCCTATGACGTCGTTGCATTCGGCCCCGGCGGTAAGCGCGTCTTCGCGCGCCACGGCGGATAGTCGTTGACACCTCCAAGTTCGTGGCCGATGCTCCTAAGGTTGTGATGAGGCGCGTCTCCCTCTTTCTCCTCTTAGGAGCGCTTTTTGGCTTTCTCGGCCAACAGGCCGCGTATGCCGGAGGCCCTGCCTTCGCGCCAATGATGGAAGCGAGCCACACCATGCCGTCGGGCATAGGCTGCCCCGAGGCGCAGGAAATGCCGAAGGCGTCGCATGAGGCGCCTTGCAAAGGGCTGACGCTGGCCTGTATCGCTCAGATGGGATGTGTCATCCCGATGACGTTGCAGGATCGGCTGCCGCTAGTTACGCCACCTGCCACTGTCCCGCTCGCGCTCCATGCCGCGGCGGTCACGTTCTTGACCGGACGGGACGTGCCGCCAGAGCCAGAGCCTCCCACCGTCTGAGCTGACGAACCCGACCTAGCGCTCTCTTTCCGCCTCCGGGCGGCGAGAACCCGGTCACATATTCAGCTCGGAACGGAATTTGCTATGAACAAGATACTCGTGGCGGCTTTGTCCGCCGTTGTTGCTGTATCGTCGGCATCGGCTTCGGCTGCTACGCCGTCGCAGGGGGTCACGGGGCATTGGGAATGGCGCCCAGCACCCCAGTTCGGGCCACGCTCAACCCCGGGTCAGCGACGCGAATGGGTTGCCGACGCGGCACCCGAAACCGCGTGTGCATGCCCCACGATGAAGCACGCTCCCAAAGCCTGCATGTCGATGAAGGATGAGAAGGTCGGCTGAGCCCGCCCTCAATCCGGTTCTGAGGCGGAGCGCTCCCGTGCTCCGTCTCGGATCTTCCATTCGCGATTGAAAGAGCAACGATGCGTGCATCCATGATGCTGGCTACCGCCGCGCTATCGACGAGCGCCGCGCAGGCACAGACACTTACCTATGACCAAGCCTTACGTGAAGCGGCCGCTAATGCTCCCGGAGCGGTCGCCGAGCGCGCGGGGGTGACCGCCGCCCAAGCCGAGGCTCGTGCCGCCGGGAGCCTCCCAGACCCGCGTGTGTCGGTCGGGGTTGAGAATTATCCAGTCTCGGGCCCACCGGCCTTCTCGCTTTCGCGAGATAGCATGACGATGAAGAGGGTCGGCTTCCAGCAGGACCTTCCCAACCTCGCGAAGCGCCACGCCGCACAGGCGCAGGCGCGAGCAGCCGTCGAGACCGCGCAAGCTGCCCAGGCGACCAAGGTCCGCCAAATCCGGCTGGGTGCGGGTCAGGCGTGGATTGATCTCGCCTATGCCGCGCGACGGCTGACCGCACTCGACGGCATCATTCATTCGCTCCGTGCCCTGCCGGCGGTCGCGCGAACCGCCGTGGCATCAGGGACGGCGCGCCCAGCCCAGAGTCTAGGCATCGACCAAGCCATTGCCGGCTTGGAGGATCGGCGCGACGAGCTGGTGGCTGGGGTTGCGCGCGCGCGCGCGATGCTGGCCCGCTGGACCGGCGTACAGGCTCCGGAAACGGTTGGCGACGTGCCGGCCATCGATCTGGCGCCGGCACGGCTGCGCGCGGCGCTTGAACAGCATCCCGACATCGTTTCAGCCGATGCGGGCATCCGCCGGGCTGAAGCCGACGTGGATGCAGCGCGGGCCGAGAAGCGTCCGGACTGGGGCCTTGAAGTGGCGTATCAGCGCCGCGACCCACGCTACGGGGACATGATGTCGGCCGGGGTCACAATGAGCCTGCCGTTGTTCGCGCGCTCGCGCCAAGATCCCCGCATCGCTGCGCGTCAGTCCGCCCGAGCGCAAGCCGAGGCGGAACGCGAGGAAACGCGACGGACGCTGGCGGCCGACCTCGAAGCTGCTCTTGCGGACCATCAGATGCATCATAGCCAGTGGCAGCGGGCACAACGCGTGCTTCTACCGCTTGCGCGGGAACGGTCCGAGCTGGAGACCGCCAGCTATTCGGCCGGTCGGGCGAGCCTTACCGACGTCGTCGATGCCAAGGCATCGCTCGCGGACGCCGAGCTGACGGTGCTCGATCGGGAAGCCGAGGTCGCGTCCGATGCCATCCGCCTCACTATTGCTTTCGGGAGCGAGGATCGATGAGCGACACGACGATCAGCCGCACGCGCCTCGCAACGGCCGCGGCTGCGCTCGCCCTTGTGGCAGGCGGCATTGGCTTCGGCATCGCGCGGCTCGAACATACAGCCAGCGCGCCATCCGGGCAGACCCAGACCGATCAGCGCAAGATCCTCTACTGGTACGATCCAATGATCCCGGCCGAGCACCATGATGGTCCGGGGCTGTCGTCGATGGGGATGAAGCTGATCCCCCGCTATGCCGACGAGGGGGGCAGCGCGAACGTCGGGCCGGGCGTGACCATCGACCCGGGCAGCGTCCAGCGCCTTGGCGCTCGGATCGTGCCTGTCGAGCGCGGAACGCTCACCAACGCCGTAACCGTGACCGGCAGCATCGACTTCAATGAGCGCAACCTGGCGGTGATCCAGTCGCGCAGCGCCGCCTTCGTTCAGCGCGTCTATGCGCGTGCTCCCGGTGACGTGGTCCCCGCTGGGGCGCCTCTGGCGGATCTGCTTGTCCCCGAGTGGGCAGGTGCCCGTGCCGAATACGAGGCCGTCCGTCGCACGGGCGATGCTGCGCTGGCGCGCGCTGCGCGCCAGCGCATGGCGCTCCTCGGCATGACCGGCGCGTCGGGCGGGCGCACGACGATCCGCACGCCGATCGGCGGGGTCATCAAGACGCTGAATGTGCGGGAGGGGATGACCTTGACCATGGGGCAGACTCTCGCCGAGGTGAATGGGCTCGGGACGGTTTGGCTCAATGCGGCCGTGCCGGAAGCGACCATGGGCGGCGTGCGGGTCGGCACGCCAGTGGCCGCCACGCTTGTGGCTTTTCCAGGCGAAACCTTCGCGGGCCGCATCGCCGCAATTCTCCCCCAGGCGCAGACCGAAACCCGAACGCTCACTGTTCGCATCGAGCTTGCCAACAAGGGGGGCAGGCTCCGGCCCGGCATGTTCGCCAGCGTGAGGTTGGGCCAGGGAGCACGCGACAGGCTGCTGGTGCCGAGCGAAGCCGTGATCCGCACAGGTCGCAGAACCCTCGTCATGCTCGCCAACTCCGGCGGGCGGTTCCGACCCGCCGAGGTGCGAACCGGCGCCGAGGGCGGCGGGAAAACCGAAATCCTCGCCGGGCTCGCCGAAGGCGAGAAGGTGGTCGCGTCGGGTCAATTCCTGATCGATTCCGAGGCCAGCCTTGCAGGTCTCGAGGCGCGGCCGATTGGCGGTGACGCAACAGCGCGGCCGAAACCGCAATCAGCTCCTGCCGGTCAAGTTTACGAGACGGTCGGTCAGGTCGAGGCAATGGACGCCAGCTCGATCACTTTGTCGCATCAGCCGGTGCCGGCGATCGGGTGGCCGGCGATGACGATGACCTTCCGCGTTGCCGATCCCGCCCTGCTGCGCGGCTACAAGAAGGGAGACCGCGTCCGGTTCGGCTTCGATCAGCCCTCGGAAGGGCCGACGCTTCGCCGTATTGTGCAGGAGGGTAGCCGATGATCGCGGCGATCATCCGTTGGTCAGTTGCCAACCGCTTCCTTGTCGTGCTGGCTGTCATCGCGCTCGCGATCGCCGGTGTCGTCGCAATGCGGGCAACGCCCGTCGACGCCTTGCCCGATCTGTCGGACACACAGGTCATCATCCGGACGAGCTGGCCGGGTCAGGCGCCGCAGATCGTCGAGAACCAAGTCACCTACCCGCTGACGACCACCATGCTGTCCGTGCCTGGGACCAAGACCGTGCGGGGCTACTCCTTCTTCGGCGACAGCTACGTCTATGTGATCTTCGACGAGGGCACCGACCTGTATTGGGCGCGCTCCCGCGTGCTCGAATATCTGAGCCAGGTCCAAGGCCGGCTGCCACAAGGGGCACAAGCCGCGCTTGGTCCGGACGCTACCGGGGTTGGCTGGATCTACGAATATGCGCTGGTGGATCGCAGCGGCCGTCACGATCTGTCTCAGCTCCGGTCGCTGCAGGACTGGTTTCTGCGCTACGAACTGAAGACGCTCCCCGGCGTCGCTGAAGTGGCGAGCATCGGGGGCATGGTGAAGGAGTATCAGGTCCTTCTCGATCCGACCCGGCTTGCCGCGCTCGGCATCACTCACGCGCAGACGGTAGAAGCCATACGACGCGCCAACCAGGAAGCTGGTGGTTCGGTGCTCGAGATGGGTGGGGCCGAGTATATGGTCCGCGCATCGGGCTATCTCCGCACGCCCGACGATTTTCGCGCGATACCCCTCAAGGTTGCCGGAGCTGGCGTGCCCGTCACGTTGGGCGACGTCGCCACGGTCCAGGTCGGCCCCGAGATGCGCCGCGGGATCGCCGAGCTCGATGGCGAGGGCGAGGTCGCAGGAGGCGTAGTCGTCTTGCGTCAGGACAAGAACGCCCGCGAGACGATCGAGGCGGTCAGGACGAAGCTCGCGGAGTTGAGGCAGAGCCTCCCTCCCGGCGTGCAGATCGTCACCACCTACGACCGGTCGCAACTGATCGATCGCGCGGTGGAGAACCTGTCCGGCAAGCTCGTCGAGGAGTTCGTTGTCGTCGCCCTCGTTTGCGGGCTGTTCCTGTGGCACGTGCGATCGGCCCTGGTCGCGATCGTGACCTTGCCGCTGGGGGTGCTCGCCGCGTTGCTCGTCATGCGGGTTCAGGGGGTCAACGCCAACATCATGTCGCTGGGCGGCATCGCCATCGCGATCGGCGCGATGGTGGATGCGGCCATTGTCATGATCGAGAACGCGCATAAGCGGATCGAGCATTGGGAGCATGAGAACCCCGACCGAACGCTCGCCGGCGAGGAGCGGTGGCGGGTCATCACCGAAGCGGCTGCGGAAGTCGGTCCTGCGCTGTTCTTCAGCCTGGTCATCATCACGCTCTCGTTCGTGCCAGTCTTCACCTTAGAGGCACAGGAGGGACGGCTGTTCGCCCCACTCGCCTTCACCAAGAGCTATGCGATGGCGGCGGCCGCCATCCTGTCGGTCACGCTCGTCCCGGTGTTGATGGGCTGGCTCATCCGGGGGCGCATTCCCGCCGAGCAAGACAACGTCATCAATCGGGGCCTGACCCGCCTTTACCGCCCCGCCCTGGATCGGGTGATGGCGCGCCCTTGGGTGACGATCGCGATTGCCGCCGCAGTGCTGGCGACGACAGCGTGGCCCCTTTCCCGTCTCGGGGGCGAGTTCATCCCCTCGATGGATGAAGGCGACCTGCTTTATATGCCATCGGCGTTGCCCGGCCTCTCAGCCGCGAGCGCTTCCGAGCTGCTGCAGAGAACCGACCGGCTCATCAAAACGGTGCCGGAGGTCGCAACCGTCTTCGGAAAGGCCGGACGCGCCGAGACCGCGACAGACCCGGCGCCGTTGGAGATGTTCGAGACGACCATCCAGTTCAAGCCACGTAGCCAATGGCGGGCAGGAATGACCCCGGCGAAGCTCGTAGAGGAGCTGGACCGGACGGTACGCGTACCCGGCCTCACCAACGTCTGGGTGCCGCCCATCCGCAACCGGATCGACATGCTCGCGACCGGCATCAAAAGCCCGATCGGCGTGAAGGTGTCGGGCGCCGATCTCGCCGAGCTGGACCGGATTGCGGCCAACGTCGAGCGGATCGCCAAGACCGTCCCGGGCGTCAGTTCAGCCTTGGCGGAACGATTGACCGGGGGGCGCTATGTCGACGTGGATATCGATCGCGCGAGCGCCGCCCGGTACGGCCTCAACATCGCCGATGTGCAGGAGATCGTCTCAGGTGCGATCGGCGGGGAAACAATCGGGGAAACCGTCGAGGGTCTGGCGCGCTATCCGATCAGCGTCCGCTACCCGCGCGAGTTGCGCGACGGCCTTGAGGGACTGCGCACCCTCCCCATCGTCACCGCCACGGGTCAGCAGATCACGCTCGGCACCGTCGCTACAGTGTCGGTTGCCGAAGGGCCGCCGATGCTCAAGACCGAGAACGGTCGACCATCGACATGGGTCTACGTCGACGTCCGCGGCCGTGACCTGGCCTCCACCGTTGCCGATTTGCAGCGCGCCGTGGTGAAAGGGGTGCGGCTCAGCCCCGGCGTATCGATCGCCTATTCGGGGCAGTTCGAGTATCTCCAACGTGCCGAAAGCCGGCTGATGCTGGTCGTTCCGGCGACGCTCGCGATCATCTTCCTGCTGCTCTATATGACGTTCGGACGGCTCGACGAAGCGGCGCTCGTCATGGGCACCCTGCCCTTCGCCCTGACAGGCGGGATCTGGATCCTTTGGCTGCTCGGCTATGCGCAGTCAGTTGCGACTGGAGTGGGGTTTATCGCCCTGGCGGGTGTTTCCGCAGAGTTCGGCGTCGTGATGCTGATCTATCTGAAGCACGCCCTCGCCGAGCGCGGGCCGACGCCTTCTCGGGAACAGGTGGTCGAAGCCATTCGGGAGGGGGCGCTGTTGCGGGTTCGTCCCAAGGCGATGACGGTGGCGGTCATCATCGCGGGCCTGCTTCCCGTCCTCGTCGGGCACGGTGCCGGCTCCGAAGTCATGAGCCGTATTGCGGCGCCAATGATCGGCGGAATGCTGACTGCTCCCCTCCTCTCCATGTTCATCTTGCCTGCCGCCTACATGCTGTTGCGGCAACGAGGTCTCACCAGCGCTAAAAGGAGTGCATCATGAAAATGCCGTCTACGCTTCGGGCCGGTCTCGTCCTGCTCCTCACCCCCCTCACTGCGAACGCTATGGCCGCTCCAGCATCGCCCCCGGCTTCGGCCGCGAAGGTCGGCAAAGGCGTCGGTACGATCACGGCTCTCGACCCTCGCGGTGGCACCGTGACCATCAAGCACGGCCCGATCGGCGCAATCGGTTGGCCCGCAATGACGATGACCTTTCGTGCCTCGCCGCCTGCGCTGCTCAAGAACCTGCGGGCAGGGCAGCGGGTCGGCTTCACAGCAAAGGCACAGGGCATGAACGCTGAGGTGATAGCGATCACGCCGCAGTGATGCGGGATGGATTGCAGGTTTCCCGACGGCTGCCTTGAGCGGCAGCCGTCGGGAAGCTCAGTACGGCATCGAAAGAACGGCCGGGGCTGCCACCATCCACAGCGCCATCGCGACCATCATCACGTTCTCGGTCAGTGAAAGAAAGCCGAGAGGTACGTTGCTGTCCCCGCCGACGCAGGCGCACTTGAGTTCGCGCTTGTCGACATACACCGCCTTGATGACGGACACGGCGCCGATCGTTCCGATGACCAGTGCGATCGGGACCGAGAGCCAGGTCAGCACGCCCGCCGCCATGAGCACGCCCGCCGCACCTTCCGCGTAGGGGTAGACATAGGAATAAGGCACCCAGCGCTTGGCGAGCAGGTCGTAGTTGAGGAACATGCTCGAGAAGCTCTCCACATTCTGGAGCTTGAGCATGGCGAGTACGCACATCGAGAAGGCAATGAACCACTCGCCGGTGCGAACGGTGAACGGCGTGCCGAGCACGGCATAGCTGGCGGCGAGCGCCATCAGCGCCGTCATGGCGAACACCGCGATCACCGGTCGATAGGTGACGGCCTTAGGATCTCGCACCGCCTTGCCGAAGAAGCGACGCAGATCGTCATAGCCCCCTACCCGCTCGCCCCCGATGAAGGTCTGCGGTGTGGTCTTCACGCCGTGCTCTGCCTTGAACGCGTCGGTTTCCTCGCGAGTGCGCAGCCAGTGATCCTCGACCTCGTAACCTTGGCGGCGCAGCAGGTCCTTTGCCTTTACGCCATAAGGGCAGGTGTGTGCCGGCATCACCATCCGGTAGATCGTCGCTTTCTTGGGCGCCGCTGTCGCCATCTCACTTCTCCGTCCTGTTCGCGGAGCCTATATAGGTTCCGTACTATGGTACGGAGTCAAGGCATGTCATCGCTGACAATTGCGGGTCTCGCGCGTGAGGGGGACGTCGGTGTTGAGACCGTGCGCTACTACCAGCGCCGAGGCTTGCTCGACACGCCGGATCGGCGCGGGGGCTCTGGCTTGGCCGGGGGTATCCGGCGTTACGGGGTTGATGACGTGCGCCGCCTACGGTTCATCCGATCGGCGCAGGCAGCCGGGTTCACGCTGGAGCAGATCAGCGAATTGCTGGCCCTCGACGCCACTGACGATCGTGCGCGGGCGCGGGAGCTGGCGCGAGCGCAAATCGCCGCTCTCGACGTCCGGATCGAGGAGCTTGAGCGAGCGCGCGCGTCACTTCGCGAACTCGCGCGCGAGTGCGGAAGCGGCTCAGTCGGGCCGTGTCCGATCCTTACGGCGTTCGATCGTTCTTGAGGGTCAGCGCGCGATGGCGATGCTGGAGAGATCAGTCTGCGGATCCACGGGGATCCCTGCCTGCTTGCGCTCCGAGTAGCGGTCGACGAGCTGCGCTGCGTGGGGGCGCAAGAGGACGGTGAAACGCACCAGCTCCTCCATCACGTCCACGATGCGGTCGTAATAGCTCGACGGCTTCATGCGTCCTGCTTCGTCGAACTCCTTGTAGGCCATCGCAACCGAGGATTGGTTGGGGATGGTGAACATCCGCATCCAGCGGCCGAGCAGGCGGAGCGTGTTGACCGCGTTGAACGATTGCGATCCGCCCGACACCTGCATCACCGCTAGCGTGCGCCCCTGCGTCGGGCGCATTCCCTTCATCTCGAGCGGAAGATGATCGATCTGCGCCTTCATGATGCCGGTGATTTGGCCGTGTCGTTCCGGGCTGCACCAGACCTGGCCCTCCGACCACATAGAGAGCTCGCGCAATTCGTGGACGGCCGGATGATCGTCCCCCGCGATCTGATCGGGGAGCGGCAGAGTAGAAGGGTCGAAGATGCGCGTCTCAGCGCCGAATAGGCGCAGCAGGCGTGCCGCTTCCTCGGTTGCAAGGCGTGAGAACGAGCGCTCGCGCAAGCTGCCATAGAGCAGCAGAATGCGCGGGGGCGGCTCGGTCGGCCCCAGGCCTTCGGCAGGACGCGAGCGAATATAGGCTGGATCTAGCGCTGGCAGGATGTCGGGATCGGCGAGTGTGCGAAGCGGCATTAAAGGGCTTTCACGAGATAGGCCGCCGAAGCGGGGCAGAGCGAGGTGAACTCGCGCGAGGCGGCGATCGCCGGGGGCGCCGCGTGCCTATCGGAAGGCGCATAACCCATCGTGCTAAAGAACGGGGCCGCGGTCGTTGTCAGCAGGTGGAGCCGCTGTACGCCCAACTCACGCGCTTCCTGTTCAAGAGCCGCGATCAGTGCGCGGCCGATGCCGGCGCCCCGGCGATCCGCCAGGACTACGATGGAGCGAAGTAGACGATCGGCGCCCTCACCTTCCAAACCCCCATAGCCGACCAGGGTATCCGCATCGAACCGGAAGAAGACACGAGCAGGCTCCGTGAGATCGGCGCTCGGCAGGTTTGCATCCTCAAGGAACGACGCCAGTCCTGCCAGCTCGCTCGCTTCGAGACGTGTGACCGTCAGCGCCGTCACGCGATGTTGATCCTGATCGCGAGCGCTGCGAGCGTGATGAGCAACACCGGCACCGTCAGGGTGACACCGACCCGGAAGTAATAGCCCCATCCGATCCGCACGCCTTTCTGGCCGAGAACGTGAAGCCACAGAAGCGTCGCGAGCGATCCAATGGGCGTGAGCTTGGGACCGAGGTCGCAGCCGATCACGTTGGCGTAGATCATCGCCTCCTTGATCGCGCCCGTGGCATGGGCCGCATCGATCGACAGCGCGCCAACCAGCACGGTCGGCATATTGTTCATCACTGAGGAGAGGACGGCCGCGATCACGCCCGTTCCCAAGGCCGCACCCAAAACACCGCCTTGCGCCGTGCGATCGAGCAGCGCGGCTAGATGATCGGTCAGACCGGCGTTCCGCAGGCCATAGACCACCAGGTACATGCCGAGCGAGAAGATCACGACTTGCCACGGTGCACCGCGGAGCACCTTCCGCGTCTCGATCACGTGCCCGCGTCCGGCGATCACCAGCAACAGAACCGCGCCGGCAGAGGCAACGGCGCTGACCGGCACACCGAGCGGTTCGAGCAGGAAGAAGCCGGCGAGCAGCAGAGCGAGAACAATCCATCCGGCGCGGAAGGTCGCGGCGTCACGGACCGCTTCGCGGGGCGTGCGTAGCGCCCCCACATCGTAAGCTCCCGGTATATCACGCCGAAAGAACAGCAGCAGCGCGCCCAGCGTGGCGGCGATCGACACCAGATCGACCGGCACCATCACGGACGCATAGTCGCCAAAGCCGATGCCGAAGAAGTCGGCCGATACGATGTTGACGAGGTTCGACACGACCAGCGGCAGGCTGGCCGTGTCGGCGATGAACCCCGCCGCCATGACGAACGCTAGCGTCGCCTTGTCCTTGAAGCCGAGCGCCCGCAGCATGGCAATGACGATCGGGGTCAGGATCAGCGCCGCGCCGTCATTGGCAAACAGTGCGGACACCGCCGCGCCCAGCAGGACGATCATAACGAACAGTCGGCGACCACGCCCCCTGCCCCAGCGCGCGACATGCAGTGCCGCCCATTCGAAGAACCCGGCTTCATCCAGCAACAGGCTGATGACGATGATGGCGACAAACGCGGCCGTCGCGTTCCAGACGATGCCCCATACCACCGGCACGTCGGACAGGGTGACAACGCCCGCGAGCAGCGCCACGACGGCCCCACCCATCGCGCTCCACCCGATGCCGAGGCCCTTGGGTTGCCAAATGACGAGCGCGATCGTGGCGACGAAGATCAGGACGGCCAGGAGCATCAGGCGACGCGCTGGCCCGAAGCGTCCACTACTTGCTCACCGTCTTCCTTGGCGAACGCGGCAAGCTGGCCGCTCGGCAGCAGATCGAGGACGGCTTCGGAAGGGCGGCACAGCTTCACGCCGAGCGGCGAGACGACCAGGGGCCGGTTGATGAGGATCGGATGCGCCATCATCGCGTCCACCAACGCTTCGTCGGACAACGACGTGTCGCTCAGGCTCAGCTCTGCATAGGGCGTGCCCTTCTCGCGCAGCAGATCGCGGGGCGTAATGCCGGCGCGGTCGATCAGCTCGACCAGCAACGCGCGCGAGGGAGGCGTTTTCAGATACTCAATAACATGCGGCTCGATGCCGGCATTGCGGATCATGGCGAGGGCGTTGCGGGACGTGCCGCACTCGGGGTTGTGATAGATAACGATATCGACGGCCACGGGGCGTCCTTTCAGCAGCAGGGGGCGAGTTCGGCGACAAGCGGCGCGCACAGTTCCGCGTTGCCGCCGCAGCAATCCTTGAGGAGGAACAGCATCAGCCCGCGCAGACCGTCCAGGTCAGCGCGATAGATGATCGAGCGGCTATGCCGTTCGGATTGGACGAGACCGGCGCGGGCGAGGATACCGAGATGCGCCGACATGGTGTTCTGCGGCACGTCGAGCTGACGAGCGATGTCGCCGGCTGCCATGCCGCTTGGCTCATGCCGCACCAACAGGCGGAAGACATCGAGTCGTGTCGCTTGCGCGAGCGCGCTCAAAGCGGAGATAGCCGACTCGCTTTCCATATATCCAGCATAGCGGATATATCGCGACAGGCTAGTCGCATTGGCCCGTCATTTCGTACCTTACCCTTCCGCGACGATCGCTTCCTGTTCCGGTGCGGGAAGGTGGCGGTACAAGGTCGGCACCGAGACGCCGATCGCCGGCGCGATCTCACGCATCGGCATACCAGACGCCAAGAGTTTGCGAGCCGCCTCCAGCCGCTTGGGCGTCATCACCGTTTTTCGGCCGCCTACCCTCCCCTCACGCCGCGCCACGGCCAAGGCGGCCGTCGTGCGTTCGCGATTAAGGTCGCGCTCCATCTCCGCCATCGCGGCCATGATGTGGAAGACGAGCTTGCCGGCAGTGCCTGCCGTGTCGATCCCGTCGGTCAGGGACCGGAACCCAATGCCTCGCTCGGCCAAATCAGCGGCCAGGTCGACCAGCCCTTTCATCGTGCGGCCGAGACGATCGAGCTTCCAAACTACCAGGACATCACCAGCGCGCGCGTGCGACAGCGCATCGGCCAAGCCGACGCGGTTCGCCTTGGCGCCACTGGCCTTGTCGCTGAAGGTCCGCTCGCAGCCCGCCTCGCGCAGCGCATCGAGCTGAGGCGTCAAATCCTGTTCGGGGGTCGAGACCCGTGCGTAGCCGATCAGCATGGAAGGTTCTCAAAACTCATCTCGCGTGCCTAGCATGGGCTCCAGCAATCGAGAATGTGTTTTGATACGCCCGCATCCCCTGCTAGACGTTCTCACATGGTGGCGCGTCAAAATCGATCGGGCCTGTTGAAAAATGCCGGACATGCTGGGTTGCTCCTTCGTTTCATGGCTGCCGAAAGGAGCGTCGCTATGATGGGACCAGCCTGTCGCGGTAAGCGGGACGGGGCGTCCCGCCGCACCATAGAAGCCATGTTGCCCACAGACCACCTGCTGCGTCGCGTCGATCGATGTCTCGACATCGGCGAGTTGAGACAGGCACTGGCCGGTCACTACAGCGCAAGGGGACGGCCATCGATCGATCCCGAACTCCTCATCCGCATGGCCTTGGTCGGCCGCATTTACGCGATCACGTCCGAACGGCGCCTGTGTGAGGAGCTGCGCTACAATCTGGCCTATCGCTGGTTCTGCCGTCTCGCGCCGGGAGACAAGGTTCCGCACCACTCGACGTTCAGCAAGAACCGGCACGGTCGTTTCCGCGATGCCGACGTGTTCCGGATCCTGTTCGAAAGCACGGTCCGACGCTGCATCAGTGAAGGACTGATTGGCGGAAAAGACGCCGCGATCGATGCATCGTTCATAGCGGCTGATGCGAGCTGGCAGCGCAAGACCGTTCCTGGCTACCTGCCGTATGTCGCCAACGCGTCGCGCGCGGTTAGGGAGTGGGTGCACGACACAAGAGATGCCGTCTTTGAAATGGCGCGCTCGAAAAGCTGCCAAGGCGTCTCTCGAACGGATCCTGCCGCGGCTTGGTCGGCGCGAACGGTGCGTGGCCGGTTCGGCTACGCCCTGAATGCGCTGGTCGACACCCCGAGTGGCGTCGCTCTCGATGTGAAGGCGACACCGGCTCGGTTCGCGGAGGAAGTTGATGCGGGGCGCGTCATGCTCGAGCGATCGGCCGATCGCTTTGATTATCGTCCCAAGCGGGTTGCGGCCGACAAAGCCTATGGCAGCGCCAACTTCCTCGGCTTCGTAAGGGATCACGGCGCAATCCCGCACATTCCGGTAATCGACCGTACGCAACAGACCAAGGGCAAGCTGCCGCGAACGGCCTTCAGCTATGATCGTGACATTGACAGCTTTACCTGTCCGACCGGAAAGCCGCTCCGACATCATGCCTTCCATCTGCCCACCGGCGTACACCGTTATGCAGCCGATGCGCGTGACTGCGAGGCGTGCGTGCTTCGGAAGAAATGCACGACGGCGCGGCGTCGTACCCTGGTTCGGCTGGACGATGAGGACGTCCGCGATCTTGCCAGAGCCGAAGTGGAAACCGGGCTCTACAAGCGGTCTATGCGGTTGCGGCGCGGGGTTGAACGGTTCTTCGCTGACGCCAAGGGTAAGCATGGCATGAGGCGGCTTCACCTGCGCGGTATCCGCGGAGCGGAAGAGGAGTTCCTGATCGGCGCGGCGGTGATGAACCTGATGATCCTTGCGCGATCGAACCGACTGAACGGCAAGCCGCGTCGGGGGGTGTGCGTCCCCGCGGCCCTGACTCCGGCTGAAATCTCGGCCCGGTCGATTGAACACGACGTGATCGCCTCGCCTGCTCGACGATATGCCTGATCGCTGAGGCGCGGCGTGATCTATCACGCGGCTTGCAGCCGTTCTTTGCGGTATGGCACACCGTCGAGCAGTGCCTGGCCCGGTGCCTTGGGCGTGCCGTCACCGTTCACGTACATATAGAGTGTCGTCGTCGTCATCCCGAGACGGCGCGCGACATCGGCTGCGATCGCGTTGCGATCGGACATGGCGGCCATCGCCATCGCCAGCGTTGCCTTGTCCATCTTGCGGGGTCGCCCTCCCATGCGCCCCCGCGCGCGTGCCGCGGCAAGGCCGGCCTGTGTGCGCTCGGCGATCAACTCGCGCTCGAACTCTGCAAAAGCGGCGAAGATGCCAAAGGCCAGGCGGCCGTTGGCGGTGGTGGTGTCAATCTGCGCGCCGGCGCCGGTCAGCACCTTCAACCCAATACCGCGCTCACGCAGCGCCTCGGCGGTGATGACCAAATGCCTCAGGTCGCGTCCGAGGCGATCCAGTTTCCAGAGCACCAGTGTATTGCCGGGCTGCAATGCCTTGAGACAGGCAGTCAGGCCGGGACGTGCATCATGACGACCCGACGCGAGATCCTCATAAATGCGCGAGGCATCGACGCCTGCGGCGAGCAGCGCATCGCGCTGCAGTGCCAGCGTCTGCGATCCGTCAGCCTTGGACACCCTCACATATCCGATGAGCATCGCCACTCCGCCAGAAAAGATATCTGACACCCTGCAATGTGCTGGTGGTTTCCGCAACGGGTATCCCGACCACAAGGCAGGGGGGACGAGGCAAAAACAGCAATCGCCAGAAAACCGGTCGTTTTTCTGGCACGCGCATTGGGATTCCCGTTTCTTCGTTACCAACGGCCAGTCTAGGGAGAAGGCAATCGGGAACACATTTCGTGAAAACAGCACCCTCCTTGCCGTCCAGCGTTCCGTTCTGCCGTCAGTCGTCCCGATCATCCTTTGTTTTCGCGATGCCCTCAATCCTTGGGAGGTTTGGCGAGCCGGTCGAGTAATTCGTTCAGCAACAGGCATTCGCCCGGCGTAAGCACCTCGGCGCTACCAAGGTGGGCGCGCAGCCCTACCGCCAACGACACCAGATCGGCTTGGTCTTGGTCGGGCGGGTTGGTGATGATAAATGCGATCACGCTGTCTCGTATTACGGACGATAGCTGAGGGTCGCGTTCCTCCTCGGGGATTGCGAGCAATGTCGTCACCGCGCCGACCCCGACCGCATGGATCAACGCCACCGCGCGTTCCACGGGCATCCGCAGCCGTGCTGCTCTAGGTGTTTAGTCCCGGCATCTGGTGGATCGGGTCGACGATGAACCGGTCTGGCTCTGACGTCCAGGATGAGGGGTCCTTTTTCGACGCCGATCACCCCGCTACCGGGGTCCCTTTTGCACGCCGATCCACAGTGGTGGGCGAGCGCCCCGCTTCCGAGCCGCATCCGATCGCCGACGAGGTCCGGCGCCAGGCCGATGCGGCGCTGGTGTCCTGATTGCACCTTGCCGCTTCCCGACGCCGACAGGCACCGGGCGATCCAGCGGGATCACGGCTTGCGCTCGACGTCCTTCCTGTCGGCCTCGGCCGGCGTCAGGCGAGCCCGCTCGCGGATGCGGCGTTCCAGCGGCGCACCGACGAACAGGACGAGCATTGCAAGGCTCACCCCGCCGATGATGAGCGGCCACACTGCCAACCCCGCTGCCGCGCCGATCGTGGCCGTCACCCAGATGCACGCGGCGGTCGCCAATCCATGCACTTCCTGACCCTGGCCGACCCGCAGCACCGCGCCGGCACCGATGAAACCGACGCCTGTCAGAATGCCCTGCATCGCCCGCCCTGCGGCGTCGGCGTTTACATTTGGCAGGCCACTATGCACGACCGCCTGCACGGCGATGCAGCTCGCCAGACCGACCAGACCCAGCGTTCGCAAGCCCATGATCTGCCGGTTCTCGCGCGAGCGTTCCCAGCCGAGCACCATCCCGGCCGCGGTCGCCACCACCAGCCGCCCGATCGCATCGATCCAGAAGCCGATGTCCGATGCCGCTGACGCTTCGATCATTCGACCAGCACGTGGACGTGATGCCAGGCAGTGCACAGATAGCCGGCGAAGTTCCACATCGTGTCCGGCCGTTCGGGCTGTCCCTGTCCAGCCCCGTCGAAGGCGCGCACGACAAGGTGCTGGCGACCTTTGGCAAGCGTGGCGTCGAGGGTCCAGCGCCGCCAACCCCAGTGCGTCTCCGGATCATCGGCGAACGTCGCCTGTTGCCACTCGCGACCACCGTTTACCGACACTTCGACCCGAGAGACGCGGCGATCATAGGCGATGGCATAGCCCTCGATCCGCACCTCCCCGGCCGGCAGGCTTTCGCCAGAGCCGGGCACGCAGATCGCGGCGTTGAGCGGCATGGCATTGATGGTCAGACCCCGGCTCCAGTCGACGGTGTCGCTCGTCACATCGGCGGGAAACAGCTTGTAGTCGTGCGCCTGGATCGGTGCGTCGGAAGGCATGTCTCGCACCTCGATCCGTGTCAGCCATTTGGCGCTGCGCACGCCGGCATAGCCCGGCACCACCATGCGGAGCGGTGCGCCGTGTTCGGGCGTCAGCGGCTCGCCGTTCATCGCCCAGACGAGGAGGACGTCGGGCTGCCGCGCCTTGCTCATGGCGATCGATACCCCGAACAAGGCTTCCTCGCCCTCCACGTCCACCTCGTCCGCGCCGGTGAACGCCACGAACAGGTCGGACGCATCAGGTGCGCCGACCGCATCGAGCACATCGGCCAGGCGTACGCCGGTCCACTCTGCATTGCCGATCGCGCCGACATCCCAAGGATCACCCGACGTTTTTCCGACCTGCTGGAGGTCAGTGCGCCGGTTGCCGGCGCACTGGAGAACTGCCGTCACCGTCCGCGTGGGGAACGTAGCTTTCAGTTCCTCTACCGAGAAAGAGCGGCTCGCCATGCCCGTCCCGCTCACCTCGATCCGATGATTGGCGGGCAGATCCGGCACTGGCCCGTGGCTGCGCACGTAGAACAGCGCCTGCGGCGTCAGGAACCGCTCGATCAACGCACCGGGCGTCGGCTCGGCGTTGTAGGGATCGGAATTGCGCGCGATCATATTGGTCATGGACGATCAAACGTCGCAGGCCCGCCTAACGCTTCAAGTCTTCGAGACCATCGCAGACGAAAGGCTGCCGATCATTCCGATATCCAGATTGGAATGACCATATCAAACGGTTGGTCGTATCGATCTAAGTACGCGATATATGCTGCATGACCCTGGAGCAGCTCAGAATCTTCGTCGGTGTCGCGGAGCGCGAACACGTCACCAAGGCAGCGGAGGCGCTGAACGTCACGCAGTCCGCTGCCTCCGGCGCGGTTGCGGCCCTCGAAGCGCGCTACGGCGTTCCGCTGTTCCACCGCGTCGGGCGTGGCATCCAGCTGACCGAGGTGGGCCGCGGCTTTCTGGAGGAAGCGCGCGCGGTGCTGGGGCGGGCAGCGCATGCCGAGACGATGCTCGCGGACTATGCCGGGCTTGCGCGTGGTTCGTTGCGGATCGTCGCTAGCCAGACGATCGCGAGCTACTGGTTGCCGGCAAAGCTCGCCGCCTTCCACGAACGCCACCCGCAGATCGCGGTTGAGCTCGCGATCGACAACACCGAAGGCGCGGCAGCGCAGGTGCTGAGCGGCGCGGCGGAACTCGGCTTTGTCGAGGGCGAGGTGGACGAACCGGCACTCGCCCACTGGAACGTCGGGCGTGATCCGATGGTGCTGGTCGGCCGCGAGGACGCCGAACGTGTCGACGAGGCCTGGCTGCGCACTGAACGCTGGATCGTCCGTGAGCTGGGATCGGGTACGCGCTCGACCTTCGAGGACGTGCTGCGAACGCGCGGGTTTGATCCGGCCCAGCTGACGATAGCGATGACGCTGCCGTCCAACGAGGCGGTGCGCACCGCCGTCGAGGCGGGTGCCGGCGTTGCCGTCTTGTCGCGATTGGTCGTCGCGCGCGCGCTCAAGGCCGGTGACCTTGTCGAGCTGCCGCTCGGGCTGCCCGACCGCGCCTTTCACGCGCTGCGCCACAAGGAACGCTATCGCACCCGCGCGGCCGACGCGCTGACGGACCTCATCAAGGAGCAGGTCGCATGACTGCCGACACGCACTCCGTTCTCAGCGGCCTCAAGCCGCTCAGCCGGCTCGATCATCCCCGCGAGATGATCCGTCAGTTCACGCCCAACTGGTTCGCCGCGACGATGGGCACGGGCATCCTTGCCCTCGCGCTGCCGCAGGTGCCCGGCATCGGGCCTTCGCTTAAACCCGTCGGCGAGGTGTTGTGGTTCTTCAATATCGCACTCTTCGCGCTGTTCGCCGGCCTTTATGGTGCGCGCTGGGCGATGTTCGGGCACGAGGCGCGGCGCATCTTCGGGCATAACACCGTGTCGATGTTCATCGGCACCATCCCGATGGCCCTCGCGACGATCATCAACGGCTGCCTCGCCTTCGGCATCGCACGGTTCGGGAATGGCATCGTACCGGTCGCACACGTCCTGTGGTGGATCGACGTCGCCATGTCGCTCGCCTGTGGCGTCCTGATCCCGTACATGATGTTCACCCGTCACGAGCACAGCCTGGACGGCATGACCGCGGTATGGCTGCTGCCGGTCGTCGCTGCCGAAGTGGCGGGCGCCAGCGGCGGGCTGCTCGCGCCGCATCTGACCGATCCTCACGCGCAGCTAGTCACGCTTGCGACCTCCTATGTGCTGTGGGCCTATTCGGTGCCGGTCGCGTTCGGCATCCTCGCCATCCTCATCCTGCGCATGGCGCTCCACAAGCTGCCGCATGAGAGCATGGCGGCGTCCTCCTGGCTGGCGCTGGGACCGATCGGCACGGGTGCTCTGGGCATGCTGGTGCTCGGGGCGGACGCGCCGGCGATCCTCGCGGCGCACGGGCTGGCCGGTGTCGGTACCGTCGCGGAAGGGATCGGCGTTGTGGCCGGACTCTGCCTGTGGGGCTTCGGCCTGTGGTGGCTGGCGCTCGCGACGCTCATCACCATCCGCTACTGGCGCGCCGGCGTCCCGTTCAACCTGGGCTGGTGGGGCTATACCTTTCCGCTCGGCGTCTACACCGTCGCCACCTTCCGCCTAGGCACGACGCTGAACCTCGGTTTCTTCGGTTTCGTCGGCACGGTGCTGACAGTCGCGCTTGCGGCGATGTGGCTGCTCGTCGGCGCCAAGACGCTGGCCGGCGCATGGCGCGGCAACCTGTTCGTCTCACCCTGCATCGCCACCCCGAACTGATCCGCCATGATGATCGGATCAGTCGGTCCGATCACTTGCGAAACGCCCCTCGATCCGCCAGCGTGGCTGGCCACAGGAGAGCCTTGTCATGGACAATTTCGACGCCGGACTGGCGAGTGAGACCAGCCGTCGCCGCTTTCTCAGGCATGCCGCGCTCGGTACCGCCGGCCTTGCCGCCGCGCCGGCACTGGCGCAGCAGCTCGTCGACCTGAAGCTGCCTGGCGGCAATGCCGAACGGCCGATGACCAGCGCCTTTCCCGGCAAGGGCAGCATGATCCTCCAGCGTGTCCATCCGCCCTTGCTGGAAACGCCGATGGACGTGTTCGACAAGTCGGTGTTCACGCCCAACGACCAGTTCTTCGTCCGCTGGCACTGGGCCGACATCCCGACCTCGATCGATGTCGAGACTTTCCGCCTCAACGTCTTCGGCCACGTCAACCGACCGCTGTCGATCAGCCTCGCCCAGCTGCTGCGCCTGCCGCGGGTCGAGATGGCGGCGGTCAACCAATGCTCGGGAAACAGCCGTGGGCTGTTCCAGCCACGTGTTGCCGGCGCGCAATGGGGCAACGGCGCGATGGGCAATGCCAAATGGCTCGGTGTGCGCCTGCGCGACGTGCTCGACCTCGCCGGGGTCAAGACAGGCGCGGTGCAGGTGCGCTTCGGTGCGCTCGATCAACCGGTCGTGGCGGGCGCCCCTGACTTTGAGAAGGCGCTCGACATCGACCATGCCCGCGACGGCGAAGTGATGATCGCCTTCGGCATGAACGGCGAGCAGCTGCCGCTCCTCAATGGCTTTCCCTGCCGGCTGATCGTGCCGGGCTGGTACTCGACCTATTGGGTCAAGATGCTGAACTCGATCGAGGTACTGCCCGGCCCCGACGACCAGTATTGGATGGCCAAGGCCTACAAGATCCCCGCGACGCCGGGCGCGAATGTCGCGCCCGGCGCCAGAGACTTCCCGACTGTCCCCATCAACCGCATGATCCCGCGCAGCTGGATGACCAGCCTGCCCGATGGCCAGACGATAGCCTATGAGGCATCGATCCCGGTCGGCGGCATCGCGATGGGCGGCGACTGCGGCGTCGCCAAGGTCGATGTATCGTCGGACGGAGGCCGCACCTGGTACAGGACGACGCTCGGAGCGGACGAGGGCAGGTACAGCTTCCGTCGGTGGGATGGTCGCGTGCCGCTGCGACGCGGTGCCAACCCGATCATGGTGCGCTGCTGGAACACCAACGGTGTCGCCCAGCCGATGAAGCCGATCTGGAACCCGGGCGGGTACATGCGCGGCAATATCGAGACCACCACCATCATCGCGGCCTGAGGAGCGAGTAGCATGAAGACCCCGTCTCCCGGCATCATGGCCGCTGGCCTGATCGGCCTGACCGGCATTATCCTCGTCTCGATCGGGGCGCCGAGCAGCCGCAAGGCGCCTGCCCCGATCTCCGAGACATCCGAGCCGGCACCGCCCACCAGCGTCTCAGCCCGCGGCTTTTCGCTCGCCTCGACCAGCGTCGACCTGCCGGTCGATGACGCTACCTACCCCGATGGTCCGCACGCCGACGTCATCAACGCCAACTGCACTTCGTGCCACTCGGCCAGCATGGCGCTAACTCAGCCTGCGCTATCGGCGGACCAGTGGAAGGCGACCGTCACCAAGATGCGTGAGGTGTACAAGGCGCCGGTGGCCGAGAAGGACGTTGACGCGATCGTTGCTTATCTCACCGCTATGCCGAGCCAGAAAGCGGCACCCGCAACCGGCAAGGCACAGGATCCCGACCCCAAGGTGGCTCCTGATGTCTCAGGTGGAACCGGATAAGCAAACCTCTCGCATAATCTAAAAAGGCGATTTCGACAGACGATCGGCAGCCTTCAGTAGGACTTTTTCAACAGCCACATCGTTTGCGAGAGATGCGGCTGCGCTCGCGCAAAGGGAGCCGCGCGGCTCAATCGGCGCCCGTGGCTGACAGCGAGCATGTCACGGCTGGGCTAGACGGCTCCGTCGTCCACTGTCTCAGGTGTAAGTCCACCGTTTCAGGTGACGATCGCTCGGACCAGAACGTCCACCCTTTTGGGGAAACCGACAGGGCAGAATCGGGAAAGGAGTTTCCGAAAACCGGCAACTCCTTTCCGAGGCTGGCACCGACCTTGAACGACCCGATCGACCCCGCGCCACTGCCCCCGTCGCAATCGCTCATCGTGGCGACGGCGAGCGACCTGGTGGTGCGGCCGGCGCCGATGCTGCCCGGGATCGTCGACCACGAGACCGAGCGCGCCGATGCTTATGCCCGCGCCGCGCGCGCCGGCAACACTCAGCGCGCCTATCTCGCTGACTGGGCGATCTTCACCGCCTGGTGCGCGGTGCGCGGCGAATGTCCGCTCCCGACCACGGCCGAGGTCGTGCGCCGGTTCGTCGCGGCCGAGGCAGACGCCGGCAAGTCGCCCGCGACTGTCGAGCGCCGGGTGGCGGCGATCGGGCACTTTCACCGCGCCGAGAACCTCGTCGCGCCGACCGCTCAGCCCGATGCCGGCAAGCTGCGCGAGACCATGGCCGGGATCCGCAACAGCCGCGGAGGCAAGAAGACGCGCAAGCGCGCGGCCGACGCCGCGGTCTTGACCGCGATGCTGGGCGCCTTCCCCGGCGAGGGCCTGCGCGCGGTGCGCGACCGGGCGGTGCTGGCGATCGGGATGGCCGCCGCGCTGCGCCGCTCCGAGCTGGTGGCGCTCACGCTCGACGACGTCGAGCTCGTGGCCGAAGGGCTGCGGCTCTCGATCGGGCGGTCGAAGACCGATCAGCGACAGGACGGCGCCGAAATCGCGGTGCTCGAGGGCACCGGGCTGCGACCCAGGTCGCACCTGCTGGCCTGGATGGCGGCGGCCGGGCACCAGTCCGGGCTGCTGTTCCGACGCCTGACGCGCGGCGACGAGCTGACCGAGGACGGCATGAGCGATCGGGCGGTCGCGCGGCTCGTCCAGACGGCCGCGCGCAAGGCGGGGCTCGACGAGCGGCAGTTCGCAGGCCACTCGCTGCGCGCAGGCTTTCTCACCGAGAGCGCCGCGCGCGGTGCGACCATCTTCAAGATGCAGGAGGTTAGCCGGCACAAGACCGTCCAGATCCTCTCCGAGTATGTCCGCTCGGCCGAGCGGTTCAAGGATCATGCGGGCCGTGGCTTTCTATAGGTGCGCTGCCCACATTACTCCCGGACCGAGATCGTCTAGGGCGCAGCAGCGGGTTTAACCACGCATGGCCGTACTGAGGACAACCCATTGGTTTTAGGCGCAGAGAAGAAATTCACCAATTCGCGTTCAGCACATCCAGAAGCCACCAGCCCCATCGAAGCTTCCAAGAAGCATCTTTCGGCACGACCACGGGCTTTCCTCGGTAAGCCTCAACGACCGTGATCTTGGCGACATCAACGGTTTCCACCTTTCCGGATGCGACGACGACCGCCATGCGCGTGGCATTGGCGGCGATTGGACGCCCTATGACGGGCGCGGGCCGTCCCTCTTCTCGGTAGGAGAAGCATCCGCTAGCGCAGTTGTTGGCGGCGACCAGCCATTCGGCTTGTGACACGCGCCACTGCCCGATTGCAGATCCTGACCAGAACAGGAGAAAGGCCAGAAGAGGTACGATGACGGTTGCTCCCGCCATTATCGCCCGGGGCTTCTGCTTGTCAGGGTCGGACGTGATCCAGGCTTCAAGGCTGGACAGCTTCGCTGGCTTTCCGAACCTGCCAACATACCTGCCGCTTATCCACCCGCTTACTTGGGTCACGGGCCAGCCAATTGGCCAATAGAGCGCAAAGAAAACTAGTGAGAAGGCGAGGAGAGTTCCGGCCCCGCCCATGATCATCTCACCCGCCGACCCGGAGAAGCCGGAAGCGTCCAGGCCGTAGGGCGACAGAGCGGCCTTCGTCGCGGTTTGGAACAGGAACAGAAGCGCCCCTGAGAGCACGGCCACGATCGTCGCGCCATAGGTCAGCACCCGTTTCGCCCAGCGGGCGAGGATCAGGTCCGATGTGGGCGTAGCGGGAGAGGTCATTGCAACAATGTAGCTCTCCGCTAGAGCGGATCAAACCTAGTCGCCCGGTCTGAAAGGCCGGGCTCCGGCGGACGGCTGCGATCGGCTCGAGTGCTTGCGGAGGGTCGCTGGAAAGCGCATATATCTGCCATGGCGACCAGGTCCGATACGATCAGCTCCAAGGCGGCGAAGGCAGGCGTGCTCGGGCGCAGCGCCGTCACCGGGCGCTATGTGCTGGCGCCGGCCTCGACGAAGAAGGCAACAGTTTCCGACCAGCGTATCGCTGCGGCCGTGAAGAGCGTGCTCGCCAAAAAGAAGTAAGCTCCGTGGCCGGCCAGACGTCGACCGACGACGTCTTCATCAATTGTCCGTTCGACGACGCTTTTGCGCCAACCTTTAGGGCGCTGATCTTCTCGATCCTGGTTTGTGGCTTCCGTCCACGCTCGGCACGCGAACTCGACGATGGCGGGCAGACGAGGATCGACAAGATTCTTGGGCTGATCGAGCAGTGCCGCTACGGCATCCATGACCTGTCGCGGACCGAACTCGACGCGGTTCACAACCTTCCGCGCTTCAACATGCCACTCGAGCTTGGGCTATTCCTGGGCGCCAAGCGCTACGGAGGCAAGCATCAAAAGGCCAAGCGCGTCCTGATCCTCGACGTCGAGCAGTTCCGGTATCAGCGTTTCATCTCCGATCTGGCCGGAATGGACATTCACCAGCATGGGGGCGAGCCCGCGCGCGCGCTTCGGGAGGCCCGCGACTGGCTGGCGAACGTCTCACGCCGCGAGCTGCCAAGCGCGGATCGGGTGCAGCGAGTCTATGAAGCATTCCTGGGCGACTTACCCGACCTTGCTGCCGCGCTGGAGTTCGACCCAGACCGCATTCCCTATGTCGACTTTGAGCGGATCGTCGGGCGTTGGCTGGTCGAGGCACCTCCGGCCGTCGGGGCGGACTAACACCGGAATAGGTTCAGAGTGGCTCAATCCTGCCAAACCGGACGTTGACGGTGCGCTAAAGGTCTTAGGTTAATCAAGCGGTCCCGGAAGGGCTGAGCGACTGCGGAGTGATCATCCGTATCGACAGCTCCCCGTAGCTGCTGAGCTGCTCAAGGAGCGCGATGCTGTGTTCCTCGACGTCGTCTGGATTGTCGAATACCTCCATTGTGTAGCAGCCCCGCGCCATGTCGCAGCCGGGTGTGACCTCGGCAGCTCGTGAATATGGCTCCGGCCAGCGGCAGACGAGAACCCAGGGCCACCCCTCCTCCGGCGGCTCGTAGCGCGATATAAGGACGTTGTCGGAGACCATTGCCGACGGGCGACGGTCGAGAAGGTCGGGCGCCACGGCGGCCGAACGCGGCTCATCGAGAAAGCGCTCGAGCTCGGCACGCTCCTCGTCGGTTTCAAGGATGATCGCGTAATAGCGGCCGAGTGCCAGCCCCTCCCCCCGGTTCCGGACGGGCATGTCTATCAACATCACGCTCGGTGCGGCGATCATCGGCGAGGCATACAGCATGCGCACGCGCGCGAGGGTCTGCGAAAGGCGGTGCATGGTGCTGATCGGCCGTTTCCAGTTTACCTGTGCGGTCGGGGGGATATGGTCGCATGATGACCGACACCGAGCAACTCTCTGCGCAGCAATGGCACGAGCGGATCCAATCGCTTAGCGACCGTGAGGTGATTGCCCTGTACGAGCGGGAGGAAGGCCTGGGGCCGATCGCCGACGTAGCCGCCGACGAGATGGAGCGCCGCAATCTCGATTACTGATCACCGGGCGGCAGGCGCTGCCTCGATCCTGTTCGCGAACTCTAACGCATGGCGCTGACCTTCAATGCCCTGCTGGACGACGCCGGCGTTGCGCCGGCCGAGGTGCGGCTTCTCCGGCATCAGACCCAGGCGGGCACTGGTCGCACTCCCTATTCGCTGTGGCGCGACGATCGAGCGGGCTTCCTGACCTACCAGAGCCTGCAGACGGCGCAGAATCGGCCGCGCCTTGCTGGCAGCTATTGTGCGAGTTTCGTCGTGACGCCCGCGGCCGCGACGTTGTTCGTCGGTCTGTACGAAGTGTCCCTGATCGGGGACGCCCCTGACGATCTGGTCGACCCCTTACGTCACAAGCTCGCCACCGAAGGCGGCGCGCGGCCGCTTGATCTGTACGCGCAGCGCTCGGTTGCCGACCTAGAGGACCTGGTTGGCCGCGTGACGATCGACTGGGGTGCCGGCACCCGCAGCTGGATCCAGCGCGCCGGCAGTCAGTCCAAGCCGATCCTCGAACTGAGCCGAGCCTTTCAGGAAGAGGCCTTTCCCGGCTTCGTCCGCTTCCTCGGCAATCTATCGACCCTCGAAGCGCTGCCCAAAGGGTGGATCGCGGCGCTGGCGGCTGCGCGCGGGGTGTACCTGCTGACCTGCCGCCGCACCCGCGAGCAGTATGTCGGGTCGGCGACCGGCGAGAGCGGGTTTTTCGGCCGCTGGTTGACCTATGCCGGTGACGGTCACGGCGGCAATGTCGGGCTGAAGAGCCGCGATCCGAGCGACTACCAGGTGAGCATCCTTGAGGTGAGCGGGTCGAGCGCCACGGTGGAGGAGATCATCGGCGCCGAGCAGCTCTGGAAAGCCAAGCTGCAGAGCCGCGAAATGGGCCTCAACCGGAACTGATTGGCGAGCCTTAGCGGCCGGGGTGAAGCGCGCGACGCGCCTCGTCGGTGATGGTGTAGACCGCTTGGCGCTGGGCGCCGCGGTTGTGATGATCGATCCGGTAGCCCTGATAGTGCCGGCGGACCAACCCCGCCCTAACGAGCTCGGAGACGGCACGGCTGACGTTCGTCCGGCCGGACTGGCGAACCCGCTTGCGGACCTGCGCGTCGACGATCTGCTCCGCCGCCTCGGGGTCCAGCGGGAGCGCGCGCTTGGCTTCGAGTTCCTGGCGCACCTTGTCCGCAATCGCACGCCGGCGGGGATCGCGCTGCGCGACCGGCACCAGCGCGTCGCAGAGCCAGTCGCGCACCGGGATTCTTCGGCTTCCCTCTCGGATGTACGGACCGGCCGAGCCCGTTTGCGCGCTCGCCTGGGCGATTAGGTTCAGCACCATAAAGCTGTAGCGCGGTCGCTCGCAGACGACGGTCAGGCGTTCGAGGATCGCCGGCAAGTCGAGTGGACGCTCCTGCACCTCCGCTCCAACCGGCCGAGCGCGCTCCTCGAGGGAGAAGAGGTCAGGCTGAAACATGGAACATTAAGAGCACAGACGGCCCATCAAGTGAATCCCGCATGATGGACCGGGATGAACTTTGACCGCTCGCGGCACTTCACCGGGGGGCAAAGTGCCGCTGGCGATCCTGTGTTTGGCCCATCGTCACGTCGTTGGGGCGTTGCTGCTTTCCGCGCCGTTAGAGTTGGACGACTGACGACGGGCGAGGCGGAGTGCCGCCTCCGGCAACGTCGACCAGCGGCCAGAAGCCGTGCCAGCCTTTGCGCGCCCGGCGGCGCTGAACGTGGGCGCGGTACTTGGCCGGTGACAGAGCGGGTGTTGCGCGACCCCGTGGGTGCCGGTGATGGTTGCAGTAGGAGCACGCGGCGGCGATGTTCGCCGCGACGTCTCGGCCTCCATCGCTTTTCGGTCGGAGGTGCTCGGCGGTGGCCTGATGGCGAGCGGCTTGCCTTCGCGACAGGCCCCATCGCGCTGCAAAAGCCGTCGGATCGGCCAGCCACATCGGCTGATCGCAGTAGAGGCACCGTCCTTCTTGCGTGTGAAAACTGGCTGAGAGGTGGTTCTTGATACTCGGCATGACCGGGCTCCTTGATGTTGATCAAGGTGGTGCGCCGCGGCTTACGCCGGTTGGGAGATGAGCTGCTGCTCGCGCACAGACGGCCTTCAGCTCGTCCCACGGTCCCATGAACGTGGCTGTTGCCTCCGTTCCGGTGCAGAATGTCACGCCGGAGCGGTGGCTGCAAGCCACCGCTTTGCGCCAGTCCGATCCGCTACCCCGTTCCCAAAATGTTCTCATGCGCGTTATGACGGGTCGATTGCCCGCACGAGACCCGATTCATGTATGCCGTTCGCCTGACAGAGATCCCCTATGAAATGGTCCCGCTCGAGGTCCGCATCCTGCTGTGCCGGACGCCCGCCGGCTTCCCCTCCCCTGCGCAGGACGATCTCGAGGAGCCGATCGACTTGGGCGAGTGGCTGATCGAGCAGCCGGCTGCGAGTTACGTGATGCGGGTGGACGGTCACTCCATGACTGGCGCCGGCATCACTGACGGGGATCTGATCGTCGTAAGTCGCGCGAAGACGCCCCGACCGGGGCACATCGTGGTCGCCCTGGTCCATGGCGACCGCACCCTGAAGCGGCTGAAGCGGATGGATGGTCGACTCTGGTTGGTCCCGGAAGCGGAAGGCTATCCGCACACCGTCGTCGACGAATATGTCGAGATTTGGGGCGTGGTCGTCGGGCTCGCACGTCGGTATGTATGAGCACCCCGATCGCGCTCATCGACTGCAATTCCTATTATTGCTCGGCCGAACGCGCCTTTGACCCCAGACTAAAAGGCGTGCCCGTCGTGGTGGCGTCGAACAACGACGGCTGCGCTATCGCTCGTTCCGACGAGGCCAAAGCTCTTGGTATCAAGATGGGCGATCCGGTCCACAAGATCAAAGACAAGATCAAGGCGCACGGCATCCGTGTGCTCTCATCTAACTACACGCTTTACGGAGATATGCAGCGCCGAGTGCTCGCGGCTGTCGAGCCCTTCGCGCGGGACATAGAGGTCTACTCAATCGATGAGAGCTTCCTCGATCTGGGTGGTTTCGAGGATCGCGACCTGGTGGCGCACGCGCAGGCAATGCGCGCCCAGGTCCTGCAGTGGACCACTATCCCGACCTGCGTGGGGATCGGTCCGACGAAGACGCTGGCGAAGCTCGGCAATGCGGCCGCGAAGAAGAATCCGCTGTTCGACGGTGTCGCCGACCTCCGCGACGAGCCGATCCGCGACTGGGTGCTCGAGCGGTTCCCGGTCGAGGACGTCTGGGGCGTAGGCAGCGCGACGGCGCGGAAGGTGAAGGATCTCGGCATCCACACCGCGGCGGCGCTTCGCGACATGCCGGTCAAGCAGGCCAGGAGCATGGGGACGGTCGTGTTGGAGCGCCTCGTGGCTGAGCTGCGCGGCGTGCCGGCCGCGGTGGTCGAGACGATCGAGCCCCAGCGGAAGGGGATGGCGGTGACGCGATCCTTCGGCCAGCCGGTGACGGATTTCGACGTGCTGATGGGCGCGATCGCGCAGTATGCGATGCGCGCCGGCGAGAAGCTGCGGTCGCATGGGCTGGTCGCTGGTCGACTCACGGTCCTGTTCCACACCAACCGCTTCGCCGATCGGCCGCAATATGGCGCGTCGAGGACTCTGAGCCTCCACCCGATGACGGCCGACGGGCTGGAGCTGGTCCGTGTAGCGCGGAAGGGCGCGGAGCATGCCTGGCGCGATGGCTACGCCTACACCAAGGCAGGCGTGATGTTGGAGGATCTCGTCTCAGCCGAGCTGCGCCCGCGCACTCTCTTCGAGGACGAGACGGACACGGGACGGCGTGAGAGGTTGATGGCGGCGCTGGACGACATCAACGGCAAGTTCGGCCGCTTCACCGCGGTTCCGGGCACCCAAGGCTTCAAGCGGGAGTGGCAGATGCGGGCGGCAGCGAAGTCGCCGGCGTACACGACGCGGATCGCCGACGTGCCGGTGGTGCGCGCGTAGCGACGGGAACGAGTCCGACCGGCGAGCGATTCCTCCCGGTGAAGCGCCTCGAATCGCCTCTGAGCCGGGAAGAGCTTAACGCCCTTCCAGTGGTCGCGCCGGACCTGCCGGAAGCGATGCACTTCATGGACTGTCCGACTTGCGGGCAGGCGATCGACTGTCGCAACCTGGGCGACGTCCTCCACCACGACCAGCCGGGCCACGCTTCGATCCCGAGCGCCGCACTGGCGGCCGCCCTCGCCTTCGTCGAGCCGATGCTCCCTACCCTGGTCGACGAGCCGCCGGCCGGCGAGGGCTGGATCCACGAAATCAAATATGACGGTTATCGCACGCAGATCGTGATTGACGGCGATGGGGTTCGGGCGTTCACCCGTAATGGTCACGACTGGAGCGACAAATATGCTCCTCTGCTGAAGGCGGCAGGGCTGCTCGGCTGTCGACACGCGATCATCGACGGCGAAGTCATCGTTCAGGACGAGGCCGGTCGCAGCGACTTCCCGGCTCTCCGGACGGCGATCGGGCGGACACCGGAACGGCTCGTCTTCATGGCCTTCGACCTTTTGCACCTCGACGGCACGGACCTGCGGCCGCTCGCGGTCGAGCAGCGCCGGGAGCGCCTCGAGGAGCTGGTGGGTGACTTCGACCCCAGCGCGACGATACATTTCAGCGCCGAGGTGCGCAGGGGCGGCGCGGACTTCTTCCGCGCGGTTGACGCGATGGGGCTGGAGGGGATCGTGTCGAAGAAGCGAGGCACCCGATATGCGAGCGGTCGCGTGAAAACCTGGCTGAAGATCAAGGCGTGGACTGAGGGGGACTACCTCGTGGTCGGAACCGAGGCGAACCCTGGCGAGCCGGTGTCAGCCCTCCTGGCGCGCGAGACGGATGAGGGGCTAGAATATGCCGGGGGCGCGGCGATCACCCTGTCGGCGGACAGCCGAGAGCTCTTCTACTCGGCCGCAGAGCAGCTGCAGCGGGATCGACCGCCGCCAGGAATGCCGCGATCGAAGCGAGCGCGCTGGATCGACCCCGAGATGCGGGTCCGCGTCCGGCACCTCAAGGGAAGCGAGAAGGTCCGGCACGCGACGGTGGTCGACGTGACCGAACTAGCGGGTGTCAGGCGTCGATCTCGATAAGGTCGTCGGATGGCGTTTCGACCTGGCGGACCATCTCGCCGTCATAGGGCCGCACCAGCTCCAGGGCCTCGGCCGCGCTCCCGTCGAGCCATTGCAGGAGATCGCACGGGCGCAGGATGACCGGCATTGCTTTGGGGTGCCACGGCTTCACGAACTCGTTTGGGTTGGTCGTGGCGAACGCATATGCCTCGCCCCGCTCGGTCGGCCGCCACAGGCCCGCAAAGAAGCCGATCGGCTGATCCGGCAACGCGAACCACATCTGCCGCGGCTTGCTGTCGTCTCCTACCCCGCCTTCGGGATGCGGCTCGGCGAACCAGGTGAACGGCACGATGCAGCGCCGCTCCGCGCTCGCGATCGACGGTTTCCACATCGTCGATGAGAGGTTCCTCGCGTTCGTGACGTACTTGTCGAGCTTGATCTCGGGGTTTCGCTTGCTCGGCACCTTTGTCGGGAAACCCCACTCGAGGAGCACCATTTCGAGGGGGCGGTTGCCGGCCGTGCTGCGGCGGACGATCGGACCGTGCCTCGCGGTCTTCTTGCCGGTCGGGAAGATCTCGCGCGCGGGCGGGAACACCTCGTCGGGCGCGTATGGCGGCTCGAATCCGCACGCGCGCATGACGGCAGCCTGTTTCGCAGAGATACGATAGCGGTTGCACATGAGCCCCTTTCTGCCACCATCCGCCACGCCTGTCAGGGCCGATCCCCTGGCTGGCTTTGTGGGGGACTCGGCGGTCGCCGGCTGGCCAGGAAGCGGGGCGTAGGCTAACAGGGCGGCTGTGTCGGGAGCATCGAGAGAACGTGGGGCAGTTGTAAGTGACGTCGAAATATGAAGGTCTGTCCCAAGCCGAGCTCGTCAATCTCCTGATAAAGCGCGACGCTGAAGCAAAGCTCGGGCTCGTTTGGGAGCGCGACGAGATAGAGCGTGATCAAGCGCTAAACGACAGCTTTGTCGCTCTTGAGTTGAACACGGAGGCGTCTTTAGGTCGCGGCCCGTTCAGAAATCTTATCGTCCGCGGCGAGAACTTCGACGCGCTCCGCTGGCTGCGAATGACGATGGCTGGCCGTGTCAAGCTGATCTATCTGGACCCGCCCTACAACACGGGCAACAAAGACTGGGTTTATAACGACCACTACGTAAACAAGACGGATCGGTTTCGCCATTCGATGTGGCTGGAGTGGATGCACACCCGCCTCGAACTCGCCCGTGATCTGCTCGCGCCCGATGGCGCGATCTTTGCGTCCATCGACGACAACGAGGGCGCGCAGCTCAAACTTCTGATGGATCAGGTGTTCGGTGCGCGTCGCTTCCGCGCCTCCTTCGTCTGGCAGAAGGTCGACAGCCCGAACGACAATAAGCCCGTGATCGCAGCCGATCACGAGTTCATCCATTGCTACGCCTCGGAAGAGGCGCTCGCGAAATGGTCGAAGATGCCGGATGCCAGCGTGCTCGCCGGTTTTAGCAAGCGGGACGAGGAAGGCCGCCTCTACCGGGATCGCATTCTGCGCAAAAACGGCAAAGCAAGTCTCCGGACCGACCGCGAAAGCATGTGGTTCAAACTCGACGCCCCCGACGGCACGCCGGTCTGGCCGATCCGAGCCGATGGCAAAGAAGGTCGGTGGTCGCACGGCGTCAAGGGCGTCGAGGAACTCCAACGCGACAAGCGGCTAATCTGGAAGGAAGTGACCCAGCCCGACGGCAGTTTGCTGTGGACGCCCTACGCCCGGGAGTTTGCGAAGGAAGAGCCCTCCAAGCCCTACCCGACGATTTGGGCGGACGTGGAGACCACGCGCCAGAGCAAGGACCATCACAAGCAGATGTTTCCTGGTGAGGAGCCGTTCGTAACGCCGAAACCTGAGCCGCTGATGGCCCGCATCCTCCAGATCGCCACACAGGAAGAGGACCTTGTTCTGGACCTTTTTCTCGGCTCCGGAACGACTGCCGCCGTTGCGCTCAAAATGAATCGACGTTTCATCGGGATAGAGGCCGTTCCCGAGATCGCGGACGGTGCGATCCGCCGGCTGGATGCGGTTAGGCGCGGCGAGGAAGGCGGCATCTCGAAAGCTGCGGAGTGGGAGGGAACGGACGACGGAGTTGCCGTGCTGTCCACCAAGCGGATCGAAATGGCTGACCTGGTGTACGATCTCTCGCCGCCGCAAGTGTGGTGCGCGGTTCAGGCGCTGGCGAATGTGCCGATCACCGAATGGGACGCGGGCAGGCCGGTTCAGTCGGTTGAGACGAGCCAGGCGACCGTCTGCTATTGCGATCGCGTCAGCGATGACGCGCTCGAGGCCATTGTCGGCTTCGCCCGCTGCGGGCGTCCGCTGTCGGTCTACGCCTACACGCCCGGCCCAGTCCGCGAGGCCCTGCGCGAGTTTCGGTCCAGCGAGGTTCACGCGCTGCCAGACGTGTTGCTCCGGAGCTTTGCCTCGTGACCGCGATCGCCGTCGCGACCAGCGCGCCGAGCGCAGCGGATGATGTGTTGCTCCCCCTCAAGGGCTTCCAGCAGCAAGCACGAAACGTCCTCGTACAGGTGATCACGGAGACGGATCGCTTCATCGACGCTGATCCGAGCCGGCGCCGCGAGATCTCGCTGCAAGTCGGAGTGAGCCTGCTTCGTTCCCCAACGGGTTCCGGCAAGACGCTCACGATCGGACGGTCGCTCGAGGGCGCGGTGGGTCAGCTTCGCGGTCGAACCGTCTGGATCTGGCTGACGCCGTACTCCGGGCTGGTCACGCAGTCCCGCGACGCGCTGGCCGAGCAATGTCCGGGCCTCCGCCTGCGAGACGTCGCCGCGGATCGCAATGTCGCGATGGCTCGCGATGGCGACGTGTACGTGACGACATGGTCCAACGTGGCGACCGAGAACAAGGACGCTCGCATCATCCGGCGCGATGATGAATATACGCCTGGGTTCGACCTCTTTGTAGCTGCTCTGAGGGCGAGTGGCTTTCGTATCGGTCTGGTGATCGACGAGGCGCATCAGAACTTCGGCACCACCGCCGTCCAGGCGAGCGCGTTCTACTCGAATGTGCTGGCCCCGGATTTCACCGTGCTGGCGACGGCCACGCCACGAGATCAACAGCTTCAAGCCTTCGAGGCAGCGGTCGGCATTCGCGAGATCAACCGCATCGACGTCCCGCGGGAGGAAGTGGTCCGGGCCTGCCTCAACAAGGTCGGGATCAAGGCGGTGCATTTCCGGGCCGACGAGAAGGACGAGCGCGTTCTCGACATGGCTGAGGTCGCGATCTTCGCTGGCCTCGAACGTCACCGGCGGGTTCGGGAAGCCCTCGTGGAAAAAGGCGTCGACCTTGTCCCGCTGTTGCTCATCCAGGTCGAGAACGCCGGTCCCGGCGAGCCTGACCCGATCGCTCGGGTCAGGTCTATCCTAGACAGCCTTGATGTCGATCGCAGTCGGGTTGCTGTTCATACGTCGAAGGAGCCAGATCCGTTCTTTCACACGCTCGCTTACGATGAGCGCAAAGATATTCTCGTGTTCAAGATGAGTGCGGCCACCGGGTTCGACGCTCCGCGGGCTTGGACGCTGGTGTCGCTGCGGTCGAGCGTCGGCCCGGAGTTTGGCCTGCAGGTCATCGGCCGGATCATGCGGGTCCATCCCAAGGTGCAGGCGCTTCATCCGTTCGCCTCAGAGCCACCGCGGACCGATCTCAGCCTGCTCGACTTCGGCTATGTCTTCCTTGCCCACCCTGCGCAACAGGTCGGGCTTGTTCAGGCGGCGGCAGAGCTCAACAACCTGAAGGGCGCGATCGAGACGCTCACCGATAACGTCCACGTCATCGACTTCGGGCAGGGAAGTCAGATCCTGCTCGATCCGACCCAGGGCTTCAAGGAGCTGCTGGTTCCTTCAGTGCCGGCCGCGGCGGCGGATGAGCGCCTCCCGGAGCGGTCATCCACGGCCAATCCGGATGTCGGGCAGCCCGACCCAACCGCCCCGGTCTATCTCCCGCTGGTATCGGCTCAGCCCTACCTCGCGCTGCTGTCAGCCGAACTCGATGCCCCTGCTCGCGTGAACGCTGCGACAGCCAAGGAGGAGGATGAGGCAAAACGGCCGACGCCACTGTTCGGGTATCGGTTGCGGGACGACCTCGTTTTCCCGAAGGCCTTGGCACGAGAGGTCATGCCGAAGTCGATGGACGGCCTCGTAAAGTGCATCTCCGAGCGTGTCGCCATCGACGATGAGACCGTCAATCTCATCTACAGGAACTGGGGGCGGGTTCACGTCACCGAAGAAGAGCTGTTCGGGGGAGAGCGGCAGACGAGCGTCAGCAACGCACCGATCTCTGCGGCGCGCATCGCAGCCGGTGCTCAGGCAGCATTCCGGTTTAATGACTCGATTGACGAGCGTGACCTGAAACCGGCGCTCCTTAACCGCCTCCGCGCCGCCATCATCGAAAAGGGCCTGCGGGAGCCGGAGGAGCGCGATCTTCGACGAGGAGTGGATCTTCTCGGCCTGCTTCGGCCGAACCTGCTCACGGACGCTTGCCGCAGCTGCCTCGCCGGTGCCGTCGAGGTTCTACAGAACGAGCCCATCCCGGAGCTTTATCAGGCCCCGCCTGGCCTCGAACATGCGCGGCTTGGTCTTTACCGCGTCTTCCCGAATGATCTTAACCGCGAGGAGCTGGCCTTCGCCCGGCTTCTCGATGAGGACAAGACGGGCACGGTACTCTGGTGGCTGCGGAATCCGCATAACGCGCGGTGGGCCGTTAGCATCGTACTACCGAACGGGGAGCGGCATTTCCCGGACTTCGTCATCGGCGTGAATGGCAACCGTCGCACGCTCGACAACATCGCACTTGCGGAGGTGAAGGACGACGGCACCACAGGGCGGCTCTTCTCCGAGAAGAATGGGCGAAAGGTTCGCGTGCAACATTCCCAGTATCGGCGGTGCCTGATGGTCTACCGGGATGATAGCTCGGGCTGGTACCAGGTGGCGTGGCGAGCCGATCTGCAGCGTCACGTACCGGCCGATCGTTTCGACATCCGGCAGCTCGAATGGACGGAGTAGAGCATGACGTGACCCCCGTTTCTTCATCCACCTGGACCTAGAGACCGGCCCCTCGAAGGGACGGACGGAATGAAGCGGAAGCAGTTTTCGGAAGAGCAGATCATCGGCATTCTGAAGGAAGGCCGAGGCGGGTGCGGTGGTGACAGAGCTGTGCCGCAAGCACGGCATGTCGAGCGCGACCTACTACGCCTGGAAGGCCAAGTATGGTGGCCTGGAGGTGTCCGAGGCGAAGCGGCTGCGGGCGCTGGAAGACGAGAATGGCAGGCTCAAGCGGCTGCTGGCCGACGCTATGCTGGACAATGCGGGGTTGAAAGACCTGCTGGCAAAAAAGTGGTGAGCGTGGCCGCCAAGCGGGAGGCGGTCGCGCGGTTGCAGGCTGGGTTCGGGATGAGCGAGCGGCGCGCCTGCGCCGTGATCGGGGCCGACCGGACGAGCATGCGCTACCGCTCGTGTCGCGATGGCGACGAGGATCTGCGGGCACGTCTGCGCGAGTTGGCCGGCCAGCGGCGCCGTTTCGGCTACCGCCGACTGCACATCCTGCTGCGGCGGGACGGCGTCACGATCAACCGCAAGAAGACGCAGCGGATCTACCGGGAGGAGGGGCTGACGGTCAGGCGCAGGAAGGGGCGAAGGCGCGCCGTGGGCGCGCGGGCGCCTGGGCCGGTGCTGGCGCTCCCCAACCAGCGCTGGAGCCTGGACTTCGTGCATGACCAGCTTGCCACTGGCCGGCGGTTCCGCGTGCTCAACATCGTCGACGACGTCACGCGCGAATGCCTGCGTGCGGTGGTGGACACCTCGATCTCCGGCAAGCGGGTCGTGCGCGAGCTGGTCGACCTGGTTGCCGAGCGTGGTCGGCCAGGCATGATCGTCAGCGACAACGGCACCGAGCTGACCTCGAACGCGGTGCTGGTCTGGTCGGGCGAGGCAAAGGTCGAGTGGCACTACATCGCGCCGGGCCGCCCCATGCAGAACGGCTATGTCGAGAGCTTCAACGGCCGCATGCGCGACGAGCTGCTTCTGTAGTCGGGGCCCTCACGTCAAGCTGGTCCGGTCCAAAATCCTCGGCATGGGGTCATGCTTCTGTCCGCGGTCGTTGTCGCCGCATGATGGGCATCGATGGTGAGGCGGACCATGCTAAACGGCGGGCTCGCTTTGGCATGCGCTTGCGGCCCAGGCACTCGTGCGGCCTTCGCCTCATCCCCGGCCCTGCCGGGACCTCGGATCGGTCAGGCTGACGCCTGGTCCCGATCAGGGTTCTGGTGTTAGTTATGCCTCCTGCGCTGTCCAGCGGAAGGGAGTGCCATCGCGCCACATGCGATGCATGATGACGGCGAGCTTACGGGCCACTGCCACCTTGGCCTTCTTGAGCGAACTGCGCCTGGCGAGCGTCACGCCCCAGTGCTTGAGCGCAGTCCACTGTGTCGACCGGCTGAGCATCACATTGGCGGCGGCGAAAAGCGCCGTTCGGGTCAGGCTGTCGCCGCCCTTGCCGATCCGACCGCGTCGATCGGTTTCGCCGGACTGGAACTGGCGCGGGGTGAGGCCGAGGTGAGCGCCGACGTCGGCTGACCGTCGGAACCGATCGGGTCGGTCGATGGTGGTCTTGAACGCCAGCGCCGAAACCGGGCCGACGCCCGGGATGCCCATGAAGCGCACGCACAACTCGTCGTTCTTTACGACCCGGAGCAACGCGTTGTGAAGGCTGGCCAGTTGCTGGCGCAGGACCTCGCGCGAGGCAAGCAGCGCCTCCATGCAGACCGCCAACCGCGGCCGGTCGGAGACGAGGTCGCGAATGCGCTGGGCGAACCCGCTCGCGCTGACCCGTCCGACCTTTAGCCCGAACGGCCTGAGCGCGCCGCGCACCTCGTTCTCATGGTCGCGGACCTTGTTGACCAGGAACTCGCGACTGGTGAGCAGCGTGCGCAGTTCTTGGCTCTCGGTCGACTTCACGTGCACCGCCTTGAACCAACCCGAGCGGACGATCTGCGCGATCGAACGCGCGTCGTTACGATCGTTCTTGTTGCGCGACATCGCCGTGATCGCCGCCTTGGCGTGCCGCGTCTCAATGCACACAGCCGGAAATCCTGCATCCTTCAGGCCGAAGAAGAGCCATTGCGACAGCGGTCCCGCTTCGAGGCCGACGCGATCCCACGTGCCTTCAACCAGCAACAGTGCCTTGGTGATCGCCTCCGGATCCGAGCTGACCTGCTTCTCGGCCAACAGGCGCCCTTCAGCGTCAACCACGCATACGCTCGTCATCTCGAGCGAGACATCCAATCCAGCATAAAGCGTCGACATGGGGGTGCTCCTCTTCCAGCAACACCGAAGCATGGACCTCGCCAGCAGCCGAGCCCATGCCCCGACTACGCCATCTCAACGAGACCCTGTTCCTCAGCCTCGCGCATGCCCGCTCCGTGGTCCGGGCGTGGGCCGACGACTACAACACCGAGCGGCCGCACTCGTCGCTCGGCTACGCCACCCCGGCGGCCTTCGCCGCCGAGATCGAGAAGCAACGGCCTGGACGCGTCCAGGCCGTTGCTTCGGGTGCGCTCGTGCACCACAACAATCGCCGGTCTCTGGTTTCGGCTGGATGAAAGCCGGGGGTCACGTCAAGCATCGCGAATCGGTGGAACTGTTCCTATGAAGCTCACCAGCGATGCCGTCGAGGTGGTGAACCGCAACGCGCTCGTCACTGTGGCGCTCAACCAGGGCTACAATGCCTATCTGCCTGTCTACGACAACGGCATCGACCTGATTCTGCTGAACGAGGCGACCGGTGACACCAGGCTTGTTCAGCTGAAGGGCCGGTGGACGATCGACAAGAAGTATATCGGTCGGAACATCTGGGTCGCATTCCCCGACCGCGGCGTCTGGTACGTGGCTCCCCATGACGAGATGTTGCGCCTCGGCGAACGTCACACCGGAACTGACAGCTGGGCCAAGGGGACCTATAGCAAGAGCCCGCTGAGCAGGGCCGATCGCGACGAGCTCGCATCCTATCGGTTCGGCGACCCTGATACGGTCATGGACGACGCGGCGAAGCTGGCGGTTGACGGATGATCCCCGGTGCGCGGTCGGCGCTGACGGCCTCCAATTTCGAGGTCAGACCCTGTGTTCGGTGAGGATCGGGACATTGCGCTCTAGCAGCGCCGCTTCGTAAAGCCGGACGCCCTCGCTCGACAGCGGCGAGGCGCCGAAGCGCGCCATGAAGGCGGCTTGCTCGCGCATGGCGGTGAGCCATTGCTCGTCGGGCTCGCCATCCTGGTTCAGGCGGCCCGCTGCAAGGTCGGACATCGAATACCAGCAGTAGCGCAGCGATCGCCACCGCTTCTCCAGCTGATAGTTGCGGCGGACAAGGAAGGCGATCACCGCCAGCGCCAGGGTCAGTAGGAGGGTCATAATGCGATACGCCCGACTTCCTCGCCCTGGTTCACGATCACGGCGCATTGCGCGATCATTCCCAGGTAGAACTGCAGGTACGTCACGTCGTTCGGATCGCTGATCGTCGGCCTACCGCGCTGACGCTCATAGGCGATGTACGGCGAAAGCAGCGATCCGACCAGAACGAGCGAGCCGTTCTCTTTGAGGGAGCGAGCCGCGTCGGGCGCCATGGTCGAAGTTATGGCGGTCTGTCCCCGGGCGGGCAGCAGCATGTAGAACTGTGTGAAAGTATGCCGGGAAACTTCGGTCGACGCACCGTAGGCGTTGCTGCCGACATAGGTGCTCTCGCCATCGATGTCGCTGTAAGCCTTGACGGTGATGACGTTCTCTTTGACCCGCTTGTCGACCGGGTTGATGGTCAGCGTCGACGTGTCCGCGTCGTACTTCATCATGTCCCGGATCGGAATAACGGCAACGATGCGATCGGTGCCCCCGAGCTTGGCGTTTAGCTCGTCATGCACCCGCTGATCGAACGCGGCCGTGGACTCGAACTCGCCTTTGGTTGGCGGCCCCCAAGGGTAGGCGCTGGCGATCCCGTGTAGCGCCTTCTCGATCGGCACGACCGACTTGGCTCGTGCAGCGACATTCGTACAGTCCACGCCTTCGACGCTGGCTGCGTAGGTTTGGGATCGAACGGTCGGGGCGCTGGTGCGACCGCCCGTGCCGGTGCCGATCGGCGCGCTGTTGCTCGTTTTTGCGGTGCGGCCGTCACGCCTGTAGCGACAGCGACTAGCGAAACAGCAACCGCTAATTTGAATGTCCGAAGCATCTTTCCCCCAATTTGTGCCATGAAGTTCACGGGCGCGGATGGATAGGTCCAGCAGGCGTCCAAGCGCCCTGCCGGATCACGCGCCGCTGTCGGCCGCGGCCCGCGCTTGCGCGGCTGTGCTCACTGTTTTGAGCGCCGCAACGTGCTCATCATAGAACTTCATCTTGTCGCGAAGCGACCACATGCGACCGAGCACGCCAGCGAAGCCGATGTCGTCAAGCGAGCGGCCCTGGCCCACTGCGGTCTCCGCAAAGCCGGCGTAGAAGCGCGTCGCCGCGTCGAACGGCGTGCCACCGTCCTTTCGTGTGAGGTTCACCGCGCCCCGAAGAAGGCGCGCCTCAAACGGCGGCAGCGGGTTCTTCAGCGGTTGATCGTAGTAGGTCTGCAGCACGCCAAGCGATCGAGCCTCAAACCATGGGCGTGTAAGCCAGCCTAACATTCCTTCATCCCCCGTCCTTCAGCTATGCCACGTCCAGCCGAGCCTCTCCACGCCGAATATCTTAATCATCTGCGTGTAGCGTCCCGCCACGAGGGGGTTCGCGGAAACCATGACGCCGCGGAGCACGGCTCTTACCGAAGCCGCTTGGGCCGCGCTGTGCCGGTCGCAGGCCGTGATCGAGTTCGACACATCGGGAACGGTGCTGTGGGCGAACGACGTCTTCTTGTCCCTCATGGGGTACAGGCTCGCCCAAGTCGTCGGGCAGCACCACCGCATCTTCTGCACCCCGGAGCTGGCCGCCTCGCCTGCTTATGCGGAGTTCTGGCGGAAGCTCGGCTCCGGCGATTTCCTGACGGGTGAGTACCCACGCCTGACCCGCGGCGGGAAAGTTGTCTACCTGCAGGCGACGTACAATCCGGTCCTCGACGCCGATGGTCGACCGGGGCGGATCTTGAAGATCGCTGCCGACGTCAGCGATCGGCGTGAGGTCCAATCTGAGCTTCAGCGCGGCAACGAACAGCTGAAGGCGGCGCTTAAGGAGCTCGGCGGCATCGTGACGAGCATCGGCGAGATTGCGAGCCAGACGAACCTGTTGGCGCTGAACGCGACGATCGAGGCGGCTCGGGCTGGAAACTCGGGGCGAGGTTTTGCCGTGGTCGCAGGTGAGGTAAAGAAGCTCGCCGGCGACACGCGCGCTGCAACCGAGCGCGCGGCCGGGATGATGGCGCGGGCAGGCGCCAGCAAGGCAGGCGGTTGAACGAGGCGCTCGCTACAGGGTCAGGCCGACGCATAGGAGCAGGATCGCCGCCAACCCGGAAGCCAGCTTCCCGCCCGCGAACACCCTTGCTCCAGGTCCGGAGCGGAAGCGCTTCCCCGTCTTGTCCATGCCGGTCCGCAGCCCGAGCACGCCGTCGGCCGCCAGCACGCTCCCGACGATGAAGAGAAGGACCGAGAAGCCCTTGGCGAAGGCGTGGGGCGAGAGCCCGGTGACGACGAACGTCGCGACCAGCCCGATCGTCAGCAGGCCATACAGAGCGAAGCCGACGTCGAGCAGGCCGCGCAACCGCTTCGGTCCGTTCCAGTCGGTCGGCCACCGCAGGAGGACCATCGGACGGAGGCAGAGCTGGCAGCTTTGAAGGTTGGTGTCGCGGGGCCAGTGGTCGATCAGGTGCCCGCAATATGGGCACCCAGGGCGACGGTAGGGGAACGCGCTCGCAGGGCTCAGCATGTTGGTGCCTCCGTTCGCGCCGCCAGGTAGTAGGCGGCGATCGCCGCCCCGTTGATCGTGCCCTCGACCGTCACCGGCGTCCCGAGCAGGTGCTCGGTCTCCACGTCGCCGATCAGCCGCCAGCGCATCCCGTCTGCCTCGAGCAGCATCGGACCGCGTGGCGTCATCTCCACCACGCCGGCGAGCCGGGTCGGGCCGCTGACCGTCATTCCGCTGCCTCCGCAAAGGTCGGGGTCTCTTCGGCCGACGCGCCATTGAAGCACTCCATGGGGCAGTGGAGGAGGAGCCGGCCATGCGAGCGCAGTTCGCGTCCGTCCAGTCTGACCGGGTCTCGGGCGAGGCGCTGGCATGGATTGTTCGAACGGTTGCGGAAGCCGCAGGGCGCGGCGAGTGGCGGGAGGTGCAGCTCGACCACCTGCTCCGGTTCGGGAGGTGGCAGCGGGTCGCCGAAGAGGTCGCATTGGTCCATGACAAGCTCCGTTCAGCCCCCGATGGGAGCAGCGTTGCCGAAGCGGTTGGCTCGGCGGGTGCCAGGCTCGATGCAGAGCCACAGCTGCGCGAAGATCGAGTCCGCGGCCATGCCCATCAGGAGCGGCGCGCTCGTATCGAGCGGGTCGCCGAGCAGCGCGAGGAGCGCGATCCAGATCGTATTGAGGCCCGACCATCCGACGTCGTGGAGCCGCTTCACCATCACCGCCGAGGCGATCCAGGCGACCATCGCCATGGAGCCGAAGAGCGCCGGTTGCGAGAGACCGGCAAGGAAGTGGACGAAGCGGAGGTCGTAGCGGCTCGCGAACAGCATGGTCCAGCAGGCGAACGTCGTCAGCACGAACGGCACCCGACCTACACGGCCTTCGGCTGACGCGACAGTCTTCGTCGCCTCGTCGCGGTCCTTGCAATCGGCGCAGTCTGCGCAATCTGCGCAGTCAGGGCAGTCCTTGCAGTCGCCCTTCGCGTGGGCGGCCGCGTGCGCCTTCCAGTGCGCCTTCTTCAAGCTGACCTTGGCGACCGAGTCTTCCCCGGCCTTCTCGCCGACATAGCTCGCCATCGCGAGCAGGACCGGGCTGGCGGGCATGGCGCTGGCCGCTGCCGGCATGCCGACGGCGAGGGCGATCGCCCCCAGCGCGGCGAAACGTCGTAGCATCATGGTAGTCGTTCCTTCCTTGCTCTGAAAAGACCGCGGTGAGTCCGCAGCCTGGTGGGATCACCACCATTCCCGCGAGCCACTCGTGGCCCGTCGAGCTCCTTGCCGGTGCGATCTCGCAGCCGAGCGTCATGTTGGCCGGGGATCTCCGCGCCAGATGGTTGTCGCTGAAGGCGGTTCACCGCCATCACAGCGGCTCCGGGCTGGAGACGTTGAGCCGTGTTTTCAGGTTGCCATCCGGGCGACGGCGTAGATCAATGATCCGCGTCGCTCGACGCTCGAAGGTCCTCGTTGATGAGGTCGTCCGTCATCGATGCTTCCCGCGCGAACTGTTCCTCGAGGGCGGTCCAGTCGAGCGCGTCGAGGAACCGCTCGCGTCGAACCGCGAAGCGGGAGAGCGCGGCGTAGTCGCGTGTCGCGATGGCGAGGTGGTGTTCGAGGGAGATCGGCACCGCGGCGGCTCCTGTCGGTGAGGCCGTAAGGGCGAACAAAGACAGGGCCCGCCTCGCCGGGGGAGCGAAGCGAGCCCTGCAGGTCCGCGCGCGGGGGCTTCGACGCGCGATGGGGAGGAGAAAACCGGGGTGGGAGGCACCCCGGCCGGTCGGTCAGACCGTCTCGGGCTCGGCCGGCTGCGCGGCGCGACGGCGGCCGCCCTTGGCGGGCGTCTCCGGCGCTCCGCCGAAGGCGTCGCCGGCGGTGGATTCGCCGAGGCCGTCGCTGGCGGTGCCGGCGGGCTCGCCCGCGCCGGTGCCGTCCTCGGTGCCCGGGAACGGCGGCAGGCCGTCGTCGCCGCCCTTGGGCGCCATCGCGGCCGTCACGTCGCGGCGGCGCTGCGGGCGCTGCCAGACGAGGTTGTACGAGCCGTCCTGCTGGCGGAACGCCGAGATGTAGAGCGGCTGCGCGAGGCTCGGATCGTCGATCCGGCCGTTCAGGAACGCCTCGCCGGTCGCGCTGGCGGTCAGCTCGAAGAGCGCACCGACCTGCACCCACGACCGCGACGCCTGGTTGAGCGCGTGGACCTCGTACTTCGGCGCCTTCGGGTTGGCGCTGCGCACCTCGCGAAGCGCGATCGTCATCACGACCGTCAGGGTCGACACGCGGCCGATGAAGATGCCGGCGTCGTTCTGCTTGATGGAACCAATGTTCATGGGGAAAACCTCCTGGTCGATGCTCTCGAACCCCTTGTCCGAGACACCTCACTCTCACCCACTCCTCTCCCCGGCCTCCGGCCGGGCAGGCGCGAGAAGCGCCCTCATCGCCAGCGCACTTCGCGCGGCGATGGACGTCGTCACGGGAGCGTTACGGGCCCTTTGGTCAGGCTTTGCGGTTGCGCGGATCGGCGTGAGTTGGCATATACATGGCATATCCAAGGAGATGAGCCATGGCTCAGGCAATGCCGGCGACCGGCGCTCGCGCAGCGAAGCTGTTTCGCAACAATCGTAGTCAGGCGGTGAGGATCCCAGCCGAGTTTGAATTGCCCGGGACCACTGTTCTCATCCACAAGGTGGGCGACAAGCTCATCATCGAGCCCGAGCCCAAGGCTGATCTCGCCACGATCTTGCGATCGCTTTCCCCACTTGGACCGGAGGATCAGCTTCCCGGGGATTTGGACGACGGCCTTGGTCCGCTCCGGAGTGTCGATTTGTGACCGCTAGACGATACATGCTCGATACGAACATCGTGTCTGACATGGTTCGCGATCCGCAGGGACGCGTGTTCCGCAAGGTGGTTGAGCTCGACGGCGAAGCGCTCTGTGTCAGCATCATCACCGCTGCGGAGCTGCGTTATGGCTGCGCCAAGAAGGGGTCGCCCAGGTTGCTCGCTCAGGTCGAGGCGATCCTCGAAGGCTTGGAGGTGATCCCGCTCGAGGTGCCGGCCGACACGAAATATGGCGGGCTGAGGGCTGAACTGGAGGCGGAAGGCAAGACGATCGGTCCGAACGATCTACTCATTGGCGCACATGCGCTCACGGTTGGAGCAACGCTCGTTACCGCCAACGAGGGGGAGTTCCGACGCATTCGAGGCCTTGCGGTCGAGAACTGGCTCGCTTGAGCTTTTCAGCGGGGGCTTCCGGGTTCGCCGCGTGAGCGGGAAATGCAGCAGTGGCGGTCGAGCAAAAATGGGGCCGCGGCCCCCATGGATTAGCCGAGGCCGATCATCTTGAGGGCCAGCGGACCCACGGTCCCGCCGCTTGCAGCGATCCCGAGAATGGCGGCCAGCTGGACCCGGCTGAGCGTGATGCGGTTCTCGAACTTGCCGTCGATGTTGTCGAGCTTGCCGTTCATCGTCTTGAGCTGCGCCACGAGATCGCGGTTCGCGGTATCGACTGTCCTCACGATGAAGTCCTCCGTGACGTCGCTCAGATGTTGCGCCTCGTCGGGACTGATACCCGCCTTTAGCGCCGCGCGAAAGAAAGTGATTTGAAAGCCAGCCACGTGAACCTCCATGATTTGATGGCGGTTCCGCCGGGGCATGCGCGTCCAGGCCGTCAGGGACGCCGTTTGCGGCGCCGCGGAGCGGGCGGTGGGGGAGCCGATTTCGTGACCGCGCGGCGGGCGCGAAATTGGGGGCACCGCCGATCCTTGACGGCCGCCAAGAGGCGCATGTCATGCTGGGCGGACCAGCGAGTCTCCTTTGAGACCGAAACCGAGCCTCTGTGACAGGGCCGGCCCTTTCCCGCTTCTCCGTCGCCGATCAGCCATTTCGGGAAAGGGCAATCGGGAACACATTTCGAAAAAACGGGAGCGCCTGACCGCGCCCACGAGGCGCTGCCCGAGCTGTTAATCCCGTTGGCGGTTCGTTTGCGGCAAAGATGCCTCGTCCGTTTTCGACCCGTTCCGGACGCCTTGGTCTCACCGTGCGGCAAAGCTGTGAAGGTACAAGCGGCAACAGGCTTTGCCCGCCTTTCGCGATGTTATGCTTTTCCCTCTGAGGCAATCAGTGGAATTAACGGTGAGCATTCGAGCCGATGCAGCACGCCGATAACCCCGTTTTTGAGTCCAGCATCCTCCTCCAATCGCCTGCGTATCGAGCGCAGGTAGCTGGTCCTCTCCGCTTGTATCTCAGCAAACTTGCGGCCGATCTCCTCGGCATGCGGATCTGAAAGAGGTACGCTCGTGGGAAATGCGTGCAAGACGAGCTTCTCTCTCTTGTGTTTATCCGAAGCTTCTAACTCGGCAAGCCGCTGTTGCAGGCGCGCAGAGAATGCATCGAAGGAAGCTCGCTTCTCCTCGGTGTCGAGGTAGGCTTCCGTCCGGCGATCAAGTCGCACTGTCTCGATTGCCTGCTCGATCATCGATTTTTCGAAGTGGAAAGCGAGGTGTGCAGGCTCAAGCGCACGTTGCACTGTCAACAAGCGAGAGGAGTGTTCGGCAGCCTCGGACAGCGCCTTCGCCATCAGCGAACCCGTTTCCGCTAAGCGCTGGAAACCAGACCTCGGGGTTGGTGGAGCAAACTCAGGCAAGCGACGCTTGCCCTTTGATAGTGCCATTCTAACGCTCGAGATGGCGTTGGTTGGCTGGTACAGTGCTATCTTCGCGGCGATACGCAAGACGGTGTAGCCGAGGCTTTCGAAGTAGGCGTCGCGTCTTGCGTCATTGGCCTTGGCTTCGTCGGATGAGTGCCAAGCCGCGCCATCGATCTCGACAACTAACCAGCGGTCGATCATGAAATCGGCTCGATACTGTCCTTGCTCGACTTGAAGGTCGAGCCGCAGACCATCTGAAAACAGCGCACCGTTTTTTGGCTTCAGGTCGAAACCGTCAATCATCGCATTGAGAAAAGCGATCTCAGCCGGCGACTCAGTATTGGTGTAGAACTTTTCACGCCAAAACAAATCATTTCCGCTAGCATTAACGTGGCGCGGCTTGGGATTGGCTCGCTCTGGTTCTCGCACCTTCTCCGGCAAAAAGTGATAACCGACTGCCACTATGATCAGCAGCGCAATGATAGTTAGGGTGGACACTACTGCTGCGTCTCCAACGTGCTGGCTCCCAACCGAGCGGTCATGATAACACCGCTCTGACCTTGCCCGCCAGTGGATCCCAATCGGGACGGCTCGCCCAGCTTGATCGGGCATGGACGTGTCAAAGAGCCGCCCCGTTGGACAACAGGGCTGTTACCGGGTTGTGCCAAATCGCGTTTCGTCCTGGCGTCACGGGGCAGGTTTTGGTGTCAACGGACAGCGAGAACCAATCACCCTGACCTCAAGGTCGTTAGGTGAACGGCAACCTCATTTCTGTTAACCGTCCGCGCGGGCTCGAACCGATCCGTTCGTCGCGGGTTGTTGCGGCATGCCCTTCGATGGGGACCGGCGCTCCTGCCAGGGCGTCGGTCCTTTTCGCAAGCGGATCGTCACCCGGTAGGGCGGAGACCCGCCCGCGGGGCTCCGCTCGGCAAAGCCGAGTAGAGCCGCGGTCCCGGTCGGCGCTTATGCGACGGGCGGGATGCGCCGCCCTCCCCTGCTACAGGTCGCCGATCTCGGCGATCAGCGTCTCGGCATGAACCGCAGGAACGATCCAGTTGCCGTATTTCGGCTTCCAGGCCGCCCGGCCGTCGATGATGTCGACGACGGCAGGCCCGACGCGGGCGCGATCGGGCCACCAGAGCGCGGCGTCGCCGTTGTCGAAGTGCGTCACCCAGACCTTGCCAAGGCTGGTCTCGATCGTCGACTTGCTCGTCACGCGAACAGGCCCGCGACCAGGTGCCAGAGCTCGATCGCGTTCGCGTACCAGCCATAGGCGGTGAGCAGGCAGATGATGACGATGAAGATTTTGGTGCTGAGCGACATCGGCTCGGCCGGCTCGCGATCCTCGAAGTCGATCATCATGGTCAGGCGGCGTCCTCGACGGTGATGCCGCGCCAGCGGGCGAGGAGGTCCATCACGTCGCCGCGATAACCGAGGCTGTCGGCGTACACCGCGCCTGGGTGTCGGCCGAGAAAGCGGACAGCGGCGGTGATGTCGTCGGCGATCGCGCGATCGAGACCGAACAGGTCCGCGATCGGGAAATGGCCGAGATCGGCGCCGTTCCACCATGCCAGGAGGAAGTTGGCGACGCGTGCCGACTGGCCGGTATCGGACTTGGCGATGGCGAAGAGCCGGTCGAGCGCCGCGGTCGGCGGCTGCTCGGCCTGGGTCTTCGGATGGCGGCGGAAGCTCAGGAGGTGGTCGGCGCACACGCGCAGCGTGGTGTCCGAATAGTCGGCGCCGATCAGGTCGCGGAGCAGCTCGCGCGCCGCGTCTTCCGCTTCGGCGCGTTCGGCGCGTTCGGCGGGATCGATCGGGATGGGTGTCGGCATGTCAATTCCCCTCGTTGGGACTGTATCGCTGAAACGCGAGCGGCGCGACCCGCATCTGCGTCAGCAGTAGCGGGGCCGTTCCGCGGGGTAGGCCGGCGGCGCCGTCGTGGTGAAGACGTGCGCGCGATGGCGACCGCCTTCATAGGCGGCGGAGTCGACCGGCCGCTTGTGGCGCTGGAGACGGTCGAGCAGCCGGTTCGCGCGTGCGGCGATGGCGACTGCGGCATCGTTGGTCGGGGCGAGCGCGAGCGGCCGGCGAAGCTCGCCAGTATCGTACCACCAGCCACCTTCCTCGGGACCGCCAAAGACACGGTCCACCTCGTACAGGGCGACAATGAAGCGCATGGTTCTGTCCTCAGGTCAGGGGGGCGGGCATGGCGAGCCATTCCGGCTCGTCGGCGGCGATCGGCTTGTCGAAGGTCGCGGCCTCGGCCTCGGTGAACACCGTCGCGTCGCGCAGCCGGCCGAAGCCGGTGTCGTTGTTCCAGAAGCTGAGGCCGTATTCGGGGTGGCGTGTGGTCAGCACGAAGCCGTCGACGCCCTCCTCCTGGCTGCGCTCGAGAGCGCGCTCGAGCTGCCGGGCGGAGTTGCCGAAGCTGACGCCCGTGGCGGTGATCGCGGCGTAGCCGCCCCCGAACTCGCCGGGGCGCAGCCGATCGCAGTCGAGCGCATACTCGAACCCGCAAGGGAGCGCGGATTTGCAGGCCGCGAAGATGAGGAGCGCGACGGCATCGACGCTGACCTGGTCGCCGTGAAAGAACACCTGGATCTTGCCCGCCTCGCCGGGCGTGTCATCGACGTCGATCCGGCAGCTGAAGATGGGAAAGCCGGCGTCGTCGAAGAGCGCGAGGAAGCTCCCGAAGGGATCATCGTCGGTCGGCGGGAAGGCCGCGGCAAATGCCGGGCCGAGCCCGTCGAACGCCTCGCGACGGCCGAGCGCGTCATCGTCGTGGTTCTCGAGCATGTCGCTCGCGTCCTTGGCGAGTTCTAGGAGCTCGGCCTCGTCGGGCTGGACCTGCAGGAGGAAGCTAGCCTTGGTGAAGTTGTTGGACATGGGCACATCCTCAGTGGGAGGTTTCGAGGCCGGGGCTGTCGGCAGGGTTGCCGCGGAGCATCCACGGGGCGGGTTGGATTTGGCGCGCCCAGTCGGCGAAGCTCGGGATGCGGCCGAGGTCTTCGGTGACGTGTTGTTCGCCGATCAGGCGAACGGGCACGTCGCGGCCGTCGCTGTTGAGGATCGTCACGCCGAAGATCGTCTCCAGCATGAAGATGCCCTCGGCATGGTGGCGGAGCGCGCGGTGGCGGGGGTCGGCGATGATCTTCTTGGACTCGTCGAACCACGAGTGCAGCGGGAGGTAGTCCTCCGGCTTCCCGCCCCATCGCTTCACCGAGCTGAGCGCGTGATAGTAGCAGTGGGACATGGCTCAGAGTTCCGAGACGGTGGTATCGAAGGTCTCGATCCGCCAGTTGTGGGTGAGCGTCACCGTCCTGGGCGCGGTGAGGATCTCCAGCTCGCCGCAGGAGCCGGCGTTGTCCTCCCAGCCCATGTAGAGCGCGCAGAGCGCCTCGGTGGCGAAGCTGTCGAGCGCGCTGGCGAGGTCGGTGACGTCGCTGGCGATCGTCCCGTCGAAACCGAGCTGATGGCGTTCGCAGTCGACGGCGGGGAGGTCGACCTGATCGCCGGCATCGTCGAAGGCGGCGACATCGTTGACCTGACCCTCGTCGCCTTCGCCGTTGTAGCCGATGGTGACGCGCGCGATGCCGTGCGCCGCGAGGATGGGAAAGAACGCCTGCTTGCAGGCGTCGAAGGCGCTGCCGGCGGCGGGCGGCGCGGCGGTGGCGGTGTCGCTCATGCCGACACCTGTTCGAGACGCGCCTTGGCCTCGGCAGCGATCTGCGGATAGGCGGCGGCGAGGTTGCCGTTGAGCAGTTCGAAATCGGAAACGGGAAAGCTGCCGTCGGCAGCGGGCCGCGTCGTCATCATCGCGCCGAGGATCACCTCGTCGAGGCTGCGCGGGGCGGTGGCGCTGTGGCCGTCGTCATAGCGGACGGGGGCGGTGAAACCCGCCTCGATCCAGCTGCCGAGGCCGTCCTCGACCTCGGCGACATAGGCGTCCACGGCCTCGTTGCGCGCCACCTCCCAGACCTTCAGGCCGAGCGTGTAGTAGGTCCCGAAGTCGTGCCGGTTGGTCAGCACGACGAGCGTGCAGCCTTCGGGTGGCGGGCCGAACCGGGCCGTGATCGCGGCGCGGTAGCATTCGACCTCGAGCCGGTTGATGCGGGAGAAATCCTCGGTGTGGCCGAGCTGGGCGCACGGCTCGTTGGCGGGTGTCCCGCCGAGATCGTAGGTGTCGTACATCGTCGGACTCCACTGGTTCGCTGATCCGAGACCCCGATCCCCCTCCCCTCGAACCTGGGCCCGGGGGACCAAGCCGGAACGAGGACAGGGCCCGCTTCGGGATGAAGCGAGCCCTGTCGGAGGGGTCGGTGGTGGCGGGGTCAGCCGGCGAACGCGCCGGCGGTGGATTCGCCGAGGCCGTCGCTGGCGGTGCCGGCGGGCTCGCCCGCGCCGGTGCCGTCCTCGGTGCCCGGGAACGGCGGCAGGCCGTCGTCGCCGCCCTTGGGCGCCATCGCGGCCGTCACGTCGCGGCGGCGCTGCGGGCGCTGCCAGACGAGGTTGTACGAGCCGTCCTGCTGGCGGAACGCCGAGATGTAGAGCGGCTGCGCGAGGCTCGGATCGTCGATCCGGCCGTTCAGGAACGCCTCGCCGGTCGCGCTGGCGGTCAGCTCGAAGAGCGCACCGACCTGCACCCACGACCGCGACGCCTGGTTGAGCGCGTGGACCTCGTACTTCGGCGCCTTCGGGTTGGCGCTGCGCACCTCGCGAAGCGCGATCGTCATCACGACCGTCAGGGTCGACACGCGGCCGATGAAGATGCCGGCGTCGTTCTGCTTGATGGAACCGATGTTCATGGGGAAAACCTCCTGGTCGATGCTCTCGAACCCCTTGTCCGAGACACCTCACTCTCACCCACTCCTCTCCCCGGCCTCCGGCCGGGCAGGCGCGCAAGCGCCCTCATCGCCAGCGCACTTCGCGCGGCGATGGACGTCGGTCTGGAAGCGTCAGGGGCCGAAGAGCCGCTGTTTCAGGCGGGTCTGCCAAGGGGTGTCGACCTGGTCCGCGGTCGCGGCTCGATCGGCGCCGAGCGTCGCTGCCATGTGCTCGGGGATCTCGGCATAGCCCGCCGCAACCGCGATCGCGGCCTCGGGCGTGGGAAGCTCGCCGGGCGCGGTGCCGCGCCATTCGAGGACGCGGTCCTCGCCATCGCCGTCCGCGGTCGCGAACGCCTGAAAGAAGAAGGTTGCGAGCGGGCGGTCCCATCCGATCGCGGCTTCGGCGACGTCGGGGCGGTCGGCGCGCGGCTGCAGCGTGTGGCGGCTCATGCTGCCTGGGTCCGGCGGATGCGGTGGCGGACGTGGCGCTCGGCCCCTTCGGCACTCTTCATCGCGGTCGCGACCGCGCGCGCGGCCTTGGACGCGCCGGCCTGGCGGAGGAGGTTGCGAGCTTCGCGCAGGCAGTCGATCGAGGTCAGGATCGCGGTCGCGTCCTGCTCGGTGGCGGGTCGTATCGCGGACATGGCTGCTCCTTTCGTGATGGGACATTGCCGATGCGCGCGCCGGTGATAGGCTGCGCGTCTCAGGAGGGTGGTCATGGCGACCAATGCGATGAGCGTGCCGGGGACGGGCCGCGCGAAGCTGTTCTCGGGGTGGATCGTCGCAGGGCTTCTGGTGCTGCATCTCGCCACGTTGACGGTGGTTCATTATGTCGCCGGGCCGATGCTCGGCCTCTCGCCGGCATCGCCCGATCTGATCGCGGCGACGATCGTCATCGGCGCGGCTGTCGTCCTGGCGCTCGTCTCTCGCGACCTTGGCGCTGCCGATCGCCGGCGGCGGATCCTGGCCGTGCTGCCAAGTCCGGACGGTAGGACCGTCCTAACGACGGTCGGGGGACTGGCGATCAGTCAGATCCCGCTTGCGATCCTCGCGCTCCAGGGCAACACGATCTGGCAGATGGGCACGGCCGAGAAACTGGCGATCGGGAAGGCGCTCGCGGCCTCGGGGGGCGCGTCGTCGATCGCGCTGGTGGCTGCGACCGTGGTCGTCGCGCCGGTGGTCGAGGAGCTGCTCTACCGCGGCTACCTGCTCGGCGCGCTGCGCGAGCGGATGCCTGGGTTCGCCGCGGTGCTGTTGTCGGCGCTGCTGTTCGTCTTCGTGCTCCACTTCGAGCCGGCGAACCTCGTCGCAGCGCTCTGCCTGGGGCTCGCGACCGGATGGTGTGCGCTGCGGACCCAATCCCTGCTGCCCGGGATGATCGTCCATGTGGTGAGCAATGCGTTCGGGTTGTGGTATCTGTCGGTCGCGGCGGGCTGAGGTCCGTGGCCTGGAGTCAGTAATCCCGGGCGAGCATGATGGTGAGGACGCGCGTCGTGATCGAGGCGTCGGCCGGGTCCTCGGAGCCGAACTCCATCGCCGCGTCGTAATAGTCGATCTTGAAGAAGATCGTCTCGCCGTCGAGCTCGAGCGAGCCGAAGTCCCGTTCGGAGCGCTCGTCCGGCGCGAAGCGGTAGTCGCGGACCGCCTTCAGGACGCGGGCTTGGGCGATGATCATGTCCATGTTCCGGTCGCCCTTGGCGATGGTGGCGAGGCAGTCGCGCGTGGCGACGATGCGCGCCGTGCGGTCCAGCCCCATCCTGCAACGGTCGTTGAGGTCGGCGATGCGGGTGTTGGGCGGTGCGAGCGTTGCCATTATGCGGCCTCCTTCAGTCCGGCGTTGAAGCGGTCGAGCCAGTCCCGCATCGTCGGGCGCTCCTCGAGCGGGATCGAGGCGGCGACGTCCTGGAACCGGATCAGGTCGAGCGGCGCGTCGCGCTCGATCGCGTCGATCTCGGCAGCGGGGAGCAGCACCTCCCAGCGGATGAAGTCGCTCATGCGGCCGGGACGCGCCCGGGTCGTCTTCCGCCAGAGCCCCTCTACCGTGCGGAGCCGCGGGGCGGCGCGAGCCTCCACGAGGACGATCAGGCGCAGGCACCAGCTCGGGAGCGCGCGGACCTCGTCGGGCGTCATGCCGATGCAGAACCAGCAGCTCGATTTCGGCGGCACCGGGAGGCCCTCGGCCTCGATCCGGCGCTCGCACGCGACGCGGTCCCAGCCCCATTCGCGAAGGGGGTACTGGCAGTCGTAGAGCGGATCGTCGATCGTCGCGGCGTGGCTGTAGCGGATCGTATCGCGCTTTCCCGCGTCGAATCCGATCAGCCGGACGACGCGCTGGCCGCGCGCCCATGCGTCGATCGCCGGCTGCCAGGTGCGCAGGAAGGCGTCTTGCGGGGCCTTCTTGTATTTGAGGCTGCAGCTCGAACCGCCCAGAGACTTGCTCGGCAGCGTGGCGTTCGTGAGCGCCATTTCGAGCAGCGAATAGTACGGTGGCCAGTGCTTGAACCGCTTGGGAGTGTACGAAACGATCTCGTGCCGGATGCCATGCGAGCGGAGCCAGGGTCCGATCACATCGAGATAGGCGTAGGTCTCTGGCTTCTCGACGCCGGTATCTGCGGTCAGCACCAGGTCGGGAGCCTCGCCGCGGGCGACCTTCTCGACCAGCAGCGCGGTGCTGTCGACGCCGACCCCGTAGGCGAGCACGACGGGCGGCGGCGCGGCGACCATGATGATGTCGGGGTTACGGGCGGCGGTTGAGCCGTCGTTCCTGGCGTCGGGCCTCGTGCCGGAGCGGGCGTCGACGGCCAATGCGGCGGGTGCGTCGTTCGCGGCGCGCATCGCGGGCGTCGTGCTGATCGTCGGCATGGGGGCGCTCCGGGCTCTGTTCGATCACATGATCGATCAAGCACGCGCCCCCTCCCCTTTCCGTTGGGGCGTCGAGCGCCAGGATGTCTCCCAGCGTCGGTGTGGGCGTGCGAAGCGGACGTCGGCCGAAGCGGATGCCGTGGTTGGTCGCGTACTTGCTGACCGAGCACGCCTTGCGGTCGAGGGCGGCGGCAAGATCGGCGATCGCGATGCTGTGGCGGAACGCGAGATCGAGCGCCCGGGTCTCGTCGGCGCTGAACGGGCGGATATAGCCGTGGACGAGCCCGAGCAGGTTGGCTCGGCTGAACATGGCAGCCTTGGTGCGGCCGAGCTGCGCCGCAAGCGCGTCGTTCGGCATCTTGCCATAGCGCTCCCGCAGGAGCGCCTCCTGGGCCTCGGTCCAGTCCGGACCCATGCGCCAACCGTTCCGATTGGCGTGGGTGCCGCGCAGCCCGAGATATTCGGCGCGCCAGCGAAGCGAACAGGCGGTACGGCCGAGCCTCGCGCGCAGCGGCGTCAGGCTGGCGGCCGCCTCGTAGGCGTGGCGCAACAGCGCATCCTCGTCCGGCGTCCACGCGCGGCCCCAGCCACGACCGTAGCCGAGCTTGCGAATGATCTGCCCGAAGCCGGAGAGGGTTCGGGCGGGGAAGCCTTCCGCGGCCATCATCGCGATGATCTGGGTGTAGCGATAGCCCTCGGTCGCGAGGTCGAGCGCGCGCGCCATCTCGGCCTGCCCCCAGTCCGGTGGGTGGCTGGCGTGGGTGATGCCGAGCAGTCCGGCGCGTCCGGAGAGACCGCTCAGCGGTCTGCCGATCAGTGCGGCGAGCTGGAGAAGCGGGACGCTGCGGGCGTAGCCGGCGCGCAGTTGAGCGTCCTCCCACTCCGTCCATTCCGGGGGGTTGCCTTCGGTCAGCTCGAGACAACCAGCGCGCGCGTAGATCGCGCTGCACGATCGGCCGAAGTCGAGCGCGAGGGTGGCGGTCGGGCCTGAGCCGACCCACATATTACCGGTGACGACGCCGGCAGGCTTCGACCACTCGCGAATCCCGCATTGGACGCTCGACGGATGTCCGTCGATCCGGGGGTCGGCGACGCAGTGCGCGCCGCTCGTCGGCTTGGGATTGCCCGTAAGGACGCCGCTCGCGGCCGACCAGGCATGAACCCCGAGAACATGGCGGTGGGTGTCCGGCCCGTAAGCCGGGCGAGGGTCCGCGATCGAGAAGGTGCCGTTGGTCGGCCCGCTCTTGCCCTGAACGACGCCGGTCGGCATCGACCAGGAGAGGACGCCGAGGGTACAGTCCCGCTTCTCGCCATAGCGCGGATCGGCGACACTGAGCGCGCCACCCGCGACGTGGACCGCGCCGCTGACGACGCGGGTCGACTGATCGAACGACGTCACCGACAGGAGGTTGGTGTGCGTGGCGGGGCCGTAGCCCGGACGCGGGTCGGCGATGGCATAGCTGCCGTTGGTCGGTCCCCCTCGGCTGCTGATCGTTCCGACGTGGCCGATCCAGCTGTTCACGCCGAGGAAGCCCGAACCTTCGCGCGTCGTGAACGGCCGGGGGTCCGCGACCGAGAAGCGGCCCTGCCCTGGAGCGCGCGCGCTGGTCACAAGCGGGCCGCGGTCCTCCCAGCGACAGACGCCATAGGCGTTCTCGCGCATGTCGGGCTCGGGGACGATGCCGTAATCGGCGAGCACGCCGTTCTCGACGCGAAGCCGGTTGAGCGACCGCCAGTCGGAGCCGGCCTCGACGAAGGCAAGGCGCACCCAGGTCTTCCACTGCAGCGCGGGAACGCGGTGCATCGAGCCTGCGCGGGGGTCGCCCGGGAGGGGCAGCTCCCCGATCACCTCGCCGACGCCGCGCAGCGGGTATAGCCGGGGTTGGTAGATGAAGGGTGGCACCTTGTCGGGATGCCGCGCGATGAGGAGGAAGCGTTTGCGGCTCTGCGCAAGGTTGCCGATCAGGCCGCAGTCGTGAACATCCTCGTTCACGCTGTAGCCGTAGGCGTGGAGCAGGGCGACGATCTGGTCAAGGAGCCAGCGCCCGCGTGTGGCGATCCGGGGCACGTTCTCGAACAGCAGGATCGGGATCGGGTCGTCCTTGTACGCCTCGAGCGTGAGCCACATGCCCCGCAGGGTCAGTGCGTTCAGCGCCTGGTACTTGGCGGTGAGGCTGGCCGCTTGGGACAGGAGGGAGCTGAACCCCTTGCAGGGGTAGGATGCGAGACAGACGTCGACGTGGCCGAACACGCCGCGGACGTCGGCGGGGATCGCCTCCCGCCAGTCTGCGCCGGGCTCGCGGCCGTGAAAGGCGCGGTACTGCTCCCGGTTGAACAGGTCCATGACCGTGCCCTTGACCCCGGTCAGGCGCTCGAAGTTGCGGATCGCCCCGGGATCGACGTCGATGCCGCCGGCGCACTCGAAGCGCGCGCGAAGATGGCCGACGCGCGGCTGCGCGCCGTTGAAGCCGCGGGCGCCGGAGCCGATGCCGCAAGCCATGTGCGCGTGCCGGAATACGCGCTCGGTGACGGGAGAGAAGTGCATGGGGGTCTCCTTGGGGTCCGGCGCGGGCTCTTCGCCGCTTGCTCGGCCGCCCTCCCCCCTCCCCCTCGCCTCGCTCAGGCCGCCAACCGGCGGTCCCGATAGAGATCGGCCGCCCATTGCTCGACCCAGGCTTCCGTGACCTCGTCGTGCTCGAGGTCCCCGCTCTCGATCAGCGCGCGGATCTCCGCCCGAGCCGCAACGATGGCGGCCTCCCAAGGACCGCTTGTCGCTTGCACGTCGAGCGACGGTGCGACGAGGGGGAGCCGTTTCGCAGGCTCGCGGAGGCGCGCGAGCTGGGTGCGGGTCCAGCGCTCCAGATGGGTCGCGACGAGCGCATCGCTCTTGGAGACCCGCCGACGCCGCGCGTCGTGACGGGCGGCGATGCCGTAGGCCTGGGAGTCGATCGAGGCGAGCCGGTGCGCAAAGGGTGTCAGATACGGAAGCGCGGAGCCCTTCACGCCGAAGGCGTGCAGCCGGATCGTTGCCGGTAGATGCCGGTCGAGATGCTCGATCACGGCAACGAGGCCCTCCGGTCCGCTGATCTCACGCCGGCACATGCTCCCGACCCCGATCACCGTGTTGGGGACGAGCGACCAGCTCAGCGCGTCCGCGCAGCGGATGTAATCCTCGGGGCGACGGCCCTGGATCACCGGCATGAAGCGGTCGATGATGCCGAGGTCGAGCGCGCGATCGCGGCAGTCGCGGTTCGCCCGGATGGTGCGCGACATGCGGTCGAGGACGGCCTCGCGGTCGCCGGCGAGCTCGGGTTCGACGCACCAATCGATACTGGCGAAACGGCGGAATGGATAGGAAGCCGCGAGCGCCATGTATTGATCGACGGTCCACGGCATCCCGCCATACCGGACGGCGCAGACATAGCCCCCACTGTCGAGGTCTAGGCTCGGCAGTCCGTGCGCGTTGCGGAGCATCTTCGTCTGGAAGCCCTGCCAATCGGGCCAGCCCCGCGCGCGGGACCAGCGGGACAGGCAGTTCGCGGAGATGAGCACCGGCTGCTGAAGCAGGCGCGCATGCTGCAGGATTGGCCCCTCGTTGAGATGCGGGAGCCCGACGACGATCTCGATCGTCATGGGAGCGGTTCGACGTCGAGCGCGGCGAATGCGTTGGGGCTCTTGCCGCTGTCGTAGCGATCGGCTGCTACGAGACCGCGATGCTCCGGACCTTCGTAGGTCGGCCATCCGAGATAATCGACGGAGGCGACCTTGCGGCCGACCACGCCGACTTTACCCTCCGGCACCCATTCCGCCCATGAGCCGGATGCCGAAGTGACGACGACGCTACCGATCAAGGCCTCGTAGGCGGCGCGCCTGCGCATGACGTGGCTGTCCCGCGGTTCGATGGCCGTGCCGGTGAAGGCAGCATAGGCATCCGGCCGCCAGTTGCGGGCGATGTCATGGGCAAGCTGGAGCATGGTGCTCGTGCCGACCGCGGCGGCGTTGGCAAACTCCGCCTCGAACGCGAGAACCGGGAGCGACCAGAGCACGTCTTCCTCATACTGCGGGGCGTCGTGCCGGAGTGCGTCGGGCATCGCGGCTTGCCGATCGTCGGAGAGGACCAGCCCCCCATGCGTTGAGGTCTCGACGCGCCAGATACCGGGCAGGACCTGCTCGGCGGTCTCGATGACGCCCCAGAGGCTCTCGCGTGGCTGTGGTGACGTGGCGAACGGCATCTCTGCTCTCCCTTCCAGGTTCACAGCCGCCCTCCCCCCTCTCCTCTGTCGGATCGCTTGACGGTCGGAGGTGTTCACGTTATGTTCTGCGCGCCAGGAGATCCGCCATGGGTAAGTTGAAGGCTACGCGTTTCCACGACCGCTTCGATCTCGACGTGACGCTGCGCGATGCGTCGTGCGACGAGCATCTGACGCCGACGCAGCGGATGATCGCGGGTGCGTCGATCGGTAAGCCGGTGGAGGACGCCTATTATTCGGTGCGCGAGCTGCGGGAGGCGGCCGTCTGGGTGCATGAGGGCGATCCCGACGGCAAGCCGCGCCTGGCGAGCATCCTCAGCAACGACGGGACCGACGATTACCAGCGGTGCATCTACTACTGCCTCGCGGGCCGCGGGGTGGTCGCGATGCTGGACGATCTCATGTGGCTCGAGGACCTGCTGGAGGCGCGAGGCATTGTCGCCGGCAAGCTGATGCGCGCCAAGGTGCGGCAGATGCCAACCACGGATCCTTACGTGTCGGCCGAGCCGGACGGCCCGGTCGGGGTCGTGTCGGACGATTTCAGGCAGGGTCCGTCGTGGTGGATGGATCCGACGCTGGCGGAGTGACCTGCGCCTCGAGCGCCGGCAGGTCTTCGGTTCTGTTCGGTGATGTGGGGCGGTGAAGACGTGTTGCCGGCTACTGCGCAGCGGGCATTCTGTCCAAGCCCTTTCCGCCTGACGAGCCAACTTCATGCTGCTATGCCGAGGGTCAGAGAATTGGGGGTAGCATGAAACACAGTCTTGTCGTCGTCCTGGCGACCATCAGCTTTTCGACGCCAGCGATCGCTGGAACGAAGCTCTGGGGCGACTTCGAGTCCGGGATGACGCCGCAGCAGGTGGTTGAGGTGGCCGCCAAAATCCCAGGTGTCAGCGGCGCCAAGATCAAGCAGAAGAAGGACCGCGTTGAGGTCGATGTTAGCCACGGGATGTATTCCAAGTTTGAGGTGGCCGGTAAAAAGAGCAGGCTTAGCTTCACCTTCCGCAACGAGAAGCTGTTTGCGGTAAATATTTCGCCTGAACCCTATGAATTCGGAACGCCGGGCTGTATTCAGGGCGGGGTGCAAGCGTTCCGCTATTATGACCAGCTCTTGCAGACGAAGTATCAGCGGAATTATGATCCGACACCGAATATCGATGACTCTCAGATCGATGTGATGATTGCACGTGCGAACCTCGCGTCATTGAGCAAGGAGCGGTATAATGTGCCGGTGGACAGCATGGCGGCTGGCTACACCGATGGTAAGGTGCAGATCATCAATCGAGTACGCTTCGCCTTCCTCACGGTCGGCTTGTGTGGTCGCCAAGGAAATCTACGCGGATCCACTACGCTCAGTTATATGGACAAAAGTGATTTCGAGGCGGCGGCCAAGCAGAACCAAAGCAACCGTGACCAGGCGGTGACTAACTTAGGCAAGGACTTGTAGGCAGCCGCAGAACGACGTGACGCCTAGGGCTCTTCCTTGCGCCCATCCATGTCATAGAGCATCGCATCGTCACGGCCCGTCATCATGCCATATGCGAGGGAGGTCGTGTTGATCGTCGCCAGGCTGTTCTCGACGACCATCGTCGTAACGTGGAGACAGTCGACGTAGCGAAGGGTGGGCTCGATTTTGTTCTCCCTCATATAACGGACCACGAAGTCAGGCGACCAGACCGCCCCGCCGCTCTGCTGTCCGACTAAAACGTCATTGGTCTGAAGGGAGTGAGATGCGCCGCCCTCGCCATTCTGGAAAATGCTTTCCCGGATCATTTTCCCATTGATGAATTGACACGAGTAGCCGCCTCGAACGGCATCATCACCGATCCCGATCGCCGGATCGGTATAGCGGGCTTTGATGTACCGACTGGCAAAGACCGTAGGGGGCTCGATGTCGCCGACCTGGACTAGGGTCGACGCGCTTAGGCAATCCCACCGGCCTTTGCTGGGCCAGCATCGCTCAGCCTGTTCATTGGCAAACTTCTCGCTCGGCGACGCCTCCAGCCATCCCCAGCTCCCATCAGGGAGCTTCCTCCAAGGACGTTTGGGTGCCTGTTCAACAGCGTTCTTTTGGGAATCGTCGGAGGCCGCCTGACAACCGGCAACTGCCAGCGCCGCAATGACGAGAAGTCTCATTCGAACCTACTGCTTATTGGGGAGACGGAAGGTCACTTCCTGCGACGATCCCGACAAATCCTGCCCGGTGTCGGTAATCGTCCGCCCGGTAGAACTGAAGGAGGAAACCTTCAGACCGCACAGGTTTCCGTAGGCCGAGCTGGAATATGACTTGCTCACTCCGTTGTCAGTGAAGCGCCACTTTCCGCTGTTCGTGGCAAACTCCCTCGGTTTGACAAGAGCTACCCAAAAGGCACGGTAGAACTCGCCTTCATCGGCCGATCGGCATGATGGCAGCACCGTCGCCATAAAGTTTGCAAAGCCGGAGCCTTGGTAATCGGCAGGGTTGTCGGACAGGATCGGAAAACGACCCGAAAACGAGATTGACTCGACCTTGTCTTCGACGACCGACGCGCTGATCCCCACAACATCCAGAGGTGGTGACGTGTCTCTAAACCCGAAATCCTTCACGTATGATCGAGAATCCGTATGCGGAAGAACGATCTGAAGAGTGAGGTTCCGGCGCCGGGTTTTCTCCGGATCGAAGCTCGCTTGGCTGCTCCAATCGTAAAACGGAATGTCGGCCGCGGTCGTCATGAAAAGGTTTGCAGCTAGATAGGAGATACAGGCAGCTGGGCTTTGTCCTAGACACCCTTCGCCGTTGGTCGCCTTACTCTCATCGATCAGTGCCTTTTCGACGAACGTTGCCTTGGCGGAGATCGAGCGGTCTCCCTCTTGGCGCATCTCGACAAGAACGCTCTTCTGCGCCTGAACGCCAGCGTTGAGCGTGAACGAGTGTTGGGTTTGTGGATAGGTGATAGGCGAGCAATAGGGATAGAACCCGTTGGGCCGGAACGTCAGAGCGGCCTCGCAGTAAGCCGCTGGCGACTTGCTTTCTAAGGAGATTCGAAGCTGCTCTACACGTCGCTCTTCTTTGCTCGGCTTCCGGTCCCGCGCCGCAGCGGTCCCAACTGAAACCGCGCAAATCATCAACCCCGTTACAAATGCCCGCATCGCTTCCCCCTTTGATGCAGGTCTTACCAGCCTTCCTCCGGATCGGAAGAGCGGCGGTTCGAACAATGCGCCGCTAAGCCAAGCGCGACGGCGCGCCCGGGCGCCGTGCCTGATCTGGCTGAGGATGTCGGCGAGAGTCATCGCTCGCACTCCAGTCGTTCGCCGCGCCGCCACTTCGCGGGATCGAGCCAGGTTCCGGCATGGACACCGACATGGCCGCGCTCGGCCGCATCGTAGGCGGCCGCATAGGATGAGGCCCGCTCGGGGTCGTGGCGGAGGTACTTCAACGCGGGGATTGCCAGACCGGCGCGGATCATGGACTCGCCAAGATCTTTGCCGTCGACCGTGACGGTGGCGACGGGGCGCCCGTAGGTCTCGTCGGGGGTCAGTGTGAACGCGGCCGAGGCGTTGCGGACCTGCCGGGCGGCAAGGTCCTGCGCGGCTTTCCCGCACGCCCAGCACGCGCCGTCGCGCTGGCAGAGCTGCTTGCGCTCGAAAGCATCGACCCCGAGCAGGCGGAAGTCGACGCTCACCGTGTCGCCATCCAGCGCCCGCGCTTCGGCCTCGAACCGGGGCGCCCGCTGGTCGGCATCGCCACGGGCCGCACCGCGGCTGTCCGCTGCGCCGCACGACGCCAGCATCCCAAGCAGGAGAAGCGGGGTCAGGCGCACAGGACCATCTCCACCTCGTCGCTCCGGGTCGGCACCTCGACGGCGCGATAGGGCTGGAGCGGATGGCCGGTCCGCACGACGCAGGCACGGCGGTTCTGATCGAAGATCTGCGCGGCGACGCGAGCGGCGTTCTCGCGGCTGCAGAGCAGCAGGCGCTTGGTCGAGAAGATCGGTAGCGAAGCGAGCTGGGTCATGGCGGGTCTCATAGCCGGGGGTTGTCGCAGATGGTGAGCGTCAGGCGAAGATCGTCTTGTGGACCTTGGTCTGGGGCACGACGGTCCACGCGCGTTCCATGAAGCCGCTGATGCGATAGCCAAGACGGCTCGTCGGATCGCGGAGCACGACCCGGCGGCCGCGCTTCTCGACGATGAACTCGTCGCCCTCATGGCCGTCGGTGAACTTCATCGGCGAGGCCAGCTTGATCCGGTCCCCATCCTGGAGCTTGCGCGACCGGCGCTGCAGGTTGGCGAGGCAGCGTTTGCGCCAGTCGAGAGCATGTTCGTTCTGGGTCGGTGTGAGCAGCTTGAGGATCGCCTCGGGGCACGATGCCTCGTTCGGACCCATCGTCTCGTCCATGTCATTGTAGCCGAAGATCATCCCCTCCTTGTCGTTGAGGTTCCAGCGGACAAGGCAGACGATCGCGAAGATTTCTCCGCCGATGCCGTTCGCGAGGACCTGCGCAGCGGCGTAGTAGACGCGGTTGCCTGGGCAGGACGAGGCAATCACCTTCAGCCCCTGGGTCGAGCCGTCGTCCTGGTCGCGGGTGTAGGTGAACTGGTCGTCGAGATAGGCCGTCGGCGAGGCGTGCCCGGCCATCGAGCAACGCGGCATGTATAACCATCCCATGTCGGGTCTCCTGCAGGATCGGATTACCAGTCGTGCGTCGGGAGCGCGGCGATGGGCTCGCAGTCCCGGTCGAGTTGCAGCCAATCGGCGCCCGCGGCCTCGGCCGCATCGAGGCAGGCGCGCAGGGTGTCGGGCATCCGGTCGCGGCCGTCCGACCCGACCAAGATCCACCAGCCATAGTCGCGCCAGCGCTCGGCGACGATGAGGCTGTGCCAGGTCGCGTCGCCTCCGGCGATCGGCACGATGCCGGCAACCACGGCGTCCAGCTGGCGGGCGACATCGGCGGAAAGGTGGGCGGTCGACAGACACGCGAGCCGCTGGATCTCGATCGTGTCCATCATGCCGCCTCCAGAAGAGCCGGCACCTCGAGGTCTTCGGCCTCGTCGGTCACGATCGCGGCAGGCTCGCCGAAGGCGCGGAGATAGTTGTAGGCCTGTTCCGCCTTCGAGGCCGCGTGGATGATGGCGGTCTTGTCGGCCCGGAGGATGCCGAGCCAGTGCGCGACGTAGCTGGCGTGATTGTCGTGAAGCTCGTTGGGGAGCCCGATCTCGGCGCATGCGAGGCCAGCACCGATCTCCGCGACAAGCTCCTCGAAGGCGTAAGCCTTGTCGCCGAGGCGAAGCTGTTGGGCGGCAGGTAATTCGGGCTGTCGGTATAGACCGTGTTGCCCTTGGCGACCTTCGACGCGGTGCCGGTGTCGGTGGTCGAGAAGCTGACCATCTTGACCTCGGCCGGGCGGCCGACCGGCGCCGCGCCATCGCCCCCGGCACCCGACCCGTCCGGCCGCTGATAGGCCTGCGGACCCCGGGGGCCGTACATCGCGGCAGGCCCGGGGGCAGGCGCCACGGCCGCGGGACGATCGTTGATCTGCTTGCGGAGCTGCTCGTTCTCCGCCTGGTAGGCCGAGAGGACGCGCTGCCCGTCCGCCTGCATCGCCTGGTTCTGGCCCTTCAGCGCCTCGATCTGCGCGGCGAGGTTGTCCACGCGCGCGGTTTGGCCGTTGACCGACTTCAGCTGGTTTTCCGTCGACTGGAAGCGGTTCTCGGAGAGCGCCATCCACTCCTGCTGAGACAGGTTGCGGTTGACCATGTCCTTGGTCGAGACCTCGACCTTCTCCGCGCCCTCGGTGTCGGCGACCTTCTTCCCGTCGTCGCCGCTGAAGATCCACATGGAGGAGACGACCAGCCCGACGCCGGCCACGCCGGCGAGGAGCATGCGCTGCTTGCGCCGCACCGCCTCGTTGCCGGCGAGCTCACCGCCAACCGGAGAGACCCCCTCCCCTTCCGGCTCGTCGAGAGGCTTGCGGGAGCGCTTGAAAATGTCGGCGAAGGCCATGGCTTACCTCACATTCTGGGAGACGAGGTAGGCCGTCGTGACCTTCCCCGGGGCGAGCTTGGGCTCGGCGATGGAGACGGCGAGCGCGCTGGCGGGAGCCACCGTGCGCTCGGTGAGCTCGGTCGGAGCGTCGCCCGTATTCTCGATGCGCAGCACCTTCCCGGTCAGGTCCTGACCGCGATATTCGGCGATCATCTGGACCTTGAGCTTGCCGACATAGACCGGCTTGAGCGCGCGCTGGCGCATCTCGTAGCCGTCGGCGACGCTGTTCGAATACATCGCCTGCACCAGCTCGACCGCCGCGTCCTGCGGCCCGGCCGCAACCTGCTGCGGAGCGGCTTCCGCAGCCTTCTCCTTGGCGATCGCCGGATTCGACACGAACACCTGCGCCGCCGCGTCGCCCGAGATCCGGCACATGAACTTGTAGACGTAGCCCCGCTTGGTTGTGCCGAAGAACGACAGCGCCTGCCGGCCGTAGCCCTCGGGGACGCTCAGGTAGATGTCGCCGCGCACCGGTTCGTTGACGACCGAGAAGTCGTCCTGCGGGTTGCCGGTCGAGATCTTCGACACGCTCGCGAACTCGTCCTCGACGAGGCTGATGCGCGTCAGGTCCTTCGCGGACGCCTGGCAGTCGACCTGTGCGTTGTCGGCCGCCATGATCGTCTGATCGGCCCAGGCGGGCTGCGCGAAGAAGAGGATCGCGAGCGTGAACAGGCAGGCGCCGATCATTCTGCTCAGGATGCAGCTGATCCGGGACATCAGGACGGTACCAACCGCCGCGCTGCCGACGGCGTAAATAGCGGTCATTGGTCTAGCTCCTTGCCCGTGCGGACCATTCCGAAGCCGACGAGACGGAGAGACAGACCCTCGTACTCCCAGTCGTACCGGAAGGTGCGGCGCTCGTTCGAGATCACCTTGTTGCCGACGATGGTGTGCAACTCGCCCGTCACCTCGGAGCGGAGGTTCTTGGGGTCGATCGCCATCGACTGGATCGTGAAGAACTGCGCGATGGACGACCCGCGCTGCTCGTTGACGATCTTCAGCAGGTCGCCCTTGATCTTGCCTTGCGCGCGGGGCGAGGTGATCGCGAGGACCTGGTTCATCCAGTATTCGAGGTTCTGCGGGCTGCGATCGAGCGTCAGGACGACGACGTCGCGCGTGATCATCTCGAGATACTGGCGCGAGACACCTGCGCTGCTGACCGTCACCGGCGACTGCAACACTGGTTGCAGCACGACCTCGCGGTCGCGTGAGATGCCGAGGGTAAGGAGGAGCGCCGCCAGCCCGGCGAGCGCGGCCGCGACAACCACCAGGAGGTTGCGCTGCTTGAGGACGCGCTGGTTCTGCGCGTGGCTGTACGAGAGATCCATGTTACCCCGCCATCAATCGAAGGTATGAGGGCGGCGTGGCTCTCAGGCCGGTGAAACCGGCCGGCAGATGCCAATAGGCCAGGTGAAGCAGCCAAGACGCGGCACGACCAGCTTTCGCTTTCTTCAATCCCCACCAGCCCGCGAACGCCGCGATGATGCCGATGACGATGTGCTGGGTCATGATCCCCCAGACGAACGGCAGAACCATCGCCAGGAACTCATCCAACGTCCACAGCCCGATCAACTCAGGATCGTCGAGATGAGATGGGATCGCGTACTTGTCTGCTGCCATTGCGCCGCCCTCCCCGCGACGCGACCAGGGCTGCCACCCTGACCGCGCGTGGATGCGTCAGATCGTCGCCGTCACCGTCGAGGTGACGATCGGAATGCCGGTCCCGGCACCGACGCCGACGCCGACCGGGATCGCGATCTGGCCCATGGAGAAGCGGCCCGAGGCCAGCGCCACGATGCCGCCCGCGAGCGACAGCACGGTGATGATCTTGCCGCCCGACCCCTCGAGAAAGTCCGTGAACTTCGTAAGCGCGGTATCGAACGTGGTGTCGGCGCCGGCGAAGGCCGGGCCGGCAAAATAGAAGAGCGCGAACGCCAGCATGGCGAGGGCGAAGATCGCCATCTCCATGTGACCGCTCCGCCTGAGCGAGTAATGCATGACGACTTTCCTTTCGAGTAGGGCGCGCCAACGTCGCGTCCGATTGAAAGGTGAGATCGCCGCGATCGGGCGGGCAATACGAAACAGCTTCTTCCGACAGACGTTCTTCACTTTACCGCACTGCACTCGTGATTTCGGCTCAACAACGGGACGGGCGTCTCAAGTTGCTGATGTCCTCGGCCGCGAGCGCGACGGGCGGTCGCTAATCCGCGTCTCCCTGTCCCTAATTTGAGACATTGCCGCACTTGGATTCGAGGCATAGCTTCCGCAGCGCCGGAGGTGATTCGGGGGTGTTGCTTACGGCAGCTGGTGCCGCTTGCGTGATGATGGCCATTATTGGGGGACGGGTGGATGACTGGGGTCGACACACCGCGCGTGCTCAGCGTGTCGACACACCTGTTCCGCCTGATGACCGAAGCGATACGCTTACGCTCAAACGAGGTGGGGAGATTCGTGTGCCTGACGTCAATCATCGCTGATCGTGCGGAGCTAGCGCGAAGCGGCTTCGAGCAGCACGATGCGACCACCCTCCGCGGGCATTTCGCGACGGTGCCAACAAACGGACCAGTGAATATCGAAGTCCAGGTGAGCCGCTCAGCCGCCATTTGCCTCGACGAAGCCGCTGAGCGGCTTGGCACTCAGCTTCGCTTCGTCGCCACCTTCGATGATGCCGTTTCAGCGACGCTGTTCGATTACCTCGTCGATAAGAAAGCGGCGGAGATCCTCGACGGTTTGGGTTTGCGCAAAGGTGCTCCTCACCGACAAGGATCGGCGCACGTCCAACCCGTTGCGCAGCCATAGTGGTCCCTTTTTGTTCTCTTTTCGCTTGCGTCGAGTCCGAGCCCCCGACTACCGTTCAGCGAATCGATCGGGGGTCGCATGGCATCCGCAGAACGGATGCGAGAGCCGGTCTGCGCTGCTGAGGCAGACGAGGGCTCTTGCGTCGGACAAAAGATTGGGACTGGGTACATCGGGCTGATCCAGCATGCGCTGGAGGTCAAGCAGATGCGCCTTCGCCAGCTTGAACTCAGGACCCGGATCAATCGGGCGCGGCTAGGCCGCATCCTGCACCGCGATGCGGCGAAGCGACACGCGATGACATTGGTCGAGTTCCGCACGCTGCTTCACGCCCTCGACATCGACCCCGTCCAAGCGATAATCGCGGCGGAGCTCATCCAAGACCCGGTGATCGCGAATGACGAGCGCTTCGCCAATCTCGCCGTCATGCTATCAACGCTTTTGAAGGGCCTGCCTCAGCGCCTCGTGGGCGCCCTCTGCGAGGTCGACGGGATGGACGGCTCGGAGATCAGGCAAGAGTGGGGTATCTACTTCCAGAGCGCCGTCGTAAATCGGATGGTGCAGGAAATCGGCGACATCATTGAGCGACGGTCACGGATGTCCAAGGACGCGGATCCTTTCGTGTTTGACCGGTAAAGAACGCTGAGCCTCAGAACACCGCCACGTTCGCGGTACGTGGTCGCTGCATAGGTGCAGCGGTAGCGACATCATAGCGGCGTCTTGTGTCTTGGCGTCCCGCAACGCCGCTGAGCCGTGACCAGTTCAACAGGATGTTCGACACGTAATCCTGCGTCTCAGTGATGCGCGGCACACGGCCGTTCTTTACTCTCCCCGGCCCCGCATTGTAGGCGGCGAGCGCGAGGTGATACTGACCGAACCTATCGAGCTGCTGGCGCAGGTAGCGCGCCCCGCCCCTGAGGTTCTGCTCGACGTCGTAGCGATTGACGCCGAGCCCCGCGGCCGTGTCGGGCATCAGCTGGGTCAACCCGAACGCGTTCTTGGGCGAGTAGATCGAGGCGTTATAGCGGCTCTCCCGGATGATCATCGCGTCGAAGAGGCCGACAGGGAGGCCGTACTCGCAAGCGACGTTCGACATTATGGTGAAGTAGACGCGGCGCCGGAACTCGCCATCGGGGCGCAGTAGCCCGCTCGGCCGGTAGTCCGTTGGGACGCATCCTGGCACGTAGGAATTCGCCGCTGCGGCGAACACCTGGCCCCCACGCATCCACAAGGGAACCGAGATGGCCGAGACGGGCGCGACGCTCACGGCAGAGGCGTAGGCCGGGACGCCAGGCTGTGCGACCCCGATCGGAGCGAAGGGATCCTCGTTCCCGATCGCGCCCGCCCCTGCCCCTGCCCCTGCCACCGCCGGTCGGGGCGCGAGGCTGTTCGCCATTTGGTAGGCGACCCACTGCCGGCTGAGATCGTGGACCCGGAACGCCTCGGGGAGCGCCGCGGCCTCGGGCGGCACGGCTGCAAGGGCAGCGGCCGGCGCCGGTCCGGAAGGTTCCTCTGGGGCCGCCTCCGGTGCGAGCGAGGGCGCGCCCGTCATGCTGATCAGCTGGACAGTCCGGACGGATCGGGCGGGCTGCGCCCCCGCCGCCGCGACGGTCGGCACCATCGAAATCAGTGCCGCTCCGGCAAGAAAATACGCTCGCATTTGGTCCTCCCGACCCCGTTCCTGACGAGTGAGATCGACGGATTCCCGGTTGTCAATCCCCCCGGCCTGGGTGAGACTGGCTTCAAATCGAGCCGTTGGACCGATCGAAATGTGGCTCATCGACCGCGACACGACCGGCGTCGGAGGACGTCGCATCCCCCTCCCCCCACCCCTGCGGGAGGCTTTGGTGCGCTGGTACGTCGGCGAAGGATCCCGCGGTGACGAGGAAGCCGGCATCACGCTCGTCCAGAACGCGCGCATCGGGGCGAAATGGATCGCATGCGACTGCCGCGCGGCCGAGGATGCCCCGCCGATCCTGACGCCGGCGTTCCTCTCGGAGGCGGAAACCTACTATCTACGGCGCCTCACCAGCACCAAGCGGCCCGAACATCGCGAGGAGTGCCCCTTCTTCCGCGACCAGGTGACGCATCGCATCACCGAGATCCGCTCGCGCGAGACACCGGCCGACCCTCCGTCAGGCTTCTTCGAGGTGTTGCGCCCTGCCCCGGAGAAGCTCGCTCAGAGGCCGGATGAGGCCGCCAGCGACGATCGGACCCGCCACGCGTCTGTACCGCGTCTGGCGCGGCTCCTGTGGCGGCTGATCGATGCTGCCGGCACCAACCGGATCCCTCCCTCGCAGCACGAACCTGAGCCCGCCTCGATCAAGCGCGAGTTCGAGGCTCTCGGCCGAGCCGCTGCCAAGATCGAGATCGCTCCCGGTATCCAGCTCGGCCGAGCGTTCTGGACACACGCCAACGCCCTGCACAGCCGGCGGGCCTATGCCATGCTGCGGCAGCTTGCGAAGAGCTGGCCGAGCGGTCACGCACCGCAGGGTTTCTTGGTGCTGTTCTCGCCGCACATCCGCGGTCACATCGTGGACGTTCCCGGCGCGGAGCCCATCCAGGTGGCGAACCGCGTCCAGTCGCCGTCCGTGCGCGGCAACCTCATCAAGGGACCGTTCCTGGTGATGATCGTCGCCGGCGAATATCCCGAGGCTCACGGCTATGCGCCGCTGCGCGCCTACGCCCAGCCCATCTTCTCCGGGCACCGCTTCATTCCGGTCGACTCCGAGTTCGAGCGATCGGTGCTGCGCGAGCTCTTCAAGGCGCGGCGCCAACTGGACAAGGCCGGCGTCGACCTCGCGATCGAGAAGCCCATCTTCGACCGGCTCACCTCTCAGGGCTCCTGCAGGCCGGACTTCCTCCTCGAGGCGCGCTCGCGCGTCACGGGAGAGATCAAGCAGCTCGTCGTGGAGGCCATGGGGTTCAGCGACGAGGAGTATCTGGCCTCGAAGACGACGACGCACCCCCGGATGCGGCTTCTCGGTCCCCTGCTGACGATCCAGCCCAGCGACGTCGAGGGCGACCGCGTCTGCGATCAGCTCGCTAGCGCGCTCGACATCTGACGGGTCAGCTCCAGGTCAGGCTCATCCCGAACGAGACGACGATCGCCAGCGTCACCGGCGTCGACAAGAGGTAGAGCTTCTGCCAGCGCCACCAGGTTTTCGGCAGGAAGAGCACGGCGCCGCGAATGGTGCGGACCTCCTGCCAGGACTGCTCGCGATAGAGGCGGATGCCGGCGACTGACACTGACAGGACCATCGCGATCGCACAGCACAGGCCGGTGGCCGTGTAGAGCGCGACCCAGTTGGTCAGGTCGATTTGGGTCAGGTGCGCCATGGTCAGCCTTATAACTCGCCCTCGAGAACGATGCCGCCGACCACTGGCCGGTTCCGGGCAGGACCGAGGCGTGTTGATCCCTGAACTGAGCAAATTTTGCGATCCGCTTGTGAACACAAGCCACACCGCTGCTCATCGGGGGCGCAGATAGAAAGACAAACGGTCGACCTCCCGCGCAAACATCGTGTCGTACTTAGCGCCTCGGTCCTATACCGCCGTCGAAAACACCGAGGCTGTTCCAGCCTCGGATCACAGCGCTCAGAGATTTCTCCACTTCACGCCCCTAGGAAATCGTCGAGTGCCGTTACCTGATCCTTAAACTTTGCCGGCTGCTCGGACGCGAGCTTCGCCAGATTGAGAAGCTTCCAGCGCACTGCCGGAAGTGCTGCGACATCCGTGTCGAGGCCGAGCAATGTCCATTCCGGCTGGCCCGAGTAGAAGCTCCGCAGGAAACCGCGCGCCGGCGGCTGCCGGCTGCGATGGCTGATCTCCGTGATCAGCGTGTCGCGCGCGCCGAGCAGCTGCTCGAGCGAGACCTCCTCCAGCGTCATTCCCGCAAACTCACCGTGGTAGGCCGCTGACAGATCGAGCAGGTGCGGCGCCAAGAGTTCGTGCGGCGGACGATTATGGCTTACGAGATAGACCAGGAAGGCGGTGAACAGGTCGTCGGTGATCCCCTCGTTGGAGAGGAGGTAGAGGATGTCGAACAGGTCGCGGGGATGCTGCCGGTCAAGCGCGGCCGCGATCTTGCCGGCATAAAGGTCCGGGATCGAGACCACCTGGATCTCCGCATAGCCGAAGCGATCCTCGACCGGCGCGCGGACGCTGCGGAGCTCGGGTTCGAACACCGTTCCGCGAAGCACAGGGTTCGCCTCGATCTTGACCGCAGTCGCCCCGCTTCGAACCAGGAGGCGCGTGCCGTCCTTCGCTCCCTGCTGCTGGACCTCGGCGCCGGTCCTCGCGCGCACGCGGTCGGCAATGCGGTTTAGGGCGGAGGTCACCCCGGCCAGCGACTCCGCGCGCTCGGCGACAGGAAGGTATGTCAGGTCGATATCGACCGACAACCGTGGCAGGTCGCGTATGAACAGGTTGATGGCGGTGCCGCCCTTTAGCGCGAAGCTTTCCTCCTCGGCGATTTCGGGCAGCATTCGGACGAGCAGGGCCACCTGCGCCGCATATCGCTCGACCGTCATGGCTTGCGCCTCCTGGCCCCCGGGCCGCGCTCATGAGGAACCGTGATGAGGTAGTCCGGGTCGAGCCGGCCACCGATGACGATCTGCCGCTTGCCTGATCCGATATCCACCTCCTCGCGCCGGACCGAACGTACCCAAGCGTAGCTGTGCTGGCTGGCGAAGTAGAGGAACAGGCGCTTCGCCTTCACGCTGCGGCATGCGTGCAGGAGAGCAGTGGCGAGGCGCGGCCGCAGCGTCGTCAGGCCCTCGAACAGCTCGGCCGCATGGTCGAAGCTTACGGTGCCGGGGACCTCGTCCAGCGTTTCCAGGATCGCCCGCTCGAGGCTGGAGGCGCGGAGCAGCTGGAGGTGCGACACGGGCGACTTGTCCCCCGCGAGCATCTCCGGGCCGAGCGATCCGGTGACGAGGTCCAGCGCCCGCGTGGCTACACCGAGTTCGGGCTCGCTGAACAGCTTGCGCGAGCGCACAACAGGGTCGGCGTCAAGCGTGAGCCGGTTGAGCAGAGTCCGAGTCCGCTGGCTATCGCTGTAGATCCACAGTCGCCGCCGTCCCACAATCGCGTAATGCCAGTATCCCGCGAGTTCGAGCGCGGTCAGACCGCCGACGTGCAGCGGCTCGTTGAGCAAGTTCATCAGCGATAGGAGCGTCGTCTCCCAGCGAAGCGGCGATGTGTCGTTTGCCGAGTCTCGCCGGTAGAGACGTGGCCCGACCCGCTCGAGCCAGTCGCGTTTCACATAGTCCCGTACCGAGGATGCCGAGAGGCCTCGCTCGCGCAACCAGGCGGTGTCGACCAAATAGCCGCTTGGTAGGTCCCGCAGGAGACGGTTCAGCAAATGGCCGCGAACTGCGCTCATGACGCATCAACCTAGCAGAGTGCTAAACCAAGCGATACTACCGGTTTATCAACCAGGCCGTAAGTGCATCGTGGCCGCATTCCTGATTGCATCGCACAAACCAAGCTGGACCTAGGCCAGTCGAGTTCGCACCACCTACCACCGGTAACTCTAAAGCGTGTGCCAGCGCCACGCACACCGACCGCGGAGGGCCGACGCCCGGATCGTTCCCCCGGCTTGATCGGTCTTTGCTGCCGGCCCACCCTCGCACGATGGCATCGCCAAGTATCCATTTCGAGCGCACCGGCGGCTATTGGGTTTCGGAGCGCAAAAGCGTCGGCTTCTCGGGCGAGACCGAGATCGGACCAGTAGAGTTTCTGATCACCAGCGAGGCGCTCGCTTACCTGGTCAGTCCGAGCCTCGATGCGATCGGCCGCGCCGTTCGACCACCGTTGACGAGTTCGCTTCCTATGCAGGGTGGACCGGACGCTTCCGGGACAACGGCCGCCGTCACTGGACTGATGGGCTTCCGTTCACGCCCGCATCGGTGTCGGACGACCCCCCTTCCCCTTCTCCTGCGAACCTTCGAGCTTACCCGCTGCCACGCCCTCGCCGATCGCTCGATCGCTGCGTGGCTCGAGCTCCCGCTGATCCTCCAGCGCATTGGTTTCACCCGATCGGTCCTGCCCTGCCTCGTTATCGGCGACAAGCGGCTGAGGCTCGGCGGAGCCCCGCCCGAACTGATCGCAGCACGCTTGCTGGACGCCGCGGCGGAGGCAAGCGACAAGGCCTCGATCGACTGCTCGCCCTTGAGCAACATCGTGCACGCAGCGTCGCGGCCATTGTGCAGGAACGCCGTCCCGGGGCACTCACCAGGTTGCTGGCGCTTGCACAACTGCGGCCCTTGCTCAGCCCCCAGAGCGCCGCGCACGCACTGGGACTGACGCTATCAGGGGCCGGGAAGCTGCTAGCGAGAGCTGCCGCGCTGGAGCTGCTGGTCGAGGTGAGCGGGCGGCGGGCCTGGCGCGTCTACCTCGTGCCCGATGTCGCGGTGGAGCTCGGGCTCAAGCCGCCGCGACGTGGCCGACCGACGAGCCGGCTTCCGACGCCTGACCCTGCAGGGCCACTTTCCCACGTGATCGCCGCATTCGACCGTGAGATGGCCGCGTTCGAGGCTCGCTACGGCGCAGCCCTCACGATCGATCAGGAGAAGACCTGAGCGCTTCTCAGGTCGAATTGACATAGCGGCAATCTAGATGTCCAGGGCGGGAGGTTCCAAGCCAGGAGGGCCTTTCGACGGGTTCGATACCAACGTCCCGTTGCGGGTTCCAAGATCAACGACTGCCCCGACCAGCCCTCCTCGGCGCCTCTGCCGCGGCTTTTCAAGACGGCAATCATGACCTAGGCTGACCACTCCTGCGGAGACGCAGGCGGGGCGTGGAAACCTCGAAGAGCAAGAGCCGGTCTCTTTTTGACCGGGTGGCGGACGCGCATGTCCAGGCCACCCGGCTAAAGGCGTTCGCGCCTAGCTTGCTCTAGGTTTCCAACACCCGGTTCCGAAGTGACGACGCGCCCCGCAACGGGCGCGTCGCCGGCTTTGGCGGGGAGACGAAATGGACGACCAACGACTGGCTCATGCCCTGGCGATCGGCCTCATGCGGAAGGCGCTCGCGATCATCGACGAGCACAAGGGATCGGCCGCAGGCGCGCAACTTCAGCACGCGATCGACTGCGCGCTCGTGGAGGATCCACTCGGCCCCGAAGAGCATATCTCGCCCGACGAGGCCGTGCTGATGGTGGCGATCCCGCTCGAGGAGCCGCACGGCCACCGACTAGAGCACCAAGCTTCGGGCGGTTAGTCCGGCGACGCCGGCCAAACGCGGTCGAGTAGCTCGCGAAGGGCTTCCTCTGCTTCGAACCGAGTAGCACCACCACGCGGAAGCAGCGTTATCGTGACGCCCTTCCGACCCTGCTTGTCGATGCGCATGACTTCCGCCCCCGACGTCCCCGTCACGGCGCTCGGCGCCTTTCCTGTCTTCTTGGGGGTTCCTGTCTTCTTGGGGGCGTCAGCAGCAAGCGCCAGTAATCTCACGACATCCGCAGGGGCTTGCGGCACGCTCTCGCCATCTGCCCTCGCCTGCGCGAGGCGGCGACCCTCGGAGAGTACCCGATCTCGCCGGTCCTCGGGCTTCAGCAACGGCTTGATTTGGGTAACGTGCTTGATGCCGAGGTCATGCGGTGATGCGAACGCACCCGTGATGTCGGACGGCAATCTCGCCAGGTCGAGATAGCGGCTCAGCCAGCTCGTCGAGACGTGGATCCGCTCTGCCATCTCGAGCTGCTTGCCGCCATAGTAAGCGTCCAGCGCGCGCAGGTAGTCGCGTGCGCGCTCGTAATCCGAGATGTCCTCACGTGCCCGGTTCTCGATATCCGAGAGCCGAAACGCTTCTTCATCCGTGAGCTCGCGAATCTCGACGAGAAACCGGAAATCAGGATAATTGTGGCTGCGCAGCCAACTCACGGACCAATGCCGGCGAGCTCCGGAGATCACCTCGAAGTCATGATCCGGGTCGTCGCGTATACGGCGGACGAGCGCCGGAACTTCCTGCTTGCCTTGCGCCTTGAGGCTGTCGATCAGGTCACGGCAGCGCTCCTCGGAGAGAGCAGCGTAATCGCGATTGTGACCGTGCCACATTCGGCATCGCGCCGGGTCGATTAGTTCGACGGCTCGATTGACCAATGTTCCGGTGGCCAATTCCGCCAACCGGTTCCCCCGCCCAGCCAGCACGCCCATGCCAAGTCGCGACGACCGCGGCTGATCGCCTGGGCTCTCGATCGCATCCGCGAGCCCAGCAGCGAAATTACGGTTCTTGGCGGCCATCAGCCCCCTCCTTCCTGCGAAATTGCACCGGTGCAATTTGACCCATTACGCCAGCCCCTCACGCCTAAGCCGGCTGTCGTGGCTGGGCCACATCGAGCGGATGTCGACCTCGATCTCGCTGTTCACCCCGTCGAGATACGTCAGGCAGCGCTCACGTACCGAGCGGCTCGTTGTCGGCCCCTCGAGTTCGTAGACCGTCATCAATCGCGCGCTCGCGTTGTCGATCTCTGCGGAGTCCTTCAGCGGCGTGCGAACCAGCGCATTGCCATAAAGTTGGCCCATGAGCCCCATCAGTTCACGCTGCATCGACTTGTTCTCGTCGACCTTCGATGCGACGAACCTCAAGAAGTTGAGCTCGGTGTTCATGCCATGCTCGAGCAGCACCTGCATCGTTTCGTCGAGCATCGCCAGGAACGCGGCCGTCGAGGAGAAATCCATCACCGTCGGCGGTACCGGCACGACCAACGCGTTCGCCGCGCGCAGCACCGAGAGCGAGATCGCGCCCAAGGCGGGAGGCGGATCGATGACCACGACATCGTAGCGACCCGCAACTGAGGCGATCCCCTGCTGCAAGCGATCGAGCAAGGCCCCCTGCCCCCGCGCCATTCGCGCCGCCAGCTCGTACTCCGACTGGAACAGGCGCAGGTTCGCCGGAATCAGGTCCAATCCGTCGAAGTGTGTAGGACGGATCGCATATTCCAGACTGGTCAGCTCATCCTGCCGCAGGAAAGGGTAAAGCGTATCGCCCTCTTCGAGGTCGAGATCGGGAATATAGCCGAAGAGCGTCGACGCGGACGCTTGGCTATCGCAGTCGATCAGCAACACTCGATAGCCTTTAATGGCGAGATACTGAGCCAAGTGAACCGACAGCGTCGACTTCCCAACCCCGCCCTTGAAGTTCTGGACCGCTAGGATGGCGCACGGATCATCAGCGGCGCGCCATGGTCGCGTGCCAAACACCCCCCGCATATCATTCAGCTGTGCGAGCGTGTAGCCCACCCGCCGGTTGCTCTCCGTCCGGTCGACCTCGGGCAGCCGACCGTCCTTCTCGGCTTCTCGAATAGCCGCCGGCGTTCGGCCGACAAGATCCGCAGCCCGACCGATGGTAAAGGTCGGTTGGCGCCGATCGTCGGCGCGTCGGCTTTGCGCCCCATCGCGCAGACGTTCGAGAATGCTGGAACACCGTTCCGCCAGTGCGCTGACACGCGATTGATCCGGTCTGACGCGCGAAATAGCGGTTGCCATGCTTCTCCCTTTCGCAAGCTGAAGGAGACCTGCCGGATTTGCGCTTTTTGGTCAACGGTACGCCGCCTTTCGCAAGTGGCGGAGCGGGTGCGTCGGGAATGCCGCAAACCTGTCCGTATGGGGGCCCACCAACGGCGTTCTAAAGCGAATTGCACCGGTGCAATTTACGTCGGACGACCCTTCCGAGTGACATAGCTCTCGCAAAAGCCCTGCCAAGATTTCTGCAGTTTTGTGCCGCTGAGTTTGGCAAGCCGATCGCCCATATGACCGCGATACGCCTCCGCGATCATGTCGATGTCCCACCCGCCTCCGTGCGAGCGCCCGACCGCCAGGAATTCTTCTCCACCGAGCCAGCGAAGCGACCCGGACGGAAAGCTCGCGAACTTCGGACGGGGACCAGCGTCGCTCGCGTTCATGCGTCCAGCAAGTTGTTTGACGATGCTCGAGACTTCGGCCGCTCGTTCCCCCGACGGCTCGTCATCGGTCGCAGCTCGCGCGACCGCGCCGGGTGTCGTGCCTCCTTTAGCCTTCCCGACCGGCGCAATCGTATCCGGCGTTTCAATCAGCAGCTGCTCTACAGTTCCTTCTCTCCGCGCCCGCCGCCCCGCCGAATGGCGATCAAGCTCGTCAACGGTCCCGATCTGGGCCGGTGCATCCTTCGCCTCGAAGCGAAACTCGACCTCCGCAACCGCCCGCCCTTGTCGCGTCTCTTTCCACTCGACGCGAAAATGCGCGAGCTGGTCGATCTCGCTCTTGGCCGTTTGAAGAACCTTTCGGCGCAACTGCGCGAAATCTTTGTAGACGTCGGGAGCAATGCCCAGTGCCGCGCGCAAGGCAGTAATGTCGCAGCGCCACGTGGGCTGCCGCCGGTGAATTCGGAGCGCACCGATCTCGTAGAGCTTCAATGCATAGCTGGATCGAAAGCCCAGCACGGCTTGGCGGTTGAGGACCGCATAGGTCTCCGACTCCTGGATCAGCTTTCGTGCGTCCGGCGTGAATTCCCATTCGATCCAGCCGCTCTCAGCGCCGTCCTCGTCCTCAACTTCCTCCTTCGACATCTGGATCAACGAAAATCTGCGCGTTGCCTTCCGGCCTCGCCAGCTTCGATCGTCCTCCGCGAACAGCGTCCGGTGCAGCTCTTCGAGCATGTCGGAGATGCGCTCGTTGCCTTTGTGCCCGCGGCGGATGTCAGCCTTCCGCATGCGATGCGGCACATCTCGCCAGGCATCACCACCAGCCGTGAGGATCATCAACGCGAGCAGGCGGGAGGCCGTCAGACTGAGCGATTGTCCCTTAACGAACCGGACTTCGACAAGCCTGCCCGGCTTCGCAAACTCGTCCGTCTGCTTAGAAGAAAGAGCCTGAGCGACACGCATTGCACGACCAGCGCGCTCCTGCTCTTCTTCGGTATCTACTTCGACCAGCTGCGAATCGCTCATCGCACACGCTCCCACGCGATGGCTGCCTGACCTGACCGCCCGCGTCAAGACAGGACAGGTAAGGCGCCCTAGGCTTGCCCCCCAAGAGGTCAGGAATGTCGGCAGAAGCCAAGGGGGCGCGATCGACGGGATTGCGCGAGTCGCTCGCTGCGGCTGTTTTCTTGTGCTCGGGGACTGTTTGGAGCGAATATAAGCCGAAGCGAATAGTTGACCCCAAGAGGACAGGATGTCCCCAGCCGGTCAGGATTGTGCCCCCGATTCGGCAGGTCAACGCCCCCGAAAGGTCAGGTATAATCCCCCATCCGGTCAGGTAGGAGCGCACAACCGCCTGAAAACGCGCCGCTAATCTAGCCCGAATCAGAATCTGGAGAATCACTGAATCACTTCCGCTGCTGGCGCAGCGGCGGTTTTAACGATTTTAGAGATGAAGAAGGGGAGGGGGGGTCGAAGGCATGACCCAGGAGATGAGCCATGCCGCTGACCGCAAGACCACCCACGCAGCACCTTGTCGATCTGGTCGGCGCTCTCGGCGGCTCCTGGCACGGTTATGTTGCGACTGCTCGATGCCCAGCTCACACGGATCGGACGCCGAGCTTGTCCATCCGGCAGGGCGATCGCGGGATCTTGGTCACGTGCTTCGCCGGCTGCTCACCTCAGGACATCCTGCGCGAGCTGCATCGCATACCGCTCAGGCAGCGCTTCGACACGCCCAAAGCCGACCTGCGGCGCACCGGCAACGTGAAGCGGCTGTGGGACCAAGCGCTTTCGATCAATGGAACGCTCGCGGAGCGCTACCTTCAAGGCCGATACATCGCTCACGGTCCGGCAGATCTCCGCTTCCACCCGCGCTGTCCGCTAGGGCCCAAGCCCCGCACCGTCTTCCGACCAGCGCTGCTCGTCGGGGTTCGTGAATCTCGCCGCCTTGTGGCTTTTCAAAGGATCTTTATCGACCCGGCGAGCGGTCGCTACGACTGCAAGGTCATGCTCGGGCAACCGGGGCAGGGGGCATGGCAAGGTTATGCGCCCGCCGGCGACATCCTCGCGATCGCCGAAGGTTTCGAGACCGCCGCGGCCTTCACAGCGATTCATGGCGTGCCCTGCTGGGCAAGCCTCGGCGCACGGCGCCTTGACCAGCTCCGCTTGCCGTCAGGCGTAGAGACGCTCCTGATCGCGGAGGACAACGATCCCGAAGGCGCGAGTGCGGCCAACCGCGCTGAAGCGCATTATGCGCGCCCTGACCTGACCATCCGGCGCGCGCCGCCTCCCAAGCCTCTCAAGGATTGGGCGCTCGTTCTCGAGCGCGAACGGGAAAGGGGAGGGGGGTCGAGAGGGTAATGCTGCCGATTTGGCGGCCGATCCAGGAGACCCCCATGACCGACCTTTTCTCGACGGCAGCGAACGCCGACCGATGCGCCGCGCTCCTGCTGCAGGATCGATTCCGGTCGGGTGAGACGATCACCCGCGCCCTTCTCAACGCTGCGATGACGGAGGCCTATGGCGGCAGCGACGCACAGGGCCGCTGGACACAGCGCGAAAGTTTCGAGGTGCTGGAGCACGCCCTCGCGCTCCACCTGCGGACGCGGCCCTATGAGCTCCAGGCGCTCGCCGACGTCAGGGCTCCGATCCGCCTGATGGCGAACCTGCCGACCCAGACGGTCAGGAGCGAGGAGCAGCTCGAGTGGCAGCAGTTCTCGACGCCGGCCGACATCGCCGCGCTCGCCGTCCTCCTCGCCAATGCACAGCCCGGCGACGTCGTGCTAGAACCCAGCGCCGGCAATGGCCTCCTCGTGGCCCAGCTGCGCCAGGACGTCACTCTACAGCTGAACGAGCTCGACCCCGCCCGACGCTCCCGGCTCGCCCACAGCTTCCCCGGTGCCCAGATTTCGGGGCACGACGGCGCGGCGATCACTTCGCTGATGGCGGCATCCGAACGCCCGACACTGGTGCTGATGAACCCGCCGTTCTCCCGATCGCTCGGCCGCGGGGCCGACGATCTCGCGGCCGTGCGCCATCTGCAGGCGGCGTTGCGCCGGCTCCGGACGGGCGGTCGCCTTGTGGCAATCATGCCCGACTGGTTCGGCCCGAGCGCTCGCCTCCGCGACCTCTACGGGGCGACGCTGCGCGACGTGGCGGTGCGGACCTCCCTACGCCTCGAGAAGTGCTACGCCAAGCACGGCACGTCGATCGCCGTGCGCCTCTACGTCATCGACAAGGCGCCCGGGACCAATGTGCCGTCCACGATCCAGAGATCCTCCGTCGCGGAGTTCCTCGACGTCCTCACGATCATCGACCGGCTGAAGCCGAAGATGGACGTGCCGGCGCCCCCGGTCCGCAAGACCGGGACCACGACATTGTTCCGAGCCGTGAAGAGCACCCGCCCGGCCGAGCCCCGCGCGTTCCACGCCCCGACCCGCAACGAGGTCCTGCCCGTCGAGTTCACGCCGCTGGACACCCCCGCGCCGATCCTCGAGCAGACCGGCGTCTATCTCCCATACCGTCCGAGCCGCCTCGTGTTCACGACCGCCGGCGAGCATCCGACGGCGCTGGTCGAGTCCGTCGCGATGGGATCGATCCCGGCGCCGGTCCCCCACCATGTCCCGCGCTTGCCCGAGCGCACCGTCGCCGATCGGCTTCTGTCCGCCTCGCAGCTCGAAACCGTCGTCTACGCCGGCGACGCCTGGACCCAGATACTGCCGGGCAAATTCCGCCCCAGCAAGGAAGGCGTCGGGCTTGAGCTTGCCGACGACGGCCGCGAGTACCGGAAGGGCTTCTTCCTGGGTGACGGCACGGGCGCGGGCAAGGGGCGGCAGATCGCCGCCTGCATCCTCGACAACTGGCTCCAGGGCCGGCGCCGGCACATCTGGATCACCAAGAACGAGCCGCTGCTGGAGGACGCGCGGCGCGACTGGACCGCATTGGGCGGCATGTCGGCCGACATCCAGCCCCTCACCAACTGGAAGATCGACGACGTGGTCAAGCTCGACCAGGGCGTCATCTTCGTGACCTATCCGGCGCTCCGATCGGCGAGGAGCGACCACACCCGCCTGAAGCAGCTCATCGACTGGGCCCGCGAGGACTTCGACGGCGTGATCGCGTTCGACGAGGCGCACGAGATGGGCGGCGTCGCCGGCGGGGAGGGCGCGCTGGGGGCCAAGAAGGGGTCGCAGCAGGGGATCTGCGGAGTGCTCCTCCAGAACCACCTGCCAGGCGCCCGCGTGCTCTACGCATCGGCGACCGGGGCCAGCGACGTGAACAACCTCGCCTACGCCGTGCGGCTCGGGCTCTGGGGGCCGGAGACCGCCTTCGCCGACCGCGAGCAGTTCATCAGCGGCATCCGCAAGGGCGGGATCGCGGCGATGGAGCTGGTCGCGCGCGACCTCAAGGCGACCGGCCTCTACATGGCGCGCGCGCTCAGCTTCGCCGGTGTCGAGTACGACATCCTGAAGCACGCGCTCACCCCCGACCAGATCAAGATCTACGACACCTATGCCGATGCGTGGGGGATCATCCACCGCAACATGGAGCAGGCGCTCGAGCTCACCGGCGTCGTCGACGCGCTCGAGAACGCGACGCTCAACAGCGGGGCGAAGGCGTCGGCACGCTCGCGGTTCGAGTCGACCAAGCAGCGCTTCTTCGGCCAGGTACTTCTCAGCCTGAAGCTGCCCACCGTCATCGCCGCGGTCGAGGAACACCTAACCGATGGCAAGTCGGTCGTGCTCCAGCTCGTCACCACCGCGGAATCGATCCTCAACCGGCGTCTCGGCGAACTCAGCCCCGACGAGCGCGCGGACCTGGAGATCGACCTCTCGCCGCGGGAATACGTCATCGACTACCTGCAGCGGGCTTTCCCGACCCGGCAGATGAAGGTCTTCACCGACGACACCGGCACCGCGCGCTCGATGCCGATGGTCGATGACGACGGCAACGCGGTCTACAACCCGGAGGCCGAAGCGGCGCGCGAGCGCCTGATCGAGCACCTCTGCGCGCTGCCCCCGATCATGTCGGCGCTGGACGCCATGCTGGAGCATTTCGGGCACGACAACGTCGCAGAGATCACGGGCCGCACCAAGCGCCTCGTCAGCCGCGGCGATGGCGGCCAGAAGCTCGAGTCGCGCTCGACGCGGACCAGCCAGGTCGAGGCATCGGCGTTCATGGAAGGGCGCAAGCGCGTCCTCGTCTTCTCGGACGCGGGTGGCACCGGCCGGTCCTACCACGCCTCGCTCGATGCCAAGAACCAGCAGCAGCGCGTCCACCTCCTGCTGGAGCCGGGCTGGCGCGCCGACCGGGCCATCCAGGGCCTCGGGCGCACCCACCGCACGCATCAGGCCTGCTCGCCGCTGTTCCGGCCCGTCACGACCGACTGCAAGGGCGAGCTGCGCTTCACCAGCACCATCGCCCGCCGCCTCGACAGCCTCGGCGCGCTGACCCGCGGCCAGCGGCAGACAGGCGGGCAGAACCTGTTCGACCCGGCCGACAACCTCGAAAGCGAGTACGCCTGCGCCGCGCTCATCAGCTGGTTCCACCTGCTCCACGCGGGCAAGCTGACCAGCACCACGCTCGGCGAGTTCCAGGATCGCACCGGCCTCGAGCTCTGCGACCAAGATGGCGTGCTGAAGGAAGAGCTGCCCCCGATCCAGCGCTGGTTGAACCGCCTCCTCGCCCTGCCGATCGACCTGCAGAACCGCATCTTCGACGAGTTCCTGGCGCTTGTCGAAACCCGCATCGCCGCGGCGCGGGATGCCGGCACGCTCGACGTCGGTGTTGAGACGATCATGGTCGACCGGGCGACGGTCCGCGACGACACGCTGCTCCGCACCGACCCCGTGAGCGGGGCCACGTCCCACCTCCTGACGATCGAGATCGAGCGACGCCGCAACCCCGTGACGCTCGAGCGGATCCTCCGCATCGTCGAGGCGGACGGGACGGCCATCCCGATGAAGAACGCTAAGTCGGGAAAGGTCGCCGTCCATAGCCGACTTCAAGAAGCACGATCGCTTCGAGATGGACGACTATACGGACGCGCTCCTGCGCTCGCTCAAGCGCAACGGCTTCGAATATTCGGACATCATGATCAAGGGGCCGGAGACGCTGGCGGTCGGCCGGCTCGTTCTCGATCCCTTCTCGGCCGCGCTGTTCTCGTCGAGCCCGCGCACGTTCGCGGCGATCGAGGCGCTGGTGGCGCAAGGCCTCACGATGGACCAGGCGATCGAGCGGATCGCCTACCCCGACAACCCCGAGAAATGGGCGATGCCTGCCGATGAACCGGCCGCCATCGCGGCGGAGTGATCTTCATGGCGACGATCCCGGCAGTCGTCGACGGCGCTACGAAGGCCCCCCGGCCTAAGGTCGACGTCGGCTTCCTCCTCTACTTTTACCTGCACATGGCGGGGTTCCTGGCGACCACGCTCCTGATCACCTGGGGGCTGTTCGTCCTGTTCTTCCTCGCGATCGGCGGTCTCTCAGTCGACGGCATGATGCACCAGCTCAACAACATGGCGAGCCGGTACGTCGCGGCCGACGCGGCGCGTATCGCCTCCTTCAAGCACGTCCTCATCGTCGCGCACCTGGCTCTGTCGGCCGCGGTCATCTTCTTCCGCCGCCACAGCATCCTCCCCTCGCGCGACCCCAAGCGGAGCAAGGCCAATGGCTGACCAGCCCGAACTCGACCTCCCTTCCCCCGCGAACTCCGCCGCCCCGGCGCCGGTCGTCCGCGCCAAGCGCGGGTTCGGCGGGTTCACCCGCGCGCAGCTCGTCCTGGGCGCAGCGCTCGTGGTCGCGCTGATGTGGTCGATGTGGGTGACGAAGGCGCTCGTCGCTCCGCGCGAGGAGCATATCGTCAAGGCGAGCCTCTCCAGCATCGTCGGCGAATATGTGACCGCCCAGGCCCGCGCCGCGTCGCCACCCGCGCAGGTCGAGGCCGAGATGCGGACCTTCATGTCGTCGCTCAAGCACGAGATCCAGCGGCGCAGCGCCAAGGGTCAGGTGGTCCTCGTCGGCGAGGCGGTGCTCACCGAGAACGTGCCGGACATCACCGACAGCCTGAAGAAGGCGGTCTATGCGAGCGGCGTTCACCAGCCGCGTCCGGCGAGCGCGCAGGAGATGCAGCAGCTTCAGCAGCAGCTCGCCCCTGCCGCGGCGGCGGTTCCGCAGGCCTATGCCGTCCCGCCCGCGATGGCCGGGGGCGGCGCGACGATCGATCCGATGTCGGCGGCGCCACCTGTCGCCGGCGGGCAGCAGCCGATGCAGGTGCCGTCTGCGATGCAGGGCGTGCCCTCGGGCGTGCCCGCGGCGATGACTTCGACCTTCGGAGGTCCGAATGGCAACGGCGGTCAGTGACCCCGCGCCCCGGGCCAGCGGCCGCAAGCTGCGCTGGGGTCTGTTCGGCGCGTTCGTCGCCGGCAGCGTCATCCTCGGTGCGATCAGCGACTGGCGCGACAAGCACGCCCTCTTGATCAACACCACGGACTCGCTGCCGAACTGGGCGTTCGTCATCCACAAGAACCAGGTGCCGACGCGCGGCGAATACGTCTTCTTCCTGCCTCCCAAGAGCGATCTCGTCCGCCGCCATTTCGGCTCCAAGCCGGAGATGTTCGGCAAGATCGTCTACGGGATGCCCGGGGAGCCAGCAAGACACGCTGCGTCACGGCACTGACAACACACGCTCCTCGGACAGCTCAAGCACTTCCAGCAGCGGCGTTCGGGATGAGCACTCGAATGGTACGGGTGCAACATCGTCTGACGGCACCTACGACCGTTCCGGGGTGTTCAGCCGCGCGTCGAGCACGTCGAGCTCGTCGCTGACCCACGAACAGGCGCTCGCCCGTGCGCGGTCGTACACCGAAACGGCTCGGAAGCTGGAGGAACTGTCGCAGTCGCTATCGCGTGATGCCAGCTACGCCGAGACCCACGGCATGCAGTTGAGCGAGAACATGAGCCAGGATCTCGCGCAGTGGTATCGGGCGCAGCAGGTTTCCAATCCCGGCCTCGACGCGCCGGAACTCTGGGCGACCGACCTCAGCGATCATCAGCGGGCGGTCCGTGGCGAGATGATCACACGTTGGATGCGCGAGAAGCAGGACGGCATTCGAGAGGAGATCGCCGGGAGACTGCAGGAGCCGGACCTCGTCCAGGTCCACAGGCCCGGGGTCGACAGTGCGGCCGACGTAAGCGGATCGTACCGCCCGCACGGCGTGGCTGGCATCCCGGCTGGACCTGGGGGTGGAAACCCCGGAGCGGCACAGGCGGTCATCGAAAGGGGTGGGGAGCAGCTTGAGGGCGACCGAGCGGCGGCTCGCGCGGGGCGCACCCTTGCTGCGCAGGGCTCCGTCGACGTGCAGAGCGAGGTTAACCGCGACCACAATCGCGGCTTCTTCGTCGATCCGAAGCTGCGGGAGTGATCGCGGTGTTAGATTGCCAGCGTCATGTAAACGCCAAGAGCGATGACGAGCGCGAAGCCAAGGATTTGGCCGATGACGGTCCCGACAGTCTGGGTCTGAGCGGCGTCGGCAACCACCGGCGCATCTTCGATCAGCAGAAGTGGCCCCGACGGGCGGTCCTGCGTGACCAAGAGAGTGTGCGTGTCCAGCATGTGACGAACCTCCGAACCTTTCCAACATACAAGGTTCGAGGTTTGTTCACAAGCAGAGCAGGGAGCAGCTGAATGGCGACGCGGCAACCCCGGCAAGAGGATCGGAAAAGCCCGTTGGACGAGCTGAACCTCGCGGATACGGCGGTATTCGGGTTCTCATGGATGTTGGTGATGGCGGTCGGGCTGATGCCGATCGTCGAGGCGAGCCTGAAGCGCTCTCCGTCGATCTCGATGCCCGTCACCATCGCGTTCTTCGTCGCGGTCGCGAGCGGGATCGCGCTCCGCCGTCGCTACAGCTGGATGGGGCTCGTCCTCCACATCTTTAGCCAGATCGTGATCTGGCTCTCGATCTTCTGCATATCCCTGGCGATCGCCCTCTATGCAGCCGGGTAGATTGGGTCGGGCCCGGGATCGTGGTCGCCATCGAGTCAATCGAGCTTGGCAGAGCTATCGCGAGTCTGTGTGGGGCACGGCACCGAACGCGCGCACTCCTCGGCTTCCGCTCGCGCTGTGGCTCATGCTCGCGGCGTGCGGCTGGGCTGTGGCGCTCCATTCTCGATTTCCGGAACACGCGGCAGGGTTGCTCGGCCGATCGTGAAGTCGGGCGATACGCTCGGCCGGACGAAAGAGGATCGAGCAATCCGGACCCTGATCGGCCAGAGCCGGGCGTCGCGCAACGGCTCCACGAGACCCTTGCGGCTCGAGTGCGCCTGAGATCGACTACGGTCCTACAACGGGTGGGGCGAGAGCCGTCGTTTATCCCGCCTCCCGAGCTTTCGCGGGTGCGACGAAGGGGAATGCAAGAGGCGGGGCGTTGTGGGCAAGCAGCCAGGTCCTCGCTTGTGCCTCGTCAAAGAAGAATTGCGCCCCGCGCCCATGCGCGGCGAGCTGCGCCTGCATGCTCGCTAGGTTCGTCACGATCAGGAAGGCCAGGCGCAGGGCGCGCGGTTCCTGCCGCATCAGGAGCTGGCCGAAGGCGGCGAACCCACTCAATCCCTGGGGCGTCATCTTCCTGATGTCGACAAGAGCGACGTGTCGGTTCTGTGCCGAGGTCAGGGAACCGAAAGCGCGGTCGCGTTCTGCAATCAGGCGTTCAACGTCTTCGGCCGCGAAGGTGCCAGCAAGTCGGAAGCAGGCGAGATGGACATCGGGTTCGACGTCGACCGTGAACCAGCAGCTCGACACCTCTCCCATCCTATGTCGTCGGCGTTCGGCGGATGGTCGATCACACCACGCCCGAACTCAAGGAAAAATGGGGCTGACGTGCGACGTTCAACCCGTCAGGTCGTCATCGTGGCGCATTGATTCGTGCTTTTGGGTACGGATTGGCGATAGGCCCGCGTTGAACGGTGGTCATCGGGTTGCTTCAACCACCGGACGGCTCCGGTTATGGTCACGCGCTATGACCAAGCTCCGTCACGATCGCCCAGCCTTACGTTTTTCCGACAATGTTCGTCGGGAGCTGCACGATCGTCGTCGCTTCCTGGTGCCGCAGCTCCGGTGGCCGTGACGAAAGCCACTCCTCGACGTCTTCTACGTCCTCGCGATGACAGAGCCTATGACAGGCACCTGGCTGCATTCGATCAGCTTCCCGAGGGAGCACGGGCAACTCTCGACCAGCTTTTCGCGCGAGCAGGGCAGATGATGGAGTCGCGTTTAGCCTATGTGGAGAGCATAGGCACTCGAAAGCGCCATGGCGAACGGTCAAGCGCCTATGCGGCTGACAAGCGGGCGCTTTACGCCGCATGTTGCATCTACAATGCTCATTGTAGGGATGAGGTTCAGGACGGGCGGTCGGTGACGCGCGAATGGTTCGCTAGATTGCGCGTAATAATGGGTGCCGATTGGGGTCATTTCAGCGAGCTTGACGAGCTCCATGCGGAGACGCGAAACGGCTGACTCCATCAGGCTTCAGCTGTTCGAATCGATGCTCAGCACCTCTTCGACTACCTATGATCGGGATGGAACGGCGGGAGGTCGACAAGCTGCAGGAAGCGCGACTTCATCGACGCCATGTTAGGTCAACGCCGGAAGCGGACGCGAAGCCGCCGTGCTCGTTCGCGGAAGGCGTGCTCGCCGCCTTCCAAGATCTCGCAGACGCGTTCTCGGATGGCCGCGTCCTCCAAGCCGCCCGCCATGTAGCTGATCCCCGGCAGGCCGCCCGCCTCACGCGGCCCGGCTTCCGCGATGATGATCTGATCTGCGTCCGTGTTGACGACGAGGTTGGCGTTGTGCGTGACCATGATCACCTGGCGCTTGGCCTTGGCAGCAATGAACAGCCCGACGAGCTCGTCGAAGATGGACTTGGGATCAAGGTTCTCTTCGGGTTGGTCGATGATCAGCGGGCGATCGTCTTCCGTGTCGAGCGCGAGATAGAGCAGGAGCAGCACGATTCCGCGCGTGCCGGGGGACAGGCTCCGGATGTCGGTGCCGTCATAATCGACACTGTAGCGAACCTGGATGTGATCGGTGCTGTAGAGCCACTGCGCGAACCGCTTGAGCCACGCCCGATAGTCGACGGGGTTGCCCTTCGGCACACGCGCAGCCTCCAGCAGCTCGTCCTGGTTGTCGTCGCGAAACGAGGCCATGGCCGCGGTCACCGCTGCCGCGTCGCCGGTGCGCCAAGCCGACGCCAAGCCACGCTCAGCTCGCTCCGCCACGGAGCCGCGGCCCTGAAACTTCCCGGTATGGCGAAGGTCGAGCAGCTTCTCCCCAGCCGCGGCCCAGCGTTCCACATCGACCGACCGGCGCACGCTAAACGACAGTTTGCCGAGTGTGCCTTTCTCGGCCTCCAGCCTCTGCCGGATTGGTGCATACAGATCCCGCAGGACTTGCTCTTCGGCGAGGATGAAGTCGAAGACCCGCGCATAGCCGCTTTCCCGATCACGCAGCAGCGGTGGGATACGATCCTTGGCGGCCTGATAGTCCGCCAGGCGATCAGACAGCTTGCCGAGCTCGATGTTCTCGGCCGCGATCTTCTGTGTCAGGGCGGTGAAGCGCTTTTGGGTGTCGGTGTCGAGCGCCACCAGCTTTGTGAGCCGTGCGACTTCGGCGTCGAGCAAGGCTTGCGTCTGCTTCGACAGGTCGGCGTCGGCGGCGATCAACGGGACGGTCATGTCCGCGGGTACGGCCACCGGCTTTCCACGCCAGCCCGCGGCCCCGGAACGGGCGCTCGCCACCTCGGCCGCGATGAGAGCATCGACGTCGCCCTCATAATCCAGCAGGAATGGTGCCCAATCCGGCTCCTTGATCCGACTGGCCTTATGACGCTCCTTCGTGGCGCGCAGCGTGGCCGGTGCGCGGTTGGTCCGCAGGTCGGCCACTTCGTCGCGCAGGACGAGCAGCGCCGCCTCGCGGTTGGTGAACCACCGCACATTGCCTGCCGCCTTCTCCGCAGCCGTTGCGACTTCCGCCAGACGCTCGGCTCTTTCTTCCGTCCCCTTCGACACGAGCCGCGCACGATCGGCGGTGTACCGGGCGACCGTCTGGCGTTTGTCCTCGACCTGCTTGGCCAAGGCAGCCACGCCTTTGGTCTTCTCGATCTCGCTGCCGATGCGGTCGGATAGCGACACCAGCGCCTCTTCCTCACGTTCTCGTGCGAGACGGTGGCGGCTGACCCGGGCTTCCAGGAGATCTTGGAAATCGACCGCGCCATCACGGCTGTTCGCGTCGTGAGCATCGAACACGACACGCTCGACCTCGGCGAGCAAAGCGTCGGTCATGCCGTCGGCCGAGCACAGCCCGTCGACAAATTGCTGGGACAGGTAACGGGCTTTCGGATAATCCGAGGCGTCGGGATCATAGCTGCCGTCGAGTGGCCGCGTGTCGGTCGTGCCGTCACCCCATGTCAGGCGGACGCTGTTGCCGGCGAGCAGCTCGGAAGCGCGCGCCAGGAACGACATGGCATTTGGTGGATCCTCGGTTGCGTCGCACCCGTGTGCGATCGCGTCGGCGAGTGCGGTCTTTCCGGAGCCACGCGCACCGATGATGGCGACAAGTCCGGGGTTCAGCGGGATTCGGGGCGTCACCGCCCATGGCGCATCGACCAGATCGACGGTCGACAATACCTGAGAAAAGCTTGCGGTCGCAGGCGGTGCTTCCCCGATCCACGCCCGGCCGGCTGGCTCGATCTGCGCCTGGCGCAAGGCGTCGAAGTGTGGTGCTCCCTTTATCCACGAGTAGCGGTTGAGGTCGGGAGCCGCCACCTTCTCCAAGCTATGCGCGTCGCTGCCGTGGAGGCAGGGCTTCAGCGCGCCGTAGCGGCCGATGATGTCCGCGGTCGACGACTTGTGACCGAGCCAATAGTCCCGCTGCGACGGTGTGCTTGCGAAGATGATGTGCGCAAACGCCTCGATCTCCTGGCGAAGCGTCCGATCGGCTGCGTCGCGCACGCCCGAAGCGCCATCGGTGCTGCCGCCGGCGACCGCGATCAGCACGTTCTCCTGGGCCCAGTCGCTGTTTGCATAGGCGTCGCGCAGCTGGTCGAGCGAGACCTTGAATTGCCGTGACCCTTCCGAGAGCGCCGCTACCGTGTCCCGGATCTCGGGGTCGCTGCGGCGTCCCAGCGCCACCAGCTCCTCAGGCGTGCAGGCGAACGTCTCGCCATGGGCACGGAAGGTCAGGCGGGTGAGCAGGCGTTTGATCTGGCTGACATGATCGTCGGTTTCGGGGCTGACCAGAAGATGCACGTTGACGAAGGCGTTCCGGACCGTGCCGATCCCAAGGCGCATCTCGATGTTCGGAAACAGCAGGGCGCAGTCAGGAAGCCGCCCGGCTCTCTTATCCGCGCGGAGGCGTTCATAGCAGTCCAGACTATAATAGTCGGTCACGCCGATCGCGCGCAGCGTCGGCTGCGCCTGCTCGAGTCGATCGAGATAGTCGTCCCATGAGGTGGCGCCGCCGAACTGATCGTTCAGCTTGGTGCCGGGCGCGTGAACGTGCGGGTCCCAGCGATGCCATTGCGCGCCGATCGCCAATGACGCGCCTGCGTTGGGGTCAGGCATCACCGGATCGCCACGACCTTGACGCCGGCAGCGTCGGCGACCTTCTTCCAGTCGAGATCACTGGTCCAAGCGGGCAGACCGTCGCGCTGCGCCAACGCAAGACAGACCCGGTCGCCCAGGCTCAGCCCCGCTTCGGCTGTGACGGCACGAAGCCGGCCGGCAAGCTGAGCGAGACTCTTGTCGACCGGCACCACGCTCATCGGCAACGGATCGAGCATGGCGTCGACTTCGCGGGCAGGCATGCCGGCATGGATAAAGTGGCTGACAACCTCGGCATAGTTAACGCTGCTTACCCGCGCGTCGGCGATGGCACCGGCCACCTTCGCAGCACCGCGCTCGCCTTTGAGCATGGCGATGAGGGCGGACGCATCGAAGACGACGCTCATTCGCCGCTTTCGTCGCGTCGGCGGGCAAGGAAAGCGTCGACCGAAGCGTCGGGGTTGCCGCCGGTGAATTGTTTGGCGAGCGCCTGAGCACGCGCCACGGCCTGCGCTGCAGTGCGCAGCACGATACCGTCGTCCGTCTCGTCGACATAGACCGCGCCGCCTTGGGCAAGCCCTAAGCGTTTTCGGATGTCTGCCGGAAGGCTCATGCGCCCACTGGCTGTCACTGTGACCTGTAATGTCATCGCAAACCTCCGCTGCCTTGGTGTGGCGGACAAGTCCCAGTGTGGCGTGTTCCGCCCGATCCGGCAAGAGCCCTGCCCTGCGCCAAGACAGCCCTCTGTCCGATAAACTGCCTTATCGGACACTGGACAGCAGCGCGGGGAAGGGGCATGTCGGTTCTCCTGAAAGGGTGGACTCGCGGCTAGATTGCCGCTGAGCGATGACCTGCACCTGAAACAGTGGACATTGTTCCCGAAACAGCGGACGATCGCCTAGCTGGGACCAGCCGAGGCGTCGTGCCATGCGAACCGCGGACCTGAGGACGGCGAGCGACGCCGACTGGGCGGAGGCGCATCGCCGCGAGAAGATCATTCGCCCGCTCGCCTCGATGACGCGCGTGCCCGGCGATGTGGCCACCCAGGCCATGGTCCAGCTGGAACTCGGCCGCGCTCGCTTCCACAAGCTCCTGCAACTCTACCGAGCCTCGCCCGCTGCGGCGTCACTGCTGCCGCGACCGCGAGGAAGGGGGAAGGGGGAGCAGCGGCTCTCGGCCGCGGCTGAGCATCTTATCGCTCGCGGCATCGCTGATTTCTACCTCACGCTCGAGAAGCCCAGCGTTCAGGCGCTCCGCCGCTGGCTGCGACACGAAGGAACGAAGATCGGGGTCAAGGTGCCCAGCACCAAGGCGATTCAGGCCCGATTGGACCGGCTCGCTCCCCAGATCGTTATGGCCCGCAGACAGGGTGCCAAGGCATCCGCTGACAAGTGGGAGCCAACGCGAGGCGTGCTCGAGGCGAACTACGCGCTTGAGCTCGTCCAGTCGGACCACACGCTGGTCGACGTGATCGTTGTCGACGACCTGTACCGCAAGCCTATCGGCCGGCCCTGGCTCACGCTGATGATCGACGTGGCGAGCCGAACCGTGCCCGGCTTCCACCTCGACATGCTGGCGCCGTCCGCTGTTTCGGTCGGTATGTGCATGCGGCACGCCGTTCTCCCCAAGCGGGACTGGCTGGCCGAGCGGAGCATGACGGCACCGTGGGACAGCCAGGGGCTCATGGATCGGCTTCACCTCGACAATGCGCGCGAGCACCGCTCAGACGCGCTGAAGCGCGGCTGCCGAGCTCATTCGATTGCGCTCGAATATCGGCCGGTGCGTCGGCCGCACTTCGGCGGTCACATCGAGCGGCTGATTGGCACGATGATGGGGGCCGTCCACCTCCTACCCGGAACGACCTTCTCGAACGTCGCCGAGCGTGGCGACTACGATGCGGAAGGTGAGGCGTGCATGACGCTGAGCGAGCTGGAAGTCTGGCTCGCCGCGCAGATCATCGGCCCATATCATGCGGAGCGGCACCGCGGGATCGGCATCCCGCCCGCCCTTGCTTGGGCCGAGGGAATGGAACGACGCCCGGAGCTGGTCCGCCTTCCGGCCGACGATGCCGCGTTCCTGTTCGACTTTCTACCCTGCGAGCTGCGCGCCGTGACACCACACGGCATCGAGCTGTTCCGCACTCATTATTGGGATGATGCGCTATCCTGCTGGTACACGCGGCCGGGGCAGACGATGCCGGTGCGCTGGGATCCCCGCGACCTTTCGCGCGTCTGGCTCGAGCTACCACACGGCGAGCACCTCGAGGTGCCCTACCGCGATCTGCGGCGTCCCGCGATCACCCGCTGGGAACAGAAGGAGGCGGTTCGCACTTTGCGGGAGCGCGGCCAGCAGGCTGTCGACGAGACGCTGATCTTCCAGGCTGTGGAGACCCAGCGATTGATCGTCGCGGAAGCGGCGCACAAGACCAAAGCCGCGCGGTTCGCGCTTCAGCGGACCAAAGCGGCACTGCGCGACGCCCGTCGGGCGAGGGGTGGCAGCAAGCTCCGGCTTGAGCAGGTAACCCCTGCCGTTGGCTTATCTGCGGTAGAGGAGAGGACGGGCGGCGATCAGCCGGGGCTTCCTTATCTTGTCGAGGAGATGCCCCGATGAGCGACCTCTCCCATCTCGCCGATCGTTATCGCGAGCGCGCGCGTTGGCCCGACGCCGACCGGATCGCCTGGATCCGCAAGGACCGGTGGCTCGGCTTCCCGAAGGCGGAAGCGGTGCGCAAGACCTTGGACGCGATGCTGCGCTATCCGCCGCGCACGCGCATGCCGTGCCTGCTGATCTACGGCCAAACCGGCATGGGCAAGTCGCGCATCGTGGAGCGCTTTGAGGCAGAGAACCCGCGCGGGTTCAATGAGGCGATCGGCGTGGCGACGATACCGGTCGTCGCCGTCCAGCTTCCACCGCAGCCGACCGACGGCGAGTTCTACGGCGAGGTGATCGAGAAGCTCGGCGCCGGCTTCGCCGCGCGGGGGGACACGCAGCGTGCGCGCCTCCTGACTCGCCGGCTGATGGGGCAGGTGGGTGCTCGCATGCTGATCCTGGATGAGATCAACCACATGCTGGCCTGCACGCCGCGCCAGCAGCGCATCTTCCTCAACACGATCCGCTATCTCGCGAACGACCTGCAGATCCCGCTCGTCTGTACCGGCAACCACGAGGCGCAGGCGGCGCTGCTCACCGACGCGGCGCTCGCCGAGCGGTTCGACGCGGTCGAGCTGGCTCGGTGGCAGAACGACGAAGCGTTCCGCCTGTTGATGGTCACGCTAGCTGCGATCCTGCCGCTTCGGAGACCTTCACAGCTGGAAGAGCAGCGTTGCCGCACGTCGGTACTCGATCTCTCCGACGGCAATACCGGGCGCATCTTCCGCCTCGTGGAGACGTTGGCTGTTCGTGCGATCGAGAACGGCAGCGAATGCATCGAGGCCAGCGACCTCGATGCCGACGACCTCGTGCTGCCCTCGGTCAGCATGAAGGTGATTGCCCAGCGCCGGGGGCGGGCGCGGGCCAGGGAAACGGTCTGAGCCGTGCCGGGCGCGCTGCCGATCGCGCCACGGCCTCATTCTGACGAGCTCATCTCCTCCTGGCTGGCGCGCATCGCCGCTTGTTACGAGGTGTCCATCACTGAGTTGCGGCAGGAGCTATCCCCCGGCAATGCAGGCACCAAGGTCAGAGCGGACGTAGGATGGAAGGGGTCGGAGGCGAAATCCGCGGCGCAACGGCTCCGCGTCGATCAGAATGCGATCATGCGCCTCAACCTGAAGCGCCGCTGGCCGTGGCTGGTGACCGCCTGGTTGCCACGAACCGACGGAAAAGGGCGAGCGCGAGGCGAGCTCGATCTCGCCTGGTGCCATGTCTGCCTTGCTGAGGGCCACGCCACAGGTGGCGCCTACCTCGATGCCGAAGCGGCGCTCCCGCTCATCTTCTGTCACCGGCACGGCACCTGGCGGCAGGACTTCTGCCGCCGCTGTCAGCCCCACCAGGAGCCCCGCTTCAGCTGGCGGAGCCGGATCGAGTTCACCTGCACCGACTGCGGCGTACCTCTCAGAATGAACCATTGGAGCGGCCCGAAACCAGCGTCCGACTGTCGGTCGGAGGAAGTGTCCGCCGCCTTAAACCTGCTGTTCGCCTTCGATGGCGAGTTGCGGAAGGCGCTGCTCGGCAGGTCTGCGTCGCTGAGCGGGGTAGGGCAGGTCTCGGCTCGGCAGTTCCTCGCCGTGTTGGACGGGCTCACGCGAGCTTTTCTCGCTCCCGACATCAACCGCACCAGCCGCATAAACCTGTTCAACAGCCCGCTGGTACCGAACTTGCCCAATCACGAGCCGCAAACCTGGGAAGAGCAGCCCTTTCACGAGCTGTCGCCTGCATATCGTGCTCACGTCTCATGCGCTGTCATCGCACTGCTGTCGGATGAGCCGGTCAGCCGCCTGATGTCGGGCGTGAGGCTCGCTTGCGAACGGCATTCGCTCGAATGGCTGCTCGCCAGCACGCCCAAATGGGTCCAGGCGACGCTGGTCCGCGAAAGCACCCGCTGGCCGGCACCGCTCCGCGCGCGCGTCGTGGCGCATCATCGGCGGACGGGCCTGGACGTCGACGACATTCTGGAGCAGTTTGGCGCGTGGCTTGACGAGCGGGAGCAGCGCTTACGCGAACGAACGTCGCTGATCGGATAAGGGCGCAACAAACCCCTAAACAGCTAATCTATCGAGCAAATCTGTGTTGCTGCCAGTTAGAAAAGACACATTCGCCGCCAATTAGAAATGACACTCGGTTGGTAGCAGCGGGGGCAGCGTGGAGCCATCCACAAGCGCAGCGCTGACCCCGCTGTGGCACTGCCCTGTCC
>NZ_QQNB01000004.1 GCF_003345355.1 Sphingomonas aracearum | reverse complement strand
CGTTCGCGCGCTCGACGCGCCCCTTGGCTTGCGGCGAGTTGGCGCAGATGATCTCGATGTTGAGCGCGTGCAACGCCCGCCCGAGATGGGTCATGCCGTCGCCGTTCGCCGAGGCCGTGTTGTTGCGAAACGCGCTGTGCTTGTCGGAGTAAAGGGCCACGGGTTTGCCATGGCGCTCGATATAGCTGCGCGTCGCCCGCATATACGAGAAGGTGCTCTCGCTCTCCACCATCTCCAGGTGCATCAGCTCGCTGGTCGCATCGTCGATATAGACCAGCAGCGTGCATTGCGGGCCCCGGTCCTCGAACCACCAGTGTTTGGACCCGTCGACCTGGATCAGCTCGCCGCGGCAGTCCCGCCGATAACGCGGCTGGTACGGGCGAGGGCGGCGCGCTGCGCGGTCCTTCCACAGCCCCGCTGCCATCATCATCTGCCGCAGCGTCTCGCACGAGATTCGGATGCCGTGCCGCTCGGCCAGATACTCGCGCGCGAGCGTCGGCCCGAAGCCGCTATACTGCTCGCGCACGAGGCTGACGACCTGATCACGAACGGCATCGCCGTAACGCCGGTTGCTCGGACGCCCACGCTTGCGGGATATGAGCCCGGCTGCGCCGTCCTGCCGAAGTCGCTCCAGCAACCGGTAGATCTGTCGACGCTCAAGCCTCAGCAGCGCCATCGCGTCCGCCACCCTGATCTCACCGCGGTCGAGCCGCATCAGCGTGTCGTACCGCCTCACCTCGGCAGCACTCATTGTCAGCACCGTCATCGCTTGCACATCCTCGCTGCCGAGGATGGCCATGACACCGGCGACCCGCTGGCACTCGTTGTGCCTTTTCTATCTAGCGGAGGAGTGTCATTTCTACTTAGCGCCTACAATCTGCTAGGCTGATAATATAGATTATGTTAAATTCGCGTGTTGTGCGGTGTGAGAGGGAGGATCCGGCGAGGAAATCCGCTGGTCGTCGGCTGAACCTCAGCCGCGTTGACGGACGCACAGACCAGTTCCTGCACGAGATTTAAGAGACGCGACAGCGCAGCACTTATGAGCGCCTCCTCGTCGCGGCACACCCGTCGGCTGCGTAAGGCGGGAACCACGTTGAAACGGAACGGTTTCCTTTTGTTGCGCTTCTCCTCTATCCCGCAGGTGCGACAATGCGGCCTGATCAAGAGAATGTCAGAGAACATGAACCGGCACAATCCGGCACTCGCCGGGCGAGTGTTCCGGGAACTCTTCTCGAAAGCTATGGCCTCTGCTCGCGCGGAGAATGCCGGCAGGGAGCGAAGCAGGCGATTTGATTGAGACCTGAGCGCGGAACGAAGCTCGGGGCTACAAGCGGGGCCACAGAGCAGATCGAATGGAAGAGGATCGTCGTGGATAAAGAGGCAGCGGAGCGAACGGCGGCCGTTCTTGCTCGGAGAGCGCTGAGCTTGTTGGACGGCGTTGACGCCGGCGGCAGCCTCTTTGCTTGTCGTCTCTCCGAGGCGCTGGATGTCGCCGTACCGAATGCGACCGACATGGCACCGCGGTCCTCAATGATGGAGCTGGTCTCTCCCGGCCCGCACGCGGCTACGCCGCTCGCCACCTTTGGCTTGGCTGATGGCCAAGTCGTTGCGATCAATCCCGCTACCGTGTCGCACCTGTGCAGCGACGATTTCGCGACGACAATTCGCTTCCTTGATGGCTCGCAGGTGCAGCTCAAGGTTCCGTACGAAAAGGTCGTGATGGGGCTCGGTCTGCCCTCCAAAAGTCAGCCGCCAGCAAATGGCTTCATGCCAGTCAATGGCGCTCGCCATGTTCTTCGAAACCTGCTCACCATCGTCTCAGCGACGACCAATCAGGTGTTGGACGGCGACGAGCCTCTTCTTGAGAAGGGCCGAGAGCTGTCAGCCCGGGTGGCGATGCTCAGCAGGATCAGCGACTTGATCGTGCAACCCGAGGCCCACGTCACCGATCTTCAGACACTGGTCGAGCTGGCGCTTGCCGAAGGGGGTCGTAGTCGCGTTCGCATCGTCGGCTCACCTGTTCCGGTAGGACCGAGCACGGCGGCGGCCCTTGCGCTCGCTGTTCACGAGCTGGAGGTGCATTCGCTGCGCTACGGCGCCTTAAGTGAAAAAGACGGATACGTGTCATTACGTTGGGAGGTCAACGTCACGGACCAGCCGCACATCTGGCTTCAATGGGCAGAACGTGACGGTCCGCAAGTAAGGACGCCGCTTTGCACATGGAGTGAACGCTTGCTCGAGGTCGCCACCCCAAAGCGGCTAGGCGGTGTTGGAGGCGTCGATGACCTCCCAACCGGGCTGATCTGGTCGCTTCATGCACCCGTCGCTGCGCTTCAGGCCTGAACTGCTTTAGTGACGGTCGCCCGGTTCGCTGAGGTTCTGTTCGACAAGCGCCTCGACCGCAGCACTGCTGATCCGCTCGGCCGTACGCAACGCTGCTTTTGGCGTCATCACGACGTCGACGGCATCCGGGCCTTTAACTGCGACCAGGCCGTGGTTCGCCTCCGCTTCCGAAGGGGCGTCGTGTACCTCTTTCATAGTTCTGCTCCTCTCAAGTGGGAACGCAAGAGCTCTTGCCAAGGTTTCCACGATCACGTTGGCGACGATTGCTCAGGTGGGCGCGCGGTTCCTAACTCATTCCGACGCCGGTGCCTTCCCCAGGCGATCATCCGCGATCGACAAAGGGTATAGTCCATACTCCCGCCTCGTGTTCCGACGGAACTTCAATCGCCTTCAAGGTTAATGAACAAGCCGCTCTTCGTTCGAGCCGGCCGCAGGATGAGGATGAGGCTCCATGGAAAAAGACAATCTGCAGAAGCTCGTAGTTCAGGGACTGGCTGCGATGAAGGCCGGCAGTGATGTGGCTGCAAAGGCAACCGACGAGGTCAATAATGATGCCCGCCACCCGGCCCTGAAAGCGGCGCTCGAGGAAGGAAACCGGGCATCCCGGCAGTGGGCCGATAAGATCGAGCGTGCTGTCCAGCAGACGGGGTCGGGTGAGCAGCAGGACAACCCCGTGCTCGAAGCCCATTACGAAGTAAGTCGCAGGATCCGCCAACAGGCTGCGGACGACACCTCACGGGACCTCGGCATTATTGCAAGCGGACAGTTGGCGCTGCACTACTGGGTCGCATCCTTCGGCACGATGGCGAGCTATTGCGGACACCTTGGGATGGAGGACGTGGCGCGTGACATGAAGGCGTGCGCGGACGAGGCAAAAGAGGCGGACGCCAAGCACACCGAACTCGCCGAACAGCTGCTAAGCGGGAACTGAGCGACAAGCGTTTCGAACGGCCTCAGAACTCGTCCGGGATCGAACGGTTTCAGCAAGGCGAAGGAGCAGTGGGTGATTGTGCCCCTGCCCTTTCGCCTGGAACGCAATGATCATGGATACGGCTGGTAAGCGCCTCGAAGCCAGGACTGCGCGCTAGGTTGTACCACACGAACTGCACAGGCCGAGGGCGCGCCGCCAGTCGGCCGGCTCGTGTGGCATGTCGGTATCAGGACGGCCGAGTCCCGGTCGGAACAAGAAGTGAGCGGCGCCGCTGAGTTCGCCACAATCGCTGATTTGCACAATGGGAAGCGGGCCCAGACTTGGCACACTCGCCCGAAGACGAGAGGATCAACAATGACGGTAAAACAACGAACGCTGGGCGGTGAGTTGCGCGTGTCGGGGCTGGGACTGGGATGCATGGGTATGTCCGAGTTCTACGGACAGGCCGACGACGCCGAGGCGGTAGCAACGATTCACCGGGCAATCGAACTCGGCGTGACCTTTCTCGACACGGCCGATATGTATGGCGTCGGCCGTAACGAGGAGCTGGTCGGGCGCGCGATCCGCGATCGTCGTGACAAGGTCGTGCTTGCGACCAAGTTCGGCAATGTCCGGGACGAGGACGGGAGCTTCAGGGGCGTGTGCGGGCGACCCGATTATGTCCGAGCGGCCTGCGAAGCGAGCCTGCGCCGGCTAGGAATAGAGGTGATCGATCTCTTTTATCAGCACCGTGTGGACCCCGACACGCCGATAGAGGACACGGTGGGTGCGATGGCCGATCTGGTCCGCGAGGGCAAGGTGCGCCACCTCGGCCTTTCGGAAGCGGCGCCCGCAACAATCAGGCGCGCGCACGCCGTTCATCCGATCGCGGCGCTCCAGACCGAATATTCGCTTTGGAGCCGTGACCCGGAGGGCGAGATCCTGGAAACCATTCGGGAGCTGGGGATCGGCTTCGTGCCGTACAGCCCGCTTGGCCGAGGCTTCCTGACGGGCGCAATCCGGCGGGTGGAGGACCTCGCACCCGATGATTATCGCCGGCACAGTCCGCGATTCCAGGGCGACAATCTCCAGCGTAACCTGGAGCTTGTCGCCGCGGTCGAGGCGCTTGCGCGGGAAAAGGGCTGTACGCCGTCCCAGCTCGCGCTCGCCTGGGTGCTGGCACAAGGCGAGGACATTGTTCCGATCCCGGGCACCAAGCGCCGCCGCTATCTGGAGGAGAATGTCGCCGCGCTCGACGTCATGCTGAGCCGGGAAGAACTGGAACGTCTTGATTACGCGGCGCCAAGGGGGGCTGCCGCGGGCGAGCGTTACGCGGCACCTCAGATGCAGGCGCTAAACAGGTGAGCGCGCCCGAGGAGCACGGGCTCGCCGGCCAAGTCGCGATCGTCACGGGCGGCGGTCGCGGGCTGGGCCGCGCCATGACGCTGGGGCTAGCGCAGGCCGGCGTGCGGGTGATCGCCACCGCTGCACGCGAGCTTGCCGAAGTCGAGGCGGTCGCAAAGGAGGCAGAGCGTGAATGCGGCGACGATCGGGTGCGGCCGCTGCTCGCCGACGTGACCCGGGCGGCGGATTGTGCCGCGGCGGTGCGCGAAGCGGTCGCGCGGTTCGGCCGGCTCGACATCCTCGTCAACAACGCCGGGCGCGGCATGAAGTATGTAAGCGATACCTTCCTGACCGAACCGACCCGATTCTGGGAGGTCGCCCCCGACACCTGGCGCCTGGTGATCGACACCAACGTCAACGGACCGTTCCTGATGGCGCGCGCGGCTGTCCCGGCGATGCTGGAGAGAGGCAGCGGGAGGATCGTCAACGTCTCGATGAACCGCGAGACGATGCGGCGCAGAGGCTTCTCGCCCTATGGCCCGTCCAAAGCGGCGCTGGATTCAGAAACCGCGATCTGGGCGCAGGACCTTGCTGATAGCGGCATCACGGTGAACGCGCTGCTGCCAGGGGGCGCAACGCTGACCGGCATGATCCCCGAAGGGCTGCCGGACAGTGCCCGCGCCGGGCTGCTGTCGCCCGAGATCGTGGTCCCGCCGCTGCTCTGGCTCTGCTCCGACGCTGCCGCGACGGTGACGGGCAAACGGCTGGATGCCTGGCGGTGGACGGGGGCGCAGTCGGCGGGCGAGCCGGGGCATGACGCGATCGAGGATGCCGCCTGGCAGGACAGCCACGGGGCAGAACTCGCCTGACCAGCCGAGACCGCGTCCTTTCACGATCGCAGCGTCGTCCAGACGCGTAGTGCCCAGCGTGGCAGCGCCGAACGATCCGCAATCGTCCGATCGCCCCACCTTCCCCAAGCGACGCCCAGACGCGAACCAGCGCGTTCAGCTGCTGCTCCCGGACAGTGATGGCGTTGAGCTCGACCGCGAAGAGGTTTCTGTGGGCATCAAGCTCGTCGAGGTACGAGGCATAACTCCGCGGTAACGATCGCGAGCGAGATTCGACGGTCGCTGCAGGATCGACCGTCGAACCGAAACGTGGACGATCTGTTCCCGTAGCACCTGCTCGCTTGTAACCAGGGCGCAACGATCAGAGGTGAATGCTAACGAAAATACATGATCCAGGGAAAATCGCCTGTTTGGCAGCGATTAACGGGCAAACTCGCGAGACGACTCCATCGCGCCATCATTAACTCGTGGCGCCACGGGGGCTCATCGCGGGTCTGAAACGGAAGGGACACAAACGGGATCTGGTGGATCCTAAGAAAGTCATCCGACGGCGCAGCGAGCGGCCGCACGCTCCGCGCGCCACCTTCGCAGCAGTTCGATCTGCTTTGAGTGTTCATCATCAACGCGCGACGGCTCATACCGAGGGGACGAATCGACCGACAGGATCCGGGATGCTGTCCCCTTGGCTGGCACGACGTTCGCTTGATCCAGGAGTGCGCGCAGCATCTGCCGCCCTCTCACCACGCGGCTCTTGATCGTACCGACAGGAACCTGTTCGATCGTGGCTGTCTCTTCGTAGCTCAAACCCTCGATCCCGACAAATTGGATGCACCGCTGCTGCTCGGGTGTCAGGCGCGGCCACAGGCGGCGAACATCGCCCAATGTCACGACCGATTCTTGATTTGACGCCACCGGAACATCAATGAGTTCGGCGGTCTCGCCTGCCTGTCCCGCACCTTTACGACGAACCTGCGACAAAAAGGAGTTGCGAAGGATACGGAAGGTCCAAGCTTTCAAATTCGTGCCGGCCTCGAAGGACGCACGGCTGCGCCAGGCTTTCAGCACGGTATCCTGAACGAGATCCTGTGCAGCATCGGGATTTCTTGTTAGCGATCGCGCATAGCTCGCCAGCCTGGGCATCAAGTCGCTCAGTGCAGCACCGAAGTCAGACAACTCCTCAGCCGGTACATGCGCTTCGTGATCCGGTTGTTCCGACACGCAAAAGCCCTCGCTCGATCGAACCAGGGTGCGGTTTATACACCGCCTGGTTTACTTGTTCGGAAACGCCCCCTCTCGTGGGTTGTTCCACTTCTCAGCGAGGAGCCGGATACCCGAACAAGCGCGCGAAAGGGTAAGGGTGGAGAGTCGGGTGTGGGAAGGTCGGGCAGCAGGAAGTCAGCGCCTCTGCCTGCTCGAAAACCAAGCCCAGCCTGCAGGCAGCACCGCAGACGCCATCAACATCGCGCCGACAACATCATGGTCGCGCTGAAGGATCGCGCCCGCGACAAGCAGTCCGGTGGACAGAATGTTGGGATCGGCGCGCCGGGGCGATGCCGGAGTTGGGAAAACCGCGCCTCCCTGCAATTCGATCGGCAGCGCACCCGACCGCGCAACCCGCTCGGCGAAGGCCACCAGCTCGGGCGAGGCGGCGGCCAGACGGCCCAGGCTCGTCGCCAGCCGGCGTCCGCCACGCTTTAGGCCGGCTAGGCCGATCCGCTCCCGCAGCAGTTCGCGCGCGATCGGTGCCGCGCGCGCGGCAATGTCAAAGCCGGGATCAAGCCGTCGCACGAATCCTTCGGCGATCAGCAGGGTGCGCAGCAGCAGGGCGAGGTCGGGTGGCAGCGCCAGGCGGTAGGTGCGCAGCAGCGCGAACACGCGGCCGAAGATGTCGGCGAGCTCGATCTGCTGGAGTACCGCCCCGCGGAACTGGTCGATCAGCGCGTCGAGGTCGCGGGTCAGTGCCGGGCGATCGACGTCGGTCTCGCCCGACCATTGCAACAGTACGTCCGTCACCGATCGTGTGTCCTCACCCGCGATGGCAAGGACGAGCGTGACAACCTCGTTCCGCCGGGCGGGACTGAGCACGCCGACCGCCCCGAAGTCGATGAACGCCAACGACCCGTCGGCCAGAACAAACACGTTGCCGGGATGGGGGTCCGCGTGGAACCGGCCGTTGAAGATGATCATCCGCAGCACCGCATCGGCATATCTGCCGGCGACGTCGGCAGCGCCCTGACCCGCCCCGTCCTCACCCGCTCGGTCGAGGATCGCGCGGACCGGCACGCCGTCGAGCCGTTCCTGCACGTTGATCCGGCGACCAACCTGATCCCAGTAGAAGCCGGGCGTGCGAACGCCGAGCGGCTGCAGGAACACGCCGATGCTCTCGCAGGCTGCCGCTTCGGCGCTGAGGTCCATTTCCTGCGACAGGCTCTCAGCGAAGAACCGGAGCAGTTCGTCAGGCTTGAGGCGACGGATCTCCGGTGAGTGTCTCGCGGCGAGCCGCGCAATGCGGCGAAGCAGCCTCAGGTCGGCATCGACGCGTTCCGCGATCCCCGGTCGGCGTACCTTTACCACGACCTCGGTTCCGTCGCGCAGGATGGCGCCATGAACCTGCGCGATCGAGGCCGCGGCGATCGGTTCGCGGTCGAAGCTCGCGAACACGTCCGCGATCGGGGAGCCAAGCGCGGTCAGGATCGTCGGCTCCAGCGCCTCGAACGGCAGCGGGGTCACCCGGTCCTGCAGCGTCGACAACGCGCGCACCCATTCCGGCCCGAGCAGGTCTTCACGGGTCGCGAGCACCTGCCCCAGCTTGACCGCGACGGGTCCAAGGTCTCGCAGCAGCGCGACGACCCGCTCGGGGGTACCGACGTCCACCGGCTGCTCCGAACGACCGGGCAGCAGGCCCAGGCGCGAGGCGAGCCCGTTGAAGCCATGGCGCCCCATGATCTGGAGGAGCTCGGCCAGGCGCGCGCGCTCACCGATCTGAGGTTCGTCGTCGGTGGTGGGCATCAGGCGCTGCAACCATCCGCCTCGCGCGGACGGCAGCCATCGAGGAACAGGTCGATACCGCGAGAGATACGATCACGTGCGGCATCGTCGTACGCGGGAGGAGACAGCCCGAGCGCTGCGCGGCGCATGGGTGCGACCACTACGAGGGTGACGAACTGCTCGGCGGCAAACACCGGGTCTGCCAGCGATAGCTCACCCTTTGCATCGGCATGGGCGAGGATCGAGGCCACCCACTGCACGGCCCGCTGGTAGCCGAAGTCGTGGATGTTTGCCGCAAGCGCTGGAAAGCGCACGGCCTGCGCGATGACGACGCGTTCCATGGAGGTGATCCGCGGCGTCAGCAGCCACTCAAGCAGACGATCGGCGATTACGCGAAGCCGCGATCGGATGTCGGGTTCGTCGCTGCCGGAAGGTTCGAGCGCGCGCAGCTGCGTATCGATCTCGTCGAGGATCACCGCCTCGAACACGCGGGCCTTGCTGCCGAAGCGCGCGTACAGGGTTCGCTTGGAGATACGCGCCTGTTCGGCGATCATGTCGGCACTGGCGCCGTCAAACCCGTGTGCGAAGAACATCTCGCGGGCGCTCTTGAGGATATGCGAGGTCAGGCGAAGCGCATCCTCGGTCGTGGGTCTGCCCATCTTCCTGGGCCGACCTTTCTTTTCGTTGTCGCTCAATCTCGTTCTCCTGGATCGACGGTAGCCTGATCCGGACAGGTTGACGAGAAATCACGCCGAGAGGGTCGCTTGCTCGCCTGCCAGCTCGATCTCAGCCCAAGGCTGTGCTTTTGTATCGCCGTCGCTCAATCCTGTGACGTTGGCTTGTAGACGGGAAGAGACGCAGCACCCACGCCCAGTCCCTCCTGATCGATGCGAACGGCCGTATCCCTGACAGCACCGACCTTGTTCCTTGCTGAACGAATGGTCTCACGCAGTTGAGCCTGTTTGGCAGTCGTGCCGCGGATCGCGGGTCGAACCGCCTCAACGCGCGCCACAAATCGCTCGGCTCCGTCTCGAGCGTTCACCAACGTGCGGTTCGCTCTCGCGAGAACGGTCGCGCTGCGTTCGTCCACTGCCGCTCTCAGCTGTTGGGCGCTGTCGCGGGATCGCTGCAAGGCGTCGCCCACGGCAATCACGCGGCCGCGCGCACCGGTGAGAGCATCGGACGCTGCTCCGGCTTTGTCTGCCCAACCGGCGGAACTTTCCGCAAGCGCCGCCAGTCGATCGCTGGCCCGCTGCTGCTGAGCGGCGTCGAGGTTGCGAGAAACAGAATCCACGGTGCGGCTGATCTTTTCGACCAGTGCGACGGGGTCCCCTCCGCCGCCAAGGAGCCCGCCTTCCTTGGCGGGAATGACGGGAAGCTCGGTGTCGCTCGCCGCAACGATCGGGGGCGCACCAGATGTAGCGCCGTCGAGGCTGATGTTCGCGGTGCCGGCCAGTGCCGATCTTGCGATCGACGCTTTTACGCCTGCGACGATGGGGATCCGCGGGTCAAGGCTGACGGTGACGAGAACCGCTGACGGGTCATCCTTATCGAACCGTATCGATGTGACATGACCGGCCGGTACGCCCGAGAAGGTCACCGGCGACCCCTTCTCCAGGCCGGCAACGCTCCCGGTGAAGCGGATCATATAGGGATTGCCGTCTCCATCGCGTGCATCAAACAGCCACAGGGTGAAGATCAGGAGCGTGCCAAGCAGAAAGCCGGTCACTACGAGCACCAGGAATTTGTTCGACCGCGTTTCCATGCGAGACCATAACCATTAAGAAGCAGGACCATATATGTAAACCGTACCGTTTCCCAGGTGGCTGGAGCAAAGGCGGCCTTTTAAGCTGGCAAGGCCTGATCAGGACGAGGATGGAATCGTGGCTGGAGACTGGAGCCTGCAACCAGGCGACATACCGTGGGGCAACAGGCTTGGCCTGGAGCTGGTTTCGATCGGCGATGGCCTCAGCTCGCTACGTGTCGGTTGGCGTGAGGAGCTGGCGGACGACGACGAGACTTTAGCAACGGGCGTGTTGACGAGCCTTATCGATCAGGCCTGCGGCGTTGCTGTAATGTCCCGACTGGGAAGGCGATTGGCAATCTCGACTCTCAACCTGAAGGTGGACCATGTGCGGTCCCCCGAGGCGAGATGCTCCGCGACAGCGTGGGCGCATTGTTACGACGCCACCGAGCACCGTGCGTTCGTACGGACCGAAGTCTGGGATACCGATCCTTCTCACCTGATCGCGACTGCCCAAGGCGTCTTTTCGATCAATCGGGCTGTCGGGTCATGAGCGGCTTCGCGCAGCTGCTAGGCTCCACGATTTCGGAGAGCGGTGACGCCTTTGTTTTGACGCCAGTGGAATACATGATCGGCAACCCCCTCCTTCCCGCCTTGCATGGCGGAGCTGTGGCATCCTTTCTCGAAGTGGCAGCGAAGCGTGCCCTTGCACGCCAACTTCCGCATGGGCACGTCCCGAAGCTCATCAGCGTGAACCTCCAGTTCCTTGCCTCTGCTCGGCCCGATGCCCTTGTCACGACGCCTAAGGTCAGGCGTGTCGGGCGTCGGATCGCAGTCGTTCACGCCGAAGCATTCCGCCGCGGAGATCCCGCGGCTGTATGCTTCGCGCAGCTTGAGTTTGCTGTGCACGAGCCCATCAGAGTGGGTGGCAATGCCGACCGACACACACTATGATACGGCTTAGTTTACATACGATAGGGTTGCTGGGTGGCTGACGAGCAGGCTGAAGATCGAGGCGGCGACGCGCCGCATGACCACTCGGACGCAAATTCCCAGCAAAAAGCCGGGTCAGAGGACGGTTCCGAGGAGAAGAATGGCGAAAAGAAGCCCTCGCTTCTCGAGCGCTTTCCGATCATCCGCTACGTCCTCATCGCCGCGCTCGTTGCGGGCATCCTCGCGGCGGTCGTCTGGTACCTGAACTACCGCGCGAGCGGCCAATACCTGCAGTCGACCAACAACGCCTATGTGCGCGCGGACTTCGTGACCGTTTCACCGAAGGTGGGCGGCTATGTCGAGCGAGTGCTCGTCGCCGACAACCAGCCTGTCGGCCGCGGCCAGCTGCTTGCCGTCCTCGATCCTCGTGACTACCGCGCCAATGTCGAACAGGCGCAAGCTCAGATCGCCGCCGCCGGCGCCAACATTACGACTGCGCGCCGGACGCTTGACGAACAACAGGCCACTGTCGCTCAGGCCGCCGCCCAGGTTGCGAGCGCCGAGGCTGCCGCCGCAGCGGCAGAGAACGAGGTAAGACGCTACGAACCCCTTACTCGGACAGGAGCGGAATCGCGTGAGCGTCTGGCAAACCTTGTCCTTCAGCGTGATCGAACCGCCGCAGAGCTGCGCGCGCAGCGAGCCGCCTACCTCGCCGCCCGTCGTAGTGTCGCGACGCAAGCGGCTCGCATCGGCCAGGCGGAGGCGCAGCGTGGCACCGCGCAGGCGCAGCTTGCGCGCGCCTCGACGGACCTCGGTGCGGTCGAGATCCGCAGCAGCATCGACGGCATTGTCGCCGACAAGGCGGTCCGGGCCGGGCAATATGTCCAGCCGGCGACCCGGCTGATGTCGGTGGTGCCAGTCGATCAACTCTACATCGAAGCCAATTTCAAGGAGACCCAGGTCGCACTGATGCGCGTCGGGCAACCCGTGACCATCAAGGTGGATGCACTGGACGGCGCCGAACTGCGCGGCCGGGTTGCGAGCTTCTCGCCAGGCACGGGCGCGCAGTTCTCGCTCATCCCGCCCGAGAATGCGACCGGGAACTTTACCAAGATCGTTCAGCGAGTGCCCGTGCGGATCAGCATTGAAGCCGGGCCGGAGGCGCGCCGGGTGCTGCGTCCCGGCCTGTCGGTCGAGGTCACGGTCGACACGATCAGCGCAAAGGGAAGTCGTGACCGGATCGAGCAGGAAACCGAGCGGCTGAAGCGCGACGAGACGCAGGGCTCGCGCTGATGGCGTCCGAACGCGCCGGCCTGCGCGACTGGCTCGCCGTTGCGGCGGGCACGATCGGGTCGTTCATGGCGCTGCTCGACATCTCGATCGTCAATGCGGCCTTGCCCACCATTCAGGGCGAGATCGGCGCGAGCGGCACCGAGGGCACCTGGGTCGCGACCTCCTATCTCGTGGCAGAGATCGTCATGATACCGCTCAGCCCCTTTCTCGTGCGCCTGTTCGGCCTGCGCAACTTCCTTCTGGGGGCAGCGGTCAGCTTCACTGGCTTTTCCATCGTGTGCGGGATCTCGACGACGCTGCCGATGATGATCGCTGGCCGCGTGGGCCAAGGCTTCACCGGCGGTGCACTGATCCCGACCGCCATGACCATCATCGCGACACGGCTGCCGCCGTCGCAGCAGCCGATCGGCACCGCCGCGTTCGGCGGCACCGCAATCCTTGGTCCGGTGCTCGGGCCGATCATCGGCGGTTGGCTCACCGACAATTACAGCTGGCATTACGCCTTCTTTCTAAATGTGCCGGTCTGTGCAGGGCTTGTCCTCCTCCTGCTGTTCGGGCTCAAGCACGAGCATCTGCGGCTCGACCAGCTACGCCATGCCGACTGGTTCGGGATCGCGGGACTCGCGATCGGCCTGGGTGCGCTCACCGTCATGCTCGAGGAGGGGCAGCGCGAGATGTGGTTCGAGTCCGCCATGATCGTGAAACTCGCGATCGCCACGGTCTTCGGCTTCGCGCTCATCACGATCGGACAGGTCCGCTCCGCGCATCCCGTGCTCAAGTTGTCGCTGATCTTCAGCCGCTCCTTCGGTAGCGTATTCGTCCTCAGCCTCATCATCGGCGTCGTGCTCTACGGCGTGACCTTTCTCATCCCCCAGTTCCTCTCGTCGATGGCGGATTATAGCGCGCTGCAATCGGGCAAGGTGGTCTTCGTCTCCGGTATCCCCGCCCTGATGCTGATGCCGTTCCTGCCGCTAGCGTTCAAATATCTTGACGTTCGCCTGGCGGTTTTCGTCGGCATGACGCTGATCGGCGTCAGCTGCGCCATGGACTGGCACCTCACCGCGCAGTCGGCTGGGGGCGACCTGACGGGTTCACAGCTCGTCCGGGGCTTCGGGCAGATCTTCGCCATGATGTTCCTCAACCAGGCAGCGATCAGCGCTGTAGCACCCGAGGATGCTGGTGATGCGTCCGCGCTGTTCAATGCGGGGCGCAATCTCGGCGGATCGATCGGCCTTGCCATGATGGCGACCCTCCAGGACCGGCAGACCTTTCTCCACTTCAATCGGCTGGGCGAAACGGTGTCGGCCAATGCAGCGACCACGCAGGAATGGTTCGCGAAGGCTATGGCCATGCCGTCCGGCGAAGCCGGCGCCTATCGGCAGCTTGCGGGTCAACTCCTGGAGCAGTCCACCGTTATGGCCTATAATGACCTGTTCTTCGCGCTCGGCGTTGCGATCGCGGTCACGACGCCGCTGGCACTGTTCCTCCGCCCGATCTCCTCCGACACGCAGATGGCGATGCACTGATGAAGCGACTCAGCTGGGCCATTCTGCCCGCCCTCCTGACCGGATGCGTCGTCGGGCCCAACTATGGAGGGCCGCCGGGCGTCGCGAGTGGGGAGCGCTCCGGATCGACATTTCGCCGCGCAGATCAGGCAGTCACGTCACCGCAGCTCCCTATCGCACGCTGGTGGGAAGGCATGGGCGACCCGCAGCTCACGACCCTGGTCAACCGCGCGCTTGCCTCCAATCCGGACGTGGCGATCGCCGAGGCGCGCATCCGCAAGGCGCGCGCCAGCTTGCGCGAACAGCGCGCGAACCAGCTTCCCACCGTGTCGGCGTCAGGCACTGCGATCGTCGCCGATCTTCCCGCAGGCTCGCTCGCGCTGCCGACGCAAGGCGAGCAATCCGATCGTATCAGGGCCGAGTTCTATAATGCCGGCCTGGACGCATCGTGGGAGATCGATCTGTTCGGCGCGCGACGCCGCGCTGCCGAAGGTGCCGAGGCCCAGGCTCAGGCGGCCGAAGCCAATAAAGCTGATGCGCAGGTTCGTCTGTCGGCGGAGGTTGCCCAGAATTATGTGACTCTGCGCGAACTTCAGCAGCGCCTGATCCTGGCTCGCCGCTCCGCGCAGCTTCAACAGCGATCACTCGCCCTGCTTCAACAGCGCGAACAACGCGGTGCATCGTCGCGCGACGAGGTGGTTCGGCTGAAGACCGAGCTGACCCGCACGGAGGCCGGGCTGTTGCCGCTCGAGGGACAGATCGCGACCACGCTCGACCAGCTTGCCCTGCTCACCGGCGACGAGCCCGGAACACACGATGCCTTGCTGTCCACTCCTGCCCCGATCCCGATGATCCCAGGAACTGTCGCGATCGGCGACCCGGCCGCGATGCTGCGACGCCGGCCTGACATTCGCGCAGCCGAGCGGCAGCTGGCGGCATCGAACGCGCAGATCGGGGTCAACGTCGCCCGGCAGTTCCCATCGGTCAGCATTATGGGGATCATCGGGCTCGGTGGTCCCAATATCGCCGATGTGGTTGATCCTGACAGCGTCGCGGGCCTGCTCCTGCCGCGGATCAGCTGGAGCTTTCTCGACTTCGGCCGTAATCGTGCCCGGGTCGAGCAGGCGCGGGCTGACCGAGACGAGGCGGAAGCACAATACCGCAAGGCGGTTCTCGGCGCGCTGTCTGATGCTGAAACCAGCCTGACCCGCTTCGGCAATCAGCGCCGTAACCTGTTTTCGTCTGTCGCGAGCCGTAACGGTGCCAGACAGTCAGCGACCTATGCCGGGCAGCGATATGCACAGGGAGCGATACCGCTGACCACGTCCATCGATGCCGAACGCGCGGCGCTGGCTGCCGACCAGTCAGTGCTGGAAGCGACCGGCGAACTTGATCGTGCCTTTATCGCCCTCCAAAAGGCGATGGGACTTGGATGGAGCCAGCAGTGACAGTCTTGCAGCGATGCGAGGGGAGGGCACCGACCGCGTGACGGCTCCGCTTCTGCCGCCTCCTGCCCAGTATCTGCGTGATGACGCGATCAGGGGAGGAATGGATCTGATGTTCTTTGCCCACAGATCCCATCTGGCGCATGCCGACGCCGAGCTGGCAACGCGTACCCTCGGACGGGCGCATCACCGCGCCCTGTACTTCCTCGGCAGGTACCCGGAAATCTCAGTCAGCGAACTACTGGACGTTCTCTGCGTCACAAAGCAATCGCTCGGCAGGGTAATGCGGGATTTGATAGACCGCGGGCTAGTCTGCGGACGTGTCGGGGAGCGCGATCGACGGCAGAAGCTGCTGTCGCTCACCGACGAGGGACGTGCGCTCGAGCACGCGCTGTTCGAGGAGCTCAGGCGTAACATGGCGAACGCGTATCAGGCGGCAGGAGAGACAGCCGTCACGGGCTACTGGATCGTAATGCAGCATCTCATGCGCGGTGAAGCACGGGACCAGTTCCGCAGGCTGCACTCCCGTCAATAATCGCCATAAACAGGTACCGGACCAGGTCTAAAGGGGGCTTCATCGACCTGGCCCGGTGGGTATCACCTATCCTGCAAGCCCGGAGGGAGTAAGCGACTTGCCGGTGGTGAGCTCGTTTTCCAGCACCGGGACCGCGGTGCCGGCGACCTGCTGCAGCGCCGGGTCGGTCCCGTCCTGCGCGTAACCCTTGTGCACGGCCCAGGCGGCCTGCTGAACCTGCGCGGACTGCGTCAGATACAGATTGTCAAAGGCGCTCTTGGGCGCCTTCTGGAGCAGCTTGAGGAGGGCAGCGCGGTCGGCGGACAGGCTCGAGGACGGCGCCTTGATCGTGCGCTGATCATTCTTCAGCGCCGCCAGCAGCGCCTTGTGGCTGCTCTGCGTTTCCGCCAGCACGCGCTTTGCATAGGCCTTGACGTCGTCTCTCTGCGCGCGCGTCGCGGCAAGCTGCGCGGCCTTGATCTGGTAAAGGTTCGCATCGGCCGCAGCGAGCACGTAATTGGGTCCGCTCTGGCTCGCGATCGGCGAGACGCCGACGTCAGCGCTGGTCATTGTTCCCGAAGTGGCGGGCGAAACGGCCTGCGCCAGCACTGGTACCGGCGCCAGGGTGAGCAGCGCAGCGACAATCGCAATCTTCATCGAGGTTCTCCGTTGGTGTTGTCAGGCATTGACCGAAATCAACGGGTCGAACGATAAGGAAACGGAACGGTTCCCTTTCTTGCGACGCACCTCGGCGCTCTGCTGGAGAGGTGGCCGCTCGGACGTCTGGAGGTACGCGGCGATGATGAACATGGCGGCTCTTGAAGCCGTTCCAATGCCGGTTAAGTCGAAATCTGAAGCGGCAGACCGAATTGCGAGGTTTTCCTTGCGCAAAAGCGACGTCTCCCGCGCCTCGATCGTGTTCGCTCTGCTCTGCGTTGCCATCCTCACTGGCTGCGACCGAACTCCTCGCGAGGCGCCTCCGCGAGCGAAGGACACGATCAGCGTACCGCCGCAGACCTCCACCATCGACGTGCCGATCGTCGCGGACCTGGGCAAGCTGGCGGCAACTCTCGAAAAGGCGGTTCCGCGTCGCCTTTGGTCAATCGACAAGCCGGAGCAGACCTGCGTCCCGCCGAAGAAGGTCAAGATCCTCTTTGCGAGAATTAAGACGCCCGCGATCCGGTGCCGCATCACGGGCACCGTAGTCCGAGGGCCGTTGGTGCTGGAGGGCTCGGGCAAAACGATCACCGTCACCATGCCGCTTCACGCCGCGATCAGCGCCCGGGACGTGGGAGGCGTGCTCAGCCGGGAAACAGCCGAGGCGGACGCCCGCGTTCGGGCAGTAGCCAGGCTCGACATCGCCGGCGACTGGTCGCCGCGCGCAACGGTATCGATCGCCTACGACTGGACCGACGAGCCGCACGTCGACTTCCTGGGCCAGCGTATCGAGTTCACCAGCAAGGCCGACGCCAAGCTCGCCGGCGTCGTCGCGCGCCTGGAGCACACTCTGCCGCAGGAGCTCGGCAGATTGCAGCTGCGCGAGCAGATCGCGCAGGTGTGGGGCGCGGCGTTCACCTCCGTCCAGCTGAACCGGGCGAACCCGCCGGTGTGGATGCGGATCACTCCCCGACAGTTGAGCTACGGAGGCTACACTATTTCGCGCAATCGGGTGAACCTGGCGCTGGGGCTGACGGCGGGGACGGAGACCTTTGTCGGCGATCGGCCGCCTGATCCGCAGCGCCAGCCGCTCCCCGCCATGACGCGCATGCAGCCTGGACCCGGCCGCATCCTGTTCGCCATACCCGTCATCGCCGACTATCGTCAGCTGGAGCCGGTGCTCGCAAAGGCATTGGTGAAGCGTTCCCGCCGCCCCTTCGAGGTGCCCGGTGTCGGTGCGGTGCGCGCGCAGTTTTACCAGGTGACCATCTACGGCACGACGGGCGGCAAGATCGCGGTCGGGCTCCGCTTCAGTGCGGCAGCCGAAGGCGGGGAGCCTTCGCGGGGCACGATCTGGCTTACCGCCACGCCGCGCAACGCCGTCAATGATCGCCGTGTCGCGTTTGACGATCTCACCGTCGCAGGTGTGACCGACTCGGTCCGAACAAGCCTGCTTCTGAAGCTCGTCAACGCCCCCGGCATCTCCAGCACCGTGTCCGCCGCGCTGACGCAGAACTTCGAAAAGGATTTCGACGAGCTGCTCGCCAAGATCACCCGTGCGATCGACGAGAAGCGGATCGGCGACCTGATCGTGCGCGCCCACATCACGGACGTGCGCACGGGCCAGCTGAAGGCGGCGGGGCAAGGCGTGTACCTTCCCGTATGGGGGCGCGGCACGGCCACGATCCGCCTTGCTCCACGATAGAGGACGCCCGACCTCACGACGGCAACCGGCACGGACCGGCGCATTGCCCTTGCATCGGCCTGGCGGCATGTCTCCATCCCATGAGAACTCGTATAAAGATTTGCTGCATCGCCTCGCCGGATGAAGCGCGGATCGCGATCGCCGCGGGGGCGGATGCGCTGGGGCTGGTAGCACGCATGCCCTCTGGTCCCGGTCCGATCTCCGACAGGGCGATCGCAGAGGTGACGGCGCTCGTGCCACCGCCGGTGGCCACCTTCCTGCTGACATCCGAGACGACCGCCGACGCCATCTCCGCCCATGTCCGCGCGACCGCTCCGTCGGCGGTCCAGATCGTGTCGCACATCGATCCCGCGGAGTCGGGCAAGCTGGCAGCGCTGGAGCCGCACGTCCGCCGGATACAGGTCATCCACGTCGAAGGGCCGGAAGCGCTACAGCTGATCCCGGCCTATGAGCCTTGCGTTCATGCCTTCCTGCTCGACTCCGGCAGGCCCAACGCCCCGGTCGCTGAGCTGGGCGGAACCGGCCGCGCGCATGACTGGGCGGTCAGCGCCGCTTTCGTCCGTGCGACCGAGAAGCCGGTGTTTCTTGCCGGGGGCCTGACCGCCGCTAACGTGGCGGAAGCGATCGGGCAGGTTCGCCCCTATGGTGTCGACCTGTGCTCCGGCGTCCGGACGGGTGGTCAGCTCGACCCGCAGAAGCTGTTCGCCTTCGTCACCGCGGTCCAGCAGATCGACCGGGAAATGGCGCGGGCGATGTGACGGCACTGGCACCGGCGTGAACGCCTTCCTCCGCCGGAGTCCTGTGCAGTTAAGGTTAGCCCCCCGTCACAGACTTGCCGCCTCCAGTTCGCGAAGCAGGCGATGCGGATCGAACGGCTTGGGCATGAACGCGGTTCGGACCGGCAGATCCTCGCTGTCCAGGGGCACGTTGCCCGACACCACGAACAGGACGGTTGGCGGATAGCGCCCGCGCACGTGATGAGCGAGTGCAAGGCCGTCCATCGACCCAGGCATGTTGACGTCCGTCAGAACAGCGCCGATCTCCCTGTGACGATCGAGCAATTCGATGGCGCTCTCGGCATTCGTGGCCTCGAACACTTTCCAACCTGCATGTTCGAAGAAGTCGACCAGATCGAACCTGAGGATGGCTTCGTCTTCCACGATCAGGATCGTCTTGTTCGCAATCGGCTTACGCTGGCCCACTAATTGAGGGCGAGGCGCTGATCCCACGCTAAACAACGCTAAGCGGATTAGGCGGCGAGAACGTCAGTGGCGATGTTGAGCGGCTTGCGACGAACCCGTTCGGCAGCGCGATCCCACAGGAAGTCGCCAGAGAACGCAATGTGCTCCCAACCGACCGGCGACGTGTGGGCGAGCAGTTCGGGAGCGATGGCGGTGCCTGACGTCCGGAGGTGCCGCACCGCGTCGGCGATGTAGGTAGAGTTCCAGTAGACGATCGCAGCGATGACGAGGTTCAGCCCTGATGCGCGATACTGCAGCGCCTCGTGGGTGCGGTCGATCATCCGGCCCTGGCGAAACGTGCAGATCGCCTGGGTCAGCACATGGCGCTGCTCGCTCTTGTTCAGCCCGGACTGGCAGCGGCGACGCAGTTCGGGGCTCTCCAGCCAGTCGAGCATGAAGAACGTCCGCTCGATCCGGCCGATCTCCTGCAATGCGAGGTCGACCAGGTTCTGGCGCTCGTAAGCCGCGAGCTTCCTCACCCTCGTCGCTGGCGCGCCGTGCCCAGCCTTGAGCGGGCCGACGAGGCGGAGCACCTCGTCCCAGTGCTCGCGGATGACGTCGGCTTTGATCCGCTTGCCGAACAGGGATGCCATGCCGGGGTGGGTGGCGGGAGCCGTGATCGAGGCGAGACGTCGATCGGGGAAGTCACGCAGCCGAGGGCAGAACCGGAACCCCAGCATGGCGCACAGCGCGAACACGTGGTCGGTGGCGCCTCCCGTGTCGGTGTAGTGCTCGGCGATGGCGAGCGATGTCCCGTGGTGGAGCAGGCCGTCCAGCACATAGGGTGCTTCGTGCATCGAGGCGGATAGCACCGTCACGTGGTAGGGGCCGTGCTGGTCGGAGACATGAGTGTAGAGGCTGAACCCTGGGTCAACGCCATAGCGGGCGTTGAAGTCACCTACGCCCAGGCGCTTGCCGCCTCGAAAGAACTGGCCGTCCGAGCTGGAGCTCGTTCCGTCGCCCCAGACGGACGCGATCGGCAGCCGGTGCTGCGCGTCGATGAGGATGGCGAGTGCCTGGCGGTAGCTGTCCTCGCGGACATAGGCGTCCCGGGCCCAGACGAGCTGGTCGCGGGTCACGCCCTGGCTCGCGGCCGCCATGCGGGCAAGCCCGAGATTGGTGGCGTCCGCCAGGATGGCGGCGAGCAGTGCGTTGCCGTTGTCGCTCGTGCGGCCGGTGCGCAGGTTCGTGAACCCGGCGAGGAACCCGGTCTCGCTGGCGACGTCGTGCAGGAGCTCGGTGATCCTGATCCGCGGCATCATCGCTCCGATCGTGTCCGCCAGCTCCTCGGCCGACGGGCTTGGCTGCGTCCGGATGGGCGTGATCTGCAATCGGCCGTCGACCAGCTTGACGCCGTCCAGTTTCCCGCGCGTCAGACGGTCGGCGAACCGCTTCACCCGGTCGTCGAGCGCGGCCGCACGTTCCGCGATCCAGGCGTCTGCCGACGCGGGCAGGCCGAGGCCGGCAACCACGGGCGCGCTCGCCGTTGTTGGCAGCAGATAGCTGTCGAACCGGCGATAGGCGGACGAGCGCTCAACCCAGAGGTCACCCGAGCGCAGCTTGTTTCGTACATGCGCCAGGGTCGCGGTTTCGTAGAGGCGGCGATTGATCTTGCCGTCGTCTCCGACCAGCAGCTTGCGCCATTCCTTCCGGAACGGCATCGGTGCGCCCGCGGGTACGTCACGCTTGCCCGACCTGTTCAGCTCGCGCAGCAGCTCGATCGCCTTCACGCTGCCGGCACTGCCACGACCCGACTTAAACTCCAGCGCCTCGATCAGCTGCGGCGCGAACTTGCGTAGGCTCGCGTAGCGATCACAGGCGGCGACCAGCGGATCTTCCTCGACCATATCGGCGATCGCCGCGACGGCGGTACGGGCTTTGAACAGGACATGCCAGCCAACCGCGTCCTCCAGCGCCTGGATCGGGTCAGCCCCTTGTTCGTCCGCATCGCTCAGCGCGTCGATGGTCGTGCGGAACAGGCGCATGAGACGGGCGACGTCGCGTGAAGATGCGGCGTAGCGCGCACCTTGCGAGTTCTTCGCGCGCCGGAACATGGCGCCGATCAGCTTGTCGGCCATGTCCAGCGCGGCGTCGATTAGCCGCGCCTCCAGGTCCACCAGCAACGCGATCAGGATCGCACGCCGCCGCGGCACGGTATAGCGCGCGATCAGGTAAGCGGGCGAGTGTCGCCCTTCGCGCACGAACTGGTAACGACGGGCGGGGTGGACGCCCGCACCGGCGTCATGCGGGATTCCGATTTCGCGCACGGCCTGTAGGCGCTCGACGATGCCGCGCACGCTTTCCGGTTTGCTCGCCGTTGGGATCGCCTTCAGCCAGGCAAGCCGCGCTCCTTCTTTCGCGCCGAACAGCGCGTCGACCTTCGCGATCTGTTCGGCACCCAGACCGGCAACCATCATGTGCGCAGCCTTCTTGCGCGCCCGGGCTCGGCCGGCGATGCCCGCCCGCTCGATCGTGGACGGCATTGGTAGCCATATATCGGCCGCTCGCAGCGCGTCGACGATCCCGGTCGCGATCGGCAGACCCGCATCGGTTTCTGCGGCCGCCTGTTCGGCCGCGGCGATCATGGTGGCGATGTCGCCCCGGGTGGGCGGCCTCACGCCCGTTGCTTTCGCGACGAAGCGGGCGTGGTCGGTCATCGTCTGGGTGCGGGTGGCATAGTCGGCCAGGATGGTCGGATCAATCCCGAGCTGCCGGGCGAGGAACAAGACGAGCGGTGCCGGTGCGCGGGTCTGAAGCTGGAGCAGCTGGGAAAGCGGCATGCCTGGATGACGGAACAATGCGATCTGGAGCGCGGTGCCCAACCGGTTGCGATCGTGACGGCGCTCGCGGATCAGATCGAGGTCGGCGGCTTCAAGCGTGTAATGACGGGCCAACTCATCCGGAGCGGTCGGTATGCCGAACAACAAGGTCCGTTCGGCGTCGGTAAGCAAAACGTGATCGCGTGCTGACATTCCAACCGTCCAGAAAAGGCCTGTAATGCTTGTAGACAGGCCGGGTTAAAGAGACGTAGTTTGTGGACGGATTTGAACGCGATCTCGATTGGCTCGCATCCTCATCCACAGAACGGTCGTTTGGGAGACGCGAGGGATGGGCGGTATTCTGGGCTATGCCCGCGTCAGCACCGGCGACCAGGACGTCGCAGGCCAGCGCATGCGGTTGGAAGAGGCAGGCGCTATCCGCGTGTTCACCGACGTCATGTCGGGCAAGAGCATGGAGCGTCCCGGTCTGGCCGAACTGCTCGATTATGCCCGCAAGGGCGACACGCTGGCGATCGTCCGGCTCGACCGGCTCGGCCGGTCGCTCGGCGAACTGCTGACGACAGTGCAGATGCTGCGCGAACGCGGGATCGCGCTGCTCAGCCTGGAGGAGAAGATCGACACCTCGTCCGCTGCCGGCGAGCTGATCTTCCATGTGTTTGGGGCCATCGCCCATTTCGAGCGACGGCTGATCTCCGAGCGCACCCGCGACGGTATTGCCGCGGCGCGGGCGAAAGGGAAGCTCCCCGGTCGGCAGCCACTAGATGGCGACAAGGTTAGCGCGGCGCTCAAACTGGTCGCCGCCAGCGTTCCACCGGCCGAAGCGGCCCGCCAGCTCGGGATCGGGCGGTCTACCGTCTACCGCGAGATGAAGCGGCTTGGCATCGCGCGGCCGGCATAGGTCCGGACATTATGGCGACGCAGGATCCAACAGCCTTGAACGAGCGGGAGAAGGAAGCGCTTCGGCTGCTTCTGGTCGGACACGATGCCAAGTCGATCGCAAACACGCTTGGTCTGTCGGTCTACACGATCAACGACCGCCTCCGGGACGCAAGGCGCAAACTAGGAGTTTCCAGCAGCCGCGAGGCGGCGCGGCGTCTCGCCGAAATGGATGAGGCAGTACCCAATATCGTTGGGGCCAAAGAAATTGGGAAAGCCCAAGCGACCGTCGTCATGGAAAGGCTCGACACGCCAGCTGCGCCGCAATCGGCGGTCCATCGCTGGGCATGGTTTGCCGGAGGAATGCTCATTATGTCTCTTATCATCGCGGCTGTGGCGCTCGCGACCATGGTCGGGTCGCGCAACGACGCACAGGTTCCTGCCCAGAGTGCTGCATCTGCCGCCGCCCGCCCCGCCGAGACGGACGCCTCGTCGGCAGCTCGTTCGTGGGCTGCTCTTCTTGACGGCAGGCAGTGGGACGCAAGCTGGCGCGCTGCGGGCTCGATGTTCAAGTCGCAGCTCACTTCGGCGCAATGGGCGACGACCATCCAGTCCGTCCGACAGCCGCTCGGACGTGTTTCGTCACGCACCTTGCAGAGCGTGGTGCAGACGAAAACGCTGCCCGGTGCGCCGGCAGGCGATTATCAGGTGCTTCAGTTCCAGACCCGCTTCGCCACGAAGCCGGACGCCGTAGAAACCATCGTGCTCGCTCGCGAGAAAGGAGGCTGGCGTGTCAGCGGATATTTCATCCGCTGACCTCTGGGATGCACTTACCGTTGTTTAGCGTGGGATCAGCGCCTCGCCCTCTGCTAATGCCGGCGCGGATCGGGCCGCTCTGGGCGCTGCTCATCGCCTTCGTGGTGCTGATGGCGAGCAATAGCTGGCTGAAGGGCATCTTCGGCTATAGCGAGATCGCGACCGACGTGCCGTTCCTGCTGACCGGCCTGGTCCTGTTCGCGATCTGGAAGTTCAATCGCCGGGGTGGGAACCGCGGCAACACGCTGATGGGCTCGGCCCGCTTCGGCGGGCGGGCTGAAGCGCGCAAGCTGGAGAAGGCCGGCGACCTCATCATCGGCCGCTCGGGCAAATCGGGCAAGCTGCTGCGCTACGACGGACCAGCGCACCTGCTGACGATGGCACCCACCCGATCGGGAAAGGGCGTCGGCACGATCATCCCCAACCTGCTGCTGCTCGATCGCTCCGTGATCTGCATCGACCCCAAGGGCGAGAATGCCCGCGTCACGGCCCGCACAAGGGCCAGGAAGGGCGATGTGTGGTGCCTGGACCCCTTCGGCGTCTCCGGGCGTCCTGCGGCCCACTACAATCCCCTGGCGTGGCTCGACGCCACGAGCCCCGACCTCGCGGAAGATGCGCAGACGATCGCCGACGCGCTGGTCCACGATGCGCCGGGGCAAGGCGGCGAGGCGCACTGGAACGAGGAAGCCAAGGCGCTGATCGCCGGCATCATCCTGCACACCGTCGTCCACGAAGCCCCTGCCCGCGCAACGCTCGCCACAGTGCGCGACAAGCTCACCCGCGATCCTACCGGCTTCGCCGCGCTGCTGGCCGACATGCAGGCCAGCACCGACGCCCACGGCCTGATCGCGCGCGCCGCCAACCGCCAGCTCGGCAAATCGAGCCGGGAAGCCGCGGGCGTGCTGTCGTCCGCCCAGCGTCACACCCACTTCATGGACAGCCCGCGCCTGGTGGACAGCACCTCCGCCTCCAACTTCCGCTTCGCGGACCTGAAGGAGCGGCCCGGCACGGTGTTCCTGTGCCTGCCGCCCGACCGGCTCGACACCTATGCGCGCTGGCTGCGGCTGCTGGTGGCGCAAGCCGTCACCGACATGGCGCGCTCCCCTGCCCGGCCCGGTAAGCCCGTGCTGTTCCTGCTCGACGAGTTCGCCGCCCTCGGCCGCCTCGAACCGGTAGAACGCGCAATGGGGCTGATGGCGGGCTACGGGATGCAGCTCTGGCCGATCCTCCAAGACATGCACCAGCTGAAAGCCATCTACGGCGAGCGCGCCGGCACGTTCATGTCCAACGCCGGCGTGGTCCAGACCTTCGGGGTCAACGATTATGCCACCGCCGACATGCTCTCGCGCACGATCGGCGACACCACGATCGAATACACCACCTTCGGATCGTCGCGTCCGGTGAGCTGGACCGAGCCCGGCGCCGGTTCGACTAGCGCCAGCGGCCATGTCGCGGCGCGCCGGCTCGCGACGCCCGACGAAATCATGCGGATGGACGCGGACAGCCTCCTGCTGCTGCGCCAGGGCCAGGACCCGCTCGTCGTCGGCAAAATCCGCTACTATGCCGAACGCGAGTTCGCTGGGCTCTACGATCCGGCGTGATCGTACACACCCGCGGAAACGGGACGGTGAGCTTTGGGGTATCCCCTCGCTCTGCCCTTTCAACACGCGTGACGATGGCAGGTACACACCGCCGGATTGGCCCTGCTTCATCGGAAGCCTGCGGCCGTTAGGCCGCTTCTGTGACGGCGATAGCCGGCACGCAACAAGGGTGTATTGCCCGTTCAGGGCAATTCCGTTTGTCTTTCTCCGTCGTTCGGCCTTGTGCAACGGGAGTTAAAGGATTCTGTTAAATAGGAATCGTTAAGAAGGTTAAGTTGGGAAAATAGGGCAAAAAGTCGGGGATTTCTGCGGCTTTCCGAAAGGTGGCGGTGTGTGATCCCACGTGATTCGGTGTGTGATCCCACGATAGAGCGGTGTGTAATCCCACGACGCCGTGGTGTGTGAAACCACGACAATCAGGTGCTGTCTGGACTTCAAATATTGCTTGTGGGACGCTTTGGATAGTTTGTCCTGAAACGCCTTTGGCTGCCACCTCGGCACAGCGGTGTGTGAAACCACGATAGTCAGCGCCCGCCGGACAGCTTGTCCATGAGGTCGTCCACCTCGGCCGCACGTCGGCGATCGGCGTCGAAACGGCTGCGCCTCTCCTGCTCGGCCTCAAGCCTTGCAGTCAGCGCCAAGGCCTCGGTCTCGCCCCGGAGCCGGAACAACACAGCCGGACTACCGTCAGCCGTGGTCGCCATCTCCATCGCATAATCAGGAAGCTGGTCGGCCTCCACGACCTTGCGGAGCATCCGGTTGAACTCTTTGGGCTTGCTGTCGCTGCCAGTCTTATCGCGCAGCACCTCCACTCGGCACGTCCATCCGCCCTTCTGGTTGCCGGCATGCTTGCGCGCGATCCGGTACAGGGCGCGCTCCAGCCCGCCGGTCAGCAGGAAATAGTCCTGGTGCATGGTGAGGAGCGACCGCTCTCCCATGATGCCCTCATAGACCCAATCGGACAGAGTTATGGTCATGCCTCGGGGCTGGTCCGTGTCGGGGTCCACCTCCAACGTCCATTTGTCGAGCCAGTTGAAGCCGGCCTTGGTGCGCCGCTTCGGCGCACGGATCGAAGTCGATATGGATGTTGTCTGGAGCCGTTGGAGCGCCGCTTGCAACTCCTGATAGGCCCTGCCGCTTGTGTCCCGCTTGATCGCCCGCAACAGGTCGTAGGACGTGGTTCTGAGCGTCCGGGGAATGTCGTTAGCCCCCTGCTCCCGCATCCGGTTGAGCGTCGAGGCTGCCCATATGAGAATATCGGCATCCCAGATGGTCGCCATACCGTAAGCCGGGATCGCCTCGATCTTCACCCACGTCTCGCCGTCCGGGCTGCTATACTCGATCGGCTTCACGCGCTTGCGCTTCTGGAGCGAGAAGAACGGCCGTTCCATCGTCTCCCGCTGATCCTTGAGCGGGAGGTCGCCCATCAGCGGGATGAACAAATCAAATTCGGGATTGGGGTTCTGTCGCTTGGTCACGCGGCGTCAATCCTGCCGTTCTGCATAAATGCAAGTGTGCACACCATCAAGCACGGCCGAACTGCTTGTCGGCCTCATACTTGGCGACCAACTCGCTGATTGCCTCGGCGAGAAGGTCTTGGTGGCTACGCCTGGTTCGCGCCGCCAGCACCCGGAAGGCTTCAGCCGTGGGATCGGCCGGATCAAAGTAGGCTCCGAGGTGGTACTTACCCGGACGCTTGCCGCCCGACCGAGTTGCGCTTGTCGGCGGCGTCGCTGCTGGGACAGCCGGCGCATTGTCCTGCTCAGGCTCGGATCGCGATTGGGGTGTCATGGCCGGAGCCAGCAAGGAAGTCCGTTTCGCCATAATCAAACCTTCACATTTGCAGGTGTGCAGGACATCAGATCATCAAAAAGGTGCTTCTGCAAGGCTGCGACTTCCTGCGCCGCCTTGCCCTTCGGCTCATGCTCGATGACGCCTAGACCATATGGCCATGCAGCACGGTAGGCGCTCCGCTCCCGCAACACGGCACGCGCCACGCGCAATCCGGTCGCCTCGGCAAGGGTCCGAGCGTCGTCCAGCAGCGTTGTGGCGGTTGGAGGAGCCGCATTCAATACGACAGCGCCTGTGCGCCCGGTGCTGGTGATAAGCTGCGCCGTGCGCTTGATCGCGTCTAGGTCGATCAGCGAGGGGCGGCATGGAATGACAACGAGATCGGCTCGTTGCGCCGCCGCTGCGGCTTCAGCGCCAGCGGCTGGCGGGGTGTCGATGATGGTGAGCGCGAAGCCATTAGCCTCGGCCGCGTCAATTGCTTGGTTGAGCCTGCGCGCACTGATCGGCTCCACATGAGGCAACTCGGCCTCTCGCCGTTCGCTCCATGCTGTCGCGCTCTCCTGCGGATCGAGGTCGAATAACGCCGTCTTGATCCCGGCCGCCTGGGCTGCAACCGCGAGGTTGACCGCCAGCGTCGTTTTGCCGACGCCGCCTTTCTGAGCTGCAAGCGCGATTATCTGCACGTGTGCACACCTTCAATATTGACCTTGTGGTGTTATGCAGAATGGCAGAGCTAAACAACCGTTAACTGCCGGTATGAGGGTCTGCGTTCGGCTTTTTCACCATCATTACCGTCGAGCGGATCGGGACGCATCTGCTGCACCCCTCGAGCGCGCAGATGTCTCCAGCCACCTGCGCGCAATTCTGACGGTGTACAGCGGAGTACCGGGGGCCAAACGCCTTGCTTCCACGTTGTCACACGGCAAGGTGGTTGAGCCTTGAAAGACACGTGCACTGCGCCATTTCTTACCGAGTACAAAGAAGGGGCGTGCCGTGGCGAAGGTGAAGGTGATTGGATCAGGAAGCGGTGCGGATTGGCCCGCCGGCGCGATGATTGTCTGGGACTTGGAGTACATCCCGGGTGAAGGTCAGACTGTCACTGACGGCAAAGGGCGCAGTTGGAACGTTGTGCAGGTTACTGAAGAGCAGGACGGGTTCCTCGAGACAACCGCAACGATCATCGTCATAGCTGCTTAGTTGGCTTAGACATCGTGCGGATCGCGGCTGCCAATCAAGTTTGGTGGTCTTCAGCTAACGCATCAACCAATTCACCCGGTTCCACTCGATACGTCGGCGACTCCAATGTTCCTCGATCGCCTGTGTAAAATCGGTATGCACGAGCTTGGCGCGGCTCTCGCACCAATCCGCAGTTTCGCGGCGTACAACCACACCCTCCATCAATCCGGTTCGATAGCGGCTCGATCTTACGGCCAACAGTTGCTCGAGCTCGGTTAGGTCAGTTCGACCTCGCAACAAAGTGGGCACTGTTGCTAAACCTGCCGCGGAGGCTAGGGCGTTCCGGCGCCGGCTGCTCCAGAACCGTCCTGCCGCACGGTCATAGACATCGAACAGGAGGAGCCAGTCGGGCAGACAATTGTATCTAATAGAGTGTCGGGCAGCGCTCCATTCGCCAAAGAGGATGAGCGACGAGTCCAATTGGTCGCGCAATTCCTCTTCATGCTGGGCTAGCCATTCGGGCAACCGGACGAACTGCCCAGCATAGGGTTCCGTTAGATATTGACCTCGGTTTTGGGCGAGCAACGTTCCATCTTCGGCCAGTGAAAGGCCGATGTTCGCGCCATCAATCTTTTCTTCGACTAGCACCTCGCCCGCAAGAAGATTTCGCACATCTGACAGCGACAACAGCTTGTCCTCACGCGGAACGGTAGTCGGACTCAACCACGCAAGGTGAGGCGTCGAAGGAAAGCGAAAGAAGCTCATCACTGCCTTCCTACTACTTCTTCGCGTGCTTCTCCGCGTGCTTCGCGCGAGACCAAGCTTCTATAATGGGTTCAAGCAAGATGTCATGGGCGAGAAGGTTCTCCTCCCAGTCATGCCAATCGGTATCGCCAGCAAAAGCGACACAACCTTCACCAAATTCTGTATGCGACACTAGTGCTGCTGCGACCATCTTTCTGTCGGCCAAGTCATGGATTACCGATGCCAAGGTGGCAGGTAATTCGCCGTGTCCGTGTTCGTCATAGTCCACAACAACACTATCGACAGCGCACTTACTCCACTTCGACATCACGACCTGGATCCCAAAGTCCGTGTATCCGAGTTTGTTATTATATTCGTCCCAAATCCGGTTCTCGGTGTCAAATACGAAACGACTTTCACTCCGCTCAAAGGCGTCAAGCCATTGCCAAACGGCTAGACGCAACGCCGGATCGGTAGGTGTCGCGGCGATATCGGCTGGAGTGACCGGATCGGCCGCACTGGCGGCAATCAGCACATTGGTGTCGACCACATAGCGGTCCCTCATTGCCCACTGGCTTTCTGTCGCTCGAACATAAGCCGTGCCTGTTCACGTGTTTCTCCAAGCGCATTCCCAAAGAATCCATCAGGCCAGTTCTTCACACGGCCGAACTCATCAATATCTAGAGTGCAGAGTTCCGCAGATTTGTTCTTTCGCTTTACGAAATACATGGCTGTATCGCTCGCGGATGCAGTTCTCTTGGCGATCAGGGTTTGCATACGTCGAAACAGATGCTCGGAGTGGGTTTCGACAAGAAACTGAATCCCCCTTTCGCGACTAACATCCACAAAGAGCTCGGCCAGAGCAGACTGAGCAAGCGGATGCAGGTGGATTTCGGGCTCCTCGAGGATGATCGTGCTGCCCTTCGGAGCGAAGTAGGAAACTACCAGCACCGGCAGGACCTGCGAGACACCGATACCCACGTCACGAAGATTGCATGCAACGCCGTCGCGATGCACGATCAACTCATAGCGGCTAGACCGCCCTTGCTGCCGGACTTCGAGCTTGTCTGCGACGCCCATCTTGCTGAGCCAGCGAGAGACGCCGTTTACAACGTAATTCTGCTCGTCGCCCCGTAACAGGGCGCTCGCCAACAAGGCATCCACCGCACCGCGTCCGTCACTCCCCACGTCACCAGGCTTGCTCTTATTCCAAGGGTAATCTCGTTCCGGCTTACGGCGTAACGGACCAAGATAGATTATACGCTCGAGTTCACGGCGGATAGCCAAGCTCAAATCCTCGACCAGCTGACCATCCTTATCAAGAACGGCGATCGCGTCGGCCGAAAAGGCAATCGAGCGTTCAGGTGTGTAACCGCGCCCCTTGGCTCTTGGCGATTGGTCATCATCAACCAAGATCGAGAAAGCACCCTTTTCTCGACGGATGGCCTTAAATTGGCGACCCTCAGCCTTAAGGACGAGTGTCTGGACCACCACGCTGCCGGATGAGGTCTGGCCGTAGGAACATTCGAAACTGCCCTTGCTAATGCGTCCGACGCCATGATCATCAAAATCAAAGCTGATCGAAAACTGGCGGGGTGTTTCATCGTTCTGGTTCAGAACGTCTTCGAAGGCGCCAAAATCGAACAAGTCGTTGATCTCGTCTCCGCCAAGGTTAAGATGAACGGTGCGATCGGGTGAACGTGCTGTCTGCTTGAGTAGCAGTAAGCTTTGGATAAGGGACGACTTCCCTGATGAGTTGGTGCCGAGAAGCATCGTTAGCGGACGCAGGCTTATATCCTTGGTATCCGACCAAGCTTTGAAGTTTACCAATCGGAGTCGTGTGAACATAAAATTTAGCGCCCAACCCGATTTGCTGCGTTGACCACCATCCATAAACGCAAGGCGAGAAGACGCATAGCGGCGGCAAGCGCCTTTGGGTTTGCCACCTGCCCGACAATGGCATTTCTCACAAACGAAGGTTGATTGAGGCAGTGGGCAGGGAAGCGAGAAAGTGGCATGTCGCGAAATTTCTGACTTTCCAATGTCGCAGATGTCTAGGTTTTTGCGACATGAGACATCCGTTGTCAGCGGCAGTGCGGCCTACTGCTTCCCCCAACCGATCACATCCAGCAAGGCATCAGCGGCCTTAGTGCGGTAGCGTTCCTTATGGCGCAGGCCAAAGAAGGAGCGGGGATCGAACACGATCGAGGCGGCGTGCAACGTTCCCGCCTTGATCGCTGGTGCCACCACCAGCGAGGATAGGGCTGCGATGCCGGCGCCGGCCTCCACGGCGGTGCGTACACCCTCGTTCGACGGGAGAACGAGCGCTACATCGAGTGCAGCGGGATCGACACCGAGGGCGACCAGATAGCGATCTAACGTCGAACGCGTGCCCGATCCCGGCTCACGCTGCACCCACCGCGCTTGGGCCAGCCAAGCTGGATCGATGCGGATCTCTCCGAATGGCTCGGCGCCGACCAGCACCAGCCGATCCTCGCCAATCGGCCAGTGCGCCAGCGCCGGATCGTCGACTTCACCTTCAACGATCCCAAGGTCGGCCTCGCCGTCGTGGACGCGCGCCGCGGCCTGGGCGGTGTTGCCAATCGCCAGCTCGATGCCGAGCGCCGGGTAGCGTTGGCGGAAGTTGGCTAGGATCGGCGGCAACCAATAGGCTGCGATGGTCTGGCTGGCGACGACACGCAACGTGCCGCGCTTGAGGTCACCCAGCTCGTCCAACACCATCTCGGCCGCGCCTGCGCGCGCGAGCACGCTGCGCGCCTCCGTGAGGAAGAGTTGGCCCGCCTCAGTCAGCACAATTCCCCGCCCGATGCGGTGGAACAGCTTTATCGCGTGCCGCTCCTCCAGCGCCGCGATTGCCGCCGAGGCGGCTGACTGCGTGACGTTCAGCACGCGCGCCGCAGCGGTCATGTGCTCGCGCTCGGCAACGCCGACGAAGATGCGGAGCTGCTCCAGCGTCATATCACATCGCTATCAGGACCGATCAGGATTGACGATCGAAACAACAAGAAAGCTGCGTTGGATAGATTGGTGGACTGAGCATAGATCGACCGCGGAAGGAAACCGCCGTGGCCAGTCTCGCCCATCACCATCTCGCATCGTCGGCACAGGGAAGCGGCAAGCGTGCTGGCTTGCTCCCCGGCATCGGCCTGTGCCTTGCCGTGACCGGGGCTGCCTACGCCTTGGAGGCAGGCGAGCGTGCGCTGGCTGGCAAGGCGTGGCTTGAAGCCTTGGTGCTTGCCATCCTAATCGGCACGGCGGTGCGCAGCCTATGGACGCCCGGCGACCGCTGGCACGACGGCATCGCCTTCAGCGCCAAGTATTTGCTGGAGGTGGCGGTGGTCCTGCTCGGCGCATCGGTCAGCGCGGCGACCATATTATCGGCCGGCGCGGGTCTGCTCGTCGGCATTGCTGGCGTGGTGGCCTCAGCTATCCTGCTCAGCTTCTGCATCGGTCGGCTGCTCGGCCTGCCGGCGCGCATGGCGCTGCTCGTGGCATGCGGCAATTCGATCTGCGGCAACTCGGCCATCGCGGCGGTGGCACCGGTGATCGGGGCAGACAGCGACGACGTTGCCGCCTCGATCGCGTTCACCGCCGTACTCGGCGTCGTGGTCGTGCTCGGCCTGCCGCTGCTGGGGCTCGCGCTCGGCATAAACGGGCTCGCGTTCGGCGCGCTCGCCGGTCTCACCGTCTATGCCGTGCCGCAGGTGATCGCGGCCGCCTCGCCGCTGGGGGCCGCGGCCGTACAGATGGGCACGCTAGTCAAGCTGGTGCGCGTGCTGATGCTCGGGCCGGTGTGCCTAGTCCTGTCGCTGGTGGCGCCGCGGCTTGCCCCCCAGCATGTGCATGCCGGCGAGTTCGTCACCGGCGAGCCGGCCCATAAGCGGCTCGACCTCGCCCACCTCGTTCCCTGGTTCATCATCGGCTTCCTGGCGCTGGTCGCCTGCCGCTCGCTGGGGCTGGTGCCCACCGCCGCTATCGCGCCGATCGGCCGCATCGCCACGCTGCTGACCGTCGTCTCCATGGCCGCGCTCGGGCTCGGCGTGGACGTGCGCACCGTCGCCAAGGCGGGCGGTCGGGTCACGGCCGCGGTGGTCCTCTCGTTGTTCGGCCTGGGTGCTATCAGCTTCACTCTGCTTGCCGTGCTGCACATCGCGTGATCCAACGGAGCAATGATCGGAAAGCCGGGGCCATCCTGGCTTCCACACGTTCTGGCACCATGAGCGAGCAGATGATTGAGCGCAGCCCCGATCCCTATAACGCTGAGCCGGAGCCCGGCGCACTGATCGAGCAATTTCTGACGCCGCAGGCGCTCTTCTACGTGCGCAGCCATGGGCCGGTACCTGATCTGCCCGCCGATCACCGGATCGAGGTGAGCGGGATTGACGTGGAAAGCCGCTCCTTCTCGGTGGAGGAACTGAAGAGCGCCTTTCCGACGCGCATGGTGACCGCCGTGCTGCAATGTGCCGGCAACCGGAGGACTGACCTCCAGCAGGTCAGCAAGACCTCGGGCGACCCGTGGGACGTGGGCGCGATCGGTAATGCGGAGTGGACCGGCGTCCACTTGGCCGATGTGCTCGACGCGGTTGGCGCGCCGGGTGCGTCCGACCTGTTCGTGGCGTTCACCGGCGCGGACGAGGTAGACGTGGAAGGTAAGGAGGCGCCGTTCGGCGTGTCGATCGGAATGGCCAAGGCGCGGGCACCCGACGTGCTACTCGCCTGGGCGATGAACGGTGAGCCGCTGGCGCCAGAGCATGGCGCGCCGCTGCGGATGGTGGTGCCGGGCTATGCCGGCGTGCGCAGCGCCAAGTGGCTGACGCGGATCGAGGTGCGGGACGCACCGTCAGACGCGCCGATCCAGGCACACGACTACAAGCTATTCCCCGCCGACGTGACGAGCGAGACCGTCGACTGGTCACAGGGACTGACTATCAATGCCATGCCGCTCAACGCCGCGATCTGCTCGCCCGGCTCGGGCGAGAGCCTGCCGGCTGGCGGCGTGCGGATCGAGGGCTACGCCATCGCCTATGATCGTGGCATCTCGCGCGTCGAGGTGTCAGTGAATGGTGGTCGGGACTGGCGGCAGGCAACGTTCGCCGACGATCCGGAAGCGCGCTGGGGCTGGCGGCGCTGGTCACTCGATGCCACGCTGGCCAAGGGTCGCCAGCATCTGGTGGTGCGCGCGTTCGACGAGGCGGGGCAGGGGCAGCCCGAGCGGCCGGACACGATGTGGAACTTCGCCGGCTATCTCTGCACCGCCTGGCACCACGTCCACGTGCTGGTGGAATGATCCCGACCATCATGCCGCCGGACTTCGCCTTTTGGGCCGATGCGATCGGCCGCCTGATCGTGGCGACGGCAGCCGGCATGGTGCTGGGTTGGGAGCGCTCGCGCGAAAACCGGCAGATCATGGGCCTGCGCACGCTGGGGCTGGTCGGCCTTGCGAGCTGCATTGCGGTGCAGGCGATCGTGCATAGCGGCCTCACCAACGTGAACGCCGACGCAGCAGGCCGCGCAGTGCAGGGCATCCTGTCGGGCGTGGGCTTCATCGGTGCCGGGGCGGTGCTGCGCGTCGGGCAGGGGCAGGAAGTGCACGGACTGGCGACGGCGGCCTGCATCTGGGTTTCGGCGGCCCTGGGCGTGGCGGCAGGGCTGGCAGTGTGGCCGCTGATCGTCGGTGGGCTGAGCCTCGCGTTGCTGGTGCTCTTCGTCGGCGCGCCGCTCGAACGCCGCATCCGCGATCGAGCCCGGCTGACGCCGGCCGAAGCAGACAGGAAGGATGTGGAGCGCAAGCCCTAGTGCCGGCTTACGTCGCGAATATCCTGAGTTTAGCGACAGCGCCCTCAACGCTCGTATTCTCTCGTACGCTGGCGTCGCAAAAGTCGGTTGCAGAACGCCAACCTTCTGATACAGTTCTGCGACATGCTGATTGGCTACGCCCGTGTGTCCACCGACGACCAAGACCTCCGGCTGCAACGCGCCGCGTTGAAGGAGGCCGGATGCAAGCGGACGTTCGAGGAGAAGGTGTCGGGCGCGAAGCGTGATCGGCCCGAGCTGGCTAAGATGATCGAGCAACTACGCGACGATGACACGGTGGTTGTGACCCGGCTCGACCGACTGGCACGCTCCACTCGCGACCTGCTCGACATTGCCGAGAAGCTGAAGGAGGCCGGCGCCGGCCTGCGCTCGCTGGCGGAACCTTGGGCGGACACGACTTCGCCAGCTGGCCGCATGGTGCTGACGGTGTTCGCCGGCATCGCCGAGTTCGAGCGCGAGCTGATCCACCAGCGCACCAGCAGCGGACGAGTAGCGGCCAGGGCGAGGGGAGTCCGCTTCGGCCGCCCACCTAAGCTCACTCCTGATCAGATCGCGCTAGGCGAGCGGTTGGTGAGCGAAGGCACGTCGGTGCGCGAAGCCGCCAAATTGCTCGAGTGCCACCATGCCACCCTCTACCGGGCACTGACCGCCGCAGGATCGGCCGCCTGATGCCAATCCGTTCCACGCATCATATCGGAGGCAAAATGTTGACTTCGACCTGCTACTCAAGCACTAACCCGCCAGAACAATGGGAGAACGGCCATGGCGCTTCAACGCGGCGTCGATCCAAGCCATGCTCCTGGGTGCGTGATCTCCAAATTAACGCGGACAATGCCCGTATGGGCATGATCAAGTCGCTGATTGGTGTAGCCGCTCGTCGCAATGATGGGCGGATCAACGGGATTCCATCCGGCGTTGAGCGCCAGTGGGAAAGTACTGGAACAGGCGTATGAACGACATCGACGAAGCACCGGCCTGGACGTCCATCGAGCTTTTTGCAGGTTGCGGCGGGCTCGCCTTAGGCATGCATCGTGCGGGTTGGAATGGCCTGTTCGCCATCGAGCGCGATCCTATGGCTTTCGAGACACTCGAGACAAATCTGGTTGACGCTAATGCGCCGTATAAGGCGTTCAGCCGATGGCCGAATTGGATGCCACGTAAGAACACGGACCTAGTGGCGCTGCTCGCCAACAGCGAATTCTGTGACCATCTGCGTGGCTTGAAAGGTTCCGTTGACCTAGTTGCTGGAGGCCCGCCTTGTCAGGGTTTTTCCGTTGGTGGGAAGCGTGACGGCGAGGATGAGCGGAACAGCCTAGTTTATCGCATGCTCGACTTTGTTGAGCTGGTTCAGCCGCGAGCGGTGTTGATTGAGAATGTCGAAGGCATGGCTCGCCGCTTCGTATCGAAACCAGGAACGGCCGGAACGTCGGTCGCCGAAGACGCGATCGCGAAGCTTGAGGACCTAGGCTACATCGCTAGCTATCATCTCATCAACTCCGCGGACTTCGGCGTACCCCAGGCGCGTAAGCGCGTCGCGATCATCGGCGTCATGGCGGCTGGCATGTCGCGCCAAGCGCTGCATGACCTGACTGCGGTCGCGATCGAGCGGGCTGCCAAGGCCGTGCGCGTCGAGCATGGCTTGCCGGCCGAGGGCAACATCACCGTAAAGGACGCGATCGACGACCTAGCAGGCGCGCGGGTGGTAACCAGCCCCGACAGCCCGCGCTTCAAGTCGGGCGTCTATGGCGTCGCGAAGAGTGCCTATGCGAAGCTGATGCGCGAGGGTGTTATGGAGGGCGCCATCCCGGACTCGCATCGCATGTCGGTGCATGGTGAGGGTGTGCGCACCCTGTACGAGCTCGCGCACCGCACCCAGACCCCAGGCCGTCTGTCGAAGGAATTCCTGCTCAAGAACGGCACGAAGAAGGACAAGAAGGTGCTGCTCGATTCGGCGGCTCTCGTCGCCACGATCACTACGCACCCCGACGAGTACATCCACTACAAGCATGCCCGGAACATCACCGTCCGCGAGATGGCGCGCCTGCAGTCGTTCCCCGACCGCTTCACCTTCCACGGCCGCTATACCATAAACGGGCCCCGCCGCCGCTTCGACGTGGCGCGCTGCAGCCAGGTCGGCAATGCCGTGCCCCCGCTGATGGGCGAGGGCCTAGGCCGCGCTGTGATCGAGGTGCTGACGACGATCGGCGAGATCAAGGCCAAGCCCAAGACGAGCCGCCGCACCAAGGTCGATGCCTAGTAACAACCGATCCGCCGCTGGTCAGCGGCGGATCATGCAAGCGATCAAGTCCAAGGACACAAAGCCCGAGCTGCGCGTGCGTCGCCTGCTACATCGACTGGGCTATCGCTTTCGCATCCACCTGAAGGACTTGCCGGGTAAGCCCGACGTCGCTTTCACCCGCCGCCGAAAGGCCGTCCTCATCCACGGCTGCTTCTGGCACGGGCACCAGGCGAAGGGCTGCACCGACGGCGGCCGGCCGCGATCTAACACCGGATACTGGAACCCGAAGCTAGACCGGAACGCCGAGCGCGACCGCGCGAATGTCGAGGCTTTGCAGGCGAAGGGATGGGACGTACTGACTATCTGGGCGTGCGAGACGGACGATGAGAATGCTCTACGCGGTCGCCTCGTCAATTTCCTCGGCCAGCCCGTGGCCAAGATCGCCGAGCGCAGCTCCGAGGGCTGACCCCAAATCTTCGGGGCGATCGGACGAGACTAGCACCAAGTGAGCCGGTGCTCCCTTCGGGGCAATGCTCGTCGGAAACAGTAGCACGGCCTTTGGAAGCTGGTCGGGGAGGTTAGCCCAGACGCCGGCGAAATCTCGCATGTAGCCGAGTACCTTGTAAACGCTGTCGCGGATGTAGGTTGGGTCCTCGGTCTCCTTCACTTCGACGAGCACACGACGATCTGCCGTGCCAGAAATGAAGCGAACGGTTATGTCCGGTCGGCGCTCGCCGCCCACTATGCCATCGTGCGATCCAAGGAGTTGCACGTATTCGGAACCGCACCCCTTGAAGATGCTGCTTGGCACCTGATTATAGAAGACCTCTGCACGGACGCCGTCGGCGCGCTGGTAGGATGCGACAGCGGAGCGCTCACGCTGGATTAATCCATATGCCTTTGGCTCTCCAAAACCAAGGTCGCTCTCGACCGCCTGCATAACGAGGATGAGGGCGTAGAGCTCGAACAGGTCATCGCTTGACACTGGCGCCAACCAGCCTTTCCTCAATAATTCAAGGATTTGTACCCACTTACCCCGGATTACTGCTTGGTCGAAGTCGCGAGCGAGGTGCGCCAAGCGTGAGTATCGGTGGTCGCGATGACGAATGGCCGTGGATAACATGCGGGCTGTGATGCGGTGCTCCAGCTCGACGCCCGACAGGTAAGTGTTCAACAGGCCGCGCTGGGCGGTGTCGCGGATCGATGCAAAGCGCTGCGGCAGCGCACCGGTGCCTCGTCGCGCCATCTCGTTCGCGGTCGTGACGATGCGCGTGAGGAAAAGCTTCAGCAACCGGTTTTCGGGAATGTCGGCTGACTTCTCGATGTGCTGGACGAGGTAGCGGCCCCGCGGCACGGCACCCGACAAGCGGCCAAGGATCGTGTTCTGCCACAGCACCCGACCCTTAAAAGTCGGCTCAACCGAGGGCGGCGAAGACCGCGACCCGTGCCCTAGGTTCTTGAGCAGCACGGGAAGATCGCGGAAGATGAACTGCTCCACCTCAGGCTGTGACAGCCAGTAGGCACTAGCGAGAAGCTCGATGCTGCCGCCACGGTCATCGAGGCGCTCAAGGAAGGTTTGGACATCGACCTCGCCGACGTCTTGGAACGTCGGTATGAACTCCAAGTCGCGCCCAGGCAGCAGATACCTGCCAACACTTGCGGTGTCGCAGATCGCCCGCGCCCAGGTTTCGCGCCGTGAGGCCAATTGCTATTCCATCGCGCCGGTAAAGGTACGCAGACGCGCCATGCTATCTGAAGGTAGCGCCTGCAGGCCAAGCGCCGCGGCCAGTCCGGCCGCGATGTCGGCGGTCTGCTCATGCCGGCCCTCGAACTGTGGGAACAAATAAGATTCGAGCGCAGTCAGTACCAGCGTCGCGGGATCGTCCTCGAAACGACGCATGCGATCGATGAAGCGGATAATGTCTAGCGGGATGGCAGGACCGACGCGCAGCCCCAGCGCGCCCAAGCCCGCGCCGCCCTCGATCGCGAAGATCGCAACGAGCAGCCCGACGATGGCGTCGTGGAAGGTGTTATCCTGGTCATTGTCTAGAACGGCCGCCGCGGTTTCAATGATTGCTCGGTAATCCGACTCATTCGGGATCGCGATCTCGATCACCGCGACACGGCGTGAGAACGCGAACGACATCTGGAACAGGCTGGCCTTATCGAAGGTATTTATAGTGCCAATCAGACGCCAAGATGGGTCGAGGGCATATACGTGGCTTTCGGCCTCTTGAGTATTCGCCATTCCCAGGACGACACGGCGGTAGCTGCCGTCGCTCTGGCGCTTGCGATAGGGGAGCATGATGCTCTTCCGCTTGCCACCGAGCAGTGTGAACATCTCGCCAAATGCTTTATCGATGTCCGCGCGGTTCATTTCGTCAATGACGAGCCACTTGTTCGCCGCCATCGCCTCAGTGAAGACGCCGGGTATAAAATCGAGCGGCTCGGCGTCGCTTCCCGCGATTGGCACCGGCATATAGCCTCCGATCGTGTGAACCGACGTCCAGTCCGAGGTTGCAGTTACCACATCGTAAGGCTGCGGAATTTGCCGGCACACTGCTTCTGCAAGCTCGGTCTTACCGACCCCAGGCGCACCCATCAAAAGTACGTGCTTGCCGGCCGCTAGGGCAGCAACCACTTTCTCGTAGGCGTCTTGCATGCCGCGTAAGTCGCCGAGGTTAGGTATGGCAGGCAGGCTCGTGAACCAGTCAGGTTCCGGCGTAACCTCCATCTCTTCCGGTTTCGGATGCTCCTCGTGCGCTGAGGCAGTGTTACCATCCACAACCGCCATTTCGCCAAACCCATCTCCAACGGGCGCAGGCGGCAGGTTCTCGCCATAGTAGAGTAACAGAATGTTTTTTCCGAACTCGCGGATCGGTTGGAGGCGGTCAATTGCCGCGTCGACCGCCATCACCAGTTCGCCGATGTCTGCTTCAATTTCGTCGACGTTGTTCTCGTCCGGATCGGTGACCTTGAAGGTAATGAACTGCTCAAGCTGGCGTGTGACCGCTCGGACCGAGCCGGGGGCGTCGTCAGCCCACCATATGTCGGGATTGCCCCAGACTTGGTAGGCGAAGCCCCGCTCGCGCTCGAGTGGGTCTATGAGGCTTTCGAGCCTGTTACGGATGTAGGTGGCTGCGCGGCGCGGTTCCGACTGCTGTGCCCGTTCGGCACCCAGGAATATGCCGATCATCAGGCGCGTGGGGTTCAAGCCAACCAACCACAGCCGGACATACACGATGCCAAATGAGTCGTGCTTCTGGACAACGCCATCGGGAAAGAGATCGAGGAAACGAGAGGGCACACCCGTCGGGAGCTCGCGCTCACCAAATGCCCAGGAAAACTGGCGCTTTGTTTCCAATCCCGCGAGGAAAGCTGGCAGCTCGGCGTTCACCGACGCTGGGTCGTTTGCTACGAACGCGGATAGGAACAAAGATCACCCCCCAAGAAAATTAACGCTCTCAACGCCCATGAGCCCGAGAGGGATAGAGAGCGATCACCGTTAAGCCAAGCTTGCGGACTCTCTGGTGATCGCCTGAACCTTGGCCGCTGCGTCGCTGCATCACACTCGACGCACACGTTGCCCCTCGCACGCGGCAGAAGAATAGACCTTTTTGCCCCGGCTCGCTGTGCTCCGGCAATGCCGCAGTACATGGCGCCTTATCGCTCCCAGCGTGTCTCGGTGGCGAGGTATTCCCATATAACGGTCTTCACCGTTACGGCACCGGACCAGTCGATAGAATAACGGTAGCGGCCTGGTTCGACCGTGATCCAGCCCCCGACCATGGCTTCCTCATCCAGTAGATTGACAGTCATACGGCTGCCGACTTCCGGCCAGACGGCAAGGTCCGCGTCCACGCCCGTGGACTCGAAGGCGTCGCGCTGATCGGTGCTGAGCCGCTCCAGCGGCACGAACGCAACGTGTTCCGGCGCTTCATGCAGGGGCTCGCCGATTTCGTGATAGGCATGTCCCCGAGCATTTTTGACGATCACATGCCGAACCCTTTCTGTGTCTGGAAAAAGCGTGAATGGCCGCAAGTCATCGAACAGGAGGGTCTGTCCGTCCGGCCCTCTCTTAAGGGAGCGGACTACGTTCCGATTGCTGCGTAGGATGCTCGCCGCCTCGGGATGCTTAGCTGGATCGGGATAGAGACTGCCTGCCATAATCGCGTGGAGAACGCAGAGAAGGTAGTTCTCATCGGACGAAAAGCTGGAGTTACATCTTCTACAGACGATAACCTGCGGCAGATAGCTGAGTTCGTCACCCGCGCCGCGATCATAGTTGGCACCACACTCGCGAAGTGCTTTGGTAAGAAATGATTTGGTCGGGACGTGATCGCGATTACTTTCGACATCTGCGATCAGGTCGCCGCAATGAATGCACCAAGCCTTCAATCGGTCGTCGGTGAAATCTTCTATCTCGCGCACCGGCCTGGTCCCGCTCCCTGTCGGCTAGCTCACAGCCATAGCATGCAAGCCTGCCTTAACACGTCATCGATTCCGATTCGGATCGACGTTGAAAACGCGTCCGTTACGATTTATATAACGTTCCGCTCTTATTGCTCTCGAAGCGATAGGGGCTCTTACGGATCGATGGGTCGCCTTCAGACCCGACACTTATCCGTAAGGTCTTAGGTAATCGCCTTGCCCGGTAAACGGGCTGTAACTCACAGGCGCGCCAGACCTTACGGGAGAAGTGTATCTCCACGATAGCTGCGCGCCCAATTAGGGCCGGTGGAATGAAGGAAAAAATCCTTTTTGCCGCTACCGTGATTAGCTGCATCGCTACGCTGCTCGGCGTCGCGTTCCAGATAACCCACGGTTAAGCGTTGGAAAGCTGGAAGAGCACTCTGCTCTTCCAGCTGACCTCTGTAATCCCACGTTGAACGTCTATCCGATCTAGCTCACCGTGATGGTGCAACGTACGGTCCTACGCGGCTTGTCCACCCGCTTCCGACATGCTTCCAGCGCCTCACGATTAGCGGTGACGATCCGATCACCTGCCGCGATGTTGGCGAAGGCATCGGGCGCTGCGGTCCGCATCATGCGTTGTCCGCCTTCCCACATCGGCATGGCGAGCGTGCGCGCCGCCATCCTCTCAGGCCATTGCCAGCTCGCCGGGACGGCACGTGCGACGATGCCGGCGAATACGGCCCAAGCGATCATCCCGACGACGATCCCGCCTATCGCCGTCCACGCCAGCCAGCGGTTCTGCTCGTCACCGCGACGTGCTGACACGGTGATGCTCTGTAACGCGCGCGTCACGTCGCGCAGCTCGCCGGCTGCGGTCTTCACCGCCTGCCGGTCCTCGGCGACGGCTCCGGTGATCCGGGCTGCGACCTGGCGCGCGACCGACTCTTCCTCTGTCGCCTTCCTCAGGATTTCGGCGCGCTGATAGGTGGCGGTCGCCAACTTCGTAATCTGCCCCAGCGTCTCGCTATAGTCGGGCGGTTCGGGCCGATCGTCACGGGCAGCGATCCCTTCGATCGCGCGTCGGAGCAACGCCAGCTCACCGCGCACGCCCTCGAATGCTTCGGCCGCCGCATCCCGTTCGTGGTCGTCCTCGTCCATGTCGCCCCTCTTTCCCGCGCGAAAGCACGAACCTACCCGAAAGCACGAACTTTACCGGCTCATGCCCCTGTCGCGGTCCCGGCCCGGTTCGATCGACCGCGCCAATGCGTCACTGATCGACCGCTCGTGCTCGATCCTGATCTCCAGCTCGGGCGCACGACGGCGCAGCGCGGATTCGAGCTGCGGATCGCGGGCAAGTCCGCTCGCCACCTTCTCCATGCGCGCCTGCAACCGTTCGGCGCCGGCCGTGTCGCCGCTTCGCTCCAGCCCGACACGCTGACGCTGCATCGCCTGCCAGCCTTCGACGAACCGATCGGCGCGTGCATCCGGATCAAGCCGGACACGCTGCTCCTCGGCCATCGCGCGCGCCGCGCCGCCCGTGTCGCCGCTCGCCGCCTGATCGATCAGCTTTGGATCACGCTGCATCGCGGACGCGAGGTCGCGCGCCGCGTCGGGCCGCGTCGCGTCCAGCGCCTCGATCGCGCGCCGTGCCGCCGTCTCCTGATGCGGCAACACCGGCAACTCCTGCGCCTTCATTCGCCGCACGTCGGCCACAACGCGGGCATAGTCCCGGATCGCCCTGGCCTGGTCGCCACGCTCGCCAGCGGGCGGCGCGGGGCGGTTGGCCGCCGGCGACGTCGCCTGCTCCGGCGCGGTCTTCGGCCTGAACCCAGCGAACATGCCGCGCGCCTTGTCGCGCACCTTCTCGACCACCTGACGCGCGAGTTCCGGGAACCGGATCTCGCGCCGGTCGGCGAAGGCGCGGGCCTGGTCCTGCTCGCTGCGCTCGGGCGCATAGTCGCCGGCCATGTCCTTGCCGCGGTCGCGCGACAGCACGCGGGCGAGCTTGCCCTGATCGGCGAAATCGTCACGGCCATAGTGAAGCTGCACGCCGTCGCGGTGCCGCGACAGCCCGACATAGCCGCTGTGCCGGTCCATGCCCGGTGTCGCGAGGACGTGGGCGCGATCGACCGTCACGCCCTGCGACTTGTGGAAGGTGGCCGCATAGCCGTGATCGACCGCGGCATAATCCTTCGCCGCGAACGTCACCTCACGCCCGCCGTCGAGCCGCACCGTCATGCCCTCCGCCGTGACGCGCGCGGTCGTCCCCAGCGTGCCGTTCTTCACCCCAAGCGACCGCTCATTCCGCAGGAACATCAGGCGGTCGCCCGCCGCGAAGTCGCGGCGGCCCCGGTCGGCCGCGAACGCCACGTCCTCGCCCAGCTCGCCGTTCGCGCGAAGCCGGTCGCGCGCCTCACCGTTCAGCTCGCAGACCTCGGAGTTGGTGTGGGTGAGGATGATGCGCGACTGGTCGGGATCGGCGCGGCGCTGGCGATCCCACCCGTCCACCAGCTCGCTCCGGGCCTGCTCGCGCGTGTCAGCCGCGTGGACCATCCCGCGCTCGGCATAGGCGTCCAACGCCTCGCCCGTGCGACCGGTGGCGAGCGCCCGCGTCGCCTCCTTCTGCCAGTCCTCACGCTGCCGCCGAACCTCGGTGATCTCGGCCGCGCCGTGCCGCTCGGCGATCGACCGGAACGCCGCGCCCGCCTCGATCGCCTGAAGCTGCTCGGGGTCGCCCACCAGCACCACCTTGGCGCCGGCGTCACGGGCATGGGACAGCACCCGCTCCATCTGGCGGGTGCCGATCATGCCCGCCTCGTCCACCACCAGCACGTCCTTCGGCCCGAGGTGGTCGCGCCCCTGCGCCCAGCCATGCTCGAGGCTGGCGATGGTGCGCGACGCGATCCCCGACCCGCCCTCCAGATTCTCGGCCGCGATCCCGGACAGCGCCGCGCCGCGCACCTGGTAGCCCTCGCGCCTCCATGCCTCGCGCGCGACGCCCAGCATTGCCGACTTGCCCGTGCCGGCATAGCCTACGACGGACGCAAGTCCGTCGTGCCCGGTGATATGGTCGAAGGCATCGCGCTGCTCGCCGGACAGCGTAAGCCCCCGCCCCTCGGCCGCTTCCAGCGCGCCCGTCCGCTGCCGCTCGGACACACCATGATCGCTGCGGCGGCCCAGCTCGTCACCGGCCCGCTCCAGCCGCGCCTCGGTCGCGATCATGTCGCGGGAGGTGAACCGCTCCTGGTCGCGGCCATCCTTACCCAGCGCGACCAACTCGGGGCTGGCACGCACCGCCGCCATCACCCGGTCGAACTGCTCCTTGCCGTCCGAATGACGGAACGCGAACGTGGCAAGGTCGCGGGTGGTGAAAGTCGATTGCTGCCGGGTGATGCCGTCCAGCGCGATGCGTGGGTCGGCCGCGATCTTCTCGCCGTTCTCACGTGCGATCCGCCGGTGATCGTCGGCGCGCTCGGCATCCTCGCCCCGATCGAGCCGGCGCATCCCGGCCGGACCGATCTTGTGCTGCGGCTCCAGCTCGATGCCGCGGTCGGCGTGGCTGCGATGGTCGATCCGGCCCTCCAGCCCCAGCTCGGCCATGCGCTCGTTGACGTGGGCGGCCCATGCCTCGCGCCAGTCCTGCAACAGCTCCCCGCTGTTCCAGTCGCGGTTCTTCCGACCGAACCCCTCCGGCCCCACGTCGCGCATCGACAGCATGACGTGTGCGTGCGGCTTGGGGCTGCCGTCCTTCGCCTTATCCCAATGCACGTTGAGGTCGGCGACCAACCCGCGCTTCACGAACTGCTCGGCGACGAAATCACGGGCGAGCGCAACGCCCTGTTTCTCGTTCATCTCGCGCGGGATCGAGAACTCCACCTCGCGCGCGAGCTGCGCGTCCTTGCGCTTCTCGCCGGCCTCCACCTCGTTCCAGAGTGCGGTGCGGTCGCTTAAGCGCTCCGGCGCGCCTCTCGGCAACATCACCTCGGAATGGATGACGCCGGCCTTGTTCGAGAAGTCGTGGTTACGCCCCAGCCGCTCGTCGTGCAGCTCGGATGCGGAGCGATAGGCGGCGGACGCGACGGCGCTGGAGCCGTTCGCACGGCTGATGACCTTGGCGCTGAAATGGTAGATCGCCATCGCGCCAGCCATCATGCACTTCTGAGCGCACGTCGGCAACGACGTATAAGCGCGCACTCACAATTCGCTTTGCTCCTCGTGATTGACTGCGTTGCGCTTGCTGATCCGACTTGCCCTCCCCTCCCCGTTTGCTAGGCTGCTTCGGGCTGGACGCGGAAGATGGAGGCCCCATGCGCAAGGTGCGGGACTATGACGCGGAACTGAAGGCGCTGGAGGAACGCGCGCGCGGGCTGAAGGCACGTCGCGTCGAACAGCTAGGCGCACTCGTCACCTCTACCGGCGCCGATGCGCTCGACCTCGAAACGCTCGCCGGCGTGCTACTCGATGCGGTCGCCTCGACCGATGCCGATGCGAAGGAGGCGTGGCGCGCGAAGGGCGCCGCCTTCTTTCAGCGGCGCGGGCGCAAAGGTGCGCGAAAGACTGGAAGCGACAGCGACGGCGGAACGCCGCAACCGGGCGCTGATCCTGCGCCTGGAAGCGGCGCGGCGTCGGACTGATACGCGGAGCTGGGTGGTGCAAAGACGCGAGCGCACCCGCCACCTGATCGAGCTGGGCGGCCTCGTCCAGAAGGCCGGCCTGGTCGACCTCGCCGACGACGATCGCGCCACCATCTACGGCGCGTTGCTGGAGCTGGTCGGGCGCGCTCGCAATGACGATGCCGACGACACGCTCGCGCTGTGGAAGCGACGCGGGAAGCGGGCGTTCGACGCGGAAGCGGACGATAAGGAAACTGCCGTTATGCCGCGCGATGCTGACGAAGCCGGCACCACCAATTCCGCAACGGGCCGAGTGCTATGACTGTCCTACCGATACCGGAGAAGATATGACCGACGACACCGATGCCGTGACCTTGGCGACCGAACTCACCATCGCCTGGCTGAGCAATCCCAACACCCGCACCACCGCCGACGACGTGCCGGCGTTCCTCACCTCGATGCACACCGCCGTGTCCGGGCTGGGTGGAGCGGTTGCGGAACCTGCGGCGGAAGACGCCTCTCAGGAGCACGTGCCGGCCGTCTCGGTGCGCAAGTCGCTGGCGTCGAAGGACCACATCGTCTCGATGATCGATGGCAAGCCCTACAAGACGCTGCGCCGTCATCTCTCCACCAACGGCCTGACCCCGGACCAGTACCGCCAGCGCTACGGGCTCAAGCCCGACTACCCGATGGTAGCCGAGAATTATTCGGAGAGCCGTCGCGTCATGGCCAAGAAGATCGGGCTCGGCCGCAAGGCGGGGCAAAAAGTGGAAAAGGCCGTCGAGAGCGTGGCGAAGACGACGCGCAAAGGTGGCAAGGCCGCGCTCGCGGCCGCCCGCGAGGCGCTGGGTTCGGAAAGCTGAGCGACGGGCCGGGCGGGCCGGCTGACGAGTCCAAAGGAGATGACGGCATGACCATGCTCGACCTCGATGACCTCCGACAACAAATCCGCTCGGCCGACTATCCCCGCGGTACGCCCGAACAGGTAGCGCTGTGGCGCGAGGACCTGGACGAGTCCCGCGCCAATCTCGCGATTGAGGGACTCGACCTCGACGCGGAGGATGAGGCGCTGTTCGCGATGATGCTGGATGAGGGTCTGTCCCCAACCGCGATGGTGGAGGTGATCCACGGCCTCTACCGGAAGCCGGACGGGGCCTGCTAGAGGGCGAGGCGCTGATCCCACGCTAAACAACGCTAAGCGGATTAGGCGGCGAGAACGTCAGTGGCGATGTTGAGCGGCTTGCGACGAACCCGTTCGGCAGCGCGATCCCACAGGAAGTCGCCAGAGAACGCAATGTGCTCCCAACCGACCGGCGACGTGTGGGCGAGCAGTTCGGGAGCGATGGCGGTGCCTGACGTCCGGAGGTGCCGCACCGCGTCGGCGATGTAGGTAGAGTTCCAGTAGACGATCGCAGCGATGACGAGGTTCAGCCCTGATGCGCGATACTGCAGCGCCTCGTGGGTGCGGTCGATCATCCGGCCCTGGCGAAACGTGCAGATCGCCTGGGTCAGCACATGGCGCTGCTCGCTCTTGTTCAGCCCGGACTGGCAGCGGCGACGCAGTTCGGGGCTCTCCAGCCAGTCGAGCATGAAGAACGTCCGCTCGATCCGGCCGATCTCCTGCAATGCGAGGTCGACCAGGTTCTGGCGCTCGTAAGCCGCGAGCTTCCTCAGCATCGTCGATGGCGCGACGTGCCCAGCCTTGAGCGAGGCGACGAGGCGGAGCACCTCGTCCCAGTGCTCGCGGATGACGTCGGCTTTGATCCGCTTGCCGAACAGGGATGCCATGCCGGGGTGGGTGGCGGGAGCCGTGATCGAGGCGAGACGTCGATCGGGGAAGTCACGCAGCCGAGGGCAGAACCGGAACCCCAGCATGGCGCACAGCGCGAACACGTGGTCGGTGGCGCCTCCCGTGTCGGTGTAGTGCTCGGCGATGGCGAGCGATGTCCCGTGGTGGAGCAGGCCGTCCAGCACATAGGGTGCTTCGTGCATCGAGGCGGATAGCACCGTCACGTGGTAGGGGCCGTGCTGGTCGGAGACATGAGTGTAGAGGCTGAACCCTGGGTCAACGCCATAGCGGGCGTTGAAGTCACCTACGCCCAGGCGCTTGCCGCCTCGAAAGAACTGGCCGTCCGAGCTGGAGCTCGTTCCGTCGCCCCAGACGGACGCGATCGGCAGCCGGTGCTGCGCGTCGATGAGGATGGCGAGTGCCTGGCGGTAGCTGTCCTCGCGGACATAGGCGTCCCGGGCCCAGACGAGCTGGTCGCGGGTCACGCCCTGGCTCGCGGCCGCCATGCGGGCAAGCCCGAGATTGGTGGCGTCCGCCAGGATGGCGGCGAGCAGTGCGTTGCCGTTGTCGCTCGTGCGGCCGGTGCGCAGGTTCGTGAACCCGGCGAGGAACCCGGTCTCGCTGGCGACGTCGTGCAGGAGCTCGGTGATCCTGATCCGCGGCATCATCGCTCCGATCGTGTCCGCCAGCTCCTCGGCCGACGGGCTTGGCTGCGTCCGGATGGGCGTGATCTGCAATCGGCCGTCGACCAGCTTGACGCCGTCCAGTTTCCCGCGCGTCAGACGGTCGGCGAACCGCTTCACCCGGTCGTCGAGCGCGGCCGCACGTTCCGCGATCCAGGCGTCTGCCGACGCGGGCAGGCCGAGGCCGGCAACCACGGGCGCGCTCGCCGTTGTTGGCAGCAGATAGCTGTCGAACCGGCGATAGGCGGACGAGCGCTCAACCCAGAGGTCACCCGAGCGCAGCTTGTTTCGTACATGCGCCAGGGTCGCGGTTTCGTAGAGGCGGCGATTGATCTTGCCGTCGTCTCCGACCAGCAGCTTGCGCCATTCCTTCCGGAACGGCATCGGTGCGCCCGCGGGTACGTCACGCTTGCCCGACCTGTTCAGCTCGCGCAGCAGCTCGATCGCCTTCACGCTGCCGGCACTGCCACGACCCGACTTAAACTCCAGCGCCTCGATCAGCTGCGGCGCGAACTTGCGTAGGCTCGCGTAGCGATCACAGGCGGCGACCAGCGGATCTTCCTCGACCATATCGGCGATCGCCGCGACGGCGGTACGGGCTTTGAACAGGACATGCCAGCCAACCGCGTCCTCCAGCGCCTGGATCGGGTCAGCCCCTTGTTCGTCCGCATCGCTCAGCGCGTCGATGGTCGTGCGGAACAGGCGCATGAGACGGGCGACGTCGCGTGAAGATGCGGCGTAGCGCGCACCTTGCGAGTTCTTCGCGCGCCGGAACATGGCGCCGATCAGCTTGTCGGCCATGTCCAGCGCGGCGTCGATTAGCCGCGCCTCCAGGTCCACCAGCAACGCGATCAGGATCGCACGCCGCCGCGGCACGGTATAGCGCGCGATCAGGTAAGCGGGCGAGTGTCGCCCTTCGCGCACGAACTGGTAACGACGGGCGGGGTGGACGCCCGCACCGGCGTCATGCGGGATTCCGATTTCGCGCACGGCCTGTAGGCGCTCGACGATGCCGCGCACGCTTTCCGGTTTGCTCGCCGTTGGGATCGCCTTCAGCCAGGCAAGCCGCGCTCCTTCTTTCGCGCCGAACAGCGCGTCGACCTTCGCGATCTGTTCGGCACCCAGACCGGCAACCATCATGTGCGCAGCCTTCTTGCGCGCCCGGGCTCGGCCGGCGATGCCCGCCCGCTCGATCGTGGACGGCATTGGTAGCCATATATCGGCCGCTCGCAGCGCGTCGACGATCCCGGTCGCGATCGGCAGACCCGCATCGGTTTCTGCGGCCGCCTGTTCGGCCGCGGCGATCATGGTGGCGATGTCGCCCCGGGTGGGCGGCCTCACGCCCGTTGCTTTCGCGACGAAGCGGGCGTGGTCGGTCATCGTCTGGGTGCGGGTGGCATAGTCGGCCAGGATGGTCGGATCAATCCCGAGCTGCCGGGCGAGGAACAAGACGAGCGGTGCCGGTGCGCGGGTCTGAAGCTGGAGCAGCTGGGAAAGCGGCATGCCTGGATGACGGAACAATGCGATCTGGAGCGCGGTGCCCAACCGGTTGCGATCGTGACGGCGCTCGCGGATCAGATCGAGGTCGGCGGCTTCAAGCGTGTAATGACGGGCCAACTCATCCGGAGCGGTCGGTATGCCGAACAACAAGGTCCGTTCGGCGTCGGTAAGCAAAACGTGATCGCGTGCTGACATTCCAACCGTCCAGAAAAGGCCTGTAATGCTTGTAGACAGGCCGGGTTAAAGAGACGTAGTTTGTGGACGGATTTGAACGCGATCTCGATTGGCTCGCATCCTCATCCACAGAACGGTCGTTTGGGAGACGCGAGGGATGGGCGGTATTCTGGGCTATGCCCGCGTCAGCACCGGCGACCAGGACGTCGCAGGCCAGCGCATGCGGTTGGAAGAGGCAGGCGCTATCCGCGTGTTCACCGACGTCATGTCGGGCAAGAGCATGGAGCGTCCCGGTCTGGCCGAACTGCTCGATTATGCCCGCAAGGGCGACACGCTGGCGATCGTCCGGCTCGACCGGCTCGGCCGGTCGCTCGGCGAACTGCTGACGACAGTGCAGATGCTGCGCGAACGCGGGATCGCGCTGCTCAGCCTGGAGGAGAAGATCGACACCTCGTCCGCTGCCGGCGAGCTGATCTTCCATGTGTTTGGGGCCATCGCCCATTTCGAGCGACGGCTGATCTCCGAGCGCACCCGCGACGGTATTGCCGCGGCGCGGGCGAAAGGGAAGCTCCCCGGTCGGCAGCCACTAGATGGCGACAAGGTTAGCGCGGCGCTCAAACTGGTCGCCGCCAGCGTTCCACCGGCCGAAGCGGCCCGCCAGCTCGGGATCGGGCGGTCTACCGTCTACCGCGAGATGAAGCGGCTTGGCATCGCGCGGCCGGCATAGGTCCGGACATTATGGCGACGCAGGATCCAACAGCCTTGAACGAGCGGGAGAAGGAAGCGCTTCGGCTGCTTCTGGTCGGACACGATGCCAAGTCGATCGCAAACACGCTTGGTCTGTCGGTCTACACGATCAACGACCGCCTCCGGGACGCAAGGCGCAAACTAGGAGTTTCCAGCAGCCGCGAGGCGGCGCGGCGTCTCGCCGAAATGGATGAGGCAGTACCCAATATCGTTGGGGCCAAAGAAATTGGGAAAGCCCAAGCGACCGTCGTCATGGAAAGGCTCGACACGCCAGCTGCGCCGCAATCGGCGGTCCATCGCTGGGCATGGTTTGCCGGAGGAATGCTCATTATGTCTCTTATCATCGCGGCTGGGGCGCTCGCGACCATGGTCGGGTCGCGCAACGACGCACAGGTTCCTGCCCAGAGTGCTGCATCTGCCGCCGCCCGCCCCGCCGAGACGGACGCCTCGTCGGCAGCTCGTTCGTGGGCTGCTCTTCTTGACGGCAGGCAGTGGGACGCAAGCTGGCGCGCTGCGGGCTCGATGTTCAAGTCGCAGCTCACTTCGGCGCAATGGGCGACGACCATCCAGTCCGTCCGACAGCCGCTCGGACGTGTTTCGTCACGCACCTTGCAGAGCGTGGTGCAGACGAAAACGCTGCCCGGTGCGCCGGCAGGCGATTATCAGGTGCTTCAGTTCCAGACCCGCTTCGCCACGAAGCCGGACGCCGTAGAAACCATCGTGCTCGCTCGCGAGAAAGGAGGCTGGCGTGTCAGCGGATATTTCATCCGCTGACCTCTGGGATGCACTTACCGTTGTTTAGCGTGGGATCAGCGCCTCGCCCTCTACTTCAACCGCCAGCGCCAGACCCTGGCCGGGCTTCTCGCCGGCAAGGATCAGTCGCTGAAAGAGCGGTTGGAGTGGGGCAAGATGCGGATGGACCCCGCCGACGTCGCCGACGTCACGGGCTCGGTCTACACCTACCTGGTCAACGGCTACGGCCCCAAGGACAATTGGACCGCGCTATTCCGCCCCGGCGAGCGGGTGCGGCTGCGCTTCATCAACGCCTCGTCGATGACCACCTTCAACGTCCGCATTCCGGGCCTGCCGATGACGATCGTCGCGGCCGACGGCTTGAACGTGCGCCCGGTCGAGATCGACGAGTTCCAGTTCGGCCCGGCCGAGACCTATGACGCGATCGTCACCCCGCCCGACCTGCGCGCCTATACGCTGGTCGGTGAGAGCATCGATCGCTCCGGCATGGCCCGCGCGACGCTCGCTCCGCGCGAGGGCATGGCGGCCGAGGTGCCCCCGCTCCGCAAGCGCCCGCTCGCGACCATGAAGGACATGGGCATGGGCGGCATGGATCATGGCACGATGGACCACGGCGGCATGAATCATGGCGCCATGGGCGGCGCTGCGGGTTCGATGTCCGGCATGGACCATGCTGCGATGGGGCATGGCGCGGGCACCGGCGCGATGCCGGGTATGGATCATTCCCAAATGAACCACGGCGCGGCCGGCACCGCGGCAGGCGGCATGGCAGGCATGGACCACGGCCAGGCTCAGGGCGGCGCGATGGCCGGTATGGACCATGGCTCCGGCACGATGCCGGCGATGAACGGCGATCAGATGGGCGGGATGGACATGGGCGGCATGAGCCATTCCATGCGAGATTTCAGCAATGCCCCCGAGGTTAAGAAGGGACCGGGCGTGCAGACCATCTCGCCGATGCCGGTCGATCGGACCGGCGATCCCGGGCAGGGGCTGGAGAATGTCGGGCATCGCGTTCTCACCTATCGCGACCTGATGGCGCTCGACCGCAACCCGGACACACGCGCACCGGAGCGGGAGATCAAGCTCCACCTCACCGGCAACATGGAGCGCTATATGTGGGGCTTCGACGGCGAGAAGCTGTCGGAGAACCCCGACCCGATCACGCTGCTTCACGGCGAGCGGGTACGGGTGACGCTCATCAACGACACGATGATGGGACATCCGATCCACATCCACGGCCACTTCTTCGACCTGGTGACCGGCAAGGGCGCCTACGCCCCCCGAAAGCATACGGTGCTGGTGCAGCCGGGAGGCACGGTGAGCTGGGACGTGACTGGCGAGGAAGGCGACTGGGCCTTCCACTGCCACATGCTCTACCACATGCACGCGGGCATGATGCGCGTTGTCCAGGTCCGCAAGGCCGGGGAGGCCGCGGCGTGATCCGGTCGCTCCTCCTCGCCGGTATGGCGCCGCTCGGCCTTGCGACACCCGCATTCGGGCAGACCATGGACCATTCCATGCACAACATGCCGGGCATGACGATGCCGGCAAAGCCGGCCGCCAAGCCGAAGGCGAAAGCCGCGGCCAAGTCCGCGACTAAGCGTAAGGCTCCCGTCCGACGCACCGCGCCGCGGCGCGCGCAACCGGCGAAGACGCAGGCTGCCGACCCTCATGCCGGGCATGACATGAGCGGGATGCAGGGAATGGATATGAGCGGTCAGCAGCAGGCTGCGCCCACCCAGAACCCGCACGCCGGTCACGATATGTCTGCTATGCCGGGCATGGCAGCATCGACAGGTGCGGGGCAGGACCCGCATGCCGGCCACGACATGAGCACGATGCCGGGCATGGCGATGCCCGGCGATCAGCCCGCTGCCAAGGTCGGAACCGACCTTCCCCCCGGCAACAAGCCCGCTCCCGCTCCGGCCGGGGACCACCTCGCCGATCGTTTCTGGGGCGCGGACGCCATGGCCAGCTCGCGCGAGAACGATCTACGCCGCGAGCATGGCGGAATGACCGTCTATCAGATCCTCTTCAATCTCGCCGAATATCAGGCTCGCAAGGGTGGCGACGGCTATCGCTGGGATGGCGAGGCCTGGATCGGGGGCGACATCAATCGCTTTACGCTAAAGAGCGAGGGCGAAGGCACGTTCGGCAAGCCGCTCGAACAGGCCGAGGTGCAGGCGCTCTACAGCCGCGCGCTCGATCCATACTGGAACCTTCAGGCGGGCGTTCGCTACGACTTCAAGCCCAACCCCTCGCGCACCTACGCGACGGTAGGGATCGAGGGGCTGGCCCCCGGTTGGTTCGAGGTGGAGGGCGCATTGTTCCTCTCCGACAAGGGCGACGTGCTTGGCCGTGCGGAGGGCTATTACGACCAGCGCATCACCAACTGGTTCGTGCTCCAGCCTAGGGTGGAGGCCAATTTCTCCGCGCAGGACGTGCCCGAGACCGGCACCGGCTCCGGGCTCACGGACCTCGAGGCCGGGCTTCGGCTTCGCTACGAGGGCCGGCGCGAGTTCGCGCCCTACATCGGCGTGTCGTGGGAGCGGCAGTTCGGCGACACCGCGCGCTTCACCCGCGCACGCGGTGACAATACGGGCGGCTTCAGCTTCGTCGCGGGCGTGAGGACCTGGTTCTGAGCCCGCGGCTCCGCCTCCATGTCGGGGCAAGCAAGGTTCACCGCTGGCTTGCGCTCCTGATCGGGGCGCAGGCGATCGTCTGGTTCACCAGCGGGCTCGTCATGAGCCTGCTGCCGATCGACACCGTGCATGGCGATCACCGGATCGACCGGAACGTCGAACCGGCCCTGATCGCCACTCAGGATTTCGCGCCCGTCCCTGCCCTTCTCGCATCGGCCGGAGCGCCGGTGCGTCAGCTCCAGCACCGGATGCTGCTGGGGCGGCCGATCGTCGAAGCCCAGCTCGGCGACGGCAAGGTGCGTTTGCTGGACGCCCGCACCGCAAAGCCGCTGCCCCCGGTCGACGGCCCGGCCGCAGCGCTGATCGCAAGGCAGGCGTATCGCGGCGAAACTGGTTCGGCGCCCGTCGTCGAGCGGATCGAGCGCCCCAGCACCGAGTACCGCGGTGCCCTCCCCGCCTGGCGTGCTTCCTTCCCCGACACCGACGGAACCCGCATCTACGTCGCGGCGGAGACTGGCCGGCTGACATCGGTGCGAACCGGCACGTGGCGGCTCTACGACTTCTTCTGGGGACTCCACATCATGGATTGGACCGAGCACGAACGGTTCAACACGCCGTGGCTCAACGCCTTCGCAGCGGGGGGACTCGTGTTCGCCGTCGCCGGGGCAATCCTGCTCTTCATGCGCTGGCCCCGTCGACGCCGCAGAAAAGCTCAAGGGGTCCGCTAGAGAGCCGCGTATCCTTCAGTGGGTGGGGCCGAACAGGAGAGCGCGACATGGACCACGACCCCAATTCCAAACAGGGCGGCGCTATGGGGATGAGCTACGGGCGCTTCGCCGCGATGATCGTGACGTCGACGGTCGTGATGTTCGGCCTCATGTATCTCAACACTTACGCGCTGAGCCACGTCGAATACAGCCAGACCAGGACATGGATGGCGATCGTTATGGGCGCCGTGATGGCGCTCATCATGATCGGCTTCATGTGGAGCATGTACCCCAACCGGAAGGCCAATCTCGGCATCGTGGCGGCCTCGATCGTGGTGTTCGCCGGCGCCTTGTGGCTTGTCCGCAGCCAGGAGACGGTCGGCGACGTCGCGTATATGAAGGCCATGATCCCGCATCACTCGATCGCGATCATGACCAGCGAGCGAGCGCACATCAAAGACCCCGAGGTGCGCAAGCTCGCAGACGGGATCATCGACGCCCAGGTCCGCGAGATCGCGCAGATGAAGCGCTACATCGCTCGGCTCGAGGCGCACCCGACGCCCGATAATGCGCCCGACCTCCCCTCCTATCGCGACAAGCAGGTGCCTCCCCCGCCCCCCGAAACCGACGAGAGCGTCGGCATCAACACGCTTCAGCCGATCCGCTGAGCAACATCGCTTGAGGGCTAATCGTTTGAAGCCCGTATCCCTGTTGAGCGGGGGCTTTGACGCAGGAGCGACACGATGAAGAAGATGATGATTTTGGCCGTCGCGGCCGCCCTCGGCGCGGTCCCCGCGGTCGCCCAGATGCAGGGCATGGACCATTCCGGCATGAACCATGGGCAGATGATGCGGCCGACGCCGGCGAACCCGTACCCGCAGGCCGAGATGGACATGCATCAGAAGATGATGTCGGCGATGGGTGCGGATGCCACCGAGACGTGGGTCCGCAAGATGGTCGAGCACCACCGTGGCGGCATCGCCATGTCGCGTATCGTGCTGCGCGAAACCAAGGATCCCAAGGTTCGCCAGATGGCCACCAAGACGATCGCAGAGCAGACCCGCGAGATCGGCGAGTTGAACGCCTGGCTGCGGGCGCATGGCAAGAGCGCCCAGTAATCGACTATCGTCCCTCCCCCCGTCACCGTGCGGGGGGATGGCCACCCGGGAACTCAGATATGGATCGCTTTCGCCTTCTCGCCGCCGCGCTGGCGTGCGCTACCCCTGCGGGGGCTCTCGCTGCAGGTCCCGTCCTGATGCATCGCGACCCGGGTTGCCCCTGTTGCGAGAAATGGGCGCAGCAGGTGAAGGCGCAGTTCGGCCGCGCCGTCCGCGTCGTCGACGATGCGAACCGGCCGGCGTTCATGAAGGCACGCGGTGTACCTCAGGACCTCGCCTCGTGTCACACTGCCATCATCGACGGTATGACCTTCGAGGGCCACGTCCCGATCGCCGACATGAAGCGCGCCCTTGCCACGCATCCGAAGGGCGTCACCGGCCTCGCTGTCGCCGGAATGCCGATGGGCTCACCCGGCATGGAAATGCCGGGCATGAAGGCCCAGGCCTATGTGTAGCGGCTCGCAATGATGGTCGCCCGGAACTGTAATAAACAAGGCTTCTGCGCTCGGATTACGTGAGACGCTGACGATCGGCGGGCGCACGATCGTTGAGACACAAATCACATTCGCGGTGACGGACGCGAGATGTTCGCGGAGCGGTGCAGGATCGCTGAGTCAGCGGTCAAAGCGGCAGTCCTGCGGCGCGCATATCGTCAGTCAGCTCGCGCGCTCGTGCCGGATCGAGCCCGCCTCGAATCAGTTGGCGGATTTCCGCTGGCTTAGCGTCGAACTGGTCTGCCAGGCTCTTCGTGTCGTATCCGTGCCGGGTGAGTTGGGGTTCGAGGTCATCGATCTGGCGTGACAGGACGCCCTCGACAGTCGCAGCATCGATCGGTTTCACGCTGGCCTCGAACCCTACTTCGAACGCGCGCACGAGATGGCGGCCGATCTGGAGCGGGTCTTGAGCTTGACGGCGAGCAGGATCGCGGCGTCCTCGGTCAGCACGGCATCCGGTTCGATCCCAGGTGACAGCGCGGTGCGCAATGCCCAATCGATATAGTCGCGCTGCCGATCACGCAGGCCGCCAAACTCGAACACGGTCGTCCGGTCGCCGATCTCCTCCATCAATGGGCGCTTGAGGTCGTTGCGCAGTTTGGGATGGCCAACGAGGACCACGGCCAGTTGGCCACCGCCCTCGGTGACAAGCTCGACGAGGCGTTTGAGCGCGGTCAGGGTCTTTGGGTGAAGGTCGTGCGCGTCGTCGACGAACAGCGCGACCGGCCGCTTGGCCTTGCGGAACAGCTCCTGCAAATCGCGTTCCCGCCGTTCCGACTGGCTGGGGATCGAGACGGTCTTCTCGGATGACAGGTCGTAGAACAGGGCTGCGACCAGCAGCGGCACCGATATTTTCGCCTTCTCCAAGCTGAGCGCCCGCGACACGATTACGCGACCCTCGCGCTCCAGTTCCTCGCGCAGTCGCCGCGTCAGCACGGTCTTGCCCGAGCCGATGGTGGCGGTGAGCGCGATCAGGCGTCCGCCCGTGATTGCGGTCTTCAGATCATGGGTAAGTTGGGCATGATGCTCGGTCTCGAAAAAGCCGAGATCAACCGGAGGCCGTGCCAGGCCGTAATAGCGCATCACCTCGGTCTGCATCAGCCGCTCCGTCTATGACCGGGCGGGAATCGCCTGCGGATTTCATCCATCACCTCGGGCTTGGATAGCGTGCGCGCGAGCAGCGCGTCGATGAAGGCTCGGTCCTCCTCGCAAAGCCCGCCCAGCGGCAAGCGCAGCTCCTCGGATATGGCGAAGCGTGCCTTGAGCGGCGTGGCGAAGGTGAGTTCGGCGAACGGGTCGGGATCGGCAAATGGCCGAGCGGGCACGGGCGCGATGCCATCGGCAGGCTTCCGGCCGATCACCACAATGTCGTCCTCGCCCGTCAAAACCGAGCGGGGTATCCCGATCCTCGTGGCCAGCGCATCGACCCGATCGGCGCGGACCTCGCGGCGGCTTTTGCGATGCTTCCGATAACGATGCAGCGGCACCGGCCCTCCGACAGGATCGAACGGGCCGTACCGCTCCTCGCCATGCTCGATCCATAGCTCCTGATCAAACAGACCCCACCAGACGACGACGGTTTCGCCGGCCACTTCGGACGTGACCTCATAGGTGACGCCGGCCACGGTCAGACGGCAGTCGAGGCCGACCTTGCGGCGTTCGGGTTCTCGCGCGAACGCGCAGTATCGTTCCCAACTGCACATGGCGCGAATGCCGCCATCGGGCAGATGGCTGAGCCAGTCGTCGATTCGGGAATGCGGCTCGCGACGATGGTCGCCGCTGTTGTAGGTGGCGATGTAGCGCGCCAGCCTGCGATTAGCCTCCTCCTCGCTGGCGGGTTCGTGGAAGTGATACAGCGTCTCGTGCGCTTCCTTGACGGTGCGGAACGGCCGTTCGACCTTGCCCTTGGCGCGCGCGGTCGTGCGGCGTCCGTCCGACCCTGCCGGCATGTGCGGGGTGACTGTGATCCCGAGACATTCCATGACCCGCTTGAACACGCTCGATTTGCCGACCGGGCCGCCATCGAGCTGAATGTTCTCCGGGATGCCTTCGAACGGATTGCCCTCCTTCGGTGCCATCGCCCGGAACAGAAAACGCAGCGCCGCCTCAGCATCCTCACCATAGACGAGCGCATATTCCTGATAGACGACGCCCGATCGGTCATCGACCACCGAGAACAGCATCAACGTGGGCGCGCCGTTGCGATCGGGATCGATCCAGGTCGGAGCCTTCAGCTGCTTGAGGTCCGAGGGGCTCATATCGAAATGCCAGAGCATGTTGGCGCGTTCGGCTTGGTAGCGCACCGCAGCCGGCTCGCGTGTCATGCGCTCGGTATCGTACCCGCGTTGCCGCATGTGCCGGTTAAGGGTCGAGGCCGCCAACCGTCCTGGCGGCAGTTTCACCAGACCGCGATCGGGGGTCTCGACGCCGTGTTCGGTGACGATTTCGAGGATACGCTTCGTCGAGAGGCGACGGCCCTGCCGGTTGGTCGTGCGGCTCTTCATTGCCGCGACGACCTCGCACCACCACTCGATCTCGTCGGCAGACATGGTGCGCGACTGGCCCCGATGGGCGCGGTGTGCGTCCTTCGGCCGTCGCTTGCCGCGCAACAGCCGGTAGAGCGTGGCGCGGCTGATGTCGTAGAGTTTGGCGGTCGATGCCATTAGCGGCTGCCGCTCGGGATGCCTTGCCGGCAGCGCCGCCAACCGACGCCGGAGCGTCACGATCGCCTCGATGGGGACCGTGACGCCCGCGCTCATTATGCGGCCTGGCTTTGCAATTGCCGGGTCGAGCCAGCGTCGAGCAACGCCTGCCCCGGTGCCTTCGGACTGCCGTCGCCGTTGACGTAGACATAGAGCGTGGTGGTCGTGATCCCGAGACGCTTGGCGACATCGGCCGCGACGGCACCCCGATCGAACATCGCCGCCATCGCCATCGTCAGCGTCGCTCGGTTCATCTTGCGCGGTCGACCGCCCATGCGGCCACGCGCGCGCGCCGCGGCAAGGCCGGCATGGGTGCGCTCCGCGATCAGCTCGCGCTCGAACTCAGCGAACGCCGCGAAGATGCCGAAAGCGAGACGGCCATTGGCAGACGTCGTGTCGATTTGCGCGCCTGCACCGGCCAGTACCTTCAACCCGATGCCGCGTGACCGGAGATCCTCGGCCGTCGTCACGAGGTGGCGCAGATCGCGGCCAAGCCGGTCCAGCTTCCAGATGACCAGCGTGTTGCCCGGCTGAAGCGCCTTTAGGCAGGCGGTGAGGCCCGGCCGCGCGTCGTGCCGACCTGATGCCATATCCTCATAGATGCGCGATGGATCGATGCCGGCCGCGTGCAGCTCGTCGCGCTGTGGCTCCAGCGTTTGCGTGCCGTCCGACTTGGACACCCGGATATAGCCGATGAGCAATGCGTACCTCGCCAGAAAAGACCGTCGGCATGGTGCAAGATAGCACTGGTTTCCACAACGGGCTTTCTTGTTATTTTCGAAACCCCGGAGGCGGCACTTGCCCCACCGCCAGAAAACCGCTCGTTTTTCTTGCAGTGCAAAGACCGCTCCGATCGACGAATTTGCCGGTGACAGCCTGAAACTACGGGGTACTTAGTCGGCCATGGATGTTTGCGGTCTGTCATCGACCAGAGCGTCCATCACCGGGCAGGTTGGGGCGTTGCCGCCATCACAACGGGCCGACACGTCAGCAAGCGTCTTTTCCAAGCGACGAAGGTCAGCGATCTTCCGCTTCACGTCTTCAAGATGTCGCTCCGTAAGTGTAAGCACCTCGCCGCATGTGTAATTATGAGAATCTGATAGGCTAAGAAGACTGCGAAGCTGTTCCACGGAAAAGCCCAGTTCACGCGCGCGCAAAATAAAGCCGAGCCGAGCCTGATCTTTGGGCGAATAAACCCTGTGTCCACCGTCAGTCCGATCGGGTGGTTCGAGCAGCGCGATATTCTCGTAATATCGGATCGTCTCGATGTTGCATTCAAACCGCTTCGCCAGCGCGCCCCGTTTGAGAGGCTGATTGGCGGCAGAGAATGGCATCGCAAAATTACCCCTTGAACCTGTAGCTGCTACAGAGCTTACATGATGGGTGAGTTGGATTCGAGAGCAAAACCTATGGCCGAGATACGACTGAGCAACGGCCGAGTGAAAGCGCGCGGCGATGGTCGCAGCGGCTGGCTCGCCGCAGGCGGCATCGTGGGGGCGGTGTTGGCGTCCTCGTGCTGCGTCATTCCCCTGGTCTTGGTGACGCTGGGTGTGTCAGGCGCGTGGATCGGCAGCCTTACGGCGCTTGAACCCTATGAACCTTATTTCGTGGCCGCAACGCTCGCCCTCCTCGCAGGCGGCTTCTGGCATGTCTATTTCCGCAACAAGCCCGATTGCGCCGATGGCAGCTATTGTGCCCAACCGAAATCGTCGATCGTCACCAAGTCAGCACTCTGGGGTGGGACGATACTCGTTGCGCTCGCCTTGACGATGCGATGGTGGGCACCCCTGTTCTATTAGGAGAAATGAGATGAAACGCCATTTGACTGCTGCCGCTCTCGCGCTGAGCGGCGTCGCTGGCATTGCCACGATAGCGATCGCGACCCCCTCACGGTCGGTTGCTGCGCGTACGACCGAGCAGACGAGGACGTTCGCGATCGGGAACATGACTTGCCCGACCTGCCCGATTTCCGTAAAAACCGCGATGAGCCGGGTTGCGGGCGTCAGGACGGTCAAGGTGGACTTCGACACCAAGACCGCCGTTGTCACCTATAATGCGTCGATCGCCACGCCTGCAAAGATTGCTGCCGCCTCTACTGATGTTGGCTATCCGGCAAAGCTTAGCAGCAACTAATCTTCGCGAGTCGTGGCGGATAGGTGAAAGATGCTTATGGAATTACAATCCACGCTGACGTGCCCGAAATGTGGTCACGTTGAAACCGAAACGATGCCGACCGACGCCTGTCAGTTCTTTTACGACTGCAAGGGTTGCGCGGTAGTGCTTCGCCCGAACGCGGGCGATTGCTGCGTTTTCTGTTCCTTCGGCACCGTGCCATGTCCACCGATACAAGAGGCTCGCGCTACCGGGTCGGAGCCGACGTGCTGCGGTTAGCCATTATCGCTCAATGCTAGGAACGCAGCTGGAGAGACCGGATGGCTCAAAATTACGACCTGATCGTCATCGGTGCTGGGACCGCTGCCCGTGTCGCGGCCATGCGCGTCCGCAAGGCGGGCAAGAGCGTCGCCGTGATCGACAGCCGCCCCTATGGCGGAACCTGTGCGCTGCGCGGTTGTGACCCGAAGAAGATGCTGCGGAACGGGGCCGCGGTTGTCGATGACGTTCGGCGAATGCACGGCAAGGGGGTGATCGGCGACGCCGGCATCGACTGGCGGGAACTGATGGCGTTCAAGCGCACCTTCACCGACCCCGTGCCGGAGAAACACGAACGCAGCTACAGGGACGCTGGTATCGACACCTATCATGGGCAGGTCCGGTTCACCGGCCCGAACAGCCTCACCGTGGAGGGGGAGGCGCTGGTCGGCCGGCATATTCTTATAGCGAGCGGAGCCGAGCCGGTGCCGTTGGGCCTGCCCGGCGAAGAACACGTCATCGACAATGAGGCTTTTCTGGCTTTGGAGCGCTTGCCGCGCCGCATTCTGCTCGTCGGTGGCGGCTACATCGCTGCCGAGTTTTCGACGATCGCTGCGAACGCGGGTGCTGAGGTCACTATCCTCCAAAAAGGGCCGCGCATGTTGACCGGCTTCGACGCTGATCTGGTAGGCTGGCTGATGCCGCGCTTCCGCGAAGTCGGAATCAACGTGCAGCTCAATACTACGGTCGAAGCGGTCGAGGCAGGAGGCGACGGGTTCGTTGTCCGCGCTTCGGCCGATGGAGAAAGCAAGACGTTCGAGGCCGATCTTGTTGTCCACGCTGCCGGCCGCGTGCCGGCGCTGGAAGCGCTCGATCTCGACGTGGCGAACATCGCGCGCGACAGGGGCCGTCCCAAGCTTAACGAGTATCTGCAAAGCGTGTCGAACCCGGCGATCTATGTGGCCGGCGACTCGGCCCAGGTAGGGCCGCCATTGACCCCGGTATCGAGCCATGACGGAAAGGTGGTCGCCGGCAACATCCTTGAAGGCAATCATCTTCGACCGGACTACCGGGGCGTGCCGAGCGTCGCCTTCACGCTCCCGCCGATCGCATCTGTTGGTCTGAGCGAAGCGGAAGCCCGCGACAATGGACTTCGTTTTCGGGTGAAGAGCAAGCTGGTCCCCGACTGGTATACAGCGCGGCAGGCGGCGGAAACGATCTACGGCTTCAAGGTCCTGGTGGATGAAGGAACCGACATAGTGCTTGGTGCTCACCTGGTCGGGCCGCACGTCGAGGAAACGATCAACCTGTTCGCGCTCGCGATCCGCCACGGTATTACGGCCGACGCCCTCAAAACTACGATGTTCGCCTATCCAACCGGTGCCTCGGATATCGGGTACATGCTATAAGGAGTGTAGCGGCCGCTGTTCGTGAGCGACCTGGTTGTCATTGCGCGCCCGTCGCACCGAACGTGATTTGAGTCTCAAAGAACGTGCGTCGAACGATCGCCCGCGTCTCGCTTAATTCGAGCGCCATAGACCTCCTTATTGCAGTTTCGGGCGAGATACAGTGCAAGTCGCTACACCTATGACGTGATCGCGTTTGGGCTGAGCGGCCGCAGAGTGTTCGCCCGCCATTGAAAAAGGGAGGCGCGAACGCCTCCCTCTCCGCTTACTTCTTCTGCATGCCCGACATGTCGTGACCGGCGTGCTCGCCGTGCTTCATGTCCTTCATGTCGGCGCAACAATCCTTCTTCGCGCCGTCCTTGTCCTTGCAGCAGTCGGCGCCATCCTTGCAGCACTCCTTCCCGGCGCAGCAGTCAGCGGCGGCAAAGGCCGTGGCGGGAACGAGAGCGAGCGCGATGGCCGCGCCGATGAACTTGATGGTCTTCATGTGTAATTTTCCTCGAATGCACTGATTGATTGGAATCCACGTCGATCAGGCGGTTCGAGGAGGTGGCGGCGCAGGACCGCCCGAGCGACCAACAAGGGCATGAGGCTCGGGTGCGGGCAGGTTCGTCCGCACGGCGAGCTGCGGCGCGGGAGACGTGTGAACGTCGAGGACCGTCGCGATGCAGGCTCCTACGCAGTCCACCGAAGGGGCCTTTTTCACGGGCGTGGGCGGCGCTCGATCGCAATCGGCCATTCCGGCATGCGCCTCCGCAGGCGGAGCAGCCTGCGCGATGGCCTCGCACATTGGGCCCATCCGCACGAACAGCATCGCGCCCAGCAGGAGCAGCGCGAGTGTGCGGGCGAGGCGGCCGAAGCTCATGCGGCCCTTCTAGGCTGCGCCGGGACGCTGCACCAGATCAGTGCGCGACGCCCAGCACCATCCAGATCGCCATGGCGACCATCATCACGTTCTCGGTGAGCGACAGGAAGCCCAGCGGCACATTGCTGTCACCGCCCACGCACGCGCATTTCAGCTCGCGCTTGTCGACATACACGGCCTTGACGACCGAGACCGCCCCGATCGTCCCGATCACCAGCGCGATCGGCACCGACAACCAGGTCAATACGCCGGCCGCCATCAGCACGCCCGCCGCGCCTTCCGCGTAGGGGTAGATATAGGAGTATGGCACCCAGCGCTTCGCGAGCAAGTCGTAGTTGAGGAACATGGTCGCGAACTTCTCGACGTTCTGGAGCTTCAACAGCGCCAGCACACACATGGAGAAGGCGATGAACCACTCACCGGCGCGTACCGTGAAGGGTGTGCCGAGCACGGCATAGCTGGCCGCCAGCGCCATTAATGCCGTCATCGCGAACACAACCGCGACCGGCCGGTAGGTCACCGCCTTGGGGTCGGCCACGGTCTTGCCGAAAAACCGGCGCAGATCGTCGTAGCCGCCTACCCGCTCGCCACCGATGAAGGTCTGGGGTGTCGTTTTGACCCCGTGCTCGGCTTTGAATGCGTCGGTTTCCTCGCGCGTCGTCAGCCAATGGTCCTCGACCTCGTAGCCGCGTCGGTGCAGCAGGTCCTTTGCCTTCAAGCCGTAGGGGCAGGTGTGCGTCGGCATCACCATGCGGTAGATCGTTGCCTTCTTGGGCGCCGCGGTCGCCATGTTCTTCTCCACCATGTTCGCGACACCTATATAGGGGCCGTACTATGGTACGGAGTCAAGGCATGGCCGACGTGACAATTGCGGGGCTCGCGCGCGAGGGCGGCGTCGGTGTAGAAACGGTCCGCTATTATCAGCGCAGAGGGTTGCTCGAGACGCCGGAGAGGCCTGAAGGATCGGGCTCGAATGGCGGTATTCGCCGCTACACAGCAGACGATGTTCGCCGGCTCCGGTTCATCCGATCGGCGCAGGCCGCTGGCTTCACGTTGGAGCAGATCGGAGAACTGGTGGCGCTGGACGCGACCGACGATCGCGCTCGGGCACGCCAGCTTGCCAACGAGCGGATCGCGGCGCTGGATGCGAAGATCCAGGAGCTGAAGCGCGTGCGCGCATCACTCCAGCGGCTTGCTCATGAATGTGGGTCGGGCTCGGAAGGCCCCTGCCCCATTCTAACCGCGTTCGACGCCGACTGATCCGGTCGGTGCTATACCCCTTCCGCGCTGATCGCCTCTTATTCCGGCGCGGGAAGGTGGCGGTAAAGTGTCGGGACCGAGACGCCGATCGCCGGCGCGATCTCGCGCATCGGCATTCCGGAGGCCAGGAGCTTGCGGGCGGCCTCGAGCCGCTTGGGCGTCATCACTGTCTTGCGGCCGCCTACCCTGCCCTCGCGCTTCGCCACCATCAGTGCGGCCGTCGTGCGCTCGCGGTTCAGGTCCCGCTCCATTTCCGCCATGGCCGCCATGATGTGGAAGACGAGCTTGCCGGCGGTGCCGGCGGTATCGATCCCGTCCGTCAGCGAGCGGAAGCCGATACCCCGCTCCGCCAGCTCGGCCGCAAGATCGACCAGGCCTTTCATCGTCCGGCCGAGCCGGTCGAGCTTCCAGACCACCAGCACGTCGCCGGCGCGAGCGTGTGACAGGGCATCGGCCAAGCCGATCCGGTTCGCCTTCGCACCGCTCGCCTTGTCGCTGAAGGTCCGCTCACACCCCGCTTCGCGTAGTGCGTCGAGTTGCGGCGTCAGATCCTGTTCGGGGGTCGACACCCGCGCATAGCCGATCAGCATGGCACCTTCTCAAAACTCATCTCACGTGCCTAACACGACCAACCGCAATCGAGAATGTGTTTTGATACACGCTCCGCGCCTGCTAGACGTTCTCACATGGGCGCGGATCAAAATCGATCGTGGCTGTTGAAAAATTCAACGCGCGCTGTTGGTGCTACTCCAGATATTCAGCCCTCCATAAAGCGCCAAGAGTGCCATAAGCTTGGCCAGTGGACCAAATACGTCCTCCAAGCTTGCACCCATCTGATTTAAAGGAACGAAAATATGCATGGCGCAGGTGGCGGGGGAAAACCAGGCCAGCGCAGAAAGCCAGCCCGGCATTGCGTGGAGTGGCCAGGCAAAACCCGCTAGAAACACGAGCGGCACAGATGTCGGCAACAGGATCTTCAATGCATCGTCGCCGCTGTTGAACAACTTACCCAGCAACAGCCCGAGCGCCGCCACGGTTGCCGCAAAGACAGGAACTGTGACGAGGAGCGCCGGCAGCGCCCCAGCGTGCGGGATATCCTGGATCCAATAGATCATTCCGAAATAGAGCAAGGCGGACAGCACGCCGACAAGGGTGCATGCCGCCCACATGCCAAGCGCGGCTGCGACGGACATCCGCCGTTCCCTGCGGCGTTGGCGTTCCGCCATCAGCCGGGCGCAGGCGAGCAACAGCGTCTGCTGCAGGATGATGTTGGCGACCGCCGGGAAAATGTAGTCGCGGTAGCCGAGCGTGGTGTTGAACAACGGGTGGACAAGGATCGTCGGCATCGCCGCAAGCCGGGCACCGCCTTGCGCCGCGCGCCAGCGGTCGATCGCGCCGGCCAGCGTCGCGGCGACGCCGGTGCCGATGCTCTGCGCACGCAGCAGATACGTCCCGTTCAGCCACAATGCGATGCCCGCCGTACCTCTACCCGTCAGCGCGCCGCCGGTAAAATCGCGCGAGATCAGCAGGATGCCGTCCGCCTTCCGGTCACGCACGGCACCGCGCGCGGCGACCATGTCGGGAACCTCGCCGACGACGCGGACGCTGCGCGTTTCGCCGAGATCGTCGAGCAGGCGGCGCGCGGCGGTCCCGCCGTCGCCGTTCACAACCACCACGGGTAGCGCGCGGGCGGACTGGTGCGCATAGGGCGCTGGATAGTAGAAGGCATAGAGCAGCACCGACAATATCGCGAGCGACAGGAGATCGCGCGTGGTGACGATCGTCAATAGCGTGTGTTCGAGAGCCGCGCGAAACGTCATCGGCCTTCCCGGTCACGGCGGATAAGGATTATGCCCAGGCCGCCTGCGACCAGCGGATACAGCAGCAGCGTTCCCGCTGCCTTCAGGAACGGCCCGGCGGAGGCACCAAGCACCTGATCCATCTGCAGCGTCATGTAGTGGGTCAGCGGCAACACCTGGTGCCAGACCCGCGCGAACAGGCCCGCGCCATCGATCGGCAGCGAAGCGCCCGAATAGGCGAGCGCCGATCCCGCAACGATGACAGCGCCCGACAAGGCGGTGGCAATGCTGCGCGTTGCAGCGACGAGCAATAGCGCGACCGCCGCGGTGGCGACGAACAGCAATGCTTGCCCCGCCACGATCAGCAGCAGCGATCCGTCTGCGCGATAGCCTTGTGCGAGCGTGAGCCATAGCAGCCACGCAACACCCCAGAACGTTCCCGCAATCACATGAGGAGAAAGCCGCCCGGCCAGCGTTGCCGCAACGCCACCCCGTACGGCGAACGCGGCGAACGAGCCATCGTTCATCAGCACCCCGATGCTTCCCACGCAGGCAACCGCGATCAGCAGGTGCAACACCCCTGGGCCCAGCAGCAGTCCTAGATACCATTCCAGGCTGAGCGATGGATTGCCGAGCACCGTCACCTGCACGCCGGGCAGCAACGCCGGATCGACCGCGGCCAGTCCCGCCAGGCCGTGGGTGGACGCCCCGTACTGCGCCAGCGTGGCGGCCACTGCAACGCGCAGGTTCGTCGCCGCGAGTGCCCCCGTCGACAGGAACGCCGCCTGATGGAATATCTCGACCGGGGCGCGACCGGCATTACGGGTCCCGACGCCCCGGGGGATCACCACGGCGGCGACCGCCTGTTCGCGCCGCATCATCGTCACCGCGGCAGCAACGTCGGGCACCCGGCCGACAATCCGCAGGCCTGGGGAGGCGTCGATGGCGCGCACGATGCGCCGGGCCAGCACGCCGCCGTCACGATCTACAATGACGGTGGGCAAATGGTGCGGCGATCCTGCAGATAGCATCGCTGCCATCGCGCCCAGCAAGATTAGCGGCATGACAGTCAGCAACGCCAGATCGACGGGCGTCGAAATGATGCGGCCCCATTCGGCCCGGCACGCATTATACAGGGTGACCATGGCGGGCGTCACGCCGGCGGTTCGAACAGGACGCTCATGCCCGGCCGCAACCCTTGCGCCCCGCCTTCGGGTTTCAGCGTGACCTCGAACGCGCGGACGTCATAGCCGCGCGACTGGCGCGTGGCGCGCCATGTTGCAAAACTGCCTTGCGGCGCAATGTGGCTGATCCGGAACCGTAGGTCGCGGCCGAGCGCCGGGACGTGGCCGACGAGAAGGCGACCGGGGGTCAGTCCGTGATAGGCATCTTCGCGCACGGTCAACGCAACGTGCGGGTGATCGACGTCGATCACCTGAAACGCCGGCAGGATCGGGCTCACGATCTCGCCGGGGCGCAGCAACCGGCGTGACACCTCGCCGTCGATCGGAGACACGAGCCGCTTCTCGCGCTCCAGTGCGGCAGCGGTCGCGGTCGCGGCTCTGGCGGCGCGGACCTGCGCGTCGGCGATCGTGCGATTTTGCGGCCTGATGCCGGCGCGTGCCTTGTCGTACTGGGCCTTTGTCGCCTCCGCCGCACGGCCGGTGCTGTCGCGCGCGGCATGAGCCTCGTCGCGGCGCTGCGCGGCGATAACACCTTGCGCATAAAGCGTGTCGGCACGGCGGCTCGACACCGCGGCCAGGTCGGCCGTCGCCTGTGCCGCCAGCCAGGTGGAACGCAACGAGGTCAGGTCTTCCGCCCTGGCCCCCTCGATCGCCACCGATTGCAGCGCCCGTGCGCTGTCGAGCGCCGCCTGCGCCTGCTGCTGACCACCATCGATCTCCGGCGCCGACAGGATCGCCATCACCTGCCCGCGGCGGACCCGGTCGCCCTCGTCCACCGCCAGCGTCTCCACACGAGCCAGCGCCTTGGTGGCAACATTGATCTCATCTGCCTCCACCTCGCCTTGCCATTGTTCGGGCGCGGGACGGCTCGCCAGCCACAGCCCGAGGCCGACGATTACGACGACGACGGCGATGCCGATCCACAGCAACCAGCGCGCGCGGCGCGAGTGGGCGGCAGGATCGACGTCGACTGCCGGATCGGTCATGGGCGGGCATCCGTGGGCAGATGGATGTCGGCGCCGGCGATATGATCCGCGAACGTATCGAGTTGGCCCGATGCCGACAGGAGCGCCGCCAGCGCGAGGTCATATTCATAGGCGATCGCCGCCCGCTGCGTGCGGGCCGTGGCAAGGGCGGCTTCCGCGGCTAGCACCGCGGTCATCGTTGCTTCTCCCTCGCGGAACGCAATCTCCTGCACTCGCAAATTCTCCTGTGCAGCCGCGAGCGAACTGTCGGTCAGCAGGAAGGCGCGCCGTGCCGATTCGACCAGATCCCACGCGCGCAACGTCGCGGTAATCGCGCTCTTGCGCGCTTCACGCGCGGCATCGTCGGCGGCCGCGGCGTTTGCCTTTGCTGCGTTCAGGGCATGGCGACGATCGACGTTGGACAGCAATGTGTAGCGCACGCCGACTCCGGCCACCCAGTCAGGCTCGGTCGGCAATGCATTCGATCGGTTGAGATTGTATTCGCCGAACGCGAACGCCTGCGGGCGGTAGCGCGATCTCGCAAGATCCACGCCGGCGCGGGCGACCGCACCTGCCGCGTCGGCCTGCCGCGTCTGTGGTAATCTTGCCTCGCCGCCGGTGAAGCTGCCCGCGGGCGCAAGCGGATGACTGACGACAAAGAGACCGGTGGTGGGGCGTACCCGGTCCACCTCAAGCAGGCGGGCAAGGTCGTCCCGGGCGCCATCGTGGGCGATCGCGGCGCGCTGCCAGGTTCGCTCGGCGGTGTCGCGCGCAACCTGCGCCTCGAGCGTGCGCGCGTGAGCAACGACCCCCGCGGCCTCCATTTTGCGAACGTCCGACAGCAGCCGGTCGAGTGCGTCGCGGCTTTCCCGCGCCGACGCGGCGAGCGCCGCAGCGGCCTGTTCGCCGAAATAGACGCGGATGAGGTTGAGCTGCGCGAGGTCGCGCCCTTGCGCCGCGCGCGCCGCGGCGATCTCAGCGGCTGCGCGGGCGCCGCGCTGGATCGCAGGTATCGCTCCGCCGGAATAGAGCGGCAGTACCCCCTGCACCGTTGGACGAAACACATCGTCACGGTAGCGATAGCTCAGCTGGTCGGGGATCGCGGTAAACAGGCCGGGCAAAGCCTGCCCGATCCTGCCCACGATGTCGGATGCAATCTGCTGAAACGCAGGCGGGACGGTCATCGGGATGCCGGACAGGAAATCCTGCGTCGCATCGCGCGCATCCTCTTTCTGTCCGGTCAGATCGACCGCCAGCGTCTTCTGATATGCAATGTACTGCGCCGACGCGGTAACGACCGGACGCCTGAGCGTCGCTACCGCGGCTGCCGTTTCGCGCGCCGCATCTTCTGCGTGGTCGGCGGCCGCCAGCGCTGGCGAGGTCGTCTCCAGGCGTCGGCTTGCCGCATCGAACGTCATGGCGACGTCCTGTGCTGCCGCGCCGGCAGCGATTGGCATCAGCGATGCCGCGATTATTGTCGCGCGTGCCATCCCGAACCCTGCCCAGCCCCCGATCATCGTCAATTCTGTCATCCCGGCCATACGCGGCAATCGACGAACCACGACCGCGATGATTCTGTTCTATTGATGATCGAGACGATCCGCGACGGCAAGATCGGCCGGGGTGGGCGGCGTCTTGCGCCACGAACCAGTGCGTCCCCGCTCGACGCCATAGGCGTACAGGCGTCGCATGTAGGTCTTCTCGAACAGGCGGTCGCTGGGTGCGACGTCGTTCCCGATGAACGTCAAGTTCCAGTCGATGCCGTGGCGATGCGCGTAGACGTAGCTGGTTTCCGCCAGTGTCAGCAGCGCTGCCTGCTGGTTGAGCGCGAAGGCGCGCTTCAGGATCGGGACGAGCCGCGGCGTCACCATCTGAAAATCGCCGCCAAGCCTGCTGTTCATCAACAGGTAGACGTGCAGCCGGGCGGCGTCCCCGATCGGCGCGTCGCTGACCGCGAGCTGCGGCGGGATTGCGAGGATGCCAGCGGTCGTCCCGCCATCGGCATGAAGCTCGCGTACGGGCGCCCCGTTGCTGGACGCGTCGATCACCACCGGGGGAAACACCACAGGAATGGACGACGATGCCAGCAATACCCGCCGGAACAGCTCGACCTTGTCCGGCAACATGCTGGCGGCGATTGCCCCCATATCCCAGATCACGCTGCGTTGCGCGTCGAGATTGGCGGTGGCGACGAACAGGCGGCGCCCCTTGGCCTGCTCCTCCGCGATGCGCGCTACAAGTTCCGGTGTCACCTCACGTGCGATCAGTTTCGCAAGCGGTGCGGTGGAGGCGACACTGGTCGATCCCGGTATCGCAAGTGGGAAGCGGGGATGGAAGATGTCCCTTGCGGATACGCTGGTGTAAAACCGGGCGATCGATGCATCGCCTTCCTTGCCCAGAAAGGCAAAGGGAGCGATCAATGCCCCGGTGCTGACCCCGGTGACAACGCTGAACTCCGGACGCGTGCCGCTCTGCGTCCAGCCGTTGAGCACACCGGCGCCATAGGCACCCTCGTCAGCACCACCCGAAAGGGCCAGCATCGTTACCGGCTGCCCGGCCGGCACATCGGGTCGCATCCGCTGCGCGGCATCCGGCAGATCCGCCCAGAAACGGACCTCCGGCGCACCGGCAATAGCGGCCGCGGCACTTTGCGCCCCGGTGAACGGCACGCGCTCCACCGTGGTACATCCACTGACAAACGCCATTGCGGCTATCGTAACGGCGCGGAGGATCTGTCTGGTCATCGCATGGCTCCACTAGCCGTAGTTGCTTCAGTGTCACGAAGATAGAAATGCTGAGCAAGATCGGGACGAATACGCACAAGTTGCCTGGACCCGCGATCGATGCACACCAGCGTAGACTCAACTATGGCAACGTCTTCGCCGTTTCGCTCGAAGCGAGTTTCAAAGTGGGCACGACATCCTTGATGACCAATGACGCGCACTACGGCGACGATCAGATCGTGCAGCACGGCGGGCCTGTGATAGACCACGTCATGACGGTGCGCGATCCAGGCGAGCGTCTCTACCTGTTCTGGCGGCGCGGTCTTGCGCCAATAGGCGTTGACCGCTTCTTGCATCCACATGAGATAGATGGCGTTGTTCACATGATCGAGATCGTCGATCGCTCCCGGACCGACCCTGATCGGATGCCGATATTCAACGTAGCGGCCCGGACCATGGTCAGGCATCTCAGTTCCACGATCCTGCCGCGATCCATCGCAAAGCGGTGAGCGAAGGCATGAACATATATTCGCCGCCACGCAGCCGGTTGTACGTGGTGACACCGTCTATACGGCGACGAACCGGCTCGGCAGGCACGGTGAAGCGTCCGGGTTCCTCATGCAGGCCGACCACAGGATCACGCTCCTTCCCCAGGTCGATGAAATTACCGCGATTGATCCATTCCTGCTGCAGAAACTCGATCGTGTCGAACGCACGTGCCGAGATGAAGATGAAGAAGATGCCGCGATCGTCCTCGCCATCGTCGGCAGCAGTCAGGTCGGCCGACCATTTCGGACCGAAGGTGGAAGAGCGGCGGATGATCCGGTGGATGTTTTCGTCGGTCAGGATCGTTAGTCGCTCACCGCGCGGATTGAGGCGGCGCATGTGCGCGCCATGCGGACAGACAATTCCCGCCTTGTCGCCCGAGAAATCAAAGTCGTTGCGCCGGGCCGGATCAGCGCCCAGCTCTTCGTCGTCGCGGGTCGGCGACAGGATCAGCGGTGCCCCCGATCGCCAGCGGCCGAACATCTTGGCGGCCAGCAGCTCCTGCGCCGCCTCATCGTTTGCCTGGCCGCGCACGAAATCGTTGAATGCGCCCGGTCGACTGTCATACTTGCGCAGCACGACATAGGAACCGTTCCGCCCCAGCGCGTCAGGCTGCGGTATCTCCAGCGGCGCTCCCGTTTCGCTGTCCTCGCCCAGGATGAACTCGCCCGGCGCGATCGCGCGCTCCTGCCCCGGCTGTGGATCGACCCCGGCACCCGCGACGGTCGGCTGCGACACCGAGTCACGAAAGCCGAACGGGTTCTTGGCATCCGCATCGGCTCCGAAACGATGTGTTCCGATCAGCGTCACGCCGCTCGATGCATGATATTCGGACATTGCCCGGTCGGTGGCTTCGTCAAGCCGGGTCTGATCCGAAGCGAAGATGGTGAGCGCGATGTGGCAGCGATTGTCGCGATACGCCTCCTCCCATTGCTCGGGAGCATTCTCTCCCGCGTCACGCAGCTGCTCGGCGCGCGCCGCCATTCCCTGACGAAACGACAGAGGAAAGCTGGCGAGCGAGCCTTCGGGCACCCCAAGCGCCTTCAGACCCGCGTGACTGATCGCCACGCCGGTCCATGCCGTCAGCTCTTCGGTCCAGTCTGCTGCGGCAGGGATATGCGGCGCGAGCCTCCGCAGGAGATCGCGGCCACCCGCGGCGTCGTCGACGTGAAGCATTGCGTGAATGCCGACATACGGTTCAGGCCGCGCGCGCAGGATCAACGCCTGAATGTCGTCCAGCTGCAGCGTCACGCGGTCAGGGCGGAAGCGGTCCTTGAGGTGCTGGAGGATACCCATCAGTAATCCACTCCGTGCGGCACCGACACCTGCTTGGACAGCAGGGCCAGCGCGTCCCGTGTCGCGGGGTCCACAGCGGTGTTGCCGGCCATTGTATCGAGGAAGGCATCGAGCGCCGTCTCCATCCGCTGCAGCCGCCGCACGTCCACAACCGTCACCTGCGGGTTGGCGACGAACCAACCGGCCGCGTCGATCTGGTGATCGGCGATGAAATCCTTCACGTCAGGCGAGGCAATCCCCGGCCACCCTTCGACATTGGCGAACAAGAGATCCATCAGGTCAGGGATCTTGGTCGCGAAGTCGTTGATATAGGTATCCCAGTCACCGTCGTACGCCGTAGCGAACAGGATGCGCGTGTCGTCGTCGAACAGGACGAAACGCATGTCATGCAGCGTCGAAACTTTCTGGGCGCCGTCGAAATTGCCGCCGGTCAGGTTGAAGATGCGACGCAGCCGGTCGCCGCCGCCAGGCTTGAGTTTGGCGATTGCAGTCAGTTCGGACACATTGCCCGATTGCCGGCCGGCCCGGCCCGCCGACCCGGCGGTGCCCTTGAACAGAGGGTTGTGGTTGCGGATCAAGCCTTCGATCGCGATCCTGGCCAGCGTGGGGGCATCGGCGGCGATTTCTGCGGCGAGGCGACGGAACTCTTGCAGACGGGTTTCGTCATCAAGCCTGGGATCTTTACTGTCGGCCATGAACGGCTCCTTCTGGTTCGGATCAGTCCGGAATTTCATCAAGCGAGCGTGGTTCGCGCCGAGCCACGGCATTCAGCCTGTGCCGCTGGCTGGAGGACGATTCATACGCTGCCTTGCGGATTCGCATGATGCCGCCGAGCGGCCGATGCGCCGCGACCCCGTTCCACGGGTTGAAGGCGAGATGGTCGTCGCCATGCACCTGTCTGGCCGGGGCATAGGCATCCTGGGGAGGGAAGGTCAGCGTTGCGATCGCGCGATGCGGTGAAAGGGCAGGATCCCACAGGACCGCCGCGTCCTCGATCGGCATTGTATCCGGGTCGACGCATAGCTGCGCGCGTAATTCGTAGGTGGCGCCGGCGTGCCGGAAATGGTCGACTACCGCGTCACGCATGGTCGAGAAGCCCGCCTCGACCTGCCGTCCGGTCAGTTCGGCCACCCCCCCGACCGGCGCCAGCGACAGTTTCGCAACATGATCGCCGTAGCGGATTGCCGCCTGCGTATAAAATGTCTCGCCCAGCATGTTCGCATGGTCGCGCGCCAGTCCGTCAAGCGTGGCATTAGGGCTGCCGCCTAGCGCCTCCACGGCGCCCTTCACGCCACGCGCGGCAGCGGCGATCAGCCGCTGCGCCGCCTCAGGCGCGTCCGCGTTCTTTTCAAGCAGACCCAGCATGACCTTGTATTTGGCGATCGTACCAAAGGCGAGCGTCGGAAAATTGACCATCAGGAAATCCTGATTGGCCCCCCCGAGGGTGGGTGACAGGCGCTCGCCCCCAACGCCGATGACCTTGACCGCAAAGCCGCGCGGGGCCGGCACTGCATCGCTGTGAATATCACCCGGCGCCGATGACAGTCGAGCTACGATCTCATGTTCGCCAGGGTGGGCGAAGATGCCCTGCGCCAATTCGGCAGGCAGATCCTGATGGACTGTCATCCGCCCTTTCAGGATCGCATGGCTCTTCGCATGTGCGTCTCGGTGCGCATGATGATGCCGCTCTGCGTGAGCAGCCTGTGTCGCCGCCATTCGAGCCACGATCTCACGCGTCAGCGCAGCTTCGTCGGGCTGCTCGATTTCGAGATCGTCGCGATAGGCGATGGGGCGGCGGGTGGTCACGGATGACGGCTTTCATTGAGGCGGGCGTCATTAACATATCAAGCGATATATTAGTTGCAATGCCTGTGTGGCTGTTGCCCTTGACGCCAACGGGCTGCATCTGGTGTCGGTGGATTATGAGACGACACCGACGACGCAGACGGTACCACGCCGCAGGAAGCGTCCCGAGATGCGCATGGAGACGCGGACACGACTGCTCGACGCCGCGATAGGGCTGATCGTTGCAGGAGGGGTCGCAGCCGCCTCGATTCGAGGCATCTGCGAACGCGCCGGCTTTTCGCAGGGCGCATTCTATTCGTATTTCGCCAGCAAGGACGATCTGCTCTTCACGCTGGTCGAAGAGCATATGGCGAACCTCGCAAGAAAGTTCGACATGTTGGTGGCAGACACCCGGTATCAAACGGCGGAAGCCATCCTGGATACGATCGGTGCCAGTCTGGATGCCTTGTCCGTCGACGCCAGCTATTCGGTTCTGGTGGTCGAACTTCACCTGCACGCACGTCGCAACGCCGCGTTCCGTGCTCGCTTCGAACCGGTCAAGATCGCGTACGAGTCCGCTTTCGCCGGTGTAATGTCCCATCTACTACGACGTACCGGCCTGACGCCGGTCATACCGAGCATTCAACTGGCGCGCATCCTTCTTTCGCTGTGGTCCGGTTTGACCCTTCAGGAAAGCAGCGATCCCCCTCCCTCTATACAAATGCGACATGTGTTCGCTGCGCTCGCGCAAGATTGATCGATGCCGCCCGGCAGGATAATCAACGTTGCCGATGCGGTAGGGGGGCGGTACCGCACAGATCCTGACCCTAGCGCCTTGCCCGATCCGCGATGCTGTTTAGAACATTACGATCGGCGATGAGACATGCATGAACTCAGTCACCCTGCTGAGGCGGAGTCGCCCTCGAGCGATGGATTGCGGTCACGCGCTTGACGTGAGCTATGCTGCATCCGGCGAGCTCCGCAGTTTTCGCGATGCTCATGCCCGCCTCCCGCAGACCTACGATGCGTCGATGGTGGGCGAGATCCGGCTTGCGTCCGGTGTAACGCCCCGCCCTCTTCGCGACCTCAATGCCCTCGCGTTGCCGCTCGCGGCGCGTCTCGTAGTCGTCGCGCGCCGTCTGCAGCGCCACCCGCAGCAGCATGTCCTGCACTGCCTCCAGCACGATGCGCGCCACGCCCGCGCTGTCGGCCACCAGGTCGGACAGGTCCACGATCCCCGGCACTGCGAGGCGCGCCCCCCTGCCCCGGATCGTCTGCACCAGCAGCTCCGCCTCCGGCAGCGGCAGGCGGCTGATCCGGTCGATCTTCTCGGCTACCACCACCTCGCCCGGCTGCAGGTCCGCTACCATGCGCAACAGCTCGGGCCGGTCGGGCCGCGCGCCCGACGCCTTCTCCCGGTACACCGCTGCCACGTAGAAGCCGGCCGCCTTGGCGCCGGCCACGATGTTCTCCTGCCGCGCCAGGTCCTGATCGACCGTACTCACCCGCAGATAGACGCGCGCTACCTTCGCTCCGCTGCCTGCCACCTACTCATCACTCCTGCTCGGCGTTCTTGGGTATAGCCTCGCGAGCCGTTGGCTGATTGAGCAAGTTGCGACCCATTATGGCCGAGAAAATATCGCGGCCATCTAAATATAAGACGCTTAACAGCCTTCAGTTTCGTTCAGATTTCTTCTCGGCCTTCTAATTTTTATGCATACGGAGCTAACTACCTAAAGCAATTGATGAATTAGTTCGACCGCTGCAGCTGAGAGCAAACCGGCACTCGGCATGAGCAGGAGCAGGCGGTGAAGCTGTTTACGTTGTGAGAGTACCGCCGACTCATTCTGGGCGTTTCTTTGCTCCGTCATGGTCGCGAGCGCCGCCCGCAATTCGGCGTGCCAATGCTCATGTTGCATGGCGACGCATCCTAGTTGATCGCCCAACTGGTTGAGGCTAATTGTAATGGTCTCGACCTGCCTACCGGATGTGTCCAAGCCATCCTTCATGTCGTTAAGATCGCTGCTGAGCGCCTTTAAAACGCCCTGCGTTTTTTTCAACTTCTCACTCATCACCTTCTCGACGGGAGTGGCGATCAGCTTTTCCAGCAGCTTCTCCAATGCTTCGATGTCGGGGTCGGTAGCGTCGGTCATGCAGCATTTGGACAAATGAGAAGGTGTGTTTGACGGGCCAAGCGCAGGCCGCACAGATTTGCCAGCACCACTGCGGCGTTACCCTCGTACGTCGCTGCGATGATCCTCTTGCCGATCGTCAAGCTTTCCGCGGCATAGCCTTGCGCCATATGCGCGTCGAAGTCAGCGAGTCGTTTCTGATCGTGACGTAAAGCATCGCGCTTCTGTCGCAGATCGTTCCAGGTGCGCCTGAAATCTGCGCGCGAATCAGCCAGCTTTGCCGTCAGCCGAAGCTTCAGCTTGTCTAGGTTACTGCAGCGCACGACCGCTTGCCGTTGTCGCCGGGCACGCCTGCTCCGTTCCTCCCGTACCGCGTCGCGAAGCTGCGCGGGCAGGGTTCTAACGATCACCCTACGACGCTCCAAGGCAGCCTTTTGCAGCCTCTGGCAATCCTCGGCGAATTGCCCGGACAGCCACGTCCAGTACTTGCCCGCGCCAAGCTGCGCACACTGGGCGTCGTAGGCCTGCTTCATCGCTTCAACACACTCTGATGCAGCCACGGGGGGATGCAGGCCTGCCCGTTCGCTCAGCGTTCTCGCGATGCACTCGCACGCGTCAACGAGCTTGTCTTGGTCGGCTTGCAACCACGCCGCCAGCGCGTCGACATGGGGCAATACCGGCTTGCCCTCCTCGTCCATCAGGGTCAGCGTTCCGTCGGGCGCGTAGCTCACAGCAATGGGGATCGCGGTCACCTGCGTCCGAACCACGGCCTCGATCCCGGCCAGCGCGGCGTTCAGCGTGTCCCGCGCCTTTGTGGCGTCGTCCAGCCGTCGCTCCCACCGCGTCTTTGTCCTTTGCACCACCTGCACCTTTGCTCGGCCCCGGCGCAGGTCGTTCCGTGCGGCCGTCAGCGCGTCCGTCCGCTCCTGGCGCAGCATCTCGACACGCCAGACCGTCTGCTCGCCCACCTCCTGGCTGATCCGCAACCGGGTGTCGCCTTCGCAGGATCGGGCGATATCCTCCTCCAGCGCGTGCAGACCCTGCGCCCGCACCGCCGCCGCCCAGTCGCGATACGCCCCCGGTTTCGCGAGTTGATCGCTCCAGCTCTTGCCGAAGTCCAATGGGTAGAGCCGCTTGCTCAGCGTCGGTTCGACGGGAAAACCGAACAGCCCGATCTGCTCCACGAAGTGCGCGCGCACCGCCTCAAGGTCGGGCATGTCTTTGAACCGGCGCTCCATTGATTCTTGGTCGAATGTGTAGGTTAGCACCAGACGGTAGCGCAGCCGCGAGCGCATCCAGCCCTTCAGCTCCTCCAGCTGGCGTCCCAACTCAACGGGGTCCAGCATGCCGAGCTTAGACGCGTGGCCGACCAGCAGGATCAGGCTGGCGGCGGGCAGATGCCGACGGGCGATCCGCTCGACCAGCAACCGCTCCCTGGGTGCGGCCGCGGCGATGCCGGGCAGGTCCAGCACGGACACGCGCACCGCTGGTTCACCCACGGCAAAGTGGTCGGCGGGAAGGAACAGCGTCACCGGATCGGTGCTCTGGTGGCGCCCGTCCTCTACCGCGGCGCGAACCGTCCCCAGATGCGCGCGCACCGCCTCCGCCGACAGACCGGGCGTGTCGGCCGTATCGATTCGCCACTGGTTGTCACGCGACCGCAGGTAGCGCATCGGCAGCGCGGTGGACGATTGACCATGGACGCGGCCACCGCGCAGCACCGTTTCCACCTCCGCGGCCGCATCGTCGCGGATGCCCAGCAGCGTCAGCAGCAGCGTAGTCTTTCCCACCTGCGTCGGCCCGAACAGGACCACTCTGGCTTCCGGGTTCCGCTGGGCTCCACCCCGCGCATCGCGCGACAGCGAGGCGAGCCATGTCTCGTTCGCCTCAATCGCCCACGCCCGTGTGCGGGCATGCAGCTGCCGCCAGAGGCTGGACATCAGGCGATCTGCGCCCGCGCTTCTTCCTGGAACCAGGCGCGCGTGTTCGCCAAGTCGCTGATCGCGAGCTGCGCACGCAGCCTGTGGCCCAGCATCTCGTCCAGTCGCAGCATGATCTGCAATTGCTCGTTTACCCGCCCCTTGAGCCAGCCCATCATCTCGTCGAACGCTGCAAGGTGACGCACCTTCTGGTCGCGAATTGCGGCAACGGCGGCCGTCCTCGCCTGTTCGGCGCCCTGGGCTTGATGGCGGCTCAGCACCTCGATCCCGGCATAAGCGACCACGGCCGCACCTACTGCGATGCCGGCGCCTGTCGCAACAGTGGCCGCGACCGTTCCAGTTGCCGTCCCAGCAGCCGCGGTTCCGGTTGCTGTTCCGGCAGCCACGGTTCCTGCGGCGGCACCGCTAGAGGCAGCCCCGGCAAAGCCGATCGCGGAGGCGATCCCGTTAACCAGGCCAGGTATGCTGTCGATCTCGCCATCCGCTGCATCGATCACCAGCACCGCCGCCGCGGCCTTGACCAGCCCTTTTGTCAGCCCGTTCATGCTGTTGATCGTATCCGTTCCCGCCTTCAGCAGGTCGGGCAACCCGGACACCTCTTCAGGCACCGCCGACGTCGCAACCGCGGTTTGCATGGCAGATAGATAGCCGGCCGCGATCGCCGGCAGCTGCCGGATCTCCCGCCGGAGCGACTGGGCCTGCATCAGGTTAAGGCTCGTCGTTTTGGGCGGATGTGCGGTCACCAGCATGCCCAGTGTAGCGAGGGACTCCGCGCTCGGGGTGCTTGCATGCTCGACCAGCGCTCCGCTGGCCGGAACGGGCGGAGCAAGGGCCAGGGCGAGCGAGTCCTTGGCCAAGCCGGCCAGCAGCTCTGCGTGCGTCGACGCAAACGCCGCCCCACCCCCGGCCTCCAGGATTGCCGCACGCAGCCGGTCGGCCGCGCGCTGCTCGCTCTTGTGCGACGCCAGCAACGCCCATTCCGCCACCTGTCGGCCCGCATTCGACCAGCCCATCTCAGCTGCGATATAGTCTGCTTTGGCCGCTTCGCCGGCAGCCTTCGCAACGCCGCCCAGAGCCTTACTCAACCCGCTTTCATAGCGGGAACGCGTCGCGCTGACCGCATCCTCTAGCTCTCTCAGGACGTCCAGCAGCGTCTCGCCGTCGTCGGACAGATTTGCTGACGTTCGAACGGCGCGTCGAGCCTCGTTCACTACGATTCCGACCATACGCCCAAGCTTCTCCAGATCCTTCAGCTGACGCGCGCGTGTTTCCGCGCCGACCCCGCCATGACGGCCAAGGGCGGCAAGCAATGGCCCCTCCCATTCCGTAGCGTTCCCGCTGCCGGTGCAGATGGTGCGCCCCTCTGGCACGCCGAAACGTGTCGCGGCGGTGACACGCAGCTCCGCTCGGCGTTCCTCGGCCATTTTCTCCGTCTTAGCGATCGCGATCACCGGCTCGACGCCGGCCAATTGCTGCTCCTTGAGATCGATCAGGATGGTGTCGTGATGCTGCGCCAGCAGGCTGCCGTCCGTTACCAGCACGCAGGCACTGGCGGCGACTAGGGCCAGGCGCATGAACGCCTGCCATGACTCATTTCTGTCGTTGATTTCCTCGTATCCAGGCAGCAGCATGAAGCCGGCTTTGGACCGCCCGCCAGCATGCCGAACGGGTACCCGGAGCACCGGCAGCTCCAGCGTGTTGCCGCTCCACGCTCGCGTCGCATTCCCGAACGCCGCGGGCGACACAGGCGTGCCGCGCATCCCCTCCGTTCCCACCTCGTCGGTCCAGCGGTACAGGAAGCCTTGTGGAGCGGTCACGGCCTCGTCCTCCAACACCATCACCGGTACCCGCTCACCCTGTCCGTTGTCGCCAGCCAGCCAGCTGTCATCCAGGCCGTAAAGCTCGCGTACCAGCGTGGTTTTTCCGGCCCCCTGGCTGCCCGCGACGGCGATCACCGTGTGGCCGTAGATCAGGCTGATCATCTGACAGGCACGGAGCGCCCGATGCAGCTCGGGCACGAACTCCTCCCGCTCCTCCTCCGGCAGATAGCCGGTGGCGACGTTCACGCTGTTCAATTGGCGAACCAGCGTCTTGAGATAGGCTTCCGGTGTGCCGAGATGCATGGATGATCGTGCCCCTCAAAAAATATCGCTCATTCGGCGCGTGAATACGACAAGGCCGATGGCATGCCTCACCGTCCAAGCACTCCCAACCTGCACGATAACCATCAACCCGAACGGCGCAATCCAGGAGCGGGCCTGTCGAACTCTGCCGCAAGGCACCATGCGATGGCTTGCGTGCCGATGTTCACCCCCAGAGAGTATGTCAGCTCCCGACGGTTCGGTCAGCGCGAGCCGTGCTACGCTTCGCTGTTCACAGTTGCGGGCGCGATCACGACCTTGCCGAGTGACGTGCCGTCACGCACTTCCCTGGCTCCTCAATCACATCGTTCGCGTCCGCGAGTTCGTCAAACACCTGATCCTCGCTCCGATCGCTTCAACGGGGCAGCATCAGAGTTGGCTGCGTCATTGCGCGAACTTTAGCTTTCCTGCCTGTCGTCGGGTTGATGTATTGCCAGACTAAGATCGACGGTCGACTTAAGCGGCCTTAGGTCCAAAGCCAGTGCGCTCAGTTCGGCGATCTTTGTGTCGCTGCCTCTTGCCAGATGATTGACCAGATCCTCCTGGTTCGGCTGGCCGAGCGCGAGGCGATAGAGCAGGCGCTGGCGCTGAAGGTAATCGAACCGTGCGATGTCACGGCTCCTCGACAACGCGAGCACGTGGCGATCGATGTCGGCATGCTTGAACGTCCACCAAGGTGACAGCCCGGTGTCGTCTTGGAACCGGCGCTCGCCCAATGCTGCGGCCTCTGTCCAAGGTGAGCGACCGGTGCGTGCCGCGGCCACTGCGTCGTCCTGCACCAGCGCGCCGAGCGGACGTCGCACCAGGAGACCACCATAGCGCGATATGCGACCTTCACGCTGTTCAAGGTCGACCGGGTTAGATGGCAAATCCCAGTGAACGATGCGTCGGCACCAGCTGTGGAAGTCCAGCCCTTCCTGACCGATCGAGGTCGTCGCAAGAACATGGGGCCAGAATGGCGTGTTGAACGCTCGCCGGAGGCTTTCAGCGCGTGGCGGCGCTTCGGGTTCAGACTCGCTCAGCGCACGTTGCGCTGCTTCGGCATCGCCGCTTTCGGTGCCGCTGAACGGCACGGCAGCGTGGCAACGAAGGCGGATCGAGCTCGATGTGGTCGGGATGCCGCGGAAGGTGAACCAACCGAGCGAGGCGTGCAGCGCCGATGCCAGTTCGTCGAGAAGATTTGGGGCGTCGGTCTGGCCTTGGGCGAGCCAGAAATGCTCATCAAGCACGCTCTCGAGCCCGCCGTCGCGGACCGCCGCCATCAGCACCTCGGTGGGATTGCCGTCGCCCAGCCGGCCCCAGAACACCCGGTTGTCGAGATAGGGACGCAGCCTGTGCCAGCAGAACGAGACGAGCTTCGAAAGGTGGTCTGCCTCGATGGCCGCCGGAAAGTGCCGGAGCAGTGCGCGGCCGACAGCAACCGCCGGTGAGGCCAAGGCGATCTCGGCCAAGCGTTGCAGCTCCTTGGCGCTGATCCAGTCGATACTCTCGACGTGGTTGCGCTCGGTGACGATGCGCCCGAGCACTGCCTCAGCCCCCGCCGTCTCGTTCCATGCCGTCTGGGATGCCGCGAAATCGCCGGACTTTCGCTCGATCGCGGCAAGGAGGTTCCAAAGCGGACGCGCGCGTTCGGCGTCCTTTTTCGGCTTGCTGCGGATCTCGACCTTCTGAGCTCTGAGCGCCTTCCGTAACTGTCCGGTGACCGTGCGTAGCGCGTAGCGGGCGGACGAATGGTTGCCCTTCAAAGGATCGGTCGCCCGGACTAGGAACGGCGACGGATGGAACAACGACATCACGGGCAGGCCGGACTGCGGAGCCAGCCGCTTGCTTTCCCACGGTCGCCGGCGGGCGGTTGGCCCGACGTCGAGGTAAGCGTCCTCGACACCGAGGCTGATCAAGGATGCAACACTTTGCGGGGTGGCGCGAAAACGGCTGAACAGAAGCGTTTTCTGCGCCGGGCTGTGCGCCCAGGGACCTGCAAGCGGCCACCACTGCATGGAAGGGGCAACCCAAGGGAGCGCGAGATCGGGTGTTCGCGCGATCTCGCGAAGGGCTCGGAGCTTCGGGCTGCCCCAGCCGTCCTTGCCGTCGCCGGTGCGTCGAGCAGAGCGCAGCACCGGCACGCCCGGTTGGCGGCTGAACTCGACCTTGTCGGCGATTTTGTAACGGGACCCGAGCGCCTGCGCCGGTAGTGGGACGGACAGCCAGTAGGCAGAGGCCGCGGTCTTGTTCCGGTCTGACACCTTGCTGGCGAAGTGCCGGAAGGTATGAAGATCGCCGGGGGAAAGGGCCAGCGGATCGCGCCGGGTGCGGTGATCGAGGCCGATAGCGGGCGGGCGCTCGGTACGTGCTATGCAGGGGCGCAGAAGGCGGTCGATCCGGTCGCGCGTCGCTTCCGCACGCTCCTTCAGAAGCGGATCGATGGTGTCGCCCTCTGCGTCACCGATCGCACGCAGGATCTCGCCGAAGCTGGCAAAGAGCTGCTCGGCGTCCTCCCGCACGGCGGTGCTGCGCGTCAGAAACTCGATCGTGTCGAAAAGCTCTTCGTGAGCCTGAGGACCGTCTTTTCCGTCCCAGGACTCACCATACAGGCGATAGGGTGTGGCCGACAAAAGCAGCATGGCAGGCTTTTTCGAGCCGATCCCGAGAAGGGCGCGCCCCAGCCGGTCGCTTTTCGAAGGTGCCAGCATCTCGCGGAAGCGCTGAAACTCGTCGAAGACGATAAGGTCCGGCGGGGTCGCCTCGAGACATGCCTCCGCAAGAAGGCGGCGCAACACCGTCAGCGTCCGCGCCTCGGGCTTTGTCTGTGCGGCTGTCGCGATGCGTTCGCGAAGACCCGGCCGTTTACCCTCCGGATTGAAGCGCGACTTGAGCGCGGTGCGGAAGGTGCCGACAAGCTTCGGATCGATGCCGCCCATTAGCCGCTGCGCAGTACGGCAGGCGCCGTCCCAGCTCACGGTCGCGCGCTGTTGGATGAAGCGCTCGGGGAGTGTCTCCAATATCCCCGGCACGGCGCGTTCGAGCAGTAGACTCAAAAAGGCACGCTCGACCGCAGCGCCAGGTGTCGGTCGTGTGCCTTCGGGCGGGAAGGAGGTCTGAGGAGACAGCGAATAGAGCCGGAGCGGCGATGGCGGCTCCTTGTCGTTCGGCCGTTGATCGAGCGGGATCATCGACAGCCGATCGACCTTGGAAAGGGCCCGCAGCCTGGCGCGCTTGTCCTCCAGAAAATCGACCAAACGCGCCGCGTTCTGGTCGGAGACACGAGCATTGCTGGTGACGTAGTAGACCGTGAACTTCTTCCTACCGCCACGCGACAGCTGCCGGACGACCTCCCGAGCGACTGTCGTCTTGCCGAGGCCGACCTCGTCGGCCACCAGAAAGCGGCGACTGCCCTTACCGGTCAGCGCGGCTACGGCAGCGCCTACCGTCGCGTTCTGAAAGGCGCGCGGCGTGCTGCTCATCTTGCGATCAGGACCTCGCGCGCGATGCGCCAAGTCTGCTGGAGGGCGGTCAAATCGTCTCTGTCCGCCTGCGTAAGGTGCTCGCCATGAGCCAGGACCGCAGCCACATAGCGGTCGATCACGGCATCGACACGCTTCAACGAACCGGACTTGTTGGTCTGGTCCTTGGCCCAGGCGGTCAGGATATCCTCGAGCGCGAGCCCGTCATGCTTCCAGCTGCTCCGCTTGGGCGCAACCGCTTCCGGCTCCGTGTCCCAGTCGTCCTCGCTCCCCGCCCCTGCTCCACCCTCGAGCATCTCGCGCAGCCACGCCTGCAGGCCGGCGACGCTCAGAAAGCGGCTGATCGCGGCAGCGTCCCGCTCCGCGTCGATCGACGGGACGACCGGCACGCGCAGGAGCCATGACGCCGGCGGCAGGTCCCCGATCGTCAGCCGAAACTGAACAAGATCCGTTTGCAGGGACAACGGAACCTCCCCGAGCTCAATGTGCGTCACGCCGGGCTGCCAGCGGTGGAGCGCCATCGTGGCGAGTCCTACGTCCAACTGAACTGAGGGCGTCAGCGGCAGGGCTTCGCCAGAGGTGAGACGATATTTCTTGCCGTTGCGGTCCAGGCTGAGCGACGTGTCCGCAAGCGTCCAGCGCAGCCTTTCGAGAGCAAGTTCGGCTGTGTCAGCTTCTGTTTCCGTCAGCGTCTGCAGGAGAGCATCGGAGACCGGTGTGGCGGACCCGACGATCGCTAGGACGCCGTCGATCTCGCCGCCGCCGCCGGTAAAGCGGGCAGCGACTTCCGCATTACGGCCCGACCAGGCCCGGTCGGTGGCATTGGCGCTGCCGGCGACGATCTTGATCCGATCGCCCTGGATCGCCGCGAACAGCTTGGCGTGGAGCCCCGAATGCGTAGCGCCGCCCGAACCGTCGTCTTCTTCGTCCGTTGCTGGCTCCCGGTCTGTCTGCTCAACCTCAGCGACGTCGTCGCCGTCCGGGAGGGGTGCCCCAAGCGCCAACAGCTTGAAATCGGCGAGGCCCGTGCGACCTTCCTTGCTGAGCTTGCGCAGCGCCGGAAGCGTCGTCACCAGAGTGCGGTCCGCACTTGCCTCGGTCATGTCGGCAAGAGATCGTGCAAAAGCATCGCAGAGGAACGGGCTCAGGACGACGATCTTGTCTCCGGACGCCGCATTGAGCGGAGCGACCGGCTCCGAGCCGCGCGTCCAGAGGTCGATCCGAGACACCTCGATGCCGTCCGGCGCGATCCAGCGCACGGTCCCGAGCTCATCCGCGAGATCGTCCGGATCGACGCTCGGCAGCTCGGCTGCGCGCGCGAGGGTTGCACCCAGCGCATCGATGCCGCCGATGATCTGGCTCCCCTTTCTGCGGCGGCTTTCGCCGTCCAACACCAATCCGAGATCGAGGTCGCGGCTCATGGTGAGGTTGCGGCTGCCGACCCAAAGCCGCCAGAACCGTCGCGGTCCCTCCGCTTGGTAGCAGATAAGCGCGGCTTTCGGGTGCCAGCTGTTCGCGCTTTCCCGATAGGGCATCTCCACCACGAACTGGTCGAGCACGGCCGCGATCTTCGGGAGCCTCGGTCCACGATGGATGCGGCCACGCTGGACAATGAAGCGTACCCGTTCGCGCAGCGCTTCGATCGCACCGGCGAAGTCGGACTTGTTGCCGCTCGCATTGTCGCGGCCGCGGGCGTGGAGGTTCAACAGGGCGCCCCCAAGAACGATCGGGTCGGCGGAGTAGGCGGCGAACAGAGCGAAGTGGGTTCTGGTCAGCTTGGGTGGCCGCAGGAGCTCAAGAAAGGCCTGGCCAGGGAAGTCCTTCGGCGCCGTTCTCATGCGCCGACGAGGTCCTGCAGCAGCATCTGCACCCGATCCCAGCGGTAATGAAGCGGCGCACCCTGCGGATGGTGATCATTGTCCCAGTCCGCACGCTGATCGACGCCGAATTGGCTGCGTGAGAGCCGCGCTCGTCGCCCCTTTCGCGCCTCTTCGGCGTCACGGTACACGCGCTCCAACCGCATCGGATCGGTGTGTCCGGCGCGTACCCATGCGAGCGTGTCGTGAAGTGCAACAGAGACGACGGGAGCCAACTCGGTCCGGTCCCTCATGTCGTCAAGAAAAGCTGGCCAGTCCAAGCGAGCAGCCTGGGACTTCCAGCGCTGGACGATGCCGGTCAGTGCCGCGCGTTGCGTATCTGAGCGCTTGCTACAGTCTAGCTCCTCGCACAGGGTCTCCACCTGAGCGGCGTAAACTCCGCGGCCGATCGCGGCGAGAGCAGCGGCGTGGCCGGACCGCTCAAGCGCTGGCCGTTCGGTTTCCGCAAGGTCCCGGACTTGTGGACCCCAAGCAGTACGGCTCGACGACACGTCGTGCCCGACCAGCAGCGAGAAGATCGATCTCGCCCCGGGATTTCTGGGCGACGTCAGGCTTCGCAGGCGTTTGGCGAGGAACTTCCGCTCGCTACGAGTGAGATCGAAGCTCAGCGTACCCTCGCCCTCCCCGTACCAATCGTCGGCCGGTTCCGGAACGACGAACGGCCAGGATCCTCCTCCGAGCGGCGTCCCTTCGTCGTCCTTCAGTAGCGCGCCCGGCTTACCCGCGACCATCCGCTCGACCTGATAGCGGCTAAGCGGACCGCTGCCTTCCTGCTCGCGCACCAGCCCCCAGCGTTGCAGCGCACCCCAATAGACCTGGCTGGGACGCTGCTCGACCGGAGAGGGATAGTTGCGGCTGCCGATCACACCGCCCGGCTCGTTGATCAGGCGCCCGGTAAGCAAATATTCGCGCCGCTTCACGCTTTCCTGTGCGCGTTGCCCCTTGGCTGGTTTGAGGTGCTCATCGCGGTAGAGCCAGGGCACGAAGAGGACATAGCGCAAGCGGGTATGCAGGACTGACGTGCCGGGAAAGAACCGATCGGCGTAACGCTGGTGGACGATCAGGAACCCGATCTCGTCCCGAATCCCTTTCTGGTCCGAGTTCATGAATTTGCGCGCCTCGCGCATCGCGTCCGGCGACAGATAGGTCATTCCAAAAGACGCCAAGCGTCACCCCCAGACTCTCTAGCCGCCCACAAGGAGAGCCGCTCACAGATCGACGCGGTTAGGCTGTTTCCAGCACCCGCACCGCGCCGATCCCCTCATGTCGCGGCCGGACCCAAATCTCGACATCGTGGCCGAGTTTCCGGAGCCCGTCGGTGATGTAAGCTTCGCTGATGCCGTCGAAACGGCCGCGGAGGATCTTGGAAAGCTTGGGCTGTGGCATGCCCATGCGAGCAGAGGCAGCGGTCTGCGTCAGCCCCAGTTCGCCCATGCTTCGCTGAAGAGCGGCGGCGAGCTTGGACTTCACCAAACGACCTTCCGGATCCGAAAGGCCGAGATCCGCGAAGACGTTGCCACTGGAGGTCACATGCTCGACTGCCATGTCGGGGTCCTTTATAAGGCTTGTTTGCGTAGCGCTCTCTTCTCGGCAGCCAATCTTTGAGCCGCTTTCAGTCGAGCTTCGATCGTTTCCTTCTGGTGCTTCGGAACGGCGATGCCGCTCGTCGACTTTTTCTGGAAGGCGTGGAGAACGTAGATATCGTCGTCGATCTTGACGTTGTAGATGCAGCGATAGGTGTCGCCGTCGTACCGCTCAATTAGCTCGATACTCGAGCCGTACGACTTGGCGTTGACGTGTCTCATTCCAAGCTGGGCTAGGTAGAGGCCGTGTCCAAACTCGCTTCGGACATCCTCGGGCATGTCGACCAGGTCGTCCCTGCTACTACCCATCCACTCCAGTTCGCGCATTCTCCATCTCCGTTGACGATGGAAGAAGGCCTATATCCATTTAGGTATAATGTCAACCGGGCTGACGGCAATCCGCTTGTTCAGGGCCCCGGACCTCGTCCGTTCTGAAGCCTTCAGTCCGCCTCGGGGCAGTTGGCGTTGATGCTATGTTCCGCTGCCGCTAGACTGCCGGGAACGGCGAAAACGCCGATAGCCGTAAAAGTGGGGTGGTCAGTGCAGCGCCAAACATTCGTCTCCCATGGCAGGCTGGCTGCTCGTGAGATCAGATTGGAAGCCGCGCGTGCCCAGCGGCACGGCGTCCAGGTCATGACATTGGAGCAGCTTGCGGCTCGACTGGCGGGTGGGTTCATCACCGGCATCGATCCGGAGGCGTTGCGCGACGCGATCCAGGCGTCGGTGACCGACAGCGACCTGGGCGAGCTCGACAACATCAAGGCCCTGCCCGGCTTCGTCAGTGCCGCGGCTGACACGCTGCACAAGGCATGGCGCGCTGGTGTGGATCTCTCGGCTCGTGCGGGCGAGGACCCGCGCCTCGCCGCCATTGCCGCGCTGGAAGACGCCGTCATCGGCCGTCTCCCCCACTCGATGCTGCGGCCCTGCGATCTCGTCACGCGTGCAACCGAGCGCCTCGCTCATGCCCCTGCCCTGTTCGGGAGCATCGACATCGTCGGTCACTCCGAACTCTCGCCCTGCTGGCGCGAACTGCTGTTCCTGTTGGCCGACGCGGTAGCGGTCCGCTGGCATGCTGGCCCCCGTTCGGTGCCAGACTGGCTTGCCGGGTCCGCCATCGAGGTGCTCAGATCCGACGCCGCCAGTCCGAGCCTTGAAGCGGTGACCTGTGCAACCGGTCATCATGAGGCGGTCGAGGCGATGCGCTGGGCACGCGAGCTGATTGCCAGCGGTGTTGCCCGCCCCCACGAGATCGCCATCGCGTCCGCGGCGCCAGCCGCCTATGACGATGTCTTCCTCGCGCTGCGCGCCGATGCCAATCTCGACCTCCACTTTGTTCATAGCGTTCCCGTTGTATCGACCCGGCCGGGCCAGGCAGCGGCCGCCCTCGCCGATGTCCTCGTGCGCGGGTTGTCGCAGGCGCGCATCCGCCGGCTGGCGTCACTGCTCGGCAGCGAGGCGGGACCGGTGGCCCAGCTGCCCGCGGGCTGGACGCGGCTGCTCCCGGGTGAGGCGCCGCTCAACTCGACCGGTGCCTGGGACAGGTTGATCGACCGGCTTACAGCGGAAGACTGGCCCGACGGTGTCGACCATGCGCCTGAGTTACGCGACATCATCGCGATGTTGGCCAAAGGTACGACGCTTGCGGCGGACACGGGCGAGAAGCTGCTTAGCGGTCCGGCACGCCGCATCTGGCGGCGCGCGCTTGGTCTCGGCAGTCCGGCCGCCATCGATATCACAATTGCGCAACTCCGCCTCGAGGACGAAAGCGAGCCCTGCTCATCGGTCGCCTGGATGCCGGCTGAGGCGCTCGCGGCATCACCACGGCCTTTCGTTCGCCTGCTGGGTCTGACGTCAACTCAGTGGCCGCGGCGTATCAGTGAGGATCGACTCGTGCCCGACCACGTCGTGCCGCTGGCAGACCTTGATCCCCTGCCCGTCTCTGCTGCTGACCGGCGTGACTTCGAAACGATCCTGGCCACCACCGCCAGCCAGGTCGTGCTCAGCCGGGCGCGGCGTGATGAGGAAGGACGCCTGGTAGGGGCCAGTCCGCTGCTTCGGGGAACTCCGCCGCCTGCCTATCTGCGGCGGAACCGGCGCCCCGACCACGCCATGAGCGAGACGGACCGGCTCGGAGCCCGACCGGGCGATGCTTCAGAACTGGCGCAGGCCGCCTCCGCTGCAACCTGTTGGACGAACTGGCGCTCGTCGCACGTGACGCCACACGACGGACAGGTCCGCCCGGATCACCCCGCGCTGGCCGCAGCGCTGGACCGCGTTCAGTCGGCCAGCTCGCTCAAGCTTCTCCTGCGAAACCCGCTCGGCTTCAGCTGGAAATATGCGCTCGGCCTCCGCGGTCCGGCCACAGCCGACGAAGCGCTCGTGCTTGATGCCCGAGCGTCGGGCGAGTTGCTGCACCACCTGCTCGACAACGCCGTGCGGCGGCTCGAGGCCGGTCAGGGGCTGGTCAGTGCCGACGAACAGGCCTGCGTGTCAGCGCTCGATGCGGCCTGTGCGGACGTCGCGGCGATGTGGGAGGCGGGTCAGGCCGTGCCGCCCGGTATTGTCTGGCAGCGGACCTTGGCGGACACCCGGCAAGTCGCGCTCGCTGCACTCGAGGGCCGACCCGAGCCCCTGCCCGGCCAACGCTCCTTTGCCGAAGCGCCGTTCGGCGGCCAGACCGCCAAGTCCGATGGTGCCCTGCCCTGGGCGGCCGACACGGTCGTGGAAGTCGCTGATACCGGCTTCCGGATCTCCGGCTACGTGGACCGATTGGACCTGTCAGACTGTGGCACAAAGGCGCGTGTCACCGATTACAAGGGCGGCAAGTGCCCGAAGGACGCTGTAACGCTGGGCGGCGGAAGCGAACTCCAGCGTTGTCTATACGCCTATGCGGTTCGCTCGCTTCTGGGCGATGACATGGAGGTGGAGGCGGCGCTCGTCTATCCGCGCGCGGGGGTGACCCGGCCGCTGCAGGACGCGAACGGCACGCTTGCCACGCTGGCCGGACATCTGCGCGCGGCACGTGCCAACCTTATGGCCGGGCGAGCGCTGCCGGGCCCGGATACGGGCGGCGACTATGATGACCTCGCCTTCGCTCTGCCGGCAATGGCGGACAAGGGTTGGTGCCGCCGCAAGCAGGAGGCGGCGACGGTAGCTCTCGGCGATGCCACCCTCGTCTGGGAGGCGGAGTGATGAACGTGATGGCACCCGTGCTTGCGGATGACCAGGCAAGGCTGACCGCGCTTACCGCTCACGACCGATCGCTGCTCGTCGAAGCCGGCGCAGGCTCGGGCAAGACCGCCGTGATGGCAGGGCGAGTGGCGCTGATGCTCGCCGCCGGCGTCGCGCCGAAAAGCATTGCCGCAGTGACCTTCACCGAACTCGCCGCCAGCGAACTGCTCGCGCGCGTGCAGGACTTCGTGGAAGAGCTGCTATCCGACCGCATCCCGCGCGAGTTAAGTGCGGCGCTCCCTCACGGGCTCTCGGACGAACAGCGCCAAGCGCTGACCGGTGCGTGCGAGAACCTCGATGAGGTCACCTGCTCGACCATCCACGGCTTCTGCCAGCGCCTGATCAAACCCTACCCCGTCGAGGCCAACATCGATCCGGGCGCGAGCCTCGTGGACCCGGTCGAAGCGGAACTTGCGTTCGGTGACACGTTGGATCGCTGGCTGCGTGCGACGCTGGACGGCGCTCTGCCAAGCCTAATTTCGGAGCTGGTGTACCACGAGCCGGTGGGGGGACTCGCTCTGGTGCGAGAGGTTGCCGACAGGTTGCGTCGACATCGCGTGCTGACAGGACCGCCGTCTCCAGCCCTCCCGCCTCTGATCGACGCCGCACGCGACGCGGCCGATGCCTACAAAGACTTCGTCACCACCACTCCCGCGCGGGAAGAAGAGAGCATCGCGGCAGCGGAAGCGTTCGCCGGCATGAGCGAACGGCTTCTGGCGGCCGGGCAAGGCCAGGACTTCAGGTCGTTGGTGGCGCTACTCACCGCCGAGCCCGACGCTTCGCTCCTCACCGGCTCCGGTTGGCGCAAGTATCAGAAGAAGGGGAAGTGGGAGGCTGCGGTCAAGCTGAAGGGCCTGCCCAAGGCACGCGGTGGCGAGTTGAACACCGAGGCTGAGCGTCTGCACAACGCTGCGCGTGATGCCTGGATCGACCTCAAGGGCGCGGTCGCAGCGCGGGTGCTTTCGGAGGTGTTGACCGCGGTCGCGCCCGTGGCGGACGGGTTCCGTGACTACAAGCGCGCAGCGGCCTTGCTCGACTTCGATGATCTGATTTTCGCCGCGCGTGACCTGCTGCGCGATCATGAGCCTGTCCGGCAGGCACTCGCGTCGCGGTATGCGCATGTCTTGGTGGACGAGTTCCAGGATACCGACCCGCTACAGCTGGAGATCTTCTGGCGCCTGTGCGGCAACCCGATGGACGGAGCCGATCCCGCCGACTGGCAGGCGTATCGGATCAGGCCCGGCGCATTGTTTCTCGTCGGTGATCCCAAACAGGCGATCTACCGCTTCAGGGGTGCCGATGTCGCCGCCTATGTCCGGGCACGCGACGCGATCCGCGCTCAGGGCGCGCAGGATCTGCTCAGCATCTCGACCAACTTCCGGTCCTGTGCGGGTATCCTTTCCTTCGTGAACGAACGGTTCGAACCGCATATGGGCGAGGACAAGGGGCAGCCGGGGTTCACCGCGCTCGATCCCTTTCATCCCGATCCCGCCCACGGCCTGTGCGTCACCGCCCTGCCGGTCGCGTGCGCGGGCGAGGACGGCAAAGCGTCGGCCGATCGGAAGCGCGACTGTGAGGCCGAGGCCCTCGCGGAGCTGGTCGCACGCCTGATCGGCAGCCATGAGATCGCCGACCGTCGGGCCGGGGTGCAGCGTCCGTGCCGACCCGGCGACATCGCTCTCCTTGCGCCAACCGGCAAGGACCTGTGGCGCTACGAGCAGGCGCTGGAGCAACGCGGGATCGCGGTCGCCACGCAGGCCGGCAAGGGCTTCTACCAGCGGCAGGAGGTGCAGGATCTGGTCGCGATCGCGCGCGTGCTCGCTGATGGCCGAGACACGCTCGCATTGGGTGCGCTGCTCCGGGGACCTCTGGTCGGGCTGACCGAGGAGGAGCTGCTCGACCTTGTCTGGACGCAGCCGCGCGCACCGGAGCGACCGGACGCTCTTCCTCGCCTGCACGTCAACATGGACCTGGACGCGATCGCGCATCCCCTCGCGAGGGACGTGCTGGGCAAGCTTCAGGGGCTCAGGCGCCGGATCAACGCGACCACCCCGCATCAACTGATCGCCGAGGCGATCGACACGCTGAACGTACGCGCGATCCTGCTGCAACGCCATCGCGGCCAAGCCGAACGTCCACTCGCCAACGTCGACCTGTTCCTGAGCCTCGCCCGGCCTTTCGGCGTTCGCGGCCTGAGGGCGTTTGCACAGTCGATGGCAGACGCATGGGCCGGGGAGGCGCGCTCGGCCGAAGGTCGGCCCGACGCACAGGAGGAGTCGGTGTCGCTCCTCACGGTGCACGCATCCAAGGGGCTGGAATGGCCGATTGTCGTCCCGATCAACTGCATGACGGCGACGATTGCGGTCGACAACACCGTCATCGATCGCGACGCCGGCATCCTGTTCATGCCGGTGCTGGGCAACCTACCCTCTGGCCACGCCGACGTGCACAGTGCTGAGAAGGCCGAGCAGGACCGCGAACGCACGCGCCTGTGGTATGTGGCTGCTACCCGCGCGCGCGAGCTGCTGGTGTTTCCACGGCTCGACGTCGCGGCAGGCTCGAACAGCTGGTCGGGGCTGATCGACTTCGGGCTTAATGAGCTCGAGGTTCTCGACTTCGACGCTTATCCCGACCAAGCGCCTTCCGGCATCCACGAGGACGACAATCAGCAGACCCGGGAGCGCTTCGCGGAAGAAGCAACCGCGATCGTCGACGCTACCGCGAAAATCGCTTGGAGCGCGCCGAGCAGGGACGAAGGGCGCGGAGTAGATGACCACTCGCAGGCTGAACCCGAGCTGGTGTTCGGAGAGGTGGCCGGTGCTGCTCCATCGGGACCGGTTCAAGGCGGGCGCGAGCGGGGGCTGATCATCCACAAGCTGTTCGAGGAGGTGCTTACGGGTGAAATCTTGGACGAGGAAGCGCACCTCGCAGACCGGGCACGCGAGCTGATCGTGCAACTCGGGCTTGAGCCGGCCGGGGCCGCGGCTACCGGCATCTCCGAACAGGAGGTGGCACGGGTTGTTGTGCGCACGCTGGCCCTCCCCGAGATCGTAGCGATGCGTGACCGCCTCGTGCCGGAGCTTCCGGTTCTCGCTTCGGAGGAGGTCGACGGCATAGAAGTCGTCACCGCCGGGATCGTAGATGCGTTGCATCTTGATGAGTCCGGACAGCCGCGCGCGGCGATCGACTGGAAGAGTGATGTCGATCCGGATCCCGCCGCCACCGAGCAGTATCGCGGTCAGGTGAAGCGCTACCTTCATGTAACCGGCATCTCGGAGGGTATGATCGTGTTCGTGACGCGCGGAACCGTCGTTCGAGTCTCGGCCTGATAAAACCAGCTCGCGCTTGCAGCTGCCGAAGTCAGGTCGGCGGAGCTGACTTCCGGCGAACTGTAGGTGTACGGTTGAGGGCGAAGCACCTTCCTGAAGTTCTGCGGCTCCGTCCTGACGATAATTCCAAACGGGACGGCCACCGTGCTCAGCGTACGACTTTTACCATCCTCTCACCGGCATCCTCATTGTTTCCTCTCTTGCTCACGTTCGAATCACGCAGCAAGGCGTTTGCACCCTGCAGGACCGCGACTAAGCATGGGACCAGAATTGGGCGAAGCACCGCAGTCGAAGTACATCGCGTACTCCGGATTGTAGACTACGGCTTCAACAGGGGAGGTTGAGCCATGGATACATGGTCCATTCGGTTCATGAGGTCGGCGCGACCGCAGCTGTCTTTGCACGGTGGAGCGCGGTCACTCTCTTGACGTGGGCGATACTGCATCCGGCAAGGACCGCCGTCTTCGCGATGCTCATGCCCGCCTCGCGCAGCCCAACTATCCGCCTGTGATGGGCAAGATCGGGCTTGCGGCCGGTGTACCGGCCTGCCCGCTTGGCGATCTCGATGCCCTCCCGCTGCCGCTCGCGCCGCGTTTCATAGTCATCCCGCGCAGTCTGGAGCGCGACGCGCAGCAGCATGTCTTGCACCGCTTCTAGCACGATCCGCGCGACGCCGGCGCTGTCCGCTACCAAGTCGGTGAGGTCCACAATGCCCGGCACCGCGAGGCGCGCGCCCTTCGACCGGATAGTCGCGACCAAGAGCTCGGCCTCAGACAGAGGCAGGCGGCTGATCCGATCGATCTTCTCGGCGATCACCACCTCGCCCGGCTGCAGGTCCGCCACCATGCGCAGCAGCTCCGGCCGGTCGGGTCGAGCGCCGGACGCCTTCTCCCGGTAGACGGCAGCGATATAGAAGCCGGCCGCTCGAGCACCGGCGACGATGCTTTCCTGCCGCGTGAGGTCCTGCTCGTCCGTGCTCACCCGCAGGTACACCCGCGCCGCTCGCACACCGCCATCTACCATCAGTTCGTCGCTCCTATGAGGCGTTTTTGGATATACTCAAATGAGCGATGGGCTAATTTGCCAGCTACGAAATCGACGGAGCCGAGAACAAAGTGGGACTCGTTGCTCTTTACTTCTGAACAGCTGGGTCAGCTGTTCAGGGTTACCGCTAGCGTCTATCCTGCATCGAATTAGCCGCTCACCTGTATCACTCGTGCTTTTGGGTGCGATCGGGATCGAGGGCGTGCTTCCGAGCAACGACGCTCATGCTGCCGTCCGTTTCCAGAACCACCAGGGCTATAGCGTCAAGACCATCGAACCCGGCACCCCGAACGGCGGCTTCAACCTCGTCCCCGAAGTGACTCTCTCGCGTTTCATGGCATCCGAAAGCATGATCCCCTTTTCGACCAGGATTGTCGGTTCGGCCTTGACCCAACTTCGGAAGCGCTTCGACCGCGTCGAGAGCCACGTGACGGCAAGCTGCGCGCCCGCCAGCATAACGAAAGCGGTTACACCTTCGGCAAGCGCGACGTCCTTGGACAGGATCACGGTGGCCAGGGTGGATCCAAGCGCTACGGTGACGATCAGGTCGAACGCGTTTATCTTCGACAGCGTTCGCTTGCCCGTCGTCCTCAGGACAAGGATGAGCAGGACGTACGCACACAGCCCCACCAACAGTGTTCGCCACACGCCCGGAGCTCCAGCGAAGAACATCTGCTCGCTCATCATGGCGCCCCCGTCCTCTGCGCAGAAGCGTCATGGACCGACATCGATTGCTTCCGGCTTTGCTACCGACGCCCCTTTACCGGAGAAGCCGAGGGCTGCCGCTATGGGCGCGTTCCAGCCGTACGGGTCCGTCCGATAGGCGACCTGGCCTTCGGATGCGACGAAGACGTTATGGTAGAGCATGCGCACCGGGATTTCTCGTGGCAAAGCGACGAACCGCTGCCGCCCGGTATCGCGGGCGCGCTGCCACTCGCTTGCCACGCCCTCCTGCTCGGCGAGCATCTCGGCGAAGCCAAGCGCATCGGCGACCCGGACGCACCCGTGGCTGAGATGGCGCTGACTACGCTCGAAGAGATGACGGGACGACGTATCGTGGAGGTAGATGGCGTGCTGGTTGTGCATGTCGAACTTGACGAGGCCGAGCGCATTGCCGCGTCCCGAACGCTGCACGATCCAGCCGCCCCGGCGAAACATGTTGTGCGCGCGTAGATAGCGCCGGCTGACCCCTGCGAGTTCGCCGTGCTGGATCGACTTTGGGATGGTCCATGTTGGATTGGCGACCAGCCGGTAGATGGGCGACGACAGCGCGGGTGTTTCCTTTCCTGACTCACCCACGATCACCTTGCGTTCGTCGACAAGTGCGCCGTCCCGGTAGTATCTCAACGTGGCCGCCGCGGTGTTGACGTCGATGCGGGTCAGCGGCGGATTGCGGGACAGCCAGCGTCGGCGCTCCAGTGCGACAGCCAAGGCTCGGGCGTGGTCACCGGGCCCGAGGTTCAACACCGCCAGGGTATCGGGGCCGACGATCCCGTCAGCCGCGATGCCGTAATCCCGCTGGAGCCGGGTGACGGCGTCCGCAAGCGCCGGATTGTAGGTCGATCCCGAGTAAGGCTGATCGAGATAGCCCTCTGCATGCAACTGCGCCGCAATCGGTATCACGGCTTTGCTTTCATCCCCGATGCGGAGCGGTTCGGCACTTTCCAACATCTCTGATCGACCTACCCCGCGCCGATCATTGGCAGCCATGTAGGCATCACTCAGGGCGTGATAGGCCGCATCTTGTGGTGCCAGGCCGTTCAGCCAGGCCGCAAGACGGTTTTCCTGAAGCGCGCGGTGGAGCTCTGCGGCGAGCTGCCTGTCTGTAGGTCGTGGGACGGTATAGATCGCGTGCAGCGAGGTGGGATCGACCACACCATCTGCCAGTGCGTGGGCATAGCCGAGCGCCGCCTTGTCGAGGCTTGTGGGTGAACCGTCCGGAACCGGAAATTGCAGGTGATCAAGACCGTGTCGGGCGCGGGCGGCAAGGGCGTCCCTAAGCGCCTCGCGGTTCTGCGACGACCAAAGGCTTTCCGCATCTGCTGCAGCGGATGGACTGCTGATCGGTGATGCCGCGGAAGCGGCTGAAAGGGAGGCAAGAAGTAGGAAGGCGGAAGAAGCAAAAAGTCCTGGTTTCGTCATGCAATGTCAACGATCGGGGACGTTGATCGGTCCTCCCGGAGGGTCATCCGACGGTACTGTCGGCTTGCCCCTCCGGCTTTGCTCGTGTGAGCGGCAACGGTTCCTTGAAGGTGAGCGTTCGATAGGGAAACGGGATTTCCATTCCGGCACCATCCAGCGCTCGCTTGATCGCGCGTACCACCTCGTCGCGGGACTGGTGCGCGTCGACCGGCTTCGAACCCGCCCACCAGCGTACGAGGAAGTTGATGGAGCTGTCGCCGAACTCCTTGGCGTACACTTCCACTGGCCGGTCCTCCTGCACGGGACCGACAGCGGCGATCGCGTCGCGAATCACCGTGCGGGCAGCGTCGAGATCGACGTCATAGGCCACGCCGACCTCCACCTCGTGACGCCGCTGCTGGCTGTGCGTGACCACCTCTACGGGGTTCTTGAACAGATAGGCGTTGGGCACGACGACGAGTTCGTTGCTGAGGTGGCGCAGATGCGTGTCTCGGAGGCTAATCATCTCGATCCGCCCCTCGACGTCCTGGCAGCGAATGAAGTCGCCGATCCGCATCTGCTTGCGCAGCATGATCAGCACACCGGCGAGGAAGTTCTCGAAGATGTCCTTGAAGGCGAAGCCGACCGCCACGGAGCCGAGCCCCAGCACTGCGAGGATGTTCGCGGGGGTTACCCCGGGCAGCACGATCGACATCGCGATCAGAAGGCCCAGAACCCAGATTGCCACGCCCACCAGTGTTTCGACCAGGTTGACGAGGGTCCCGCGCAGGTCGGTATGCGACAGCAGTCGCTCGGCGATCCGCCGGGCAGATTTTGCAATGAAGAAGGTTGCGACGAGCAGCAGCAGCGCGATTCCGAGCTGTGGAAGAATGCGGACGAACTCGGTCCCCATGTCCCGAACACGGCGGAGGAGGATGGCAACGATATCCATGTTCCCCTGGTACCCCGCTTGGAGCTCGTCTTGCAAAGGCGGATCCCACAACCGCACCGCTGCCATGCGCGGGCGATCGCCTAAAGACCGGACCTTACCTCGCGAACCATAGCGTCAGAAGCCGTTTGCCGAGGGTTCGGACTTCTCCCATGATGACGGCATGGGGAATGAGGAAAAATCCGTCCGCACTGACTTGGCCGAGGATCGCACCGACCTGGCGGAAGACCGCACCTTGCTCGCGAATGAGCGGACGTTCAGCGGGTGGGCGCGCACGGCCACGGCCTGTATCGGCATCGGCCTGGGCTTCAGCGCATTGTTCAAGCCGGTCGAGCCGACCTGGGTGGCGAAAGCGATCGCCACCTTATTCATCCTAGTTGGTATCTTTTTGGTGATCGCCGCGGAACGTCGGGCGCGCGGACTGCACGAACGACTGACGGCACACCACATAGCGGGCGTTTCTCCTATCAACTTCAGGGTCAGGGCCGTCGCAATCTCGGTTGCAGCCGTGGCGCTCATCGTTGCAATATGGTGGCTCACGTGACCCGCTGGCTGCGGCATCGCAAGGCGTGGAGCAATGATGCCGGCCTTGTTAAGGGCGCGGCACGATGATCGATGCTCCTTCCGCCCACGCCATTGCCGCCATGCTGGTCACGGTGGCGATGTTCTACGGCTTCGCATCGGGGCGGCTGAAGGTCGAGATCATCTCGCTGCTGACGATCAGCGTCATCGCGCTTGGCCTTTACTTGTACCCGTTGCCGGGAGAGCGACCAACAGATGGCTTGAAGCTCGCTTTCGAGGGCTTTGGTCATTACGCCCTGATAACGATCTGCGCACTGATGGTGATGGGTCGGGGGCTGGTGGCGACTGGTGCGCTCGATCCAGCCGCGCGCCTGCTGACCAGGCTTTGGCGCTTCAATCGGGGCCTCGGTTTCCTGACCACCCTGGTGCTCGCCATGATCATGAGCATGATGGTGAATGACACGCCCGTTCTCGTGCTGCTGCTCCCAATAATGGTGACGCTGGCGTCGCGCGGCGGGATGGCGGCGTCGCGTACGCTGATCCCCATCAACAGCGCGGTGCTGATCGGGGGCATGTCGACCACGATCGGCACCTCGACCAATCTCTTGGTCGTCTCGATCGCGACCGATCTCGGCATGCGGCCGATGGGGGTGTTCTATTTCACCCCGCTGGTCGTCATCGCGGCGCTGGTGGCGCTGCCTTTCATCTGGCTGGTCATGCCGCGGCTGCTTCCAGATAACTCAGTGCAGACCGGCCATGCCCCTCGCCGCTTCTACGCGTCGCTTCGGCTCGGGCCGCGCTCCCCCGCGCTCGGGCAGTTGCCGGCCGCTTTCCTCGCTCGCACCGCGCCGCAGGTCGAACTTGTCGGCGCTCCCGAAACGCCCGCGGCGGTCGACGATCGGATAGCCGTGCTCGCGCCGCACGAGGCGCTGGAGGACGCGATGCGGGCACTAGGAGCAACGACGGCACCGGCCGCGCTTCTGGACCGGGTCCATGCCGCGTCGCGCCGCAGCCGCGAAGACCTCGCGGTAGTGGAGATGTCGATCGGTGCTGACTCTACTTTGATCGGCAAGCGGATCGCCACATCCGGCCTTGCCGAAACCCATGACGTTGCCGTCATGGGCGTTCATCACGCCCGAACGGCATGGGAGTGGCGGGACGACAACCTGCTGGAAGCACCGCTCGATGAAGGTGACATCCTCCTGGTGACCGGCACAATGGCTGACATCACCGCACTCGCGCGCTCCGAGAGCCTGCTGATGCTGGACGGCGCCAAGGAGGTGCCGCGGACCGCGAAAGCCTCGCTCGCGCTGGCGATCATGGCCGGATCCGTCGGGCTTGCCAGCGTCGGACTGCTACCAATCGCGATCTCCGCGCTCGCTGGCGCTATCCTGATGTTCGTCACCGGCTGCGTGCGCTTCGACAAGGTCGGGCGGGCACTGTCGGCCAAGGTCATCGTCCTGGTCGCCGCGAGCATTGCGATCGGGCGGGTGATCCTGGAAAGCGGCGCTGCGGAGTGGCTCGGCCAGCTCATCGCACTAGGTCTGCATCATCTCCCTGCAGGCGGCGCGCTGGCAGCGGTAATGGTGTTCGTCACGATCCTCACCAACTTCGCCTCGAACACGACCGCCGCCGCGGTAGGCACCCCCATCGCCTTCAGCCTAGCGCAGAAGCTGTCCATCCCGGTTGAGCCCTTGGTCCTCGCCGTGCTGTTCGGCTGTAACCTCTGTTATGCGACGCCCGTGGCCTATCAGACGAACATGCTCATCATGACCGCAGGCGACTACAAGTTCGGCGATTACACCCGAACCGGCATCCCGCTGGTGCTCCTCATGATCGTCACGCTGTCGGCCCTGCTCGTCTTCAAATACGGGCTGTACTGAACGTTGCGCCCACTGGTGAAGCGCTGGTGGATCATCGCGCCAGCCTTTGCGGCGGGCTGTTCGCCTGCGCCCAGCAATCCTTTGGCGGCGCGCTCGCCGGACGGACAGGTCGAGATCGTGGCGGGCACCCTCTCCAATGGTAGCTTGGCGATACGGATCAGGCATCACGGCGCGGACGTGATCGCGCCCTCGCCGGTCGGCCTCGTCCTGGCGGACCAGCCGCTCGGCCCTATGCGGATCGAGCAGTCGCGACGTCCCGCCGGTCAGGCCGCGCAGCCCTACCGCGAACTGCTGGTCCAGGCACGCGAGACCGGAGGCAGCAGGCGCCCGCTTCTGCTGCACCTGCGCGCTTACGACAGCGGCGCCGCCATCCGGATCGAGCAGCCCCGCACTGCCACCACGCGCGAGACCCGGCTGACCGGGGAGGCAACGTCATTGCGCTTCCCGCGCAATTACCAGTGCCTCGCGGTGAGCCACACCGAATATCTCAATTCGCACGAAGGCGATTACGCTCCCGTGCGCGCCAGCACCCTTCGGTCCGGCACTCTGTACGACCTGCCGCTGAGCTGCCGCACCGGGCGGAGCGGCGAAGCCATCGCGCTGACGGAGACCGACGTCGAGAATTACCCTGGCGCGTATCTGGTCAAATCGAAGGATCTGGGCGTCGATCTGCGGCTTACGCCTCTGCCCGCGCGTGACCACCTTGCCGCGATCCTGCCCGAGAGCGGCCCTGCGCTCAGGACACCGTGGCGCGTGGTCATGATCGCCGACCGGCCCGAAAAGCTGATCGAGAATGACCTGGTGCAGCAGCTCGCGTCCCCCTCGCGCATCGGGGATGCGCGGTGGGTCAGGCCCGGCAAGGCGGCCTGGGCCTGGTGGTCGGGCATCAAGGCGTCCGGAGTGCCGAATGCCGGGTTCAACAACGCAACCTATCGACATTATGTCGACTTCGCCGCGCGGTTCGGCCTGCCCTATTTCGTGATCGACTGGGGCTGGGCTGCGCGACCCAATGGAGACAAGGGATTGGCGGACGTGACCGGCTTCCGGCCGGGCGTCGATATCCCAGCTCTCTCCCGCTACGCCGCGTCGCGCGGCGTTCGCCTGTGGCTGTGGACGAACTGGGACGCGATCGGACCCGACATGGATCGGGTGTTCGCGCTCTACCATGCGTGGGGCGTCGCCGGGATCAAGGTCGATTACGTCTACCGCCAGGATCAGGTTGCAATCGCCTACTATCACCGGCTGCTCGCGGCTGCCGCGCGCCACCAACTCATGGTCAACATCCACGGTGCGCCGGTGCCGCGCGGGCTGGAGCGCACCTACCCCAACCTGTTGACGCAGGAAGGCGTGATGGGGGCGGAGTACAACAAGTGGAGCCGCAAGGTGACGGCCGGCGCCAATGTCCGCCTTGCCTACAGCCGCGCGACCATCGGTCTGATGGACTACACGCCCGGCGGCTTCCGCAACGTCACACCTGCGCAGTTCAAGGCCCGACACGTTCTGCCGCTTGTGATGACGACGCGGGCGCAGCAGCTTGCCATGTTCGTGGTCTATCCGAGCCCGCTGCAATCACTGGCGGATGCACCGCAAGCGTATCTGGACGAGAGGGGCGCGCCGCGGCCCGGAGCGGGCTTCCTGCGCCTCGTGCCCGCATCCTGGGACGAGACGCGCGGGGTCGCAGGCGACTGGGGTCAGTGGATCGCGGTCGCGCGGCGCAGCGGCAAACGCTGGTTCGTGGGAGTGATAAACGACGAACAGCCGCGCACGGTGTCGCTCCCGCTCGCCTTCTTGACGAACGGGCGATGGCGCCTTCGAGCGCTGGTCGACGGCGCCACGCCTACGGCCGTCAAGGCGCATGGCGGCGTTGTACGTGCCGGCACCAGCCTCCAGGTGCCGGTTGCCGCCGGCGGCGGTGCAGTGGTCGTCCTCGAACCCGAATAAGGCGATCAGGCTCCGTCCTGCGGCAGGACCTCGATGACGGTGTCGCCCTCATGAACGATCGCGTCTTCCTCCCAGAAGCCGATCGCACGTCCGTCGCGATAAAGCCGGAGCCCCTGTCCGGGTCGCAGCTCCCGCAGATGAAGGCCGATATCCTGCGCTGCTGCAGCTCGTTCGCGCAGGGCGATACGGCCATGCGAGGTGACCAGATCGGAGACATAGTCTGCGATGTGCGCGCCGCGGCTTGCTCCGGCGAGCAGCTGCCCGCCGAAGCTCACGGGATTGACGATCACCGTCGCACCCGCATCGCTGGCCAGCACCTCGTTCTCCGTCGCCTGGATCGCCACGGCAACTGGCACGTGCGCCGCGAGCCGCCGCGCGGTAAGCGCAATGAGCACGGCGGTATCGTCGCGCCCGGGCGTGACGATCAGCGACCGTGCCCGCTCGATCCCCGCGGCCGCCAGGACGGCGTTGTGCGTGGCATCGCCGTGCACGGTCGCCAGCTCCTGGTCCACGGCCTCCTCGAGAGCGCTCTCCGACTGATCGACCACCACGATCTCACCAGGTGGACAACCGCGGCGCACCAGCTCGTCCGCGGCCTCCCGCCCGGTCGCGCCGAAGCCGCAGATGATCGTGTGATCGTGTAATCGCCGTTGGATGGCCGCCATGCGCCAACGCTCCCAGGTGTTGCGGAGAAGAAAACTATAGGCCGAGCCCAGAAAAATCAGCCAGACGAACACGCGTACCGGCGTCACCACGAATGTGTCGAACATCCGCGCCCGGTCGGTCACTGGCACGATGTCGCCGTAACCGACCGTCGTAACTGTGATCATGGTGAAGTAGACGACGTCCAGGAACGACACCACGCCATCCGTGTTGTCGCGCAGCCCCTCCCGATCGAACCAGTGTCCTGCCAGAGCGATGCCTACCAGCACCAGCGCGGCCGCAACCCGTGCGAGCAGGGTCACCGACGGTGAAAGAACGCTGCGGCGGTAGAAACGCGGCGTCGTGCGCGCACCTGGCTTTGCTGATCTCATTGCGAAGGCAGTAGATCATCGTTGGTCGCTTGTCGCTTGGGGGCAGTAGCCTGCCGTGACTTGCCCGCGCCAACCTCGCGTGGGATAGAGGCACAGGGTGTCCGGACGTTTGATCGGGCAGGTTGAAGCGCTGGTCGGGCCGCCAGCGCGTGTTGCTGCGCCCGAGGCCCATTCTTGTCAGATCTTCCCGCGCCTGCTGCGCCGGCCGTTGCCGTCGCCAAGAAAATCGTGGACACGGTGGTTCGTCCGCGATCTGCAATGCGCGCCTTCCTGCGCAGCGGTGCGTCGGGCGGAATCGTCCTGATCGTCGCGGCGCTCGCCGCAATGGCGATCGCCAACAGCCCGCTTGCCCCCACCTACTTCGCGGTGTTGGCGCAGCATGTCGGCCCGCTGTCGATCCTGCACTGGATCAACGATGGGCTCATGACGCTGTTCTTTCTGCTCGTCGGGCTCGAGATCAAGCGCGAGCTGGTCGACGGTCATCTGGCTTCCTGGTCTGACCGGGCGCTGCCGGCGGTCGCGGCGTTGAGCGGCATGATTGTTCCGGCTTTGGTCTACCTCGCCGTAGCCGCATCAACCCCGGGCCTCGCGCGCGGCTGGGCGATCCCGTCGGCAACCGACATTGCCTTCGCGCTTGGGGTGATGGCACTGCTCGGCAACAGGGCGCCGCCATCGCTCAAGCTCTTTCTGACCACCGTGGCCATTGTCGACGATATGGGAGCAGTCGCTGTTATCGCCGTCGCCTATACAAGTGCGGTGAGCGGCCCTGCCCTCCTCGCTGCGGCGCTGATCCTAGGTCTCATGTTCGTCTTTAACCGCTTCGGCGTTGTGCGGCTCTGGCCCTACCTGATGCTCGGCCTGCTGCTCTGGTTTGCGATCTGGTCATCGGGCATTCACGCCACGATCGCAGGCGTACTGACCGCCAGCCTGATCCCGATCCGCCGCTCGCCTGGCGCACCGGATGCGCGGGACTCTCCGCTTCACCGGCTTGAACATGCGCTGCAACCTTGGGTCGCCTACCTCATCGTTCCCGTCTTCGGCTTTGCCAATGCCGGCTTAACGCTCGTCGGCATCGGGCTTGCCACCTTGCTGTCACCCCTGCCACTCGGCGTTGCCGCCGGCCTGTTCGTCGGCAAGCAGGTCGGCGTGCTTGGCGCCGTCTGGGGAGCGGCGCGCCTTGGATTCGCCCGGCCGCCAGGCGGCGCGTCGTGGCCCCAGGTTTATGGTACGGCCCTGCTGTGCGGCATTGGCTTCACCATGAGCCTCTTCATCGCCGGGCTCGCATTTGCCAATGCTGACCTGGTGGACGAGGTGAAGGTCGGGATTATCACCGGCTCATTGCTGTCCGCCTGTGCAGGCTACGGCGTCCTTCGCCTTTGTGGATCCAGGTCACGGCAAGTCGAAGCGTGACCGCGTGCCTCATCTTGCCCATAAGACCGCACCATGGCTGAAGCACTCGGAAGCACCTCGGATCTGACCACGCGGTTGGCACAGCTTACGCTGTATCGCTGGTGGCGGCGTTCGATTGTTGGCCGCGTCGATCACGAAGCTGTGGTGGCCCGCATCGTGGAGGATAGCGGCTGGTCCGCGCGCTTCGCCTTCATGACCATGATGTCGGCAGGCATCGCGGTGCTTGGGCTGCTGCTTTCCTCCCCCGCCGTTGTGATCGGCGCGATGTTAATTTCGCCGCTGATGAGCCCGATCCTGGGTTTCGGCTTCAGCCTGGCGCTGTTCGATTTCGCAGAGCTGCGCCGCTCGCTGAAGGCGCTGGCGATCGGCGCGGGTGCGGCGGTCGCCTTCACGGCGCTTATCGTGCTGTTCTCCCCCTTGCAGGCGCCCACGGCGGAGATCGTCGCGCGTACGCGTCCCAACCTCTTTGACCTGGTGGTCGCACTGTTCGCCGCGCTGGCCGGCACCTTCGCAATCATCCGCGGGCGGGGCGAGACGATCGTGGGCGTCGCGATCGCGACCGCGCTGATGCCGCCGCTCGCGGTCGTCGGCTATGGCCTTGCCACCCGCAACGTTCCGGTAGGCGCCGGGGCGCTGGCCCTGTTCATCACCAACTTCATCACCATCGCGCTTTCGGCTACGGCGATGGCGCGCTTCTACGGCTTCGGGCACCATCTCTCCCGACGTCAGAGCTGGGCGCAGACGCTAGTCCTGATCCTCGTGTTCGTGGCGATGGCGGTGCCGCTCGGCATCTCGCTCAACCGCATCGGCCGCGAAGCCCTTGCCGTGTCGCAGACACGCGCGCTGCTAAACGAACGCTTCGGGGAGAAGGCGCGCGTCACCCAGCTCGACCTCGACTTCGCGGCCGCCCCGCTGCTCGTCCGCGCCGTGGTTATCACGCCGCGCGGCTCCATGCAGAAGACGCCCGCGCTCCAGGCGGCGCTGCAGGAGAAGCTCGGACGGCCGATCCGGCTCAATCTCGATCAGATCCTGCTCGAGGCGGGCGCAGGTGCCCTGGAAGCGCAGCGCGAAGAGTTGCGGCAGGCCGGGGATATGGCCGGTCAGGAGGCGCAGCGCATGACCGCGCTGAGCAAGATGATCGCTCTTGTAACAGGCGTTTCGGCCGATGACGTGACGATCGACCGCGATCACCGGCGTGCGACAGCAGCTGCCGCCGTCCTGCCCGGAGCCACCGTCGCTACCTATCGCACGCTTGAGGCCCGCGCCGCAGCCGAGACGGAGGGCTGGTCGGTCGTGATCGTACCGCCCCAGACCCCTCTGCCGGAGATCGCATTCGCCGATAATGTCGATACGCTCGACGCCGCTGCGCAAAGCGCTGTGCTGACGTCTGCCTGGGCTGCCCGCCGCTGGAACATGCCGGCGCTCGGCGTGCCCGGCCTTCCGCCCGGAACGCCGCCCGACCGGCCCAATCTGTCGCAGCGCCGTGCGCTGGCGATCGCCGCCGTGCTGAAGGCGAACGGCCTGGCCGCGATTGCGGCGCCCTCTGCCGGGCAGCGCTTCGCGCTGCTGACCGGTGTCTCGGTGCCCGCACCATGATTGGCGGTCTTGCGCTCACGCCGTTTGATGCTGCGGCGATCCTGATCGTGCTGGCGGCGGCGCTCGGCTATCTCAACTACCGTTTCCTCAAGCTGCCCTCCTCCATCGGCCTCACCATCATGGGCGCGATCGCATCGCTGATCGTCGTCGGGCTGGACGGCCTCTTTCCGGGTGCCGGGCTCGGCCACGACATCGTCGGCTTCATCGCGGGCATCGATTTCCATACAACGCTGATGGAGGGCATGTTGTCGTTCCTGCTCTTCGCCGGCGCGCTGCACGTCGATTGGCAGGAGATGGCCCGCGGTCGCTGGCCCATCTTGGTCCTCAGCACCATCGGGGTGGCACTCTCGACGGTGCTGGTCGGCAGCGGTTTCCTGTTTCTCTCGCGCCTGGTCGGCTTCGAACTGCCCGCAATCTGGTGCTTCGTTTTCGGCGCGCTCATCAGCCCGACCGATCCGGTTTCGGTCATGGGCGTCCTCAAGCGCGCCAACGTCTCGCCTGCGCTGGAAGCGACGGTCGCCGGCGAGAGCCTGTTCAACGATGGCGTGGGGGTGGTGATCTTCACCATTCTGCTGTCCTCCGCCATGTCCGGCGAACCCTTCTCGATCGCGCATGCGGCCGAGCTGTTCGCGGTTGAAGCCGGGGGCGGCGTCGCGCTTGGGCTCGCGATCGGATGGATCGCGTTTCGCGCGATGCGCTCGATCGACGAGTACAAGGTCGAGGTGCTGATCAGCCTCGCCGTGGTGATGGGCGGATATGCAGTCGCCCGCCCGCTCCATGCCAGCGGACCGGTGGCTATGGCCGTGGCGGGTCTCATCATCGGTAATGCTGGCGTCGCGCATGCAATGAGTGAGACCACCCGTGATTATCTCCACAAATTTTGGGACCTGATCGACGATATCTTGAATACCGTGCTGTTCCTGCTGATCGGGCTGGAGGTGGTCACAATCCCGGGCGACCTGCGCCTGCTCGTGCTCGGCTTGGCCGCCATTCCGCTGGCGCTTGCCTGCCGCGCGCTGTCGGTCGTGCTCCCCTTGCGCGCGATCCGGCCGACGCATCGTTACGGGCTTATTGCACCGGTGACGCTGATCTGGGGCGGCCTGCGCGGCGGAATCTCGATCGCACTCGCGCTCGGCCTGCCGGATGGGCCGGCGCGCAGCGTCATCCTCGCCGCCACCTATGTGGTGGTGCTGTTCTCAGTGATTGGTCAGGGCGGCACTATCAAGCGCGTGCTGGAGCACCTGACCGCGCGAGAGGCGCGGACGTGAGAGCCCGGCTCACCCGCTTCGCCAACACGCTGAGCGAGAGCTACTGGTTCGTTCCCACGATCATGGCGCTAGCGGCGCTGCTACTCGCCGCGGCGATGATCTGGCTCGACAGCCACCACGCGACAGGCTGGATGGACCGCCTGCCTTGGCTCTATGCGGCCCGGCCGGATGGAGCTCGCAGCCTCTTGTCTTCGATCGGCGGGTCGATGATCGGGGTGGCGGGCACGACCTTCTCCGTAACCATCGCGGCCGTGGTCTATGCCTCCGGCCAGTACGGACCGCGCCTGCTCAGCAACTTCATGTCCGATCGTGGCAATCAGGTTACGCTCGGCACCTTCATTGCGACGTTCCTCTACTCGCTCGTCGTGGTGCGCACGATCCGCTCCCCAGGCGAGACACCTGGAGAGCCGGGCTTCGTGCCCCAGCTCGCGGTGCTGGTCGGCGTGCTGCTGGTGCTCTGCTCCATCGCGGTGTTGATCTACTTCATCCATCACGTGCCCAGCCGCATCCATATCAACAGCGTGATCGAGCGGATCGGCGACCGGCTGCTGGCGGAGATCGACAGCCGCTTCCCGATCTGCCTCGGCGAGCCGCTCGACGACGATGCGGACGACGATCGCGTCATCTTGGCTTTCTGCGCCGACGCAACCGCTGCCGACGCTGCCAAGCGGGCCGGCGTGCGCGCAGAGAAGACGGGCTATGTCCAGCTGATCGACGCCGGCGCGATCATGGAGGTGGCGGGCGACCGCGGGACCATCCTCCGCCTGCAATATCAGGCGGGCGATTTCGTGCACCGCGGCAGCGTGCTTCTGGAGGCTTCTCCGCCCGAGGCGCTAGATGACGATGCGGAAGCGAAGCTGCGCGACGCCTTCGCCGTCGGCGCGCGCCGCACCGCCTTGCAGGACTTGCGGTTTCTCATCGACGAGCTGGTCGAGATTGCAGCGCGTGCGCTGTCGCCCGGGGTCAACGATCCGTTCACCGCCAATTCGTGCCTCGACTGGCTGGGCGCCGCGCTGGCCGATCTCGCGCGGCGCGACTTGCCCTCGCGGCTGCGCGCGGACGAGGACGGCACGCTGCGGGTGATCGCGCACCCGGTCTCCTTTGCAGGCTTCGTCGACCGTGCCTTCGGCGCGCTCGCGCAATATGCCAGTGCCGATGCGCTGGCGGGCAAGCGCTTCATCGCGGCGCTGGGCGACGTCGCGCTCGGTTGCGACGCGCCGGCCAGGCTCGGCGTGCTGCGCGGTCAGACACGCGCGTTCCGCGATCTCGCCGATCGCGCGCTGGTGGGCGCCAGCCGCGATGCCGTGCTGGCGCGGGCCGATGTACTGCTGCGCGCGCTGGCCGAACCGGATCACAAGCGCAGGCTGCGCGATGGGCAGGCCTGGATGGGGGGAAGTGCATGATCGTCGCCATCGCGCTCGTCGTGGCGCTCGCCGTCACCTTGGCGCTCACCTTTGGACGGTTCGCGCGCAGCGACAGCTGGCGGGCGACGGTGACGCCGCTCGCCTCGATCATTGGTTCCGGCTTCCTTATCTGCGGCCCGCTGCTCGCGCGCGAATTTGGGAGCGCGGCGATCCTCGCCATGGCCGCGCTGCTGGCCATCGCTTATGCGGCCGGCTGGGTAATCCGCTTCAACATCCTCCATGTCGAGGATCACCTTGCCAGCGCCCACTTCCACGACCGGATCGCTTGGACGGCCCGCATCACCCAAGGGGTGCTCGCCCTCGCTTATGCCGTGTCCGTCGCCTATTATCTGAAGCTGCTCGCCGAGTTCTCGCTCAAGCCGATCGCGATCGAGCCCGCTTGGCAACCATGGGCGGCAAACGTGATCGTCACCGTCATCATCGGGCTGATGACGCTGCTGGCGCTGGGTGGCAGCCTGCGCCGGGTCGAGCATCTCGCCCACGGCACCGTGTCGGTGAAAATCGGGATCATCGCCGGTTTGCTGGTGGCGCTAGCGATCGCCTGGGCGCGCCGCGGCATTGTCGATCCCCTGCCCCCGGTGCGCATGTCCTTTGCCAGCATCCCCATGCTGCTCGGCCTCATCATCACCGTGCAGGGCTTCGAGACCTCGCGCTATCTCGGCCATGATTATCCGGCCGGCCTCCGGATCCGCACCATGCGGCATGCTCAGTGGATCGCCTCGGCAATCTACCTCGCCTTCATCGCCCTGCTCACCCCCTTCCTGTCACGCGCCGCGGCGACCGAAGGGGTGGCGGGCATCCTCGACATCATGGAGCTGATTGCGCCGGCCCTCGGCATCTTCGTGCTCGCCGGCGCGGTGTCCAGCCAGCTGAGCGCGGCCGTGGCGGATTCGATCGGCTCGGGCGGGCTCGTCAACGAGGTGTCGCGGCGCCGGATCAGCGTGCCGCTGGCCTTCACGGTGGCGGGGGCGCTGGCGGTGCTGGTGGTCTGGCTGACTGACCCGTTCGAAGTCGTGGCCCTGTCATCCCGCGCCTTTGCCCTGTTTTATGGGCTCCAGTGCGCGTTGGCGGTGATGGTGTCGCTGCGGCACCGCAGCGCCACCAGGGCGCAGCGCGTCGGCTTCGTGCTGATCGGGCTGATCTGCCTGGTCGCGGTGTTCGTCGGGGCGCCGGCGGAAGGGTAGAGCGTTGAAGTGCAATCGTCTGGCAGGGAGAGGAACCATGGACGACAAGCAGATGCGCGGCATGAGCTATTGGCGGTTCGCCGCGATGATCGCGACCTCCACCGTTGTGATGTTCGGCCTCATGTACCTCAACACCTATGCGATCAGCCACGTCGAATTCAGCCAGACACGGACGTGGATGGCCGTCGTTATGGGCGCGGTCATGGCCGTAATCATGATCGGCTTCATGTGGGGCATGTATCCGAACCGACGCGCCAACATCGGGATCGTCGCCGGCGCTGCGCTCGTTTTCGCAGGGGCGCTGTGGCTGGTACGTAGTCAGGAGACGGTTGGAGACGTCGCATACATGAAGGCGATGATCCCACATCATTCCATCGCAATCATGACCAGCGAGCGCGCTCACATCCGCGACCCCCAAGTACGACGGCTTGCCGATGGCATCATCGACGCCCAGGTCCGCGAGATCGCCGAAATGAAGCGCATGATCGCGAGGCTGGAAGCGCAGCCCGTGCCCGGCGATGCACCGGACCTTCCTTCCTACCGCGATCTCGGGGCAGCCCCGCCGCCTCCCGAAACAGATGCCGACGCCGGTATAAACACGCTGGCGCCGATCCGTTAGGATCGTCACGTCGATCGCGCGAATCCCATGATCGGGGGGCTGCTTACGGGTCAGCGGGGGGCTGGCCGGCCGCGATCGCCTTTGCGCGGTGCATCGCCGTCACGCGCTTGACTTGCGCAACGCTGCACCCCGCCAGCTCCGCTGTCCTGGCGATGCTCATGCCTGCTTCGCGCATGCTGATGATCCGACGGTGATGAGCTAGGTCGGGCTTGCGCCCGGTATACCGCCCTGCCCGCTTAGCGATCTCGATGCCCTCGCGCTGGCGCTCTCGTCGGGTCTCGTAATCGTCGCGCGCGGTCTGAAGCGCTACGCGCAGCAGCATTTCCTGCACGGCTTCCAAAACGATTCGGGCGACGCCGGCGCTGTCGGCGACCAGATCGGTAAGGTCGACGATGCCCGGCACCGCGAGGCGCGCGCCCTTTGCCCGGATCGTCGCCACCAGCAGCTCCGCCTCGGCGAGCGGGAGACGGCTGATCCGGTCGATCTTTTCGGCGACCACCACTTCCCCGGGCTGGAGATCGGCAATCATTCGAAGCAGCTCCGGCCGGTCGGGCCGCGCGCCGGAAGCTTTTTCGCGGTACACTGCCGCCACGTAATAGCCCGCTGATCGGGCACCTGCGACGATCGCCTCCTGTCGGGTAAGATCCTGCTCTTCGGTGCTGACGCGAAGGTACACGCGCGCGGCGCGGATCGGGACGGGTGTGCTGTCGTTCGTCATGGCCAATCTACATATACCCGTAAGCGCCACCTCTGCCGGCACCGGCTCCGATAAGCAAGGACCGGGTCTGTCGCGCCTAGCTAAGCAGGCCGGCTCTGCGTAGCCGTTTTCGACCGAGATGAACGGGTTTGGTGCAGGCGTGCTCGCCGTTGCTTGCTTTGATCGAACATGATCATCTAGCGATGGCAGCTCTGCATCTATTCTGGTACGTAGGTGACTGATTAGGTCACACGAGCAGGACTGGTGCAGGTGGAAGCGCAGCGGGTTAAGATTGTGGACGGTGGCAAACTGGTCATCCCGGCATCGATGAGGCGTCAGCTCGGGATTGGCACAGGTGACACCGTTCTAGTCGACGTCGACAACGGGGAGCTTCGGGTACGGTCGGTGACGCGGGCCATCGAGCGTGCCCGCGCCATCCTGCGCAAGCACATACCCGAAGGGACAGGCTTGGCCGATGAACTGATTGCCGACCGGCGCCGCGAGGCCGAGCGTGAGTAGCAAGGTCGTCCTTGACGCATCCGCGCTGCTCTGCCTGCTCAACGACGAGGCCGGTGCCGACAAGGTGATCGGCGTCCTGACGCGGTCCGTGCTGGGCACGACCAACCTCGCAGAGGTCGTATCCAAGCTGCGCGAGCGCGGCCTGTCGTTGGAGGAAGTTCGAGAGGCGCTGGGCGGCCTACACCTGGACGTTCGGCCGTTGTCGCCTTCTCAGGCCATGACCATCGGCGACCTGAGGTCGGCGACCAAGCCGCTGGGCCTGTCGATGGGTGATCGAGCCTGTCTGGCGCTCGCCTTGGACTTAGGCGCTGAGCTGTTCACGACGGACGCGGACCTCGCGAGCGCTGACGTGGGCGTTATTATCACCGACATACGCCGATCGTCAGAATGACCCATAGTCGGCCATTCAGGGGTCCTCGGCCGTGTCCCAAAACCAGACGCTCGTTCACTTCGCCTGACAATAAGGCGTCGGCTCGTTTCCATGCCGACGCCCTCATCACCTCAGAAGCGCATCGTCGCGCCGAACAGGATCGTCCGCCCGCTCACCGTATTCGTCATCATCCGCCGGGCATCGCGATCGGCATATTGCACGATCCGCTGGTCGCTGATGTTCAGCGCCTCCAGCGTGAACTTCAGCTGCTCGGTGAGGTTGAAATAGGCCGAGGCGTCGTAATTGGTCTGCGGCGCGAAGAATTCGCCGATATTGCCGTTACCCCCGCTGCCGCCACGATAGCGGCTGCGCGTCGCGACCGAGCCGCGGATGCCGAAGCGATCGGTGTCGAAATACAGCGTCGCATTGGTCGATAGTTTCGACAGCGCCGTCAGCGGCAAGGTGATCGGCACGCCCGAATAGCTCACGTCGGTGCTGCCGTCCGCCAGCGTCAGGTTACCCAACGCGCCGAGATGGCTCAGGAACCCCGGCAGGAAGTCGAAATCGCGCTTGCCCGCGATCTCGATCCCCTTGATGTTCGCCCCCTCGCCGTTCACCGGGCGGGTGTAATTATAGACGATCGACGGATCCTGTCCCGGCAGCAGCAGCGAGGTGGGGAAGCCCGTGGTGTTGTAGGGCACCGGGGTCGTCTCGGTGGTGATGAACGACTTCATCTTCTTGTAGAACACGCCGATGGCCAGCGAGCCGCGCTTGCCGTCATAATATTCGAGCGAGGCATCCAGCGAATCCGCGATGAACGGCGCGAGGTTCGGATTGCCCGCGCTGATCGTGCCGCCGAAATTCGCAACCGAGATCGAAGCGGCAGCGCGCATGTCGTTCAGCGCCGGGCGGCTCAGATTGCGGTTGGCATTGATGCGAAACACCAAGGAGCGGGTGAGATCGAACGCGACGTTCGCCGCGGGCAGAAACCCGTCATAATCGCTGCTGATGCTCACCGGTGACAGCGTCGCGCCGACCAGCGCATTGCCCTCGGAAAGCAGGTTCGTGCGATAGTAGCGCAGGCCCGCATTGGCGCGCACGCCCACGGTGCCGATGTTCGTGTTCAGATCATATTGCACGAAGCCGGTCCAGCTCCGCTCGCGCAGCCGAAAGTCGCTGCCGGTGGTGATGTTGGCGGCGGTGAGCGTATTGTCGAGCCCCAGCACCTGATACGCGCCGTCTATGTCGGCCAGCACATAGGGCGTGAAGCTGCTGTACGCCGTCAGCCGGGTCGGCACGTCGGGCGCGGTGGCGCGGTTGAAGTTGAACGTCTTGCGGCGCTCCCACGCCGAGTTGGTGAACTGCTTGAACGCCGCACCCGCCTTCAGCGTCGATCCGCCGCCGAACGCCCAGGCCAGTTCGCCCTTGGCATTGTAGAATTCGCTCGCGATCCGGTTCGCCTGGCTCTGCGCCTGCATCGGATCCCAATAGGAGGCGTCGCTCACGTCGAAACCATAGGTGTTGCGCGGCTCGTCGGTATCGAGGTTGGAAAAGGTGTAGCTCTGCCCCGTCGCCTCCATGAACGCCTGATCGTAGCTGGAGTTGAACACCGACTTCGACCAGCCCGCCAGCGCCGTGGCGCTCAGGCGATCGGTGATTTCGGTGCGGGCGTTCAGCGCCACCTGCCAGAAATCGGTCTGGTCGCCGGTGTCGCGTGCCTCGGAGCGCATATCGACACCCGAAAACGATGCTGACGTGATGCTGTTGAACCGGTCGATCGTCACAGCGGTCAGTCGCTGCGTACCGCGAATGTCGTTCGACGAGACGTTGTTGGTCCCCGCCGCGCCTAGCGCATTGGTCTCGCGCTGGTTGCGCAGCCGCCCGTAGAGCACGTCCAGCGTCACGTCGGTGCGATCACCGGGATGATATTGGAACGCCGAGGAAATGCCCAGCCGCTCGCGCTGGTTATACCAGGTGGCATAGGTCTGCGCGCGGCTGTTCCATACGCGATTGGCACCCGTGGCGCCGACCAGCGTCGCGCGCACGTCCGCGGGAATATTCGGCCCGACATTGACCGCGCCGAAATTGATCTGCGACCAGTTCCAGTTGCGATAGCCCCATTCGATCGTATCGGCCTTGGAATAGGCCACCGAGACCAGCGCGCCGACATCGCCCCAGCGCCCCGAAGCGAGGCCCACCAGCCGCGGCGTCAGCTTCTTGGTATATTGGTTCACCTGCCCCTTGGCGGAGACCACCAACGTGTTCTTCGTATAATCGAACGGCTTGGCCGCGCGCAGCCCCACCGTGCCGCCGATGCCGCCCTCGTCCTGCTCAGCCGCATAGGACTTCTCCACCGTCACGCGGTTGAACAGCTCCGAGGCGAAGATGCTGTAGTCGAACGAGCGGTTGCGGCTCACCGTGCCGCGGCTGTCCAGCCCCGAGGAGGTGTTGGTCAGCACCTCCATGCCGTTTAGCTGAGTGCGGGTGAAATCGGGGCCGAGCCCGCGCAGCGAAATCTGCCGCCCCTCGCCGCTGTCGCGCGTGATCGCGACGCCGGGGATGCGCTGGAGCGATTCCGCCAGATTCTGGTCGGGAAAGGCGGCGATGTCCTGCGCGAGGATCACGTCGGTCGTGCCGACCGCGGCGCGCTTCAATTGCTCGGCCCGCGCGAGGCTCTCGCGATAGCCGGTGACGACGATATCGTCCGCACCCGACGCTTCGGCCAGTTCCGGCGCGGCGGTCGGCGCGTCGGTGGCGCTCAGGCGGCGGTCGATCGTCACCGTATCGCCCACGATCCGCGCGCTGACGACGCCCCCGGCGGTCATCCGCTGCAACGCCTCGGCGGCGCTCATCCGGCCGTGCAGCGCACCACTGCGAAGCCCGTCGACCACCGTTGGCGAGGTCGCCACCTGCAGCCCGGTGATGCGCGAGAAGATGACGAGCGCATCGCCCATCGGCTGCGCGGGCAGATCGAAATCATATTGCCGCTGAACCTGCGCGGCGGCCGGCAGGGATACGGCCGAGACCGCAGCGGAACAGAGCAGCAGGGACGCGAAGCGACGTGCGGCGAACATTGGTGACCCCCGGAAATTATGCTGGTTTCGGGGAGCAGACGGCCGGGGAAGCAATAACCCGACACGATTTTGTTGTTACAGATTCGTGAACCTTCCGCCCTCCGATTTTCGCGCAATTCCGCCGATTTTCGTCCTCAATCTGTAACGAACAGCCCCTAGCTGGCGCGCCATTCCGTACCGGATTCGCCCGTAACCATGTCGCTGCTCCAGTTCGACGATCGCGCCGACGCGCCGCCCGAGGAGGATTGGGCGGCGCTCGGCACGGCGCTCGGCCGCTATGCGCGCGCGCGCACCAACCGCGCCGATCTGGTCGAGGACGTGGTGCAGGAAACTTTGTCGCGGCTCGTCCAGCAATGTCGGGATCGGCGGCCCGTCAGCGTCTATGCTCTGGGCTTTCGCATTGCCGCCAATCTGCTGGTCGATCATCATCGCCGCGATCGGCGCTATGCGGGCGAGCCCGAGGAACAGCAGCCGAGCGACTCGCCCTTGCCCGATCGGGTGGTGGCGGGTCGGCAGGAACTTGTCGTCTTGCAGGCGGCGCTGGCGGCGATGCCGCCGCTGCGGCGCGAGGTGGTCGTGCGGCGGCGGCTGCACGGCCAGAGCTGCGCGGCGATAGCGAATGATCTGGAGTTGAGCCTGAAAGCGGTCGAAAAACATATCACGCGGGGCCTCGCAGACCTCCATCGCGCCCTCGCCACGGGGGACGAGGCATGACGCGCGACCGCCACGCGGCCGACGATGCCGCGACCTGGGTCCACCGGCTCGACCAGCCCGCGATGGACACGGCTGCCGGCGCGGCGTTCGACCGCTGGATGGACGCCGACGCGCGCCACCGCGACGATTTCGCCGACATGCAGGCGCTATGGCATTCCGACGCGCTGGCCGAGGCGTTGCGCGCGCACGCCGTCGCCACCCCGCCGCGCACCGTCGCCGCGCCGCTGGTGCGCCGCTTCCGCCCGGCGCGCTATGCGATGGCCGCCTGCGCCGCGCTCGTCGCGATCGGGCTGGCGACGCCCGCGCTGCTCACCACCACCTATCGCGCCGGGCATGGCGCGGGCCGCTCCGTGACGCTGGCGGACGGCTCGCGCGTCGACCTGAGCGGCGACGCCGAACTGCGCGTCCGCCTGCTGCCATGGCGGCGTGATGCGACGCTGGCACAAGGCGAGGCCTTTTTCGACATCCACCACGAGGCCGATCGCCCCTTCACCGTCCACAGCGGCAGCACCGACGTGCGCGTGCTCGGCACCGCCTTCAACGTCGACCGGCAGGCCGACGATCGCATCACCGTGCAGGTCTATCGCGGCGCGGTGTCGCTCGACTCCGCGCATGGCGAGCAGGTCGTGCTGCGCATGGGCCAGGGCGCACGCGTCGTCGCCGATCGCCTCGCCGCCAAGCCCGCCGCCTTCGACCTCACCCAGCATCGCGCGCCGGACTGGCGCTCGGGCTGGTTCGAGGCATCCGACGTGCCGATGGGCGTGCTGGTGGACAAGGTGCGGCGCTACGCCGACCAGCCGATCCGCTTCGCCGACCCCGCGCTGGCCGACCGCCGCGTGAGCGGCCGCTTCCGCATCTCCGACCCCGACCGCGTACTCGGCGCGATCCGCGCGGCTTATGGCGCGGAGGTGCGCCGCAACGGCGAGGAAATCGTGATCACGTCCAACGAGGCGGCGCACGACTGAGACGAGCCGATTGTCTGGTTACCGCCGCCTCGCCCGTCTTCCCTTCGCCGGCTGATGCGGAGGGTGAAGATGGGTAACGTGAAATTCGATCGCCGCGGGCTGCTCCGCGCCGGGATCGGCCTGTCGCTCGCGGGCGCGCTCGAACCCGCCCGCCTGCTCGCCGCACCGCGCTTCGCGCATTATCCCTTCACCCTAGGCGTCGCCGCCGGCGACCCAGCCCCCGACGGCTTCGTCCTGTGGACCCGCCTCCTGCCCGAACCCGGCACCCCCGATGGCGGGATGCCCGCGGCGGACGTGGCCGTACGTTGGGAAATCGCCGAAGACCCCAAGTTCCGCACCATCGCCCGCCACGGCAGTGCGATCGCCGACGCCAGCCTCGCCCATTCGGTCCATGTCGAGGTGACCGGCCTGCGCCCGCACCGCCCGTACTGGTATCGCTTCATCGTCCCCGGCGCGGACCCGAGCCCGGTCGGCACCGCGCGCACCGCGCCGGCCCCCGGCACCACCCCCGATCGCGTCCGCATCGCCTCGGCCGGCTGCCAGAATTACGAGGCTGGCTATTTCACCGCCTTCGCCCATCTCGCGCGCGAATCCGATCTCGACGCCATCTTCCACTATGGCGACTATATCTACGAACAGCCCAGCAAAGGCCGCGCCACCCCGCGCCGCCACCCCGCGACCGAGCCCTATACGCTCGCCGACTACCGCCAGCGCTACGAACTGTACAAAGCTGACCCCGACCTTCAGGCGGCGCACGCCGCCGCCGCCTTCATCATGTCGTTCGACGATCACGAGATCGACGACAATTGGGCCGGCGCGTTCGACAAGGACGGCAGCCCGCCCGAGGTCTTCGCCCGTCGCAAAGCCGCCGCGCTCCAGGCCTGGTATGAGCACGTCCCCGTCCGCCGCGCGCAGCGCCCCGGCAAAGGCGCGATGTACCGCCGGCTCGATTACGGCACCCTGCTGCGCATGCATGTCCTCGACACCCGCTCCCACCGCAGCGACCAGCTATGCGAGGCTCCCGGCATGACCCGCGCCGAGCTCGACGCCTGCATCCCCATCGACCAGCCCGGCCGCACGATGCTCGGCACGGCGCAGGAAGCATGGTTCGACCACGGCCTCGCCAGCGACACGCGCTGGAATTTCATCGCCCAGCAGGTGCTGATGATGCCCTATGACGCGCGCAAGGACGGCACCACCACGCCGATCATCGGCAAGGACAATTGGGGCGGCTACTCCCTCGCCCGCCAGCGGCTGGTCGACAGCATCCGCGCGCGCAAGCTAACCAACGTGGTCGTCGGCAGCGGCGACATCCACCAGCATATCGTCGGTTCCGTCACTACAGACCTCGCCGATCCCACCAGCCCCGCGATCGCCAGCGAATTCCTCGCCACCTCGATCTCCTCCAACGGCACCGGCGGCCCTCGCTACCCCGGCGAACTGGAGACGCTGGACCACAATCCCAACGTGCAACTGCTCAACAACCAGCGCGGCTACCAGCTTTACACGGTCACGCCGGGCCACTGGCACGCCGAGGTGAAGGTGATCGATCAGGTGGACCGTCCGGACGGCAATGTCGCGACGCTAGCCCGCTTCGTAGTGGACCCTAAGCGGCCGGGGCCGCAGGCGGCGTAACGCGCGGGATTTCCGCACGCAGGCGGAAAGTGTTGCTATCGATCTCGTCGAGCTTCACCGGTCCCTCCGTGCGATAGCCATGCGCCGCAAGGATCGCGGCGAGGCCGCCGAGCAGCATTTCCTGCCGCTTGTCGAGATAGGCCTGATCGGTCGGCGGCAGGATCAGGCCGGTGAGAGCGCAACGCATGGCGTCGCAGGACAGCACGGGGTCGCGGAGCAGCGGATAGGTGGCGCGGATTTCAGCGAGCGCGGCGTCGCGCGGCGATGCGGTCGGACTGGGGGCAGGGGAGGGGGGAGCGCGATGCGGCGCGGCAGGGGCGGCGGCGACGACCGCGATCCCGGTCTCCGGTGTGTCGGCTGCATCGCCGGCTTGCGTGAACCAGCCGATTGCCCCAACCAGCGCCAGTGCGACGAAGCCCAGTGCGAACGGGCGCAGTGCGGGCATGCGATCCTCCATCGAACATAACCCGCCCCGCGCCACCCTGAGGCAACGCGGGGCGGCGTCATTCAGCAGATCGTCGAGCCGACCGGGCAGCCCGGCGAGTTCACGCCGCTGTCGAGGTTCGGATTGAACCCCGGCGCGACATTGCTCTGGTTGGCCTTGGCCAGCGTGTTGGCGAAGCGCGCGTCCTTCACCTCGAAGTTCGCGCCGCCGAAATTGCCGTTCACGATCGCATTGCGCACGGCGAGCGAGGGATAGCCGTTCCAGCTCACCAGCGGCTGGACCAGCCACTTGCCGGTGCCGTTCTCGGGCGGCTCGTCCCCGCCGTTGGTCTTGGCGAAGCGGAACAGGTGCGAGAAGCCCCAGGTCTCGTAGTGGAACACCACCTTCACATGCTTGCCGGTGCCATCCTCAAGGAAGCGCAGCTGGCCGCCGCTCGTCTTGCGCGTATCCCAGTCGCCATGGTCGCCGCGCGACACGCCGACGATCTGGCTGTCGATGCCCGCTGCCGTCGTCCAGACGATGATCGTCTCCCAGTCGAACGCGTGCGAGAAATCGGACTGCCAGAAATAGCTGTACACCCGCGCACAATAGCCGTTGTTGCAGCGGCTGCGCGAATAGACGTTGCTCTTCGTGCGATAGCTGCCGGTGCGGCAGGTGGCCGGCGGGTTCGTCATATAGGTGGAGGCGGCCGGGCTGGTCGCGCCCGACGCATTCACCGCCGGCACGTTGAAGCATACGTCGGTGTCGAAATCGATCGCCGGCTGGAACTTCTTGTCGATCGCGGTGGCCAGTTCGGGCAGCGGCGCCACCGGGGCAGGCCAGCCCTGCGCCATGGCCGGTGCGGCCGGCGCGATCAGCGCGGCAGCGGCGGCGACGCGCCATGAAAGCTTGATAGTCATACCATCACCCGTGATGTGTCGAAATGTACGCAGCACTCTCCCGGCCCCGCGCCGGTCGGTGGCGCGGGGGTGGGGTTGGTTCGACCGCCCGGAGGCGATCAGAAGCTGGTGGTGACGCCGAAGGTGAAGATCCGGCCGCTGTTGGTGTTCACCAGCGTCCGGTCGGCGACGATGTCGGTGAACTGCTCGATCGACTGGTTGGTGATGTTGATCCCCTCCACCACGAAGCGCAGGTTCGGCGTCGGGCTGTAGCGGATCTGGAAGTCGACATTGTTGGTCGCGCGGATGCCGGTGCCGATATTGGCGTTGCCGCCCGCGCCGGTCAGATACTTGTCGCGATAGGCGGTCGAGATGCGCGCACCGAACTTTACCGTCTCGAAGTACAGCGTCGCATTAGCCGCCCATTTCGACAGGTCGAACAGCGGAATACGCTCGCTCACGCCGTTGTAGATCGCATTCTGGTCGCCATCGATCCAAGTGCCGTTGGCGTTCACGCCGAAGTGGTTGAACGGCTCGGGCAGGAAGGTGAAGTCGTGCTGCACCGCCAGCTCGACGCCGCGGATGCTCGCGCCGTCGCCGTTGATCGGGCGGGTGTAGTTGTAGGGCGTGGTGCCGTCCTGACCCGGCAGCAGCAGCGACACGGGGAAGCCGGTGGCGCTATACGGCACCTGCGACGTCTCCGAGGTGATGTTGCTCTCGATATCCTTCCAGAAGAACCCGGCCGAGACGAAGCCGTGGCGGCTCGGGTAATATTCCAGCCCCGCCTCGGCCATCGTCGCGCGATACGGCTGGAGATAGGGGTTGCCAACCGAGACAGTGCCGCCGAACGGCGCGACCGTCAGCGTGCCCGCGGCAGCGAGCTGCGGCAGGCCCGGCCGGTTGACGTTGCGGCTGGCCGACACGCGCGCGACCAGATCCGGGCGCAGGTCCAGCGCCACGTTCAGCGCGGGCAGCCAGTCGCTGCTGGTCGTCTCGACGGTCACCGGCTCCAGCGTGGTCACGCCGTTGGTGGCGGTGGCGAGCGACCCGCTGGAGGTGAGCGCGGTGTGGTAATAGCGCACGCCCGCATTGCCGCGCAGCTTCATCGAGCCGACGTATGTGTCGAGATCGAATTGCGCGAAGCCGGCCCAGGTCTTCTCGACGATACGGAAGTCGCTGCCCGCGGTCAGGTTCGCGCGCGTGAGGTTCCGGTTGTTGCCGAGCAACTGGTAGATCGCATCGACATCGCCGCCGATATACGGGATCAGGCTGTCGCGGTTGATCACGTACTTCATCGAATCCGGCACCGATCGGTCGCTGGTCGCGGCGGTGCCGTAGAAGATGTTGGTCAGATACTGATAGCCGCTGTTGGTGAAGCGCTTGAACTCGCCGCTCAGCTCCAGCTTCAGGATCGGCGTGAGGTCGTAGATCGCGGTCAGCTGCCCGTTGGTGTAATCGGACTTGATCGCATTCTCCTGCGTCACCAGCCGCTGCACGTTCCAGGCGGCGGGGTTGGTCAGGTCGAACGCATAGCTGTTGACCGGCATCGTCGGCCGCATGTCGTAACTGAAGCCGGTATTGCGCGCCTGCATGAAGATCTTGTCAAACGTCGGCTGCACGAAATTCGACTTCTGATAGCCGGCCAGCGCGGTGATCTTCAGCCGGTCGGTCGGCGTCCAGGTGGCGTTCGCGATCGCCTGATAGAAATCGTTGCTGTTGACGACGGTGTGATGCTCGGTGCGCTGGTCGACGCCGGTGTAGCTCGCCGCGACGAGCGAATTGCCCTCGATCGTCGCCGAGCGGATCACCTGCGTACCGCTGACATTGCCGGTCAGCGCGTTATAGCCGCCGGTCGCGATCGCCCAGTCGTCGCGATTGTCGGCAAGCCGCCCGTAGAGCAGGTCCACGTCCAGCTTGAAGTTATCGCCGGGGTGATATTGCAGCGCCGCGGTGACGCCGATGCGCTCGCGATCGGTGTACCAGGTCGAGGGCGATTGCGCCTGCGGGGCGAAAATGGTGCCGCCGCGCAGCAGCGCGCGGGTGTTCGCGTCGATCTCCGGCCCGATATTGTTCGCGCCATAGGTGACCTTGCCCCAGTTCCAGTTGCGATAGCCGAACTCGTTGTTGCGGATCTTCGAGTACGCAACCGACAGCAACGCCCCGAAGTCGCCCTGCCGCTGCGACACGAGCGCGACGATGCGCGGCGTCACGCCGGTGGTGTTGGTGTTATGCTGCGCCTTGGCCGAGACGACGAACTTCGCACCCGCATAGTCGAACGGCTTGGCGGTGAAGAGGCCGACGGTGCCGGCGATCCCGCCCTCGTCCTGATTGGCGGCATAGCTCTTCTGCACCGTCACGCGGTTGAACAGTTCGGAGGCGAACAGGCTGAAATCGAACCCGCGCGTGCGGCTGACGTTGCCGCGATTGTCCATGCCCGAGGCGGTGTTGCCGAGCACTTCCATGCCGTTGAGCTGCGTGCGGGTGAAATCCGCGCCGAGGCCGCGCAATGCGATCTGGCGACCCTCGCCGGTGTCGCGCGTGATCGCCACGCCCGGAACGCGCTGGAGCGCTTCGGCGAGGTTCAGATCGGGAAAGGCGGCGATGTCGGAGGCGAGGATGTTGTCCTCAGTGCCGACCGCGCGGCGCTTCAGATCCTGCGCGGCGAGGAGGCTCTCGCGAAACCCGGTGACGACGATATCGTCGCCGCCGTCCTCCGTGATCGGAGCGGCGGCCATCTGCGCGGGCACCGGCTCAGGGGCGGGTGCGGCTTCGGCAACGCGCTTCGCCGCGCGGACGGCGTCGGCGCGCAACACGAGCACGCCGTTGCTCTCCACCGAGCGCAGCCCGGTCGCGCGCAGCAGGATCGCGAGCGCCTGATCCGCCGAATGGCGACCGCTGACGCCCTGCGTCTTGCGCCCCGCGACCAATGCCGGCGCGGCGACGACCTGCTTGCCGGTGACGCTCGAATAGCGCGACAGCGCGCCCGCGAGATCGCCCGCAGGGATCGCGAAGGAGAGGTCGCTGGCCGGCCGTGCCTGCGCCGCAGCCGGCGCGGCGAGCGCCACCAATGCGAGGGTGAGTGCCGATGCCCCGTGAAAACGCTTCATGTCGAATGTTCCCCATTCTGGCGCTCCCGGTGCGCCACCGTGCGGAAGACGGGCGGGGCTGGGCGATCCGGACAAAGTTTTTTTGATTTCTGTTCCCCGGCGAAGGCCGGGGCCCAATTGGGGGACGCTCATTGGAGAACGCTGCGCTCCGTTACTGCAACCTTCCCAACTGGGCCCCGGCCTTCGCCGGGGAAGTAAGGGTGGGGAACATCACCCAGCCGGCTCCAGCGTCAGCCGATCCCCCGCATCCCGCACCCTGAACCCGAACCCCTCGCCCATCGCGCCCAGCAACTGTCGCGGATTATCCGTCCGGAAGCGCCCGAACACCCGCGTGGACGCCAGCGGCTCCCGCGGCGTCGCGATCCGCACATTCCCCTGCCGGTCGAGCATCTCCGCAAGGTCATCGAGCCGCATCCCGGCGGTATCGATCCACCCCTGCCGCCAGTCGGGCAGCTCGGGATCGAACCGCACCGGCGCGGCGGCCACACCGCCCGCAATATTGCTGCGATACCCCGCGCGCACCACGACGCCCTTGGGCTTGCGCGCGGGATCGACCGGATCGAACCCCACCGCCCCGCGATACACCGCCAGCGCCACCTGCCGCCGCGTCAGATCGAGGTCGAACGCCGTGCCCAGCACGCGCGTCTCGCTCGCCCCGGCGCGCACGGTGAACGGCCGCGACGGATCATGCGCCACATCGAAATACGCCTGCCCCGCGAGCAATTGCGCGCTCCGCTGGTTCCCCGCGTACCGCACGCGCACTTTCGTCGCCCCGCTCAGCTTCACCGTCGAGCCATCCGCCAGCCGCAGCGTCCCCATCTCGCCCGCCCGCGTCGCGAGCGTCCGCTCCCACACCGCAGGCGCAATCGGCGCAGGCTTCAGCCAGTCCGCCCCCACGAACGCCAGTGCGAGCGCGCCAGTCGCGGAAGCCGCCATCGTCACCGCGGTGCGCCTGCGCCGCCGCATCGCGCGAATCTGCTCGTCGGACAGCCGCCCGTAGCGCGAGGCTGCCGCCTGCAACGCATCGGTTAGCGCAGCCGGCTCGACCGGCTCGGCAACGGCGGCGCGGTTCATGCCCCGTCCGCCATCGTGAATCCGCGCTTCGCCAGCGCATTTCGCAGATCGGCAAACGCCCGCACGACATGCTTCTCCACCGCCGCGAGGCTCATGTCGGTCGCCCCCGCGATCTCGGCGGTGGTCAGCCCGTCCAACCGCTTGCGCAGGAAGATTTCGCGGCGCAGCGGCGGCATCCGGTCGAGCGCTTCCACCATCACCTCCACCGCGCGGCGATAGGCCAGCACGCGGTCCGCCAGCGGCATCGGGCACACCATCGCCTCGTCCAGCTCGACATGGGCGCGGTGCCGCGCGGCGCGATGGTGATCGAGCAGCAGGTTGCGCGCGATCGCGAAGCACATCGCCTTCACGTCGTTGACGCGCGAGGCCGCCTGATAGCCGAGCAGCCGCAGGAACGTCTCCTGCACCAGATCGTCACCATCGGCATGCCAGCCGCCGAGCCGCCCGTGGACGAACCCGCGCAACGCCTGCGTCAGCGCGGCATCGGGAAAGTCGAGCGCCATCGCCGATTCGCCAGCGCGAACGCCGCCGATCTCGCTACGATAGCCCGCCTCGCTGCCCAACACTGCCCCCGCACTCCGTGTTGAGGGGCGACCTATGGGCGGTTCGTGAAGCCTGCGTGACAGCGGGCCACTGTCACGCCTCCGCAACGTTTCCCCGCCACCAGCCGCGCGCATGTCGCATCTCAAAACCACGCTCGCGCTCGCGCTGAGCCTCGCCGCTACCTCCGCCGCGATCGCCGCCCCCGACGACACGCTGCGCCTCAACGACATCGCGGTGATCGGCACGCACAACAGCTACAAATTGCCGATGCCCGCCGAGACGATGGCGAAGGTCCGCGCCGCCGCGCCGCAGATGGCCGACGCGCTCGACTACGGCCACCGCCCGCTGGTGGAGCAGCTCGACGCGGGCGCGCGTCAGCTGGAAATCGACGTGAATTACGATCCCAAGGGCGGGCATTACGCCGCCGGCTCCACCGATCCGCGGCTGGCGAAACCCGGCTTCAAGGTGCTGCACATTCCCGGCATCGACAATTCGTCGAGCTGCGTCCTGCTCACCGAATGCCTGACGATCATCCGCGACTGGTCCGCGAAACACCCGCGCCACGTGCCGATCCTGCTGATGTTCAACGCCAAGGACGGCATGAACGCGAAAGACGGCGGCATCGACGCATTGCCGTTCAATGAGGCAGCCTATGATGCGCTCGACGCCGAAATCCGCAGCATCCTCGGCCCGAAGAAGCTGGTGACGCCCGACGACGTGCAGGGCCGCTACCCCACATTGCGCGAGGCGGTGCTGGCGAACAACTGGCCGACGCTGAAGGCATCGCGCGGCAAATTCCTCTTCGCGCTCGACGAGCCGCCCGCCAAGGTCGCGGTCTATCGCGGCAAGCGCAAGTCGCTCGAAGGCCGGGTGTTCTTCATCAACACCGACGAGAATTCTCCCGCCGCCGCCTATCTCACGCTCAACGATCCCGTAAAACAGGCCGACCGCATCCGCGCCGCGGTGAAGGCGAACTATCTCGTCCGCACCCGCGCCGACGCCAACACCGTCGAGGCCCGCGCCAACAACACTACCCCGCGCGACGCCGCGCTCTCGGGCGGCGCGCAGTACGTGTCGACCGACTACCTCTGGCCCGATCCACGGTTCGAAGGCGGCTATGTCGTAACCAAGCCCGAGGGCCTCACCGCCCGCTGCAACCCCGTCCGCCACCCGCAGCCCTGCGGCGATCTGGAGTCCAAGTAATGCGTATCGCCCTCCTCGCCCTCCCCCTCGCGCTGATCGCCGCCGACAAGGCCCCGACGCCGTACCTTGCGGGCGCGAAGGTGCCCGATCTCACGAAGATCCTGCCGCCCCCGCCCAAGGACGGCGACGCGCGCAACCAGGACGACCGCACCACCTTCACAACCACCCGCGCCCTCGCCAGCACCCCGCGCTGGAAGATGGCGACCAGCGACGTCACCGACGATCGCTACACCGTGTACGCCTGCGCGATGGGCATGACGCTCGACGCGAAGAAGGCACCCGCGCTCGCCCGCATCTTCGCCCGGCTCGGCGGCGATAATATGGTCGGCCACGCCAAATCCACCTTCGCCGTCCGCCGCCCGTACCTCAACCAGCCCGGCGACATCTGCGAGGCGAAGACCGATCACCTCGCCGGCAATGGCGATTACCCCTCCGGCCACACCAGCAACGGCTGGCTGACCGCGCTGATCCTCGCCGAACTCCTCCCCGACCGCGCCACCGAGATCCTTCGCCGCGGCCGCGAATATGGCGAGAGCCGCTACATCTGCGGTTCGCACAGCCGCAGTGCGGTGGAGGCCGGCTATATGTCCGGCGCGGTAATCGTCAGCCAGCTCCACGCCAAGGCCGACTTCCGCGCGGACATGGATGCCGCGCGCGCCGAACTGGCGCGGCTGGCGAAAGGAACAATCAATCGGCTGGCCTGCCCGACGAATTAAGGGCGGCAACAATGGGCCAGCATCGTCTGTCTGGTCGCGACTGGTCAGACCTGAACGCGGCTGAACAGACGGCGGCATCGTCTGAATTTCGCTCCAAGCCGGCCATTCCGCTTTCCACCCCACCTTGCCATTGAGCCGAGCTCCTACCTACGCGGGAAACGGACGCGGACGGTCGCGGTCGGACGCTTATCGCCGCTGACGTTCAAGCGCTGCGCTGCACGGCATCGAGAGGCGTCGCGCAAGATGCCCTCGCTGGCCGGTCGAGCCGCTGCTATCGCGGTCAGCGGAGGCGCGTGATGCTGACGCAAATCAAGAAGATCAGAGGTCTGGGCGTATTCGACAATTACGCGGCTGTGGCGGATCTGCCGTCGTTCGGCCGCTACAACGTCATCTACGGCGAGAACGGCGCCGGCAAGACCACGCTCTCGCGACTGCTCGGCTGCCTCGAGGCGGGACAGCACGCCGACCATCCCGATCTCGACTACACGATCGAGACGCCCTCCGGCGCCCTCGTCCGAGGCACCAGCTATGGACACCGGGTGCGGGTGTTCAACAGCGACTTCGTGGAAGCGAATATAGGCCGGCTCGACGGTCCGTTGCGTCATATTCTGATACTCGGCGAAGAGAACAAGGAGATAGCGGCCGAGTTGGAGGTCGAGATCGCCACGCGCGATCATCGTATCCGGAAGCTCGATGAGCTCGATGCCACGGTGACGAAAACGGAGAACGAGAGGGGCAAATTGTTCTCCGCCATTGCCAAGACCATTGGCGAGGCGACCAGCGGATCATCTCTCCGAAGCTATCGAAAGCCGGATGCACAGACGGCCTATACGAAGCTGAAGGCGCATGTCCCGCTGGCGGCGACCGCGCTGGAGCAGCACCGCGCGACCATTCGGCAGGAGGCGATGCCACCGATCGGTGAGTTGCATCCGCCGGAGATGAGGTCAGCCGACGGTGAAGTTGTGGAGCTGCTGGCACATGTTGCGGCAGCCGGCGCGCGCGCGGAGACGCTGATCGCTCGCTCAACGCACGCGGCGGTCATCAATCGCCTGGCAAAAAATCCCGATATCTCGACATGGGTCGAAGCGGGGTTCCACCTTCATGCCGCACACGACCGGAGACGATGCGAATATTGCGATCAGCTCACGCCGGCGGAACGCTACGAGGCGCTCGCCCGCCACTTCAGTGACGAAGATCAGATCTTGAAGGGTGAGATCGCAGCGGAGCAGGCTGACCTGCAGAGAACGGCGGCGGCACTGCAGCGCTTTCCCACCCGGGAAACGGCAGCACTCTATTCCGAGCTGCGCGACGCTTGGACGGAGGCGAGCGAGCGCCGCGATCGAGCGATCGAGGACGTTCTGTCGCAGTTGGAGATGGTCTCCGCCGCTCTGCTGGAGAAGCTGACGCGGCGGACCGAGGCCTACCGAGTCGACCTTGCAGTCGACGTCGAGCCTTGCCGCGTAGCGCTTGACGCGCTGGTGACGATCGCGGGGCGGCATGATGCGAAGACCGAGGATTTCGGGAAAGCACGCGAGGAGTCCAGAGCGGCGGTGGAGGCCCATTATCTGGCCTCCATCCACGATCAGGTCCAGCAGCTCGACGCGCAGCTTGCGGGCTTTCAGGCCGAAATCGGACTGCTCAGGACGGGCGGTGCGGCGTTGGAGGACACGCGGGGACTGGAAGCCTTGGAAGCCTCGATCCGGGAAAAGCAGGCCAAGGTCTCAAGCGCGCATGCCGGGGGCGAAGACCTGACGACCCACCTGGTGCAGTTCCTCGGACGGACCGATCTACGCTTCGAGTCAGGAGGCGACGGCTATCGTGTGCTGCGGCGCGGTAAGCCGGCCAAGCGCTTGAGCGAGGGTGAAAGGACTGCGATCGCGTTCCTCTATTTTCTCGTCCAGCTCCGGGACCAACATTTCGATCTCGCGCAAGGCGTGGTCGTTGTGGATGACCCGATCTCAAGCCTCGACGCGTCAGCTATCTACCAGGCATTCTCGTTCCTGAAGAATGAGACCCAAGGCGCCAAACAGCTCTTTATCATGACGCACAATTACGAGTTCCTGCGGCTGCTGCTGAATTGGATGAAGAGCACGCCGAGGGCGATTACCAAAAGCTATTGCATGGTGCTTTGCGCCGAGACCGCCGATGGCCGATCGGCCCGGCTTGCCCCATTGGACAAGCTCCTGATCGAGCATGCCACCGAGTACCACTACCTGTTCAAGGTGCTTTATAGCTTCAGGTCCGACGGAACGATCATGGGCTGCTACCATGTTCCGAATATTGCCAGAAAGGTTCTCGAGACCTTTCTCGACTTTCACGTGCCCTCGAACCGCAGCCTCTACCAGAAGCTCGAGGAGACGGCTTTCGACCAGCATAAGAAGACGGCGATCTACAAATTTGCGAATGACCTCTCCCACCACACCGGAAAAGCGTTCGATCCGGCGCTGGTCGCAGAGACCCAGAAGAACGTCACCTATCTTCTGGAGATGATCGAGACAGTGGCGCCACTCCACTTCGCCGGATTAAAGGCCCTCTCAGAGGCCTGACAATCGTTTTGGAGGAGCGGGGGCTAGTCCCATGTCGTCCGCGGACGCGGGAGTCCTCAGGCGGCCAGCAGGAGTCGGTTCCCGCCGACGTGCCGGAAGGCACGCTCGCGGCAGGTAAGAAGGATCACCTGCATGCGTTCGGCCGCCCGGGTCAGGATATCGGTCATGATCTCCAGCCGGGCATCGTCCGAGTAGACCAGCGGGTCGTCCAGAATCAGCGACACCGGCTCGCCCTTATCGAGCAGCAGATCGGCAAACGCCAGCCGGGTGAGCACCGCCAGCTGTTCCTGCGTGCCGCGGCTGAGGTCGCCGCAGCCCTCGCTGACGCCGCTGCGCGCGATGGATGTCAGCCCCAACTCCTCGCCGAATGTGACGTCGCAGTCCGGCAGCACCCGACGGACATACTGGACGGCGCGCCTCGTGACCGGTCCCAGGAACGTCCGCGAAGCCGCCTCCTGTGCCTCGCGCAGCGTGGTCCGCAGCAGATCCAACGCGTCCGCCTCTGCGGTCAGGCGCCCGACCGCCTGTTCTGCCGCGGCCTCCTCCTCACGTGCAGCGTCGAGTTGGCCTGCCAGACCCTTTGCACCCTCGCTCGCGATCGTGGCCTCCAGGCCGGCGATCTTCTCGATCAGCGCCAGCCGACGGTCGCCGGCACCGGCCGCTGCCTTGTCGATGTTCGCGAGCCTGAGTCTCAGCCGATCCAGGTCGAACGCGCCGACCGCCTGTTCGGCCGCGACCCGGTCGCGCAGGCGCTCCACCAACTCGCCCTCGGTCGCGACCAGATCGGCTTCCAGGTCGGTCCGGCTCCTTGCGCCGGTGAGCGCTGCCAGCTGCGTCCGCGCGTTCGCTAGGTCACGAGCCGCCCCTGCCGCCTCGAGCCCGAGCTTGCGCGACGTCTCCTGGGCGGTACGGAGCTGCTCGACCGCTGCGGTGTGCCGTCCGATTGCGGAGCGCTCCTCCTCCGAGCGAAGGATCTGCTCGGCCTCAAGGCCGGGCACGTCGACAGGCGTGTCCTCTTCGGCTGTCTCATCAGCCTCTTTCGCCAGCAGCGCGCGAAGCGCCGCGCTGCCTGCCGCCAGCCCGATCGTCGGATCGGCGACGCACAGGGTGTCCACCTGCCGCTTCAAGCCCTTCACGGCCTCTCCGGCCAACCTGGCATCGTTGGCGCGCGCGACCGCGTCGGCATAGCTCGCGACGCCGAGCCGAGCCTCCGCGGCCGCAAGCGCACCTTCGGCAGCCTTCAGCTCGGCCGCGGCCGAGCCGGTGCCGGGGGGCACGACGTGTATCTTCGCATGACGGCCCACCGCGATCAGCGATGGCGCGGTGACCTCTCGCGCCGCATCGCCCATCGGCTCGCCGTCGATGGTGACCGGGGTGCCGTCCAGGCTCGTCACCTCCACCCGAACCGCGCCCGCCGATAAGACCGCGCGGGCCTCCACCACGGTCTTGTCGAGCCGGGCCAGCTCCTCCAGCTGCTCGGACGCGATCGCCTGATCCGCTACACGTTGCTGCCCGGCCAGCTCGGCTTCGAGCGCGTCGAGGCTCGTCATCCGCTCCCGCGCACGCGCGATCGCCTCGGACCGCTGCCGGCTCGCGACTGCGGCGCGACCCGTGCGGAGTGTCGCCTCGGCCGCGTTGCGGGCCTCGCGGGCACCGGACAGCGCGGTCCGGGCGTCTTCCTCGTTCCGGATGGCCGCTTCCCGCTCATCGCCATGCCGCTCGACCGCGGCATTCGCGGCGGTCTTGGCCGCCTCGGCTTCCTCCACCGCCATCTGCGCCGCGTCGATCGCGGCAAGCTTCTCCGTCAGCCGCTCCACGGTGCCGTTTGCCGTGTCGTACCGCGCCTGGGCCGTCACCAGACGCTCGGCCGAGGACTCGGCGAGTTTCAGGTCGGCCGCGAGCCGGTCACGCAGCGCGGCCCGCTCCTCGTCCCCCAGTTCGCGCTCGATGCGACGTCGGGCGGCGCGCGCATCCTCCAGCTCGGTCAGCGTCGCCTCGTGCGACTGGGCGAGCGTTTCGATACCGGTACGGTGCTCGCGCGCTACGGTGAGCCTATTCTCGGCCGCGGCGAGCCGGCCCGTCGCCTTGCCGCGGCTCCCCGTCCTGAATTCGGCGTAAGCCTCCTCGACCCGAGCACGGACGGTGTCGAAGCGCCGTCCACCCGTGATCGCGCCCACCTCGCCCTCCAGCGCGGTGCGGACGTTGTCGCGCACCAGCCGGTTGGGCGCGTCGACACGAAGAGCACTGGCCTGCTCCACCCAGAGCAGACCGAGCGCGCCGCGCGTATCTGGGTCGGTGCCGCGATTGTTGCCGCGTTCGAAGCCGAGCAGCGCCTGCAGCTGCTCTTCCGCTGAGTCGCTCTCGAAGCGCCCGCGCGGGCCGGTGAGCTGCACCCTATGCGAGCGTAGGAATTGCTTTTCGACCTGCCAGCGCTCGCCCGCCACCTCGAACTCTACCGCGACCCTGGGCGCCACGTCGTCTCCGATCGGGCAGTAGGAGCGGGTCAGCTCCGTCCTGGCCGAGTGACGGATGAACAAGGCCGCGCGCAGCGCCTCCAGCAACGTCGACTTGCCGGTTTCGTTAGGCTCGACGACCACGTTCAGGCCCGGCTCGAAGCCGTCGAGCCGCAGCGGCCGCCGGAACCGACGAAAATTGTCCAGTTCGAGCGAGACGATCCTCACCGTGCGCCCTCCGTCGCCCGGATCGCCTCGACGTAGAGCCGCTCTAGAGCCGCGGCCGCTACCGGGTAGTCCGCACCGCCCGCGTCGACTCGTGCTTTCAATAACAATGTGGCCGTGGCCAGCGCGCCTTGAATGTCGATCGCGGCGATGTCGTCCTCGGTCGGCTGAGCGGTCAGTTCAGTATCGTCGACGTCGAGCCAGCGCAGCGCATGGCTGAGATCGTCCGAACAGGTCCGCCCGACCGCAACGCGGTCGGCGAGGGATAGCGTACCCGAAAGCACGAGCCTCACCAGGGTGGAGGCCTGATCCACCGACGCCCGCAAGTCCCGCAGCTCGCGCTCGAAATCATCGAGACCGGCCAGCGTCCAATGCCGCTCAAGCCAGCGGTAGCGGCCTGTTTCCACCCTCTCGATCACGGGCGTGGCGCCGCGACGCACGTCGGCGAAAATGACGCCGCCCGGCTCGTCTCGCCCGAACCGGTCCACCTCCGGCGTGCCGCTATAGGCGGCACGCTCACCGATGGGCATGAAGCCGTGCCAGTCGCCCAGCGCCAGATAGTCGAGCCCGGAGCGCTGGGCACGGTCGGGCGGGATCATGTTGTTCGCTTCGCCGCGCGCGCCGAAGTCGACGACCGAGCCGTGCGCGAGCCCGATGCGAAGGGCACCGTCCGGCGTCGCCATGCCGTCGAACGCACTCGTCGGGTCATCGCGGGTACGCCGGTGCTCCAGCGGAGCGGGCAGCAGCCACGCGTCTTCCTCCATCTCAACCGGCTCGGGCGTGTCGACCACGCGTACGTTGGCCGGCGCCGCACGGCGCACGCGCGACCACAGTCCGTCCGATCGGGCATGATCATGGTTGCCGGGCAGCAACCACCAGGTGCAGGGTGCCCGACCCATGCGGGTCACCGCCTGCACGACCTCGCGGTCGGCTGGACCGGTGCTGTCGAACACGTCACCCGCGACCAGGACGTGAACGGCGTCACGCTCCCGCGCGAGCGCGCCGATCCTGTCGATCGCATCGAAGCGCGCTTCGCCCAGCGCGGTCCTGACCTCCTGCGGAAAGCGGCCGAACGGCTTGCCGAGCTGCCAGTCGGCGGTGTGGATCAGGCGCATGGGCGCTGCGCCGCAGTCGTGGCATTTCCCGTCATGCTCAGCACTCTAACGCGGCGAACGATTGGGGAACAAGGCCGACGTGCAGCGGCGGATCACGCTGGCTCTGACGCTCGGCACTCGAGCAGCGGATTTGTGTCCACCGATGTGTCCGTCAACTGCTTCGAAGGACCGCACCGCGAGCAGGTCGAAGCCGTCGCGCGTGCCCGTGACCCGGACGCGACGGCCAGCAAGTTTGCCCGCCCCGCTTGGCGCATCGAGACGCCACTCGCCGCCATCGTCGTTACGAAGGATTAGCGAACGCCCGTTCCGCAGCAGCAGTCCGATCAGATCATGAGCAGTCCCGCGCGGCACCGCCGTTCAGCTTTTCAGGTTAAGGTGACGCAGCAGCGCCTGCCGGTTCGCGTCGTCGGCATCGTACAGCGTCAGCCAACTTGCGGCGAAGTCGTCCGAGTGTCGTTTCCAAGCGGCATAGGCGTCGTCGGGCGATACGGTGATCCGCTCCGCCGCGAGTGCGGCGACAAGGCGCTCTACGTCATCATCAACCGACCGCCGGCGAGCGTGCTTGTCAAGGTCGGGTTCCAGACGGGCGTGAACCGGTTCCTTAGCGCTCTGCGCCGCTTCGGCTGAGTCAGACGCCGCCACAAGGCTGGTGTTCGAGGGGCTGCCGGTCTGGTCGTTTCCCATAGTTCCGACCGATCGTTGGTCGAGGTCGGCGAGTCGCGTGTACTCCTCAACTGGCATGATCACGAGCAGGGCAACGCCGTCCCGCTCGACGGCGACTGCACCATTCTCAGCCGCTGATAGGCATGCACGCACCTGTGCCGGTGTGGTAGGAAAAGAGATGCTTCGCATCGCTACATCGTAGCATCGTGTTTTTAGCCGAACGAGCCTCAGCAGAAGCAAAACCGCAGACGGGTTTGCGGCGCGCGCCACTCGTGCTTTCAGTATTTCTATGTCTGACCCGCCCTGCTGCAGGCAGGTCGGCAACATGGCTATTGTAGCCCGGGGTAATCGGTGGATCGGGACGCACGAGTGCTGGCGAGGATAACGCTTGAGGTCAGGGGTGGCGTCGCATACTTACCTGGCCTCGTACTCAAAACCTTAAGCGTGACCTGCACAGCCCCACGGGATGTCAAGCAACTCGCTGAGTTCGCCGATGCCGCACTATTTTTCTCCCGTCCCGATCAAGGTGACAAGTGCGGTCCCGACGCGAGAACATACCTACTTAGGTGTAGCTGCTCGCAATCGGATGGGCTCCTGCTCGCAAACGGATCACCTTTCTGCTCGGATTAGCTGACAGTAAGCGCGCGCGCCTGCTCACGCTTTTCGATAATGTGCTCGCGATCTCCCGCGGCTGCTCGCAATCAGCGCGCCGCGCTCACGCTTAGCGCTACTGACGGGAATGGTCAGAATCTGATCCCCTCAACCAACCGAGCTGCGGCCTGGCAGTTCGCGGTGGTGGCGCACCAAGCCCTGACTTCAAGGCCCGGGCTCCGAACACGACGACGTTGCGCCTCCGCATCGAGAGGGACGATAGCGGCGTAGAGGAGATCGGGCTCTTTCTGTCCGGGGCTTGCTGGCCTGAACTTCCGGAGAGTCACCCCATCGATGTTGAGCGTCGAGGGCGCGGCCGCGGAAAGGGGCCGGCGAGCCAGGCCGTTCCCGAACGAAATCTCCACCCGATAACCGTCCCCCTCGACCATGCGGCCGTCCACGTCGCCCTCCAGCTTAGTGGTTCGCGCCTGTCCCACGTCGAACGTGCAGCAGCCGGCGATCAGCAGGCGGTCGCCGGCCACATTGCGGGGGTGGATCGAATACTCGGTTCCGACGGGGCCGGAGAGCTCGGTGGGCCGCGGCTCCTTCTCGGAGCCGCGGTCGCACCCTGCCAGGGCGATGAAGGCCAAAAGCCATCCCGCCCCGGTAGAGGCTTTGCCTCGGTCAGCCATAGAACCCGACCAGCAGCGCCCGCTCGTCAGAGCATAGGCTCCGCTTGATCTGCCCAGGGTTGAGATAGGTCGTCATCAAGCATGGCCCTGTCGAACCATCGGTGCGGTGGTCCATTCCTTTCACGTGACCCATCTCATGCGTCATCGCGGACTGCCAGTCGATATGCTGGCCGATGTTGCTCGGCGTGATCGACGAACCGCAGATCAAATCGGTCGATTGCGCCGTGTCGCCCGTGTCGTAGTAGATGCGGTCGGTATTGACGTACACGGTCGCGTCGATCGCCTGCGCAGGCGCTGGCCCGGAATAGCCGTAAATGATGGTCCGCATGATCGCCGACATGCTGGAGCCGTCCTGGATGTTGATGAAATCCGGGTCCTCGGTCGCCGAGTAGTAAGTCGACGTGTAGTTCTGCGTCGTTCCGGTGAGCTGGAACGAGCGCCCTGCGGCGTTGATCGTGTCGACCGCGGCCTTGGTGTTGGCGTCGCAGGCGGCCGGAAGCGCATAGTTGATCTTCACACCCCGCGACCCGTTCGGGAAGTAATAGGGTTGCGGGATCGGCCCGGCGAACGCCGGTGCGGCGTTGGCGAGGGCAAGCACGCAGGCGAGCAGCGCAGATTTCCTGATCACTTTTCCTACTCCTTACTTCGTGGCAGCGGTGAGGGCGTCGAGGGTGGTGGCGGTCGGATATCCGCCGGTCGGAACCAGCGACTGTCCGTTCACCAGAAAGACGGGCACGACCTCGACGACACAGCTGGGGCACCGCGCGCTTCCACCCTGAGGAGCAAGCTCCTTTTCGTAGCGCGAGCGCGACGCGAGCAGGGCAACCGGCGCACCGTTCGCCAACGGATCCTCGTCGCTTGCCGAGAGCCGCCGCCCATCGGGCAGCTTACCGCTCGTCCGCCGAAGCTTGAGCGTGTCGCCCACCTTGGCCTTGCCCCTCAGCACCTGGTCGACGACCACCGACACAGAGGACGACGCACCGTCGTCGAGCTGCTCGGCTTCGTCGGTTCCCGAGACATGACCGATCACCACGGTGTCGGCGAGCAGCGCTTCCTGCCCAACCGTGGCACCACCCCTGATATGTGCCGCCGCGGCTTGAACGAATGCGGTGGACGCCTCAGCCGACCGTCGCAGATCGCCCGCGTGAAGCCCATAGATTGAAAGCGTCTGCGCCACGTCGACGAGGAAAGCGTCGTTCAACGCCGAACGGGCGGCGTCGTCGGTGACGAACCGTGGCGAGGGTGGCGTGAGCCGGGGCCGCTTTCACGATTGCGTTCACCTGTCCGAAGTCGGCCAGGTCGCCCAGCTTGCCCGACCGACGCTGTTGGACGTCGCGTTTGTGGGCAAGGAAGGCTTTCGTGCTTTCCTCTTGTGAGCGCTCGCCCTGATCTTGGGCGCTCGCCGCCACTGTGCAGAGCAACAGCGCGGAGCCAAGCATTGTTCGATAGAACCGAGTACGCATCACTCACTCCTTCAAGCGTCAGTTTCAACTTGGTCCGCTCCTTCACCTGAAGCGAACCAGCCCGACTCATCTTGAGCACGGAACAAAGGGTGAACGATTTAGAATCCTACATTGCAAGCCTTTTTTCAGGGTCCCGGCCCAGCTTCTCTGAAACGAGGGTTTCTGACGAGCGCTCGTCGCCAGTCAGGTCCCAACGGGTTTCCGCGGGTCGCACCTTCTCAAAACTGTTCTGGAATCCTGCTTCGCAGAATGCTACGCCCGTGACGGGTTTGTAGAACAATCGAGGGCCGATGCGGGTCGGGTACGCCAGGGTGAGCACGATCGACCAGTCGCCCGAGCTCCAGCTTGAGGCGCTGCGCCGCGCCGGGTGCGAGAAGGTGTTCACCGAAAAGGCGTCCGGGGCCAAGGACGATCGCCCCGAGCTGGCGCGCATCTTCACCGACGTGCTGCGCGCGGGCGATACGCTGGTCGTGTGGAAGCTCGACCGGCTCGCCCGGTCGCTGAAGAAGCTGATCGCGACCGCGGAGGAGCTGGAGCGCGAGAAGATCGGCCTCGTGTCGCTGACCGAGAGCATCGACACGACCACGCCGGGCGGGATGCTCACCTTCCATGTGTTCGGCGCTATCGCCCAATTCGAGCGCGCACTGATCCGGGAGCGCACTACCGCGGGGCTGACCGAGGCCAGGCGGCGTGGCCGGAAGGGCGGACGCCCGCCCTCGATGCGCCCGGCCGACATCGCCGCGGCCAAGGCGCTGATGAAGGAGGGCAGCTTGCCTGTGCGCGACATCGCGCGCCGGCTCAACGTATCCGTCGCTACCCTGTACCGGTATGCCGGCAAGCGCGGGGGGCCTGCGGACGGGGTGGAGGCTGACCGGCTGCGTGCCTGATCGGGCAAAGCGGCCGCCCGGCGAGGCGCTGGTCGACCTGCGTCGAAGGCTGTCGCTCTTGCCCCCGCGCGACGCGGGGCGCACCGAGATCATCGGTCGCGCCGCTCATGCCTACGGCATCTCGGTCCCGACCATGTACCGCGCGTTGCGCGAGCTCTCCCGCCCCAAGTCGATCCGGCGCGCCGACCACGGCCGGACCCGGGTCGCCCCGCAGGCGGAGATGGAGCGCTACGCCGAGATCGTCGCGGCGATGAAGCTCAGGACCCTCAACGGCAAAGGGCGGCACCTCTCGACCGCAGAGGTGATCCGCCACCTGGAGGAGACGGGCGTCGAAACGCCCGACGGGCTGGTCAGGGCACCGCCCGGGCTGCTCAAGCGGGCGACGATCGACCGGCTTTTGCGCGCGACCGGGCTGGACCTTGCCCGCGCCACACGCCCGACCGCGGCCGTGCGGTTCCAGGCACGGCGTTCAAACGAGCTGTGGCATTTCGACATGAGCCCGTCCGACCTGAAGCAGGTCGCCACCCCGCTCTGGGTCGAGGAAGGCCGCGGAAAGCCGACCCTGATGCTGTTCTCGGTCGTCGACGATCGTTCGGGCGCGACCTACCAGGAATATCGCTGCGTCTATGGCGAGAACGCCGAAGCGGCGCTCCGCTTCCTGTTCAACGCCATGTCGGCGAAGCCGGAACCCGAGCTGCCCATCCAGGGCATCCCGGCGACGCTGCACATGGACAAAGGCCCGGTCAGCCGCTCGGCCGTGTTCCAGTCGGTGATGGGCAGCCTGGGCGTGCGCGTGCTCACCCATAGTCCGCCCGACCCGCAGGAGCGCCGCACGGCCGCTCGCGCCAAGGGCAAGGTCGAGCGGCCGTTCCGCACCATCAAGGAGGTGCATGAGACGCTCTATCACTTTCACAAGCCGAAGGACGAGGAAGAGGCTAACCTGTGGCTCAGGCGGGCGCTCGTCACCTACAACAACGGCGGCCATCGCTCCGAACCGCACCCGCGCATCGAGGACTGGCTTCGACACCTGCCCACCGACGGCGTGCGCGCGATGTGCTCCTGGGAGCGGTTTTGCGCATTCGCGCGCGAGCCCGAGCGGCGCACCGTCGCGGGCGACGCGACCGTCTCCGTCGAGGGCGCCTCCTATGAGGTCGAGCCCGAGCTCGCCGGCGAGACCGTGACGCTGCTTTGGGGCCTGTTCGATCAGGAGTTGTTCGTCGAGCATGACGGGAAGCGGTTCGGGCCGTTCCAGCCGTCGCGCGGCGCGGTCCCTCTCTACCGCTACCGCAAGTACCAGAAGAGCAAGGCGGAGGAGCGGCTCGACAAGGTGGTCCGGCTCGCCGACCAGCTCGGGCTGCCCCGCGCCGCGGTGACGGGCGGCGACCGCCCGCTCCCGTCGTTGCCGTTATCAGCCCGCGATCTGGCGGTGCGGACAAGGCCGTTTCCGGAGCCGGTCGTCGAGAAGGCCCATCCGACGGCGCTGGCGGCCCGTCAGGCCATCGCGGCTCAGCTATGCCGGCCGCTCGGATCGCTGCCCGAGGAGGACCGGCGGTTCATCGTGGAATTGCTTTCCGAGACGCTCGACAAGATAACGGTCGCCGACCGCGTTCGCGAGCGGCTTCAGACCCGACGAAGGGAAGGTTGATGCTCGCCGACGTGCAACAGGCTTACGGGCTCGCCAGGCCGTTTCAGGGTGCCGGTAACTTCGAGACCGAACACCAGTCCATGCTCGTACGCGAAGTGTGCGCAGCCGTGCAGACCGGCCGCCTGGTGGTCGTCTCCGGGCTGGTCGGCTCGGGCAAGACGCATCTTCTCCGGCGCATTGAGGACGAGCTCACGCGCGCGGGCAAGGTGACGGTCGCGAAGTCGCTTGCGGTCGACAAGCGGCGCACGTCGCTCACCTCGCTGATCGAGGCCATGTTCTACGACCTCTCACCCGGCGACCGCGCCCAGGTGAAGATCCCCAAGCAGGCCGAGCGTCGCGAGCGCGACCTTCGCGATCTGATGAAGAAGGGCAGGCGCCCGGTCGTACTCGTGGTCGACGAAGCGCACGATCTCCACCACAAGACGCTGACCGGCCTGAAGCGGCTTATGGAGGTGGTCGCCGACGCCGGCGTACTCCTGTCCGTCCTCCTAGTCGGCCATCCTCGCTTGCGGAACGATCTCAGGCGTCCGCAGATGGAGGAGATCGGCTACCGCACCACCATCTTCGACTATGAAGGCATCGGGGCCGACCAGCGCCGCGACTATGTGGCCTGGCTGCTCGGGGCCTGCGCGGCCGAGGGGGTCAAGGTCGCCGACCTCATGGACGAGGACGCGGTCGACATGCTCGCCGAGCGGCTCCGCACGCCGCTCCAGATCGAGATGCATCTCACGCTCGCGTTCGAGCAGGGGTTCCGGCTCGACGCCAAGCCGGTCACTGCCGACATCGTCGAGCAGGTGCTCAGCCGCGCGATTGACGACCTCGAGCCCACGCTGACCCGCAACGGCTACGACGCGACCGCGATCGCGCAGCAGTTCAACGCCAAGCCGTCGGAAGTGCGCGCGTTCCTGGCGGGCTCGCTCGACCCGGATCGCGGCCGCGAGCTGACCGAGCAGCTCCGGCAGGCGGGCGTGCCGGTGTGAGATACCCCGTGTTGCTCGGGATCATGCAATGTGAGCATGAGGGCACCGATATCGAGCAAGCTACGCTGAATGCGAGCACAGCGTCGTTGAGCGCGAGCACGCGCGGTCGCCCGTTCTCACCAAGGGTGAGCAGGAATCTACGCTGATTGCGAGCAAGACAAGCTAGGAGTGCGAGCGCCTACACCTAAGGTTCGTCAGATGGCCACCAAGACGATCGCAGAGCAGACCCGCGAGGTCGGCGAGTTGAACGCCTGGCTGCGGGCGCATGGCAAGCGCGCCCAGTAATCGACTATCGTCCTCCCCCCGTCAGCGTGCGGGGGGATGGCCACTCGGGAACTCAGATATGGATCGGTTTCGCCTTCTTGCCGCCGCGCTGGCGGTCGCTACCCCTGCGGGAGCTCTCGCCGCGGGCCCCGTCCTGATGCACCGCGATCCAGGCTGCCCGTGTTGCGAGAAATGGGCGCAGCAGGTGAAGGCGCAGTTCGGCCGCGCCGTGCGCGTCGTCGACGATGCGAACCGGCCGGCGTTTATGAAGGCACGCGGTGTGCCTCAGGACCTCGCCTCGTGTCACACTGCCATCATCGACGGTATGGCCTTCGAGGGCCACGTCCCGATCGCCGACATGAAGCGCGCCCTTGCCACGCATCCGAAGGGCGTCACCGGCCTCGCTGTCGCCGGAATGCCGATGGGCTCACCCGGCATGGAAATGCCGGGCATGAAGGCCCAGGCCTATGACGTGATCGCGTTTGGGCCGAGCGGCCGCAGAGTGTTCGCCCGCCATTGAAAAAGGGAGGCGCGAACGCCTCCCTCTCCGCTTACTTCTTCTGCATGCCCGACATGTCGTGACCGGCGTGCTCGCCGTGCTTCATGTCCTTCATGTCGGCGCAACAATCCTTCTTCGCGCCGTCCTTGTCCTTGCAGCAGTCGGCGCCATCCTTGCAGCACTCCTTCCCGGCGCAGCAGTCAGCGGCGGCAAAGGCCGTGGCGGGAACGAGCGCGAGCGCGATGGCCGCGCCGATGAACTTGATGGTCTTCATGTGTAATTTTCCTCGAATGCACTGATTGATCGGAATCCACGTCGATCAGGCGGTTCGAGGAGGTGGCGGCGCAGGACCGCCCGAGCGACCAACAAGGGCATGAGGCTCGGGTGCGGGCGGGTCCGTCCGCACGGCGAGCTGCGGCGCGGGAGACGGGTGAATATCGAGGGCCGTTGCGATGCAGGCTCCAACGCAGTCCACCAGAGGGGCCTTTTTCACGGGAGCGGGCGGCGCGCGATCGCAATCGGCCATTCCGGCATGCGCCTCCGCAGGCGGAGCCGCCTGCGCGATGGCCTCGCACATTGGGCCCATCCGCACGAACAGCATCGCGCCCAGCAGGAGCAGCGCGAGTGTGCGGGCGAGGCGGCCGAAGCTCATGCAGCCCTTCTAGGCTGCGCCGGGACGCCGCACCGGATCAGTGCGCGACGCCCAGCACCATCCAGATCGCCATGGCGACCATCATCACGTTCTCGGTGAGCGACAGGAAGCCCAGCGGCACATTGCTGTCACCGCCCACGCACGCGCATTTGAGCTCGCGCTTGTCGACATACACGGCCTTGATGACCGAGACCGCCCCGATCGTCCCGATCACCAGCGCGATCGGCACCGACAACCAGGTCAACACGCCGGCCGCCATCAGCACGCCCGCCGCGCCTTCCGCGTAGGGGTAGATATAGGAGTATGGCACCCAGCGTTTGGCGAGCAGATCGTAGTTGAGGAACATGGTCGCGAACTTCTCGACGTTCTGGAGCTTCAACAGCGCCAGCACGCACATGGAGAAGGCGATGAACCACTCACCGGCGCGTACCGTGAACGGTGTGCCGAGCACGGCATAGCTGGCCGCCAGCGCCATCAATGCCGTCATCGCGAACACAACCGCAACCGGCCGGTAGGTCACCGCCTTAGGGTCGGCCACGGTCTTGCCGAAAAACCGGCGCAGATCGTCGTAGCCGCCTACCCGCTCGCCACCGATGAAGGTCTGCGGTGTCGTTTTGACCCCGTGCTCGGCTTTGAATGCGTCGGTTTCCTCGCGCGTCGTCAGCCAATGGTCCTCGACCTCGTAGCCGCGTCGGTGCAGCAGGTCCTTTGCCTTCAAGCCGTAGGGGCAGGTGTGCGTCGGCATCACCATGCGGTAGATCGTTGCCTTCTTGGGCGCCGCGGTCGCCATGTTCTTCTCCACCATGTTCGCGACACCTATATAGGGGCCGTACTATGGTACGGAGTCAAGGCATGGCCGACGTGACAATTGCGGGGCTCGCGCGCGAGGGTGGCGTCGGTGTGGAGACCGTGCGCTATTATCAGCGCAGAGGATTGCTTGAGACGCCGGAAAGGCCGGAAGGGTCGGGCTCGAATGGCGGTATCCGCCGCTACACAGCGGACGATGTTCGGCGGCTCCGATTCATCCGATCGGCGCAGGCCGCTGGCTTTACGTTGGAGCAGATCGGAGAACTGGTGGCGCTGGACGCGACCGACGATCGCGCTCGGGCACGCCAGCTTGCCAACGAGCGGATTGCGGCGCTGGATGCGAAGATCCAGGAGCTGAAGCGAGTCCGCGCATCGCTCCAGCGGCTTGCTCGCGAATGCGGGTCCGGCAGCGGAGGCCCCTGCCCGATCTTAACGGCCTTCGAGGCGGATTGAGACCAGTGCCATGCTGCTAGCTAGCTTAAGAGGTCCTCCTTTCTGCCCGGGTCCGAGGGCCGGCATGAGCGTCAGAACCTCTCGAGGCTGTTGAAAAACGGCTGCTTGCGACGGTGACGAGGGCGTGATTCACTCCGGCAAAGCGGTGGGGGGATCACGGGCATGATGGGTCGGCAGGTGGCGCAGGGGGCGCTGTTCTACGGCTTCCG
>NZ_QQNB01000003.1 GCF_003345355.1 Sphingomonas aracearum | reverse complement strand
GAGCCGACAAAAACACCGGCACAGCTCCCTACCCCTTTTTCTCGGGGCGGTCAGCGCACCAGGCTTTCAGCAACCACCGCGACAGCTCCAACCGGGCCACCGCTGCGGTGACACCCATCTAGGGGAGGGAGTCGGGGCTGTCAAACGTCTTTTGTCAAAAAAACGAAATCTGCTGAAAAAACCGGCCGCGGCCGATCCCGGCCCGGGCCTGCCCCGACCGCAAACGCTCCGCCTTTCGCCTGTGATGAACCGCTGCGGGCCAAAGACGTTGTAGGCGAAACGATTAACGGGGGAGGCAGGCCTGTCACAAGCGGCAACGATGGAGTGCGACGCAATCGATGAACGCGGAACGGAGGCGCTTGCCGGGCTCCTGCGCCATCTGCACGCCCGGGATTACCGCTTCGTCACCCCGACCCCTGCCTCCCATGCCCGGGTGCTGGCCCGGCCGGAAGCGTCGATCGCCCGCGATCTGCGCGACGTGTTCGGCTGGTCGATGCCGTTTCCTTCCGACCTGCTGGACCGGGATCTGCTGCATCGCCTGCGGGCCGCCGGGCTTGTCGAGGAGGCGGGCGAGTCGCTGAAAAGCCGGGTCCGCGTGTCCTCGCTGGGCGCCGACCTGTTCGTCCATTCCGCCTTCCCGACGGACGACACGGACGCGGTGTTCTTCGGCCCGGACAGCTATCGATTCGCCGACCTCATCTCTCGCGAACTGGCACGCTGCCCGCAGCGGCCCGGCGCCACGCTGGTCGATATCGGCACCGGCGCCGGCGTCGGGGCGATCGTCGCCGCACGCTTGTGCCCGGAGGTCGCGATCGTGATGACCGACATCAACCCCGCAGCCCTCGCGCTTGCCCGGATCAACGCCCAGGCGGCAGGCGTGCCGGCAAGCTTTCACTGCGCCGCGGACCTTTCGCCGATCGCCGGCCCCCTGGACCTCGTGCTCGCCAACCCGCCCTACATCATCGATTCGGCCGGTCGCACCTACCGAGACGGCGGCGACATGCATGGCGGGCAGATCTCGGTCGAGATGGCGGAGCGCGCCACCCCCCGCCTGGCACCCGGCGGCCGCTTCATCCTGTATACCGGGAGCGCGATCGTCCGCGGCCGGGACGCGTTGCAGGATCGGCTGGCGAGCCTGGCGCGCGAACACGGCTGCATCCTGCGCTACGCCGAGATCGACCCCGACGTCTTCGGCGAGGAGCTCGAAACGCCTGCCTATCGCGATGTGGAACGGATCGCGCTCGTCAGCGCGGTGATCGAGCGCGCCGGGCAGGCCGCGTGACGGTGATCGGCAGCCGGCCCGTGCGGCTCCTGGCGGCACTGGCGATAGGCCTCGCCGCTGGAAGCCTGGTCGAGGGACGTGCGGCCGTCGTCCTCGGTGCCATTCTGCAGCCGGTCGGTGCGCTGTGGCTGGATGCGCTCACCATGACGGTAGTGCCGTTGGTGTTCGGCCTGCTGGTGACGGGCGTCGCTTCCGCCTCGCGGGAAGCGGCGGCGGGCAGTACCACCCTGCGGGCGCTGCTGTTCTTCGCCCTCCTCCTCACCGGCGCCTGCATCGCCGCCGCCGCCCTGGCCGAGACCCTGTTGCGGTGGTGGCCGGTCCAGCCTGGCGCCCTGGGCGCGGCGGCCGCCGGAGCATTGCCGGGCACGGGCAAGGCCGCCGAATGGTACCATTCGATCATCCCCGCCAACCCGATCCAGGCGGCGGCGGACATGGCGATGGTTCCGCTGGTGGTATTCGCGCTGTTTCTCGGGTTCGCCCTGGCGCGGCTGGATAAGGACGCCGCCGAATCGCTGCTCAGGCCCTTGCGCACGCTGGTGGCAGCCATGCTGGTGATCGTCGAGTGGGTGCTCGCGGCAGGACCGTTCGGCATCGCGGCGCTTGCGTTTGGCGCGGGGTCGCGGCTCGGGGCGGGCGTGGTCGGCACGCTTGGCCAGTATGTCGCCGTCGTGGTCGCGTGCTGCCTTGCCGCGACGGCGCTCGCCTATCTGTGGGTCGCCGTGGCGGGGCGCACCTCGCCGCTGCGCTTCGCCAGGGCCGCGCTGCCGGTGCAGGCGGTCGCGCTGGGCACGCAATCCTCGCTGGCCAGCCTGCCGGTGATGGTGGAGGCGGCCGGCAGGCTCGGCGTCGCGCCGGAGGCCGGGGGCATCGTGCTGCCGCTTGCCGTGTCGCTGTTCCGCGCGGCAAGCGCCGCCGCGAATGTCGCCGTGGCCGTGTACCTCGCGCATGTCGGCGGCGTGCCGCCGGGCATCGGCGCGCTGGCATTGGCGGCACTGGTGGCGGTGCCCGTCAGCCTGGGCGCGGTGGGCCTGCCCGCGCAGGTTTCGTTCTTCGCCACCATCGCGCCGGTATGCATCGCCATCGGCGCGCCCGTGTCCGCCCTGCCCCTTCTGCTCGCGATCGAGGCGCTGCCCGACCTTTTCCGGACGCTGGGCAACGTCACGAACGACCTTGCCGTCGCCTGCATCGTCGGGCGCCGCGCGGGTGCGCGGGACGAGGAAACCGCACCCGCGCCCGGCAATTAGACCCGGCGGAGCAGTTCCGTGGCCGCCTCGGCGGGCGCAGCATGGCCGTAGAGATAGCCCTGGCCGAAGGTGCAGCCCAGCGCCGCCAGGTGCCGCGCCTGGTCCTCGCGCTCCACGCCTTCCGCGACGACCTGCATGTTCAGCCGATGGGCCAGGCTCACGATCGTGTCGACGATCGCCGCATCGTCCGATCGCTCGCACACCGTTGCCACGAAGCTGCGGTCGATCTTGATGACGTCCACCGGAAACATCTTGAGGTGCGTCAACGATGCGAATCCGGTGCCGAAATCATCCAGCGCGATCGTCAATCCATGGTCGTGAAAGGTGGCAAGGGTCGCCGCGACCTTTTCGCTGTCCCGGCCCAGCAGCACCGTTTCGGTGATCTCCACTTCCACGCAGTCGAGCGGCACCGCCAGCCGCCGAAACGGCTCGATCACCCGCTCCGCCAGCCGCTCGTCGCGGAACTCGGCGGGCGAGAGATTGATGGCGACATGGCCGGGGTGGAGCCCTGCGTCGAGCCAATGCCGAAGGTCGTGCGCCACCCGGTCGATCAACCGGTCGCTCAACGCCGCCGCCAGCCGAAGATCGTCAAAGGCGACCGCGATCGTTTCCGGTCCTTGCATCCCCAGGCAGTCGTGCCGCCAGCGCAGCAGCGCCTCGAAGCCGGCCAGCGCACCGGTGTCGAGCCGGATTTGCGGCTGGTAGAAAGGCTCCACCCGCTGGTCGCGCGTCACCATGCGCGCGACGTTGAGCATGGAATTGCGCCGCTGCAGTCCGGCGCGCATGCCCGGCTCGAAGATCGACAGTTCGCCGCGGCGCCCTGCCTTGCCGACATAGAGCGCGATGTCCGCCGCCTTCAGCAACTCCGTTCCGCCGGTGCCGTCGCGCGGAAAGAAGGACACGCCGGCGGTCGCCTGCATGTCGCAGGCATAGCCGTCATGCTCGAACGGCTGGCGCAGCACTTCCAGCGCGTCGCCGATCGCGGCCGGCAAATTCTCCCGCGACACGCCCTCCACGAGCACCGCGAACTCGTCACCCCCCAGTCGCCCGACCACGCGCGCCTCGCCAAACGCGTCGGCAAGCCGGCGGGCGAAGGTCTTCAACAGCATGTCGCCCGCGTCATGGCCGATCGTGTCGTTGACTTCCTTCAGTCGATCCACGTCGAGCAGGACGAGCGCCAGGTCCTTGCCCCCTTCGGCGCGGGCGATTGCCTGCTCCAGCTGCTGGGTGAAGAAGAAGCGATTGGGAACCTGGGTCAGCGTGTCGTGGGTGGCGATCCAGCGGATTCGATCCTCCGCCGTGCGCTCTTCGGTGACGTCCCTGACCGTGACCAGCACCCGCGTCAGCCGGCCGGACGACGCATGCATCCGCCAGCCGGATGTCTGCATCCACCGCTCCGCCCCGTCGCTCGCCCGGCGGATCTTGAGGGTGACGTCGAAACGCGCGCTGCTGTCGCCGGCCTGCGCCGCCTGCACCAGGCTCTTCAGAACGGGTCGATCCTCCGGCACGACCAGTGCCAGCGCCGTGCCGATCTCCGGCCGCGCGTCAAACGGCAGGCCGAGCATCGCCTTGAACTCCGGCGACCATTCGCGGCGGCCGGACAGCGCGTCATAGTCCCAGATGCCCAGAGCGGCCGCCTGTGCCGCCAGCCTGAACCGCTCCTCGCTGTCGCGCAGCTCGTTCTGCGCCAGCCGCCGGTCGTGCACGTCCTCGATCGTGCCGTACCAGCGGATCACCTCCCCTTCGGCGTTCAGGCGGGCGGAGGCGCGCGCCCGGAACCAGCGATACTCGCCGCTCGCCGTCATCAGCCGGTACTCGACGTCCACCGGCTGCCTGCTGGCAAGCGAGGCGGCCCATTGCTGGCGGGTAAGGGCCCGGTCCTCGGGGTGGAGGGCCGCGACCCAGCTTTCCCCCAGCGCCTTCTCGCGCGCGATGCCGGTGACCTCGTGCCAGCGGCAGCTTACCTCCAGCACCGCGCCATTGGCCCCCGCCAGCCAGGTGATCTGGGGATTGAGCTCCACCGCATGACGGTAATGCTCCTCGCTTTCGCGCAACCTCGCCTCCGCATGGCGGCGGGCGGTGACGTCGGAGGCGACGAAGATGGCGGAGCGCGGCCTGCCGTCGATGCCCGGCACGAACGACACATGAACCGAGCACCAGATCGCCGAGCCGTCCGGCCGCAGATAGCGCTGTTCGATGGCGAACGGCTCGCCCCGCGCCAGGTGATCGCCATAAGTTCGCGAGAACCGCGCCACGTCGTCGGGATGGGTAAGGCTGGCGAAGTCCAGCCCGTCCAGCACGCCGGCCGGTCGGCCGACCAGGGCGCAGAAGGCGTGGTTCACCAGAAGCACGCGTCCGTGCAGATCGCGGTGGAGGATGCCGATCCTCGCCCGGCACAGCACGGTCTCGATCTCGGCCGTGCCGCTCTGTTGCGTCGAGCCGGCAATGGCCGCGAGCAGCGCCTGCCGGTCGACGTTCGACAATTCGGTATCCAGAGCGGAGGCTGGATCGAACAGCGCTCCGCCCATGAAGTGCTGCACCCGATGCCTCCTCACCCACCCTGGTTTCTCGAAGGCCATGCTAGTCGAACGCGCTTAAATAGCGGTAACAGGAGCCTTTTTGCGTTTTCCGTATTTTGCAGGAGCAGCGTGAGTCCGGATGCTTCAGGGCTCGTCATTGCGGCTCCCGACCGAGTCGGCTGCATCGGACCGCCGGCGCGCCCGGCGGGGGAAACACCTCAACTGGTCCACACCCCCGCCCCCCGTCCGCTCCGCTCAGGGCGCCTCGCCGCCCGGCAGATCGCGGACGATGAGCGCGGGCGGAAAGACCAGCGCGAACGACGCGCCGCTGCGCTCCTCGCGGTTCGCCGCCTCCACCGTCATGCCCATGGCGTCGGCGAACGCCTTGACGATGGCGAGGCCCAGCCCGGTGCCGCCCACCGCGCGGTCGGAGCCCTCCAGCCGCGTGAACGTCTCGAACACCTCCGCCTCGCGCCCCGGCGGCAGGCCCGGCCCGCGATCGAGAACCGCAAGCCGCAATTCGCCGAAGCGATGCCGGCCCTCGATGACGATCTCGGTGCCGGGATCGCCGTAGCGCCCCGCATTGTCGAGCAGGTTGAGCAGGCAATGGTGCAGCAATTGCGGGTCGGCGCGCACCAGCGGCAGGTCGGGCGGCACGTCCAGCCGCACGCCATGCCCCTCCAGCGCACGGCGCGCATCGTGCGCGGCGCCCGCCACCGCGTCGCTCAAGTCCACCGCCTCGATGTTGAGCCGCAGCGCCCCCGCCTCCACCCGCGCCATGTCGAGCAGGTTGGCGACGAACCGGTTGAGCCGCGCCGCCTCGCTTTCGATCGTGCCGATCAGTTCGGCAGTCGCGCCGTGGTGCAGCTGTGCGGCGGCGGCGATCACCGCGGTCAGGGGCGTGCGCAGGTCGTGGCTGACCGACGACAGCAGCGCCGCACGCAGCCGATCGCGCGTGCGCACCGCATCCACGTCGCGCATCTCGGCTTCCAGCCGCAGCCGTTCGAGCACCAGCGCGGCCTGGTCGATCAGGCTGGTGAGCAGCGGCAGCTGGTCGGCCCGCACCGGGTCCGCCCCCGAATCGCGCGCGATGCCCAGCACCGCAAGCACATGGCCGCCGGCCTGGAGCGGGTGGAACAGCCATTCGGAGGCCGCCAGCGTGCCCGATCCCTTGCCGGCGGCGCTGCCGTTGTCGAACGCCCAGGTGGCGGCGGCCAGGTCCATGGTGCCGATCTGGTACTCGGGATCGCTCGCTGCGCTCACTTCCAGCCGGGCGCCCGCCGCGGGCGTCATCAGCACCGCCCGTACGTCGAACAGGCGACGGATGTCGTCGCAGATCATGCGGGAGGCGAGATCCATGTCGTTGACGCTGGCGATCTGCCGCAGAAAGCCGGCCAGCGTGGCGTTCGCGCGTGCGCTTGCCGCGGCGAGGTCCGCCTGCGCCCTGACCCGCGACGTGAGCTGGCTGGTGGCAAAGGCGATGCCGAGCAGCACGATCACGGAGACGAGGTTCTCCGGGTTGCTGATGCTCAGCGTGCCGACCGGCGGCAGGAACACGAAATTATAGGCCAGGCTGGAGGCGATGCCGGCGAACAGGCCCGTGCGCAGTCCGTAGAGGCTGGCCGCCGCCATGACCGGCAGCAGGTAGAGCAGCGCGACGTTGCCGAGGTCGAGGATGTGGAACAGCGCGCTGGCAATGGCGGTGATCGCCGCGATCATCGCCGTCGTCACCGCATATCCGGCCGGCGTGCCCCAGCGGGCCGGGCGGCGGCGTTCCCGCTCCCGCCTGCCGGCCTCGGCGGGCAGCGGGAGAACGTGCACGGTGACGCCGGGCGTGTCGCGGATCAGGCGATCGACCACCGATCCATGGCGCAGCTCGAACCAGCGCGACCGGCGCGACTTGCCCAGCACCAGCTGCGTCGCGCGCGCATCGGCGAGGAAGCTCCGGATGCCCTCCACGGCACTGGTCGCGGGAACGGTCGCCACCGCGCCGCCCAGCTGCGTCGCCAGCGTCATCGCCGCGGCGACGCGCCCATGTTGCGCGTCGGTGAAGTGGGCGGCGCGCGGCGTTTCGACGAACAAGGCGGTCCATGGCCCGCGCAACCCATCCGCCACGCGCTTGGCGGCGCGGACCAGCACGTCGGCGCCCGGCAGCTCGTTGATCGCCACCACGATCCGGTCGCTTCCCGCCCAGGTGCCGCCCAGGCCCAGCGCGCGCACGTCGTCCAGCATGCGCGCATCCACCGCCTGCGCCGCGCGCCGCAGCGCCAGTTCGCGCAACGCCGACAGGTTCGATCGGGAGAAGAAATGACCCAGCGCGCGGGTCGCTTCCTGTGGCAGGTAGACCTTGCCGGCCTTCAGCCGCTCGATCAGCTCGTCCGGCGGAATGTCGACAACCTCGATCTCCGCGGTTTCCAGCACGCTGTCCGGCACCGTCTCGCGCACCCGGATGCGGGTGAAGCTGGCGACCACGTCGTTGAGGCTCTCGACATGCTGGATGTTGACCGTGGAATATACGTCGATGCCTGCGGCAAGCAGTTCCTCCACGTCCTGGTAGCGCTTGGGATGGCGGCTGCCGGGTGCATTGGTGTGGGCCAGTTCGTCCACCAGCACGAGCCGCGGCGCCCGCGCGAGGATCGCGTCGAGGTCCATCTCGTGCAGCGTGCGGCCCTCGTACGGCACCGCGCGGCGCGGCATGATCTCGTGGCCGCGGGTGAGCGCCTCCGTTTCCGCGCGCCCATGCGTCTCGACGATGCCGACCACCACATCGACGCCGTCGCGCTTTCGCGCCGCCCCCTCGGCCAGCATCTCGTAGGTCTTGCCGACGCCCGGCGCCGCACCGAGGAAGATCTTCAGCCGGCCACGGCCCTCCTGCGCCGCCTGGCGCAGAAGGGCATCCGGATCGGGCCGTCCGTCACCGGGCAGCGGCATCAGCGGCGCGGAACCTCGGGCGAGCCGGTGCGCGAGAGGCCGTCCAGCGCCTGGTTCAAGGCCAGCACGTTGACATGCGGCTCGCCCAGCACGCTTGCCTCCGTCCGTTCCGCCACCAGCGCGCGCACCCGCTCGGGAGCGAGGCCGCGGACGCGGGCCACCCGCGGCGCCTGCGCCAGCGCGGCGGCGGGCGACAGGTCGGGGTCCAGGCCGGAGCCGCTGGCGGTGACGAGGTCGCCGGGCACCGGCCCGGTCACGCCTTCGCCGCGACGCTTCCCGACGTCGGCCTTCACCCGATCGACCAGCGCCTGCGCGGTCGGCCCCAGGTTCGACCCGGAAGAGGCAAGACCGTCATAGCCCTTGCCGGCGGCGGACGGCCGCGTCTGGAAGTAGCGTTCGGAGGTGAACGCCGGGCCGATCACGGTCGATCCGATCACCCGCCCGCCGCCATCGCGCACCAGGCTTCCGTTCGCCTGCGAGGGGAAGATCGCCTGGCCGATGCCCGTCATCGCCAGAGGATAAGCAAGCCCGAGCAGCGCCGCGAACAGGAGCGTCATGACGATTGCGGGACGCAATGCGGAGGAGAAATCCTTGCCCATGTCTTTGTGTTCCTTACGCGAGACGGAGGCCGCCGACCACGAGGTCGATGATCTTGATGCCGATAAACGGGGCGACCAGGCCCCCCAGGCCGTAGATCGCGAGGTTGCGGGCGAGCAGCGGCCCGGCGGCCATCGGCTTGTACGCCACGCCTTTGAGCGCCAGCGGCACCAGCATCGGGATGATGATCGCATTGAAGATGATCGCGCTGAGGATCGCGGATTCCGGCGAGCCCAGCCCCATCACGTTCAGCACGCCGAGCCCCGGATAGAGCGTCACGAACATCGCGGGAATGATCGCGAAATACTTGGCCACGTCGTTGGCGACGGAGAAGGTGGTCAGCGCCCCGCGGGTCATCAGCAACTGCTTGCCCAGACCCACCACCTCGATCAGCTTGGTCGGGTCGCTGTCGAGGTCGACCATGTTGCCCGCCTCGCGCGCCGCCTGCGTGCCGGTGTTCATCGCGACGCCGACATCCGCCTGCGCCAGCGCCGGCGCATCGTTGGTGCCGTCGCCGCACATGGCGACGAGCTTGCCGCCGGCCTGCTCCTTGCGGATCAGCTCCAGCTTGTCCTCCGGCGTCGCCTGGGCAAGGAAGTCGTCCACGCCCGCTTCCGCGGCGATGGCGGCGGCGGTCAGCGGGTTGTCGCCGGTGATCATCACCGTGCGGATGCCCATGGTCCTGAGCTCGCCGAAGCGCTCGCGGATGCCGGCCTTCACCACGTCCTTGAGGAAGATCGCGCCCAGCAACCGGCCATCCCTGGCGACTGCCAGCGGCGTGCCGCCGGCGCGGGCGATCTCGTCGGTGATGCGGCGCAGCTCGGTCGCCGCGGCCGCTTCGCCCGACCCCGCATTGGCGCGCAGGATCGAGTCCACGGCGCCCTTCTGGATCAGGGTGTCGCCGGTGCGGACGCCGGAAACGCGGGTCTGCGCGGTGAACGGGATGACCTCCGCCCCCTCCGGCATCACGCGGTTGAGATCAAAGCGCTCCCGCGCCAGCACCACCACCGAGCGGCCTTCGGGCGTCTCGTCCGCCAGGCTGGCGAGCAGGGCCGCCTCGGCCAGTTCGGCCTCGCTCGCACCGCCCACCGCGCGGAACTCGGACGCCTGGCGATCGCCAACCGTGATCGTGCCGGTCTTGTCCAGCAGCAGCACGTCGACATCGCCCGCCGCCTCCACCGCCCGGCCGGACTTTGCGAGCACGTTGAACCGCACCAGCCGGTCCATGCCGGCAATGCCGATCGCCGACAGCAGCGCGGCGATGGTCGTGGGGATCAGCGTAATGAGCAACGCCGCCATGATCGCCACCGGGATGCTGCCGCCGGCATAGCTGGCAAAGCCCGGGATCGTGCCCACCGCGATGAGGAAGATGATCGTCAGCCCGACCAGCAGCAGCGTCAGCGCGATCTCGTTGGGCGTCTTCTGCCGCTCGGCGCCTTCGACCAGCGCGATCATGCGGTCGAGAAAGCCCTTGCCGGGCTCCACCGTCACGCGAACACGGATCTCGTCGGAGATGACCCGCGTGCCCGCCGTCACCGCCGAGCGGTCGCCGCCGGCCTCGCGGATGACGGGCGCGGACTCGCCGGTGATCGCCGCCTCGTTGACCGACGCGACGCCCGAGGCGACCTCGCCGTCCGAGGGGATCAGGTCGCCGGTTTCCACCAGCACGATGTCGCCGACCTTCAGCTGGCTGGCGGGCACGTCGTCATACTGGCGACCGTCTCCCTTCAGCCGCTTGGCGGTGAGTTCCGCCTTTGTGGCGCGCAAAGAGGCCGCCTGCGCCTTGCCCCGGCCTTCCGCCAGCGCCTCCGCAAAGGTGCCGAACAGCACCGTCAGCCACAGCCAGACGACCAGCTGGAGCTTGAAGCCGATGCTCAGGCCATCGTGCCCGATCACCAGCAGGACGGTCATCAGCGCCGCCACCGCGGCAGTGACGAACATCACGGGATTGCGGACCAGCTCCGCAGGGTTGAGCTTCACGAACGAGGCCTTGATCGCGGGCACGACGAGGTCGGCCGTGAACAGGCTCTTGGTAGCGGTTTTTGCCATGGTGCCTTCCGATCAGAACAGCTGGCCGCGGATCATCGAAAGATGATCGGCAATGGGGCCGAGCGCGAGGCTCGGCAGGAAGGTGAGACCGCCCAGGATCAGGATGATCCCGACGAGCAGCCCGACCCACAGGCCGCCCGTGGTCGGGAACGAGCCCGCGCTTTCCGGCGTGTACTTCTTGGCGGCCAGGCTGCCGGCGATGGCCAGCGTCGGCACGATGATGAAGAAGCGGCCCACCCACATGGCGACGCCCAGCAGCCCGTTATAATAGGGCGTGTTGGCGGTGAGCCCGGCAAAAGCCGAGCCGTTGTTCGCGACCGCGCTGGTGAAGGCGTACAGGATCTCCGAAAAGCCGTGCGGCCCCTTGTTGAGCGGGCCGGCCAGCCCCTGCTGCAACACCGACGACAGGGCGGTGAGGCCCAGGATCATCAGCGGCAGCACCGCGATCGCCAGCACCGCCAGCTTCACTTCGCGGCTTTCGATCTTCTTGCCGACATATTCCGGCGTGCGGCCGACCATCAGCCCGGCGACGAACACCGCCAGGATGGCGAACAGCAGAAAGCCGTAGATGCCCGCCCCCACGCCGCCGATCACCACTTCGCCCAGCTGCATGTTGAACAGCGGCACCAGGCCGCCCAGCGCCGTGAAGCTGTCGTGCATCGCGTTCACCGCGCCGCACGAGGCAGCGGTGGTGACGACGGAGAACAGGGCAGACGCGGCGATGCCGAAGCGCACCTCCTTGCCTTCCATGTTGCCGCCGGCGACGCCGAACTGATGGAGCACGGGGTTGCCCGCCGCCTCCGCCCAATAGCTCACGCCCGTGCCGACCAGGAACAGGATCATCATGGCGGACAGGATCGCCCAGCCCTGGCGCGTGTTGCCCACCGCCTTGCCGAACGTCCAGGTCAGGCCGACGCCGACCACGAAGATCGACAGCATCTGCACGAAGTTGGTCAACGCGGTCGGGTTCTCGAACGGGTGCGCGCTGTTGGCGTTGAAGAAGCCGCCGCCATTGGTGCCGAGCATCTTGATCGCCTCCTGCGACGCGACCGGGCCGAGCAGGAGCGACTGGCGCGCGCCCTCCAGCGTCTCGACGTTCCCCACCCCCGCCAGCGCCTGCGGCACGCCCGAGGCGATCAGGAAGATCGCGTAGGCGATGCAGACCGGCAGCAGCAGGTACAGCGTGATGCGGGTCACATCCGCCCAGAAGTTGCCGACCGTCCCGGCCTCGCGCCGGGCAAAGCCGCGAAACAGGGCAAAGGCGAGCGCGATGCCGGTCGCGGCGGACAGGAAGTTGTGGATCGTCAGCCCCAGCATCTGGCTGAGGTTCGACATGGTCGATTCCCCGCCATAGCTCTGCCAGTTGGTGTTGGTGGTGAAGCTGATCGCGGTGTTGAACGCCAGATGCGGCGATAGCCCGGCTAGGCCCTGTGGATTGCCCGGCAGCACGCCCTGCAACCGCAGCACGGCATAGGTGAAGGCCATCAGCGCGACGTTGAACAACAGCATGTGCAGGGCGTAGCGCCGCCAGCCCTGCTCCTGCGCAGGATCAACGCCCGCCAATCCGTAGAAGCCGCGCTCCACGGGACCGAGCACGAGGTGCAGCGGCGTGCGCCGCCCTTCGTAAAGGGTGAACAGCCACAGGCCGACCGGCTTCGCCAGGGCGAGCAGCACGCCAAAAAAGGCAAGGATCAGGAACCAGCCCTGAAAGGTCATGGTCGCCTCCTTCAGAAGCGTTCGGGGCGGATCAGCACCGCCACCAGGTAGACGAGAAGGCCAAGCGCGGTGAGCGCGGCCAGCCAGAGGTCGAGGGTCATCGCCATCTCCCTCAGGCGTTGTCGCACAGGCGGACAAAGGCGAGCGTCAGCATCACCAGCCCTGCCATGATCGCGACCCAGAGCAGATCCTGCATGTCGGTCCTCCAGCGCTCAGAAGGCAGCGGTCAGCGAGGCCAGCACGGTGCCGCCGGCAATGTTGCCGCTGCCGTCCTGGCCCTTGCTGAAGCTCGGCCGCAAATAGGCGGCAGAGCGGCCGGAGATGTCGGTGTCGACATAGCTGACGTTGAAGGTCAGGTTCCTCCACGTCGCATCCGCGCCCAGCGACCAGTCCCAATAGTCGCCGGTGGGCGACACCGCGGTGGCGTTCGGGCCGAGGCCGTCCTGGCCCCAGCTATGGCCGACATGCGCCTTGGCGGTCAGCGGCGTGCCCGCGATCGCCAGTGCGCCGTCGCCCCACAGGTACAGATTGTCGTCCTTGGCGCCCGGTCGGTCATAGGTGCCCGCCGCCGCCGATGCTCCGCCCTTGTACCATTTGCCGAGCGCCTCCTGCCTGGGGGCGTATGCCACGCCCGCCGTGAGGGTCGCCGGGCCGGTGGTGCCGGTCAGCCTGGCATAGGGTTCGGCGAAGTCGGTCTTGTCCGCCCCGCCCGGATAGACGTACCAGGTCAGCCCGACGTCGAGGGTGGCGCCGTCCGCCAGCCTGGCCTTGTACCCGCCGATCAGGTCCAGCTCCATGTTGGCGCCGCCGAACGTGCCCCAGCCCGCCAGGTTCGATGCCCAGGCGGCGACATACGCGCCGCTTTCATGGGCGATCGTGATGCCGCCCTGCACCGCCATCTCCCGGTCGGATTGCGATACTCCGCGAAAGCGATAGTCGGACGCGATCGTCGCGGAGCCGCTGACGGTGAGCGTGGGCGGGGCAGCGGCGGTGGCGGCAGACTGCGCCTGCGCGGCGACCGGCGTGCCGAGAAAGGCGACAACGGCGATGCCGTGACGGAACTTCATTGCTGGGTCCTTCCGAGCGGCGATCGTCCCGTGACGATGCCTTCAGGAAGGGGCGATTAGGCCCGGCTCGCATAGCAATTCGAGATCGAATCCGGCCGGGCGCATATAGCCGGAATATGTTTCTCCGCCGCCGTGCGCCGGAACCCCGGAAGGGCACGCTCCGGGCGCCCGACGGACGATCAACCCCGTCAGCCGGGCACGGCCATCGCCGCCACCACGCCCGCCGCCTGAACATGGCGCAGGCAGCCGGCGCGGCTCAATGCCCGATGGTGTGCCGCCGCGGCAACAGGTGCAGGACGGCGACGATCGCCGCGCCGGCGACCAGGCCGAGAAGCGCGGAGCCGAGCGCGGTGACCGCCCATTCGGTCACCCCGCCCGCCGGAAACGCGTGCGCCGCCCGCTCCGCCAGCTCATGCAGGCGATGGGGCAGCGCTTCGAGCCCGAACTCCTCCATGCCATGCACCAGGATGCCGCCGCCGACCCAGACCATGGCCGCCACGCCGATATGCGACAGCGCCTGGAGCAGCACGGGCATGCCGCGCACCAGCGCGCGTCCGACCGCCTGTGTCGCCGCGCCGGTGCGTCGGCTGAGGTGCAGGCCGATATCGTCCATCTTCACGATCACCGCGACAAGGCCGTAGACGCCCGCCGTGATCGCCACCGCCACCGCCGCCAGCGCGGCGGCACGCGTGCCGAGCGACAGGCCGGGCAGCTCGGCCAGCGAAATGGCCATGATCTCGGCCGACAGGATGAAATCGGTACGGATCGCGCCCGCCACCTGCCGCTCCTCCAGCGCGGCGGGGCTGTCGATCGCCGACACCTCCTCCGCGTGGTGAGTGCCGCTCAGCGCCTCCCAGATCTTCTCGGCCGCCTCGAAGCAGAGATAGGCACCGCCCACCATCAGCAGCGGCGTGATCGCCCAGGGCGCCAGCGCGCTGAGCGCAAGCGCGACCGGCAGGATGAACAGCAGCTTGTTGCGCAGCGAACCGAGCGCGATCTTGCCGATGATCGGCAATTCCCGATCCGGCGTCAGCCCCACCACATAGCGGGGGGTGACGGCGGTGTCGTCGATCACCACGCCGGCGGCCTTCACGCCGGCCCGTCCGGCCGCAGCGGCCACGTCGTCCACCGATGCCGCGGCAAGGCGCGCCAGCGCCGCCACGTCGTCAAGCAAGGCTACCAGCCCCCCGGCCATGTTCTTCTCCCGATGCGAACGCGCGTTCGTGCCTGCCGACTTCCGCGCGGCCGGGCAAGCGCCTTGCCGGGGTCAGCCCGCCGGGAAAAGGGCCGGGATCGCCGGTCCGACGGCCTGGCTCGACTTACGTGATTTATTGATTCCGTTTCCGGAATCGACGTTCCGGACCTTCATTCTCCGCCGTTAGCCTCCTGAAATCCGGCGTTTTGCGCGTCGGTACCGGTTCAAGAAGCGCGCCCGACATGCGCAAAAGGGAGGCAGAAAATGGCCGTCGACGCAGAAGTCATCTCCAAGGTCAACGGTACCGTCACGCAGGTTGCCGCCGATACCATCGACCTCGATGCGCCCAGCATCGTTCGTCTGCATCTGGATCGCAGCCAGCTCGCCAACCTGGAACAGGAGGGCGAGGATCTGCTGGTCACGCTGAAGACCGGTGAGGTGATCCGCGTCGAGGACTTCTACCAGAACGGCGCTCCCGAACAGAGCGATCTGGTGCTGCAGGAGCGCGACGGCCAGCTCTGGCAGGCGCGCGCGGCGGGTTCGACCCACCGTTTCAAGCTGTTGTCCGACATCGGCGAACTGCTCGGCGGCGAAGGCGCCGGCGGCTCGGCGCTGGCGGTGCCGCTGGTCGGCGCGCTGGGTGCCGGCGGCATCGCGGCGGTCGCCTCCGACGGCGGCGACAGCGGCACGTCGAGCAACCTCAACTCGGGCACGCCCACCGCGCCGGGAGGCGGCACCACCCCGCTCCCGGACAGCACGGCGCCTGCTGCGCCCACCGTGGCCATCAGCGCGAACGGCGCCACCGTTTCCGGGCGCGGCGAGGCGGGCGCCACGGTGGAGGTGCGCAATGCCGCAGGTGCCGTGATCGGCAGCTCGACGGTCGCCGCCAGCGGCGACTACACGCTCAACCTCGCCACGCCGAGCACCAACGGCGAAACGCTGACGATCACGCAGCGCGATGCGGCGGGCAACGTCTCCGCCTCCGTTCAGGCGACCGCGCCGGACACCACCGCGCCCGCCGCTCCCACCGTCGCCATCGATGCGAACGGCGCCACCGTTTCCGGCACCGGCGAGCCGGGGGCCACTCTCGAGGTGCGCAACGCCGCCGGCGTTGTGGTCGGCACCGCCGCGGTCGGCGCCAACGGTGCATACAGCGTCACGCTCGCCACGCCGAGCACCAACGGCGAAACGCTGACGATCACGCAGCGCGATGCGGCGGGCAACGTCTCCGCCTCCGTTCAGGCGACCGCGCCGGACACCACCGCCCCGGCCGCCCCGAACGCGCAGATCGATGCAACGGGCACCATCCTCTCCGGCACGGGCGAGCCCGGCGCGCAAGTGAGCGTCCGCGATCCGGAAGGAACCAGCGTCGCCACCGCTCAGGTCGGCACCGACGGCACCTATTCCGTGACGCTGCCCGCCCCACGCGTCGACGGCACCCCGCTCACCGTGGTGCAGACCGACGCGAACGGCAACGCCTCGCCTGCCGCCACGCTGCTCACGCCGGACCTGATCGCGCCCGCCGCGCCCACCGTGGAGTTCACGCCCGGCGGCGCGTCGATCACCGGCACGGCCGAGCCGGGCGCGACGGTGACCGTGGAGGATGGCAGCGGCACCGTGCTGGGCACCGCCACCATCGGCCCGGACGGCACCTACAGCGTGCCACTGGCCGCCATTCCGCCGGAGGGATCGACGATCACCGTCGGCCAGGCCGATCCTGCCGGCAATCCCTCGCCCACCGTGTCGGTCACAGTGCCCGACCTGGCGGCTCCCGCCGCGCCGACGATCGTCGTGCGTGACGATGGCGCCGCCGCCTCCGGCACCGGGGAACCCGGCGCCACCGTCACCCTCACCGATCCCACCGGCGCCGTGCTGGGCACCGCCGTGGTCGCCGCGGACGGCAGCTACGCCGCCACGCTCCAGCCCGCGCAGGTCAATGCCGAGCGCGTCACCGCCACCCAGACGGATGCCGCCGGCAACGTCTCCGCCCCCGCCAGCGACATCGCGCCCGACCTCACCGCGCCCCTGGCACCGACGCTGGCGATCAGCGCGGACGGGGCGGCCGTGACCGGCACCGGCGAGCCGGGTGCCACCGTAACCATCCGCAGCCCGCTCGGCGCCGTGATCGGCACCGCTCTGGTCGCCGCGGACGGCAGCTACGCCGCGACCCTGTCGGCCGCGCAGACCAACGGCGAAGTGCTCACCGCCACCCAGTCGGACCCCGCCGGCAATCTCTCGCCCGAGGCAAGCGCGACCGCGCCGGATCTCGTCGCCAACACCAACCCCGATGCGCCCACCACCGCGGTCAGCGCCGACGGCGGCTTCGTCACCGGCACCGCCCAGCCCGGCGCCGCGATCACCGTCTACGACGCCAACGGCGTTCAGGTCGCCGCCGGCACCGCCGCGGCGGACGGCAGCTACTCGGTCGCTCTTTCCCCGCCGCGCATCGACGGCGAGACGATCCGCGTGACCCAGACCGAGGCCGATGGCGACGTGTCGCCGCCCGCCACCGCGACCGCGCCGGACCTCACCGCGCCGGATGCGCCGACGATCGCCATCAACGCGGACGGCACCGTCGCCACCGGCACGGGCGAACCCGGCGCCACCGTGACCCTCACCGACCCGAGCGGCGCGGTGCTCGGCACGGCGCTGGTCCAGGCCAATGGCAGCTATACCGCGACGCTGAACCCGCCCCAGACGGACGCGCAGGTCGTCACCGCGACGCAGGCCGATGCCGCCGGCAACGTTTCGGGCGCGGCCACCGACGTCGCGCCGGACTTCACCGCGCCGGCCGCCCCCACCCTCTCGATCAGCGCGGACGGCACGGTCGCCGGCGGCACGGGTGAGCCGGGCGCCACCGTCACCCTCACCGGCGCCAACGGTGCCGTGATCGGCACGGCGCTGGTCGCCGCGGACGGCAGCTTTGCCACGCCGCTGACCCCGCCGCTGACCAACGGCGAGCCCGTTGTCGCCAGCCAGACCGACGCGGCGGGCAATGCCTCGCCAGCCGCAAGCGCGGTGTCACCCGATTTCACCGCCCCCGGCGCGCCGAGCGCAACGATCGGCGCGGACGGCGCGCAGGTCACCGGGACCGGCGAGCCCGGCGCACAGATCGTGGTGCGCGACGGCGCCGGCACCGTGCTGGGCACCGCCACCGTCGCCGCGGACGGCAGCTATGTCGCCGCGCTGGCCCCGGCGCCCACCAACGGCGAGGCCTTGGTGATCCAGCAGGCCGACCCCGCGGGCAACTTCTCGCCTCCCGTTCAAGTCACTGCGCCCGATATCACGCCGCCCGCCGCCCCCGCCGCCACGCTGGACGCCAGCGGCTCTGTCATCACCGGCACCGGCGAGCCGGGCGCGCAGGTGGAGGTCCGCGATGCCGCCGCCGCCGTGATCGGCACCGCCGTCGTCACGCCGCAGGGCGCGTTCACTCTCGTGCTGGCCACGCCGCAGGTGGCCGGCGGCACGCTGTCGGTCGTTCAGGCCGACGCAGCCGGCAACACCTCGGCGCCGACCGCGCTCGCCGCGCCCGACCGCACCGCGCCCGCAGCGCCGACGCTGGCGATCAGCGCGGACGGCGCGGCGGTGACCGGCACCGGCGAGCCGGGTGCCTCCGTGACCATCCGCAGCCCGCTCGGCGCCGTGATCGGCAGCGCGGTGGTGGCCGCGGACGGCAGCTACGCCGCCACGCTTTCGGCCGCACAGACCAATGGCGAGGTGCTCACCGCCACCCAGTCGGACCCCGCCGGCAATCTCTCGCCCCAGGCAAACGCGACCGCCCCGGATCTCGTCGCCAACACCAACCCCGATGCGCCGACCGCCGTGGTCAGCGCGGACGGCGGCTTCGTCACCGGCACTGCGCAGCCCGGCGCCGCGATCACCGTCTATGACGCCAACGGCGTTCAGGTCGCCGCCGGCACCGCTGCGGCGGACGGCAGCTATTCGGTCGCCCTTTCCCCGCCGCGCATCGACGGCGAGACGATCCGCGTGACCCAGACCGAGGCGGATGGCGACGTATCGCCCCCCGCCGCCGCTACCGCACCCGATCTCACCGCGCCGGCCGCGCCCGCGGCGGCGATCGACGGCACCGGCGTGGTGGTGACCGGAACGGGCGAGCCCGGCGCCACCGTGCGCGTGCTCGCCGCGGACGGGACCGTGCTCGGCACGGCCACGGTGGGCGCATCCGGTGCCTTCGCCGTTCCGCTGACGCCGCCCCAGGCCAATGGCGAGCCGCTCTCCGTCGTGCAGACCGACCCCAGCGGAAATCCGTCCGCCGCCACCGCGCTGGCGGCGCCGGACATCACCGCGCCGCTCGCCCCCGTCGCCACGATTGCCGGCGACGGCAGCACGGCGACTGGCACGGGCGAGCCCGGCGCCACCATCACCGTTGTCGACGCAAACGGCATCGTGATCGGCGCCGGTGCGGCGGCAGCCGACGGCACGTTCACGGTTGCGCTGTCGCCGGCACAGGCGAATGGCGGGCAGATCGCCCTTTCTCAGACCGATGCCGCCGGCAACGCCTCGCCGCCGCTCACGCTCGCTGCACCCGACGTCACCGCTCCGGTCCCGCCCAGCGCCACGGTGAGCGCGAACGGCACCTCCGTCAGCGGTCTGGCGGAGCCCGGCGCGACGGTGACCGTCACCGGCGCGGGCGGCCTCGTGCTGGGTAGCGGCGTTGCCGGCGCGAACGGCAGCTACACGGTGGCGATCGCCCCCGCCCAGGCCAATGGCGAGCAGGTGGCGGTGACGCAGGCCGACGCCGCCGGCAACGTCTCGCCGGCCACTCCGGCTATCGCCCCCGACATCACCGCACCTGCGGCGCCGACGATCGACGTCGGCGCGGACGGCGCCACCACCACCGGCACCGGCGAGCCCGGCGCCACGGTGACGCTGACCGGCCCGACCGGCGCCGTGCTCGCCACCGCGCTGGTCGCCGCGGACGGCACCTACGCCGCCACGCTCAACCCCGCCCAGCTCAACGGCGAGGTCGTCACCGCCACGCAGAGAGACGCTGCCGGCAACGTCTCGGGCGCGGCCACCGACATCGCGCCCGATGTCACCGCCCCGGCCGCGCCGACCATCGACGTGGGCACGGACGGCGCCTCCGTCGCCGGCACCGGCGAGCCCGGAGCCACCGTGACGATCACCGATCCGGCCGGCACCGTGCTGGCCACCGCGCTGGTCGCCGCCGACGGCACCTACACCGCCGCTCTCGTCCCGGCGCAGATCGCGGCCCAGCTGGTCACCGCCACCCAGACCGACGCCGCCGGCAACCTCTCGGGCGCGGCCACCGACGTGGCGCCCGATCTCACCGCGCCTGCCGCGCCGGTTGCGGCGATCGCCGCGGACGGCTCGGCCGTGTCCGGCACCGGCGAGGCCGGCGCGGCCATCACGGTCAGCGATCCGGCCGGCACCGTGCTGGCCACCGGCACGGCCGGTGCGGACGGCATCTTCACGATCGCGCTGGTCCCGCCGCGCGACAATGGCGGGCAGCTCTCGGTCGTGCAGACCGATGTGGCCGGCAATGCGTCGCCCGCCGCCGCGGTGATCGCGCCCGACCTGATCCCCCCTGCGGTGCCGACGATCGCCATCAGCGGCGATGGCGCCGCCGTGACGGGCGCCGGCGAGCCGGGCGCGTCCGTCACCATCGTCAACGCGAACGGCGACGTGCTGGGCACGGCGATCGTCGGCTCGGACGGTCAGTACGGCACGGCGCTCACGCCCCCGCAGGTGAACGGCGAGCAGGTGTTCGCGACGCAGGTGGATCCGGGCGGCAATGCGTCCGATCCTGCCTCCGCCGTGGCGCCGGACTTCACCGCCCCGGCAACGCCCGTGGTCGCCATCGCCGCCGACGGCACCGCGGCGACCGGCACCGGCGAGCCGGGCGCAGCCGTCTCGGTCACCGGGGCGGACGGCACCCCGCTCGGCAGCGCCATCGTCGGGGCGGACGGAACGTTCCGCGTGCCGCTCGCGCCGGCGCAGGTCGAAGGCGAAACGCTTACCGTTCGCCAGACGGACGTCGCCGACAATCCTTCCGGCGCGGTCACCGTGCTGGCGCCAGATCTCGATGCGCCGCTGGGCCTGACGGCGGCGGTCAATGCGGACGGCACGATCGTCACCGGAGCCGGCGAGGTCGGCGCCACCGTCACCGTCCGCGATCCGGCCGGCGCGGTGATCGGCACCGCCACCGTTGCCGCCGACGGCACCTACACGGCGGCGCTCACCACGCCGCAGCGCAACGGCGAAACGCTGACCGCGACACAGGCCGATGCGGAGGGCAACGTGTCGCTGCCGGTCACCACGGCCGCGCCGGACCTGACGCCGCCCGCCGTGCCCACCGCCGCGATCGGTGCGGACGGCGCCGTTGTCACCGGCACCGGGGAAGCCGGCGCCACCGTTTCCGTCACCAATGCGGCGGGCACCGTCGTCGGCACCGGCCCGGTGGCGGCGGACGGCAGCTTCAGCGTGACGCTGACACCGGCTCAGGCCGATGGCGGCATCCTCACCGTGGTGCAGGCGGACCCCACCGGCAACCTGTCGCCGACCACCACCGTGGCCGCGCCGGACATCACGCCGCCGGCCCTGCCGACGCTGGCGATCAGTGCCGACGGCACCATCGCCACCGGCACCGGCGAGCCGGGCGCGACCGTGACCATCACCGATCCTGCGGGAACGGCGATCGGCAGCGGCGTGGTCGATGGCGCCGGCACCTACACCGCGGCGCTCGCCCCGGCGCAGGTGAACGGCCAGCTGCTCACCGCCACGCAGGCGGACGTTGCCGGCAATCCGTCCGCACCGGCCACCGCGGTTGCACCCGACGGCACGGCTCCGCTGGCCCCCACCATCGCCATCTCGGCCGATGGCGCCACCGTCACGGGCACCGGCGAGCCGGGCGCGCGGGTGGTCGTCACCAGCGGCGGCGGCGTGGTCGGCGCGACGACCGTGGCGGCAGACGGCAGCTACGCGGTTCAGCTCGATCCGCCGCTCGTCAACGCCGAGCCGCTCACCGCGACGCAGACCGACGCGGCCGGCAACGGCTCGCCCACGGCAAGCACGATCGCGCCGGATCTCACGCCGCCCGCCGCTCCGGTGGCGGCGGTCGCCGGCGACGGCGGCAGCGTGACCGGCACCGGCGAGCCGGGCGCCACCGTCACGATCGCGAACGCGGCCGGCACCGCCATCGGCACCGCCGTGGTGGATGCAGGCGGCGCCTTCACCGCCACTCTCACAACGCCGCAGCGCAATGGCGAGACGCTGAGCCTCACCCAGCGGGACGCCGCGGGCAACGTGTCGCCCGCCGCCGCCGCCGTCGCGCCCGACCTCACCCCGCCGGCGGTTCCCGCCGCAGCGGTGGCGGCGGACGGCAGCGCGGTCACCGGCACGGGTGAGCCCGGCGCCACCGTGACCGTCAGCGGAGCAGCCGGCGTGCTGGGCAGCGCGGTCGTGGCCGGAGACGGCACCTTCGCCGTTCCGCTGGCGTCGCCCCAGGCGAACGGCCAGGCGCTCACGGTGGTGCAGACCGATGCGGCGGGCAACGCCTCGCCGGTGGTACCGCTGATCGCGCCGGACATCACGCCGCCGGCCGCCCCAACCCTCGCCATCGCGGCCGATGGCGCGACCGCGACCGGCACCGGCGAGCCCGGCGCCGTGGTCTCGATCGTGGTGGACGGCGCCGTGGTCGGCACGGCCACCGTGGCGGCGGACGGCACCTACACCGCGCCGCTCGCCCCCGCGCAGATCGATGGTGGCCTGGTCACCGCAACCCAGGCGGACGTGGCGGGCAACATCTCCACGCCGGCTTCCGCCGTGGCGCCGGACGCCACCCCGCCCGCGGCACCCGTCGCGGTCGTCTCCGCCGATGGCGGGTTCGTCACCGGCACGGGTGAGCCCGGCGCAACCGTCACCGTGACGAACGCGGCCGGCACCGTGCTGGGCACCGCCACCGTCGCGGGCGACGGTCGCTACGCCGTGCCGCTGAACGATCGCCAGGATGACGGCGAGACGCTGACGGTGCGGCAGGCCGATCAGGCGGGCAACCTCTCGCCGGCGACCACCATCGTCGCCCCGGACGACGTGCCGCCGCTGATCCCGGTGGCCAGCGTCACCGCGGACGGCGGCGCGGTGGTCGGCACCGGGCTTGCCGGCGCAACCGTCACCGTCACCGGCGCGACCGGCGGGGTGCTCGGCACCGCGCTGGTGCAGCCGGACGGCAGCTATTCGGTGGCGCTCAATCCGCCACAGCGCAATGGCGAGGTGGTCAGCGTGACCCAGGCGGACACCGCCGGCAACGTCTCGCCCCCTGTGCCCGCAGTCGCGCCCGACCTCACCGCCCCGGCCGCCCCGACCGCGTCCGTCTCGGGTGATGGCGGCAGCGTGACGGGAACGGGCGAGGCAGGGTCCCGCGTCACGGTGACCACGCTCGCCGGCGCCGTTCTCGGCACGGCGCTGGTCGGTGCGGACGGCCTCTATCTGGTGCCGCTGACGAGTGCGCAGCGGAACGGCGAAACGGTGGTGGCCACCCAGGCGGATGCCGCCGGCAACACGTCACCGGCCGCCACCGCCATCGCTCCGGACCTGACCGCCCCCGCGGCGCCCGCCGCGCTGGCGATCTCGCCGAACGGCGCCACCGTCACCGGTACCGGCGAGGCCGGCGCCCGCGTGGAGGTACGCAATGCCGGCGGCCAGTTGCTCGGCACTGGCACGGTCGGCACCGACGGCGCGTTCAGCGTCGGCCTCTCCCCGGCGCAGCAGGCCGGCGGCACCCTCGGCGTGACCCTCGCCGACGCGGCCGGCAACCGCTCCGGGACCGGCACGGTGGCGGCGCCGTTCGACATCGACGCGTTCGACAACGCGAACACCGCGGCGATCGACCTGCAACCGGTGACAACGGGGGTGAACCTCGGCACGGCCAACTACCTGGCGCTGGTGTCGCTTGGCGCCGTGAACCTCAATGCGCAGGTGCTGGGCGTTCCGTCCGTCAACTTCACGGTGCAGGAGGGCCACACCCTCAATGCCGTGTTCACCTATGACGCGCTCGCCAATATCGGCGCGTTGAGCGGCTATGCGGTCGCGGTTCAGCGCTTTGACGGCACGAACTGGGTTGCGGTGGACACGCAGGGCGCGGCCACCTTGGTGCAGGTGGGGCTGCTGAACGGCAACGTCACCGCCACGGAAACGCTGGGAGCGGGCCAGTACCGCGCGTTTCTGACCTTCCAGGGCACGGCGGGCGTGGGGCTTCTCGGCGCGCTGACGGTGACGGGCACCGATCTCGATTATACCGATGTCGGCGCCGCGGTGCCAGCGGCGACGCAGGGCAACGTCATCACCGATGCGAGCCCCGCGGGCGAGATCGACATCGTGGCGCCCGGCACGCGGGTGGCCAGCGTCACGGTGAACGGCGTCACCACCGCGGTGGTCGGCGACGGCACGGCCGTGACCGGCAGCTGGGGCACGCTGCTCATCAACCTCAACGGCAGCTACACCTACACGCCGGCCGCCAATGCCGCCGCGATCGGTCACACCGATACGTTCACCTACACGCTGATCGATCCGAGCGACGGGGAGCTGGAAAGCGCCAACCTGTCGATCGCGATCGGCAGCCCGGACATCACCGGCGCCCCGCTGGCGGTGAACGACACGGCGACGGCGGCTGTGACGTACCAGAACGTCTCGACGACCATTGCGCCCGCCCAGGAGTTCACGTTCAACACCCCGCTGTCGCTCGGCGCGCCGCGCACCGGCTCGGGGGCGGACAGCTTCACGGTGGCCGCCAACACCGTGTCCGACGTGACGCTCACCGCCGTGCGTGGCGGCACCATCGCGCTGTTCCCCAGCTACACGATCACCGTGCGCAACGCGGCGGGCGCGGTGGTCGGCACCACGACGCAGACGGCGGTGGCCGGCCTGCCGCTGGGTGCCGGCGTGTCGCTGACGCTGGATGACCTGCCGGCCGGCACCTACACCTACACCGTGTCCAGCACGAACACGATCGGCACCGGCTATGGCACCACCGTGTATATCGGCGAGAACGTCACGTTCCTGGATCGCTACACGGTGACCGGCACGACGGCGGCGACCGGGGACCTGCTCGCCAACGACACCCCCAATGCCGACTTCTACGCGGTGCGTATCGGCACCGGCGCCACCTTCACGGAAGTGGGGGACACGCCACTGTCGATCGCGGGCCGCTACGGCACGCTGACGGTCACGGAAACCGGCGACTATACCTATCGCCCGAGCGGCACCCTGCCCTACTCGGCGGTGGATCTGCTCGACAGCTTCACCTACCAGCTGGTGCAGCCCAACGGCGTGGTCTCCACCGCCACGCTGAACGTGCGCATCGACGTTCCCGGCGACAATGCGGCGCCGGTGGCGACGACGTTCGCGGTCGAGAACGACGTGGTGTCGCTGGCCATGGTCGCCGGGCCGGAAGCGCACCCCGCGACCGGCGTCGAGCAGCACGATGCATCGGTCGTGGTCGGCGGCGGGCACCCTGACGTGCAGCCGACCGGCATCGCCCCCTTTGACCTGTTCGAAGGCCAGGGCGACGTGCCCGACGTGCTCGCCCGGTACCTGGACGAACATGCCCAGGCCCAGCCCGCGCCGGACTTCCCGACCGTCGCGCCGGCGCCGGAGGCGGTGCCGATCGAGCACACCGCCAGCGACCCGGTCGACCCGCTCGGCTACCTTGCCCTGCCGGTCGATCAAACCCGTGAGGAAGATCACTCCAGAATGACTGTATAATCGCGCAAAGATGACGCTAATACACGGCCGTATGCAGTTAAGTATACGGCCGTGTAAACTCTTCTTTAGTCCGGAAAACGGCACTGTCCTCTCCTATCAGAGAGGATAAAACGACATGGCTCATGGCCTGCGTTGCTTCCGCTCCGGACTGGCGATGTATGGCCTGGTCCTGGCGAGTGTGGCGAATACAGCGGCGACTGCCTCTCCGGGCGATCCGCCATTGACGATCGAGACTGCCGCGCGGCAGGTTGTTTCCTGGCATCCGGCGGTGATCGAGGCCTCCGGCGTGGTCGGGCAGGCGGATGCCGAGGTCAGCGCCGCGCGCGCGGGCTATTCCCCGATTATCAGCGCCGGCCTCGGCAGCGGCTATGACAGCCGGGTCAGCGGCACCTGGCGTCCCCGTCCGCAGATCGGCGCGCAGCAGATGCTGTTCGATTTCGGCAAGGTGTCCAGCGCGGTCGAGTCCGCGCGAGCCGGCACCCGCATTGGTCGCGCCGAGCTGCTGCTGGCGGTGGACACCCTGGTGCGCGACACCAGCTACGCCCTGATCGAGCTGCAACGCTCGATCGCCCTGCGCGATGTGGCCCGCGAGCAGGCGGAGCGGATCGCCGACATCAGCAAGCTGGTGGGCGAGCGATCCGACAAGGGCGCGGCGACCCGATCCGACGCGCTCCAGGCACAGGCGCGCGTGGAAGCGGCGCAGGCGACGCTCAGCCAGATCGAGGCGGAGGTGCGGCGCTGGTCCAGCAACCTTGCCTATCTGATGAACCGCCAGACGGTGTCCAGCGTCTCGGCGGACGTCCCGGACTGGCTGATGCGCAGCTGCACCGCGCCCATGCCGGCGTGGAGCGAGATCCCGTCGGTGATGGTGGCGGAGGCGCGGGCCGATCAGGCGGGGGCCGAGGTGCGTCGCAACCGGGCGGAGCGCTATCCCACCCTGTCGCTGGGCGGGGATGCCTCCACCGACTTCGCCTCGCCGTTCGGCGATCGCAGCATCTACAATTTCGGCCTTCGCGTGAGCAGCAACATCTTCGGCGGCGGGGTCACCGGCGCGCGCGTGCGCGGCGCCGAGTTCGCGCGCGGCGCGGCGGAGGCGGCCGCCACCCGTGCGCGGCTCGACACCAGCCAGCGCATGGCGGAGGCGCAGCAGCAGATCGAGAGCCTCGCGCGGCTGAACGACACGCTCGCCTCGCGCACGGCGAGCATGAAGGAAACCGGGCGCCTCTATCAGCTGCAATATCTGCAAATGGGCACCCGCACCCTCGTGGACCTGCTCAATGCCGAACAGGAGCTCCAGCAGGTGCGCTTCGAGGCGGTGAACAACGCGCACGACCTGCGCCGCCTGCAGACCGACTGCCTGTTCCTTTCCGGCCGCACTCGCGACGCCTTCGGGCTGACCGGCACCAGCATCGGCGGAGTGACCTTGTGAACGCCCCCCTTCCCTTTCCCGTTGCGCAGACGGGCGCCGGCATCGACGCCTGGCTCGAATTGCTCACCCGTGTCGCGCGGCACTATCGCCTGCCCGTCTCCGAACAGCGCGCACGCCTCGCGGCGCAATGGGAGCTGGCGGGCGATGCGGATGCCGGCATCCGGGCGCTCGCCCGCGCGCACGGCCTGTCCGTTCGCTTCGCTGCCGCCTCCGCCCTGCGCCTTTCCAACTGGCGGCTGCCGCTAATCGCGCGGCTGTCGGACGGCGAGCTGGCGCTGGTGGAGGCGCTCGATGGCCAGGGCGGCGCCACCGTCACGCTGGCCGGCGATCGCGGCACGGCCAACCACATGCCGCTGGAGGCGCTGCTGCGGGAAGCGACCGGGTTCGTCATCCCGCGCCCCGCCCGCTCCACTCCGGACGCCCGCGTGGACACCTATATCCGGCCGTTCGAGGATCACTGGCTGCGCCACGTGCTGTTGAAGGACGCACGCGGATACGGCCATGTGATGATCGCGTCGGTGGTGACCAACTGCCTCGGCCTGGCCGGCGTGCTGTTCTCCATGCAGGTCTATGACCGGGTGGTGCCGGCGGCGTCGATCCCGACGCTCACCATCCTGTTCCTGGGCGTGCTGATCGCCATCGGCTTCGACTTCCTGCTGCGGAGATTGCGTACCAATATCGTCGACATCCTCGGCAAGCGGGCGGACCTGCGGATCTCCGACCGCGTGTTCGGCCACGCCCTGCGCGTCACCAATCGCGCGCGCCCCGCCTCCACCGGCACGTTCATCGCGCAGCTTCGCGATCTCGACCAGGTGCGCGACCTGCTCACCTCCACCACGGTGGCGACGGTGGCGGACCTGCCTTTCTTCCTGCTGTTCGTCGGCGTGCTCTGGTATATCGGCGGCGTGCTGGCGCTGGTGCCGATGGCCGCTCTGGTGCTGCTGCTGGTGCCCGGCCTGCTCGCCCAGCGCCGCCTGCGCATGCTGGCAACCGAATCGATGCGCGAGTCCTCGCTTCGCAACGCCATGCTGGTCGAAGCGGTGCAGGGCATCGAGGATATCAAGGCGCTCCAGGCCGAAGACCGCTTCCAGCGCCAGTGGAACCACTACAATGCCGTCTCCGGCGAGGCGCAGCTGCGCCTGCGCGGCCTTACCAACACGCTCTCCGTCTGGACGCAAAGCGTGCAGAACGGCGTCTATGCCGCGATCATCTTCGTCGGCGCGCCGCTGGTGATCGCGCACGACATCACCACCGGCGCGCTGGTCGCCACCTCCATCCTCGGCTCGCGGATGATGGCGCCCCTGTCGCAGGTCACCTCGCTGCTCGCCCGGTGGCAGCATGCCAAGGTGGCGATGGGCAGCCTGAACCAGATCATGGCACTGCCCGTCGACGCAGCGGAGGCGGACAGCCGCATCCCGCTGCCGGCGGTGCAGGGCGGCTTCACCCTGCGCTCGGCGGTGTTCAGCTATGCCGATCCGAACGCCCCGCCGGCATTGAGCGTCCCGCATCTCGAGATCGCGGCGGGCGAGAAGATTGCCGTGCTCGGCCGCAACGGCGCCGGCAAGTCCACGCTGTTGCAGGGTCTGTCGGGCATGATGCAGCCGGTGTCGGGCGAGGTGCTGCTCGACGGGCTCGCGCTGCACCAGATCGACCCGGCGGACGTGCGCCGCGATGTCGGCCTGCTCACCCAGACGAGCCGGCTGTTCCATGGCACCGTGCGCGAGAACCTGACGCTCGGCGCGCCCGCCGCCAGCGACGGGGAGATCATGGCGGCGCTGGCGGCGGTCGGCGCCGACGGATTGGTCCGACGTCTGCGCGATGGCCTCGGCCATGTCGTGCAGGAAGGCGGACGCGGCCTGTCGGGCGGCCAGGTGCAGGCGTTGCTGCTCGCGCGCCTCCTGCTGCGGCAGCCCACCGTGATGCTGCTGGACGAGCCCACCGCCGCCATGGACGAGGCGACCGAGCGCCATTTCCTGAACAGCCTGCGCGCCGGCAGCCGCGACCGCACGCTGGTGATCGCCACCCACCGCATGCGCGTGCTCGACGTGGTGGACCGCCTGATGGTGGTCGACAACGGCCGCGTGCTGCTGGACGGCCCCAAGGACGACGTGCTGCGAACCATGCGCGGGGAAGGGCGCGGCGACGCGACCGGCGCGGCGCACGGCACCACCGGAAAGGAAGCGGCATGACCGCCATCGCGATCGACGACGACCACCTGTTCGGTGGCGAGAACGAGGCACGGCTCGCCTCCTCCACCCGCCTCATCTGGCTGCTCGCCGCGCTTTTCGCGGTGGGGCTCGGCTGGGCCTGGTTCGCCAGCCTGGACGAGGTGGCCACCGGCGAGGCCCGCGTGGTGCCGACCAACCGCGAGCAGGTGATCCAGTCGCTGGAAGGCGGCATCCTGTCCAAGCTGATGGTGCGGCAGGATCAGATCGTGGGCCCCGGCCAGATGCTGGCGCAGCTCGATCCCACCCAGGCCGGCTCCACCATGGAGGAAAGCGCCGCGAAATACCGCTCCGCGCTCGCCGCCGCCGCGCGGCTGCGCGCCGAGGCCAATGGCGTGCCGCTCGCTTTCCCGGCGGAACTCAGCGGCTATCCCGACCTGATCGCCTCCGAGCGGCGCCTGTACCAGACCCGGCGCCGCAGCCTGCAGGAATCGATGGGGCTGATCGATCAGTCGCTGGCGCTCATCAACCGCGAGGTGGGGATCGGCCAGTCGCTGATCGGCGTCGGCGCCGCCAGCAGCGTGGAGGTGCTCCGCCTGCAACGCCAGCGCGCCGAGCTCGAGCTGAAAAAGGCGGACCTGCGCTCGCAATATATGGTCGATGCGCGGCAGGAGCTCGCCAAGGTCACCGAGCAGGTGGATTCGCTGCAACCGGTCGTGCGCGGCCGTTCCGACACGCTCCAGCGCCTCACCTTCCGCTCGCCGGTGCGCGGCGTGGTGAAGAACATCGAGGTCTCCACCATCGGTGGGGTGGTGCCGCCCAACGGCAAGCTGATGGAGATCGTGCCGCTGGACGAGCGCCTGCTGATCGAGGCCCGGGTCCAGCCGCGCGACATCGCCTTCATCCGCCCCGGCCAGCGCGCGAGCGTGAAGGTCACCGCCTATGATTATTCGATCTATGGCGGGCTGGAGGGCGAGGTTTCCAGCATCTCGCCCGACACCATCCGCGACGAGGTGAAGCCGGAAGTCCTTTACTACCGCGTGTTCGTGCGCACCAAGTCCGACTCGCTGGTCAACAAGGCGGGAAAGCGCTTCCCGATCACGCCGGGCATGGTCGCCACCGTGGACATCCACACCGGCAGCAAGACCGTGCTGCAATATCTCCTGAAGCCGCTCAACCGGGCGCAGGAGGCGCTTCGTGAGCGATAGCGCGCCCCGGCGGCCGGGCCTGTCCGTGGTGCAGGGCGACCGCCAGACCCCGCCCGAACTCGTCGCCCGCGCCCGCAAGGCGCAGGAACTGCGCGGCACGATGACCACGGTGAGCCTGCCTGCCGAGCTGTTCGTCGATCCCGCCTGGGACATGATGATCGAGCTGATGATCGCCGAAGGCGAGTTCCGCCCGCTCTGCGTGAAGGATCTGATCGTCCTGTCCGGGGAAAGCGCGGCCAGCGCGATGCGCCGCATCGTGCGGCTGGAGGAAGCGGGCCTGCTCGTCCGCACGCCGGACCGGGCCGATCATCGCCGCGTGCATGTCACGCTGACGCTCAAGGGGCACGGGGCCATGGCCGCCATGCTGGAGCGACTGTTCGACAGCGGCTCCGGTCCGGGAGGACCGGCCGCGCCGCTCTCCTTCCGCCCCGGCGGCCTGCGCTGAGCCCATGACCGGCGCGGCCGCGGCGCGTTTGCGTCAGCGGTTCAGCGCCGCGGTGAAGTCCTCGATCGGCGTCACCGCGACATCGGGCGCGGCCTTGTTGAGCGGCGTCAATGCCCGGATCTGTGCAACGGTTTCCGACCGGTACCGCGCGCGGACGAACAGGCCACCTCTGCTTCCGCGCGCTTGATGGGGCGTCCACCGCCGCGCAGATGCTGCTGCTCCGGGGGGGGCGGCCGACCGTGTTCTGGGCGGGATGGCGCTACAACGCGGTGATCGTCACCGGGATCGTATCGCTGTACTTGCCCGCAGGGAGCGGCGGCAGGTCGCCGACGACGATGCGCATCGGCAAGGACGTACCGGCAAGGGTGCGCGCCAGCGGCTCGACCGCCTCACCTTGCAGATTGAGCCGGTAGCCATGCCTCGCACCTGAGCTCGCACCCCGATCTGCCGCGCGTGCGCCAGGGATCGATGCTGTAGGCCGCCCGGTCAGCGGCGGGTCCGAGACCGGGCATCTGCAACGCGATCACCCCTGTCGTTTCGGCCCGGTCGTCCTATGCTCGCGCCGCGGTGCCGATGAGCGGCCGCACCGGGCGGAGAGTTGACGATGCGCAAGCTGCTGGCGCTGGTTGCCTTGCTGACAATGGCTCAGGCAGCACCTGACCCTCATTTGCCGACGCCCACGTACGACGTGGTCGCACCGGTCCTGCCGGAGGGGCTGCACAATGCGGTGCTGATCGTGTCGAAGACGAACGGCTGGCGCCATATCGAGCACCTTCCGCATTCGAACGCCGTGCTTGCCGACATCGCACGAAGCCTCGGCCGGAAAAGCCTCGTTACCGAGAATGCGGCCATCTTCAACGACGCGCAGTTGCGCCGCTTCTCCGTTGTCGTCCTCAACAGCACCAGCGGCGATTTCCTCACCGCACGCCAACGTGCCGCCTTTGCCCGCTTCGTGGCGCGGGGTGGCGGCGTGGTGGCGCTGCATGCGGCCGGCGACAACAGTCATACCGATCCCTGGTATACCGCCACGATCATCGGCACCCGGTTCCTCGGCCATCCGGGCGGCCCGGATCAGTTCCAGTCGGCCCGGATCTTCGTCGATCGCCCGAACCATCCCGCCATGGCCGGCGTGCAGCTCCCCTGGGCACCGACCGACGAATGGTACTCCTTTGACGCAAGCCCCGCCGTACGCGGCATGACCGTGCTCGCCCGGATCGACGAGGCGAGTTACCGCCTGGGCGCCAAGCTGGCGATGGGAACGCACCCGGTCATCTGGATCAATCCCGCCGCCAAGGGCCGCGTCTTCTACTCCGCACTGGGCCACTCGCCGGAGGCTTATGACGATCCGAACTATCGGCGCATCCTTGCCAATGCGATCCGCTGGGCGGGCCGCGCGCCAGCGGATCGCGCGTCGGTCGGCGCCGACTGCCCCGGTCAGCCTGGAAGCACCGGCTCGCGCGATTGCCACGGCCCTGCCCTCCCGCTTCGCGATGTCGGGGGCGAGCCCGCCCCGGCCGCGGCCAGCGGCACGTCGAAGGGATAGGCGATGTCCAGCCATTGCGCTTCCGCATCGGAGGTCCCGGCGTAAAGGCGCGTGCCAGGACCGGTGCATACGATGCCGGACGAAAACACGACATCGACCAAGTCGGGCCGCTTGGCCGGTCCGGGGGCGAACTGATCGCGCGCGGCGATGATGCAATAGTCGCGCCAACGGCGGCCGGCCGGGTCGAACACAAAGGCGACCGCATAGTAACGCCGCACGCCGTAGAGGATGTCGCCGACGTAACAGGCGGCATGCGCGATCACGCCGAGCTCGCCGCTGGACAGCAGATGCACCTCGTTGGCGCCGCCCCAATCGAGCGGATGGAACATGCCTTCGAGCATCGGCGCCTGGTCGATCGCCTTTATCGTCAGGGCTTCCAGCGACGCCACCTCCGTATAGCCGATCGTACCGCGGCCACCCTTTCGCCCGCGCGGTCGGGTGAACACGCCAACGCGCCCGTCCGCCAGCTCGCACAGGCGAATATCCTTCATGCCCAGCGGCCCGGAAAAGAACGGCTGGAGATCGAAGATGTCGCTGCCGCGATAGAAATTCGTCCACCAGGTCAGCGTGCCGCCCGCCTCCGCCGTTTCGACGCCGCCGAAAACCAGTTCCTCCCCGATCCGCGTCACGAAAGGGTCCTGCAATCGGAAGCGCGGGGCGCCGTGGATCGGATGCCACATGCCGTCCCGCTCCTCGAAGAAGAGGGCGATCGATTCCTCGCTGTCCCGCGCTTCCACCCGCCCCGCCACCACGCGGCGCCCCGCCGATGCGAACGGGGCCGTGATATTGTAGACGTCGGCACCGTCCATGCCCGCAAAGACGAGCTTGCCCGTCGGGGACGGCACGCCGACGTTCCCGGCGGCAAAGGCCTCGTACAGCGTCGCGACGCGGGTGATGGTGCTACGGTCCACGGCGCTCTGCCTCCGGATTGTGCGGGGAGCGTATCAGCATGTCGGGGCCGTGCTGCACCGTCGTCATTTCAGGGTCAGGGCCATGCCCTGCAGGAAGTGTCGACGGAACAGGAGGAACAGCAGCACCAGCGGCAGCGTCTGCAGCACCGCGCCCGCCATGACCGGGCCGGCATAGCCGCCATATTGCTTGCTGAACGTCGCCAGCAGCACGGCAAGCGGCATCCGGTCCGTGTCGGAAATGGCGATCAGCGGCCACAGGAAATTGTCCCAGGTGCCGGTGAAGGTGAACAAGGCGACGATCGCGATGATCGACTTGTTGAGCGGCACCACCACCTTCATCACCGTCTGCCACAGGCTGGCGCGATCGAGCCGCGCGGCATCCAGCAGGTCCTCCGGCATGGCCCGGAACGACTGCGACATCATGTAGATGCCCCAGCCCGACATCATCGACGGGAAGATCAGCGCGCCCAGCGAGTTGAGCAGGCCGAGCTGCTTGATTAGCACGAACAAGGGCAGGATGAACATGGTCGTCGGAATGACCATCTGGAGCAGCAGAAAGTCGCCGAAGAGCTTGGCGCCGGGAAAACGCAGCCGGGCCAGCGCGTAGGCGATGAACGCGGAGGTCACGATCACCGAGGCCGTAACGCTGAGCGTGACGATGGCGGAGATGCCCATCGCCTGGAGGAACGGCCGATCCAGCTTGTCCGCGGTGGCGAACAGGAACCTGAAATTGTCGAAGGAGAAGTCGCCTTCGAACAGGCCGGTGGTATAGATCTGCGCGGTCGGCTTCAGCGACGCGGCCACCATCCAGGCGAACGGGTAAAGCCAGGTCAGGGCCAGCGTGTAGATGCCGATGGTCGCCGCCCAACCACCGGGGCTGCGCGACCGGACCAGGCGGGCGATGCTCTCCCGTGTCATGCGATCACCACCTTGCGTTCGAACAGGCGCCGTGCCGCCAGGACCAGCAGATAGCTGGCAAGCGACACGAGGATGCTCATGGTCGCGGCATGGCTGGGCTGGAGCCGCCGGAACGCCGTTTCGTAGATCATCATCTGCGGCGTCGCGGTGCTGTCCGCCGGGCCGCCGCCGGTGATGAGAAAGGGCTCGGTGAACAGGCCGAACGAGACGAGGATGGCGAAGACCAGCACCATCATCAGCTGCGGGTTGATCATCGGCAGCGTGACGCGGAACAGCCGGGTGAGCGGGCGCGCATGGTCGAGCGTCGCGGCGTCGTAGATCTCCCGCGGGATCGTCAGCAGGCCGGAATAGAGGATCAGGCCGTAATAGCCGACGAACTTCCACGCGACCACCAGCGCGATGGCGAGCATGGCCAGCGTCGGATGGGTCGTCCAGGGGACGCGAACGCCGATCCAGCCGAACAGCCATGCGTTCAGCGGGCCGGTCGAACTGAAGATCTTGGTGAACACCAGCGACACGGCAACGCCCGACGACACGTTGGACAGCAGGAAGCAGAGCGCAACGAAGGTCTTGCCCCGCCCGACATGCTGCAGGCCGAACGCGACGAGCAGCGCGCCGCCGAACGCGATCGGCAGGTAGAAGGCGAGGAAGCGGAGCACGTTCCACATCGCCTGCTGGAATTGCGGATCCTGCACCGTCAGCAACAGGTTGCGGCCGCCGGTGAACACGGGCTCGTCGAAGAAGCGCCATTGCGTGACCGACAGTCGCGCGAGCCAGAAGAACGGATAGGCCCAGAAGATCGCGGCGAAGACCAGATAGGCGAGCGCCAGCGACAAGCCGATCACCGCCTCGCGCGACAGGGCCCGGTGCCGCGATGCGTCTGCCCCGCGCCTCACGCCTGCACCGCGAGCATGCGATTGGTCTGCGCCACCGCCTCGGCGAGTGCATCGGCGGGTGAAAGCTGGCCGCCCATCAGCGGCTCGACAAGCTTGGTGGTCATGATCTTCTGGATATCGATCGTGTGCTCGCTGAGCGCCGGCGGCTTGGCGTTGACGACATGATCGGCATAAGCGCGCCCGATGGGGTTGGACCGGTAGTAGCGCGCGAAACGCGGGTTCTGGAGCAGGTCGCCCCGGGCCGGGGACAGCCCCGTTCGCTGCAGCCACAGGAGGTTCAGATCCTCCTCGCCCAGCACCCAGGCGAGGAAGTCGAACGCCGGCCGCGCCACGCGGCTGCTCTTGAAGATCACCAGTCCCTTGCTGTCCGAAAAGGTCGCGCCGACGCCCTCCCCTGCCGCGCGCGCGACGATCGGGCCGACTTCGATCCGCGCCAGCGTATCCGGATAGATCCTGGCGAACCGTTCCACGTCCCAGGGCCCGCGCACCGCGCCTGCGGCAAGGCCGGAGACGAGCGGCTCCTCCGCGTCGAAGTCCATCGCGGTCCAGCCGCGGCGGAACATGCGGTCCATGAAGCCGGCGGCCTGCTGCCCGGCAGCGTTGTCGTACAGCGCCCGCGCGCCCTCCAGATAGGGCCGGCCGCCCGATGCGGCATAATAGAAGGAGATGAAGTCGAACCAGCGATCCGCCCACCAGCGGCCGGAGACGACCTGCATGCCATAACGCTGCCGGGCGACGCCATAGCGGTCGCAAAAGGCATAAACCTCGTCATAGGTGCGCGGCGGCGCCGAGAAGCCATGCTTTTCCAGCAGGTCCGCGCGCCACCACAACAGGGTCGGGCTCGAATAGATCGGCAGCGCACTGACCTGCCCGTTCTGCGTCCAGCCGGCGAGGATCGCGCCCATGTTCCGCCGGGCGACCAGCGCGTCATAGCCGGGCATGGCGGCGAGATTCTCGACCTGGCCCAGGGCTGCGAGCTGCACCGCGAAGCCGGAAAAGATGTTGGAGCACAGATCGGGCTCGGTGCCGGCCACCAGCGCCGAGAGCACGGTGTCCTCGGAGCTGCCGGCGGTCGGAATGGTCGTGAAATCGACGGGAAGACCGCGCCCCAGGGCATTCCAGCGCGCCACCGCGATCTTCCAGAAGCCTTCCTCCGCCTCGTTCGGCGCAACCCAGAAACGAATGCGGTCGGTCCGCTTCTCGGTGCGGCGGGGGCCACAGCCGGCAAGCAGCGCCAGCCCCCCGGCGCCGAGCGTCAGGAGCGTGCGGCGCGCGATCATGGCAGCGGCGTTCCGCCCAGCGCGGTGAGCGCAAGAAGACCCTCCACCGTGGACTCCGCCCCCGCATTCGCGTTGACCGCGCCCGAGCCGGTGATGCCGTCCAGCACCCGCCCGGTGGCGGGATCGTACATCGGCCGCGTTGCGTCGTTCCGTCCGGCAAACCACTGCGCCAGCCGCTGGGCGGTGGTGCGGTAGCCCGCCTTGCCCGTGACCCGATACGCCTCGGTCGCGGCGAGCACCATCGGGCTGATCCCATAGGCGATCTGCGGGAAGCGGGCGATCTCGGCCGACTCCACCGCGCCGGGGCGCAGCGTGAAGCTGGCGAGCATGCCGTGCTCCATCAGGTAGGGATAGAAATGATCCACCTCGATCAAGGCGCTGGCGGTGAAGTCAGGCCGGTCGAGCAGCGCGCCGGCACGCAGCAGCGCATAGGCCTGCGCATTGCCCCACGCATGCCACTGGTCGCGCCAGCTGCGATAGGCACCGAAGGGGAAGCGGCGGGCGTCCCCGGCCTGCCTTTGCACCAGCCCCTCGCCGAGCCGCGCCAGCAGCGCGCGCGTGCCGGGGTCGCCGGTGCGCCGGTAATGCGCCATCAACCCCAGCATGGCGGTGGCGCCGGCATCCGCACCGGATCCGAACGGAAGCCAGCTCGCGCCCTCTCCCTTTCCGCCTCCCTGCGCCGGGAGGTCGCGCTTGAGATTGGCGACGAGCCGGTCGGCCGCGACACGCGCGCGCATTGCCAGAGGGGCGTCGGCCGGAAGACGCGTCATCGCCGCCTCCAGGCCCCACAAGGCGCGCAGCGACCACCAGTTCAGCTGGGCGCGCGACGTCCGATAGTCGCGATTGATCCGCCCGCCGGCCCAGATGAAATTGTGGAAATAGCCATTGTCCGCCTGCAGGCGCAGCACGAACCGCGTCATCAGGTCGAGCTGCCGCCGCCGCGCGGCGTCCAGCGTCGGCATTGCCGCGAGCAGCACCATGCCGCGCGCCACGTCATCGACGCAGGCATAGCCTTCGCGCGGCTCGATGGCGAAGCGGTAGTCGGGCGCTTCGCTGTAGATGTTGAGCACGCCCACGCGCTCGCCGCCGATGGTGGCCTCGGCAAAGAGGTGGTCGAAATGGCGCAGGCTGACGCGAAGGTCGCTCTCGACGGGCGAAGACGCTGCCGATACCGCCGCCAGGAGCGCGGGTGCAGGCCGGGGCGCCGCGCAGGACACCGAAACCAGCAACGGGAGCAGCGCCATGCCGCGCAGCAGGGGAGCGGTGTACCGCGAAAAGGCGTCACGCGCGCCGGGCATCCGCTGCGACCATCCTCCCATGCCCATGATTAACAAGTGGCAGGTTTAACGTTAAACACCAGCGGTTGTGCCTGTCAACCCGCCGCGCTAGGCTCGCGGGAAAGGTGGATGAACCATCCGGAGAGAGGAAGCATGGTGCGGGCGAAGCGGGCCACACTGAAGTCGATCGCGTCCGACCTGGGTGTCACCCATACCTCCGTTTCCAACGCCTACAACAACCCGGCCAAGGTGTCGAAGGAACTGCGCGAGCGCATCTTCGCGCATGCGCGTGCCGTGCATTATGACGGCCCCCATCCGGCGGCCCGGTCGCTGCGCACGGGCCGGTGCGGCGCCATCGGCGTGGTCTTCAACGACCCGCTGAGCTACGCCTTCACCGATCCGCACGACCTCGCCTTTCTCCGCGGCATCTCCACCGTGTGCGAGGAAGAAGGCGCGAACCTCGTCCTGATCCCGCTGAATGCAAGGGAGCCCGAGCGGCTCGACACGCTCACCGCGATGGTGGACGGCTACATCTTCAACGCGCCCTATCGCAGCCATCCCGCCATCCGAAAGGCACTGGCGCGTGGCCTGCCCACGGTGGTGGTCGATTTCGACGCACCCGATCACGCCAGCGTGCTGACCAACGACCGGGAGATGATGCGCACGGTGGTGGCGCACCTGCTGGCGCTGGGCCACACGAAGGTGGCGATCGTCACCTTTCCCCATGCCGAAGGGTGGGGCGAGATCGTCGCGCTCGACGCGGACTTTTCGGATGAGAACTATGTCGTGCACGAACGCGTGATGGGATGCCGCGAGGCTTTCGACGCCGCCGGAATCGCGCAAGGCGGCATTCTGGTCTGCGAGACGATGAACAGCGAGGAAGGCGGTCGTTCCGCCGTGGATCGGTTGCTGGAGCGCCGGCCCGACCTCACCGCCCTGGCCTGCTTTTCCGACCGGCTTGCTTTCGGCGCGGTTGCGCAATGCGAGGCGCGCGGCCTGCCGGTGCCGAACCGCATGTCCGTCACCGGGTTCGACGGCATCGACCCGCCGGGTGGCCGGGCGGGCGCACCGGAGCTCACCACCGTGCGGCAGAACGCGCTGGAAAAGGGGCGCCGGGCGGCCGAGTTCCTGTTGCGCGAGGACCGCGCCCGCCCAGCGCAGATCAGCATCGCCGCCACCTTTGTGAACGGCAGGACCAGCGCAACGGCATGGGGAGCGAGCGGGCGATGACGGCGCTGGTGCTGAGCGGCCTCGGCAAGTCCTTTGGCGGCGTGGAGACGATCCGCGGCATCGACCTGGAGGTCGCGGCGGGCGAGTTCGTCGTGCTCGTCGGCTCGTCCGGTTGCGGCAAGTCCACCGTGCTGCGCATGATTGCGGGGCTGGAGGAGGTGTCCACCGGCACCATCCGCATCGGCGATCGTGACGTCACCCACGCCCCGGCCGCCGCGCGCGGCGTGGCGATGGTGTTCCAGTCCTATGCGCTGTACCCGCACATGACGGTGCGCGAAAATCTCAGCTTCGGCCTGCGCAACATGAAGGTGCCGCGCGAGCGGATCGCGGCGCAGGTCGAGAGTGCCGCCGCGATCCTGGAGCTGGACAGCCTGCTCGACCGTCTGCCCAGCCAGCTGTCGGGCGGTCAGCGCCAGCGCGTCGCGATCGGCCGCGCGATCGTCCGCGATCCTGCCATCTTCCTGTTCGACGAGCCGCTGTCGAACCTCGACGCCGATCTGCGCGTGCGCATGCGTCACGAGCTCGCGCGGCTCCACAAGCAGCTTGGCAGCACGATGATCTACGTGACGCACGACCAGGTCGAGGCGATGACCCTTGCCGACCGGCTGGTGGTGCTGGACAAGGGCCGCATCGCGCAGGTGGGTACCCCGCTCGAAATCTATGACCGTCCCGCAAACGTCTTCACCGCGGCCTTTATCGGCAGCCCGCGCATCAACCTGCTGGACGCGCAGGTGGTCGAGCGGCGCGGCGGCGAGACCCTGTTCGAATGTGCAGGCGGCGTGCGCTTCGCCAAGCAGGGCGGCACGGTGCTCAGGCCGGGCGACGCGGTGACCATCGGCATCCGTCCCGAGCACCTTTCCGTCCGCTCCGGCGAGAACGCGGTTGCGCTCGACGTGGCGGTGGAGGCGGTCGAGGCGCTGGGCCATTCCACCTTCCTGTACGGCCAGCTCGCCCATGCGGGCGAGTTTCGCGCCAAGCTCGACGGGCACCATGCGGTGACCTTGCCGGGATCGCTGACGCTGTATGCGGACCCCGGACGTACCCTGCTGTTCGACACGGAGGGGCAGGCGATCGCCGCCTGAGGCGCGTTCCAGGCTCTTGCACGCCGTTTTGTTGAACGTTAAACTCCCTGACCCGATCGGGGCCAATGTCCGAGCAACGGATGTGGCCGCCGGCGGAAGCAGGGAGAGGTGGCATGACGCCCGCACAGCGAGTTCGTTTGCTTGGCATGGCCGGAATGGCCACGGTTCTGATGGCAGCCGCGCCGGTGATGGCGGCGCCTGCGCAGGAGCGCAGAGCCCAGCCGCAGGACGCCCAAATCAGGGACAGCACCGCCCAGCCCGCCGAGGTGGAGCAGGAGCAGACGCAGGACGGCACGCCGCTGAGCGAGGAGGCGCCCGGCGACGACGTGGTCGTCACCGGCCTGCGCGAAAGCCTGAAGCGCGCCGTCGACATCAAGCGGGCGGCCCCGAACATCGTGGACTCGATCGTCGCCGACGACATCGGCAAGCTGCCGGACCAGAACATCGCCGAGGCGATCCAGCGCATTCCCGGCGTCACCATCTCGCGCGACAATGGCGAGGGCCAGTTCATCACGGTTCGCGGCCTCGGCCCCGCCTTCAGCACCGCGCTGTATAACGGGCGCATCCTCGCGACGGAGAACCAGGGGCGCGAGTTCAGTTTCGACATCCTGCCGGCCGAGCTGATCAATCGGGTGGACGTGTCCAAGACGCCGACCGCCTCCCAGGTCGAGGGCGGCATCGCCTCCACCGTCGATATGTACACGGCGCGTCCGTTCGATTTCGGGCGCACCAAGTTCGTCGTGTCGGGACAGGCCAACTACGACAAGCTTCGTGGCAAGGCCTCCCCGCAGGCCTCGGGCCTGTTCAGCACCACGTTCGACGACAACCGCTTCGGCATCCTCGTCGCCGGCTCCTTTATCGATCGCAAGATCGAGGGACGGCGCCTGTTCACGGATGGCTGGGAAGCGAACCAGAACCTCGACTTCAACAAGGACGGCACGCCGGAGCTGCGCGGCGTGTCGATCCCGACCTATGTCGAATATGGCGTCAACAGCACGAGCCGCAAACGCCTGTCCGGCCTGGCCACGTTGCAGTGGAAGCCCACCGACACGCTGCAACTGACGCTGGACGGGCTCTATTCGAAGCTCGACGTCAACGACGACAACAAGGTGTTCTTCGTCTTCGGCAGCCCGTCCGACGTCACCGCGGCCACCGTCGACGAGAACAACACCGTCACCAGCTATACCGGGATCGCTTCCGGCCCGACGATCACCAACCAGGTCCGCCCGCGCCTCGCCAAGACCTATCAGGCGGGCTTCAACGCGCAATGGGATCCGACATCGCAGGTGTCGGCGTTTGTGGATCTGTCCTGGTCCAAGGCGACGGACGATACCGGCGGCAACCAGGCATGGTTCGAGTCCAATCTCGCCACGCCGAGCTATTCGCCCGCCGCCGTGAAGTTCAACCTGAGCCGCGACGGGCTGCCGGTCTATTCCGGCCTGGGCGACATTCTCGACACCTCGAACGCACGCGCCGGCTATCTGACGCTGGAAGGCGTCAGCGTTGCCGACGAGATCTACCAGGTCAACTCGCAGGTGAAGTACCAGGCGGACGCGGGCATCTTCCGTGGCCTAACCGTCGGCGCGAACTATTCCGACCGCAAGAAGAAACGCTCATCCTTCAAGACGCCGGACGTGCTGCAGAGCGTGTTCAGCGGCATTCGCTACCCGCAGAGCCTCTTCGGCGAACCCGCCGACGCGCGCGACTTCTTCGACGTCGGAATGTTCCCAAACGGCTTCCCGGCCTATTCGGTCGGCGACCTGCAGGAATATCTGCTGTCGGACGCGGCCATCAACGCCACCACCGATCCGGCCGCGACGCGCGCTGCGCTTGCCGCCAACGGCGGCGGCTTCGGCGCGGTGCTGATCCCCAGCAACAGCGGTTCGGCGCAGGAGCGCACGATCGGCACCTTCGTCCAGGCGTCGTTCGGCGGTGACTTCGGATCGCGCTCCTGGTCGGGCAATGTCGGCGTCCGCTTCACCAAGACCGACGTGACGTCGCGCGGCTTCGGTCAGGAGATCCTGAGCATCACCACGCCGCCCGGGCTCGATCCGATCGTGAACCTGTCACCGGCGCAACCGATTACGGCCAAGGGTTCCTATGCCGAGATACTGCCGAGCGCCAACTTCAAGATCGATGTCGCCAAGGACCTCGTCTTCCAGGCGGCCGTCGCCAAGACGCTGACCCGCGCGACGCTGAGCGACCTGCTGCTCATCCGCAACATCAACCCGCGAGCGCGCGAGCGCGCGATCACCGACGGCAATCCCGACCTGAAGCCGATGATCGGCTGGAACTATGACGCGGCGCTGACCTGGTATCTCGACCGGGCGAGTTTCCTGAGCGTCGCGCTTTTCCAGAAGGACCTGTCGGACCTTTCCGAAACGGTGACGAGCACCGTGCAGATCCTCGGCCTCGATTTCCGCCGCACCCGGCCCGAGAATGTCGGCGACCGCACCTATCGCGGGATCGAGTTTTCCGGCCAATATACCTTCACTGGCCTGCCCGCGCCGCTCGACGGGCTGGGCGTGCAGGCCAATGTCAGCCTGGTCGAGCCGGACGCGACGACCTACAACGTCGTCGGCTTCTACGAGAAGGGCCCGCTGCAATTCCGCATGGCCTATAATTACCGCAACTCGTACGAGCAGACCCAGGCCGGCAATCGCGGCCAGCCGGTCAACGTGGCGGCCTATGGCATCTGGGACGCGAGCCTGAACTATGCGCTGAACGACAACTTCACCGTGTTCGCGCAGGCGCTGAACCTCTTCAACGAGAAGACCTTCACCTATTCCGTGTTCGAGGAACGCACGATCACCTACGAGACGTACGGGCCTCGTTTCGCCTTGGGGGTGCGCGCCAATTTCTGAACGCTTCGGCGACTGCGGCGGAGCTCCGCAGAGGGGCGTGTACACGCGCCGGAAACAGGGAACATCCGGCAGGCGCCGGGCGCTATGACTCGGGTATCCAAGGAGACCAGGGCATGGCGGAAGCGACATGGGGCGGGGACTCCCAGAACCCGGCGATCGACTGGAAGATGAGCGCGGCGCTCGAAAACGTCGTTCGCCAGCAGGTGGAGGTGCCGGAAGTCACCAACCTGGAGAAAGCGGTGCGCGCCTGGATCGCGCTCGACCCGACACACCGCCAGCATGCCGTGCTGACGCCGGAGCGGCCGGTGACAATCGACGGAACGATGCACGACAGCCTGACGGCTGACGGCATCGCGCTGCTCGCTTCCAAACTGCCTCAATGACCCGACCAGAGGAGACGATCATGACCGATCACAAGCCGTCCGAGCCCACTCCTGCCGACTTCAAGGAATCGGCTCAGCGGAGCGAAGACGCCAACATCGCGGACGAAAGCGCCGCCTACGAGAACGCGTCCGAGAAGCCGGCGCAGGAAGAAAGCGAAGCGCATCCGAGCTGAACCGGATCTCTCCCGGGCAGCAGGTGCGGCAAAAGGCCTATGCCAGGGCGGCAAGGCTCCGGGCGCGCGCCATGTCTTTCGGTCGGCCGAAAGCGGTGAGCATGGCCTGTAGCTCCCCTTTCTCGGGAACGAACACCATCGCGCCTTCGACCTCGACGGATTGCCTGGTTGCCGGTCGCACCGGCAACCAGGCCCCGTCCGACCTGTGGTGAAAGTCGGCCATGAACTCCACCGGCAATGCCGTTCCGGTCCACCTGCCGAAGATGCTCGACCGGAACGCCGGGTGCGCCGATCCCCCTTGCAGCTCGACACCGATCGCCGGCAGGATGCGACGCGCGTCCGCAACGCTCAACAATACGTCCACGTCCGCCACATGGCCGGGATCGGCCCCGTGCAAGGCCACTGCTGCGCTTGCGATGACCCACCAGGGATCACAGGCCCCGGCCATGATCCTGCCGACCGCGGTCAAGGATGCCGAGAGGGCCGGGCCGACTGTCATGGACCTCCGATAGCGGCGATGCTTCCTGCTTTGCACCGATCCTGCGCATGTGGATCGTCTCGGCAATACAGCAAGGGGTGGCACGGCGGCGTGCCCGCCCTCCTCACAATCGGAGGCCGACGCCGACGCCGAAGACCAGCGGATCCAGGCTGACCTTCACGCGCTGCGTGCCCGCCGCAGCGGTATCTAGGCGCGCGGTGGTGTCGATGTCGATATATTTCACATCGAGGTTCAGGAACACGCGCGGCGTGAGGTCCACATCGACGCCCGCCTGCACCGCCCAGCCGAAACTGTCCTTCATATGGACGTGCGTGTCGCCAACCGCCTGCTCCAGTCCCGACGACGCCTTCTCGTTCCAGAAGATCGTGTAGTTCACGCCGGCACCCACATACGGCCGCACCTTGGCAGCGGGCGTGAAATGGTATTGCGCGGTCAGCGTCGGCGGCAGAACCCAGGTCGATGCGAGATCGCCGATCGACCCGGTCGTTCCCGATCGGCCGGCGGCGTCATGCTTGGTGGTGGACGCGATCAGCTCGATCCCGAGATGGTCCGTCGCCATGTAGGTGACGTCCAGTTCGGGCATGACGCTGTTGTTCACCTTCACCTTTTCGCCCGGGAATGCCGGCAGCACGTCGCCCGACCGCTCGTTGGGCGCGACCAGAATGGCACGGGCCCGCAGCAGGACGTCTCCGGCGCGGACGCCGGTGCGCTCCGTCGATACATCCTGTGCCTGCGCCAGGGTGGGGGTGGCGCTTGCCACGACGATGGCGGCGACCATGGTGAGGGCGGTTTGTTTCATTGGAACGCTCCTTGTTCGATGTTGTGCCCCGGATAGAGGCGGAAGCACCCGGCTTCCTTGACCGCGAACAAACCGGCCTTTGACCGCCGTCAAAGGCGATGCCGGCGCCCGTGCGCATAGCGCGTGCCATGTGGACCTATCACCCGCACCTGCTCGCCCGCGCGGTGCCGCGCTACACCAGCTATCCCACGGCGGCCGACTTCACCGATGCCGTCTCGCACGAGGACATGGCGCGGGCGCTCGATGCGGTGGAGCCCGCGCAGGACGTGTCGCTCTACCTCCACATCCCCTTCTGCCGTTCGATCTGCTGGTATTGCGGGTGCAACACCGGCGCCGCGAACCGCACCGCCCGGCTGGACGGCTATCTCGACCGACTGCATGCCGAACTGGAGCTGGTGGCGAAACAGCTGCGCGGGCGGGGCCGCCTCACCCGCATCGCCTTTGGCGGCGGCAGCCCCAATGCCATCGCCCCGGCCGCCTTCATGGACCTGATTCGCCGGATCGAGGAGTTGTTCGACACGAGCCGCGCCGTCCGCTCCGTCGAAATCGATCCGCGCGGCTTCGACGAGGCCTGGGCGGACGCGCTGTGGGGCGTCGGGATCACGCATGCCAGCCTCGGCGTGCAGACGTTCGACCCGACCCTCCAGGCGGCGATCGGCCGCGTCCAGCCGGCGGAAGAAATCGTCCGCGCCACCGCGTTGCTGCGACAGGCAGGCGTCGGCTCGATCAACTTCGACCTGATGTACGGACTGCCGGGGCAGGACTCGGCGACCCTGTCGGCCACGATCGATGCCGCGCTTGCGCTCGCGCCCGAGCGCCTGGCCGTGTTCGGCTATGCCCATGTGCCGCACCTCGTCCCGCGGCAAAGGCAGATCGACGCGCGCGCCCTGCCCGACGTCCGCACGCGCTTCGACCAGGCTGCCCTTGCGCATGCGCGTCTCACGCGAGCGGGGTATCGCGCGGTCGGCTTCGATCATTTCGCGGTGCCGGACGATCCGCTGGCGGAGGCTGCCGCCGCCGGCACGCTGCGCCGCAACTTCCAGGGATATACGGACGACCAGGCAGAGGTGCTGATCGGCATCGGCGCGAGCGCGATCAGCCAGTTTCCGGACCGATTGCTTCAGAACGAGAAGAACACCGGGCGCTGGCACGCCGCGCTGGCCGGGGGCCGCTTCGCCACCGCGCGCGGTATCCGGCGCACGGCACAGGACCGGGTGCGCGCTCGCGCAATCGAGGCGCTCCTGTGCGCCGGGACGGCGGATCTGGCCGACATCCCGGAGCAAGGCCGGCTCGCCACGCGCCTCCTCCCGTTCGAGACGCTGGGCCTCGTGCGCTGGCAGGGCACCCGCCTTCTGTTGGCGGCCGAGGCGCGCCCCTATGCGCGCAGCATCGCGGCGACGCTGGATAGCTACCGGGAGGAGAACGCCGCCCATTTCAGCAACGCCGTGTGAAGCGCCGGCGCCGCGCCGCCCGCGCGACCCGCGGTTTTGCGCTGTGCGCCGGTCTTGAAGGTGCTCGGCCTCATCCTGGAGACCGTCACCCGGCGGATCACCGCCTTCTGGGATGGGGAACGATCGCGCTGACCGGCCTGCGCCGGGTGCGCCTGCCGATCGGGGGAGGATCGCTGATCCGCGCATGCGCGATTGCAGCGGACGGGGGAGACAATCGCGCCCGGCTTGCGTATGGCGCTCCCATGGCCCTCACCGAAATCTGCGCCGATTGCGCGGTGCGTGACCGCGCCTTGTGCGGCAGTCTCGACAATGGCGAACTCGCGGCCCTCAACACGATCGGACAGCGCCGCCACGTCGCCCGCGGCCAGGCGGTGGCCTGGGCCGGCGACGAGGCGGTGATCTGCGGCAACCTGCTGTCGGGCGTGCTGAAGCTGGTTGCGGCAACGGCGGACGGTCGCGAGCAGATCGTCGGCCTGCTCTATCCCGCCGACTTCTTTGGCACGCCCTTTTCCGGCCAGACCGACTTCACCATCGTCGCGCTGACCGATGCCGAGCTCTGCATCTTTCCGCGCGCCGCGTTCGAACGGATGCTGGCGGATTACCGGCGCATGGAGCGGCTGCTGCTCCAGCGCACGTTCGAATCCCTGAACGAAGCGCGGGGCCGGATGCTGGTGCTCGCGCGGAAGTCCGCCGGCGAGAAGGTGGCGGGCTTCCTGCTCGACATGGCGGCGCGGGCGGGCGAGGCCGGGTGCCACTCCAGCCCCGATGGGCCGGTCACGTTCGACCTGCCGCTCACCCGCGGGCAGATCGCGGACGTGCTCGGCATGACCATCGAGACGGTCAGCCGGCAGCTCACCAGAATGAAGATGAGCGGCTTGATCGGCCTGCCCGGCGGCCGCGCGGTGACGATCAGCGACCGTGAGGCACTTGCCGCCCGCGCCGAGGCCGCCTGACGATCAGCCGACGGCGCGCTCGGCAATGGCGTCGATCAGCATTTCCCGCGCCTCCGGCGTCAGGCGATGCCCGGCAAGAGCCAGGATCGCGAGCTGCTCGTAATCGATCGCCCGCCGGCAATCGGAGAAGAAGCCCCGCAGCAGATAGCCGAGCGCGTCCGGTGCCAGCCGCGTTTCTCCTTCTTTCGGCTGGAGCGCCGCGACAAGCTCCTGCACCCCCGCGACATCGGCCGACCGGCGCATGCGCACATGCTCGAGGAGGACATCGGCCAGCGGATCGCCTTGCCGACGCAGCATCGCGTCGAGGTACGACAGCTCGTCCCGAGCATCGCGGACGATGGCTTCCTGCAGCTCCGGGCACAGGGCCGCGACCTGCTCCTCTCCGGGCAGCTCGGGCAGCGAGTCGGCGAGATCTTCCAGCCGGTTGCACAAAGCGGCACGGCGCCCATTCGCACTGAGCAGCCGGACCAGATCGACTTCCTGAATCACGTGCCAGCGGCGGGCGAAAGGCACCACGCTGCCCTCGAAGTGGTTGTGCTGCATCCCTCGTCTCCCTCGACCTGGACGCTGCACCGGCAGCCTGCCGGGAGCATTGACAGCCGTCAAAGTCACCGGCGGATTCGCTCCGGCGCTCCACATGGAGGTTGCGGTTCCATCTCGTCCTGACGTGGCCGTTGCCTGAAGCTCGCGAGAAGGCCGTTGCTGACGATAAAAGGGCGGTCCCCTTCGGAACCGCCCAGGTAGAAGCCGGAGCGTCAACTCGCGCCGGATCGCCGCTTCCTCGTCAGATCGGCGTTGACACCGGTTCAGGCGCGAGCGGGACACCGCCGGGACCTGCCGCGAAGGTGAGCGGGGAAGCGGTCGCCTCCTGGTTCACCCCGGGACGGCTCCAGTCGCAGACGCCCGTCGCGAACACCGCACGCAGCCGGGCCTGTTGCGTCTCGGTGAAGACAATGGTGCCATAATCGGCGAAGTTCAGGGCCTTGAGCTGGCACTTCAGGATGTCCTCTGTGCGTGGCCCGCCCGCAACCTGGCGTGGCGAGCTGCGCACGGCAAGTGGCGGGTCCTGATCGCAGGTGGTGAAATCGCGAACCTGGTTCGAGTAGGTCGCGTCCGTGCTGAGGTAACAGAAGTCGAAGGCGGTGGCCGGCTTCCCGGCAATCACCTGTGCCTGCGTGCGCACGGCATTGGCAGACGGCTTCGGCGCCGATGTGTTCAGCGCATTCAGCCAGCTGTCCATGGTGGTCAGCGACAGACCTGCCAGAGAAGCGCCACCGTTGTGGCGCCAGATCACCTGGTTGCCGAAGTTGCCGCCGTTGTCGCGGGCCAGGCGATCGCGTTGCGAGAAGCTGCGCCAGTTATAGTGGATGCCCTGCTCGTCGGGGGTGCGCTGGTCGATGATCGGCACGCGCGAGACTTGCGTGCCGCTGACCACAAGCCCGGCGCGATAGGCAGTGCGCAGCGCGTCGAGATCGGCCACCGAGCGTTGCGGCGTCAGGTTCGAGTCCGCGTCGCTGCCGCCGACCCCTTCGTTCAGCGTGACGAACTCTTCCGGCGTGATCGCGCCTGATTGCAGGGCCTTCAGGCCATATTGCACGCCGACATTGTCGTTCGTCTGATTGGCCCGGTTGGTACCCGGCGTCGTGCCCCAGACCGCGACGGCAGCATCGGGATCGCTGCAGCGGATCCCGTTGGGATTCCGCACCCGGTCATAGACCTGAGCGGCAGGCAGGCGGCAGTTGTTGGTCACCGCAGGCGAGGTGAAGAGCTGACCGGCGGCGTTGGCCACAAGCACGGCCTGGTAGTTGCCGGGCTTGTTGGCGGTGCCGAATGCGTTGTTCCAGCTGTGGCAGCCGAGCTGGTCGAGGTGGCCGTTGATGGCGGCCTTCTTGGCGTTGATCTGCGCCTGCGTCAGCCCCTGCTGCTGCATCAGCCCGGTCCATGCGGGCCCGGCATAGAAGTTGACGAGCTGCACGCAGTCCGACACCTCGATCGCCGTCGTGACCGAGTCCGCGAAGTCGAGCTGGATCTGGAGGCCGTCGAGCAGGCCGGGCGAGATCGAGGCCACCGTGTTCTGGTTGATGGCGCCGCCCGAGCCGCCATTGCCGATATAGGCGCGCAGTTCGCCATATTGCTCGATGATGTGCTCCTTCATCTTCATCACCGTCTCGGCGACCAGCACGCGGTTCGAGTTGTTGGCGCTGTCGGTCAGGCTGTTCACCGCCACCATGTAGCCGCGAGACAAGGCGTTGTTGTCGACCCAGGAGCTGTTGGGGCGGGCCTGCAGGCGGGGCTGGCCCGTGCTGCCGCCGAAATTGTGGACGACCTTTCCCGTCCATTGCGGCTGCGGAGCGTCGAAGGTCCAGGGTCGGCTGGGATCAAACAGCACGGCGATGTCGTAGATGCCGCGATTGATGACCCCGCGTTCGACACGCACGATGTACGGCACCGCCGTTGTGGAACCCAGCGGCGTGGTGGTGGCGATTGCCGAGGCCTGCGTGGTGCCGGCGACATAGGGTTGGAAGCAGCTGTTGGCCGGGGTGGTCGGCGCCGGGTTTGCCGCGGTAGGCGACGGGTCGGGGATCACGAACGCGCAGCCGCCCGTACCGGCGGCGGTGAGCGTCCGGTAGTAAAGCTTGGTTTCCGCGCGCGTCGTGCATTGTGCGTCGGTCGGCGCGGCGGAAAGCCCGCTGGCGTTGGTTCCCGCACTGTCGGCAGTGGCGGCAACGGCTTGCGGCGTCGCACAGATATACGGCTCGATGTGCGAGCGAAGCAGCACGGGCGCGTTGACGCCGGCGTTCGTGACGGTGAGCCGCGCGCCGGCAAAGCTGCCGTTGCTGGAGGTCGCCTCGATCGTGTTGGTGCCCGCGGTCAGCCCGGTGACCAGGCCGATCACGCGGCCGTTCGCGCGTACCGCGAAATTGGCGGACTGATCGCGCCCGCCGACGCTGACGCGCAGGGTCGCCGGAACCGCGCCTGCGGGGGGCAGGACCTCCACCAGTGCGTCGCCGCCGGTCACCATGTCGGCGCGGCCGGATAGTACCTTGATGCTGGTGCCGGTCAGCGGCGGCGTGCCGGTCTGTCCGGTACCGCCATCATCATCATCGCCGCACCCGGACAATAATCCGGTTACGGCAACGATCAGCGCGAGGCTCAAGCCCCGTCTCCCTTTCGTCATGTTCCTCTCCCTCGTTGCGATGACGCCATCGCGGCCCGGTCGTGTGTTTGCCGGATGTGTCAGGCTATCCCAACAACGGGAGCAGTCAACACAAGTCTACAGGCAGCAGATCGGAAGAAAACGGGCCGTATCGGCTCCGCATCGCTGCAATCAAGGAGGCGAGAGCTACCCAAAAGTGCGCCGGGAGCGGAAGGGCTATGAAATATACGATTGAGGATGCTTGCGTCGGTCGCTTCGACAATCTCGCGCGCGAGCACCTGGCAAACATGGGTAGGGCCTGCCCGTGCATCGGGCGATCAACGGAAGCGTTCGCAGTGACGGTGTGACAGGAAACGAAATCCTGTTAAGCGCCATGTCGATGATCCAGGCCCATCCACTGGCGACTTCCGGCATGCGCCATCTGAGCGGCGGGCATTTCCTCATGGGGTCGGAGCGTTTCTACCCCGAGGAAGCACCCGCCCGTTCGGTCCGGGTGGACGGCTTCTGGATCGACGAAGCGCCGGTCACGAACGCGCAATTCGCCCGCTTTGTCGCCGACACCGGCCATGTGACCCTGGCGGAGATCGCACCGGACCCGCGCGACTATCCCGGGCTGGACCCCGCGCTCGCCCAAGCCGGCTCGCTGGTGTTCGAGAAGACGCGTGGCCCGGTGGATGTCTCCGACTTCACGCAATGGTGGCACTTCCGGTTCGGCGCGGACTGGCGACACCCGCTTGGGCCTGGGAGTTCGATCGAGGGGATCGAGGATCATCCGGTCGTCCATGTCGCCTACGCCGATGCGGAGGCCTATGCCGCCTGGGCGGGCAAGGCACTGCCCACGGAAGCGGAATGGGAATATGCCGCGCGGGGCGGGCTGGAAGACGCTGACTATGCCTGGGGCGATGAACTGGCGCCCGGCGGGGCAATGATGGCGAACTATTGGCAGGGATTGTTCCCCTTCGCCAACCAGATGCTGGACGGCTATGAGCGCACGTCCCCGGTGCGGACGTACCCGGCCAACGGACATGGCCTGTTCGACATGATCGGCAATGTCTGGGAATGGACAACCGACTGGTATGCCGTGCGGCCGACAGCGAAGGCCCGCAAGAGCAAGGGCGGGGGAAGCTGCTGCGAACTGCCGCGCAACCCGCGGGGAGCGCGGGAACGGGAGAGCTATGATCCCGCCATGCCGGACACGCGGATAGGCCGAAAGGTGTTGAAAGGCGGCTCGCATCTGTGCGCGGCCAATTATTGCCAGCGTTACCGTCCGGCGGCGCGGCACCCGCAACCCATTGACTCCTCCACCACCCATATCGGCTTCCGCTGCGTCATCCGGGACGCAGCGTAACGGCGGGGCTGTGCGCGCTGAACTGCCCGGCGTGGCGAAGGCTGCGGCGTGTCACAGCGGCGGTGACGACTCCGAGCGAGCACAACATTCGTTCAAGGCGGATCACGGCACGGATGCGGGTATCGCCCCATCGGCCAGCAGCGACCGCCGCCGGTGCGGCTATCGATCCTTGAAGCGGTAGCCGAACGGATAAAGGGGGGCGGCGCTGTCATCGGAACTCGCCGGATCCTGGCGCTCCACCGACGCCATGCTTGACGGGAGTGCAAACGGCAGGTGGCCCTCGGCCCGGGCGCGACCGGTCACCACGTCAAGAACGGCATCATCGCTGGCGCCAAAGGTGGCGATCAGCGCCGCGGCCTTGTCGCGGATGTTGGTCAGGATCGCGGGCCGGTCGAGGTTGATCGCGACAATCGTCGGCACCGCTCGGGCCGCCTTCTTTATCGCCTCGTAATCGGGGTCTCCGTCGCGGAAATCGAGCCGCCCTTCGTTCTGACGCGATCCGAAGAAGTGAAAGGGATGCAGCTTCTCCGATGGCGCATCGACCCTCAGGATCGCAACTTCGGCGTCCTGCGGGCGGGCCACCACTACGAAGCCATGCGCCCGCGCGACGGCGGGATCGACCTTGTACAGCCAGACCTTTCGCCCGCGCGCCGCCACGGGCAGCGCGGTGTCGCGGTTTTCCAGCAAGACCTGCGCGCGACGTTGCGCACGCTGCCCCTCCGACTGGGTTGCGGGATCGCCGACGATGCGAGCGGCGGCTTCCTCATCGACGAATGGCGCATCGAACAGGCCGAGCTCGAACTTCAGGCGCAGCACGCGTCGTGCCGACTGCTCGATGCGCGCTGGCGTGATCCGGCCCGCCTTCACGGCCGCGATCACGATGTTGCTGTCCGCAACACCGCCAAACTGGTCGATGCCGGCGGCAATCCCCTTGACGAAGCGATCCTGCTTGGACAGCGTCTCGACACCCCAGGGCGTTCCGATCGCCGCACGTTCCTGCGGCTGCGCGGCGGTTGGCGCGGTGCATGCTGCCGGACAATCGTTGGTGATCGCCCAATCGGATACGATCAGCCCGCGAAACTTCATTTCTCCGCGCAGCAACGTGGTCAGCATCTGTCGGCTGAAGCCTGCCGCCACCGGCTCCAGCGGCTTGCCGCCGACGCTGACGCCGCGCAGGATCGCATAGGTCGGCATGATACCGGCGGTTCTGGCCCGCAATGCACCTTCGAACGCGGCAACGTGGCGCCGGAAACTGGCCTGATCGAGCTTCGCGAACCGCCCATAGTAATTGTGTGCGTCGAATCCCTCGGGCTCCGCGCCATAGCCCGCCCAGTGCTTGGTCACGGTGGCGACACCATCCGGGCGCAGGCCCGTCGGGCTACCCTGGAAGCCTTCAACATAGGACCCCGCCATGCGCGACACGAGCGCCGGGTCCGATCCGAACGTCGCCGTCACCCGGGGCCAGCGCGGTTCGGTGGCAAGGTCCGCCTGCGGCGATAGCGCCATGTGGATGCCCACCGCGCGATATTCGCGCCGGGCGATGTCGCCGAACCGCCGGACCAGTGCCGTGTCCCCGATCGCGGCCAGTCCCAGTGTCTCGGGCCAGAGCGAGAAGCCGCCGCCTTGCGTGCTGGCGCCGAACACCGCCTGGAAGTGGTTCCGCGGATCGGTGCTGATCGTCACCGGTATGCCGAGGCGACCGCGCGCGGCGATCTGCTGCACGGCATTGTTTTGCCGGGCCATGACGTCCGGCGACACGGAGATGCGGGTGATAAAGCTGGTGACGTCGCTGCCGAGGATCAGCTTTTCCGTGGCCGCCAGGTCGTAGCCGGTCACGGAGTGCCCCAGCGTATCCGTCGCCGGCAGATTGCCGTGCATCATCGTGCCGACCTTCTCCTCCAGCGTCATGCGGGCCAGCAGGTCATCGACTCGCCGGTCGATCGGCAAGCGGTGATCCTCGTAGGGGTCGAGACGACCATTGTGGTTGAGATCGCGCCACCGGGCGGTTTCCGCCGACGTGCCGCCTGCCACGGCCGGATGCATCGAGGCACCAGCGGGCCCGATGGCGATCGACAAGGCCATGCAGCCGCGGAGAAACCGGTGTGTCTTACCAGCCATGGTATGATTGCCTTGAAATATGGAGGGTCCGGGCGAGCGCCAGCGGATCAGGGGCATGCCGGAAAAGCATCATGCGCCGTGGCCGCCTGCCCGCGCGTTCGCCAGGTCCGCGCCCTCCCGCAAGGCGCGCAGCTTCTTCCAGGTGACGGCGGGGTCGATCTTGCCATAGCCGGCAAAGGTGCCGAAGCCGCAGTCGGTGCTGGCGATCACCCGATCCGCTCCGACGATGGCGACGAAGCGCTCCAGCCGCTGCGCGATCAGTGCGGGATGCTCGACATAATTCGAGCAGGTGTCGATCAGGCCCGGCGCCAGTATCTTGTCGTCGGGCAGGCCTGCGTCGCGCCACACCGTCCATTCATGCTCGTGCCGCGGATTGGCGCCTTCGAACAGGATCGTCGCCGGACGCGCGCGCAACACGATGTCGATGATCGCCTCCAGCGGAACATCGTGATCGTGCGGCCCTTCGTAATTGCCCCAGCAGATGTGCATCCGCATCCGGTCCGCCGGGATGTTCGCGGTCGCCGCGTTCAAAGCTTCGACATTGGCGGCGATGGTGCGCAGGAAGGTCGTCTCGTCCTGATCCTGATAGCCCGTGTGACGTGACATCGCGAGGTCCGGGCAATCCAGTTGAAGCTCGAACCCGGCAGCGGCGATCGCCTCGTATTCCGGTCGCATCGCGGTCACCAGATCGGCGAGATAGGCTTCGTGCGAAGGATAGAAGGAGTTGGGCTGGAACGCCGTGATGAGGCCTGGCGATGCGCTGTTGAGGAAAGCGCGCGCGCCCTGCCCTTCGGCATCCAGCGCAGTGCGAAAGCGGCGGATGTCGTCGTGCAGCGGCTCCAGCGTGCGGAGCGTCACCGGGCCGATACAGGCGGCACGGGTGAACTCCTGCTCCCCCATGATCGCGGCCAGCTTGCGCCGCAGTTCCGGCAAGGGCGCGAGATCGAGCGCGGGCTTGCGTTCCGAATGGCCGCCAAAGCCGGTCAGGCGCTCGATGATGTAGGTCGAATAGCCGACCTTGCCGAGTTCGCCGTCGCTGACGATCGAGACGCCTGCAGCCACCTGCTCGCGCACCGCCGCCGTGACGGCATCCTGCACCCGTTGATCAAAGGCGTCGACGTCATACGGCTTGCCCGCGTCGCGCGCGAGCAGCAGGGGCGTCAGCTCCGCGGGGCGTGGCAGGCTGCCGACATGCGTGGTCTCGATCATCGATGCCTCACCCTGACAGGCCGGTTCGTCACAGCGGCGCGCCGACGATATTCTCGGCCACCATCGCCTGCGTGACGGACGAGGTCGCGATGGCATCGAGTTCCGCCTGCTGCATTCGTCGCTCGAACGGCGTGTCGCCCGGGAAACGATGGCACAGCTTGGTCAGATACCAGGCGAACCGTTCCGACTTCCACACCCTTGCGAGTGCGCGCCGCTCGTAATCGTCCAGTGCGCCCTGCTCGCCCGTTCGGAAGAACAGGGTCAACGCCTCTGCAAGGTAGATGGCGTCAGACGCGGCCAGATTGAGCCCCTTCGCCCCGGTCGGCGGCACGATGTGCGCGGCGTCGCCGGCCAGGAAAAGTCGCTTGTGCCGCATTCGTTCGCAGACAAACGAACGCAAGGGCGCGATGGACATTTCGAGCGCCGGTGCGCGCCGGATCGGACCGGGGGACGCGGGGCCGAGCCGCCGCTCCAGCTCATCCCACAACCGCTCGGCCGGCCAGTCCTCCAGTCGGGCATCGCTCGGCACCTGGATGTAATAGCGGCTGCGCTGCGGCGAGCGCATCGATACCAGCGCAAAGCCGGCATCGGTGCTGGCGTAGATGGGCTCCGAGCTGCAGGGCGGCACATCCGCCAGGATGCCCAGCCACCCGAACGGATAGCTGAACTCCATGCTGGCAGCCGCACTGCCCGGAACGGCGCGCCGGCAAGGGCCATGAAAGCCATCGCAACCGGCAATCACGTCCGCCTCGATACGCTGTTCGCGACCATTGTGCACAAACGTCACCGCTGCGCGATCGCTGCCAAGATCGTGCAGCGCCACGCCGGCCGCCTCGAACACGATATCGAGGCCGCGTGCAGGCGCGGCATCCATCAGGTCGCGGGTCACGTCCGTCTGCCCGTACACCGTCAGCCGCTGGCCGACGCTGGCGTCCAGATCGATGCGGATCGTGCGGTCGCCGTCGGCGATGCCGAAGCCCGACACTTCGATGCCGTTTGCGTTGAGCCCGGTGTCGATCCCAAGCCTGCGCATCAGCGCAACCGTTGCCGGCTCGAGCACGCCGGCACGGATCCGCGACAGGACATGGTCGCGGGTTTGACGCTCGACGATGACGCAGTCGATGCCCTCCGCGCGCAACAGATGCCCCAGCAGCAGTCCCGCCGGGCCTGCGCCGACAATCGCAACCTGGGTCCGTCGCATCACCTGGAGCCCGGACGACGCGGCCGATACGCCTGGCCGGCGGCATTCGCGGCTGCCTTTTCCGGCGTGTCGGGGAAGATGTCGTTCATCTTGCCGGGCAGGTTGGGTTTCACATACCAGTTGCTTGGGAAATCGGCGGCATGGGTGCCGTTCACGTCGCGGAAGGTGACGCCGGGACTGGTCTTTTCGGTATAGGGGACCACGTGCTTGCCGGCCTTGGTGGCCAGCTGCTCGTACAGGGCACGCCGCAGCGCGATCTTGCGGTCGAGATAAGCCGGATCGTCGACCAGATTGTGCATCTCGCCCGGATCACGGCTGAGGTCATAGACTTCCTCGGTGTCCCAGACCCCGTGATATTGAATATACTTCACCCGGTCGCGCTCGATGGCAAAGGTCGTCGGCGTCTGCGGAAAGGTCCACTCCCAGTAATATTCATAGACGAAGTCGCCGGGCTTCCAGTCCGCCGGCTTGATCTTGCCTTCCGCCAGCGGAAGCCAGCTCCTGCCTTCCATCTGCGCGGGCTCGGGGATGTGCGCGACGTCGAGGAACGTCGGCGCGAGATCGAGATTGCGCACTACCGCCGGGTTGGTGGCGCCCTTGGCAATCCCCAACCCCGGTGCATAAACGACCATCGGCACACGAACCGACGGCTCATAGGCATTGCGCTTGTCGATCAGGCCATGATCGCCGAACAGAAAGCCGTTATCCGAATAGAACACGACCATCGTGTTCCGGTCGAGACCTGCCTTCTTGAGGTAGGCCATGATCCGTCCCAGGCTGTCGTCCACCGGCGACAGGGTGCGATAGATGTCGCGGATCTGCTCGGTCAGCTTGCGATCGGTATGGTAGGGGAAGTCCGCGCCATGCCAGCTGTTGCGCTGGTCCAGCACCCAGCGCGGCTTGCCCCGATTGTTCTCCGCCGTGTTCGCCATGCTCGCCGGCAGGTCGATCGGCAGATCGGCATACTGGTTCCTGTAGCGATCGGGCGGCAGGGCATCGGAATGAACCGCCTTGTGGCTCAGATAGAGGAAGAACGGCTTGGAGGGATCGCGCCCCTTTTCCAGCCAGTTCATCGCGTAATCGGTCAGTTCGTCGGTGATATAGCCGGTGCGCTTCACCACCTGGCCGTCGACGTTCAGGGTCTGCCGCTCGCCGGCGGCGATCTGCGCGGGAGAGAGCTGTTCCGTCGGGAAATAGGTTCCCTGCCCCTTGAAGCTGACCCAGCGGTCGAACCCGGCGCGCGGCGCGTCGGTGTCGTTGCCCATGTGCCACTTGCCGAAGAAGCCCGTCTGATAGCCGGCCTTCTGCAGGTAGGACGGGAAGAAAACCAGCCCGTCCTCCGACGAATGGTTGTTGTCGATAACGCCGTGGTTGCGCGCGGTCTGGCCGGTCAGGATCGTCGCGCGGCTGGGCGAACACAGCGACGAGGTGACAACGGCATTGGGGAAGTAGGTGCCGTTCTTCGCAAGCATGTCGATGTTCGGCGTCTTCAGGCCCGGCTTCAGGAACCCCATCGCGTCGTACCGCAGGTCATCGACCAGCACGAATACGATATTGGCCGGACGCGTCGCCTGCCGGGCAGCCGCAACGGGTGCCGCAGGCTTCGCCGCCTCCCGCGCCGCGGCCGGCAAGGGCAGCAGCGCACAGGCCGTCAGGAGGAGGCGGGAAAGGCGGCGTTTCATGTTTCTGTCCTCCGTGCCGGCACCTCGCCGTTCCACCGGGCGTGTCACCGCCCGCAAGCCTTCAGGCTGGCGTCGAGCCGCGGAAAGACGCGGCGTGCGTTCGCCTCAAAGATCGCGTGTCGCTGCGCATCGTCGATCGGCAGCGCATCCACATAGCGTTTGGTATCGTCGAAATACTGGCCGGTCTGCGGATCGATGCCGCGGACGGCGCCCACCATCTCGCTTCCGAACAGGATGTTGCGCGTGTCGATCACGTCGGCGAGCAGGTCGATGCCCGGTTGGTGGTACACGCAGGTGTCGAAGAAGATGTTGTTCATCAGGTGCGTGTCCAGCTGCGGCTTGCCTAGCATGTCCGCGAGGCCCCTGTACCGCCCCCAATGGTACGGAACCGCGCCACCACCATGCGGAATGATGAACCGCAGATCGGGAAAGTCGGCAAACAGGTCGCCCTCCAGCAACTGCATGAAGGCGATCGTGTCCGCGGCGATGTAGTACCCGCCGGTCGCATGCATTCCTGGATTGCAGCTGCCCGACACGTGGATCATCGCGGGCACGTCCAGCGCGACCATGGTCTCGTACAACGGATACCAGAACCGGTCGGTCAATGGCGGTGCGGTGAAGTGACCGCCGCCGGGATCCGGATTCAGGTTGCAGCCGACAAAGCCGTGCTCGTTCACGCAACGCGTCAGCTCGGCGATCGAGCCGGAAAGATCCGCCTCCGGGCTTTGCGGCAGCATGCAGACCCCGGCAAAGCGATCGGGATACAGCGCGACACACCGGGCGATCAGGTCATTGTTCGCGCGTGCCCACGCCTTTGCGACGCCTTCATCCCCGACATGCGGCGCCATGGCGGACGCCCGCGGTGAAAAGATCGTCATGTCCGCGCCGCGTTCGCGCAGCAGCCTCAGCTGGTTGGCTTCAAGCGTTTCACGGATATCGGCGTCACTGATTTCGGGATAGGGCGGCGGCGCCACGCCCTGCTTCCACGATCGAACCTGGGCTTCGCGCCACGCGCTGTGAGCGGCCGGCGCGGTCGTGTAGTGGCCATGACAATCGATAACGAGCGTCATCGGGTCGGCCCTTTGCACAGGGACGGATCACCCGTTCGATCGCCTGCAGCGGTCCGATCCGCTTGCTCCGGACCGTGCCGCCCCATCTGTTTTCTCTCCATTTCCCACGCGTAGAACGGCAGCAAGCGCCGCGCCCAATCAGAACTGCGGAACAGCTATCAGATTTGCTGAAGTTTATGGTCGCCCGCGGCCTGCAGCAGCCTGACAAATGCGGCCTGGCCCGCCGTGGGGCGCCAACCGCTGCGCGTGGTCAGCCCGACGGTGCGAACGGTGTGCCCCACGGGATCGCCGATGCTGGTCAGGATCCCTGCGCCCATCTCCACCGCAACCTGATCCGGCGACAGCAGGGTGAGCAGATCGCTGTCGGCAAGCACCGCCCGGATCACCAGCGTTGATCCGCATTCGATCGGCGCAATCGGCAGCGGACGGCCGTTGAACATCGCCTCCCACTGAATCCGCAACGGGGTTCCCACCTGTCCGACCACCCATTCGTATCGCGCCAGTTCCTCAAGCGTGGGCCGGGTGCCCAGCAGCGGATGCCCGGCACGCGCCACGACGACCAGCACGTCCTGGAACAGCGGGCGCTGCTCCAGGCCTTGCGGCACCTCGTCGCGCAAGGCGCCGACCACCATGTCCAGGATGCCGTCGATCAGCGGGTCGATCAGATCGCGCCACGCACCCTCGACAACGGTAAGGGTCGCCCGTGTCGGTTCGCGCTGAAAGGCGGCGATCGCTCCGGGCAGCACCCGGGCGCGGGCAAGGGGCATCGATCCCACGACGATCCGTGATAGCCCCGTGCCTGCGCCCTCGCCAAGATCGGCAATGCCCGCTGCGATCTCCGCGGCCGCCAGGCGCACGCCGCGCGCCATATGCCGGCCGGCGGACGTGAGCTGCACGGTCCGTCCCCGCCGCTTGGCAAGCGTCACGCCGCCGACCTGCTCGAAGTCCCTGACCGCCCGATGCACGGTGGGCTGCGACAGCCCGGTCGCACCGGCCGCCTGCGCAAAGCTGCCGTGATCCGCCAGGGCCAGAAAGGCGCGCAGCTGCGCCGAAGTCATCAGATTCTCCGGCCGGGCGAACAGGCGCGATCGGCCCTTGAACGCGTCGCGCGCGCCTCGGCCCAGCTGGTCGAATGCGGCCGCAGCACGCGAGGCCATGATCAGGCCCTTGGGCGTGGCGACGACCCCGTCGGGACGCCGATCGAACAGACGGCACCCCAGTTGCCGTTCCAATTTCGCGAGACCCAGCGTCAGCGCCGGCTGGGTGAGGCTGACCGCTTCCGCAGCGGCCTTCACGCTGCCCAATTGCGCCATCAGGGCAAGCGCCCGCAGGTGACGCAAGTTGAAATCGAACGGCTCCACCAGCCAGACTTAGCATGAACTTATCGCACGCAACCAGTTCTGATTGGCATTGCCGCAACGCCCGGAGCAAGGGCGAACAATGGCACTGCCGCATCGGTTCGTTTGCACGGACCTGCAAGACGGCAAGGTCGATCAGGGGAGGATTCATGGTACGTATCGCATCGCTGCTGGCCGGAACGACGCTGTTGGTGGTGGCAAACCCCGCCTTTGCGCAGGCTTCGCCCGGACAGGCCGGCTCGCAAACCGGCACCCGCGCCGAGGCGGAAGCCGAACCCGCGGCCCCCGGCCCCGGCGACGCCGGCATCACGCAGGCGCAGGCCGATTCCGCACCGGGCGACGGTGACATCGTCGTAACCGCGCAGAAGCGTTCAGAGCGGCTGACGTCGATCCCCCTGGCGGTGACGGCGATCGGCGGTGATGCGCTGGCAAGCCGGCAGATCAACGATTCCGCAACGCTTACCCAGGCGGTTCCGTCGCTGACCTTCCAACAGGGTTCGAATCCAACGAACACCAGCTTCCGCATCCGCGGGGTCGGCACCTCCCTGTTCGGCCAGGGCATCGAATCCTCCGCTTCGGTGGTGGTGGACGGCGTCGTGGCGGCGCGCCAGGCGCAGGGCTTCACCGATCTGGCAGACGTGGAGCGGATCGAAGTGCTGCGCGGGCCGCAGGGAACCCTGTTCGGTCGCAATGCGAGCGCCGGCGTCATCAACGTCGTGACGGCACGGCCGTCGAGCACCTTTGGCGGCCGCGCCGACTTCACGATCGCCGAACACGGGGAATACCGGGCAAAGGGCACCGTCACCGGTCCGATCACGGATACGCTGAAGGCGCGCCTGACCGGCTATTACAACAATGTGGACGGTTTCGTCCGCAATCTCACCACCGGTCGCGACGTGCAGGGATCGGAGGGCTATGGCGTGCGCGGCAAGCTCGACTGGGATCCGACCGGCAACCTCAACATCCTGGTGACCGGCGAATATCGCAAGCAGGATTCGCTGTGCTGCGCGTCCGTTCCGGTCAGCCTGGTCACGCCTGGGGTGGTCCAGCTCACCCGGCCCGTGGTGGCCTCTCCCCGCAATCGGCAGATCGTCGAGAATGAAGAGACCTACGCCAACACATGGCAGTGGACGGGATCGATCCAGGCGGATCTCGACCTCGACTTTGCCACGCTTACCTCGATCACCGCATACCAGAAATATCACCTCGACGTGAACCAGCCGATCGATCGGACCAATTCCAGTCCGATCCTGTTCGTTGGCACGGGTGCGGCCTATTCAGCGACCGATCTGAACGCCGGCATTCTCAACCTCCGTCAGTTTTCCCAGGAACTGCGCCTGGGGTCGAACGGTGGCGGCGATCTCACCTATGTGATCGGCGCCTATTACAACCATACGGATGTGGAACGCCCCTTCCAGCGCCGGCGCGCACGGTGCCTGGCCGGCACCTTGTACCAGCCCTGCGCGGCAACGAACCTCGTTTATCAGTCCAGCCGCAGCTTCGCGGAACTGGTAACCGAGAGCTACGCGCTGTTCGGGCAGGCCGAATATCGGCTGGTGGGCGGTCTGAAGGCGATCGGCGGCGTCCGGGTGCAGCATGAGAGCGGGCGCAACACGGGAACCCAGTTCGGTGCCCTGGTGGCGGGGGATCAGCTGTTCCCCGGCAGCCCCGGCCTGGTCAACGCGGCAACCACCGGCTCGGCCCAGGCGGAGGATACGGCCGTGACCGGGAAAGCCGGCCTGCAATATGAATTCAGCCGGGACGCGCAAGTATATGCCACCTATACGCGGGGCTATAAGGGCCAGGGCTATAACACGGAAGCGGCCACCGATTTCCGCAACCAGACGGTTCTGGAGCCCGAGCATGTGAATGCCTATGAGGCCGGCTTCAAGTTCGTGACCGCGGATCGCAAGTTCAGCCTGAACGCAGCGGCGTTCCTCAGCGATTACTCGAACCTGCAGGTTCAGGCGAACCGTTCCGATCCGGTAACCGGCACCGTTGTCTTCACCCCGGTGAATGCGGGATCCTCGCGGACAAAGGGCATCGAGATTGAGTCGGTTCTGCGACCGTCGCGCAGCTTCTCCATCGCCGCGTCCTTCACGCTGTCGGATTCGCGCATCACCATTGCCGGCCTGAACTGCCCGTTGCAGCAGCAGGCCGCTGCTCCTGTCCTCACCGGCGCCTTTCCGGTCAACAGCTGCTACCGTCCGCGGATATCCGTGAACGGCGTGCTCACGACCCTGGGCCCGATCCAGGACCTGCGAAACGCACCCTTGCCGGCATCGCCCAAGTACCGGGTCAACATATCGCCCCGCTATGAGCATGCCATTCCCGGGACCGGCCTCGAAGGCTTCGCGCAGGTCTCCGTCAACTTCCAGAGCGACCAGAACTTCACGCTGGAACAGGATCCGCTCACGCGGCAGGATGCCTACACGCTTGTTGATGCCAGCATCGGCATCCGCGATGCCGAGGACCGTTATACGTTGACGCTGTTCGTCAAGAACATGTTCAACACCAACTATTTCACCAGCCTTGGGCATAACAGCCTGCTCGCCACGGCGGCGAACCCGTTCGATATCGTGGGCACGTTCAACAAGGATGCAGATCGCTACTTCGGTGCGACACTCGGCTTCCGGTTCTGAAGGTGCACAGAAGCGCTGCTGGAGAGTGACACATGGATAGGCGCTCCTTTGTACTGGGATCCTGCGGGCTGCTTGCCACGTCCGCGTTGGCGTCCGCCCGCCAGCCGGCGGGCGGGCGGCGCCCCAACTTCATCGTGATCCTGTGCGACGATCTGGGCTACGGCGATATCGGGCCGATGGGCGGACGCACCATTCGCACGCCCAATCTCGACCGCATGGCCGCGCAGGGGATGACGCTTACCGACTATTACGCGCCGGCCAATGTGTGCACGCCGTCCCGGGCAGGCCTGCTGACCGGACGGTATCCGGTGCGGACGGGGCTGGGATACCAGGTCATCCTGCAGAACGACGCGCGCGGGCTCCCCTTGTCCGAAACGACGATGTTCGAGGCGCTGAAGCCGGATTATGCGACGGCGCTGATCGGCAAGTGGCACCTGGGGCATGTGCCCCCGGCGTGGCCGCCGACCCAGCACGGCATCGATCTGTTCTACGGCATTCCGTACAGCCATGACATGACCCCGTTGTCGCTGTTCGAAAGCCAGGGGCCAGGCCGCGCGCTGACCCAGTCACCGGTCGATCTCCCGATGCTCCAGCAGCAGTTCTACGCGCGCGCCGAACGCTTCATCGAAGACAATCAGAAGCGCCCCTTCCTGCTCGAACTGGCGCTAAGCGCACCGCACCTGCCCGAACACCCGAACCCCGCCTTTCGGGACCGCTCCGATGCCGCAGCCTATGGCGACGTGGTCGAAGAGATCGATGCGCTGGTGGGCCGGCTGACGGCCAAGCTGAACCGGCTTGGCCTTGCCAGAGATACCCTTGTTCTCTTCACCTCGGACAACGGGCCATGGTTCGAAGGGTCGGCGGGCCCATTGCGGCAGCGCAAGGGCGGCGGCGGGTATGATGGCGGGTATCGCGTGCCGTGCCTGGCCTGGCAGCCCGGTGTCGTTCCCGCGGGCCGCCGGTCGGACGCGATCGCGATGGGGATCGATTTCCTGCCGACATTCTGCGCCATGGCCGGCAAGCCGCTTTCCTCCGCGCCGATCGACGGACGGGACCTGACCGGGGTTCTCACGCGAAACGAGGCGTCGCCGCATGATCAACTCGTGCTGTTCGACAACGAAGACCCCGTCGCGATCCGCACCCAGCGATGGAAGTTCGTCAGCAACGATTACTACCGGGGCCGCCTTTTCCCGACGGACGAGAAATACCCGCAATTGTACGACGTTCAGCACGATGCGTCGGAAAGCTACAGCGTGGCGAACAGGCACGCGGAAGTGCTGGCCGACATGCGTGCTCGCCTGAAGCGGGCGCGGGCCGATTTCGCGCCGTTCAAGTCCTCGCAGATACCGGCAGCCTTCCAGAGGTCGGCCAGCACCCATCAGGATTGATCGCATGACCGCAAGAGTCGTTTGCACCATCGAGCGCGCGGACAGCGCGGTGATAGAGGGCCTGGGTTCTGCGGGCGTTTCAACCGTGCACGAGGCGCAGGCCCGCACGGGACTGCTCGCCAGCCGCGTGCGCCCGATCTATCCGGGCGCCCGCATCGCCGGCTCCGCCGTGACGATCTCCTCGCCCCCGGGCGACAATTGGATGCTGCATGTCGCGATCGAGCAAGTGCAGCCCGGCGACATTCTCGTGCTGGCGCCGACATCGCCGTGCGAGGACGGGTATTTCGGCGATCTGCTCGCCACGTCGGCCATGGCACGCGGCTGCCGCGGCCTGGTGATCGATGCCGGCGTGCGCGATGTACGGGACCTGGCGCAGATGGGCTTCCCCGTCTGGTCGCGCGCCGTTCATGCGCAAGGGACGGTGAAAGCGACGCCGGGATCGGTCAACGTCCCCATCGTCTGTGCGGGCGCCGCGATCGAACCGGGCGATGTGATCGTCGCCGACGACGATGGCGTGTGCGTCGTCCCCCGGGCAACAGCGCCGGAGGTGCTGGCCAAGGCGGTCGCACGCGAGGCGGCCGAGGAAGCAAAGCGCCGCCGGCTTGCGACGGGCGAACTCGGCCTCGACATATACGACATGCGTGGCCGGCTGGCCGAAGCCGGGTTGCGCTATGAATGATGCCGTGTCGTGCATGTGGATGCGCGCCGGAACCTCGAAGGGCGGTTTCTTCCTGGCGGATGACCTGCCGCCCGACCCTGCACAGCGCGATGCCTTTCTGCTGCGCGCATTTGGCTCCCCCGACCCCCGGCAGATCGACGGCATGGGTGGCGGCGATCCATTGACGTCCAAGGTCGCCATCGTGCGCCGCTCGTCTCGGCCGGGGATCGATGTCGAGTACCTGTTTCTTCAGGTTTTCGTCGATCAGGCTCTGGTGTCGGCCAGCCAGAATTGCGGCAACATGCTCGCCGGGGTCGCCCCGTTCGCCATCGAGCGCGGGCTGGTTGCGCCCTCCGCCGGCACCACCCGCGTCGTCATCTGGATGGACAACACCGCACAGGTCGCCACGGCCACCATCGCCACGCCGGCAGGGCGCATGGACTATGCCGGTGATACGGCCATTGATGGCGTTCCCGGCACGGCGGCGTCGATCGCCTTGTCGTTCGGCGATATCGCCGGATCGAAAACAGGTGCGCTGCTTCCCACCGGCCGAACCGTCGATCGCATCGAGGGCGTGGATGTCATGCTGATCGACAACGGCATGCCGTGCGTGGTGATGCGCGCCGATGCCCTGGGGCGCAGCGGATATGAAGACCGGGCGAGCCTGGACGCGGATGTCGAGCTGAAGCAGCGATTGGAGGCGATCCGGCTGGCTGCCGGGCCGCTGATGAACCTGGGCGATGTTGCTCAGCAGTCTGTCCCGAAGATGATCCTGCTGGCGCCTCCCCTTCATGGGGGCACGGTCTCGACCCGATCGTTCATTCCGCATCGCTGCCATGCCACCATCGGCGTGTTCGCCGCGGTAACGGTGGCGACCGCCTGCCTCCTCGACGGGTCGCCGGCGGCACAGGTGGCCGCTGCGCCGCGGGCAGGAACGGACAGCCTGCTGATCGAACATCCAACGGGCCGCACCGCCTGCACCATCGAACGGGACGCAAATGGTGCCGTGGTCGCCGGCGGCTTCATTCTGACGGCACGCAAGCTCTTCGATGGAATGCTGTTCGGCTGATCCGTCGTCACCCCGCCGCCGCCGCGCCCGTCCCGTCGCGCGGCATTGCCCATAACAGCACCGCCGCCCCAAGCATCGGCAGCGCGAGCACGGTGCAGGTCGCCGCGCGGTCGAAGCCATGCTCGAACAGCATGCCCGCGACATACGGGCCGACAACGGCGCCGATGCGCCCGGCCCCCAGCCCTATGCCCGTTCCGGTCGCCCGCAGGCTCGCGGGAAAGGATTGCGCCAGAACGATGTACAGGCACGAGATCGACGCATTCAGGAAGAGGCCGGCGAGGCAGGCGGCCGCGACCAGCATGCCCGCACGCGCCGGAACGACACCCAACAGGAGGACCAGCAATCCCATCCCCAGAAAGGCGATGGTGCTCAACGGACGAAAGGCGAAACGGGTGGTCAGCAACCCGAAGGTGGCGCAGCCGATCGCTCCCGCGACGTTCATCGCCAACGACGCATAGATGCCGATCGAGTCCGCAAAGCCCATCTGCGACAGCAGTTTCGGCGTCCAGCTGACGACGAAATAGATCGTCGCCATCGCCTTCGCTGTAATCGTCGGCGCGCGTGCAGAAGGAACGGATCAACAGGTTGCTGCAACGATGCGGCCGCGCTCCGCTCCATGGCCTGCCCGCCCAACCCGCCGATGCGCGCCGCACGGGCGGTGCGCGGGCGCTGATGTCCGGGCCGACGCGTCGGATAACGGCGCAAGTCGCGCTGCTCAACGTGGCGGTGATCCGCGCGCCGCGCTGCCGCTCGACTGCTATGTCGCGCGCTACGGCACCGGCCTGCACTTGTGGTGGCGCGAGGGCGACCTTGACTATCACGAGCGCACCGAAGGGGCGACGCTGACGCTGCCGACGGCGTTGCTCGCCACCGGCGACGCTGCGGCCCTGGTCGGCAAGCGCATGGGCGAGGTCTGCGCTATCGACACGCGGCTCGGTCGGGCGCTCGCCGGCTACGAGATCGTGGCGGCGACCGCGATCGAACCACATCCCCACGCCATCACGCCCGAACAGCACTGCACCGAGCTGCGGCTATCCGTGCCGATGCGGACCCTCCAGCCCATCCCGGAGACTGTGCTCGCGCGCGCTGGCGTCGACGTGCCTGCGAACGTCGAGCGCGATCGGCCGCTGTGGATGCTGACCGCCCCGGCGCTGCTGCTGCGTTATCGGCCGCGCCTGCCGAAGGCGGCGTGACCTCGATCACCGGGTGCCGGCGGGATCCAGCGCCCGGTGCCCGGTCGATAGCAGGGGGTGAGCGCTGGCGCGAGCGGACCGGCACCCACCCTGAAGGCTGGTCGGAGAGCGGGCGAGCCCTGGAAGCAGGATGAAAGCGGACAGGGCTTGTCCGGGCCAACCGGTCCGCGACGACACGAACAAGGCTCTTCTTTACATGACCAATCTGGTTCTGGCCGGCTGCACCGCCGGCTCGGTCGCGTGCGGCCTCGTGCTCGAGGCGCTCGGCGCGAACGACTGCTACGATCACCTCACGCTGCCCGGCCTGCCGAGCGCGAGCATCCACATCGCCGAGCGCGGCGCGGTGCTTTGCGTGACGCAGGCGCGTGAGCCCGCGTTCCGCGATGGGCTTGCGGCGCTCGCGGCCGAGGCGCACCTCGACGTCGTGCTGCTGCGCGTTGCTCTCGATCACGATCGTCTGATCGTCACCGCAGACGTCGCGCTCGAACTGCTACCGGGAACGCCATGGTCGATGGACGACCTCGCGCTGTGGCGCGGCGCGGACGGGGCGCTGTGGCTGGTCCCGCCGCTGGTCGGTCCTGCCGTCTCGATCACCCCCGACGGCTTCTGGCTCGAGCTGCTGCCGCCCTATGATACGTTCGGCCAGCGCGCCTCCGGGATCGACCGCGCCGAGCGCGAAGGCGCTTGCCTCCTCTCGCCGCTGGAGGCGTGGTGATGGCGGGCAAGAAGACCATCACACCGGTCATCATCAACGCCGATCGCGATCCGACGCCGGGCAACCCGCATAGCTGGCTGCCCCTCATCGGTGACCCACCCGGCAGCGAGGGCACACGCATCCTCTACGGCGTCCTCAGGCCAAGCTATCGCGGCTGGACCAACACCGCCGTGCAATTCGCACAAGTGAAGCTCGCCCCGGTGCCGACGCCCGATGGCGAGCCGTGGGCGGTCACCGCCATGCGCGACACGCTGCGTGCAGGCGCCACCACGTTCGTCCATCTCGATGCGGCGCAACTCGTGAAGCACGCGTTCGGACTGGTGACCGAGGGGCGCCGGCTCGGGAAGGTGCCGGTGCTTTTCTACCTCTACGCCGAGCCGGAGCGACGTGGATCCGTCGTTGTCTCGCCTGAGGCGCTCCAACGTCATCGCGCCGAGATCGCCGACTTCGCCATCGCGGTCGCTGGCGCGGAGGTCCGCTTCGCCGCGTGCTCCTGGCGCGAATGGCTGGTCGGCTGGCGGCACATGGGCGCAATCCTCTACGGCGAGTTCACCCGCTTGCGGTGGCGGCGCATTGATCCGCCGGCGCTGGCGCGGCTCGAAAACCCAGCGGCAACCGCGCTCGACGCTGACGCGCTGCTCAGCGGTGAGGACATAGATGAGGTCTGGGGCTTGAGCCCGGACCAATGCGTCCTCCTCGCCGGTCACGACGTCGTCGACGCGCCCGAGAACAACATACTGACGCTTCCCACCGCGCTCCTCGGGCAGCAGTTGTCCCTTCCGAGTGACGGCATCTGGTTTATCGGCGTGCAGCACTCGGCGCATTGTTGGGCGGCGTGATGCCGACGCCTCCGGCGAGAAGCAGGTAATGCGGTGCTCCCAAGGTCAGCGGAAAGTCGCAGCGCGGCGGGGTCATCCGAACCGTGTCGCCCGGTTGCAGCCGCCACATGAAGGCCGAACCGCCGCGGCTGAGGGGCTGCCGCTTGACCGCTATGCGCAGGAGATCGCCCGCCTGCTCCACAACGGAATAGGACCGATAGTCCTCGCGCCCCGCGCCGTTGACCGCAACGCGGATGTGCGAGCCCGGCGGGCAGGCGAACGCGCGATCGGCACGCAGCGTGATCTCCCGGATCGTCGGGCTGAGATCGCGCAGCGCCGTAACGCCGGCCGATCCCCGGGGCTGGTCCGAAGCCGGCGCCGCGGCGGTCAGCGAAGCGCCGCTCATTCGGCCGCCATCGCCGGCGTGAGGGCAGGCATCGTCTCGGCCGCGATCATGCGGTCGATGGCGCGCCGGGCCCACATCGAGCCGGCATCAATGTTCAGGTTGTAGAAAACGTGATCAGGATGTTCGTCGATTGCCCGCTGCTGCGCCTCGATCACCCGTTCGTCCTCAACCATGATGCCGCTGCCCGCGTTGAGCACGCGGCGCGTCTGTCCCTGATCGTGCAGTCGATAATTGCGCAGGTGCGCCCAGAAATAATAGCAGGTCTTGCCGGTCGACGGCGTCGGCAGGTGGACGACGCGCATGTCCACGCCCTTGCTGCGATCCCCGTCCGCCGCGCCGGTCCCGGCGGGGGCGACGCCGACCTCCAGATAAATGGTGGCAGGGGCCAGGAAGTTGATGATCTGCCAGCGGTCCGCCGGTCCGTCATGGCCCAGCTGCCCGGCCCAGAAAGGGGGCGCCGGCTGGTCGAGCACCCAGCGTTCGACCCTTGCCGTGCGGTCGCCGTGATAGGCCTCGAAGGGAGCCTCGGCGAGCGCGGCATTGCCGATGGACGAGCTGTGAACAAAGGTCTCGTGGGTCAAATCCATCAGATTGTCGATCACGAGGCGGTAATCGGCCTTGACCTCGGTCATCGATCCATCTCCGGCCCAGGCGCGATCGTCCAGCCACGGCAAGGTCGGGATCAGCGCAGGGTCGGCCAGCGCGGGATCGCCCGGCCACACCCAGACGAAGCGATGCCGCTCGACCACGGGAAAGCCCGGATCACCTGCTATTCGATCTCGGCGCCGGCATCAGCAGCTCGGACACGCCAGTCATGGCCTTCCTGCAAACCGTGTGGCGTATGCTGAATGACGACGGCGCGAGGATCATCTTCTATTGCATCGTCTCGACAAACGCGCCGATCTCCCGGTTCATCGAACGGATGGTGTCCACCTACAGCAGGATCGGAACGGTCGTCATCGTCCGCAACGACCAGGACGGGTCGCGGGCTTTCGCCGCGGACATCGATGGCCGACCCGAACCGCAAATCGATCTGCGCCACCAGGCTTCTGGTATCCAGGAAGTGCGCCTCATGCGTCGCGCTCGCCTTAGCGCCCTCATCGCAGATCCTCTGCCAGGCTATCGGCTGGCGACGGCCCTGATCGCAACACGGGTCCATGCGTTCGCAAGGCAACTCGCCGCCGTGTCCATCATCGACCCGGCCAGCCTGGCCAGAATCAATCGTTGGTCGCTCTCCGTGCCGAAATTGATGTATTTTATCCGGCAGTCGAACAATGCGACCGACGAGCGTATCCGCTGCAATGGTAGATTGCACGATGCACACCAGGCAATCCTGGCCGAGGACCTTACCGACCTGCAGTTGCTGACTGCCGCCAAGAGCTACCGAGAAGCCTACGCAACCTGGCTTTCGCGTTAAACATCATTCCGTTATTTACCAGCCGAGCTTACAATAACTGCGTGACGGGACGATGAGCCGGGAGGTCATCGAATGACGATTAAAATCGCTACCGCTTACGATCAGCGTAAAACCACGGTCGATGGTGACGCCGCCGAGATCGTGTTTGATCGGCACTTCGCGCTTTCGTCGTTCAAGCAGGCTATGCCCTCAAGCTCGCCATTGCCCCCCGAAACGATCGAGCGCATTCGCCGCGGCGGCCATCACGATCTCGCACGCTGCTGTATGGCCTATGTGCTCGCCGTCGAGAACGCTCCCGATAAACCCGAGCACGCAGCCTTCCTGGCGTGTATACGCCGCATCCGCGACGCCGCTCGTGAGATGGCGAGCGCGGCCGACACCCTCGCCAATCAACTCGTCAGGCACAAAAGCGAGACGGGAATGCCCGAGCTTGTCCGCGAAGACGCGCTGCGCCGTCTGGCATTCGCGCTGCATGGGCGCTGTTGCATCCCCAGGCAAGAAAGCGAATATCTCTCCGCGCTTCTGCCAATGCCTATCGGTAATCCGCTCGCCGGAAACCGCGCGACGCACGGGCTGACCGACTGTGTCGCCGTCTATGATGAAGCAACGGACATCATTACCGAGTACCGCAAAGGCGTTGCCGGCGACATGCCGGGCGACACTCGCAATCGCGGGATGCCCTCGGGCAACCGATCGGGCCGCGAACGTCAGGCTTTCATCCGCGATCTCGGTGACGTTTATCGGCAGGTGACGGGCAAGGCACCAAAAGCGCCGAACGACGAAGAAAAACGTGGGCCGTTCGTGCGGTTCGTGACCCATGTCTTCGCGGCTTTGGCCAAGCAGGATCTCGTGCTGCTCGATTTACATGCTATCCAGCCTCCATCGGCTCACGTGATCCGGACGGCATTGGGCGGAGGCTCAGCCGCATGACCGCGCGCTGGAATCATTTCTGCCGGTCCCCAAGCCTGTTGTAATGAAACATGTCGACGTCCTCGACCTTAGGAGGACCTACATGACCGAGAGCCGACAGCCCGTTTACGTCAGCATCAAGCAGATCGCCGGAATGACCGGTAGCAGCGACTCCAGCGCCAAGCGCGATGCCGAGCGCCGCGGGTTGCCGATCTTCGTTACCGCCGGCCAGCGCCGTGACGGCGGCTTGGCCTTCAGCACTTTGACCAGCGATGCGGCTGGGTTGGTGACGGCTCGTCCTATGGCGATGCCATAGTCGTAAATCGACGAGATGCGCTGTCGTAGGCGATGCGCGGTCTCAATGGCGCCACGCGCTTCAACCTTCTGCAACGTGGCGAGTACGAGAGCCGAATCGATGCTCCTAACCGGCAGAGAGCCGAGGTCGGCGAAAATGTCCCGTTCGAGGCTTTTGATGACGTCCGCGGCGTGGACGGGCTTCCAGCGCGGCTGCTGCTTGGCATACCATTCGCGCGCCAGATCCTCGAAGGTGTCCTTAGCCGCGACTTGCTGGGCAAGCACTGCGCGCTTTGCCTCCGTGATGGGGTCCTTGCCCTCCTTGAGCAGCTGCTTGTCGGCCTTGCAGATGTCGCGTGCCTGCTTCAGCGTGACCTCGGGGAAGGTGCCTAGGGTGCGGAGCTTCTCTTTGCCGCCGTACCGGTATTTGTGGCGCCATGAGCGATGGCCGGTCTTCGACACGTCGAGGCGAAGCCCGTGAGCATCGCTCAATTTGTATGCCTTGTCCCTTGCTTTGGCCGCTTTGCACTGCGCGTCAGTCAACATTCTGCAGGTCTTTCCTTCAAGCCCTTATTCTGCGGGCTTCAGACCAGCTGACTCTCCGATGCGCCGAGTTCAATCGGCCGCTATCTTGCTGACATCGCATGACTATCTATGACGAAAATACAGGCGCCGTGGGCGCCGCTTCCGAGGGGTCGAGTGCCTCGAACACCTTCGGGCGCGGTAGCTCGATGTTACCCCCAATCGCCTAAGTAATACCCCCAGGCATACCCCACGCGCGCTGGCATAATACGACCTCGGGTGCCTATTGGTGACCTCGATCGTTCCGGGGGTACCGCGAAGATCCAAGGGTTTTCGACCCAATTGGCTTCATCTGAACTTGAGGGTTGGCGGAGCGGGAGGGATTCGAACCCTCGATACGGTTTTGCCGTATACTCACTTTCCAGGCGAGCGCCTTCGACCACTCGGCCACCGCTCCGCATGCACTGGAAGGCGGCTTCCCTAGTGGCTCGCGCACGCTTGCGCAATACGGCTGTGCGGGGCAGTCTGCCGTTCATGTCGATCTTCCTTGCCCTTCTTGCCGCCGTGCAGGCGGTTGCGCCCGCCGCCGTGCCGCTGCCCAGCGATCCGCTGCCTGCCGACTGGCGCCCGATCCCGGACGACGAGGTGCTGGTGATGACGCTGGCCGGCGACCGGCAGGTCGTGATCCGCCTCGCGGCGCGCCACGCGCCCGAGCATGTCGCCAATATCCGCCGGCTGGCGCTCGCGCACTGGTGGGATGCGACCTCGGTGTACCGGGTGCAGGAGAATTGGGTGGCGCAATGGGGCGGCAATCCGTCGGACGCGGAAACGAAGCCCTTGCCGGCCGGGGTGCTGGCGGCCGTCACGCCCGAGTTCGACATCGCCGCCTTTGCGCCGGCGCAGCGCATGACGCGGCCCGATCCCTATTCCACCGCGTCCGGCATCACCGCGGATGGCTGGCCCGTCGCTACCGATGGCAAGGCGGCCTGGCTGCCCCATTGCTACGGCGCGGTAGGCGTGGCGCGTGACGCCGATCCCACCTCCGGCTCGGGCGCCGAGCTGTTCACGCCCATCGGCCAGTCCGCGCGGCGGCTGGACCGCAACTACACGGTGGTCGGCCGGGTGATCGAGGGCATGCGTTTCCTGTCGGGCCTGCCACGCAGCGATGCGCCGATGGGCGTCTATGCAACGCCGGGCGAGCGGCTGCCCATCGTCAGCGTTCGCCTGGCAAGCGAGCTGCCCGCGAACCAGCGGCCGCATTTCGACTATCGCGCGGCCGACAATCCCCGCTTCGCCGCCGCGATCGCCGCGCGCGAAACGCCGAAGCCGCCGATGGTCGGCCTGGGCGGCGCGAGCGTTTGCGATGTGGGGCTCGCCACCCGCCGTCGGCCAGGGTGAGGAACCGGCGCGCACGTCGCGCTTTTGCTTCCTCGTGCATCAACGAACGCCCGTGACCGATACCCTTGCCTTTCTGAGCGGAGACGGGGCCATGGCGCGCGCCATCCGCGATCATGACTGGCAGCGCACGTCACTGGGCCGCATCGAGAACTGGTCCGCCTCGCTGAGAACGAGCGTCAGCCTGATCCTCAACTCGCATTTCCCCCAATGCATCGTCTGGGGGCCCGATCTGGTGAGCATCCCCAACGATGCCTTTCTGCCGATCCTGGGCTCCAAGCCGCCGGCGCTCGGCCGCTCGTTCGCGGATGTGTGGGCCGAGGCGTGGGACGATCTTGCCCCGATCGCCGAGCTGGCCTTTGCCGGGGAGGCCACCTTTATCGAGAACTATCCGGTCCGCACCACCCGGTTCGGCGAGGAGGAGGAGGCCTTTTTCACCTTCTGCTACAGCCCGATCCGCGACGAGGCAGGCACCGTGGTCGGCATGCTCGACACGGTGGTGGAGACCACCGCCACCATTCGTGCCGATCGGGAGTTGCAGGTGGCCAACCGGGAACTCGGCCACCGGCTCAAGAACACGCTGGCCGTCACCCAGGCGGTGACGCTGCAAAGCATCCGGCGCGCCGCCAATCTGACGGAGGCGCGCGAAGCGGTCAGCGAGCGGCTTGCCGCCCTCGGCCGGGCCACAGACGTGCTGACCGGCACGTCCTGGGATGCCGCCGACCTTTCGATGCTGGCCGGGGCCGCGCTCGCGGCGCAGGGCGACGATCGCTATTCGCTGGACGGCCCGCTGGTGCAGCTCGCCTCCGCCCAGGCCATCAGCCTCTCGCTGGCGCTGCATGAACTGGCGACCAACGCGACCAAATATGGCGCGCTGTCCAACGATACCGGAAAGGTGTCGCTGCAATGGAGGCTCGAGGTGGATCCGAACCGACCGGGCACGCGTTTGTTGATCCAGTGGACGGAAACGGGCGGCCCGCGGGTAAGCCAGCCGCAGCGGCAGGGTTTCGGTTCCGTGCTGATCGAACGCACGCTTCGCTCGTCGTTCAAGGGAATTACCGTGCTTGATTTTCGGCCGGAAGGCCTCGTTTTCACGTTGGATGCGCCCTGGAGCGGCACGCCGGGCGCAGGAACGGCGCAATGAGCGGCGAAGCGATCCTCACGCCGCAGCACACGGTACTTGTCGTCGATGACGAGGCGATCATCCGCTACGAACTGGTCGACCTGCTGGAGGAGAACGGCTTTGCCGTGCTCGACGCCAGCGACGCGGATGAAGCGATCGCGATCATGGAAAACCACCCGGGCATCGGCGCGGTGCTGACCGACGTGGAGATGCCGGGCTCCATGGACGGGATCAAGCTCGTCCAGTTCATCCGCAACCGCTGGCCGCCGACCGCACTGTTCGTCATTTCCGCCCGCGCGCTGGGGCAGGGAACGGTGCTGCCCGAGCATACCAGCTTCTATGGCAAGCCGCTGGACGGCCGGCGCCTGCTGCGAGACCTTTCCGCCGCGCTAGACGGCTGAACGCCGCCCGATCGGCTTTGACGGAGGCGCCGGCGCCCGGCAAGAACCGGGCATGGCTCCTTCTCCTCCCCCGGCCTGGTGGCAGACCCGCGGGTGGATCGCGGCGGCGGTGCTGGCCAGCATCGCCCCGCTCGCCTGGCCGGCCGTCCCGCCGCTCACCGACCTGCCCGGCCATCTCGGCCGCTATCGCATCCTCGCCGAAGCCGGCATGCCGCCGCTGTCCGTCCATTATGCGGTGCAACCCGTGCTACTCGGCAACATGGGCGTGGACCTGCTCGTGCTGGCGCTCGCCCCGCTTCTCGGGCTGGAGCCGGCGGCACATCTGGTTGTCGCCCTGATACCGGGCCTGTTCGCGGGCGGTGTGATCTGGTTGTCGCGCGAGGTGCATGGAAGGATCGCGCCGGCGACCGCCTTTGCGCTGCCGCTGGCCTATGCGCTGCCGTTCCAGCTCGGCTTCGTGAACTTCGCGCTGGCGGGCGCCCTGGCGATCCTTGGCCTGGCTCTCTGGCTGTGCCTCGCCCGGCGGGGCTGGCCGCTGCCGGCACGGGCGCCGCTGTGCGCTGCGCTGGCTGGTCCGGTATGGCTTGCCCACAGCTTCGGCTGGGCGTTGCTGGGGCTGTTCGTCTTCGGCGCAGAATGGGTGGTTCAGCGCGAGCGCCGTCGACCGGCGATGCGCGCGGCGCTGGTCGCGGCCCTCGCCGCGGCGCCGATGGTCTGGCCGCAGGCGCTGGCGATGTGGCAGGGCACGCCGCTGGCGGGCGACACCGGGGACTGGCTCAACCTGTCGGCCAAGGCACAATGGATCGCGTCGCTGCTGCGCGAGCGGTGGAAGCCCTATGACGTCGCCGCCGTGATCCTGCTCGCGCTGCTGCTCTGGACGGCGTTCCGCTCACGGCGGCTCGGATTTGCGCCCCGCGCCGGCGTGCCGGCCGCGCTCTGCGTGCTCGCCTTTCTGCTGCTCCCCAGGCTCTATGCGGGCGGCGCCTATGTGGATGCGCGGGCGCTGCCCTATGCGGTGGCGTTGGCGATCGTGGCGATCCGCGTGCGAGACGAAGACTCCGCCTTTTCCGCCCGTCTTGCGCTACTGGGCAACGCCTTCTTTGCGGTGCGCACCACTACCTCCATCGTCGCGCTCGCCCTGTTCGCGCGCGAACAGCAAGCGGAACTGGCCGCCCTGCCCTATCTGCCGCAGGGCACGGCGGTGCTGGCGCTGGTCCACGAGCCGATCTCGTCCGACTGGAACAACCCGCGTCTGGCCCATATCGCCGGGCTCGCCGTTGCCCGCCGCCGCGCCTTCACCAACGAACAATGGGCGATCGCCGGGCAGCAGCCGATCACCACGCGCCATCCTGCCGCGGCACCGCTCGACCGCGATCCCTCGCAACTGATCCGCAGCGACGGCTCGGGCGGCCGCCTGAGCTTCGACCAGGCCATCGCCCGCTTCGATCGCGCGACGTTCCGCTATGTCTGGACGATCGGCTTTCCGCCCGGCCGCGCCCATGCGCCGGACCTTGCCCCGGTCTGGTCGAACGGTCGCTCGGCGCTGTATCGGGTCACCGCGCCGGAGCGGCCGCGGTGAGGCGCGCCTAGCGCCCGACCCAGTCCGCCACTTCGGTGGCCACCTGATTGGCCGCCCGGTTCAGCGCGGTGCCCGCATTGGTCGCGTCGATGGCGGTGACCGGCACGCGCGCTTCGAAACGGCGCTTCTCCACCGCGCCGGCAGGGGCGCCCGGAGCGCCGCCGTCGCGCACCAGCGCGGCGTCGAACGTCACCACCGCCTCGCGGCTGTCGGCCAGCACGCCGAAGCGGCGCAGGTCGCCCGTCAGCCGCGCGCCGGGATCGCCGTAGCTCTGCGCCGCGCCCAGCACCACGCGGCCGGTGCGGGCAGAGACGGTGTCCGCCATCAGCCGCGCGAACAGGCGCGCCGGCTGCTCCACCCACAAAGCCTCGTCGATATAGGCGACCTGCGTTTCGCCGGTCTGCACCGGCACGCGCTGCGTCGCGAGCGCCTGCGGCACAGCCGGCACCGCGATGGTGATCGTCTTGGCGGTGGCCGAGCTCTGCACCTGCCCGGCCGGCACGGACGCGGCGGCATCCAGCGTCAGGAGCGAGGGCGGCGGCTTGGCGCCGAAGCTGATGCAGCCGGCCAGCGGCGCCGCGCCGATCAGCGCCGCGGCAAGGAGAAAGCGCTTGGTCATGGATGCCCTCATCACTTCTTGCCCTTGTACGTCGGCAGCCGCGGCGAGCCGACCAGAGATCCGGCGCCGCCCTGGTCGAAGCGTTCCGCCACCGACGTCAGGGCCGCCGACATGGTGCGCAGGTCGTGAACCAGCTGGCCCACTTCCGGCACCGTCTGCTTGGAGAAGTTCTGCAAGCCCGGCCGCGCATCGCCGATCGCATCGTTCAGCGTTTCCGCGCTCTTCTGCGCCGAGGCGATCGCCCGGTTCAGATTGGCCATGGTCGGCTGCACATCGTTGGCCAGCACGCCGTTGGTGGTGTTGGCCAGCTGGCCGATCTGCTCCGCCGCATTGCCCGCCTGCTGGATGGCGATCCGCGTCTGCGCCAGCGTCGCCGCGATCTCCGGCCCGCGATCCGCCAGCGCGTCGGTCAGCCGGTTGGTGTTGGCCAGGATGCCCGCGATCGAGGCCTGGTTGCGATCGGACAGGAGCTCCGTCAGCCGCTCGGTCAGCGTCGTGAACCGCTCCAGCAGGCGCGGGGCCGAGGACAGGATGGCGCCGATGCCGCCCGGCTTGGTCGGGATCACCGGCACGCCATAAGGGCACAGCACCTGCGGGTTCCGCTCGGGGCAGGTGATCGCGGGCGCGCCCTTGCTGGCGCCGTCCAGCGACACCGTGCTGGTGCCGGTGAAGCTGCCCTGCACGCTGGCGGTGGTGCCCTCCAGGATCGGCGTGTCCGGGTTCACGCTGATCCGCACGCGAACATATTGGGGATCGGGCTTCCACAGCACGATGTCCTTCACCTGGCCGGACGGCACGCCCGAATAGGCGACCACCGATCCCTTGGAGAGGCCGTCCACCGCCTGCTTGAAGAAGATGTCGTATTCCTTGTCCTCGGTGGCGCTCAGCCGCGCGATCCACACGGTGAACAGCGCCAGCATGGCGAGCAGGATCAGCACCACCGTGCCAACGAGGACGTGATTGGAGCGGGTTTCCATTATTGTGCCGCCTCTGCTGGTGCCTGCTGGCGATCCTTGCTGTCGATCGCCGCCCGGCCGCGCGGGCCGTTGAAATATTCCTGGATCCACGGGTGGTCGAGGGCGAGCAGCTCGTCGATCGTGCCCACCGCGATCACCCGCTTGTCCGCGAGCACGGCCACCCGGTCGCAGATCGCGTACAGCGTATCCAGATCGTGCGTGATGAGGAACACGGTGAGCCCCATCGTCTTCTGGAGCGCCTTGGTGAGATCGTCGAACGCCGCCGCACCGATCGGATCGAGGCCCGCGGTCGGCTCGTCGAGGAACAGGAGCTCGGGGTCCAGCGCCAGCGCCCGGGCAAGGCCGGCGCGCTTTCTCATGCCGCCGGACAGCTCGGCCGGATATTTGGGGCCGGCATCGGCGGGAAGGCCGGTCATCACCACCTTGTACCCGGCGATCTCGTCCATCAGCGCCTGATCGAGATTGGGATAGAATTCCTTCAGCGGCACCTGCACGTTCTCGGCGACGGTCAGCGTGGAGAACAGCGCGCCGCCCTGGAACAGCACGCCCCAGCGCTTGCGGATGTTCGTCGCCTCGGTTTCCTCGCGGCCGATGGTCGGCTCGCCGAACACATGCACTTCGCCCGCAACCGGCGTCTGCAGGCCGATGATCGAGCGCATCAGCACCGACTTGCCGGTGCCCGAGCCGCCGACCACGCCCAGGATCTCGCCCCGGCGCACGTCGAGATCGAGCTTCTCGTGCACCACCTGCTCGCCGAACGCGTTCTTCAGGCCGCGCACGGAAATGACGGCGTTCTCGTCACGCTCCCCGCCTGTCGGCGCGAGGTCCTTGGGGGTGCTCATATCCAGCCGACCCAGGTGAAGAACACGGCAAAGAACGCGTCCAGCACGATGACCAGGAAGATCGCCTGCACCACCGCCGAGGTTGTGCGCGTGCCCACCTGCTCGGCGTCCGCCTCCACCAGCATGCCCTGAAAACAGCCGGCCACCGCGATGATCGCGCCGAACACCGGCGCCTTGACCAGCCCGACATACAGGTCGGTGATCGGCACCACTTCGCGGATGCGCTGCACATAGGTGACCGGCGGGATGCCCAGGCTGGTCCAGCACAGCAGGCCGCCGCCGATGATCGCGATCACGCTGGCATAGAAGCCTAGCAGCGGCATCATCACGATGGTGGCGATCACGCGCGGCAGCACCAGCGCCTCCATCGGCGAGACGCCGATGGTGCGCATCGCGTCCACCTCCTCCGTCAGCTTCATGGTGCCGATCTGCGCGGCAAAGGCCGAGCCCGACCGGCCCGCCACCATGATCGCCGTCATCAGCACGCCCAGCTCGCGCAGGGTGATGCGGCCGATCAGGTTGATGGTGAACACCTCCGCGCCGAACTGGCGCAGCTGCACCGCGCCCTGCTGCGCGATGACGATGCCGATTAGGAAGCTCATCAGCCCGACAATGGCCAGCGCCTGCACGCCGACCACCTCGAACCGCTGGATCGTGGCATTGAACCGGAAGCGATTGGGCGGACGCACCACGCTGACCATCACCGACCAGAAGGCGATGGCGGTGGCACCAAGGAACCCGAGCAGGCCGATCAGCGTCTTGCCCGCGCCGATCGTCGCCTCGCCGATCTCGTCCACCACGCGGATAAAGCCGGTCTGGCGGCGCTGGCGGACGTCCACCGCCTGGTTGGCATGCTCCACCTGGTGGAGGAGGTGCTCGCCATCCGGGCTCAGCCCGTCGATCTCGGCCTTGTGCTCGGCAGCGAATCGATGAACCAGCCACGCGCCCACCGTGTCGATCCGGTCGATCCCGGACAGGTCCACCCGCGCAATGGCTCCGTCGACTTCCCGCAGGCGGTCCGGCAGGTCGCCGATGGCGGCAAGCGTCAGCGGCCCGGTGAACCGCAGCGCATCCTTGTCTTGCGTGAAGGCGGCCTTTGCGGTCATCGGCTCCCTCCTAGAGGCTTTGCCCGCTCTCCGGCAAGCCTCCCGAAAAACGAGGCGAGTTGATGCACAGACTGGCGATCTACGACATGGACAAGACGGTGACGCTGGCGCCGACCTGGACGAGCTTCCTGCTCGCCACCGCCCGCGCCCGCGCGCCCTGGCGGCTGGCGCTGTTGCCCGCCGCCGGGCTCGCCACGCTCGGCTACGGCGCGAAGCTCTACGATCGCGCCCGGCTGAAGCAGCTTACCCAGCGGCTGCTGCTCGGTCATCGCCTGACACGCGCCGACGCCGATGCCGCCGCCCGTGCCTTTGCGGAGGCGGTGACGCACAAGGGCATCTTTGCCGGCGCCCGCGCGCGGCTCGCCGCCGACAAGGCCGCCGGCTACCGCCTGGTCATGGCGACCGCGTCCTACCGCTTCTACGCCGCCGCGATCGCGGAACGGCTCGGCTTCGACGATGCCATCGGCACCGAAAGCCGCCTGGACAAGGCGGGCAACCTGCTGGCGCGCATCGAAGGCGAGAATTGCTACGGGGCGAACAAGCTGCGGATGATCGAGGCCTGGATGGCGCAGCAGGGCATCGCGCGGGGGGACGCGCACATCCGCTTCTACTCGGATCATGTTTCCGATGCGCCGGCGCTCGGCTGGGCCGACGAGGGCTATGCGGTACGCCCGCACAGGCCGCTGCGCGCGCTGGCGGCGGAGCGCGGCTGGCAGGTGCTCGACTGGGAGCGCTGATCCGTCCCGCCGGCCCTCGCTCGACCCGAATCCCGACCTGAGCGAGATAAGGGCGATCAAAGCGCCACGTCCACGGCGTGGATGACGAGGCCGACCAGTCCGCCAACCAGCGTGCCGTTCACCCGGATATATTGCAGGTCGCGGCCGACCGCATTTTCCAGCCGTCGCGTGATCGTCCGCGCGTCCCACCCGCGCACCGTTTCGCTGACCAGCCGCACGATGCCGTCGCCGTAATCCGCCGCCACGCCCACCGCCGCCCGGCGCACGAAACGGTTGATCGTGAGGCGAAGGCGGGGGTCGGCCTGCAAGGTCTCGCCCAGCTGCCGCAGCATCTCGCCCAGCTTGCCGGTGAGCGCCGCATCGGGATTGCGCGCGACCTCCAGCAGGCCGCGCCGGGCCGCCTCCCACAAGCCGTCCAGCCAGCGCTGCATCGCCGGGTTGTCGATCAGCTCGGCCTTGAACGCCTCCACCTTGGCGCGCATCTCGGGATCGTGCTGCAGGTCATAGGCGAGCAGTTCGAGGCTTTCTTCGGCCTTCAGGCGCAAGGGGTGGCCGGGATCCGCCGCGACATCGTCGATCAGCCCCTGCAGCCCGTCGATGATCTTGTTGGCCAGCGTCTCGTCCAGCCCGGTCCAGCGCAGGATGCTGCCGGCGCGCTCATGCACCATGTTGCGGATCAGATGCTCGTTGCCGGCCAGCGCACGGGCGGCCCATTGCAGCACCGAATCGAGCAACGGCAGGTGCCGCCCCTCCGCCATCGCCGCGCGCAGGCTCTGCCCCAGCAGCGGCGCCACGTCCGTGGTGCGCAGCCGGCCGCCGATGGCGGACTTCACCATGCCGCCGAGCCGTTCCGGGTCGAACGCCTCCAGCCAGCTGGCGAACAGCCGGGAAACGCCGCGCTTGATCCGGCCGCCACCGGCATCCTTCGGCGCGGCAAGCCAGCGGCCGGCGGCCGCGGCCACATCCAGCCGGTTCATCCGCCGCGCGACCACGCCGGGGATCAGGAAGTTGTCCCGCAGGAAGGTCGCCAGCGTGTCGCCGATGCGATCCTTGTTGCGCGGCACAATGGCCGTATGCGGGATCGGCAGTCCCAGCGGATGGCGGAACAGGGCGGTGACGGCGAACCAGTCGGCGAGCCCGCCCACCATGGCCGCCTCCGCAAAGGCACGCAGGAACCCCCAGGCGGGGTGCCCGCCCGGTTGCGTGCGGGCCAGCAGGAACAGCGCCGCCATCATGAGCAGCAGCCCCGTGGCGACCAGACGCATGCGAATCAGCCCGGGCGGGGTCGCGTCGCTGAGACGGATCGCTCGGGAAGGTGGATTCATGTGCGAAACAATTCCTGAAGCCGCGGATGGTTCAACCTGTATGGACGAGAGAAGGCGAAAGTCGTGCCGTTCACCATCTTCGCGCTGCTGACAGGGAAACTATTTGCGCGGCTCGCGTTGCGGGAAGCGCGGCAGAGACAGTTTTGTGTCCTTTCCGCGTTCTCGAAAGGAATTTGCCCATGATCCGGAACCGTTTCCTCCTGTCGCTCGCCGGCGCCGCCGTGCTTGCCGCCCCGACGATGGCTGAAGCCGCCACCAACCCCGCCGCGTCGCTCTCGGTCGCCAGCAGCGTTCGCGCCTCGACCCCGGCCGGCAAGAAGAACAACGTGCTCGGCGGTGCCGGCATCTTCGCGCTGATCATCGCCGCCGGCGTGATCGCCATTCCGGTCGTCGCGGTGGTGAGCGACGACGACGACGATAGCGACAGCAACTAAGCCATCCTCGTCCGAGAGCCGCCGCCGAGACGCTGACCCCGGCCACCCTGCCGATCCGGTACCGCCGACCCGCGGGTGGCCGGTCGCCGGGTCAGGGGCCCGGTGGATCGTCGCGGCGGCGGTTTTTCGGAACACGGCCGACGTCATGCGCGCACCCCGCGCGCGTTTACGGGCGGGCCCCGGAGCAAGGCCCCTGCCTCCACCCTCCGGAGCGCCTTGCCGGCCTCCGACTCGCTGCGGCAACGACCGGGCGAGGCTCCAGGCCAGTCCCGACTGCCCCCCCGACACAGCCGCCCGGGCCGGATCGTTCCCCGTCCGCCCCTCGGCGTCGAGGCCGGTAGCATGGCCGCAGCGCGACCGGCGGCTCCGGTCACTCCGCCGGTGCGGGCGGAAGCTTGCCTTGCGGCGCCGGCAGCGGACCGCCGCCGGGCACATGGTCGATCACCACCGGCTCGCCGTTGTCGCCCGGGCGATAGGTGAGCAGGCGCCGGCCGAGCCGCGGTCCGACCCAGCGCTCGATCCCCACCGCCAGGCTGAACGTCGCCGGCACGATCAGCAGCGTCAGCAGCGTGGAGATGGTCAGGCCGCCGATCACCGTCACGCCCATCGGCGCGCGGAACGAGCCGTCGCCGTTCAGCGACAGCGCCGTGGGGATCATGCCCGCGACCATCGCGACCGTGGTCATCACGATCGGCTGCGCGCGCTTGTGCCCGGCATCGAGGATCGCCTCCATCACCGGCACGCCCTTGGTCATTTCCTCCAGCGCGAAGTCGATCAGCAGGATCGAATTCTTGGCGACGATGCCCACAAGCATGATGAGGCCGATATAGACCGGCATGGACACGGCCATGCCGCAGATCATCAGGCCGATCAGCCCGCCGAGCGGCGCCACCAGCAGCGACATCATGTTCACGAACGGCGGCAGGATGCGGCGATAAAGCAGCACCAGCACCGCGAACACCAGGAAGATGCCGGCGACCACCGCGACCATGAAGTTGCTGATCATCTCGGCCTGCCACTTCTGCTGGCCCAGCGTCAGCCGCGTCACGCCCATCGGCAGCGCCTTCATCGTCGGCAGCGCGTCGATGATCTTCATCGCCTCGCCCGACACGATCTGCTTGCCCTTGGCATCCAGGCCGCGATCGGCGCCGATGGTGATCTGGCGCTGCTGTGCCACGCGCTGGATCTTGGTCGGCCCCGCGCCGAAACCGATCTCGGCGACGAGACCCAGCGGCACCGAGCCGCCGGTTGCCGTCTGCACCGGCAGGTTCTGGATCGTCGACAGCCGCTGGCGCGCATTCTGGTCCAGCGCCACCCGGATCGGGATCTGCCGGTCGGACAGGGAGAAGCGCGCGCTGTTCTGATCGATGTCGCCCAGCGTCGCGATCCGGATCGCGTTGGACAGCGCGGAGGTGGTCACGCCCAGGTTCGCGGCAAGATCCATGCGCGGACGGATGGTGATCTCCGGCCGCTGGAGATCGCCGGTCACGCGCGGGGCGACCAGTTCGGGGCGCCTGGCCATTTCCTGCACCAGCTTGTTGGCCGTATCGGCCAGCACCTTGGGATCGTCGCCGCCCAGCGTCACCGTCAGGTCGCGGCCGCTGCCGCCCCAGCCGTTGCTCGAGCGGAAGCTCACGCGCGCATCGGGGATCGCCGCCAGCGTCGGCGCGAGGTTGCGCTCGAACTCCATGCTGGTGAACGGCTTCTTGTCCTCGAACAGCGCGGTGACGCGCCCGTTGCCGACAAAGGCGCGGCTGTAGACATGCTCCACGCCCGGCTGCCTGGACAGGAGGTCCGCCACCCGGCGCACCACGCCTTGCGTTTCGGCCAGGGTAGTGCCGGGCACCATCTCCACGTTGGCGGTGGAGCTGTCATTGTCCTGGTCCGGCTGGAACGACTGCGGCAGCATCATGAAGCAGGCGATGGTGGCGAAGAACGCGACCACGCCGCCGACGATCGCCGACCAGCGATGCATCAGCGTCCAGTTCAGGACGCGCATGTACAGGTCCATCAGGCGCCCGCCGCCATGTTCCTGCGTGCCGTGCGCCTTCAGGAAATAGGCCGCGATCATCGGCGTGACGAGACGCGCGACGGCAAGGCTCATCAGCACCGAGACGACCACGGTGAGGCCGAAATTCTTGAAGAACTGCCCCGAAACGCCCGGCATCAGGCCCACCGGCAGGAACACCGCCACGATCGACATGGTGGTGGCGAGCACGGCCAGGCCGATCTCGTCCGCCGCGTCGATCGCCGCCTGATAGGCGGACTTGCCCATGCGCATGTGCCGGACGATGTTCTCGATCTCCACGATGGCATCGTCCACCAGCACGCCCGCCACCAGGCTGAGCGCCATCAGCGTCATCTGGTTCAGGTTGAAGCCGAGCAGGTCCATGAACCAGAAGCTCGGGATCGCCGACAGCGGGATGGCCAGCGCCGAGATCACCGTCGAGCGGGCATCGCGCAGGAAGATGTAGACCACGACCACGGCGAGCAGCGCGCCCTCGATCATCGCCTCGATCGCGGAATGATACTGGTCCTCGGTGTACTTGACCGACTCGTTGTCGATCAGCTGGAAGTGGACCTTGGGATTGCGCTTCTCCAGCGCCTTCAGCTTCTCCACCGCGCCGTTGTAGACCGCGACGTCGGACGCGCCCTTGGAGCGCTGGAAGTCGAACGACAGCACCTGCTGCTTGTCCAGTTCGGAGGAGGAGCGCTGCTCGGCATAGAGGTCGCGGACCCGGCCCAGGTCGGCGAGCCGCACGGTACGCCCGCCGCCCACCGCGATCTGCGTCTGGCCCAGTTCATAGGCGTTCTTGGCATTGCCCAGCACGCGCAGCGACTGTTCGGACCCGGCGATCTCCGCACGGCCGCCGGCGGTGTTGAGGTTCACCTGGCGGAGCTGCTGGTTGACCTGGCTTGCGGTGAGGCCCTGCGACTGGAGCTTCAGCGGATCGAGGATCACGCGGATCTCGCGGGACACGCCGCCGTTGCGGCTCACCGTCGCCATGCCGGCCACGGACAGGAGCTCGCGGCTGACGGTGTTGTCGATGTACCAGGAAAGCTCCTCGATCGTCATGTCCGTGCCGATCGCGGCAAAGCTGCCGAGATCGTTGCCGCTGGTGTTGATGCGGATCACCTGCGGCTCGAGGATGCCGTCGGGCAGGTCGGAGCGGATCTGCTGGATCGCGCTGCGCACGTCCTCCACCGCGCGGTCGATATTGGTGCCGATCGCCAGCTGCACCTGCGTGGTGGACTGGCCCTCGGTGACGTTGGAGTTGATCTCCTCGATATTCTCGAGGCTGCGAACGGCGGCTTCCACCTTTTGCGTGATCTGGTTTTCCAGCTCGGTCGGCGCGGCGCCGGGCTGGCTGATGGCGATGAACACCATCGGCAGGTCGATGTCCGGCTGGTTGTTCACGTCCATCCGGCTGAAGCTCAGGAGCCCCGCCACCGTGAGCATGAAGAACAGCACGATCGACGGCGTGGGATTGCGGATCGACCAGGCGGAAATGTTGCGGAAGCTCATGTCACGTGCTCCTTCGGGCCGATGCTCAGCCGCCGCGCTTCTGCAGGACCGGCTTCACCTTTTGCCCTTCGGACAGGAAGGCGCCGGCCGAGAGCACCACGCGCTCCTGGCCCGTCAGCCCGCTGGCGACCGACACGCCCGCATCGGACACCTCGCCCACCGTCACGGCACGGCGCACCACCTTGTCGCCGTCGCCGATCACATACACGTAATTGCCCGCCGCGTCGCTCTGGATCGCGGAGTTGGGCAGCTGCGGCAGATTGGCCGCGCCGCTCTTGATCGCCGCCTGCGCGAAGCCGCCGGGACGCAGCTCCGGCGCGAATTTCAGCGCGACGCGCGCAATGCCCTGGCGGGTCTGCGGATCGATGATCGGCGACACCTGCCACACCTGGCCCGGAAACGCCTTGCTGCTGCCCACCGGCGTCACGTTCGCCTGCGCGCCCACCCGCATGCCGGCAAGGTCGCCTTCGGCAAGCTGCGCGCGCATTTCCATCTCGCCGCCCTTGGCCATGCGGAACAGGGCGCCCGAGCCCGAGGACACGATCTGGCCTGGCTCCACCGAGCGGGTGAGCACCAGCCCGGCGGCGGGCGCGCGAATGTCGAGCCGGCCGTTGCGGGCGCGCTGCTCGGACAGGCTGGCCTGCGCCACCCGCACCCGCGCCTGCGCCGCCGACAGCGTCGCGCCCTTGCGCTGCAGGTCGGCCTTGGAGATGAAGCCGCGGTCCACCAGCTGCTGCGCGCGCTCATATTCCTGCTGCGCGATCTCGGCATCGGCGCGCGCGACGTTGATCTGCGCGGCCAGGCTCTGCGCGGTTTGCGCCTGCACCTGGCGATCCACGGTGGCGAGCACCTGCCCCGCGCCGACCCATTGGCCCGGCTCCACCAGCACGCGCGTCACCATGCCGCCCTCGCCCGCCACGCCCACCGGCATTTCGCGACGTGCCGCAAGGTTGCCGGTGGCGGTGACCACGCGCGCCACCAGATGCCGGCCGGGCACCGCGACGCTGACGCTGGGCAGCTGCTCGCCGCCGCGCTGCGCCGCCGGAGCGCCCGCCTTCCCCCCGTCGTGCTTGCCCCCGCGCAGGAAGAAGAAGGCCAGCGCCGCCAGCACGATCACCACAACCGCGGCGATCACCCAGCGCCGCCGCCGGCGCGGGGTTTCCGGGCCGGTCAGCTCGTACCTGGGCTCGCTGCCGATCTGTGCCGCCTCGTAGTTCATCCGTGCCACATCCCCGTCCCGGCCCATTCAGGCCGCACCCCTGTCGTTCGTGCTGTATTAGATGAATAAGGCACTTGCCTCAAGTGCCCAACTGCCCCGTGTCGCCATGCCCGTTTCGGGCCGATTTCGCAAGGATTGCCGCCCTGTTGCCAAGATTTTGTGGAGAGGCATTGCAGTTGAGAGCGCGGCTTCATCCGACTTGTTCAGGAAACGTTGCGCCTTGTTCGGTCATTGCGAGGCCGAAACTTGAAAGGAGACCGACCATGCGTGCCCCTCTTGCCCTGCTCGTCCTGGCGCTGCCGCTGCCTGCCATGGCCCAGACCGTGCCCGTGCCGCCCCCGACGGACGGCACGCTGCTCGAGGTATCGGCGGAAGGCCGCACCGTCCGCACGCCCGACGTTGCGACGATTCGCGCCGGCGTCGTAACGCAGGGCACCACCGCCGCGGCGGCGCTGTCGGAGAATGCGCAGCGCATGTCCGGCGTGCTGGCCGCGCTGAAGAAGGCCGGCGTCGCCCCGCGCGACATCGCCACCGCGCAGGTCGGGCTGGAGCCGCAATATCGCTACACCGAAGGGCAGGCGCCGGCGATCACCGGCTACCAGGCGCGCAACAGCGTGTCCGTCCGCTTCCGCGACGTCGCCCGCTCCGGCGTGATCCTGGATGCGCTGGTGGCGCAGGGCGCGAACCAGATCGACGGCCCCAACCTGTCGCTGGACCAGCCCGATGCGGCGCTGGACGAGGCGCGCACCGATGCCGTGAAGCGCGCCCGCGCGCGCGCCGACCTCTACGCCCGCGCCGCGGGCCTGCGCGTCGCCCGCATCGTGTCGATCAGCGAGAGCGGCGAGGATCGCGGCGGCTCGCCCAACCCGCCGATGCCGATGGTGCGCATGGCCGCCGCGCCCCGCGCCGACACGCAGATCGCGGCCGGCGAGACGGACGTGACGGTGACGCTCTCCGTCCGCTTTCTGCTGCAATAGCGGACATAAGAAAAAGGGCCGCCCGGCATCCCGGACGGCCCTTTTTGCGCTTGCCTGAAAAGCTTAGCGGACCGAGCCGCGACGCACCAGGTTGACGATCGCCAGCAGGATCACCGCACCCAGCAGCGACACCAGGAACGACTGCACCGTCAGACCCGAATTGTTGATCGAACCGCCGTTGATGATCAGGCCGCCGATAAAGGCGCCAACGATGCCGACGATGATGTTCAGGAAGATGCCCTGCTGCGCATCAGTGCGCATGATGATGCTGGCGAGCCAGCCGATGACGCCGCCGATGATAAGCCAAAGAATGATACCCATGTTCCTGCCTCCGTTGCGCACCCGAAATGGCCGGGCCATGTCAGCAGGACGCTTGACAAAGTAAGTTTGTTCCGGACCCGTATCCTCGTTGCGGCGAACCGTGGCGGCCGGGTCAGTATTTCTGCTGACGCTCGTACAGCGAGCGGTAATGCTGGATGCGCGTCACGCGCAGGCCCGGCATGCCCGAACGGTCGATCGCGCGCTGCCAGCCGGCGAATTCCTCCACCGTGAGGCCATAGCGATCGCACACCTCGTCCACCGTCAGGAGGCCGCCATTGACCGCCGCGACCACTTCCGCCTTGCGCCGCACGACCCAGCGGGTCGTATCGGGCGGGGGCAGCGAGTCCAGCGTCAGCGGCTCGCCGAGCGGACCGATGACCTTGGCAGGGCGGATCTTCTGGTTCTCGATCATTCTTGTCCTCGATCGGGGCGGGGGCCCCGTTCATTCTTGTTCTGCAACGACCCTATGCTCCGCGGCTTGAACGCCGGCTAAAGCGGCTCGGTAAACAGCGGGTTCACAGGTCTTTCCGATCCCTGATCGCCGCTTCCCGAGGACCGGCGCAGCATGGCCGCGACCGTTCCGTTGAAGGCGCCGTCCGCCGGGCAGAAGCGGCCGGCAACCGCCACCGGCCGCGTCAGCAGCGCCTGAACGCGGGCGGTGGGGCTCACCGCCTGCCGCGCCGCGACGCCGACCAGCATCACCGCCAGGTCCGGCGGCAGGGCCGTGACCTGAGGCTCTGCCTCGAAGCGGAAGAAACTGAGATCCAAGCAAGGCCACTCACACCAACTCTCGGGATCGCCCCTGTAGCGCAGCCGAGGTCAACGCCGGGTAAAGCGCCCGGCAAGTCTTGCGTAACCTCCGTAAACTTTGCGCAGGGGCCCGTGCGCGCCTATGTGGGCGGGCGATGAACCAGGGTGATTTCCAGCTCGGGCCCGATCTGGCGGGCAAGCGCATCGTCGTCGCCATGTCCGGCGGCGTGGACAGTTCGGTGGTGGCCGCGCTCGCCGCCGCCTCCGGCGCGGAAACGATCGGCATCACGCTCCAGCTCTACGACCATGGCGAGGCGGTCGGCCGCGCGGGCTCGTGCTGCGCCGGCCGCGACATCCGCGATGCGCGCGCGGTCTGCGACCGGCTGGGCATCGCGCATTACGTGTTCGATCATGAATCGAGCTTCCGCAGCACGGTGATCGACCAGTTCGCCGACGAATACCTCGCCGGCCGCACCCCGATCCCCTGCGTCCGCTGCAACATGGGACCGAAATTCACCGACCTGTTCGCGCTTGCCCGCGATCTGGGCGCGGATTGCCTGGCGACCGGCCATTATGTCCGCCGTGTCGAGGGGCCGCACGGCGCCGAACTCCACCGCGCGGCCGATCCGGCCCGCGACCAGAGCTATTTCCTGTTCGCGACCACCCAGGGCCAGCTCGATTTCCTGCGCTTTCCATTGGGCGCCCTGCCCAAGCCGCGCGTGCGCGAGCTGGCCGCCGAGCTCGGGTTGGGCGTCGCGGCCAAGCCCGACAGCCAGGACATCTGCTTCGTGCCGGACGGCGATTATGCCTCCCTGGTCAAGAAGCTGCGCCCGGAGGCGGAGACCGGCGGCGAGATCGTCGACGAGGCCGGCCGGGTGCTCGGCCGCCATCGCGGGCTGGTGCATTACACGGTGGGCCAGCGTCGCGGCATCGAGATCGGCGGCACGGCCGAGCCGCTCTACGTGCTCCGCCTCGATGCGGGAACGCAGCGGCTCGTCGTCGGCCCCCGCGCCGCACTGGGCGTCGCCGCGGCGCGGCTGTCCGGTCTCAACCTGCTCGGCCCGACCGATGGGCCGCTGTCGGCAAAGGTCCGCAGCCTCGCCAAGCCGGTGCCGGCACGTCTCACCGGCGACCGGCTGATGTTCGACGCGCCCGAATATGGCGTCGCGCCCGGCCAGGCGGCGGTGCTGTATGCCGGGGACCGCGTGCTGGGCGGTGGCTGGATCGAGGAAACCGAGCGCGCCGGCCTGCCGATGGCGGCCTGATCCCGCCTCGCCGGCGGATCAGCGGAGCCACCACCCGCACGCCACCGCCGCGGCGGTCGCACCGGCCGCCAGCGCCAGCCAGCCCCAGGGGCTCCCGGCCGTGACCCGGGACGGATCGCGCGGATCGTACCACACGACCAGCGCCGTGTCCGGCCGCTCGCCATACCAGTGCCGCTGCGTCACGTCGGCGCGATGCTCGTTGCCGTCCTCGTCCTCGAACACCACCCGACACGTCGTGGCGCGCCACTCCTTGCCGAGCCGCACATCGTGTGGCGACACCTGCGCCCAGTCGCGGTCTATCGCCTGTTCGTCGGCGCCGTAATCGTCCGAGATCAGGCGGGCGGGCGCCGGCCGCATCCACACGAGCTGCCGCCAGAACCGCCATCCGGCAAGGCATGCGAGGGCAAGCCCGGCGCCCATGCCTGCCCACAGCCATCCGCTCACGGCAGGAAGAACGTGCCCTCGATCACCGTGGCGCAGGTGCCGCCCAGCACCACGCGATCGCCCTCCAGCGCGGCGGTGAGCCGGCCGCCCCGCGCGCTGGCCTGAGACGCGGTCAACCGGTCGCGACCCAGCCGCTCGGCCCAGAAGGGCACCACCACCGCATGCGCCGAGCCGGTCACCGGATCCTCGTCGATCCCCTCGCCCGGCGCAAAGGCGCGGCTGACGATGTCGGTGAGGTCGCCCGGCGCGGTGACGATCACCAGCCAGTCGCCCAGCCGCGCCAGCGCGCGGAAATCGGGATCCACGGCGCGCACCGCCGCCTCGTTCTCCAGCACCACCACCGCATAATGCTTCTCGTGCCACAAGGTCTCGACCGCGCCGGACACGCCCAACGCGTCGAGCACTTCGGGCAGCGGCCTGGGCGCGGGCACCCAGGCGGGCAGGCTCATGCGATAGCCGTCATCCGCACGTGCCACTTCCAGCACGCCTGCCTGCCGGGTGGAAAAACGCACCTGCTGCCGGTCGCCGTCCGACAACAGCACGAAATGCCCGCTCGCCAGGGTCGCGTGGCCGCACATCGCCACTTCGTTGGTGGGCGTGAACCAGCGCAGCGCGAAGTCGGCCGTGCCTTCCGCGTCGGGCACCAGAAAGGCGGTTTCCGACAGGTTGTTCTCCGCGGCGATCGACTGGAGGACGGCATCGTCCAGCCATTCGGCCAGCGGCATCACCGCCGCCGGATTGCCGGCAAACGGCGCGTCGGCAAAGGCATCGATCTGGGCAAAGGGGATTCTCACGCCGGTCTCCTACAGCCGCTTGCCGAACCAGTGCGGCGTCACGTCCGCCTCCACCAGCGGATTGTCGGTATCCACATGCCCTTCGGGATCGAGGTGGATCAACACCTCCACCCGCGGAAAGGCGTGCTGCAGCGCGCCCTCCACCCGCTCCACGATGCGATGCGCGGAGGACACCGACATGGCCGGGTCCACCTCCATGTGGAATTGCGCAAAGCGGTGGCTGCCCGAATGGCGGGTGCGGAAATCGTGAATGCCGCGCACGCCCTCCTGCTTGGCGGCGACCTCGATATAGTCGCGCCGCTCGCTCTCCGACCATTCCTTGTCCATCAACTGGTCGATCGCGTTGGACGAGGCCTGAAACGCCCCCCACGCCAGCCACAGCGCGATGGCGATGCCGAAGATCGGGTCCGCGCCGTGCAGCCCCACGAACTGATCGAGCACCAAGGCGGCGATCACCGACAGGTTCAGCAGCACGTCGGACTGATAGTGCACGTTGTCGGCCATGATCGCGACCGATCCGGTTTTGCGGATCACGCTGCGCTGATAGGCCAGCAGCACCAGCGTGGCGGCGATCGCGACGACGGAGACGCCGATGCCGAACTCCGCATCCTCGCTGATGCCCGGATTGGCGATCCGCTCCACCGCGCGCCAGGCGATGCCGGCCGCCGACAGGGTGATCAGTGCGACCTGGAACAGCGCCGCCAGCGCCTCCGCCTTGCCATGGCCGAAACGATGGTCGTGATCGGCCGGCTCGGCCGCCACCTTCACTCCGTAGAGGGTAACCAGGCTCGCCAGCAGGTCGAGCCCTGTATCCGCCAGCGAGCCCAGCATCGCAACCGAGCCCGTGTGCCAGGCAGCGAACCCTTTCAGCAGCAGCAGGAAGCTCGCCATCGCCACGCTCGCCAGCGCGGCGCGCACGGCAAAGGGGATCAGCCGGCGGCGTTCGTCCCCCGTCACGGGAACAGCAACCCTTCGTTCCAGCGATCGCCGTCGCGGGTGAACAAGCGCCGCTCGTGCAGCCGGTGCGCGCGATCCTGCCAGAACTCGATGGCGGTCGGCGTCACCCGATAGCCGCCCCAATGCGGCGGGCGCGGCACATCGCCGCCCTCGAACCGCGCCTGCACCTCGGCGAAGCGCGCCTCGAACGTTTCGCGGCGGTCCAGCGGTCGCGACTGGTTCGAAGCCCAGGCACCGAGCTGCGAGTCGCGCCCGCGGCTGGCAAAATAGGCATCGCTTTCCGCTTCGCCGGCAAGGCTCACCGGACCCTCGATACGGATCTGCCGACGCAGCGATTTCCAGTGGAAGAGCAGCGCCGCCTGCGCGTTTTCCGCCAGATCCCCCGCCTTGCGGCCCTCGCGGTTGGTGTAGAACACGAAGCCGTCCGGCCCGTGGCCCTTCAGCAGCACCATCCGCACGGACGGGCGGCCGGCGGCATCCGCGGTCGCCAGCGCCATGGCGTTCGGGTCGTTGGGCTCGCTGCCTTGCGCCTCGGCGAACCAGGCGTCGAACAGCTGAAAGGGATCGGTCATCCGCGCGCGCATAGCGCAAAACGGGCGGGGTGGACAGGGACCGGCACGGCCGCTCGTTCGTTCCCCGCCGATGACCGACGCGATCTTTCCCGGCTTCGAGCACCGCCGCCTGCCCGGCCACGGCATCGCCGTGGACGCCGCCGTGGGCGGTTCCGGGCCGCCGCTCCTTCTCCTTCATGGCTGGCCGCAGACCCGGATGTGCTGGGCAGCAGTCGCCCCGGCGCTGGCGCAGGACTTCACCGTCGTCGTGCCGGACCTGCGCGGCTACGGCCGCAGCGACAAGCCCGACGCGGGCGACGACATCGCGCTCTACGCCAAGCGCACGATGGCGCTGGATCAGGTGGCGACGATGCGCGCCCTGGGCTTCGATCGCTTCGCCGTCGCCGGTCACGATCGCGGCGGGCGTGTCGCCTACCGCCTCGCCTTCGATCATCCAGATGCCGTCAGCCGCGTGGCGGTGCTCGACATCGTGCCCACCGCCGATGTCTGGCGCGACATGGATGCCGAAGCCGCCGCCAGGATGTGGCACTGGCCGATGCAGGCGCAGACCGGCGGGCTGCCCGAACGGCTGATCGGCGCCGATCCCGCCTTCTTCGTCCGCTACATCCTCGGGCAGCAGGGCGGCGAACATGCCCGCTTTCCGGAGGATCATGTCGCCGACTATATCGCCTGCGCCACGCCGGAGGCGATCCATGGCTGGTGCCAGGACTATCGCGCCGGCTGGGAAGTGGACCGCGGCATCGACGAGGAAACGCGCGGGCAGAAGATCGCGGCGCCGCTTCTCGTTCTATGGGGCGAACAGGGCTCGCTGAAGGGCAAGGACGCGCTCGCCGCCTGGCGCGGCTGGGCGCAGGACGTGGAGGGCACCGCGCTGCCCGGCGGCCACTTCGTTCCGGAGGAGCAGCCCGATGCCGTCATCGACCAGCTCCGCCGCTTCTTTGCGGAACGGAACGAGTCCGCGCGCTGAGGATTGAATCGGCTTCGCAACAAGCTCCCTGGAAGGAGGCAGTTCATGGCCGCGCGGGCCTATTGGCAGGGACAGATCAGGCTGGCGCTGGTGTCGATTCCGGTGGAAATCTATTCCGCCACCAAGTCCGGCGCGCAGATCGCCTTTCACCAGATCCACGAGCCCAGCGGCAAGCGGATCAAGTATGAAAAGGTCGTGCCCGGCATCGGCCCGGTCGACACGGACGAGATCGTCAAGGGCTTCGAGTTCGAGAAGGGCGAGTACGTGCTCCTCGAGCAGGACGAGATCGACGCGGTGAAGCTCGAGTCCAAGAAGACGCTGGAGCTCACGCAGTTCGTCGACGCCTCCGAGATCGACGTCCTTTATTACGAGAAGCCGTATTTCGTCGTGCCCGCCGACGATCTGGCGGAGGAAGCGTTCATCGTCCTGCGCGAGGCGCTGCGCCGCGCGAAGAAGGTCGGGCTCGGCCAGCTGGCCATGCGCGGGCGCGAATATATCGTCAGCCTGAAGCCGTGCGGGCGCGGCATGATCCTGGAAACGCTGCGCTATGCCGACGAGGTGCACCGCGCGCAGGGCTATTTCCGCGAGATTCCCGACGAGGAGCCTGACCCCGAGCTGCTCGATCTCGCCACCGCGCTGATCGACCGCAAGTCCGCCGCCTTCGACCCGCAGGAGTTCCACGACCGCTATGTCGATGCGCTGAAGCACCTCGTCGAGGAGAAGCGCAAGGCGAAGGGCCGCAAGATCATCGAGGACAAGGAGGAGGGCGGCGGACGCTCCGGCTCCAACGTGGTGGACCTGATGGCGGCCTTGAAGAAGTCGATGGAACGGCCCGACGCGAAGGCGGCTCCCGCGAAGAGCACCGCCACGGCGAAGAAGACGGCGGCGAAGAAGGCGCCGGCCAAGGCGCCCGAGGAGAAGAAAGCTCCGGCGAGGAAACGTGCCTGATCTCCCTCCCTTGGGTCCCCGCAAAGGCGGGAACCCAGCCTGGGCTCCCGCCCTCGCGGGAGCACATCTGGCGGGAGGCGAGTGATGGACAACCCCCTCGCCCGCTACAACGCCAAGCGCGACTTCTCCAAGACCGCGGAGCCCGCCGGCACGCTCGAACCGGGGCACGGCAACAGCTTCATCGTCCAGAAGCACGATGCCACCCGCCTGCATTGGGATTTCCGCCTGGAAGTGGACGGCGTGCTGAAGAGCTGGGCCGTCACCCGCGGCCCCAGCCTCGACCCCGACGAAAAGCGCCTTGCCGTGCGCACGGAGGATCATCCGCTCGGCTATGCCACGTTCGAGGGCACCATCCCCAAGGGCGAATATGGCGGCGGCACGGTGATGCTGTGGGATCGCGGCACCTGGTCGCCGATCAAGGGCAAGTCGGCCAGCGACCTGGAAAAGGGCCATCTCCATTTCGTCCTGGAGGGCGAGCGGATGAAGGGCGAATGGCTGCTCATCCGCCTGAAGCCGCGCGGCCGCGAAAAGAACGAGAACTGGCTGCTGCGCAAGATCGCCGATGCGGACGCGGGCGGCACCGACACGCTGGTGGAAACGGCGCTCACCAGCGTCGCCACCGGGCGCACGATGGCGGAGATCGAGGAAGGCGCATCTCCAAAGATCCTCCCCCGGCGCGGGAGGGGGACCGCTCGCGCAGCGAGTGGTGGAGGGGTATCGCGCCCTCCGAAGGCAAATACCGCTCCGCCACCGGCCGCTCCGCGCTCCCCCTCCCCCCGCTCCGCGCGGGGAGGATCGAAACTGCCCGCCTTCACCCCGCCCCAGCTCTGCACCTTGGTGGATCACGTGCCCACCGGCAGCGCCTGGCTGCACGAGGTCAAGTATGACGGCTATCGCGCGCTTGTCGCCGTCGCGAACGGCGTGGCCAGGGTCCATACCCGCTCCGGGCTCGACTGGACCGACAAGTTCCCCGGCATCGCCGAGGCGGCCGCGAAGATCGACGGCACCGCGCTGATCGACGGCGAGATCGTCGCCTTCAAGGATGGCCGGCCGGATTTCTCGACGCTGAAGGACGCCATCTCGTCCGGCGGCGAGATGACCTTGTTCGCCTTCGACCTGCTTTCCCGCAACGCAGAGGACCTCACGCCCCTGACCAACCTCGAGCGCAAGGAACGCCTCCGCGCCGTGGTGAAGGGCATCGATCCGCGCCTGCAATTCGCCGAGCACATCCTCGGCTCCGGCGAGCAGCTGTTCGAAACCATGTGCCGCGAGGGATTCGAGGGCGTCGTCTCCAAAAAGGCGGACGCACCCTACAAGTCGGAGCGGACGAAGAACTGGCTCAAGATCAAGTGCCTGAAACGACAGGAGTTCGTGATCGTCGGCTGGACCCCGTCGGACAAGTCGCGCGGGTTCCGCTCCCTGCTGCTCGGCGTGCATGAGGACGGGGAGCTGCGCTATGCCGGCAAGGTCGGCACAGGGTTCGATACCGAAACCATGAACGACCTGTCCGCCCGGATGAAACAGCTGGAGCGCAAGACCGCCACCGTGCAGGCGCCGCGCGCCGCGGTGCGCGGGGCGCACTGGATCAGCCCCAGGCTCGTCGCCGAGATCGCCTTCACCGAGGTGACGCCCGACGGCGTGCTGCGCCACCCCAGCTTCCTCGGCCTGCGCGGCGACAAGAAGGCGGCGGACGTGGTGGTCGAAACCCCCGCCCCCGTGGCGGAGGTCGCTGCGCCCGAAGTGCACGTGAAGGTGTCCAGTCGCGACCGGCTGATCTTCCCGGACTCGGACGTCACCAAGGGCGATCTCGCCGATTATTATGCGGCCATGGCCCCGCTCCTGCTGCCCTGGGCCGGCCGCCGCCCGATCAGCCTCGTTCGCTGCCCGCAGGGGCGCGGCAAGAAATGCTTCTTCCAGAAGCACGATGCCGGCTCGTTCGGCGAAGAGGTGCACCAGGTGCCGGTCAGGGAGAAGGACGGCTCCACCGAGGACTATCTGTGGGTGGACGATGCCGACGGGCTCGTCGCCTGCGTGCAGATGGGCACCATCGAATTTCACGGCTGGGGCAGCCGCGTGGACGATCTGGAGAAGCCCGACCGCCTCGTCTTCGATCTCGACCCGGACGAAGGGCTCGACTTTGCGGACACGAAGAAAGCGGCGGAGGACTTGAAGAACCACCTTGCCGAGCTCGGCCTTGTCACCTTCCCGATGCTGTCCGGCGGCAAGGGCGTGCACGTGATCGTGCCGCTGACCCCCGCCGCCGAATGGCCGGCGGTGCGCGATTTCGCCGAGCGCTTCGCCCGCGCCCTGGAAGGCGCCGAGCCCGAGCGCTTCGTCGCCAACATGAGCAAGGCCAAGCGCAAGGGCCGCATCTTCGTCGATTACCTGCGCAACCAGCGCGGGGCGACGGCGATCATGCCCTATGCCGCGCGCGCCCGCGCCGGCGCGCCGGTGGCCGCGCCGGTCAGCTGGACCGAACTGCGCGACATCGACCGGGCGAGCCGCTGGGGCGTGCGCGACCGCGACGAACTGATCGCCCGCGCCGGCAGCCGCGCGCTGGCGGGATGGGGCGTGGCGGAGCAGGTGCTGCCGGATCTCTGACCGAGCAGCCGGTCGGGCGCCCGCCTGCGCGAGTGGCAACGGCGCCATCCGAGCGAATCCATGTTGCGCCCGCGAAGCGATTGTGGTCCCTCCCCTTTCATGACCGCAGCGCGGCCCCTTTCCGCCTGATGGCGACCCGAGCCGCCCTGCCGCTGCTGGACGCCACGGCGCACGCGGCGCGCTGGATCGCCGACTATTGCGCGCGCGAGCATGCCGGCGACGTGCTCTGCGCCCAAGCGCACGACCCGGCCTGGACCGCGATGTTCGAGGAACTGGTGGCGGTGGCCGGCGACGACCTTGCCCATGCCCGCGAGCGGGTGCAGCGCCATGCCGAGGACATCGGCACCGGCTTTCGCGTGGCGGGGGACAGCGAGGAACGGCCCTGGCCCGTTTCCCCCGTTCCCCTGCTGATCGGCGCGCCCGAATGGGCCGGCATCGCCGCCGGCGTGCGCCAGCGCGCGGACCTGCTGGAAACCATTCTCGCCGATCTCTATGGCGAGGCGCGGCTGGTGGCGCGCGGGCTGATCCCCGCCGCGCTGGTCGCGGGCAGCCCCTATTTCCTGCGCCCGATGGCCGGGCTCCTGCCGCCGGGCGGCTTTCACCTGCGCTTCCTTGCCGTCGATCTCGGCCGCGGGCCGACGGGCGAGTGGCGCGTGCTGGGCGACCAGCTGCGCGCGCCGGCCGGCGCCGGCTATGCGCTGGAGAACCGGCTGGCGGTGAGCCGCGCGATGGGCGGGCTGCAGTCGCGCCTCAACGTCGAGCGGCATGCGCCCTTCTTTGCCGCGTTCCGCGACGGGCTCGCCGCCGCCTGCCGCCGGGTGGAGCCGCGCATCGGCCTGCTCACGCCGGGGCGGTACGATCCGAGCTATGCCGAACAGGCGCATCTCGCCCGCTATCTCGGCCTGCTGCTGGTGGAGGGCGCGGACCTCGCCGTGCGCGAAGACCGGTTGTACGTGCGCACGATCGGCGGGCTCAAGCGGGTGGACGCGCTGTGGCGGCGCACCGATCCGCGCATGCTCGATCCGCTTGCCTTTGACACCCATTCGCGCATCGGCGTGCCCGGGCTGGTGGACGCGATGGCCGCGCACGAGGTGGTGGTCGCCAACGCGCCGGGCGTCGGCGTGCTGGAAAGCCGCGCGTTCGGCGCGTTCCTGCCGCAGCTTGCGACCAGGCTGCTGGGCGAAGACCTGAAGCTGCCCAACATCGCCACCTGGTGGTGCGGAGGGCCGAAAGAAGCGGCGCATGTGCTGGACGAGCTGGACAGCCTGCTGATCGCCCCCGCCTTCGGCAGCCCGCCGCTGGGCCTGCCGGATGGACGGCCGACGCTCGGCGCCGAGCTCACCTCGGAACAGCGCGGCGCTCTCGCCGCGGACATGGCGCGTCGTCCGCAGGACTATGTCGGCCAGGAGATCGTTCGCCTGTCCACCATGCCGGCGGTGGACGTGCAGGAAGGCGGAGGGCGCGCGCTGGTCGCCCGCCCGTTCACCCTGCGCGTGTTCGCCGCGCGCGATCCCGATGGCGGCTGGCGGGTGCTCCCCGGCGGCTTTGCCCGCATCGGCGAACAGGCGGACGCGCGCGCCAGCGTGATGGGCGAGGGCAATTGGTCGGCCGACGTGATCGTGCATGGTCCCTCGCCCGTCGCGCCCGTGTCGCTGCTCCCGCCGAGCGATTCCATCCATGTGCGCCGCAATCCGGGCACGCTGCCCAGCCGGGTTGCCGACAATTTCTTCTGGCTGGGCCGGTATCTGGAGCGCGGCGAGGCGCTGCTGGCGGCCATTCGCGTGATGCTGGGCAATTCGATCGAGGCCGATGCCGGCGCGGCGCTGGCGCCTGCCACCGTCGGCAGGCTCGTCGGCCTCGTCACCGGCGCGGGCGCCGGACCGCATCCCGCCAGCCTGAAACGCGCCGATCTCGTCCAGCTCGCCCGCACCGCGATGGAGGCCGAGGACCCGCAATGGTCTTCGGTGCGCGCGATTAACGCCCTTGCGCGCGGCATCGGCCAGGGCTCGCGCGACCGGCTGTCGGCGGACATGGTCCGCCTGCTCGACGCGCCGGTGCCCAGCCGCGGTGGCCTGCTCGACCGCGCGGGCTCGCTGCAGCGCCGCTATGCCGCGCTGTCGGGCCTCTCCGCCGAACATATGGGGCGCACCGCCGCCTGGCGCTTCCACGACCTCGGCCGGCGGGTGGAGCGCGCGATCGCCATTGCGCGGCAGGTGCGCGCGTTCGGCATGGCGCAGGCCAGCGCCGACGATCTGTCCACCCTGCTGGAGCTTGCCAACAGCCAGATCAGCTACCGCCAGCGCTACCTCACCGGCATCGCGCGGGTGCCGGTGGTCGATCTCGTCGCGCTGGACCCGAACAATCCGCGCAGCCTCGCCTTCCAGATCGCCGCGGTCTGCGAGCATCTGCGCGCGCTGCCGGTGCTGGGCGACGACGGCATGGACGAGCCGCAACAGGCACAGGCGGCCAAGCTGGTCGCCGCCATCTCCACCGCCACCGCCGGCGCGCTGGACGAGGAAGCGCTGGACACCGTGGAGCGCCGGCTGTTCCGCCTCTCCGAACTCGTCGCCTGGCGGTATTTCCTGCACGGGGCGGACCCGCTGCGCGCCACCGGGCTGACGCTGGCATGATCTACGACATCCGCCACATCACCCGCTTCGATTACGGCAGCGCCGTCCGCTTCGCGCGCTGCAACCTCCGGCTGAAGCCGATCTTCTGGTCCGGGCAGCGGCTGGAGGAATACCGGCTGTCGATCAGCCCGTCCGGCCGCACCGCCCCCGCGCGGGCCGAGGCGGGGCTCGCCAACGTCGTGCGGCTGGTGATCGAGGAGCCGGTGCGCCACCTGGTGATCGAAAGCGCGAGCCGCATGGTCGTGGACCGGCTGGTCCCCGTCCCCTCGCCCGCCGACCCCAGCCTTGCGCAGATCGCAGCCGCGGCCCGCGCCAGCCGCGATCCGTCGCCGGCCGGCCCCGCCGCCTATCTGTTCCCCTCGCCGCTGATCCCGCTCGATCGCGCGATCGCCGACTGGTGTGCGCCCGATCTCGATCCCGATCGTCCCTGCCTGGAAGCCGCCATCGCCCTTGCCCGGCGTATCCAGCGCGAGTTCGAGTTCGACGGCTCGGCCACCTTTGTCGACACGCCCCCGCACGAGGCCTTCGCGAAGCGGCGCGGCGTGTGCCAGGATTTCGCGCAGATCATGATAACGGGCCTGCGCGCCGCCGGGCTGCCCGCCGCCTATGCCTCCGGCTATATCCGCACGCTGCCGCCGCCCGGCCAGCCGCGGCTGGTCGGCGCGGATGCCACCCATGCCTGGGTGCTCCTGTGGTGCGGCGAGGTGCTGGGCTGGATCGGCGTGGATCCCACCAACGGCATCTGGATGGCCAGCGACCATATCGTGATGGCGATCGGCCGCGATTATGCCGAGATCGCGCCGATCGACGGCATCGTGCTGGGCGCCGGCGCGCAGAAGATGGACGTGAGCGTGGACGTGGCGCCGCTCGCCGGGGCGCTTGCCTGACGAGTGTTTCGGGCGCTGGCGCAAAAGATTGCGCGGCCGTTCCGAAAGCCCCACATGAGAAGCAACATCCGCCCCGAACGGGGCAGCAACCATTTGAACGAGGAAACAAGTGGCCACCGATCCCTATACGACGCTCGGTGTCTCGCGCACGGCCAGCGAGGCCGAGATCAAGAAGGCCTATCGCAAGCTCGCCAAGGAGCTGCACCCGGACCGCAACAAGGACAATCCCAAGGCCGCCGAGAAGTTCAGCCAGGCGACGCAAGCCTATGATCTGCTCAACGACAGCGACAAGCGCGCGCGCTTCGACCGCGGCGAGATCGACGGCGAGGGCAATCCCGCCTCTCCGTTCGGCTTCGGCGGTGGCGGACGCGGCGGACCGGGCGGCGGGGGCGGCTTTCGCCCCGGCCCCGGCGGCGCCGATTTCGGCACGGCGGGCGCGGCCGATCTCGACGACCTGTTCGAGGGGCTGTTTTCCGGCAGTGGCGGGGGCGGGGGCGGAGGCGGCTTTGCCAGCGGCTTCGGCTTCGGACGCCAGGCGCCGCCGCCCAAGGGCGCCAACATCGCCTACACCCTCAACGTCTCCTTCGAGGACGCCGCCACCCGCGCCGACCAGCGGGTGACCCTGGGCGACGGCAAGACGATTGACCTGAAGCTCCCGGCCGGCGTGGAGGAGGGCACGCAGATGCGGCTTTCCGGCAAGGGCCAGCCGGGGCCGGGCGGCGCGGGGGACGCGATCGTCACCCTCCATCTCCAGCCGCATGCCTTTTTCACCCGGGACGGCGACAATGTCCGGCTCGACCTGCCGATCACCCTGTCCGAGGCGGTGCTGGGCGGCAAGGTGCGCGTGCCCACCGTGGAAGGGCCGGTCAGCATGGCCATTCCCGCCGGCGCCAGTTCCGGCAAGGTCCTGCGCCTGCGCGGCCGCGGCTTCACGCGCAAGGACGGCACCCGCGGCGACCAGCTCGTCACGCTGATGATCGAGCTGCCGGCCGGCAACGAGGCGCTGAAAACCTTTGTCGGGGGCTGGCAGGCCGAGGACAACGGGAACCCGCGGAGCCGCATGGGCGTCTGACCTTCCGTGTCAGACGTTTCCACTGCTTCTCCCGAACATCGCGCCCGGCATCGCGGCGCGGCGACTTTGGACTGGTTGCGGCGCCCGCTGTCCTCTTCCTGGGAAGTGACCAAGCGGGTGGCCATCGGCGTATTCACCGACGGCTTCATTCATGCCGGCAACCTTGCCTATCTGGCGCTGATGACGGTGTTTCCGTTCTTCATCACCGCCGCCGCGATCGCCAGCCTGTTCGGCCAGTCCACGGAAACGCAGCGCGCCGTCGCCTCCTTTCTCCATGTGCTGCCGCGGGATGTGGCGGACATCCTGGAGAAGCCGATCGGCGAGGTGCTGGTGGCGCGCACCGGCTCCCTGCTGTGGCTGGGCGGGCTGGTCGGGCTGTGGACGGTGGGCAGCTTCGTGGAGACGATCCGCGACATCTTCCGCCGCTCCTATGGCGTGGTCGCGACCAGGCCTTTCTGGAGCTATCGGCTCGGCTCGATGTTGGTGATCGTCTGCTCGGTGGTTCTCGCGCTGTTGAGCTTCCTCGTCCAGGGCGTGCTCACCGCGGCGGAACAGTTCGTCTACCGCCTGCTGCCCTTCGCCGAGAGCGCCGCGAGCTGGCTCGGCCTGTCGCGGCTGATCCCCGGCCTCATCATGTTCGGCGCGCTGTACATGCTGTTCTATTCGGTGACGCCGTCCAAATATCGCTATTCGAAATGCCCGAAATGGCCGGGCGCCCTGTTCACCGCGATCTGGTGGGTATCGCTCACCGCGTTCCTGCCGCCGGTGCTCGGCCTCATGGGCGGCTATGGCCTGACCTATGGCAGCCTGGCGGGCGTCGTGGTGATGCTGCTGTTCTTCTATCTCATCGGGCTGGGCATCGTGGTGGCGGCCCATCTCAACGCGGCACTGGCGGAACCGCCGCAAGCAGGCGTAAGGGAGCCGGCAGGCAACACAGCGACAGCGGAGGCAGCGGCGGCGTGACGGGACTGATGGAAGGCAAGCGGGGGCTCATCATGGGCCTGGCCAACGACAAGAGCCTTGCCTGGGGAATCGCCAAGAAGCTCAGCGAACAGGGCGCGGCACTTGCCTTCAGCTACCAGGGCGAAGCGCTGGAAAAGCGCGTGCGCCCGCTCGCCGAGCAGCTCGGCTCCGACTTCGTGTTCGATTGCGACGTGTCGGACATGGCGGCGCTCGACACCGCGTTCGAGACCCTGGCCGCGCGCTGGCCGACCATCGACTTCGTCGTCCATGCGATCGGCTTTTCCGACAAGAACGAGCTGCGCGGCCGCTATGTCGATACCAGCCTCGACAACTTCCTGATGACCATGAACATCTCGGCCTATTCGTTCGTGGCGGTGGCCAAGCGCGCCGCGGCGATGATGCCGAACGGCGGCTCGCTGCTGACGCTCACCTATTACGGCGCGGAGAAGGTGGTGCCGCACTACAACGTCATGGGCGTCGCCAAGGCCGCGCTGGAGACGAGCACGCACTATCTCGCCGCCGATCTCGGCCGCGACAACATCCGCGTGAACGCCATCTCCGCCGGTCCGATCAAGACGCTGGCGGCGAGCGGCATCGGCGACTTCCGCCTGATCCTCAAGTGGAACGAGCTCAACGCGCCCTTGCGCCGCAACGTGACGATCGAGGATGTCGGCGGCGCCGGCCTCTATTTCTGCTCGGACCTGTCGTCGGGCGTGACCGGTGAGGTCCACCATGTCGATGCCGGCTATCACGTCGTCGGCATGAAGGCGGAAGACGCGCCGGACATCGCTCTGGCTTGATCACCCTCTCCCCGCGGGGGAGAGGGAGGGGCCCGCCGCCAAAGGCGGTGGGAGGGTGAGGGCACATGGCCAAGTCCCGCTACGCTGTCGGCGACGGCACGATCGATCGCGCACGGGAGTTGCGCCGCGACGCCACCTCGGCGGAAAAGCTGCTCTGGCAGGTTCTGCGCGGCAGTGCGCTTGACGGGCACAAGTTCCGCCGCCAGCAACGTCTCGGGCCGTTCTATGGCGACTTCGTCTGCCAGCAACAGCGGCTCGTCGTCGAGATCGATGGCGACATGCATGTTCACACGACAGAGGAAGACGCCCGCCGTACCGCCTTCCTGCAACGCGAGGGATATCGGGTGCTGAGGTTTTCGAACGCTGAGGTGCTGGAGAACATCGACGGCGTCGCCCACGCGATCGCCTCGGCCCTCGCGCCCTCACCTTCCCACCCGGCGACGCCGGGCGGGCCCCTTCCTCTCCCCCGCAGGGGAGAGGAGCTGAGATGAGCTACAACACTTTCGGACGCGTGTTCCGCTTCACCACCTGGGGCGAAAGCCATGGGCCGGCGCTGGGCGCGGTGATCGACGGGTGCCCGCCGGGGCTGGACCTCAGCGAGGAGTGGATCCAGCCGTTCCTCGACAAGCGCCGTCCCGGCCAGTCGCGCTTCACCACGCAGCGGCGCGAGCCCGATCAGGTGCGCATCCTGTCCGGCACCTTCGAGGGCCGCACCACCGGCACGCCGATCGCCCTGCACATCGACAATGTCGACCAGCGCTCCAAGGACTATGGCGAGGTCGCCAAGGCCTATCGCCCCGGCCATGCCGATTATGCCTATGACGCCAAATACGGCTTTCGCGACTATCGCGGCGGGGGCCGCTCGTCGGCGCGCGAAACGGCGGCGCGGGTGGCGGCCGGCGCCGTCGCGCGGGCAGTGATCCCGCACGTCCGTATCCGCGGCTGGGTGGAGGCGATCGGCGGCGATGCGATCGATCCGGCCAGCTTCGACGCCGACCAGATCGACGCCAACCCGTTCTTCTGCCCCGACCCCGCCGCCGCCGCGCGCTGGGAGACGCTGGTGGACGCGGCGCGCAAGGCGGGCTCCTCGCTGGGCGCGGTGATCGCCTGCGAGGCGACCGGCGTGCCAGCCGGCTGGGGCGCGCCGCTCTACGCCAAGCTCGACAGCGAGCTGGCCGCCGCCGCCATGTCGATCAATGCGGTCAAGGGCGTGGAGATCGGCGACGGCTTTGCCGCGGCGGCGCTGTCCGGCGAGCAGAATGCCGATGCGATGCGCCCGGGCGAAAACGGCCCCCGGTTCCTCGCCAACCATGCCGGCGGCATTGCTGGGGGCATTTCCACCGGCCAGCCGATCCGCCTGCGGGTCGCCTTCAAGCCGACCAGCTCGATCCTGACGCCGGTGGAGACAGTCACCCGCGCGGGCGAGGCGACGGAGATCGCCACGCGCGGCCGCCATGATCCCTGCGTCGGTATCCGTGGCGTCCCCGTCGTGGAGGCGATGATGGCGCTGGTCCTGGCCGACCAGATGCTGCTCCACCGCGCGCAGACCGGGCGCTGAGGCCGGTGCTTCGCTCGGCCGCCCTGCCCTCCCCGGTCGGGCTGCTGACGCTGGTGGCAAGCGAGGCCGGGCTGGTCGCGGTGCTGTGGGAGCAGGACAGCCCGGCACGGGTGCCGCTCGGGCCGGTGGAAGCGGCGGACCACCCGATCCTTGCCGCCGCCGCCGGGCAACTCTCCGCCTATTTCGCGGGCACGCGGCAGGCGTTCGACCTGCCGCTCGATCCACGCGGCACCGCGTTCCAGCGCGAGGTCTGGACGGCGCTCCTCGCCATTCCGTTCGGGGAAACCCGCAGCTATGCCGGGATCGCGCGCGCGATCGGGCGACCCGCCGCCGTGCGTGCGGTGGGTGCCGCAAACGGTCGCAACCCGCTGTCGATCATCGCGCCGTGCCACCGCGTCGTCGGCGCGGGCGGCGCGCTGACCGGCTTTGCCGGCGGGCTGGCGGCGAAGCGCTGGCTGCTCGCGCACGAGGCGAAGCACGCGGCCGGTCCGCTGTTCGCCTAGCTGTCGTTCAGCGCTCCCCGGCACAGGCCGGGGTCCAGGTGGAAAGGCTGATGTAACAAAGCGCAACGCTCCTCGCGCACGTTCCCCAACTGGGCCCCGGCCTTCGCCGGGGAGCAGGTAGGGGCGGAGGGCTCAGCCTGAGTTCCGCAACGCCGTCGCGATCGCGTTGATCGACAGGAGGATGCCGGCGGCCACCCGCTCGTCCTGCTCGCCCGCGCGGTGGCGCTGGATCAGCTCGATCTGCAGCAGGTTGAGCGGCTCGATATAGGGCAGGCGCAGCCGGATCGACGCCTCCAGCGCCGGATGCTTCTCCAGCAGCCGCGATTGCCCCGTCGCGCCGAGCAGGCCGTCCTGCGCCAGGTGCCAGCCGTCGCGGATGCGGCCGAACAGCGTATCGGCGAGGTTCCGATCCTCCACCAGCGCGGCATAGCGCGCGGCCAGGCCCATGTCGGACTTGGCCATCACCTGTTCCATGTTGGCGAGCGTCGCGGCGAAGAACGGCCAGCGCGTGGCCATCTCGGCCAGCAGCCCCTTGTCGGCGAAGGCGTCCAGCGCCTGCCCAACGCCGTACCAGCCCGGCAGCATCACCCGCGCCTGCGCCCAGCTGAACACCCAGGGGATCGCGCGCAGATCCTCGATCGCGTCCGATTGCTTGCGGCTGGCCGGACGGCTGCCGATCTTCAGCCCGGCGATTTCGGCGATCGGCGTCATCTGGCGGAAGAAGGTGCGGAACGCCTGCCCCCGCGCCTCGTCCCCGCCGCCATAGACGAGGTCGCGATAGGCGTGGAACGCCTTCTGCGAAAGCTCGTCCATCGCCGCGGCGAAGCGCGCCGCATCGGCCGGGGGCAGCGGATCGGGCTCCAGGCTGGCGAGCAGGGTGGCAGACGCCATTGCCTCCAGGTTGGTCATCGCGCTTTCGCGGGTGCCGTATTTGCCGGCGATCACCTCGCCCTGTTCGGTGATGCGGATGCGGCCCTGCACGGTGCCGACCGGCTGCGCCTGGATCGCGGCGAAGCTGGAGCCGCCGCCGCGCCCCACCGCGCCGCCGCGGCCGTGGAACAGCTGCATGCCGACGCCCGCCTCCGCGAACACGCCGCGCAGCGCGGTGGACGCCTTGGACAGCGACCAGGTGGAGGTGAGATAGCCGCCGTCCTTGTTGCTGTCGGAATAGCCGATCATCACTTCCTGGAAGCCGCGGGCGCGCGCCGCGGCGCCCGCCTCGGGCAGGGCGAACCAGTCGCGCATGATGCCCGGCGCGGCCTCCAGATCGCCGATCGTCTCGAACAGCGGGATCGCCATCACCGCGGCCTTGGTCGGGTCGCCCGGCGCATACAGGCCGACCTCCTTCAGCAGCACGTTCATCTCCAGCAGGTCGGAAACGGACTGGCCCATGGAGCAGATGTAGTTGGCGATGCACGCCGGCCCGTACTTGCCGTGCGCCTCGGCCGCGGCGCGCACGATGGCGAGTTCGGACGCGGTTTCCTCCGAATAGTCGTTGAACGGGCTGACGAGCGGGCGCGCGTTGGACAGCTCGCGCCGCAGCAGCGCGACGCGCGCCTCCTCCGGCAGGGCGGCGTAATCGGCCTCGACCCCGGCGACCTTCAGCAATTCGGCGACCACCCGCTCGTGCACCGCCGAGTTCTGCCGCATGTCGAGCGTGGCGAGGTGGAAGCCGAACGTCTCCACGCTGCGGATCAGGCGCCCCAGCGCACCGCCGCTCGCCAGCGCCCCGCCCGCCTGCCCGCGCAGGTCGCGGGCGATGGCGACGAGGTCCGCCCGCAGCGCCGCCGGATCCGGATAGGCCTCGCCCTTCAGCGTGGCGGGATGCGGCGCGGGCTTGCCGGTGAGCTTCAGGTGCGTCGCCGCAAGCCGCGCATAGATGCCGGACAGGGCGCGGCGGTACGGCTCGTCCGAGCGACTCTCGGCCGCGTCCCCGCTCGCCTCGGCCAGCGCCTGCACCTCGGGCGCGACGTTGGAATGATGGGTGGAGATGGACAGCTCGGAGCCGAGCGCGTTCACCGCCTCCATATAATGGGCCAGGATCGTCTCGCAGCCGCGCGCCAGGGCGGTGCGCAGGCTGTCGGCGGTGACGAAGGGATTGCCGTCGCGGTCGCCGCCGATCCACGTGCCGGGCCTGAGGAAGCTCGGCACCCGCTCCCCCACCGCGCGGTCCCAGCGCTGGTAAAGCGCGGGCAGCGCCGGCACGAACACGTCGCGCAGATAGGACAGAGCGGTTTCCACCTCGTCCGTCACGTACAACCGCTCCCGCCGCAGCACGCGCGTCTGCCACAGCAGCGCGATCTGGCGGAAGATCGCCTCGTCCACATCGTCGCCTTCGGGCGTCTGTTCGAGCCCGCGATCTTTCAACGCCAGCAGCGCGGCGATGCGGTTGCGATGGTCGATCATCGACTTGCGCCGCACCTCGGTGGGGTGGGCGGTGAGCACCGGCGCCACCAGCGCGCGGCCGAGCAGCGCCAGCACCGCCGGCCGGTCGATCCCGTCCGCTTCCAGCCGCTTCAATGCCGACGCGACATCCGCGCCCTGTTCCGCCGTCACCCCCTGCCGGTCCTCCGCCAGGTTGGCGAGCATGGAGAACAGCATGAACCCGCGCACGAAATCCAGCGTCTCGTCCAGGTCGAGCTGGCCGAGCTCGACGCCCACCTTCTCCTCGCCGGCAAGGCCGCGATGGCGCTCCACGGAAGCGGCGCGGATCGCCTCCGTGCGCGCGAACAGCTCCTCGCCGCCATAGGCGCGGATCACGTCGCCCAGCAGCCTGCCGAGGAAACGCACGTCGGGATTGTTGGTGATCGAGGGGAGGTCAGCCATGCCCGCCATGCTGCGCTGCGGCAGGGCTCGGGTCAACCGGTGGACAGGTTTATGCCGCGGGAGTTTTCGCCGGCTGCGGGCGTCGGCCGAACAGGCCGGAGGCATCCCGCTCCGCGCTGGACATCACGCCATCGTGGTTGGCGTCCGCCCGATCGAACCGCTTGAGATTGCCGTCGACGAATTCGGTGCGGGTCACCTGCCCGTCCTTGTCCGCGTCCAGCTCGACGGCGCGGCCCGGCCGGCGGAACTCGGCGGCCTCGATGGCGCCGTTGCCGTTCCTGTCCAGCCGGAAGAAGCGCTTGTCGAGCGCGGCGCGGTAATCCGTCCGCGGCATGTTGGTGGGCGGCTCGAAATCGAGCGCCTCGGCGCGCTGATCGTCGTTCTGGCCACAGCCGGCCAGCGCCAGCAGGAGGAGAAGGGGAAGCGCACGCATGGTGCCGCCAATGCACGAGTGCATGAATGTATCCGCCTGCGAAACGATCAGCTTTCCAGCTCGATGTCCCAATAAAGCCAGTCGTGCCAGGTTTCGTGCAGGTAGCCCGGCGGAAAGCTGCGGCCATGTTCCTGCAATTGCCAGCTGGTCGGCCGGATCGGCTCCAGATGCAGCGGCATGTGCGCCTGCCGGGGCGTGCGGCCGCCCTTCCTGAGGTTGCACGGGGCACAGGCGGTGGCCACGTTCTCCCATGTCGTCCGCCCGCCCTGCGCGCGCGGCACCACATGGTCGAACGTCAGGTCCTTGCCCGATCCGCAATATTGGCAGGCGAAGCGATCGCGCAGGAACAGGTTGAAACGGGTGAAGGCGGGAAATTGCGACGGGCGCACGAACTGCTTCAGCGCGATCACCGAGGGCAGCTTCAGCGCGACGCTGGAGGAGCGCACTTCCCGCTCATATTGGGCAACGATGTCCACCCGGTCGAGGAACACCGCTTTTACGGCCGTCTGCCACGGCCAGACGCTCAGCGGGTAATAGGAAAGCGGCGTGTAATCGGCATTGAGCACCAGCGCCGGGCAACCGTCCGGATGTCGCATCAGATCGGGATGATACATCGCCCGCTCCCCAGTGCTTACCGCCGGCAGCTCTGCCGCCTATGGATGACCGCATGATGACAGGCGTCACGAGACACGGTCAAGGGGCCGTTACGCGCTTTGCGCCCAGCCCCACCGGGCGGCTGCATCTGGGCCATGCCTTTTCCGCGCTGCGCTCGCACGATCGCGCGGGAAAGGCCGGGCGGTTCCTGCTGCGCATCGAGGATATCGACGGCACCCGCTCGCGCCCAGAGTTCGTCGGCGCCATCCTGGCCGATCTCGCCTGGCTCGGCCTGCGCTGGGCCGAGCCGGTCTGGCACCAGTCCGATCGCCTGCCGGTCTATGCCGAGGCGCTGGAGCGGCTGCGCGGCGAGGGATTGCTCTACCCCTGCTTCTGCACGCGCGCGGAGATCGCCGCCAGCCTCAGCGCCCCGCACGGGGCCGACGGCCAGCTCTATCCCGGCACCTGCCGCCGCCTTTCACCGGCGGAAGCCGCCGCGCGGGCGGGGGAGCCGCATTGCTGGCGGCTCGACATGGCGCAGGCGGTGCACCGCGCCGGGCCGCTTTTCTGGCAGGACGAGCTGGCAGGCGGGGTCCGCGCCGATCCGCGATCCGCCGGCGATGTGGTCCTCGCGCGCAAGGACGCGCCCGCCAGCTACCACCTGGCGGTGACGATCGACGATGCGGCGCAGGGCGTCACCCATGTCGTGCGCGGTACCGACCTGTTCGAGGCGACGCACGTCCATCGCCTGCTCCAGGCGCTGCTCGGCCTGCCCGTTCCCGTCTGGCACCACCATCCGCTGCTCGCCGGGGCGGACGGCCGGCGCCTTGCCAAGCGGCACGGCGCACCCACCCTGGCGGCGTTGCGCGAGGCGGGGGAGGACGGGCCGGCGCTTGCCGCGATGCTGCGCGAAGGACGCCTCCCGCACGGCTATCGCTCGGGCTGAAGCGCTTGGATTCCGGCACCTGAACGCCTACATCCTTTCCATGCAGACCTTTCTCGTCCTGCTGCTGATCGCAGCGATGATCGCCACCGTGGTGATGCTGGTGCGCGGCATCGTCGCCTTTCTCCACAGCGCGTCCGTCGAGGCTCGCGGCGGGCAGCCCAGCGCCTCCGCGCTCAAGTCCAACCAGATGATGCAGAAGCGCATCTTCTTTCAGGCAATCGCCATCGTCCTCTGCGTGTTGCTGCTGATGCTCGCCGGCCGGACCTGATCCCCTGGTCCGGCTGAACCGCATCTACACCCGCACCGGCGATGCCGGCAGCAGCGGGCTTGCCGACGGCAGCCGGCTGTCCAAGGCCGATGCCCGCTTCGCCGCCATCGGCGATGTGGACGAGGCGAACTCCGCCATCGGCCTGGCGCTCCGCTCGATCGAGGACGCGGACGTGCGCGACACGCTTACGCGCATCCAGAACGACCTGTTCGATCTCGGTGCGGACCTCGCCACCCCCGGCGAGGATTTCACCGCGACCGACGGCGCCCTGCGCATCGTCGCCGCGCAGGTGGCCTGGCTGGAGGCGCGGATCGACGCCGCCAATGCCGCGCTCGCGCCGCTCACCTCCTTCATCCTGCCCGGCGGCAGCGCCGGTGCCTCCGCGCTTCACCTTGCGCGTGCGGTTACCCGCCGGGCGGAGCGCAGCGGGGTTGCCCTTGCGCGCGCGGCCCCGGTGAACCCGCAGGCGCTCGCCTATCTCAACCGCCTGTCGGACCTGCTGTTCGTGTTTTGCCGGACATTGAACCGAAACGGGGCGGATGACGTTCTGTGGGTGCCCGGAGCCAACCGTTAACCTGCGTCAAGGTGCGTCGGCGATAGGGAAAACGGGTGGCTTTCCCCCACCCGGAAGAGGATAGCATGGCCACCAGCCCGATTGCCGAGCCGCCGCAAGGCGATGTGCTGGCGGAGCGTTTCGCCCGCACGCGCGCGCTGACGGAGGCGCTCGTCGCGCCGCTGTCCGATGCCGATGCCACGGTTCAGTCGATGCCGGACGCGTCGCCGGCGAAATGGCACCTGGCGCATAGCAGCTGGTTCTTCGAAACCTTCGTGCTGCGCGATCACGTTTCCGGCTATCGCCTGTACGACCCGCGCTTCCCGTTCCTGTTCAACAGCTATTACGAGGCGGAAGGGCGCCGCCATGCCCGCCATCGCCGCGGCATGCTCACCCGCCCGCATCTCGACGAGGTGCTCGCCTATCGCGCCGCGGTCGACGCGGCGCTGCTCGATGCGCTGCCCGGCCTGTGGCCGGACGGGCGTGCGCTGGTGGAGCTGGGCTGCCAGCACGAGCAACAGCACCAGGAGCTGCTCGTCACCGACCTGCTTCACCTCTTTTCCGAGAACCCGCTCGAGCCAGCGCTCTTTCCACCGCTCCGCAAGCAGCCGGTGGCGATGCCTGCCCCGCTCGGCTGGATCGAGCGCGACGAGGCGGTGGTGGAGATCGGCCATGCCGGCGCCGGCTATGCCTTCGACAATGAAGGCCCGCGCCATCGCGTGCTGCTTTCCGCGCATGCGCTCGCCGATCGCACCGTCACCAATGACGAATGGGCCGCCTTTATCGCCGATGGCGGCTACGCGAACCCGCGCTGGTGGCTGAGCGACGGCTGGGCCTGGGTGCAGCGCGAGGGCATCCACGCGCCGCTCTACTGGGAAAGCCGCGACGGCGCCTGGACCCGCTTCGGGCTGGACGGCCGCCGCGCGGTCGATCCTGCCGCCCCGGTCACCCATGTCAGCTTCTTCGAGGCGGATGCCTATGCCGCCTGGGCCGGCGCGCGCCTGCCCACCGAATTCGAATGGGAGGCCGCGGCGGCCGCGCACGATCCCGCCGCCGGCAACCAGCTCGACACCGCCGGGCCGGTCGAGCCGCGCCCCTCGCCCGGCGGCCCCGCGCTGTTCGGCGACGTGTGGGAATGGACCGGCAGCGCCTATCGCCCCTATCCCGGCTTTCACGCCGCAGAGGGCGCGGTGGGCGAATATAACGGCAAGTTCATGTCGAGCCAGTTCGTGCTGCGGGGCGGCAGCTGCTCCACCCCGCGCGGGCACCTGCGCGCCAGCTACCGCAACTTCTTCTACCCGCATCAGCGCTGGCAGTTCACCGGCGTGCGCCTGGCAAAGGATCTCTGAGATGCTCAAGCCCGAGATCGAGGACGGAGAAGCCAGCCTCGCCGACCCGCAGTTCCGCGCCGACGTGCTGGACGGGCTTTCCCGCCGGCCGCGCGCGATCCCGGCGCGCTGGTTCTACGATCGGCGCGGCTCCGAGCTGTTCGAGGCGATCACCGACCTGCCCGAATATTACCCCACCCGCACCGAAACCGCGCTCCTGCGCGAGATCTGCCCGGCGCTCGGCGACATGATCGGGCGGGGGCGTGCCGTGGTCGAGTTCGGCTCCGGCTCGTCCACCAAGACGCCGGTCCTGCTCGGCTGCATCGAGCCGGCCGCCTATGTGCCGATCGACATTTCCGGCGACTTCCTGCGCCAGTCCTCGGCCGCCCTGGCCGCGCGCTTTCCCGGCCTGCCGGTGCATCCGGTGGAGGCCGATTTCCTCAAGCCCGTCGCACTTCCCGCCGAGGTGCGCACCCTGCCCAAGCTCGGCTTCTTTCCCGGCTCCACCATCGGCAACATGGCGCCGGAAGGGGCCGTCGACCTGCTGCGCGCGATGAAGCGCTGGCTGGGCGACGGCGCGACCCTGCTGATCGGCATGGACTGCATCAAGGACCCGTCCGTCCTCGTTCCCGCCTATGACGATGCCGCCGGGGTCACCGCCGCGTTCAACCTCAACCTGCTCGAGCGGATCAACCGCGAGCTGGACGGCACGATCCCGCCGGCGGCCTTCCGCCACAAGGCCCTGTGGAACGACGAGCGCGCACGCATCGAGATGCATCTGGAAGCGGTGGAGGACGTCTCCTTCACCGTCGACGGGCGCCGCTTCACGATGGCCGCGGGGGAGACCCTCCACACCGAGAACAGCCACAAATATGGCGACCGCGACGCGCGCCTGCTGCTGGCGGCGGGCGGCTGGACCCCGCGGCGGCGATGGACGGACGCCGAGGGCCGGTTCGCCCTGTTCCTCGCCGAGGCGCTGCCGGCAGAGGTCGCGCCATGATCGCGCTCCTCACCTTCCTTCTCGTGCAGCAGAGCGGCCAGATCTCGCCGCCGCCGCAGAATTCGGCCATGCGCGCCGGCTCGGGCGCGGTGCAGCCGCAGATCAGCACCGGCGCCCAGAGGCAGAACCAAGGTCAGGGCCAGAACCAAGGCCAGAGCCAGAGCCAGAACGGCACCGCCACCAACCAGATGACGCTGACGGGCAGCAGCGACCAGTCGAGCGGCATGTCGAGCCAGCAAGGGGGCGGCTCCAGCCAGTCCGGCGAGCAATCCGTCCGCTACGACGATACCGGCCTGAGGCAACAAGGCGGCCAAGGGGGCACCCAACAGAACCGCTGACGCGACCGTCAGGCCCGGCTTGACCCGGGACCTTTGAGGAAGGTTCGTCGGCTACCCCGCGAAAGTCGTCACCCCGGACTGGTTCCGGGGTCCACCGCGCCGCAAGACGCAAGGCTGCTGCGTGTTCGGCGCCGTGGATGCCGGAACCAGTCGGGCATGACGGGTGGGCGAGGAAACGCGCCCTCCCCCGAACCCCCTCACCTCTTCGGCGCCGTATACGCCCCGGCCGCCGCGCCGGCCCTGGGCGCGGTGTCCAGCGGCAGGTCCTCCCACCCGCCGCCCAGCGCCTTGTGGAGCGATACCAGCGCGCGCCGCAAATTGCCCTCGCTCTGCGCCAGCTGGTCCTCGCCCGACAGCACCGACTTGCGCGCGGCCAGCACGTCGCCAAAGTCGGTCAGGCCGGTGCGCCAGCGCGCCTCCACCGCGCCCACGCTGCGCCGCGCATCGGCGAGCCCGGCGGCGAGCTGCGCCTGCCGCTCCTGCTCGGTGCGCACGCGGATCAGCGCGTCCTCCACGTCGCGCAGCGCGATCAGCACGGTGCGGCGATACTGCGCATAGGCCTCGTCCGCCTGCGCCCGACGCTCCGCCACCGCGCCCGAACGCCGGCCGAAGTCGAGGATCGGGAAGGTCGCGGCCGCATTGCCGGTCAGCTGCAGGCTGTCGCCGGTGAACAGGTTCGACAGCGCGGTGGAAAGGAACTGCGCCATGCCCGTCAGGCTGAAGCGGGGATAGAGGTCGGCCACCGACACGCCGATGTCCGCCGTCGCCGCGGCGAGGTTGCGCTCCGCGGCGCGAATGTCCGGCCGGCGGCGCAGCAGCTCGCTCGGCAGGCCCGGCGGCACCGCGGGCGGCAGGCCGAGCGACGGGCGCGGGCGCGCCAGTTCGGCGATCAACGAGTCCGGCGTTTCCCCGGTGAGCACCGCGATGGCGTGCATCTGCGCCTTGCCCTCCGCCACGATCGGCCCGATCGCCGCCTGCGCGCTGGCCAGCTCGGCGCGCTGGCGGATCGTGTCGCCCTCCGCGATCAGCCCCGCGCGGCTGGTGTTGGCGGCGATCGCGAGATTGCGCTCCTGCCGCGCGAGTTCGTTGCGCGCCACCGCCTCGCGCTGCTGCAGCGTGCGCAGCTGGAGATAGGCGTCCGCCACCTCGGCGATCAGCGACAGCTGCGCGTCGCGCGCGTTCCAGACGGCGGCGGCGGTTCGCGCGCGGCTGCCCTCCACCTGGCGCGCCACGCCGCCGAACAGGTCGATCTCCCAGCTGGCGTCGAAGCCGGCCGAATAGGTCTGGATGGCGCCGCCCGGCGCCGCCACGCCGCCGCCGCTCCCGCCCGACCCCGAGCCGCTCCCGCCCGAGCTGCCACCGCTCGCCCCCCCGCCCGACGCGCCCCCGCCCGAACCGCCGCCGAACAGGCTGGCGAGCGAGGAGAAGCCCGCATTCTTGCTGAACCGCTGGTAATTGGTCCCCGCCTGCGCGTTGACCTGCGGGTAATAAGCCGATCGCGCTTCCCGCTCCTGCGCGCGGGCCTGCGCGATGCGCGCCACGGCGGCGTCGAGGTCCGGGCTCTGGCGCAGCGCCAGCTCGATCAGCCGGTCGAGCTCCGGGTCTGCATAGGCCCGCCACCAGCCGTTGAGCCCGGGGGCCGGCTGCGCGCCGGTGGTCGCCTCGCCAAAGGCCGGCGGCGTGAGGACGGCCGGCGCGCGGTACGCCGGGCCGACGGTGCAGCCCGCCAGCGCGGCGGCAGCCAGCAGGGAGAGCAGGGGCACCATCCGCTTCATGCCGCCGCCTCCCCGCCGCCCTTGCCCTGCTTAAGAAGGAAGCCCAGCGGCGTGACGATCAGCACGAAGATCATGAACCCCCAGAAGATATCGATGTACGACAGCACCTGCGCCTGTTGCTGCACCTGTTGCATCAGCGCCGCCAGCGTGCCCGTCTGCCCGGCCTCCCCGCCCAGCGTCTGCGACAGCTGGTTCACGCCTTCCACATAGGAAGGGTTGAGCGGGTTCAGCCCCTCCACGATCCGGTCCTGGTGATATTGCGCCCGCGCGATCAGCAGCGCCTGCGCCACGCCGATGCCGAAGCTGCCGCCCAGGTTGCGGGCGACGTTGAGCAGCGCGGAGGCATCGTTGGTCTGGTTCGGCTTCAGCCCGACATAGGCGGCCGAGTTGATCGGCACGAACAGGAACGGCAGGCCCACCGCGGAGATCAGGCGCGCCATGGAGGCCGCGCCATAGGTGAAGTCGCTGTTCAGCGCCGTCAGATACCATAACGATCCCGCCTGCGTGAGCATCGCGGGCACCAGCAGGAAGCGCGTGTCCACCTTGCCCGTCAACGCGCCGACCACCGGCATCGCCACCAGGGTCGCGATGCCCCCGGTCGTCAGCGCCAGCCCGGCGGTGGTCGCGTCATAATCGAACACCTGTTGCAGCAGCTGCGGGATCAGCGTGGTCGTGCCGAACAGCACGGCGCCCGTGGCGGTCATGAAGACGAGGGTGATGGCGAAGTTGCGGTTGCCGAGCAGCTTCAGGTTCACGATCGGGTCCTTGCGCGACAGCTCCCACCAGACGAGCATCGCCAGCGACAGCACCACGGTGATGGCGAGGACCAGGATGAACGGGCTTTCCAGCCACGCCTCCCGCTCGCCGCGATCCAGCACCAGTTCCAGTCCGCCCAGCCCCAGCGCGACGAGCGCGAAGCCGACATAATCCACCTTCAGCCCGCCCTTCAGCCGCTTGGCGCGCTCCTTCTCCAGCACTTTCGGCTCGACCACGAAGGTGTTGACCAGCAGCAGCGAGGCGATGCCGATGGGCACGTTGATGAGGAAGATCCAGTGCCAGGAGATGTTGTCGGTGATGATGCCGCCCAGGGTCGGCCCCAGCACCGGGCCGACGACGACGACGACGCCGTACGCCGCGAACGCCGCCCCGCGCTTTTCCGGCGGGAAGGTGTCGGCAAGGAAACTCTGTTCGGACGGCGCCAGCCCGCCGCCGCCGATCCCCTGCAGCACGCGCGCCGCGATCAGCAGCGGCAGGCTGGGCGCGAAGCCGCAGGCCAGCGACGACAGCGTGAACAGCGCCACCGAGATCATGTAATAGCGCTTGCGCCCGATCACGTCGGACAGCCAGCCGCTGATCGGGATCACGATCGCGTTGGAAACGAGATAGCTCGTCAGCACCCAGGTCGCCTCGTCGCGGCTCGCGGCCAGCCCGCCGGCGATATGATCGAGGCTGACATTGGCGATGGAGGTGTCCAGCACCTCCATGAACGTCGCCAGGCTGATGACGCCGACGATCAGCCACGGATTGCGGCTCCCCGCCGCGGACCGCTCGTTGGTCCAGCCGGAGCTCATGTCCGCATGCTCAGGGCCGCACGGTGACGCGCGGCACCACCGACATGCCCGGCCCGATCGCATAGCGTTGCCAGGCATTGGTATCGAAGCGGATGCGCACGGGCACGCGCTGCACCACCTTCACGTAATTGCCGGTCGCATTCTGCGGCGGCAGCAGCGCGAAGGCCTGCCCCGCGCCGCGCTGGATCGATTCCACATGGCCGGGAAAGCGGACGCTCGGAAAGGCGTCGATGGTGATCTCGGCATGCTGGCCGGCGCGCATCAGGGCAAGCTGCGTTTCCTTGAAATTGGCGGTGACCCACAGATCGTCCGGCACGATCGCCATCAATTGCTGCCCGGGCGCCACATAGCTGCCCTGGTTGACCTGGCGGTTGACCACCTGCCCGCTGATCGGCGCGCGAATGACGAGGTGGCCGACCGTCACCTCCGCCTGGGCCAGCCGCGCTTCCGCCGCCTTGCGCTGCGCCTGCGCCGCCTCGACCTGCTTCTGCGCGGTCAGCACGTCGGCACGCGCGGAGGACACCTGTTGCCGGCTGGCGCGGACCTGCGCGGTGGCACTTTGCGCCTGCGCGCGCGCCTGGTCGATCTGGGTCGGCGCGGCCGCCAGCGGGTCCAGCCGGCGCAGATCGGCATAGCGGGCGTAATCGCCCTGCGCGCGCGACGCCTCGGCCAGCGGCACCGCCGCATTGGCCAGCGCCTGGCGCACCGCCGCGCGCGCCGCCAGCACGCGCGCCTCCGCCTGCCGGATCTGCGCATCGGCCTCCGCGATCCCCGCCTGCGCCTCCGCGCGCGTCGCCTGCGGGCCGTTCGGCTCGATGATCGCCAGAAGCGTCCCGGCGGCGACATGGCGATTGTCCGCCGGCGTCACGCGGATCAGCTGGCCTTGCGTCTGCGCGGCGATGCGCACGATATGCGCGTCGATAAAGGCGTCGTCGGTGGACTGGTATTTGCGGGCATGCAGCCAGTAGAGCACGCCGCCGACGATCAGCACGGCGGCCACCACGCCCACCACGATCCAGAAGACCGGCCGCTTGTAGAGCGGGGGCTTGCCGTCGTCCCCGTCTTCTTCGTCGGAGCCGTCATCCGACTGCCCGTCCCTGGACGTGTCGGTGTCCGTGCCGGACGGGCTGTCCTCGTTCCCTTCATCCTCCTCGTCGCGCTGGTCGTCGGGCTGCTTGTCCGCCTTGTCGCTCACCCTCGGCCCCCTTGCGCGTGCCTTGGCGGCAACGATTCGACAGATAAGTGTAACATCTGCTCCAGCGCCGAACGCCGCGTCCGATGGTTCGATCCCGCCGCGTAACGAAAAGCTGCGCTTGGCGATGCGCCCCCGCTCCGGCTAAGGCGCGGCCGACAACGGAGGCGAGGAGCGGAACATGAACACGGTCGGCGTGATCGGGGCGGGACAGATGGGCGCGGGCATCGCGCAGGTCTCGGCGCAGGCGGGCTTTCGCGTGCTGCTGTCCGACGTGTCGGAGGAGCGCGCCGCCGCCGGCAAGGCGGGCATCGCCAGGCAGCTCGACCGGCTCGTCACCAAGGAAAAGATCACCGCCGACGCCCGCGACGCCACCCTCGCCAATATCGAGCCGGTCGGCGATATCGCCGCGATGGCGCCCTGCGGCCTCGTGATCGAGGCGGCGACCGAGCGCGAGGAGATCAAGCGCGCGATCTTCGGCACTGTCGGCAAGGTGCTGGGCGCGGACGCGATCCTTGCCTCCAACACCTCGTCCATCCCCATCACCCGCCTTGCCCAGGCCGCGCCGGACCCCGCGCGCTTCGTCGGCGTGCACTTCTTCAATCCGGTGCCCGTCATGGGCCTGATCGAGCTGATCCGCGGCCTTGCCACCTCCGACGCGACCGTCGCCGCGGTGGAGGCCTATGCCCGGAAGCTCGGCAAGCGCGTCGTCCATGCCAACGACGCGCCCGGCTTCATCGTCAACCGCGTGCTGATGCCGATGCTCAACGAGGCGTGCTTCGCGCTCGGCGAGGGCGTGGCCACGATCCCGGACATCGACGCCGCGATCCAGCTCGGCCTCAACCACCCGATGGGCCCGTTCACGCTCGCCGACTTCATCGGGCTGGACACCTGCCTGGAGATCACGCGCGTGCTGTTCCACGGCACCGGCGACCCCAAGTTCCGCCCCGCGCCGCTGCTGGTCAAATATGTCGAGGCCGGCTGGTATGGCCGCAAGACCGGCCGCGGCTTTTACGATTATTCGGGCGAGGAGCCCGTGCCCACGCGGTGAGGAAATGTTCCCCGGCGAAGGCCGGGGTCCAGTTGGGAAGGCGGTTGCGATGATGCGCGCCGCCCATCAAAACCGTTCTCGCACTTGGGCCCCGGCCTCCGCCGGGGAACGGGAGAGTAGCGCTAACACCGTTGCCTCCCCTCGTCCACCTCGCTAACCGCGGGAAATGGCGCAGGTCGGCATCATCATGGGCTCCACCTCCGATTGGGAGACGATGCGGCACGCCGCCGAGACGCTGGACGCGCTCGGCGTGCCGCACGAAACGCGCGTCGTCTCCGCCCACCGCACGCCCCACCGCATGGTCGACTATGCGGAAAACGCCGCCGGGCGCGGCATCCGGGTGATCGTCGCCGGCGCGGGCGGCGCGGCGCACCTGCCGGGCATGGTCGCCGCCTGCACCCACCTGCCGGTGCTCGGCGTGCCGGTGGAAAGCGCGGCGCTGAAGGGCATGGATAGCCTGCTGTCGATCGTGCAGATGCCCGGCGGCGTGCCCGTCGGCACGCTGGCTATCGGCAAGGCGGGCGCGAAGAATGCGGGACTCCTCGCCGCGCAGATCCTCGCCACGTGCGACGCGCTGCTCGCCGAGCGGATCAAGGCCTGGCGCGCCGACCAGACCGCGAGCGTGCCCGAGAACCCGGCGTGAGGACGCTTCCTCCCGGCTCCACCATCGGCATCCTGGGCGGCGGGCAGCTCGGCCGCATGCTCGCCTCCGCCGCCGCCGAGCTCGGCTATCATACGCACATCCTCGCCCCCGACGCCGAAAGCGTCGCGGCGCAGACCGCCTCCAGCTTCACCCGCGCCGACTATCACAGCCGCATCGTGCTCGACGAAATGGCCGCGCGCTGCGACGTGGTCACCTACGAGTTCGAGAACATCGCGCTCGAACCCGTCACCTATCTGGCGGGCAAGGTGCCGGTGCACCCCGCCCCCCGCGCGCTGGAGATCGCGCAGGACCGGGCCAACGAAAAGGCGTTCGTGGGCGGGCTCGGCGGCCGCACCGCGCCCTGGGCCAAGGTGACGAGCCTGGCCGAGCTGGAAGCCGCGCTCGCCACGGTCGGCGCACCGGCGATCCTCAAGACGCTGCGGCTCGGCTATGACGGCAAGGGCCAGGTGCGGCTCCGCTCCGCCGACGAGGCCGCCGCGGCGTGGGAAGCGATCGGCGGACGCCCGGCGATCCTCGAGGGTTTCGTCACCTTCACCCACGAGTTCAGCATCCTGCTCGCGCGCCGCCCCGATGGCGCCAGCGCCAGCTACCCCCCGCCCTGGAACGAGCACGAGGATGGCATCCTCGCCCGCTCGTCCCTGCCCGCCCCCGCCGAGATCGCCAGCCAGTGGACCGAGGCCGCCGCGCTTGCCGGCCGCATCGCCGAGGCGCTCGAATATGCCGGCGTGCTCGCCTGCGAGTTCTTCGCCACCGCGGACGGCCCGGTGTTCAACGAAATGGCGCCCCGCGTGCACAATTCCGGCCATTGGACGATCGAAGGGGCGACCTGCTCGCAGTTCGAGAACCATGTCCGCGCGATCTGCGGCCTGCCGCTGGGCGAGACGAGCCTGACGGGCGCCGCGGTGGAGATGCGGAACCTGATCGGCGACGAGGCCGATCGCTGGGCCGATCTGCTGGCCGAGCCGGGCACGCACCTCCACCTCTACGGCAAGGGCGAGGCGCGCCCCGGCCGCAAGATGGGCCACGTTACCCGCGTTTCGCGCTGATCCTTTGACGGCGGGCACTACGATCCGTATACGGATCGTATAGTCACCCGCTGCAAGGAACCGCCATGGGCATCGTGAAGATCGACGACATGCTGCACGAGCACGTGCGCCGCGCCAGCACGGTGATGTGCCGCTCGATCAACGCCCAGGCCGAGTTCTGGATGAAGATCGGCATGCTGGCGGAGGCGAACCCCGCCCTTTCCTTCACCGACATCGTCCGCGACCAGCTCGCCGCAATGCCCGCGCCCACTCCCGCCGACGCCGTCGCCGCCTGACATGGTGAAGACCCCCGACGAGATCGCGCTGATGCGCATTTCCGGCCGGCTGCTCGCGTCCGTGTTCGAGATGCTCGACGCACAGGAGATGGCGGGCCTGTCCACGCTGGCGATCAACGACCTGGTCGAGCGCTTCATCACGCACGACCTCGCCGCGCGCCCCGCCAGCAAGGGGCAGTACGACTTCCAGTTCGTCCTCAACTCCTCGCGCAACAACGTCGTCTGCCACGGCGTGCCGAGCGCGGACGAGATCGTGGGGGACGGCGACATCCTCAATCTAGACATCACGCTGGAGAAGAACGGCTTCATCGCCGATTCCAGCAAGACCTATGTGGTCGGCGACGTTCCGCCCGCCACGCGCCGCCTCGTCCGCGTGGCGCAGGAAGCGATGTGGGCCGGCATCCGCCAGGTCCGCCCCGGCGCGACGCTCGGTGATGTCGGCTCCGCCATCGATCGCCATGCCAAGCGGCACGGCTATTCCGTTGTGCGCGAATATTGCGGCCACGGCATCGGCCGCGAGATGCACGAGGAGCCCTCGGTGCTCAATTTCGGCAAGCCCGGCACCGGCCAGCGCCTGCGCGAAGGCATGGTGTTCACCGTCGAGCCGATGATCAACCAGGGCACCCGCCGCACGGTGACCGAGGACGATGGCTGGACGGTGGTGACCGGCGACGGGAAACTCTCCGCCCAGTTCGAGCACACCGTTGCGGTGACCGCCACCGGCGTCGAGGTGCTCACCCTGCGCAAGGACGAGCGCGCCCCGTCCTGAGCGCAACCTTGTTCCCCGGCGGAGACCGTGACCTTCGCCAGACGCGGCCGCCCAGGACACATCGTCACCCCGGACCTGTTCCGGAGTCCACCGATCCGCAAGAGCAACGATCGCCGTTCCTGCCGAGCCGTGGATGCCGGAACAGGTCCGGCATGACGGGATTTGCGAAGGCGGGCGCCCGGTTGCGGAACGATGAGGGCGAAACGCAGCGCTCCTCGCGGCCGCCTTCCGGCTGAACCCCCGCCGCCGCCGGGGAACAGGAAAACGCCGCCGCGAGGTCTCCCCCGCGACGGCGCATCTTCAACTCAGGCGTAGGTGTTACGCGCGCGAGCCGGTCAGCGGAAAGCTGCCGAACGCGCCGGCGCCGACATTGCCCGTCACCTGGTCGCCCTCGGCGGTGACCGAGAAATCGAGCGTCAGCGGCATCGGCACGGTGATCGCCTGCTGGAAGGTGATCGTGTCGCCGTCCGCCTTGCCGGAAATGTCGCTGGATCCCATCGGACCGGACATGTTGCCGGTGAAGGTGTCGCCGGAGGTCTGCACCGTCAGCGTCGACTTCTGGTCGCCCATGGGCGACTTCACCGTCACGTCCCAGCTGCCGTCGATATTCGCCATGTTACGCTCTCCGTTCCATCAGTTCGCGCCCGCCACGGACGCGGCGGGGATGACCTCAACCGGCAGCCCCAGGCTGTCAAGCTGGGGGCGGACGGTCTTGGCGTCGCCGACAACAACCCAGAACAGCTTGTTCGGGTCCAAGGCCTTGCGTGCCGCAGCGTCAAGTTCGGCCTTCGTCATCGCCCGATATTTTTGCGCCAGCGTCGCATAATAATCGTCCGGGCGGCGATACAGGTCGTTGGTCTGCATCGCCTGCAGCACCGCGGACGAGGTTTCGAAGTCGCCGGGCAGCGAGCGGGTCGCCTCCGCGATGGTCTGCTGAAACTCGGCATCGGTGATCGGCCTGGTGGAGGTGAACGCCTGCATGTCGCTGCGCAGCGCGGCCACCGACTCGCCCGTGCGGTTCGCCTGCACCGGCGCGCTGATGACATAGGGAGCCGCGCCCGCCGACCGCTGGAAGATGCCGTACACGCCGTAGGACCAGTGCTTGTCCTCGCGCAGGTCCATGTTGAGGCGCCCGGTGAAGCTGCCGCCCAGCGCATCGTTGGCGGTGTTGACGGCAAGCAGCTCGTCGCTGCCGTTCAGCCCCGTCGGCAGGCCGCCCAGGATCACCGACTGCGGCGAATCCGGCCGGTCGATCAGCACGATCTTCGCCGCGCTGGGTGTCGAGGCCGCATTTGCCGCCTTCACGCCCGCCGCACCCGTGCCGCGCCAGTCGCCGAAGCTCCTGTCCAGCGCCGCCTTCACTTCGGCCAGCGGACGGTCGGAGACGACGAAGATCTTCGCCTTTTCCGGCCGCAGCCAGGCCTGGCTCCAGCCGACGAGATCGTCGCGGGTCAGCGCCGCCACCGCCTTGGGATCGCCGCTGCCGAACGACTTCGCATACGGATTGCCCGCTCCGTACAGCATCTTCGGCAGCACGCGCGCGCCCAGCGCCGAGGGGTTGGTCAGCTCCTGCCCGATCCGCGCCAGCTGCACGTTCTTCACCCGCGCGACCTCCGCCGGGGCGAAGGCCGGATGCCGGGTCACGTCGGCCAGCAGGTCGAAGGCGGGCTGCACATTGGGGCTGGGCGCGGCGATCGACACGAACGTCCGGTCGAGGCTCGCGCCCGTGCCCAAAGTCGCGCCGAGCCGCTCGGTCGCCTCGGCGATCTGCACCGAGTTCTTGCTGGTGGTGCCTTCCTGCAGCATCGACAGCGTCAACTGCTGCGTGCCGAGCTTGTTCGGCACGTCGGCCGCCACGCCCGCATCGAAGCTCACCACCGCGCGGGTGAGCGGCACGGCGCTGCGCTGCGCATAGACCAGCTCGATGCCGTTCGACAATTTCGTGCGCTGCACCGCGGGGAAGCTGAGCGGCGCGGCGGCGCCGATGCCCGGAATGGGGCCGCGGGTGTTCTTGGGCGCGGGCTCCGGCGCCGGGGCGACGGTGGCGGCCTTGGGCACCTGCGCCTCCTCATAGGCGGCGCGCGCGCCGGGCACCGTGGTCAGCGTATAGGCCGGGCGCGTCAGCCACCTGGTGGCGGCCGCCTTCACGCTTGCCGGCGTCTCGCCCGCCAGCGTGGTCAGCTCCTTCTTGTAGTGCGCCGGATCGTTCTCGTAGAGCGCGCCTTCGGCCAGCGTCACCGCCTTGCCGCCGAACCCGCCGACCGACTCAAGACCGGAGATCCGTCCGCTCACCGAGCGCGCGACATAACGCTGCACCTCGTCCGCGGTCGGCCCGGTGCGCAGGAAGTCGGCGACGATCGCATCCAGCCGCTTCAGCGCCGCCGCCGGATCGACGCCCTGGCGCACGTTCATCTCCACCGAGAACAGGCCGAGCTGCGCAAAAGTCGAATTGCTGGCATCCACGCTGGAGGCGAGCTTCTCCTCGCGCACCAAGGCGGTCTTCAGCCGCGAGCTGGACAGGCCGCCCAGCACGCCCGCCGCCACGTCCAGCGCCACGGCGTCGTCGGAAGACAGGCCGGGCACCACCCAGCTGCGCTCGATGCGCACTTCGGCGACGCGGTCGTTGATCGTCTCGTTCACCGCGGCCGGCAGCGTCGGCACCGGCGCGGTGACGCGCGGGCTCTTCGCGCCCGCCTGGATCGCGCCGAAATACTTCTCCACCAGCGGGCGTGCCTGGGCGGCGTCTATGTCGCCGGCCAGCACCAGCACCGCGTTGTTGGGGCCATAATGGTCGACGAACCAGCCCTTCACCGTCGCCAGGCTGGCGGCGTCCAGATCGGCCATCGAGCCGATCGTGTCGTGGCCATAAGGATGCCCGGCGGGGAACAGCGCGTCGAGCTGATGGTAGCTCGACAGGCCGTAGGGCTGGTTGTCGCCCTGCCGCTTCTCGTTCTGCACCACGCCACGCTGTTCATCCAGCACGGCCTGCGTGATCGCCCCGGTCAGGTGCCCCATCCGGTCGGATTCGAGAAACAGGGTGCGGTCCAGCGCCGACACCGGCACCGTCTCGAAATAGTTGGTGCGGTCGAAATAAGTGGTGCCGTTCATGTCGGTGGCGCCCACTTCCTTCATCGGCCCGAAGAAGTCGCCCGGCGCGTTCTCGCTGCCGTTGAACATGAGGTGCTCGAACAAGTGCGCGAAGCCGGTCTTGCCCTTGGGCTCGTGCTTGGAGCCGACATCGTACCACACGCTGACCGCCACCACCGGCGCCTTGCGATCGGTGTGCACGATCACGCGCAAGCCGTTCTTCAGCGTGAACTCCTGGTAGGGGATGTCGACGCTCTTCGCGAGCGTGGCGGGCGCGACCTGCGCCTGCGCCGGAACGGCGAGCGCACACAACAGAAGCGCACAGGGGGAGACACTGGCAAGAACGGCAAATTTCTTCATGCGGGAAACCTTGCTCGAGAGAACCGTATCGCCGAACTATAGCACCCGCTTTCCGGTGCACAATCGTTTCGCCGGGCCACTCTTGTGTTGCGTAAATATCACGCCATCTTCGTGCGCAAGGACCGCAGGGGAACCACATGAACATCGAAAAATTCACCGACCGCGCCAAGGGCTTCCTCCAGTCCGCGCAGACGGTCGCCATTCGCATGAACCACCAGCAGATCGCCCCCGAGCATCTGCTGAAGGCGCTGCTGGAGGACGAGCAGGGCATGGCCGCCGGGCTGATCCAGTCCGCCGGCGGCGACCCGCGCCGGGCGGTGAGCGAGACGGATCTCGCCCTCTCGAAGCTGCCCGCGGTGACCGGTTCCGGTGCGCAGACCACGCCCGGCCTCAACAACGATGCCGTGCGCGTGCTCGACGCGGCCGAGCAGATCGCGAGCAAGGCGGGCGACAGCTACGTCACCGTGGAGCGGCTGCTGGTCGCGCTCGCCCTGTCGCTCAATACGGCGGCGGGCAAGGCGCTGCAGGCCGCGGGTGCGACGCCGGAAAAGCTCAACGCCGCGATCAACGCCCTGCGCGGCGGCCGCACCGCCGACACCGCCGGCGCGGAGGACCGTTACGACGCGCTGAAGAAGTTCGCCCGCGACCTCACGCAAGCCGCGCGCGACGGCAAGCTCGATCCCGTCATCGGCCGCGACGAGGAAATCCGCCGCACCATCCAGATCCTCGCGCGCCGCACCAAGAACAATCCCGTCCTGATCGGCGAGCCCGGCGTCGGCAAGACCGCCATTGCCGAGGGGCTCGCGCTGCGCATCGCCAATGGCGACGTGCCGGACACGCTCAAGGACCGCAAGCTCATGGCGCTCGACATGGGCAGCCTGATCGCCGGCGCGAAATATCGCGGCGAGTTCGAGGAGCGGCTGAAGGGCGTGCTGGACGAGGTGAAGGGCGCCGAGGGCCAGATCATCCTGTTCATCGACGAGATGCACACGCTGGTCGGCGCCGGCAAGTCCGAAGGCGCGATGGACGCCGGCAACCTGCTGAAGCCCGCCCTTGCCCGCGGCGAGCTGCACTGCGTCGGCGCGACCACGCTCGACGAATATCGCAAATATGTCGAGAAGGACCCCGCGCTCCAGCGGCGCTTCCAGCCGGTCTATGCCGACGAGCCGACCGTGCCGGACACCATTTCCATCCTGCGCGGGTTGAAGGAGAAGTACGAGCTGCACCACGGCGTGCGCATCACCGATGCCGCGATCGTCGCCTCGGCCACGCTGTCCAACCGCTACATCACCGATCGCTTCCTGCCGGACAAGGCGATCGACCTGATGGACGAGGCCGCCAGCCGCATCCGCATGGAGGTGGAGTCCAAGCCCGAGGAGATCGAGACGCTCGACCGCCGCATCATCCAGCTCAAGATCGAACGCGAGGCGCTGAAGCGCGAAAGCGACGAGGCCTCGCGCGACCGGCTCGCCACGCTGGAGGAGGAACTCGCCAATCTCGAGCAGCAGTCCGCCGAACTCACGCAGCGCTGGCAGGCGGAAAAGGACAAGATTGCCGGCGAGGCGAAGATCAAGGAACAGCTCGACGCCGCGCGGCTGGAGCTGGAGCAGGCGCAGCGCGCCGGCGACCTCGCCAAGGCCGGCGAGCTCTCCTACGGCACCATTCCCGCGCTCACCCGGCAGCTGGAGGAAGCGCAGGGCTCGACCAAGGGCGCGATGCTGCGCGAGGAAGTGACCGCGGACGACATCGCTGGCGTGGTCAGCCGCTGGACCGGCATTCCGGTGGATCGGATGCTGGAAGGCGAGCGCGAGAAGCTCCTGCACATGGAGGAGGCGATCGGCCGCCGCGTGATCGGGCAGAAGGAGGCGGTGCGCGCCGTCTCCACCGCGGTGCGCCGCGCGCGCGCCGGCTTGCAGGACTCGAACCGGCCGCTCGGCTCGTTCCTGTTCCTCGGCCCCACCGGCGTCGGCAAGACCGAGCTGACCAAGGCGCTGGCCGAGTTCCTGTTCGACGACGCCTCCGCCCTGCTGCGCATCGACATGAGCGAGTTCATGGAAAAGCACGCCGTCGCCCGGCTGATCGGCGCGCCTCCCGGCTATGTCGGCTATGAGGAAGGCGGCGTGCTCACCGAGGCGGTGCGGCGCCGGCCCTACCAAGTCGTGCTGTTCGACGAGGTGGAGAAGGCGCATGGCGACGTGTTCAACGTGCTCCTCCAGGTGCTCGACGACGGCCGCCTGACCGATGGCCAGGGCCGAACCGTGGACTTCTCAAACACGCTCATCATCCTCACCTCGAACCTTGGCTCGCAGTTCCTGACGACGCTGGGCGACGGCGAGGACGTGGCCACGGTGGAGCCGCAGGTGATGGACGTGGTGCGCGCGCACTTCCGGCCGGAGTTCCTGAACCGGCTGGACGAGATCATCCTGTTCCACCGCCTGGGCCAGTCGGAGATGGCGCCGATCGTCGACATCCAGGTTGCGCGCCTGGGCAAGCTGCTGGCCGATCGCAAGATCACGGTGGAGCTAACCGACGCCGCCCGCGCCTGGCTGGGCCGGGTCGGCTACGATCCGGTCTATGGCGCACGTCCCCTGAAGCGCGCGGTGCAGCGCTACCTGCAAGACCCGCTCGCCGACCTGATCCTGCGCGGCGAGGTGAAGGACGGCACAAGCGTGCGGGTCGACGAAGGCGACGGCGCGCTGGCGCTCCGCGTCAACTGACGCATCCGCCGAGGGCAAAAAGAAAGGGGCCGGTCGCGAGACCGGCCCCTTCCTGTTTGCAGTCTGTTGCTCGCTTAGAAGTCGAGCGACATGCCGAAGCGGACGTAGCGCGGCGACTGATAGCCGGTGACCCGACCATAGTTCCGGAGCGAGCCTGCCAGCGTGCCGTCGTCGCCAGTCTCGTTGTAGTCGAGCTCGGACTTGGTGTTGAACACGTTGAACACGTCGGCGCGCAGCGTCAGGCCGTTCAGCCCCTCAATCGGAACGCGGAACTGGACGCTGACGTCGAGCTGCTTGAGCCAGTCGCTCTGGAACGCGTTACCGCGGCCGACGAGTACCGGAGCCGTCTGGCCCGGGTTCTGCAGCGTCGGCGTCGACCCCGCGACCAGCGGCAAGCCCGTGGCGAGGGGATTCGAGCAATACCAGGACGCCGCCGAGGTGATCGCCGCGCGACCATCGGCATACGGGTAGGTACCGATGCAGCCGAACTTGCGGGGCGACTGCACCACGCCGTTGAAGCCGAGCAGCAGGTTCTCGAACGGCTTGTACGATCCATACAGCTTCAGAGTGTGACGCCGATGGTTCGGCAGGAGGCCGTACGAACCGTCCATCCAGCCCGGCTCGTCGAAGTCCTGCGTCAGTCCGGTATCGTCCTGACCGTTGTCCGACTTCACGCCGCCTTCGTAGTTACCCTTCGAAAGGCCCAGCACGTAGGAGCCGTTCAGACCCCACTTGCCGTCGAACTCACGCTCGAACTTGAACTCCATCGCCTTGTAGATACGCTCGGCCTTCGGGAAGCCCAGGTACTGCGAAGGAATGGTGATCGTCGAGAGCGTGCCCGAGTTGGTCAGGTCGGCATTCACGATCAGGTCGCTGCCCGGGTTGATCAGCACGTAACCGCCGCTGCCGATCACCGCGCCGCCCACCGACGGATTGACCTGGCCGACAAGCGCACCGGACGTCCCGAGAGCACCGGTCGGTGCGCGAGTTGCGTTGCAGCCCGGGAGGTTCTGCGTACGGCAGAACGCCGTGACGCTATAGCGGGTGTCCACGTCCTCCAGCACCGCACCCAGCTTGCGATAGATACCGTTCACGGTAACCTTCATGCGCGATCCGACGCGCCGCTCGATGCCCAGCAGGAACTCGTCGAGATACTGCGGCTTAAGATTCTGGCTGACGAGCGTCTGCGGATCCACGTTGTTCGAGTCCGAGAGCACGTTCTGGCCACCGAGCTGGGTGAGCAGGGTCGGGTTCGCCAGGGGGCCGCTGAAGGTATAGTAACGCTCCAGGAACGACTCGTTACCGGCCATGCGGATGTTCGTGTTGGCAGCCACCGGCAGGTAATAGCGGCCATAGAAGCCGTTCAGACGGGTCGAACGGTCGCCGAACAGATCGTAGGAGAAGCCAACACGCGGCGCAAACTGGTTGTCCAGCTTGGTGAACGTATCACCCGACGCGTTGAGGTTCTCGAACTTGTCGTAGCGCACGCCCAGGTTCAGGTTCAGGCGGGGCGTGATGTCCCAGGAATCTTGGATGTAGAAGGCGGTGTTCTTCGATTCGAACGTGCCACCCGAGTCATAGGTGCGGACGCGGACATAGTCGGTGTTTCCGGCCACCGCAGTGGCGTTCACCAACGCGCCTGCCGCAGGCGTGCGGGCGTAACGATAGTAAAAGCCGCCCGAATAGACGGTGTTGGCTTCCGCGGTCAGCTTCTCATAGTCGCCGCCGAACCGCACGCGGTGCTGCCCGAGCAGGCTGAACGTCAGATCGACATCGACGCGATAGTTGTTGCGGCTGTCGCGGCCGTTCTCGATCTGGCCATTCGGATTGCCGGCAACGTAAAAAGCCGTGCCGGAGCGCGCGTCCACCGTGTACGGGATCGCGTCGTCGGTACCGATCGAGCTCTGGTTGTACTTCGACTTGCCGTACAGCGCCGAGATCGTCAGCCAGTCGGTGAACGCACCGGTGTAGCGGAAGATGTAGTTGTCGCCGCCAGCGAAGTTACGGACGCGCGCCGGGTTCGCGTTGGCCGCGGCACCCACGGTGTACTGCGAAACCAGATTGTCCGAGCTGTCGCTGAAATAGGTCGCTTCCAGGCGATGGCCGTCGAACAGGTTCAGGTCCAGCTTGCCGCCGAAGAACGGATTGTTCTGGTTCTGCTCGGAGATGCTGGTGTTGCTGAAGCCGTTGGACACGGTGCCAGCCGTGTTGAACGTCTCCGCCTGGGCCACGTCCTTCTGGTAGAAGTCGCGCGGGTTGAAGAAAGCGAAGAAGAACAGGCGATCCTTGATGATCGGACCCGACGCCCAGATGTTGCCTTCGATCCGCTCGCGTGCGTCAAGCGAGTTGTTGGCCGAGTAGGTGTTCGGCACGTCGCTGCGCAGCGCGTTCGGCTCCCAGTACAGGTTGATGCCGCCATGGAACTCGTTGGTGCCCGAGCGGGACACGGCGATCACGGCACCGCCGGTGTTGCGGCCGAATTCGGCCTGGTAACCGCCGGTCTTCACCTGCACCGAATCGTAGAACTCGAACGGGATGGTCGTGCCGCCAACACCCGTGCGGAAGTTCGTCACGTTCATGCCGTTGATGTAGTAGATGTTCTCGGCAACCGACGAACCGCCGAGCGAGACGCCGCCGAACGCGCTGTCGCCGGAGGTCGCCTGCGGGGCGAGCAGCTGGATCGCGGTGATGTTGCGCGCGACCGGCAGCGTGCGGGCGGTTTCCTGCACGTTGAACACCTGGCCCGTGGCGGTGCCGGAGAAGTCCAGCGTACGCTCCGGAACGGCCGTCACGACGATGTCGCCGCCGGCGCCTGCTTCCACGGCCGCGATGGTCAGGTTGTACGATGCGCCGCCCAGTTCGGAAGTGAGGCCCTCCGTGCGGGTGGTCTGGAAGTTCGGCGCCGAAACCGTGGCGTTGTACGGGCCGATCGGCAGCTGCGGCACGGTAAAGGTGCCATTGGAGCTGCTGGTGGTGGTGCGCTGAAAGCCACGACCGGTCGATTCAAGGACGATGGTGGCGCCGGGAACCGGCTGGCCGTTGACATCGCGCACGACGCCACTGATCGACCCGGCAGTGGTGTCCTGTGCGGCCGCCGGCGCGGCGAACGCGGCGGCGCCCATCACGCCCGCGCCGAGCAGCGCCAGCGCCTGAAGCGCCGAACCGCCGCGCAACGCCTTGCGCGCGAAAGAAGTGGAATTGCTCACTGAAATACCCCTCGCTTGCCCGTTTCCGGTCCGCTGTTGCGGATCCGATCCGGGGTGCCTCGTCCTTGCGCGCCGCACAACGCGGTCCCGCACGAACATGGACGCAAGGTGGCGGGGAAGGCCGGGCGGTGTAAAGCCGGCATTCATCTGCGAGACAGGTTTCTTGGCATCTGTATCTAAAAAGCCACAGAGCTGTCCTTGAACCGCAATGAACCGCCTCTAGGTCGCACAGATTTTTTGCAGTTGCGAACAGTTGTGCCTGTTTACTGGGCAGACGGCATCGGCCCGGCCACCAGCAGCGGGTCGATACGCGCTTCCTGCCACCGCAGCCCCCAGTGGAGGTGCGGCCCCGTCGCCCGGCCGGTCGCCCCGACCTCGCCGATCACTTCTCCCTGGCGGACATGCTCGCCGGCCGCGACGTGGAGGCGCGACAGGTGCATGAAGGCGCTGCTCAGCCCCATGCCATGGTCCAGCATCAGCAGGTTGCCTTCCAGGGTGAAGGGCCGGTCCGTCGCCAGCGTCACCACTCCGTCGGCCGGCGCCAGCACCGGCGTGCCGGTCGGCCGGGCAATGTCGATCCCGGAATGGTAGCTGCCTTGCTCGCCGTCGCGATAGATGCGCTGGGAGCCGAACAGGGTGGAGATGCGGCCCGTCGCCGGCCATTGGAACCGCTGGCGCCAGCCTTGCGCATCGGTGTGCATCGCGCGGGCAGCGGCGATCTGCTGCAGCTCGATCGGCCGCAACTCGGCAAAGCGCGCCGGCGGCACCGGATATTTGCGCAAGCTGGCCAGGTGCGAGATGTCCCACGCGCGCGGCGCCACCGCCACCGTGTCGCGCACCACCTGCCCGGCGGCGGTCGTCGCTGCCAGCGCGGCGATGGGCCCATGGTCGCGATCCAGCCCGACCAGGAAGCGACCGTTCTCCGCCAGCGGCACGGGCACACCGTCCACCGTGACGCCCGCCGCCCCTTCAGGCGCGGTGCCGATCAGCAGCCCGCCCTGCATCCGGACGCCGGCATAGCGGAAGACCGGCGGCGCGGCGACGGGCGGGGCCGGTGGCGGCGCGGCCGGCACGACCCGCGCGGGAACCGATGCCGATCGCACCGGCGGCGGCGCGGGCTCCGCGCAGCTGCCGGCAAGAACCAGCGTCGCCAGTCCCAGCGTCCAGCGGCCCACGCGCATTATGCCTCGCGCAGTTGCTCGGTGGCGATCTGCGCGCTGGCATAGGCCTCCTGCCGGGCCACGCTCCAGTAGCGCAGGTCCTCCAGGGCGATGCGCGCGCCGCTGACCGCGCAGGTCACGTGATCGCCCGGCGTCAGCACGCGGAAACCGTTGGCCATGTAGTGCAGCCGGGCGGGGCGGTCGGTGTTGGACATCAGCATGCGGCAATATGTATGGGTTGGCGGCGTCCCGGCGCAAGTCGCTGCCCGCCCCGTTACCCTGCCCGTTACCCCGCCCGCCCCGCGATCCAGGCGCCATGGGCCTGCGCATCCGCCACCGTCACCTGCTCGGCATGGCCCGGCCAGCTCGCCACCAGCACATGCTGCTGCGCCGTTTGCCGGTCCGGCTCCATGCGCACCCAGGCGAGCGGGCGCACCGGCGCGGCGACGGCGGCGGCGCCGGCCATGGCCGCCTGCACCCGGTGCTGCGTCGCGTCCGGCAGATATTGCCAGACCACCGAATGCATCAGCACGCGGGTGACCCCGGCCTCCTGCGGCTCGGCCAGCCGCGCGTCCAGCCAGTCCGCCGCATCCGCCCGGTCGAGCGCCACCCCGTGCTCGCGCAGCAGGGCGATGGCGGTGCGCAGCCGCTCCAGCCGCTCCGGATTGTCCGCCCAGACATAGGCCGCGAGTCGCGCCGCCACCTCCGGGTCGGTGGCATCGAGCGGCTGGATGTCGCACCCGCGCACCGATCGGAAGGCGACCGGCACCGCCGGCGGCGGGCTGCCCCGCCATTCGGGCCGGATCAGGAGCGGCGCGTCCGCACTGCCGACGGCAACCCCGCCCAGGTCGAAGCGGAACCGGTCGAGGAGCAGGTTGAGCCCCGCGCTGGAGCCGATCTCCAGCACCTCCAGCCGCGGCCCGTGCCGCCGCGCGACATGGAGCAGCCCGGTCATCAGCGCGGCGGAGCGACCCGGCTCGTTGGTCTGCGGCGGTCCGTCCAGCCACGGCAGCAACGCCGCGTCCTGCGCCACCAGCACGCGGCGGAGAACGGGCTCGATCCCGCCCGCATCGCCCGCCCCGGCAAAGACACGCGCCAGCGCCTCGTCCGCCCCGGCCAGCGCCAGCGCATGCAGCCCGCCGACCAGCCGCAACGGCAGCGCGCCCCGCGTCGGCTCCCCCGCCCAGTCGAGCACCCGCGCGCCGGTGCGACTTTCGCGGGTCACCGCCGCCGCCAGCGCGCCCGCGATCCGCGCGGTGATCGGCGCGCCCATCGTCTCGCAATAGTGCTGCTGGATGCGGAACGCCTCGCGATTCTCCGCCTCACTGCCCATCGCCTGCCTCCTTTGCCGTGCTTGCATTGCACCCGCGGGAGGGCGCGCGTAAAGCCGGCCCCCGTGTCCGATCCGCTCATCATCGCCGTGCCCAAGGGCCGTATCCTGGCCGAGGCCGCGCCCCTGCTCGCCGCCGCCGGGATCGAGCCGGAAGCCGCCTTCACCGACGAAGGCAGCCGCGCGCTGCGCTTCGCCACCTCGAACCCCGGCATTGATCTCATCCGCGTGCGCGCGTTCGATGTCGCGACCTTCGTGGCACACGGCGCGGCGCATCTCGGCATCGTCGGCTCGGACGTGCTGGCGGAGTTCGATTATTCGGAGCTGTACGCGCCGGTGGACCTCGGCATCGGCCATTGCCGCATCTCGGTCGCCGAGCCCGCCGCCATGGCCGAGCATGACGATCCGCGCGGCTGGAGCCATGTGCGCATCGCCACCAAATACCCGCACACCACCCAGGCCTATTTCGCCGCGCGCGGCGTGCAGGCGGAATGCGTGAAGCTGAACGGCGCGATGGAGCTTGCCCCCACGCTCGGCCTGGCGCCGCGCATCGTCGATCTCGTCTCGTCGGGCCGCACGCTCAAGGAGAACGGGCTGGTCGAGGTGGCGGTGATCGCCGAGGTGACGAGCCGCCTCGTCGTGAACCGCGCGGCGTTCAAGACCCGGCCCGAGCTCATGCCGCTGGTGGAGGCGTTCCGCCGCGCGGTGGACGCAAAGGTGGCGGCGTGAGCGCCACACTGCTCCCCTCCCTGGAAGGGAGAGGCTGGGGGTCGGTGCTGTGTCGTGATACGGATGCGTCACGCCCTGCTCTTCAGTCCCGCCCGGACCTGACCCACCCCCAACCCCTCCCTTGCACGGAGGGGAGGAACATATGATCCGACTTTCCACCACCGAACCCGGCTTCGACGCCGCCTTCACCCGCCTCGTCAACGCGCGGCGCGAGGCGGACGGCGACGTCGCGCGCGACGTGCGCACCATTGTCGCCGCCGTCCGCGACGAGGGCGACGCCGCGCTCCACGCCTTCACCAAGAAGTTCGATCGCCACGACCTGAACGAGACCGGCTGGCGGATCGAGCCGGCCGACTGCCTGCTCGCCTATCAGGCGCTCGCGCCCGAGCTGCGGAGCGCACTCGAACTCGCCGCCGAGCGGATCGCGGCCTACCACACCGGGCAGATCCCGCAGGACACCGACACCACCGACTCGGCCGGCGCCCGGCTCGGCGCGCGCTGGCTGCCGGTGGATGCGGCCGGCATCTACGTGCCCGGCGGCCGCGCGGCCTACCCCTCCTCCGTCCTCATGAACGCGCTGCCGGCCAAGGCGGCGGGGGTGGAGCGGCTGGTGATGGTGACGCCCACGCCCGACGGCGAGGTCAACCCGCTGGTGCTCGCCGCCGCGCATCTTGCCGGGGTGGACGAGGTGTGGCGCGTCGGCGGCGCACAGGCGGTGGCCGCGCTCGCCTACGGCACGGGGCGCATCCAGCCGGTGGACGTGGTCACCGGCCCGGGCAACGCCTGGGTCGCGGAGGCCAAGCGCCAGCTGTACGGCGTGGTCGGCATCGACATGGTCGCCGGCCCGTCCGAGATCGTGGTGGTGGCGGACGGTGCCAACGACGCGGCCGTGATCGCCGCCGATCTCCTGTCGCAATCCGAGCACGACCCCACCAGCCAGTCGATCCTGTTCACCGACGATGCGGTGTTCGCCGATGCCGTGGCGCAGGCGGTGGAGCTGGAGATCGGCCGCCTTGCCACCGCCCGCGTCGCGCGCGAGAGCTGGGACGCGAACGGCGCGATCGTCGTGGTGGACAGCCTGGACGCGGCGATGCCGCTGGTGAACCGGCTGGCCCCCGAACATCTCGAGCTTGCCTGCGAGATGGCGGACGCGCACCGCCTGTTCGATTTCGTCCGCCATGCCGGGTCCGTGTTCCTCGGCCGCCACACGCCGGAGGCGATCGGCGACTATGTGGCCGGGCCCAACCATGTCCTGCCCACCGGGCGGCGCGCGCGCTTCTCCTCGGGCCTGTCGGTGCTCGACTTCATGAAGCGCACGAGCTTTCTCGCCCTGGACGAAGGCGCGCTGGCGCAGCTCGGCCCCGCCGCGGTGGCGCTGGCGGAGGCGGAAGGCCTTCCCGCCCACGCCCGCTCGGTCGCGCTGCGCCTCCGCTGATCCTCCCCGCTCCGCCGGGGACGGGAGGACAGGTTTCCTCCCGCGCCCTCGTGCGGTAGAGGCCGCCGAATGTCCGAGAAACCCGCATCCCGATCCAAGGCCCGTTCGGCCGCACGGCTGGCCGCCGTGCAGGCGCTCTACCAGCATGAGATGGAAGGCACCGCCATTCCCTCGCTGCTGCACGAATTCCACCAGCATCGCCTCGGCGCCACGATCGAGGACGCCGAATATGCCGAAGCGGATGTCGACTTCTTCAACGACCTGGTGCGCGGCGCCACCGCGCGCCGCGACGAGATCGACGCCGCGATCAAGGAGAAGCTCTCCGCCAACTGGTCGCTGGAGCGGCTCGACCGTTCCATGCGCGCGATCCTGCGCGCGGGCACGTTCGAGCTCCTCGCGCGGCCCGACGTGCCGATCGCGGCGGTGATCACCGAATATGTCGACGTCGCTCACGCCTTTTTCGACAAGCGCGAGGCCGGCTTCGTCAACGGCCTGCTCGACGCCATCGGCAAGCAGGCGCGCGGCTGAACGGCGCCGGGCAAGGTTTCAGGCGGAGGCGCGGAGGTTCTGTTCACGCGAAGACGCGAAGCCGCGGAGAGAAGAGGGGAGTCGACGCGCAAAGCGCGTCAGTAATCCCGTAGACGGCCACCCGCTCTCCTCGATCGCGCCCTCCTCCGCGCCTCCGCGCCTCCGCGTGAACCACCCTTCTTCTGCCCTTCTCTTCGCGTCTTCGCGTCTTCGCGAGAACCAACCCTCCCTGTTCCCCGGCGAAGGCCGGGGCCCAGTTGCGAAGGCCGGAGTTGCAGCGCGGCGAACCCCAACCCCTCGCCCCCAACTGGACCCCGGCCTCCGCCGGGGAACAAGAAGCTTGACATCACGAACCCATCTGGCTACACGCCGCAGCAGTTCAGAACCGCGGTAAGGGCCTGCGGCGGGGTTGGACGAAAGCAGCCGGTGGTGGTGCCGTCACAAGCACCATGCCCGGCGATCGACCGGCGCGGAGCCATCTGGGAACACAAGTCGGATGTCCGTTCATCAGGGTCGGGGAAGGTTTGAAGACGTCCGGAGGGACGGGCTGGCTAGGTGAGAGCAGCCAGACCATCCCTCCATGCCAGAGCCGGTGCGGCAGAGTACCGGGGGCGTCGCCGATACCCGGCAGACACAAGAAGTCTCGACGCTTCGTAGTTACAGCGAGTGTCTCAAAAGTCGTCGAGCCCCGGGTGCAAAACCGTGGCTAGGACGCGCCGGTCGATCCCTTTCCCCTCGTTCCCACGGGCCGCGTACACGCGCGCCCGCCGCACGTATCCTCCCCGCCCCGCGGGGAGGGGGACCAGCCGCAGGCTGGTGGAGGGGCGCCTCCTCAAGCGACCACCTTCCGCCCTTCCCGCTAAGGCGAGAATCCAAAGCCGCCACCGCCCGCCCCAACCGCACCGCCAGCCGATCTGGATCCCCGCCTCCGCGGGGATGACGTGTGTGAAGGCGGGCGCACTCCCTCCACCCGCCGCAGCGAAGTCGCTCTCCGACTGCGTGCCACGGCAGGCGCGCCGGACAGGCTGCGTCAGCCGAGGGCTTCGCTCCGCCCGCCGGCCCGTTGTGAGCGCCGCCCGGACCCCCTACACCCGCCCGCGTGACCGAAACCGAGTTCATCGCCGCGTTGCGCGCCTTGCCCCTGCATCCCGGCGCGCACGGGCTGCTCGACGATGCGGCCCTGCTCCGGGCAAGCGACGACACGCTGGTTCTCAGCACCGACACCATGGTCGAGCATGTCCATTTCGCCGCAAACCTGCCGCCCGCCGACATCGCCTGGCGGCTCCTCGCCGCGGCGCTGTCCGACCTTGCCGCCAAGGGCGCGCGGCCCGAGGGCGTCCTGCTCTCGATCACGCTCGCCGGGGACGAGGGAGACGCGGCGCTCGTCGGCGGGCTGGACGCGGCCCTGCGGCATTTCGGCTGCCCGCTGCTCGGCGGCGACACCGTGCGCCGCGCCGGGCCGGGCGCGCCGCGCGTCCATGGCTGCACCGCGATCGGGCGCGCGACGCACCTGCCGGTGCCGCTGCGCACCGGCGCGCGGGCGGGCGATGCGCTGTGGGTCACCGGCACGATCGGCGCCGCCTTGCTCGGCTTCGAGGTGCCGGAAACCGCGCCCAACGCCTATCGCCGGCCCGAGCCGCTGATCGCCCACGGGGTCGCCCTGGCGCCCCTCGTCCCGGCGATGATGGACGTGTCGGACGGGCTGCTGCTCGATGCCGCGCGCATGGCGGGGGCCAGCGGCCTTGCGGTCGCGATCGCGCTGGACAGCATCCCCGTGCCGCAGGCGTTGGCCGGCGAGGTGATCCGGGCCGCGACCTGGGGCGACGATTACCAGCTGCTGTTCGCGCTGGCCGCCGACGCCGCGCCGCCGGTGCCCGCCACCCGCATCGGCGCTTTCTCCGCGGGCACCGGCCTTTCGCTGACGCACGCCGGCCGCTCCGTTCCCCTGCCCGACCGGCTCGGCTACCTCCACGGCGGCTGAGCCGCTTGCGCCCTTGCCGCAGGCCGCATAGGCTTCCCCCACAACAAAGGCGGGCGGCACCCTGCCGACCCGGCCGATCTAGGTAGGGGAACGACAAGCATGACACTCGTCAGTGCGGCCCTGATCTGCGGCGCCATCGCCGTCATCTATGGCCTCTTCACCAGCGCCCAGGTCCTGCGCGCCTCGCCCGGCGACGCGAAGATGCAGGACATCGCCGCCGCCATCCAGGAAGGCGCCAAGGCCTATCTCGGCCGCCAATACGCCACCATCGGCATCGTCGGCGTGGTGATGGCGGTGATCCTGTTCTTCACCCTTGGCCAGCTTTCGACGGTCGGCTTCGTGCTCGGCGCGGTGCTGTCGGGGGTCGCCGGCTATGTCGGCATGCACATCTCCGTGCGCGCCAACGTGCGCACGGCGGAGGCGGCGCGCACCTCGCTTCAGGGTGGCCTCACCCTCGCCTTCCGCTCCGGCGCGATCACCGGCATGCTGGTGGCGGGGCTCGGGCTGCTCGCCATCGCCGGCGTGTTCTGGTACCTGACCGGACCCGCCGGCTATGCACCGGGCGACCACCGCATCGTCGCCGCGCTCACCGCGCTGGCGTTCGGCGCCAGCCTCATCTCGATCTTCGCGCGGCTGGGCGGCGGCATCTTCACCAAGGCCGCGGACGTCGGCGCCGATCTCGTCGGCAAGGTGGAGGCGGGCATCCCGGAGGACGACCCCCGCAACCCCGCCGTCATCGCGGACAATGTCGGCGACAATGTCGGCGACTGCGCAGGGATGGCCGCCGACCTGTTCGAAACCTATGTGGTCACGCTCGGCCTGACGATGGTGTCCATCGCGCTGCTGCTGCCGAACTCGGACCATCTCGCGGCGCTGATGGCGCTGCCGCTGGTGGTCGGCGGCGCGTGCATCCTGTCCTCGATCCTCGGCACCTACATGGTCCGCCTGGGCCGCGGCGAGAGCATCATGGGGGCGCTCTACAAGGGCTTCTGGACCACGGCGATCGTCTCCGTGCCGCTGATCTGGGGCGTCACGAAATGGGCGCTGGGCGACCTGAACGTGAACCTCAACGCCTCGGCCTTTCTCGACGGCGCCAACACCGCCGTCACCGAGGCGCCCGCCGCCGGCACCGCCGCGCTCGCCTTTACCGGAATGGACCTGTTCTGGTGCATGATGATCGGGCTGGGCGTCACCGGCCTGCTCGTCTGGATCACCGAATATTATACCGGCACCAACCATCGCCCGGTGAAGTCGATCGCCAAGGCCTCCGCCACCGGCCACGGCACCAACGTGATCCAGGGCCTGGCGATCTCCCTCGAATCGACCGCGCTGCCCACGCTCGTGATCGTCGTCGCGGTGGTCGCCGCCTATCAGCTCGCCGGGATCATCGGCGTGGCGTTCGCCGCCACCTCGCTGCTGGCGCTGGCCGGCATGGTGGTGGCGCTGGACGCCTATGGCCCGGTGACGGACAATGCCGGCGGCATCGCCGAGATGGCGGGCCTGCCCGACGACGTGCGCCACCGCACCGACGCGCTGGACGCGGTCGGCAACACGACCAAGGCGGTGACCAAGGGCTATGCGATCGGCTCCGCCGCGCTCGCCGCGCTGGTGCTGTTCGGCGCCTACACCACCGATCTCGAACGCTATGCCGATGCGCTGGGCCTGACCGAGCCGGTGAACTTCAGCCTCAACAACCCGTATGTCATCGTCGGCCTCCTGCTCGGCGCGCTGCTGCCGTATCTGTTCGGCGCGTTCGGCATGACCGCGGTGGGCCGGGCCGCCGGCCATGTGGTGGAGGACGTGCGCGCGCAGTTCCGCGACAATCCCGGCATCATGGCAGGCACCAGCCGCCCCGATTACGCGCGCACCGTCGACATCGTCACGCGCGCCGCGATCCGCGAGATGATCGTGCCCTCGCTGCTGCCGGTGCTCTCGCCGGTGGCGGTGTTCTTCCTCGTCTCAGGCGTGTCCGGGCGCGAACAGGGGTTTGCGGCGCTGGGCGCGATGCTGCTCGGCGTGATCGTCTCCGGCCTGTTCGTCGCCATCTCGATGACGAGCGGCGGCGGCGCGTGGGACAATGCCAAGAAATATATCGAGGACGGCAATTACGGCGGCAAGGGATCGGAAGCGCACAAGGCCGCGGTGACCGGCGACACGGTGGGCGATCCCTACAAGGACACGGCCGGCCCGGCGGTGAACCCGATGATCAAGATCACCAACATCGTCGCCTTGCTGCTGCTCGCCGCGCTGGCCGGCGGCGCCGGCTGATCGAGCCTGTCCGGAGGCGGCCGGCTTCCCGCCGGTCGCCCGTGCTCCGCCCTAGCGCAGCACCATCGCCAGCGTTTCCGCCACGCCCGCCACAAGCCCCCAGCCGCCGATCGCCGCCGCGCCCAGCAACGCGATGCGCATGCGGGGGGAATAGACCTGTTCCAACGCCTTATCATCCTCTCGTTCTTGTAACGCAGATCAAACTACAGGACCGCGGCGGGCGCAACCGGGTCGACGCGATCACCCTGATCGGCTGCGTCTATCGTCAAGCGCGAACGGCTCCACCGCGGAGCCGCCGGGGCCGGAAAAGCCGCAGCAATGGACCAGCCCGCGAAAGACACGCGCGCCTTGCCGTGATTCCTCTGCCGCCATGCAGAACCGCCCGGCCAACCACCTTTATTACGGCGACAACCTGACGGTGCTCCGCCGCGAGATCGCCGACGCCAGCGTGGACCTCGTCTATCTCGATCCGCCGTTCAACTCGAACGCCAACTACAACATCCTGTTCAAGTCGCCGACCGGCACCCGGGCCGACGCGCAGATCGAGGCGTTCGAGGACACCTGGCACTGGAACGACGCGGCGGAAGCCGCCTTCGACGCGGTCGCGCGCAGCGGCAACACCAAGGCGTTCGACCTCCTGAACGCGATGCGCGCCTTTCTCGGCGAGAACGACATGATGGCCTATCTGGCGATGATGGCGGTGCGCCTGCTCGAACTGCACCGCGTCCTGAAGCCGACCGGCAGCCTGTACCTCCACTGCGACCCCACCGCGAGCCACTACCTCAAGCTGCTGCTGGACGGAGTGTTCAGCGCCGACCGGTTCCGCAGCGAGGTGATCTGGAAGCGGACCAGCGCGCACAACAGCGCCAGGCGCTGGGGCCCGATCCACGACGTTATCCTGTTCTATGCGCGATCGGGCGACTATCGGTGGAACCGCACCTTTCAGGCGTATGAAGAGGCCTATGTGGATCGCTATTACCGCTTCAGGGACGATGCCGGCCGCCGCTTCCGGCTCAGCGATCTCACGGCAAGCGGCACGCGCAACGGAGAAAGCGGCCAGCCCTGGAACGGCTTCGATCCGACGCGCCACGGCCGGCACTGGGCCATTCCCGGGATCATCAAGGAAGAGTTCGCCGATGCGCCGGTCGGCCTGAAGACGCTGGGCTGGCTCGACCTGCTGAACAAGCATGGCCTTGTCACGATGAGCGGCGACGGGATCGGCTGGCCCCACTTCAAGCGCTATCTCGATCGCATGGAAGGGCAGTCGCCGCAGGACATCATCGACGACATTCCACCGCTCAGCCAGCGCCACGCCGAACGCCTCGGCTATCCCACGCAGAAGCCGCTTGCCCTGCTCGAGCGGATCATCGCCGCCTCCTCGGACGAGGGCGACGTCGTGCTGGACCCGTTCTGCGGCTGCGGCACCGCGGTGCATGCCGCGCAGAAGCTCGGGCGGCAGTGGATCGGCATCGATGTCACCCACCTCGCCATCAGCCTCATCGAGAAGCGCATGAAGGCCGCCTTCCCGGACGCGAGCTTCACCGTGGAGGGCACGCCCAGGGACCTCGCCTCGGCGGAGGACCTTGCCCGCCGCGACAAATACCAGTTCCAGTGGTGGGCGGTCTCCATGGTCGACGCCATGCCCTTTGGCGGCCGAAAGAAGGGCGCGGACGGCGGGATCGACGGCATCATCTATTTCCGCCCCGATGGCCGGCGCACCGAAAAGGCGCTGGTCTCGGTGAAGGGCGGCGACAATGTCGGCGTGCAGATGATCCGCGACCTGCATTCGGCGATGGAGCGCGAGCGCGCGCCGATCGGCGTGTTCCTCACCAAGGCACTCCCGTCCAAGCCGATGGAGCGCGAAGCGGTCGCCGTGGGCGTCTTCCATTCGGAAGCCACGGGGCGCAGCTATCCGCGCCTCCAGATCCTCACGCTGGCCGAGCTGTTCCAGGGGAAGAAGCCCGACATCCCCTGGGTGGACGGCCATGCCGCGTTCAGGCGCGCGGCGCGCGAGGAAAGCGCGCATCAGGGCAGCCTGTTGTGAGCCGCCGCCCCTCGTAAAATCCGCCCCCCTCCCCATATCGGCCGGGCGCGGCGGCGACACCGATCGCCCGCGCCTTCCCTTTTCATCGGCAAGCGGGTACAGCCCCGCGCGCAAAATCAACCTGGGGTGTTTGTTTGGCCAAGGAAGAACTTCTCGAAATGCGCGGCCGGGTGGTCGAGCTGCTGCCCAATGCGATGTTCCGCGTGCAGCTGGAAAACGATCACGAAATCCTCGGTCACACCGCGGGCAAGATGCGCAAGAACCGCATCCGCGTGCTGGTCGGCGACGAGGTGCTGGTCGAGCTGACGCCGTACGATCTCACCAAGGGTCGCATCACCTACCGCTTCATGCCCGGCCGCGGCGGACCCGGCCCGCAATAAGCGCGCATTCCGGCGTGCCCCGGCTCGTTCTCGCCTCCACCAGCCCGCGCCGTCGCGAGTTGCTGGCGCGCATCGGCGTCGTGCCCGCGCGCCTGGCCGCGCCCGACATCGACGAACGCCCGCTGCCCGGCGAGCGCCCGCGCGACTATGTGCTGCGGCTGGCGATCGGCAAGGCGCAGGCGGTGGAGCGTGCCGAAGGCGAGGTGGTGCTCGCCGGCGACACCACCGTGGCGGTGGGCCGCCGCATCCTCGAAAAGCCGGTGGACGAGGCGGACCTGCGCCGCATGCTCGGCCTGCTCTCCGGCCGCCGCCACCATTGCTACACCGCCGTTGCCGCCATCGACACGGCCGGCACGCTGCGCACCCGCCTGTCGGACACGATCGTCGCCTTCAAGCCGCTCTCCGCTGCCGAGATCGACGGGTACGTCGCCAGCGGCGAGGGCATGGGCAAGGCCGGGGGCTATGCCATCCAGGGCCGTGCCGAGGCGTTCGTCCGCTATCTCGCCGGCAGCCATTCGGGCGTGGTCGGCCTGCCGGTGTTCGAAACGCGGGCGCTGCTCACCGCCGCCGGGCTGCCGCTTGGCTGAGTGGCTGTACGAAGCGGGCATCGGCGAGAACCGTGCCGCGCTGGTGGCGGACGATCGCCTTCTTCAGGCCCGGATCGAGCTGCCCGGCCTGCGCGCCGGCACGGTCGCCCGCGCCCGGCTGCGCGATCGCGGCACCGGCCTCGTCGAGCTCGAGGGCGGCGAGGAGGCGCTGGTCGCCCCCGTCCCCGCCGGCCTGCCCGAAGGCGGCGCGCTGACGGTCGAGATCGTGCGCGAGGCGATGCCGGAACGCGGCCGCGCCAAGCGCGCCAGGGCGGTGCCGAGCGACGCCGCTCCCGCCCCCGGCCCGGACCTGCTCGCCCGCATCGCCGCCACTGGATTGTCCGTGCGCACGCTGCGGCCGCACGAGCCGGACCTGCTGGAACAGGCCGGCTGGGGCGAGGTGCTGGAGGAAGCGACGGACGGCGAGATCGTGTTCGGTCGCGGCGCGCTGCGCATGAGCGTGACGCCGGCCATGACCCTGTTCGACGTCGACGGCGCCGCCCCGCTGGAACCGCTTGCGGTGGCCGCCGCCACCGCTGTGGGCGCGGCGATCGTCCGCCACGACGTGACCGGATCGATCGGCATCGACTTCCCGACCCTGGAGGGACGGGCCCCGCGCCAGGCCGTCGCCGCCGCGCTGGATGCCGCACTGGCGGCCGGCGGCGCCGGACCGTTCGAGCGCACCGCGGTGAACGGCTTCGGCTTCCTGCAACTGATCCGCCGGCGCACCCGGCCGTCGCTCCCCGAACTGCTGCTGGCCGATCCCGCCGCCGCCGCGCTGCGGGCGCTGCTGCGCCGGCTGGAGCGGGTGCCTCCGCCCGGCACGCCGCGCCAGCCCGTGACCCGCGCGATGGCCGCCACCCTCGCCCGCCATCCGGAATGGAGCGAGGAGCTTGCCCGCCGCACGGGCGTTGTCACCCGGTTCGAGACAGACTGATGCCCGCCTCCGATTGCCCCCTCTGCGGCAAGCCCGCCGCCCCTGCCCACCGGCCGTTCTGCAGCCAGGGCTGCCGCGACCGCGACCTGCTCCAATGGCTGGGCGGCGGCTATGCCCTGCCCGGGCCACCCGTCGATCCGGACGACATCAACGGGCTGGACAGGCCCGATCGAAGCGACTAGGAGGCGCCTTCTTCGCGGTTTCGCGGATGTGCCTGAGTAGCTCAGTGGTAGAGCAGACGACTGAAAATCGTCGTGTCGGTGGTTCGACTCCGCCCTCGGGCACCACTTCCCTCCCCACCATCTGACGGAGGTTGACGTGGCCGAAGAAGATCTGCCTCCCGACAGCAAGCTCACCCGCTCCAAGCAGCGCTGGGCCGGGGAACACAGGTTCCTGACCGGCCGCACCGGCGACGACCGCCTGCCGCCCGGCCAGCACCTCGTCGCCAACTGGCCGGTGCTCGATCTTGGCCGCACGCCGGACGTGTCCACCGATCGCTGGCGCCTGCGCATCGGCGGCATGGTGGAGCATCCGCTCGACCTCGACTGGCCCGCCTTTCTCGCCCTGCCGCAGGCGGACGATCGCAGCGACATCCACTGCGTCACCACCTGGTCGCGCTACGACAATGACTGGAGGGGCGTTTCCACGCAGACGCTGCTGGAGGCGGTGCAGCCGAAGGCGGAAGCGCGCTTCGTGATGCTGCACGGCTATGACGGCTACACCACCAACGTTCCGCTGGAGGATTTCGCCAGCCCGCACGCGCTGGTCGCCCATCGCTGGCAGGGCAAGCCGCTGACGCGCGAGCATGGCGGGCCGGCGCGCCTCGTGATCCCGCACCTGTATTTCTGGAAAAGCGCCAAGTGGATCAGCAGGATCGACTTTCTCGGCGCCGACAAGCCGGGCTTCTGGGAGGTGAACGGCTACCATCTGCGCGGCGATCCCTGGGCGGAGCAGCGTTACTCCTGAGGGTAACCCAATCTTAGCCACCCGCGGGGCAGAAGCAGCCGGTTTCCACGGTCAGGCGCTTTCCGCATGCTTCGTTATCCGCTCATCGCCCCGCAACCGCCGCGCCTGAGCGACATGACGGACGGCCTGCGCCGGATCGAGGCGTCGGGCACCTTTTCCAACAACGGCCCCGAAGTCCGCGCGTTCGAGGCGGAGGCGACCGAGCGGCTGTTCGGCGGCAAGGGCGCCAGCCTGGCCGTCTCCAACGCGACCCTGGGCCTGATGGTCGCCATTCACGAGGCGGCAGGCCCGCATTCGGGCGGCAAGCTCGCGCTGATGCCCGCGCTCACCTTTGCCGCCACCGGCCAGGCGGCGCTCTGGGCCGGGCTGACGCCGCTCATCTGCGACATCGACCGCGACGATTGGGGCGCCTGCGCCCGGGCGGAGGAGCGGCTGCTCGCCGAACATGGCGAGCGCGTCGCGGTGATCGTGCCCTATGCCACGTTCGGCAACGCCATCGACCTCGATCGCTATGCCTGGCTGTCGCGCGAGTTCGGCGTGGGCGTGGTGATCGATGCCGCCGCCTCGCTCGGCACCACCGACGCGGACGGCGAAGGCTTCGGCGCCGACGCGCCGTTCGCCGTCGTCTATTCGATGCATGCGACCAAGACCTTCGCGGTGGCGGAAGGCGGCCTGATCCATTCGGGCAATGCGGCGCTGATCGATTCGCTGCGCGGACGCATCAATTTCGGCTTCCAGGGCCATCGCAGCGCCAGCGTGCTGGGCGTCAACGCCAAGCTGCCGGAGGTCACCGCCCTGATGGCCCGCGCCAAGCTCGCCGAGATCGACGCGGTGTGCGCCAACCGCTCGGCGGTCGACGCCGCCTATGCCGCGCACCTCGATGGTCTCACCCTTCAGAAGACCAGCGGCCGGCGCCGGGCGATGCAGTTCATGCCGGCGCTGCTGCCGCGCGAGCTTGCCCCCCGCCGCGACGCGATCCTCGCCGCGCTGGCCGAGGACGGAATCGGCGCCGCCACCTATTTCAGCCCGCATCTCGGCCAGCAGCCGCTGTTCCGTGACCGCGCGATGCTGACGGCCACACCCGTCGCCGACGAGATCGCCGCCCGCATCGTCTCCCTGCCGATCACCGACGCGATGGCGCCGGCGGACGCCGCGATCGTCTCCGACGCCATGAACCGCATCGTCGCGGACGAGCGCGCCCGGCTTGCCGCGCCGCCGCGCGGGGCCGTTGCCGAGGTGGTGATCGTGGGCGGCGGCCCGGCGGGCACCGCGCTCCTCACCGCCGCCACCAAGCGCGGGCTCCTGCCCAGCTTCGCGCGAGGGCTCGTGCTGATCGAGCGCGACGAGGTGGTCGGCGGCGGGCGGCTCGGCCATTATGCGATCAATTCGGACAGCACCGCCGAGACCTTTCTCAGCGCGGTGAAGGACAATGCCCATCCGGAGCTTGCCGCGCTGGTCGATCATCCGGTCGGCCGCGCCGTGGCCAGGCATAGCGGCGCGCTGGGCGTGCCGCTGTTCGAGGCGGGGCCGCTGCTGCGCGAAACGGGCGACCGGCTCGCCACGCTCGTCACGCATCATGGCGGCACCGTGCTGACCGGCCATGAGGTGCTCGCCACGCGCCAGCTTCCCGGCGGCCTGTGGTCCACCACCGTTCGCCGCCGCGCGGACGGCACCACCTTCGAGCAACTGTCCCGCAACGTGGTGATCGCCACCGGCGGCCACCAGCCGCTCGACCGGCTGGCGACGATGGAAGTGGCCGGTGCCCCTTTGCGCGATCTCGCCGCCGACCGGCTGATGCAGTCGGACGAGGTGCTGGCGCTCGGCGGACTGGCGCAGGTCGCCGATCTGCTCGCCGGCAGGCGCGCGCCGAAGGTGGCGGTGATCGGCGGCTCGACCAGCGCGCTGACCGCGGTGGCGCTGATGCTGCGCAGCCGGCCGGGCATTCCGTTCGGCACCGGCGGCGTCACCCTGCTGCACCGTCGCCCGCTGCGCCCCTTCTACCACTCGGTCGAGGCGGCGCGGGCGGAAGGCTTCACCGACTTCACCGACGACGACATCTGCCCGGTGTCCGGCTTCGTCTATCGCCTTGGCGGCTTCCGCCTCGAAGCGCGCGAACTGGTGCTGCGCATGTTGCAGGTGGACGGCCGCGCCCCCGATCCGCGCGTCGCCACGCACCGCATCGCCGGCGAGGAGGACGAGGCGGCCCGCGCCATCGTGCGCGAGGCGGACCTGGTGGTCGCCGCGCTCGGCTATCGCCCCTATGCCCTGTCGGTCGCGCAGGCGGACGGCACCCCGCTCGATCTCGCCGCCGCCCATGATCGGCCGATGGTGGACCCGCACTGCCGCGTGCTCGACGCGGGCGGCGCCCCCGTGCCCGGCCTCTACGGCATCGGCCTTGCCGCCGGCTTCGTGCCCTGGGGCCATCTCGGCGGCGAGAAGAGCTTCCGTGGCCAGGCCAACGGCCTGTGGCTGTGGCAGAACGATGTCGGCCTGATGATCGTCGACCAGATCCTGGGCGGCCAAGTACAGGGTGGGGAGGCCCGCGCCGTCGCGTGAGCCAGCCGCCCGCGACTCCTGACGTCAGCCTGCTGATCCCGACCTACAACGGCGCGGCCCTGATCGGCGAGACGCTGGAAAGCCTGCAACGCCAGACGCTGACCAACTGGGAAGCGGTGATCGTCGACGATTGCTCGCCGGACCACACGCGCGAGGTGCTCGCGGGCCTGACCGACCCGCGCTTTCGCGTGCTCCATGCGGAGAAGAACGGCGGCCCGGTGCGCACGCGCAACCTGGCGCTCGCTCATGCCCGCGGCCGGCACGTCGCCGGGCTCGACCAGGACGACCTGTGCCATCCCGAGCGGCTTTCGCGGCAGGTCGCCTTTCTCGATGCGCACCCGGACGTGGTGCTGGTGGGCAGCGCGGCGAACATCCTGGAAAACGGCATCACCCGCGCCTGGGCCGCCTATCCGCCGGTGACGACGCCGTTGCTGCTCGAATGGCTGCTCCAGATCGAAAACCCGCTCGCCTGGTCCACGGTGATGGTGCGCGGCGAGGTGGCGCGCAGCCTTCATCCCTTCACCCGGCCGGAAATCCTCTACGCGGAGGATTTCGACCTCTACCACCGGCTGTCGCGGATCGGCCGGCTCGCGCGGATCGACCTGCCGCTGCTCACCTATCGGCGGCACGGCGCCGGCGCGTCGCAGCGCTTCACCGACACGATGAACGCCAGCGCGGCCCGCGTGCTTGCCGAAGCCTATGCGCCCCGCTTCGGCGACAATGCGGGCATGATCGCCGGCCTGGTCGCGCGCCACCTGCTGCGTGGGCAGCCGGTCGCGGACCGCGCCACGCTGCAGCTGCTGGGCGACACGATCTCCGCGCTCTTGCAGGATTTCATCGCCACCCGCGCGCCGGACCGCGACAGCCGCCGCCTCATCAAGTGGGAGACGGCCCGGCGCTGGTCGCGCATCAGCCGCGCCGCCCTGCGCTCGGGCGCGCTGAGCTTTGCCGACACGGTGGCCGTGCGCCCGGCGCATCTCGGCCTTGGGTATGCCGGGCCGGAGGAGCTGCTCGCCTCCGGCCTGATCGGCGGCGTGCGCGGCGCACGGCGGCGGCGGGCGGGTTGATCTAGGGCGTGTGCTTATGAGCGGCTTAGGGCCCACGCGCTCCCCGGCGGAGGCCGGGGCCCAGTTGGGAGGCCTGAGTAACAGAAGACTGTAGCTCACCCATGAGCGTCTACCACCTGGGCCCCGGCCTTCGCCGGGGAGCCAGGTCGCTGAGCTTAGGTCTTCTGGCGCCCCTACCCCGCCACCTCCACCGTCAGCAGCGCGTCGGTGAAGGCGCGGCTCCACCAGGCGACGTCCTTCTGCTCCACCACGTCCATCAGCGCGCGCCAGCGGCGGATGCGCTCGTCCCTGGGCATGCGCAGCGCGGTGTAGATGGCATCGCCCATCTCGTCGGCGCTGTGCGGGTTGATCAGCACCGCTTCCGTCAGCTGCTCCGCCGCCCCGGCGAAGCGCGACAGGATCAGCACGCCCGGATCGTCCGGGTTCTGCGCGGCGACATATTCCTTGGCGACCAGGTTCATCCCGTCGCGCAGCGGCGTGACCAGCCCGATCTTCGCCGCGCGGTACATGCCCGCCAGCACGTCGCGAGGGTAACCGCGGTTGACGTAGCGGATCGGCACCCAGTCGTAATCGGCATGCGCGCCGTTGATGCGGCCCGCCATGCCTTCCAGCGAGGCGCGGATGCGGCGATAGCTTTCCACCGTGCCGCGGCTGGGCGGCGCGATCTGGAGGAGGAACACTTCCTTCTGCTCCTCCGGATGCGCTTCCAGAAAGCGCTCGTACCCCTGGAACCGCTCTTCCAGCCCCTTGGAATAATCGAGCCGGTCGACCCCGATGATGAGGTCGCGCCCCACCGCGGAATCGCGCATCTGGCGATAGGTGAGCCGCGCGCGCGTCGTCTGGGTCATCGCCACGAATTCGGCCGCATCGATGCCGATCGGGAACACGCAGGCCTGCACCCTGCGATGGCCGACATGCAGCATGTCGCCCTCCATCCGCGCGCCCATGTCCTCCAGGGCGAACTCGTTGAACGCCTGCAGCCATTCGTCCGCCTGGAAGCCGACCAGGTCATAGGCGAACATCGTCTCCGCCAGCGCCTTTGCCCCCGGCAGCGTGGCCAGCAGGCGCCGCGGCGGCCAGGGAATGTGCAGGAAGAAGCCGATGCGGTTCTCCACCCCCAGCTTGCGCAGCTCCGCGCCCAGCGGGAACAGGTGATAGTCCTGGATCCACACCGCATCGCCCGGCCGGATCAGCGGCGCCACCGTGCGCGCGAACCGCTCGTTCACCCGCTGATAGCCGCCGGCAAAGCTGCGCTCATATTCGGCGATGTCGGTGCGATAATGAAACAGCGGCCAGAGGGTGCGGTTGGCATAGCCCTCGTAATATTCCTCGACGTCCTGTTCCTCGAGGTCGACCGTGGCATAGGTAACCCCGTCCACTTGCGTTTCGTGCAGCGCGCCGGTGAACGTCTCGGTCTGCTCGCCCGACCAGCCGAACCACAGGCCGCCATGCTCGCGCAGCGCCGATTGCAGCGCCACGGCGAGCCCCCCTTGCGCGCCGGAATGCGAGCCGCTGGGCGCGGCCACACGGTTGGAGATCACAACCAGTCGGCTCATCGTCCCGTACTCATCGTATCGCGTTCCACGGCCTGGAGAGAAGCACCGCGCAGTTGATGATGCCGACCAGCGAGTAGGTCTGCGGGTAGTTCCCCCACAGCTCGCCCGTGTTCGGATCGATATCCTCGCTGAGCAGGCCGGCGGCGGTGCGCTTGACCAGCATCTCCTCGAACAGGGCGCGCGCGTCAACCGATCGCCCGGTCAGGTACAGCGCCTCGATCAGCCAGAAGGTGCAGACGTTGAACGCGGTTTCCGGCAGGCCGAAATCGTCCTCCGTGTCGTAGCGCAGCATGGTGGAGCCGCGGCGCAGGCCCTGCTCCACCGCCGCCAGCGTGCCGGTGAAGCGCGGGTCGTCCGGCTTCAGGAAGCGCAGGTCCAGCAACTGGATCAGGCTGGCGTCGAGATCGTCGCCGGAGAAGGTCGCGGACAGCCGGTTGGTGTCCGGCCGCCACGCGCGCTCCTCGATGGTGGCGCGGATCGTGTCGGCGCGGTTCTGCCAGAAGGCCTGGCGCTCGGGCAGTTGCAGCCGCTGCGCTATGTTCCCCAGCCGGTCGCATGCGGCCCAGCACATGGCGGTGGAATAGGTGTGCACCGCCTGGCGCGTGCGCAGCTCCCACAGGCCGGCGTCCGGCTGGTCGTGCAGTTCCCAGGCGCGCTCGCCGACGCGCTCCAGCGCCTCGAAATCGGCCAGGCTGCCCATCCGGAACAGGCGCTCGTCGAAAAAGGCCTGCGTGCTCGACAGCACGATCTGGCCATAGGCGTCGTGCTGCACCTGTTCATAGGCCTGGTTGCCCACGCGCACCGGCCCCATCCCGCGATAGCCGGGCAGGGCCTCGGCCACCCGCTCCTCCAGCTCCGCCTCGCCCAGCACGCCGTAGAGCGGCTGGATATGCCCGCCCTGCGCCTCGTCCACGATGTTGCGCAGGTAGACGAGATAGCCTTCCAGCACGTCCAGCGCGCCGAGCCGGTTGAGCGCCTGCACCGTGTAATAGGCGTCGCGGATCCAGCAATAGCGATAGTCCCAGTTGCGCTGCGACCCGGCATGTTCCGGCACCGACGTGGTGAGCGCCGCGACGATCGCGCCGGTTTCCTCGTGCTGGCACAGCTTCAGGCTGATCGCCGAGCGGATCACCGCATCCTGCCATTCCAGCGGCACGGCGAGGCCACGCACCCAATTCTGCCAGTAATAGGTCGTCGCGGCCAGCATCTCCTCCACCGCGCTGCCGACCTCGGTGGAGAAGCTCTCGTCGGGGCCGAGGAAGAAGTGCAGCGGGCGCTCGACGCGGAACGTGCGCTCCTGCTCGATCAGCCCCACCGGCGCGGTGGTGGTGAGCCGGAGCGTCATCAGCGTGCTGGGAAAGCGCAGGTGGTTGGAGCCGCCCGCCCGCACGTCGCATCCCGATCCCCAGCCGCAGGTCGGCCGGAGCTTCACGCGGATGCGCGGGGAGCCGGCCACCGGGCGCACGATGCGCACGAACGCCACCGGGCGGTACATGCGACCGAGCCGGAAGAAGCGCGGGCAGAAATCGATCACCTCGATCGCGTTGCCATGCGCATCGGTGTGGCGGGTGACCAGGATCGGCGTGTTGCGCAGGTAATGCTGCTCGGTCAGCACCGCGCCGTCGAGCTCGATCGCCCAGAAGCCGGCGTCCGGCGCTTCCCCGCCGACCAGCGCGGAGAACAGCGGGTCGCCATCCACCCGCGGCACGCAGCCCCAGACGAACCGCCCGGCCCGGTCCACCAGCGTGCTGACCTGGCAATTGCCGATCGGCCAGAGATCGAGGTCGCTCACGCCGCCTCGTCCCCCGCGGCGGCGGCCGCCCCTTCGCCACGCACGGCGGCCGCCGCCAGCCAGGCGAGCACGTCCGCCACGCCGTCCAGCCGGTAGCGCGCCGCCGTCTCGCGCGCCGGGCCGACCAGCACGCCCGCGCCGCCCAGGGCCGCGGCCGCGGCGAGGCCGGGCTCGTCGGTCACGTCGTCGCCCAGGAAGACCGGCCGCGCGCCCGCCATGTTCGGCTCCTCCATCAATGCCCGCAGCGCGCTGCCCTTGTCGCCGCCGCCGACGCGCAGCTCCGCCATCATCTTGCCGGGCTGCAACGCCACCTGGTGCGCCGCGGCCAGCCGCATGGCCAGCGCGATCGCCTCCTGCTCGACCTCGGGTGCCTGGCGGTAGTGGATCGCCACACCCAGCGGCTTGTTCTCGATCAGCACGCCGGGGTTCGCGGCGGCAAAGGCGTCCGCCTCCGCCAGGATCTCGTCCAGCGCGGCCGGGCGCTCGGCCATCACCACGCGACCATCGGCATGGACCAGCTCCACCCCGTGGCTGCCGGAGATCGCGAAGTCGACCGGCCCGAACAGCTCGCGGATCTGCGCCGCCGGACGCCCGCTGATGATCGCCACACGGCCCTCCAGCCTGGCGAGCAGCCGCCGCAGCGTGTCACGCAGCTCCGCGCTCACCGCCACGGCGTCGGGCCGTTCCGCCAGCTCCACCAGCGTGCCGTCGAAATCGAGGAAAAGGGCGGCGCCTTCCAGCAGGTCGGCCGGCGGGGGCGGCAGAATATCGTTACGGGGGTGATGCATTCACATCAAACGATGCAGGCCGGGGGACGATCCCGCAAGCACAGAAACTTAACCGAGCAGCGTCGCCATCCGCTCCGCCGCCGCCTGCCACGCGATCCCGCGTGCGGCCAGCCAGTCGTCGCAATGATAGGTGCAGCCATACCGGTCGCCGCCATCGCACAACAGGGTGACGATGCCGCCGGTTTCCCCCGCCGCCTGCATCTCGCCGGCGAGCCGCAGGCAGGCCCACAGGTTGGTGCCGGTCGAGCCGCCCACATGGCGCCCCAGCCGTGCCGACAGCGCGCGCATCGCGCCGATGCTCTCGCCGTCCGCCACCGCGATCATGCGGTCGATCACGCCGGGCACGAAGCTCGGCTCCACGCGCGGGCGGCCGATCCCCTCGATGCAGGTCGCGTCGCCTTCGTCCAGCGTCGTCACCGCGCGGTCGGCATAATGGCGGTGGAACACCGACGCGACCGGATCGGCGACGCACAATTGCGTGGCATGGCGGCGATAGCGCAGGAAGCGCCCGATCGTCGCCGACGTGCCGCCCGTCCCCGCGCCGCACACGATCCAGGCGGGCACCGGCTGCTCCTCCTCCGCCATCTGCGCGAAGATCGACTCGGCGATGTTGTTGTTGCCGCGCCAGTCGGTCGCGCGCTCGGCATAGGTGAACTGGTCGAGATAATGCCCGCCCGTCTCGGCGGCGAGCCGGTGCGCCACGTCGTACACGGCGCGCGGATCGTCCACCGCGTGGATCTCGCCGCCATGAAAGCGGATCGCGTCGAGCTTGGGCGCGGCCGTGCTCGCCGGCACCACCGCCAGGAAGCGCAGGCCGAGCATGCGGGCGAAATAGGCCTCGGACACCGCGGTGGAGCCGGACGAGGCCTCGATCACCACCGTGTCCGGCCCGATCCATTCGTTGCACAAAGCATACAGGAACAGCGAGCGCGCCAGCCGGTGCTTCAGGCTGCCGGTCGGGTGCGAGCTTTCGTCCTTCAGGTACAGCGGGATGCCCGGAAAGCGCGGCAGGTCCAGCCGGATCAGGTGCGTGTCGGCGGAGCGGTTATAGTCCGCCTCGATCCGCCGCACCGCTTCGCTCAGCCACGCCCGGTCGACGCTCATGCCGCCTCAAACGTGTTGGCCGCGCGGTTCTTGCGCACCTTGTCGCCGGGAAAGATCGTGCCGTTCATCGCGATCCACACGCCCGGCGCCGCCGTCTGCACCGCGGCGACCGCCATGCCGAGATTGAACGGCGCGTCGCTTTCGGCGAAGCGCGCCGGCGCCAGCGCGCCGACCAGCACCACCGTCTTGTTCTCGGCCGCGCCGATGCCGCCGATCGCGCGGGCGGTGTCGGCCATCGTGTCGGTGCCGTGGGTGATGACGATGCGGGCGTTCGGCGCCTCGCGCACCGCCTGCACGATCGCCGCCCGGTCCTCGTCGGTCAGCTCCAGGCTGTCCTTGCGCATCAGCTCGACCACGCGGAACGGCTGCGCCACCCGTGCCGTCGCCAGCAGCCGGCCGACCACGCTGTCGCCGATCCGATACTCGCTCAGCGCATCGAAATAGAGCTTGTCGATCGTGCCCCCGGTGGTGAGCAGCAGGATCTCGTTCGCCATCTCGGTCATCGCGCCGCGTCCGCCAGGCCGTGCCGCTCCAGCATCGCCGCCGGGTCCGGATCGCGCCCGCGAAAGGCACGGAAGCTCTCCGCCGCCGGCCGCGTCGCGCCGCGGCTCAGCACTTCCTCGCGGAAGCCGTCGCCCGTCGCGCGGTCGACCAGCCCCGCCTCGGCGAAGCGGCGGAAGCCGTCCGCCGCCAGCACCTCGGCCCACAGGTAACTGTAATAGCCCGCCGCATAGCCACCGGCGAAGATGTGCGAAAAGGCATGCGGGAAGCGATGCCATTCGGGCGGGCGGATCACCGACACCTCGTCGCGCACCGCCTCGATCACCTCCATCGGGTCATGGCCCAGCGTGCCGAGGTGCAGCAGCAGGTCGAACAAGGCGAACTCGATCTGGCGCACCAGGAACAGCCCGGACTGGAACCGCCGCGCGCCCAGCATCCGCTCGAACAGGTCGGCCGGCAGCGGCGCGCCCGTCCGGTGGTGGCCGGACATGCCGGTCAGCACTTGCGCGTCCCAGGCGAAGTCTTCCATCAGCTGGCTCGGCAGCTCGATCGCGTCCCATTCGAAGCCGCTGGTGCCCGCGATGCTCGGGCGGTTCACGCGGGTGAACAGGTGGTGGAGGCAATGCCCCGTCTCGTGCAGCAGCGTGACCACGTCATTGTGGCTCAGCAGCGACGGAGTGTCGGCCGATTTCGGCGCGAAGTTGCAGGTAAGGAACGCCACCGGCACGCCCACCGTGTTGCCGTCCTGCAACCGCGAGCGCGCCTGCGCCATCCACGCCCCCCCGCGCTTGCCGGCGCGGGCATGCAGATCGAGAAACAGGCCGGCGATCACCTGCCCTTCCTCGTCCGACACGTCGTAATAGGCCGCGTCCGGATGGTAGAGGTCGACGTCCTCGCGCCGCTCCAGCCGGATGCCGAACAGCCGCTTCAACAGCGCCTGCCAGCCCTCGATCACCCGCTCGACCGGGAAATGCGCGCGGATTTCCTGCTCGTCCAGCGCATGGCGCGCCTCGCGCAGGCGGTTGGCAGCGAACCCCACATCCCAGGGCTGAAGGTCGGCGATGCCCAGCTCGTCCGCCGCAAAGGCGCGCAGGTCGGCCAGGTCGCGCTCCGCCGCCGGCTTGGCCCGTGCGGCAAGATCGCGCAGGAAGGCGAGCACTTCGCCGGCATTGGGCGCCATCTTCGTCGCCAGCGACCGCTCCACCGGATCGGCAAAGCCCAGCAGCCCCGCCGCTTCCTGCCGCAGCGAGAGGATGCGCGCGATCCGGTCGCTATTGTCGAACTTGCCCGCATCCGGCCCCTGATCGGAGGCGCGCGTGCCGAACGCGGCATAGACCCGCGCGCGCAAGCTCCGGTTCTCGGCAAAGGTCAGCACCGCCTGCACGCTGGGCGCCTGCAACGTGACCAGCCAGCCCTCCAGGCCCTTCGCCGCAGCCGCATCGGCCATCATCGCGAGATCCGCGTCGGACAGGCCGGCAAGCACGCCTGTGTCGGTGACATGCTCGGACCAGCCGTCCGTCGCGTCCAGCACCGCGCTGGCGAACTCGGTCGCGAGCGCCGACAACTCGGTGGACACTTGCGCGAAACGCTCGCGCGCCGCCGGTTCCAGCGCCACGCCGGACAGGGTGAAGTCGCGGATCGCATGCTCCACCGCCACCCGGTCGGCGAGCGGCAGCTCGGCAAAGGCAGGCGTCGCCGAAAGGGCGGTCAGGACCTCGTACAGGTCGCGGTTCTGCGCCACGCGGATCGAATTGGCGACCAGCTTCTCCTGCGCCTCGGCATGGGCGGCGCGCAGCTCGGGCGTGTCGGCAACGCCGTGGAGATGCGACACCGCAGACCACAGCGCGTCCAGTGCGTTCTCCGCCCGCTCCAGCGGCAGCCAGGCGCCCGCAAAGTCGGTCGGACGGTCCCGCACCACCGCGGCGACGGCGGCTTCGTGATCGGCGATGGCAAGGTCGATCGCCGGCCCGATCGACTCGGGCGTGATCTGGGAAAAGGCCGGCAGGGCAAGCGGGTCGAGCAGGGTCTGGCTATCCATCGCCCCCATCTCGGACGGCGAGCGGCCGAGTGCAACCTCTGTCGAAGGTCTCCCCGTCACCCCGGACCTGTTCGGGGGTTCACCCGATCCCCTGTCCGCGAGTGCCTCGCCCCGCCGCGCAGTAGCCCCGGCACGGGGGAATGGGCGGCCGGTTCCCTTCTCCGCGCTCTGCGCCTACTCCGCGGGGCATGAAGATCGACGGCTTTCTCCTGGGCATGCTGGGCGCGGTGGCGCTGGCGCTCCTTTTCCCCCAGCTCGGCACGGCGAACGGCCCGCTGCACCTCGGCCTCGTCACCGCGATCGGCATCGGCTTCGTGTTCTTCCTTCATGGCGCCGCGCTGGCCCCGGCGGCGCTGAAGGCGGGCGCGGCGAACTGGCGGCTGCACCTGCTCGTCCATGGCAGCACGTTCGTGCTCTTTCCCGCAATCGGCTTTCTGCTGTTCCGCCTGGCCGAGCCGGTCGCCAGCTTCGAGGTGCGCACCGGCATCTTCTACCTCTGCGCGCTGCCCTCCACCATCTCCTCGTCGGTCGCGATGACCGCTCTGGGGCGCGGCAACGTGGCGGGCGCGATCTTCGATGCGACCTTGTCCGGGCTGATCGGCATGGTGGTGACGCCTGCCCTCGTCGCGCTGGTCGCCGATGCGCACGGGCACATGGCGCTGCTGCCCGCCATGCTGGACATCGCGCGCACGCTGCTGCTGCCGTTCGTGCTCGGGCAGGTCGCGCGGGCGTGGATCGGCGGGTTCATCACCCGCAACAAGGCGTGGACGAGCCGCATCGACCGCCTGGTCATCCTGCTGATCGTATTCGGTGCGTTCAGCGAATCGACCGCCGCCGGCGTCTGGACGCGCACCGATCCGCTGGTCCTCGCCGGCGTGCTGGTCACGGTGCTCGCCTTGCTGTTCGTCGTGCTGGCGCTCACCCGGCTCGCCGCGCGCCTGCTCGGCTTCTCCCTGCCGGACGAGGTCGCAGCCGTCTTCTGCGGCTCCAAGAAGAGCCTCGCCAACGGCGCGCCGATGGCCGCGATCCTGTTCGGCCAGAGCCCGAGCCTCGGCCTCATCATGCTGCCGGTGATGCTCTACCACCAGGCGCAATTGTTCGTGTGCACGATCCTCGCCCGGCGCTACGCGGCGCAGGCAGAGGCGGAGGCGCTTACCCCGCAGCCCTGAACATCGGCACCGTCGGCCCGCCGTCCGTCGCCTCGAACGACACGCGCACCCGGTCGCCGATGCGGAACGCGTCGAGGTCGCCGCGCAGGTTGGTCAGCATGCGCGGCCCCTCGTCCAGCGTGACATAGGCCACCGCATACGGCGCCCCCGCCCCGCGCCGCATCACCGACACCGTGTAGATCTCGCCGGTGCCTGCCGCTTCCCGCCATTCGGTGCGATCCGAAAAGCAGAACGGGCACAGGCTGCGCGGATAATAATGCGTCTCTCCGCAGGCCAGGCAATGCTTCAGCAGCAACCGTCCTTCGGCCGCGGCATCCCAGAAGGCCTGCGTTTCCGGGTTCACCGCCGGCGGGGCAAGCGTGCGGGTGTCGTTGGCAGGTCCGGTCATCACACACGCTCCATCACGAGGGTGGCGGCGCCGTGCCGCACGCCCAGCGACCCGCCGATCCCGGTCGCCACGGCAAGGTCGCAATTCGGCACCTGCACCTTGGGATGCGCTTCCCCGCGCAGCTGGCGCACCGCCTCGATCACCTTGGTGATGCCGCCGCGATGCATCGGGTGGTTGTTGCACAGCCCGCCGCCATCGGTGTTGAACGGCAGCTTGCCCACGCCGGAGATGAGGTTGCCGTCGGCCACGAAGCGCCCGCCCTCGCCCTTCCTGCAAAAGCCCAGATCCTCCAGCTGCATCAGCACGGTGATGGTGAAGCTGTCGTAGATCGAGGCGTATTTCATGTCCTGCGGCGTCACGCCCGCCTCGGCAAAGGCGGCCGGGCCGGACCACGCCGCGCCGCTATACGTCAGGTCCACCTTGCCGCCTGCCTGCCCCTTCGGCGCCTCGCCCGCGCCCAGCACGTTGACGATCGGGCGACCCAGCTCGCGCGCCACTTCCGGCGCGGCCACGATGATCGCGCCGCCCCCGTCCGACACCACGCAGCAGTCCAGCCGGTGCAGCGGATCGGAAATCATCGGTGAGGACAGCACGTCCTCCATGCTCACCACGTCGCGCAGCATCGCATGCTCGTTATGTTGCGCATGGGTGGAGGCGGCGACCTTGATCCAGGCGAGCTGTTCGGAGGTGGTGCCGAACTCGTGCATGTGCCGCGCGGCGACCATGCCGTAGCTGTTGTGGTTGGTGACGCCGACCCAGCCGTCGAACCCCGCCTCCGGCGCATGGCCGAGAGAACGGTTCATCGCCTCCGATCGCGGCCGCCCGGCCAGCGTGATGAGCGCCACCCGGCACTTGCCCAGCGCGATCGCCTCCGCCGCATGGGCGACGTGGAGGATGTAGGACGAGCCGCCCGTCTCCGTCGAATCGACGTGGCGCGGGCGCAGCCCCATGTAATCGACCATGGAGAGCGGGCCGAAGCCGGGCGCATCGCCGGCGCAGAAATAGCCGTCCACGTCGTCCTTGCTCAGCCCCGCATCCGCCAGGGCGCCGGCGGCGCATTCGGCATGGAGCTGCGGCGTGGACTTGTCGGGGGCAAGCCGGGTGGGATGCTCGAACACTCCGGCAATCGCCGCCTTGCGCTTGATCGTCATGCTTGCGTCCCGATGCCGCCGTCGTGGTGGGCGGGACCATACCGCCACTTCGGAAAACGGCAACAGCGCTGTTGGATCACCCTCCACACAGCGATCGGCGGCGTACCCGGAGGAAGAATAGCGTCGCGCCTGGCTTGTGCGCAGGAGATTGCGGGGTTCGGCGCTCCTCGGTCGCTTGACTTCGCTTGTTCGGCAGCGGAAACGCGAACATAGCAAGAACCCATCGCCATGTCCGAGTCTTCCTCTCCCGCCGGCCACCGGCACGACGGTCCATCCGGGCGCTTCCTCGCGATCGTGTTTCCGTGCCTGACGGGCGAGCGCCCGACGGTGGACGGCCTGGTGCCGGCCGGCGGCGTGTTCGCGGTGATGGAACAGCGCCGGGCCGGCGCACAGGTGACGGCGGCAAGCCCGCCGGCAACGGCGCTGGGCGTCTGCGCCGGCCAGTCCGCGACGGAGGCGCGCCGCCGGGCGCCGGACCTCCTGCTGCTGCCGCGCGACGCCGCGGCCGAGCTGGCGCTGCTGGAGCGGCTCGCCGACGGGTGCGAGCGGTATGCGACGCGCGTGGCCTTGTGGGGCGGCGACGTGCTGCTCCTCCACCTGCCCGTGGGCGCCGACGAGGCGAGCGTGGCGCAGGAAGCGGAAGCGCGGTTCGGTCACCTCGGCCTCACCGTGCGCGCCGCCGCCGGCGCCTCGCCCGAGGCCGCGGAAGCGCTTGCCCGCTTCCAGACCGTGCCCGCCGCCGACGAAGCGGGCGCGATCCGCCGCCTGCCGCTCGCCGCGCTTGGGCTCGATCCGGACGAGGAGGACGCCTTGCGCGCCGCCGGCCTGCGCTGCATCGGCGACCTTGCCGATGGCCCCGCCGCCCGCGCGCATGCCGACCCGCTGGCGCGCCTGCTCGGCCGGTCGGACGCGCGGGTCGCCCCGCGCCGCCCTGTCCCGGCCTTGCAGGTGGAGCGCGCTACTGCCGGAGGCGCGCCCGACCTCGCCGCCACCTTTGCGGACATGGAGGGCGCGCTTGCCGACCGGGTCGCCGGCAGCCGCCGGTTCACCTTGCGCTGCTTTCGCCGCGACGGCCTGGTCTTCGCGTTGGCGGCCGAGTGCAGCATGGCGGTGGGCGATGCGGAAGCCATCCGCCTGCTGTTCGCCCCCCGCCTTGCCGCAGAGCCTGCCGCGTGGGCGGAGGCGGACCTGGTCCGGCTCGGCGCGGGCGAGCTGGTGCCGCTCGCGCCCACCCAGTTGCTGCTGGAAGGCGGCGAAACCGCCGCCGTCCCGCGCCCCCGGCCCGCCCGTCAGGCGAAGGGACGGACCACCGGGCCTGCCCAGCCCGAATTTGAGCTCACCCTCGCCCCGCCGCCGCCGTCCCCGCCGGCCCGGCTCGTCAGCGTGCCGGCAGTCCCTTCACCGTCACCCGGTTCGCCGCCGGCGGGCTCAGCCGCGGGTGCGCGCGCAGATAGGCTTCCAGCGCTTCCAGATCGGTCCCGCCGCGCGCCACCACGGCTGCGTCGCGCAAGCCGGTGAAGCCGTCGCCGCCCTGCGCCACGAAGTTGCTGACCACCACCCGGTAGGTGCGCGCCGGATCCAGCGGCTTGCCGTTCACGGTCGCATCGCGCACCCGCTGGCCGACTGGCGCGCGCAGGTCCAGCGTGTAGCGCAGCGCCGACGACGGAGCGAGCAGGTTGGGCGTGTCGCGCCCGTCACGCACCTGCTGTTCGAGCAGCGCGAGCAACTGCCGCCCGGTCACCGCGCGTGCCTCCAGCACGTTGCCGAACGGCTGCACGGCATAGATCTGGCCATAGGTCACCTGCCCGTCCGGGGCCGGCAGCAGATCGGTGCGCACGCCGCCCGAGTTCATGAAGCCGATCTCCCCGCCGGGGATCGCCGCCACCTGCGCGTCGGCGATGAGGTTGTTCAGCGGCGCTTCCTGCTCGCCCCGTTCGGCGCGCAGGGCGGGGCCGGTCAGCGTGCCTACCCTCCGCTCCACCTGGGTTCGCGCCGCCGCGGCATAGCGCGCGACGATCGCGCCGACCGCCGGATCGGCGGCAAAGCGCGGCGCGGCCTCGGTCAGCGGCACCGCCCCGCTCGCCCCGGTGAACGCCTCGCCCTGCACGATCACGTTCCTGGCGGTGCGCGCGACCACGCGGTGTGCGACGGGATCGATCGTCAGCCGGATGTCCGTCAGCAAGGTGCCGAACGCCTCCGCGCTGGTGACGAGAAACGGGCGGGCGGCATCGATCTCGCGATAGTCGCAGATGTAGCGGTTGTGGCTGTGGCCGGAGACGACCAGGTCCACGCCGTCCAGTTTCGCCAGGATCGGCATCAGGCTGCCGCTCAGCCCGGCGCACCCCTCGCCGGTATAATCGGGCGCCAGCTGCAGCCCCTGGTGGATCAGCAGCACCACGGCGTCGGCGCCCTGCCGGCGCAGCTCGGCCGCGGCGGCGCTGGCGGTGTCGGCCTCGTCCTCGAACCGTAGCCCCTCGATATTCTGCGCCGAGACGATGTCCGGCGCGCTTTTCAGCGTTTCGCCGATAAAGCCGATGGTGACCGCGCCGAACCGCTTCAGCGCCGTGCCGGGGAACAAGGTGCTGCCGTCCGCGCGCCGGACGTTCGCCGCCAGCATGCCGAAGCGCGCGCCGGGGAACGGCCGGTCCACCTGGCAAGGCTCGCGCAGGGTGAACTTCTCGCATCCGCCTTTGGCCAGCCGGAACAGCTCCCCCTGCCCGCGATCGAATTCATGGTTGCCGACCGCGCCGAGCTCCAGCCCCATGGCGTTGAGCGCCAGCACCGAAGGCTCGTCGAGGAACAGGGAGGAGGTGAGCGGCGAGGCGCCGACCATGTCGCCGGCCGACACCACGATGCTGTGCGCCTGCCCGCGACGGGTCTGCGCCACCGCGCTCGCCAGATAGGCCGCGCCGCCCGCGGGCACCTGTGTGCTCGCCCCGGGCCGCCCGAGCGGCACCGACTTGTGCGGCGGCTCGAGATTGCCGTGGAAATCGTTTATCGCGACGATCCCCACCTCCACCGGCGCCCCCGCCTGATGGACGGGCGGCACGGTGGCGCAGGCAGAGGCGAGAAGAGCGAGCGACAGGGCGAGAAAGCGGGTCATCCGCGCCCTCTCGCCGCCGATTGCGTCACGGACGTGACGGTTTCAGCTTTCCGCGCTGCCTTTCACGTCGAACAGGTGGCGATATTGGCGCGGCTGCGAGCGGAGATACTGGTCCGGCGCCTTTACCCGTGCGCCCAGATGCGCCGCGGCATGCCACGGCCAGCGCGGATCGTAGAGGACGGTGCGGGCCAGCGCGATCATGTCCGCATCGCCCGTGCCGACGATGGCCTCGGCCTGCTCATAATCGGTGATGAGGCCCACCGCGACCACCGGCATCGACACTGCCGCCTTTACCGCGCGGGCGAGCGGCACCTGGTAGCTCGGCCCCACCGGAATGTCCTGCCGCGCGTCCAGTCCGCCGGAGGAGACATGGATTGCCGCGCAGCCGCGTGCTTCCAGCGCCTGGGCGAAGGCGATCGTCTGCTCGGCGTCCCAGCCGCCCTCCACCCAGTCGCTGCCCGACACCCGCATCGTCACCGGCCGCTCCGCCGGGAACGCCGCGCGCACCGCGTCGAACACTTCCAGGGGAAAGCGCAGGCGGTTCTCCAGGCTGCCGCCATAATCGTCTTCGCGTCGGTTGGAGAGCGGCGACAGGAACTGGTGGAGCAGATAGCCATGCGCGCCGTGCAGCTGCACCGCCTCGATCCCCAGCCGCGCCGCCCGCCGCGCGGCGGAGGCGAACGCCTCGCGCACCCGCGCCAGCCCCTCGCGGTCGAGCGCCGCCGGTGCGTTGTCCCCTGCCCCGAAGGCGAGCGGCGACGGCGCCACCGTCTGCCAGCCGTTCGCGTGATCGGGAGCGAGCTGCGCGCCGCCCTTCCACGGCAGGTCGGTGGAGGCCTTGCGCCCGGCATGGCCGAGCTGGATGGCGATGGGCATATCGGACCAGCGCCGCACCCCGTCCAGCACGCGGGCCATCGCCGCCTCGGTGGCGTCGTCCCACAGGCCGACATCGGCATAGGTGATGCGCCCTTCCGGCTCCACCGCCGTCGCCTCGATCGTCAGCAGCCCCGCGCCCGACAGCGCAAGCTGGCCGAGATGGATCAGGTGCCAGTCGGTCATGCAGCCGTTTTCCGCCGAATACTGGCACATCGGCGCGATCACGATGCGGTTGGGCAGCGTCATCGCGCCCACCTCCACCGGCTGGAACAGCTTGGGTCCGCTCATGCTTTCAGTCCTCTTGATTGCTTGCCGGCGGGAACGCAGCGGCGGCCTGCCGGGTCCATCCGCGCCGCAGCCGCCCGCCCGCCAGCGGCCGTACGACCAGCGCGTTGAGGTCGATCGCGGCATGCGCGGCCATCGCCACCCACAATTGCCCGCTGGCGAGGTAGAGCACCGCCAGCACGATGCCGACCAGCGCGGTGGCCAGCATCCCGCGCCAGCCCTGGTAGCGGTGCAGCAGGGCAAAGGCCGCCGTGCCGACAACGAAGCCGGCCAGCGCCCCCCCGCCGACCAGCGCGAACAGCACCGGCAGGACCAGGCGGAAGAACAGTTCCTCCGAGACGCCGGCGACCAGCGACAGGAACGCCGCCGCCGGCAGCTCCTCGCGCCAGCGCGGCAGGATGGAGGCGAGCGGCACCAGCTCCAGCGCCGGCTTGCCCCGCCGGGCACGCGCCCAGGTCCAGCCGGCATTGAACAGCGTCCCCGCGGCCAGCGCCGCCGCGACCAGCCAGGCCGGCAGCATCTCGCCCGCCGGATCGAAGCCCAGCGGCTCGGCCAGCGGCAGGAAGAGGCGCGGCAGGTGGCCGATCGCGGGCAGACCGCACAGCAGCGACAGCGCCGCCAGGCTCGGCAGGCCGTAGCGCAGGCCCAGCGCCGCCGCCCAGTTCCAGTAGCGCGCCGGCCCGTCCAGCGCCCGCCCCGGGCGCCGCCTCAGGCCCGAGGCGACGATCGCAAGCGCCGCCGCCAGCAGCAGCGCGGGCAGCCAGTGGCCGATCAGAGGCGGTGCTCGCCCTTGACCCAGCGCACCGTGCCCGAGGACGCGCGCATCACCACGCTTTCGGTGGTCATCACCCGGCCCTTGCGCTTCACGCCGCCCAGCAGCGAGCCGTCCGTCACGCCGGTCGCCGCGAAGATGCAGTCGCCGCGCGCCAGCTCGGTCAGGTCATATTGCTTGTCGAGGTCGGTCACGCCCCACTTGGCGGCGCGCGCGCGCTCGTCGTCGTTGCGGAACAGCAGGCGGCCCTTGAACTGCCCCCCGACGCAGCGCAGCGCCGCGGCCGCCAGCACGCCTTCCGGCGCGCCGCCTGCGCCCATGTAGAGGTCGATCACCGTGTCCGGGTTGGTGGTGGCGATCACGCCGGCCACGTCGCCGTCGCCGATCAGCACCACGCCTGCGCCGATGGAACGCAGCTCGGCGATGATCTTCTCGTGCCGCGGACGATCCAGCACGCAGACCATGATGTCCTTCGGCTCCACGCCCTTGGCCTCGGCCACCGCGCGCACGTTCTCGGACGGGCTGCGGTCGAGGTCGATGATCCCTTCCGGATAGCCGGGTCCGACCGCGATCTTGTCCATGTAGACGTCCGGCGCGTTGAGCAGCCCGCCTTCCTCGGCGATCGCCAGCACGGCCAGGCTGTTCGGCCCGGCGGTGGCGCAGATGGTGGTGCCTTCCAGCGGATCGAGCGCGATGTCGATCTTCGGCCCCTTGCCGATCGCCGAGCCGACCTTTTCGCCGATGAACAGCATCGGCGCCTCGTCGCGCTCGCCCTCGCCGATCACCACGGTGCCGTCCATGTAGAGCGTGTTGAGCGCGGTGCGCATCGCGTCCACCGCGGCGGCATCGGCCGCCTTCTCGTCGCCGCGCCCGGTCAGGGTGGAGGCCGCGATCGCCGCCGCTTCGGTGACGCGCACCATTTCGAGCACGAGTACGCGATCAAGAACGTTGCTGGCGTCGGTCATGGAGCCCCCTGTGCGATGTCGCTTCCGCGCTTAGGCAAGGGCCGCCGCCATGTCGAGGCTCCGTGTCCGCGCTCAGCGTCCTTTGGGCGGCTTGATCTGGAACAGGGTCGGCCATTCCTTGCCGGTGACGAACAGGCGGCGACCCTTGGCGTCCCAGGCGATGCCGTTGGCCACCTGGTCGGCGCCGAACACGCCGGCCTGCGCATGCAGCGCGGCGAGATCGATCCAGCCGATCACATGGCCGTCTTTCGGATCGATCCGCGCGACCCGGTCGGTCATCCAGATGTTGGCGAGGATCTCGCCGTCGACAAATTCCAGCTCGTTGAGGTTGGCGACCGGAGCGCCGCCGGCGGTAACGGCCAGCGTACGGCGGACGCGGAAGGTGCGTGGATCGAGCAGCCGAAGCGTGGGGGTGCCGTCCGACAGGATCAGATTGCGCCCGTCGGAGGTCAGCGCCCAACCCTCGCCCGCGTAGCGGAAGCTGCCGAGCTTGCGGAAACCGTCGCGCGACCAGCGGAAGCCGATCCCGTCCTTCCAGGTCAGGCTGAGGATCTGGTCGCGCCAGGCCACGATCCCTTCGCCGAACAGGGGCGGCGGCACCGGCACCTGCCGCAGCACGCGACCGGTCTCCAGCTCCACCTCGCGCACCGACGAGCGGCCGACCTCGCCCGTGCTCTCGAACAAGGCACCGCCGTCGAAGAACAGCCCCTCGGTATACGCCTGCGGATCGTGCGGGAAGCGGCGCACGACCTCGGCCGGAGCCGTGTCCTGCGCGAACGCCGCGGCGGGCGCGAGCAGCGCCAGTGCGAGGAGGAAGGCGCCGCGCATCAGTCGCGCAGCAGCTCGTTGATTCCGGTCTTGGACCGGGTCTGCGCGTCCACGGTCTTGACGATCACCGCGCAATAGAGCGCCGGCCCGCCGCTCTCCGACGGCAGGGAGCCGGGCACCACCACCGAGAAGGGCGGCACCTGCCCGCGATGCACCTGCCCCGTCGCGCGATCCACGATCTTGGTCGAGGCGCCGAGATAGACCCCCATCGACAGCACCGCGCCTTCGCCCACGCGCACGCCCTCGGCCACTTCCGAGCGCGCGCCGATGAAGGCGCCGTCGCCGATGATCACCGGATCGGCCTGCAACGGCTCCAGCACGCCGCCGATGCCGGCGCCGCCGGAGATATGCACGCCGCGGCCGATCTGCGCGCAGGAGCCCACCGTTGCCCAGGTATCCACCATCGTGCCCTCGCCGACATGGGCGCCGATGTTCACGAAGCTCGGCATCAGCACGCAGTTGCGGCCGACAAAGGCCCCGCGCCGCACCACCGCGCCCGGCACCGCGCGAAAGCCCGCCTCGGCGAACTGCGCATCGGACCAGCCGGCGAACTTCAGCGGCACCTTGTCGTGATACCCGCCCTCCATCACGACATTGCCGTTGAGGCTGAAGCTCAGCAGCACCGCTTTCTTCAGCCACTGGTTGACCCGCCAGCCGTCCCCGTCCGGCTCGGCCACCCGTGCGGTGCCGGCGTCGAGCAGCGCCAGCGCCTCCTCCACCGCCGAGCGCACCTCGCCGCGGGTGTGCTGCCCGATGCCGTCGCGCGCTTCCCATGCCTGGTCGATAAGGGTTGCAAGGTCGGTCACGTCAGGCCTCCAGTATCCGTTCCAGCCACGCGGTGATGTCGTGGGTGGTGAAATCGATAAAGCTGCGATCGTCGTCGGCGCTCTGTTCGGAACCGTTGTCCACCCACAGGGTGGCCATGCCGATCGCCTTGGCCGGCTTCAGGTTGCGCGCCATGTCCTCGGCGAACAGCGACTGGCGCGGGTCCAGCCCGAAGGCGGCGCACAGCCCGGCATAGGCGGACGCCTGCGGCTTGGGCACCAGATCCATCGCGTGGATGTCGTGGATCGCCTCGAAGCTTTCCCCCAGGCCGAGGCGGTCGAGCACCTTCAGCGCATAGGGCTTGTCGCCGTTGGTGAAGACGAGCTTGCGCCCCGGCAGCTTGGCGATCGCCGCGGCCAGCGGGGCGTTCTCCTCCAGCACGTCCATCTCGATGTCGTGGACGAAGCCGAGGAATTCGTGCGGATCGACGCCATGCTCGGCGATCAGGCCGGACAGGGTGGTGCCGTGGTGCAGGAAATAGTCCTTCTGGAGGCGGAACGCCGCCTCGCGCTCAAGGCCCAGCCGGCGGGCGACGAAATCGGTCATGCGCCGGTCGATCTGGCCGAACAGGTCCGCGCTCGACGGATAGAGCGTGTTGTCGAGATCGAAGATCCAGTTGCGGATGTGACCAAGCGCCGGGAGCATGGCCGGGCGTGTAGGGGCTGCGCGCAGGCGTGCAAAGCCCGGCCGCCAAGGAAATATGGCGCGCGCCCAAGCCGAACATGGGTGGCACGGCTTGTCGCGCCTCCCCATCTTGCTCCCATGACCGATTACTCGCTCCTCGATCTCGTGCCCGTCGTGCAGGGCGGCACCGTTTCCCAGGCCCTGGCCAACGCCGCGGACCTTGCCGCCCATGCCGAGGCGCAGGGGTTCAAGCGTTACTGGATGGCCGAGCATCACGGCATGAACGGCATCGCCTCGGCGGCGACCTCGGTGGTGATGGCGCATGTCGGGCACGCCACCTCCACCATCCGCATCGGCGCCGGCGGCATCATGCTGCCCAACCATGCGCCGCTCCAGATCGCCGAGCAGTTCGGCACGCTGGATGCGCTGTTCCCCGGCCGCATCGACCTCGGCCTTGGCCGCGCGCCGGGATCGGACCAGCGGGTGGCGCAGGCGATCCGGCGCACGCTGGTGAGCGACCCCAATGCCTTTCCGCAGGACGTGATGGAGCTGCAAAGCTATTTCGCCGACGATGGCCAGACCGGCATCCAGGCGACGCCCGGCGCTGGCGCGAAGCCCGAGCTGTGGATCCTCGGCTCCAGCCTGTACGGCGCGCAGCTCGCCGCCGCGCTGGGCCTGCCTTATGCCTTTGCCTCGCACTTCGCGCCCGATGCGCTGGACAATGCGATCGCCATCTACCGCCGCGACTTCCGCCCGTCGGCACAACTCGAGCGACCGCATGTGATGGCCGGCTTCAACGTCTTCGCCGCGGAGACGGATGAAGAAGGCGAGCTCCTCGCCAGCTCGCAGCAGCAGACCTTCGTCTCCCTGCGCACCGGCAACCCGATCCAGTTGCCGCCTCCCCGCGCCGGCTATCGCGAAAGCCTGGGGCCGCAGGGTGCCGCGATCCTCAACCACACGCTCAGCTGCTCGGCGGTGGGCAGCCGCCAGACCGTGCGCAACCAGATCGCCGCCTTTGTCGAGCGCACGGGCGTGGACGAACTGATGATCACCAGCGCGATCTACGACCATGAAGCCCGCAAGCGCAGCCTGACGCTCACCGCCGAGGCGATGGCCGAGCTGAACGGGGTGAAGGCCGCGGCGTAGCAGGATCACATGAGGCTTACTCGACCGTCATTGCGAGCGTAGCGAAGCAATCGAGGGCCGCTCGCGAAACCCTGGATTGCTTCGCTGTGCTCGCAATGACGGCTTGCCCGTGTGTTAACGCGCTTTAGCTTGCTCGCCTCCCTAGGAAGAGGAGACGCCTGCCTAGTTCGCCGCCGGCAGCCGCAGCCGCACCAGCAGCCCGCCGAGATCCTCGCTTTCCTCCAGCGCGATCGTGCCGCCATAGATCTCCGCCACGTCGCGGGTGATGCCCATGCCCAGGCCCGTGCCCGGCTTGCCCGTGTCCAGCCGCACCCCGCGATCGAAGATGCGCGTGCGCTCCTCGCCGGGGATGCCCATGCCGTCGTCCTCGATCAGGAACTCGACAAAGCCGGCCTGCGCGGACACCGTCACGAACACGCTGCCGCCGCCATATTTCGCGGCATTCTCGATCAGGTTGCCCAGCATCTCGTCCAGGTCCTGCCGCTCGACATGGACCTGGAGGTCGCGCGGGCCGGTCACGTCGATGCGGACATGGCGATAGAGCCGCGCCACCGCCCGCTCGACCGATTCCAGGCTCGGCCATACGTCCGCCCGGCTGTGCGCCGAGCCGCGCCGCCCGACTGCGCGGGCGCGGGCGAGGTGGTGGTCCACCTGCCGCCGCATGGTCCGCGCCTCGCGCACCACGGTTTCGGCCAGATCGTCCGAGCCGGCGGTCGCTGCGTTCATGATGACGGTCAGCGGCGTCTTCAGCGCATGGGCGAGGTTGCCGGCATGCCGCCGCGCTTCCTCCGCCTGCCGCTCGTTGTGCGCGATCAGGCCGTTCAGCTCCTCCACCAGCGGCGCGACCTCCACCGGCATCGCTTCCTCCACCTGGCGCGACTTGCCCGCCCGCATGCGCGCGATCTCCTCGCGTACGCGGCGCAGCGGCCACAAGCCGTAAAAGGTCTGCAGGCCCGCCATCACGATCAGCCCGAGCCCGAGCAGCAGGAACGAGCGCACCAGCGTGCGGCGCAGCACCTTGATCTGCTCGTCCAGCCCGGCGCGGTTCTGCGCCACCTGGAACCGCCAGCGCACGCGGCTGCCGGGCAGCGTCACGTCCCGCTCCACCACCCGCAGCTTCTCGTCCGCAAACTGCGCGCTGTCATAAGCATGCACCGCGCGATCGTCATGGGGCGCACCGTAGCGCAGCGTGCGGTCCCACAGCGAACGCGAGGGAAACGGCTCGCGCCGCGTCCCGCTCACCTGCCAGTAGAGCCCGGAATAGGGCTCCAGAAAGCGCTGGTCGGCCGGCTCCCGGTTGAAGATCACCTCGCCTTCCGGCCCGATCTCCGCCGTGGTGATGAGCGCCGTCAGCACATATTCGAGCTGGTCGTCGAAATTGCGCGTGATCGCTGCGGTCAGCACGCGATCGAGCGCAAAGCCGCCGCCCGACAGCAGCAGCGCGATCCACGCCGCCGCGATCAGGATCATGCGCCGCGACAGCGAGCCCGTGGTGCGCACATAGCCGCGCGCCAGCGTCACGGTGTCGTCGGGCGCCGCGTCCGAGGTCATGCGGGCGTCAGCCGGCCGGGTCTTCGAGGCTGTAGCCGAGGCCCCGGATGGTGGTGATCACGTCCTGGCCCAGCTTCTTGCGGATGCGGGTGACGAACACCTCGATGGTGTTCGAATCGCGATCGAAATCCTGGTCGTAGATATGCTCGATCAGCTCGGTCCGGCTCACCACCTTGCCCTTGTGGTGGAGCAGGTAGGAAAGCAGCTTGTATTCCTGCGCGGTCAGCTTCACCGGCTCGCCCGCCAGCGTCACCTTGCCGCTGCGCGTGTCCAGCCGCACGTCGCCGGCGGTCAGCTCGCTGGACGCATTGCCCGAGGCGCGGCGGATCAGCGCGCGCAGCCGGGCGATCAGCTCCTCCGACTGGAACGGCTTGGCGACATAATCGTCGGCGCCCGCGTCCAGCCCCGCCACCTTGTCGGACCAGCTGTCGCGCGCGGTGAGCACCAGCACCGGCGTGGTCTTGCCCTCCTTGCGCCAGCGGTCGAGCACGGTCAGCCCGTCGATCTCCGGCAGGCCGAGGTCGAGCACGATCGCGTCGTAGCTTTCGGTGGAACCCAGGAAGTGCCCCTCCTCGCCATCGGTCGCCAGATCGATGGCATAGCCGGCGCCCTCCAGCGTGGACTTCAACTGCTGGCCCAGGTTCGGCTCATCCTCGACGATCAGAACGCGCATGCTGGCTCCCTCTCAATTACCGGTCTGGCCGAGATAGCGGCCGCTCTGGCCATCCATCTCGACCCAGATCACCGCGCCATCGCGCAGGAACTTCAATGTGTAAACACAGCTGAGGATATCGAGGTCGGCGCCGATCCAGCGCGCGTCCCCCATCCTGGCCCGCGCCCCGTCCACCACCTGCGGCAGCGGCAGCAGGCGGCATCGGCGCATGGCGTCCTTCACTCCCGGCGCGGCGCGACGCTGCACCGGCTGCGCCAGCGACGGCGCGGCAAGCACGAGGAGGCCGGGAACCAGAAGAAGGAACTTCATCCGCATCGGCTGTCGCATAGGGTTAGCGCGTTGAACAGCCTGTGAATGTAACGCAGGGGCTGGCTACGCCAGCGACCTGGCGCAAGGCCGGCCGGCGGGGCGGCAAGGCCGGCCCTGTCCGACGTCATGCCGCAGCGTCGGGGCCGGACCGCGTCCGCCACCAGACGCAAGGCCGGCCGGCGGGCCGGCGCAGCCGACCCGTCCGACGTCATGGGATTCACTCCCATGACGGCCCGCGACGGCGATGGGTCCGCTTCAAGAGCCCGCCGCGGCAAAGCCGCGTCGTCAGTCGGCGCCCAGGCGCCGCTGGCCGGGCGTGCGCTGAGCCTCGCTTTAGCTCCGCTAAAGCGCTAGGCGCGCGCCATGGCTGCCCCCATCCTCTCCTATGAAAATCTCGGCCTCTCGCAAGGCTCGCACTGGCTGTTCCGCGGCCTGGACCTCCATGTCGGCCCGCGCGACCGGCTGGCGCTGATCGGCCGCAACGGCGCGGGCAAGACGACCCTGCTGAAGCTGATCGCCGGCACCATCGACAGCGACGAGGGCCGGCGCACCATCGTGCCCGGCACCCGCGTGATCCTGCTGGAGCAGGAGCCGGCGCTGGCCGGCTTCGCCACGCTGGCCGATTACGTGATGAGCGGCGCCGACGCGCCCTCCGCCCATGAGGCCGACGCGATCGCCGACCAGCTCGGCATCGACCTGTCGCGCGAGGCGGCGTCCGCGTCCGGCGGCGAGCGGCGCCGCGCGGCGATCGTCCGCGCGCTGGCGCTGAACCCGGACGTGCTGCTGCTGGACGAGCCGACCAACCATCTCGACATCGGCGCGATCGACTGGCTGGAGGACTGGCTGACCCGTTTCCGCGGCGCGTTCGTGGTCATCAGCCACGACCGCACCTTTCTTACCCGCCTGACCAGGCAGACGCTGTGGCTGGACCGGGGTAGCTTGCGCCGCTCGGAGATCGGCTTTGGCGGGTTCGAGGCCTGGACCGAACAGGTCTATGCCGAGGAGGAGCGCAACGCCGCCCGGCTCGACGCCAAGCTGAAGATCGAGGAGCATTGGCTGCAACGCGGCGTCACCGGCCGCCGCCGCCGCAACCAGGGGCGCCTCGCCAAGCTGAAGGAGATGCGCGCCGAGCGCGCGGCGATGACCGGGCCGCAGGGCTCCGCCAACCTCGTCACCGCCTCCGACGACAGCCGCACCAAGGTGGTGATCGATGCCGAGCATGTGTCCAAGAGCTTCGGCCCGCGCACCATCATCCGCGACTTCAGCTTGCGCGTGCGGCGCGGCGACCGCATCGGCCTGGTCGGCGCGAACGGCGCGGGCAAGTCGACGCTGCTCAAGCTGCTCACCGGCGAGGTGGAGCCCGACAGCGGCTCGGTGAAGCTCGCCAAGACGCTGGACGGCGTGGTGATCGACCAGCAGCGCAAGCTGATGGCGCCGGAAAAGTCGGTGCGCGACGTGCTGGCCGAAGGCGGCGAGTGGATCGACGTGCTGGGCGTGCGCAAGCATGTCCACGGCTATCTCAAGGAATTCCTGTTCGATCCCTCGCTGATCGACGCGAAGGTCGGCTCGCTGTCCGGCGGCGAGCGCTCGCGCCTGCTGCTCGCGCGCGAGTTCGCCCGGCATTCCAACCTGCTCGTGCTGGACGAGCCGACCAACGACCTCGATCTCGAGACGCTCGACCTCCTCCAGGAGGTGATCGCCGATTATGACGGCACCGTCCTGATCGTCAGCCACGATCGCGACTTTCTCGACCGCACGGTGACCGTCACGCTGGGGCTCGACGGTTCGGGCCATGTCGATGTGGTGGTCGGCGGCTACGAGGATTGGGAGCGCCAGCGCCGGCCGCGCGGCGAGGCGAAGAAGGCCACCGCAAAGGCCGCCGCCGCACCGCCCCCGCCGCCGCCCGCACGCACCAAGCTGACCTACAAGGACCAGCGGGACTATGAGCTGCTCCCGAAGCGGATCGAGGCGCTCGACGCGCAGATCGCCCGCGACGAGGCGGCGCTGGCCGATCCGGCGCTCTACACCCGCGATCCGGCGAAGTTCGACGCGTTGAGCCGCGGGATCGGCGCGGCGCGCGAGGAAAAGGACGCAGCGGAGATGCGCTGGCTGGAACTGGCGGAGCAGGTGGAGGGCTGAGCCTTACGCGCCCCGACGACGAACGCGAACGTCACCCCGGACTTGTTCCGGGGTCCACCCTTCCGCACACTCCCAAGCCGCGGCGCTCGCCCGACAGTGGATGCCGGAACACGTCCGGCATGACGATCGGGTAAGCCTGACACGATGTTACCATCGGACAGCTCCGCCCGCGTCACGAGGGGGTGAAGGGCTAGAGGCGGCGCGCCTCGTCCACCAGCAGCACCGGCCGCCGGTCCCGCACCGGAAACGCCAGCCCGGCCGCATCCGACACCAGCTCCCCGGCCTCCGCCTCCCAGCGCAGCGGCCCGCGGGTCACCGGGCAGACCAGGATCGCCAGCAGCGCCGGATCGAGCGCCCGGCTCATTGCAGCGTCACCGCTTCGTCGCCGTCGCCATGGCGGCCGAAGAACTGCATCAGCTGGATCAGCAGCTCCGCCCGCGCCGCGATGTCCGGGGCCTCCAGCAGCGCCTGCTTGGCGGCGACGTCGAACGGCGCGATCTGGGCGATGCCGTCGACCAGCGCCTCGTCGTCCAGCCGGCTCACCGCTTCCCAGTCGACGGCATAGCCCTGCGCCTCGGCATAGCGGCGCGATTCCATCTCCAGCGATGCGCGGTGGGCCAGCGCCAGCGCCTGCGGCTCCGCGGCGTTCGGCAGCAGCTCCGCCTCCACCTGGCGGAACGGGGTGGTGACGTCCAGCTCGCGCAGCACGCGGAACAGCGCCACCCCTTCCAGCACCAGATTGTAGCGGCCGTCGTCCAGCGCCTCCACCTCGGCGATGCGGCCCACGCAGCCGAGGTCGAACAGGGGCGGGCGGTCGCCCTCGTGCGCCCCGCCCTCGATCAGGACGGGACGCGGCTGGATCATGCCGATGCGCCGGTCGCGCGCCATCGCGTCGGACACCATCGCCCGGTAGCGCGGCTCGAAGATGTGCAGCGGCAGGTGCATGCCCGGGAACAGCAGCGCGCCGGACAGCGGAAAGATCGACAGCCTTGCTGGCCGGCTCATCCGAAGAGGATCGCCGACAGCTTGCGGCGCTGCTGCGACACCCAGGGGTCTTCCAGCCCGACCACTTCGAACAGCTTCAGGAGCTGCTGGCGCGCCGCGCCCTCGTTCCATTCGCGATCGGCGGCAACGATGCCGAGCAGCGTCTCGGCCGCCGCGTCGCGGTCGCCCGCGGCCATCTGCCCGCCGGCCAGCTCGAAGCGCTTGTCGAGGTCGTCGGGGTTGGCGGCCACCTCCGCCGCCAGCGCGGAAAGATCGTCCACCGGGCGCGCCGTGCGGGCGAGCGCAAGGGCGGAGCGCGCCCGCTCGATCTCCGGCGCCCCGGCCGCTTCTTCCGGCAGATCGGCCAGCAGCGCCTCCGCATCGTCGAACTGCTGGGTGGCGACCAGCGCGCGCAGCAGGCCGGAAAGCACCGCCACGTTCTCCGGCGCCATCTCGGCCAGCTGGGTGAAGATGCCCAGCGCCCGCTCGCCATCGCCCTCGCCCAGCACCTGTTCGCCCATTGCGATCAGCGGCTCGAGCTCGGCCTCGGCATCCGCCGCGCTGGACTGGATCGGCAATTGCTTCAGGAGCTGGTCGAGCAGCGCGCGCAGCTGCGATTCGGTGCGCGCATTGGTCAGGTCCGCGACCAGTTGCCCCTGGAACATCGCATAGACGGTCGGGATCGAGCGGATCTGGAATTGCGCGGCGATGAACTGGTTCTTGTCCGTGTCGATCTTGGCCAGCACCACGCCCTTGTCGGCATAGGCGGCGGCGATCTTGTCCAGCAGCGGCGACAGCGCCTTGCACGGGCCGCACCATTCCGCCCAGAAATCGATAAGGACGAGGGAAGTCATCGAGGGCTCGACGACGTCGCGGCGGAACGCCTCCACGGCTTCCTTCTCGGCGGGCGACATTCCCAGCGTGGCCAAGCTTCATTCTCCCCAGGCAATTGCCGCGCTTATGTGGGCGCACCGCCGCGGGAAGGAAAGGGGCGGATTGCCCGCCCCCTTGTTCCACCGTCACCCCGGCCACCTGCCGGCATCCACGCTTCCGCAACCGCGCCAGCTCGCGCGATGCGGCACGGTGGACCCCGGCACGGTGGCCGGGGTGACGATGTTTCGCTCAGGTCAGAACGCCGCGGTGATCGAGAACACCACCTGCGAATCGGCGATCGGGCCGCCATCCTTGGTGGAGGAGAAGTTCGGCAGCAGATAGGCCGAACCGCGCCGCGAGATGTCGGTGTCCACATAAGCGACGCCCAGCGTCAGCGGCGTCCCCTTGATCGCCAGGTCGGCGCCCAGCATCCAGTCCCAGTAGCTGCCGGTCGGCGCAACGGAGGTGCCGTTGGGGCCCAGGCCCGGATTGCCGTCCGAATAGCCGATATGCGCCTTGGCGGTGATCGGCGTGTTCGGGATGCCGGCGGCGGCGTCTCCCCACAGGTAGAGGTTGTCCTCCTTGTCGCCGATGCGGCTTTCGGGCGTGTTGGACCAGTTGCCCAGCGCCTCCTGCTTGGGCGCATAGGCAACGCCGGCGGTGAGGCTCAGCGGGCCATAGGTGCCCGACAGCTTGACATAGGGCTCGGCGAAGTCGGTCTTCGAGAAGCCGCCCGGATACATGTACCAGGTGAGGCCCACGTCGATCGCGCCGCTGCCGAACGAGCGCTTGTACCCGCCGATCAGGTCCAGCTCCATGTTGGCGCCGCCGAACGTGCCCCAGCCGGACAGGTTTGACGCCCAGGTGCCGACATAGAAGCCGCTTTCGTGCGCAACCGTGATGCCGCCCTGGATGGCCGCTTCCTCATCCGATTGGGAGACGCCGCGGAAGCGATAGTCGGAAACGCCCGCCACGCTGCCGGTGACGGTGATCGCCTTGGGCGGATCGGTTTCCTGCGCGAAGGCCGGGGTGGCGGCGAGGCCGAGCGCAAGCGCGCCGGCAACAACGAGAAACTTCATGGAACCTCCTTTGAACATCAAGAGGCTCCTCCTGCCGCCCGCCGCCACCGCTCTCGCCAAAGGCGGGCGGCGATCTGATCGGGCGGAGGTCAGGCTATCACGGGCACGGCCCGCGTCAATTCGCTGCGGCAAAATACCTGTTGCAGTGCAGCAACAGTCCGGTGCGCAGGTGCGGCAACGCCGGCCGCGCTTCCCCGCGCGACCGGCGTTCGCCTGTTTTGTCGGTCAGTGCGCGGCGGCGAGCGCGGCGATGCGCGGGCTCTCGCCCGTCACCTCCACGCTGGAGCCTCCGGCCTTGCGCCGCTGGAACCAGTCGCGCAGCATCTCGGCACTGGTATGGTCCACCGCCGACAGCCCGGTCACGTCCAGCCGCACCGGCATGCCCGCCGGCACGCGGTCCAGCGTGTCGGACAGCTTGGGCAGCGACACGAACGTCGCCGCGCCGTCCAGCCGGATGGCATGGTGCGTGTCGGCCGCGCTTTCGTGCACCTTCAGGCGCAGGCGGCGGAGATGCGGCACCAGTTCGAGGAGCGACAGGCCGATGCCGACCAGCACGCCGGTCAGCAGGTCCTCCACCACCACCGTCAGCAGGGTCGCCGCCCAGATCACCGCCGGCAGCACGCCATAGTCGCGCAGCAGGTGGCGGACATGGACGATGTTGACCAGCCGCCAGCCGGTCACCACCAGGATCGCGCCCAGCGCGGCCATCGGGATCGCCCGCAGCACGAACGGCAGCGCAACCACGAAGCCGAGGATCCACACGCCGTGCAGGATCGCGGAAGCGCGGGTGGCGGCATTGGCCTGCACGTTGGCCGAGGAGCGCACGATCACGCCCGTCATCGGCAGGGCGCCGGCCATGCCGCACAGCAGGTTGCCGATGCCCTGCGCGCGCAGTTCCTTGTTGTAGTCGGTGCGCACGCCCGCATGCATCTTGTCCACCGCGGCGGCGGACAGCAGCGTCTCGGCCGACGCGATAAACGCGATGGCGAGCGCCGCGGCGAGGATCGACGGATCGGTCCAATAGGACAGAAAGCCGCTTTCCGGCAGCGTCACCGCCGCGGTGATGCTGGCCGGCACCTGCACGCGGGCCACTTCAAGCCCGAACACCAGCGCGAACAGCGTGCCCGTGGCCACCCCGATCAGCGCGCCCGGCACCAGCCGCAAGGACGCCGGCCGCAGCTTTTCCCAGCCGATCATCGCGACGATCGTCAGGATGCCGATGCCAAAGGCGAGTTCGGTCGCCGAGATGTTGCCCGGCGTCAGGCCCAGCACGCGCTCGGGCATCGCCGCCAGGTTCTGCAGGCCGCTCGGCAGCGGCTTGGCATCGAACAGGACGTGGAACTGGCCGGCGACGATCAGGCAGCCGATGCCCGCCAGCATGCCGTGCACCACCGCCGGCGAGATCGCGCGGAACCAGCCGCCCAGCTTCGCCACGCCGGCGATCACCTGGATCAGCCCGGCGAGCACCAGGATCGGCCCGAGCGCGCTCAGGCCCTTGTCGCGGATCAGCTCGAACACGATCACGGCGAGGCCCGCCGCCGGTCCGGAGACCTGCAGCGGCGATCCCGCCAGCATGCCGACGACCAAGCCGCCGATGATGCCGGTGATGAGGCCCTTTTCCGGCGCCACGCCCGAGGCGACCGCAATGCCCATGCACAGGGGCATGGCCACCAGGAACACCACGATCGACGCGGTGAGATCGCGCGACAGGAACTTCAGGCTGGGCACCGAGACGCCCGGCCTGGTCGCCTCCGCAGCGAGATCGCCCGCGGTCGGGGCAGCGGCGCCGGTCAGGCTCATTCCGCCGCCTCGACCAGCGTGTCGTTGCCCAGGAAGTCGGCCGCGCGGCGGGTGGCGGCGGGCTGCGCGACCGGCAGCGGCTTCTCGCCGGACACCGCCTCGAAACGGCCCGTCTCGCCGTTCAGCGCCAGCATCTGGCCGGCATGGATGTCCACGAACCAGCCGTGCAGCGCGATTTCGCCGCGCGCGATGCCGGCGGCGACGGACGGGTGCGTGCGCACATGGTGGAGCTGCGCCACGACATTCTCCAGCGCGGCGGCGCGGACCTTGGCCTTTTCGTCCATTTCCGGATAGCCGGCCAGCACGTCGCGCGCGGCGGTGGAATGGCGCAGCCAGGCGGTGACGTTGGGCATCGCCGCGGTCGCATCGGGGTCCAGCAGGCCCTTCATCGCGCCGCAGTCCGAATGGCCGCACACGATGATGTCGCGCACGCCCAGGGCCATCACGGCATATTCCACGGTGGCGGAAACGCCGCCGATCTGCTCGCCGAACGGGGGCACGATGTTGCCGGCGTTGCGGCACACGAACAGGTCGCCGGGCTGCGCCTGCATGATGTGCTCGGGCACCACGCGGCTGTCCGCGCAGGAGATCATCAGTGCCTTGGGGCTCTGCCCTTGCGTGGCGAGCTTGTTGTACAGCTCGCTCTGCTGGGGAAAGACCTGGGTCTCGAAGCCGACAACGCGGCCGATCAACTCGTTCACTGGGTGCTCCTGTACTCAAAACGAGACTTTGGGAGCCAACTAGGTACGCATCGGTTCTTGCTGCGGCGCGGCACCATCGTGAGGAAGTGTTGCCGCGGGATACGATCGTCCGGTCGGTTCGTCTCGGCGGGTTGGCCTGCCCCCATCGTCCTCCGGCGGCGTGGCGGACCGCCGAACGGGTCCGGGGCGACAAACGGACACGGTCACCGCGGCAGGTGCAGGCAGGCGCGCAGGCCGCCTTCCTCCCGGTTGGCCAGCGACAGGCGCCCGCCTTCCAGCTCCACCGCCTGCTTGACGATGGCCAGGCCCAGGCCGAACCCCACCGTGTCGCGGCCCCGTGCCGTGTCCAGCCGCACGAACGGCTCCACCACGCTGGCCAGCTGGTCCTCCGGGATGCCCGGGCCGTTATCCTCCACCGCGATCACGATCTCGTGCGGGCGATCCTCCAGCCGCACCGTCGCCCGCGTGCCGTAATGCAGTGCGTTGTTCAGGAGGTTCACCACCGCCCGCTTCAGGCTGCGCGCCCGCACCACCGTTTCGCAATGGTCCGGCCCGTCATAGAAGGCGTCGCGGCCATGGTCGGCGGCATCGTCCACCACCGTGGCGCACAGCACGGCCAGGTCGTGGCGCATCGGCGTTTCCGGATCGCTGTCGCCGCCGAGAAAGGCGAGCAGGGAGGTGATCATCGCCTCCATCTCGGCAATGTCCTCGCCCACCGCCTCGCGCACGTCGTCGCGCTCGATCGCGTCGCTGCGCAGGCGCAGGCGGCTCAGCGGCGTACGCAGGTCATGGCCGACCGCCGCCAGCGCCTGGGTGCGGTCGTCGATCAGGCGGGCGATTCGCGCCTGCATGCGGTTGAACGCCACCACCACCCGCCGGACCTCGCCCGGCCCGTCTTCCGGCACCGGCTCCGCCGCGTCGCCGCCCACCTTGTCCGCCGCCTCGGCGAGGCGCCGCAGCGGGTTCAGCGTGCGCCCCACCAGCATGCCGCCCAGCAGCATCAGCGCGATCGCCGGGATCAGCGCCAGCGCAATCCGCTCCGGCGCGAGGTTGAGGTCGGTCACCGGCTCCAGCGTGCGGAAATACAGCCAGCTATTGTCCGGCAGCCGGAGCGCGCCGGTGATAACGGAGCTGCGCCCCGGCGAGGTGAGCCGCAGGCGCAGGTCGGCGGAGCGCAGGCTCGGCTCCCAATCGTGGATCTGCCCGCGCACCGCGTCGAGATCCGGCGCGATCACCGGCGGCGGGGGCAGCTTCATGCCCCATTCCAGCGCATAGCGATTGGTGGTGAGCTCCGCCGCCAGCATCGGCCGCTCGTCCGGCGCGCGCTCGGCCATCAGCCGCCGGCTGATGACGAGATGCTCGGCCAGCCGGTTCGCCTCGTCGTCCTTGACCGAGAACTGGCTCGCCCGCTCGTACAGGAGCGTGCTGGCGCCGAACTCGATCAGCAGCGTGAGCAGCAGGATCGCGACGATCCGGCCGAGCAGGCCGACCGAGGGCGCGACGAACCCCTTCAAGCGCGATCGACGGGCACGTTGAGCATGTAGCCGACGCCGCGCACCGTGACGATCGGCGCCGGGTGCCCGGCCGAGGACAGCTTGCGCCGCAGCCGGCTGATGAGCACGTCGATCGAGCGGTCGGAGCTGTCGCCCAGCCGCGTGCGCGACAGCTCGATCAGCCGCTCGCGCGCGATCACCCGCTGCGCATGGTCGCACAGCGTGACCAGCAGGTCGAACTCCGCGCCGGTCAGGTCGACGATCGCGCCGGTGGGCGAGGTCAGCTCGCGCCGCGGCAGGCTGACGCGGTAGCCGTCGAACTCCAGCTCGCCCTTGTCGCGCGCGCCGTCCCGCCGGTCCAGCGCCGGCCGCCGCAGCACCGCGCGCACCCGCGCCACCAGCTCGCGCGTGCCGTAAGGCTTGGCGATGTAATCGTCCGCGCCCAGCTCCAGCCCGACCACGCGGTCCGTCTCGCTGCCCTTGGCGGAAACGAAGATGATCGGCACGTCGCTTTTGGCCCGAAGCGCGCGGCACAGGTCGATGCCGCTCGTGCCGGGCAGCATGATGTCGAGCAGCACCAGGTCCACCGGGCCTGCTTCCAGCGCCAGCCACATCTCCGGCGCGGCGCTGGCCGGGCGGACGATGAAGCCGTTCTCCTGAAGGGCGCGGGTGGTGAGCGTGCGAAGCGGCGGGTCGTCCTCGACCAGCAGGATGGTGGGTGCCGTCATGCTGGTCGAGGTAGGCAGTGCGGCCGAACCGGTCAATTCTGCGGGAACGGCGCGACCGCCCGCGGCAACAAAACGTTATTGCTGCAACATGCCGGGGAAACCGCCGCGCCGTAGCTCCAGGGATGCCGCCTTCCCGTTTAGCAGGCACCAGCACAGGTGCCGGCCGCGGTCTGCGGCCGTCGTCACCGGAACCCCCTTCCGGGCGCTGAACCTCCCAGCTGCGGCGGTGCCTCCCGCCGCAGCACGCCCGCGGCGCCTTTCTCCATCGGTGCCGCGGGCATTTTCTTTCGCCGGGAGCGAAAACAGTGCTTGGCAAGGCGGAAAGCCGTTGCTAGTAGCGCCGCCTCACCCGCCCCCAGCGACCTGCCGGGGGCCAGGAACGCCAGAGCGGGCGTAGCTCAGGGGTAGAGCACAACCTTGCCAAGGTTGGGGTCGAGGGTTCGAATCCCTTCGCCCGCTCCAGCGATCGCGTGAGTTTTAGCACAGCTAAAACGAACCACGGGCGATCGCCCGGCCGGCGCTGCCCCAGCAGCGTCCGACGACGCGGCTTTGCCGCGGCGGGGCTCCCCCCTCCGGCGACGAACCGCCCCCGATCCGCTACACCCCGCCCCATGACACACGCACCGATTCGCGTCGGCATCGGCGGCTGGACCTTTGAGCCCTGGCGCGGCACCTTCTTTCCGGAGAAATGGCCGCACAAGCGCGAGCTGGAATATGCCGCGGGCAAGCTCACCGCGATCGAGGTGAACGGCACCTATTATTCCGGCTTCAAGCCCGCCACCTTCGCCAACTGGGCGTCGCAGGTGCCCGATGGCTTCGTGTTCACGCTCAAGGCCTCACGCTTCTGCACCAATCGCAAGGTGCTGGCCGAAGCGGGCGAATCGGTGCAGCGGTTCGTGAGCCAGGGCATCGTCGAGCTCGGCGACAGGCTCGGCCCGATCCTGTGGCAGTTCATGGCCACCAAGAAGTTCGAGCCGGACGATTTCCGCGCCTTTCTTCAACTCCTGCCGGGGAGCTACGAGGGCGTGACGCTGCGCCACGCGGTGCAGGTGCGCCACGAGAGCTTCGCCGTCCCCGAGTTCGTGGCGATGGCGCGCGAGGCCGGGGTGGCGATCGTTTATGCCGATTCCGTCGACTATCCGGCGATCGCCGACATCACCGGCCCGTTCGTCTACGCTCGCCTGGAAAGCGGCGTGGAGGAGGAGCCCGCCGGCTACACGCCTGCCGCGCTCGATCGCTGGGCGGCGGCGGCACGAACCTGGGCGAGCGGCGGTCAGCCCGACGGCCTGCCCTATGTCGTGACGGACGCGCCCTCCGCGCAGCCCCGCGAAACCTTCGTCTTCTTCATCGCGGGCGCAAAGGTCCGTGCGCCACACGGTGCGATGGCGCTGATCGAGCGGCTGGGGTGATCGAACATCCGCTTTCGCCCAATAGCGGACATTGGGCTGGTCGCTTTGAAAAGTCGGGCGGGAAACCTACGCGTCGAGGGGCAGCTCGTCTCGGTAGACGATCATGGAGTGTCCCGACCGTGTTGCATTTTGCGCTGCCGATCTGAGAATATCGTCTTCAATGGCAGTCAGGTCAGCGTGGAGTTCCTTTTCCCGCTTAACCTCAACGAAGGTCCATCCTTGTTTTTCAGCTCCAGCAATGGCTACCGATCGGGCGGACGCGACCGCTACGCCCTTGCCGTAGAGCATGAGCGCGTGTCTCGCGCCTGGACGGAAGCCGGTATCCTCAGTGGCGACGGCAATTGCCGAGAATATGAAGACGGCCTCTCTCATGGAACGAGGTTACATCGACATCTTCCGGCTTCCAACGTCCGCTTTCCCCCAATACCGGACCTAGCCGCCCGCCTTCACGCCAGTTCCAGCAGCCGCGCCACCTCGCGGAAATCCGCCGCGGTCGCCTGCACTCCGATCGCCCGCAGGCGCTCGGCATGGTCCACGTCGCAATGCGTGCCCGCGCACAGGCCGATGACCCAGGCGCCGGACGCCACCGCCCCCGTCGCGCCCACCGGCGAATCCTCCAGTATCGCGCACCGTTCGATCGGCACGCCGATGGCGGCGGCCGCATGCCAGTAGAGGTCGGGCGCCGGCTTTCCGCGCGCCACATGCTCGCGCCCGGAATAGATGTGCTCGCCGAACGCATCGGCGAGGCCCAGGTGGTCCAGGTGCCGCCGGATCCAGGCGGACGAGCTGGACGACGCCACCGCGCGGGGCAGATCGGCCGGCAGCGCGCGCACGAACGCCACCGCGCCGGCGACCTCCTCGATCCCCTCCGCCAGCACGCGCCGGTTCTCCACCTCGCGCGCGGCGTGGAAATCCTCCGGCAGCGGCCGGCCGAGAAACGCCTCCACCTCCGCCAGGAAGTCCGCCCCCGCCCGCCCCATGAACCGGGCCATCGAATCGGCCGGCGTGATCGGGTGGCCGATGTCCGTCAGATACTCGGCCAGGTGCCGATTGCCGGACGCCTCGCTCTCGATCAGCACGCCGTCGAAGTCGAAGATCAGGCCGGCCGGCTTCATGCCCGCGCCCCGAACAGCGCGGAGCCGACCCGCACGTGCGTCGCGCCCAAAGTCACCGCCGTCTCAAAGTCCCCGGACATGCCGATGCTGAGCCAGGGCAGGCCATGATCGCGCCGCAATTTGGCGAGCAGCGCGAAATACGGGGCCGGCTCCACGTCGGCGGGGGGCACCGCCATCAGCCCCTTGACCGGCAGCTCCGCGTCCCGCGCGCTGGCCAGCAGCGCCGGCAGGTCCGCGATCGCGCAGCCGCCCTTTTGCGCCTCCTCGCCGATATTCACCTGCACGAAGCAGTCCGGCCGCCGCCCCTGCCGGTCCATCGCCCGGGCCAGCGCGGCGACCAGCGACGGGCGATCGACGGAGTGGATCGCATCGAACAGCGCCACCGCTTCCTCCGCCTTGTTCGACTGGAGCTGCCCGACGAGATGCAGGCGGACCTCGGCCAGGCCCTCGCGCAGCGCCGGCCACTTGCCCTCCGCCTCCTGCACCCGGTTCTCGCCGAACACGCGCTGGCCTGCGTCCAGCAGCGGGCGGATCGCCTCCGGGCCCTGCGTCTTGGACACCGCGATCAGCGTGACCTCCTCCGGCTTGCGGCCTGCCAGCCGGGCGGCGGCGGCGATGCGGCCGGTGACGTGAGCGAGGGTGTGGGGGGCGAGGGTATCGGCGGCGTGGTCTGGCATGGCGCGCGTGCTATAGGCAGGGGGATGGTCCGCCGCCACCCCGTGCCGCACCGCTGGTTCCTGACGGACGAGCGCGCCGGCGATCCGCGCCCGGTGCTGCGCCGCCTGCCGGCCGGCACCGGGGTGGTGTTCCGCCACCGTGCGACGCCGCCGGCCGAGCGCCGCGTCCTGCTGGCGGAGGTGCGCCGCATCGCCGCCCGGCGCGGCCTGGTGCTGACGGTGGCCGGCGAAAGCCATGGACGCCGGGCCGGCCGGCTCCGGCAAGGCCATGGCTGGCCGGCCCACAACCGTGTGGAGGTCCGGCGCGGCGCGGCGGCGGGCGCCTGGGTGCTGTTCGTCTCGCCGGTTTTCGCCACCCGCTCCCATCCGGGCGCCCGCGCGCTGGGGCCGGCGCGCGCCGCTGCGCTGGCCAAGAGAACACACATTCCCGTTGTGGCGCTGGGCGGCATGAACGCCCGCCGCTTCGCCGCGCTGCGGGGGGCGGGGTTTCACGGCTGGGCGGCGATCGACGCCTTTCTGCAGCGTCCGCGGTTTTAGGTCTTTGGCAAGCCGGATGGGTCAAGAGGCAGGCCATGCGCCTGCGCCCTGCCCGTCTTGCCGCCATCCTCGCCCTCGCGCCCGCTCCGCTGTGCGCACAGGCGACGCCCCCGCCGATCCGACTGGTCGCGCCGGCCGAGGGCGCGCTTGCCTCCTTTGCCCTGCCCCAGGTGCCCCGGGCGCGGGTGGATGTGCTGGCGGTGTCCACCGCCCGGCATCTGTCCACCGCGCTCTTCCGGGTCTCGATCGGCAGCAAGCAACTCTACGAGCGTCTGGAGATCGATTGCGGCAGGCGGCAATGGCGCTGGGTCGGGGACGGCACCAGCGTTGCGGAGGCGCTGCGCTACCGCGACGACATGGGCTTCGGTCCGGCCCACACAAGCGACATCAAACACCCTTATGTTCAATATGTCTGCAACGAAGGCGTGATCCCGCTCTGAGCGGGGCGGACGCGCGGCACGTGCGCCGCGCGAAACTCAGAACCGGAAAGCGGTGCCGATATACACGGCCTGGCTGTCGCGGCGGTCGTCCACCGGGCGCAGGCGATCGCGCTCGGTGCGGTAGCGCACGCCGGCGGTGACATCGAGGTTGCGGCTCAGCGAATAGGAGCCGCCAAGGTCAAGCGAGGTCGCCGGCGTATCGGCGACCAGGCGAGGCGCATCCTCCAGCGGGCGCTCGCTGGTGGCCTTCAGGCGCGCGCTGGTGCGGCCGGTGACGTAGCTGAGGCCGAGGTCCGCGACATTGCGGCTGCCCGGCGCGCCGGCCAGGTCGACCTTTGCCAGATCGCCCGTCACCGCGAACTTCTTCCAGCCCACCGACACGCCCAGATTGTAGGCGATCGGCGCCAGGCTGACGCTGGCCGGAGCGGCCGTGCCGCGATCGGCGACCAGCGCCCCGCGGCTCGACCGGGCGCGCACCGCCACGGTCACGGCGCGGTTGGTGCGCGAGGATTCGGCCGGGGTGAAGCGGAAGCCGTTGCCGTCCAGCCCGCCGCGCGCCAGCACCGCGGCCAGCCGCGGATCGGCAGCGGCAGGGGTGAAGCCGCCCAGGGTGGGCAGCCGGTCCGCGACCTGCGGCGCCACGCGCGCCGCCTGGCCGGCGGCGCCGATCGCGGGCGCGATCGCGATGCCGGCGGCAACGCATGCCCCCAGCCCGATCCCTGCCAACCAGCGACCCATCGCCACGATACCGTTCCTTGTCCCCTTCGGACGCCCGCCCCGTCGATCGGCACGGTGACATCCGTATTCTCCGAAATCGCGCCTAACACGAAACGTTGCACCGGCAACAGACGACGCGCCACTTTGTGGGCGAGTGTTGCCCCAGGTCCACACGCCCGGCGAGGCCCGCCACCCCGTCACCATCCCCGGCACCGTCCTTGCCCGACGCGCCGGAGCCTCTATAGATGCGCGTGCACAAGGCTTTTTCCAGGAACTTCGCCCATGACCCGCCTGTTCGGCACTGCCACCGCGGCCGCGCTCGTTCTTTCGCTGGCTGCCTGCGGAGGCGGCCGGGAGCGTCCCAAGGCCGATCTCGCCGCCTCCAAGGTGACGACCATCGGCGTCAACGCCTATCTGTGGCGCTCCAGCCTCGACACGCTGGGCTTCATGCCGCTGCTGCAGACCGATTCGAACGGCGGCGTGATCGTCACCGACTGGTATGTGAACCCCAACACGCCCACCGAGCGGCTGAAGGTGACGGTGACGATCCTCGACCAGGATCTGCGCGCCGACGGCCTGCGCGTCGCCGCGCTGCGCCAGGTGAACCAGGGCGGCCAGTGGGTCGATGCCCCGGTGCAGGCCGCCACGGTGCAGAAGCTGGAGGACATCATCCTCACCCATGCCCGCGACCTGCGCCGCCAGGCTTTGGCTGGTTGAAGACCGGCACCGGCCCTCTCCCCCACCCCGCCTCCCACTCAGTGTATCCTTGATGGGAGGCGGGGTGGGGGAGAGGGCCGGTGCCGCGCCCGGCGTCAGCCGGGTCTGACGGAGAGCTCATGTCTACTCGATTCAACGCGCTGAAGGCGGATGCCGAGTGGCAGAAGGTGTGGGACGAACGCCGCACCTTCGCCGCCGACGACAACAGCGCAAAGCCCCGCAGCTACGTGCTGGAGATGTTCCCCTATCCGTCGGGGAAGATCCACATGGGGCACGTGCGCAACTACACGATGGGCGACGTGCTGGCGCGCTTTCGCCGCATGACCGGCCACGAAGTGCTCCATCCGATGGGCTGGGACGCCTTCGGCATGCCGGCCGAGAACGCCGCCATGGAGCGCGGCGTCCACCCCGGCGGCTGGACGCGCGAGAACATCGCGACGATGAAGGCGCAGCTCAAGCGCCTCGGCTTCGCGCTCGACTGGGACCGCGAACTCGCCACCTGCGAGCCGGACTATTACGGCCACGAACAGGCGCTGTTCCTCGACATGTTCGCTGCCGGCCTCGTGTATCGCAAGGAGAGCGCGGTCAACTGGGACCCGGTCGACATGACCGTGCTCGCCAACGAGCAGGTGATCGACGGCCGCGGCTGGCGCTCGGGCGCGCTGGTCGAGAAGCGCAAGCTGTCGCAGTGGTTCCTGAAGATCACCGCCTTTGCCGACGATCTGCTGAAGGGCCTGGATGGCCTGGAGCATTGGCCGGACAAGGTGAAGCTGATGCAGCGCAACTGGATCGGCAAGAGCCAGGGGCTGACCTTCCGCTTCGCCCTGGCCGCCGAAAGCGACACCCGCCGGGTGACGCCGGGCGACGGGATCGAGGTGTTCTCGACCCGCCCCGACACGATCTTCGGCGCCAGCTTCGTCGCCATCGCCGCCGACCATCCGATCGCCCAGGCGATCGCGGTGGGCGATCCCGCGGCCGAGGCGTTCATCGCGCGGTGCAAGCAGGGCGGCACCACCGCGGCCGAGCTGGACACGCAGGAGAAGCTGGGCTTCGACACCGGCCTGTGCGCGCTGCACCCGTTCGATCCCGAACGTCGCCTGCCGGTCTACATCGCCAATTTCGTGCTCATGGAATATGGCTCGGGCGCGGTGATGGGCGTGCCCGCGCACGACCAGCGCGACCTGGATTTCGCGCGCAAATACGGCCTGTCGGTGCCCCGCGTCGTGTCGGACGGCGACAAGGCCGCGTCCGCCTTCGAGGGGGACGAGGCCTATACCGGCCCGGGCACGCTGGTGAACTCGCACTTCCTCGATGGCATGGACGTGGAGGACGCCAAGCGCGAGGTCATCACCCGCGCGGAGGCCGGCGGCTGGGGCCGCGGCTCCACCGTCTATCGCCTGCGCGACTGGGGCGTCAGCCGCCAGCGTTACTGGGGCACGCCGATCCCGATCATCCACTGCGAGGCATGCGGCGCGGTGCCGGTGCCCAAGGACCAGCTGCCCGTGGTCCTGCCCGAGGACGTCGGCTTCGACGTGCCGGGCAACCCGCTGGATCGCCATCCGACGTGGAAGCATGTCGCGTGCCCGTCCTGCGGCGGTGAGGCGCGGCGCGAAACCGATACGCTGGATACCTTTGCCGATTCGTCCTGGTATTTCGTGCGCTTCGCCAGCCAGCCCAAGGACAAGCCGTTTGACAAGGCCGCGGCCGAGAAGTGGCTGCCGGTCGGCCAGTACATCGGCGGCGTGGAGCATGCGATCCTGCACCTGCTCTACGCCCGTTTCTGGACGCGCGCGCTCCAGCATCTCGGCCTGCTGGACGTGGCCGAGCCGTTTGCCGGCCTGTTCACGCAAGGCATGGTGACGCACGCGACCTTCAAGTCCGCCGATGGCCGCTGGCTGTCGCCCGACGAGGTGCAGTCCGGCGTGGAAACCGCCACCGGCACGCCGGTGACGGTGGGCCGCGTCGAGAAGATGTCCAAGTCGAAGAAGAACACGGTCGATCCCACCGGCATCGTCGATCGATACGGCGCGGACGCGGTACGCTGGTTCATGCTCTCCGATTCGCCGCCCGAGCGCGATCTGGAATGGAGCGAGTCCGGCATCGAGGGATCGTGGCGGTTCATCGGCCGGCTGTGGCGATTGTTCGAAGGCAACGCGCCCGGCGCCGAAATCCTTGGGGGTGAGGACAAGGCCCTGTCGCGCAAGCTGCACGGGACGATCGCCGGCATCGCCGAAGATATCGAGGCTTTGTCGTTCAACAAGGCAGTGGCCAAGCTCTACGAACTCACCAGCGCGATCGAGAAGGCGCCGCCGTCGGCCGCCCGCACCGAGGCGGTGGCGACGCTGATGCGTCTGGTCGCCCCCATGGCGCCGCACATCGCCGAGGAGGCCTGGGCCGCCGCGGGCAACGAGGGCCTGATCGCCGACGCCGCCTGGCCGCAGGTCGATGCCGCGCTGCTGGTGGAGGACGAGGTGACCATCGCCATCCAGGTCAACGGCAAGCTGCGCGACACGCTCACCCTGCCCAGGGACATGGCGCGCGAGGAGGTGGAGGCCGCCGCGCTCGCCAGCGAGAACGTGGTCCGCTTTCTCGAAGGCCGCGCGCCCAAGAAGGTGATCGTGGTGCCCGGCCGCCTCGTGAACCTGGTCGCATGAGGGGAACGGGCATGAAGCGTTTCGCGCTCCTCCTGGCGCTCGCGCCGCTGTCCGCCTGCGGGCTGCACCCGATGTATGCCGGCGGCGGCTCGGGCAAGGTCGCCACGGCATTGTCGGCGATCGAGGTCGCGCCGATCCAGGGCAAGTCGGGCTGGCTGATGGCCAATGCGCTGAACGACCGGCTGGGCAATCGCGGCACGAGCCCTCGCTACCGGCTGGAAGTGAAGCTGGAGGACCGCATCACCGGCCTCGGCGTGCGGCAGGACGATTCGGTCACCCGCGAGCGCCGCATCCTGCGCGCCCGCTACCAGCTGGTGGACCTCACGCAGGGCGCCGTGGTGCTGGACGCCACCGCCGGCTCCGACGCCGGGATCGACGTCGTGAACTCCGAATATGCCACCATCGCGGCGGAGGACACCGCGATGGAGCGGCTTGCCACCATCGTCGCCGACGAGATCACCGGCCGCCTGGCGCTGTTCGCCACGCGCGGCGGCGCATCGGTCGCCACCGGCGGCCCGGCGGGCGCGGCAAGCGTTCCGGCCGACGTGAACCCGTGAAGGCCAGCGCGGCGCAGGTTCGCGCCGCCCTGGAGCGCGGCGGCGGCGACGTCCGCCTGTTCCTGCTGTTCGGCCCGGACGAATCCGGCGCGCAGGACCTCGCCGCGCTGCTCGCCCGCACGATGGGGCCGGGGGCGGAGCGCGTGGATCTGGAACCGGCGCAGCTGCGCGGCAATCCCGGCCGTCTCGCCGACGAGGCCGCTGCCCTGTCGCTGTTCGGCGACAAGCGCCACATCCGCGTCGCCGGGGCCGGCGAGGAAAGCGTGGAGGCCGTCTCCCTGCTGCTGGACGCGCCGCGCGCCGGCAACCCGGCGGTGATGATCGCGCCCTCGATCAAGGCCGCCTCCAAACTCGCCAAGCTCGCGCTCGGCCATCCCGCCGCCATGGCGCTGGCGCTGTACGCGCCCGAGGGTCAGGCCGCCGAACAGATGGTGGCGCAGATCGCCCGCGACGCCGGCCTGCGCCCCGCCGCCGAGACGCTGCCGCGCATCGCCGCCGCCGCCGGCAACGACCGCGCCGTCATCACCCGCGAGATCGAGAAGCTGGCGCTGTTCCTCGATGCCGATCCCGAACGCCCGCGCGATCTCGACATGGCCGCGCTGGAGGCGGTCGGCGCCGACCTTGGCGAGGCGGAGATCGGCGTGGCGGTGGACGCCGCACTGGACGGCCGCTGCGAGGAAGCCGGCGCCGAGCTGACCCGCCTGGCGGAAACCGGCACCTCGCCCATCCCGGTCCTGCGCGCGCTGGTGCGCCGGCTGATGACGCTGGCCGAACTGCGCGCGGAAGTGGACGGCGGCGCCGCGCCCGCGCGCGTGGTGGAAGGCGTGTTCTTCCGCGACCGCCCGGTGATCGCCCGCGCGCTCACCCGCTGGACCGCGCCGGCCATCGCCCGCGCGATCGACCGCCTGCGCGCCGCCGAGCGCGCCACGGTGTTTTCGGGGGAAACCGGCGAGGTGATCGCCGCGGAAGCGATGCTCGCCGTCGCCCGGCAGAGCGCGCGCCGCCGCTGACGGCGCGGCCAGGCTGTTCCGACACCGGATGGTGACGGTTCGCCGTCAATGACGGTGCTTGCGCGGGCAGAGGGGCGGCGATGGATTTTCTGGTGCGCTTGCTGGAAGCAGGACAGGTGCTTCTGCTCGTCAAGGTGGCGGTGCTGCTGCTGGCGGGCGGCGCAGAGTCGCCGCCGGGCTGTGGACCCGCCGGCCGTGGCTGATCGCGCTTGGGTTGGGCATCGCGCTGGGACAATTCGTGCTGCCCTGGGCAGGCAATCTTCGCGCCGATCATGCCCTTGCCGAGCGCCGGGCACAGCTTCAGGCGCTGCCGAAGGTGCGACTGCCGGCTGCGTATCCTCGTCATCTGGTGATCGCCGGCGACCTGTCGCCCGACCCGCCCGAGTGGTTCCTGGCGGCCAGCTATGTCGATACGCTCGACCTTGCCGATGACCGGAGCGAGCACGGCGGCTTTCGCCGATGGGTGCCCGCCGGCGATGCCGCCGCGTGCCGTGCGGCGGCACTGGCGCGGTCCGATCCGCGCGGTGCGGCGACGCCGGTGGACGTGCCGGCTCGCGCGCTGCCCAAGCTCTCAGACTGCGCGCGCGAAGCCGGTGATGCCAATAATGGCGGCGATGCCGTGATCCTGCGACTGGGCGATCGCACCACTCTGTTCGATCGCGAAACCGCGCGTCGCACCGGCGCACCGCGCCTGCTGCCCGAGGCGCGTGCATATCCTTGCGTCGCCTTTGCCACGCTCCAGATCGTCGCCAACCATCTCGACGCCGCGCGCAGGCCGGCGCAGGCGGCCGAGCTGATGCGGCGCGGGAGCACGCGCCGCGGGCGCTACGATCCGTGCATCCGATCGGAAGCGCCCACCCTGCCCGGCTGAACGCGCAGAACCATGGGCGGTGCGAAGCGTTGGGCACGTCATGAATGGAGCGCTTGCTGCCGGGTTCTGGGGTCTGGTCGGCGGCTCGGCGCTGCTGCTGGGCGCGGCCATCCCCTTCGTCGCCCACCTGCCGCAGCGGCTGATCGCAGGCGTCATGGCGATCGGATCGGGCGTGCTGATCTCCGCCGTCGCCTTCGACCTGATGGACGAGGCCTATCGCCAGGGCGGCTTCGACTCGACCGCACTCGGCTTTCTCGGCGGCGCGGTCGCCTACACCGCCGCCACCGTCGCGCTGTCGCGGGCCGGCGCGCGGCACCGCAAGCGATCGGGCTCCAACCCGGACGAGCGGCAGCCCGACGCCGGCGATGACAGTGGCGTCGCGATCGCGGTGGGCGCGCTGCTCGACGGCATCCCCGAATCGGTGGTCATCGGCGTGTCGCTGCTGGGCGGTGGCGGGGTGAACCTGGTGACGGTCGCGGCGGTGTTCCTGTCCAACGTGCCCGAAGCGCTGTCCAGCGCGGCGGGCATGCGCAAGGCGGGCCGCTCGCCCCGCTACATCTTCGGCGTATGGGGCGGCATCGCGCTGGCGTCCGGCCTGGCGGCGATGCTCGGCAACCTGTTCCTGGCGGGTGCCAGCCCGGACCTGATCGCCGGCACCACCGCGGTTGCCGCCGGCGCGATCCTCGCCATGCTGGTGGACACGATGATCCCGGAGGCGACGGAGGCAACGCACGAATATTCCGGCCTGATCGCGGTGGCCGGCTTCCTGCTCGCTTTCGTGCTCACGAAGCTGGGAGGGTGAAGGACGTGCCCGGTTAACGCTCCTGCCGAAAGCGAGACTCGGCGTGGCTGCCCCGCACGCATCGTCACCCCGGATCCGTTCCGGGGTCCACGGGTCCGCAGAAGCAACATCCGCATCTCTCGCCGCGCCGTGGATGCCGGAACAAGTCCGGCATGACGAGGTTCGCAAACGCTCGGCCTTCGTTTGGAGAGGCGCGCAGCTGCCGGCCAAGGCTTGAGGACCGCTGGGTCTCCGGTGTGCCGGTCAGCCCGCGTTCGCCGCCCGCGTCAGGTTCAGGAACACGTCCTCCAGGTCCGCTTCCTTGGTGGAAACGTCGACAATGCCGTACCCGTTCGCCGTCACCGCGCCCAGTACCTCGCCGGCATTCACCCGGTCCTTGGCATAGGTGATCTCCAGCGTTCGCGCGCCCTTCAGCTGGATCTTCTGGAAGCAGGCGTTCTGCGGCACCTCGGCCACGTCGCGGTCCACGGTGACGGCGACGATCTTCTCCTGCGCCTTGCCGACCAGCTCGCGCGTCGGCTCGTTGGCGATCACCCGCCCGCCGTTGATGATGGCGATGCGGTCGCACAATTCCTCGGCTTCCTCGAGATAGTGCGTCGTCAGGACCACCGTCACGCCCTCCGCATTCAGCCGCCGCACATAGGTCCAGAGTTGCTGGCGCAGCTCGATGTCGACGCCCGCGGTCGGCTCGTCCAGCACCAGCACGGGCGGCGAGTGCACCATCGCCTTGGCCACCATCAGCCGCCGCTTCATGCCGCCCGAAAGCGTGCGGGCATAGGCGTTGGCCTTGTCCTCCAGATGCACCGCGCGCAGCAGCTCCATGGAGCGCCGCTCCTTTTTCGGCACGCCGTAGAGCCCGGCATAGATTTCCAGCATCTCCACCGGCGTGAAGAACGGATCGAAGGTGATCTCTTGGTTGACGATCCCGATCGACGCCTTGGCGTTGCGCGGGTGCTGGTCGATGTCGAAGCCCCAGATCGAGGCCGTGCCGCTCGTCTTGTTGACGAGGCCCGCCAGGATGTTGATCAGCGTGGACTTGCCGGCGCCGTTCGGGCCCAGCAGGCCGAAGATCGTGCCGCGCGGCACCTCCAGCGAGACGCCGTCCAGCGCGCGTTTTCCGCCCGCATAGGTCTTGCACAACTGGTCGATGGCGATGGCGGCCTGGGTCATGTCTTCGCCGATAGGCCGGCGCCCCGCGCGAAGCAATTGCGGGCGGTGGCCGCGCTTGCTAACGACACTGGCATGATCGCCCCGCCCGAAACCCTGCGCGTCCACACCCGCCGTGTCGTTTGCGACGGCGCGACCGACATTCCCGGCGGCGCCGCCCTCGGCCATCCGCGCGTCTACCTCGAGATCGACGAGCATGGCTATGTGGATTGCGGCTATTGCGACCGTCGCTTCGTGCTGATCGGCGGCCCGGCCGACGGCGCGGACCAGTCGACGCTGCCGGACATCTCCGAGGGCGCGAGCCTCTGAGTCCCGCGCTGACGCAGGCGAGGCTGCCCGCGTCCTTCAAAATGCTTGGAGAGCCTTTGTAGGCCAACTCGTCGCCGCTCCGCTGCCTTCATACCTCGTCATGCCCGCGCAGGCGGGCATCCAGAGCCGCAACGGCGCGGCTTTTTCAGGAACCTGCGCATCTGGATTCCCACCTCCGCGGGGATGACGAACATGGGGTTGTGCAACGCGCGACCGCGATCAGGCTGGCGTCCCCGTTCCTCGCCATCGGAGCTGCCGCCCGTGGGAACGGACGTGGATCCCGGCCTGCGCCGGGGTGACGACGTTTGGGGAGAGGGTTCGACAATCTCCCGCCCCACCCTATATCCCTTCCATGACCAGCTCCGCCGATCCGCGCTCGTTCCTCTACCATCCCGGCCAGCTCGACGCCGATGAGGTTCAGCGCCTCACCGCCTCCGCGCTGGCCAGGGCCGATGACGGCGAACTGTACCTCCAGTATCGCAAGACCGAGGCGTTCGGCTTTGACGACGGCCGGCTGAAGACCGCCGCCTACGATACCCAGTCCGGCTTCGGCCTGCGCGCGGTGTCGGGCGAGACCACGGCTTTCGCGCATGCCAACGAGATCAGCGCCGCCGCCATCGGCCGCGCGGCGCAGACCATGGCGCTGATCGACCCCACCGCCTCCGCCAAGGCCCCGCCCCCGCCGGGCACCAACCGCCACCTCTACACCGACGCCGACCCGCTCGACCTCGTTCCCTTCGCCGACAAGGTGAACCTGTGCCAGGCGATCGACGCCGCCGCCCGCGCGCGCGACCCGCGTGTGGTGCAGGTGTCGGTGAACCTGTCGGGCAGCTGGTCGGTGGTGGAGATCGTGCGCCCGGACGGCTTCGTCGCCACCGACGTGCGCCCGCTCGTCCGCCTCAACGTCGCGATCGTCGCCGAACACAATGGCCGGCGCGAAACCGGCTCGTTCGGGATCGGCGGCCGCTACCTCTACGACGACCTGTTCGCGCCAGAGACGTGGAACCGGGCGGTGGACGAGGCGCTCGCCCAGGCGCTGGTCAACCTCGAGTCGGTGGCTGCGCCCGCCGGTGAGATGACCGTGCTGCTGGGGCCCGGCTGGCCCGGCATCCTGCTCCACGAAGCGATCGGCCACGGCCTGGAGGGCGACTTCAACCGCAAGGGCACCTCGGCCTTTTCCGGCCGCATCGGCGAGCGGGTGGCGGCGCCGGGCGTCACCGTGGTGGATGATGGCTCGATCGCCGACCGCCGCGGCTCGCTGTCGATCGACGACGAGGGCACGCCCACGCGCGAGACGATCCTGATCGAGGACGGCATCCTCAAGGGCTACATGCAGGACCGGCTCAACGCCCGGCTGATGGGCGTGGAGGCGACCGGCAACGGCCGCCGCGAAAGCTTCGCGCACGCCCCCATGCCGCGCATGACCAACACCTTTCTAAAGAACGGCAGGGACGATCCCGCAGAGCTGCTCTCGCGCGTAAAGAACGGCATCTTTGCCAAGTCCTTCGGCGGCGGGCAGGTGGACATCGTGTCTGGCAAGTTCGTCTTTTCCTGCACCGAAGCGTACAAGGTGGAGAACGGCCGTATCGGCGCCCCGATCAAGGGCGCCACGCTGATCGGCGACGGCCCGACCTCGCTGACCAAGGTGATCGGCATCGGCGACGACTTCGCGCTGGACGAAGGCATCGGCATGTGCGGCAAGGGCGGGCAAAGCGTGCCGGCCGGCGTCGGCCAGCCCACCCTGCTGCTGCAAGGCCTGACCGTAGGTGGCACCGCCACCGCCTGATCCGTGGCTCAGAAGCCGGATATCAACATGTCCAAGGCGGAACCGATTTCGTATTCGTGGGTCGCAAGACTTGTCACAAGGTGACGCAACTCGGTGTTCGGCAAGGCAGCGGCGAACTGCGTCACCATCATGACCGCCTCGCCATCGACGACGAACATGGGATTGAGCCGATCCACTGGCTGTGGCGCGTCGCCTTTCGGCACGAGCGGCACCGCCAGGCGGGTTGTCAGGAAATTCAGGGTGTCGGCCTGGCAATCCAACGCTAACCAGCCATCAGGCGTTCTGTACACGTCGAACTTGGCCATCAGAACATGCGGTATTTTGCGAAGGGCAGTCCGTTCTTCTCAACCCAAGCGTTGGAGGACTCCATCGCTGCCCGGTTCTCCTCCTGCCAGCGTCGCTCCTGCTCCTTCCTTGTCGCGGTGCGGATGGCTGCTTCGCTGACCTGCGACAGGTTGATACCGACCTCTCGCGCCGCCGCGACGATGCCGGTGTCCAGCGACAGGTTCACAGGGCGCCGCTTGGCCGGTGTGATACGATCCTGCTTCATACAGGTAAGCTATGCGCATGGTCCGTGCGCGTCAACGCAGGAGCTTCCATGTCCCTGGTCGAACTCGGCCGCTTCAACCGCAACGAAGCGCACATCCTGATCGGCCGGCTGGAAAGCGAGGGCATCCCCGCGATCGCGTTTGACGGCGAGACGAGCATTGGCGACGGCTCCTATCTGTTCATCGCCACCCGCGTGATGGTGGACGACGAGGACCTCGCCGAGGCGCAGGCCCTGCTGCCTAAATAACGGGCAGCAGCGCGGCGCTGCTCAAAAAGTTACCGTTTGGTAATCAACGCGGCGGCCTGTCCGCCCGCTTTGCCGCCGTGCGGGCATTTGGCACGGCCATTGCTGTGACACTTTCGGGACAAACCGGAAGGGGGGGCGGCAGTGAAGCTGGTCATAGCGATCATCAAGCCATTCAAGCTCGACGAGGTGCGCGAGGCGCTCACCGAGCTCGGCGTTGCGGGCATGACCGTGACGGAGGTGAAGGGCTTTGGCCGGCAGAAGGGCCAGACCGAAATCTATCGCGGCGCGGAATACAGCACCAACATGGTGCCCAAGATCAAGATCGAGGTGGTCTGCGCGTCGGACCTGTCCGACCGCGTGGTGGAGGCGATCCAGTCCTCCGCCAACACCGGCGCGATCGGCGACGGCAAGATCTTCGTGCTCGATGTCGGCCAGGCGGTGCGCATCCGCACCGGCGAAACCGACCAGAGCGCGCTTTGAGGGGGGGACGGGATGAAGCTTTCGACACCGAAGATCGGCGGCACGATGGCGGGCGCGGGGCTCGCCCTCTTCGCCGCCCTGCCCGCCTGGGCGCAGGACGCCGCGCTGCAGGCGCCCGCCGCGGCGCCCGCCGCCACCGTGGACAAGGGTGACACCGCCTGGATGATGACCAGCACCGTGCTCGTGCTGATGATGATCCTGCCGGGCCTCGCGCTCTTCTACGGCGGCCTTGCCCGCACCAAGAACATGCTCAGCGTGATGACGCAGATCGGCGCCGTCGCCGCGCTGGCCATGCTCGTCTGGGTGATGTGGGGCTACACGCTCGCCTTCGGCCCGGATGCATCGGACGGGCTGAAGCCGTACATCTCCGGCCTCGGCAAGCTGTTCCTGCGCGGCGTGGACTCCACCAGCCAGGCGGCGACCTTCACCAAGGGCGTGGAGATCCCCGAATATGTCTTCATCTGCTTCCAGATGACCTTTGCCGCGATCACGGTCGCGCTGGTGCTGGGATCGGTGGTGGAGCGCGTGAAGTTCTCCGCCGTGATGGTGTTCGCGCTCGTCTGGCTGACGATCACCTATTTCCCGATCGCGCACATGGTGTGGGCGGCCGGCGGCTGGTTCTTCGACGCCGGCGCGCTGGATTTCGCCGGCGGCACCGTGGTGCACATCAATGCGGGCGTCTCCGCGCTGGTCTTCGCCCTGCTGCTCGGCAAGCGGATCGGCTTCCCCACCGAGCGCATGGCGCCGCACTCGCTGACGCTGACCGCGGTCGGCACCGGCCTCCTGTGGGTGGGCTGGTTCGGCTTCAACGCCGGCTCCGCGCTGGAGGCCAACGGCTCGGCCGCGCTCGCCATGATCAACACCTTTGTCGCCACTGCTTCCGGCGGCCTGTTCTGGATGCTTGCCGAGCGCGCCGCGGGCCACAAGGGCTCGGCGCTGGGCTTCTGCTCGGGCATCGTCGCCGGGCTGGTCGCCGTGACCCCGGCGGCCGGCAATTCCGGACCGTTCGGCGCCATCGTGCTGGGCGCGATCGCCTCGATCGTCTGCTTCGTCGCGGTGACCATCGTGAAGCCGAAGCTCGGTTATGACGACTCGCTGGATGCGTTCGGCGTGCACGGCATCGGCGGCATGGTCGGCGCGATCGGCACCGCCATCGTCTACGCCCCCGCGCTCGGCGGGCCGGGTGCGGCGGATTACGATATGGGCGCCAAGCTCGTCGTGCAGCTCACCGCGGTGGTCGTCACCATCCTGTGGGCCGCCGTCGGCACCACCATCGCCTTCTTCATCGCCAGGGCGGTGACCGGCGGGCGCGTCACCCCCGAGGTCGAGATGGAAGGCCTCGACGTCGGCGAACATGGCGAGCGCGCCTACAATTACTGAAGATCGGGGCCGGCGAGTGGGCCGGCCCCCACCCTCGTTCCTCCTGCGGACGACCTCAGCCCGGTGGCGAAAGTCACCGGGCCTTTTTTGTCCACGCCAAACCGCCGCTCAATCGTCCGCCGGGAACAGCCGGTGCAGCGTGCCGCCGCCCTGCAGCGCCTGCGCCTCGGCCGCGCGCACATCCGGCTCGATCACCCCGAGCAGCGTCACCTCGCCCAGCGCGGTTCCGGTGCGCACCGCGACGCCCTCCACCGCCGCCACCACGTCCAGCGGCGGCAACAACCGGTACGCGGCGAGCTTCAGGCCGCGCCGGTGCAGCACCGCCACCACGCCGTCTCCCGCCACCAGAGCGGCGCGCCCGTCCGCGCCGACCAGCGCCGCGCGGCCTTCGAAGCCGGCCAGCAATTCCTCCGCCCGCGCGCGCGCCTCCGCCGGCGTCGACAAGCGCACCTCCGCCACCCGCCGCGCGCGGGCGATCGCCAGCAACCCCGCCAGCGCAAGCAGCGCCGCGGCGATCTGTGCCGCGGTCATGCCCAGGATCATGCGCCGCCGGAAAGCTGGTCGAGCAGCGGCCGGATGCCCGACAGGTCGTACCCCGCCCCGGCGCCCTTGGCGGTGATCGCCGAGGGCTCGCCGCCTTGCTTCGCCGCGGCCAGCGCCCACAGGTTGCACGACCGCGTGCCGGAGCGGCAATAGGCCAGCACCGGGCCGTTCGCATCGGCCAGCACCTGCGCCATGGCATCGACCTGCGGGTGCGAGAAGCCGGCATGCGTCACCGGGATCGCCCGGTAGGACAGCCCCGCCGCTTCCGCCGCCGCACGGATCTCCGCGCCGAACGGCTGGCCCGGCTCCTCGTCGTCGGGCCGGTTGTTAACGATGCCCACGAAGCCGGCGGCGGCGAGCGCGGGCACGTCCTCCGGCCGGATCTGCGGCGCAACCGAGATGCGATCGTCTACGGGGCGAATGTTCATGATCCCACGTCCTCCAGTTGGTTCAATCGAGCCACGGCGCGCCGGTCCGCGGCATGGAGCCTCAACAGCCGCCGGCGCTCCGCGTCGAGCCCGCCGCACTCCCGCCGCAGGCCCCGCGCGATCTCGCGGCCGCGCGCGGCGTCATACGGCTCCTCGCCCTGCCAGTGGACGCACGACGCATGCCGCGCCGCGAACCGGCGCACCGCCACAGGCAGCGGCGGCGCGCCGGCCGCCAGCAGGAGCGCGACCGCGATCACGCCGCCTCGCGGATCACCTGGAGGAACGGCGCGCCGTACGCATCGAGCTTGCGCGCGCCGATCCCGGCAATGCGGCCGAGGTCGGACAAGGTGCGCGGGCGCACCGCGGCCATGTCGCGCAGCACCGAATCGTGGAAGATCACATAAGGCGGCACCCCCGCCTCCTGCGCCAGCTCGCGCCGCTTCGCGCGCAGCGCTTCGAACAACGGATCGCCCGCCGGATTGGCCGCCGCGCCCGCGCCGCGCCGCCGCCGCTCGCGCTTGGGCGCTTCGATCAGGGACAACGTATCGCCGCCCTTCAGCAGCCCGCGCGCGCCCGGCCCGAATTCCAGCGCGCCGAAATCGTTGGCGCGCAGCGCATCGCGCAGCAGCAGCGCGCGCGCCACCGCCTTGATGAGCGGCGCTTCCTCCGGCGTGGCGATGCCGAACACGCTCAGCGCTTCATGCCCGTTCATCAGGCTGCGCTCGGTGGAGACGCCCTTCAGGATCGATTCGATATAGCCGACGCCGAAGCCCTGCCCGGTGCGGAACACCGCCGACAGGAACTTGCGCGCCAGCTCGGTCGCGTCGGTGGAGGCCGGCGGGCTCTGGCAATTGTCGCAATTGCCGCAGGTGGCCGGCGGGTGCTCGCCGAAATGCCGCAGCAGGATCGCGCGCCTGCACCCCGCCGTCTCCACCAGCGCGCCCAGCGAGGACAGGCGCTGGCGCTCGCCGGCCTGCCGCTCGGGATCGAGCTCGGCCACCCGCTGGCGGGCGCGGGCGAAATCCTCCGCGCCCCAGAACAGGTGCGCCACCGACGGGTCGCCGTCGCGTCCGGCACGGCCGGTTTCCTGGTAATAGGCCTCGATCGACTTGGGCAGGCCGGCATGCGCGACGAAGCGCACGTCCGGCTTGTCGATGCCCATGCCGAACGCGATCGTGGCGCAGATCACCATGTCCTCGCTGGCGACGAAATCGGCCTGGTTCTTCGCGCGCACCGCCGGATCGAGCCCGGCATGATAGGCGCGCGTCGGCCGCCCCGTCGCCGCGAGCGCAGCCGCCAGCTTCTCCGTCGCCGCGCGAGTCTGGGCATAGACGATGCCGGGCCCCGCTTGCGCCGCCACAAGGTCGGCGAGCTGCCGGTTGATGTTGTCGCGCGGGGAAATCGCGTAGCGGATGTTCGGCCGGTCGAACCCGGCGACGATCATGCCCTCGTGCGGCAGGCCGAGCTGATCGAGGATGTCCGCCCGCGTATGCGCGTCCGCCGTCGCGGTCAGCGCAAGGCGCGGCACGGCGGGGAACGCCTCCATCAGCGGCTTCAGCAGCCGGTAGTCGGGGCGGAAATCATGCCCCCATTCCGACACGCAATGCGCCTCGTCGATCGCGAACAGGGAAAGCTTGCCGCGCGACAGCAGGTCGCGGAACCCCCCGCCCGATGCCCGCTCCGGCGCGACATACAGCAGGTCCAGCTCGCCCGACAGGAAGCGCGCGCGCGTTTCCGCCTGGTTCTCGTCCACGCTCGTCAGCGTCGCGGCGCGAATGCCCACCGCCTCGGCGGCGCGCAGCTGGTCGTGCATCAGCGCGATCAGCGGCGAGACGACCACGCAGGTGCCCTCCAGCATCACCGCCGGCAACTGGTAGCACAGCGACTTGCCCGCCCCCGTCGGCATCACCGCCAGCGTGCCCTGCCCGGCCAGCGCGCGCTCCACCACGTCGCGCTGCACGCCGCGAAAATCGGGAAAGCCAAACACGCGCTGCAGGGTGGGAAGAGGGTCGAGGGCCATTGCCGGCGATGTAGGCGCGCCGGGCCGGCCGGTCGAGGGCCTGTGCCGGCGCGCCGCCATCGCGCCGACACAATCGCCTGCTGCACTCGGCCATCGGCAGCAAGGACGAACGAACATGCGGCATGTGGCACCCCTCCTGCTCCTCCTCCTGGCGGCGGCGCCGCCCGCAACCGAGCGCACCGTTTCCGGCGACGGCGTGGTTGCCGCGCGGATCGGCGCGGCGACGCTGCGGCTGCGCATCGATCCCGCCGCCACCGCCATGCCGCTGATCCATGCCGAGGCCGCGGCGCGCGCCGGGCTCAAGCCCGGCATGTTCGGCATCGGCTACCGGGTCGGGCCGGAGCGGGTGACCGGCCGCACCGCCGTTGCCCGGATCGAGCTGGGCGACGGCACCGCGCTGCGGCGGCGCATCGGCTGGACGCAGCCGCATTATGCCCCGGACGTCGACGGTGTGATCGGCCCCGGCGGACTGGACGAGCCGGTGGTGCGCTTCGTGCTCGGCCCGGGCCGCCCCGGCGAGCGCACGGTGGCGCTGCCGATGATGGACCAGGGCGGGATGGCGGCGGGCTGGGGCGAGCGATTCGCGCGTCTCGATGTCGGCGGCCAGCCGATGCGCGTGCGCTTCGATCCGCACGGGGCCCACACGCTCGCCACCGCCGGCGCCGCCGCGCGGCTGGCGCAGAGCAATGGCGGCACCCTGTCCGGCAAGGCGGAGCCGGTGCCGATCGTTTTCGGCATCTCCCGCCCGGCGCGCCCGCTCGACCTGGCCAAACCGCTGGAGGTCGGCCCGCTGTCGATCGCGCACCTGCTGGCCCGCACCGCGGATTTCGGCAGCACCGCCGGCATTCCGGACAAGGAGGCCGATCCCGACGAGGTCGTGGTCGTCGCCAAGGGCAAGCACGATCCATCGCGCGATCGCCTGTCGTTGGGCGCGGACGTGCTGGGGCGCTGTTCCGCCCTGGTGTTCGACAAGCCGGCCGGGGTCGTGCGCCTCACCTGCGGCTGACGGCACCAATCGGGCACAGCGACGTTCTGTCGCCCATGCCTTCCGTGATCGACAACCGCGCCGAACAGCAATTCACCCTGGAGGTGTCCGGCGAGACCGCCGTGGCCGCCTATCAGCGCGAAGGCGACGTGATCGTCTTCACCCACACCGTGGTGCCGCCCGCGATCGAGGGGCACGGCGTGGGCAGCAAGCTGATCCGCGGCGCGCTGGACGCCGCGCGTGACCAGGGCCTGCGCGTGGTGCCGCAATGCCCATTCGTCGCCGCCTACATCCAGCGGCATCCCGAATATGCGGACCTGCTGGCCTGATCGGCCTCGCCACACCTGTCCCGTCACCCCGGACGTGTCCGGGGTCCACGGTGCCGCACAGCCGCAGCCGTGGGGAATGCGGTGAGGTGCATGCAGGAACGAATCCGGCATGACGGGGCGTTTGTGTCCCAGGCCATTCCCGATGGGATCAGCAGCAGACATGCCAAAAGGGCCGCCAGGCCTCTGCCCGGCAGCCCCTTGCACACGCAAACCGGCGGATGAACCGCCCGCCGGCGCTTACTTGATCTTGGCTTCCTTGAACTCGACGTGCTTGCGCGCGATCGGGTCGTACTTGTTGAAGCTCAGCTTCTCGGTCTTGGTGCGCGGGTTCTTCTTGGTGACGTAGAAGAAGCCGGTGTCAGCCGAGCTGACGAGCTTGATCTTGACGGTTGCCGGCTTTGCCATGGCCCAAATCCTGTAATGACGAGAGGCGGCCGCTTGCGCGCGCCGCTGACAGACGGGGGCGCTTGGCGGAAAGCACCGTTCGAGTCAAGCGCCGCGCCGCATAAACGCGCCCTTTACCCTCCCGCGCGCAGGATCGCGTCACAGGGAGGCACGCGATGACGGACTGGACGGCACGGCTCGAAACCTTTGCGCGTCATTGTCGCACCCTGCCGCCCGCGGCGCTCGCCGCCGAAGCGCACCGGTTGCGCTGCGGCCTCGATGCCGCCGGCCTGCGTCCCGCCGCCGCGGTCGCCCGCGCGCTGGAGGCGGCGCTTGCCCGCGGCGAAGGCGGGCCGCTGATCCACGGCTGGATCGCGCTGCTCGCCGAGGCCGCCGCCAGCGGCCGCACCGACCGCCACGCGCAGGACGCCTTTGCCGCCGCCTGCTCGGTTCGCCTCGCCGGCTGAACGGTGGACGCGCTGATGGCGGCCCTGCTCGCCGCCCTGGTATCGCAACCCGGCGACCGCACGCCCTGGCTCGCCGCGATCCTCGCCGATCGCACCCGGCGCCCGCTCGCGGTCCTGCTCGGGCTCGCGCTCGCGCTGGCGATCGTGCAGGCGGTCGCCGCCGGCGCCGGTGCGTGGATCGGGCCGAAGCTTTCGCCCAACGCGCAAACCTTGCTGCTGGCGCTCGCGTTGCTGTCCGCGGCGGCGGCGATGGTCACCCGCATCAAGCCGCCCGACCGGCTGGAGGGCTGGCGCCTGCCGCCGGTCGTCACCGCCTTTCTCGGCATCCTGATCCTGGCCGCGGGCGACCGCACCCAGTTTCTCACCTTCGCCATCGCCGCGCGCAGCCCCGCGCCCTGGCTTGCCGCGGTGGGCGCGCTGATCGGCGCGCTGGCGGTGAACGTGCCCGCGCTCCTCGCCGGCGAGCGGGCGCGCCGCCGGGTGCCGCTGGCTGCTTTGCGCTGGACCGGTGCCGCCCTGTTCGCGGTCACCGCCATCGTCACCGGACTTTCCGCGCTGCGCCTCGTCTGAACCGATCACACTGAACGAGAGTATAGTCCACCCGGCGGGAGCGTTTTCGCCATCGGATCGTTTGCGCAACGAACCTTTCCATCCGCATGGAGACCATGATGTCCACCCCCGCCGCTCCGCTCGCCACGCCTACCGATCTCCAGTCCAACGCCGCGAAAACGGTCGCCGAAACGCTGAACGGCATCCTCGCCGATTCCTTTGCCCTCTACCTCAAGACCAAGAACTTCCACTGGCACGTGTCCGGCCCGCATTTCCGCGACTATCACCTGATGCTGGACGATCAGGCCACGCAGATCCTGGGCACCACCGATGCCATTGCCGAGCGCGTGCGCAAGACCGGCGGCACCACCTTGCGCTCGATCGGCGACATCGCGCGGCACCAGACGATCAAGGACAATGACCTGGATTTCGTCTCCGCGCAGGACATGCTGGCCGAGCTGCGCCAGGACAATCTGAAGCTGGTGGAGGCGCTGCGCGAGGCAAAGGACGTGGTCGATGCGGCCAGGGACAATGCCACCAGCGGCATCCTCGACGAATGGACCGACCTTGCCGAGGAGCGCGCGTGGTTCCTGTTCGAGGCCAGCCGCAACGCCTGACCCGCTGGTGCGTTGCTGCACCGCACAACAGGGAGCCTCCTCATGATCCGCCTCGCCATCCTCTGCCTCGTCATCGCCGGCGTCTGCGCGCTGCTCGGCTTCGGCGGGGCGGCCAGCGCCTTTGCCGGCATCGCCAAGGTGCTGTTCGTGATCGCGCTGATCGCGTTCCTCGTGCTCCTCGCGGTCGGCCTCTTCGCCGGCAAGAAGGTCAAGGACGCGCTGGACTGACGAGCCGTTCTCCCGCGAAAGCGGGAGTCCAGGGCCGCAGGCACAGACGTTCCTGGCCCTGGGCTCCCGCCTGCGCGGGAGAACAAAGCCGCTTGCTACTCCCCCTCGCCCCCGAGCGTCAGCAGCCACAGGTCCGGCGGCGCGTTCAGCCGGAACGGCGCGCTGCTCGTCCCCAGTCCCGCCGTCACCACCGTCAGCCGCCCCGGATCGCGCACCGCGCCGCAGCGATAATGCGGTGAGGCGACTTCCTGCGGCGGGCCGATCAGCGGCAGCACCACCTGCCCGCAATGCGTGTGCCCCGCCAGCAGCAGCGGCAGGTCGCGCGGCAGGCGCGGCGCCACGTCCGGCGAGTGGCTCAACACCAGCCGCGCGCCTGCCAGCCGCCGCATCGCCGCCGCGGTGCGCGCCACGTCCTCGCGATGCGTATAGGCATCGTCCAGCCCGCCGATCGCCAGCGGCCCCGCCTCCACCGCCTCGTTCGCCAGCACGGTGACATGCGCCGCGGCCAGCGCACGCCGCACCGCCGCCGCACCCGTCCAATGGTCGTGATTGCCCAGCACCGCGATCGTGCCCCACGGCGCACGCAGCCGGCCGAGCACCCGCGCCAGCGCCGCCCCCTGCTTCGCCGCCTCGGCCGCGTCATGGCCGGCGATGAAGTCCCCCGCGATCAGCACCAGGTCCGGGTTCAGCCCGTTCACCTGATCCATCAGCCGGGCCGCCCGCGCCTCGTCGGTGGAGGCGTTGCCGAGATGCAGGTCGCTCATCAGCACCGCGCGTACCGGCAGCGCGCCCTCCGGCCAGCGCGGCAAGGTGATCGACATTCGCCGTACCACCGCCTCGCGCCGCGACTCGGAATAAGCATAGCCCGCCACCGCCAGCCCCAGTGCGACAAGGATCAGCAGCAGGCGAACGGCAAGGCGCATGCCCTCGCCCTAGCCGGAGCCCACCCGCCCCGCCAAGCCCCCCCCGCCAAGCCCCTCCCCCGGAGCCCGGCGCGGCCCCGGGCGTTTCGCCACCATGCGCGCCTTTGCCGATCTGCTCGATGCCCTGATCTACACCCGCTCGCGCAACGCGAAGCTGAAGCTCGTCGCCGATTACCTGCGCGCGACGCCCGATCCCGAACGCGGCTGGGCAATGGCGGCGCTGACCGGCGACCTCGACCTGCCCGCCGTGAAGCCCGCCGTGCTGCGCGCGCTGATCGAGGCGCGGGTGGATCCCGTGCTGTTCCGCATGAGCCGCGATTTCGTCGGCGACACCGCCGAGACGATGTCGCTGCTCTGGCCCGCACCGGCCCTGCCGCCCGAACCCGCCGAGCCGATCTCCGTCACCCAAGTCGTGGAGCGGCTCAACACCATGTCCCGCTCCGATGCGCCGGCCGCGCTGGCCGCCATGCTCGACCGGATGGAGCCCGACGAACGCTTCGCCCTGCTCAAGATGGCGACCGGCAGCTTGCGCATCGGCGTCTCCGCGCGCCTCGCCAAGACCGCACTGGCGCAAGCGTTCGGGCTGGAGGTGGAGGCGGTGGAAGAGGTGTGGCACGGCATCGATCCGCCCTACACCGCCCTGTTCGACTGGGCCGAGGGCACCGGCGCACAGCCCACCGCCGCCGATGTGCCCGTGTTCCGCTCCTTCATGCTCGCCCATCCGCTGGAGGACCTGCGCGTCGACCTCGCCGAGTATGCCGCCGAGTGGAAATGGGACGGCATCCGCATCCAGCTCGTCCATGTCGCCGGCCAGACCCGGCTCTACAGCCGCGCGGGCGACGATGTAACGCACAGCTTTCCGGAAGTCGCCTCCGCCTTCGCCACCCCCGGCGTGCTCGACGGCGAGCTGCTCGTCCGCGGCGAGTTCCAGGGAGGGGAAGCGGGCAGCTTCAACGCCCTCCAACAACGGCTCGGCCGCAAGCAGGTGTCGGCCAGGACGCTGGAGGACTATCCCGCCTTTGTCCGCCTCTACGACATCCTGTTCGACGGCACGCAGGACGTGCGCGAGCTGCCCTGGCACGAACGCCGCGCGCGACTGGAGGCGTTCACCGCCCGGCTCGATCCCACCCGCTTCGATCTGTCGGCGGTGATCGAGGCCGGCGACTTCACCGAACTGGAAGGCATCCGTGCCGGCGCGCGCGACGCGGCGATCGAGGGCGTGATGCTGAAGCGCCGCGACTCTCCCTACATTTCCGGCCGCCGCGCCGGCTTGTGGTACAAGTGGAAGCGCGATCCGCTCACCGCCGATTGCGTGATGATGTACGCGCAGCGCGGCAACGGCCGCCGTTCGTCCTGGTACAGCGATTACACCTTCGGCTGCTGGACCGAAGACGGCGAGCTGCTCCCCGTCGGCAAGGCGTATCAAGGCATCAGCGACGCCGAGATCGCCGAGATCGACCGCTTCGTCCGCCAGAACACGCTCAACCGTTTCGGCCCCGTGCGCGAGGTGGAAAAGACCCTCGTGCTGGAGATCGCCTTTGATTCGATCCACGAATCGAAACGGCACAAGTCCGGCCTCGCCATGCGCTTCCCGCGCATCGCCCGCATCCGCACCGACAAGCCCGCGGCCGAGGCGGACACATTGGCCGGCCTGCGCCGCCTGGTGACCTGAGGGCGTCATTTCCTCACGCCAGCCGGTAATGGTCGGCCACCCGGTCGAGCGCCAGGCCCAGCACCAGCCGCCCCGCCCGCGCCGGCCAGCCGAGCGCGCGCTCCGCCGCCGGCAGCCCTTCGCCCGCGCACACCACCCGCCACAGCACGTCGCTGAGGCCCGGTCCCGCCGCCGTCACCGCCGCATCGAAGCGCCGCTTGGCCGCCAGCTGCGCTTCCGCCGGATCGAGCCCCGCGCCCGCGCCGTCCACCCGCGCCGTCCACCGCATGGTCACCCGCGGGCCCAGCGCCGCCCGCTCGTAATCCGCGCGCAGCCGCTCGCCCGCCTCGAACTGGCGATCGTCCACCATCCCGCGCGCCTTCAGCCAGCCGAGCGGCGACTCGGCGACGTTCACCGTTACCCGCCGGGCGTTCGCGCGCGTTCGCCCGCCTTCCGGCACCACGCCGAACTCGTCCAGGCTCCGTTCCGCCAGCTCGCGCATTGTCGTTCCCCTTGTGTTCGCAATTAGCCTCTTGTCACGGCGCCCCCGATGTAGGAAAGCGAAAAACCGATCTGGTTAGGATTTTGTTGGAAATGATCACTGCCATTCGCGAAGTCCGGCGCGCCAAGGGCATGACGCTGGAAGAGGTCGCCAAGGCCTGCGTTCCCCCCACCACGGCGCAGACCATCGGCCGCCTCGAAACCGGCACGCGCACCGTGTCGGTCGGCTGGCTGAACCGCATCGCCGCCGCGCTCGGCGTCACCGCCGCCGATCTCGTCTCGCTGCCGGATCGCGCGGACCTGCCGGTCGCTGCGATCCTCGGCGTCGATGGCGCCCATGCGCCCAAGCGCGCTGCCGTGCTCGCCCCGCCGCCGATCACCCCCGGCCTGGTCGCGATCACGGTGGCGGCCGGGATCGGCGACTATCGCTCCGGCGACCAGATCTGGTGCGAACGGCTGTCGCCCGATGCCTTTGCGCAGGCGCTGCACCGCGACGTGCTGGTGCCGCAGCCGGCCGGCCGCTTCCTCTTCGGCCGCCTGCTCTCCGTGGACAACGGAGCGCTCACCGTCCTCTCCCCCGCCGCCGGCGCGCGGCCGGTGTCGGTGCCGGCAGCGCCCTGGCTCGCCCAGGCGCTGCGCCTCGTCCGCGAATTCTGAGGTCGCCGGCCGGATGGCGCACTTCCTCCTGCGCTACACTTTGGCCCCCGACTATCTCGATCGCCGCGCCGCGCTGCGCGACGCGCACCTGTCGCTCGCCTGGGAGGCGACCGGAACCGGCCTGCTCCTCGGCGGCGCGGTGGGCGATCCGCCGGCGGAGGCGCTGCTCCTGTTTGATTCGGAAGCCGCCGCCACCGCCTTTGCCGGGGCCGACCCGTACGTGACCCAGGGCCTGGTCACCGGCTGGCGGGTCGATCGCTGGATCACCGTGGTCGGCGAGAACGCCGCCACGCCGGTGCGGCGGCCGGAGGAAATGGTGGGCGATGACGGGCTCGAACCGCCGACATTCTCGGTGTAAACGAGACGCTCTACCAACTGAGCTAATCGCCCCTGCGGGATCGCCTCCATGCCCCGGCGCGGCGGCGGAGGCAAGCGGCGGTGTGCAGGTGTCGCGCTGCCCGGCGACTGGCCCGCGGGCGACGATGCCCGGCTTCTGCCCGCCGTAGCGCCCGCTCCCCGAACGCACGCGCGCCCGAACCGCCGTCTCAGGCCAGCGCCAGGCCCTGCCGCTTCAAGGCTGCGACGTATCCGTGCAGCGCGCCGCGCGACTGGTCGGACAGCGCCATGTACGCGCGGCGCCGGTCGCGGGGATCGGGCGAGCGGACCAACAGCCCGGCCTCGCTCATCTTGCCGATCCAGCGCAGCGCCGTGGTCGGCGCCACCGCCGCGGCGATGCACAGGCTGGACACCGACACCCGGTTCCCCTCCAGCTCCGCGGCGAACAGGTCCAGCAGCATGTCCCAGGCCGGGTCCTCGAACAGGCCCGCGGCGAAGAACTGCTCGCGCAGCCGCCGCACGCGGATCGCCCGGCGTACCTCCGCGGCATCGATCGCCACCTCCGCCGCCGCCGGTTCCGCCGCAAAGCCGCGCCGGCGATCGGCCAGGGCGTCCCCCGCCTCCGATGCCCCGCCGGCCTCGCCGCGCGTCAGCCGGGCGAGCAGCTCGGCGATGCGCGCGATCTCCGCATTGAGCCGTTGCAGGCGCTCGGCCTCGCCCTCGTGCGCGGCATCGTGCAGCGTCGGCGCGGCGCCCCAGGCCTCCGCCGCCACGGCCAGCGCCGCCACGCGCTCGGCCATGCTCGGCCCGCACAGCAGCTGCACGCCCGGGCTCATCAGCGTCGCGGCGACGATGTCGATGTGCGACTCCTGCAGCGCCACCACCACCGGCACGCCGCCCGCGCGCGCGAACGTGTCGATCCGCGGCAGCGCCTCGGCGAGCACCGCCTCGTCCGCCCTCCAGCTGTCCACCAGCAGGATCGGGCGCACCGCATGGCTGCCGAGCCGCGCGCCGACCGCCTCCCAGCCGAGCCGCTCCAGCACGCGCCCGCCGATCAGGGCCGCGGCCGTCGTCCAGGCCTCGGCTCCGTTCCCTTCCTCGGCGATCACCAGCATCGGCGCTCCGAGACCCGCCTGCGCCCCCACGCGGGTTACCGAGCTGTCATACTCCATGCGCGATCCTGCCCCTGCTCTCGATCACCTCATGCCACGTCGATCGGGATCAACGCCGCAAGCTCCCGCCGTAGCGGAGCGAACAGGCCCGCACTAGCTCCGCAACGGAGCGATCGCCCGGTCCGTCATCCCCGTGTCGGCAGGAACCCGGACCCGCCGTCCCACGGCAAACACGCGCGCTGCCGCCGTGAATGCCCGCCTTCGCCGAACCGATGCCGGGGGCATCAATCGAGGTTCTTGACGGAGATCGGCAAGAACCGATGCCGGGGGCATCAATCTAGGTTCTTGACGGAGATCGGCAAGAACCGATGCCGGGGGCATCAATCGAGGTTCTTGACGATCTCCTCGACCATCTTCTTCGCATCGGCCAGCAGCATCATCGTGTTGTCGCGGTAGAACACGTCGTTGTCGACGCCGGCATAGCCCACGCCGCCCATGCTGCGCTTGATGAACAGCACCGTCTTGGCCCGCTCCACGTCGAGCACCGGCATGCCGTAGATGGGCGAGCTCTTGTCGGTCTTGGCCGCCGGGTTGGTCACGTCGTTGGCGCCGATCACGAACGCAACGTCGGTTTGCGCGAACTCGGAGTTGATGTCCTCCAGCTCGAACACCTCGTCATAGGGCACGTTCGCCTCCGCCAGCAGCACGTTCATGTGCCCCGGCATCCGCCCGGCCACCGGGTGGATGGCGTATTTCACCCGCACGCCGTGCTCCTTCAGCTTGTCTCCCATCTCGCGCAGCACATGCTGCGCCTGCGCCACCGCCATGCCGTAGCCGGGCACGATGATGACCTGCTCGGCCTGTTGCATCAGGAACGCGGCATCCTCCGCGCTCCCTCGCTTCCACGGCCGGTCACTCGCCGCCGCCGCGCCGCCCGGCTCTGCGCTCGCCCCGAACCCGCCGGCGATCACGCTGAGGAACGAGCGGTTCATCGCCCGGCACATGATGTAGCTCAGGATCGCGCCCGACGAGCCCACCAGCGCCCCGGTGATGATCATCGCCGAATTGTGCAGCGTGAAGCCCATCGCCGCCGCCGCCCAGCCCGAATAGCTGTTCAGCATCGACACCACCACCGGCATGTCCGCCCCGCCGATCGGCACGATCAGCAGGAAGCCGATCGCGAAGGAGAGGATCGTCACCATCCAGAAGTCGAACGGCGACTGGCTCATCCAGAAACCGAACGCGAACCAGACGATCGCCAGCGCCACGCCCAGGTTGATCGCGTGCCGCTGCGGCAACAGGATCGGCTTGCCCCCCATGTTGCCGTTGAGCTTCAGGAAGGCGATCACCGATCCCGAGAACGTGATCGCGCCGATCGCCACGCCCAGGATCATCTCGATCCGGCTCACGGGGTGGATCGTCGCGAACGGCGGCCCGATCAGCGGCGTCACCACGTCCGCGATACCGAACGCCACCGGATTGAGGAACGCCGCGCACGCCACCAGCACCGCGGCGAGGCCGACCAGCGAGTGGAACGCGGCGACCAGCTGCGGCATCGCCGTCATCGCGATCCGCCGCGCGGTGACGATGCCGATAACCGCGCCGACAAGGATCGCGGCGAGGATCTCGACGACCGCAAGCGTATCGATGCTGGCGACGAACGACCCTGCCGTCAGCACCTCGCCCTCCGGCCCGGTCAGCACCAGCCCCATGCGGTTCACCGGCACATGCGTCACCAGCGTGGTGACGACGGCGATGGCCATGCCGATCATGCCCATCCGGTTGCCCCGCTGGCTCGTCGCCGGGCTGGAGAGGCCACGCAGCGCCAGGATGAAGCACACGCCCGCGATCAGATAGGCCAGGGCCACCCACGGGTTCACTGCTGTCGTATGTTCCACTTGGCCCCGCCCCTCTTTCCGTCACCCCGGCGAAGGCCGGGATCCCTCTCTCCACCAGCGCTTGCGGCGCGGTGTGTCCCGGTCTTCGCCGGGATGACGACCTACTTCTGAGCGCCCGCCGGCGCCTTCTTCCTGTACATCGCCAGCATCCGCTGCGTGACGGCGAATCCGCCGAAGATGTTCACGCTCGCCAGCACCACCGCCAGCAGCCCCAGCCACTTGGACGTGCCGCCCGCCGCCCCGGCCCCGCTCGCCGCCGCCGCGATCAGCGCGCCGACGATGATGACGGACGAGATCGCATTGGTCACCGCCATCAGCGGCGTGTGCAGCGCCGGCGTCACCGACCACACCACGTAATAGCCGACGAAACACGCCAGCACGAAGATCGACAGGATCGAGATGAAGTCCATATCAGCTTCCTTGATCGGCTCGCGCGATGCGCTCGGCAGCAACGGAACAGACGCCGCGCGTCACGGCATCGCAATCCTTCAGAACTTCAACAGCCGGCACTCGCAACGTCTCCAGCCCTCGTTCCGCGAACCACCGGTCCCGTGCAGCATCGCGCATCGGCCGATCGCCACAGCCATGCGCCTCGCCATCGACCTCGATCACCAGCCGGGCTGCATGACAGTAGAAATCGGCCACGTAGGGGCCGGAGGGATGCTGCTTGCGGAACTTCAGCCCATTTGGCTTGCCCCGCAGGGCGAGCCACAAGGCGATCTCGGCAGGCGACATCTGCTGCCGCAGCATTCGTGCCCTTTGCTGGGTATCTCCAGTCCCCTGCAGCACTCACATCCTCCCCTGCAAGGGGAGGTGGCAGGCCGCAGGCCTGACGGAGGGGTGTCGCGCCATCGAGAGGGCATCACCCCTCCGACGCGCTGCGCGCGCCACCTCCCCTTGCAGGGGAGGATTGCCTGTCACGAAACCAGCCTCGGATGCACCACCTGGCCTGCCCTGGTCAGCCGCACCGCATCGCCGATCTCTTCGTCCAGCACCGGCCGGCCCGCTTCCTTGTCCCAGAAGGCGGACAGGAAGTTGAACAGGTTGCGCGCGAACAGCGCGGAGGCATCGGCGGCCAGGCGCGACGGCACGTTGCGGTGGCCGACGATCTTCACGCCGTGGCGCTCCACGATCTCGCCGGCGATCGCGCCCTCGACATTGCCGCCGCTCTCCACCGCCAGGTCGACGATCACCGAGCCCGGCCGCATGGTGGCGATCTGCGCGTCGGAGATCAGCCGCGGCGCCGGGCGGCCCGGGATCAGCGCGGTGGTGATCACCACGTCCTGCCGGGCGATATGGCTCGACACCAGTTCCGCCTGCGCGCGCTGATATTCAGGCGACATCTCGCCGGCATAGCCGCCCGCGCCCTCGCCTTCGATGCCGGCCACCTTCTCCACGAACACCGGCTTGGCGCCCAGCGACAGGATCTGCTCCCTGGTCGCCGAACGCACGTCGGTGGCGGAAACCTGCGCGCCCAGCCGCCGTGCCGTCGCGATCGCCTGCAATCCGGCGACGCCCACGCCCATCACGAACACGCGCGCGGCCGAGACGGTGCCCGCCGCCGTCATCATCATCGGAAACGCGCGGCCATATTCCGCCGCGGCGTCCAGCACCGCCTTGTAGCCGGCAAGGTTCGATTGCGAGGACAGGATGTCCATGGATTGCGCGCGCGTGATGCGCGGCATGAACTCCATGGCCAGCGCCTCCAGGCCCGCCGCGGCATAGGCGTCCACCCGCTCGCGCCCTCCGCCTTCTCCGGTGCCGAACGGGTTGAGGCCGGCAACCACCCAGGCGCCCGGCGCCGCGCCCGCCAGCGCCGCGGGCGACGGCCCCTGCACGCCCAGCACGATGTCCGCCCCCGCCACCGTCGCGGCGGCGTCGCCCAGTGTCGCGCCGGCCGCGGCAAAATCGGCATCGGCGATCGAGGCGGAAGCGCCGGCCCCTGCCTCCACCGCCACCTCGGCGCCCAGCGCGATGAACTTCTTCGCCGTTTCCGGCGTGACGGCAACGCGCCGCTCTCCGGCGGCGGTTTCGCGGAGGGCGGCGATCTTCATGCAGCGGCGCCGATCAGCCGGCGATCAGCCAGATCACCGCGAGGACGATCACCACCACCACGCCGGTGCCGAACTTCAGCATGCGGATCATGCCGTTATAGGTCGCCTCGTGCGCCTGCAATTCGCCGCGATCGGCCATGGTACCGTGTTCTCCCTTGGATGAACGTTGCTTAGCGGGGCGCCTCGTCCGCCTCAAGTCCCTGCGCGCGCCGGCCCGGCAAGCCGCTTAAGCCGACCTTTACCGCTTCGCCTTATCCCGATCCGGGACCAGGGGGACAGTGGAACGATGATGCGCAACGGACAGCGGCTGCTGATGCTGGTCGACGACGAGCCCGCCCAGCGGCGCCTGGTGGCGGCGATCGCCGGGCGGCGCGCCTGGCGCACCATCTTCGCCGCCGACGCGGAAATGGCCGTGGCGCAGCTCGGCACGCAGGACGGCATGCAGCTGGACGCGATCCTGCTCGACCATTGGCAGTCGGAGGCGGAGGCGACCGCGCTCATCATCGAGCTGCGCGCCCGGCGCCCGGCGCTGCCGATCCTGCTGCTCACCGCCGATGGCTCGGTGGCGCAGGCGGTGAACGCGATGCGCGCGGGCGCCACGGACTTCCTGGTCAAGCCGCTCGCCCCCGAACGCCTGCTCTCGGCGCTCGATGCCGCGGTGGCCGGTACGCAGGGCGGCGAACTGCGTCCCCTATCCGAAAAGATCCCGGCGCTGCTCGCCTTCGAGGAGATCGTCGGCGCCGCGCCCGATTTCCGCGCCGCGCTGGCCATCGCCGCCAAGGCCGCCCGCGCCCGCGTGCCGGTGCTGCTGGAAGGCGAATCCGGCGTCGGCAAGGAAGTGGTGGCGGAGGCGGTCCATGCCGCCTCTCCCCGCGCCAAGAAGCCGATGGTGACGGTGAACTGCGGCGCGCTGCCGCCCAACCTCATCGAATCCGAACTGTTCGGTCACGAGAAGGGCGCGTTCACCGGCGCGTTCGAGCGCAAGATCGGCCGCTTCCAGGAAGCGGACGGCGGCACGCTGTTCCTCGACGAGATCGGCGAGATGCCGCTGGAGGCGCAGGTCAAGCTGCTGCGCGTGCTGCAGAACGGCGACATCCAGCCGCTCGGCGCGCGCCATGCCCGCGAAGTGGACGTGCGCGTCATCGCCGCCACCAACAAGCGGCTGGCCGAGGAGGTGGAGGCCGGCCGCTTCCGCGAGGACCTCTTCTACCGGCTGAACGTCGTCCAGGTGACGATCCCGCCCCTGCGCGAGCGGATCGGCGACATTCCGGCGCTCGCCCGGCATCTGCTGGCCCGCATCGCGCAGCAGCCCGGGCTCCGCCCGCTCGGCATCACCGACGAGGCGCTGACGCTGCTTTCCCGCTACGACTGGCCGGGCAACGTCCGCCAGTTGCAGAACGCCCTGTTCCGCGCCGCCGTGCTGTGCGAGGCCAACGCGCTGACCGTGGCCGACTTCCCGCAGATCGCCGCGCTGGGCGCCGGCCGCAACGCCGCGCCTGCGCCGGCCGGCATGGCGACATCCGGCGGCGTCACCCTTTTCCGCCCCGACGGCAATCTGCGCCCGCTGGACGAGATCGAAGCCGACGTGATCCGCCTCGCCATCGGCCATTACCGCGGCCGCATGACCGAGGTCGCTCGCCGCCTCGGCATCGGGCGTTCCACCCTGTACCGCAAGCTGGGCGAGCTGGGCATCGACAACGCGGCATAGCTTTGCGCTGAAGATTGCAGTCGCGTGACGGTTGGATGACAGTACAGGTCACGTTTCCGCTTTCGTTCTCGATGGTTTCACCTCGATCTCCGCGCACGATATTCTTTGCGGTGAGCTGAAGGAACTTGTGCACCCCCGGCGTATTCATGCGCCGATCGTCTCCGGCATGTTGCTTAACATTGCTCGCAGCGATCCTGAAAAGGGGGGCAGGATGCACGCGCAGCGCAGGTACGTGTGGAAGGGCCGGTCGGTCCGGCGCTCGTCGATCGTCGCCGGTGCGGCGCTTCTGCTCGGCCTGCCCGCCTCCGCCTTTGCCCAGTCGCCGCCCGCCTCGCCCGCTTCGTCCACCGAAAAGCCGGGCAAGGAGGAGACCGCGCCCAAGCAGGACGCCAACGGGCTGATCCTTTCCGCCTCCACCCGCGCCCGCTACGAAACCGTCACCGGGCGGCCCCGTCCGGACTACAAGGCGTCGGAGGATGCCTTCACCGTGCGCACGGGCATCGCGGTGGAATATGGCCCCGGCCCGTTCGCGATCGGCGCCGAACTGATCGACAGCCGCGCCTATGATATCGGCCCCGGCACGCTGATCGGACGCGACGACGTCAATGCGGTGGAACTGCCCCAGCTTTATGCCAAGCTTCGGCTCAACGATGCGCTGGGCACCGGCAGCAAGGTCGCGGCGCAGGGCGGCCGCTTTCTCCTCAACCTCGGCTCCGGCCGGCTGATCGCCACCGACGAGTACCGCAACACGGTGAACGGCTTCACCGGACTGCGCGTCGATCTGGAGCCCGATACCCGCACGGAGCTCGCCTTGTTCTACGTCCTGCCGCAGGAGCATCTGCCGGACAGCGCACGGGAGATCCGCCGCAACAAGGTGGTGCTTGACCGCGAGACGTTCGACAACGTGCTGTTCGGCGCGCACTTCCAGCGCAAGAAGCTGTTCGGGGAGACACAGGCCGAACTCGCCTGGTATCGCCTTGCCGAACACGATTCGCCCCGGCGCGAAACCGCCGACCGCCGCCTGCACACGCTGGATGCCCGCCTGTTCCGCGAGGGCAAGGCCGGCACGATCGATTACGATCTGGAGGGCGTCTATCAGTTCGGCCGCGCCCGCCCCTCGACGGAGCCCGACGCGATCGACCGCGCCGTCTCCGCCGGCTTCGTGCACGGTGCGGCGGGCTACACCTTCGCCGGCCCGCTGAAAGCCCGGCTCGGCCTGTTCTACGACTGGGCGAGCGGCGACCGTCCCGGCGGCCGCTATGGCCGGTTCGATACGCTGTTCGGCAGCCGGCGCGACGATCTCGGCCCGTCGGGCACCTATGCGATGCTCGCGCGCGAGAACATCAGCGCCGGCGGCGTGCGCTTCGAGGCAAAGCCCGGCAAGAGGGTGGAGGCGCTGGCCGATTACCGCGCGGTGTGGCTCGCCTCCCGCTTTGACGAGTTCGCCGGCCTTACCGACGAAACCGGCCGCTCCGGCAACTTCGCCGGCCACCAGATCGAGGGCCGGCTGCGCTTCTGGCTGGTGCCGGACCATCTCCGGCTGGAAACCAACTTCGCCCTGCTGTTCAAGGGCCGCTTCCTCAAGGACGCGCCCGATGCCGTTGGCACCCGCTCCAACACCGTCCGCTTCCTGGAAACCAACCTGCAGGTGACGTTCTAGCGTCCGACCAGCGCCTGATCCCTCAGGCCGCGCCACACCCGGAGCGCCTGCACCGTCTCGGCCACGTCATGCACGCGCAGCAGCTGCACGCCCGCGTCCGCGCCCTTCAGCGCCAGCGCGAGCGACCCGCCCAGCCGCTCCCCGACCGGCGCCTCGCTCGACAAGGCCCCGATCATCCGCTTGCGGCTGGCGCCCAGCATCACCGCGCAGCCGAGCCCGTGGAACAGCGCTAGGCCGTTCAGCAGCGCCAGATTGTCCTGCAACGACTTGCCGAAGCCAATGCCCGGATCGACCAGGATCTTCGCGCGATCGATCCCCGCCTCCACCGCCCGCTCGATCCGCGCTTCCAGCCAGTCGAACACCTCGGTCAGCACGTTCGCGTAGGCGACCCGGCCATGCCCGCCGGCCTTCGGATCGGGCGAGTGCATCAGCACCACGGGCGCGCCGCTCCTCGCGACGATCTCCGTTGCGCGGTCGTCCCATTCCAGCGCCGAGACATCGTTGACGATGTGCGCGCCCGCGGCCAGCGCCGCCTCCATCACCGCCGCCTTGCGCGTGTCCACCGACACCAGAGTGCCGCCGCGCGCGAGCCGCTCGATCACCGGCGCCACCCGCTGCACCTCGTCGCCTTCCCACACTGCCGGCGCGCCGGGCCGGGTCGATTCGCCGCCCACGTCGATCAGCGCGGCGCCGGCCTGCTCCATGGCGAAACCCGCCTCCGCCACCGCCTGTGGGTCGTCGCCAAGCCTGCCCCCGTCGGAAAAGCTGTCGGGCGTCACGTTGAGGATGCCCGCCACCTGCGGCTGGTCCAGCCGCAAGGTGCGCCCGCCGAACACCAGCGGCGGCCGGGGGGCAGTGATCGCCCGGTGCACGGCCACGGCCCGCTCCTCGCTGCCCAGCACCCGCTCGAACTCGGCGATCGGCACCACCTGCCGCTCCGCCCAGCGGATCACCTCATAGGCGGCGAACCACTGCATCCCCCCCGCCAGCCGCGCGACCTCGCCATCGCGGCCGATCGGGGTATCGACGAAGTGGATCGGGCGGAGGTGCATGGATGTGCTCATATCACCCCCGTTCGTCCTGAGTAGCGGCTGAGCGCAAGCGAAGACGTGTATCGAAGGACATGCGGCACCTGCTTCGATACGGGCCTTCGACAAGCTCAGCCCCCTACTCAGCACGAACGGGGAGTTGCAAGGTGTCGCGACTATGGCTGCGTCGCCAGCAGATACGTCTGCCGCAGCGCATCGATCGGCTTCAGCGCGCCCTCCGCCTCGTAATGCCAGAAGGTCCAGCCGTTGCACGCCGGCGCGTTCTGCAAGCTCGCGCCCAGCTTGTGGATCGACCCCACCTGCCCGCAATCGCTGAGCAGGCTGCCGTCGGCGCGTACCGTCACGCGGTATTTGCGCTTGGCGTCCATCAGCACCGCGCCCGGCACCAGCATGCCCGTTTCCACGATGGTGCCAAACGCCACCCGCGGTGCCGCCTTGGGGCTCTGCATCGTGGTCAGCGCCGATTCGTCCAGCGGCAGGGCGGCGGCGATCCGCTCCTTCGCGGCGGCGACATACGGGCTTTCGCGTTCGATCCCGATCCAGCGCCGCCCCAGCCGCCGGGCCACCGCCCCGGTCGTCCCGGTGCCGAAGAACGGATCGAGCACCACGTCGCCCGGCTTCGTGCAGGCCAGCAGGATGCGGTACAGCAAGGCCTCCGGCTTCTGCGTCGGATGCACCTTGTGCCCGTCCTTCTTCAGCCGCTCGGCGCCGCCGCAGATCGGGAATTCCCAGTCGGAGCGCATCTGCAGCTCGTCGTTCAGCGTCTTCATGCTGCGATAGTTGAAGGTATAGCGCGCCTTCTCGCCCATCGACGCCCAGATCAGCGTCTCGTGCGCGTTGGTGAAGCGCGTCCCCTTGAAGTTCGGCATCGGGTTGGCCTTGCGCCAGATGATGTCGTTCAGGATCCAGTAGCCCAGGTCCTGGATCGCGGCGCCCACCTTGAAGATGTTGTGGTAGCTGCCGATCACCCAGATCGTGCCGTTCGGCTTCAGGATGCGCTTGGCCTCCGCCAGCCAGGCGCGGGTGAAGCGGTCATAGGCATCCAGGCTGTCGAACTTGTCCCAGGCGTCGGTCACGGCATCGACATGGCTGCCGTCCGGACGGTTGAGGTCGCCGCCCAGCTGCAAATTGTAGGGCGGATCGGCGAAGATCATGTCGATCGACGCCGCCGGAAGCTCGCGCATCGCCCCGATGCAATCGCGCTGCAGGATGGTGTCGAGCGGCAGCACGACCTCCCCTGCCGCGGTCGCCGCCGTCCGGGGGGCGCGCACCGCACGCGCAATCTCGAGCACACTCATTCACCAATCCCCCGTCTTCGAGCGCATGAAAATGCGGCTAAGCGGACTCCGGTCAAGCGCTGATTGGTTAACGAAAAACCCTGCCATCCCGTTAACGGCGCAGAACATTCCGCGAAGGCCGGCACATGTTGAGTCAAGACTTATCCATAGCCCCAAGCTCTGGTGTGTGACTCAAAAGACTCGGCGGGCAATGATTCACCATGACGCGGCCCCCACGCCGGATCACTCGAGCTCTGCCGCCCGCATCGCGAAGCCCGACGTGCTCCGCCGGAAGCGCTCAGTGTGTCGCAGGTTCTCCCGGTCTTCCCGGAAGAACGAGGCCCTTCAGCCCGCCGCCGTCGCCGGCACGACCAGCAGCTCGCCCTGGCGCCCGCCTTCGCGTGCTTCCCAGGCCAGGCGCACCGGCGCGAAGCTGCGGCGGTGCAGCGGCGTCGGGCCGTGCTCGGCCAGCGCGCGCAGATGCTCCGGCGCGGAATAGCCCTTGTTGCTCGCCCAGCCGTACAGCGGATGCGCGGCGGCATGTTCGAGCATGATTGTGTCGCGCCTATGCTTGGCGATGATCGACGCCGCGGCGATGGAGCGGCTGAGCGCGTCGCCGCCGACGATCGGCGTCGCCGGATAGCTCCACCGCGGCAGCCGGTTGCCGTCCACCAGCACATGGCCCGGCGCACAGCCGGCGCGAACGCATAGCGCCTCCACCGCCAGCGTCATCGCCTTCATCGTCGCCCAGTAGATGTTGAGCGTGTCAATCTCGTCCGCCTCGACGATGCCGACGCCGACCGCCGCGCAGCCAATCAGCCGATCGTGCAGCCGCGCGCGCTCGGCCGCCGGCAGGCGCTTCGAATCGTCGATGCCGCGGGGACACCCTTTCAGCGGCAGGATCACCGCCGCCGCCACCACCGGCCCTGCGAGCGGCCCGCGCCCGGCCTCGTCCACGCCGACGACCGGCGCGGGATGCAGCTTCTCGTATTTCAGTCCGGGCATGGCTGCCGTTTAGCGGCAAAGGTCGCCCCGTCCCACCCCGCCGGATGGATCGCCGCCAGCATATCGTCGAACGGCACGCGGCCCATGGCATGGCCCATCGGCCCGTGCCCTGCGCCAAGGCCCGGCGCCGCGGCCAGGACCTGTTCGACAAAGGCGATGGCGCGACCGGTCGCATCGGCCAGGCTCGCTCCCGCGGCAAGCCACGTCGCGATCGCGCTGGCGAGCGTGCACCCCGTGCCGTGCGTGTGGCGGGTGTCGATCCGGCGATGCATCCAGAGGTGCTCGCCGTCCGGCGTCACCAGCCGGTCCTTCACCTCCTCGCCCTCGGCATGACCGCCTTTCACCAGCAGCGCCGCCCCCTGCGCCAGCACCGCCCGCTCACCGCCCAGCGCCTCCAGCTCCGGCAGGTTCGGCGTCACCACCGTCGCCAGCGTCATCAGCCGCCCGAACGCGGCGACCGTCGCGTCGTCCGCCAGCACCGATCCGCTCGTCGCCACCATCACCGGATCGAACACGATCGGCACGCCGATACCCTCCAGCCGGCCGGCCACGGCATGGGCGATCTCGGCCGAGCCGAGCATGCCGATCTTCACCGCATCCACGCCGATGTCCCCCACGCAGGAATCGATCTGCTGCACCACGAACTCCGGCGACACGGGCAGCACGCCCTGCACGCCCAGCGTGTTCTGCGCGGTCAGTGCCGTGATCGCGGTCATCGCATGGCCGCCGAGCAGGGTGACGGTCTTGATGTCCGCCTGGATACCCGCGCCTCCGCCCGAGTCCGATCCGGCGATGATCAGAACGCGCGGGATCATCCGCGGAAGCGCCGCTCGGTAGAGGCCGGATGCTCCTGCAGCGCCTTGCCCGTGCGCGCCGGCCGGTCCATCAGTTCGCCGCCGCAATTGGGACAGCGATCGTCCAGCGCCTCCGCGCATTCGGTGCAATAGGTGCATTCGAACGAGCAGATGAACGCCCCCGCCTGGCTGGCCGGCAGGTCCGCGCCGCACCGCTCGCAATCGGGTCGCATTTCCAGCATTGTCGCGTCAGCCCTCCTGTGGCCGCTTTCGACCAAGCCGCGGCGCGGCGTCAACCATCCCGCCGGGAAAGGTCATCGCCTGCCCCGCCGCTACGGCAGGGTCCAGCAAAGGGTCAGCCCTTCGGCGCCACACGCCCGATCGAGGAATAACGGAAGCCCGCCGCCTCCGCATCAGCCGGCGGGTAGACGTTGCGCAGGTCCACCATCACGTCGCCCGACATCGCCGCCTTCAGCCGCTTGAGGTCGAGCGCGCGGTAGGTGTCCCATTCGGTCACGATCACCACCGCATCGGCGCCGGCCGCCGCGTCATAGGCGTCCGTGCGGTAGTCGATGCCCGGCATCACCCGCCGCGCGGCCTCCATGCCCTCCGGATCGTGCGCCCGCACCGTGATGCCGGCATCCTGCAGCGTCTGGATGATCGCGATACTCGGCGCGTCGCGCATGTCGTCGGTGTTCGGCTTGAACGTCAGGCCCAGCACCGCCACCGTCTTGCCGCGCGTTTCCTCGCGCGCGGCGGCGTTGGTGTCGCCGGCCAGCGCGCGGATCACCTTGCGGCCCATTGCGCGCTTGCGGCTGTCGTTCACCTGCACCACCGCCTCGACGATGCGCAGCGGCGCCTCGTAATCCTCGCCGGTCTTCAGCAGCGCCAGCGTGTCCTTGGGGAAGCACGACCCGCCATAGCCCGGCCCGGCATGCAGGAACTTCTTGCCGATGCGATTGTCCAGGCCGATGCCGCGGCTCACGTCCTGCACGTTGGCACCCACCGCCTCGCACAGGTCGGCGATCTCGTTGATGAAGGTGATCTTGGTCGCGAGGAACGCATTGGCGGCATATTTGATGAGCTCGGACGTGCGTCGGCCGGTGAACAGGATCGGGCTCTCGTTGAGATAGAGCGGCCGGTAGATCGCGCGCATCACGCCGCGCGCGCGCTCGTTGTCGGTTCCGATCACGATCCGGTCGGGACGCTTGAAGTCGCCGATCGCCGCGCCCTCGCGCAGGAACTCGGGGTTGGAGACGACCTGGACGTCCACTTCCGGACGCACCTCGCGCAGGATCGCCTCGACCTTGTCGCCCGTGCCCACCGGCACCGTGGACTTCGTCACCACCACCGCCGGGCCGGTTACCGCCTCGGCGATCTCGCGGGTCGCGTCGAACACATAGGTGAGGTCGGCATGGCCATCGCCGCGCCGCGACGGCGTGCCCACCGCGATGAACACCGCGTCCGCACCGGCCACTGCGCTCTTGAGGTCGGTGGTGAAGGTCAGGCGCCCGGCCGCCACGTTGGTGGCCACGAGCTGCTCCAGCCCCGGCTCGTAGATCGGCATCCGCCCCGCCTCGAGCGCCTCGATCTTGCTCGCGTCCTTGTCCACGCACACCACGTCGTGGCCGAAGTCGGAGAAGCAGGCGCCGGAAACCAGGCCGACATAGCCAGAGCCGATCATGGTGATGCGCATCGAAAGTCCATTTGCTGGCAGGCGGCACGCCTGGGGAAGGCTGCTCCTCTAGCCGAACGAGGCAGGATTTCCAGCCTGCACGCCGATCGGCGCCGCAGCGCGGGGGTGGCAGGAGCTCGCCCGGGAGTTCCGCTAGCGCTGCTCTTGCGCCGAAATCACCCGATCGACGATGATCTCGTTGGCCGATCCGCCCATATGCCCATAGGCACCCGGATAGAGCGTCTTGCGGCCGACAAAGTCGAGGCGCACCCGTCTTCCTTCCGGCCGGAAGTCGTGGCGTAGATCGGTTCGGCTGACATCAAGCCAGGTTCGTGCCGCTCGCGCGCGCTCCGCCTGCTCGCGCCAGCCCGGGGATCGTGGATCGCCGCGCGGACGTTCCGGCGGACTTGCGCCTTCCGGAAGGAAAGCCTGGCCCTCGAACTCGTCGATCCAGATGCCTCGGTACCGGCGCGGCTCCTCCATCTTGTAACATTGATCGAGCGGCAGCGAGTCCAGCACGCCAGGAGCGGAATGCAGGGTGCACGGAATTTCCCGGATCAGCCTGTTGTCGTACCGATAGCATCCGCGTCCCAGATCCGCCGGCGTGCACGGTGTGTTCAGCAATCGCGCGCGCTGCTGGTCTTCGGTGCGGATGAACGCTTGCGGGCTGGGGGGATCGAACTGGCCAGCCGCGGCCGGGCTGGTGGCGGACAGCAGCCAGGCGCTCGCCAGGAAAGCTCGTCTCATGCGCCGCCATTCTCCTTCACGCCCCCGGCGATCGCCGGATCGTGGAGCGGTGGTGAAGCTCACAACGCCTGCCATGACGGGAACCGCCGGAGCAGATCGCGCCATTGCACCCACAGGCGCGCCGCGAACAAAGAAAAAGGGAGGCCGGTTGCCCGACCTCCCCTGTTCCAGTCACCGAAAGGTGATCGCTTACATGCCCGCGTTCGGACCGTAGGTGATCTCCACGCGGCGGTTCTCCAGCTCGCGAACGCCATCGGCGGTCTCGACGCGCGGACGGCTCTCGCCGAACGCCTGCGTGCTGATCGCACCATCCGGGATCGAATGGGCCGACAGATACGCACGGACCGAGTCTGCACGACGCTGCGACAGACCGACGTTGTAGCTCGCGGAGCCCGAACGGTCGGCGTGGCCGGCCAGCATGACCTGCGCGTTGCCGCACGACTGGTACTGCGAGATCGCGTTGTCGAGCAGCGACGCCGCCTGCGGCGTGATGTCCGACTTGTCCCACTCGAAGAACACGATGTACGGCCCAGGCGAGCAGACGATCGGTTCCGGAGCCGGCGGCGGCGGCGGCGGCGGGGGAGGCGGCGGCGGGGGCGGCGGAGGCGGCGGCGGAGCAGCCGGCTCACCGAAGTTGTAGGTCAGGCCACCCAGGATCGAGTGCGAGCGGAAGCGGCCCTCGAAGTTACGGCCGGTCACGTCCACCAGCTTGACGTTCGCTGCGTTGAAGAAGCGATACTTCAGCGTGGCGTCCACATGGTCGCTCAGCGGCGCACGGATGCCCGCCAGGCCCTGCCAGGCGAACACGGTGTCGGAGTCGTCCACGAAGTCACGGGCGCTGACGGCGTAGTTCGCCTTCACGCGAGCCACGCCGACGCCGCCGCCGACAAAGCCCTGCACGCCGTCATCGTCACCGAAGTCGAGAAGGCCGTTCAGCATGAAGCTGAGCGCCGAGGTCCGGCCGTAGCCGCCCTCATAGTTCTGCGCCGGCGAGTTCGAGAGCGCGCCCGCACCGTTGAAGAACGGCGTGGTCGTGATCGAGGAGTAGCTGTCAACCGACGCGCGGCGATAGCCGACTTCGGTTTCGACCCGGAAACCACCGAAATCGTAACCGATGACGCCGTCGACGTCCCAGCCATAATTGTGATCGACCGACGCCGCATTCTCAATCGCGCCGATATCGTAATCGATATCCTCGACGATCATCGCGCCGCCTTCGATGCCGACATACCACGAATCGTCACGTGCAAGTGCAGGCGTGGCGAGCGCGGTGGAGGCAAGCGCCATGGCAATGGCAAGCTTCCGCATTGAATCCCCTTTCTTGGTTGTCACTCGGACAGCGCAAACTCACTACCTCTGGGTTGGTTTCCGCGCAAGCGAACAAATTCCGGGGGCTGTTGCCCGATCGCAACAGTTTTCTCGCGCTCAGGCCGCAACCAATCCATGGGCGCGAAGGGCCGTCAGGATCGCGCCGATAGCCGCGCGAGCCTCCGCATCGGCCATCGTTCCGCCGGCCGGATCGGCGATCGCCGGGCCCCGCGGCCCGACCACCTGTTGCCCGTCGATCATCAGCGCTCGCCCCTGCACCACGCCGATCCGCCATGCCCCGTCCACGAAGCGGGCATCGCAGGCGCCTTGCCTGCTCCACACCCGTGCCCCGTCGAACGCGGGCACGAACCGCCATCCGGCTGCGGTCCAGCCGGCGAGCGCTCCCGCCTGGTCCGCCCAGTCGCCCACCGGCGCCGGACCCACCACCCAGCACGCCCCCTCCGCCGGGTCCGCCGGCGGCAGGTCGAGCCCGATCGCCTCCACCGCCGGCTGCACCAGCAGGTCGAGCAGCGCGAGCGCCTCGTTGTGCGCCATTTCCTTTTGCGCCTGCCCCGCCGCCAGCAGCGGCAGCGCCAGCCTGTCCGTCGTGTCGCTCATGCTTCTCTCCTCACTCCCTCGATCCGCGCCGGGCCGGAAAGGCCGAACGTGCCGATCTGCCGCACCGTCACCTGCACGTCGCCGCCCCGCTCCGCCGGCGCCAGCACCACCGCCGGTGTCCCGACGCTCTCCTCGCGCAGCACCGCGCCGCCGGCCGTGGCCAGCGTGACGTGGTAGCGTTCCGCCTCTTCGCCCAGCGGCGCGTCCGCGCCATCGATCCAGCGCCATCCGGTCCGGCTCCGCCGCGTCCAGCGCAGCACCTCGCCGTCGCGCCGCAAGGCGACGGGCGGCGGCGGCAGCACGGACGCTCCCGTCACCGCCACGGTCACCATCGCCGGCTCCGCATCGCCGACGCCGCTCGCCATCACCTGCACGGTGCCGCCGATCGCGCTGGCCGGCAGGGCGATCGTCGCCACGCTGTCGGCCGAGAGCAGCGCAAAGCGCGCGCCCGCGCCCTGCCCGCCGATCGCCGCCTCCGTGCCACGGCGCCCGCGCCACAATCGCGTCAGCCGCCAACGTCGCGTGCCGATCCGCTCCGCACGCCCGAACTGCAGCAGCTCCTCGCCAACCAGCGCCAGGTTCGCGCCCGACATCAGCCCGCCCGCATCGGCATCGGCCAGCGCCATGCCCGCTTCCGCCAGCTCGACCTCCAGCATCGAGCGGCGGTCCTCCAGCCGCGCGGAGGCAACGCCCGGCGGCACCGTCACTGTCCCCAGCACGGCCGGCGCCGCGGTTCCTCCCGCCTCGATCCAGCGCGCGCCGCCGTCCAGGCTGTAGAGCAGGGCCGCCCGGCGCCAGCCCGCGCCCGTCCCCGCCGCCAGCACGGCCAGCATCGGCCCGGCCAGCGCCTCGTCGCCCAGCGGCGGCAGCTCGACCGCCTGCAGCACCGTCTGCCCCGCATGGCGGTCGGCGGCGGCCAGCACCCGTCCGGGGCTCGCCCGCGGCACCGGCCCCGGTCCTCCGGGCAGCCGCAGGCAGTTCAGCGACAGCACCATGTTCTCCAGCGACCAGCCCGTCACCCGCCAGCGCCCGCCCGCGCCGGCGATCGAGACCACCGCGCCCGGCGCCAGCGCCAGCCGGTCCAGCCCCGCCGTCACCATCCGCCGCTCCCGCGCCGCCTCCGCCGCCGCCAGCCGCCGCTCGGCCAGCGCCCGCGCGGTGTCCGCCGCCACCGCCGCCGGCAGCTCCGCCCGCTTCTCCCGCGCGCCGGCGCCGGGCCGCGAGGCGGACTGGACGCCGGTCTGATAGTCGCGCGCCGGGTCGTAATGGGCCAGCGTCACTCGCCGCGGCACTGTTTCCGCCGCCGCCAGCGTCCGCGCCCCGCGTGCGCCGCGCTCGCCTTCCGCCGCATGCCCCGCATCGGCCAGCGTCGCGACCGGCGCCTCGTCCTGCGCCAGCACGAAGCCGTCACCCGCCGGCGCGAACCAGCCGCCGCCCTCCGCCAGCGTTTCCAGCACGCCGCGCGCGGAATCGCCATAGGCCGCGAACCCGTCCAGCATCGTGCCTCCGCGCGCCGCCACGCGCCCCTGCGTGAGCTCGGCGGCGATGAACCCCGCGCTCACCGGAGCCTCGTCGGCAAACACCTCGAAGGTCAGCGAGGGCAGCCGGTTGCCGAATTCCGCCAGTTCAAGGTTCTCGAACACGGCATAGGCGATCCCCCGGTGCGCCGGCGCCATCGATCCTTCCGCCGACGCGATCAGCGGGTCCGCCGCCTGGTCCTCGCCGCCCGGATGCACCCGCAAGGTGCCCGCCACCTTCAGGTCGCCCGCCGCCCCGCGCAGCAGCGAGCCGTCCGCCCAGATCCGGCCCACCCGCCGGATCGCCCGCGCCGACAGGGCGACGGCGAACGAGGCGGAATAGCTGTAGGTGGTGACGCTCGGCTGCCCCTTGCCCGCCCGGCTCGTCGCATGGCTCTCGATCAGGTCGGTCGCCCAGATCACGCTGCCCGCCACGCGCATCCGCCCGAACAGCCTGGGGATCGGCGTGCCATAGGTGGAGGTCTGCACCGCCAGGGTCGTCAGCCGCGGACCTTGCCGGCCCGGCGGGCGCAGCACCTCGCGGTCCACCCCCTGCCCCAGCAGCGCGCCCAGCGCGCCGCCGATCGGCCCGCCGATCGCCGTGCCCACGGCCGAAAGCACCAAAGTCGCCATCATTCCCTCCGCCAGATCGAGACCACCGGCCACGGCGCCGCGCCCGGCCGCTCCACCACGCACCGCAAGCCCGCATCGGCATGCACCCAGCCCCCCGGCACGGCGATCGCCAGGTGCCATTGCCCCGGCCCCGCCGCCGCCAGCACCAGGTCGCCCCCGCGCAGCTCCGCCACCGCGCCCAGTTCCGCCGCGCGCAACCGCTCCTCCACGCTTTCCCGCGTTCCCCCGCGCAACCCATAGCCGGTCGGCAGGCTGCCGATCTCCAGCGCCCAGCCCGCCAGCCCCACGCAGTCCAGCCCCTGCTCCGGATCGCGCCCGTGCAGGCGGAACCGCGCGCCGATCGCGCCCCGCGCCCGCGCGATCACCCGCCAGGCCCCGCGCCCGGGCGCGGTCACCCCCCTGGATAGCGGGTCAGCAGGTCCATTCCCGGCAGGAACGGCTCCCCGCGAAAGTTCGCCACGTTGGCAAAGCGCCCCGCGCACGTTTCCAGCCGCTTGTCGCATCCCTCGCTCACCTCCACCAGATCGCCCGCCGCCACCGGCAGCACCGGCGCCGATCGCAGCGTCACGCGGGCGCCCACCGAGCCTGCGATCCACCCCGCCAGCCCGCTGTTCGCCCCGCCGAACCAGCGCAGCCGCCCGCCGCCCCAGCCGCCCGCCACCGGCTCGGCCCGGTCCAGCGTCAGCAGCTCGCCCTCGCTCCCCACCACCCGCGCCATCATCCGCCGCCCGGCCATCGCCACGCGGCACCTCCTGTCGCCCAGTTCCGCCCGGCACCCGGCCGACGTCGCTTCCGCCACCGCCGCCTCGAACGCCGCCGCCGCCCCGCGCAGCTCCGCGCTGAACGCGCCGCCGCGCGTTTCCACCGCGCCGATCGATCCGCAGCCGATCTCCACCGGCCCCATCTCCACTGGATCGCCGCCCGTCCAATCGACCGCGAACAGCGTCACCCTCGCTCCGTCCCAGCGCCCCGCCAGCAGGTCCGCCTCGCCGATCGCCGCGCTCGACAGCGCGCCGGACACGTCCATTGTGTCCGCCTCCAGCCCGTCCGAGCGCTTCACCGCCGAGGGCGTCATGCCCGGGCTCGCGCGGTACAGAAGTCCGCCCACCTCCAGGTCGCGATCGTGGCTGGTCAGCCCGATCGTCACGCCATCGCCCCGCGCGATCCGCCAGCACAGGGCGGTCGTGAACAGCGCCATCACCGCACCTCCACCAGCGGCACGGACGGCGCCGCGCCCGCCAGGAAGCTCGCCCGGCTCACGGTAAGCCGGTCCTCGGCAAAGCGCACCCGCACGTCGAAGTCGAAGCTCGCGCGCACCTCCGCGCCGGCCGCCGGTGCCGCGTCCAGCGCCACCGCCCCGTTCTCCACCGAAAACGCCTGTGTCTGCGCACCGCCCACGAACACCCGCACGCTGCCCGCCACCGGCAGCGCGATCGCGCGCGTCGCCTCGCCGTAAGCTCTGGCCAGCGCGAACCGCGTCGCCACGCCGTCGCCGATCCCCAGCAGCTCCCGCTCGCCCCGCCAGTCGAACGGATCGCGCAGGCGGAAGCTGCGCGCCGGCCCCATCCGCGCGCGAAAGAAGGCCAGCAGCGCCGCGATGTCCGCCTCGCTCCGGACGCCCGGCCCCACGTCATAGCGGGTGCGCGCCTCGGCCCAGCTCGCATTGCGTGTCTCGTGCCCGCTCGCCGTCGCCTGGATCGCGGTGGAGAACTCCGGCGTCACTTCCGCCTCCCGGCCCAGCGCCAGCGGAAAGGCCACGTCGTCGAAATCCTGCACGCTTTCCTCCTCCTCCCATACCACGAGCCCGTCGCGCATCACCTGCGGCAGCGCCCACAGATAGGCGCGCCCGCGTTGCCACCCGCGCGCCGCCGCCTCGATCACCCGCCACTGCGCCTTGTCCTCGGAATTCAGCACGAAGCCGGCGAGATATTCCGCCCGCGCCACGCCCAGCCGCGCCATCGCCACCGGCGCCCCGCGCGCGCTCGCGGCCGTGTTCCCGGCCGTCACCCAGTCGTAATCCTCCAGCTGCACCGTATCGAACGCGCCGGCCCAGCCGACCGGCAGGTTCGCCCGCCGCGCTTCCGGCATCGCCGGGTCCAGCACCGTCGGCAGGAACGTCAGCAGCAGCGTCTCGCATCCCGGCGCCGCTTGCCGGGCCGCCGCGCACAAGGCCGCGGTGGAATCCGACAGCAGCAGCCCCGCCGCATCCAGCCTCGCCTTGTCGCGTTCCGAAACCGGCGCGGTCAGGTCGATCCGCTCCGCGCCCAGCCTGGCCGCCGCGTCGTGGAGGCATGGGCTCCCATCCTTCACCCACCACCACGGCTCGCCGACCTGGAACTTCGGCTGGAGCCCCGCCGCCAGCGCGATCCCCATTACCTCGCGCGCCACCGCCTGCAGATACGCCATCGCGCCGCCATGCGCCGGCGACAGCAAGGTGGACGGCGGCACCCATCCGGTCAGCGCCGGCGACCCGTCCGCCGCCCGCTGCTTCCAGTCGCCCCAGCAATGCTGGTCCAGCAGCTCGTAGGACAAGGACCAGACGATCTCGAACCCGAGCGCCCGCGCCCGGCTCGCAAAGTCGCGCTGCCACGCCGCTGCCGCCACGTTCAGCGCGCCGCCGGCCAGGCTCACGAAGAACCCGCCGCTGTTCGCCTCGAGCCGGAAATAATGGCTCATCCCCAGATAGTGGATCAGCCGCCCGCGATAGCCCAGGTGCAGCGCGTTCCTGAGCAGCCGCGCCGGCGTCAGGTGATAACTGTCGTCATAGCCGCTGGCGATGCCCAGCTTGTGTTCCGGCAGCACCGCGTCGCCGATCGCCAGCACGGACCCCGGCCCCTCGCAGCGGATGTCGGACAGCTCCGCCCAGCCCTCGGCCGGCGCGTCCAGCGGCCGCTCGGTGCCGTCGTAGTCCGGCGGCACCAGCGACACGAACATGCGGTCGACATCGCCCGCCCATACCGGGTCCGCCTCGTCCGGCAACAGGAACCCGCCCGCTACGTCCGCGAAGTCGATCGAGACTTTCGCATCCTCCGGCGCGCCCGTCGCATGGTTCCACAGCCGCACATACCAGGATCGCGGCTGCCCCGCCTCGTCGCGCCCCTCGATCGTCAGCACCGGCCCATGCACCGCATCCAGCGCGCGCACCCCGCCCGACCGCCACCGGAACGACAGCCGGCATTCCCGAAAGTCCCGCGCCGTCTCATAGGCGAGCAGCGGATGGTCGTGCCGGTCCTCGGCCTCCCAGATCAGCCCGGCCAGATCGTCCGCGCGGTAGAACACCGCATCCACGCGCAGCGCATCCGGCGCCGTGGTCGTCACCGCCGCCATCATCGGCCGCGGGAAATTCACCGTCCAGAACCGCGGGTCGAAGCGGCTCACCACCCCCTCCGCCCGCCGTTCCTCCACGAGGCAATATCCCATGCCGTACTCCTTTTCCGTTCACGCGAAGACGCAAAGAAGTTGGTTCACGCGGAAGCGCAGGGGCGCAGAGAGGCAAGGACGCGCAAAGCGCGTCATCATTCGGCAACGAGAAGCCCGGGAGCTCTCCCGACCAACCCACCCCCTCGCGTCTTCGCGTCTTCGCGCGAGCTCACCCTTCTCCGCGCCTCCGCGCCTCCGCGTGAACCAACCTTCACCGCCCCGAAGCGCCTACCCCTCCAGCGCCGCCTTCACCGCCCGCGCCACCTGCCGTCCCGACGCCGCCAGCGCCCGCGGCGCATCACCGCCGCCCGCCTGCACCGCGATCGACACCCGCACCTCCCGCGCCCCCGCCGGAGCGGACGCCGCCGCCACGCTCCCGCTTGAGGTCGGCACGAACAGCTCCGGCCCGCGCTCGCCCACCCAGTACGGCCGCCCCGGCGAGACCGGCCCGCCCGTTGCCCGTCCCGGTGCGCCGACCAGCCCGCCGAGCAACCCGAGCAGCGAGGCCCCGACGCCCTGCCCGCCGGTCGCCACGCCCACCGCGCCACGCACCTGCGCCGCCGCCACCTCGCCCAGCACCGACAAGGCCGTGCGCCGCAGATCCTCGAACCCCAGGCTCCCCGTCCGCGCCGCGCGCAGCAAGGTCGTCTCGATCGCCCGCCCCGCCCGGTCCGCGCCCGCCGCCAGCGGCCCTTCCAGCTGGCCGCGCATCGCGTCCACGTCGCGCGCCAGCCCGGTGGTGTCGGCGCGCACCGCCACCACCAGCCGTTCGATCTCCTCATCCATCCGGAAATGCCTCCCTCAACCGCGCCAGCGTGTCCCGGTCCGGCGGCACGCCCTCCGCCGCCGCGTCGCCGGTCAGCGCGCGCACCACCGTCGCCAGTTCCGCCGGCGTTGCTCGCCAGAACCGGTCCGGCGACCAGCCCAGCACCGCGCCCGCCATCCCCGCCAGCCGCGCCGCCTCGTCGCCGAACATCACCGCCCCTGCAGGATCTGGCCCAGCAGCACCTTCAGCACCGGCGCCGCCGCCGCGAGCCCGCCCGCCGCCACCGCCTCGCCCAGCATCTCGCGGCTCACCCCGCCGGGCCAGCCGTGCCGGCAATGCCAGAACAGCCCCACCAGCTCGGCCAGCGACAGCCGTCCCTCCGCTGCCCGCTCCACCAGCGCGAACAGCGGCCCGAGCTCCGCCTCCGCCGCCACCAGCGCGGCAAAGCTCGGCCGCAGCGTCAGGTTCTCCCCCGCCACCCGCACCGCCGCCTCGCCGCGAAAGCGATTGGCCACCTGCTCCCTTTCCCCGCGGGGGAAAGGGTCAGGGTGAGCGGAAGTCATGCCGACACCCCTCCGGAAACCACGGCCCCGGAACTCTCCAGGCTCATCGTGTAGGACCGCTCGCCATTGTAATCGCCGGCATAATCCAGCCGCGTCACCAGGAACCGCCCGGTCAGGCTTTCCCCGCTTTCGAAGCTCAGCCGATAGTCGTCGATCGTGCCGGCCAGCGCATTGCTCTTGACCCGCATCTCCGCCGCAGAGCCCGTGAACACGCCGGCCCCGGACACGCTGACCGATCGCACGCCGGCACCCGACAGCAGCTCGCGCCAGCCGCCCGATTCCTTGTGGGTGATCGCCACCATCTCGCCATTGACGCTCAGCTGCGTGGTGCGCAGCCCCGCCACCGTCGTGAAGCCCGGCGGCGTCGCCCCGTCGCCCACCTTCAGCAGAAACGCGCTGCCCTTTTCGATCGCCATGTTCTTTCTCCTCCTGTCTCTCCTCTCCCCGGGGGAGAGGAAGGTGAGGGCAGGTCACCCCGCCAGCACCCGCACCCGCATCTCAATGGTGGCCCGCCACCGCCCCGCGCCCTCCGCCGCCACGCGGCAGCGCACCGGCGCGACGCTCGCCACCTCCCAGCCGTCCAGCATCCGCGGCAGCGCCCCGATCCGCGCCTCGATCGCACCCGCGACCTCGCGCACCCGCGCCGCGCTGTCGCCCGCATCGCGCACGGCCACCGCCACGCGCAGCTCGCGTCCCGGCCGGTCCTTGGTGCCCCAGTCGCCCGCCAGCACCTCGCCCATCTCGGCATGGGGCAAGGCCGCCCCCTTCACCGGCCCATCGAACACGCCGTTCAGCCGGCCGCCCACCGCCGGGTCCGCCGCCAGCGCCTCCCGCACCGCGGTCAGCACCACCTGCACGGCCGTCATCGCACCAGGCTCCCGATCCAGCGCAAGGCCGGCTCGTCAAGCACGCCGCGTCCCTCGATCACCACCCGGCTCCCCTCTTCCCGCACGGTCGCGCCCGGCACCGCCCCGCGCACCGCCGCCGCCACCCGGCCCGCGCCGCGCCGCTCGGCCTGTTCGCCGATCCGCTCCACCGCGCCGCTCACCCGTGCCGCTCCCAGCGCAGCGACAGCGTGCGATACGGCCGCCACAGCGCCGCCACCGCCGCCGGCACCCGCGCGCCCTCGCCCTCCCGGAACAGGTGCGCCGCCAGCAACACCGCGCCCTCGCGCAGCGGCGGCGCCAGCGCGTCCCAGCCCTCCGCCATCCCCGCCGTGAACCGCACGGTGGCGCGAGAGACATTGCCCGCCGCCACCCGCACCCAGCCGGTGCCGCCGCCGTCGATATCCACCGCGAAGCTCTCGACCGGCAGCACCGCCCCGCCCGCCTCCACGCCCGCGATGCCGCGCACCGGCCGCGCCGCCAGCCGCCGCCAGCAACCGTCCGCCGCCACCGTCTCCGTCAGCGCCCGCGCAAGCAGCACCCGGCCGGTGAACTGCTCCGCCAGCCCCAGCGCCGCTTCCGCCACGTCGCCGATGCGCCCGTCCTCCTCCGCCAGGTGCACGCGCAGCGCGGCCTTCACCGCCGCCGTCGCGCGCACGCGGTCGTCCGCCCCCAGCACCGCGGTGCCGAGGCCGTTTGCCATTTCCATGTCCGTATACTCCCGTGGGGGCGGCAAGCCCGTCAGACGGGGGCGGCGTGGCCGCCCCCGCTGTCCGGCCTTGCCGAGTCTGCGGATTGCTTCCGCAATCCGCAGCTCAGCTCGCGGCGAACTTCATCAGCTTGATCGCCTCGCTGTTGCTCACGCAGCCGCCCACCCGCTTGGTCGCATAGAAGCTGACAAACGGCTTGTTGGAATAGGGATCGCGCAGGATCGCCGTTTCCTCGCGCTCGGCGATCAGATAGCCCGCCCTGAAGTTGCCGAACGCGATCGACAGGCTGTTGGCGCCCACGTCCGGCATGTCCTCGGCCTCCACCACCGGATAGCCGAGCAGGGTCGCCGGCTGACCTGCCGCCAGGCTCGGCGACCACAGGAACTGCCCGTCATTGGTCTTGAACTTGCGCAGCCGCGCCACCGTGCCGGCGTTCATCACGAACACCGCGCCCTGCCGGTACGGCGCGCGCAGCGACTGGACGAGGTCGATCAGCCGCTCGCCCGCCGAGGTGCCGCCGAACTCGCCCGCTGCCCCGCTCGGCAGATATTGCAGCGTCCCGAACGGCCGCGCCGCATCGGGCGCCGTCGAAATCGGCTGCCCCAGGAAACCGCGCGGCCGGCCGGCGCCGCTGCCGTTCACGAACGCCGCACCCTCGGCACGGGCGAACTCCGTCGCGATCTCGCCCGCCAGCCACGCTTCCACGTCGAACGCGGCATCGTCCAGCATCGCCTGGCTCGCGCTCGGGTTGGCGTAGAGTTCGCCCGACGGCGGCGCGATTTCCGCGAACACCGGCGTGTCCGTGCCCGGCCGCGCCGCTGTTTCCGCTGCCCAGCCGGACGGCGTGCCGCCGGTGGTCACCAGCTTGCGATAGCCGGACGAGCCCACCTTCACCACGGAAGCGATGCTGCGGATCGGCGAGATGCTCTTCAGCGTCGCGTCGATCTTCGCGTCCACCTCGCGCGGCACGGCATAGCCGCCCGCATCGCCGCTCGCGCCGGTGAACGCCTTCACCTCCAGCGTCTGCCCCGAGCGCAGGAACCCGCCAAACCCGCTCGCCTCGCCGGAGCCGCCCGCCAGCACCGGCCGCGCCACCGCGCCGCCCATTTCCACCGTCTCGAAAACCTGTTCGATCGTCATTGTCATTCCCTTCGCTCGCCCAAAGAAAAGGGCGTGCGCCTTGCGGCCACGCCCTCGATTGAACCTCATGATCCGCTCGCCTCAGGCGGCGGCTTCCTCCACCCGGAGCACGGTCGCCAGCGGCTGCATCGGCTGCGCCACCAGGCTCACCTCCACCAGCTCCAGTTCGGTCAGCTCGCGCACCCGGCCGGTGCGCGCGGCGCGCACGCGAAACCCGATGCTCAGCCCCCGGAGCGCGCCCGAGCGCACCAGCGTCACCGCCGCCGGATGCTCCACCCGCGCCACCACGCGCAGCCCCGCCGCGTCCTCGCCGATCCGCTCGATCACCCCCACCGGCGCGCCGCGATGCTGCCACAGCAGCGGCACCACCCGAGCCCGCGCGAGAGCACCCCGCCGCACCACGTCGCCGCCCCGGTCCACCCGGTCGAACACCGCGGCATAGCCCGCCACCCTGATCGATCCGGGGCGCATCACTTCAGGAAATCCCAGAAGCCCAGCCGCGTCGCCAGCCCCGCCAGCAGCAAGGCGCCCGCCACCCGCAGCACCCACGCCACCGCCGCCTTCCACGCCGATCTCTTGGCATCCCGCCACGCGCCCAGCAGTTCGCGCAGCTCCGCCATGTCCCCCGCCGCCGCGGCGTCGCTCAGCCCCAGCCGCGCCAGCGCCCGGCTCGCGCCCAGCTCGCCCGCCTCCTCCGCGATCGCCCTCAGCGCCACCAGGTCCGCGCCCTCGCCCGCCGCCTGCGCCATCAGCTGCGCCAGCACGCCGCCGCCCGTTCCCGCCGTCATGCCGCTTCTCCCAGCCCCAGCAGCGCGCGCTTCTCCTCCGCGCTCAGGAAGTCGGCCGCGGACACCTGCCGCCACAACCGTTCACGGTCCTCCGCCAGCGCCGTCACCCGGTCGAGGTCGATGCCCAGCCGCGGCTCGTCGAACCATCCCGCCAGCCCGCCCGCCAGCGCGGCGAAGATCGCATCCGCCAGCGGCAGCACCGTCAGCCGCCACAAGGCCCGGCTCGCTTCCTTGTAATTGGCGTAGGTCGCGTCGCCCGGCAGGCCGAGCAGCATCGGCGGCACGCCGAACGCGCACGCAATTTCGCGCGCCGCCGCCGCCTTCAGCGCGGGAAAGTCCATGTCCGCCGGCGACAGGCTCAGCGCCTGCCACCTCAGGCCGCCTTCCAGCAGCATCGGCCGCCCGGCATTGCCGCTGCCGGAAAAGCTGCGGTCCAGCTCCTCGCGCAGCCGCTCCACCTGATCCTGGCTCAGCGCCGAGCCGTCGCCCGGCTCGTACACCAGCGCCCCCGAAGGCCGCGCCGCATTGTCCAGCAGAGCCTTGTTCCACCGCGCCGCCGCATTGTGCACCGCCACCGCGCCCGCCGCCGCGCCCAGCACGCCCAGCCCGTAATGGTCGTCCAGCGGGTGAAAGCTGCGCACATGCACCACATCCGGTTGTGCGCCCTCCGCCCTCAGCCGCAGGGTCGCCCCCGCCACCCGGTAGAGATACGCCGCCGGCCAGCCGCGTGCATCCGGCTCCACCGTCACCCGTTCGGGGCGCAGCGCGAACAGCTCCGCCGGCCGCCCTTCCGCATCGCGCAGCACCTGGACGAACGCATTGCCGTGCAACAACACCTGCGCCGCCACGCTCGCCAGCAGCGCCTGCCCCCCGCTGCGCGCCTGCACCAGCTTCAACATCGCCGGATCGGACGCGGTGATCGGCGCGCCGGCCAGCGCATCGGCGATCAGCCGGACGCTGCGCTGCGCCACCGGGTTCTCGCCATAGGCCCCGCGCACCCGCGCCTCGTATCCCACCGGCCAGTCGCCGCGCACACCCGCCCCGGCGCCCGTCGCATAATTGCTCAGCGGCGCCGGACGCGCGCCTTCCCCCGCGCCGTCGCGCGCGGCCTTGGTGAACCATTTCATGCTTGCTTGCTCCCCGCTGTGGCGCGCGCCGCGCGCCGCTGCTATCGTCATGGTTTCAGACGCTTGGACTCTCGCGAGTTTCGCCACCCATGGCATCGATGCCGGATTATTATGCGGTGCTCGGCCTGTCTCCGTCCGCGGATCAGGCCACCATCCACAGGGCGTGGAAGGCACTGCTCCGTCGTTTCCATCCCGATGCCAATCCCGGCGTCGACGTCGGCTCGCGCGCCCAGGCGATCAACGAGGCCTATGCCGTGCTCGGCAAGCCCGGCCCTCGCGCCGCTTATGATCGCGCCCGCTTCGCCCCGCCCCCTCCCCCGCGCACCGGCATGCGTCCCGGCACGCGCCCCGGCCCGCATCCGCAGCCGCGCCGCCGCGCCGATCCCCATGCCCGGCCCGCCGCGCCCAAGACCTCGCAGCCGCAGCGCGGCGGCGCGGGCGACAAATGGCTGCCCGGCTTCTTTCTCCTGCTGCTCACCGCCGCGCCCGTCGGCATGATCTTCGTTCTCCAGAACGAGGAACTCGACCTTCCGCGCGCCCAGGCGCGCGCGCCAGTGGCCGCGCCCGCGCCGCCCCCTCCGGCGCCGGCTGCCGAGGCATCGCCCGATCTCCCTGCCCCGCTCCCCGGCGAGGCGCCGCCGCTCGACAGGACCAGCCTCGACACCGCCATCGCGCAAGGCCGCGAAACCGTTGCCGACAGCGGCCCCGCCGCCGCCGCCCGCCGCAGCCGCCGCTGCGCCGCGGGCGCCGCCGGCTGGGCCGCGGCCGACTTCTGCGCCGCTTTCGACGAGGCCGCCCTGCTCACGCACACGCTGATGCGGCACACGCCCGCCACCGATCCCTGGCTTGCCGCCGCCACCGAGCGGACCCTGCAACGCTATGTCGCGCTCGGCCTCGATGCGCCCACCGCCTTCGGCCGCGCCGACCGCATCCGCGAACGCGTCACCGCCGCCCTGCTGCGCGCGCCCGCCGAGCGCCGCTGGCCCGCGCTCACGCCACCCGCACCCGCGCCTCGGCCCGTCCGCCCAGCATCAGCTCGCTGAGCGCCCAGACCATGGCGTCGGCGCGGTCCGGCGAGCGTCCCGGCCCCTGATAGCCGCCGCCCGTCACCAGCCCGCACAACTCGTCCTCCAGCGCGGGGAACACGCCCAGCAGCAGCACGCGCCCCGCCGCATGCAGCATCGCCACCGGCTCCGCCCGCGCCACCTTGCCGCGCGCGGCATGGACCAGCCTCACCGGCAGCCTGGCATCCGCCGCGCGCAGCACGCTGGCCACCATCTCGCCGCCATTGTTCGCCTCCGCCACCACCCGGTCCGCCCCGTGCCGCGCGGCGCATCCCGCCACCGCCGCCGCCCAGGCCTCGGGCGTCGCCTTCTCCACCGATGCATCCTCCAGCACATAGCCGACGCCGTCCGTGCCCAGCGCCACCGCGACGATGCCGCATGCATCCCCGCCGCTGGAGGCCGGCGGGTCCACCCCCACCACCACGCGGCGAAACGCCGGCCCGTCGCGCCGCCGGCTGCGCTCCAGGCCTGCGCGGCTCCACAAGGCGCCCGCCACTTCCTCGATCAGCTCGCCGTCCAGTTCCTGCCGGCCCAGCCGCGTGCCGCCGTGATTCTCCGTCATCGCCTTCAGGAACGCGGGCGGCAGCGCGGAGCGGTTCGCCGCCGTCCGCCCGCCCGTCCGCACCACGCCGTCCTCCGCCACCAGCCGGCGGATCAGCGCCACCGGCCGCGGCGTCGTCGTCGCCACCGCCCGCGGTCGCGTGCCCAGGCGCAGGCTCAGCATCAGATTGTCCCAGGCCTCCTCCCCCTTGGGCCATTTGCCGATCTCGTCGCACCAGGCATGGCTGTGCTGCGGCCCGCGCAGCGACTCCGGCCGGTCCGCCGAGAAAGCGAACGCCTGCGCGCCGCTCGGCCAGGTCAGCCGCCCCAGCGACGGCTCCCAGCGCGGCCGCCGCGCCGGGTGCGACACCGCCAGCAGCCCGCTTTCCCCTTCCACCATCACCCGCCGCACTTCGTCCTGCGTCGCGCCGACGAGAGCGATGCGGGCGCGGGCGTTGTTCTCCGCCACCGCCCGCACCCATTCGGCGCCCACCCGCGTCTTGCCGAAGCCGCGCCCCGCCATTACCAGCCACACCCGCCAGTCGCCCGGCGGCGGGCACTGGGCCGGCCGCCGCCACAGCCGCCAGTGGAACAGCATCTGCTCGCACACCCGCTCGCCGCGCGACTCCAGCTCGGCGGCGATCGCGTCCGGCCCGCGCCGCGCGATCCGCTCCATGGCGGACAGCCCCTCGCCCTCAACCCTCATCGTCGGCCAGCCGCTCGTGCATCGCCAGCAGCCGCGCTTCCAGCTCGGCCCGCGCGCTGCCCCATTCCGCCTGGTGCGCCGCTTCCGCCCCGGCCTCCGCCCGCGCGCCGTCTGCCGCGCGCAGGGCCGCAACCTGCTGACGGTGCAGTTGCAGCAGGCGCAGGATGCTCTGTTCCGACACCTTCGGCCGCGCGCCCGTGCCCGCGCCCGATCCGGCGTCGCCCTCCTCCGCCGGCTCATAGCTCGCCATCGCGCTTTCCAGCAGCATCAGCTCCAGCCGGCCATAGCCCTCGCGGATCGCCTCTTCCCAGGCGCTCGCAAAGGCCGGGGACTTGCGCCGGTGCGCATAGATCGCCGTCGTGCCCAGCCCCACCTTCTGGCAACTGGCCGTGACGTTGCACGTGCGCGCCAGCTCGGCCAGGAACTTCTCCACCTTCGTCTTGGTCACGCCGCCGGCGCGCACCCGGCGCACCTGCGCGATCTCCCCGGCCACCACGGCCTGTTCCTGTGCGACCACCTTCGCCATGCCGCCCTCCCCTGTTCTGCCCCGCGGACACGAAAAAGGGCCGGAAGCGCCCCCCGGCGCCCGACCCTTCGTTTCCCGCATTTCTCGACTGTTCCCGGTATGTACCCAAACAGCGTGACGCTGTCAAGCACTAAAAACCGATCTGGTTCTCGTCAGACGATATGGTTGCGCCGCCGCTCGGCCACGTCGGCCGCTTCGTGCGCGATCACGCCGTGCAGCTCGCCCTCGGTCAGCGGGATCTGGAACTGGATGCCGAACCGCGCCCCGCTCGCCCAAGCGACGCTTGCCCGCCGTTCCATCCCGCCGATCCGGATGTCGAGCAGCGTGCCGGGCGGCGGCGGCTGGTCGCGATGCACCAGCGCCCCGGTCAGCGAGATGTTGAGCACATGCACGCGCAACAGGTCGCGCGACACGCGCACGGTGCCCGGCTGGAACAGCTTCAGCCGGTGCCGCCCGCGCGGCACATAGTCGAGATCTGCGTCCATGTCCCGGCTTGTCCCTTGGTCCACCGGCCATAAGCGCCCGAAAAGGCGAACGGGTTGCCAACAAGCCGGGTGAACGCCGCGTTAGCCCTCCCGCCTCATCCCCGCGCCGCTTTCCACGCGGCGATCTCCTCCGGGAACCGCGCCGTCACGGTCGCCTCGCCCGCCGTGCCGGTGTCGGGATCGACCTCGATCTCGCCGGCCCACTCGACCGTGGCATTGCCCGACAGCCGCACCATCCCGTCCGCCGCCGCTTCCGCCAGCACCCGCCCCCCGGCATTGAACACCGTCAGCTCGCGCCCGAACGCCGTGTGCCCGGTCAGCGCCGCGGCAAAGGTCGACGCGGCCATCGCCGACCCGCAACTGTCCGTCAGCCCCACCCCGCGCTCGAACGTGCGCACGAACAGGTCCGGCCCCCGCACTTCCACGAACGACACGTTGGCCCGGTTCGGCAGCCACGCCGGCGCCGCCTCGCACGCCTCGCCCACCCGCACCAGCTCGTCCTCGTCCACCGCCTCCACGAACGTCACCAGATGCGGGTTCGGCATCGCCACCGCGGTGAACGCGCGCGCGCCCGGCAGTTCCGGCACCGGCCGCTCGATCCATGCGCCCGCCCGCTCGCCCATCGGCCATTCGCTCACGTCCAGCCCCGCCGGGCCGGCCACCTCGCGCACGGTGAACACCCCCGGCGCCAGCGCCCGGTCGCGCCACACCGTCGCCGCGCTCGTCTTCAGCCGCACCCGCGCCTCGCTCAGCTGCAGCGCCTCGAACCCGGCCCGCGCGACGCAGCGCAGCCCGTTCAGGCACGTCTCCGCCTCCGACCCGTCCGAATTGAACATCCGCATCCCGAACGCATGCTCGCCGTCGCCCGCCGTCAGCAGCAGCAGCCCGTCCCCGCCTACCGGCCCCGACCGGTCCGCCAGCGCCCGCGCCACCTGCGCCCATTCGCGGTCGGCGAGCGCGATCCCGCGCGCATCGATCAACGGGAAGTCGTTGCCGGAGCCATGGCATTTGGTGATCGAGAACCGCATCCCCGCCCCATAAGCCCCGCGTTCGCGCCCGTCACCTCGGACTGCGCGATTGGCACGCAACGAAAGCGCGTCGCCCCTCGTTGCCCGCGCATCCCCACCACCACGGAGTTTCGCCATGTTCGGGCACAAGCAGAAGGTGCGCTACGCCGTTGTCGCCGGCGGCCAGATCTCGCAGCAGGCGTTCATGCCGGGCATCGCCCGCACCGACAATTCGCAGCTCGCCGCCCTCGTCACCGGCGATCCGGTCAAGGCCGACGAGCTCGCCGGCCAGTACAAGATCAAGGCCTGGTCCTACGAGGATTTCGGCACCCTGCTCGGCTCGGGCGAGATCGATGCCGTGTACATCGCCACGCCCAATTTCCGCCATGTCGAGCATGCCGTGCAGGCGCTGGAGGCCGGCATCCACGTTCTCCTCGAAAAGCCGATGGCCTCCAGCGTGGAGGAGGCCGAGCGCATTCTCGCCGCGCAGAAAAAGTCCGGCGCCAAGCTGATGATCGCCTATCGCCTCCATCACGAGCCCGGCAATGTCGAGATGTTCACCCGTGCCCAGGCCGGTGATTTCGGCGAGTTGCGCAGCTTCGTGTCGGTGTTCGCCCAGGACGTCGCGGAGGAGAATTCCCGCGGTCACAACGGCTATTGGGGCGGCCCCGTGCCCGACATGGGCACCTATCCGCTGAACGCCGTGCGCAACCTGTTCGGCGCCGAGCCGATCGCCGTCCATGCGGTCGGCACGAAAACGCCGGAGCGCGGCTTCGATTTCCACGACACCGTCGCGGTCACCCTCACCTTTCCGGGCGAGCGCACCGCACAGTTCACCGTCAGCTACGCCACCGCCTCGGCCGAGAACTTCACCCTGGTCGGCACGCAGGCGTCGATCCATGCCGAGCCCTGCTTCATGTTCGGCCCCAAGGTCGGCATCGCCTATGTCGAGAAGACCGAGGACGGCGAAAAGAAGCGCCGCTTCGATCCGGTCGAGCAGTTCGGCAACGAGACCCAGTATTTCTCCGACTGTATCCTCCACGACCGCGAGCCGCAGGCGGACGGCGACGAAGGCTGGCGCGACATGCGCGTCCTCGCAGCGGTGGAGCGCTCGCTGGAAACGGGTGAAACGGTGCGGCTCGACCCCCTCGAACCCCATCGCCCGGTCACCCCGGACCAGGCGCTGAAGCTCAAACCCGCCAGGGAACCCGGCGAGGACGACCTCATCAGCGTGATCCCCCAGTCCGCCTGACGCGCCTCCCCGATCCTCCCCGCTCCGCGGGGAGGGGGACCGCCGGGAACGGTGGAGGGGCGTCGCCCCACACGCTACCCTCCCTGCTACCACCCGACCCCCGCCGCACAAGAACGTGACGGCCCCCCTCGCCTGTGCCACAACACGCGCGTGTCCGGCGTTCTCCTGATCGCACTTGCGGCCGCCGCGGCGGCGTTCGTCGCGCTGTTCCGCCGGCTGGCGGCGTTGGAAGACGAGGTGCGCGATCTCGCCGCCCGGCTCGAGGCAGCCCCGCCCGCCGCCGCCATCCCCGATCGGCCGGCCGCGCCGGCGACGGTCCGGGTCGACCGGCCCGTGCCACCCCCGGCGCTCGACGCACTCGACGCGCCCCTCACGCCGGAACCGGCCGAGCCGGCCGCTCCGCCGCGCCCGCGCCGCAGCCTCGAAAGCATCATCGCGGGGCAGCTGCCGATCTGGGTCGGCGGCGCGGCGCTGGTGCTGGCCGGTTTCTTTCTCGTCCGCCTGTCCATCGAAAGCGGGCTGTTCGGTCCCGTCGCCCGCACCGTCGCCGCCGCCGCCTTTGCCCTCCTGCTGATCGCCGGCAGCGAGGTCGCCCGCCGTTTGCCCCTCACCCGCGACGACCCGCGCGTCGCGCAGGCGCTGGCCGGCGCCGGCACCGCCAGCCTGTACGGCACGCTCTACATCGCCGCCGCGCTCTACCATCTGGTCGGGCCGGCCGCCGCCTTCGGCCTGCTCGCGCTCGTCACCGCCACCGGCCTTGCGCTGGCGCTGCGGCATGGCCCGCCCACCGCGATCATGGCGCTGATCGGCGGGTTCGCCGCGCCGCTCGTCGCCGGGGTGGAGACCACCGGCGTCGGCCCCTTGCTCGTCTACCTCGCGCTGCTCGTCGCCGCCTTGTTCGGCCTCGCGATCCGCCGCGGCTGGCTGTGGCTGGCGCTGGCGGCGAGTGCGGGCGGGTTCCTGTGGGTGAACCTGCTGGTGGCGCTCGTCTCCGGCAGCGATCTTGCCGGCGCCGGTGCCTTTGCGCTCCTGCTCGCGATCGGCGGCAGCCTGGCGCTGCCCGTCGGTGCGGCGGCCCGGCCATGGCTGCGGCTCGCGCCGCTTCTCGCGGGGCTGGTCCAGCTCCTCGTCCTCGCCCCCGCGCTGGACTTCTCCGCGCTCGCCTGGGGCTATTACCTGCTGCTCAGCGCCGCGGCCCTGTTCCTTTCCTCCCGTGACGAAGCGCTGGCGCCGGCCGCCCCCGCCGCGCTGGCGCTGCTCCTCGTCCTGCTTGCCGCGGGTTTCACCGCGGGAAGCCCCGGCGCCGGCCCCGCCGCCCTCGCCGCCACCCTGCTGTTCGCCGCCGCCGGCCACCTGCGCCCGCGCTGGGCCTGGCTTGCGGTCGGCGGCAGCGCCGGCCCCGTGCTCGTCGCCCATGCCGCCGCGCCCGCGCTGCTGCCGGCGCCCGCCTGGTGCCTGATCGAGGTCGCCGCCGCGCTCAGCACCGCCGCGCTGGCCTGGCGGTTGCGCACCGCGCCGCAGGCCACCGCCCAGACCGGCGCCACGCTCGCCACCGCCACCTTGCTCGCCGCCGGGCTCGGCGCGCTGGCGGGCCCGCCCTGGCTGCCGGTGGTGCTGGCCGTGCTTCTTCTCGCGCTGGGCGGCTGGGCGCGCCGGCTCGATGCGCCGGCCCTGTACCGCCTGCCCGCGCTTGCCCTCCTCGCCGCCCTGCTCGCCGCGCCACGGGTGCTTTCCGCCGAGGCGCTGATGCTCGCCGCCAGCCTGGTCGGCGAGGAGCTGTCTTTTCTCCACGTGCCCGCCCTTGCCGACGCGCTCCGCGGGCTGGCCGCGCCCGCGCTCGCCGCGGCCCTGCTCCTGCGCGACCCCGCCCAGTTCGGCCGCTTCCGCAAGGCGGCCATCGCCGTCGCGCTCGCCGCCGGCCTCCTCGCGATCCACGCGCTGGCCAAGCAGGTGCTGGCGATCGCCACGCCCGAGGCATTCGTGCGCCTCGGCCTGCTGGAGCGCGCGCTGCTCACCCAGGCCTGCCTGCTCGCCGCGCTTGTGCTCCGCCCGCGCCTGCCCCGCCTGGCGATGGGCCTGCTGCTCCTCGGCCTGCTGCGCTTCGCCTGGTTCGACCTTGTGGTGGTCAACCCGCTCCTCGTCCCGCAACAGGTCGGCGGCGTGCCGCTGCTCAACCTGGCGACGCTGCACCCGGCGCTGGCCGCCGCCGCCTTGTGGCCGTGGCGCGCCGCGCCGCTCGCCCGCCGGACGGCGCTCGCCCTGTCGCTCGTCACCGCCGCCGCCACCGTGCGCCAGCTCACCCATGGCACCTTGCTCACCGGCGGCATCACCCGGCCGGAGAACTGGCTCTACTCCGCCGCCGGCCTTGCGCTGGCGATCGGCTGGCTCGCCGCCGGCCTGCGCCGTGGCCAGGCCGACCTGCGCCTTGCCGGGCTGGCGCTGCTCGTCGCGGTCACGCTCAAGGTGTTCCTGATCGATGCCGCCGCGCTGGAAGGCGTGCTGCGCATCCTCAGCTTCCTGGTGCTCGGCGTCGCGCTGATGGGCATCGGCTGGGCCTATACCCGCTTCACCCGCTCGCCTGCCTGACGCGCTTCTTCGCGCCCGCATCAAAAAACCGTGCACCCGCCGGCCGACTCGCGCGTTTGAGGCCGGGAGAGGTGTCCGATGGACGAGACGAGCTTCGACGCGCCGCACATGAACCGGGCACCGGATCGCGACCGCTCCAGCCGGTTCAGCGAGGTGCTGCAACGCGCCTATGCCGAGGACGGCCGCTCGCTGCCGGACGAGATCACCCGCCTGATGCTCGATCTGTCGCGGGTGGAGCCGCCCGCCGCCACGCGCTCCCCCTTTCGCACAGCGCCGCAACCGGCCGCTCCGCCTGCCGCCGGCCAGCTGGCCCCCACGTCGCAGGCGCCCAGGGCCGGAAAGCTGCTCACGCTGGTCGCCCGGCTGCGCAAGCGGCCCTGACCGGCGGCCCCTCCGCCAAAGCCGGTTCAAGTGCGCCGCGCCGCGCTCTAGAAGCTTCTGCATGACCCGCTTCCTTGCCCTGCTCGCCGCCGCGATCGCGACGATCCTCTTCGCCGTGCCCGCCGCCGCGCAATCCTGCCCGCTCACCGCTGGGGACGGGTCCTTCGCGCCCGGCAACGGCCAGAAGCCCGCCGGCGTGCACGCGCCCGCCGGCTGGGCCGGCAACCACCCCCTCCCCCTCGTCCTCCTCCTGCATGGCAGCACCGATACCGGCGCAGGCATGCGGCGCAGCTCGGGCCTGGCCGCGACGGCGGACGCGCACGGCTTCCTGCTCGCCTTTCCCGATGGCGGGATCGCCGCCGGCAAGGGCTTCGTGTGGAACATCCCGGGCGTGCCCACGGTGGAGGGCAAGGTGCCCGGCCCCGGCGAGCGCGACGACGTGGCGTATCTCACCGGGCTGGTCGACCGGCTGGTCGCGGCCGGCTGCGTGGATCGCACCCGCGTCTATGTCACCGGCCTGTCGGGCGGCGGGCGGATGACCTCGTGGCTTGGCTGCGTCGCGCCGCAGACGTTCGCCGCCATCGCGCCGGTGGTCGGCCTGCGCGCCGGCAACCCGCTGCCGGCCGATCCCGCGCGGCCCGATCCGGCGACCTGCCGTCCGTCCGTGCCGGTCAGCGTCGTGGCCTTTGCCGGCGATGCCGACAGGACCAACCCGATCGAGGGCGGCGGCGCAGGCTATTGGCACTACACGATGCACGCCGCCGAACAGCGCTGGGCGCAGCTCAACGGCTGCACCGCGCCCGCCACCACGCGCTGGGTCGCGCCGAAGGTGTACGAGGAAACCTACGCCGCCTGTCGCGACGGCAGCGAAGTGACTGCGCGCATCTCGGTCGGCGAAGGGCATCGCTGGGTGGCGGACAACGAAGCGCTCTGGGCGCTTCTGTCCCGCCACCAGCGCGCGCGCTAGGCGATCGCCAGCGCGCGATACTGCTGCCGCAGCGTGACCTTGTCGATCTTCTCCGTGCCCAGCCGCGGCAGCGGATCCTGGGCGAACCAGATGCGCGCGGGCACCTTGAACGCCGCGATGTGCGCGCGCAGGAACTCCTGCAACTCGCCCTCCTCTGGGCAGGCCCCCTCGCGGCAATGCACCACCGCGCCCGGCACCTCGCCATAGCGCTCGTCCGCCAGCCCGAACACCGCCGCCTCGGCGACGCCGGGATGCTCGTACAAAGCCGCCTCCACCTCGATGCACGAGATGTTCTCGCCGCCGCGGATGATGATGTCCTTCTTGCGATCGACAATGAAGACGTAGCCGTCCTCGTCGAGATAGCCGAGGTCGCCGGTGCGGAAGAAACCGTCGGCGGTGAACGCCGCCGCCGTCGCTTCCGGGTTGTTCCAATATTCGCGGAAGTTGGCGACCGAGCGGATCGAGATCTCGCCCACCCTGCCGATGCCCAGGTGGCGCCCGGCATCATCCACGATCGCGAACTCCATCAGCGGCGGCGAGGGGCGCCCGGTGGAGTTCGGCTTGGCCAGGTAATTGTCGCGCCAGTTGCCCGCGCCCGCCGCGTTCGTCTCGGTCAGGCCATAGCCGATCAGCGGGGAGCCGCCGCCCATTTCCTCCTTGATCCGGCGCACATGCTCGACCGGACGCGGCGCGCCGCCGGCGGCGAAGTCGGACACGGTGGACAGGTCATAGTTGGCGCGGTTCGGATGGTTGAGCATCTCGAAGCTCATCAGCGGCACGCCGACGAAATAGGTCACCTGCTCCGCCTGGATCAGCCGCATCGCCTCCTCGGCATCCCATTTCGGCATCAGCACCAGCTTGCGCCCCATGGCGAAGCTCTGGAGGAACACCGGCACCTCGGCGGTGACGTGAAACAAGGGCACGTTGAGCAAGGTCGCGGGCTGCAGCGTGGGCGCCTGCCCCGCTTCGCTGGCGATGCCCAGCATGATCATCGCCGAGACGAGATAGTTGAACACCGCCTGCGTGATCGCCCGGTGGTCGCTCAGCGCCCCCTTGGACCGCCCGGTCGAGCCGGAGGTGAACAGGATCGTCGCCGCGTCCAGCGCGTCGACCGCCGGCAGCGCCGCGTCCCCGCCTGCCTCGCCCACCGCGCGCATCGCCTCGGCGATCGGCAGGGTGTCGTCGATCGTCACCAGCGGCGGGACGGTGCCGGGGATCGCGGCGATCCGCTTCGCTCGCGGCCCGTCCGCCAGCACCAGGCTGCATTCCACATCGGCGATCGCCGCGGCCAGCTCCTCCGACTGCCACCAGCCGTTCAGCAGGGTGGCGATCCCGCCCGCCATCACCACGCCCATGTACAGCACGATCCACGACGGCGAGTTGCGCATGGCGATGCCCACCCGGTCGCCCTTCTTTACCCCGTGCACCGCGACCAGCGCGCGCGCGACGGCCCCTGCCTGTGCATAGGTTTCGGCAAAGGTCAGCCGCTCCTCGCCCGCCACCAGAAAGGTCTTGGCCGCGTGTTCGGCGCAGAAATGCGCGAAATAGGCCGGCAGGGTGGGCGGGGCGGCGGCGATCATCGGCAGCGTCTGCCCGCGGCTTTGCGCGGTGGTGAGCGCAAACGGCGCCCCCGGCCCGGTCAGCTGGGCAAGCCCCGCATCCATCCTGAGATCCAGTGCGCTGGGCATCCTCTCACACTCCACTTGGGTTTATCGTTTGTGCACTTTATGGAGCGCGGACGCCTCGGGGAAAAGCCTTGATCCTTAGCCTTGCCGCCACTGCTGCTGCCGCCACCGCCGATGCTGCCGCCAACGCTGCCGCGACGGGGGCGCACCTGCGCTTTGCCGACCTCCATCTCGATCCGGTTGCGCTGAACCTCGGCTTTTTCCAGATCAAATGGTATTCGCTGGCCTATATCGCCGGCATCCTGATCGGCTGGTGGTACCTGCTGAAGCTGATCGCGCAGCCCGGCGCGCCGATGGCGCGGCGCCATGCCGACGATCTCGTCTTCTACGCCACGCTCGGCATCATCCTGGGCGGGCGGCTCGGCTATGTGATCTTCTACGCGCCGGAGATGTTCGGCCATCCCTTGCAGATCCTGCGGCTGTGGGATGGGGGCATGTCGCTGCACGGCGGCGTGCTCGGCACCACCGCGGCGATCATCGTGTTCGCCAGGCGACATGGCCTCAACTGGCTGCGCATCCACGATTATGTCGCCTGCTGCGCGCCGTTCGGCCTGTTCTTCGGCCGCCTCGCCAATTTCGTGAACGGCGAATTGTGGGGCAAGCCGACGGACGTGCCCTGGGCCATCGTTTTCCCGCGCACCGTGCCCTACGGCCTGCCCGAGCCGGCGCGCCATCCCAGCCAGTTCTACGAGGCGGGTCTCGAGGGCATCGCCCTGTTCGCGATCCTGTGGTTCTTCTTCTGGCGCACCAAGGCCCGCTACGAGCCGGGCAAGCTCGTCGGCATCTTCCTGCTCGGCTACGGCGCGGCGCGCTTCATCGTGGAGTTCTTCCGCGAGCCGGACCAGCAGCTGGTCGAGTTCGCGCAGAACACCGGCCTGCACATGGGCCAGTGGCTGTGCGTGCCGATGCTGCTGGGCGGCGCTTATCTCGTCGCCACCGCCAGGCGCCGCCGCCACCGCGTGGAGCCGATCGCGGGCTCGGAAAGTGTGGCGTGAGCACCTCCCTTCTCCGCTCGGACTGCCCGCCACTGCGTGCGCCGGACCGTGGACCCCGGCACAAGGCCGCGGTGACGATCCGTTGATGGCATGACGGACCAGGCGGAAGGCCCCCTGCCCGAACGGCTGGCGCGGGCGATCACGATGGGCGGGCCGATCTCGATCGCCGACTTCATGGGCGCGGCCAACCGCCATTACTACGCCACCCGCGATCCCTTGGGCACCGCCGGGGACTTCACCACCGCGCCCGAGATCAGCCAGATGTTCGGCGAGCTGATCGGCCTGTGGTGCGCCGACCTGTGGGACCGCGCCGGCCGCCCCGACGCCGCCTGGGTGGAGCTCGGCCCCGGTCGCGGCACGCTCGCCGCCGATGCGCTGCGGGCGATGGCGAAGGCGGGCTTCACGCCGGACGTGCATTTCGTGGAAACCAGCCCGGTGCTGCGCGAGGCCCAGGCCGAACGCGTGCCGGGTGCCACGTTCCACGCCGACCTCACCACCCTGCCCGCCGATCGCCCGCTGATCGTCGTCGCCAACGAGTTCTTCGACGCGCTGCCGATCCGCCAGCTGGTGCGCGCCGCCGAGGGCTGGCGCGAGCGGCTGGTCGCCTGCCAGGACACCTTGTTCCTGCCGATCGCCGGCAAGCCGGTGCCCGACGACGTGATCCCCGTGCCTTTACGCGATGCGGCGCCCGGCTCCGTTCTCGAGGTGTCGCCCGCCGGTATCACGCTGATGCGCTACCTTTCCGCGCGGCTGGCGGCGCAGGGCGGCGCGGCGCTCGTCATCGACTACGGCCACCAGGGTCCGGCGCTCGGCGAGACGCTCCAGGCGGTGCGCGGCCACGCCTTTGCCAATCCGTTCGAGGCGCCGGGCGAGCAGGACCTCACCGCCCATGTCGACTTCACCAGCCTCGCCGCCGCCGCGGAAACGCAAGGGTCCACCGCGCTCGGCCCGATCGACCAGGGCGAGCTGCTCGTGAAGCTGGGCGTGGACGCCCGCGCCGCCGCGCTCGCCCGCGCCACCCCGGAGCGCGCCGAGGCCATCGTCGCCGACCGCACCCGGCTGGTCCGCGACATGGGCGCGCTGTTCAAGGCGCTTGCCGTCACCGCGTCCGGCTGGCCGACGCCGGCGGGGTTCGCATGATCGCCTATCGCCCCGCGACGCCGGCCGATGCCGCCGAACTCGGCGCGGTGGCCACGCGCGCCTACACGGAAACGTTCGTCGGCCTGTACCGCCAGGGCGACCTCGACACCTTCCTCGCCGCCGCGTTCGGCCCGACCGGGCTCCAGGCGCATGTTGCGCAACCCGCCTACACCATCCGCGTCGCCTGCGCCGGAGGGGCGATCGTCGGCTTCTGCAAGCTCGGCCCCGTCGTGTTTCCCGGCGACTGGCCGCCGGGCGCGATCGAGCTCCACCAGCTCTACGTCCTCGCCGAGCATCTCGGCGCCGGCGTCGGCCCTGCGCTGATGGACTGGGCGATCGCCACCGCCCGCGCGCAGGGCGGGAGCGAACTGCTGCTGTCGGTCTATGTCGACAACCACCGCGCCAAGCGCTTCTACGCGCGCTATGGCTTCGAGGATATCGGCCGCTACGATTTCGCGGTCGGCGAGACCATCGACGAGGACCGTATCATGCGGCTTGCCCTGTGAGCGTTGAAGTGATCCGCGCCCGCGCGCTGGACGGCGTGGCGCACGGCTTTCTCGGCCGCCGCGGCGGCGTCTCCACCGGCCTCTATGCCGGGCTCAACGTCGGCCTCGGCTCGGACGACGACCGCGCGCATCTGGCGGAGAACCGGCGTCTCGCAACCGAGGCGGTGCTGCCGGGCGCGCAGCTCGTCACCGTGCACCAGATCCACTCCGCCGACGCGGTGTCGGTGCGCGAGCCGTGGGAGGAGGGCCTTCGCCCCCATGCCGACGCGATCGTCACCGACCGGCCGGGCCTGCTGCTCGGCATCCTCACCGCCGATTGCGCACCCGTGCTGCTGGCCGATCGAGAGGCGGGCGTGGTCGCCGCCGCCCATGCCGGGTGGAAGGGCGCGATCGGCGGGGTCACCGATGCGACCATCCTCGCCATGGAAGCGCTCGGCGCCGACCGGTCGCGCATCCACGCCGCAATCGGCCCGTGCATCGCGCGCGCCAGCTACGAGGTGGACGACGGCTTTGCCCGCCGCTTCACCGCCGACGATCCCGCCAACGAGCGCTTCTTCTCGCCCGCCCGTGCGGGGCACCACCGGTTCGATCTCGAAGCCTATGTCACGCATCGGCTGGCAACCGCCGGCATCGGCCGCGTCGAGGCGCTGGGCCTCGACACCTACCCCGACGAAAGCCGCTTCTTCAGCTATCGCCGCGCCACGCATCGCGGCGAGCCCGGCTATGGGCGGCAGATCGCGCTGATCGGCCTGCCGGGCTGAGCCGCCCGGGCTGGCGCCGCCCCGCGCAACTGGTTACCCTTGCAACCAACAGCAGGAGAGAGACCATGGCGCAGGACGCAAACGAAACCGAAGCCAACCTCACCGGCGTCGAACCGCGCCGCCGCGCCAAACCGGACGTCGACACGATCGGCGGCCGCCCGCTGAAGCCCGCCACCCGGATGATGGGCCACGGCTATGACCCTGCGCTGTCCGAAGGCGCGCTGAAGCCGCCGATTTTTCTCACCTCCACCTTCGTGTTCCCCAATGCCGCCGCCGGCAAGCGCCATTTCGAGGGCGTCACCGGCAAGCGGCCGGGCGGTGCGGAAGGCCTCGTCTATTCGCGCTTCAACGGCCCCAACCAGGAGATCCTGGAGGACCGCCTCGCCATCTGGGAGGAAGCGGAGGACGCGCTCGCTTTCTCCAGCGGCATGTCGGCGATCGCCACCCTGTTCCTGTCCATGGTGCGCCCCGGCGACACCATCGTCCATTCCGGCCCCCTCTACGCCGCCACCGAGACGCTGATCGCCCGCGTGCTCGGCAAGTTCGGCATCCACTGGCTCGATTTCCCGGCCGGCGCGACCCGCGAGGAGATCGAGGCGGTGCTGTCCAAGGCCGCGTCGGGCCGTGTGGCGCTGATCTATCTCGAGTCGCCGGCCAATCCGACCAACGCGCTGGTCGACGTGGAGGCCGTCGCCGCCGCCCGCGACGCGGTGTTCGGCGCGTCGGGCGAGAAGCCGCCGATCGCGATCGACAACACGTTCCTGGGGCCGCTCTGGCAGCAGCCGCTGCGCCACGGCGCCGATCTCGTCGTCTACAGCCTCACCAAATATGCCGGCGGCCATTCCGATCTCGTCGCCGGGGGCGTGCTCGGCTCCAAGGAGCAGATCAACACGGTCCGCTCGATGCGCAACACCATCGGCACGATCTGCGACCCGAACACCGCCTGGATGCTGCTCCGCTCGCTGGAGACGCTGGAACTGCGCATGAGCCGCGCGGGCGAGAACGCCGCCAAGGTCTGCGCGTACCTCCGCGATCACCCCAAGGTCGAGCGCGTCGGCTATCTCGGCTTTCTGGAAGAGGGCAGCCGCCAGGCCGACATCTACCGCCGCCACTGCACCGGCGCCGGCTCCACCTTCTCGCTGATCCTGCGCGGCGGCGAGGCGGAGGCGTTCCGCTTCCTCGATGCGCTCACTATCGCCAAGCTGGCGGTGAGCCTCGGCGGCACCGAAACGCTCGCCAGCCACCCCGCGGCGATGACCCACCTGTCCGTGCCTCAGGCGCGCAAGGACGCGCTGGGCATCACCGACAACCTCGTGCGCATCTCGATCGGCGTGGAGGATGCCGACGACCTGATCGCCGATTTCGACCAGGCACTGGCGGCGGTGTGAAAACAGTCCTCGATCCTCCCCTGGAAGGGGAGGTGGCAGGCCGCAGGCCTGACGGAGGGGTAGCGCCCGCCCGATAGCGGGACACCCCTCCACCACCAGCCTGCGGCTGATGGTCCCCCTCCCCTTGCAGGGGAGGATCAGTGTCGCTTGCCCCGGGCTTCCGCAAACGGCAGGGTTACAGGCATGGCCGATCTCGACACCTTTATCGCCCGCCTGCCCAAGGCCGAGCTCCACCTCCATATCGAAGGCAGCCTGGAGCCCGAGCTGATGTTCGCGCTGGCGCAGCGTAACGGCGTGACCATCCCCTTCGCCAGCGTGGAGGAGGTCCGCGCCGCCTACAGCTTCACCCGGCTGCAGGACTTCCTCGACATCTATTATGCCGGCGCCGACGTGCTGCGCACGGCCCGCGACTTCCACGATCTCGCCGCCGCCTACTTCGATCGCACCGCGGCGGACGGCGTCGTCCATGCCGAGATCATGTTCGATCCGCAAACGCATACCGCGCGCGGCGTCTCCTTCGACACGGTGATGGAGGGCCTGCTCTCCGCGGTCGCCGAGGCGGAAGCGAAGCACGGCATGACGGTGAAGCTGATCCTCTGCTTCCTGCGCCACCTGAGCGAAGAAGAGGCGTTCGCCACGCTGGAGCAGGCGCGCCCCTGGCTCGACCGGATCACCGCCGTGGGCCTCGACTCCTCCGAGCTCGGCCACCCGCCCGAAAAGTTCGCCCGCGTGTTCGCCGACGCGCGCGCGCTCGGCCTTCGGCTCGTCGCCCATGCCGGCGAGGAAGGGCCGCCGGAATATGTCCACCAGGCGCTCGATCTGCTCGATGTCGACCGGCTCGACCATGGCAATCGCAGCCTGGAGGATCCGGTGCTCACGGCCCGCCTCGCGCGCACCGGCATGACGCTGACGGTGTGCCCCCTGTCCAACCTCAAGCTCTGCGTGGTGAACGACATGGCCGATCACCCGATCGACCACATGCTGCGCCAAGGGCTGCGCGCCACGATCAACTCGGACGATCCCGCTTATTTCGGCGGCTATGTCGCCGACAATTACCGCGCCGCCGCCGCCGCGCGCGGGCTCGACAGGCGCGACCTCGCCACGCTCGCGCGCAATTCCTTCCTCGGCTCCTTCCTGCCCGACGATGCGGTGGCCGCGCACCTCGCCCGGCTCGACGCCTTCGTGGCGGAGCACGGCTGATGCCGGTCTTCACCCGCATCCCGCACGAGGCGTTCGTCGCCGACGTCCGCACGCTGGCCGCCGCGATCGCTGCGGACGAGAACTGGCAGGCCGACTATATCATCGGCATCGGCCGAGGCGGGCTGGTGCCGGCGGTGTATCTCAGCCACGCCACCGGCCTCACCACGCTCAGCTGCGACCTGTCGAGCAAGGTGAAGGACTTCGCCGACGACGTGCTGGAACGCCTGGCCGCGCGCACCCGTGCGGGCGAGCGCCTGCTGTTCGTGGACGACATCAACGATTCCGGCCGCACCATCGGCGTGCTGCGCGCCGCCATGGCCCGCCACGGTGCCACCGAGGGCACCGTCCGCTTCGCCACGCTGATGGACAATCGCGTGTCCTCGCAGCGCGTCGATTATGCCGCGCGCGAAATCGACCGGACCACCACCAAGGACTGGTACGTCTTCCCCTGGGAAGCGGTCGCCCCCGACCAGTCAATCCTGGAGGACGCAAACGAAGTACCGGAACGCACAGCCTGAAAGACACACTTTTCCAAATAGTGACGGACTCACGCAACTTTTGAGTTGCAGGTAGGTCCGCTTCGGTTACTCTCCCGCGAGCAACGGTGCAAAGCATCGGGAAAAAGGGGAGAGGATCATGCCGAACATCGCGCTCCGTCGCGCTCATCTGCTGGCCGGGGCGGCCGGCCTTGCGGTGGCGCTGGCCCAGCCCGCCACCGCGCAAACGAGCACGGTGCCCACGCCGCAACCCGGCGGCAGCGTGCCGGCGAACACCGAAACGGCACAAAGCGACCCCAGCGGCCAGGCCGGCAACCCGCAGGCCCTCCCGTCCGAAACCGCCGACATCGTCGTCACCGGCTTTCGCGCCAGCCTGAACAGCGCGCTGGAGGCCAAGCGCGAGACGCTGTCGTCCATCGACGTCATCAAGGCGGAGGACATCGCCGACTTCCCCGACAACAACCTGGCGGAATCGCTGCAGCGCGTGCCGGGCGTGTCGATCAACCGCGCCGGCGGCGAAGGACGCGCGATCACCGTGCGCGGCCTGTCGGGCAGCTTCACCCGCGTGCGCGTGAACGGCATGGAGGCGCAGGCGATCTCCGGCGCGACCACGTCCGACCGCGGCATCAACACCGGCCGCGGCTTCGATTTCAACGTCTTCGCGTCCGAGCTGTTCAACAATCTCGTCGTGCGCAAGACCGCGGATGCGGAAACGCTGGAAGGGTCGCTCGGCGCGACCGTGGACCTCAACGTCGCGCGCCCGTTCGACTACAAGGAGCCGACCCTCGTGGTCAGCGCGCAGGCCGGCTACAACGGCCTTGCCGAAAAAATGGACCCGAAGTTCACCGGCGTGGTCTCCGACACCTGGGACACCGGCGTCGGCCGCATCGGCCTGCTCGTCTCGGGCGCGTACAGCAAGCGGCGCTATTACGAGGACCAGTTCGGCTCGGGCGGGTGGAACCCGGCGACCACCGATGGCGGCTTCTGCTCGCCGGTGGGCGTCACTCCGGTGGCGCCGGCGCTCGACCCGGCGCAGGGCACCACTGCTACCGCCTGCGCCACCGGCGTGGCGCGCCCGGCGGCGGGCGACACGCTCTACCGCCAGGTGAACCGCTCCACCGTGTTCCTGCCGCGCCTGCCGCGCTACGGCCGGTTCAACCACAACCAGCAGCGCCTCGGCCTCACCCTCTCGGCGCAGTGGGAGCCCGCCGAGGGCATCGAGATCGGCGGCGACGTGCTCTTCTCCGACTTCAAGGTGAAGCGCGAGGAGAACTGGCTGGAGGGCTTCTCCTTTGCCCGCGCCATCGCCGCGCCCAATTTCGGCAAGCCGCAAACCGCGATCCGCGAGGCGGTCCTGCGCAATGCAGGCACCAGCGGGACGCAGGGCGCCAATTTCGGCCAGACCGTCTACGACATCGATTACGGCGTGTTCGACGGCGTCGACGTGCGGTCCGACACGCAGTACGACCGCTTCCGCAGTCGCTTCAAGCAGTACACGCTGCACGGCAATTTCGAGATCACCGATACGCTGAAGGGCAGCCTGCTCGGCGGCATCGCGTCCACCAATTTCGACCAGAAGGACCAGACCACCTTCCTGTTCGGCCGCAACAACACGCGCCAGACGATCGACTTCCGCGACGACCGCAACCAGCCGACCATCTCCTACGGCTTCGACGTGACCGATCCGTCGCAATACACGCTGGCTCCGGGCAGCGCCGAGATCCGCGCCACGCCGTCATATGTCGACAACAAGAACAAGATGATCGAGGGCAATCTCAGCTGGAAGGCGGCCGACCTGGTGACGCTGAAGATCGGTGCGCATTACGACCGCTTCGATTTCGCCAACATCGTCTACCAGCGCGCCAACAACTTCCTGGTGCCCACGCTCACGTCACAGCAGCTGGCGGGCCTCACCCGCCTGACCGAGGATTTCGGCAAGGGCTTTCCCGATGGCGTGTTCCCGAAGAACTGGGTGGCGATCGACTACGAGGAATTCGCCAAGCAGTACGGGCTCGACAATTATTCCGGCACCTTCGCGCTGATCCAGAACAACAGCGCCACCCGCTTCGTGAAGGAGGACGTCTTCTCCGCCTACGGGCAGGCGGACTTCAACCTGGAAAGCCTGGGCGTGCCGGTACGCGGCAATGCCGGCTTGCGCTATGCCAAGACCAAACTGAGCTCGACCGGCTTTTCCAGCAGCATCGCGCAATATGTCACGGCCAGGAACGACTATGAGGACTGGCTGCCGTCGCTCAATCTCGTCGGCGACGTGACGAACAACCTCTTGGTCCGCGCGGCCTATGCCAAGGTCATCACCCGGCCCGAACTGACGTTCCTCAATCCCGGGGCGGCGGTGACGATCAGCGGCACGCCCAGCGTGAACGGCGGCAATCCGCTGCTGGATCCGATCCGCGCCGACACCTACGACGCCTCGATCGAATGGTATTTCGCCAAGAACTCGCTGTTGTCGGCCGCCTTCTTCTACAAGGACATCAAGTCCTACATCCAGAACCAGGCGACGCAGCAGACGTTCAACCAGACCGGCCTGCCGTTATCGCTGATCGCCAATAGCGGGCTCGATCCCAACGTCACGCTGTTCACCGTCAACCAGGCGCGCAACACGCCCGGCGGCCCGCTGAAGGGCGTGGAGGTGAATTACCAGCAGGCGTTCACCTTCCTGCCCGGGCCGCTGGCCAACACCGGCGCCTTGTTCAACTACACCTATGTCGACTCCAAGATCACCTACTTCCTGGCGGCGAGCACCGCCAACACCACCGAGCGCGATCTGCTCGGCCTGTCCAAGGACGCGTTCAACGCCACGCTCTATTACGAGGACAAGAATCTCTCGGCGCGCATCTCCGGCGCCTATCGCGGACCGTACATCATCGCGCTGCCGGCCAACAATCCGCTGCAGGACCTGGAAGGGGTGGACAAGAGCCTCGTGTTCGATCTGTCCGCTTCCTACCAGCTGACGGACGGCATCAAGATCACGTTCGAGGGGCTCAACATCTTCGACCGCTTCTCGCGCCAGTTCATCGACTCGGACCGCGACAGCACCTTCGTCTATGCGCACACCGGCGCGCAGTTCTTCCTGGGCGCGCAGGTCCGGTTCTGACGAGACGCCGACTTAGCCGTCCTTGCGAGCGCAGCGAAGCAATCCAGAGTGAAGTGCGAGACGCTGGATTGCTTCGCGGTGCTCGCAATGACGGGGCAATGCTGTGTGGACACGCTCTGCCCGCCTCAACGACGGGCCGAAAGCCTCACCCGTCGCTGACGCGCTCGATATCGGCGCCCACCGCCGACAGCTTCTCTTCCAGCCGCTCATAGCCGCGGTCGAGATGGTAGACGCGGGAAACCTGTGTCTCCCCATCCGCCGCCAGCCCCGCCAGGATCAGGCTCATCGACGCGCGCAGGTCGGTTGCCATCACCTGCGCGCCGGTCAACTTCGGCACGCCGCGCACCACCGCGGTGCGCCCGCTCACCTGGATGTCCGCGCCCATGCGGCCGAGTTCCGGCACGTGCATGTAGCGGTTCTCGAAGATCGTCTCGGTCAGCATGCTCGCGCCGTCCGCGAGGGCCAGCATGGCCATGAACTGCGCCTGCATGTCGGTGGCAAAGCCCGGATAGGGCGCGGTGGACAGCGTCAGCGGCCCGAGCGGCGCGTCGGCGGTGACGCGGATGCCTTCGCCATGTTCGGTCACCGTCACGCCCGCTTCGCGCAGCGCCTGCAGGGTGGCGCCCATGTCCTCGGCCGCGGCGCCGATCAGGTCCAGGTCGCCGCCGGTGATCGCCGCGGCACAGGCATAGCTGCCCGCCTCGATCCGGTCCGGCATCACCGCATAGGTCGCGCCGTGCAGGCGATCCACGCCCTCGATCTCCAGCGTTTCGGTGCCGATGCCGTCGATCTTCGCGCCCATCGCCACCAGGCAGCGGCACAGGTCGACGATTTCCGGCTCGCGCGCGGCATTCTCGATCCGGCTCGATCCCCTGGCCGTCGCCGCCGCCATCACGACGTTCTCCGTCGCGCCGACCGAGACGACCGGGAAGCGGTAGCGACCGCCCGACAGCCGCCCGCCGGGCGCGGAGGCCTTCACATAGCCTGCCGCCGTTTCCAGCTCCGCCCCGATCGCCTCCAGCGCCTTCAGGTGCAGGTCGATCGGGCGATTGCCGATCGCGCAGCCGCCCGGCAGCGACACTCGCGCCTCGCCCTGCCGCGCCAGGATCGGGCCCAGCACCAGGATCGACGCGCGCATCTTGCGCACGATGTCGTACGGCGCCTCGGTGGAGGTGAGGCGGCCGGCGCGGATCGTCATCACCCGGCCGAACTCCTCCGGCCGCGACCCCTCGATCTGCGTGGAGGCGCCGAGCTGGTTGAGGAGGTGCCCGAAACTGTCCACGTCCGCGAGGCGCGGCAGGTTGCGCAGCGTCAGCGGCTCGTCGGTGAGCAGCGCGCAAGGGAGGAGAGTGAGCGCGGCGTTCTTCGCGCCGGAGATGGGCAGGCGGCCGGCCAGGCGCTGGCCGCCGCGGATGAGGATACGGTCCATCCCCTCCCCCTACCCCGCCGAGGCCCCCTCGCCAAGCGAGCCCTTTCCGCCGCGCGTGCAATGGGGTAGCGACAGCGAATGGCCTCCATTCACCGCTGCGACGTCGCGATCGTCGGCGCCGGGCTCGCCGGCGGGCTGATCGCGCTGGCGCTGCGCGCGCGACGGCCGGACTGCGACGTGCGGCTGATCGACGCGCACCACAGCGTCGGCGGCAATCACCTGTGGTCGTTCTTCGAGGGCGACATCGCGAAGGCGAACCGCCGCCTGGTCGCGCCGATCATCAGCTATGGCTGGGACGGGTACGATGTCGCCTTCCCTGCGCACCGCCGCAGCATCGGCACGCGCTATTTCTCCGTCGAATCGAGCCGGCTCGACCGCGTGGTGCGCGCGACGCTGCCGCCGGAGGCATTGATGCTCGGCCGCAAGGTGCTGGGTGCCTCGCCCACCGCGGTGGTGCTGGCGGATGGCGACCGGGTGGAGGCGGGCGGCGTGATTGACGCGCGCGGCCCCGCCGATCTCGCGCACCTCGATCTCGGCTGGCAGAAGTTCGTCGGCCGCGAGCTGACGCTGCGCGCGCCCCACGGCCGCGCCCGCCCGACGATCATGGACGCGACGGTGCCGCAGCTCGACGGCTACCGCTTCGTCTACACCCTGCCCTTTTCCGCCACGAAGCTGTTCGTGGAGGATACCTATTATTCCGACGGCTACGAGCTGCACCGCTCCGCCTTGTCGCAGCGGATCGGCGATTATGCGAGAACGCAGGGCTGGGACATTGCCGAGGCGGGCCGTGAGGAAACCGGCGTGCTGCCGGTCGCCATGGGCGGCGATTTCGAGGGCTATTGGGCGTCGGGCGGCAATCGCTGCGCCAAGGCCGGGATGCGCGCTGGGCTGTTCCATCCCACCACCGGCTATTCGCTGCCCGATGCGGTGCGCACCGCGGCCCTGATCGCGCGGCAGAGCGACCTGTCGGGCAAGGCGCTGCACGACGTCACCCATGCGTTTGCGGCCAGGACCTGGAACGCGCGCGGCTTCTACCGGCTGCTCGACCGCATGCTGTTCCGCGCCGCCGAGCCGGCGGAACGCTACCGGGTGCTGGAGCGCTTCTACCGCCTATCGCCCGGCCTGATCGGCCGCTTCTATGCAGGACATTCGACCATGACCGACCGGCTGCGCGTTCTCGCCGGCAAACCGCCCGTGCCGATCGGCCGCGCGATCAAGGCCATCGGCAGCTCAGACGCAAGGGTGGGTGCATGATCCGCCGTGCGGTTGTCGTCGGCGCGGGGTTCGGCGGGCTGGCGCTTGCCATTCGCCTGCAATCGGCGGGCGTGGACACCACCGTCATCGAGGCGCGGGACAAGCCCGGCGGCCGCGCATACGTGTGGGAGCGGGACGGGTTCACCTTCGATGCCGGCCCCACCGTCATCACCGATCCCGCCTGCCTGCAGGAGCTGTGGGGGCTCAGCGGCCGCTCCATCGCCGACGATGTCACGCTGGAGCCGGTGCTGCCCTTCTATCGCCTGTCCTGGCCCGATGGCACGCAGTTCGACTATACCAACGACGATGCGCTGCTGAATGCGCAGATCGCGCGACTCAATCCCGACGACGTGGCCGGCTATGCCAAGTTCCTCGACTATTCGGCCGGCGTCTATCGCGAGGGGTACGAAAAGCTCGGCCATGTCGCGTTTCTCGACTTCCCGAGCATGATCAAGGCTGCGCCCAGCCTGGCCAAATACCAGGCCTGGCGCTCGGTCTATTCGGTCGTGTCCTCTTTCGTGAAGAACGAGAAGCTGCGCGAGGCCCTGAGCTTCCACACGCTGCTCGTCGGCGGCAATCCGATGACCACCAGCGCGATCTACGCGCTGATCCACAAGCTGGAGCGCGACGGCGGCGTGTGGTTCGCGCGTGGCGGCACCAACAAGCTGATCGCCGGCATGGTCACCCATTTCGAGCGGCTCGGCGGCAAGGTGCGGCTGGGCGATGCGGTGGTGTCGATCGAGACGCTGGGCGACCGCGCGACAGGCGTCACCTGCGCCAGCGGCTGGCACGAGGATGCCGATGCCGTCGCCGTGAACGGCGATATCGTCCACGCCTATCGCGATCTGCTCAAGACCTCGCGCTCGGCGCAGCGCACCTTGAAGCGGCTGGAACGCAAGAAATATTCGCCATCCCTGTTCGTGGTGCATTTCGGCATCCAGGGCACCTGGCCGGGCATTCCGCACCACTCGATCCTGTTCGGTCCGCGCTATCGCGGCCTGCTGGAGGACATCTACGATCACGGCGTGCTCAGCGAGGACTTCTCGCTCTACCTCCACCACCCCACCGTCACCGATCCGTCGATGGCGCCGGAAGGCATGTCCACCTTCTACGCGCTCGCCCCGGTGCCGCACATGGGCAAGTTCCCGGTCAACTGGGACGAGGTCGGCCCCGTGCTGGAGAAGCGCATCCTGGACGAGATCGGCCGCCGGCTGATCCCCGACATCCACGACCGCATCGTGACGAAGTTCCACTACACGCCCAAGGACTTCGCCGGCGACCTCCAGGCGCATATGGGCAGCGCGTTCAGCCTGGAGCCGGTGCTGACGCAAAGTGCCTATTTCCGCGTCCACAACCGCGACGACCAGATCCCGAACCTCTATTTCACCGGCGCCGGCACGCATCCCGGCGCGGGCATCCCCGGCGTCGTCGGCAGCGCCAAGGCGACGGCGGCGCTGATGCTGGAAAGCGGGCGCTAGCCGCTCCCTTTCACGGGTGCGGGATCGGGAAGCCCGGCGGAAACGGCGGATAGGCCAGCCGGTCGTGGCCGGCGGCGGGCGAGCCTGCCGCCGCCGCCCGGTAGATCGCGCCGCCCAGCGGGGTCGCCGGGACGATCTCGATCAGCACCTGCATTGCCAGGATCGTGCCGATGCCCCACCACCAGGCCGGATGCACCCGGCCCCGCGAGCGCAGGTCCCACAGCATTCCCGCCAGCGGGAACAGCAGAACCAGCGCGATCACGCCCAGCCCGGCATGCGGGATCAGCAGCGGCACGGGCGCGAAACGGCCCCAGCCCGGCCCGGTCAGGACGGCCATGCCGCACAGCATCAGCCGGCGATGCCACTGCGTCCGGCGGCGCAGCACCATGGCCGCGCCCGACAGGCCGGCAAAGGTGAGCACGCCCAGCGGGTTCATGATCAGAAAATAGCCGGGCGTGGAGAAGAACGGCACCGCCTCCCGGCGCACCGACATCACCGTCACATAGGTGCCCGCCAGCACCATCGCCGGCAACCACCCCACTGCCAGCCAGCCGAGCCGCCGGTGCAGCGCCAGCGAGCCGGTCGCCGCCAGCCCGGTCTGGAGCACGTACAGCCCCGTCCAGCCGACAAACAGCAGCGCATGCAGGTGCACCGATGCCGGCGCGCCGAAGCTCGACCGGCCCAGCGCGAAGTTCAGGCCGAAGCCGATGGCGAGCACCGCCGCCATCGCCGCCGCGCTGACGACATAGAAGCCCGTGCCCGGCACGAGCAGGCGCCTGGGTGCGATAGAAGCCATGGTGCGTCCCCCTCTCTCCCCGATTGGCGAACGCGGATCTTCTACTCTCCCTCGCGCCGCCGCAATTGGACGAAAGCGCCCCCACGGCTGCCCTTGTGAGCATCACGCGCTTGGCGTAGCGCTTGCGCCCATGAAGCGTCTTGCCGTCTATTGCGGGTCCGCCACACCCGCCGATCCCTCGTACATCGCCATGGCGCAGGAGGTCGGCCGCACGCTCGCGATGCGCGGCATCGGCGTGGTCTATGGCGGCGGCCGGCTCGGCCTCATGGGCGCGGTGGCCGACAGCGCCTTGGCGGCCGGCGGCGAGGTGATCGGCGTGATCCCGCAGGCGCTGGTCAACGCCGAAGTCGCGCATCGCGGCCTCACCGAGCTGCACGTCGTGGAGACGATGCACCAGCGCAAACAAGCCTTCACCGACCTGTCGGACGGCTTCGTCACGCTCGCTGGCGGCACCGGCACGATGGACGAATTGTGGGAAGCGATGAGTTGGGCGCAGATCGGCTACCATGCCAAGCCGGTCGGCCTGCTCAATCACCTCGGCTATTATGACGGGCTGATCGCGTTCGTGAAGACGATGGGCCATGTCGGCTTCCTTCGCCCGCAGCACCAGGATCTGCTGATCGTGGACGAGACGCTGGACGGGCTGCTGGCGCAGATGGAGTCGCACCAGCCGACCACCACCGTGGGCCAGATCGGGGCCAAGGACCTGTGACCTCCAATCCTCCCCGGCACGGGGAGGGGGACCGCCAGCCGCAGGCTGGTGGGGGAGGGGCAGCACCTCAAGCGATCCCGCTTGCGGATAGCCCCCTCCACCGCTCTGGCGAGCGGTCCCCCTCCCCGCGGAGCGGGGAGGATAAGGGTTTCCCCACCCGCGACGCGATCGTCGCCACCGCGCGCGAATCCATCTTCAAGGGCTCCAAGAGCTTCGCCGCCGCCAGCCTGCTGTTCGATCGCCGCACGCGCGAGCGCGCCTGGCTGCTCTACGGCTGGTGCCGCGCCTGCGACGACCTGGCCGACGGACAGGACCATGGCCACGAGCTCCAGGCCGTCACCGACGCGCCGGAACGCCTGGCGAAGATCACCGCCTTCACCCAGGCGGCGCTCGCGGGCCAGTGGATCGGCGATCCGGCCTTTGACGGCTTCCGCATCGTCGCGGCCGAAACCCGCCTGCCGCCCCGCTTCGCCCGCGATCTCGTCGCCGGCTTTGCGCTGGATGCCGAGGACTGGCGCCCGCGCAACGAGGAGGACCTGTACCTTTATTGCTACCATGTCGCCGGCGTGGTCGGCTGCATGATGGCGGTGGTGATGGGCGTGCCACCGGAGGACGAGGACACGCTGGACCGCGCCTGCGACCTCGGCATGGCGTTTCAGCTCGCCAACATCGCCCGCGACGTCGCCGAGGATGCGCGCGGCGGCCGCTGCTACCTGCCGGCCGACTGGCTGGCCGAGCTGGGCATACCGGCGGACGACCTCCTGAACCCGGCGCGTCGCGACCAGCTGGCGGTGCTCGGGCGTCGCCTGGCGGAGCGTGCGACCCGCTTCGAGGAAAGCGCGATGGGCGGCACGCCGGCCCTGTCCTTCCGCTCGGCCTGGGCGGTGATCGCGGCGGCCAGGATCTACGGCCAGATCGCGCGCGAAGTCGCCGCGCGCGGTCCCGCCGCCTGGGACGCTCGCGTCAGCACCTCCGGGCTCGACAAGCTGCGCTTCATCGCGGCGGCCGCGCGCGATGCGTCGGGCCGGGAGCGCTGGCGCAACATCCCGCGCGACGTGCCCTGGACACGCCCGCGCTAGCGCCTAGAGCAGCCGCCCGACCTCCGCCACGAAGCGCATCAGCGAGATCGGCTTGGACACATAGGCGTTGGCGCCCGCAGCCCGGATCCGCTCCTCGTCCTCGCGCCCGGCATAAGCGGTTACCGCCATGATCGGCACGGCCGCCAGCTCCGCATCCTCGTCGGCGCGGATCTGCTGGATCAGCTCGAACCCGCTGACATGCGGCAACTGGATGTCCATCACGATCAGGTCCGGACGGAACGCCCGCGCCGCCTCCAGCGCCTCGCGCCCGTCGCGCACTCCCTCAGTCAGATGGGCATGCGCGCGCAGCAGGTCGCTGAACAATTTGAGGTTCAGTTCATTGTCCTCGACAACGAGCACCCGTTTTGCCACGCGGCGGCGATCCTTCCAGATTTTACAAGAACCGGTGATAGGCAATGCGGCCGCAGGAAACAAACGAAGACGCCACGGCGCTGGCCCTGCGCGCGCTGGTGTGGACCTTGGGCGAGCCGGACCGCGCACAGCGGCTGCTGGACACCACCGGGCTGTTCCCCGACGATCTGCGCGCCCGGGCCGGCGAGCCTGCCGTGCTCGGCGCGGTGATCGGTTTCCTGTGCAACCATGAGCCCGATCTGCTCGCCTGCGCCGCCGATCTCGGCGTGAAGCCGGAAACGCTCGCCGCCGCGGGAGACATGCTGTGAAGCCGTTGCTCATCACCGATTGCGACGAGGTGCTGCTCCACATGGTGCGTCATTTCCGCACCTGGCTGGACGAAGCGCATGACGTGCACTTCCGCCTCGACACGCATGATTTCGGCAAGGCGCTGTCGCATCGCGCCACCGGCGCGTCGCCGACGCCGGAGGAGACGTGGGGCTTCATCCAGGGCTTCTTTCCCGAACAGATGCATCGCCAGACCCTGGTGCCGCATGCCGCCGAGGCGCTGGCGAGCCTCGCCGAGCAGGCCGACATCGTCGTGCTCACCAACCTGGTCGATCAATGCCGCGGCCCCCGCATGGAGCAGCTCGCCGCTTTCGGCATCGAGCACCGGGTGGAAACCAACCAGGGCGGCAAGGGCCGGCCGGTGGCGCGCATCCGCGAGGAGCATGGCAATCCCGTGACCGTGTTCGTGGACGACCTCGCCTATCAGCATGCCTCGGTTGCCGAACATGCGCCGGAGGTGTTCCGGTTGCAGATGATCTCGGAGCCCGAACTGGCGCCGCATGTCGAGAAGTCGCCGGACGCGCATGCGCGCATCGACGACTGGCGCGAGGCGGCGGTGTGGATCGCCGAGCGCTTTGCGGAGGGCCGGAACGCGGCAGAACCGGCGGCATGAGCGCGCCCGGCTTTTCCACCCGCTTCAAGGTCCGCTATGCCGAGATCGACGGCCAGCGCGTGGTCTTCAACTCGCGCTATCTCGAATATGCCGATGTCGCGGTGAGCGAGTTCTGGGCGTGGTCCGGCATCGCCGAGGCGCTGGGTGCCGCCTGGGCCGGCGCCGAGTTCCACGTCCGCCGCGCCGAGCTCGATTACCTCAAGCCGTTCGTCTGGGGCGACGAGGTGGAGGCGTTCGTGCGCCTGGCGAAGATCGGCACCACCAGCCTCACCAAGCGCTTCGAGCTGCGCCACGCCGTCACCGGCGAGCTGCATGCGACGATCGACATGGTCTCCGTCCATGTCGATCTCGCCACGCACCGCCCCGCGCCCCTGCCGGAGGCGATGCGCGCGTTCCTGGAACGGCTCTGACCGACGCCGTCATTCCCGCGCAGGCGGGAATCCAGAACCGCTGGCCGTGCCGAGACTCACAACGGCCACGGCGTCTGGGTCCCCGCGTTCGCGGGGATGACGGGAGTTGGCGGGTGAAAACGCCGGAAAAACATGTCTTCCGCGCATCAAGGTGTTGCCAAGCACCGGGTGCCCACCCCACACTCGGCTCGTGCTGCGGCAATATGAACTGGTCGATCGGGTGCTGGCCTATGATGCGGAGGCCGACGAGGCGCTGCTGAACCGCGCCTATGTGTTCTCCGTCAACGCGCACGGCACGCAGAAGCGGGCGTCCGGAGATCCGTATTTCAGCCACCCGATCGAGGTGGCCGGCATCCTGACCGACCTGCATCTCGACGACGAGACGATCGCCACCGCGATCCTGCACGATACCGTCGAGGACACGGTCGCGACCTCCGAAGAGATCGAGCGAATGTTCGGCCCCAACGTCGCCCGGCTGGTGGACGGCGTGACCAAGCTTTCCAAGATCGAGGCGCAGAGCGAGAACGAGCGCGCGGCGGAGAACCTGCGCAAGTTCCTGCTTGCCATGTCCGACGATATCCGCGTGCTGCTGGTGAAGCTCGCCGATCGCCTCCACAACATGCGCACGCTGCACTTCATCGCCAAGCCGGAGAAGCGCCGCCGCATCGCCAAGGAGACGATGGACATCTACGCCCCGCTCGCCGAGCGGATCGGCATGTACGAGTTCATGAAGGAGATGCAGACGCTCGCCTTCCAGCAGCTCGAGCCGGAAGCGTATCAGTCGATCACCAAGCGGCTGGAACAGCTCAAGGAAGGCGGCGGCGACCGCATCGCCAAGATCGGCTCCGGCCTGAAGCTGCTGCTCGCCCGCGCCGGCATCGACGCGGAAATCTCCGGTCGGGAGAAGCACCCGTACAGCATCTGGAAGAAGATGCAGGAGCGCCATATCAGCTTCGAGCAGCTTTCCGACATTATGGCGTTCCGGGCGATCGTGCCCACGGTGGAGGATTGCTACGCCGCGCTGGGCATCATCCATCGCCGCTGGCCGATGGTGCCGGGGCGGTTCAAGGACTACATCTCCACGCCCAAGCGCAACGGCTATCGTTCGCTGCACACCTCGATCATCCACGCCGACAATACCCGCGTGGAGATCCAGATCCGCACCGCCGAGATGCACGAGGAGGCCGAGCTGGGCCTCGCCGCGCACTGGGCCTACAAGCAGGATCCGCTGGCCAACAAGCGCGTGCGGCCGGACACGCAGGTCAGCTGGATCCGCGACCTGGTGGAAATCCTGGACACCGCCGAGAGCCCGGAAGAGCTGCTCGAACATACCAAAATGGCGATGTACCAGGATCGCATCTTCGCCTTCACCCCCAAGGGCGAGCTGCACCAGCTGCCCAAGGGCGCGACGCCGATCGACTTCGCCTATGCCGTGCACACCGATCTGGGCGACCAGACGGTGGGCGCCAAGGTGAACGGCCGGGTGGTGCCGTTGAAGACCATGCTGGAAAACGGCGATCAGGTGCAGATCCTGCGTTCCAAGGCGCAGACGCCGCAGCCCAACTGGCTGAACTTCGCCTATACCGGCAAGGCGCGCGCCGCGATCCGCCGCTTCCTGCGCGCGCAGGAGCGCGAGGAAGGGCTGAAGCTCGGCCGCAAGCTCTATGACGACATCGTCGCGCGCCTCCCGGCGCAGATCGCCGTCGATGCGCTGGACATGGCGCTGCGCCGCCTGAAGCTGCCCGACGAAGCGAGCCTGCTGGAAGCGATCGCCCGCCGCCGCCTGACCGATGCGGAGGTGATGGAGGCGCTGATGCCGGGGTCGGCCGGCACCGATTCCGCGCGCGAGGTGCCGCCGCAATCGCATGCCATCTCGATCAAGGGGCTGACCCCGGGCATCGCCTTCGACCTTGCCGCCTGCTGCCATCCGGTCCCGGGCGACCGCATCGTCGGGCTGCGCCGGCCCGATGCCGGGATCGAGGTGCATGTGATCGATTGCCCGGTGCTCGCCGATGCCGGCGATGCGGACTGGGTCGATCTCGCCTGGGGCGACAAGGCGGAGGGCGCCGTTGCGCGGTTGCAGGTGGAGGTGAAGAACGAGCCCGGCTCGCTGGGCATCGTCGCCACCATCATCGGGCAGCAGAACGGCAACATCGTCAACATGCGGCTCGACAATCGCGATACCGGTTTCCACACCAACACCTTCGACCTGGAGGTGCACGACCTGACCCACCTCACCCGCCTGATCGGCGCCTTGCGCGCGGCGGACGCGGTCAGCAACGTGGTGCGGGTCTAGGCAAGCGGCAGGCGGGGGCGGAGAAGCACGAATGACGCAAGCACCCGCGCCCTTCACCATCGCCGTGCCGCAGGAGCGGCTGGATGCCCTTCGCGAGCGTGTCGCCGCCTTCGACTGGGACGGCCTGCCCGATGCCGGCGGCTGGCGCTCGGGCGTGGGGCTCGCCGATCTCCGGCGGCTGGTCGCCTATTGGCGCGACCGGTTCGACTGGCGCGCGGTGGAGGCGCGGCTCAACACCCTGCCGCAGTTCACGGCGCACGTGCTCGGCCAGCACCTGCACTTTGTCCACGTGCGCGGCGACGGATCGCGCCTGCCGCTCCTCCTGCTGCATGGCTGGCCCGGATCGTTCCTGGAGTTCGAGCGGCTGATCGCCCCGCTGGTGGCGGACGGGCACGACGTGGTGGTGCCCTCGCTGCCCGGCTATGCCTTTTCCGGCCGGCCGGCCGAACCGATCGGCCCGCGCCGCACGGCCGAGCTGTTCCACCGGCTGATGACCGACCTGTTCGGCGCCGGGCGCTACCTCGTGCAGGGCGGCGACTGGGGCGCGGCGATCGGCGCCTGGATGGCGCACGGCCATCCCGATGCGGTGGCGGCGCTGCACCTCAACATGCTGATCGTGCAGGCCGAGGACGCGGTGCCGAAAACCGCGGCGGAGCTCGCCTGGGCCACTCGCCGCGCCGCGCTGGCGAAGGAGGAGGCCGCCTATGCGCAGCAGCAGGGCACCCGCCCACAGACGCTGTCGGTCGCCATGCACGACAGCCCGGTGGGCGTCGCCGCCTGGATCCTGGAGAAGTTCGGTGCCTGGGCGGACGTGCCGCGCGACGAGAACGGCACGCCGGACTTGTGGGCGGCGTTCGACGAGGAGGTGCTGCTCGCCAACATCCACCTGTACCTCGCGCCGCAATCCTTTCCCACCTCGACATGGATGTATCGCGGCCGGGCGCTGGAAGGCTCGGGCGGGTTCGCCGCCGGCACCCGCCTCCAGGTGCCCACCGGCGTCGCCGCCTTTCCCGATCCCGTCTTCCCGCCGCCGCCCCGCTCGCAGGCCGAGAAGACCTACAACATCGTCCACTGGACCGACATGGAGGCCGGCGGCCATTTCGCCGCGCTGGAGCGCCCGGACGACCTGCTGGCCGACATGCGCGCGTTCTTCGCGGGCCGGGACTAACCGCCGGGCGGCGCCCGCGCGTGCGCACCTGGCGAGGAAACAGGCCAAGTGCCTGACTTGCCGCGAGGTTCCCGGGAACATATATCGAACCCATGGCGCAGCTCGACACCCGCGAAAAGCTGGCGATCCTTGCGGACGCCGCGAAATACGATGCGTCCTGCGCGTCCTCGGGGACGGCCAAGCGCAACTCGCGCGACGGCAAGGGCATCGGCTCCACCGAAGGCATGGGCATCTGCCACGCTTATGCGCCCGATGGCCGCTGCATCTCGCTGCTGAAGATCCTGCTGACGAACAGCTGCATCTTCGACTGCCATTACTGCATCAACCGCAAGAGCTCCAACGTGCGCCGCGCGCGGTTCACGGCGGACGAGGTCGTGCGGCTGACCCTGTCTTTCTACAAGCGCAACTATATCGAGGGGCTGTTCCTTTCCTCCGGTATCATCGGCTCCTCCAACTACACGATGGAGCAGCTGGTCGAGGTGGCGCGCTCCTTGCGCGAGGATCATGATTTCCGCGGCTACATCCACCTCAAGACCATCCCGGATGCCGATCCCGAACTGGTGCACAAGGCCGGGCTGTACGCCGATCGCGTGTCGATCAATGTCGAGCTGCCCACCTCGGGCGGGCTGAAGCGGCTGGCGCCGGAGAAGTCCGAAGCGCGGATCGAGGGCGCTATGGGCGACATGAAGTCGGCGATCGTCGAGACGGGCGACGCCACGAAGCGCTTCAAATCCGCGCCCCGCTTCGCGCCGGCGGGGCAGTCCACGCAGATGATCGTCGGCGCGGATGCGGCCACCGATGGCGACATCGTGCGCAAGGCCTCCACGCTCTACGACCGGTTCGGCCTGCGCCGCGTCTATTATTCCGCCTTCAGCCCGATCCCGGATGCCAGCGCGGTGCTGCCGCTGCAACGCCCGCCGCTGATGCGCGAGCATCGGCTGTACCAGTCCGACTGGCTGATGCGGTTCTACGATTATCAGCCGGCCGAGGTGGTCGCCGCCGCCGATCCGGCCACGGGCATGCTGCCGCTGGACATCGATCCGAAGCTCGCCTGGGCGCTGCGGTTTCGCGAGCATTTCCCGGTGGACGTGAACCGTGCACCGCGCGAGCGGCTGCTGCGGGTGCCGGGCCTGGGCGTGAAGGCGGTGGACAGGATCGTCGCCGCGCGGCGCTGGCGGCGGCTTCGGCTGGACGATGTCGCGCGGCTCACCGTGTCGATCGCCAAGGTGCGGCCGTTCGTGATCGCCGAGGACTGGCGGCCGGTCGCACTGACCGACCGCGCCGAGCTCAAGCCGCTGGTCGCGCCGCGGCCAAAGGCGCAGCAGATGGAATTATTCGGCTGACGCCCGCGCGCAGGCCGGCCACGGCTTGTGCCACGGCGAGCAGCAGGAACGGCGTGAGGAACGCGCGATGCCGCTCGCTGAACTCGAACCAGACGCCGAACAGCGCAAGCTGCGCGATGCAGGCGGCAAGCAGCAGCAGCGTGGTCGGCAGGCCCGCGGTGCGCCTGAGCCCCAGCGCCGCGGCGCCCCCGCCGAGCAGCAGCAGGTGCGCGCCATAACTGAGCGGAAACAGCAGCGCGCCCACGCTTCGCGCGATGGGCGGGCGCATTGCGGCGAGCCGGTCGACCAGAAAGTCGGACACCGCGCAGGCGCGCAGGAACTTGGCGATCGTGAGGTGCACGAAATCGAGCGGGTGGGTGACGATCCACTGCTTGGCGATGGCGGCGGCCGCCTTGCCGAAGGCGATCTCCGGCAGGCCGCGCAGGGCCGCGGGCGGCGGCTCCCAGCTGCCGGTTGCATCGGGGTTGTTGCCGATCCACAGCGAATAGCCGCCGGCGCTGGTCAGCGGCACGAACTGGCCGAACACCCGCCAGTTGCGCACCCACCACGGCACCATCACCGCCGCCGCCACCCCCGCCGCGGGCACCCCCACCGCCAGCATCCGCCTGAGGCCCAGGCGCGGCAGCAGGGCGATGGCGAACAGGCCCGCCAGCGGCGCCTGGCCCGGCTGGGTCAGCGCCAGGAGGCCGGCGGGCACGCCGATCGCCAGCCAGCTCCGCCAGAAGGCGCGCTCCCGGTCCGCGCGCACCCACCCCCAGGCGAGCAGCAGCGCCAGCAGGGTGGCGAAGCTCTCCTTCTGCGCCAGCGGCGCATCGAATACGACGGAGGGCCAGATCAGGTACAGCGAGGCCGCGGCGATCCCGGCACGCGGCGTCGCCAAAGATCGGCCGAGCTGCACGATCACCGCCGCCGCCGCGAGGTCGGTCAGCGTGGACAGCAGGAGCAGCGTGCCGGTGGTGAAGCCGACCAGCCCGCCCCATCCCGCCAGCAGCAGCGCATAGGCCGGCGGGAACAGGGCATGCGCTTCCACGCCCATAAACGGCTCGAACAGGGTCAGTCCCCGCCCGTGCAGCAGGTTCTCGGCGAGCACGAGATACCAGTGCGGATCGCCGGGCGAGACGCGGCCGTCGGTGAGCAAGGCGGCGGCGACGCGGAAGCCGAGCGCCACCAGCCAGAACACGCCCCATTGCCAGCGCGGCGCCGTGTGGATCGATCCCGCCAGCACCCAGCCGGCGACGCCTGCCCACAGGGCAAGCACCACCAGCCCGCCGATGCTCGGCCCCCAGGCCGCGGCAAGGCCGGGCATGCTGAGCACGCCGTACCCGGCCAGCGCCTCCAGCAGCACGATCAGGGCGATGCGGAGGGAGCGTTCGGCGGCCATCGGCCGTTTCGCTATCCGGGAGACATGACCATCGACTTAAGGCAGCCCTGATGCGCGTGGTGACGCTGGCGAGCGCGGACGATTTCGACGGCTGGCGCGATGCCGCGCGCGCGCTTGCCGCCGCCTCCGTGCCGCCCGACGACGTGGTGTGGCAGGTCGGCGAGGCCGCCACCGACCTGTTCGGCGGCGCGCCGACGCCGGTGCCGGAGGCCGGAGCAACCGCCTTTTCCGTCTCGCGCCTGTTCCTGGACACCGCGCGCAACGTGGCGCTGCATTCCGCGCCGGAACGCTGGGCGCTGCTCTACACCGCGCTTTCCCGCCTGCGCACGGCGCCCAGGCTGATGGAAGACGGCGCCGATCCGCTCGTCCGCCGGCTGGAGGGGCTGGCCAAGGCGGTGCGGCGGGACATCCACAAGATGCGCGCGTTTGTCCGCTTTCGCCAGCTGGTCGATCCGGACGGCGCGGAACGCTATGTCGCCTGGTTCGAGCCCGAGCACCATATCGTGCGCGCCAACGCCACCTTTTTCGTCAACCGCTTCGCCGGGATGCGCTGGTCCATCCTGACGCCCGAGGTGACGATCCACTGGACCGGCGAGCGGTTGGAGGAAGGGCCGGGCGCGACCCGCGCGGAGGCGCCGGAGGGCGATCCGGTCGAGGAGGTGTGGAAGACCTATTATGCCAGCATCTTCAACCCCGCCCGGCTGAAGGTCGGCGCGATGGTGAAGGAGATGCCGCGCAAATACTGGAAGAACATGCCCGAAACCGCGCTGGTGCCGGCGCTGATCGCGGGGGCACAAGCGCGGGAGAGCGGCATGATCGAGCAGGCACGGACCAATCTCGGCAGCGGGATCGGCGGCAATATCGAGACCGCCTGGGCCGCGCTGCGCGATGAGGCGGCGGGCTGCACGCGCTGTCCGCTCTACAAGGACGCGACGCAGACGGTGTTCGGCGAGGGCCCGGTCGACGCGCGGCTGATGTTCGTCGGCGAGCAGCCGGGCGACCAGGAGGACCTCGCCGGCAAGCCGTTCGTCGGCCCCGCCGGGCAGGTGTTCGACCGCGCGCTGGGCGAGGCGGGCGTCGACCGCAGCACCGTCTACGTCACCAATGCGGTCAAGCACTTCAAGTTCGAGCAGCGGGGGAAGCGCCGCATCCACTCGAAGCCGGGCGCGGGCGAGATCGAGGCGTGCCGCTGGTGGATCGAGCAGGAGCAGATGCTGATCCGGCCGAAGATGACGGTGGCGCTGGGCGCCACCGCCGCACGCGCGCTGCTCGGCCGCACCGTCACCATCTCGCGCGAGCGCGGCCGCGCATTCGAGCTGCCGGGGGACGGCGGCATGGGCTGGATCACCGTCCACCCGAGCTTCCTTCTCCGCCTGCCCGACGAAGCGGCGAAGCGCGAGGAATATGCCCGCTTCGTGGAGGACCTGCGCGCCGCCGCGGCGGCGATGGACTGAAGCTTGCCGATGTATATACCGCGTTATATAACGCGGTATGCAACGGGAGTGAGCAGATGCGGGACGTGCTGGCGGAAGAAGGTTCGGTGATGCTGGGAAGCCGCCTGAAGCGGCTGGCCGAGCGGTTGCAGGCGGGTGCGGAACGGATCGCCGGCGACTGCGGCCTGCCAACGCAGCCGAGCCAGATGCCGCTGCTCACCGCGCTGTACCGCGAGGGATCGATGACGGTCGGAGATGCGGTGCAGGCAATGGGCATCAGCCAGCCCGCCGTTACCCGCATCCTTTCCCGCCTGGTCGAGATGGAGCTGGTGGAGACCAGCCGCGACGCGCGCGACCAGCGCAGCAAGATGCTGACCCTCACCGCCAGGGGCCGGGAGGCCATGGAGCTCGCGGAAACCGTCCTGTGGCCGCGATTGCGCGCGGCGGTGGACGAAGTCTGCGATGCGCCCGCATTGCTGGCCATGATCGAGGGAATGGAGCGCAGCCTGGCCGAGCGCCCGCTGGACGGGCGCCCGAACGGCGGCCTGGCGATCCGGCGCTTCACCGATGCGCTGGCCGAGGACTTCCACCGCATCAACGCCGAATGGATCGAGGACATGTACCGGCTGGAGCAAACCGATCTCGACGTCCTCCGCAACCCTCGCGCGCGGATCATCGAGCCGGGCGGCGACATCCTGTTCGTGGAGGATCCGGCGCTCGGCATCGTCGGTGCCTGCGCGCTGCAGAAGACGGGTGAGCGCCAGTATGAGCTGACGAAGATGGGCGTGCTGGACAAGGCGCGCGGCCGCAAGGCCGGCGAGTTCCTGCTTCAGGCGGTGATCGCCCGCGCGCAGGCGCTCGGCTGCGATCGGCTTTACCTGCTCAGCAACGCGAAGAGTGCCGCCGCCATCCACCTCTACGAGAAGCTCGGCTTCGTCCACGATGCCGCGATCATGGAGGAATTCGGCAGGCGCTACGAACGGTGCAACGTCGCCATGCTGTATCGTCCGTGACGCGCGGGGGGCTGCCCACGCCGGACAGCCCCACGGAACAGGCTTACGGGTTGCCCTTGCCGCCATGCGCACCGACAGCGGTGCCGGTGGAGAAGCTGACCTCGTCGGAGGCCAGCGTGACGTACAGCGAGGCCAGCTCCGCCGGCTGCCCTGCGCGGCCGAGCGGCGTGTCCTTGCCGAACTCGCCGAGCTTGCCCGGCAACTGCCCGCCGGCGACCTGCAGCGGTGTCCAGATCGGCCCCGGCGCGACCATGTTCACGCGGATGCCGCGCTTGGCCATCTGCTTGGCCAGCCCCTTGGTGAAGATCAGGATCGCGCCCTTGGTGGAGGCGTAATCGAGCAGTTCCTCGCCCGGATCGTAGCTGTTCACGGAGCCGGTGTTGAGGATCACCGAGCCGGGCTTCATCTGCGGGATGATCGCCTTGGACAGGCGGAACATGGCCAGGATGTTGGTTTCGAACGTGCGCACCAGCTGCTCGTCGGAGATCTGGAAGATATCCTCCTTGCTCTGCTGATAGGCGGCATTGTTGACGAGGATGTCCACGCTGCCCAGCCCCTTGATCGCGGCCTGCGCGATCTTGTTGCAGTTCGCCTCGCCGCGAATGTCCATCGGGATGGCGACCGCGCGCTGGCCCGCCTGCTTGATGAGGTCCACCACCTCGCGCGCGTCAGGCTCTTCGGTGGGATAGTAGTTGATCGCCACGTCCGCGCCCTCGCGCGCAAAGGCGATCGCCGCCGCACGGCCCATGCCGCTGTCGCCGCCGGTGATCAGCGCCTTGCGGCCCGCCAGGCGCCCCGAGCCCTTGTAGCTCGTTTCGCCATGGTCGGGCCGCGGGTTCATCTTGCTGGCCAGCGCCGGCCATGGCTGGCGCTGCTCGGGAAACGGCTGGTTGGTGTATTTGGTGCGCGGATCCTTCAAGGGTGCGGCGCCGCCCGCCGCGCCCGCCTGTGCCGCCGCTGCCGCCGCCGCCGGGCTCGCCGCCGCCGCCAGCCCTGCCGCCGCGCCGCCCAGCACCGAACGCCGCGTGGTTCCGTCGTCTGCCATGATGTGTCTCCGGTTGATCGCCTGTTCCGCTTGCCCCCCGAACGGGCGACCGGCCGCTAAGTTCAGGCGGACACGTGCGAAATCGGCACGATGGGCTCAGGTCCGCTCACCCGGCAACGATCCGGCAACATCAAGGCCTCTTCCCTTCCGCGGCATTCTCGCGCAGGCCCCTGGCCCATGATCGAGAAGATTCTGGGGACCCTCGCCGCCTTCACCATCTGGGTGATCTCTTCGGGCGGCTATGTCGGCATCGCCGTGCTGATGGCGATCGAGAGCGCGTGCATTCCGCTGCCGTCCGAGATCATCATGCCGTTTGCCGGCTATCTCGTCTCCACCGGCCGGTTCGACCTGTTCCTGGCGGCGACCGCCGGCGCAATCGGCTGCAACATCGGCTCGATCGTCGCCTACGAAGTGGGCAAGCGCGGCGGGCGGCCGCTGGCGCTGCGCTGGGGCAAGTACGTGCTGATCGGCCCGGGCGAGATCGACGCGGCCGACCGCTTCTTCGCGCGCTGGGGCTCCTCGGCGGTGTTCGTCGGCCGCCTGTTGCCGGTGATCCGCTCGTTTATCGCCTTTCCCGCCGGCGTCGCGCGGATGAAGCTGGTGCCGTTCCACCTGTACACCTTTCTCGGCTCCTGGCCGTGGTGCTTCGGCCTGGCCTGGGTGGGCATGAAGCTCGGCGACAAGTGGAACAGCGATCCGCGGGTGAAGGCCGCGTTCCACTCGGCCGACGCGCTGATCGGCGTGGTGCTGGTCGCGCTGGTCGCCTTCTATATCTGGCACCGGGTGCGCGGCGTGCGGCGCGCGTCCAACACCTAGTCGGCGGCGCGCTCCGCCCGCAGCGCCTGCTGGCAGACGAGGCCGAGCAGCGGGATCGCCAGCGCGAGATAGAGCGCGAGGCCCCGCGCCGGCGACCAGCCCCAACATTCGGACGGCAGCGTGCGGATGTTCCACCCGCGGAACTGCGTCCAGACCGGATCGAGCAGCGGGAACGCATATTCCGGCGGCGCGAGCGTGTCGGCCGCGGCGACCAGCAGGTTGATCGGCAGCGCGAGCGCGAGCAGGCCTATCGCCAGCCAGCGCCCCGCCCCTTCCCGCCGCCACGCCCCCGCCACGCCCAGCGCCAGGAACGCCACCGCCGGCAGCGCGTGGCGCGGCCCGGTGGAATTGCCGCCGTCCCAGTAGAAATAGCTGGCGTTGACGCACAGCACCGCCAGCGCGGCCGCGATGGCGAGCACCACCACCTCCCGCTGGCCGCCCCGCCACAGCCGCCACAGGCCCCAGGGCGCAAGCACCAGCGCCGGGGCGAGCCAGACCAGGCCGCGGCGAAAGCCCAGCGTGATCGCCCACAAGGTCGCCGGCTTGGGCCAGGTCAGCCCGAACAGGCCCTGCTGCATGCCGTCAAAGCCGACCACGCCCGAATAGCCGAGCTTGAACGGCGTGCCGAACGCGAACAGGTTGTAGAGCGGCACCGGTGCGACGAGCACCAGGCCCGCGGCGATCGTCAGCGCCATCGTCCGCAGCGCCAGCGCCCGGGGCAGCACGCGCAGCCGCCACAGCCCCCAGGCGGCGATCACCAGGCCGGGGATCGCGGCGGGAAACTCGATCGTCACCGCCGCGCCCAGCGTGCCGCCGGCGAGCAGCGGGTAGCGCCAGCGGCTCCATTCGCGCAGGCTCGCCGAACCGCGCCAGACTGCCCAGGCGGCGATCACCAGCAGCGCAGCCGCCGGCGCATGGCCGAAGATCGTCCCCGAAAAGCCCCAGATCGGCGACCCCAGCGCATAGGCCAGCGCCGCCGCCGTGCCCGCCGCCGGATTGCCGGTCAGCCCGGTGCCCCAGTCCATCACCAGCACCGCGGCCAGTGCGGTGAGCGTGGCGCAGACCGCCCAAGCCGTCAGCCGCATGCGCAGCCGCATGTAGCGGCCGAACGGCCAGTCGCCCGCGCCAAAGGTATAATCGTCGGCCTTGTCGCCGGTCACCCGGTCCACGGCCCAGACCACGGGCGTCGCCAGCAGGGTGATGCCGGGCGCCTTGTCGATATACCAATGGTCGCCGAAGCGCGCCTTGTCGATCGTCAGGTCCTGGAACTCGTCGATGGTCGCGCGGCCGTGCTCGGCCAGGGCGATCGCGCCGTACAGGCGCGTGCCGTTGTTGGCGTTGAACTCCCACGAGCCGAACCAGCTGCACGAGATCCACACCAGGGCGAACAGAACCGCGGCCAGCCCGTGCGGGCCGCGCGCCAGAGGAGCGGCCGTCATCCGAACAGCCAACCGCCCAGCAGCCGCCCGAACGGCAGCGTGAAGAAGCCGGCAAGCACCAGCGCGCCCGTCACCATGCCGCGCACCTGCCCGCGATGCGCCGCCACGCGGTGCGTGCGCGCGGTCCACCAGATCAGCGGTGCGGCGACCAGCACGTACAGGGAGAGCAGGTGGATGAAGCTGAGATGCCCCGGATGGCTCATGCGCACGCCGAGCGACAGCGCGGCGGTGGCGAGCATGGCGATCACCCACACGCGCCCCAACCGGCGATGCCAGCGATCGCCGCGCGGCCGCAGCAGCATGGGCGGCGTCAGCACCAGCGCGACGAGAACGGTGAGGAGATGCGCCCAGACGATCGCCGGCACCCGCGCCCAGTGGCCGGCACCGCGGACCAAGGCGACGAGCACCACCGCCAGCAACGTGATTGCGGCAAGGGCCAGCACCCGCTCATAGGCGTCCGGGATGATCGGTCTCGCTTGCTTGCCCGCTCGTCCGATCACCGTCGCCATCGCGTCACCCCCAATCGCGCGGGCTCTAGGCGATGTTCGAGGGCAAGCAAAGCATCCGTCCCGCCGGGCGCAGGCCGGGGCGGAACACGGAAGCTGCGACCTACCTGTTGAGCGAGTCTTCCATGTTCTGCTGCTGCGCCTTGCGGGCGGCGTTGGTGCGACGGTTCCGCTGCGCCTCGCGCAGGAAGCAGCCGGTGGAGCCGCCCGGACCGACCGCCGAGCAGCTGCCAGTGCCGTTCACGCCCGGCGTGTCGTCGCTGAGCGCGCGGCGTGCCCAGCTTTCGTTCTGGGGCGTGATCTCCAGCTCGCGCAGTTCCTTGGGAATGCGGAACTGTTCTTCCGGGCTGCGCCGCTCGCACACCACGATCTCGTTGCCGTTGGCGTCGGTGGGGCATTTCTGCGCGCCGTAGATCACCAGCTTGGGCAGCGCCTGTGCCGATGCCGGCGCGGTGCCGGCCAGGGTTCCGGCGAGCGCCACCGCCGCCGCAAGGATCACCTTCATCGCTTCACTCCCGCCGCGCCCATCCGCGGCTCAAATTCGCTTGGCGGTGGCGATCGCCACCTTGCAGCCCAGCCGGATCAGGCCGGACAGGATCGGATAAGCGGGAACGAGCTCGCCGCCGGCGGCGCGCGCCGCCTCGCGATGCTCCACCTCTTCCGCCTGGAAATCGAGCACCGCCTCGGCCAGTTCCGGGTCCTTGGTCCCGATGCCGCCGAGCTGCTCCTCGTAATGCTTGTCGATCTCCGTCTCCACGGCAACGGTGCAGGCCATCGCCGCGCGCGGCCCCAGCGCCGCCGTTACCGCGCCCAGCGCAAAGCCGGCGACGTTCCAGAACGGCTGGAGCAGGGTCGGCCGCACGCCGCGGCGCGCCATCATCGCGTCGAAGAATTCGCGGTGGCGCTCTTCCTGGTTCGCCATGCCGGCGATCTCGCGCGCCAGCGGGTGGCGATCGCCCATCACCGCCAGCTGCCCGGCATAGATGCGCGTAGCGCCGTATTCGCCGGCCTGGTCGACGCGGATCATCGCCGGGATCGGCTCCAGCCGGTCGCCCGGCCGCCACTTGCCTGTTGTGGCCATCAGCGGGGTGCCTTTGCGAACAGGAGGGTGAAGATCGCCAGCGCACCGGCCAGCGAGAACAAGGCGTTGAAGCCGGCCAGCGAAATGCCGAACAGGGTCCATTGCGGCGCATCGCAGCGCACGATGGGCGCTTCCATGATCCGCGCGAGGATTGCGTCCGCCGAGCCGCCGCCGGCCGCCGCCGTGGTGGTGCAGGCGGTGATGCCCTGCCACCAGTGGTATTCCACGCCGGCATGGAACGCGCCGATCGCGCCCGAGGCCAAGATCGCCAGCCCCGCCAGCAGGACCAGCGCACGCACCGGCCCGGTGCCGCGCACAACGAACGCCAGCCCCGCCAGCACGATCGCGGCGTAATGCGGCCAGCGCTGCCAGTGGCACATCTCGCACGGGTACAGGCCGCCCAGATATTGCGAGCCGAGCGCGCCCGCCATCAGCGCGGCGGGCACCAGAAGCGCCAGGAAGCGCGCGGCAAGAAGGCGCGGCGGCATGGGTCAGCGGCGCGCCAGCGTGGTCGGTGCCGCGGTGGCCAGGCGACCCAGCGTCTTCAGCGCGTAATCGAGCTGGAAGTCCTCGATTCCCTTGGCCTTCAGCTGCTCGGGCGTGGCGGCGAAGCGCGGATCCTCCTTGGTGTCCTCTTCCAGCACCTTGTCGTCGGCCTTCACCTCGTTGATGAGGTGGCGGCGCAGGTCGGACTCGCGGAACACCGGCCGGCTCTTGTAATCGGCGTCGCTGATCTGCGGCACGCGCACGTCCGGCTGGATGCCGCCTTCCTGCACCGATCGGCCCGACGGCGTGTAGTAGCGCGAGGTGGTGAGCCGCAGCGCGGTGTTGTTGCCCAGATCGAGCACCGTCTGCACCGATCCCTTGCCGAACGACCGCTCGCCCATCACCAGCGCGCGGTGCTGGTCCTGCAGCGCGCCCGCCACGATCTCGCTGGCCGAAGCGGTGCCCGCGTTCGTCAGCACGATCACCGGCAGCCCGTGCGCCAGGTCGCCCTTCACATAGGCTTCGGCATAGAAGCGCTCGATGTCGCTCTTCTCGCGCCCGCGCTCCGACAGGAGCTCGCCGCGGTCGAGGAACACGTCCGCCACCTTCAGCGCCTCGTCGCGCAGGCCGCCGCCATTGTCGCGCAGGTCGATGAGGTAGCCGACCGGGTCATGGCCCAGCGACTTGTTGATCGCCACCATCGCCGCGCGCACATCCGCGCCGGTCGTCTCGGAGAAGGTGTTGATGTTGAGGATGCCGACGCCCTCCTTCACCTCCCACTTCACCGGCCGCTGCACGATCTTCTCGCGCACCAGCGCGACGTCGAGCGGCTTGTCGCGGCCGGGGCGCACAAGGGTGAGCGCCACCTTGCTGCCGGGTTGCCCCCGCATCTTGCTGATCGCCTCGTCCAGGCTCATGCCGTAGATCAGCTGGCCGTCGATATGGGTGATATAGTCGCCGGACTTGATGCCCGCCCGATAGCCCGGCGTGTCCTCCTGCGGCGAGATCACCTTCACCGCGCCGTCTTCCATGGTGACGGTCAGGCCCAGGCCGCCATAATTGCCCTGCGTCTGGATGCGCAGGTTTTCGTAATCCAGCCCGGTCTCGAACGCGCTGTGCGGATCGAGCGCGGCGAGCATGCCGTCGATCGCGCCCTTCAGCAGCGTCTTGTCGTCCACCTTGTCGACATAGGTCGCCTTGACGCGGTTGAAGACGTCCATGAACTGGTCGACCTCGCGATAGGTGCCGGTGTCGACGGCCGCCATCGCGCCGGTGGCGGCGGGAACAAGCGCAAGCGCGGCTGCAATGGCGGTGGCCTGAAGCAGCGAACGAGAGGGGGAACGAGGCATGAAGGTTCCTGAAACGGGCAAGCGCTCACTCTAGCCGGTAAGTTGGGGTGGATCAAAGCAATGTCGAGGTGAACGGCGGCTGAGCATCACCCCACCAGCGCCGCGATGTCCACCGGGCGGCCGCGACGGCGCAGCTCCACCGTGATGCGCGGCGCCTCGCCCCATCCGGCGCGACCGAGCGGCGCACCCTGCGCCACCTGCCGCCCCGCGCGCACCGTCGTCTCGGCCAGGCCGGTGATCAGCGTGCTCCAGCCATCGCCATGGTCTAGGATCACCACCCGCCCATAGCTGCGATAGGAGGCGGCATAGGCGACGCGCCCGGCCGCCGGCGCCGACACGCGCGCGCCCGGTGTCACCGCCAGCGTCAGCCCCCGGGCGCGCACGCCCGCTTCCGAAACCTCGCCCAGACCCGTGCGCAATTCGCCTGCGACCGGCAGGCGATAGGGCGCGGCATTGCGCGGCCAGCGGACCGCGGCGGCAGTTTCTCCCGGACGGGGCAGCGGCCCGGGCAGGGACGCGAGTTCGGCGCCGGTGGCGGCGGCATCCTCCGCTTCCTCCGCCGCGTCGACGAGATCGCGCGCCCGCTCGCCCAGCGCGATCGCCCGGTCCGATTCGAACAGGGCCGTGCGCCCCAGGGCGGCCGCGCGCAGGCGATGCCCGGCCTCCGCCTGCACCTGCGCCAGCCGCTCGCCATCGAGCCGGCCGCGGCTTTCGGCCAGCGCGCGGGTGGCGAGCCGCGCCTGCCCTTCCAGCACATGTGCGCGGGCAAGCTCCTGGCGCAGCGCCGCGGTGCGCGCGCGCATGACCGGCAGCGCGGTGGACAGCACGGCGCGGACATGAACGAGGTCGTCCACCGATCCCGGCTGCACCACCGCGGCCAGCGCCGGGCGCCCCGCCAGCGACTGCAACGCCGCGACCAGCCGAACGATCGGCCCCTGCGCGCCCTCCAGCCGCTCCCGCTGGGTGCCCAGCATGCGCCCCACCAGCGCCAGCCGCGCCTCGCCCGCGCGAATGTCCGCCTCCGCCTGCACGATGCGCGCGGCAAGCGCGGCCTGGCGTGTTCGGGCGGCGCGCGCCGCGTCCTTCTCCTGCGCGGCCTCGGCCTCCAGCGCCGCCGACCGACGCGCCGCCGCCCGCGACCGGGCGCGCGCATCGGCCAGCGCCGAACGCTGGTCCTGCGCCGGCAGCGCGGCGGCCAGCGCGGCAGCGGCAAGCGCACCTGCGGAAATCAGGCCGAGGCGCATGACACGGCTCCCACCGGCGAAGGGAAGAACGGCATGGCCGAGCCGCAGCGTACCCGCGCGAAGGCGGGGGCCCAGCGCCACAAGCCGGATCGCCCGCGGCTCTGGAGTCCCGCCTCCGCCGGAACACCAGTGCCAGCAGGTCCGCCGTTTGCCGCGGAGAGGCGCTGATGGCACACCACCCTCATCCCTCCCGATGGTACGGGTGACCCGCAAGGATCGAAGTCGCGCGGAACAGTTGCTCGGCCAGCATCGCGCGGGCCAGCAGGTGCGGCCAGGTCGCCCGGCCGAACGAGAGCAGGAGGTCCGCGCGGGCGCGCTCCGCATCGTCGAACCCGTCGGCCGCGCCCAGCAGAAAGCGCGTCTCGCGCACCCCGTCGTCGCGCCACCGTCCCAGCCGCTCGGCGAACGCCTTGGACCCGAGCGGCTCGCCCAGCTCGTCCAGCAGGACGACCTTCGTCTGCGGCGCCGCGTCCGGCATCTTGCCGCCGGTGTCGGGCAGCTCGCTGTGCCGGGTGGGCCAGTTGATCCGCTTCAGGTAGCGGTCCACCAGCTCGGCCTCCGGCCCGCGCCCGATGCGGCCGCGCGCGACGATATGCAGCAGCACCGGCGCGCCAACCGTGACCGGATCAGGCGCCCGGCTGCGACGCGGCGGCGGGCGCGGGGGGAGCGTCCCCGAACGCCCACATCCGCTCCAGATTGTAGAAGGTGCGCACTTCCGGGCGGAACAGGTGGACGATCACGTCGCCCGCATCGATCAGCACCCAGTCGGCGGTGGGCAGGCCTTCGATGCGCGGCGTGCGGCCGACCTCGGCCTTGATCTTCTCGGCGAGCTTCACCGCCATGGACGCGACCTGCCGCGTGGAGCGGCCGCTGGCGATCACCATGTGATCGGCGATGCTCGACTTGCCGGCGAGCGGGATCGAGATCGTCTCAACCGCCTGGTCGTCCTCCAGCGACTGGAGGATCAGGCGATGCAGCGCGTCGACCTCCTCCGGACTGGAAGGGCGAGGCGCGGGAAAGGAAGAGGCCAAGGAAGTTCCTATGCTGATGGAGGGGGTGGCGGCACGGCGCCGGCCGTGTCGAACCGGAGACGCCAGGCCGGATCGGCCGCACGCAGCCGGGTCGCGGAAGTCGGATCGGGTCGGAAGCGCAACAGCACGAGGGCCGGCAAACTCCACTTCGTCCAGTTCTTCGCCTGGTCCACGGGCCGCCTGTAGCGCCGCAACCAGCCCATGGCGGGGGCCGCCTGGGCCTCCGCATCATAGCCTGGCCGCGCGACAACCGCAATCGGAACCGTGCGCGCGATCCCGCGCCAGTTCCGCCACCGGTCGAACTGCGCCAGATTGTCCGCCCCCATCAGCCACACGAACCGGAAGCGCGGATAGCGCCGGGTGAGCCTGGCGAGCGTGTCGGCGGTGTAGCGCGTGCGCAGCGCCACCTCGATCGCGGTGGGCCGGATCGGCGCATGCCGCGCCATCGCGCGTGCAGAGGCGAGCCGCGCGGCAAGCGGCGCCATGTCGCCCGCGCCCTCCTTCAGCGGGTTTCCCGGCGACACCAGCCACCAGACCTCGTCCAGCCCCAGCGCCTGCAACGCCGCCAGGCTGATGCGCCGGTGCCCCGCATGGGCCGGGTTGAAGGAGCCGCCGAGCAGGCCGATGCGGCGCGTCATCGCCCTCCGGACCGCTTGCGCATCTGTTCCGCCGCCATCAGGGGCGCACCTGCCCCGTGCCGCGCCCGATCCACTTGTACGTGGTCAGCCCCTCCAGCGCCACCGGGCCGCGGGCGTGGAGGCGGCCGGTGGCGATGCCGATCTCGGCGCCCAGCCCGAACTCGCCGCCATCGGCGAACTGGGTGGAGGCATTCCACAGCACGATCGCCGAATCGACCGCCGCCAGGAAGCGCTCCGCAGCTTCCTTGTCCTCGGCAACGATCGCGTCGGTATGGTGCGAGCCGTGGCGTGCGATATGCGCCAGCGCCTCCTCCACGCCGTCGACCAGCGCGACCGAGGCGATCGCCTCGAGATATTCGGTGTCCCAATCCGCCTCGCTCGCCGCCCCCACCGCCGGCTCCAGCAGGCGCACCGCCGCATCGCCGCGCACCTCGCATCCGCTGGCGAGCAGCGCGCGGATCAGCGCCTCCGCCTGCGGATAGCCGCGATCGATCAGCAGCGTCTCCATTGCCCCGCAGATGCCGGTGCGGCGCATCTTGGCGTTGACGACGATCGCCTCCGCCATCGCCGGATCGGCGGATGCATGGACATAAACATGGTTGATCCCGTCGAGATGCGCGAGCACCGGCACCCGCGCCTCCGCCTGGACGCGCGCCACCAGCCCCTTGCCGCCGCGCGGCACGATCATGTCGATCAGGCCGTCGGCCGCGAGCATCGCGCCCACCGCCGCGCGATCGGTGGTCGGCACCAGCTGCACGGCGTCGGCGGGCAGGCCGGCCTGGCCGAGCCCCTGCGCAAAGGCGGCATGGATCGCGCGGTTGCTGCACATCGCTTCCGATCCGCCGCGCAGGATCGCCGCATTGCCCGCCCGCACGCACAAGGCGGCGGCATCGGCCGTCACGTTGGGCCGGCTTTCGTAGATGATCCCGATCACCCCGATCGGCACGCGCACCCGCGACAGGGCAAGGCCGTTGGGCCGCACCGTCGTGTCGATCACCTGCCCCGCCGGATCGGCGAGGCGGGCCACCGCCGCCACGCCATCGGCCATGCCGGCGATCCGTTCCGCAGTGAGCGTCAACCTGTCGAGCATCGCCGCGGACAGGCCGCCCGCGCGCGCGGCGGCCAGGTCCTCGGCATTGGCCGCCAGGATCTCCGCCTCGGCCCCGCGCAGCGCCTGCGCGGCGGCGATCAGCGCCCCTGCCTTGGCCTCGGCGTCCGTGGCGGCAAGCACGCCCGCAGCGCGCCGGGCGCGGGCGCCCAGATCGGCGATCAGGTCGACGGCGGCGAGCGGCTCGGTCATGCCCTTGCCTAGCACGCGGTTGTACCTCCGCCAAAGGCTTCCCCCGCGCGCGCTTTTGTGTAGCATCGGGCCATGTCGGGGGAAATGGCAGCGGCGGGGGATCTCGCCATGGGGGCGCTGGTGGCGCGGCAGTTCGAGCCGCATGCGGGCGAGGTGTCGCACGGTGCGCAGGCGGGGCACGGGCTGTGCCTGAACTGCGGCACCGCGCTGGTCGGCAGCTTCTGCCATGCCTGCGGGCAGAACGGGCATCTGCACCGGACGATCGGCTCGATCGGCCACGACATCCTGCACGGCGTGTTCCATTTCGAAGGCAAGATCTGGCACACGCTGCCGATGCTGGTGTTCCGGCCGGGCGCGCTGACCCGCCGCTACATTGCGGGCGAGCGGGCGCGCTTCGTGTCGCCGATGGCGCTGTTCCTGTTCTTCGCCTTCCTGATGTTTGCCACGCTGCACACCTTTGCCGGCGAGCCCGAGCTGCCGATGGGCGGCAACCGGCAGGAGATCGCGCGCCACACGGTGGACGCGAACCTCACCCGCGCCCGCAAGCGGGTGGCCGACGCGCAGGCCAGGGACCGGCAGCGCGGACTGAGCACGCCGAGCGCCGAGCTGAAGTCGGAACAGGAGGCGCTGGCCGCGCTGGAGACGGCGAAGCGCAGCGTGGAGACGATGAAGGGGGGCGAGGACGACTTCGTCTTCTCCGACATCAAGACCGGCTGGAAGCGGCTCGACAAGGGGCTGCACAAGGCCAACGAGAACCCCAACCTCGCGCTCTACAAGCTGCAAAGCTCGGCCTACAAATACAGCTGGGCGCTGATCCCGATCTCCGTGCCGTTCGTGGCCATGCTGTTCCTGTGGCGGCGGCGCTTCGGCCTGTACGACCATGCGATCTTCGTCACCTACAACCTGGCCTTCATGCTGTTGCTGGTGACGGCGCTCACCGTGGCCCGTTCGGCGGGCGCGCCGGGGTGGATCTTCGGCGCGAGCGTGATCTTCGTGCCGCCCGTGTTCATGTTCGCGCAGCTGCGCGGCGCCTATTCGCTGCGCAAGCGGTCGGCTCTCTGGCGCACGGTGGCGCTGACGGTGTTCGCCTGGGTGGCGCTGATCCTGTTCGTGTGCCTGCTGCTGGCGCTGGGCCTGCTCGGCTGATGGAACCAGTATGGCGGCCAGGTCTTTGCATCTGCGATGCCGGACGATAGGCGCCGGGGTGAAACAGCGGAGACTTTGAGCATGGATCGGGAAGCACGCATCCGCGCGCGCGCTTATGGCATCTGGGAAGCGGAAGGCTCCCCGGAAGGGCAGCACGAGAATCACTGGGCGCGCGCGGCCAGCGAGATCGACGGCGAGCACGGATCGACCGAGGGAGGCGCGCAGTCCCCGGTGCTGGAAGACGCCGGCACCGCGGCGGAGGCCTCTGCGGCAGCCCCCGCGACGCCGGCCAAGCGGGCGACAAAGGCGTCCACCAAAGCTCCCGCCGCGGCAAAGACCCCGGCCACCAAGGCGGCCGCGGCAAAGCCGGCGGCCCGGACATCACGCGGCAAGGGCAAGACGCCGGCCTGATCGGGCAGGCCTCGGGAAGAACCGGCGCGAACTCCCGACCCGGTGCGCCACCGGTGCGGTGGCAGCTCCATCCGGATGGCCGCCCGTGCGCGAGCGGCCGGCGGGAGTTCGTCCTCCCCCGCTCAGCGCGCCACGGCGGGCGCGCGGGCGAGTGGGTCCTGGCCGCCGACCGGACGATCGCCGAGCAGGTCGTGCAGGAAGCTCTGGCGCCAGGCCGTGAGATCGTCGCGCGCGACCCCGGCATACAGCGCCTTCCACCGCGCGATCCGCTCGGCCCGCGGCATCTCCACCGCACGGCGGATCGCATCGGCGAGATCCTCCCGGCTGTTCGGATTGACCAGAAGCGCCTCGCGCATCTGCGCCGCCGCTCCTGCGAAGCGCGACAGGATCAGCACGCCGGGATCGTCGGGATCCTGCGCGGCGACATATTCCTTCGCAACGAGGTTCATGCCGTCATACAGCGGCGTGACGATCGCGGCCCGCGCCGCGCGATAGGCCCCGGTGAGCACGTCGCGCGGCATCGACTGCGCGCGATAGCGCAGCGGCGCCCAGGCCAGCGTGCCAAATTCGCCGTTGATGCGCCCGGCCTCCGACAGCAGGCGGTCGTGCAACTGCTGGTACGCTTCCACGTCGGTGCGGCTCGGCTGGCCGATCTGGAGCAGGGCGACCTTCTCGCGCCATTGCGGCTCGTCTTCCAGGAACTGCTCGAAGGCGGCGAACTTCTGCGGCAGGCCCTTGGAGTAATCGATGCGGTCGACGCCGATCAGCAATTGCTGATCCTCCGCCTTCATCGTCGCGCAGGTCCGCCGTGCCGCTTCCGAAGCGACCATTGCGCGCATCTCGCCCATGTCCAGGCCGATCGGATACGCGCCGGCGCGGACGGTGCGGTCCAGCGCGGTCAGCGATCCGGCGCCGTCCAAACTGCCCTTCAGCTCCTCGACGACATAATCTTCGAACGCGTCCAGCCAGCCCTGCGTCTGGAAGCCGATCAGGTCATAGTCGAACATCGCCTGCACCAGCTGGTGGTGCCGCGGCAGCGTGGACAGCACCTGGCGCGCCGGCCAGGGGATGTGGAGGAAGAAGCCGATGCGGTTCTGCGCGCCGCGCGCGCGCAGTGCGCGGGCCAGCGGCACCAGATGATAGTCGTGCACCCACAAGGTATCGTCCTCGCGCAGCAGCGGCATCAGCGCGTCGGCGAACTTCTCGTTCACCTGCGCATAGGCCGCGCCATAGGCACGCTCGTGCATCACCAGGTCCGGCCGGTAATGGCAGAGCGGCCACAGCGTGCGATTGGAGAAGCCGTTGTAGTAATTCTCGATCTCGTCCTCGGTGAGGTCGATGGTCGCGACGTCGATGCCGCCGTTGCGGCGCACGTTTGCCGGCCCCGGCGCGGCGCTGGCCTGCCCGCTCCAGCCGAACCACAGCCCGTGATGTTCACGCAACGCGGCGGAAAGCGCCATTGCCAGCCCGCCCTTCGACGCCTCTCCGCGCGAGTCGATTTCCGCTACCCTGTTCGAGACGACGACCAGCCTGCCCATGCGCCCTTCCTGTCTATTCGTTCAGGATAACGACCGGACGTGCGGAAAGTGCCGGAACCAATTGGTTCAACTGGATCAATGAAGTCTCGTCACGGCCGGGGAACGATGCCTTGCAGCAGCGGTTCTGCCCTGCGTCGACGGATGGAGAATCTCTTGCCCCGCCCTGCCCTGCGCATCTTCACGCTCGATCGGGCGACCTCCCTGCCTGCCGCCGCACGCGGTCTCGGATTCGATGCGGTCCTGGCGCAATCCGTCTCCCCGCTTTTCTCCACCGAAGCGACGTTCGCCGACCTGGCGGCGGACTGCGCCGGGGCCGGTCTGAAGCTGCTCCTGCCGGTGGATGTCGCGCGCTTCGCGGCCGATCATCCGCTGGTGACGAGCCATCCGCAGGCGTTCACGCTGCGCCACGGCGGCAGCGGAGAGGCACCGCTCGATCCCCGCCGCACGCCCGATGTCGCGGGCGAGGCGCGGGCGCGGCTGCGGGCGCCGGAAACCGCCGAACTGCTGCGCGCGCCGATCGCCCGGTCGCTCGCCGATCTGGCCGCCGGCGGGGTTGGCGGGTTCCTGCTGCTGGGCGCGGGGAATCTCGGCCCGGCGTTCGTCCGCGACCTGATCGCCGAGATTCGCGCAAGCGCGCCGGACGCGCTGTTCCTCATCTCCGCTGCCGAACTGACGCGCCCGCAAGCGCTGGCGCTGGGCGGTGCGGGGCTCGACGGGCTGATCTCCTCCTTTGCCTGGTGGGACCTGCGCGCGCCCTGGCTGGTGGAGGAACGTGCGGCGCTCCAGTCCGTCGCCCCGCTCCTCGCACAGGTTCCGGCAGACGCGCTGGAGGATGGCGGCGACCCTGTGCTTGCGCTCCAGCGGGTCGCCGCGGCGGCGGCGATCGGTGACGGCGTGCTGCTTCCCGCGGCGCTGGCCGGGGCGGGCGAAGACGCATCGGCGGCGGTGCGCCGGGCGGGCGAGACCGTGGCGGCGGCGATGCGCCACCCCGGCGAGATGCGCCGGCTCAGCGGCTCGGGGGCGGCGGTCACCGCGATCCTGCGCGCCGACGCCGCCGACGTGCGGCAGGCCGGATCGGCGCTGCTGGTGCTGCTCAACACCGCCGGCACCCGGCAGCCGGCGCCCGAACCCGCGCTGCTGTTGCCCGGCGCGGGCGCCGACTTCGCGACCTTCCGACTGCTGGATGGCGCGGGCGACCCGTGGGCGCCGCTCGCCCCCGGCGAAGTGCGCCTGCTGGTCGCCGACCGCGCCGCACCGATCACCCTCGCCATCGCCGGGGAGAGCGCAACCGAGGCCGGCGCGGCGGATCGCCTGGTGATCGAGGATGTGCGCCCCCGCGTGGACGGCGGCTTTCCCGTCAAGCGCGTGGTGGGCGAGCGCGTGGAGGTGGAGGCGCTGGTCTTCGCCGACGGGCACGAGCAGCTTGCCGCCGAGCTGCACTGGCGGGCAGCGGACGGCGATTGGGCGGCGGTGCGCATGGAGCAGCTGCCCAATGACGGCTGGCGCGCGTCCTTCCCGCTGGAGCGGCTCGGCCGACACGAGTTCCGCGTCGAGGGATGGCTCGATCGCTTCGGCGGGTTCCGGCGCGACTTCTTCAAGAAGCTCGAGGCGGGTGTGGCACAGCCGGTGGACCATGCCGAAGGACGCGCGCTGGTGGAGGCAGCGGCGGCGCGCGGCGGCGATCTCGGCAACTGGCCGGCGCGGTTGCGCGAGGCGGGCGATGGCGAGGAAAGCGCGGTGCTGCTGCTCTCGCCCGATCTTGCCGCGGCGATGGATGCGGCCGACGACCGCCCGCACCGCCTCCGCTCCGCCGTGCAGCCGGTGGATGCCGAGCGGCTGCAGGCGCGCTTCTCCAGCTGGTACGAGCTGTTCCCGCGCTCCATCACCGATGATGCCGCACGCCACGGCACCTTCCGCGACGTGATCGGCCGCTTGCCGGCGGTGCGCGACATGGGCTTCGACACGCTTTATTTCCCGCCGATCCATCCGATCGGGCGGACGCATCGCAAGGGGCCGAACAACACGCTGACCGCCGGACCGGACGATCCTGGCAGCCCCTATGCGATCGGCAGCGCCGAGGGCGGGCATGACGCGATCCATCCGGCGCTCGGCACGGCGGAGGACTTCGCCGCCCTGGTCGAGGCGGCGGCGGCGCACGGGCTGGAGATCGCGCTGGACTTCGCGATCCAGGCCTCGCCCGACCATCCCTGGCTGACCGAGCACCCGGGCTGGTTCGCCTGGCGGCCGGACGGGTCGATGAAATATGCGGAAAACCCGCCCAAGAAGTATCAGGACATCGTCAACGTCGATTTCTACGGCCCGGATGCGGTGCCGGCCCTGTGGGTGGCGCTGCGCGACGTGATCCTGCTCTGGGTGGAGCGCGGCGTGAAGACGTTCCGCGTCGACAATCCCCACACCAAGCCGCTGCCCTTCTGGGAATGGATGATCGGCGAGGTGCGCGCCGCGCATCCCGAGGTGATCTTCCTGGCCGAGGCGTTCACTCGGCCGGCGATGATGTACCGGCTGGCGAAGATCGGCTTCTCGCAGAGCTATACCTACTTCACCTGGCGCGACGGCAAGGCGGAGCTGACCGACTATATCACCGAGCTGACGACAACCGCGCCCAAGGAGTTCTACCGCCCGCACTTCTTCGTCAACACGCCGGACATCAACCCGATCTTCCTGCAGACGAGCGGGCGGCCCGGCTTCCGCATCCGCGCGGTGCTGGCGGCGACCTTGTCGGGGCTGTTCGGCGTCTATTCCGGGTTCGAGCTGTGCGAAGCCGCGCCGGTGCCGGGCAAGGAGGAATATCTCGATTCCGAAAAGTATATCGTCAAACCGCGCGACTGGCAGGCGCCGGGCAATATCATCGCCGACATCACGCTGCTGAACCGGCTGCGCCGCGCGCATCCCGCGCTCCAGACGCACCTGAACACCCGCTTCTACCCGGCGCATGACGACAACATACTCTACTATGCCAAGCCCGCGGCGGACGGGACGGACATGATCCTCGTCATGGTCAATCTCGATCCGCACCATGCGCACGAGTGCAGCTTCGAGGTGCCGTTGTGGGAGTTCGGCCTGGGCGACAATGACAGCGTCGCGGTGGAGGATCTCGCCGCCGGTCACCGCTTCCGCTGGCAGGGCAAGACGCAATCCATCCGCCTCGATCCATCAGAACCCTACCGCATCTGGCGCATTTCCGGAGATACCGAATGATCGCGACCGACCCGGCTCTCCTCCGGGACCCGCTCTGGTACAAGGACGCGGTGATCTACCAGGTCCACGTCAAGTCCTTCTTCGACAAGGACAATGACGGGATCGGCGACTTTGCCGGGCTGATGGACAAGCTGGATTATATCGCCGATCTCGGCGTCACCGCGATCTGGCTGCTGCCCTTCTACCCTTCGCCCCGCCGCGACGACGGCTACGACATTGCCGAATATCGCGACGTCAGCCCCGATTACGGGACCATGGAGGATGCGCGCGCGTTCATCGACGCGGCGCATGCGCGCGGCCTGCGCGTCATCACCGAACTGGTCATCAACCACACCTCGGACCAGCATCCCTGGTTCCAACGCGCGCGCCACGCGCCCAAGGGCTCGCCCGAGCGCGACTGGTATGTGTGGTCGGACGACGACAAGATCTATTCCGGCACGCGCATCATCTTTCTCGACACCGAGAAGAGCAACTGGACGTGGGACGAGGTGGCCGGCCAGTATTTCTGGCACCGCTTCTACAGCCACCAGCCGGACCTGAATTTTGACAACCCGGAGGTGCTGAAGGAAGTGCTTTCCGTGATGCACTTCTGGCTCGATCTCGGCATCGACGGGCTGCGGCTGGACGCGATCCCGTATCTGATCGAGCGCGACGGCACCTCCAACGAGAACCTGCCGGAAACGCACGACGTGCTGAAGAAGATCAGGGCCGATCTCGACGCGCATTATCCCGATCGCATGCTCTTGGCCGAAGCCAACATGTGGCCGGAGGATACACAGCAATATTTCGGCGGCGCCAATGACGGGAAGGGCGGCGACGAATGCCACATGGCGTTCCACTTTCCGCTGATGCCGCGCATGTACATGGCGGTGGCGCAGGAGGATCGCTTTCCGATCACCGACATCATGCGCCAGACGCCGGAGATTCCGGAGAACTGCCAATGGGCGATCTTCCTGCGCAACCATGACGAGCTGACGCTCGAAATGGTCACCGATGCCGAGCGCGATTACCTGTGGAACACCTACGCCGCCGACAAGCGCGCGCGGATCAACCTGGGGATTCGCCGTCGCCTCGCGCCCCTGATGGAACGGGACCGCCGGCGCGTGGAGCTGATGAACGCGCTGCTCCTCACCATGCCGGGCACGCCCGTCCTTTATTATGGCGACGAGATCGGCATGGGGGACAACATCTTCCTGGGCGACCGGGACGGCGTGCGCACGCCCATGCAATGGTCGCCGGACCGCAACGGCGGCTTCTCCCGCGCCGACCCCGCGGGCCTGACGCTGCCGGCGATCCAGGACCCGCTCTACGGCTTCCAGGCGGTGAACGTGGAGGCGCAGGAGCGCGATCGCCACTCGCTGCTCAACACGGTGAAGCGCATGCTGGCGGTGCGCCGCGAGCATCAGGCGTTCGGCCGCGGCACGCAGCGCTTCCTGCGCCCCGCCAATCGCAAGATCCTGGCGTATCTGCGCGAGCTGGACGGCGACACGATGCTGTGCGTCTTCAATCTCGGTCGCTCTGCGCAGGCGGTGGAGCTGGACCTCCACGAGTTCGAAGGGCGCGTGCCCGTCGAGCTGACCGGCGGCACCGCCTTCCCGGCGATCGGCCAGCTGCCCTATCTGCTGACCCTGCCGCCCTACGGGTTCCTGTGGTTCTCGCTCTCCGGCGAGCAAGGCGCGCCCGATTGGGCGAGCGCGGCACCAGGCGTTGACGTGGAGCGGCATACCTTCGTGCTGCGCCCCGCGCTTGCCGACGTGACGCAGGGCCAGAGCCGCGACGTGCTGGAACGCGACATCCTGCCCGCCTATGTCGCGCAGCGCCGCTGGTTCGGCGCCAAGGACGAGGCGATCACGAACGTGTCGATCGCCCGCGTGCTGCCGCTGCCGGGCGCCGACGACCTGCTGCTGACCGAGCTGGCGGTTTCCACCGCCAGCGGCACGGCGACCTACACGCTGCCGCTCGGCATCGCCTGGGAGGGCGAGGCGCAAGGGCCGTTCGCCTCCAACCTGGCGCTCGCCCGGGTGCGGCGCGGGCGCACGGTGGGGCTGCTCACCGACGGCTTCACGCTGACGGGCTTCCCGTCCTCGGTCGTGCAGGCGCTGCGCGACAAGGCGGAGGTCGCCCTGGAAGGCGGCACGCTGCGCTTTGTCGGTACGGACGCGCTGGACATCGCGCCGGACGCGGAGCCCGAATGGCTGTCGGCCGAGCAATCGAACAGTTCGATGGTGCTCGGCCAGCGCGCGGTGCTGAAGCTGCTGCGCAAGATCCAGGGCGGCGTGCATCCGGATGCCGAGATGGTGCGCTACCTGACCGCGAACGGGTTCGAGAACACGCCGGCGATCCTGGGCGAGGTATGGCTGGAGGAGGGCGACGACAGCAGCCTCGTCATGCTGGCGCAGCGCTTCGTCTACAATCAGGGGGACGGCTGGGGCTGGACGCTCGGCATCCTCGAACGGCTGGCGAGCGACGACGAGACGAGCTTCTCCAATTACGAGAACTTCGCCTGCAATCTCGGCCGGCGGCTGGCGGAGATGCACAAGGTGCTGGCGGCGCCGAGCGACGACCCGGCCTTTGCGCCGGAGCCGCTCAGCCTGGCCGAGGCGGATCGCCTGTCCGGCCGCATCGAGGGGCAGCTCGACCGTGCGCTGGGCCTGCTCGCCGGGGCAACGCTGGACGAGGATGCGCAGGCGTCGGCGGCGTTGCTGCGCGACCATCGCCAGCAGATCACCGACCGCATTCGCGCCACCGCGCGCGAAGCGGAAGGTCGGTCCCGCACGCGCATCCACGGCGACCTGCACCTCGGCCAGGTGCTGGTGACCGGCAGCGACGTGATGATCATCGATTTCGAGGGCGAACCGGCCAAGCCGCTGGCCGAGCGGCGCGAGAAGGACCTGGCCGTCCGCGATGCGGCGGGCGTGCTGCGCTCGTTCGACTATGCGGCGGCGGTGGGCCGGCAGAACCTGCCCGCCTCGTCGGAAGGCGATCAGGAACGCGCGCGCGAACGTTACGACGAGTTCCGCGACGCCGCGGCGCGCGCCTTCCTGTCCGGTTATACCGGCGAGGAGGAGCCGCGCTTCGAGCCGCTCCTGAACCTCTTCCTGCTCGAAAAGGCCGCCTACGAGGTCGCCTACGAGGCCGCGAACCGGCCGGACTGGATCGGCGTGCCGGTCGCGGGCCTCGCCCGTGCCGCGCAGCGCCTGCTGGGGAATGCGGCATGAAGCTCGACGAGAATATCGCGGCGCTGACCGGCGGCCGGGCAGTGGATGCCTTTGCGCTGCTCGGCCGCCATGGCGAGACCGTGCGTACGTTCCAGCCGGGCGCCGAAAGCGTGACGGCGGTCGCGCGCGATGGCGGGCGGGAGCTTGGCCGGCTGGAAGACGGGGGCGACGGGCTGTTCGCCGGCACCGTCGAGGACGTGCCCTACCGCCTGCGCATCGCCTGGCCGGGCGGCGGCGTGCAGGAAACGGAGGATCCCTATTCCTTCGGCCCGGTGCTCGGCGATCTCGACCTCTACCTGTTCGGCGAGGGGCGCCACTGGGACCTCGCCCGGGTGTTCGGTGCGCAGCCGCGGACGGTCGATGGCGTGGACGGCACCGCCTTTGCCGTGTGGGCGCCCAATGCGCGGCGCGTCTCGGTGGTCGGCGACTTCAACAGCTGGGACGGGCGCCGGCACCCGATGCGGCTGCGCCATGGTGCTGGCGTGTGGGAGCTGTTCGTGCCCCGGATCGGCGCCGGCACGCCCTACAAATACGAAGTGCTCGGCGCCGATGGCTCCGTGGTCCAGAAGGCCGATCCGATCGCGCGCCAAACGGAAAAGCCGCCGATGACCTGTTCGGTGGTCGCGCCCGCGCCCGATTTCCGCTGGACCGACGAGGACTGGATGGCCGAGCGCGGCCGGCGACAGGCGCCCAACGCGCCGATGTCGATCTACGAGGTCCATGCCGCCTCCTGGCTGCGGCCGGACGGCGACCCGGACGGCATTCTCGACTGGCACGGGCTGGCCGAGCGGCTGATCCCCTATGTCGCCGGCATGGGCTTCACCCATGTCGAGCTCCTGCCGATCATGGAGCATCCGTTCGGCGGTTCCTGGGGGTATCAGCCGCTGTCGCAGTTCGCGCCGTCCGCGCGGTTCGGCGATCCGGCGGGCTTTGCGCGCTTCGTGGACGAATGCCACCGCGCCGGGATCGGCGTGATCCTGGACTGGGTGCCGGCGCATTTCCCGACCGACCCGCACGGCCTCGCGCATTTCGACGGCACGCACCTCTACGAACATGCCGACCCGCGCGAGGGGTTCCACCAGGACTGGAACACGCTGATCTACAATCTGGGGCGGCGCGAGGTGTCCGGCTTCCTGCTCGCCTCCGCGCTGTGGTGGCTGGAGACGTTCCACGTCGACGGCCTGCGCGTCGATGCGGTCGCCTCCATGCTCTACCGCGATTACAGCCGCAATGCCGGCGAGTGGGTGCCCAACATCCACGGCGGGCGCGAGAACCTCGAGTCGGTCGAGTTCCTCAAGCACCTGAACAGCGTGGTGGCCGAGCGCTGCCCCGGCGCGATCACGCTGGCGGAGGAATCCACCGCCTGGCCGGGCGTCACCGCGCCGCTGGCGGCGGGCGGCCTGGGCTTCACCTACAAGTGGAACATGGGCTGGATGCACGACACGCTCCAGTACGTGGAGCGCGACCCGCTGTACCGGCGCTGGCACCATGGCGAGCTGACCTTCGGCCTCGTTTACGCCTTCTCCGAGAAGTTCGTCCTGCCGCTCAGCCATGACGAGGTGGTGCACGGCAAGGGGTCGCTGATCGGCAAGATGCCGGGCGATCCATGGCGCAAGCTCGCCAATCTGCGCGCCTATTTCACCTTCATGTGGACGCATCCGGGCAAGAAGCTGCTCTTCATGGGCGGCGAGCTGGCGCAGGAAAGCGAGTGGAACCATGATGCGCAGATCCCGTGGCAGCTGCTCGACCGGCCGGACCATGCCGCGATCCAGCGCCTGGTGCGCGACCTGAACACACTCTACGCCGCCGAGCCGGCGCTGCATGCCGGCGATGCCGATCCTGCCGGGTTCCAGTGGATCGTCGGCGACGATGCGGAGGCCGGCGTGTTCGTCTATGCCCGGCTCGGCGGCGCGGGCGCGCCTTGCGTTGTGTGCCTGAACATGTCGCCCGAGCCGCGCTACGGCTATCCGATCGGGCTGCCCCGCCCCGGCCGCTGGGACGAGATCTTCAACAGCGACGCCGGGATCTACGGCGGCGGGAACATCGGCAATGGCGGGAGGGTTGAGGCGGATGCGACCCCCGCGCGCGGCCAGCCGGCCAGCGCGCAGGTCGTCCTGCCGCCGCTTGGCGCAGTGATCCTACGCTTCGGGGGACATTGAGCGTTGACCTATCTGCCCGACCGGCTCGAGTCCGGCTCACCTTACCCGCTTGGCGCCACGTTCAACGGTCTGGGCGTGAACTTCGCGGTGTTCTCCGCCCATGCCGAGAAGATCGAATTGTGCGTGTTCGAGCCGACCGGCAAGCGCGAGATCAAGCGCTACGAACTGCCGGAATGGACCGACGAGGTGTGGCACGGCTATCTGCCGGATGCGCGGCCGGGCCTGCTCTATGGCTATCGCGCTTATGGCCCCTATGCGCCGGAGCAGGGCCACCGCTTCAACCCGAACAAGCTGCTGCTCGATCCCTATGCCCGGCGGTTGCAGGGGGACGTGCGCTGGACGGACGCGCTGCACGGTTACCGGGTGCGTTCGCGCAAGGAGGATCTGAGCTTCGACCCGCGCGACAGCGCGCCGGCCATGCCCAAGGGCGTCGTGACCAACGACAGTTTCGACTGGTCGCAGGACGTGAGGCCCAACACGCCCTGGTCCGAGACGGTGGTGTACGAGGCGCATGCCAAGGGCCTGACCAAGCTGTTCGAGGAAGTCGCCCCGCCCGAGCGCGGCACCTTTGCGGCGCTGTCGCACCCCAAGGTGATCGACCACCTGAAGCGGCTGGGCGTGACTGCCGTCGAGCTGATGCCGATCCACGCCTTCGTGCAGGACCGGTTCCTGCAGGAAAAGGGCCTGCGCAATTACTGGGGCTACAACACGCTCGGCTATTTCGCGCCGGAGCAGAGCTATTTCGCGGGCGAAAGCCATGACGAATTGCGCCTCGCCGTGCGCCGGCTGCACGCCGCCGGGCTCGAGGTGATCCTGGACGTCGTCTACAACCACACCTGCGAAGGATCGGAGCGCGGGCCGACGATGAGCTGGCGCGGGCTCGACAACGCCACCTATTACCGGCTCGTCCAGGACCAGCCGCGCTACACGATCAACGACACCGGCACCGGCAACACGCTGAACCTGGAAAAGGCGCGCGTCATCCAGATGGTGACGGACTCCCTGCGTTACTGGGCGACCTCGTTCGGCGTGGACGGCTTCCGCTTCGACCTGGGGCTGACGCTGGGGCGCGAGGCGGACGGGTTCAATCCGGGTGCGGCGTTCTTCGACGTGCTGCGCCAGGATCCAATCCTGGGCAAGCTGAAGCTGTCGGCGGAACCGTGGGATATCGGTCCGGGCGGCTATCAGCTCGGCAACTTCCCGCCCGGTTTCGCCGAGTGGAACGACAAGTATCGCGACGGCGTGCGCAAATACTGGCGCGGCGATCCCTCCATGCGGGGCGAGCTGGCGGCGCGCATGTCCGGATCGGGCGACCTGTTCGACCGGCGCGCGCGGCGTCCCTGGGCGAGCGTCAACGCGCTCGCCGTGCATGACGGCTACACGCTGGCCGACACCGTCGCCTACGAACAGCGGCACAACGAAGCCAATGGCGAGGACAATCGCGACGGCCATTCGGAGAATTACTCGCGCAATTGGGGCGCGGAGGGGCCGACCGACGATCCCGCGATCAACGACGCGCGCCGCCGCGTGATGCGCTCCATGCTGACCACCCTGTTCACGTCGCTCGGCACCCCGCTGCTCCTCGCAGGCGACGAATTCGGGCGCAGCCAGGGCGGCAACAACAACGCTTATTGCCAGGACAACGAGATCGGCTGGGTCGACTGGTCGGTGCTGAAGACGGAGGAAGGCGAGGCGCTGATGCGCTTCACCTCGCGCCTGATCGCCCTGCGGCGCGAGCATCCGCTGCTGCGGCCGAACAACTTCCTGTACGGCGAGGCCGCGGCGAACGGCGTCAACGACCTCGAATGGTGGGACGAGCGGGGGCACCAGCTGTCGCCGGAGGATTGGGACAATCCCGAAGGCCGCGCGCTGGTGATGCGTCGCGCGCGCCAGCTGGAGGATGGCAGCGTGGAGGCGATCACGCTGTTGCTCAACGCCTCGGGCGACGCGATCACCTTCACCCTGCCCGCGCCCGACGTGCCGCGCACGGTGCTGGTGGACAGCGCCAGGCCGGACGAGGAGGCGTTCGAGATCGGCGGCGACTACGAGGTGGGCCCGCAAGGCGCGGTGCTGCTGCGCTGGACGGTGGTGCCGGAGCAGGCGCAGGCGGAGCAGGGGGCGTGACCGCCGCGTGGGGCGCCAGGCTGCTGGCGCCTTCGCGCACCCGCTTTACGCTCTGGGCGCCGGACCGCGATGCGGTGGTGCTGGAGCTTGAGGGCGTGGCTCCCGTCGCCATGACCCGCGATGCGGATGGCTGGTTCGCCGCGGAGGCGGACGTGGGTGCCGGCGCGCGCTACCGCTTCAGGCTGGACGACATGGCCGTGCCCGATCCTGCCTCGCGCGCGCAGGAAGGCGGCGTGCACGGGTGGAGCGTGGTGGTCGACAGCGACGCCTATAGCTGGCGGACCGCGGAGTGGCGCGGCCGGCCGTGGGAAGAAATGGTGATCCAGGAGGTGCATGTCGGCACGCTCGGCGGGTTCGCCGGCGTGGCCGAAACGCTGCCGGCGCTGGCGGCGCTGGGCGTCACCGCGATCGAGCTGATGCCGGTGAACGCGTTCGGCGGCACCCGCAACTGGGGCTATGACGGCGTGCTGCCCTATGCTCCGGCGGAAAGCTACGGCACGCCGGACGAGCTTCGCGCGCTGGTGGACCGCGCGCACGAGCTGGGGCTCAGCGTGTTCCTGGACGTGGTCTACAATCATTTCGGGCCGGACGGTAATTACCTCGGCGCCTATGCCGGCGACTTCTTCCATGCCGAGGTGGAGACGCCCTGGGGCGGCGCGGTGGCGGTGGACCGGCCTGCGGTGCACCGCTTCTTCGTCGACAACGCGCGGATGTGGCTCGCCGACTATCGCATCGACGGGCTGCGCTTCGACGCGGTGCACGCGATCGACAATCCCGGCTTCCTCGACGCGATGGCGCGCGAGCTGCGCGAGCTGCGCGAGGCGGTGGGCGCGGACCGCCACGTGCATCTGGTGCTGGAGAATGAGGAGAACGATGCCGAACGGCTCGGCCCCGGCCGCTACGACGCGCAATGGAACGACGACTTCCACAACGTGCTGCACGTCCTGCTGACCGGCGAGACCAGCGCCTATTACGCCGATTTCGCCGACCGGCCGGCCGAGCGGCTGGCGCGGTGCCTGGGCGAGGGCTTCATCTATCAGGGCGAGGCCTCGACCAACCAGGACGGCAAGCGCCGCGGCAAGCCGAGCGGCGACCTGCCGCCGACCGCCTTTGTCTCTTTCCTCCAGAACCACGACCAGATCGGCAATCGCGCGCTGGGCGAGCGGCTGACGCTGCTCGCCGATCCGCAGAAGCTGCGCGCCGCCACCGCGCTGCTGCTGCTGTGCCCGCAGATCCCGCTGCTGTTCATGGGCGACGAGAGCGGCAGCGAGGCGCCGTTCCTGTTCTTCACCGATTTCCATGACGAGCTGGCCGATGCGGTGCGCGAGGGCCGCCGCCGCGAGTTCGCCAAGTTCGCCGCCTTTGCCGATCCGCAAGCACGCGAGCGCATCCCCGATCCCAATGATCGCGAGACGTTCGAGCGCTCGCGGCCGGCGCCGGGGCCGGCGGCGGAAGCATGGCGCGCGCTCTATCGCGACCTCCTGCGCCTGCGGCACGAGGCGATCGTCCCGCGGCTGAAGGGGGCGACCGCCGCCGGTGCGGAGGCGATCGGCGAGGCGGCGGTGGTCGCGCGCTGGCGGCTGGCCGATGGGGCGACGCTGACGATCGCGCTGAACCTCGGCGACGAAGCGGTGACGTTCCCGCAGATCGACGCGGCGCCGCTCCATGCGCAGGGCGACGCAGGCGCGCCGGGCAGCGTCGCGGCGTGGATCGTGCCATGAGCGGCCTGCACGATCTTGCCGCCGCCGCCGGGTTGCACATCGACTGGGAGGATGCGCTCGGTGAAGCGCAGCGCGTCTCGGACGAGGCGCTGACGACGGTGCTCGGCGCGCTCGGCTACCCCGCCGACAGCGCAGCGGCGATCGCCGACAGCCAGGCGCGCCTTGCCCGCGAGGCGGCCGAGTGCAGCTTCGTGTCGGCCGATATCGGCCAGCCGGTGTCGCTGCCCCCAGGCTGCGCACAGGCGGGCACCGCCGACCTGGTGCTGGAGGACGGCAGGCGGCGTACCGTCACCATCAGTGGCGGCAGCCTGCCGGGGATCGACACGCCGGGCTATCACCGGCTGGTGCTGGACACGTCCGAGCTGCGGCTCGCGGTCGCGCCGCCGCGCTGCTTCCGCGTGGAGGATGCCGCGCCCGGCAAGCGCATCTGGGGGCCGGCGGTGCAGATCGCCGCGCTGCGCGACGATCGCGCGTCCGCCTTCGGCGATTTCGGCACGCTGGCCGACAGCGCGCGCGCCTTTGCCGGATGCGGCGCCGATGCGCTGGCGATCAGCCCGGTGCACGCGCTGTTCCCGGCGGATGCCAGCCGCTACAGCCCGTATGCGCCGTCCAGCCGCCTGTTCCTGAACGTGCTGTATGGCGATCCGGCGCTCGCCGGGCTTGCCCTGCCGGACGAGCCCGCCCCCGATCTGATCAACTGGGCCGACGCGATCCCCGCCCGGCTGCGCACGCTGCGCGCGGCTTATGACGCGCGCGGGGACACGGTGCGCGCCGGCGTGGCGGCCTATGCACAGAAGGGTGGCGACGAGCTCGTCCGCCATGCCCGCTTCGATGCGTTGCATGCCCATTTCTTCGCGGCCAGCGGGGCGACCGGCTGGCAGAACTGGCCGGCCGAGTTCCACGATCCGGCGGGGAACGCCGTGGCCGCCTTTGCCGCGCAGAACGAGGACGAGGTCGGCTTCTACCTGTTCCTGCAATGGCTCGCCAGGCAGAGCCTGGATGCAGCGCAGCGGGCGGCGACGGACGGGGGCATGGCGCTGGGCCTGATCGCCGATCTCGCCGTGGGCATGGACGGCGGCGGCAGCCATGCGTGGAGCCGGCCGGACGATCTCCTCACCGGCCTGTCGATCGGCGCGCCGCCCGATCTGCTGGGGCCGGACGGGCAGAACTGGGGCATTACCGGCTTCTCGCCGCAAGCGCTGCGGCGCACCGCGTTCGAGCCGTTCATCTCCACCGTGCGCGCCGCGCTCGACCATGCCGGCGGCATCCGCATCGACCATGCGCTGGGGCTGCATCGCCTGTGGGTCGTGCCGCACGGCGCCTCCGCGAGCGAGGGCGCGTACCTGTCGATGCCGCAGGACGACCTGCTGCGCATCCTGGCCATCGAGTCGCAGCGGTCGCGCGCGGTGGTGATCGGCGAGGATCTCGGCACCGTGCCGGAGGGCTTCCGCCCGGCGATGGACGCACGCGCGATGCTCGGCATGCGCGTGCTGTGGTTCGAGCGCGACGAGGACGGCGTGCCGATCCCGCCCGCCGATTGGGATGCGGAGGCCGCCGCGATGACCGGCACGCACGACCTGCCGACCGTGGCCGGTTACTGGCAGGGCCGCGACATCGACTGGACATGGGCGCTCGGCCGCACCTCCCGCGCAACGGACGAGGCGGCCGATCGCGAGACCCGCGCCGAGGATCGCACGCGGTTGTGGCAGGCGTTCACCGCGGGCCGGGTGACCGACGCGCCCGAGCCGGCGCCGGAGGACACCGCACCGGTGGTGGACGCCGCCCTGGCCTTTGTCGCCGCCACGCCCTCGGCGCTCGCGATCGTGCCGCTGGAGGATGTGGTCGGCCTTGTCGAACAGCCCAACCTGCCCGGCACCATCGACGAGCATCCCAATTGGCGCCGCCGCATGCCGGACACCACCGCCGCCTTGCTCGCCCGCGCGCCGGTTGCCGCCCGGCTCGACTTGATCCGCACCGAAAGAACCCGATGAACCCCCGCGCCACCTATCGCTTCCAGTTCCACAAGGACTTCACCTTCGCCGATGCGCGGGCGCTGGTGCCGTATCTCGCCCGGCTCGGCATCAGCCACCTCTACGCCTCGCCGATCACGACCGCGCGGAGCGGCTCCACCCACGGCTATGACGTGGTCGATCCCACCCGCATCAACCCGGAATTGGGCGGAGAGGAAGCGTTTCGCGACCTCGTCGCCGCCCTGCGCGCGCAGGGGCTGGGCATCATCATCGACATCGTGCCCAATCATATGGGCGTCGCGGGCGGCGAGAACGCGTGGTGGAACGACGTGCTGGAGAAGGGCGAGGCGAGCGACTACGCGCGCTTCTTCGACATCGACTGGCGCGAGAAGCTGGTCCTGCCGGTGCTCGGCGAGCCGCTGCCCGCGGTGCTGGCGAGCGGCGCGCTGAAGGTCGAAGAGCAAGACGGCACGCTGTTCCTGACCGCCTACGGCGAGCATCGCTTTCCGATCCGCGCCGAGGATCGCGCCGGCCTGCAGCCGACCGACGATCGCGAGGCGATCGGCGACCTGCTGGACCGGCAGCATTACCGGCTCGCCTCCTGGCGCACCGCCAATGACGCGCTCAACTGGCGCCGCTTCTTCACCATCAGCGAGCTGGCGGGGCTGCGCGCCGAGGACCCGGCCGTGTTCGAGGCGACGCATGCGCTCTATTCCCGCCTGTACGGCGAGGGACTGATCGACGGGGTCCGCGTGGACCATGTCGACGGCCTGACCGACCCCGCCGGCTATTGCCGCACCCTGCGCGATCGGCTGGACGCGATCGCGCGGCCCGCCGATGCTCCGGCCGGCCCGGCCTATCTGGTCATCGAGAAGATCCTCGGCGCGGGCGAGCCCTTGTCCACCGACTGGGGCGTGGACGGCACCAGCGGCTACGACTTCATGGAACAGGTGGCAGGGCTGCTCCATGCGCCCGAGGGTGCGGAGCCGCTGGGCGCGTTGTGGGCGGAGGTCAGCGGGCGCTCGCCCGTGTTCGCACCGGAGGAGTTGCAGGCGCGGCAGGACATGCTGGCCTGGCAATTCGAGGGCCAGCTCACGGCATGCGTCGCCGCGTTCGTGGCGCTGGCCGGCTCCACGCCCGAGGGCGACGGGGTGACCCGCGGCATGCTGCGGCGCGCGGTCGAGCGGCTGCTATGGGTGTTCCCGGTCTACCGCACCTATGGGCTCGGCACGTCGGCGCCGGCCTCGGACGCGGCCGTCCGCGAAGAGGCGCGCGCACGCGTCGCCCGGTTCGTGCCGCCGGGCGAGTGGCCGGTGATGGACCTGGTTCTCGGCTGGCTCGCCGGCACCGGCCCTGGTGACCCCGCGCTGGCCGGCGAGGCGGTGCGCCGCTTCCAGCAGCTTTCCGCCCCCATCGCGGCCAAGGCGGTGGAGGACACCGCCTTCTTCCGCTACGGCCGGCTGCTGTCGCGCAACGATGTCGGCTTCGACGCCGCGCGCATGGCCTTCTCCGTCGAGGAGTTCCATGCGGCCATGGTTGGCCGTGCCCGGGACTTCCCGCGGGCGATGCTCGCCACCGCGACGCACGACCACAAGCGCGGCGAGGACGTGCGGGCGCGGCTGGCGGTGCTGAGCGAAGTGCCGGCGCTCTGGCGCGAGCATCTGGCGCGCTGGGAAGCGCACGCCGACGAGATCGATGCGGCGATCGATCGCGGCGATCGCTACATGCTGCTCCAGACGCTGTTCGGCGCCTGGCCCGAGGGCCTGGCGGCAACGGATGCGCACGGGCTCGCCGCCTTCGCCGAGCGCGTGAACGGCTGGCAGGAGAAGGCCCTGCGCGAGGCCAAATTGCGCTCCTCCTGGGAGGCGCCGGACGAAGCCTATGAGGGCCGGTGCAAGGCGCTGACCGAGGCGCTGCTCGATCCTGCGCGCTTGCCTTCGTTTCTTGCGGACATGGCCGGGCTGATCGATTGCCTTGCGCCTGCCGCGCGCGCGAACACGCTGGCGCAGGCCGCCTTGCGCTACACCGTGCCGGGGGTGCCGGATCTCTACCAGGGCACCGAACTGCTCGACACCAGCCTGGTCGATCCCGACAATCGCCGACCGGTGGACTATGCCGTTCGCCAGGCAGTGCTGGCCGGCGAGGCGCAGGCGCCCGGCGGGGAGAAGCTGGCGCTGATCGCGCACCTGCTCGACCTGCGCCGGGCGCACCCGGACCTGTTCGCACAAGGAGAGTATCGCCCGCTGGCCGCGAGCGGGCCGCGCGCCGCGCATGTTCTCGCCTTCGAGCGGGCGGGCGGCGGCAAGTCGCTGCTGTGCGTGGTGGCGCTGCACGTCGCGGACGCGCTGGTCGACCGCGATGCGCCGGTGCCGTCGGCCGAGTGGTGGGGCGACACCGTGCTCCATCGCGGGGACGAGCGGCTGGCGGTGGCCGGCCTCCTCTCCGACGCGCCCGTGCACGTCGCGCTGGCCGGCTAGGCAGCCAGCTCCTTCAGCGGCACCGCAGGATCGGCCAGTCGCGCCGGATCGGGTGCGCTCCCCGCCGCCACCAGCGCGCGACCCTGCACATAGTCGCGGGTGGCGTTGACGCAGTCGAGCGCGATCACCCGGCCGCCGCGAAGGTAGATCAGGGAGAAGCTGCGGGTCGGCGGATCGCCGCGCGTGACGATCGCGTCATGGCCGATCGACAGGCCCACGGTCTTGAGCTGCAGGTCGTACTGGTTGGACCAGAACCACGGCACCGCGTCATAGGGAGCCGGCGCGCCGGTGATCGCCCTGGCCACCACCGCGGCCTGGTCGTTGGCGTTCTGCACGCTTTCCAGGCGGATCGCGGCGCCCGCGGCGAAGCGGTTCTCGTGCAGCGCGCAGTCGCCGATCGCGAACACGTCGGGCAGGCTGGTGCGGCAGAACGCATCCACCGCCACGCCGTTGCCGCCCTCGGCCCCGGCCGCCAGCAGCGGCTCGACGGCGGGCACGATGCCGATGCCCACGACCACCATGTCGGCCGGCAGCACCTCGCCGCCGGCGAGCCGCACGCCCGACGCCCGGCCGTCGCGTTCCTCGATGCACTCGACCGTCGCGCCAAGGCGGATGTCGACGCCGTGCGCGCGGTGTTCCGCCTCGTAGAAGCGGGACAGCGGCGCGCCCGCGACACGCGCCAGCACGCGGTCCTGCGCCTCCAGCACCGTCACCTGCTTGCCCGCCTTGGCCAGCACCGCCGCCGCCTCCAGCCCCACATAACCGCCGCCGATCACGACGGCGCGAGTGACCTGTGGCAGCTCCGCCACCATGCGGTCGGCATCGGCGCGCGTGCGCACCGTGTGCACGCCGGCGAGATCATGGCCGGAGCAGACCAGCCGCCGCGGGCTGCCGCCGGTCGCCCAGACGAGCTGGCCATAGCCGATGCGCGCACCCGCTTCCGTGGTCACCTCATGTGCGCCTGCATCGACACCCACCACGCGCTCGCCCAGGCGCAGCGCCACGTCGCGCTCCTGCCAGAAGGCGGCCGGGCGCAGCAGGATCCGCTCGAACGGCTTTTCGCCCGACAGATACTCCTTGCTGAGCGGGGGGCGCTCATAGGGCAGGTCGGGCTCTGCGCCGATCAGGGCGATGCTGCCGGCGAACCTGGCCTGGCGCAGCGCCACCGCGGCCTGCGCGCCGGCATGGCCCGCGCCGACGATCGCCACGTCGAACCGCTCGCTCACCGCAGCCGCTCGGCATGCCAGGCGAGGTGATCGGCCAGGAAGGTGGAGATGAAATAATAGCTGTGGTCGTAGCCGGGCTGCATCCGCAAGGTGAGCGGAATGCCCGCCTTTTCGCAAGCGTCGGCCAGCAGTTCGGGGCGGAGCTGCTCGGCAAGGAAGCTATCGGCGTCGCCCTGGTCGACCAGCAGCGCCTTCACCCGCGCGCCATCCTCGATCAGCGCCACCGCATCATGGCGGCGCCACGCGGCGCAGTCCTCTCCGAGATAGCCGCCCAACGCCTTCTGCCCCCACGGAACCTGCGAGGGCGCGACGATCGGGGCGAAGGCGGACACGGCGCGAAAGCGTTCGGGAAAACGGAGCCCGACCGTCAGCGCGCCATGCCCGCCCATGGAATGGCCGGTGATCGACTGGCGGGTCGTATCAATCGGGAACGCCTCGGCGACCAGCGCCGGCAGCTCGTCCGTGACATAGCTCCACAGGCGATAATGCCGGTCGAACGGCGGCTGCGTCGCGTCCACGTAGAAGCCGGCGCCCAGCCCGAAATCATAGGCGCCGGCCGGATCGTCCGGCACGCCTTCGCCGCGCGGCGACGTGTCGGGCGCGACGAAGATCAGGCCCAGCTCCGCGCAGGCGCGGCGATATTCGCCCTTTTCCGTCACGTTGGCATGGGTGCAGGTCAGCCCAGACAGGTACCAGACGACCGGCAGCCTGGCGCCGGGCGCATGGTCCGGCACGAACACGGAAAAGGTCATGTCGGTGCCGGTCGCGGCCGAACGGTGGCGGTAGACGCCCTGGGTGCCGCCGTGCGCGCGGGCGGTGGAGACGGTCTCGATCATGGACAGGCAGGTGGCATGCGCGCCTGCCCCCGGCAAGCGGGTTCCGATCCGGCGCGATCCGCTCTACAAGCCCGCCTTATGGTGCGTCCCCTGCTGTCGATCGTCGTCCCCTGCTACAACGAGGAAGCCTGCCTCGACCTGCTGCACGCGCGGGTTTCCGCCGCGGCGCGGGCGGCGGTGGGCGAGGAGTACGAGATCCTGTTCGTCAACGACGGCTCCCGCGACGCGAGCTGGCCGGCGATGCAGCGGCTGGCCGCGCGCGACCCGCATCTCGTCGCGATCAACCTGTCGCGCAACCACGGCCACCAGCTGGCGCTGACGGCGGGGCTGGACCTGTCGAGCGGCGAGCAGATCCTCATCATCGATGCCGACCTGCAGGACCCGCCGGAACTGCTGTCCGACATGCGCGCGGTGATGGCGGCGGAAGGGGCGGATGTCGTCTATGCCGTGCGCCGCAAGCGCGAGGGGGAGACGTTCTTCAAGAAGGCGACGGCGGCGATGTTCTACCGCCTGCTGAAGCGCCTGACCGATACGGAGATCCCGCTCGACACCGGCGACTTCCGGCTGATGAGCCGCCGCGCGCTCGACGCGCTGCTCGCGCTGCCCGAGCAGGCGCGGTTCATTCGCGGCATGGTGGCGTGGATCGGTTTCCGCCAGGTGCCCTTTCCCTATGACCGCGCGGAGCGGCATGCCGGCGACACGCATTACCCGATCGGCAAGATGGTGCGCCTGGCCTTTGATGCGGTGACCGGCTTTTCCACCGCGCCGCTGCGCTTTGCCAGCCATGCGTCGGTGATCCTCGCCGGCGCGTCGCTGCTGCTGCTGTTCTACATCGCCTGGGGTTATTTCGAGGGCGATCCGGTGCAGGGCTGGACGTCCACCATGCTGGTGGTGACGGTGCTCAGCTCGATCCAGATGTTCGTGCTGGGGATGATCGGTGAATATCTCGGCCGGATGTACGTGGAGGTGAAGCGCCGCCCGCTCTACCTGGTGGCGGACGTCGCCGGCCCGGTGCAGGGCCGCGCGACGCTGGGCTTCCGCGAGGAGGATGTCCGCGCGAGCGACCCCCGCACCCGCGCGGAGTGACGGTCAGGCCGGCTCCGCCAGCGTGATGATCGACACGCCGGGGCTCATCGGCACGCGGCCGACCATGTGGCGTTCCAGCCGGAAGATGCCTTCGAACAGGCTGTTGAGCACCGGCGGCGGCGGCGAATCGTCGCTGTCGTCCTTGCCGGTCATCCGCCCCACCATGCGCGCCGCGGCGGCCAGCGGGAACAGCAGCGAGTTGAAATAGCCGAGCTTGCGCTCCCTGAGGCCGGCGCGGTGCAGCGCGTGGCGCAGCGTCTTCTTCGAATAGCGCCGGTGATGGTGGTTCACCACGTCGTGCGCCGACCACATCCACTGATGCGCCGGCACGGTGATGAGGATCTTGCCGCCCGGCTTCAGGCAGGCGGCCATCGCCTTCAGCGCGGCGACATCGTCCTCGATATGCTCCACCACGTCGAGCACGGCGATCAGGTCGTAGGCGCCGCGCTCCACGCCCGGCAGGACGGGGAGCGGCGCGGCGGACACCGCGCGGCCGATCCGCTCGGCAGCGATGGCGCGGGCGGCGGGATCGATCTCGATCGCCTCCACCTGCCCGAAATGCGCGAGCATCGGCAGGTTGTGCCCCGTGCCGCAGCCGATCTCCAGGATGCGGGCGTTGCCGGGCAGCCGGCCCTCGCGCGTCAGATAGTCCGCCAGGATGTCGCGCCGGGCGCGGTACCACCAATGCGTGGAATCATGCGCGGCCATGCGGTCGTAGACGATGCGGTCCATATTCTTACTTGAACACCAGTTGACGGTTGAGGGCAAAGGTCGCGAGCGGGGTGACGAAGATGCACGGCACCAGCGGCGCCCAGGCGGGGCCGTGGAACAGCGGGCCGGTGATGATCCAGGTGAAGGCGAGGTTCAGCGCCATGCCGGACAGCTGCACCGCCAGGAACTTCGCCTGCTGCCGCCCGCTCGTGTCGCGCGTGCCATAGCCCTTGAAGCTCCACCGGCTGTGCAGCACGAAGCCGACCGCCGCGGCGACCACGAACGCCGGGGCGACCGCCAGCACGGACAGGCGCTCGCCGAACACCCACCAGGCAAGCGGCAGGTAGACGGCCGAATAGATCACGGTGGAAAGCCCGCCGGCGATGCCGAAGCGCACGAGCTGCCAGAAGACCTCGTTGTCGCGCAGGCGGTGGAGACGGGAAGCGGTCAAGAACTTGTCCTTTGCGGGCGTGCTGTTAGGGCCGCGGGCAGATTAAGGGAAGGTGCCTTGGGAAACGTGAAAAGCGGGGCGGCGGCATTCCGGGACGATCTCGACCGGCACTGGTTGCAGCTGACGCTGGTCGTATGGCTGTTCGCCTGCATCTGGTCGGTGTGGAGCCATTGGGCGCAGATCTACTGGCTGGGCCTCGGCGACACGGACGACAACATGCGGCTGATGCAGGTACGCGCCTGGCTCGGCGGGCAGGGCTGGTTTGATCTGCGACAGTACCGGCTCAACCCGCCGGCCGGCTTCGACATCCATTGGAGCCGCATCGTCGACCTGCCGCTGGCCGCGCTGATCGTGGTGCTGCGGCCGTTTGCCGGCACCGAGATGGCCGAAAAGCTCGCCTGCGGCATCGCGCCGCTGCTGCCGCTGTCGATCGCCATGGCCGGGCTGGCAGCGACGGCGCGGCGGCTGGTCGCACCGCTCGCCTGGCCGCTCGCGCTGGTGCTGCTGATGGGCTGCACCGCCACCCTCTTGATGTTCTCGCCCGACCGCGTCGACCATCACGGCTGGCAGCTTGCCATGCTGAGCGTCACCGTGGCGGGCCTGTGCGATCCGAAGGGACCGCGCGGCGGCTTGCTTGTCGGCGTGGCCAGCGCGGTGTCGCTGGCGATCGGGCTGGAGATGCTGCCTTATTGCGCCATGGCGGGGGCGATCGTCGCATTGCGCTGGGTCTGGACGCACGAGGAGGCGCCGCGGCTGCAGGCCTATGCGCTGTCGCTCGGCGGCGGCACCGCGCTCGGCTTCGCGGTGTTCGCCAGCTATGCCAACCGCGCCGCGCGCTGCGATGCGCTCACGCCGGTGTGGCTGAGCGTCACGGTGGTTGCCGGCGCGCTGCTGTTCCTGTGCGCGCGGTGGAGTCCGCAAAGTCGCGCCGCGCGACTTGGCGCGGCGGCTGCGGCGGGCGCGGTGGTGGCGGGCGGTTTTGCCCTGGTGTTCCCGCAATGCCTCGGCCGGCCGGAACAGGTTTCGCCCGAACTGGTGAAAAGCTGGCTCAGCAACGTGCGCGAGGCCAAGCCGATCTACAAGCACCCGTTCCGCAACGCCTTTCCGATCGCCGTGCTGCCGGTGATCGGCGTGATCGGCGCGATCCTGGCCACCTGGCGCGCGCGGCGCTCTCCGGCAATCTCCGGGTGGCTGCCGGTGATGCTGTTCGTCACCTTTGCCGCGCTGATGCTGTTGTGGCAGGCGCGCGCCGGGCCCGCGGCGCAGTTGCTGGCGGTGCCGGGCGCAACCGCGCTGGCCTGGATCGTGCTGCCGATCCTGCTCGCCAACCGCTCGGTCTTCGTGCGCGTGTTCGGGACGGTGGGCGCGTTTCTCCTCCTCTCCGGCCTGTTCTCCGCCTTTGCGATCCGCTGGCTGAAGGTGGACCCGCCTTCCCCGCGCATGCAGCAGATCAACCGCGCGGGCGGCAAGTGCACGTCACTGCCGCGCCTGCAACAGCTCGACCGCTTCGCCGCGACCACGATGTTCACCTTCGTGGACCTCGGCCCGCGGCTGATCGTCGCCACCCATCACAGCGCCGTGGCCGGCCCCTATCACCGCAACGGCGATGCGATCCTCGATGTGCAGCACGCCTTTTCCCGCACGCCGGCGGAAGCGCGCGGCATCATGAAGGCGCACGGCGCGACAATGCTGCTGGTCTGCCCGAACATGTCCGAATCGACCGTGTACCGCGCCCGCAATCCCGGGGGCTTCTACGACCAGCTGGCCAGCAACGCGCGCTTCGACTGGCTGACGCCGGTGCCTTTGCCCAGGGGCGCGCCGTTCCGGCTGTTCCGGATCAGGTAAGGCTGACGCGCAGGCCGTCGATCACGAACTGCACGGCCAGCGCGGCGAGCAGCACGCCCAGCAGGCGGGTGATGACCGCCTCGATCTTGGCGCCGAGCACCCGCATCAGCGGGCGGGCGAGCAGCAGGGCGCCGAGCATCACCAGCAGGATCGTCGCCAGCGCGCCCAGCACGACCAGCGATTCCTCCATGCCGTGCGCGCGCCCCATCAGCAGCATCACGGAGGCGATGGAGCCCGGCCCGGCGATCATCGGCATGGCCATGGGGAAGATGGAAACGTCCTCCACCTCCTCGGCGGCGACCTGCGCGGCGCGGTCCTCGCGGCGCTGGGTGCGCTTTTCGAACACCATTTCGAGCGCGATCAGGAACAGCATGATGCCGCCGGCGATGCGGAAGCTGGGCAAGGTGATGCCGAGCGCGTGGAGCAGATCCTCGCCGAACAGCGCGAAGACGAGCAGGATCGCCGCGGACACCAGCACCGCGCGCACCGCCATGGCGCGGGCATGGGTGGGCGTCGCCCCCGCCGTCAGCCCGGCATAGATCGGCGCGCAGCCGGGCGGATCGATGACGACGAAGAACGTGATGAGGCAGGAGACGTAGAGCTCGATCACGGGCGCACGCTCACAGGGCGCTCATGTCCAGCGGAACGCCTTCGCGCCGCGCCGCCGCCACCACCGTGTTGCGCAAGAGGCAGGCGATGGTCATCGGCCCCACCCCGCCCGGCACCGGCGTGATCGCACCGGCGACCTCCACCGCGGAGGCGAAGTCGACATCGCCGACCAGCCCGGCATCGGTGCGGTTGATGCCCACGTCGATCACGGTGGCGCCAGGCTTGATCCAGTCGCCCGGGATCATCTGCGCCCGGCCGACCGCGGCGACGACGATGTCGGCGCGCCGGACAACCGCGGCCAGGTCGCGGGTGCGCGAATGGGCGATCGTCACCGTCGCGCTCGCCGCGGTCAGCAGCGCCGCCATCGGCTTGCCGACGATGTTGGAACGGCCGACCACCACCGCGTCGAGGCCGGTCAAGTCGCCGAGCACGTCCTGGAGCAGCAACAGGCAGCCATAGGGCGTGCAGGGCACGAGGCCCGGCAGGCCCAGCATCAGCCGGCCGACATTCACCGGGTGGAACCCGTCCACGTCCTTGTCGGAATCGATGCGCGTCAGGATCGCGTCGGCATCGAGATGCGCGGGCAGCGGCAGCTGGACCAGGATGCCGTCCACCGCCGGATCGGCGTTGAGCCGATCGACCAGCGCGATCAGCGCGGCCTGATCGGTATCGGCGGGCAGGCGATGCTCGAAGCTTTCCATGCCGGCGGCGATCGTCGCCTTGCCCTTGGAGCGGACATACACGGCGCTGGCGGGATCCTCGCCCACCAGCACCACCGCCAGACCGGCCGCCCGGCCGGCGGCACCGGCAAAGGCCGCGGCCTGCACGGCGATCCGTTCGCGCAGGCGGGCGGCATGGGCTTTTCCGTCGATGATCGTGGCGCTCATGCCGCCATCCTTAGAAGCAGCGCGCCACGTATGCCACCCTCAGCCGTAGACCGCCGGCGCGGCGAACTGCGCGGCGAGCGCCGGCAGCACCACCGCCTGAAGGATGCGCACCACGATCAGCACCACCATCGGCGACAGGTCCAGCGTGCCGAAGGTCGGCAGCACGCGGCGGATCGGGCGGTACATCGGCTCCGTCATGCGATCCAGCGCGGCATACACCGCGCGGACGCCGTCGTTGGACAGGCTGATGACGTTGAACAGCAGCAGCAGCGACAGGATGAACTGCGCGAAGATGATCCACCAGACGACGTTCAGGAGGATGTCGAGGATCTGGATGAGAACAAGCATGGTAGCGGAGATAGTCGCTATTCGGTCGTTTCGCCAGCACCCGGCTGTGCGTCGGCGTCCGCGTGCCCCTTCACCCTGGCGCGCCGCACCAGCGTGCCCGCGCCACGCCGGGTGAAGATCTCCAGCAGGATGGCATGCGGCACCCGACCGTCGAGGATCACCGCTGCGTCCACGCCGCCTTCCACCGCGTTCACGCAGGTTTCCAGCTTCGGGATCATGCCGCCCGAGATGGTGCCGTCCTCGCGCAGCGCCCGCACGGCAGCGGCATCGAGATCGGTGAGCAGCTCGCCCTGCTTGTCGAGCACGCCGACCACGTCCGTCAGCATGAACAGGCGCTCGGCGCCCAGCGCCGCGGCGATCGCGCCGGCCATGGTGTCGGCGTTGATGTTGTAGGTCGCGCCGTCCGCGCCGATCGCGATCGGCGCCACCACCGGGATGATCCCGGCATCGGACAAGGTGTCGATGATCGTGCGGTCGATCGCCACCGGCTCGCCGACAAAGCCGAGATCGACGTGCCGCTCGATCCCCTGCAGCCGGTCGGCCTCGGTGCGGGTCACCTTCTCGGCGGTGACGAAGCCCGCATCCTTGCCGGCGATGCCGACGGCGCGGCCCCCCGCCTCGCCGATCCAGCCGACGATCTCCTTGTTGATGGAGCCGGCCAGGACCATTTCGGCGATGCGCGCGGTTTCGGCGTCGGTGACGCGCAAACCGTCCACGAAGCGCGACTCCACGCCCAGCCGCTTGAGCATGGCGCCGATCTGCGGTCCCCCGCCGTGCACCACCACCGGGTTGATGCCCACCGCCTTCATCAGCACGATGTCCTCGGCGAAATCGCGCTGCGCCTCCGGGCTGCCCATGGCGTGGCCGCCATATTTCACCACAAAGGTGCGCCCGGCGTAGCGCTGCATGTACGGCAGCGCCTCGACGAGGATTTCGGCGCGCTGGAGGAGGGCCGGATCGGGCGTGTGGTCGGTCATGCGCGCCCTTTAGCGGGAGCGCGGGAGCGTGCAAATGATCTCCCGCGCGCGCATCAGATGCTCGCGTCCAGCCTGCGTCCCAGGCCGACGAAGAAGTAGATCAGCGGCGGCACCAGCACCGCCGACAGGATCACCTTCACGATCATCTGGCCGAGCAGCAGCTCGCCTATCGGAAACACGCCCCAGAAGGCGATGGTCGCGAACAGCAGGGTATCCACCACCTGGCTCAGCATGCCGGCAACGGCCGCGCGCAGCCACAGGAGGTGCGCGCCCTCGCGCCCCTTCAGCGCGGCGAAGATGGTGACGTTCAGCGTCTGCGACACGCCGTAGGCGATGATCCCGCCCAGCCAGATGCGCCAGGTGCCGCCCAGCACCAGCTGGATCGCATCGCGGTTCGCGGGCTGCATGTCCGGCGCGGCGGGCAGCACGCGCACGATCACCGACAGGAGGATGGAGACGATCAGCGGAAGGAAGCCGACCCGCACCAGCCGGTTGGCGAGCGTGCCGCCGTGCAGCTCGGCGATCGCGCTGGACACCACCACCAGCAGCAGAAAGGCGAAGATCCCCGCCTCCACCGCCAGCGGCCCCAGGCCGACCAGCGGCCCCACCGCGGAAAGCGGGCCCAGCGCGACCTGCTTGTTGCCGAGCACCCCGGCGATGCAGACCATGCCGCCGTAGAAGACCGAAAAGACGAACAGCGAGCGCGGCACGGTGATGGTGGCGGAGGAGCGATGATCCATGCGGCACGCTACCGGCTTTTCCTCAACCGCGTCAAACGTCTGGCGCTCCCGCGAAGGCACTGTATGGTCGCCGGGTTTTGCGCAGCCGGGGGGCTTGCGCCGTCGGAAAGAACACGGACGGGTCTGCTGATGAACAAGTTCCTGGTCGGGATCGCCGGCATTGTCGTGATCCTGGGGATCGCCGTGCTGCTGTCCGCCGATCGCCGCGCCATTCGCCCGCGCGTGGTGGGCGCCGCCTTTGCGCTGCAGGTGCTGATCGCGGTGGTCGTCCTGTACTGGGGTCCGGGCCGGGCGGTGCTGGCCGGCGCGTCGGCGGGCGTCTCCGCGCTGCTCGGCTATTCGCAGCAGGGCACCGTCTTCCTGTTCGGCAATCTGGCGAGCCCGGCGGTGGGCGGCACCAGCTTCGCCATCGCCGCCCTGCCCGTCATCATCTTCTTCGCCAGCCTGGTGTCGATCCTCTATTATCTCGGCGTCATGCAGCTGGTGGTGCGCTGGATCGGGGGCGCGATCGAGGCGGTGATCGGCGCGTCCAAGGTGGAAAGCCTGTGCGCCGCGGCCAACATCTTCGTGGGGCAGAGCGAATCGCCGCTCGTCATCCGCCCCTATCTCGCCGGGCTCACGCCGCCGCAGGTGTTCACCGTGATGACCAGCGGCATGGCGGGCGTCGCCGGCACGATCCTGGCGGCCTATGCCTCCATGGGCATCCGCATCGAATATCTGCTCGCGGCCAGCTTCATGGCCGCGCCCGGCGGCATCCTGATGGCCAAGATCATCATGCCGGACCGCTCGGTGCCGCCCGAAGGCGAGCTGGCGCTCGGCGATCTGCCCGACGAGGACCGGCAGATCGAGCTGGCCGAGGCGCGGATCAGCGGTCGCGGGCCCGCCGCCCTGCTGCCGGAGGGCACGCCGGGCGAGCCGCTGCCCGAGGCGACGCATGACGAGGAGAAGCCCGCCAACCTCATCATGGCCGCCGCGCAAGGCGCGCAGACCGGCGTGCGGCTGGCCGTTGCGGTGGGCGCGATGGTGCTCGCGTTCGTGGCGCTCGTCGCGCTCGCCAACGGGCTGCTCGGCATGGTGGGCGGGTGGTTCGGCTACCCGACGCTGAGCTTCCAGGGGCTGCTCGGTTATGTCTTCCAGCCGGTCATGTTCCTGCTCAACGTGCCGTGGAACGAGGCGGGGATCGCCGGCGGCCTGTTCGGCGAGAAGATCGTGCTCAACGAATTCGTCGCCTATATCGATCTCGGCAAGCAGTCCGCGCAGCTTTCCCCGCGCACCATCGCGGTGGTCACCTTCGCCTTGTGCGGTTTCGCCAATTTCTCGTCCATCGCGATCCAGATGGCGGTGACCGGCAGCCTTGCCCCCAACCAGCGGCCGACCATCGCCCGGCTCGGCCTGCGCGCGCTGGCGGCGGGGAGCCTCGCCAACCTGATGAGCGCGGCGCTGGCGGGGTTGCTGCTGCCCTGATCTGTTCCCCGGTGAAGGCCGGGGTCAAGTTGGGAGCCGGACATGGCAGCGCGGCGCGCTCTCCAACAAGCACCTTTCCACCTGGGCCCCGGCCTTCGCCGGGTAACACGACCTTGCAAGCCGCAGCCGCCGCCCGCAAAGCGGGTGCCATGACCGACCCGCATTCCCCCGACGTGCTCATCATCGGCTCGGGCGCGGCCGGGCTTACCGCCGCGCTGAACCTGGCCGACCATCACCGCGTCACCGTGCTGGCCAAGGGCGGGCTGAACGAAGGCTCGACCGCCTGGGCGCAAGGCGGGATCGCCGCGGTGCTGGAGCCGGGCGACACGTTCGAGGCGCATGTGGAGGACACGATGATCGCCGGCGCCGGCCTGAACGACCGCGCCACCGTCGAGATGGTCGTCGGCAACGCGCCGGCCGCGATCGCGCGGCTGCAACAGCTCGGCGTGCCGTTCAACGAAGAGGGGGATGCCCTGCACCTCACCCGCGAGGGCGGGCACAGCCACCGGCGCATCGTCCATGTCAACGACGCGACCGGCTGGGCGGTGCAGGAGGCGCTGCAACGCGCGTGCGAGGCGCATTCCAACATCACGCTGGTGCCGGACAGGGTGGCGATCGATCTCGCCACCAGCCGGCACGAGGAGCGCTATTCCGGCGCCGGCAACGTCTGGGGCGTCTATGCCGTGAACCGCGCGAGCGGGCGGGTGGAGCTGTACACCGCGCGCGCGACGGTGCTGGCGACGGGCGGCGCGGGGCGCACCTATCTGTTCTCCACCGCCCCGCGCGGCGCGACCGGGGACGGCATCGCCATGGCGTGGCGCGCCGGCGCGCGCGTCTCCAACATGGAGATGATGCAGTTCCACCCGACCTGCCTCTACCATCTGGAGGTCAAGAACTTCCTGATCACGGAGGCGGTGCGCGGCGAGGGCGGGCGGCTGGTCAACCCCACCACCGGCAAGCGCTTCATGGCCTATTACGATGCCGAGCGGATGGAGCTGGCCCCCCGCGACGTGGTCGCCCGCGCGATCGATGCCGAGATCAAGCGCTACGGCCTCGATTACGTCCATCTCGACATCAGCCACATGGGCGCGGAGTTCGTGCGTCACCACTTTCCGACGATCCACGACAAGCTGCTCGGTCTCGGCATCGACATGACCGCCGGACCGATCCCGGTGGTGCCGGCGCAGCATTACACCTGCGGCGGCGTGGTGGTGGACCTGGACGGGCGCACGGACCTGCCCAACCTCTACGCCGCGGGCGAATGCACCGAATCCGGGCTGCACGGCGCCAACCGCCTGGCGTCCAACTCGCTGCTGGAATGCTTCGTGTTCGGCGAGGCGGTCGCGCGCGACATCGTGCGCCGCTGGGACACGCTGCCCGCCGTGCCGCCGGTGCGCGCCTGGGACGAAAGCCGCGTCACCGATTCCGACGAGGAAGTGGTCATCAAGCAGAACTGGACGGAGATCCGCCGGTTCATGTGGAATTATGTCGGCATCGTGCGCACCACCAAGCGCCTGGAGCGCGCGCGCCGCCGCATCCAGCTGCTGACGGACGAGGTGAACGAGCATTACGGCCACTTCCGGGTGACGCCGGACCTGATCGAGCTGCGCAACCTGCTGCAAACCGCCGACCTCATCGTCCGCTCGGCGCTCCACCGCCACGAAAGCCGCGGGCTGCACTACACGCTCGACTATCCGGAAAGGCTCGACGCGGCGGCCGACACCGTGCTGGTGCCGTGATTGCCGGCGCCTTCGGCCGCGACTGGACGCGGCGGAGCCGCAACTCACCGCAACGGGCGGCTGCAGGGATTCCGCTTTCGGCTGAAGGAGATAGTGTCACGCGCATGGGGCGGGGATCTTCCGGAATCGCGAGAAATCTTCATCGGCTGGGCGCCCTGGCGCTGCTGTCGCTGCTCGCCGCCTGCGTTGCCGATACGCGCGCCTCCCGCACCCCCGCGGCGCGCGTCCCGGTGCCGTCGGGACGCACCGAACAATGGGTGCCGCCCCGCCCCGTCCGGCCACAGGCGCCCGCCGCGCTGGTTGAGACGATCGGCGACCTCGGGCGCAATTTCGGCGGCAAGGTCGGCATCGCCGTGCGGGCGGTGGATGGCGGCTGGTCGGCGGACAGCAACGGCAGCCTGCTCCTGCCGCAGCAGAGCGTGTCCAAGCTGTGGGTGGCGATGACCGTGCTCGACCAGGTCGATCGCGGGCGGCTGAGCCTCGATACGCCGCTGGTGGTGCGATCGGAGGACCTGACCGTGTTCCACCAGCCCATGGCGATGCTGGTGAAGGGCGACGGTTACCACACCGACGTGCGCGAGCTGCTCCGCCGCGCGCTGACGACCAGCGACAACACCGCCAACGACAAACTTCTCCAGACGGTCGGCGGGCCGGAAGCGGTGCGCGGCTTCATTCAGCGCAAGGGCCTTGGTGCGATCGGCTTCGGCCCGGGCGAGCGGCTGCTTCAGGCGGGCACGGCAGGGCTCTCCTGGCGCTCGGAATATTCGCGCGGGCTCGCCTTTCAGGCAGCGCGCGCGAAGCTCTCGCGCGAGACGCGGATCGCGGCCTTCGACGCCTATGTCGACAATCCGCCGGACGGCGCCGCGCCTTCCGCCATCGCCTTTGCGCTGGCCGCGCTGGCCCGGGGCGAGCTGCTGTCGCCGGCCTCCACCCGCTACCTCCTGTCGACCATGGAAGCCTCGCGCACGGGGCCGCAGCGGCTGCGCGGCGCGGTGCCGGCGAGCTGGACCTCCGCGCACAAGACCGGCACGGGCCAGGACCTGCTCGGCCGTACCGCCGGATACAACGATGTCGGGCTGCTCACCGCGCCGGACGGCACGCGCTACGCAGTGGCGGTGATGATCGGCGACACGCGGCGCTCCATTCCGCAACGCCAGGCGCTGATGCAGGCGGTGGCGGCGGCCGTGGTCGCCAGCCATCGCAGCGGACCGACCTATGCCCGCACCGGCGCGGCGGACGCTGGGACACAGAAGTAACAGGTCGGGAACAATCGCCTGACCGGCCCTTGGGGGCGGGCGGGCGCGCTGCTATCTGGCCTCCATGGCTGCCAACCACCTCTATCTGGTCGACGGATCGGGCTACATCTTCCGCGCGTATCATCGCCTTCCGCCCCTGACCAACAAGCATGGCGAGCCGGTCGGCGCCGTCTATGGCTATACCACCATGTTGTGGAAGCTCGCCGACGAGCTGCACCGTGCGGACGGGCCGACGCACATGGCGGTGATCCTGGACAAGTCGTCCAGCACCTTCCGCAACGCGATGTACGATCAGTACAAGGCGCACCGCCCGCCGCCGCCCGAGGACCTCGTTCCGCAATTCCCGATGATCCGCGACGCCACCCGCGCCTTCTCCTTGCCGTGCATCGAGGAGGAAGGCTGGGAAGCGGACGACCTGATCGCCAGCTACACCAGGGCGGCGCTGGCGCAGGGCTGGTCCGTGACCATCGTCAGCTCCGACAAGGACCTGATGCAGCTGATGACGGACCCGTCCGTCGACATGCTGGACACGATGAACAACCGCCGGCTGGGGCCGGAAGCGGTGGTGGAGAAGTTCGGCGTCGGCCCGGACAAGCTGGGCGACGTGCTGGCGCTGATGGGCGACAGCGTGGACAATGTGCCCGGCGTGCCCGGTGTCGGCCCGAAGACGGCGGCCAAGCTGATCCTGGAACATGGCGACGTGGAAGGCGTGCTCGCCGCCGCAGCCTCCGACACGTTCAAGAAGGGCAAGCTGCGCGACAATCTGATCGAGCATGCCGAGGCCGCGCGCCTGTCGCGCAAGCTGGTGGAGCTCGCCTGCGACGTGCCACTGGAGCATCCGCTCGACGAGCTGGTGCTGCAGGGCATTCCGGAAGCGCCGCTGCGGGCGTTTCTGGAGCATCACGGCTTCAAGACGCTGCTCGGCCGGCTCGGCCAGGTGGCGGACGCGCCGGTGGAGGCGCCGGCGTCGGTACCGTTCGCCGAAGACCCGCCGTGCGACCACGACAGCTATGAGACGGTTACGACGGTCGACTCGCTCGACCGCTGGATCGCCGAGGCGCGCGCGCAAGGCTTCGTCGCGATCGACACGGAGACCACCGGCACCGACGCCACCCGCGCCGATCTGGTCGGCGTCTCCCTCGCGCTCGGCGCCAACCGCGCCTGCTACGTGCCGCTCGGCCATGGCGGCAGCGACCTGCTGTCGGAGGTGCCGGTGCAGATCGCGCGGGAAGACGCGCTCGCCCGGCTGAAGGACCTGTGCGAGGATCCGGCGGTGCTCAAGATCGGGCACAACCTCAAGTTCGACATGATCGTCCTGGGCGAATGCGGGATTGCCGTCGCGCCGCATGACGACACGATCGTGATGAGCTTCGACCTGGATGCCGGGCTCCACGGCCATGGCATGGACGAGCTTGCCGCCACCCACCTGTCGCACAGCTGCATCGCCTACAAGGACGTGGTCGGCACCGGCAAGTCGCAGCGCGGCTTCCACGAGATCGACCTGAAAAGCGCCACCCGCTACGCCGCCGAGGATGCGGACGTGACCTATCGCCTGTGGAAGCGGTTCAAGGCGCGGCTGCCGGCGGAAGGCTCCACCCGCGTCTACGAGATGGTCGACCGGCCGCTCGTGCCGGTGATCGCGCAGATGGAGCGGCACGGCATCAAGGTGGACCGCGAGCGCCTGTCCGGCCTGTCGGCGGAGTTCTCCGGCCAGATCGCCGGGCTGGAAACGGTGATCCACGGGCTGGCCGGCGCGCCGTTCACCATCGGCAGCCCCAAGCAGCTGGGCGACATCCTGTTCGAGCGGATGGGCGTGAAGGGCGGGCGCAAGGGCAAGTCCGGCGTCTATTCCACCGACGTCACCGAGCTGGAGCGGATCGCCGCCGACAAGGATTCCGCCGGTGCGGAGATCGCCGCGCGCGTGCTCGACTGGCGGCAGCTGACCAAGCTCAAGAACACCTATACCGATGCGCTCCAGAACGAGATCAACCCGAAAACCGGCCGCGTGCACACCAGCTATTCGCTGACCGGCGCGCAGACCGGGCGATTGTCCTCCACCGAGCCGAACCTGCAGAACATCCCAATCCGCACCGAGATCGGCCGACAGATCCGCGATGCGTTCATCGCCGAGCCCGGTCACGTCATCCTCGCCGCCGACTATTCGCAGATCGAGCTCAGGCTCGCCGCGCACATGGCCGACGTGCCGCAACTGCGCGAGGCGTTCGCGCGCGGCGACGACATCCACAGCCTCACCGCGCAGGAGCTGTTCGGCGAGGTGACGCGCGACACGCGGGCGAGCGCCAAGACGATCAACTTCGCGATCCTCTACGGCATCAGCCGCTGGGGCCTGGCGGGGCGGCTCGACATCACCGCGGACGAGGCGCAGGCGATGATCGACCGCTATTTCGAGCGCTTCCCCGGCATCAACCGCTATATCGCCGAAACGCTGACCCAGGTGCGCGAGCGCGGCTTCACGCAGACGCTGTTCGGCCGCAAGACGCATTTCGCGCGCATCAAGTCCAAGGTCCAGCATGAGCGCCAGGGCGCCGAGCGCGCGGCGATCAACGCGCCGATCCAGGGCACCAGCGCCGACATCATCAAGCGCGCCATGGTGCGCATGACCCCTGCCCTGCGCGAGGCCGGGCTGGAAGGCACGCGCATGCTCCTCCAGGTGCACGACGAACTCGTCTTCGAAGTGCCCGACGCCGAGGTGGAGCGCGCCCGCGAGGTGATCGGCCATGTCATGGCCACGGCCGCGGAACCTGCGGTGAAGCTCACCGTGCCGCTCGGCGTCGAGATCGGCGTAGGCGCCAGCTGGGGAGCCGCGCATTGACGCGGCTATGCGCGGCTGCCGGCCGCGGCCGACGACGCGGCTTCGCCGCGGCGCTTCTCCGCGGCCGGGACTCCTCCAGTGCCCGCTGACACCTCCCCCGCCCACGAAGGCGACGACATCGCGGCGCTTGCCAAGGGTGGCCGGACGAACATTTTAGGCTTCGTCATGCGCCTCGTCGCGCGACTGCCGTTCCTGTTTATCGCCGGTCGCGTCTATGGCCCGGATGCGGTGGGGCGGTTCGCGCTGGCGGTGGTGGTGGTCGAGCTGGCCGCGCTGATCGCCACCGTCGGGCTGAAGCGCGGGCTGGCGCAGGCGCTCACCTCGTCGGACCAGCCGCATGCCTGCGTCGTCTGGGACGCCCTGGCGCTCACCTTTGTCGTGTCGTTGCTGCTCGGCGCCCTGTTGTTCGCCTTCCCGCAGGTCATGTATCCCAACAGCATCGTCGACGGGCTCGACCGCTGGCTGGCGGCGATCACCTTTGCACCCGCCATGTCCGACGTGAGCCTCGCCGCGCTCGCCTATCGCCGCAACGTGAAGGCGACGGTCACCGCGCGGGCGGTGATCGAGCCGTGGACGATCTCGATCGCCGCCTGGGCGTTTTCGTTCGTCACGCTGAAGGACGGCCTGGTCCTGTCCTACATCGCCTCGGTGGTGGCGGCGCTTACCGCATCCTTGGTGCCGTTCGTGCGCAGCTATGGCTGGCCGCACGGCTGGACGCCGCATCCCGGCCGGATGTTCACCATGGCGAGGCGCAACGCGCCCCTGGCCGGCGCGGACTCGATCGAATGGGCGACGCGCAACGTCGATCGCTTCATCCTGGGCTTGACCTTCGAGCCAAAGATCGTCGGCATCTACTACATGGCGCAGCAGGTCGCCTCCATCCCGCAGAAGCTGAAGACCAGCTTCGACCCGATCCTCGGCCCGGTCATCACCGAAGCCTTGAAGCGCAACGACCGTGCGGCGATCGCGCATCAGGTGCGGCAGGTGGCGTTCTGGATCGTCGCGGCGCAGCTCGGCCTGGCGCTGATCGGGTCGATCCCGGGCGAGGGCGTGATGGGCGTGGTCGGCCCGCAATTCGTCGCCGGCACCGCCGCGCTCGGCTTTCTGCTGACCGGCGAGGCGGTGGCCTCCACCGGGGCGGTGTGCGAATCGGCGCTGGTCTACATCGCGCGCATCCGCAACCTGGTGATCTCGGTCACCATGCTGCTGCTGCAGATCGGGCTGAGCTTCGGCCTGATCTACGGCATGCGGGCGCTCGGCTGGCCGGAGAACTGGCAGGCGGCGGGCGTGGCGGTGGCGCTGCTGCTGGCCTTGCTGTGCATGTCGCTGGCGAAGGCGAGCCTGCTCACCCGCCTGCTCGGCGCGCGGGTATCGCCCCTGCGCTGGCCGCTCCTGTGGGCAGTGGCGGGCGGCGCGGCGGTGGGCGGGCTCTTCACCGCGCTGCCGCGCACCTATGAGTGGGCGGAGCTATTGTTCGGCATCCCGGCAATGATCGGCACCTATGCCTGGCTGCTCTACCGCTTCGCCTTCACCGACGAGGACCGCGCGCTGTTCAGCCGCATGCCCAAGGAGCCCAGCCTGCCGACCGCCGCGGCGGTGTAGGCACCCACCGCTCGTGCTGAGCGGTGGGGCGAGCCGATCAATGCCGGAAGTGGCGCTCGCCGGTGAACACCATCGCGAGGCCGGCGGCATCGGCGGCGGCGATCACTTCCTCGTCGCGGATCGAGCCGCCCGGCTGGATCACCGCCGTGGCGCCCGCTTCCACCGCCGCCAGCAGACCATCGGCGAAGGGGAAGAACGCGTCGGACGCGACCGCCGAGCCGATCGTGCGCGGGCTGCCCCAGCCGGCCTTGTCGGCCGCATCCTTGGCCTTCCACGCGGCGATACGCGCCGACTCCAGGCGGTTCATCTGCCCGGCGCCGATGCCGGCGGTCGCACCATCCCTGGCATAGACGATCGCGTTCGACTTCACATGCTTGGCCACCAGCCAGGCGAAGCGGCAATCGGCGAGCTCCTGCTCGGTCGGGGCGCGCTTCGTGACGACCTTCAGCTCGGGCACCGCCGTGTCGTCGCGGCCCTGCACCAGCCAGCCGCCGGCGATCGACTTGGCGAAGAGCCCGGTGCGCGCCGGATCGGGCAGCGCGCCGGTCAGCAGCAGGCGCAGGTTCTTCTTCGCCGCGAACAGCGCCAGCGCTTCCTCGTCGGCATCCGGCGCGATCACCACTTCGGTGAAGATGCCGGTGATCTGGCGCGCGGTTGCGGCATCCAGCGGGCGGTTGACGGCGATGATCCCGCCAAACGCGGACACCGTGTCGCAGGCAAACGCCTCGGCATAGGCGGCCTCCAGCGTGGCACCGGTGGCGACGCCGCAGGGATTGGCGTGCTTCACGATCACCGCGGTCGGCGCGGCGTCGCGGAACTCGGCGACCAGCTCCAGCGCGGCATCGGCATCGTTGAGGTTGTTGTAGGAAAGCTCCTTGCCCTGCACCTGCCGCGCCTGGCCGATCCCGCGCACGCCGTCCGCGGCGGCGTAGAAGGCCGCCTGCTGATGCGGGTTCTCGCCATAGCGCAGGCCCCGGCCGTGCCGCAGGACGAACGGCAGGGTCGCCGGGAACTGCTCGCCCTGGTCCTTCTCCGCGAACCAGCGCGCGATCGCGCCGTCATAGGTGGCGGTGAGCGCATAGGCCTTGGCGGCGAAGCGGCGGCGCTGCTCCAGCGTCGTGGTGCCCCCGGCGACGAGCGGGTAATCCGCCGGATCGGTGACGATCGCCACCGACGCATGATTCTTCGCCGCCGAGCGCACCATGGACGGGCCGCCGATGTCGATATTCTCGATAATCTCGTCGCGGCCCGCGCCCTTCGCCACCGTCGCCTCGAACGGGTAGAGGTTGACGACCACCAGATCGATCGCGCCAATGCCATGCTCCTCCATCGAGGCGACATGCGCGGGGTCGTCGCGCACCGCGAGCAGGCCGCCATGCACCTTCGGGTGCAGCGTCTTCACGCGCCCGTCCATCATCTCGGGAAAGCCGGTCAGGTCCGACACGTCGCGCACGTCCAGCCCCGCCTCGCGCAGCGCGCGCGCGGTGCCGCCGGTGGAAACCAGCTCCACGCCCCTCGCGGCCAGCCCCTGCGCAAGCTCGACCAGCCCGGTCTTGTCCGACACGGACAGCAGGGCGCGGCGAATGGTCACGTCGATCATGATACTTACCCCGTTCGTGGTGAGGAGGCGCTGAGCGCACGCGAAGTGCCGTCTCGAACCACAGTCCCTCGATACGCGTCCTCGCGTGCGCTCAGCCGCTACTCAGGACGAACGGCATTGGCAATGACGCCCGCTCACACCGCGCGCTTCAAGGCCCAGCTGATATTGGCCCCGCCCGGCGCCGCCTCGCCGCCGACAACGAGCTGGTGCGTGCGCTGCGGCCGGCCATGCTCGTCGACCCACAGCGACTCCTCCACCGTCACCGCCGCCCCGCGGCAGCGGAACTGCCACAGCGCGCCGCCCGGCAGCCGCAGCAGCGCCGCCTGGCCGTCCGCGGTGGGGGAGACCTGCACGCCGCGACCGAGATGGAAGCGCACGGCAAAGGCCAGCGGGCCGCCACGCCGGCGTCGCCCGGCCGGCAGCAGCTGGTCCTCGCCGCGCAGCTCGCGCCCGTCGGCGGTCAGCACCAATTGCCGGCGATGGGTGAAGCCATAGCGGCGGACATAGCCGTCATGGCTCGCCTCGATACGGCTGGCGCCTTCGCTTTCCTGGCGGACGAGCTCCACCGCCGAAACCCCGCGGCCGAGCGTGCCGTCGGCATGGATCGCGGTGGAGTTCGAGTCCCCGATCACCAGCGTGGAGTGGGCGGCGGTGGAGCGCAGCGCATCGGCCAGCGCGGCGGGCACCTGCGCGGCCACGTCGCGCGCGCCGCCGCAGTTCACGACGATCCGCGCCGGCCCGTCCGAGAATTCGAAGGCGAGCGTCGAGGCGCAGCCGCCGGCCACCACCCGCGCGACCGGCGGCGGCGCGGCGTCCAGCACCAGCACCGCGCCGCCCGAGGCGAGCCGCTGATAGCCCCAGTCGCGAGACTGGCGCAGCGGCCGCGCGCGCACGCCGCTGCCCTCAATCGCCTGGGCCAGCCGCTCGGCGCCGAACGGGCCGCCGCCCTGCCAGCTCGACAAGGCGCCATCGCCGTGCAGCAGCGTGAGCAGGGCCGGCACCATGCGGGTGACCGTCTGTTCCAGGATCGCCGGCGGATCGATCCGCCGCGCCCAATAACATTCGCGCAAAGATCCCAGCAGCATCACGATGTCGAGCTGCGCCATGCCGGAGCGCGCGACATTGCCGCCATCCTCGTACACCGAGACATGGATCGCGCGCGTGAACATCGCCTCCAGCGCCGCGCGCACCGTGTCGCCGCCCGGCACCAGCAGGTTGGCCGCCAGCACCCCGGATACGGCGGCGATGCGCGGCGCACCGGGCGCGGCCTTGTCCGCCGCGCGGTCGAGATGCCGGGCGCCGCGCGCCAGCGTGTTGAGCACGCGGCTGCGGTAGACGAGGTCGCCCGACGACAGGATCAGCGGCGCATGCGCCGTCCAGAACAGGATGCGCCGGCCCCACAGGTCGCCGCGCCAGGCCGGCTCGGTGACGAGGTCGGCATGGGCGTCCAGCCAGCGGCGCATGATCGCTTCGGCGATCGGGATCGCGTTGGCGCGGGTGGCGACGCTGGACAGGTCGCGCAGCCAGGCAAAGCTGTGCAGATACTCGGCAAACGGCTTGCCGAAGCTGCCGCGCGCCAGGTCCAGGTCGGCAATGGCGTGGCTCTCGCCGCGATAGCTGATCCGCCCCTCGAGCAGCGCGCGCCCTCGCTCCACATCGCCGAAAAAGGGATCGTCGGGCACCGCGATCAGCTTCAGCGGATGCCGCCCGCGCAGGCGCAGGCCGTGGATCGGCGTGCGCCAGGTCAGGCGGTGAAACCGCTCCGCCATGCGCTCCGCCAGCGACAGCCCCTTGTCGCCGCCCAGCGTGATGAGGCGCTTGCCCTCGTCGATGCCGTCCGGAGCGGGGCCGTCAGGCGAAGGGCCGCCCGGGGCGGAGAGGTCGCGGGGCGGTTCGTTCACTGGCCGCGCAGGGTTCTGATATTTTCGGCATAGGCGGCAGGCCCGCCGCGGAAGGTGGCGGTGCCGGCGACCAGCACGTCGGCCCCGGCGGCGATCGCGCGCGGGGCGGTGCCGTGATCGATGCCGCCGTCCACCTCGAGATCGACAGGCAGGCCCGCCTTGTCGATCATGCGGCGGATTGCCTCGATCTTGCGCAACTGGCTGTCAATGAAGCTCTGCCCGCCGAACCCGGGATTGACGCTCATCACCAGGACGAGATCGACCTCCTCCAGCAGATAGTCGAGCGCCTTGGCCGGCGTCTGCGGCGTCAGCACCACGCCGGGCCGCTTGCCGAGCTGGCGGATGCGCTGCAGCGTGCGGTGCGTGTGGGGGCTGGCCTCGACATGCACGGTGATGCCGTCCGCACCCGCTTCGGCGAACGCTTCCAGATACGGGTCCACCGGGGCGATCATCAGGTGGACGTCGAACGGCTTGGCGGAGTGCGGGCGCAGCGCCTTCACCACCGCGGGCCCGATCGAGATGTTGGGCACGAAATGCCCGTCCATCACATCGACATGGATCCAGTCCGCCCCGGCGGCATCGATGGCGCGCACTTCCTCACCCAGCTTGGCGAAATCGGCGGACAGGATCGAGGGCGCGATGCGGACGGACATGGGCTCCGGCTTTACCATCGCCAAGCGCCCCTGCAAGCGGTTCAGCTGTCGCGACGGAGCCTCGCGATGAAGAAGCCGTCACAGCCTCCTTCCGCCTCCAGCATGCCGGGCAGCGTGCGCACCCAGCCCTGTGCGGCCGGCGCGATGCCGGCGGGCAGCTCGTCCGCCTGCACCGGATCGAGCGAGAACCGGCCATCGCGCGCCAGAAAGCGGCCGAGCTGCTCCTCGCCCTCCTCCGGCTCCAGCGAGCAGGTGGCGTAGACAAGCGTGCCGCCCGGTTTCACCCAGCCGGCGGCGCGGTCGAGCAGGGCCGTTTGCAACGCCGCCATGTCCGCGATCAGCTGCGGGCGGGTGCGGTGCAGCACGTCGGGGTGGCGGCGGAAGATGCCGGTGGCGCTGCACGGTGCGTCCAGCAGCACCGCATCGGCCGGCGCGGGCGGCGACCATTGCCGCAGGTCGGCGGTGACGACCTTCGCCTCCAGCCCGGTGCGGGCGAGGTTCTCGTGAAGGCGCGCCAGACGCCTGGCGGACACGTCCACCGCCGTCACCTGCCAGCCGGCGGCGGCCAGTTGCAGCGCCTTGCCGCCCGGTGCCGCGCACAGGTCGAGCGCCACGCCGGTGCCGCGCCCGATCAGCCGGGCGGGGAGCGACGCGGCGAGGTCCTGCACCCACCAGTCGCCCGTCGAGAAGCCCGGCAGTTCGGTGACGTTGCCCGGCTCGCGCCGGAGATGGCGCGGCAGGAGCGAGACGCCTTCGGGCTTCTCGGCATCGTCGCGCTGCAGCGACAGGTCGAGCGGCGGCGGCACGGCAATCGCGCGCGCGGCGGCGGCGGCGACGTCCTCACCCCACGCCATCGCCCAGCGCTCCGCCACCGCTGCCGGCAGCGCCGGCACCTCCGGCAGCGTCGCGCCACCGCGGGTCAGCGCGCCGAACACGCCGTGCACCAGCTTGCGCGGGCCGCCCTCGACCAGCGGCAGCACGGTGGCGATCGCGGCGTGGGGCGGGGTGCCGAGCGCCAGCGTCTGGACCAGCGCGATGCGCAGCGCGAACCGCGCCTTGGCGTCGTCCGGCAGGCGCTGGCGGGTCGCCGAGTCGATCAGCGCGTCGAGATCGGGCAGGCGGCGCAGCGTCTCGGCGGCGATGGCATGGGCAAGCGCGCGGTCGTCGGCCCGCTCGATCCCCTGCGTCGCGCGCGGCAGCGCCTGTTCCAGCGCCAGCCCCTGCCGCAGCACGGCATCGAGCAGGCGCAGCGCGGCGCGGCGTGCGGGGAAACCGGGGGGATCGCTGGGACGGGAAGCCATTGCGCCCCCTAACGCACGGCGCGCCGCTTGCCAAAGCCAGGGCGCGGACCGACATGTCGCTCATGTCCAAGCGCCCCGACCATGTGAAGCCGCCGGCCTATCTGTCGCCCAACCCGCCGGTGCCCGCCCCGCAGCCGGGCAAGCGGCCGGACAAGGATCCGCTCGGCCTCGATCCCACCCGCAACGGCGACTGGGAGCTGAAGGGCATCGCCGTCGATTTCTGAGGGCGGTCGTTCAGCGGTCCGCAGGGATTGCGCGACGTTGTGGGATGGATCAGCATTCCCGCGAGATGTTTCGCGACGTTCCCGTGCAGGTCTGGCTTCTCCTCCTGCTCGCGGCGATCGCGGCGGTGCCGGCGAGGAACGTCGTCGCGCACCTGACCGGATGGGGTCCGAGCGACGCCAACGAACCGGCGGACACGATGGGGCTCGGCAAGGGCGTGGCGATAGTGGCCGCGGCGCTCGCGCTGGGTATCTTCATCTTCACCCAGGCTGCCGCGGACATGGCGCGCGCGCCGCGCTTCTTCCCTCTTATCGAGCTCGGGCTCGGTGGCGCGGCCCTCTGGACGGTGTGGAAGGCCTATAAGGGGGGCAATGCGGAGCCGCTCCTGCGTGGCGTGACCTGGCGCTTCGAGCGGTTGGGCCAGCCGATTCGCTACTGGTCGTCGGTGGGCTGGAACCTGTTGCTCGGCAGCGTGCTGGTCCTTGTCGGCGGGCAGCAGTTCCTCGATGCGCCGAAGCAGGTCATCCAGGACAGATGCAGGAACGACAAGGATCGCTGGTCCGCGGCGGAGGCACTTGCGGCCTGCAACGAGGCGCTGGCGGATGGGGATGCCCCTCGTGGCGATCTGATCTTCAGCCGGGGAACGGCGCTTTATACACTGGGCCGGTATGATGCGGCGGAAGCGGATTATGCCGCCGCTCTGCGCAGCGATCCGGACAGCTCGGCAGCGCACTACAATCTTGGCTTGGTACGCGAGCGGCGCGGGCGGCGCGAACAGGCCGTGGCTGACTATTCGGCGGCCATCCGCCTCGATCCCGGCAACACGGACGCCCATTTCAACCGCGGGCGGATCCTGATGCAGGCGGGCCGCATCGATTCGGCGATTGCCGACTTCACCGCCGCGCTCGAGCGAGAGCCGGGGCGGTCGGATCTGCTTGCCGGTCGAGGCCTTGCTTTTGCCTGGAAACGGGACCGCACCCGCGCCGAACGCGATCTGGCCGGGGTGGCGACGAGCGACCCCAGCTACGTGATCGCGCTGCATGGCAAGGCGGTCCTTGCGCTATATCGCGACGATCTCGACGGTGTCGTAAGAATGCTGAGCGCTGCCATCGCGCGCGCGCCTGCGGATGGCTGGGCCTATGCAATGCGGGCCGGGGCCTATCGTCACCTCGGAGAAGCCGACAGGGAGGCCGCCGACCGCCGGGCAGCGGAGCGCCTCCGGGCCCGACACGGCCGCCCAGGCGCGAAGGACTGAGCGGGCGGCGTCGGAGGTATTCGGACAAGGAAAAGGCCCGGCTCCCACAAGGGAACCGGGCCTCTTTCCTGTCCGGATCAGCCGATCAGCTAAGCGGTGCGAGGTTCACCGCGGCATACTTGCCGCGACGGTCGACCTCGAGCTCGAACTCCAGCTTGTCGCCTTCGTTGAGCGTCGGCATGCCCGCGCGCTCCACGGCGGAGATGTGGACAAAGGCGTCCGGCTGGCCATCGTCGCGCTGGATGAAGCCGAAGCCCTTCATGGCGTTGAAGAACTTCACGGTGCCCGTGGCCTTCTCGCCGGTCAGCTGACGCTGCGGGCCGCCGGCACCGCGCGGTGCGCCGCCCGGCGCGCCCATGCCGCCGGCGTCGGGACGCGGACCGCGGTCCTGCACCGGCATCGGCTCGCCGTCGATCTTCAGCTCGGTGGCCGAGATGCGGCCGCCGCGATCCACCAGGGTGAAGCCGAGCGGCTGGCCCTCGGCCAGGCCGGTCAGGCCCGCCTGCTCGACAGCGGAGATGTGCACGAACACGTCTTCGCCGCCGTCATCGCGCACCACAAAGCCGAAACCCTTTTGCGCGTTGAAGAACTTCACCACGCCGGTGCCTTCGCCGACGACCTGCGGCGGCATGCCGCGGCCACCGCCGCCGCCACCACCAAAGCCGCCGCCACCGCCGCCGCGGAAACCGCCACCGCCGCCGCCGCCATAGCCGCCGCCACCGCCGAAGCGATCGCCGCCGCCGCCACCGCTGCCGCCGCGATAGCCACCGCCACCGCCGCCGCCATAACCGCCGCCACCGCCAAAGCGGTCACCGCCGCCAAAGCCGCCGCCGCCGAAATCGTTGAAGCCGCCGCCGCCGCCGCCGAAATCGTCGCCGCCAAAGCCATCGCGCTTGTCGCGGCCACGTCCACCGCGGTTCCCGCGGCCACCCTTATCGAAACTCATGCCCTGTTCGTCTTCCCGGCTCGTCCATTCACTGCCATACAGCCGGCGCCGGACGAAAGCGCGAGCGTACGAACGCCAAACCTAAAGCGTTTGCGACTCACCGTAGCGCAAATATCGCCACCCGGAAAATGATTTCGTCAGAAATGCGGCGCCAAGACCCCCTCTGTGTCTTTTCCGCCGCGGATTGGCGCTTTGCAAGCCGGGACGCTGCGGCTAGTCCGGCGCAATGGCCGTTTTCCTGCACGAAGAAGATATTCCCGCCGACCTGTTCGCCCCCGGCGCCTCCATCGCCGTGGACACCGAGACGATGGGCCTCCTCACCCCGCGCGACCGGTTGTGCGTGGTGCAATTGTCGGACGGCGGCCCGGACGAGCACCTGGTGCGCTTCGGCCCGGACAGCAGCTATGCCGCCCCCAACCTCAAGGCGCTGCTCGCCGATCCGGCGCGCGTGAAGCTCTACCATTTCGCCCGCTTCGATCTGGCGGCGGTGAAACACTATCTCGGCGTGGATGCCGCGCCGGTTTACTGCACGAAGACCGCCTCGCGCCTGGTGCGCACCTATACCGATCGCCACGGGCTGAAGGAGCTGGTGCGCGAGCTGCTCGGCCAGGACATCTCCAAGCAGCAGCAATCGTCCGACTGGGGCGGCCCGGTGCTCAGCGAGGCGCAAAAGGATTATGCCGCCTCCGACGTGCGCTTCCTCCATCGCCTGAAGGAGGAGCTGGACCGCCGCCTGGTGCGCGAAAAGCGGGTGGAACTGGCGCAGGCCTGTTTCGACTTCCTGCCCCACCGCGCCGCGCTGGATCTTGCCGGCTGGCCGGAAGTGGACATCTTCGCGCATGTCTGAGCAGGCGCGCCGCATGCGCTCGGCCCGGCAGGTCTGGGCCGCGCCCGGTTCCAGCCACGACCGGGTTATCGCGGTGTCGCGCACCGCCCTGCCGGTGGCGATCGGCGTGCTGGCGGCGTTTCTGGTGATGGCCCCGCTCACCATGCGCGGCGACGTGTCCTTTCTGCTCGACAAGAACAAGGTGGAGGTCGCCAAGGAGCGGCTGCGGCTGCAGTCCGCACTGTACCGGGGCGAGGACGGCAAGGGCCGCGCCTTTGCCCTCACCGCCGGCTCCGCGGTGCAGCAGAGCTCGGCCCAGCCCGTGGTGCAGATCAACACGCTCGCGGCCAAGATCCAGCTTGCCGACGGGCCGGCGACGCTGACCGCGCCGCACGGCGCCTATGATCTCGATACCGAGAAGGTGAAGCTGGACGGCGCGCTGAAGTTTCGCGCAACCAATGGCTACCAGCTGGATACCGACGCGGCCACGCTGGATCTGAAGACCAGCCGCATGGAAAGCGACAGCGCCGTTACCGGCCGGGTGCCGCAGGGAAGCTTCAGCGCCAACCGCATGCGCGCGGACCTCGAGAACCAGACCGTTTCCCTCGACGGCAATGCCCGCTTGCGGATCGTGCCGCGAGGGACGAAATAACCCGTCATGCAGCGCCCGCTTCTCCTGCTCGCCTCCCTGGCCGTGATCGCCTCGCCCGTGCTGGCGCCCGCCCTGCTCGCCCAGGGCCGGCACAACAGCCAGGCGCCGATCAACTTCAGCGCCAATCATATCGAGCTGCAGGACAAGGCGAACCGCGCGGTGCTGTCCGGCAACGTTTCGGTGCAGCAGGCGGAGATGAACCTCACCGCCAGCCGCATGACCGTCGCCTATACCGGCCAGGTGGTGGACGGCAGCCCGCAGGTCTCGCGCCTGGATGCGACCGGCGGCGTTACCGTCACCCGCCCGGGCCAGACCGCGCGCGGCCAGTACGGCATCTACGATCTCAACCGCCGCGTCATCACCATGCTCGGCGGCGTCACGCTGACCCAGGGCGGGAACAGCGTGAACGGCAGCCGGCTGGTCATCAATCTCGACACCGGCCGCGCGACCATCGACGGCAACGCGGCGGTGGGTGGCGGCTCGGCCGGCAACGGCGGCACCGTGCGCCAGTCGGGCGGGCGCGTGACGGGCACCTTCTCCGTTCCCAAGCGGCAGTAACCCGTCTTTTCCCGCCGGATGGTCGCAGCCGGGCTTCCCTCCGAACGCCGGCTGAGGCATGGCTATGCACGAAGCACGCCAAACGGACCGGCGGTAAGCTTCTGGTAACCATGAAGTGCGAGGAGCCGTGCCCATGACCGCGCTCGATACCCTGGACGCTCCCACGCCGATCCACGAGGATCCGGTGGCCAACGGCCTGTCGGTGATCTCCATCGCCAAGGCCTATGACAAGCGTCCGGTGCTGACGGACGTGTCCGTGTCGGTCGCCAAGGGCGAGGTGGTCGGCCTGCTCGGCCCGAACGGCGCCGGCAAGACGACCTGCTTCTATTCGGTGATGGGGCTGGTGAAGCCCGATTCGGGCCGCATCCTGCTGGATGGCGACGATATCACCGGCCTGCCCATGTACCGCCGCGCGATCCTGGGGCTGGGCTACCTGCCGCAGGAGACGTCAATCTTCCGCGGGCTTTCGGTGGAAAAGAACATCCTCACCGTGCTCGAGCTTGCCGAGCCCGAGCCGGAGGCGCGCGCGCGCCGGCTGGAAACGCTGCTGGAGGAGTTCGGCCTCACCCGCCTGCGCCACTCGCCGTCGATGGCGCTGTCCGGCGGCGAGCGGCGCCGCGCGGAAATCGCCCGCGCGCTGGCGGCGAACCCGTCGATCATCCTGCTGGACGAGCCGTTCGCCGGCATCGACCCGATCTCCATTGCCGACATCCGCGACCTGGTGAAGGACCTGAAGCGGCGCGACATCGGCGTGCTCATCACCGACCACAATGTGCGCGAGACGCTGGAAATCGTCGATCGCGCCTACATCATCTATGACGGCCGGGTGCTGTTCACCGGATCGCCGGAGGAGCTGGTGCAGGACGCCAATGTCCGCCGGCTGTACCTCGGCGAGGGCTTCTCGCTGTAGCGCCATGCCCGGCTGCTCCCGTCTCGTCCCGATCCTGGTGGCGCCCCGATGAGCCTCGCGCCGCGCCTCGACCTGCGGCAATCGCAGTCGCTGGTGATGACGCCGCAGTTGCAGCAGGCGATCCGCCTGCTCGCGCTGTCCAACCTGGAGGTGGAAGGCTTCATTGCCGAGGAGCTGGAGAAGAATCCGCTGCTCGAAGCCACGGTGCCGGACGACGAGGCGCCGGTGATCGAGCGGGAGGCGCCGCCCGAGCGCGACGCGCCGGCTGCCGCGGACGAACTCGTCCTTGTCGGGGAAGGCACGGGCGAGGCCGCGCTCGACGTGGATCTGGGCGCCGAGTCCTTCCACCATGACAGCCCGGCCGATGGCGGCGGCGGGATGGACGGCGCGCTGGGCGTGAGCGGCGTTTCCGGGCCGGGCGCGGAGGACGGACCCGACTTCGACAGCTTCGCCGCGGCCGATCTCAACCTGGCCGACCATCTGCTCGCGCAGGCCGGGCTGGCGGTGGACGGCGCGGACCTGTTCATCGCGGCGCATCTGATCGACCAGATCGACGAGGCGGGCTATCTCACCGCCTCCTTGCTGGACATCGCCAATCGCCTGGGCGTGCCGCTGGCGCGCGTGGAGGCGGTGCTGGCGGTGGTGCAGACGTTCGAGCCGACCGGCGTCGGCGCGCGCAGCCTGGCGGAGTGCCTGACGCTGCAGGCCAGGGAGGCGGACCGCTACGATCCGTGCATGGCGCGGCTGATCGACAATCTCGATCTGGTCGCCCGCGGCGACATGGCGCGCCTTCGCCGGGTGTGCGACGTGGACGACGAAGATCTTGCCGACATGATCCGCGAGCTGCGCGGCTATGATCCCAAGCCCGGCTGCCGCTATGGCGGGGAGCCGACGCAAAGCGTGGTGCCGGACGTCTATGTCGCGAAAGCCAAGGGCGGCTGGGCGGTGGAGCTGAACAACGCCACCCTCCCCCGCGTGCTCGTCAACCGCAGCTATTACCAGGAGCTGTCGGGCGGGCCGCAGGACAAGTCCAGCAAGGCGTGGCTCTCCGATTGTCTCGCCAGCGCCAACTGGCTGGTCAAGGCGCTGGACCAGCGCCAGCGCACCATCATCCGCGTCGCCACCGAGATCGTGCGCCAGCAGGAGGCGTTCTTCCTGCACGGCGTGGCGCATCTGAAGCCGATGACGCTGCGCCAGATCGCCGACGTGATCGAGATGCACGAATCGACGGTCAGCCGGGTGACGTCGAACAAGTACCTGCATTGCGCGCGCGGCCTGTTCGAGCTGAAATACTTCTTCACCTCCGCGATCCAGTCGGCCGATGGCGGCGAGGCGGTGTCGGCGCAGGCGGTGAAGTCGGCGCTGCGCGCACTGATCGCCGCGGAAAGCCCCAAGGCGATCCTGTCCGACGACACGCTGGTCGAGATGCTCAACGCCAAGGGCTTCGACATCGCCCGGCGCACGGTGGCGAAATATCGCGAGGCGATGAACATCGGCAGCTCGGTGCAGCGCCGCCGCCAGAAGGCGCTGGAGGGGAGCTAAGCGCCCAGCGCGTTCGCGACGACCGCCGGGCGTGCTTCCTCCTGCAACTGATCCATGGTGCATTGACGCGGCGCCTTGTCCGGGCGCCAGCGCAGGAAGCGCGTGCCATGGCGAAAGCGACGGCCGGTGACATGGTCGTAGCGGACCTCGGCGATCAGGTCGGCGCGCAGCGGCTGCCATGCGGCGGAACGCTCCGTGGACCAGCGCGACGGCCCGCCGGGCGCATCGCCAGTGAAGCCGGGCGCCTCGATCAACGGCTCCAGCCTGGCGGTGAGCGCCGCCCGCTCGCGCGCGGCGATGCCGGAGGTGAAGCCGACATGATGGAGCAGCCCGGCATCGTCATAGAGACCCAGCAGGAGCGAGCCGACTGAGCGGGCGCCGCTGGTGTAGCGAAAGCCGCCCACGACGCAGTCCGCGGTGCGCATGCGCTTGACCTTCACCATGTCGCGCTCGCCGGCCCGGTAGGGCTGGTCGAGCCGCTTGGCGACCACGCCGTCAAGGGCACCGCCCGCACTCGCCAGCCAGTCGCGCGCGGTGGCGGGATCCTGGGTTGCGGGGGACAGACGCAGGGTCGGCGAGGGATGCTCCGCCAGCCAGCGCTCCAACCGCAAGCGGCGCTCGGCCAGCGGTCGGTCGAGCAAGGCGCCGGCGTCCCACAGGCAATCGAACAGCATCAGTTGCGCGGGCGTTTCTGCCGCCAACCGGCGGATGCGGCTTTCGGCGGGGTGCAGCCGCATCTGCAACGCCGAGAAATCAAGGCTGGCCCCGACCGGGATGATCAGCTCTCCATCGAGCACCCAGCGCCCGCCGACCGCGTCCAGCCCGGCGACGACTTCGGGAAAGTAGCGCCCGAGCGGCTTGCCGCCCTTGGACATCAGGGTCACGGTGCCGCCATCGCGAAAGGCCAGGCAGCGAAAGCCGTCCCATTTGGGCTCGAACTGCCAGCCGCCCTCGTCGGGCAGGCTGTCCTGCAACCGCGCTTCCATCGGCGCGAGGGCGAGATCGGGAAACGGCATGGCAGACCAACGCACGAGCGCGCCGGTTGACACGCGCGCCGCCCGGCCGAACAGGCGAGCAAATGCTGGACCGTCTCCCCCCCGACTGGCGCGCGGCGCTGAACAACCGGGTCGACGCGCCACCGCTCGAGCACTTGCAGGCTTTCCTGGCATGCGAGGTGGAGGCGGGAAAGCGCCTCTTCCCGGCGCAGGCCGACTGGTTTCGCGCGCTCGAGCTGACGCCGCTCGCCGCCGTTCGCGTGGTGATCCTGGGGCAGGACCCCTATCATGGCGAGGGTCAGGCGCACGGCCTCGCCTTCTCCGTGCCGCCGGGCGTCCGACCGCCGCCCAGCCTCGTCAACATCTTCAAGGAGCTGGAAGCCGATCTGGGGCTGGCGCGGCCGCACCATGGGCTGCTGGAGCATTGGGCGCGGCAGGGCGTGCTGCTGCTCAACACGGTGCTGACGGTGGAGCTGGCGACGGCCGGCGCGCATCAGGGGCGCGGGTGGGAAGCGCTGACCGACGCGATCATCCGCGCGGTGGATGCGCAAGGCGCGCCCGGCGTCTTCGTGCTGTGGGGCGCCCATGCCCAGAAAAAGGCGGCGCTGGTGCAATCGGACCGGCATCTGGTGCTGCAATCGCCGCACCCCTCCCCGCTGTCGGCGCGGCGGGGCTTTTTCGGCTCGCGGCCGTTCAGCCGGGCCAACGCCTTTCTGGAAGCGAACGGGCGCGGGGCGATCGACTGGCGCCTGCCCTGAGCTACTCCGCGGCCAGCGCCTCGCCTTCCTCGCGCTCGGCCGCCTGCCGGTTCCACATCTCGGCATAAAGGCCGCCGCGCCGCAGCAGCTCGGCATGGGTGCCGCGCTCGGCCACGCGGCCGCCCTCCAGCACCACGATCTGGTCGGCATGGACGATCGTCGACAGGCGGTGGGCGATGACAATGGTGGTGCGCCCCTGCTCCACCCCCCGCAGCGTCTCCAGGATGTCGGCCTCGGTGCGGCTGTCCAGCGCGCTGGTCGCCTCGTCCAGGATCAGGATCGGCGGATCCTTCAGGAGGGTGCGCGCGATCGCCACCCGCTGCTTCTCGCCGCCCGACAGCTTGAGGCCGCGCTCGCCGACGCGGGTGGCATACCCGTCCGGCTGCCGCTCGATGAAGCCGGCGATCGCCGCGCCGCGGGCCGCCGCCTCGATCTCGGCCTCGCTCGCGCCTTCCCGGCCATAGGCGATGTTGTAGCCGATCGTGTCGTTGAACAGCACGGTGTCCTGCGGCACGATGCCGATCGCGGCGCGCAAGGAGCCTTGCGTCACCTCGGCGATGTCCTGCCCGTCAATGGTGATGCGCCCGCCGTCCGGGTCGTAGAAGCGGTACATCAGCCGCGCCAGCGTCGACTTGCCCGCGCCGGACGGCCCCACCACCGCCAGCGTCTGGCCCGCGGCCACGTCCAGCGAAATGCCCTTGAGGATCGGCTGGCCGGGCTCATAGCCGAAGCGCAGGTCCTCGAAGCGCACATGGCCGGCCGCCACCCGGAGCGGCGGCGCGCCCGGTGCGTCGGTCACTTCGGAGCGGGTGTCGATCAGGTCGAACATGGCGCCCATGTCCAGCACGCCCTGGCGGATCGTGCGGTACACCATGCCGAGCAGGTCGAGCGGCCGGAACAGCTGCGACAGCAGGGTGGACACCAGCACCACGTCACCGGGCGAGAAACGCCCGTCGCGCCAGCCGAGCACCACCAGCGCCATGCCGCCGCCCAGCATCAGGTTGGTGATCGCCGCCTGCCCGATGTTCAGCCAGGCCACGCTGTTCTCGCTGCGGGTCGCGGCGCTGGAATAGGCGGCCATGGCCGCATCGTAGCGACGCGCCTCCCGCGCCTCGGCACCGAAATACTTCACCGTCTCGAAATTGAGCAGCGAATCGACCGCGTGGGCGACCGCGCCGGTATCGAGATCGTTCATCCGCATGCGCAAGGCCGATCGCCAGTCGGTCACCTTGCGGGTGAAAACGATGTACACCGCCACCATCGCCAGGGTGGAGACCACCAGCCACACGCCGAACCGCGTCCAGAAGATGCCGAGCACCAGCCCGAGTTCGAGCACCGTCGGCGCGATGTTGAACAGGAGGAAATAGAGCATCGTGTCGATGCTCTTGGTGCCGCGCTCCACCACCTTGGCGACCTCGCCCGTGCGCCGTTCCAGGTGGAAGCGCAGCGACAGGCGGTGGAGGTGGGCGAAGACGTTGCTCGCCAGCCGGCGGGTCGCCTCCTGGCCCACCCGCTCGAACACCACGTTGCGCAAATTGTCGAACAGGGTCGCGCCGAACCGCGCGGCGGCATAGCCGACCACCAGCAGCACCACGAGGCTCGCCACGCCGCGCTGCTCTCCGGCCATGCGATCCACCGCCCCTTGCAGGGCAAAGGGGGCGCCATAGACCTGGACGACCTTGGAGAAGCCGACGAGCGCCATGGCCAGCACGATGCGCAGGCGCAAGGCGGGGCGATCCGCGGGCCAGAGATAGGGAAGAAACCGGCGCAGCGTCGGCAGCAGCGGCGGCTCGGCGCGGGTCGGAACGGTCATCGGGGGCATCGCTCCCCCATGTAGGAAGCATGCGCGCCGCGGCAACGGCTCGTCGCAACCGAGGAACCTACAGCCGCCCGGGGCATTGATTTGCCGCAAGGTCGGGAGTGTGGCGTATGGAACCCGTATACTTCGTGATGGCGATCCTGGGCTGCGGCGATGCGTCGCAGGGATGCCAGCAGGCGCGGGTGGAACCGGCGCATTATGCCAGCGCGGCGCAGTGCCAGGCGGCGATGCCCGCGGCGCTCGCGCGCAACACCGACCTCGATTACCCGGAAATCAGCGCGGCGTGCCGGTCGTCGGGCCTGCAGATGACCGGAACGAAGAGCGCGCGCCGCGCCGGGTAACGCCGCGCCGGGTGAAGAGGCCGGGTGACTGGGCCGGGTGACTGGGCCGGGTGACTGGGCCGGGTGACTGGGCCGCGTAACTGGGCCGCTCAGTCCTTCCAGCCCCAATAGAGCTGCGCCGGCGGCACGTTCCACCATTCCATGTCGTGGTCGACGCGGCCGAGATAGGGCGCGATGAAGTCGCGGCACTTGGGGCTGAACTGATAAACGAGAAAGGCGCCGCCCGGCCGCAGCACGTTGGCGGTCGCCTGGCCGATCGCGTCGCCCACGCCGGCCGGCAGCGTGGAGAAAGGCAGGCCGGACAGGACGTAGTCCGCCTTCTCGAACCCATGATCGCGCACGATCTGTTCCACGTCCGCCGCCGAGCCGTGCACCGCGAAGAAGCGCGGGTCGGCGATTTCGTGGCGCAGGTAGCGAATGAAGTCCGGGTTGGTGTCGATCGCGATATACTTGCCGTCCGCCGGCAGCCGATCGAGCACTTCGCGGCAGAAGGTGCCGACACCGGGGCCGTATTCCACGAACAGCCTGGTGTTGGCCCAGTCCACCGGCTTCAGCATCTTGCGGATCAGCTTGCCGGAGGACGGCACGATCGAGCCCACCATCACCGGGTGCTTGAAGAACCCCTGGAGAAACATGCTCCAGGGCGAAGGAACGCCGGCTTCCTTGCGTCGCTGACGGCGCGCGGCGGCGGTGGATGCGGTCACGGGCATTCCTTGTTCTGTAACGTACGGTTCGGCCATGCGATGGCAAACCTGCAACGAACATTCAAGCGATCGGGTTGCGCCGGCCTCGCTCCGCCGGGACGAAGGCCGCCGGCGGGGGCTTGCGCGACCGCTCGCGGGGCGTCACGAAGGGCGCGATGGGAGAGGACCGGCACGGTCAGACCGCTATTGTCTTCACGTCCGCGCGCACCGCGGACGACGAGGAAGGCTATTCCCGCGCCGCCCGGGCGATGGAGGCACTGGCCGCCGAGCAGCCCGGCTTTCGCGGGATGGAATCGGCAAGAGGCGCCGACGGCATCGGCATCACCGTCAGCTACTGGGCCAACGAGGAAAGCGCTGTCGCGTGGCGCGCGCATGCCGATCACCGCGCCATTCGCGAGCAGGGCCGCGAGCGCTGGTACGACTGGTACCGGGTGACAGTGGCCCGCGTCGAGCGCGGCTATTCGTGGACAGGCGGATGAAGAGCCCGCCGCGCGACTTCGCGCTTCTGTTCGCGGTGATGCTGACGATCGCGGCGGGGAACACCGCGCTGCAATCGGTGCTGCCGGCGCTCGGCAGGTCGCTGGGGGTGGCGGACTCGGCGGTGGCGGCGGCTTTCTCGATCTCGGCGCTCCTGTGGGTGCTCGCCGCGCCGTTCTGGGCGAATAGGTCGGACCGGCACGGGCGACGCGCCATGATCCTGCTCGGCATGGGCGGGTTCACCGTGTCGCTGCTGCTGTGCGGGCTGTTCCTGACCGCAGGCATCAACGGCTGGATCGGCGGCACGGCGGCGTTCGGCCTCTTCATCGTCGGGCGGCTGATCTATGGCAGCTGCGGGGCGGCCGCGCCGCCGGCCGTTCAGGCGCTGGTGGCGGGTCGTACCACGCGGGAGGAGCGCACCAAGGCGCTGACGCTGCTCGGCTCCGCCTTTGGCCTGGGCACCATCCTGGGGCCGGCGATCGCACCCTATCTGACGCTGGGCCATCTGGGCGGGGTGGAGATCGGGCTGGCCGGCCCCGCTTTCCTGTTCTCCGCCTTCGGCCTGGCGATGTTCCTGGCGGTGCTGCGCCAGCTGCCGGACGATCGGGGCCTCACCGCCGAGGCGCATGGGGCGGCCAACGCCTATCCGTCGATCGGCGGCCAGGCCTCGGGCGCCAGCGTGGCGGCGGCGGTAGAGCCGCATGTGGAGCATGTCGGCTATCTCGACCCGCGCGTGCGCGCCTGGATGCTGCTGGGGCTGGTGATGGGCCATGCGCAGGCGATGACCGGGCAGGCGATCGGCTTTCTGGTGATCGACCGGCTCGGCGTTGCACCGGCGGCCGCGTTGCAGCCGACCGGGCTGGTGCTGATGATCGGCGCGGGATCGGCCCTGCTGGTGCAATGGGGGCTGATCCCGCTGTTCGACCTCAAGCCGCGCCAGCTGGTGATCGTCGGCCTTGCCGTGGCGGCGGCGGGCACCGCGCTGACCGGCCTTTCCCCGTCGCTCTACGGCATCGCGCTCGCTTATGGCCTGGCGTCCGCCGGGTTCGGCTTCGTGCGGCCGGGCTTCACCGCCGGTGCCTCGCTGGCGGTGGGGCCCGCGGCCCAGGGATCGGTCGCCGGCAAGGTGACGAGCGTCAACGGCGCCAGCTTCGTGCTGGGGCCGTCGATCGGCGTCGCGCTCTACCAGGCGCACCATGCGCTGCCGTACCTGCTGGCCGGCGGCGCGCTGGTGCTGCTGCTGGTTTATGCGTTGAAGGCGTTGCGGGAAGCCTGAGCCGCCCACTCCGACCGTTCGTTCTGAGTAGCCCCTGGCGCCGCGAAGCGGGACTTCGCTTGCGCCCGGTCCCTGGCCGGGGCGAACGGAGCTGGGCGACGGGAGACGGGTCAATCGCTGCCCTTCGGCCCCCGCGGGGTGAGCTGGCCCGGCGTGATGAAGCCGAGCGGCTGGATCGCCGCCGCGTCCTGCTTCAACCGCGAGGCCATCTGCTCGTACTCCCGCTCCATCTCCGCCGTCACGCTGGCGCGCGATTCGGTGAGCGCTTCCTCGAAGTCGGACATGTAGACCTCGCGCGCGCCCAGCGACCGGCGCAGCGCGGTAAGGCCGGCGCGGCGCACCACATCCTCCAGATCCGCGCCCGTGAAGCGATCGGTGCGCGCGGCGACCGCATCGAGATCGACGTCGCCGGCCAGCGGCATCTTCTGCGTCTGGATGGCGAGAATGCGGCGACGCCCTTCCTCGCCGGGAACGCCGACATAGACCAGCTCGTCGAAACGGCCCGGCCGCAGAAGCGCGGGATCGATCAGGTTGGGCCGGTTGGTCGCGCCGATCACCACCACCGATTGCAGCTCCTCCAGCCCGTCCATCTCGGCCAGGATCGTGTTGACCACGCGCTCGGTCACCTGCGGCTCGCCCAGGCCGCCGCCGCGCGCGGGCACCAGGCTGTCGAGCTCGTCGATGAAGATCACGCAGGGCGCCACCTGCCGCGCGCGCTGGAACAGGCGGGCGATCTGCTGCTCGCTCTCACCATACCATTTGCTGAGCATGTCGGAGGATTTGGTGGCGATGAAGTTCGCCTCCGCCTCGCGCGCCACCGCCTTGGCCAGCAAGGTCTTGCCGGTGCCGGGCGGGCCATAGAGCAGGAACCCCTTGGCCGGGCGGATGCCGAGCCGCCGGAACGCGTCCGGGTCCTTCAGCGGCAGCTCCACGCCCTCGCGCAGCCGCTCCTGCGCCTTGTCGAGCCCGCCGACATCGTCCCAGCGGACGCGCGGCGCCTCCACCATCACCTCGCGCATGGCGGACGGCTGGACGCGCTTCAGCGCTTCCAGGAAGTCCTCGCGGGTGACCGCCAGCGTGTCGAGCACCTCCGGCGGGATCGTGCCCTCCGACAGGTTCAGCCTGGGCATGATCCGGCGCACCGCCTCGATCGCCGCCTCGCGCGCCAGGGCGGCGAGGTCGGCGCCGACAAAGCCGTAGGTGGTGCGTGCCAGCTCGTTCAGGTCCACGCGGTCGCCCAGCGGCATGCCGCGGGTGTGGATGGCCAGGATCTCGCGACGCCCGCGCTCGTCCGGCACGCCGACCACGATCTCGCGGTCGAACCGGCCCGGCCGGCGCAGCGCCTCGTCGATCGCTTCCGGCCGGTTGGTGGCGGCGATGATGACGATGTTGGCGCGCGCTTCCAGCCCGTCCATGAGCGTCAGCAGCTGCGCGACGAGCCGCTTCTCCGCCTCGCCGGAAACCTGCCCGCGCTTGGGCGCGATCGAGTCGATCTCGTCGATGAAGATGATCGCGGGCGCATTGGCGTTCGCTTCCTCGAACACCTGGCGCAACCGGCCTTCCGACTCGCCATAGGCCGAGCCCATGATCTCGGGGCCGTTGATGAGGAAGAACTGCGCGTCGCTTTCGTTCGCCACCGCGCGCGCCAGCCGCGTCTTGCCGGTGCCGGGAGGCCCGTAGAGCAGCAGCCCCTTGGGCGGATCGACGCCCAGCCGCTGGAACAGCTCCGGATAGCGCAGCGGCAGCTCCACCATCTCGCGCAGCTGGTCGATGGTCGGCCCCATGCCGCCGAGATCGTCATAGGTGACGTCCGCCCGGCGCGTCTCGCGCGGTTCCTCATATTCGGCGCGCAGCTCGATCTCGGTGTTCTCGTCGACATGCACGACGCCGCGCGGCGTGGTGGCGATCACCGCCAGGCGGATCTCCTGCAAGGCATAAGCCGGCGCGCGCAGGAACTGCTGCACGCCCGGCGGCATGTTGTCGACGCGCTGCTGGCCCGCCGTCGCCACCACGTCGCCCTGGTGCAGCGGCCGGCCGAAAAAGGTGCGCTTCAGCGCCTGGGTGGAGCCTTGCAGCCGCAGGTTCTGCTGCGCCGGCGCGAACACCACGCGGGTCGCCGGCTTCGACTCGACGGCGCGCACCTCCACGAAGTCGCCGGAGCCGACCCCGGCATTGGCGCGCTGCAGGCCGTCGATGCGGATGATCTCCAGCCCCTCGTCCTCGGGATAGGGCGCCACCGCGCGCGCGGGGGTGGAGGACTTGCCGATGATCTCGATCACGTCGCCTTCGCCGATGCCCAGCGCCGCCAGCAGCCCGCGCGGCACATGCGCCAAGCCGCGCCCCGAATCCTCGGGCCGCGCATTGGCCACCTGCAGCCTCTGCGTTTGTGCTTCGCCGTCGGCCATCGCGCGTGATCCCTCGCTCATTCGGAAAAAGTGGAGCGCGCGAGATAGGGGGCCGGTTCCGCCGACGCCACCTGCCGGACACATCGACAGCGAAGAGGCTTGAAAACGGACAAAAAAAAGGCCGATCCAAAGGACCGGCCGTGAAAGTTTTAGGAGAGGATGCCTGAAAGGCCCGTTCCTTCTGCCGTCCGGACGTTCATTGTGCAAGTGCGAAATAAAAGCTTGCGAGTACGCTTTTTGCAACTGTACGAGGGGGCCGCAGGAGGAGCAGGCGGCACTTTCGAGCGGTTGGTATTTGCCGCAGTGCACAACAAGGCCGCCACGAAAAGGCAGGGCGAGAATGCGCAGACTACCCCCGTTGACCGCGATCGAGGCATTCGTGCAGGTCGCCCGGCTCGGCTCGATCAAGGCCGCGGCGCAGGAACTGGCGCTGTCCCCGCCCGCGCTCAGCCGCCGGGTGCAGGCGCTGGAACGGTTCATCGGCAAGCCGCTGTTCGAGCGTCGTCACCAGGCCGTGGTGCTGAACGGCGACGGAGAGCGGCTGCTGGCACAGATCGCCCCGGCGCTGGACAGCCTGTCGGATGCGGTGGAGATGATGACCAGCGGCACGGAGGTGCTGCGCCTGCGGCTCGGCATCCTGCCGCTGTTCGCCTCGCAGCGCCTGTTCCCGCATCTGGGCGAGCTGCGCGCGCGGCATCCGGAACTGCACCTCGACATCGACACCACCAGCCACAGCCTGTCGCGCTTGGGCGAAGGGCTGGACGTGGCGATCACGCTGGCGCGCGAGATCGATCCGGCGCTGTATGCCCGCAAGCTGGACCGCAACCGCGTCTATGTGATCGGCTCGCGGCGCCTGCTGGAGCGGGACGATCCGGTGGTGCGCCCGCAGCAGCTGGCGGGCCTCACCGCGCTGATCCACCGCGACATGCCCGACACGTTCAGCGCCTGGAAGCAGGCCACGGGGCTTGCCGGCATCGAGCCGCTGGCGGTGGACCATTTCGATTCGGGCGCGCTGATGCTGGAGGCGGCGGCGCAGGGGCTGGGCGTGGCCTTCATGCTGGAAAGCCATTTCGAGGACGCCAACGATCCGCGGCTCGTCCGGCTCTTCGACCTCGATGTCGAGAGCCCCTATTCCTACTGGTTCGTCTGCCGCCCCCGCGCGCTCACCCAGCGGCCGGTGAAGCTGTTCCACGACTGGCTGATGGACGCGGTGGCGGAGAAGGGGGCGTAGGTTCGGCGGCAAACAAACGTCACCCCGGCCTCCGTGCCGGGGTCCACCGTCCCGCAAGCGCTGCCATCGCTGCACGTGCGGAACGGTGGATGCCGGAACAAGTCCGGCATGACGGTGACACTGTTTACGCCGCGGTCGCCTTGACGATCTTGCCCGGCTGGCGCGGCGGCTCGCCCTTGGGCAGCGCGTCGACATGCTCCATGCCTTCGATCACTTCGCCCCACACCGTATACTGGCCGTCCAGGAAGCGGGCGTCGTCGAAGCAGATGAAGAACTGCGAATTGGCGGAGTTCGGGTCCATGGTGCGCGCCATGGACGCGACGCCGCGCACGTGCGGCTCCTTGGAGAATTCCTGCTTGAGGTTCGGCTTGGTGGAGCCGCCGGTGCCGTCGCCGCGGCCGCCGTCGCCGCCCTGCGCCATGAAGCCGGGGATCACGCGGTGGAACGGCACGCCGTCATAAAAGCCCTCGTTCGCCAGCTCGGCGATGCGCGCGACATGGTTGGGGGCAAGATCGGGGCGCAGCTTGATGACGACATCGCCGGTATCGAGCGTCAGCGTCAGCGTTTCGGGCGTATCGGCCATGGTGGTTCCTTTATCTGGTCGGCCGGCAGGTAGGGGCTGATCGGACCTGGCGCAACGGCTGGCCTCGCGAGGTTGGCATTGCTGCACCGCGGCGCTACGGACTTGGCGGAGTTTACCGCGTAACGGGAGGTCGGACAGGATGAGCGAGACCGAACCCGATACCCTCGCGCCCGAGGTCCGCGAGGACGAGCTGGACGAGGACGATCTCCTCAAGCCCGAATTCGTCCGTGCGGTGCTCGATGCGGTGGAGGAAGAACGGCCGGAGGAAGCGCGCGCGCTGGTCGAGCCGCTGCACCCGGCGGACGTCGCCGACCTGTTCGAGATCGTGCCCGCCGATCGCCGCCGCGATCTGGCCAAGGCGATCCACGACCTGGTCGATGCCGACGTCTTCGCCGAGCTCAACGATTATGTCCGCGAGGAGCTGATCGACGCGCTGGATGCGCGCGAGGTGGCCGACATCGCTTCCGAGCTCGACACCGACGATGCGGTGGCGATCCTCGAGGACATGGACGTGGAGGACCAGCGCGAGGTCCTGCGCGCGATGGAGCCGGACGATCGCGCCGCGATCGAGGAGGCCTTGTCCTACCCCGAGGAGTCCGCCGGCCGCCTGATGCAGCGCGACCTCGTCGCGGTGCCGGAGCATTGGACGGTGGGCGACGTACTCGACTATCTGCGCGGCCATGACGAGCTGACCACCGATTTCTGGGAGATCTTCGTGGTCGATCCGGCGCACAAGCCGGTCGGCACCTGCGCCCTGTCGTGGATCCTGCGCACGCCGCGCCGGATCCCGGTGGGCGACGTGATGGCGCGCGAGCAGACGCTGATCCCGGTCGACATGGACCAGGAGGAAGTCGCGCTGCGCTTCCAGAAATACGCGCTGATCTCCGCGGCGGTGGTGGACGGCAACGGCCGGCTCGTCGGCATGATCACCGTCGACGACGTGGTGCACATCATCCAGGAGGAAGCCGGCGAGGACACGCTGCTGCTGTCCGGCGCGGGCGATGGCGACATCAACGAGCCGATCGCGCTGACCGTGCGCACGCGGCTGACCTGGCTGGTGGTCAATCTCGGCACGGCGATGCTCGCCTCGTCGGTGGTGGGGCTGTTTCAGGGCGAGATCGCGAAGTTCGCGCTGCTGGCGGTGCTGATGCCGATCGTGTCGGGCATGGGCGGCAATGCCGGCACGCAGACGCTGGCGGTGGTGGTGCGCGCGATCGCCACCAACCAGCTGACCGACACCAACACCTGGCGCATGGTGCGGCGCGAGATCACCATCGCGATGGCGAACGGCGCGTCGCTGGGCGTGCTGATCGGGCTGGGCACGCTGCTGGTGTTCCACAATCCGGGCCTGTCGGTGGTGATCTGCCTGGCGATGATCATCAACAACCTGATCGCCGGGCTGGGCGGGGTGCTGGTGCCGATCACGCTGGACCGGTTGCGGGTGGACCCTGCCGTGTCGTCGGCGGTGTTCGTGACGACGCTGACCGATACCGGCGGTTTCCTGTCGTTTCTCGGGCTCGCCACGCTCTGGGGCCTTGGCGGATAGGCGGACGCGCCCATATCGCCCCGCATGCTGCATCTGACCAAGGTGGCGTTCGGGGTGGGAAATCTCGAGGCGCTGATCGAGCGCTGGCGCGTTCGCGAGGAGGACGGGCCGTTCGCGCTGGGCACGCGCTACCTGCCCAAGCGGCACGAGGAAGTGACCGGCGCCGGATCGATGTTCTGGATCCTCAAGCACCAGCTGGTCGCACGTTCGCCGATCCTCGGCTTTGCCGAGGCGGAGGGTGGACGCACCGCCATCCTGTTGTCCCCGCATCTGGTGCTCGTACGTCCGCGGCCGAAGCGCGCGCACCAGGGCTGGCGCTATCTGGAAGCGGACGATGCGCCGGCCGACATGGGAGCGGCCGGCGAGGCGGCGATGCTGCCGGCGCGGCTCGCCGGGGAACTCGCGGAGCTAGGGCTGCTTTGATCCGCAGGCGATCGGGCCGGCGGCCTCGCGGTTGACGGTGCACGCCGGATTGCCCGCCACCGCCACGCTGCCCAGCCCCGTGCTGGTGATCGCGGCGGTGTAGCGCGCCGCCGCCGAGACCGCGCCGGTGCCGTCCAGCCGCACGACAAGGTCGTTGGCGGCGAGCGTCCCCGCCTCGATCGTGCCCGAACCGTTGCTCAGCAGCCGCGTGCGCGCCGCTCGGCCGGCCAGCCGCAGCGAGCCGCTGCCGATCACCGAGGCGTCGAGCTGGTCGGCGGCGATGCCGTCGGCCGCGAGGGCGCCGGTGCCGGACAGCGTCAGGTCCACCCGCTGACCCTTCATGCCGGCGATCGCCACCCGCCCGCCGCCATTGGCCTGCACCGCGCGCAGCGTGGGCGTGCCGAGCGTCAGGACGATCGGTTGCGTGGTCGCGGCGCGCGGGCGCTCGCCCCATCCTTGTCCGCCGAGCCGCACCGTCAGGGTGGTGCCGTCCACCGTGACCGAGAGTCGGTCCAGCATCTCGGCGTCGCCGGTCGCGCGCGCGGCCGGCGAACGGCCCGACGCCAGCCGCACCTCGAACGGGCCGTCGATCCGCACGCGATCGAAGCTGGTGACGGTGAAGCCGCGCTCGGCGGCGAGCGCGGGCGCGGGCAGGAGCAGCGCCAGAAGGGCAAGCAGGCGGTTCATCGCCTCAGCCTTCCCCGCCGGGCCGGCAAAGACAAGCTACTTGGCGCAGCGCACCTCGCCCGACCCCATCTTGTTGACGGTGCAGCTCGCGCCCGCGCCAAGGTCGACGTTGCCGGAGCCCATGATCTCCACGCTGGCAGGGCCGTTCACCGTGGCAGTGACGTCGCCCGCGCCGGCGATCGACACCTTCGCCTCGCTGGCCACGAGCCGCTGCGCCTTGATGCTGCCGGCGCCGGCGATGTCGATGTCGAGCGACCTGGTGGTGCCCGCCAGGGTCATGTCGCCGGAACCCGCGGTGCTGAAATCGGCCGATTCCGTGTCCAGCGCGCCGATCTCCAGCTTGCCCGCCCCGGCCGACTCGCCGGTGAAGCTCTGCCCTTCCACGCGGTCGATCGTCATGCGGCCGGAACCGGCGATCTGCACACCGCGAATGGCGGGCATGGTGACGAACAGCTTCAGCCCCTTGCCGCCGCTGAGGCCGAAGCCGCGCTTGCGCCCGATGCCCAGCGCATCGCCGTCCCGCGTGATGCGCAGCTTCTCCAGCTCGTCCTCCGCGCCTTCCGCCCGCACGGAAAAGCCGGTGCCCACGCGCACGTCCACCTCGTCCGCGCCGGCCAGCTCGATCTTGGTGAAGCCGGTCACGGGAAAGGTGCGCGCATTGCCGGTGCCGTTGCCCGCGATGCTCGGGCCGTCCTCCGCCGTGCCGCCATGGCAGGCGCCCAGCGGCAGGACGAGAGCGGCGATCAGCAACGGCAGGCGCATGGTTCTTCTCCCTGTGTATTGCCGTCCTAAAACACAGCCTCCGCCAGAGGCAATGGAAAAGGGGCGACCCGTCGCCGGGCCGCCCCTTCTAGCACAGGCCGTGCCTCGCGTCAGGCAGTCGCCGTCACGCGACGGCCTTGTCCTTGTTGTGGATCGCGGCGGCCTTGCGCAGGATGTCGAGGATCTTCTCCAGCGCCTTCGGCTCTTCCAGCTCCTCCATCGCGGCGAGCTCGCGCGCCAGGCGGCTGGCGGCGCCTTCGAAGATCTGGCGCTCGGAATAGCTCTGCTCGGGCTGGTCCTCGGCGCGGAACAGGTCGCGCACCACCTCGGCGATGGACACGAGGTCGCCCGAGTTGATCTTCGCCTCATATTCCTGCGCCCGGCGCGACCACATGGTGCGCTTCACCTTCGGCTTGCCGGTGAGCGTGTCCAGCGCCTCGCGCAGCGTCTTGTCCGAGGAGAGCTTGCGCATGCCGACGGACTCCGCCTTGTTGGTCGGAACGCGCAGCGTCATCTTCTCTTTCTCGAAGCGCAGCACATAGAGTTCGAGCTGCATGCCGGCGATCTCCTGCTTCTGCAGCTCGATCACACGGCCGACACCATGCTTGGGATAGACAACGTAATCACCGACATCGAAGGACAGCGCCTTGGCAGCCATATGCGGTAAGCCTTTCACGTGTACGGCGCTCCGGAAGGGGCGCCAGGACGGCGCCGGGGAGCGAATGGTTCTGAACTGTCTCCAGGGCGACAGGCGTCAAGCGCTGCCGTCGGCGCGCTATCTAACAGCTTCGCAACAAAATTGCGAGTCTTATCATGCCGGATAGGGCAGCCTGCCTGCCCTAGGATTGTACGGAACCGACACGCCGCGCCAGCGCGGCGGGAGCGCTCAGTCGCCGGCGCCGGGCTCCGGCGAGAAATACTTGTCGTACTTGCCGTCCTGGCCCTTGTGCTCGTCGGCGTCGGGCGGAGTCTGGTCCAGCTTGCGCGTGACGTTGGGCCATTGCGCGGAGAAGGTCGCGTTCAGCTCCATCCATTGTTCCAGGCCGGATTCGGTGTCGGGCAGGATCGCTTCGGCCGGGCATTCGGGCTCGCACACGCCGCAATCGATGCACTCGCTGGGATTGATGACCAGCATGTTCTCGCCCTCGTAGAAGCAATCCACGGGGCACACCTCCACGCAGTCCATGTACTTGCAACGGATGCAGGCGTCGGTGACGACGTAGGTCATTGGCTTTCAACGGCTCCCAGCACGAATACGTGCGCTGCTAAGCCCGGAGGGACGCACGCGTCAATCACCGGGTTCCGCTTGCGAGCCGTTATCAGCCAGCAGATCGGTATAGCAGGCGCGCGCCTCGGGCGCCGGGCCGCGGCGCGGAGGCAGCGCTTCCACCCTGAGCGCGCGCACCTGGCCGGCCAGGGGAAAGCTCAGCACGTTGCCCACGCGCACCGGGCAATGCGCGCGGTCGATCGGCCGCCCGTCGATGCGCAGATGCCCCTCTTCCGCCAGCAACTGCGCGAGGCTGCGCGTCTTCACCAGCCGCGCGAACCACAGGAAACGGTCGAGCCGCATGGCATCCCCGGCACCGGCCTTTTCAGCCATCGCGCCATCCGGCCAGCGCGGCAAACGCATTGTCGGGCCTCGCGCGCACCGGGGCGACCGGCACCGCCGCGCGGCCCTTCCACGTCCAGCGCGGCTGCCCCTCCAGCGGCGGGGCGGCCCGGAAGCCGAGCTGCGCCATCAGCCGACCCAGCGTGTCGGGCGCGAGCCCCAGCGAGGTGACGAGCGCCGGCTCGGGCGCGAACGGCTTGCGCCCCGCCCTGCCCTCGAACGCGGCATGCGCGAGCCGCTCCACCAGATCGACGCGGATCGCCTGCCCGCCGAACGTGCGAAAGCCGTGCACCGGGATGGCGGCGGGCGCCTGCCGCGGCAGCACGGTGGCGCCCTCGGGCGGTCCCTCGCCGATCGCGCAGCCTTCCGCTGCGGCCAGCAATGCGCGTCGCCACGCGGCGGCCTGCGGCTTCAGGAGGCGCGGATCGAACAGGTCCAGCGCCCCGATCGTCACGCCCGCCTGTCGCAACCGCTTGCGCGCAGGGAGATCGAGCGCGTCCACCGACTCGCGCAGGGCATGGCGCGCCGCGAACCCGCCGCCCCCCAGCAGCGCCGCCGCGGTCGCGCGCAGCGCCGGCCCCGCCTCCGGATCGCGCGCCAGCCGTTCCAGCGCGGGCAGGCCCGGCACGCGGCGCCTGATCGCATCGGCCAGCCATGCATCCAGCTTCGCCTGCACCTTGGCGAGGAGTTGCCGGTCGAGCACGTCCAGCGCCTTGTCGAGCACCACCCGCGGCCGCGCCAGCGACGGGCCGGGCGCCAGCGTCGCCACCGCCAGCGCGTGCCAGGCCAGCGTCGGTCGGGCGCCGGCGCGCAGATCGAGCGAGAAGGCCTCGTCCGGCGCCTCCAGCAGGGCGGCGGCGCGCTTGGCCCGCTCGTCGGTCAGCCGGCGCTCGGCCGCGGCGAGCAGCAGGCGCTTGTCCGAATGGCGCGCGTCCGGCGCGACGATGAAGCGGAAGCCCTCCAGCCGGCCGATCGGATGGTCCTCCACCATCACCTCGCCCTCGTCGCCGACGACCACGGGCAGCGCGCGCGGGTCGGCGCCGATCTGCCGCATGAGCAAGGTGGTGCGCTTGTCGACGAAACGCTGCGTGAGGCTGGCATGCAGCGCGTCGGACAGGCGCTCCTCGATCGCGCGGGTGCGCTCGGCCCAATGCGCGGGATCGGCGAGCCAGTCGCTGCGATGCGCGATATAGGCCCAGCTGCGCGCCGCGGCGATGCGGCCGGCGATCGTCTCGACATCGCCGTCGACCCGGTCCAGCCGGGCGATCTCCTCGGCGAACCAATGGTGCGGCACATGGCCGAGCCCTTCGGACAAATGCCCGAACAGCCGGCCGACGAAGCGCGCATGCGGATCGACGCCGAGCTTGCGGAAATCGGGCAGGCCGCACGCCGCCCATAGCCGCTTGACCATCGTCACCCCACGCGCCCGCGCGCGCACCCAGTCTTCCTCCGCCAGCCGCTTGAGCACGGCCAGGTCCACCGCCTGCGGCGCGGCGCGCAGGACCGGATTGTCGGGGCGACGCTCCAGGCTGTCGATCAGCGCATCCACGCTGGCGAAATCGGGCTCGCCTTCGCGCCAGTAGAGGAAGTCGAGCTTGGGGAAATGATGCCCCTCGATCGCCATCACTTCTTCCGGCGTGAAGGCGCCCGGGCCTTCCTCGGCCACGCCGCCGAAGGTGCCGTCGCGCTGATGACGCCCGGCGCGGCCCGCGATCTGCGCCATTTCCGCCACCGTCAGCCGGCGCGTGCGGCGGCCGTCGAACTTGGTCAGGCTGGCGAAGGCGACATGGGCCACGTCCATGTTCAGCCCCATGCCGATCGCGTCCGTGGCGACGAGGTAATCCACCTCGCCCGCCTGGAACATCGCCACCTGCGCGTTGCGCGTGCGCGGGGACAGCGCGCCCATCACCACCGCCGCGCCGCCGCGCAAGCGCCGCAGCATCTCGGCCACGGCATAGACCTCCTCGGCACTGAACGCGACGATCGCCGAGCGCTTGGGCAGGCGGCTGATCTTCTTGGCGCCCGCATAGCTCAGCGTGGAGAAACGCGGCCGCCCGATGATCTCGGCATCGGGAACCAGCTTCTGCAGCATCGGGCGCAGCGCCTCGGAGCCGAGGATCATCGTCTCCTCGCGCCCGCGCGCGCGCAGCAGGCGGTCGGTGAACACGTGGCCGCGCTCCGGATCGGCGCCGAGCTGTGCCTCGTCCAGCCCGACGAACGCGAACTCGCGGTCCAGCGGCATGCTTTCGGCGGTGCACAGGAACCAGCGCGCCTGCGACGGCACGATCTTTTCCTCGCCGGTGATCAGCGCCACCTGATGCGCGCCCTTGATCCTGACCACCCGGTCATAGACCTCGCGCGCCAGCAGGCGCAGCGGGAAGCCGATCATCCCGCTGGAATGGCCACACAGCCGCTCAACGGCGAGATGCGTCTTGCCCGTATTGGTCGGCCCAAGCACCGCCGTTACCGGGCGTTCGGCGAACGCGTGTTTCACGAAAGCCAACATCGGGCACCGGGGCCGCTGGCGCAATGGGCGTGCGCCGGAAAGTTATCGCGCGGAATCAATGCGGCAGCTTGTCGCCCGCCCGCCACGGCTCGCCGCGCGGGCCGGGCGGGTTAATTTGACTTTAGGATGTTGCCCCCACAACGCTGCCACCCACGCCGGGGGGAGTTCGGCGATCGACGGGGGCCGAAGACCGCCTTGTTCTTGCGTAACGATCTCGGGCTGGAAACGGCCGGCGGCACGTCCGCGCTGCGCTTCGGCCGCGCGCCGGTGTTTGCGGCCGAACTCGGCTGGCAGGACAAGCTGCGGGCAAGGGCTGCCGCGATCGACTGGACGCCCGATCTCGGCAGCCAGATCGGCTCGCGCGACTGGTGGCGTGGGCTGGCCACCTGCCTGGGGCTGATGGCCGCCGCCTGGTCGCTCAACCCCGGCATCGTGCCGATCGATGCGGGCGCCGCCCCTCCGCTCGCCGGCAAGGACTATGACGAAGTGCGCGCGCAAGGCATCGCCCCGCTCGCCTGGGGCGCGGACACCGGCCGGCGCATGGCGGCCAACGACCTGGTCGCGCCGCTCGCCGAAACACCGGAACGCCCGCAGGTGGACCTCACTGCGACGCTCGGCGAGGGCGACGACCTCACCGCCCTGCTGCAGCGCGCCGGCGTCGGCCGCGAGGATGCCGCGCGCGCCGCCGCGCTGGTCGCCGACGCGGTGCCGCTGGCCGACATCCGCCCGGGCACGCGCATCGACATGACGCTGGGCCGCCGCCCGAGCCGCACCGTGGCCCGCCCGCTGGAACAGCTCGCCTTCCGCGCCCGCTTCGACCTCAACCTCTCGCTGCGGCGCACCGCCGGCGGATCGCTGAACCTGGCGCGACAGGTCATCGCGGTGGACCGCACGCCCCTGCGCATCCAGGGGCTGGTCGGCTCCAGCCTGTACCGCTCCGCCCGCGCCGCCGGCGTGCCGGCCAAGGCGGTGGAGCAATATATCAAGGCGATCGCGAGCCGTGTCTCGATCGGCAGCGACGTAGGTGCCGCCGACAGTTTCGACATCATCCTCGAACACGCCCGTGCCGCAACCGGCGAGACGCAGACCGGCGCGCTGCTGTTCGCCGGCCTCGATCAGGGCCGCCGCCGCGTGCAGCTGGTCAAGTGGACCGATGGCGCCTGGTGGGATGCCAGCGGCAAGTCCGAACGGCAGGGCTTCATGGGCATGCCGGTGAACGGGCGGATCAGCTCCGGCTTCGGGCTGCGCCTGCATCCGCTGCTGCGCTTCATGCGCATGCACAAGGGGCTCGACATCGCCGCGCCCTGGGGCTCGCCCATCTATGCCGCGATCGACGGCGTGGTGCAGTTCGCCGGCCGATCGAGCGGCTACGGCAATTTCGTGAAGCTCGCCCATGGCGGCGGCATCGCCTCGGGCTATGGCCATATGAGCCGCATCGCGGTGCGCCCCGGCCAGCGCGTCGCGCGCGGGCAGGTGATCGGCTTTGTCGGCTCCACCGGCATGTCCACGGGTCCGCATCTGCATTGGGAAGTGTGGAAGAACGGCGCGGCGGTGAACCCGCGCTCGTTCAGCTTCGCCAGCGTGTCCGCGCTGTCGGGCGAGGACCTGCGCGCGTTCAAGGCGAAGGTCGCCGGCCTGCTGGGGATCCGTCCGGGCGGGCGGTGAGGGTCTCGGGACGGCCTCGTCTCTCCCAAACCGTTCGTGCTGAGTAGAGACCGAGTAGCTGCGCAGCAGCGTATCGAAGGCTCGTATCGAAGCACCGCCACGCGTCCTGCCCGGTCCTTCGATACGCGCTCTCGATACGCCCTCACGGGCTACTCGATCGCTACTCAGGACGAACGGTGTTGGGCGAAAGGGTGGTCATCGCAGCGCGCCTCACCCCTTCCTGTTCAGCGCATCCTTCAGCCCCGCCAGCGCGCCGAACGGCCCGGCCTCCTCCTCGCTCTTCACCCCTGCCGCGCGCAGCTTCTCCTCCGCGTCCGCCCCACGCGGGTACGGATCGAGGCCCAGCGCCATGGTTTCGGCGGCCGCTTCTCCCAGGTCGATTGCGCCGCCGGTGAACTCCATCGTGTCGAGCGCGTCCTCGCCAAGCTCGACTTCCTCCTCGCTTCCGTCGCCGGCCGCGACGAAGCGCAACAGCACGTCCTCCTCCACCGACGCGGGCAGCGGATCGCCCGTGACGGTGCAGGCCTGCACCACCCGGGCGGACACATGGCCCCGCGCCGCCACGCCGCCGGCATCGCGCCGAACCGCGAAGCGCGCCTCCAGCCGGTCCACGGAGCGCAGGCCGAACCGCCGCGCGAGCGCCTGGCGCTCGGCCTCGTCCGCCGCGATCTCCACCGTGCGCTCGCTGTCGCCGATCGTGTCCAGCCGCTGCGGGCGCGAGAATTCCGGGTCGGTCATGGCAGCCTGCCTCCTTCAAGAGCCTCCAGCGGCGTCGCGGCAAGCGCATCGTGCAGCGCGCGCAGGCCCGCCTCGACATGCGCCACCGCCGCGGGCGCGGGCGCCGCGCCGCGATACAAATTGCGCACCAGCGCCGGGGCGAGGTCGCCGTCCGCCATCCCCTGGCGATAGGCGCCGAGCCGCCCGCCCAGCGCGCTCATCATCTTGCCGATATGCTTGCCCACGGTGATGTCGCCGATCCCCGCCTGACGCAGCTGACCGTCCATGTCGTCCACGAACCGCTCGGTGATGGACACGCCAAGCTGCGCCGCGGCCGGCTCCCGCTCCAGCCGGATCAGCACCTGCGACAGCACCGCGGCGATCATGTCGAAGCGGCCGTCCACCGTATCCGGCACCGCCCCTTGCAGGTACCAGTGCGGCTCGCGCCCGCGCGCCACCGCCGCATCGTATAGCGGCAGCCCCGCTTCCTTATTCCGTCCCCACCCGAACAAACCCAAGTCCCCAGCCTCCAAAGCGCCCTTGTTTGGCCGCGATGCCCGGCATATTGAGGCGTTCGGGGCATGATGCAACGTGGGCGCCCGTTCGGACGGCCGGCCCTCAGGAGATTTCGATGCGCGTGATAACCGCCCGTGTGTTGCTGGGCGTCGCCGCCGCCGGGCTTTTCGGCGGCCTGTCGGGTGGCTGCGCGCCGCTTCGCTCGCACCAGGGCTATGTGCTGGACGTGGACCTCATCAACTCGGTGCAGCCGGGGGTGGACAATCGCCAGTCGGTGCTGGCGGTGCTCGGCAAGCCGACCTTCGCCAGCCAGTTCAACCAGGGCGACTGGTATTATCTCGGCCGCGACAGCCGCAACCTTGCCTATACCAACCCCAAGGCGACGACCCAGCTGGCCCTGAAGGTCAGCTTCGATGCCAACGGCACGGTGACCGGCATCGCCCGCACCGGGGTGGAGCAGATCGCGGCGATCGACCCCTCGCGCAAGACCACGCCGACGCTGGGGCGTGAGCGCAGCTTCTTTTCGGAGCTGTTCGGCAATATCGGCACCGTGGGCGCGGCCGGCGCCGGCGGCGGCCAGGGCGGCAACACTCGCGACGCGCCCTGATCCCGCTTCCTTTCGGGAGCGATCCAACCTTTCGCGCGGCTGACCGGCACATTCTCGGCCGGTTCAGTTGAGCCCTTCTACAACCGGCAGTGTCGATGGCGTTTCGCCGTCGCCGATGTTCGAGAAGGGAGTTGGACCATGCGTAAACTGATCCTGGGCGGGCTGATGGCCGCGGCCTTGCTGCCCGGTGTGGCGCAGGCGCAATCGTATCGCGAACTGCAGGGGGACCGGCGCGACATCGCCCGCGAGCAGCGCCAGCTGCGCGATGCCTACGCCCGTGGCGACCGCCGCGACATCCGCGACGAGCGCCGCGACGTGCGGGACGCCCGGCGGGAGTATCGCGAGGATGTGGCCGACCGCAACCGCCGCTGGGGCCGCGACGACTGGCGCGGCTGGCGGCAGAACAACCGCGCGCTCTACAGCCGCGGCAACTGGCGCGCGCCGTTCCGCTACCAGACCTTCCGCCCCGGCGTGCGCATTCCGGGCAGCTATTGGGGTCCGCGCTACGTGATCTCCGATCCGTGGCGCTACCACCTGGCGCCCACGGCGGGCTACCAGCGCTGGGTCCGCCATTATGACGACGTGGTGCTGGTCGACACCCGGCGCGGCGTGGTGGTGGACGTGATCCGCGGCTTCTACTGGTGACGGAAGGGCCCGGGCGGCGCGTTGCCCGGGCCACCCTTCCGCAAAACGGTTCGGCCGCGCCGCTTGCCAACGGACGCGGCCGGTGCCGTACGTGCACAAGGCACCAGTCCCGAAAGGGGGAAGGGACCACAGGGCGCAACGCATTGTTGGCAAATTAGTTCGCAACCTTGATTCGGATCATCCGGCATCAGCGGCAAGGCGACCTGTTCCACCGCCCGCGCCGGGATTCGCTTGCCCGATCATTGTCGATACGGAACAAGGCCACCATCCGCGATTCGCCGGGGGGCAGCGAGTGGACGGCGTGGCGACGATCATGTGGGCGGTGGACGCGTTCGCGCGCGAGGCGACCCTGTTCGCCGCGGTGGGTTTCCTGATCGGCGGCGCCGACGACCTTGCGCTCGATCTCGTTTATCTCTGGACTCGCCTGCGCTCCGGCGTGGGCCGACGCTCGACCGATCCGGTGCTGAGCGATTTCCCGGTGCTGCCGACGCCCGGCCGGCTGGCGATCTTCATCGCCGCCTGGGACGAAAGCGCGGTGATCGGGCGCATGCTCCGCCACACGCTGGACGTGCTCGACCATCCCGACTTCCGCCTGTTTGTCGGCGTCTACCCCAACGATCGCGCGACGATCGCGGCGGCGGCGCAGGTGGCGGAAAGCGACGCGCGCGTGCGGCTGGTGATCGGGCCGGCCCCCGGCCCCACCACCAAGGCGGACAATCTCAACGCCCTGTGGCGCGCGCTGCTGCGCGAGGAGGCGGCGGAAGGCATCCGCTTCAAGGCGGTGATCCTGCACGATGCCGAGGATGTGGTGCCGGCGGGCGAGTTGCGGGTGATCGACGCGCTGCTGGATCGCCACGCGGCCGTGCAGATGCCGGTGCTGCCGCTGATCGATCGCAAGTCGCCCTTGGTGTCCGGCCATTACCTCGACGAGTTCGCCGAACCGCACCGCGCGTTAGCGTAAGTGCCGGATCTACACTTACCTGAAAGCACGAACGACCGCGCAGAAACCGGCGGCGGCAGCGCCGTGTATTATTCCGGCGCACCCGCCCCCCAGCTTTCGGGAAGGGTCGGGAAAACCCCAACAATGCCAACATGCGTGAAAACTCAGCGACTTACACCCCAACCAAAACCCCAATCTAACCCCAACCTGATTGGCAACCTTCAGAGCAATATTAGCGATAAAGATAATCTTTGTTTCTCAATGACATTGGGTTTTTCAGATCCTGATGTTGCAAAATGTTGGGGTTGAACCCCAACCTTGTTTTTCCCGGTTTTCTGCGGGTTTGCGCCCCTTTTTTCAGGACGATTGGGGAGGTTGGGGTTTTCCCGACCATGCTCCCCATTGTAGCGTGTCGCTGTGCCGCGGAGCGATCCTGATGCGGGCAACCGCTGAGCCGTCATCCACTCACGAGTGCTCGCGAACGACAAGTGTGGAGCGGCGCGCAAAATCAGTCGCCAGGTGCATCAATTCGCATCAATGCACCTGGCGTTGATTGGCTCAGCAAACCGGCAGAGGAGCTGGGCCTGCATCAAAACCGCTCGCTGCATCAAAACCGACAAAGAAAGCGGGCGGGCGAGGCGGGGGAAAGAGCGCGTTCCGAAGGGTCCAGGCGGCTGGGGGCGCCCCGGTGGCCCCCTTGCCCTTCGTTCCACATTTGTTCTACTCCGTTCGGGCACCGAGTCGCGGCGCTTGAAAGCAATGGAGGCATGGCATGCAGCAGGATCTGCAGCTGCGCGCGGCTGCGCGCGAGATCTATGACACCTTCCACACGGCCGCGGATGCCGGCCTGCGCTTCGACCAGGCCGAACGCTTCCGCACCGATAGCTACCACCAGGCGGTCGGTGCCGCGCAGGGCGCCCGTCGTGCGTTGGCGGCGAGCGGCGATCAACTGCCTCTCTTCGCTTCGCGTTGAGGCGCTTGCGTGTCCGTCGATGTTCGCGCAATGTTTCGCCGCTGCGCCGATCTCAGCCCGAATCCTGAAGTCGGCGCGGCACCCCGCGAGCTGAGCCTCGCGATTGTTGGCCTCGACCACCCGAATGCTGACGGCAGCAACCGCCGGTTCGAGGTCGCGCTATGTGAGCCGGGTCATCCGGTCTGCCTGGTGCCGGAGCCCAAGAACCCCGTAGATCCCCATGCTGTGGCGGTGCTGAGCATGAACCAGATCCAGCTCGGCTACATCCCCTTCGAGCGGAGTGGGTGGATCTCCACCCTGCTTTCCGCCGGGGAGCGTTACGAGGCGTTCTTCCAGGATCATGGGAGATGCGCCGCCATTATTCGTGTCCGCTTCGGAGGTGGGCCGCCGACCATGCCGGCGCCACGCTACACGCCACCCCAGCCCATCGACCCGGCAGACCTGGTGGACTGGGGCGCATGAAGGTTACCGTTCCGCCAGATCCGGCAAACGCCCGAGCCGCGCTGCGGGGGCTGGCCGCAGAACAAGGCGAAACGCTCGCCGGCCTGTCACGCCTGATCGGCGCCGGTGATCGCTACCTGGATAGCTTCGTCCGGGACGGCCGCCCTCGCCAGCTTTCGCGCGATCGGCGGCGGACACTCGCGCGCTATCTCGGCGTGTCTGAGGCGGTGCTCGGCGCACTCGAGTGAACCGTGCAGCCCGCCAGCGCGTGGTCACATTGGCGATGGATGTGCTCGATCGCGCCGCTTATCTGTCGCGAACGCAAAAGGTGGACACCGTCGAGGTGCGCCTAGCTCTTGCAGCCCTCTGGTGCATCCTGCGCGATCGATCGTCCCTGCACGCTTATTGGCACCGGGCCACGAACGTTTCCGGCCATCCATGGGAGAGTTGCCGGCTGCCGTACCAGAAGGTTGCGGGAGCGCTTCGCGCGGAGGGCTGGGATGCTCCTGCACTGCCAAAGCGGCTATAGGGCTGTCGGGTTAGATCGTAATCGGGGGAAGAGGATCAATGGGGCAAACTTGTGCTGGCGTCGTCGGGTGGCTTTTCAGCTTGCCGCTCAACTGGGATGCGATCTCGGCTGTAGCGACAGCAATCGCCACGCTGGTCGCGTTGCTTCTCCCGCCGCGAGCTGCCCGAAAGGAATGGGAGCGACAGGATCGTCTCCGGCGAGAAGACGCTCTTCGACAAGAAAAGAGCGTGATCGATGTACGCCGGGAAGTCTGCTCTGCAGTCGATCAAATCGTCGCCTACCGTGAGAGCGCGATCGCGCTTTTTGCCAGCGAGCCGGCCTACGAAGTAGGGATAGAGGCGATCAGAAAGATACTCCTCAACGTCGAGAACCTTATGGACGTACTCGAGCTACTGAAAAGCCGTCCGGAGCTGTCCGATGGAGCGGTCTTCACGGCTGTCGTCGGATTGAAGGTTGGCGCAAGTATCGCAGCTGAACTAGGCCAAGTGATAGGTAATTGGGGGATATTTGACCCAGCCTGGGGCGCACGGAAAACGGCGTTAGAGCGTGGAAGTGGTCTTGCAGAAATGGCTCAGGCGCGCAGCAATGGCGTTAGAACCGCACATAAGCTCGGCCCGAGCCGCAGCGCGATCAAGATTAAGAAAAAGTACCTCCCCCTTGCAGAAGCTATCACTGATGCACGCCTTCAGAACGCAGGTGCACCGAAGTATGATATCGCGGGAACCTACTACTGAGGCATGCTGAGCATCGTTCTGCCCTATGCTAGCACCACCCGCTCCCGGTAACGCACCGCCTCCACGCCCAGCTGCTCGTTGATGTCGAGGAACGCGCGCTGGATCGGCTCCACTTCCAGCTCGTAGAACATGCCAGTCGCGTCCTTCGGGTTGCCGAACGCCGAGCCCTGCGCCGGCACGATGCCGAGCAGCTGGGGCGGCACGCGGTGCGCCGCCATCACGTCGGCGGCGGTTGCGCTCTTGATCCCGAGGAACTCGTCCTTCGCGCCCGCCTCGGCGATCGGCAGGATCTTGAGCGAGCCATCCTTGCCGTTCGGCGCGTGCACGAACAGGTTGCGGAAATTGCCGGGCCCCTTGCTCGCCTTGAGCGCTGCCTTCAGCGCGTCAGTGTCGCGCGCGTCGATGTCGCCGGTCGCATAGAGGATATACCCGGCATGACTGCCGTTGAGGTAATAGCGCCGGCGGAATAGCGTCGCCGCCTCGTTGAGCAGCGCCGATTGTAGCGCGCTCAGATACTCCGGCACGCCATAGATTTCCTGGTTGAGATCGGGCTTCAGCACATGACAGACGGCGCCGGTTGGATACTCGATCGGGTCGCTGGCGCCCGGCACCCACCAATAGGCGCCCTCCGCCACCCCGCGCCGCGTATAGCGCGCCATCGAGTGGCGCAGCTGCAGCGCGCCACCCAGCCGGTTGCGCCGCACCTCGGCATAGGCGTTCCCGAACACGAGATAGTCCTGCACCATCTTCTCGAAGGTGGCGCGGGAAAGCAGCGGCGTCGGCTCGAGCGAGGCCGACAGCATGTTCACCTTCAGCAGGATGGCGGAGCTGTGATGCGGCGAAACGCGAAAAGCCCGCGCCAGCCCGTCAAGCGGCAGCGGAGGCTCGTACCAGCGGCCATTGTGCCAGCATTCGAGCATGTCGACGATCTGGCGTCGGTCGAGCACCGGTTCCGGATCGCCGAACGCGAAGCTCTCGACCCCGCCCCGGCTGTCGTTCGCCGCGACGTGTCCGCCAGTGTCGATCGCCCCATACGAGGCCGCCCGAGCTGCTGCTCGCGACATCCGGCGCGTCCTGTTCTTGCCCACCGAAGATCTCCATGGTCATTCCCGCCTTCGGCTTCCCGTCGAGCGGCTCGTTGATGAAAATGTGCATCGCCGCCCAGGCGAGATCGGCGTGGCCGGTGTCCTCGCTGCGACTGGCCTTGAAGGTGACGGCGCGGCCGGAGCCGGTCAGCGCCTTCTTGATCGACAGGAACGACGATTGCAGGTCGATCCACCCGGCATCGAACTCCACGCGCTGGCGGGCGAAGCTGTGCTGCGCCTTCATCACCATCGCCGTCTTCGCCTCGAGCGAGTATTCGATCTTGGTGAGGCCGGTCACCTTGCCGGCGAGCAGCTGGTGCACCGCGGCGCCCACGCCGTTTGCGTCGATACCGAGATAGGTGCAGCGATAGCGCGACAGGCGCGCCAGGATGAACTCGGCCTGTTCCTGAAAGTCGCCGCGCAGCTGGTGCTTCTCGATCAGCCGGAACTTGCCGCCCGGCCCGCCCGGCGGCAGCGCAATCACCAGCGCGGCATTGTCGCCATCGTCGGACCCTTGCGGGTCATAGCCCGCCCACACCTCGCGCATGCCGACCGGGCGATCGGAGGTCCAGTCCACGTCCGTCCAGTCAACCAGGCTGTCGACCGTCGCGCGCTGCAGCTCGTTGAACTTGAAGGCGGACAGCGAGTCGTCGACGAACTGGCAGAGCAGCAGGTTGGCGAACTCGTCCGGCGCATATTCCACGCGCAGCTCGTCGATGTCGAACAGGTCGCAGCCGCGCTCGGCCGCGTCCTCGATCGTCACGATCTGCCGCCAGACCTTGTCCTCGCAGACCACGCCGCCCTTCAACCGCTCGTGGCCGACATCGATTGTGATCCGATCGGCCTTCTTCACGCGGCGGTTGCGCCGCTCGCCCGTCCAATAGGGATGTGCCTGGTGCGCGACGCTCGACGGCGTCGAGAAATACGTCCGGCGCCAGCGCTTGTGCATCGCCATGGCGCTGGCGACCTTGTTCAATTCCTCGAAGCCATAGGTCCAGAAGAACTCGTCGAAGTAGAAATTGCCGTGATAGCCCTGCGCCGTTCGTGCGTTGGTGCCCAGGAAGATCAGCTCGGCCGCGGGTTCGCCCCCGGGGATCGTGTCGGCGGTGAGCACGATCGGGTCGCCCTGCAGCTTGACGCCGACGCGCGCGGCGAACTGCACGATATAGCCGCGGAAGATATGCGCCTGGCTTTTCGAGGCCGACAGGAAGATCTGGTTGCCGCCCCCGCGGAGCGCATCGAGCAGCGCCTCGCGCGCGAAATACCACGTGGCGCCGATCTGCCGCGACTTCAGGATCATGCGCGTGCGCTGATCCTTGGCGTCCCACCAGTCCTGCTGATAGCCGAACAGCTCGTCGTGGAAGATCTGCTCGAGCTGCTCGACCTGTTCGGTGGTGAAGTGGTTCTTGGTCGCCTTCTTCTTCTCGCCGGCGTTCCGGTTGGCGATCTTCTCGTTGAGGTCACCCTCGTGCCCGCCGGGTGCTTCGAAGCGCCGGATCCGCGCTGCGGAAACCACCTGCCGCATCAGCAGGTCGACCTCCTTATAGTCGCCGCCCGTCTTCTGCTCCTTGGCGATCAGCGTGTTGAGCCGGCATTCCAGCGCATCTTCGATCTTCGACAGGGACGGCGCTTCGTCCCACTTGTCGCGCTGCTTCCAGGCCTCGACTGTCGATCGCTTGAGCGCGAGCTCGTCCGCGATCTGCGTCACGCCCCAGCCGCGCCAATAGAGCGAGCGCGCCTGGCGCTTCGCATCGACCGGGATCGGCATGGTCGAGGCCGGCAGGGGCATGCCAGTATCGGGCGGGAGCTTGGACATGGGCCGCGACGCTAATCACGCGCACGGCCAACTCGCCCCGTCCCGCTCATGTAGAAAACCATTCTACACGAGCCGCACCTTGAGAGAGCGGCGCCCTTCGGTCCCTGTTCGCGGCCTCAAATGCAGCTGGTCGCTGCTGCCTGAACCGAACCGAGGATCACGCCGCCATGGGCAAAAAGAGCAAGTTCTTCCGCGCCTTTGTCGAGGGGCAGACGATCAGCGACAACCGCACCGTCACAGCGGAGATGATCGACGACATCGTTGCCACCTTCAACACCGAGTCGTACACGCCGCGGATCAACGTCGAGCATATCTCGGGCTATAGCCCCGAGCCGCCGTTCAACGGCTACGGCGATGTCACCGCCGTGAAGGCGCAAACCGACACGATCACCATCGACGGCAAGCCGCAGCAGCGCCGCGCCCTCTATGCCCAGGTCGATGCAAACGATCAGCTCGTGACCCTGTCCGAGCGCAACCAGAAGCCGTTCCCGTCCGTAGAGCTGACGCCCAACTATGCCGGCACCGGCAAATTCGGCCTGATCGGCCTGGCCTTCACGGACACGCCGGCATCCATCGCTACCCAGCGTCTCAACTTCTCGCGTGTGAACGGCAACGTGATCGCCACGGCCGACGATCGCGCCGCCCTCGAGTTCGAAGCCGGCCCTGCTGACGCGAACGGCATCGCCGCTGCCGTCGTGCAGGGGCTCACCGGCTTCTTCTCGAAGTTCAAGCCGGAAGGCCAGCCTGCCCCGAAGAAGGACGAGCAGCAGCTGCCCGCGAACGACAACGTCTTCGATCCGGCGGCGTTTGCCACGGCGATCGGCGGTATTGTCGCCGCCGCGATCAAGCCGGTCGTTGATGCCCAGACACAGCACGCCTCGGACTTCACGGCGCTGAGGGCCAAGCTCGAAAGCACGGATGCAAACCAGGGCTTCAGCCGCCCGCCCGCGACTGGCGGTTCGATCGATCCGAAGCTCGCCACGGATTGCTGATCGCCCGCGCCAACATCTCCTCTCGCTGTCCTTTCGCGCTCAACCCCGGAGCCCCCCGATGCAGATGAACACCCGCCTCCTCTTCAATGCCTATGTCGGGCAGCTCGCCCAACTGAACGGCCTTGATGCCAGCCTGACCGTGATCCCCGGCGAGTTGAAGCAGTTCGCCGTAGCCCCGGTTATCGAGCAGCGCCTGCAGGAAAAGCTGCGCTCCACCAGCGACTTCATGAGCCGCGTCAACGTGGTGCCGGTCGCTGCGCAGCAGGGCGCCCGCGTCGGCGTTGGCGTCGGCCGCTCCCTCGCTGGCCGCACCGACACCGCAGCCGGCAACCGCCGCAACCCGGGCGATCCGACCGCCAGCGACGCCATCGACCAGTATTTCTGCAAGAAGACGGACTACGATTATTCGTGGGGCTACACCCTGCTCGACGCCTGGGCGCACCGCCCCGAGTTCCAGCAGCTCGTCCGCGATGCCGTGATCCTGCAGAAGGCCGAGGACATCATTACCATCGGCTTCAACGGCACCAGCGCCGCCGTGCAGACCGACCGCAACGCCAATCCGCTGCTCACCGACGTCAACTTCGGCTGGCTCTACAAGATGCGCACCTATGCCCCGGCGCGCGTCATGAGCCACGGCACCAAGGACAACCTGAAGGTCTACGTGTCCGACACCGGCACGGCCGATTACGTCAACCTGGACGCGCTGGTGTTCGATGCGATCGGCAATCTGATCCACGAGCGCTACCGGACCGCGACGGACTTGGTCGTGATCGTCGGCTCCGACCTAGTGCAGGAGAAATACTTCAAGATCGTCTCGGCCGCCGGCGACAAGGCGACCGAGCAGGTCGCCCGCGACGTCATCCTGTCCAGCCGCCAGCTGGGCGGCAAGCCGACCATGCAGGTGCCGTTCTTCCCGGCCAACGCGATCCTGATCACCAGCCTGAAGAACCTGTCCTACTATTGGCAGACGGGCTCGGCGCGTCGCGCGGTGCAGGACGAACCGCAGTTCGATCGGGTCGCCAATTACGAGTCGATCAACGACGCCTTCATGGTCGAAGACTACGGCAAGGCCGCTCTGATCGAGAACATCCAGCTCGGGCCGAAGGCGTAACGCCTCCGGTGCCGCCCTGCCCGCCCTCTTCTCGACAGGAAAGATCATGAGCCCAGCTCGCCAGCACAGGGAACGACTCGCGGCAGAAGCCGCCAGCTCCACGCCCGCCCAGCCGATCGCTTCCCGAGAGGAGGGCGGTCAGCTGCCGTCTGCCTTTGCCATCCTTTCCTCGCCGGCCGCCCAGCACCAGATGGCGCTGTCGGCTGCGGCACGCGCCGACGAAGGCAGCGAAGCTCCCGCCCCGGCCGTGAATACCGCGGCCGGGCAGATCATGCTGCGCCTGGTGCACGATCTGCGCCGGCTGAAGGCGATCCAGTCGATCGAGGCGAAGGTAGCCGCGAAGCGCGAGATGCTGCCGGAATATGCCGGCTGGATCGAGATCCAGCTGCACCTGGCCGAGCAGCAGGACAAGGCGGCGCCTGACGAAGTGCTCGCCGTGGTCATGGTCTGGCTGATCGACACCGGTGATTTCACCCGCGCGCTCGATCTGGCCGAGCACATGCTGCGTTTCGATCTGCCCATGCCGTCGCGCTACCAGCGCACCTGTGCCGCGCTGGTGACGGAAGAGATCGCAACGGCCGCGCTCAAGGCGCAGGGCGCCGGTGCCGCCTTCCCGATCGAAATCCTCAAGCGCGTCCAGTCGCTCACCGGCGACACGGACATGCATGACGAGATCCGCGCCAAGCTCTTCAAGGCGCAAGGCTCAGAGTTCGCTCGCGAGGCCGAGGCGCTGCCGGAAGGCGATCCCGGCTTCATCCCTGCAGCAGAATGCGCCCTGGCACACCTCGCGCGTGCCAAGGCGCTGCACGAGCGTGTCGGCGTCACCGACAAGATCAAGCGGTTGGAAAAGGCGCTCGCCAAGGCGCGCGCCGCTGCCGAGCCGCCGAAAGAATAAGGCTCGCCCCCGGCGCTCGGGGGCGGATCGCGCGAGACGGGAGGGCCTTCGGGCTGAGGGCCGTCGATCGTCCGATCCCCACCCCCGTGAACCGCCGCGTCCCCCGCGGCATCGAAGGACAATCGCCATGGGTATCCTGCCCCTCACCCTTCTCGCCTTCGGCATGGCGATCGGCGCCCTGATGGCGCTGTGCGGCTCGGTGTTCCTGGCTGCTGGTAAGCCGATCAGCCCGAAATGGATGCCGCTAGCGCCCTTTCTGGCCGGTCTGGCGCTGTATCTCGCCTGCGCCGCCACCTTCGCACGAGCCATCGGGGCATGAGCGGGTTCTCCGTCGTCAATGCGGCGCCCGCCAGGGCCGAGGCGACGATCGCCAATGGCGATTGGTATCCCGACATCGATCCGGTGCGCTTCCGCGCCGAGCAGCGGGTGCTGGACGCCGTCACGCCCGAACGGGCGCGGCAGGCGCTGGTCGCCGGCATCATTTCCGTCAACCGTGACCTTCAAGGCTGGGCGGCTGGTTGGCGTTCCTCGGGCCGCGCCGCCCTGGCTGACGTGCCCGCCGATGAGATCGACGGGGAGAGCGTGCTGCTGCAGCTCTATCGCCGCGCCGTCTTCACCGTCGCGAAGGCCGAGCTGGTCGAGCGCTACCGGGACATGGACATCACTGGTGCCGGCCAGCGCAATGCCGACGCGCTGGATCCGTCTGTCGGCGAGCTGCGCCGGGACAGCCTGCACGCCATCCGCGACATGCTCGGCGTCGGCCGCACCACGGTCGAGCTGATCTGATGGACGTGCTGCGCACCATCGCCGGCGACACGCTCGACGCGCTGCTGTGGCGCGAGCGCGGCCTCGGCCCGGCCGATCTGCCCGCCGTGCTCGCGGTCAACCCCGGCCTGTCGGCGCTCGGCCCCGTGCTGCCCAAGGGCACCTCCGTCACCGTCCCGGATCTCGCCGCGCCCGCCGATCCGATCCGCGACACCGTGAACCTCTGGGATTGATGATGCCGAAATTCCTCCATGAGTTCCTCGAAGCGGCGCTGGCCCTCCTCGGCTCGCTGCTGCCCGCTGGCCTCGGCGCGATCGTCAGCATGCTCTACGACATGCCGGCGACCTGGGCGAAGCGCGTGACGCAGCTGTGGATCGGCATTGTGGTCAGCTACTTCGTGCAGCGCGCAATCGGGGCGATCTATCCGCTGCACCCCTTCGTGCTTCAGGCGCTGAGCTTCTGGCTGGGCATGATCGCCTTCAAGGCTGCGCCCTCGTTCGTCTCCGGATGCGCAACCGCAGCGGGCGAGCTGCCCACGATTGTGCGTGACCGGCTGCTCGCCTTCCTGCCCTCAAAGGAGAAGAAGTGATGCCTGGTCATCGCAATGGCGGTCCCGCGCCCGTGAAGCGCAAGACGCTGCTCGGCGTCGTGGGCGTTGCCACGGCGGCGATCGTAGCACCCTTCGTGTCCGGCTGGGAGAGCGGGGGCAAGACGCACCTGGTTGCCTATCATGGGACGCACGATCCGGCCGGTGTGTGGACGATCTGCGACGGCGAGACCAAGGGCGTGAAGCCCGGCATGGTCGAGACCGTTGAGGGCTGCGCCGCCCGCAACGAGGCCGCCTTGATCCGCCATGCCGAGCCGGTGCTCGCCTGCACGCCCTCGCTCCGCGGCCACCCCAACCAGCTCTCCGCGGCGATCAGCCTTGCCTACAACATCGGCACCGGCGCTTATTGCGGGTCCACCGTCGATCGTCGCTTCGACGCCGGCCAGTGGCGGGCGGCGTGCGACGCGTTCGTGATGTGGAACAAGGCGAACGGCAAGGTCGTGACCGGCCTCGATCGCCGGCGCCGGGCCGAGCGTGACCTTTGCCTGAAGGATTTGCCGCGATGATCCGCCGTCTGTTGTCCCCGCTGCTCGCCCAGGTGAAAACGCACGCCGCGTTCCTCGTCCTGCTCGCCGTGGCTGGCGCCGGCTGCTGGCTCTACGTCCTCTTCCAGCAGGTGCGCGCGGAGCGGGACCAACTCGCCCACACGGCCGAGCTGATCTGCGCGGGCGCCGGCGTCGATTTCGCCGCCTCAAGCACGGCCGAGACGGCGATCGGCGGCAAGCGCGTCACCGTCGCGCATGAACGCGGCGCCGTCTGCCAGCGCACCGTGGCCGGCCTGCAGCGCTTTCGCGCCGAAACCGACCAGGCGACCGCCGCCACGCTCGCGCAGGCGCTCAAGGACCATGATGCCCGCCAGGCCGGCGACACCCTCGCCGCGCGCTCCGCGGCCGAAGCCGCGCGGACCGCGGCAATGAAGATGGAGATCGCCGAAAATGAAGCGGAACGTCGCAATCTCGTGGATCGCGAGTGGTTTGCTGCTGTCAACGGCGTTGCAGGCCTGCGCCCTGCGCCAGCCCGTTGAGGTCGCTGTGTCGCAGCCGGTGCCCGTCGCCGTGCCGGTGAAGGACACGCCACCTGCCGAGCTGACCCGCTGCGCCGCCCGGCCGGAAGGCCTGCCGGAGAACCCGGCGCTGGTGGCACAGATCCCGACTGCGATCCGCGCCGGCATCATCCGCCTCGCCCGCGCCTTCGCCGCGAACGCCAACCAGCTCGATCGCCTGATCGCCTGGACGGGGACGCCCTGCCCCGCCGCCCCTCACTGACCTTCAAAGGAACTCAACGTGCTTCAGCTCTCCACTGCCGCCCGCAATGCCCTGCTCGACGCGATCGAGGCCGCCGCGGGCGCCTCGGCCATTCTGAAGATCCGCACGGGCGCAGTGCCCGCGTCTCCATCTGCTGCCGACAGCGGCACCGCGCTGGCGACTGTCGCTCTCCCTGCCGACTGGATGGCCGCAGCTGCCGGCGGAACCAAGACCAAGAGCGGCACCTGGGAAGATACTGCCGCGGACGCCACGGGCACGGCCGGGCACTTCCGGATCTATGCGGCGGACGGCACAACCTGCCATATTCAGGGCACGATCACCGTGACCGGCGGTGGTGGCGACATGACGCTCGACAATACCAGCCTCGCCACGGGGCAGGATTTCGTCGTCAACAGCTTCACGCTGACGGCGCCGAACGCCTGAGCCGAGTATAGGCCATGGCGATCAGCTTTGTGGGTGCGGCGGCCGAAGGAGGCAGCTCGGTTGTCCTCCCGCCGCACCAGGCCGGCGACCTGATCCTCGTCTGGTCCTATCAAGGCACGAGCAATGCCAACACGATCCCGCTCGCACCAGGTTTCACCGCGGCGGCGGCCCAGAGCGGCACAGGCGCGAACTCGCAATCTTCCCGGCTTGCATACAAGATCGCCGCGTCCGGCGCTGAAACGGCTGGCGAATGGACCAACGCCGAAGAAGTTATTGCGCATGTCTACCGCGGCGTAGACCCAAGCACACCCATCGGCGGCACCTCCACCCTGAACGCGACGGCTGACGTGACCTTCCCCGCCATCACAATGGCGGTTGCTGATGGCAGTTCCTGGATCGCCGCTTTTGCCGGTTGGAGAACGAACAACACCAATCTCGGCACGGCTACGTTCCCGGGGCTGACCCAGCGGGGGAACATCGCCAACAGCTCGGCCAGCCGTTCCACCGCCTTCGACACTGCTGCCGGCGTGACGAGCTTTCCGGCGACAAGTTCCGGCGGTGCGACCGGGTTCCGTTACCGCACGGCTGCAGTGGAGCTGCGAGCCGCAGCGACCGGCGCGGTTGCGATGGCAACGGCTGCCGCGACATTGTCGGCGGTCGGGATCGCCGCTGCAGCCGCTGCCTTGATCTCGGCCGGGGCCACCAGCGCGCTCGCTCCGATCGACATGGCGAGTGGTGGTGCTGTGCTCGCCAGGGCCGCGGCAAGCAATGTTTTCGGCAGCATAGTGTCCACGGCGAGCGGCTCCACTCGTATCGTGGCGGAGGTGCCCGCAGCGCTTGACGCCATCAGCGTAGCCTCAGGGGGGGAGGTGTCCGTCCGGGCCGCAGCCTTTGGCGTACTCGCTCCCATTTCCACGGTGTCGGCGGCGGATATTGCGCTTCAGGCCGTGGCTGCGCCCGCCCTCGGCGCCGTCACGTTGATCTCATCGGCCGCGGGAGCGCAGGCCCGGACGGCCGATGCGGCGATCGTTCTTGGCGCGGTAGCAGGTTCCGGTGCGGGCCTGGTGCACGTATCGGCGACGTGCACGCCCTCGCTTGGCGCCGTATGGTTGAGCGGCGAGGGCAACGGGCAGGTCTGCGCAACCTTCGCTGCTTCGCTGGCCCACGTCACCGCGACTTCGATTTCCGAAACACCGGTCAGCGGCAACCTCCGCGCTGGCTTCGGGTCCGTCACCTGCACGAGTGCCGCCACGGCTGCTGTGCTCCCAGCATTTCAGCCGCCCCGTGCCGCCGAAATCGCCCTTGTTCGTGGCGTGCAGCGCCTGGCGATCGTCCCGCCGCTGCTGCGCACCATCATCGTACCGGAAAGGATTATCATGGAGATCGCCTGGGGAGCCAAGGGCGCGAGCGCCCGCGTGCGCCGTGCTGCCGATTGGAGCGACTGGCTGGCTGGCGACACCATCGCGCAGGTGCAGCTGGCGCCGCTATCCGGCTCGGCGACCGTTACGCTGGATGGACATGACGGCCAGGTGGTTGGTGTCTGGGTCGAGGGCGGCACGCCGCGTTCGGTAACCCGCGTCACCATGACAATCGAAACCGCGGCCGGCGAGCGCGAGACGCTCACCTGCGCGATCCGCTGCGAGTAGCTGTCCATGAAGAAACCCGAGAGTCTGAAATCCATCCTCCTCGAAGCCGTGCCGGACCTTGCCGCCGCGCCGGACAAGCTCGCCCTGTTCGTCGACAAGGGCAGCGTGGCGTCGCGCGGCACCGCCAGCCTGTCCTTCGAATACCGCTACACCCTCTCCCTCGTCGTCATGGACTATGCCGGCGACGTGGACGCGCTCATGGTGCCGGTGCTGGCGTGGATCGCGCGCGAGCAGCCCGATCTGCTGTTCCGCGACGGGCAAGAGCCCTTCTCCTTCGAGGTCGAAATCCTCGACGGCAACACCGCAGACGTGTCGATCGCGATCGAGCTGACAGAGCGGGTGCGCGTGGAGCGCACAGCGGGCGGTCTGCGCACCGAGCATTTGTCGGACGTGCAGTCCGCGGACGAGTTTGCCGGCGTCACCGGCGTCAGCCTTCTCGCGGGCCTCGCCGAGGATCTCGCGGACGGCACCGTGCAGCTGGTCGCCAGCTCGAACCGGTGACCGACGACTTCGCGCCCGTAGAGCAGCTCGCCGGTGCTCTTCTACGCAGCCTGTCGCCGGCCGAGCGCCGCTCGCTCCTCCGGCGTATGGCGCGCGAGATCCGCGCCAGCCAGTCCGATCGCATCGCCGCCCAGCGCAATCCGGACGGCTCGCCCTTTGCAGCACGCCGGGAGCGCCGCGAGCAGAAGCCGGGCACCCACGCCGTGCGCTTCCTCTACCCCAAAGGCGCAGCCGAGCCCCGTGTCGTGTTTATGAAGAGCTGGGTTCGCCAGGGACCGCTGCTCACCGGCTTCGACACCGAGGCCGGCGCGATCCGCAGTTTCTTCTGGGACAAGGTGGCGCAATGGCTGCCCGTCGCGCCGGAAGAGCAGAACGCCGGCGCCGGCAAGCTCCGCCGGCGCGGCCAGATCCGCCGCCGCGCCATGTTCCGCAAGCTGCGCTCCGCCCGTTACCTGCGCTCCGATGCGACCGATACCGAGGCATGGATCGGCTTCACCGGCCGCGCGGCCGAGGTCGCACGCATCCACCAGGACGGGTTGATGGATGCGCCGACCCTCGGCGCCCGCAAGATCCGCTACGCGCAACGCGGGCTGCTGGGGCTTACCGAACGGGAGCGTGGGCGCGCGCTGGATATCCTGCTGGAGCATGTCTCGAAAGGATGATGATCTACAGAGTGCGTCACAGAATATAGACGCTCTTTCACCCGATTGTCATACTAGACAATAGGGCAACAAGGAGCAGGAGAGTTTATGTCCATACAATTGGATGATTCCGGAAGCGGGCAAATCCAGCACACATACCAAGATAAGCAATACGCCTATTGTTATATATCGCGGAGTCAAACTGGCTTTTACATCAGAATCAAGTATTCTAATGGAAAGACATGGGATGGTGACCATTTTGGCTGCATCGTCACTCTGCAGCTTGCTGACGGATCACCGGCAGGCGCGGCCAGGTTCGTCGCGGGCATGCGAGCAGCGTTGGGCGGCCACGCGAAGGAGCGCGAGTTAACAACCCACGTCGAAGTAATGCGGGACGTTCGTGAGATTACGCAGGCGGACTTCTACTTCTTTATCGAAAACAAGGTTCACGACAAGGAAGTTTGGAGGGCTCTCGGCGAGGCACTCCAGGCCGCTTGGGATGCCTACAAGGATCGAAACCCGGACGAGACGTCCATGGACAACCCGATGCTCAGGACGATCACGCTCCCCATGTAGAATGCAATTCTACATGAGCGACGCCTAGCCACGCACCCGCGCCCGCCCAACCAAGGCGGGCACCATGCTCGCGCCGACCCTCTCCACCGTCGATCTCTCGCGCCTGCCCGCGCCGACGATCGTAGAGCAGCTCGATTACGAGACGATCCTCGCGCAGATGATCGCCGAGTTGCAGGTGCGCCTGCCCGGCTTTGATGCCACGGTCGATTCCGATCCCGCGGTGAAGGTGCTGCAGGCGGCCGCATACCGCGAGCTGCTGCTCCGCCAGACCTTCAACGAACGCGCTCGGCAGGTGATGACCGCCTATGCCACGGGCGCCAACCTCGATCAGCTGGCGGCGCTCGTCGGCGTCTCACGCCTGGATGCCGAGGCCGACGATCCCTTCCGCAAGCGCATCGTGCTCGCCCCCAACGCCTTCTCCGTCGCCGGCCCGCGGCTCGCCTATGTCTTCCACGCCAAGTCGGCGCATCCGGACGTGCTCGACGCTAGTGCGATCAGCCCGGCGCCGGGCGAGGTGCTCGTCTCTGTCCTGTCGGCGATCGGGAACGGCGCCGCTTCGCCCGAGCTGACCGCCGCCGTCGCCGCGATCGTCACCGCCGACACGATCCGGCCGCTCGGAGACCTTGTCACCGTCGCCAGCGCGCAGGTCGTGCCGTTCGCTATCGAGGCGCAGATCTACACCTATTCCGGCCCCGACGCCGCGCTGCTGCTCGCCGCCTCGCGCACGTCGCTCGACGCCTATCTCGCCGACAGCCGCAAACTCGGCCGCGACGTGACGCTCTCCGGCCTCTACGCCGCCCTGACGGTGCCGGGCGTGCAGCGCGTGGTGCTCGCCCAGCCGAGCGCCGACATCGTCTGCGACCCACGACAGGCCGCCTGGTGCAGCTCGATCGCGCTCACGCACGGCGGCTATGATGGCTGACGCCACCTCGCTCCTCCCGCCGAACGCCACCCCGCTCGAACGCTCCGTCGAGCTGGCGACCGCCCGCGCGGCCGAGATCGAAGCGAATCTCGCCAGCCTCTGGGATCCGGCGCTCTGTTCGACCGAAATCCTGCCATGGCTCGCCTGGTCGCTGGCGGTCGACGGCTGGGATGCGAGCTGGACCGAAACCATGAAGCGCGCCGCGGTCGCCCAGTCGATCGAGCTGCACCGTCGCAAGGGCACGCGCGCCTCGCTGCGTACCGTGCTCGACCGTTTCGATCGGCTGCTCGAACTGGTCGAATGGCATCAGGCGCAGCCGCGACGTGATCCGCACACCTTTGACGTGATCCTGCCGCTCGACGGCAAGGGCGGCGAGCGCAGTACCGCGCGCTTCGCAGAGGCGATCCTCACCGAGGTACACCGCGTCAAGCCGCTGCGCGAGCATTTCCAGATGGTGCAGCAGCTCACCGTCGCCAGCTTCATCGGCATCGCAGGCGCCGCCCGCGTCGCCAGCTTCGCTCGCCACGAGATGGCATTCACCGAGGACCGCAGCCAGCCTTGGGCCGCGCTGCTCACCGACGAGACCGGGGAGCCGCTGCAGGACGATCACAACTCCTTTCTGGATACCACTCCATGACGCCCCTTGCGCTCGTCATCACTCTCGCCGGTTTGCAGCGCTTCACCGCGGCACAGCTCGACCAGGATCTCGATCTCACTATCTCCAGCGTCGGCCTCACCGCCGCTCCGTTCGTAGCGGCGCCCACCTTGGAGGTGCTGCCCGGCGAATTCCGACGCATCAACACCATTTCCGGCTCGGCGATCGGCGACAATGTCGTTCATATGACCGTGCGCGACGAAGCGGAAGTCGGGTACAGCGCAACCGGCTTCGGGCTATTTCTCGCCGATGGCACCCTCTTCGGTGTCTATGGGCAGGACGAGGCGATCGTTGAGAAATCGCCTCTCACCACCATGCTGGTGGCGCTCGACATCGCCTTTCCAACCGGCACCACGGCAGAGCTGCGCTTCGGAGACACCAACTTCCTGAACCCGCCGGCCACGCGGGAAACGGCAGGCGTCGCCAAGATCGCCTCACGAGACCAGGTGGCGGCCGGTACGGAAGATCACGCTTTCGTCACGCCGCTGGGCCTTCGCGCCTTCCTGCCGGTCGGCGTCACCACTCTTTGGTTCGGCGCTGCGAACGGGGTCCCGTCCGGCTGGGCGATCTGCGACGGCCGAAAGGTGCAGCGCAGCGACGGCTCCGGCCCGATCACCCTGCCCGATCTGCGCGATCGCGTGCCGGTCGGCGCCGGCGGCGCCCGCGAGCTTGGCGAGAAGTTCGGCGGGTCTTCTTGCACGGCGGAAACGACCAATGCCGGCGGGCATACCCCCACGGGCCGCACCGACAGTGCGACAACCGGCGTCACCGTCAGCGCGCCCGTATCGAACCAGACGGCCGGTGGCGGCAGCGGCAAATCGGTGACCAGTGCATCGCTGCAGGATCCCGGTCACGCCCACCCCGTCACGATCGATGCCGTCCCCGATCATCGCCATTCGGTGACGCTGGACGTGACCCAGCCGTCGCTTGCCCTCTTCTTCATCATGCGGATCTGACGACGATGGCCAAGATTTCCACGATGCCGATCGCCGAGGATCTCGCCGGCGGGGAAATCCTGCCCGTCGTGCAGGGCGGCACCGCCAAGCGCATGACGCTGGCGGTCCTGCGCAGCGCGATCGTTCCCTATCTGCAAGCATGGTACAAGGGCGACCAGGGGGACACCGGGCCGGCCAACAGCACCTACACCCGCCTTGCCGCTCTCCAGGCGGCCCCGGTTACAAACCGGTCGTACCATTTCGCGCCCGACGCTGCAGACACCAGCGGGTTCCCGGCGGCCCCCTATTTCTACAAGCTCGGGGATTTCAGCGGTGTCCAGTACGCCGCTGACTTCGTGAGCGGCGACAAGGTCAAGCTGACTGCGGTGCCGCTGGCCACAGGTGCGCTGGTCCGACAGAATGCGAACAGCGTTTCGTATCGTCAGATCTCCGCTGGCACCGCGCTGGATCGCATCACCGGCTCGTCGCAGCTCGACGCCTTCATCGCGGGCCTGCGCGGCGAATACGCGGAAGACGCCACCACCATCCTCGAACAGCTGTTCGCGCAGAGCGCATCGGATCATCGCGATGTCGCCGGACACGCCCATCTGCCCCGAGGGCAATATAGCCAGACACGATCCTTCAAGATGCCGAACAGCGCCGTCCTGTCCGGCGACGGGCCACGCGCAACGAAGCTGCAGAGCTACGTGGATGGGAACCGTGCCTTTCCTCTCCTGACGAACGCCGATTCCGGTGGCGCTCTTTTCCAAACCATTCGCCAGATCGCTTTGTGGGGTGGGACCGCCGGATATCATATCGACGCCACTGGCGGCTGCGACGATATCAGGTTCCAGGACGTGACGTTCTTCGGCCAGACACAGGCCGGGATCGTTTGCGAGCGGCTGTTCCAGACCACCGAGTTGAGGAACGTCGAGTTCGACCAATGCACCCGCGGCATTTGGGTGAAGGAGCATACCAGCAACGCCATCTTCATTTTCGGTGGAGCGTTCAAGAATCTGGCTGAGGCCGCACTTGACCTGAACGGCGTCGAGGCACTCGTCTGCGTAGGCACGCGCTTCGAGGGTGGCGGTGATTCCACGCAGCCCGACAAGGCGACGATCAATCTTCAGAACGTCCGCAACATCAGCTTCATCTCCTGCTATTTCGAGAACACCCATCCGGTCCTGCTGCGCAGCCGCAGAACCGGTGGTCTCGGGGCGGCGCTCGCGAACGGAGGCACCATCGCCTTCACTAGCTGCCACTTCACCCAGGCGGTCGGCGAAGTCCCGTACGGCTGGGATGTAGAGGGCGCCATTTCCTTCACGGACTGCGACTTTTATCTGCCAACCCGCGTGCCCTCGCAGGCCCAGGTCCGGGGGCACAACCGCAACCTCGTCCACTCTATCCGCGCGGGGCAACTCACATCGAAGCAGATCACGCCGGTCCTCGGCCTGAATTACCTGCTGACGATAAACCTTTCGGATGCTCTGCCGGTTGTCTCGAATCTCAACGTGCTGACCGGGCGACTGACGACGACTTTTGCCCGCATCGACGTCAACGGCGTCGGGTACACCACGTTCTCCCGGGAATACCTGGTTGTGGTCCGATCGCTCGCCGGTCTCGCCTTGGACGGCAGCGTGAAATTGGTACAATCCGCTGATGTCGAGGGCGGGGCCACGCTGGCGATCGGCATCACCGGCCAGACATCGCAGGCGCTTCAGATCTTTGCCAACGTGCAGGGTGTCGCGGCAGACGATCCAGTGCGTTTTCTGTCCTACACGTTCTCCTGGGTGCAGGGATCCAGTCGCGCGGGGAACCTCTATGACGTAGGTCTCGCCTAATAAGTGAGCCGGGGCAGCTCGTGTAGAAAGCCATTCTACACGACCGCCCCCTCGCCTCTCCGACCCGGCCGCGCATGGTCGCTGCCATGGCGGACCCCCGCGACATTCAACGGCTGATCGGCGATCTCGCGCGCGAAGGCGTTGTCGTGTCTGTCGATCTCGCCGCTGGCACCGCCCGTGTCCAGCTCGTCGGCGAAGGCGAGGACGGCGAGGATCTGCTCACTGGTGACGTGCCCTGGCTGGCACCCCGCCTCGGCAAGACGAGCGCCTGGTCGCCCCCCTCGATCGGCGAACAGGTGCTCCTGCTCTGCCCGGAGGCCGATACCACCCGCGGCATCATCCTCGGTAGCTTGTCGAGCGACGCCAACCCGCACGCCGGCAACGACACCTCCACCGTCCTGATGTTCGGGGACGGCGCCGTCCTCCGCTACGACCCCGTGCAGCACGCGCTCGACGCCGCGCTTGCGGACGGCGGCACCGCCGTCATTGAGGCTCGCGGCGGCATCACCCTCAAAGGCCCCTTGCGTGTCGAAGGCGACGTGGATCTGCAAGGAAAGCTCACCGCCAGCGATGACGTGGTCGCCGGCGGCAAGAGCCTCAAGAGCCACAAGCATACCGGCGTCCAGGCGGGCGGCGGGATTTCGGGGCCGCCGCAATGAACGGCATGGACCGCCACACCGGCAAGCCGCTGGCCGGCGCCGATCACCTGGCGCAGTCGATCGCCGACATCATCGGCACGCCGATCGGCACGCGCTGCGGGCGCCGCGACTATGGCAGCAGCGTGCCCGAGCTGCTCGACCAGCCGAACAACCCGCTCGGCCGCCTGCGGATCTTCGCCGCGGCAGCCCAGGCGCTGATGCGCCAGGAGGGCCGCGCCCGCATCCGGCGCGTGCAGCTTTCCGCCGGCGACACGCCGCAATCGGCCGTCCTCACCGTTACCGGCCGCCGCACGGACGTGCCGGGCGCCCCGCCCTTCTCCGTCTCCTCCACCATCCGCGCCCTGTCGGCGCTCACTCGAAAGGCCCAGCCATGAGCTTTCTTCACGGGATCCGCGTCAACGAGGTGAAGAACCCCTCGCGCTCGATCGCCACCATCGCCACGGCCGTGATCGGCCTAGTCGCCACGGCGCCCGACGCGGTCGCCGGCGCCTTCCCCCTCGACACCGCCGTCAAGGTGACCAACATCGCCGACGCCATCGCCAAGGCCGGCGCCACGGGCACGCTCGCTGCTGCCCTGCGCGGTATCGCCGGCCAGGTCACCGCGCCGATCGTCGTAGTGCGCGTGGCGCCAGGCGCCAATGCAGGCGCGACCGCAACCGCCGTGATCGGCACGGACGAGGCCGGCGTTAAGACGGGCATGCAGGCGCTGCTCACCGCCTCGGCGCAGCTCGATCTGCACCCGCGTATCATCGGCGCCCCCGGCCTTGAAGACGAGGCGGTCACCACCGGCCTGGTCGCAGTCGCCAAGAAGCTGCGCGCGCGCGTCTATGCCGCGGCGATCGGCGACGATCGCGGCGAGGCCATCGCCCACCGCGCCCTCTTCCCCGACGCGCGCGAGCTGACGCTGCTTTGGCCGGGCGTCACCGCCCCCTATGGCGCAAACGGCGCCAGCATCCCCGTGCCGGTCGCTGCCGTCGCCATGGGCGCCCGCGTGGCGATCGACCAGGCGCAGGGCTGGCACAAGACGCTCTCGAACGTCGCGCTCAACGACATCGACGGGCTCACCGCAGACGTGACCTTCGACGTCCAGGACGAGGCGTCCGACGCCAACGTGCTGAACGCCTCCGAGCTGGTCACCGTTGTCCGCCTGGGCGGCGCCCTGCGATTCTGGGGCAACCGCACCTGCGCGCTGAAGGACAGCGACTTCGCCTTCGAGAGCGCGGCCCGCACCGCCCAGATCCTCGCCGACACCGTCGCGCTCGGCCTGATCTGGGCGATCGACAAGCCGCTGCTGCCCAGCTTGGCAAAGGATATCGTCGAGCAGATCAACGAGAAGCTCCGCGCCCTGAAGCGCGCCGGCCAGCTGCTGGGCGGCGCGGCCGAGTTCGTGCCCGACAAGAACCCGGTCGCCAGCCTCAAGCTCGGCAAGGTCACGATCTCCTATCGCTACACCTTCGTGCCGCCCTTGGAGGCGCTCGGGCTCGAGCAGGAGATCACGGACGAGTTCTTCGCCGACTTCACCAGCCTCGCCACCGCTGCCTGATCGCCGGTCGCCCCGCTCTCCCCCTGACCACCACAAGGATCCCGCTCCATGGCGTTCCCCTCCAAGCTCAAGCAGGCCATGACCTTCAACGAAGGGCAGGCCTATATCGGCGAGACCGTCTCGATCACCGTGCCCAAGCTCACCCGCAAGCTCGAGGACTATCGCGGCGGCGGCATGAACCGCCCGGTGAAGATCGACATGGGCGGCGAGCCGCTCGAAATGGAGGCCACCTATGGCGGCCCCATGCGCGATATCCTGCGCCAGCACGGCATGCTGCAGCTGGGCGGCGTGCTGCAGCGCTTCGTCGGCAGCTTCCAGAACGATGACACCGGCCAGGTCGACACGGTCGAGATCGTCACGCGCGGCCGGCACGAAGAGATCGACATGGGCGAGTGGAAGCCCGGGGAATCCTCCGAGTTCAAGGTCAAGAGCCAGCTCAGCTACTACAAGCTGGTCTGGAACGGCGTCACCGAGATCGAGATCGACGTGCTCGGGATGGTCGAGTTCGTCGGCGGCGTGGACCTGATGGCCGAACATCGCGCGGCGATGGGCCTCGAATAGGCGCCGCCTCATCCCCTCTCTCCGGCGCCGGCGACCGCACCATGCGGCCGGCGCCAAGCCTTTGCAGGATTTGCTTCATGACCGACCAGATCGACACTCCGCCCTCCCGCGTCCCCCCTGTTCGTGTTCCTGGGGAGTTCGACCTCGAACATGACATCGTGATCGCCGACAAGGTGGTGTTGCCCGCCGGCACGCGCATCCGTGTCGCCAAGCCGATGGGCGGAGCCCTGCGCGGCTCCAACCTGGGCGGTCTCGTGCGCATGGACTTCGATCAGGTCCGCCTTGTCGCCCCTCGCTGCACCACGCCGATCCTCCACCCGCACCTGATCGACGCCATGGACCCGGCCGACGTGACCCAGATCGCGGGGGAGTTCGTCGATTTTTTGCTGCCGACTGCGACGAAGGAGGCGCTCTTCCCGAGCGCGTAGAAGGGCCGATGGCCGACATCGCCTTCGTCTTTCACTGGCCGCCCGCGGCCATGGACGATCTTTCCGTCGCCGAGCTGATGCAATGGCGTGATCGCGCCGCCCAGCGCCACAATCCGGAGCAAAGCCGTGGATCGTAACCTGCGCCTGCGCCTGATGATCGAGGCGGGAGACCGCGTCTCCCGCCCACTCCGTGATATCGCCGGCGGCAGCGCGGCAGCGAGCCGTGCGCTCGCCACCACCAGGGAACGGCTCGAGAGGCTCGAGCAATCCGCGGAGGATATTAAAGGCTTTCGCTCCCTCAAGATGGGCCTGCGCTCGACCGAGCAGGAGATGCACAGCGCGCAGGCGCGGGTGCAGCAGCTCGGCCGACAGATCGCAGAGACGCAGAACCCCAGTCGCGCGCTCACCCGAGAGTTCTCCCGCGCTCGAACTGAAGCGCAGCGACTGGAACGTCAGCACCAGGCTGAAGGTCAGCAGCTCAGCACCTTGCGCGATCGGCTGCGCGGCGCCGGCATCGAAACTACCTCGCTATCGCGCCACCAGCGAGATCTGCGCCGGTCTGTTGAGCAGACGACGAGCGAAGTCGAGGAGCAGGGTCGCCGCCTGACCCGCCTGGCCGATCGCGAAAGGCGGATGGCGAGTGGGCGTGCCCGGTTCGATCGAATTCAGGGCCGTGCCGCCGGACTCGCCGCCAGTGGCGCGGCCGGCATCGCGACCGGCGTGGCGATCGGCGCACCTCTGGTCCGCGCGGTCACTGCCGCGCAGGAGTTCGAATCGGTGATGACCGACATCGGGCAAAAGGCCGACCTGCCCCGTGCCGCGTCGGAGAAGCTCGGCCGTAACCTCCTCATCGCGGCGCGCGCCGCCAACCAGATGCCCGGCGACCTGCAGGCCGGCGTGGATACGCTGGCTGGCCTCGGCGCCAAGGTGCCCGACGCCGTTGCCATGATGGCGCCGATCGGCCGCGCGGCGACCGCCTACAAGGCCGAGATCTCGGACCTGGCCAATGCCGGCTATGCAGCCACGGACAATCTCAAGGTGCCGATCGCCCAGACGCAGAAGGTGATCGACATCATGGCGACCGCCGGCAAGGCAGGCGCGTTCGAGATCAAGGACATGGCGCAGTATTTTCCCGCGCTCACCGCGGCCTATCAGGGGCTCGGGCAGACCGGCACCGGCGCCGTGGCGGATCTCGCCGCGGGGCTCCAGATCGCGCGCAAGGGCGCCGGCGACGCGGCGAGCGCCGGCACCAACCTGTCCAACGTCCTGCAGAAGATCGCCTCGCCCGCCACCAACAGGGCCTTCGAGAAGATGGGCGTGAACCTGCCCAACGCGCTGAAGAAGGCCTACAAGGAGGGCAAGACGCCGCTCGAAGCCATTGCCGAGATCACGAACAAGACGCTGAACGGCGATCTGTCGAGGCTCGGCTACCTGTTCGAGGATGCGCAGGTGCAGCAGGGCCTGCGCCCTCTCATCCAGAACTTGGAGGAGTTCCGCCGCATCCGGGCGGAGGCCGCCGGCGCGGACGGCACCACGGACCGCGACTTTGCCGAGCGGATGAAGGACTCGGCCGAGCAGTCCAAGCAGCTGAAGGTGAACGCCACGGCACTGGCGGTGACGCTCGGCGCCCAGCTGCTGCCAACCGTGAACAACCTGGTGGTGAAGGCAAACGCCTTCGCCAATTGGATCGGCGACGTAAACGCGCGCCATCCCCTGCTGAGCAAGTCGATCATGGTCGGCGCTGCCGCCTTCGCCGCTCTCTTCCTGGTGCTGGGCGGCGGAGCGATCCTGATCGCCGGCCTGATCGCGCCCTTCGCGGCCCTGTCCTTCGCCGCCGGTGCGCTCGGCATCGGGCTCCTGCCCGTGATCGGCATCGCTGCCGGCGTGCTTCTCGGCGTCACGGCGATCGGCGCTGCCGCTTACGCCCTCTATGCCAACTGGGGGAACATCACCGGTTGGTTCGGCGCGCAGTGGGAGGGCGTCAAGGGCGTCACCCGGGCCGCCCTCGGGTGGTTCGCCACCCTGCCCGCCCGCTTCACGCAGTTCGGCCGCGACATGATCTCCGGCCTCATTCGCGGGATCTTCGGCATGCTCGGCGCGCTCAAGAGCGGCATCGTCGGTGTCGCCAGCTCGGCCGCGGGCTGGTTCAGGGCAAAGCTCGGCATCCACTCGCCCAGCCGCGTCTTCCATGGCTTCGGCGGCAACATCGTGGACGGCCTCACGAACGGCATCGCCGCGCAGGAGAGCGAGCCGGTGCGGCGCCTGGATGGCCTGTCCCGCCGCCTCTCGGCCGCGATCGTCACCGGCACGGCCGCCCCGGCGCTGGCGATCGGGGCGCCCGCGGCAGGGCCGCCCGGCAACGATAATGGCCGCGCACCCGCCGCACAGCCCGCGCCGATCGTCATCAAGATCTACGGCGCGCCGGGGCAGAGCGAGGAGCAGCTCGGCGAGATCGTCGCGCGGAAGCTCGGCGAGGCACAGCGGCAGAAGACCGCAGGCCAGTATGCGGCCTTCGCCGATCGCCCCGATTGGGAAGACTGATCCATGTTACTGGCGCTCGGCACCTTTCCCTTCGGCATCGATACGCTCGCGCATGACGAGCTGCAGCGCCGCACCAGCTGGCGGCAGGCGACAACGCCGCGCATCGGCGCGCGCGATGCAACGCAGTTCGTCGGCCCGGGCGAGGAGACGATCAGCCTGCCCGGCTCCGTCTTCCTCGAGATCGCCGACGGCAGCGTTTCCTTGGACGAGTTGCGCCGCATGGCCGCGACCGGCGACGCCTGGGCGCTGGTCGATGGCCTCGGCTATATCTACGGAGCCTATGTCATCACCGGCGTGGACGACCGCGGCAAGCACTTCCTCCCCGATGGCACGCCGCGCCAGATCGACTTTGCGATCGAGCTGCTGCGCGTGGACGTGGATCCGCGATGATCGTCGCCATTCCCGCGATCCGCGTTGTCGTGGACGGCAAGGATATCACTCCCATGCTACGCGGCCAGGTGCCGCAGCCGAACGGCAGGCCGCCCCGTCCACGCCTCGTCTCGCTCTCGATTTCGGAAAGGCGCGGCGAGGAAGCCGACCAGCTCGACCTCGTGATCGATGACACGGACGGCGCCGTTGCCCTGCCGCCGACCGCCGCGCGCATCCAGGTATGGCTGGGCTGGCACCAAGGCAGCGAGGTCACGCCCGGCCTGGTCGACAAGGGTACGTACCTGGTGGACGAGGTCAGCCATGCCGGCCCGCCCGACCTCATCACCGTGCGCGCCCGCGCGGCCGACTTCGCCGGCCACCTCACCACCCGGCGGGAGCGGAGTTGGCATGGCACCACCCTGGGCGCGATCGTCGCCGACATCGCCAAGCGCCACGGCCTCACGCCCCATTGCGCCGCCAGCCTCGCGGCTCTGCCCATCACCGCCAAGGCGCAGAGCCGCGAGGGCGATCTCGCCTTCCTACGGCGGCTCGGCCGCGAGCACGACGCCGTGGCCACCATCAAGCGCGGCGCCCTGATCTTCGCGCCGATCGGCGCCGGCGTCACCGCCACGGGCAAGCCTCTCGGCGCCGTGACGATCCACCGCAGCGACGGCGACCAACACCAATTCCAGCGCCAGCGCCGCGAGGAAGTCACCGGCGTCACCGCCAGCTGGCACGATCGCAAGGGGGCGAAGCGCCAGCACGTCACCAGCGGCGAGGCCAAGGGCGCCCGCCGTCTGTCGCGTGTCTACGGCTCCGAGGCCGAGGCAAAGCGAGCGGCAACGGCTGCGCACACCCGCGCCGGCCGTGAGCCGCTATCCTTTGAGATTACGTTAGCGCACGGCCGGGCCGATCTGCATCCGGAACAGAACGCGACGGTCTCCGGGTACAAAGCGGCGATCGATGCCCTCGCGTGGCTGATCGCCGAAGTGACGCACGATCTCAGCGAGCGCGGCTTTCAGACTCGCCTTAAGCTCGAAACAAAGTAGGGACGCTATTCCCGTACCATCAGCAGCGCGCCGCCTAGCGGTAGCCACCGAAGACACCGCCGCTTGCTAGGAGCGAAGTAGGAGTAGAAGGCGTTGTCCACTCTGGATAGCGCATCCTCAATAGCGCCGGAGAGGTCTTCGAGGCGCTCCTCGTCGGCCTCGCTACGCACCCGGCTTCTGCTTTGGAAATCGCCGCCAGTGGCGAGACTTCTGATCGCAATGATCAAGCCGGTGGATTCAAACCGAAGACCGGCGCTTTCCAAGTTCCTCAGATAGCGGCTTAGGCGCTTGACTTCAGAAGATAGGGCGATTGCGGATGGACCGGAGGTTTTCACGTCCTCCCATAACCAGTAGGCCGCCGAGCGGAGACGCACCTCATCCATGCTGGTGCGCAGTTCTTTCAGTTGCTCGCGCAACTCCTTGCGGAACTCACGCCTGTCAGTCTGTCTGGCAACAACAAACCAACCGAGAATCGTCAGCCCGGCTGGTAGAATAAAGGAATATTGCAGGTATGGCGAAACGTCGGGCAACGCCGAGGTTAGCTCCAATATCCCCGAATCTCCGCCACAAGAGAAGGATCTGAGGATAGAAGCTTGATGCGCTTCACCAGATCGGCCGCCGCATACCCCATCCGCTTCAAGCCGCCGAACGCCTCGTCAAGGAAGGAGGAGCCATAAGCGCGAACACCATCAAGCTGCACGACCACGTCATCGCCGCGGTTAAGCGCCGGAACGAGGTAATCGTCGCGGAAGCGAGTGCCCGAGTTTGGCCCGTCGCTGATGAAGCGACCAGCAGGTGCACGCGAAAAATCCTTCGCGACAATGATCATCGTTTCACCCATCAACAGCGTCCGCGGCATCGACCGGGAAGGTCCAGTTCACCAGTGTTCCGAGCAGGCTGGACTCGTAGGAGCCAGAAAACTCTTCGCCGCTGGCGACATCATACCCAACGTAGGCCTTGCCGCTTAGGATTCCAACGCTTCCAGCGCTCGAGGTGCGGGTTGCGTTCCATATTTGCGGCAGGCCCTTGCCACGGTTCACCTCACCCGTCGAGGTCTCACCTAATATCAGGGCCATCTGAATGGACGCAACATCAGGTGACGACTTACCAAAAATACCCATGAGCTTCTTCAGCAGGTTTCGGTCCCAGCTGAGCGGCAAAGAACGCGGTATTCCGATACCAAGGTCACAGACAAGCACGTCGAGCAGGCCGTTTGCCTCGCGCGTGAACATCCACCAACGCCGCTCATTGAACGGTGCACAGCCATCCAGACGGTCGGCCCGATACGCATGGTGGAGGCTGTTCACTAACGCTTCTGACAAGCCGGTTTGAACCCCCGTCATCAACCCTTCGCTGATTCGCCCCTCATGCTGGTCCAGGACGTCACCGGGCTTTTCGTCCACGCGCGTTCCCGTGGCATAGCGCCAATGGCGAACGCTTTCATGGAAGTCGTTGTCTTGGCGCTTCGCGGCAGGCGATTGTTGCCCAATTCGCTTCAACAATTCGACCTGCTCAAGAACCTCGCATACGATTTGCGACTCCTGGTCCACGCCGTTCGGCAACTTGCACCGGATCACCTGCTTGGTGAGGCCCATCCGCATGGCCCTGTCGACCTCTGCTACCAGCACCAGCATGGCATCGGCTTGGATGAGGCGGGTACGGGAGAAGTCGAGGATGACGTCCCGCTTGTCCCGTAGGTAGGCGTTCCGGAACAGCTCGCACGCACGAAGCACCGGCTGACGAAGGAAGTAACGCCGCAGGTTCATCTCTGCCGGCAGCAGGACGCGAACAATCGTAGGCGCACCGCGACTTTGCGCCGCAGGCCAGCGCCGGCGCCCCTGACGACGCTGGTGCTTTTTCTCCCTTTGTCGAACCTTCCGACGCAGTCGCTTGCGTAGGAACGAGTGGCTGCGGCCTTCTATGATCAAACTCGGCCTTTCTCACGCGACACCTGAAGCTGCGCCTTTATGTCGTTCACTTCACCATGCCTGCTGAAACTCTGTACCGTTACCGAACATCTAGTCCCAAAGGTTGGTGGTGGGGCGTACCGGCGTATCCTGCGCCGGCGCTGTTGTCGTGCAGGCAGCAATTCGCTTGTCGAAGTCTCGAACGAGGCCATCGCGCATAACCTTGGGCAATCCGGACGCCTTGGCGACGCGCCTTCCTGCCCCCATCGCATCCGTACAGCGAGCCCAATCGGGCTGCTCTCCGGAGAAGAGATCGACAGACGAGGAGGGCACAGCGCACAGGTTATCCGCGGCGGGCGACACAGCATGCACCGCGTCAACGCAACGCTGCAACGTCTCAGAATTGGGAACAGCAGTCGAAGCCAAAATCACCAACAATAACATGCCAACCTCCCCGCCCGGCGCCTCACATGCGCCGCCCGATGAACACCACCCTGCCGACGATCCTGATCTCGTCAGGTGCGACCTCGTCGGCTGGCACCGTCGGATTGTCCGAGAGAATGGCGATCCGGCCGGAGGGGCGCGCGCGCAAACGCTTAATCATGGCGGCGTCGCCCAGCGTCAGGGCGAACAGCGCGTCCTGTTCGAGGAAGGAGCGCTGTGTCTTGTCGATCAGAACGATATCGCCGTCGAGCAGCGTCGGAAGCATGGAGTCACCCCGGCCGCGAGCGAAAACCAAGGCGCTGGGCGGAGCGTCGGTCAGTGCCTCTAGCCAACCGCGAGGAAAGCGGCGCTTGCTTACAACCACCGGCACCTGGTCAGTCAGAGTAGCGCCCAAGCCAAATGCGAGGTCGATCTCATCAATGGCAACCAGGTCGAGCTGATCCGCGATCACCTCCTCGGTCGGCATCAGCATGGCGCCTTCCTCTGGATCTTCCACCTGCCCGACGAGGTAGGCAGGTGTCGTCTGCAGCACTTCCGCAATCCTGCCGATATTTGGCGAACTGCTTGACTTGCCGTTCACCAGCTTGCCGATCGCCTGCTGCGATATCCCAACACGCCGCGCCAACTCGGCCTGGCTAAGTCCAAGCTCGCGCATCCGGGCAGCTAGGCGGTCCATTACGATCATGGCGCCACCCTACAACCAAAGTTTATTAGCGATACGGAAGCGTAGATGTTGACAGAGGTACATCCATGGTTGTAGCTCGGTTGTATGGACGCGAACGCAACTCCTTTCGAGGCGCTACAGGCATCGGTCATGCGCGTTGGCTCACAGTCCGCATTTGCGCGTCTGTGCGGTGTGTCGCAGACGGCGGTGTGGAAGTGGCTGCAAAGCGGGAAGCGGCTGCCGGCAGAACACGTTCTCATCGTCGAGCGCGAGGCCGGCGTTTCTCGTCATCTGCTGCGTCCTGACATTTACCCTGCGGAGCACGCGTCGAACTCTCCTCCTATCGACGATCACCCCGGCTCCGTAGATTCTGGCGTCCCGACCGTCGCGTGCGATCGGGACGCCATTTTGCCCCGGCGAGCGCGCGCATGACGCTGCCACGCACGCCCGAGACCTTCGCCGACGCCGCCACGCGCGTGGCAGGCCATCTCGGCTATAAGGTCGCCGCCCGCATCGTTCGGCGCTCCGAGCGGCTGGTCTACAAGTGGGCGCACCCGTCGAGCACGGCCACGCCGTCGATCGAGCAGGCGCTCGCGCTGGACGTCGCTTTCCAGTCAGCCGGCGGAGAGGGCGCGCCCTTCCACGACGCGTACAATTTTCAGCTCGGCATTCGTGTTGCCGAGCAAACCGCCTGCCAGCGCGAGCTGCTGCAGGAGATCACCGTGGCGACACGCGAGGCGGGTGAAGGGCTCGCCGCCGCCCTTGTCATCACACAACCGAATTCCACCCCGCGCGAGAAGCACTGGGCTTTCGTGCAGGTGGATGAGGCTCACACCGCGATCGGGGCGGTCAAGGCGAGACTCGCAAAGTTCCTACCGTTCGGCGCGGGGCCGGACGCGGGGAAAGCCGGGGGTTCCCAATGACCAGTATCCATCTGCACCGACCAAAGAGATCCTATGCCGCGCGCGTGCCCGGCATCACCTGCCCGCATTGCGACACGCGCGCCATCGCGCGGGACAGCGTGCAGGCAGATCCGCTCACGCGCGTGATCCGATTCGTTTGCGACAACCCGGAATGCGGGCACGTCTTCATCGCCCAGCTCGCAATCTACCGGACGCTCCGCCCCAGCGCGAAGCCGAACCCGGCGATCGTTCTCCCGCTCGGCCAGTGGCGGGGCAAGCCCGCCAATGATGACGAGACCCCTCCGGCCAACGATGACACGCCGCCAGCCGGGGAGGCCACAACTGCCCCCAGCTGATCCCATTTAGCGCCACCCGGCGCACCTGATCCCGTCTGCCCCCAATCCGTCCGGTCGCACCCTGCTTCCGGGAACGCCCTCTGCTTGTCTGCGCCACTCCGGCCCTCACGAAAGACCGCTCACCCGTGCAGCCCGATATCCTCCGTGACGTCCTCTCCAGGCTGAAGTCCGACTTCGGCTTCAAGGAGAAGGGCCGCTTCCTGCAGGAGGGAAAGTGCCCCGCATGCGACAAGCGGGAGCTGTTCACCTGGTCGGACAAGCCCTTCGTGCTGCGCTGCGGCCGGGAGAACAATTGCGGCGAGACGATCCAGGTCAAGCCGCTCTACCCCGAGATCTTCGACGACTGGTCCAAGCGCCACAAGCGCACGCCGGAGAACCCGCACGCTGCCGCCGACGCCTATCTGCAGCACGCCCGTGGTTTCGATCTGCAGGGCCTGCGAGGTTGCTACACGCAGGAAAGCTACCATGATCGCGAGCTGAACCTCAGCACCGCCACGGTCCGCTTTCCCCTGCCTGGTGCCGCCAACACCTATTGGGAACGGCTGATCGACCAGCCGGCGCGCTTCGGCAAGAAGAAGGCCCGCTTCGCCTTCGGCTCCAAATACACCGGCCTGTGGTGGACGATGCCGGCGCACACCGCCGAGGTGCTCGCCCAGGCGAAGGAGGTCTGGATCGCGGAGGGCATCTTCGACGCGATCGCCCTCAACCAGTCACCGGCCTTCCGCGATCGTGGTGCCGTCGCCGTCAGCACCCTGTCGTGCAACAATTACCCGGGCACCGCCATCGATGCCCTGCGCGTCGCCGCGGCGAGCATCGGTCGCAGCACCCCCAGGCTGATCTTCGCCTACGACGTCGGCAAGGCCGGCGTCCGCTACACCCGCGAGTTCGTGAAGAAGGCGCGCGAGGCGAACCTCGACTGCGGCGCTGCCCAGGTCCGCGTCGATGGCGAGGGCGACAAGCTCGACTGGAACGATCTGCACCAGGCCGGCGAGCTGAGCGCCGATCACCTGGCGGATTATCTGTGGAACGGCGACGTGACGATCGCCGCCAGCGCCACGGAAAAGGCGATGCTGGTCTACAAGAAGGAGCGCTACGCATCCTTCCCGCTCACCTTCGCCGGCAAGCAGCTCTGGGCAAACTTCTCGATCGAGCGGATCAATCAGATCCAGACGGCGTGGATGGAGAGCGAGGATCCCGAGCTCGCGCACATCAAGGATCTGTCGCCGCAGGCCCGCTGGGATCTCGCCGCGGAAGAGGCGATCGACATCGACGAGCTGGCGAACTGCACCTTCCGCACGCTCTACTTCCAGCGCGATCCGAACATCGAGGAGGGCAATTACTACCTCCGCGTCGATTTTCCGAAGCGCGCCAGCATCAAGGCCACCTTCTCCGGCAGCGCGTGCACCACCAACGGCGAGTTCAAGAAGCGGCTCGCCTCCATCGCGCCAGGTGCGCAGTGGACCGGCTCGCAGTTTCAGATCGACCGGCTGATGCAGCGGCAATGGTCGCACATCCGCATGGTCGAGGCGATCCAGCACACCGGCTATTCGATCGAGCACGGCGCCTGGATCCTCGGCGATCGGGCGGTGCACCGTGGCCGCGTCTACGAGCCCAACGACGAAGACTTCTTCGTGCTCGGCAAGCAGAACGTGAAGCTGCGCACCACCGAGCGCATCCTGCGCATGACCTACGATCCGGACAAGCTGGACCTCAGCTGGATCGGGGCTCTCGATACTGCCTATGGCCCCAAGGGGATCGTCACCCTCGCCTTTTGGGTGCTCAGCTTCTTCGCCGACCACATTCGCCGCGAACAGGACAGCCTCGCCTTTCTCGAAATGACCGGCCTACCCGGCACCGGCAAGACGACGCTGTTGGAGTTCCTGTGGAAGCTGGCGGGCCGCGCCAACTACGAGGGTTTCGACCCCACCAAGGCGACGAACGCCGGTATCGCCCGCACGCTTGGGCAGGTGGGCAACCTGCCCGTGGTGCTGATCGAAGGCGACCGCAACCAGGACACGCCGCACGGGCGCCGCTTCGAGTGGGACGAGCTGAAGACCGCCTATAACGGCCGCGCCGTCCGCACCCGCGCCATCGCCAACGGCGGCATGGAAACCTTCGAGCCGCCGTTCCGCGGCGCGATCGTCATCGCCCAGAACGACAGCGTGGACGCATCGCCCGCCCTGCGCGAGCGCATCATGGCGATCCACTTCGACAAGAGCCGCTTCTCCGCCGAAGGCAAGGCCGCCGGCGAAGCTCTCGCCCGCACCGATGTCGAGGCCGTCTCCGGCTTCCTGATCCACATCGTACGCCGCGAGGACGCGATCCTCGCCGCCTATCGCGATGCCTTCCGCCGCCACGAGGCGGCCATGGGCAAGCACAAGGGCATCCGCAACGGGCGCCTGGTGAAGAACCACGCCCAGCTCGCCGCGATGCTGGACGCGATGCTCTTGGTCGTGACCAACCTGTCCGCGCGACAGGTTGCCGACGCACAGGCTTTCATCCTCACCATGCTCGAGGAGCGCCAGCGCGCGGTGGAAAGCGACCACCCGCACGTAGAGCTGTTCTGGGAACGATTCGACCACATCCAGTCGCTGGAAACCCAAGCGACAGAGCGGCCGATCGACCTCAGCCGCGCGCGCGAGGTCCACGCCATCCACCTCGGCAGCTTCGAGCAGCGGTGCGCCGATCTGCGCCTGCAGCTGCCCTGCACCATCCTTGAGCTGAAGAAGCTGCTCAAGACCAGCAAGCGCCGCAAGTTCGAAGCCGCCTCCCGGCCGACCAACGCGATCACCGGCAAGACGGTGAACTGCTGGATCTTCCGCAACCCCGATCACCAACCCGCCACCAAGAATTGAGGAGCGCACGTTGATGTTGCACGCCCACATCTTTTCCGAGCCGGCGCCCGCGCCCACAGATTTCCATCTTCTGCCCCCGCTCACCCCGGCCGACTATCTCCGGATCTGCCGCAAGGCATCCGGCAAGTCGGTGGATCAGGTCGCCGAGGTGATCGAGCCGCGGCACCGCCGGCGCAGCGCTGTCGCCGCGCTGATCCGCGATCTCGAGACGCCCGGCACCACCGCCAACCACGTCACCCTGCTCGATCCGCTGCACGGCGCCTTCCGCTTCAGCTCCGACGTCTATTTCCAGCTGATGACGCGCCCGCCCGAGCGTCACCCGATCATCTGCCGCCAGTGCGGCTGCGACCGCCATCACCGCTGCCATCACGAAGAGATCGGCGACTGCGATTGGACCCTGCCCGGCCTGTGCAGCCGCTGCGCCGATGGGGAGCGCTGCTGATGTCCGCCTTCAGCATGCGGATGGTCCGCGGCGCCGGCGGGCAATCCCGCCATGTCCCGACCCTCACCCTTGTCCCTGCTGCGCCCGCGAAGCGTGGCAAGAAGGCACGGCACGTCCCCGATCCGATCAAGACGAACGGGGAAACAGCGGCCGAGGAAATGCGCCTGCTGATCGAGCGGCTGGAACGGCTGCACGAGGAGAAGGATGGCATCGCCCAGGACATCGCCGACGTGCTTGCCGAGGCAAAGGGCCGCGGCTTCGATGCGAAGGCGCTCGAGTCCATCCGCAAGATCCGGAAGAAAGAGAAGCTCGCCTTCCAGGAAGAGACGGCGATCCTCGAAACCTACATGCAATCGCTGGGGATGCTCTGATGCAGCCCGCCCCCGCGCCCGCCGCCTGGCCGCGCCGATTGGCGCGCATCGCCGCCATCGTCGCGACCGTCCTGATCGCCGTGCCCGTCGCGGTGATGATGCTGGTCGCCGCCATGTCCGAAGGGAACCGCCGATGACCATCTGGGAACGCCGCCGCCTGGCACAGGCGACCGAGCTGGCCCAGCTTGAGCAGCTGCAGCGCACCCGCGCCCTTACGCGCGAGGAAAGCGATCGCCTCATCAACCTGGTCGAACGCGAACGCCAGCGCGGATATCGCCTGCGCAAGCAGATCCGCGCGGCCGAGCGCAAGCTCGCCGGCCTGCAGGCGAGGGCAACCGCATGACGCGCCGCGTCCGCCGCACCCGCACCTGCGATGCCCCCGGCTGCACCGTCGAGGTCACCCGCGGCATCCTCATGTGCCGCCCGCACTGGTTCGCCCTCCCCCGCCCCCTCCGCCAGGCGATCAACGCCGCGTGGAAGGAACGCCGCATCCACGAGTGGTCGGCCAACTGCCTCGAGGCCCGATCCTTCCTCGCCCGCTCCGCGGAGCCTGCGCCCGCCGTCTCCGCCCAGCGCTCCTACCAGCTGCAGGCCGCCATGCTCGGGGAGCGGCCGGAATGATCCGCGCCCGCGCCCTCCGCATCCTCCGCGGCGCCTGCATCGACCTTGTCTGGGCCGCCCTGGCCATCGCGATCGCCCTCATCATGCCGGAGATCCTACCGTGAAGAACAAACTTTCCGATCTGAACAATCACCTCTTCGCTCAGCTCGAGCGCCTGTCGGAAGAAGGCCTCACCGCCGAGCAGATCGAGCAGGAAGGCAAGCGCACCGACTCGATCGTGCGGATCGCTGACCAGATCGTCCGCAATGCCGATCTGCAGCTTAAAGCCGCGACGATCATCGCCAATCACGGCGATCGCTTCATCCCCATGCTGCCGATGCTGGGGAAGTCGGAATGAAGGGGCGCGCCATCCTCTACAGCGCCGAGGAATTGACATGGCTCGAAGCCAACCACCTGCTGCCGATCGGCGATTACCATGCAGCTTTCGTCCGAGCGTTCGAGCGCTCGGATGTGAAGGCCGGTCACCTGCACGCGCTCAGAAAGCGTCAGGGCTGGCGGACCGGGCGCACCGGTCGGTTCGAGACCGGCCGGGAGCCGATGAACAAGGGCCAGCCGTGTCCCGAAGGTAAGGGCGGCCGACACCCGAACGCGCGCGCGACGCAGTTTCGCAAGGGACAACGCAGCGGCGTCGCCGTTCGGCTGTACAAGCCGATCGGAACCGAGCGGCTGAGCAAGGAAGGCTATCTCGAGCGGAAGATCCACGACGGACTTCCTCTGCAGTCGCGCTGGCGCGGCGTTCACCTGCTCCGCTGGGAAGAGATCAACGGTCCCGTGCCGAAGGGGCATGCCCTGAAGTGCCTAGACGGCGATCGGCTCAACACGGATCCAAGCAACTGGTGCTGCTTGCCAAGGGCCGTTCTCGCTCGCCTGAATGGCGGCCGGCACAAGACGCGTCTGGCCTATGACCAGGCGGCGCCAGAGGTCCGTCCCACCATTCTCGCCATGGCACAGCTGCAACACGGCGTGCAGGCCGCGCGCGAGCGGATCGCCGAGGAGGCACGCTGATGCCGGCTCCCATCGACGATCTCATCCTGCAGGTCATGGCCGCACGCCCGTCAGGGATCATGACCTACGCAGTCCGCAACATCCTCGCGCACGAGCACGGCATGCCGGACCTGAAAACGCCTGCTGTGCGCAATCGTCTGGTGCGGCTCGAGCGAGAGGGCAAGGTCACCTGCAAGCGCTGGGGGCCGGGCTGCCATAACGAATGGAGGCGCTTGTGAGGCCTCGTCCGCAGATGGACCTGTTCGCCGCCGGCTTCGGTGCTCTGGCGATCGACGATCGCGTACGCGCGGCTGTCGCTGCTGGCGCCCCCGTCGCTTATAGCCTCTCTGGCGGTAAGGACAGCGTCTCGATCGCACATGCCACCACCCGCCTGCTCGATCGTCTCGGTCACCCGCACCATCGCCGCATTGCTATCCACGCTGACCTCGGTCGGATAGACTGGCCCTCCACCCGAGACACAGTTGAAGCATCCGCCGCCGCTATCGGCGTGCCACTGATCATCGTGCGCCGGCGTGCTGGGGACTTGATCGACCGATGGGAGCGGCGGTTCGAATTGGGGCTCGCGCGCTATGTCGACCTGCTCACGTATCACCTCACAGGTCCATGGAGTTCCGCTGCCAACCGCTTCTGCACGGCGGAGCTGAAAACACAGGTTATCCTGCCTCAGCTGCTGCGCCAGTTCCCTGGCGAGCAGGTGCTTTCGATAGTCGGCATCAGGCGCGAAGAGAGCATCAAGCGCCGCCTGGCCCCGATCTCTAAAGTCGAGGGAAAGCCCTACGTTCGGGCAAACGGAGGCGGCATCGTCACCTGGCATCCCGGCGTCGAGGTGCGAGAGGATGAGGTCTATACCTACATCGCTCGAGAAGGCTTGCCTCTGGCAGAGAGCTACCAGCGGGGTGCCTCACGGTTCGGCTGCGCCTTTTGTGTGCTCGCATCCGCCGGAGACATTGCCATTGCGGCGCGCGCTCCCGGCAACCTGGGTGCGCTGCTGCACCTGGTCGATATGGAGGCGCGATCAACGTTCTCTTTCCAGCCGGATCGTTGGCTAGGCGATGTCGCACCCGATCTGCTGCCAACGTCGCTCGCGGCCGACCTCGCTCGCGGTAAAGCTTGGGCGGTTGAACGCCGCCGCTTGGAAGATCGCCTGCCCTCCAACCTACGCTACGTGAAGGGCTGGCCGCAGCGCATCCCGTCGATCGCCGAAGCAAGCGTCATCCTTACCGCCAGAGCCGCCATATTGGCGATGCACGGCCTGGCTTCGCCCTATTCCACACCTGCCCAGGTGCGAGATCGCATCGCGGATCTACATGACGCCGAGCGTCTGAAGGAGGCGGCATGAAGGGCGAGCGGCCCGCCTTGGAGGCGCTCGCCTGGGCGCGCCAGCTCCTGCCGGACACGGACAAGGTCGAGGCCTTGTCGCGGCGAGGCTTCGGCAACGATGCCGAGAGCACCGCGGAAGCTGTCCGGGTCCATGATACCCTGATCCGCCGCGGCTACGCCGCCCGCGCGCGCTGCTCGAAGGGCAGCGATCCGCGCTTCTACGAATACCGCATCACCTATGCCGGCGCCGTTGCGATCGGCCGCGTGCTGCCGGAACAAGACGAGGAAGCGGCCTGATGCCGATCCGTCCCGAGAACCGTGCCCGCTACCCGCGCGAATGGCCGACGATCTCCCTGCAGATACGCAAGCAGCGCGCCGGCGATCGGTGCGAATGCCAGGGCGAATGCGGCCACGATCACGCCGGCCGCTGCGCGGAGCACAACGGCGAGCCGCACAGCGTCACCGGCTCAACCGTGGTGCTCACCGTCGCCCATCTGGACGACATGCCGGAGAACTGCGCGCCGGAGAACCTGCGCGCCATGTGCCAGCGCTGCCACCTCGCCTATGATCGCGACACCCACGTCGCCAACCTGCGCGAGACGCATTCCCGCCGGCGCATTGCCGCGCTGGGCAATGGTGAGCTTTTCGCAGGCGAGCTTGGCGCGCGGACTCGTCCGAAGCGCATCGTCTCGGCCGCGCCGGTGTCGCAGCTGCCCGCCTGGCCGTTCGAGGGCCTGCGCCCGCACCATTACGGGCTGATCCTCGCCGATCCGCCTTGGCGCTTCTTCAATCACTCGGCGAAGGGCGAGGCGAAGAACCCCGTCGCGCACTATGGCTGCATGACGATCGAGCAGCTCGCGCAGCTGCCCGTCGCCCGGCTTGCCGCCCCCGATTGCGCCCTGGTCATGTGGGCGACCGCCCCGCTCCTCGATCGCGCGATTGAGCTGCTGAAGGCATGGGGCTTCACCTTCAAGAGCGCCGGCGCCTGGGCGAAACAGTCGAAGACGGGCGAGAAGTGGACCTTCGGCACCGGCTACGTCTTCCGCTCGGCCGCCGAGTTCTACCTGGTCGGCACGATCGGCAAGCCCCGCGTCCTGTCCCGCTCGATCCGCAACCTGATCGCCGCCCCCGTTCGCGAGCACAGCCGCAAGCCCGACCAGCTGCACGCCGATCTCGAGCAGCTCTACGCCGGCCCCCGCGCCGAACTCTTCGCCCGCCAGCGCCGCGCCGGCTGGGACGTCTGGGGCAACCAGATCGACAAGTTCGAGGCGCCGACCGCATGAATGCGCCGGCGACCTTCCCCAAATCCTCACCGGAAGCGATCGCCTTCGCCGAAGCCCTTGCGCGCGCCCACGTCACAAGGGACATTGCCCGTCTACGCACCAAGGAATCGGCCGATGCGGACCGTCATTTACGCCCGCTTCAGCAGCGATAACCAGAACCCCCGCTCGACTGCCGACCAGATCGCCGTCTGCCGCGAACGCGCGGAACGCGAGGGCTGGTCTGTCGTCGCCACCTTCGAGGACGCCGCGATCTCCGGCGCTGCCGGCGTCGGCGAGCTGCAGCGTCCCGGCCTCAACGCCATGATGCAGCTGGTCGAGGCAGGCGGCATCGATCAGGTGCTCGCCGAATCGACCGACCGACTCGCGCGCCACGTCGCTGACGCACACACCTTGCGCGAGCGGATCGAGTTCGCCGGCGCCCGCCTCTTCACCCTTTTCGACGGCACCGTTACGCCGATCGTCGGACTGGTGAAGGGCTTCATGGATGCGCAGTTTCGCACGGATCTCGCCGCCCGAGTGAAGCGAGGCCAGCGCAGCTCTGTGCAGCAGGGGCGAGCGACGGCCGGCATCGCCTATGGCTACCGCCGGGTTCTCCGCTTCGACGACAACGGCAATCCGATCCGCGGCCTACGCGAGATCGTCGATGACAAGGCCGAGATCGTCCGCCGCATTTTCCGCGAATACGCCGCCGGGCGCAGCGGGCGCCAGATCGCCGGCGATCTCAACCAGGAGGGCCTGCCCGCCCCCCGCGGTGCCTTCTGGATGCCCGGCGTCATCACCGGTGAGCACAAGTCCGGTCACGGCATCCTGCGCAATCGCCTCTACATCGGCGAGATCGTCTACGGCCGCACCAAGGCAGTGGTAAACCCCACCACCCGCGCGCGCCGCATGCGTCCGGCCGGCGAGCAGCTGACGGTTGCGAGCGCGCCCGAGCTGCGGATCGTCGATCAGGATCTATGGGAAGCGGTGCAGCAGGAGTTGGCCTCGCGCACCGCCGCCCGCCCCGAATATCATCGCCGGCCCAAGCACCTTCTCTCCGGCCTGGGCGTCTGCGGCGTTTGCGGCAACGGCTGGGTGAAATCGTCCGGCGAGAACTGGGGTTGCCGCGCGCATCGGAACGGCAAGGCATGCACCAACAATCGCGTCATCAGCTCGCGCCAGTATCAGGAGCGAGTCCTGGCCGAGCTGCGCGCAAACCTGCTCGCCCCCGATGTCGTCGCCGCCTACGTCCGCGAATACCACCGCGACTATGCGCGCAAGGCGTCCCAGCTCACGCGCGACCGCGCCCGCCTTGCCGATCGGCTCGCCCAGGCCACCCGCAAGATGGATCGCCTGCTCGCCGCTCTGGCGGATGGCGGCAGCGCCTTCGGCGAGATCCGCGATATGCTAGGCGCCGCCCGCGAGGAAAAGGAGCGCCTCGCCCGCGAGCTCGCCAGCCTAGACGCCCTCCCCGAGGTCCTCACCCTGCACCCGCGCCTGGAGGAGGAATACCGCCGTCAGGTCGAGGCCCTGCAGCAAGCACTCGAGGCACCCGAAACCAAGCTCGAGGCGGTGCCCCGCCTCCGCGCGATGATCGCCCGCATCATCCTGCGCCCGGCCGAGGCCACCCGCGGCGTCCAGATCGAGGTAGTTCGCCAGATGGACGAAGTCCTCTCCCTGGCCACCCAATCCCAAGCCCGTGCGTGACTTACACCAACGCACAATTCGGGGAATCGCACCAGAAATCGCTGATCGCGCGGCAGGCGCTGGGAGCCAGTTTGCCGCTGGCCGGGGTCGGTTGCGGGATCGGGCGCGACTGGCTGGAACGGATCGCCGTGCAGCGTGGCGGCCTGCCCTTCGATCCTGCGAGCCTGACCGAGGATTACGAGCTTGGCCTCGCCGTGGCGACGCTGGGCGGCAGCGGCGTGCTGGCCTGGGTCGGCGAGACGCGCGGCGGACGACCGGTCGCGGTGCGCGAATATTTCCCGTCGTCGCTGAACGCCGCGATCCGCCAGAAGGCGCGCTGGATGACGGGCATTGCGCTCGCCGGTTGGGATCGCGTCGGCTGGGGCCGGCTGGCGGACTGGCGGGAGCATTGGATGCGGGCGCGCGATCGCCGCGCGCCGCTCGCCGTGCTGGTGCTTGCCGCCGCCTATCTGGCGTTGATGGCACTGGCGGCCGCCTGGCTCCTCCATCGGCTAAGCGGCACGACGACGCCGCCGGTCGACGCAGCGATGCAGGCGGTGCTGACGATCAACGCCGCCCTGCTGTGCTGGCGGCTCGCCATGCGCGCGCTGTTCACCGGCCGCGCTTATGGCTGGCGGCAGGCCGCGCTGTCGCTGCCGCGGGCGTTTGTCGCCAACTACATCTCGCTCATGGCCGCGCGCCTGGCGGTTTCGCGCTACATCGCGCTCCTGCGCGGCGGGGCGCTGCGCTGGGACAAGACCCGCCACGCCTTTCCCGACGATGTCGAGGAAGCGGCGTGAGCGGACGGCCGCTGCGCTTTCTGGGCGGCGTGGGCGTCGGCTGGGTGACCTTGCGCGTGGCCCTGCTCTGGCCGCCGGCCGCGGCGGTGATCGAGCGCGGCGTGCCCTTGATCCCCCGCGTTCTGGCCCGGACCCAGCCCCTGCCGGTACGCGAGGAGCCGGCCACGCCGTCGACCATGGCGGCCTTCGCTGCCGTCGCCGTGCCCCGACCGGCCAAGCTTGCGACCGACGCCCCCTTGCCGCTGGCTGCAACCGACAAGAGCCACGCCCTCGCGCTTGCCCTGCTCAGTGCGCTTCGCTTCGGCGAGGCGGTGCGGCAGGAAAGCGGAATCGTGCCCGGCCTGCCCCGCTCAGTGCCCCCGCGTCCGCCGGCGGCTCCTCGCTCCCGCTGGTCGGGCAGCGGCTGGCTGTTCGCGCGCGGCGGGCGCGGCATCGCGCCGGGCGCGAGCGGCGGACAACTGGGCGGAGCGCAGGCCGGACTTCGCCTCGCTTATGCGCTGGACCGTCGCGGCCGGCTGGCGCTGGCGGGGCGGGCGACGACGCCGTTGCGCGGGCGCGGCACCGAACTGGCCGCCGGCGTCGAGTGGCAGCCGACCCGCCTCCCCGTCCGGCTGGTCGCCGAGCAGCGTTTCGGGATCGACGGCGTCCGCTCCGCCCCCGCATTGGGCGTGGTCGCCGGCGCCGGCCCGGTGGCGATCGCGCCGGCGGTGCGGATCGAAGGCTATGCGCAGGCCGGCGTGATCGGCGCGGATCGCGGCGCCTATGCCGATGCCGCCGCCCGCATCGCCACGCCGCTGGGCGCGCTCGGCGGGCTGCGCTTCGATCTCGGTGCCGGCGCATGGGGCGGGGCGCAGAAGGGCGCGGCCCGGCTCGACATCGGGCCCTCGCTGGCCGTTTCGCTGCCACTCGGCCGGGCCGGGGCGCGGCTTTCCGTCGACTGGCGCCAGCGCGTGGCCGGCGGCGCACGGCCGGGCTCCGGCCTCGTCGTCAGCCTCGGCACCGATTTCTAGCCAGCGTGCGTCGAAGGGAGTAGCAAGCGCCCGTGGACATCTACCTGCCCATCGCCAACCTTTCGGTGAACGCGCTCGTGATCGTGCTGCTGGGCACCGGCGTGGGGCTGCTGTCGGGCATGTTCGGCGTGGGCGGCGGCTTTCTGACCACGCCGCTCCTCATCGTCTATGGCATCCCCCCCACCGTTGCCGCCGCCTCCGCCGCCACCCAGGTGACCGGCGCCAGCGTGTCGGGCGTATACGCGCACCTGCGCCGCGGCGGGGTGGACATGCACATGGGCGGCGTGCTCGTGGTCGGCGGCGTGCTGGGCAGCCTTGCCGGCGCGGGCATCTTCCGCCTGCTCCAGGCGTCCGGCCAGATCGACGTGGTGATCGCCGCCATCTATGTCGCCATGCTCGGCTTCATCGGCATTCTGATGGGCAAGGAAGCGCTGGAGGCGATCCTCGGCACAAAGGCGAAGGCGGCGAAACGACGCCACCACCCGCTGGTCGCCAGCCTGCCCTTTCGCATGCGCTTCTATGCCTCGGGCCTCTATATCTCGCCGCTGGCGCCGCTGCTGCTCGGCTTCTTCACCGGCATCCTCACCGTGCTGCTGGGCATCGGCGGCGGATTCATCCTGGTGCCCGCGATGCTCTACATCCTGGGCATGTCGACCGGCGTGGTGGTCGGCACCTCCCTGTTCCAGACGCTGTTCGTCACCGCCTCGGCCACGCTGGTGCACGCCACCACCACCAAGGCGGTGGACATCGTGCTGGCCGCCCTGTTGCTGCTCGGCTCGGTTACGGGGGCGCAGCTCGGCGCGCGGCTCGCGGGCAAGGCGCGGCCGGAATATCTGCGGCTGGCGCTGGCCATCGTCGTGCTGCTGGTTGCCCTTCGCATCATTCTCGGCCTCACCTGGCGACCGGACGAGATCTACACGGTGGAGCCGCTGTGAAGCGCCCCGCCGCGCTGCTGCTGCTCGCCGCCACGCCGCTGTTGCTGGGCCAGGCCAAGCCGGTGCTGGTGCCCGACGTGTCGCAGCGCGACATCGAGATCATCTATTCGTTCACCGGCGCCGAGCTCCTGCTGTTCGGCGCGATCCTCTACCCCGGCGGGCGCCTGCCCGGCGACGACCGCCCCACCGACATCGCGGTGGTGGTAAAGGGGCCGACCGAGCCGATCCTGATCCGCGAGAAAGAAAAGGTCGCCGGTATCTGGGTCAATGCCGAGCGGCTCAGCTACCGCTCCGCGCCCAGCTTTTACGCGCTTGCCTCCTCGCGCCCGATCGAGCGCATCGTCGACGAGCGTACCCGCGCAATCTACGAGCTGGGCCTGTCCAGCCTGCAGCTCTCCCCTGCCAGCAGCGCGCCGAGCACCGTGCAGGACCGCTTCGCCCGCGGCCTGGTGGACCTGAAGCGCCGCTCGGGCCTGTATGACGAGGCGCCGCGCGCGGTGGAGATCACCGACGGCGTGCTGTACCGCGCCCGCGTGCCGATCCCGGCGCGCGTGCCGGTCGGTCGGTTCACCGCCGAGACCTTCCTGATCCGCGACGGCCGCGTGCTCGCCGCCGCCACCCGCGAGATCCAGATCCGCAAGTCGGGTTTCGAGCGTTTCGTCGCCTGGTCGGCCGAGCGTCGCTCGGTGCTCTACGGCCTCGCCGCGGTCGCCTTGTCGCTGGGCCTGGGCTGGGCCGCGGGCATGATCGCGCGGCGCATCTGAGCCGTTCCGGCCTCGCCGAACGCTAAATTTACCATTGCCCGCCAGTTATTACGGTCGAATCGCAAGGGACCGACCGAATGACCGAGATGATGGGCAGCGGAGCGTTCGCCGGCGCCGCACCTGCCGGCAACGGCGCAGCGGCGCTGGCGCCCGCGGCGTTTGCCGGAACCGCGCAGGGCATCGGCACCGTGCTGGAGATCGCCGGCTCGTCGAGCCAGGTTGTCCTCGATCCGCGGGCGTTGGAGCAGGTCGCCGGCGACAGCGACCCCGTGATCGCCAGCGCCGGTGCGGTCGGCAGCCAGATCAAGATGCGCGTCGGCGGCGTGTGGCTGGTCGCCAACATCCGCTCGCTGCGCCTGGTCGACGGCACGGAGCCGCGCATCGCGGCGCAGGTCGACTTTCTCGGCGAAGGCGACGAGGAGCGCCTGACCGGCAAGCTCTACAATTTCCGGCGCGGCGTCACCCGCTATCCGACACCCGGCTGCCAGGTGTTTGCGGTCTCCACCCCGGACCTCAAGCAGATCTACACCGCCACCGGCCGTGCCGCGGTGGAGATCGGCACCGTCTACCCCACCCGCGACGTGCGCGCCGCGCTGTATGTCGATGCGATGCTGGGCAAGCATTTCGCGCTGCTCGGCTCCACCGGCACCGGCAAGTCGACCTCGGCGGCGCTCATCCTGCACAGGATCTGCGAGCTCGCGCCGCAGGGCCATATCGTGATGATCGACCCGCACGGCGAATATTCCGCCGCGTTCCAGACCAACGGCGCGATCTTCGACGTTTCCAACCTGCAGATGCCGTACTGGCTGATGAACTTCGCCGAACATTGCGAGGTGTTCCTCACCACGTCCGGCTCCGAACGGCAGATCGATGCCGACATCCTGGCCAAGTGCCTGCTGATGGCGCGGGCCAAGGGGCGGCTGGGGCAGGAGATCGGCAAGCTGACGGTGGACGCGCCCGTCCCCTATCTGCTCAGCGACCTCACCAACCTCATCCAGCTCGAAATGGGCAAGATGGACCGCGCGGGCGACACCGCCCCGTATCTCCGGATCAAGACCAAGATCGAGGAGATCAAGGCCGATCCGCGCTACGGCTTCATGTTCTCCGGCATGCTGGTGGCCGATACCATGGCGGCGTTCCTCCAGCGCATCTTCCGCCTGCCCGGCGACGGGCGGCCGATCTCGATCATCGACGTGTCGGGCGTGCCGAGCGAAATCACCTCGGTGGTGGTGGCAGTGCTTTCCCGCATGGTGTTCGACTTCGCGATCTGGTCCCGCACGGAGCCGCAGCGCCCGATCCTGCTCGTCTGCGAGGAAGCGCACCGCTACATCCCGCGCGACGACGATGGCTCCTCCGTCGGCCGCATCCTCAGCCGCATCGCCAAGGAAGGCCGCAAATACGGCGTGTCGCTGGGCCTGATCACCCAGCGTCCGTCCGATCTGGCCGAAGGCGTGCTGTCGCAATGCGGCACCATCCTGTCCATGCGCCTCAACAACGATCGCGACCAGGCCTTCGTCCGTGCGGCGATGCCCGAAGGCGCCCGCGGCTTCCTCGATTCGATTCCGGCGCTGCGCAACCGCGAATGCATCATCTGCGGCGAAGGTGTCTCCATTCCGATTCGCGTCTCCTTCGACGGGCTGGACGAGGCCAAGCGCCCCGCCTCCGACGACCCGCTATTCTCCGATCTCTGGCGGCAGACCGGCGGCGAGGAGGAGATCATCTCCCGCACCATCCGCCGCTGGCGTGCGCAGGGGCGGTAGACCGGCTATCTGGTCTCGCGCGCTTCCAGCGTGCTGAGCACCGCCTCGGGCGAGACGTCCCGCTTGATCTCGCCCAGTTCCTCGGCATCCACCGCCGCCACCCCCATCTTCTGCGCCATGGCATCCACCAGGGCGACCAGGCGGGTAAGCTCGTGCTCGGTCAGCAGGTTGATCTGCAGGTCGAATTCGTTCTGCCGCGCGGCCGCGCGCATCATGCGGTTCTGGCTGATGAGCACGAAGGTGGAGAGGAAGATCGCCTCCACGCTCGCCTCCATCGCCAGCACGACAAAGGTCGGGTCGAACGGCTTCACGCCCGGCACCCAGCCGAGGTTCACCGCGATCCACACGCCGTAGAGAACCGCGTGCAGCCCGACAAAGGCCATGCTGCCGGCAAAGGCGGTGATCGCGTCGGACAATCGCTCGCTGAGCCGGGCGTTCTGCGCCTCGCGGCGGCGATGCTCGTCCATCCGCTCGATGTTGCGGGCAAGAACGCCACCCAGGCCGGGCGGCGACGGTGGCTGATGGGTGAAAAGGTCCGACATGCGCGCGCAACGCGCAGGCAGCCTGTTCGGACGCGCGCTACGCCGCGCCGCCGATCCGAAGCCACAACGCGGTGGCGTCGTCGCTGCGCTTGAACCGGGGAAAGCGCCGGCAATCGGCATCCTGTTCTTCGATGTCGCGCAGCTGCTGGCCCAGCGCCGCCAGCCCCTGCCGCTCGGCCGCGGCGAACAGCGCGGCGGCGTCATGAACGCCATAGGCGTCGATCAGCGCCGAGAAGCCGTCCGTCATCAGCAGCAGCCCGTCGCCGGGCGCGACCTCCACCGCGGCCAGCCGCATGGCGGCGCGCGCCGCGGATGGGTCGATGCCGAGCACCTGCCGCCCGGGCCGCGCGCGGGCGGCACGACGATCATCCAGCACGGCGCCGGTGCGCGGCAATGCACCCACTCCTTCGCCCAGTGCCGCGGCCGCCGCCGACTCGGCTGCACGGTCGGGCGCGGGCGTGCACCAGCGCACGCCGGCGGATGACCGGTGCAGCACCGCGCAATCCGCCGCCCAGGCGACGTGCAGCTTGTTTCCAACCAGTTGCACGGCGGCAAAGGCGGCGCTGGGAAGCTCCCAGGCCGCTTCCGGGGCGCGGCGACGTTCCGCAGCATAGCGCGCCGCGACATGCGCGAAGACCTGGTCACAGGTGCCGGCAAGCTCCGGCGCATCGGCCAGGCCGAAACCGGCATCGGCGGTGGCCGCCAGCCATGCGGCGCCGCCCTGATCGCCCAGCAGGCCCGGCGGGCCGAGATCCGTCGCTCCGTCGATCACCCAGGCGGTTCGCGCGGTGTTGCCCGCCCGGTCGTCGTTGGGCGTGTCGTTGCGGCCGCACAGGCTCAGCGACTGGAGGAGATCGAGGTGCATGGCGGCTCCAAACAAAAGGCCCGCCCTCCGGGTCGGGAGGACGGGCCTATATGCGTCTCGGACGGTTCGGTTACGCGCCTTGCGGCGCCGGGTTGCCGAACGGGCCGCTCGGCCGGCGGGTCTTGGGCACCGAGGCCCCCCCGATCGGCAGCGTCGGCGCCTTCGGGCCGGTGTCGCCGCGGTCGATCGTCTCGCCCGCGATCAGCTTCTTGATCTCCTCGCCCGACAGCGTCTCGTAGTCGAGCAGGGCGCCGGCCAGCAGGTGAAGCTGGTCGAGGTGATCGGACAGCACCTGCTTGGCGCGCGCGAGGCCCCCCTCGACGATCGACTTGATCTCGTCGTCGATCAGCTGCGCGGTCTGGTTGGACATGCGCACCGGCTGCGAGGACGAATAGCCGAGGAACGACTCGCCTTCCGGCTGGGCGTATTCGACCGGGCCGACCTTGTCCGACATGCCCCATTTGGTGACCATGTCGCGCGCCAGGCCCGTGGCGTACTGGATGTCGCCGGACGCGCCCGACGAAACCTTGTCATAGCCGAAGATCACTTCCTCAGCCACGCGTCCGCCCATGGAGACGGCCAGGTTCGCGTACATCTTGTCGCGGTGATAGCTGTACGAATCGCGTTCCGGCAGGCGCATCACCATGCCCAGCGCGCGGCCGCGCGGGATGATCGTGGCCTTGTGGATCGGATCGGACGCCGGCTCGTGCAGCGCGACGATGGCATGGCCGGCCTCGTGATAGGCGGTCATCCGCTTCTCGTCCTCGGTCATCACCATGGACCGCCGCTCGGCGCCCATCATCACCTTGTCCTTGGCTTCCTCGAACTCGCTCATCGCGACCAGGCGCTTGGACTTGCGCGCCGCCATCAACGCCGCCTCGTTGACGAGGTTGGCCAGGTCCGCGCCCGAGAAGCCCGGCGTGCCGCGCGCGATCACGCGGGCATCGACGTCGGGCGCCAGCGGCACCTTCTTCATGTGCACTTCAAGGATCTTGATACGGCCCTCGATGTCCGGGCGCGGCACCACCACCTGGCGATCGAAGCGGCCCGGACGCAACAGCGCGGGGTCGAGCACGTCGGGGCGGTTGGTCGCTGCGACGATGATGATGCCCTCGTTCGCCTCGAACCCGTCCATTTCGACCAGCAGCTGGTTCAGCGTCTGCTCGCGCTCGTCGTTGCCGTTGCCCAGGCCCGCGCCGCGATGGCGGCCGACCGCGTCGATCTCGTCGATGAAGACGATGCACGGCGCGGACTTCTTGGCCTGTTCGAACATGTCGCGCACGCGGCTCGCGCCGACGCCCACGAACATCTCCACGAAGTCCGAGCCCGAGATGGTGAAGAACGGCACGCCCGCCTCGCCCGCGATCGCGCGAGCGAGCAGCGTCTTGCCGGTACCCGGCGAGCCGACCAGCAGCGCGCCCTTCGGAATCTTGCCGCCCAGCCGCGCGAACTTGGTCGGGTCCTTCAGGAACTCGACGATCTCGGTCAGCTCGGCGCGCGCCTCGTCGATGCCGGCGACATCGTCGAAGGTCACGCGGCCTTCCTTCTGCGTCAGCATCCGTGCGCGGCTCTTGCCGAAGCCCATCGCGCCCGAGCCGGTGTTCTTCTGCATCTGGCGCAGCACGAAGAACGCGATGCCCAGGAAGAGCAGGAACGGCAGCGACTGGTACAGCAGCAGCTGCCACATCGACGGGCCCTCTTCGGGCTTGGCCGTGATCTGCACGTTGTGCTGGCGCAGGTTCTGCGTCAGCTGCGGGTCCTGGATCGCGTAGGTCTTGAACTTGTCACCGCTCGAGAAGGTGCCGGTGATGACATCCCCCGAAATGTTGACGTCCTTGACCGTGCCTTCCTCCACCTTGTCGAGGAAGGTGGAATAGGCGATCCCGGTGCCGCCCGCGACGCCGCCGCGCGTGTCCAGCATGGTGACGAACAGCGCCAGGGCGACGAGGATGCCGACCCAGATGAGCAGGCTCTTCATCCACGGGTTGGGGCCGCCACCTTCGCCGTTGCCGCCGCCCGGCTGCTTGTCGTTCTCGTTCATGTGGTCTTGATACCTTTCCGAGCACACAAGATAGGCGCACGCAGGTTAATGGCAATGGAACAACCATGCGCCCGCGGCCACTTTGGGCCGATCAGTGCGATCGGCGCGGCGGAGCCTCGCTGAAGCGCCACACGGTGCCGACCGGACGCACCAGCACGCCTGCCTGGGTGGCGGCGTTGCCTGCCTCCAGCGCGTTCAGCAGCGGCTCGATATTGGTGGCGAGATCGAAGTCCGGCCGCAGCCCGTTCACCCCCCGCACCGAGCGGATCGCCTCGCGCGCCAGCCGCCTCTTCATCTCGCGCGGCAGGTCGGCAAGGTCGAGCCAGGTCTGGCAGTGCGGCTCATCGACACCCTCCGGCACGACCTTGCGGGTCGACCACAGCCAGGCCGTCATCGCCTCCAGCGCATCCTGCGCCTCGCCGGCATGTGCGGCGGCTCGGGCGAGCCCTTCGGCGCCGAGCCAGTCCTGCTCCGCGAGCAACCGGCGGACGCGCACGCGCTCGAAGCTCTCGTCGGTATTGCTCGGATCGTCGACGAACGGCACGCCCGCGGCCGACACCAGTGCTCGCAGCTCGGCGCGACGCCAGCCGAGCAGCGGGCGGACGACAATGCGCTCCCACAGGTCGAACACCGCCGGGCGCACTACGCGGGCGGCCCCCAGCGCGCGGACCGGCCGGATGCCGGCAAGTCCCGCCGGTCCCGCGCCGCGGGCCGCGCGCATGAGAAACGTCTCCGCCTGATCGTCGGCATGATGCGCGGTCGCGATCGCCGGCGCCGCGACCGCCACCGACCATTGCCCGAGCAGGCGGTAGCGGAGCGCCCGGGCGCGCGCCTGAAGATCGGCGCCGGCCAGGTCCTCGTCGGACGGCAGCACCGCATGCGGCACCCCCTGCGCGGCGCACCAGCGCGCCACCATCGCCGCTTCCGCTGCCGAGGCAGGACGCAGGCGATGGTCCACCGTCGCCGCCGCGACCGCGCCGGGAAAGGCGGCATCGGCCAGGACGAGCAGCGCCATGCTGTCGGGGCCGCCGGAGACGGCGATGCCGAGCGGTCGATCGGGCGTCGGGGCGGAGGCGAGCGCCAGGAGATCGCGACGGAAGCGGGCAATCCGCTCCTTCGGCAGCGGGGCGCTCATCCTATCGCCGCCCGACCCCGGCCCTTGCCGGGGTGGAAGAACAACCAGCTGGCGGCCCGTCTCTCAGGCGCAGCTCGCCTGGCGCCGGCCGGCGGCCACCTGCGCGGCAAGCTCGGGGCGCAGCGTGGCGCCGTACACGTCGCCCAGTTCGCCATAGACCTTGCAGATATCGGCCTTGGGCTTCTTCAGCCGCGTCAGGGTCTGGGCCAGGTAGTACAGGCTGTCGGGCGCGCGCTCGCCATCGGGCAGGGTGCGGTAATTGTCGAGAAAGGCGCGCGCCGCCGAGTTGAGCTGGCCATCGTCCATCAACGCGCGGCCGTACAGGTTGCGCGCGTAGCTGGCGCGCTTGTGCTTCGGATATTTGGTGAAGGCCGCCTGCAGCTGCTTTTCCGCCTCGGGGTAGGACTTCGCCGCCCACAGGTCATAGCCGTAGAGATAGGCATCCTCGCCCGCGTCTCCGGTGGGCGGACGGCGGGTGATGCCGGCAGCGGCGGCGGGCGTCGTGGCAGGACGGGCCGGTGCGGGGCCGGCGTCCGCCTCCGGCGCGCCAGTTGCCGGCGCGGGCGTCGTCGTGCGCGTGCCTTCCAGCGCGGCGATGCGCGCATCGGTTTCGCGGCGATAGGTGGCAAAGGCGTCGGACACGGTGCGCACGCGGTTGTTCGCCTGCTCAACCTGCCCGGTCAGATCGCGCAACTGCCCTTCCAGCGCATCGACCCGCGCGGTGAGGTCCGCCACCGGGCTGGTCGCGGGCGTGCCGATCGGATCGGCCTGATCGCGGCCCGGCGTGATCTGCGGCTGGACGTATTGCCCCGCACCGCCCGGAAACACCTTGCGCTGCACGGCGCGCATTTCGGACTCCAGCCGGTCGACCCGGGGCTCGAGCGACGCCTGCGCGGCGACCGGTGCGGCCGAGAAAAGACCCGCCGACAGGGCCGTTGCGAGAACAAGATTACGCATGGGCAACACCCCCCTGTTCGGTTGAAGAGCCGACCATACTGGCCGCGCCACCCTGTCGCCAGCCTTTACGGCGCCGGCGCCGGGGCAGGCGCCACGGCGCCCGGCGGCGCCTGCGCGCCGGTGGGGGCGGCCGGGGCCGGATCGGCGAAGAAGGGCGGCACCTCCGTGGCGCCCCCGCGCGGGCGGGTCCGTGCCGGCGTGGCCGGGGCGGGAGCCGGCGCCGAGGCCCCGGCCGCCGCCGCGCCCGCCGAACCGCGCGCCAGCAGCGCGGCGGCGCTCACCGGCACGTTCTTGATCGCCACCCGTCCGCTGCCCAGCGGCGGCACGGCCGAGCCGTTGACGGTAACCGTCAACTGGTCCGGGCGGCCGACATTGATCATTGGGTTCCTGGCATCGGCGGGCACGTCGAAGCCCTCGCCCGGCTTCAGCGTGCCGAGGTACAGCGTCTTGTTGTCGGCATCGTAGACGCGCATCCACACCTCGCTGCTGCCCGCGGCCAGGCGCACCTGCTGGACGGCGGGCGCGGCCGGAGCCACGGTCTGCACCGCCACCGGTGCGCCGGTGGCCTCGGCGGCGGGCGTGGCCACGTCGCCGCCGCGGAACAGGTCGGTGCCGTACCACAAGCCGACGCCGATCAGCACCAGCAGCGCCAGCACCGCCCCGGCCACCGCCAGGCCGGTGCGCGGCAGGCGGCCGGCGTCGGGGTCGTCATAGGTGATGTACTCGGTCCGCCGCACCGGCTCGATCGACCCTTGCGCCCGCACTTCGCGGGCGATCTCCACCTCGTCCACCCCGACCGCGCGGGCATAGGCCTTGGCGAAGCCGACGGAGTAAGTGACGGACGGCAGCGCCGAGTAATCGGCATTCTCGATCGCTTCCAGCTGGCGCAGCGGCACACGGGTGCGCGCGGCCACTTCGGCAAGGCTCAGTCCTTGCGCCTCGCGCGCCTGGCGAAGCCGTTCGCCGGCACGCAGCGGGGGGGAGCCAGGTTCGGCGGGGCCGTCGGTCATGCACGTCTCCGGGCGGCGGTGTTGCGATCCGGGGGGAACCGCCCTTGTTCCTCTGCCTGTCTCAAAGCGGGGCGCGAGTGTCAACGCCGGGCCTCACCTGGATCAGGCGAGTTCGACGCCCTGTTCCTGCGCCCAGGCGGTGAGCGCGCCGCGCATGTCGCGCGGCGGGTCGGCGAGCAGCCGCTCCATTTCCGCGACGATCGCCCGCCGGTCCAGGCTGCGCACCATCGCCTTGATCGGTCCCACCGCCGCCGGCGTGATCGACAGGCGATCCACGCCCAGCCCGATCAGCGCCATCGCCTCCAGCGGGCGGCCGCCCATTTCTCCGCACACCGCCAGCGGCACGTTGGCGCCCTTGGCCGGCGCGACCAGCCGGCGCAGAAAGCGCAGAATGGCGGGCGAAAGCCAGTCATAGCGCTCGGCCAGCTTGGGATTGGCGCGATCCGCGGCGAACAGGAACTGCGTCAGGTCGTTGGTGCCCACCGACAGGAAATCGATGCGCGGCAGCAGCCGGTCGAGCTCCTCCGCCAGCGCCGGCACCTCCAGCATGGTGCCGTAGCGCACGTCATTGGGCAGCTTCTTGCCGCGGTCCAGCAGCACCTGGCGCTGCGCCTCGAACAGCGCCTTCGCCTCGTCGAACTCCCACGGCTCCGACACCATCGGGAACATCACCGACAGCGTGCGCCCGGCGGCGGCCTCGAGCAGGGCGCGCGCCTGCACCTTCATCAGCCCGTCGCGCTCCAGCGCGAGGCGCAGCGCGCGCCAGCCCATGGCGGGGTTCTCCTCCTCGCCATCGTCCAGCTTGTTTAGATAAGGGAGCGCCTTGTCGCCGCCGATGTCCACCGTGCGGAAGATCACCGGCCGGTCGCCCGCCGCCTCCAGCACGTCGCGGTACAGCCGCTGCTGCCGCTCCCGCGCAGGCAAGGTGGCGGAAACAAGGAACTGGAATTCGGTGCGGAACAGCCCGATCCCGTCCGCCCCGGTGACGTCCAGCGCCGCCACGTCGTCGCGCAGGCCGGCATTGACCATCACGGTGACGCGGTGCCCGTCGCGCGTGACCGGCGCCTCGTTCTTCAGCGCGGCGAACAGCGCGCGGCGGGCCTGGCGGGCCTGCAGCTTGGCCTCGAACGCTTCCTCCATCGGCGGCGAGGGCCGCACCAGCACGGCGCCCGCCGTGCCGTCGAGCAGCAGGAGGTCGCCCTCCGAGATCGCCCGCTTCACCCCCTTCACCCGGCCGAGCACCGGCACGCCCATCGCGCGCGCGACAATGGTGACGTGCGCGGTGAGCGAGCCTTCCTCCAGCACCACGCCCTTCAGCCGCCGGCGGTCATATTCCAGCAGCTCCGCCGGGCCCAGGTTGCGCGCGATCAGGATCGTGTCCTGCCGGAGGCCAAGCTGCGCCGCGGTGCCCATCTGGCCCGACACGATGCGCAACAGACGGTTCGCCAGGTCCTCCAGGTCGTGCATGCGATCGGCGAGCAAAGGATCGTCGATCTGCCGCATGCGCATGCGGGTGCGCTGCTGCACGCGCTCGATCGCGGCTTCCGCCGTCAGGCCCGAGTCGATCGCCTCGTTGATGCGCCGCGCCCAACCCTCGTCGTAAGCGAACATCTTGTAGGTCTCGAGCACCTCCTTGTGCTCGCCATCGACGCCGAACTCCGCCTCGCGGCTGATCCGCTCGATCTGTTCGCGCATGCGGCCGAACGCGGCATAAACGCGGTGCCGCTCGGCCTCCGTGTCCTCGGCCACCGTGTGCTCGATCTGCACGCGCGGCTGGTGGAACACGGCATGGCCCGCGCCCATGCCCTCGACCAGCTTGAGGCCCGGCAGGCGCACCGCCGCGCTCACCACGGCAGGGCGATCGCCGGCAGGGGCACGGGTGTCGATGAGGTCGGCATTGGCGATCAGTTCCGACAGCACCATCGCCACCGTCTGCAACGCTTCTATTTCAATCTCGTCATAGCGGTGCGGCTCGGCGTGCTGGACGCACAGCACGCCGACGGCCCGCTCCCGCCGGATGATCGGCACGCCGGCGAAGCTGTGGAACCGGTCCTCGCCGGTTTCCGGACGATACACGAAGTCCGGATGGGCGGCGGCCTCGTCCAGGTTCAGCGTTTCCACCTGCTCGGCGATGGTGCCGACCAGCCCCTCGCCCAGCGCCAGCTTGGTGACGTGCACCGCTTCCTGCGCCAGCCCCTCGGTGGCGAACAGTTCCAGCACGCCGTCGCGCAGCAGGTAGATGGAGCAGACCTCGCTGTTCACCCCCTCGCCGACGATCTTGGCGACCTGGTTGAGCTTGCTCTGCGCCGGGGTGCGACTGGCCATCACGTCGTGCAGGCGGACGAGGATCTCGCGGGCGGAGGCGGCGGCGGACAACGGCATGGCAAGGACGCTAACGCGCGAGACAGACCTTGGCTATCGTGCAGCGCAGCAGGAAAACTCCGGTGTGGAGGAGCAATCCTGTCCTGCCGCTTGCAGCCTATCGCTCGAACGCCCCCAGGTCCGGCGCCTTGCCGCGGAACGGCAGGCCGACGGGCGTTCCGGCATCCACCAGGTCGGTGCCGGCCCTGAGGTGCACCGCGCGCAGCACCGGCAGGCTGCCGTCGGGCCCGCGCGGCGCGTCCCAGCCCGCCGCCGACACCGCCTCGAAATCGCCTGCGTCCACCGTCACCGGCAGCGTCCAGGAATTGCCCGCGGCGTCGTCGCTCATGTTGGCCGTCAGCGTGCCGCCGAACGCCAGGTTGTTGCGCAAGCGGCCCAGCGACCGCGGCGCGCTGTCCGGCCCGATGCCGAGCATGTTGAAGTCGGTGCCGTTGTCGAAGCTGGTGTTGCTGTAATACTCGTTCGCAAGCGGATGGTGGTTGGCATAGACGCCCGATGCCCGGTTGCCGAACGCCACCGAGAAGCGCAGCGTGTGAACCGCGCCGTTCGGCGCATAGCTGAGGCCATAGCCCCCCATCTTGAACCCGTTGCCGTTCTTGCTCGGCGTATCGCTGCCGGGGATGTAGCCGTTGTGCCAGGACCAGCTGTGCTCGATCAGCACCGGCGAATAGGCGCGGATGAGATCGAACCCGTCGTCGCTGTTCGACCAGGCGCGGCAGCCGCGGAACACGTTGCCGGGATGTCCCGCCTTGATGTGCGCGCCGAAGCCGTCGCCGCTCTCGCCCGCGCCGTTGGAGGTGAGCGGATCGTAATTGTCGTGGCTGTCGCTGTTCAGGACCAGATTGTCGCCGCCATCGGCGATGAACAGCCCGGCGCCCATGATGTGGTGGATGTTCAGCCGCTCGAACCGGTTGTGGCTGCCGCTGATCCACACGCCCCAGGATTCGTGATTGAGGTTGTTGTTCTGCGGCACGCCGGTGATTTCGAGACCGTTCAGCTCGATCCAGTCGCCCGACACGGTGATGCCCTTCACCCGGCAATCGTCCTTCATGCCGGCAAAGTCGAACACCGGCCGCTCGCCCGGCGCGGCGAGATAGCGGATCGGCTGGCCGGGCTGGCCGCTCTTGCCCAGCGCGACCGCGTTGACCACGCCCGTGCGACCGGGACAGCGGTTCGCGCCCTGCACGATGGCGTAGCGGCCGCCGTGGAACAGGACCGTGTCGCCCGCGCCGGCCGCTTCCTGCGCGCGGGCGAAGGTGGCGAACGGCGCGGCTGCGGTGCCCGCCGCGGCGTCGCTGCCATCGGGCGCAACGTGAAAGGTCTTGGCCGTGGCCGGCGTCGCGGCCGCCAGCATCAGAACCCATGCGATCCACTTCATGCGCCTGTCCTTCTCAGTCGAAGAGCCCGTCCTGGCTGCCCGCCGGCGGGTTGAGGCCGAGATGCTTCCACCCGGCCGCATTGAGGCAGCGGCCGCGCGCGGTGCGAGCGACGAGGCCGAGCTGGATCAGATAGGGCTCGATCACTTCCTCGATCGTGTCGCGCGGCTCGGACAGGCCGGCGGCGAGCGTCTCCACGCCCACCGGGCCGCCGCGATAGATGTCGGCGATCATGTGCAGGTAGCGCCGGTCCATCGCGTCGAGGCCGAGCTTGTCCACCTCCAGCCGGGTGAGCGCGCCGTCTGCGGCTACCCGGTCCACCACGTCGCGCCCCGCCACATTGGCGAAATCGCGCACGCGGCGCAGCAGGCGGCCGGCGATGCGCGGGGTGCCGCGCGCACGCCGCGCGATCTCCGCCGCACCATCGGGCGCGATGGCCAGGTCCAGCAGCCGCGCGGCGCGGGTGACCACCGAGGTCAGCTCCTCCACCGTGTAGAATTGCAGCCGCACGGGAATGCCGAACCGGTCGCGCAGCGGCGTCGTCAGCAGGCCCTGGCGGGTGGTCGCGCCGACCAGGGTGAAGCGCGGCAGGTCGATGCGGACGGAGCGCGCGGACGGCCCTTCGCCGATCATCAGGTCCAGCGCGCGATCCTCCATCGCCGGGTACAGCACCTCCTCCACCGCCGGGTTGAGCCGGTGGATCTCGTCAATGAACAGCACGTCGCCGTCCTCGAGATTGGTGAGCAGCGCCGCGAGATCGCCCGACTTGGCGATCACCGGACCGGAGGTGGCGCGAAAGCCCACCCCCATCTCGCGCGCGATGATCTGCGCCAGCGTGGTCTTGCCCAGCCCCGGCGGGCCGAAGAACAGCACATGGTCCAGCGCGTCGCCGCGCCCGCGCGCCGCCTCGATGAACACGCGCAGGTTCTCGCGCGCCGCCTTCTGCCCGACGAACTCGTCCAGGCTCTTGGGGCGAAGCGCCGCGTCCACGTCCTCGGGGCGGCGGCTGGCGGTCAGCAGGCGGTCGGCATCGGTCACGATGTGTTCCGGTTAGCGCATGGCCGCGGCCGCTGTCGAGCAAGAGGGCACCGATCGCGCATAACTTCGTTGCCTCCCCATGGACGTGATCGAGGGCAGCATCGAAGAGCGGGGCCGCGCGCTGGTGGCCGAGGTGCGCAGCGCGGCGCGCGCGCATGCGACGACATGGGAGGCGCTGGTGCCCGACAGCTTCCGCGTGGACCTGCGCGCCGAGGCCGCGGAGGAGGCGGCCTATCTGGAAATGGCAGCGGCCAAGACCCGGCTGCGCGAGCATATCTGCGCCACCTACGGCATTTCCATCCGCGAGCTCGCCAGCCTGGCGATGCCCTGATCGGCCGCTCGCTCGAGCGTTGACCTGCGCCCCTGCCCCGTTGAAAGCCCCTGCATGACCGACGCCCCCACCGTGCTCCTTCTCCAGAAGACGTCGCTGCCGCTGCGCCAGGCGCTGGCCGAGCGCTATCGCATCGTGGAGGAGCCGGAAGTGGCGGTGCGCGCGATCGTGGGCTCGGGCAGCGTGATGGTAGACGGCGACCTGATGGACCGCCTGCCGCGGATGCGGCTGGTGGCGATTCACGGCGTCGGCCACGAGGGCGTCGATCTGGAAGAAGCGCGCATGCGCGGCGTGCAGGTGACCACGACGCCGGGCGTGCTGACCGCCGACGTCGCCGACCAGGCGATCGCGCTGATGCTGGCGGTGCAGCGGCGGATCATTCCCAACGACCGGGTGATGCGCGCGCGCGGATGGACGGTGCCGCTGTCGAGCCGGGCGAGCGGACGGCGGATCGGCGTGTTCGGCATGGGCGAGATCGGCCGCGCCATCGCCGCCCGGGCCGCGCCGTTCGCGTCCGAGCTGCTGTACTGCGCGCGCTCCGCCAAGCCGGAGCTGCCCTGGCGCTTCGTGCCGACCCTCCAGGCGCTGGCGGAGCAGAGCGACGTGCTGATCCTGATCGCGCCGGGCGGCGCGGAGACGAAGCATGCGGTGGACGCAAGCGTGCTCGCCGCGCTCGGGCCGGACGGCATCCTCGTCAACGTGGCGCGCGGCAGCCTGGTCGATCAGGAAGCGCTGGTCGCCGCGCTGGCGGCGGGCACGATCGCCGGTGCCGGGCTCGACGTGTTCGCCGAGGAGCCGCACGTTCCGGCCGCGCTCACCTCGTTCGACCAGGTGGTGCTGAGCCCGCACCATGGCAGCGCCACCCGGGAGGCGCGCACCGAAATGGCGGCGCTGGTGCGCGCCAATCTCGACGCCTTCTTCGCCGGCGAGCCGCTGGTGACGCCGCTGCCCTGAGATCAATCCTCCCCGGCCCGGGGAGGATATTCCGCGCGCACCGCTCGTTCGGAAGGGATGGCCGCCACCGCTCCCCTCCCTCGCGCCCTGCCCGCCTGGCGGCCCAAGCGCGTGCTCGTCACGCGGTCGGCGCGCGAATGGGCGCATGGCCGCGCCATCATGGAGCGCGCGGCGGCGGCAGGGATCGAGGTGCGCGAGCTGGCGTCCGATCGGCTGATGCTCGACAACCCCGACGACCCGCGCCGCGCTTATACCGAGGCCAAGTCGACCCTGGCGGTGGTGGTCGCCCCGCCGTCCAAGCGCCGGCTGCAACCGATCGCGCCCAGCGCCGACTGGCGGGTGGACCTGGCCGAGGGCTGCCCCGCGCATTGCAGCTATTGCTATCTTGCCGGCTCACTGAAGGGGCCGCCGATCACGCGCGTCTACGCCAATCTGGAGGAGATCCTCGACGGGCTCCCCGCCTATCTCGGCCAGGGCACGATCACCTCGCGCAACCGGGACCGCGTGCACGAGGGCACCACGTTCGAGGCGAGCTGCTACACCGATCCGCTCGCGCTGGAGCCGCTGACGGGATCGCTGTCGGCCGCCATCGCCTGGTTCGGGCAATGGCAGGCGGCGGCGCAGCTGCGCTTCACCTCCAAGTTCGCCGATGTCTCCCCGCTCCTTGCCCTCGATCATGGCGGGCGCACGCGGATGCGCGCCTCGCTCAACCCGCGCGCCTTTGCGCGGTTCGAGGGAGGCACCTCCCCGGTCGCCGCCCGGCTCGCGGCGCTGCGGCAGATGGCGCTGGCCGGCTATCCGGTGGGGCTGACGATCGCGCCGATCATCGCCGCCCAGGGCTGGGAGGAGGCCTATGGCGCGCTGATCGACGATGCCGCCGCCGCGCTCGCCGGCGTGCCGGACCTCGACATCACCGCCGAACTCATCACCCACCGCTTCACCGCCGGATCGAAGGCGGTGCTGGACAGCTGGTATCCCGGCTCCGCGCTCGACATGACGGGGGAGAACCGCTCCACCAAGCGCACGAAGTTCGGCACCGAGAAGCAGGTCTATGATGCCGCCACCATGAAGGCGCTGCGCAGCTTTTTCGAACGGCGGATCGGCGAGGCGCTGCCCGCCGCGCGCATCCTCTACTGGACATGACCGTCTTCTTCACCGCCGACACGCATTTCGGCGACCATCGCACGATCAACATCTGGCGCCGGCCGTTCGCCTCCACCGCGGAGATGGACGAGGTGCTGCTGCGTCGCTGGAACGGGACGGTCGGGCCGGAGGACGAGGTCTGGCACCTGGGCGATGTCGCCCGCAGGCCGGCCGAGGTGCCCGCGCTCCTCGCGCGGCTCAACGGGCGCAAGCACCTGCTGCGCGGCAACAACGATCCGGACGCGACGCTGGCGGCGGAAGGCTGGGCGAGCACCGGCGACTATGCCGAGCTGGAGCTGGACGGCCACCGGCTCGTCCTGTGCCATTACGCCTTTCGCGCGTGGAACGGCCAGCACCGGCGCGCGATCAACCTCCACGGCCACAGCCATGGCCGGTTGAAGCCGATGCCGCGCCAGTTCGATGTCGGCGTCGACGTGCACGATTTTGCGCCGGTGACGCTGGCGCAGCTGCTCGCGGGTTAACTCAGCGGCGCAGCACGGGGCCGGACACCGGCGCCTTGTTCACCTTGGGCGCGGCCTCGATCGCCTTCAGCAGTTCGGGGCTGCGGCTTGCCTGCCGCGCATAATCGCGCGCCGAATAGCCGGACCCGTTCTCGGTGCGGTCCGGATCGGCACCGGCCTTGAGCAGCAGGGTGACCAGGGCGAGATTGCGGTTCTGCACCGCCCGGATCAGCGCGGTGAAGCCGCGCGCGTCGGGCATGTTGACGTTGGCCTTCACCTCGCGGCTGTTGAGCAGCGCCTCCACCAGGTCCTGCCGGTTGGCCGCGGTGGCGAGGAGCAGGGGCGTGTCGCCCTTGCCGTCCTCCACGTTCGGGTTGGCCCCGCGATCCAGGAGAAAGCGGGTATAGGTCAGGTTGCCGCCGCGCACGGTGACGTGCAGCGCGCTTTCGCCCGACGAGATGTCGCGCGCGGTGTTGATGATCGCGCCGCCCGACGACGTGACCATCGAGTTCACCTTGTTGCCGTCCTCGTCGCGCAGGGCCTTGAGGAACAGGTAGCTGTCCGACATGCGCTGCGCCGGCGCGGGCGCGGCGACGATCGCGGAAGCCAGGATGGCGGAAGGAAGGATGCGCTTCACGGAGGAGCCTCGGGTGGGGAGAAACTTGCGCGCGAGCCTCTAACAGACCATGGCTGGCGATGCCATGAACGGTTTTCCTCGCGTTGCCGCCGCGCTTCTCCTGACGCTTGCCGCCTGCTCGCCCGACCCACCCGCCGCCGCCCCCGCCCAGCCGCCGCTGGCCGGCGCCAGGATCGGCGGGCCGTTCACGCTCACCGACCAGAACGGCCGCAGCGTCAGCGACAGGGATTTCGCCGGCAAGTACCGCATCGTCTATTTCGGCTACACTTTCTGCCCGGACGTGTGCCCGGTGGACGTGCAGAATATCGGCGCGGCCCTGCGCCTGCTCGAGAAGAGCGATCCGGCGCTGGCCGCCAGGGTGGTGCCGATCTTCATCACGGTGGATCCGGCGCGCGATACGCCGGCGGTGCTGAAGCAGTTCGTGTCCGCCTTTCATCCGCGCATGGTGGGGCTGACCGGCAGCCCGCAGGCGATCGACGCGGTGGCGAAGGAATATGCGATCTTCCATCAGGTCGGCGACAAGCAGCCGGGCGGCGGCTATCTCGTAAATCACAGCCGGCAGGCCTATCTGATGGGTCCGGAAGGCGAGCCGCTGGCATTGTTGCCGCAGGAAGGGCCGCTGCAAGCCATCGCGGCCGAGATCAGGAAATGGGTGAAGTAAAGTTCTGGGAAGCGCCGCTGGCGACGCTGGACCGCGCACAATGGGAGGCCCTGTGCGATGGCTGCGGCAAATGCTGCCTGCACAAGCTGGAGGACGCGGACACCGGCGAGCTGGCCGCGACCAACGTCGCCTGCCGCCTGCTCGACCGCGACACCGGCTTCTGCTCCAACTATCGTCATCGCAAGGCGTTCGTCAGCGAATGCGTGCGGCTGACGCGCGACAATCTGCCGCAGATGGCGTGGCTGCCGCGCACCTGCGCCTACCGGCTGCGGGCGGAAGGACGGCCGCTGCCCGACTGGCACTATCTCGTCAGCGGTGATCGCGAGGCGGTGCACCGCGCAGGCGAGTCGGTTCGCGGCTGGACGGTATCGGAAGTGGTCGCCGGCGACCTGGAGAACCATGTGGTCGATCGCGAGCTGTGAGCGCTGCTGCTCCCCGGCGAAGGCCGGGGCCCAGTTGGGAAGGCTTGAATGACGATGCGGGACGTTCTTCATGGACGTTCTCGACCTGGGCCCCGGCCTTCGCCGGGGAACGATGAAGGTGCACAACCCCATCGACCTGGACGTCGTGCGCCATGCCCGCGCGCGGCGGGCGAAGCTGTCGGTGGATCCCGTCAGCGGGCGCGTGCGCCTCACCTTGCCGCCGCGCGCCGCGCTGAAGCCGGCGCTCGCCTGGGCGGAGAAGCATCGGCCGTGGATCGAGGCGCAGTGCGCCCGGTTGCCGCAGGCGCGCCCGTTCGTCGCCGGCGGAACGCTGCCGCTCGAAGGCGTGGAGGTAACGATCGACTGGCAGGAGGGGCGCCCCCGGCGGATCGTGCGCGAGCCAGATCGACTGGTCTGCGGTGGCCCTGCGGAAGGGCTCGGCCGGCGCATCGCCCTGTGGCTGCGGCGCGAGGCGCTGCGGGTGCTGGCGGTGGAAACGGCGGAGTTCGCGGCGCGCGCCGGCGTTTCCGTCACCCAGGTGGCCGTTGGTGACGCGCGCGGACGCTGGGGCAGCTGCTCCTCGTCCGGCGCGATCCGCTACAGCTGGCGCTTGGTCCTGATGCCAACCTGGGTGCGCCGGGCCACGGTGGCGCACGAGGTGGCGCACCGGGTGCACATGAATCATGGCGCGGGCTTCCACGCGCTGGAACGCAGCCTGGCCGAACGCGATCCGGCGGAAGTCCGCGCCTGGCTGCGGGCGAACGGCGCCGCCCTTCACTGGGTGGGGCGGGAATCCTGAAAGCGTAGCGGCGGGCGCTCGCCGGTGACCGGCGGCGGGGCGGCGCCGGCGGGCGGACGATTGGTCACCGGCCGATCGCGCCCGGTCACCCGGTTGAGCCAGTCCTGGTCCAGCCGCTGGGTCGGCGTGGCGGGCAGCGCAGGGGTCGGCTGGGGCTGTGGCTGCTGCTGCGACAATTGCGGCACGCCGTTCACCGTCGGCCGGGGCGCTTCCTCCTCGCCGTCGCCGCGTGGCTCGGCCGGGGCGATCGGATTGCCATCGGCGTCCACCAGCGGTCCCTGTCCCGGCACGCCCTCGTCCGGCTGGCCGAAATAGCTCTCCTCGTCGGGCTCCAGCTGCCATTCGGGCAAGGTCACCTGCGTGTCGAACTGCTCGACCGGGCGGCTGGCGACCGCCTTCACCATGTAGTCGTGGAACGCGCGCGCGGGCGCGGTGCCGCCGTGCAGGCCGGAGATCGGCCGGGCATCGTCGCGGCCCATCCACACGCCGGTGGTGATGCCGGACGAAAAGCCGAGGAACCAGCCGTCCTTGCTCGACGTGGTGGTGCCCGTCTTGCCCGCCACCGGGCGGCCGATCTGCGCCGCGCGGCCGGTGCCGGTGTTCACCGCGGTCTGCAGCAGGTCCGTCATCTGCGCGGCCACATAGGGCGCGACCAGCACATGGCTGCGGTCGATCGTCTGGCTGTAGATCACCTCGCCGCCGGCCGTCACCTTGGTGATGCCATAGGGCGTCACCGCCACGCCCTTGTTGGCCACGGAGGCAAAGGCGCGCGTCATGTCGATCAACCGAACCTCGCTGGTGCCCAGCACCATGCTTGGATGCGTGTTGACGCGGGTGGTGATGCCAAAGCGCCGCGCCATGTCGGCCACCGTCTGGAAGCCGACTTCCTGGCCGAGCTTCGCCGCAACCGTGTTGATCGAATAGGCAAAGGCCGTGCGCAGCCCCATGGCACCGGAATTGCGCCGCGAATCGTTGCGCGGGCTCCAGCCGTCGATCGTCACCGGCTCATCGACCACCTGGTCGTCCGGCTTGTGCCCGGCCTCCAGCGCGGCGAGATAGACGAACAGCTTGAAGGCGGAGCCCGGCTGCCGCTCCGCCAGCGTCGCCCGGTTGTAGATCGACGAGACATAGTCGGTGCCGCCCACCATGGCGCGCACCGCGCCGTCGCGGTCGAGGCTGACGAGCGCGCCCTGGCTGCCGCGCGGCACGTTGGCGCGCACCGCGGCGTCGGCGGCACGCTGCATGTTCAGGTCCAGCGTGGTCCACACTTCCAGCGGACGCTGGGTTTCGTCCACCAGCATCTCCAGCTGCGGCAGCGCCCAGTCGGTGAAATAGCGCACGCTGTTCTGCCGCGGCTCGGGCACCATCTTCGCCTCGGCGGGATCGGCGGCGGCGGCCTCGTCGGCGGAGATCGCGCCGGTTTCCTCCATCAGGCGGATGACCACGCCGGCGCGGCCCACGGCGGCGTCCTGGTCGGCGGTGGGCGAATAGCGCGACGGCGCCTTGACGAGGCCGGCGATCACCGCTGCCTCGTTCAGCGACAGGTGCTCGGCGGAATGGCCGAAGAACTTGCGGCTGGCGGCGTCGATGCCATAGGCGCCGCCGCCGAAATAGACCTTGTTGAGGTACAGCTCGAGGATCTGGTCCTTGGTGAACTTGCGCTCCATGGCGAGCGCGATCAGCATCTCGTGCAGCTTGCGGCCGAAATCGTACTTGTTCGACAGGAAGATGGTGCGCGCCACCTGCTGCGTGATGGTGGACGCGCCCTGCAGGCGCCGGCCGGTGCCGCGATACTGGACCGCAAGCTTCACCGAGCGGGCAAGGCCGACCGGATCGACGCCCGGGTGGCTGCGGAAGCGGCGGTCCTCCACCGACACCATCGCCGCCTTCATCACTTCGGGTATCTGGTTGTAGCCCAGCCATTCGCCATAGCTTGGCCCCAGCGAGACGATCACCGTGCCGTCCGCGGCATGAACGCGGATCATCTGGCCGTTGGGCGAGGACTTCAGATCCTCGAAGCTCGGCAGCGACGAGCGCTGCACGTACACGGCGACCACCAGGCCGACGAGCGCCAGCAGGAGGAGGCCCGCCAGCGTCCCGAAAATCCAGCCGATGCGGCGACGCCAGCGACCGGCCTTGCGGACGTCGGCGGCAGGTTTGCGAGCGGATTTTCGGGGGGAACGGGCCATGGAAGCGCGGCGACGTTTACCGGTGCCGCGCCCATGTCACAAGCGGTTTAGGCCCCTTGCTCCCGCGCGTGGAAGTCGAGGCTGACCGAGTTCATGCAATAGCGCAGGCCCGTGGGGCGCGGGCCATCGGGAAAGACATGGCCGAGATGGCCGTCGCACACCGCGCAGCGCGCTTCCGTGCGGACCATGCTGTGGCTGACGTCCTGATGCTCGCTCACGCGGTCGGCCGCGATCGGCTGCGTGAAGCTGGGCCAGCCGGAGCCGGAATCGTACTTGTCCGCGCTGTCGAACAGCGGCGTCTCGCACGCGGCGCAGGCATAGGTGCCGTCCGCCTTGTTGTTGTTGTAGCGGCCCGAAAAGGGCGGCTCGGTGCCCGCCTGGCGCAGCACGTGATATTGTTCCGGCGTCAGCCGCTGGCGCCATTCGGTCTCGGACAGGTTGAGATGTTCCATGCCCCCGAATGTCGGATCAGCCGCCGCCTTTATCAAGCGGCGGGTGGCCGATCCGCGTGGCGTGCGCGACAAAGGTGGCGAGCGCCGGCGCGAGCCGCACCGCGGCGGTCAGCGCAGCCGCGGTGAGCGGGCGTTCGGCGGCATCGCGCACCAGCCCGGCCAGCCCGAGCGGGCGGCGCAAGTCGCGGGCGAGCGCTTCCTGGTAGCGCACGGCGCCCGCGCCCGACCGATGGGCGGCGACCGCGCGCGCGGCGCTGGCCAGCGCGATGCCCATGCCTTCGCCGGCCAGCGACGGGATCACGCCGGCCTGGTCGCCCAGGCGGTAGAGCCCTGCCACGCCCTCGCGCGCGCGCCAGCCATAGGGCACGTTGGCGACGGCATCGATCGGCTCGCCGGTGCGAAAGGCCAGCCGTTCGCCGAGCGCCGGCGCCTCCCTCTCCAACGCCGCCAGCAGCGCCTCGGGCGAGCCCGCCTCGGCAAGGCGCGAGCGGTGCACCGCCATGCACAGGTTCGTGGTGCCGTCCTCCTGCACCGCCAGCCCGGCATAGCCGCGATCGAACAGGTGCAGCTCCACCGTGCCCGCCACCAGCCGGCGCAACGCGGGGACGGCCGGCAGGCGGACGCGCAGCCCCAGCGCCGGATCGCCGCCGCGCGCCGCCGCCGGTCGCGCGAGGCCGCGCAGGTCGTGCTTGCCGGTGGCGAGGAACAGCGCGCCGGCCTCGATCTCGCCATCGGCCAGCCGCACCCGGCCGGGCTGCGCCTCGCGCACATGGCCGATCTCGATGGCGGCACCGGCGGCGCGGGCATGGCGTTGCAGCAGCGTGTCGAGGCGGCGGCGCGACACCGCCAGGCCGCGCCGCGGCAACGGCGCGCGCGCCACGCGCCGGCCGGCGAACAGGGCAACCTGGCCGATCGGCTCGGGGTTGAGCGCCTCGGCCGGGATGCCGAGCTTGGCGAGGGTGTCGAGCGACCGCCAGCTGAGAAAGCCGCCGCACACCGCATCGCCCGGCTCCGCGTTCCGCTCCACCAGCAGGTGCGGCAGGCCCGCGCGGGCGAGCAGCAGCGCCGTTGTCGCGCCCGCCGGCCCGCCGCCGACGATCAGCGCAGGCGTTCGACGCATAGCCGGAACGGAAAGACGCGGGCGACGCGGCCCGGCACGCCTGCTTCGGCGAGGATCGGCGGCCACTCCGCCGGCCGGTACGACCGTGCGATCGAGAGCTGCCCGTCGGCGCGCACCACCGGGTGCCAGCCAAACGCGCGCGCGAGCAGCGGATAGCCGCGATATGCAAAGCCGTGGCGATGGAGGTCGTTGACCAGCCAGCCGACCCGCGCCTCCGCCTCCATGAAGCGCAGGAACGCCAGGAGCTGGCCGTGGCTCATATGGTGCGCAACGAGGCTGCTGACGATCACGTCCCAGCCCTGCCGCGCAAGATCGGCATAGTCGCCGGTGACGTAGCGGATCGGCAGGCCGGCGGGCGTGTGCGCCGCGGCCACCGCCTGGCTGCGCGGGTTGAGGTCCACCCCCACCAGCTCCACCTCCAGCCCGCGCCGGGCGGCCCAGCCGGCGATCCGCCGCAGCATGTCGCCATCGCCGAACCCGACGTCCAACAGCTTGAGCCGGTTGCGACCCTGTGCCGCACGCCGGAAAAAGGACAGGGTGGGCCGCGCCGCCAGCGTAACCCGGTTCACCCGGGCGAGGTCGCGCAGCACCGCGGCATAGGTATCCGCCGGCAGGTCCTCGGCGTCCATCTGCTCCTCGGCGATGGCGCGGGTGGCGAGGCTCATGGCGCCGACCGGAACGCCAGCCCTTCCGCCGCAAGCCCCGGCCCGAAGGCAAGCGCCACGCCCTCTCCCACCCGCGGCCCGGCAAGCATCCGCGCCAGCACGAACAGCAGGGTCGCCGAGGACATGTTGCCGTTGGCGCGGAGCACCGCGCGGGACGGGTCCAGCGCATCGCCGGGCAGCACCAGCGCGCCGCTCACCGCGTCCAGGATCGACCGACCGCCGGCATGCACCGCCCAGTTCCGGATCGACCCCGCCGCGCGCCCGCCGGTCGCCGCCGCCGCGATCTCCGGGCTGGCGAGCGCCGCGCCGATCCGCGCCGGCACCTCGCCCGACAGGTGCATCGCGAAACCCTGGTCGGTGATGTCCCAGCGGATCAGCGTGTCCGATTGCGGCAGCGTGGTGGAAAAGGGCTGGCCGAGCTCGAGGCCCGTCTCATCGCCGCTGACCAGAGCGGCCGCCGCCCCGTCTCCGAACTGCAATTGCGCAAGCAGGGACTCCACGTCGTCCGTTTCCTGCAGGTGCAGCGTGCACAGCTCCACGCACACCACCAGCACGCGCGCCGCCGGCTCCGATCGCACGATGTGCCGCGCGGTGCGCAGCGCCACAACCGCGGCATAGCAGCCCATGAAGCCGATCAGCGTGCGCTCCAGCCCGGCCGCCAGGCCGAGGCGACGCGCGACGATCTGGTCGATGCCGGGCGCCACGAAGCCGGTGCAGCTGGCGAGCACGAGATGGGTGATGCGCTCCGGCTCCAGCGCCCCGCCCATCTCCGCGTCGAGCGCCGCTACCGCCCCCAGCACCAGCTCGGGCGCATGCTCGGCATAGACGGCCATGCGCGCGGCCGTGCCGGGCAGGCGGTTGCCGGCATAGAAGCTGTCGTCCGGCGATCCGGTGAGCGCCACCGGCGGCAGCACCGACCAGCGATGTTCGATCCCCGAACGGGCGGCCATGCGCGAGAACAGGCGGCGCTGGCGATCGTCGCCGATCCGCTGCTCCGCCCAGGCGACGAACGGACGATGGACGTCATGGGGCGGCACCGCGGTGCCGATGGCATTCAGGAAGACGGGCAAGCGAAACCCTCGGTCCCTCGCCGGCAGGACGCCGACGCGGATTACCCACAACGATTGCAGGAGCTTGTTCGATCCCGCTCCTTCTTGCCGGAGCGTTTCGGACCCGTCCCGCCCGCAGGCGGGGAAAAGTGGTGCGGTCGAGAAGACTCGAACTTCCACGGCCTTTCGGCCACAACGACCTCAACGTTGCGCGTCTACCAGTTCCGCCACGACCGCACGTGAAACACCGCGAACCGGAAGGCTGGCGGCAGGTAGGGACGCGCCCCTAGCAAAGCGGAATGGCGCTGGCAACGCCGTTGTTGCGAGGCGCCTGCGTTATTCGCCGCTGCCGGCGAAGCTGAGCACCAGTTTCTGGGAGTTCACGGGCACGTCCAGCTTGGCGCTGTTGAAGTCGATCGCGCTGTTGGGGCCGAGAAAGCTGGCCCCCGGCCGGATCGTCCAGCTGTACACAAGGCGCCCCTGCGCATCGCGCAGCTCGGCGCGGATGTCGGGCACGCGCTGGCGCTGCGCGGTGGGATTCACCACCTTGCCGCTTACCGCGAACATCTCCGTGCCGTTGGCCAGCGCCCGGCGCTCGATCGGGTTGTCGATCAGCCGCAGCGGCGTGTCGGCGCTGCCGAGCTGCACGCCGACCAGCGTGGACAGGCTCTGCCCCGACCAGGCAAGCGCACCCACCGCCGTCAGCATCACCGCCGCCGCGCCCACCGCCGCCACCGTCCAGCGCCGGGCCGGGTTGCGGCGCGGGCGAAACGGCGGCTGGTGGGCAAAGGCGTCAAACGACGGCGCCGCAACCGGCGGCTCCGCCGGCGCAAGCGGGGCGACCGGCGCAGGCGGAACTGCTGGGGGCGGGGCCGGCGCGGGCGGCACGGATGCGGGTGGGGCCACGCCGGCCGGCGGCACCGGAACTGCGGGCGGCGGCGGGGCGACCGGAGCCTCGGGCGCGGACACGACCGGAGAGGGGGCCGGCTCCTGAAACCAGCTGTGCCGGCAATTGGCGCAGCGCACCGTCCGTCCGGCCGCGCCGATCGCGGTGTCGGGGACGAGATAGCGGCTGCGGCATTGCGGGCATTCGAGGATCATCAGGTTGCAGCTTTCTGGCGGCAAGGGGCCGCAACAAGGCCGAATCTAAACACCGCGCCGCCGCGGATGGCAAGTGCGCTTGAACCCGCCCTGCCATGGCCCGCTTGATGGGAAAGCCCCGATCGTGCGAAGGCTGTGCCCGCAAGGCAACAAGGCAGGCAGGACCAAGCGCCCGGAATGGCGAACATCGTGCAGTTCGAGAATGTGGGGCTGCGCTATGACACCGGCGCGGAGGTGCTGTCGGACATCTCGTTCACGCTGGGCACCGGCGCCTTCTACTTCCTCACCGGCTCGTCCGGTGCGGGCAAGACGTCGCTGCTGAAGCTGCTGTACCTCGCGCAGCGCCCGAGCCGCGGCATGATCCGGCTGTTCGGCGAGGATGCGGTGACCTTGCCGCGCAAGCGCCTGCCGGGCTTTCGCCGCCGGATCGGCGTGGTCTTCCAGGACTTCCGCCTGGTGCCGCACCTGTCCGCGTTCGACAACATCGCCCTGCCGCTGCGCGTGGCGGGCGTGCCGGAAGCGGAGATCGCCGAGCCGGTGGGCGAGATGCTCGCCTGGGTCGGCCTGCAGGAGCGCACCCATGCCCGCCCGCCGACGTTGTCGGGCGGCGAGCAGCAGCGGGTGGCGATCGCCCGCGCGGTGATCGGCCGGCCGGAGATCCTGGTGGCGGACGAGCCGACCGGCAACGTCGACCCCGACATGGCCGAGCGGCTGCTGCACCTGTTCGAATCGCTCAACCGGCTGGGCACCACGGTGGTGGTGGCGACCCACGACTTCCAGCTGATCAGCCGCATTCCGCGCGCGCACATGATGCGGCTGGACAAGGGCCGGTTGCTCGATCCCACCGGCTCGCTGCGCCATCCCGCCGGACCCGGCCTGTGAGGGCGCGCGCATGAGCACCGCTGCCGCGCGCCGGCCGCTGGACGATCGCCGGGGCCTGGGCACCATGGCCTGGATCATGGCGGTGATGCTGTTCCTCACCGTGCTGACCGGCGCCATCGGCCTGGCCACCGCCGGCGGCACCCGCGCGCTCGACCGGCAGCTGGCGGGCCGCCTGACCGTGCAGATCGTCGAGCCGGTCGCCGCCACCCGTTCGCTGGCGGCCCTGCGCCTTCTCCAGGCCCTGCGCCAGTCGCACGACGTTGCCCGTGCCGCGGCCGTGGACCGCGCGCGTCTCGCCGCGCTGCTGGAGCCGTGGCTGGGTGGAGAGGCAGCCGACGCCGACCTGCCCATGCCGGCGCTGATCGACGTGGACCTGGCGCCGGACGGCGAGGCGGAGCGCGTTGCAGCGCTGGTCCGATCGATCGCGCCGGCCGCGCGGGTGGACGCGCATGCGCAATGGATGGCGCCGGTGCGCCGCTTTCTGCTGCTCGTCACCTGGCTGGCGGCCGGGCTGGTCGGGCTGATGGCGCTGGCCACGGCCGCAGTGGTGCTGCTCGCCGCGCGGGCGGGGCTGGAGACGCACCGGCCGACCATCGAGGTACTGCACATGCTGGGTTCCACCGACGTGCAGGTCGCCCGGCTGTTCCAGCGCCGCATCGCGCTGGACACGCTGGGCGGCGGCGCGGTGGGAACGCTGGCGGCGCTGGCCACGGTGCTGGTCCTGGGCCAGCGGCTGGCGGGGCTCGATTCCGGGCTGCTCGACCGGGTGACGCTGGCCCCCGGCGACTGGGCGGTGCTGGTGCTGCTGCCGCTCGCCTTTGCCGCGCTGGCCTTCTTCGCCGCCCGCGTCGCGGTGCTGCGCGCGCTGAGCCGCACATTGTGATCGCCCGGCCATGATCGCGCGGCTGCTGAGCCTGATGGCGCTGGGCTGGATGCTCGGTTTCGCCGCCTTCATGCTGCTCCTGCCGCGCCCCCTCGGCGACGTGCGCACCGACGCCATCGTGGTGCCCACCGGCGGCGCCGGGCGGATCGACCGTGGGCTCGACCTGCTGGAGGCGCATGCCGCCCGGCGGCTGCTCATCACCGGCGCCGCGCCCGAAGTGCGCCCGCGCGAACTCGCGGCGGAGTACAAGCGCAGCCCGGCGCTGTTCGCCTGCTGCGTGGACCTCGGCCACCAGGCGGTGGACACCCGCTCCAATGCGGAGGAAACCGCCGCCTGGGTGCGCGAGCACCGCTATCGCACGGTGCGCCTGGTCACGTCCGACTGGCACGCGCCACGCGCGCGCATGGAGCTGGTGAGCGCGCTGGGCAGCGACGCCACGATCGTCAGCGACGGCGTGCCCAGCAATCCGCGCTTCAGCCTGCTGGTGGCGGAATACAACAAGCTCTTGCTCCGCCGCGCCGCCTTGTGGTTCGGACTGGGGGTATGAACACGGCCCGCACGTTCCTGTTTTCCGTCGTCTTCTGGGGAGGGTCGGTGCCGATCGTGCTGGGCGCGCCGGTTGCGGCGCTGTTCGGCACGCCGGCGCTGCGCCGCTACGTGCAGGGCTGGCTGAACTTCCACGCATGGAGCGCGCGGCGGCTGCTGGGCATCGTCACGCGGGTGGAAGGCAGCCCGTCCGCCGGGCCCACCCTGTATGCGGGCAAGCACCAGTCGCTGTACGAGACGTTCGAGATGGCGCGGCTGCTCGACGCGCCGGCGATCGTGATGAAGCGGGAACTGGCACGCATCCCGGTATGGGGCTGGGCGGCGCAGCGCTACGGCATGATCGCGATCGACCGGACGGCCTCCGGCGCGGCGCTCCGCGGGCTGATGCGCGACGCGCAGGCGGTGCGCGCGGAAGGCCGGTCGGTGATGATCTTTCCGGAGGGCACGCGCGTGGCGCCGGGCGAGCAGCCGCCGGTGAAGCCCGGACTCGCCGGCCTGTACAAGGCGCTCAAGCTGCCGCTGGTGCCGGTGGCGGTGGACAGCGGGCGCGTGTGGCCGCGGCACGGGCCCAAGCGGCCCGGCATCGTCACCCTGCGCTTCGGCGAGCCCCTGCCGCCCGATCTGCCGCGCGGCGAGATGGAAGCGCGGGTGCACGCGGCGATCAACGTGCTGGATCGCTGACCGGCGCAACCGGTTGAGTGCAGCGGGCGTTCCTTCGCCGAAGGAGTGCAAACCATGCCAGAACAGCCCAACAAACCGCGCGGCGACTTCAAGCCCGACGGCGAGGTGCGCGATGCGGGCGACGAGCAGGCGGTGAAGAACCAGGGCCAGGTGAGCCCCGAGGACTATCCCGAACCGGCCGCCGGCGAACAGGTGAAGACCCACCGGAAGGACGGCTAGCGGCCGGGCCGAGGCCGCCTCAGCGCGCCTCGCCCTCCAGCCGCAGCGCCGCCGCTTCTGCCCGCCGGAGCATGGACGTGAGCGTGTCCAGCTCCGCCGCGGTGAAGTCGCCGAACAGACGCTCTTCCAGCTCCTTCGCCTTGGGCGCGACGCTTTCATACAGCGTGCGGCCGGTGGCGGAGAGATGCAGCAGTTGCGACCGGCCGTCGCCGGGATGCGCGCGGCGCTCGATCAGCCCGCGGCGTTCCAGCGCGATGGCGGCGCGGCTCACCGTCACCTTGTCCATCCGGGTGCGCTGGCCGATCTCCTGCTGGGTGATCGCGTCCGTTTCGGCGACCACCGTGACGATCCGCCATTCCGGGATCGAGAGGCCGAACAGCGACTGGTAGATGCGCGCGATTGCGCCGCTGACGAGGTTGGAGGCGATCGACAGCCGGTACGGCAGGAAGGTGTCGAGAACGAGCGGACCGGCGGCCATGGCGAAATAGTAGCGGTTGACACCAGTTGCGCAACGCCGCACATCGTATCAAACGCAACTATCTGGAGAGCCGGCATGGAGATGGACGTCAATCCGATGGGTCTCGACGGGTTCGAGTTCTGCGAATTCACCTCGCCCGATCCGGATCGCATGGCCGCGCAGCTGGAACAGTTCGGCTTCGTGGCCGCCTCCCGCCACCCGACCAGGGCGGTGACCCGCTACAAGCAGCGCCGCATCAACCTCCTGCTCAACCGCGAGCCGGGCAGCCATGCGGAAGCCTTCCATCGGGCGCACGGCCCCTCGGCCAGCGCCATGGCGTTCCGCGTGCACGATGCTCGCGCCGCCTATGACGCGGCGATCGCCAGCGGCGCCAGGCCCGCGCCCGCCGGCGCCGCGCTGGACGACGTGCCGGCGCTGGAAGGGATCGGCGGCTCGATCCTGTACCTGGTCGATCGGCACGGCGAGCGCGGCTCGCTGTATGACAGCTGGGAACAGGTGCCCGGCGCGGCGCAGGCGGAAGCCGAGAACAATGTCGGCCTCGACCTGCTCGACCACCTGACGCACAACGTGCGGCGCGGCGAGATGCGCACCTGGGCGGAGTTCTACGGCCGCATCTTCGGCTTCGAGGAACAGAAGTATTTCGACATCAAGGGCAAGGCGACCGGGCTGTTCAGCCAGGCGATGATCGCGCCGGACCGCGCGATCCGCATTCCGCTCAACGAGAGCCAGGACGACAAGAGCCAGATCGAGGAGTTCCTCCGCGATTACAACGGCGAGGGCATCCAGCACCTTGCGCTGACCACCGACGACATCTTCGAAACGGTGGAAAAGCTGCGCGCCCGCGGCGTGGGGCTGCAGGACACGATCGAGACCTATTACGAGCTGGTCGACAAGCGCGTGCCGAACCATGGCCACGACCTGGAGCGCCTGAAGCGGAACCGCATCCTGATCGACGGCAATGTCGGGGAGGAGGGGCTCTTGCTCCAGATCTTCACCGAGAACATGTTCGGGCCGATCTTCTTCGAGATCATCCAGCGCAAGGGCAATGAGGGCTTCGGCAACGGCAACTTCCAGGCGCTGTACGAGTCGATCGAGCTGGATCAGATCCGGCGCGGGGTGATCACGGTCGACGCGTAAGCGTCGGCCGGATGCCGAGCGGAGGCGAGGCCCCGCGACCGGCCGGCGCGGCAAAGCCGTGGCCTCGGGCACGGCTTTGCTGGGTCCGACGCCGCGGCGGTGGGGGGAGGAACATTCGCTTCCCGCCGGCATCCCGGCGGAGCCCGGAATCCACTCCGCGGCGAGGAGCAACGCGAACGGTTCCAGCCGCCGCTTGCGGAAGGATGGCTCCCGGATCACGTCCGGGGTGGCGATGTATTGGCGGCGAGCAGAGGAGAAACCATGATGTCGACCCGAAAGGCTGATCCCGCCGCCGACTACCTCCCCGGCTTCGGCAACCACCACGCCACCGAAGCGGTGCCGGGTGCGCTTCCCATCGGCCGCAACTCCCCGCAGCGGGCGCCGTTCGGCCTCTACCCCGAACAGCTCAGCGGCACCGCCTTCACCGCGCCGCGCGCCGAGAACCGCCGCTCCTGGCTCTACCGCCTGCGCCCCACCGCGCAGCACCCTGCGTTCACGCGCTACGAAGGCGCGCCGCACCTCAAGTCCGCGCCGTTCGATGCGGTGCCGCCCTCCCCCAACCGCCTGCGCTGGGACCCGCTGCCCTGGCCCGACCAGCTCACCGACTGGGTGGACGGCCTGGTCACCTATGGCGGCAACGGCCATGTCGGCGAGCAGAACGGCGTCGGCATCCACTGCTACGCCGCCACCGCCGACATGGAGCGCGCCTTCTTCTCCGCGGACGGCGAGTTGCTGATCGTGCCGCAGGAAGGCGCGCTGGCGATCACCACGGAGATGGGGCGGATCGACGTGGCGCCCCTGCAGATCGCGTTGATCCCGCGGGGGCTTCGGTTCCGCATCGCGCTGCCCGACGGGCGCGCGCGCGGCTATGTGCTCGAAAATTACGGGGCGCTGTTCCGGCTGCCCGATCTCGGCCCGATCGGCGCCAACGGCCTGGCCAACCCGCGCGACTTCGAGACGCCGGTGGCCGCCTTTGAAGACAGCAACGCACCCTGCGAGGTGGTGCAGAAGTTCCAGGGCGGGCTGTGGACCACTCGCCTCGACCATTCGCCGTTCGACGTCGTCGCCTGGCACGGCAACCTCGCGCCCTGCCGCTACGATCTCACCCGCTTCAACGCGATCAATACCGTCAGCTTCGACCACCCCGATCCGTCGATCTTCACCGTGCTGACCAGCCCCAGCGACACGCCCGGCACCGCCAATTGCGACTTCGTGATCTTCCCCCCGCGCTGGATGGTGGCGGAGGACACGTTCCGCCCGCCCTGGTTCCATCGCAACGTGATGAGCGAGTTCATGGGCCTCATCACCGGTGCCTATGACGCCAAGGAAGGCGGCGGCTTCGTGCCCGGCGGGGCGAGCCTGCACAACCAGATGAACGGGCACGGCCCCGATCGTGCGACGTTCGAGAAGGCGAGCAGCGCCGAGCTGAAGCCGGTGAAGATCGACGGCACCATGGCCTTCATGTTCGAAACCCGCCTCGTCGTGCGGCCGACCGAATGGGCGAGCCGTTCCCCGACCGTGCAGCTCGACTATGACGATGTCTGGAGCGGCTTCCAGAAGGCGAAATTGCCATGATCCCCGGCATCGACGACACGCACAATCCTGCGCGCACCAGCTGGGTGCCGGGCGCGGAAGGCCACCCCGACTTTCCGGTGCAGAACCTGCCGCTGGGCATCTTCTCGACGCCGGGGGGGCCGCGCCGGGCAGGTGTCGCGATCGGCGACAGCGTGCTGGACCTGCCGCTGATCGCCGCTTTGCTGCCCCGGGCCGCGGCCGCCTGCCTCTCCACGCCGACGCTCAACGCCCTGTTCGCGCTGCCCGCGGCGGACCGCGTGGCGCTGCGCCGCCGCCTGTCCGAGCTGCTGTCGGACGAGTCGCATCGCGCGGCGGTCGAGCCTGCGCTTCTCCCCGTCGCCAGCTGCACGCTGCACCTGCCGTGTGCGATCGGCGATTACACCGACTTCTATGTCGGCATTCACCACGCCAACAATATCGGCCGCCAGTTCCGGCCGGACAATCCGCTGCTGCCGAACTATAAATGGGTGCCGATCGGCTATCACGGGCGCGCGTCTTCGGTGCAGCCGTCCGGGGTGCCGGTGGTGCGGCCGAACGGCCAGCGGAAGGCGCCGGACGCGGACGCGCCGGCGTTCGGCCCCAGCGCGCGGCTGGACTATGAGCTGGAACTGGGCGTGTGGGTCGGCCGCGGCAACGATCTGGGCACGCCGATCCCGATCGGCGAGGCGGGCGAGCATGTCGCCGGCTTCTGCCTGCTCAACGACTGGTCGGCGCGCGACTTCCAGGCATGGGAGTACCAGCCGCTGGGACCGTTCCTGGCCAAGAACTTCCACACCAGCGTGTCCCCGTGGGTGGTGACGGCCGAGGCCATGGCGCCGTTCCGTGTGGCGCAGCCGCCACGCCCCGAAGGTGACCCGCACCCGCTGCCCTATCTGTGGGACGAGGCGGACCAGGCGCGCGGCGCGCTGTCGATCGAGCTGGAGGTGCAGCTGGAAACGGCCGCGATGCGCGAGGCGGGGCTGCCGCCGGTGACGCTCAGCCGGGGCTCGGCCACCAACATGTACTGGACCGTGGCGCAGATCGTCACGCACCATGCCTCGAACGGCTGCAACCTGGCGCCGGGCGACCTGCTCGGCACCGGCACCCTCTCGGCGCCGGAACGCGAAGGGTTCGGCAGCCTCATGGAGATCACCCGCGGCGGCGCCGAACCGCTTTCGCTGCCGACCGGCGAAACCCGCCGGTTTCTGGAGGACGGCGACACGCTGACGCTGCGCGGCACCGCGCGGGCGGACGGCCGCGTGCCGATCGGCCTGGGCGCGTGCACCGCCACCATCCTGCCGGCGCGCGCATGATACTGCACGGTTACTGGCGCTCGACGGCCTCGTACCGGGTCCGCATCGCGCTGAACCTCAAGGGCCTGTCCTACGCGCAGGTGACGCACGACCTGCGCACTGGGGCACAGGCGAGCGAGGAGTATCGCGCCTTGCAGCCGCAGGGGCTGGTCCCGGCACTGGAAGCGGACGAGGCCGTGCTGGTGCAGAGCCCGGCGATCCTCGAATGGCTGGAGGAGCGCTATCCCGAGCCGGCGCTGCTGCCCGCGAGCCTGACGGACCGCGCTACGGTGCGCGCGATGGCGGCGGTGATCGGGTGCGACATCCACCCGCTCAACAACCTGCGCGTGCTGAACGCGCTGTCCGGCGCGTTCGCGGCGTCCCCCGATCAGGTGAACGCCTGGATCGCGCGCTGGATCGGCGACGGTTTCGCCGCGCTGGAGGGGATGATCGCGCGCCATGGCGGCGGCTTTGCCTTTGGCGACCGCGTCTCGCTCGCCGACTGCTATCTCGTGCCGCAACTCTATTCGGCCGAGCGCTTCGGCGTGGACCTTGCCGCCTTTCCTGCGCTGGTCGCCGCAGCGGAGCGCGCCCGGGCGCTACCGGAGGTCGCCGCCGCGCACCCGGACCGGCAGCCCGACGCCGACCGATGAGCGAGCCTTCGCCCGAGCGGGTCTTCGCCACGCCCGCCGGCGTCGCGCTCGGCCCGCTCGACCAGATCGCCGACGGGCGCGCGCGGGCCTTCGTTCTCCAGATGCGGGCCGGCCGCTTCCATGGCTTCGTGGTGCGGCAGGGAGGCCAGGCCTATGGCTATGTGGATCGCTGCCCGCATATGGGGCTGCCGCTGGCACAGGTGCTGGACGACTATCTGACGCCCGGCGGGGACCTGATCGCCTGCTCCTGGCATTCCGCCCTGTTCGCGATTTCCGACGGCGCCTGCGTCGGCGGCCCGTGCGCGGGGCAGCGGCTCACGCCCTGGCCGGTGACGGTCGAGAACGGCATGCTGCGCACCGCCTGACGCTCAGCCGGCCTTTACCCGCTGGCGGAAGCGGTGGAGCAAGGGCTCGGTATAGCCGTTCGGCTGCGTCGCGCCTTCGAACACCAGCGCGCGCGCGGCCTGGAAGGCAAGGCTCGTTTCCTCGTTGCCGGCTATCGGGCGATACAGCGGATCGCCCGCATTCTGCGCATCGACCTTGGCCGCCATCTTCGTGAACGCGGCATCCACTTCCGCTGCGCTGGCAACGCCATGGACCAGCCAGTTGGCGATGTGCTGCGACGAGATGCGCAGGGTGGCGCGATCCTCCATCAGGCCGACATCGTGGATGTCCGGCACCTTGGAACAGCCGACGCCCTGGTCCACCCAGCGCACGACATAGCCGAGGATGCCCTGCGCGTTGTTCTCCAGTTCGTCGGCGATGTCCTGCGGCGACCAGTTGTGGCCGTGCGCGACGGGAACCGTCAGCAATCTCTCCAGTGACGCCACCGGCTCTGCGCGACGCTCCTCCTGCCGGGCAGATACGTCCACCGCGTGATAGTGCGTCGCGTGCAGCGTCGCGGCGGTGGGCGACGGCACCCAGGCGGTGGTGGCGCCGCTCCGCGGATGGGCGATCTTCTGCTCCAGCATGTCCGCCATGCGGTCGGGCGCCGCCCACATGCCCTTGCCGATCTGCGCGCGGCCCGCCAGCCCGCAGGCCAGCCCGATCTGCACGTTGCGATCCTCATAGGCCTTGATCCAGTCGGCGCCCTTCATGTCCCCCTTGCGGATCATGGGGCCGGCCAGCATCGAAGTATGCAGCTCGTCGCCGGTGCGATCGAGAAAGCCGGTATTGATGAACACGACCCGGTTGCGCACGGCATGGATGCAGGCAGCAAGGTTGGCGGAGGTGCGGCGCTCCTCGTCCATCACCCCCACCTTGATCGTGTGGCGCTTGAGGCCGAGCAGATCCTCCACCGCATCGAACAGCCGGTCGGTGAAGGCGGCCTCTTCCGGCCCGTGCATCTTGGGCTTCACGATATAGATCGCGCCGGCCCGGCTGTTGGTCCGCGCGCCGTTGACGTCGTGCAGCCCGATCAGACTGGTGACGATCGCGTCGAGAATGCCTTCGGGAGCCTCCCTACCGTCCGTCAGCAGCAGCGCCGGCGTCGTCATCAGGTGGCCGACATTGCGGACGAAAAGCAGGCTGCGGCCGGGCAGCGTGACGGCGCTTCCGTCCGGCGCGGTGTAGCTGCGGTCCGGGTTCAGGCGGCGGGTGAGCGGTTGACCGTTCTTCTCGAACGTTTCCTCCAGATCGCCGCGCATCAGGCCGAGCCAGTTGGCATAGGCCGCCACCTTGTCCTCGGCATCCACCGCCGCGACCGAATCCTCCAGGTCGCAGATCGTCGACACCGCGGATTCGAGGATCATGTCGGCAATGCCGGCCGGATCGTCGCGGCCGATCGGGTGCGTGCGGTCGACCACCAGCTCGATGTGCAGCCCATGGTGGCGGAACAGGAGGGTGTCCCCCGCCCGGCCGACGAGCTGCGCAGGGTCGGCGAGCGCCGGCTCGCCCCCGGCGAACGCCGCCCAGCTGCCGCTGGCGAGCGGCACCGCGCGGTCGAGGAACGCCTTGGCCCAGGCGATCACCTGCGCGCCCCGCGCCGCGTCATAGCCCTTGCCCGCGGCCGCCCCGGGGATCGCATCGGTGCCGTACAGCGCATCGTACAAGCTGCCCCAGCGCGCATTGGCGGCGTTGAGCAGGAAGCGCGCGTTGAGGATCGGCACGACAAGCTGCGGGCCGGCGATGCATGCAACCTCGTCGTCCACCGCGCCGGGGGCGATCGTGAACGGGGCGGGTTCGTCGACCAGATAGCCGATCTCGCGCAGGAAGGCCTGATATTCGGCGGCATCGATCGGCCGGCCCGCACGCTCCCGGTGCCAGGCATCGATACGGGCCTGCAGCGCGTCGCGAGTGGCGAGCAGGGCGGCGTTCTCCGGCGCGAACCGCGCGAAGATGTCGGCGACGCCTCTCCAGAAGGCATCCGGCGCGACGCCGCTGCCGGGCAAGGCGCATTCCTCGAGGAAGTTCGCCAGCGGCGCGGCCACCTGCAAGCCCGCCCGATCGACCCGTTCCGTCATTTCCGCTCCTACGCCAGCCTCGCTGCGAAGAGATAGACCGGCCGCATCTTGTCCGCTAGCCGAGCAAAAGGCGAAACACTTGTGCGGCTGAGTACAGAATGCTCGATCCGGATTATGCCCTGTTCGCGGCGGTGGCGAGCGCGGGAAGCCTGTCAGCGGCGGGACGGCAGCTCGGCATCTCGCCCGCCATGGTCTCGCGCCGGCTGGCCCGGCTGGAAGCGCGGCTGGGCGTTCGGCTGGTGCACCGCACGACACGGCGGCTGTCGCTGACGGCGGTCGGGGCCGAGTTCCACCGCGACATGACGGACATTCTCGCCCGCCTGTCCGCCGCGGAGGAGCGGGTGACCGGCACCGCCGACGCGCCGCGCGGGCCGCTGCGCGTCTCCGCGCCGACCTCGTTCGGGCGGCTGCACATCGCGCCGCACCTCCCCCGCTTTCTCGATCGCTGGCCGGCCGTGCAGTTGCAGCTCGATCTGTCCGACGGCTATGTCGACCTGCTGGACGGCGGCGTGGACATCGCGGTGCGTATCGCCGCGGAGCTGCCGGCGGGAACGACCGCGCATCGCCTGGCCACCAACCGCCGGGTGCTGACGGCAAGCCCGCGCTACCTCGCCGAGCATGGCGCGCCGCCCGGCGTGGAGGCCTTGCGCGACCACCATCTGCTCGCCGCCTCCGGCCAGCTGCCCTGGCATCTGGTGGCCGAGCGCCGCCGGCGGATCGTGGAGGGGCGCAGCCGCGTGCGCACCAATTCCAGCGAACTGGTGCGCGAGCTGGCGATCGGCGGCGGCGGCATCGCGCTGCGTTCCCTGTGGGACGTCAGCGAAGCGCTGGGCGACGGGCGGCTGGTGCGCGTGCTGCCCGAATGGGAGGGCGTGCGCGATCTCGGCATCCACGCCGTCCACCTCGACGGCGCGGCGCCATCGCCGGCGGTGCGCGCGTTCGTGGACTTCCTGCAGTCACTGTTCTCCCCGCTGCCCTGGCGCGAGGAAGGGTAGCGGCTAGTCCGACCCCAGCGGCCGCGGCGCAGGCGCCTCCGCCGAGGCGAGCGGCGGCACCCTCCTTAGGTGAAGCGCAACGCCGACCGCCACCAGCGTCAGCGCGCCGCAGAGCAGCGCCACGCCATGCCACCCGCCGTGCGTCCAGGCGACGCCGCCGGCCGAGCCGAGCACGCTGGAGCCGAGATAATAGAAGAACAGGTACAGCGCCGCGCCCTGCCCGCGATTGGCCTCCGCCCGGCGCCCCACCCAGGCGCTGGCGATCGAATGCGCGCCAAAGAAGCCGATCGTCACCGCGGCGATCCCGGCGATCACCAGCGGCAGCGGCGAGAGCGCGGTGAGCGCCACGCCGGCAAGCAGCAGCAGGCACGGCAGCCAGAAGATCACCCGCCGCCCGCGCCGCCCGGCCAGCGTGCCGAACCAGGCCGAGCTCCACGATCCGGTGAGATACAGGAGAAAGATCGCGCCCACTTCCGCATGGTCGAGGGCGTAGGGCGGCGCCAGCAGGCGAAAGCCGGCGTAATTGTAGACGGTGACGAACACGCCCATCAGCACAAAGGCTTCGAGGTAGAGCCATGGCAGGGCGCGGTCGGCCAACAGGCTGCGTGCACCGGCCAGGAACGCCGCCATGCCCGGCCGGCTGGCCACGAAACCGCGCGATGGCGGCGCCAGGCGGCGGAACGCCTCGGCCATGGCAAGGCCCGCCACGCCGACCGCCGCCAGCGCGACGCGCCAGTCCATCCACGCGGTGAGCAGGCTCACCCCCAGCCGCCCCGCCATCCCGCCGATGGCGCTGCCGCCGATATAGAGCCCCATCGCCCGGCCGACCGAGGCGGCATCCACCTCCTCGCTGACATAGGCCATCGCCACCGCCGGCACGCCCGCCAGCGCCACGCCGGTGACCAGGCGGCAGGCAAGCAGCGCGCCCCAGCCCGGCAGGGCCGCGGCGAGCAGGGTGAAGAGCCCGGCGAGGAACATCGCCCATACCATCATCGGCCGGCGGCCGATCCGGTCGGAAAGCGCCCCGGCGAACAGGATGCCGATCGCCAGCGGCCCGGTGGCGAGGCTGACGGCGAGGCTGGCGGTTTCGGCGTCGAGTGCGAACTCGGTTGCGAACACCGGCAGGAGCGGCTGCACCGAATAGAGCAGGGAAAAGGTGGAAAAGCCGGCAAACAGCATCGCCAGCGTCAGCCGGCGGAATGCGGGCGTGCCGGCGGCGATCATGCCCGCCTGCCGGCCAGCCGCAGCACGGAGAAACCGGCCACCGCCGACAGGAGGGAGCCGGCCAGCACGCCGATCTTCACCTGGTCGACCAGCGCGGGATCGGCAAAGGCGAGCCCGCCGATGAACAGGCTCATGGTGAAGCCGATGCCGGCGAGCAGCGTGACGCCGTAGATCTGGAGCCAGCCGGCATGCGGCCGCGCCGCCCAGCCCAGCTTCACCGCCAGCGCGATCGCCCCGAACATGCCGAGCTGCTTGCCGACGAACAGCCCGGCCGCCACCGCCAGCACGAGCGGGGCGGTGAAGGCGCCCGGCGGCAGGCCGGTCAGCGACACGCCGGCATTGGCGAAGCCGAACAGCGGCACGATCAGGAACGCCACCCAGCCGCTCAGGCCATGCTCCACCCGGTGCAGCGGCGAATCGACATGGTCCGGCGCGCCGGGCGACCGGTGCACCGGAAAGGCGCTGGCGGCGAGCACGCCGGCCACCGTTGCATGCACGCCCGATCGCAGCACCAGGAACCACAACAGCACGCTCAGCAGCAGGTAGGGCGACACGGCCATCACCTTGCGCCGGCCCAGCGCGATCATCGCCGCGAGCACGCCGGCGGCCGCCGCCAGCGCGCCGAGGTCCAGCCCGCCCGAATAGGCAAGCGCGATGATCGCCACCGCGCCCATGTCGTCGACGATGGCCACCGTCGTCAGGAACAGCTTGAGCGAAGCAGGCACCCGCTTGCCGAGCAGCGCCATGACCCCCACGGCAAAGGCGATGTCGGTGGCGGCCGGGATCGCCCAGCCGCGCGCCAGCCCCGCCGTGTCCCCGGCGATGGCGAGAAAGACCAGCGCCGGCGCGATCATGCCGCCCGCCGCGGCGATCACCGGCAGCGTGCGGTCCGCCGGACGGGTCAGCGCACCATCCACCAGCTCGCGCTTGATCTCCAGGCCGACGAGCAGGAAGAACACCGCCATCAGCCCGTCGTTGATCCACAGGTGCACGGTCATCGGCCCCAGCGCGGGGGCGAGCATCGGACCGGTTTCGGCATGGAGGAGGTGCTCGTAGGATCCGGCAAGCGAGGAGTTGGCGACGAGCAGCGCGAGCAGCGCAGCGACGATCAGGACGATGCCGCCCGACGCCTCGCTCTTCAGAAAGGCGCGCAGGACGCTGAGCGGCTTTCGCACGGCGGGCTTCAGATCGCTGACGTTCAGGACAGGGGCTCCACGATGAGGCTGCCCTCGGGCAACGGACGGCACAGCTCGGCGGACGGCACCGCGGGATCGAGCCAGTCGGCCCAATGCTCGCGGCCGAGCACCACCACCTGACGCGAGTGATAGGGCGCGATGTCCGGCCCGGGCGGGCAGGTGAGCATGGTGAACGCCTCACCCACCGCCGGGTTGCTGCGCCACAGGCCGGCAATGCAGAACCAGGAATGGTCGCGCAGGCGGAAGCTCCACTTGTCCTTGCGCTTCCGCGTCGGATCGGCGGGCGTGGTGAACTCGAAGAACGCGTCCACCGGGATCAGGCAGCGGCCCTGGACGAGGTCGCGGCCGTCCGATCGGAAATTGTACACCGGGCGCCCGCCCGCCCCCGGCCAGCTCCACCGCCGGGTGACGAGCGCCGCGCCCTCGTCGTGCGCGCGGACGATCACCGTGGGATCGGTGATGCGGAAGCTGTCCAGCGGGGCCATGTTGGGCGCGCCTTCCGGAAAGACGAGCGGGATGCCCGTCTCCGACCAGTCATCGCGCAACTGTCCAAGCGCGATGCGGCGGGCTGCCTCGTTGCACATGTCAGGCCCGCGCCAGCGCCTCCGCGATCAGCCGCCGCGTGTTCTCCACCCCGTAGAGCGCGATGAAGCTGCCCATGCGCGGCCCCTGTTCGGAGCCGAGCAACGTCTCGTACAGCGTCTTGAACCAGCTGCGCAGCGCCTCCTTGCCGAAGCGCGCCTTGCCGATCTCGTAGACGATGTTCTGCAGGTCCTCGGCGCTCACGCCCGCGGATTGCGCGGCGAGTTGCGCATCGAGGTCGCGCAGCGCCCCGGCTTCCGCGGCATCGGGTGCGCGGCGCACCGGCTTGTCGGCCACGTCGCGGGTGAAAGCGATGGCGAAGCGCACCAGATCCGCCAGCGCCGGATGATCGGCCGCATCGGGCAGGTAGCGCGCGAGATAGCCGCGCACCTGCTCCTCGCTCGCCTCCGCGCCCAGCACGCCGACCAGGTTGAGCAGCAGCGAGAAGGACACCGGCGGCACCTCCGCCGGCACCGCGCCGTTGTGAACATGGTGCACCGGGTTGGCGAGCCGCTGCGGCAGCGTCTGGCCGGAATAATCCGCCACCGCCTTCCAGTAGTCGTCGATCGCGCGCGGGATCAGGCCCAGGTGCAGCGACTTGGCCTTTTTCGGCTCGCGATAGATGTAGAAGGCCAGGCTCTCTTCCGGCCCATAGGTCAGCCATTGCTCGATGGAGAGGCCGTTGCCCTTGGACTTGGAGATCTTCTCGCCGCGCTCGTCCAGGAACATTTCGTAGTTGAAGCCTTCCGGCGGGCGGCCGCCCAGCGCGCGGGCGATCTTGCCGGACTGCACCACCGAATCGATCAGGTCCTTGCCCGCCATCTCGTAATCGACGCCCAGCGCGACCCAGCGCATCGCCCAGTCGACCTTCCACTGCAGCTTGGCCCGGCCGCCGAACACCGTCTGCTCGATGCGCTCGCCCTCGTCCTCGAACGCGATGGTGCCGGTTTCCGCATCGAGCACCTCCACGGGCACCTGGAGCACGATGCCGCTCTTCGGGCTGACCGGCAGCACCGGCGAATAGGTCGCCTGCCGCTCGGCGCGCAGCGTCGGCAGCATGATCGCCATGACCTCGTTGAAGCGGCGCAGCACGTTGGCGAGCGCCGCGTCGAACCTGCCGCCGTTATAATAGTCGCTCGCCGAGACGAACTCGTACTCGAAGCCGTAGCGGTCGAGGAATTGCCGCAGCAGCGCGTTGTTGTGCGCGGCAAAGCTTTCGTGGGTGCCGAACGGATCGGGGATGCGGGTCAGCGGCTTGCCGAGATGCTCGCGCAGCATGTCGCCGTTCGGCACGTTGTCCGGCACCTTGCGGAGGCCGTCCATGTCGTCGCTGAACGCGACGAGGCGGGTGGCGGCGCCGGTCAGCGTTTCATAGGCATGGCGCACCATGGTGGTGCGCAGCACTTCGTTGAACGTGCCGATATGCGGCAGGCCCGACGGGCCGTAGCCGGTTTCGAACAGCACCGGCGCGTCCGGTTTCCCTGCCGGATAGCGCTTGAGGAGCTTGCGCGCTTCCTCGAACGGCCAGGCCTTGGATTCCATTGCGGCTGTGTGAAGATCGGTGTCGGACATCCCGGAGGCTCTAGCGCGAGCGGCGCCGACAGGGAACCTTTCCGCGTTGCAGCATTTGTCGGAGCACCCATGATACTCAATGATACCCCCGGTGTCGGCCAGATCCTGCGCGAGGTATGGCGGCCTCTCGTTGCCCTGTTCGTGTGGGACGTGATCGTCACCGTCACCTATTTCTACCTGCCGTTCACCGCGCCCTCGCTGCCGCTGACGATCTTCGGCACCGTGCTGGCGCTGTTCCTCACCGCGCGGTCGACCTCCGCCTATCAGCGCTGGTGGGAAAGCCGCACGCTGTGGGGCGCGATGATCAACGCCTCGCGCAGCCTTGCGCGCGAAGCCGTGACCTTTCTCGGCCCGCGCGACGAGGGGCAGACGCGCGATCTCAAGCGCTCCATCGTGCTGCGGCACCTCGCCTATGTGAATGCGCTGCGCTGCCAGCTTCGCCGCCAGCCGACGCGGGACGAGGTGCTGCGCTTCCTGTCGGAGGAAGAAGCGGCCGAGCCCCTGGCGCGGGTCAACGTCGCCAATGCGCTGCTCGACGGCACCGGCCAGCGCATCGCGCTTGCCCAGCGGGAGGGGCGTATCGACACCATCCAGCAGACCCAGTTCGAGCGCGTGCTGGTCGACATCGCCAATGCGCAGGGCGGGATGGAGCGGATCAAGAACACGCCGCTGCCGATGCAATACCGCTTCTTCCCGATGCTGTTCACGCGCGTGTTCTGCGTGCTGCTGCCGATCGGGCTGGTCGAGACGTTGGGGGTGGCGACGCCGATCGGCTCCACCATCGCCGGGCTGATGTTCCTCGCCGCGCACAAGATCGGCGACGATCTGGTCGATCCCTTCGCGAACACCGTGCACGACGTGCCCCTGACCGCCATGTGCCGGACGATCGAGATCGACCTGCTGCAAGGCATCGGCGACGAGGCACCGGCGCCGGTGCAGCCGGTCAAGGGCGTGCTGTGGTGATCTGAACGGCAGCGTTCCCCTTCCGTTCGGAGGGACAAGCCGCTAGATGGGGCAGGTGCTTCCTTACCCTGCCCTTCATGCCAGCCATGGCGGCATCTGGATCGCCAGCGAGGACGGCACGCAGGCGGTAAGCCGGGGCGAGGCGATCCGCGTGGCCGCGGAAACGCCGGTGCTGCTGCTGAACGCGCCGCTCGCCGGGCAGCGGCTGGGCTATGCCGACCTGTCCGGGCTCGACCTGCTGGAGCTGTTCGCCTTTCTCCACCCCGCCCGCTTCGCGGTGCCGACGCCCAAGGGGCTCGCGCGCGTCGCCGGCCTGGCCGCGCCGGAGCGGGATGAGGATGTCGCCGCCTTTCTCCGCACCGCGACCGAGCGGCTGCTGGAAGTGCCGGCGGGCGACTGGCCGGAGCGAGAGGGCGCCTGGACGAGCCTGCGCAGCCTCGGCCGGTTGCGTTGGGCATGGACGCCGCTGCTGGCCGACCGCATCGCCGCGCCGAAGGAGAACGAGCGCTGGCTGTTCGCGAAACTGCCGGAATGGGAGGAAACCGCGCCGCGCGCCGCGCCGCGCACGGTGACGATCGATGCCGCGGAAACGGCCGACAGGCTGGCGCGGCTGACCGGGCGGGACGCCGAACAGCGCGCCGGCCAGCGCGCCTTTGCCGAGGGCGCGCTGGGCGCCTTTGCCCCGCGCGTGGCGCGCGACACGCCCAACCTCGTGCTGGCGGAAGCGGGCACCGGCATCGGCAAGACGCTGGGCTATCTCGCCCCGGCGTCGCTCTGGGCGGAGCAGGCGGGCGGCGCGGTGTGGGTCTCCACCTTCACCAAGGCGCTGCAACGCCAGCTGTCCGCGGAGACGGCGCGGCTGTTCCCAGACGCGGCGACGCGCAAGGCGCGCGTGGTCACCCGCAAGGGCCGCGAGAACTATGTCTGCCTGCTGAACCTGGAGGACGCGCTGCAAGGCGGCTTCGGCGGACGTGCGGCGGTGCTGGCGCAACTGGTCGCACGCTGGGCGGCCTATACCGCGGACGGCGACATGGTGGGCGGCGACCTGCCCGGCTGGCTGCCCACCCTGTTCCGGCGCAACGGCTCCACCGCGCTGACCGATCGACGCGGCGAATGCGTGTATGCCGGCTGCCCGCATTACCGGAAGTGCTTCATCGAGCGCGCCGCCCGCGCCTCGGCGGAGGCGGACATCGTGATCGCCAATCACGCGCTGGTGATGGTCAACGCCGCGCGCGGGCGCGAAACGACCACCCGTCCGCAGCGCTACGTGTTCGACGAGGGGCATCACCTGTTCGACGCCGCCGACGCGATGTTCTCCGTCGCGCTGACCGGGCAGGAAACGATCGAGCTGCGCCGCTGGCTGCTCGGCCCCGAAGCCGGCGGGCGCGGGCGGCGGCGCGGTCTGGCGGCGCGGCTGACGGACGTGGCCAGCTATGACGAGCTGGGCGGGCGGGCGATCGCGGACGCGGTGGAGGCGGCGCGCGGCCTCGCCAGCGACGGCTGGCTGCAGCGGCTGGGCGAAGGCGCGCCGTTCGGCCCGATCGAAACGCTGCTCGCGGCGGTGCGCGGGCTTGCCTATGCGCGCGCCGAAACCGGCAAGGAGGCAGACGCCGGCTATGGCCTCGAAACCGAACTCGCCGAGCCGACACCCGAGCTGATCGAGGCCGCGGGGCCGGCCGCCGAAGCGCTGGATGCGCTCGTCCGCCCACTGGTGGGGCTCGGACGGCGGCTGGAGGCGGTGCTGAGCGAGTCACCCGACTGGATGGACGCGCCTGCCCGCGCGCGCATCGAGGGCGCCGTCGCCTCGATCGGCTGGCGCGCCGAGACGGTCGCGGCATGGCTTTCGCTGCTGTCGCGCATTGGCGGGCCGGCGACGCCCGAATTCGTCGACTGGCTGGCGGTGGACCGGGTGGAGGGTCGCGAATACGATATCGGCCTGCACCGGCACTGGCTCGATCCCTCCAAGCCCTTTGCCGAGACGGTGCTCAAGCCCGCCCATGGCGCGCTCGTCACCTCGGCGACCTTGCGCGGTGGAGGGGATTGGGAGGTGGCCGAGGCCCGTTCCGGCGCGCGCCACCTGCTGCGCCCCGCCACCCGGATCGAGGCGGCGAGCCCGTTCGATTACGCCGCACAGGCCGAGGTGATGATCGTCACCGACGTGAAGCGCGGCGACCTGGGTGCGCTCGCCAACGCCTATGCGCGGCTGATCGTGGCGGCGGGCGGCGGCACGCTGGGCCTGTTCACCGCCATCCGCCGGCTGCGCGCCGTGCACGGCCGCATCGCCGACCGGCTGGCGCGCGAAGGGCTGCCGCTGCTCGCGCAGCATGTCGATCCGATCGACACCGGCACGCTGGTGGACATCTTCCGCGACGATGCCGCCGCCTCGCTGCTGGGCACCGACGCGCTGCGCGACGGGGTGGACGTGCCCGGCCGCAGCTTGCGGCTGGTGGTGATGGAGGGCGTGCCCTGGCCCAAGCCGACCGTGCTCCATGCCGCGCGCCGGCTGGAAGGCGGCGGCAGCGCCTATGACGACCGGCTGGTCCGCGCCAAGCTCGCCCAGGCGTTCGGCCGGCTGATCCGCCGCGCCGACGATCGCGGCGCGTTCGTGCTGCTCTCCGCCGCCATGCCCTCGCGCCTGCTGGAGGCGTTCCCCGCCGGCACGCCGGTGCGCCGGCTGACCCTGGACGAGGCGGTGGCGCGCGTGGCCGCCCTTCCCTCTGTCGGACAAAACGTGCAGGAGGCGGCGCAGGACGCCTGATCGGGACCAAACCGCGCCATGAAGACGCTCACCCTGCTCCGCCACGCCAAGTCCGGTTCGGGCGAGCAGGGCCTGCGCGACTATGACCGTCCGCTCAACGCCAAGGGCCGGCGGGCAGGCCAGGCGGTGGGTCAGCGGATGCGCGGGCTGGGACTGGAGTTCGATCATGTGGTCGCCTCCCCGGCGATCCGTGTTGCCGAAACGCTGGAGGAAGTCGCCGCGGGCTATGGCCGCACGCTGGCGCCGGAATGGGACCGCCGCATCTATCTCGCCTCCGCCGCCACGCTGCTCGACCTGGTCGGCGACCTGCCCGACAGCGCGTCCAGCGTGCTGCTGGCCGGGCACAATCCCGGGCTCGAGGATCTGGTGCTGCACCTCGTTCCCGATCGCAGCGACGATCGCCTGCGCGAGGATGTAGAGGAGAAGTTCCCGACCGCCTCGGTCGCCGAACTGGTGTTCGATCTCGACAGCTGGGGCCAGGTGGCGCGGGGCACCGCCCGCCTCGCGCGCTTCATCCGCCCGCGCGATCTCGATCCCAGCCTCGGTCCCGATCTCGCCTGAGGCCGCGCGTCGATCCTGCTCTGGATCAAGCACAAAGATGTTAACCAGACCTGCCTAGTACCTTTACGGGAAATGCAGAGGATAGCCGCCATCGACCGCTCGCCGGAAGCTGCCGACCGAACGTCGGACAGGGAATTGCTGCGTGCCTGGGCCGCAGTGGAGCGTTCGCACCTGTTGGCGGAGTTCGCGCCTGACGGTACCCTCCGCTGGGCGAACGAACGCTTCCACGCCGCCCTCGGCTTCGCGCCCGGCGAGCTTGCCGGCGTAACCCACGACTCGCTGCTGGACCGGGCGGAGGCGGGAGCGTCGGATCAGGCCGGCTTATGGGCGCGGCTGGCGGATGGCGCCATCCATGTCGGGCATCGTCGCTACCGCACGCGCGGCGGGCACCTCCTGTGGCTGGGGGAAACGTACAGCCCGGTGCTGGACGACGATGGCCGGTGCAGCCGCATCCTGCTGCTCGCGGCGGACATCGGCGCGGAGGTGGCGAAAACCGCGATCGATGCGGCGCGGCTGACGGCGCTGGACCGCAGCCAGGCCGTGGCCGAGTTCGGCCTGGACGGCACGATCCTGGGCGCCAACGACAATTTCCTCACCATCCTGGGTTACGACCGGGGCGAGATCGTCGGGCACCATCACCGCATCTTCTGCACGGGGGAGGATGCCGCCAGCGCCGCCTATCACCGGTTCTGGGCCAAGCTCGGCGCCGGCGATTATGACGCGGGCGTCTACAAGCGGCGCACCCGCGATGGGCGCGACGTGTGGTTGCAGGCGACGTACAATCCGGTCTTCGATGCGGATGGCCGTCCCGTGCGCATCGTCAAGATCGCGACCGACATCACCGAGGCGCGGTTGCGCCATGCGGATTTCGAGGCGCGATCGAATGCGATCAACCGCAGCCAGGCGGTGATCGAGTTCGCGCTGGACGGCACGATCCTGCATGCCAACGAGAACTTCCTTACCGCAACGGGCTACACCCTGGCGGAGGTGGTCGGCCGCCACCATCGCCTGTTCTGCGATCCCGAACATGCGGAAAGTGCCGCCTATGCGGACTTCTGGCGTCGCCTCGGCGGCGGCGCGTTCGAGGCGGGTGTGTTCCGCCGCGTGGCGAAGGACGGCAGCGACGTGTGGCTGCAGGCCACCTACAATCCGATCCTCGATCCGGAGGGCAGGCCACTGCGCATCGTGAAGCTCGCCACCGACATCACCCGGTCGCAGGAACGCGACGCGGAAAATGGCAGCCGCAATCGCGCGGTGGACCGCAGCCAGGCGGTGGCGGAGTTCGACCTGAACGGCACCATCCTGGAAGTGAACGAGAACTTCCAGGCGACGTTCGGTTACGACCGGCACGAGCTGGTCGGCCAGTCGCACCGCGTCCTGTGCGATGCGGAACATGCGCGCTCTCCCGACTATGCGGCCTTCTGGCAACGGCTCGGCCGGGGCGAGTTCGATGCGGGACGCTATCGCCGCGTCGGGCGCAACGGCCGCGAGATCTGGATCCAGGCCACCTACAACCCGATCCTCGATCCGGAGGGAAAGCCGCGCAAGATCGTGAAGATCGCCAGCGACGTGACCCGCCAGGTGCGGCTGGAGCAGGAAGCGCAGCAGCGGCTGGAAGAGAGCGAGCGGCTTCACGACATCCTGGAGCGGCGCAAGCTGGCGCTTCAGGAAACGGTGGGTGAACTCGACACCATTGTCGGCACCATCGCCGGCATTGCCGCCCAGACCAACCTCCTGGCGCTCAATGCCACGATCGAGGCGGCGCGCGCCGGGGACGCCGGCCGCGGCTTTGCGGTGGTTGCCGGCGAGGTGAAGAAACTGGCGGCCGACACCCGGGCCGCGACCGATCGCGCCACGGCGATGATCGATTCGCGCCGCGAGGGCGGACTGGCGCTCGTCGCCTAGCCTATCGGGCCACCGCCGCACCGGCGGCGATCCCGCGCTCCAGCCCGCGGAGTTCGGCGAGCCCCCGCAGGCGGCCGATCAGCGAATAACCCGGATTGGTGCGCCGTTCGAGATCGTCGGCCATCTGGTGCCCGTGGTCGGGCCGCAGCGGGATCGAGCGGCCTTCGCGCTGCTGCAGGCGGTGCACCGCGGCGAGTACCGCCGGCATGTCCGCATCGCCCTCCAGATGCGCGGCCTCGTGAAAGGCGCCGTTCGGCTCGCGCTGCACGGAACGCAGGTGCAGGAAGCCGATCCGCTCGCCCCAGCGCTCGACCATGCCCGGCAGGTCGTTGTCCGCCCGCGCCCCGAACGAGCCGGTGCAGAAGCACAGCCCGTTGGAGGCCGCCGGCACCGCCGCGACCAGCGCCGCCACGTCCGCTTCCGTGCTGACCACACGGGGCAGGCCGAAGATCGGGAACGGCGGGTCGTCGGGGTGGACGACCAGCTGCAGGCCCAGCCGGTCGGCGACCGGGCACACCGCCTGCAGGAACGCATGGTGGTTCGCGCGCAGCTGCTCGGCATCGATCCCGTCATAGGTGTGGATCGCCCGCAGGAACTCGGCGGAGGTGAAGCTTTCCTCGCTGCCCGGCAGGCCGGCGATGATCGTCCGCTCCAGCGCGTGACGCTCCCCGGCGGTCATCGCTTCGAACCGGGCGGCGGCGGCAGCGACCATTTCCGGCGCATAGTCCCGCTCCGCGTCCGGCCGCTGGAGGATGTGGATGTCGTAGGCGGCCACCGCCTCCAGCTCGAAGCGAAGTGCGCGGGCGCCATCGGGCAGTTCCCAGCCGAGATCGGTGCGCGTCCAGTCGAGCAGCGGCATGAAATTGTAGGTGACGGTGCGGATGCCCTCGGCGGCGAGGTTCTCCAGGCTTTCCACATAGGCGTGGATCAGCGCGTCCCAGTCGCCGCCCCGCGTCTTGATGCCTTCGTGCACCGGCAGGCTTTCCACCACCCGCCATTCGAGCCCCGCGCCCTCGATCGTCGCGCGGCGCTGCGCGATCAGCTCGCGCGTCCATACGGCGCCGTTGGGCACCTGGTGCAACGCGGTGACGATCCCGGTCGCCCCGGCCTGGCGGATATGCGCGAGCGGCACCGGATCGTTCGGGCCGAACCAGCGCATCGTGTGGGTCGTGTAGATCGTGTCGGTCACTCCGGCTGCCCCCGCCGCTGCTTCGCCCCCGCCAGCGCCGAAAGGACGCCGCGCATCGTGCGCACCTCCATGCTCGACCAGCCGGGCTTTGTCAGCAACGTCCGCAGCGTGCGCCTGGTCGCCGGCACGCGGGCGGGCGGGAAGAAGTAGTTGGCGTCTTCCAGCATGGTCTCCAGCTGCCCGATCATGCCCTCCAGCTCCTCCTGCGGCGCCGGCAGCGGCAGCTCGGTTTCGGTGGGCGAGACGAGGCCGACATGCTTGGACCATTCGTACGCGACGAGGATCACCGCCTGGGCCAGGTTGAGGCTGCCGAACTCGGGGTTGATCGGCACCGTCAGGATCGCGCGGGCGAGCGCCACGTCGTCGGTTTCCAGCCCCGAACGCTCCGGCCCGAACAGGATCGCCGAGCGGCCCGGCCCGCGATGGACCTCGATCGCCGCGGCCTCGGGCGTGACGACCGGCTTGGTGACGCCCCGCTTGCGCACGGTGGTGGCAAAGACGTGCGGGCAATCGTGCACCGCCTCGGCAACGCTGTCGAACACCTGCGCGTCCGCCAGCACCACGTCCGCCCCGCTGGCGGCGGGGCCAGCGGCCGGATTCGGCCATCCGTCGCGCGGGGACACGAGCCGCATCTCGGTAAGCCCGAAATTCAGCATGGCGCGCGCCGCCTTGCCGATATTCTCGCCCAGCTGCGGGCGGACGAGAACGATGACGGGGGGCGGGGCGCCGGTGCAGGTGCTTCGAGACGGCTCTTCGCTGGCGCTCGACCCCTCCTGAACAGCAACGGCGAAAGAACCTCGCTCGTCCTCTTCCCCGTTCGTCCTGAGTTGGGGCTGAGCGGAGCGAAGCCCCGTATCGAAGGATTTCTTCGCCAGCCGCTGAAGGGCGTCCCAGTCGCCGGCGATCAGCGCCTCCTTCTTGGCGCGAGACCAGTTGCCGACCTGCTGCTCGGCGGCGAGTGCCTCTTCGCGAGAGGGGAAGTCCTGCGACCACATCAATTCCACCGGCCGGCGCATGCTGGTCCAGCCCGGCACCTCGCCGATCTGATGTTGGGCGACGCGCCGCTCCAGATTGTCCGTGTGCCCGGTATAGTACTTACCGTCGGCGCAGCGCAGGATGTAGGTCCAGAAGCTCATGGATGCGGCCTATCTCTCGATATGCCTTCTCGACAAGCTCGAAGGCTACTCGAGACGAACGTAGAGGAGAGTGCCGTGGTCAGATCCGTTCGCCTCGAGTAGCTGTCGAGCTTGTCGAGACAGCGTATCGAGAGGGGCGGGCAGCGCCACCTACCCCTTCGCCACCTCGCTCACATGCCCGGCGAACTCCTCGAAGTCGCGGGCCTCCGAAAAGTCGCGGTAGACGCTGGCGAAGCGGATATAGGCGACGGAATCGAGGCCCTTCAGCCCCTCCATCACCATCTCGCCGATCCGGTGCGAGGCGACTTCGCCCTCACCGCCGGTTTCCAGCTGGCGCTGAATGCCGCTGACCAGCTTTTCGATGCGGACCGGATCGATCTGCCGCTTGCGCGTGGCGATGGCGATGGACCGCATGAGCTTCTCGCGCTCGAACGGCTCCCGCCGGCCCTCGCTCTTGAGCACGGTCAGCTCGCGCAGCTGGATGCGCTCGAACGTGGTGAAGCGCGCCGCGCAGCCTTCGCACTGGCGGCGGCGGCGGATCGCCGCGCCGTCTTCCGACGGGCGGCTATCCTTTACCTGGCTGTCTTCATGGCCGCAGAACGGGCAGCGCATTCGCGTCCTTAGCTGTTGTTGCGCCGCGCATAGGCGATCGCGGCGCCGGCCAGTGCACCGAACACCGGCCCGACCACCGGGATCGGGATCGCGACCACCGCGCCGATCGCGCTGTACTTGGCCATCCGCCGGCCGAGCTTCGGGTCGGACTTGATGGTGGACTGGATTTCCTCGATCTTGCTCATGCGAACCCTCAATCGTTGTAGATCGGGAACCTAGCGCACAAGGCCGCCACACGTTCCCGCACATCGGCCTCGATCTGCGCGTCGCCCGCCTCGCCGTTCTTCGCCAGGCCGTCGAGCACGTCGGCGACCATGTTGCCGATCTCGCGGAACTCGGCCGGGCCGAAGCCGCGGGTGGTGCCCGCCGGCGTGCCGACGCGGATGCCGCTGGTCTTCACCGGCGGCAGCGGATCGTTGGGGATGCCGTTCTTGTTGCAGGTGATGCCCGCGCGTTCCAGCGCCTCGTCCGCGTCGCGGCCGGTGATGCCGAGCGGGGTGAGATCGATCAGCGCCAGATGCGTGTCGGTGCCGCCCGAGATGATGTTGGCGCCGCGCTCCTTCAGCGTGGCGGCGAGCACCTTGGCGTTCTCCACCACCGCCGCGATGTAGCCCTTATAGTCGGGACGCAGCGCCTCGCCGAACGCCACCGCCTTGGCGGCGACGACGTGCATCAACGGGCCGCCCTGAAGCCCCGGGAACACCGCCGAGTTGATCTTCTTGGCGACCGCCTCGTCATTGGTCAGCACCATGCCGCCGCGCGGGCCGCGCAGCGTCTTGTGCGTGGTGGTGGTGACGACATGCGCGTGCGGCAGCGGCGAGGGGTGGAGCCCGGCGGCGACGATGCCGGCGAAGTGCGCCATGTCGACCATGAAATAGGCGTCTACCTTGTCGGCGATGGCGCGGAAGCGGGCGAAGTCGATGACGCGCGGATAGGCCGAGCCGCCGGCGATGATGAGGCGCGGGCGGTGCTCGACGGCGAGCCGCTCGACCTCGTCATAGTCGATCAGGTGCGTATCGGGCGTGACGCCATATTGCACCGCGTTGAACCACTTGCCCGACATCGCCGCGCGCGCGCCGTGGGTCAGGTGGCCACCGGCGTCGAGGCTCATGCCCAGGATCGTCTCGCCGGGCTTGACCAGCGCCAGCATCACCGCGCCGTTGGCCTGCGCGCCCGAATGCGGCTGCACGTTGGCGAAACCGCAGCCGAACAGTTCCTTCGCGCGATCGATCGCGAGCGTCTCGACCTCGTCGGACGGGGCGCAACCCTGGTAGTAGCGCTTGCCAGGATACCCCTCGGCATATTTGTTGGTGAACACGGAGCCCTGCGCCTCCAGCACCGCCCTGGAGACGATGTTCTCGCTGGCGATCAGCTCGATCTGCGTCTGTTCGCGCTTCAGCTCGTGCGCGATGCCGGCGAACACCGCCGGATCGGCCTCGGCGAGGGTGCGGGTGAAGAAGCCGTCGGGCTGCGTGTCGCTGGCGCTCTGGGGATGGGTGCTCATGCGGATTTCTCCAACGAAGGGGCGGAGAGCTTGTCCACTCTCCCGGCGTGGCGGCCGCCGGCGAACTCGGCGACGAGAAAGGTCTGAAGGCAGGCGGCGGCCATGTCCGGCCCGATCAGACGGGCACCCATGGCCAGCACGTTGGCGTCGTTATGCTCGCGGGCCAGCGCGGCGGCATAGGGGTCGCTGACCAGCGCGCAGCGGCAGGCGGGATGCCGGTTCACCGCGATGGAGATGCCGATCCCCGATCCGCACAGGGCGACGCCGCGCTCCGCCCGGCCGTCGCCGACCGCTTCCGCCAGCTTGTAGCCGAAATCCGGATAGTCCACCCGGCCATCGTCGGCGGGACCGAGGTCCAGCACCTCGTGGCCCCAGCTTTGCAGCGTCTCCACAAGCCGCGCCTTCAGGTCAAAGGCGGCGTGATCGGAAGCAATGGCGATGCGCATGCGCGGGGCGCTGTTCCTGTGGCGATGAAAGGATGGCGCGCCTCTACGCGCTCCGTCGCGAAATTGCCACCCGAAACATGGCTGACGCGCGATCGTCACGGCTTCGTCGCGGCCCGGTCATGCGACCGTCACCGCCGGCCCGTAAGGCACTGCGACTCTTTCAAGGACAGGACCCGAGATGAGCAGGCAGCCGATCAACGGCGCGGTGCGGGACGCCGTGCATCAGCACGAGCACCTGTCGAAACAGGGCGTGCTCGAACGCGCTTTCACCTTTGCCTTTCGCGGACTCGTCTATGCGCAGATCTGGGAGGATCCGGCGGTCGACATGGAGGCGCTGGCGATCACGGGCGATTGCCATGTGGTGGCGATCGCGTCCGGCGGGTGCAACGTCCTGTCCTATCTCACCGCCAATCCGCGCGCGATCACCGCGGTGGACCTCAACACCGCGCACATCGCGCTCAACAAGCTGAAGCTGGCCGCCGCGCAGTCGCTGCCGGACTATGCGTCCTTTCGCCGCTTCTTCGGCGACGCCAACAGCCGCGAGAACATCGCCGCCTACCGCGCCCATGTCCGCCCGCAGCTCGACGAGGAAACCCGCCGCTACTGGGAAGGCCGCGACCTGATCGGCCGCCGCCGGATCGGCAGCTTCGCCCATGGCCTCTACAAGCGCGGCCTGCTCGGCCTGTTCATCGGCGCGGCGCATGCCATCGCGCGGGTGCATGGCGTCAACCCGCAGGCGATCCTCTCGGCCCGCTCCATCGAGGAGCAGCGCGAGATCTTCGATCGCGACTATGCGCCGGTGTTCGAGCGCGGCTTCGTGCGCTGGCTGACCGACCAGCCCGCCGCCCTGTTCGGCCTGGGCATTCCGCCCGCTCAGTATGAGAAGCTCGCGGGCGACGAGAAGATGGCCGCCGTGCTGAAGGCGCGGCTGGAGAAGCTCGCCTGCGGCTTCGACCTCAAGGACAATTACTTCGCCTGGCAGGCGTTCGGCCGCGGCTATGGCGCGGGGCCGAACGCGCCGCTGCCGCCCTATCTGCAACCGGCCAATTACGATGCGGTGGTCTCCCGCGCAGACCGGGTGGAGGTGCGCCACACCAACTTCACCGACTATCTGGCGTCGCAGCCGGACGGGTCGCTCGACCGCTATGTCCTGCTCGATGCGCAGGACTGGATGACCGATGCGCAGCTCGCGGGACTGTGGGCGGAGATCACCCGCACGGCCCGGAAGGGCGCGCGCGTGCTGTTCCGTACCGCGGGCGTGCCCAGCATCCTGCCCGGCCGCGTGCCCGCCGCCACGCTGAACCGCTGGCATTACGCCGCGCCCGAATCCCGCGAGTTCACCGCGCGCGACCGCTCGTCCATCTACGGCGGCGTTCACCTCTACCTGCTGAAGTGAGCGACCTCACCCATGCCGCGCGCATGGACGCGATCTATCGCGGCCAGCGGCACGTCTATGACTGGACGCGCAAATATTACCTGCTCGCCCGCGACGAGCTGATCGACGCACTGGTGCCACCCCGCGGCGGCACGGTGCTGGAGATCGGCTGCGGCACCGGACGCAACCTGATCGCGGCGGCACGCGCCTGGCCCGAAGCGCGGTTCTTCGGCATCGACATCTCCGAAGCCATGCTGGAGACGGCGCGCACCAACATCGCCCGTGCAGGGCTCACCGGCCGGATCACGGTGGCCGCGGGCGACGCCACCCATTTCGATCCGAAGCCGCTGTTCGGCGTGGCGCGGTTCGATCGGGTGTTCCTCAGCTACACATTGTCGATGATCCCCGACTGGCGCGGCGCGCTGGTCGAGGCGGCGGACAAGCTGGCGCCGGGCGGCCGGCTGGAGCTGGTCGATTTCGGGCAGCAGGAACATCTGCCGCGCTGGTGGCGCGCCCTGCTGTTCGCCTGGCTGCGGCATTTCCACGTCAGCCCGCGCGCGCAGCTGTTCGAGGTGGTGGAGGGCCTGCGCTCTCCCGGCCTGCCGATCGCGCGCACGGTGCCGCGCTATCGCGGCTATGCCTGGCGGGCGAACCTCGCCCGCGGGTGACGCCCCGCCATAGCTGGGTCCTTTGTGCAACACCCAAGTGACCCCTCGCCCTCGCGGCGGCGCAAGGACTTGTCGCTCGGCGCCGGCGACGGCATGCGTCCGACATGAACGAGACACATGCCGGCGCCAGCCGCCTTCGCAACCTGATGTCGCGCGGCGCGACTTTTCTCGGCACGGAGGTCGCGATCCTGTGCGGCGCCATGTCCTGGGTGTCGGAGCGCAATCTGGTTTCCGCCATTTCCAACGCCGGCGGGTTCGGCGTGATCGCCTGCGGCGCGATGTCGCCGGAGCTGCTGGACGCCGAAATCGCCGCGACCAAGGCGCTGACGAGCAAGCCGTTCGGCGTGAACCTCATCACCATGCATCCGCAGCTGATGGAGCTGATCGCCGTGTGCGGCCGCCACGGTGTCGGCCATGTGGTGCTGGCGGGCGGGCTGCCCCCCGCCGGCTCGCTCGACGCGATCAAGGCGAACGGCGCCAAGCTGATCTGCTTTGCGCCCGCGCTGGCGCTGGCGAAGAAGCTGATCCGCTCGGGCGTGGATGCACTGGTGATCGAGGGAATGGAGGCCGGCGGCCATATCGGCCCGGTCTCCACCTCCGTCCTCGCGCAGGAGATGCTGCCGGAGATCGCCGAGCAGGTGCCGGTGTTCGTCGCCGGCGGCATTGGCCGGGGCGAGGCAATTGCGGGCTACCTCGAAATGGGAGCAGCCGGCGTGCAGCTCGGCACCCGCTTCGTCTGCGCCACCGAATCGATTGCGCACCCGAATTTCAAGCGGGCGTTCCTGCGCGCCAACGCCCGTGACGCGGTCGCCAGCGTGCAGATCGACCCGCGCTTGCCGGTGATCCCCGTCCGCGCGCTCAAGAATGCCGGCGGCGAGCTGTTCACCGCCAAGCAGCGTGAAGTCGCCGCGCATCTGGACGAGGGCCGCGTGGCGATGGCCGAGGCACAGTTGCAGATCGAGCATTACTGGGCCGGCGCGCTGCGCCGCGCGGTGATCGAGGGCGATGTGGAGCATGGCTCGGTGATGGCGGGCCAGTCGGTGGGCATGGTGTCGCGGGAGGAGCCGGTCGCCGCCATCATCGCGCAGCTGATGGACGAGGCCGCGGGCGCGCTGGCGAAGCGGGCGGCCTGAACCGCGCCGGGCGGGGCGCGGACTATCGGTCCTCGCCCTCTACGATCGCGCCGCACTGGGGCGGAGCGCCCGCCACGCGGCGCGCTGCGCAATGCACCGCCGACTCTCGGCCGAAAGGCGCTACGGAGATCGCCGAATTCGTGGGAACGCCCCCGGCGAGAAGCGCTCCGCTGATCGTGGCACTTACCCGATCTTAACCATCGTCGGCGCATACCGCTCCTGCCGGGGGGTGCTGGAGTGTTGCCATGCGACTGTTCGCCGCTGTCTGCCTTGCCCTGCCCCTCGCCGCCTGCGCGCACCGCGAGTCCAAGGTCGCCGTCGCACCGCCGCCGGCCTCCGCACCGGTGATGGACAATGCCTTCGCGCCCTTGCCTGCCTATGCCACGCCCGGCCTGAAGCTGCCGACGCGCCGCGCCGATGGCGGCTGGCCCACGCCGAGCGACGGCCTCTCGCCCGTTGCCGCCGGCTGGCACCTGCGCGCCGCGCTCAACGTTGCCGCGCTCACCTGCACCGGCGAGCAGGCCGCACCTATCGTGGCGGGCTATAACGGGCTGCTGAAGAGCCGAAAGGCGCTGCTGGCGCGCGTTCACAAGGCTGCCTCCAAGGAGCCCGGCTTCGATGCCGGCATGACGCAGCTCTACAACTTCTATTCGCAGCTCCCCGCGCGGGCCGGTTTCTGCGACGCGGCAAACCAGGTGCTCGGCCAGCTGGGTTCAGTGCCGGATGCCGGCTATGAGGCGGCGGCTCCGGCCATGCTGGCCACCCTGGATCGCCCGTTCGCGACCTATTTCGACCGCTATCAGGCCTGGTCCACGCGGCAGGTGATCGCGTTCCAGCGCGTTGTGCTCGATCCGAGGGTGGTGCTGGCCGAATAGTCAGGCGAGGCGGAACAGCGCCTCCACGGGGCGGCCAAGCGCCGCCGCCAGCTTCAGGGCGAGCACGGTGGAGGGGACGAACACGCCGTTCTCCACCGTGTTGATGGTCTTGCGGCTCACCCCCACCCGCTCCGCCAGCGCGCCCTGCGTCAGGCCAAGCGCCTCGCGCGCCTCCTTCAGCGCGTTGTGCAGTTCCTCGCTCACCGGCTCGCCCGCAGCTCCAGCGTCGCGAAGCAGCCGAGCGCCGCCGCCAGGGAGGCAGTTATCACCACCTTGCCCGCCAGCACCGCGCTGAGCGGCGTCAGGGCGGCGACGACCGTCACGCAGGCGCCCGATGCCAGCGCGGCCACGAAGCCGGCCGACATCGCCGCGGAGCGATGCGCCCGTGTGCTCTCGTCGTTGAGCAGCGCCTTCAGCCGCGGCGAGCGGACCACGCCCACCGTCCAGAGGTTGGTCGCCCCCAGCGCCACCATGCACAGCCACGGAAGCAGCCGGAGCGGTCGCTCGCCCACCTCCCCCGCCGTCAGCACGCTCAGCACCAGCACGCCGGCAAGCAGATAGAAGATCGCCGCCCGCCGTCGCGACACCCTCTCCGCCTTGTCGATCACCGATCCGCCCGACGCCATCATCGACTCGCCTCCTGTAACCTGTAGGTGACAGGTAACCTATGGGTTACAGTCGATGCAAGCGGGTTTCTTCGCGAGTCCGGTTGGGTTAACAGGCCGTCATGGAGAGCCGCGCGTCCGACAGCCCTGCGACAGGCCGTTTCGTTGGCCGCGAGCACCGTTTTCCGATCCGTATCTATTTCGAGGACACCGATCTTTCCGGCGTCGTCTACCATGCCAACTATCTGCGCTACATGGAGCGCGCCCGGTCGGACATGCTGCGGCTGGCCGGCATCGACCAGCGGGCGTTCCACGACGCGGGCGAAGGCGCCTATGCGGTCAGCGCGATGGCCTTGCGGTTCAGGCGTCCGGCGCGGCTGGACGATGCGCTGCTGGTCGTGTCCGAGTTGATCGAGGTTCGCGCGGCGTCGGTCGATATTCAGCAGACAGTCAGGCGCGGTGCGGAAGTTCTCGTCGAAGCCGAGGTCACCGCCGCGCTCGTCAGCCCCTCCGGGCGGCCGCGCCGGCAACCTGCCGCCTGGCTCGACATCTATCACGGGCTCGCCCGCGCGCCGGACCACCAGGGAGTAACCGAAGGCCAATGACCCCCGTTCTCAACACCGACGCCGTGTCCTTGTCGCCGATCGCCTTGTTCCTGCAGGCCGACATCGTCGTGAAGATCGTGATGGCCGGGCTGCTGCTCGCCAGCATTTGGACCTGGGCGATCATCATCGGCTCGTGGCTGAAGTTCGGCCGCATCCGCAAATCCGTCGAGAAGTTCGAGCGCGATTTCTGGAAGGCGGACGATATCGACGCCTTCTACAAGGTGCATGGCGAGAGCGACCTGCCGATCGCGCGCGTGTTCGCCGCCGGCGTCACCGAATGGCGCCGCTCCACCGCGGGCGGCAATGTCGATCGCGACGGCACGCGCGAGCGCCTGGCGACCGCCATGGCTGCCGCCGCGGCAGCGGAGGTGGACAAGCTGTCGGACAAGCTGAACGTGTTGGCGACGGTCGGCTCGGTGGCGCCGTTCGTCGGCCTGTTCGGCACCGTGTGGGGCATCATGCGCAGCTTCACCGGCATCGCGCAGCAGCAGAACACGTCGCTGGCCGTGGTCGCCCCGGGCATCGCCGAGGCGCTGTTCGCCACCGCGATCGGTCTGTTCGCCGCCATCCCGGCGGTGATCGCGTACAATCGCCTGAGCCATTCGATCAACCGGATCGAGGCGCGGCTGAACCGCTTCGCCGACGGCTTCCACTCCACCCTGTCGCGCCAGCTCGAGCTGGAAGGGCGCCGCTGAGCCCATGGCGATGCACCTCCCCTCTTCCCGCCGCGGGCGCCGTGCGCCGATGGCGGAGATCAACGTCACGCCGCTGGTGGACGTGATGCTGGTGCTGCTCATCATCTTCATGGTGACGGCACCTTTGCTCACCGCCGGCGTGCCGGTGAACCTGCCGGACAGCCGCGCCAAGAGCCTGGACCAGGACAAAGAGCCGATCCAGATCAGCCTGGATTCCGGCGGCCGCATCTTCCTCGACAAGGACGAGATCAGCGAGGACGCACTGCCTGACGCTTTGGCGGCAATCGCTGCCAGGGCACCGGCGGACCAGCCACCGCAGATCTTCCTGCGGGCCGATCGCGAGCTCGGCTATGGCCGCGTCGCCAAGGTGATGGGCGAACTCAACCGCGCCGGGCTGAACCGGATCGCGCTGGTCACCAATGGTGACGAGGGCGGTCGCTGACATGATGGATCGCGCCGAAAGGACGGGGTTCGGCGTGGCCGTGGTCGGCCACCTCGTCATGTTCGGCCTCTTGTCCCTGAGCTTCCTGTCGCCGCCGAAGCCGCAGCCCAAACAGCAGCCGATCGACGTCTCGCTGGTGGAGGACGTCGCCCTGGAGGCTGCCGCACCGGAGCCCGCCGAACAGCCTGCGCAATCGCGCGCACCCGTGGCAGGGCCGCCGGAAGACGCGCCGCCACCCGCCGCGGAGGCGGTCGCGCAGCCCGAGCCGGCGCCACAGCCAAAGCCTGCGCCACCCGAGCCCAGGCCGGAGCCGGCACCGCAGCCCAAGCCCGTGCCGCAGCCCAAGGCCGCTCCCGCGCCGAAGCCTGCCCCCAAGGCACCGCCCAAGCCGCCACAGAAGACCGCTGCCAAGCCGGCAGAGGCAAAGACGCCGCCGCGGCCGGCCGCCAAGCCCGCTCCGGCGCGCAATGCCGCTCCTGCCAAGCCTGCGGCAACGGCGGCCAGCAAGCCGGGCACGGCGAAGTCGACCGGCAACAATCCGCAAGCCGCAGCCAAGCCGAAGCCGCGCGGCTCGCGGCTGGGCGCCAACTTCCTCCAGGGGCTCAGCGCCGATCCGTCGACCTCCACCTCGCAAAAGCCGATGGCGGCGAAGATGAGCGCCAGCGCCGCCGCCAGCATCGGCTCGGCCATCAAGCGGCAGGTGCAGCCCTGTGCCGATCGCCAGGTAAACCCCGGCCCCGGCGCGTCCGACATCGTCGTCACGCTGCGCCTGCGCATCAATCGCGACGGATCGCTGGCAGGCCGCCCGACCATCGCCGGTGCACCGCGCGGCGTGACCGACGCGAACGAGCGGTATGTCGATGCGGTCAACCGCAACGCGATCAACGCGTTTGTCGGTTGCGCGCCGCTTCGCGGCCTGCCGCAGGAGTTGTACGACGTTCCCAACGGCTGGAACGATTTCCGCATGACCTACAAGCTCCCGGGCTGACGCAGGGACGAGAGGAAGAGAGATGGTTCGCACATTCGCCCCGAGGCTTCTTGGCATCGCCGCCCTGCTGCTCGGCTCCGCCGCCGCGCTCGCGCAGGTCGCGCCGCCGCCCGCGCCCGCGCCCGCAGTCCAGCCCGGCCAGGCCGCGCCGCAGGACCAGCAGGGCGGGCTGGTGGTGGACGTGGTCGGCGGCGTTTCCGCGCCGCAAACGATCGCCGTGCCGCCCTTTCCCACCAACCAGTCGGTGAACACGCCGGCCGGCAGCACGGAGGAAGTCGGCCAGAAGCTCGCCGGCATCGTCAAGAACGACCTGCAGAATTCCGGCCTGTTCCGCCCGGCACAGAGCGTCCGCGCGATCGCGTTCGGCGAAGTGCAGCAGCCGCAGTTCGAATATTGGGCGGGCGCCGGCTCGCAGGCGCTGGTGCAGGGCTTCGTGCGCGCCAACGGCGATGGCTCGCTGTCGGTCGGCTGCTACCTCTACGACACGTTCAGCCGCACCGAGCTGACCCGCGGCGGCTGGCAGTTCTCGCCCAACGAATGGCGGCGCGCAGGCCATAAGTGCGCCGACCTCGTTTATTCCAAGCTGACCGGCGAAGGCCCCTATTTCGACAGCCGCATCATCTACGTCTCGGAGACGGGCCCCAAGGGCAAGCGCATCAAGCGCCTGGCCATCATGGACCAGGACGGCGAGAACCATCGTTTCCTGACCAACGGCCAGTCGATCGTGCTGACGCCGCGCTTCGCGCCCAACCAGCAGACGATCGCGTACATGTCGTACATCAACAACAAGCCAGCGATCTACATCTACGATGTCGGCTCGGGGCGGCAGCGGCTGCTGGTGCAGAACGTCAACATCAGCTTCGCGCCGCGTTTCTCGCCCGACAGCCGTTATGTGCTGTTCTCCATGGCGGTGAACGGCAACACCGACATCTACCGCATCCCCGCCGGCGGGGGCTCGCCGCAGCGGCTGACCAACTCCCCGGCGATCGATACCGGGGGCAGCTATTCGCCGGACGGCTCGCGCATCGTGTTCGAGTCCGATCGTTCGGGCACGCAGCAGATCTACGTGATGAACGCCGATGGCTCCAATCCGCAGCGGATCAGCTTCGGCGGCGGCCGCTACGCCACGCCGGTGTGGAGCCCGCGCGGCGACCTGATCGCCTTCACCAAGATCGGCGGCGGCTTCCGCATCGGCGTGATGTCGCCCTCCGGCGGCGGCGAACGGCTGCTCACCGACAGCTGGCATGACGAGGGGCCGAGCTGGTCGCCCAACGGCCGTGTTGTCACCTTCTACCGCGCCACCCAGGGCGGCTCGGGCAAGGCGGACGTGTGGCAGGTGGACCTGACCGGCAAGGTGGAGAACCGCATCCGCACGCCGCTCGACGGCTCCGACCCGGCGTGGGGTCCGCTCCGGCCCTAACTTGACTCCGCCTCCGGCTCTGGCGCAGACAGAAGCCAGTCCGGGGGCGGCACCTGAAGATCAACAAGAAGGAGAAGCCCCCGATGAAAAGACTGACGCCCAGCCTTGTCGTCGTCGCCGCAGCTCTCGCCCTCTCGGCGTGCGGACCCAAGAAGGTCAAGGACATCCCGCCGCCGCCCGGCCCGCCGCCGGGCCAGGTGGATCCCAATGCCGGCGCCAATACCGGCGGGCAGATCGTGCCGGGCAGCCGTGCCGATTTCGAGCGCTCCGTGACCAGCACCACCGTGCTGTTCGCGCTCGACAGCTACGACATCGATCCGCAGGCGCGCACGATCCTGGACAGCCAGGCGACGTGGCTGCAGCGCTATCCCAACGTGAACATCACGATCGAAGGACACGCGGACGAGCGCGGCACGCGCGAGTACAATCTCGGCCTGGGCGATCGCCGTGCGAACTCGGCGAAGAACTATCTGGCGACACGCGGCATCTCGCCAGCGCGGATTTCCACCATCAGCTATGGCAAGGAACGCCCCGTGGCGCTTGGCTCCGATGAGGAGAGCTACGCGCAGAACCGTCGCGCGGTGACCATCGTCCTCAACTGAGGGCAGCAGCCAGCAGGGAAACGCCGCCGGGAGCATCCTTCCGGCGGCGTTTTCCTGTGCAGCGGTCAGGCGATCGTCAGGCCGACATCCACGTTGTTCCGGGTCGCGTTCGAATAGGGGCAGATCTGGTGCGCAGCCTCGACCAGCTTCTCCGCGTCCGCGCGCTCCACGCCGGGCAGGCTGACCTGAAGATCGGCAGTGATGCCGAAACCGCCTCCGGAGCGCGGGCCGATGCCCACCGTCGCCGTCACCGATACGTCCTGCGGCACTTTCACCTTCAGCTGTTGGCCGGCCGCCTTCAGCGCGCCGATGAAGCAAGCCGAATAGCCCGCCGCGAACAGCTGCTCCGGATTGGTGCCCTCGCCGCCTGCCCCGCCCAGCTCGCGTGGGGTGGAAAGCTTGAGGTCCAGCGCGCCGTCTTCGGAACGGGCGCTGCCGTCACGGCCGCCGGTGGCAGTGGCGCGGGTGCTGTATTTGACATCAACGGACATGAGCGGGACCTTTCTGCAACGTTGTCACGCGATTGTTTGTCGCGATAAAAGCACAGCTACGAGCGGGTTCGCCGGCTGTCCAGCAGAAACCTTATCGCGATAACGATTTGCTGCTATGTCCGATCCATGCCTGCCCCTCGCCCTCTCGACGAACAGCTCTGTTTCTCGCTCTACGCCGCCAGCATGGCGGTCGGCCGTGCCTACAAGCCACTGCTCGATCGGCTCGGCCTCACCTATCCGCAATATCTCGTCCTCCATACCTTGTGGGAGGCACCCGAGGGCCGCTCCATCGGCGCGATCGGCGAACGCCTGGGTCTCGAATCGAGTACCGTCACGCCCTTGGTGAAGCGGATGGAAGCGGCAGGGCTGGTCACCCGTGCGCGCAACCCCGCCGACGAACGACAGGTCCGCGTGCGTCTGACCGACGCAGGAACGGACCTGCGCGAGCGTTGTGGCTGTCTCGGCGAAATGCTGCTGGAACGGGCGGGGTTCGACGTCTCGAGCCTTGCCCGGCTCAACGCGGACGTGCAGCGGCTGAGGGATGCCCTGGCGCGTCCGGAAGGGCTTGACCCGGCCGCTGCCTGATATAAATGTGATATCATGTTTATGGAGGCAGGTATGTCCGAGTCGAACGGGAGGAACGTGGCGCTGACGCAATCGCGGGAGCGCGCCGGGGCAATGCAAAGCGGCTATGTGATGTTGCTGGTCGCCCTGGCGGGGCTGGGCCTGGTCGCGGTCGGCCTTTTCCGGGTGAAGTTCTCCCCCGGTCTCGGCGTCGGCCTCATGATCGCCGGCGGGCTCCTTTTCGCCTTTGTCGCTGCGGGCTTCTACATGCTGCAGCCGAACCAGGCTGCTGCGCTTACGCTGTTCGGCAGCTACAAGGGCACCGACCGCACCACCGGGCTGCGCTGGGTGATCCCGTTTCTTCTGCGCCGCAAGATCTCCGTGCGGGCCAACAACATGATCTCCGAGCGGCTGAAGGTGAACGATCTGCGCGGCAACCCGATCGAGATCGCCGCACAGGTCGTCTGGCGCGTGGTGGACACGGCGCAGGCACTGTTCGACGTGGATGACTACCGGGCGTTCGTGCTCGTGCAGATCGAAGCGGCGGTTCGCACCATCGGCGCGCGCTACCCGTATGACGATTACGAGCATCACGAGGTGACTCTCCGCGGCAACCACGATCGGGTCGGCGGCGAGTTGCGCGAGGAGCTGATCGCCCGGCTGGCGGTGGCCGGCATCACCGTGGACGAATGCGGCTTCACCCACCTGGCCTATGCGCCCGAAATCGCCGGGGCGATGCTGCGCCGGCAACAGGCCGCGGCCGTGGTCGCCGCTCGCGCCACCCTGGCCGAGGGCGCCGTGGGCATGGTGGAAATGGCGCTCGACCAGCTTTCCGCGCGCAGCGTGGTCGAACTGGACGACGAGCGCCGTGCCGCCATGGTTTCCAACCTGATGGTCGTGCTGTGCGGCGATCGGGACACTCAGCCGGTGGTGAACGCAGGCTCGCTGTACCAGTAACGTGGCTGCCCCACCGAAAAAGGCCTTTCCGCTGCGCCTCGATCCCGCGCTCTATGCGGCGATCGAGCGGGCGGCGGCCGGCGACCTGCGCAGCGTGAATGCGCAGGTCGAGTGCCTGTTGCGCGAGGCGCTGGCACGACGGGGCGTGAAGCTGGAAGCGCCGCAACCGGCCCGCCGCGGCCGACCACCCAAGGAGGACGCATCATGAGCGATCGGCAGCAATGGGCGCGTGTCCGGCCCGGATACTGGTTCGCTCCGCGCCTGTTCGGCTGGGGGGCGACGCCGGTGACGTGGGAAGGCTGGCTCCTGACGCTTGGCGGCGCGGCCGCGATCGTCGCGCTGGCCCACAGGCTTGAGGACGGTCCGGCCAGGACCATGTCGGTGATCGCGCTGGTCGCCCTGCTGGCGTTCGTTGCGTGGCGCAAGACGGACGGCGCGTGGCGCTGGCGCTGGGGCGACCCCGGGCGCTGAACCTGACAGGTCCCGGGCGTTTGATCTTCACGGGCAGTCATGCACAATGGCTGCATGCCGCCTGCAATCACCTTTGATGCCGTCTCCAAGCTTTACGGTGAAGCGGCGGCAGTGCGTTCCGTGTCGCTGGAGATTGCGTCCGGCAGCTTCATCGCCCTGGTCGGCAGTTCCGGTTCGGGCAAGTCCACCCTCCTGAAGACGATCAACCGCCTCGTTCCGCCAAGCGCCGGGCGCGTGCTGCTGGACGGGGTGGACGTGGCCGCACAACCATCGGCGCTGCTGCGGCGGAGCATCGGCTATGTCTTTCAGAATATCGGCTTGTTCCCTCACCTCACCGTGGGTCGCAACATCGGCATCGGCCTGGAACTCGCCGGACGGCCGGACCCGGCCCGCGTAGCCGAGATGCTCGACCTGGTCGATCTGCCGCACGGCATCGCCACTCGCCTGCCTGCGGAGCTTTCCGGCGGACAGCAGCAACGGGTCGGGGTCGCCCGTGCGCTTGCGCCCGGACCTCGCCTTCTGCTCATGGACGAACCGTTCGGCGCCCTCGACCCGATCACGCGCGACGCGCTCGGTCGCAAGGTGCGCGACCTGCACGAACGGCTTGGCCTCACCACGATCATGGTCACCCATGACATGGCGGAGGCGCTGCTTCTCGCCAGCCGCGTTCTGGTGATGGCGAAAGGCGGCATCGTCGCCGACGCGACACCGGCCGACCTGTTGGCCGGCAAGGCGGGACCGGAGGCGGAAGCGCTTGTCGCCGTCCCGCGCGAGCAGATGCGACGACTGATGGCGCTGGATCGGGAGGCATGAGCGGGTTCGAGGCCGCGCTTGGTCGTGTGCCGCTGCTGCTGGCTCAGCATTTCCTCCTCTCTGCCGCCGCCATCGCCCTTGGACTGGCGTTCAGCCTGCCCCTGATCCTCGTATCCGTCCGACGGCCGGCTATCGGCCGCCTCGCCCTGGCCCTGGCCGGCCTGGTGCAGACGATCCCTGCTTTGGCCCTGCTGGCCTTGTTCTACCCCCTGCTGCTGCTTTTTTCCGCAACCGTCGGCGGCCGTCTGCCGGCGCTCGGCTTTCTGCCGTCCCTGCTCGCGCTGACGCTCTATGCGGTGCTGCCGATCCTGCGAAACGGGGTAACCGGGCTGGCCGGGCTCGATCCCGCGGTGATCGAAGCCGCGGAGGGCATGGGCATGACCTCGTGGCAGAAGCTGCGCCTGGTGGAGGCGCCGCTCGCCCTCCCGATGCTGATGGCCGGCATCCGCACCGCCGCCGTATGGACGGTGGGTGCCGCAACGCTGGCCACCACCGTGGGCCAGGCGAGCCTCGGCGACCTGATCTTTGCGGGATTGCAGACGCAGGATTGGGCTTTGGTGCTGGCCGGCTGCCTAGCCGCAGCCGCGCTGGCGATGACCATGGACGGGCTTCTCGGGTGGGTGGAGCATGGCTTGCGACATCGGAAGCGGCGCCCGGCGCTGACTGCCGCGGTCGTGATCGTGGCCGCGCTCCTGCTGTCGGCAGTTGCCTTGTGGCCGCGGGGCGAGCGCACCATCGTCATCGGCGCGAAGAACTTTTCCGAACAGTTCATCCTGGCGCGCCTGATCGGCCATCGGCTGGAGAGGGCGGGCTATAGGGTCGAATATCGCGAGGGGCTCGGCTCGGCAGTGATCTTCTCCGCATTGCAGTCCGGCGATGTCGATCTTTATGTCGATTATGCGGGTACCTTGTGGGGCAGCGAGATGCGTCGCCACGATCGCCTGCCCCGCGCCGCCATGATCGCGGCGATCGGCGACTGGGCGCGTCGCCAGAACGGCGTTCGCCTGCTGGCGCCGCTCGGCTTCGAGAACGCCTATGCCTTTGCGATGCAGCCGGCGCGGGCCCGGTCGCTTGGCGTCGCGAGCCTCGCCGACCTCACCCGAGTGGCGCCTCGACTGACCCTTGGCAGCGATCTGGAGTTCCTCGACCGGCCGGAATGGCGCGACGTCCGCGATAGCTACGGCCTGCGTTTCGCGACCACCCAGCCCTATGCGCCGACGTTCCTCTATCGTGCCTTGGGTAGCGGTCGCGCGGATGTGATCTCCGCCTTTTCGTCGGATGGGCGCATCGCCGCCGATCGCCTCACCCTGCTGACGGATCCACGCGGCGCCATTCCCGGCTACGATGCGCTGCTGCTGGTCGACGGTGCGCATGCCGGCGACACGCGGCTGACCGACGCCCTTGCTCCTCTTGCCCGTCGCATCAGCCTCTCCGCGATGCAGGAGGCCAATTACCGGGTCGACCGCGATGCAGCCAAGCAGAGCCCCGATGCTGCCGCACGGTGGCTTGCGCGGCGTATCGGCCTCGAGTGATCGAATTCGCGGCCTAGAGACGATCGCCGGACAGACGCTGACAGATCATGTCCAGCTGGTCCAAGGTGGAATAGGACAGCGACACGGCACCGCCCTTCGCCCCGAAGCTGATCTTCACCGGCAGCCCGAGCAGATCGGCGAGCTGGTGCTCCAGTGCCGCGATGTCGGCAGAGCCCTCGCCCCCCGCACTTCCGCCGCCGCTGCCCCGCTGCGTGACCTCCGCCTTCACCGAACGGACCAGGCGCTCCGTGTCGCGAACCGACAGGCCCTTTGCGACCACCTGGTCCGCCAGCGCCTCGGCGTCGTCGGCCCCGACCAAAGCGCGGGCATGACCCATGGTCAACGTGCCGTCGCTCACGCGCGCCTGCACGGTTGCGGGTAGTTCCAGCAGTCGCAACAGGTTCGCCACATGGCTGCGGGACTTGTGGACGATCTTGGCCAGCGCCTCCTGCGTGTGGTCGAACTCCGCGATCAAGCGCTGATAGGCTTCGGCCTCTTCGATGGCATTGAGGTCCTGGCGCTGGATATTCTCCAGCAGCGCGACTTCCAGCGTTTCGGCATCGTTGAAGTCACGCACGATGGCGGGAACTTCGTGCAGCCGTGCGCGCTGGGCGGCGCGCCAGCGGCGCTCGCCGGCAACGATCTGATACCCCTTGCCATGCGGACGCACGACGATCGGCTGGATCAGCCCGCGGCTGGCGATGGAGGAGGCAAGCTCTTCCAGCGCGGCTTCCGCGAAATGGCGGCGGGGCTGATCGGGGTGCGGGGCAAGCGCTCCGACCGGCAGCATCCGCACACCGGAGGACGGCGCCTCCCCGGGCGCGACCGGCTCCTCGCGCGAGACTTCGCCCAGCAGCGCGTTGAGGCCTCGGCCGAGACCACCCCGGGGCTTGGCGCGAACGGGAAGCGGATCAGTCATGCGGCCTGCGTCGAGAGAGGAGCAAGGCGCGGGATCATCTCACGCGCCAGGGAGATATACGCTTGGGAGCCGGAGCAGCGATGATCGTAGATCAACGCCGGCAGCCCGTGACTCGGCGCTTCCGAAAGCCGCACGTTGCGCGGGATAACCGTCTCGAACACTACCCCACCCAGCACCGCGCGCACGTCCGCCGAGACCTGGTCGGTCAGCCGGTTGCGCCGATCATACATGGTGAGCACCACCCCAAGGATCGAGAGGCCAGGGTTGAACCGCTCACGGATGCGTTCAACCGTGTTGAGCAGCTGGCTCAACCCCTCCAGCGCGAAGAACTCGCATTGCAGCGGCACCAGCAGCGCGTCCGATGCCACCATAGCGTTCAGCGTCAGCAGCCCGAGCGATGGGGGACAATCGATCAGCACAGCGTCCCAGCGCCCTGCGGGTACCCGCCGCAGCGCCCGATCCAGCCGGTGGGTCCGCTCCGCATATTCGACCAGCTCGATCTCCGCGCCGGAAAGGTCCACCGTGGCGGGAACGACTTCCAGCCGCGGCACGCCCGTGGCGACGGCAGCATCGACCACCGGCGTCTCGCCACAGAGCACGTCATAGGTCGACCGCGCGCGCGCCGACTGGCTGAGGCCCAAGCCGGTGGACGCATTTCCCTGCGGATCGAGGTCAACGATCAACACGCGCTGTCCCACGGCAGCCAGCGCGGTGCCCAGATTGATTGCCGTGGTGGTCTTGCCGACCCCGCCCTTCTGGTTGGCAACGGTAATGATGTTCATGCGCGCGACACCCCTTGGGCCACGATGATGCGAGCTTCTGGACTGGTGACACTTTGTTCCACGTGGAACGTTCCTCGCCAATACCGTCGAGCCACGTCGAGTTCGTCAGACCAGGCACGCCCCTTCGGCAGTACCCACCGTGTCCCGCCATGCGCAGCACCGCTGGCCGACACGAACAACGTATCGACGCTGGCCACCGCCCGGGCGGAAATGATGTCGAACTGCCCCTCGACCGTCTCGATCTTCGACGCGCGCACCTGTGCGTGCTCGAAGCGCAGGGCGCGGGACAGGCTATCCAGGAAATCGGCGCGACGGCGGCGGGGCTCGACCATGGTCACGGGCATAGCACAGAGCGCGGCCACGATCATGCCCGGAAAACCCGCGCCCGTCCCGATATCGAGCCAGGATCGCGCATCCCGATCGGTCAGGAGGATGAGCTGCGCCGAGTCCACGACATGCCGCTCCCAGATGTGATCCACCGTTGATGGGGCAATCAAGTTCTGCCGGGCATTTTCCGCCAGCACGGCGGCAACGATGGGTTCCAACCGCGCCACCGCTTCGACGCCGAAATGCTCCTCCAGCCAGTTCTTCGCTTCCTCTTCGGTCATCGCGCGAGGCGCCGTGCCTGGAGCAGGATAGCGGAAAGCGCCGCCGCCGTAACGCCGCGGATGCGTCCTGCTTCTCCGAGGGTCTGCGGCGATGCTCGGGTCAGTCGCTCGATCATCTCGTTGGAGAGACCGGGTACCGCGCCGAATTTAAAGGCGTCCGGCAGACGGATCGCATCATTCTCCCGCAGCTCGGCGATCTCCCTGGCTTGCCGCTCCAAATAAGGTGCGTAGCGGGCGTCCTCCACCACCTCGGCCAGGACGTCCGCATCCCCCGTCCCAAGAAGATCGGGCGCGACATCGGCGAGGGTTACGCCATCGACCCGTAGCCACGCTGCGGCGCTTCGCCGCTCCGGCAAGCCGAGATGGGGCGGCCCCGCTTGCAGATCGTCGAGGCGCCGCGTGGCCTGCTGTCGCTGCTGCTCGCGCCTGGCCTGGTGTTCGGATCGCTCCGGCGACAGGCACCCGGCCGCTGCCGCGATCGGCCCCAGCCGCGTTTCGGCATTGTCCGCGCGTAGCCGAAGCCGATACTCCGCCCGGGCGGTGAGCATGCGATACGGCTCGGTGACACCCTGCAGAACGAGATCGTCGACCATCACCCCGAGATAGCTCGACGCCCGATCCAGAACGACCGCATCGACCCCGAGGGCGTGAGCAGCGGCGTTCAGCCCCGCAATCAGGCCCTGCGCCGCCGCCTCTTCATACCCTGTCGTTCCGTTGATCTGACCGGCGCAGAACAGGCCGGGTATCGCCGCCAGTGCGAGCTGGGAAGACAGGGCCCGCGGATCCAGATAATCATATTCGACGGCATAGCCCGGTTCGGTAATGACGGCGTGTTCGAGCCCCGGCATGCTCGCGATCATCGCTGCCTGAACATCGGTCGGCAGCGACGTGGAAATGCCGTTCGGGTAGATCAGGTGCGTATCCAGCCCCTCCGGTTCGAGGAACACCTGATGGCTGTCGCGATCCGCGAAACGGAACACCTTGTCTTCGATCGAGGGGCAATAGCGCGGCCCGGAGCCCTGGATGTCGCCCCCGAACAGCGGCGAGCGATCCAGCCCCGAACGGATGATCTCGTGCGTCTGCGCGGTCGTCCGCGACACCGCACAGTGTAGTTGCGGTAGGCGCCGCGTCCTCGTCATCGGGGACATGAACCAAGGCTCGACGTCGCTTTCCTGGCGTTCGAGCCTGGCCCAATCGATGGTCCGCCCATCCAGCCGGGGAGGCGTACCTGTCTTCAGGCGACCCATCGGCAGTCCAAGCGACCGGATCTGCGCCGCCAGCGGCACGGACGCCGCCTCTCCGATCCGCCCGCCGGTCAGCCGCTCTTCGCCGCGGAACAATCGCCCGCCCAGGAAGGTGCCGGTTGCCAGCACGACGGCGGTTGCGCGCAGTTTCGTGCCGTCATCCAGAACGACGCCTGCCACGCTGCCGGGGTGGAGCAGAAGCTCGTAAGCCTCACCGGCTACGACGGTCAGGTTGTTCTGGCGGCGCAGCGATTCCTGGATCGCCGCCTTGTAGAGCACCCGATCCGCCTGCACGCGCGGGCCATGGACGGCAACGCCCTTGCTGCGATTGAGCATGCGGTGGTGGATCGCCGCAGCATCTGCAGCGCGGCCGATCAGACCATCGAAGGCATCTACTTCGCGAACAAGATGCCCCTTGCCGACCCCGCCGATGGCCGGGTTGCACGACATTTCTCCGATTCGAGCAGCGTCGAAACTGACCAGCGCCGTCCTCGCGCCGCGCCGAGCCGCGGCGGCGGCCGCCTCGGTGCCGGCATGACCGCCACCGATTACCACTACGTCAAACGTCATGCCAGCGCCCTACGCCCTCCACGAACAGGGGTCAAAATGTTCCACGTGGAACGCAGTTATTTGCCGATGCAGAACTGACCGAACAGCGCGTCCAATACGGCCTCGACATCTGCCCGTCCGGTAATCCGATCAAAGGCCAAGCGGCCCACACGCAGCTCTTCCGCGACGATCAGGATGTCGCTCGTGTCACCGGCACGGGCAATCGCGTCCACCGCCGAGTGGAGAAGATCGCGTTGTCGCTGATTGAAGGCAGGCCGGTCCAATGCCGGGGTCAGCGCATGTGCGCGTCCCTCGAGTTCCCCCCATAACGCCTCGAGCCCGGTCCCGTTCCGCGCGGACACCGCCAGGTCGGGGCCGACCGGAGTGATCGTGCGCTCCGGCATATCGGCGCGCGCGTGTACCCACAGCGCCTTCACTGGAGGTGGATCGTCGCCCAACCATATCACCAGATCAGCAGCGCGCATCGCGGCATCCGCCAGAACCACGCCTTGCGCCTCGATGGGATCGGCCGTTTCCGCGCGCAGGCCGGCGGTATCCGTCAGCAGCCAGGCAGTGCCGGCCCGTACCACACCCGCTTCGATCCGGTCACGGGTAGTACCCGGTTGTGCCGAGACGATCGCCGCCTCGCGGCCGATCAATGCGTTGAGCAGGCTCGACTTGCCTGCATTCGGCGGCCCGGCCAGCACCACGCGCACGCCGTCGCGCAGGCCTTCGACCGGTGGTTGCGCAGCAGCTTGCCCCAGTTCGCTCGCGAGCGCCCGGATCGCCTCCCGTACCGGCTGCAACGCATGCGCATCGACATCGCCTTCGTCGGAATGGTCGATCAATGCTTCGACTTGTCCCGAAAGGGCGAGCAGTCTTTCCCCCCAGGCCTCGACCTGGCGGCGCACCCCGCCTTCGCTCGCCTGTTGCGCAGCCCGGCGCTGCGCCTCCGTCTCCGCCATCAGCAGATCGCCCAGCCCTTCGGCCTGGGTCAGGTCGAGCCGGCCATTGAGCAGGGCACGCCTGGTGAATTCCCCGGCATTCGCCTGACGCAATCCCGGCTGCTCGCCCAGTGCGGACAGCACCGCCGCGATCACCGCGCGGCCGCCATGCACCTGCAACTCGACCAGATCCTCGCCGGTGGCGGTACGTGGCCCCGGGAACAGCAGCACGAGCGCTTCGTCCAGAGGCGCGCCGTCGGCGCGGCGTAGTACCCGCACGCCCGCGCGGCGCGGCGCGGGGAGATCGCCGCACAGCGCCGCCGCCGCCACGATCGCCTGCCGGCCGCTGATCCGGATAACGGCGATGGCCGCCGGCGGCTGCCCGCTCGAGACGGCGTAGATCGTGTCGCTCACGCCCGCCTCAGCCGCCCGTCTTGGAGGTACCCGCCTCGAACAATTTGCGGAACATGGCAAAGCCTGCCTCACCCATCGGACCCCAGGTCTTCATCATCTGTTCGATCATCTCCGGCGCGGCCTTTCCGTCCATCGCGTTCATCATGGTCGAGATATACTTGTCGTGCAGCGGGGTGAGATCGGGGAGCCCCACCACCCGGCGCGCTTCCTCCGGGGTGCAGTCGAATTCGACATTGATCTTCACCGGGCATCTCCAGCTTGAGCGGCGCCGGCCGGAAAGGCATAGCGCGTTTTGCCCCTTATGCCCTTGCTGCGGCCCGGCTGACAACGCCGGCCCCGCTGCCGCGATCCGTGCAAGGGGCCAGCGCAAAGGAGACGCCGATGACCGCGACGATCGACATTCCCGCCTTGGACGGAAGCGGCCACTTTTCCGCCTATCGGGCCGACCCTGCCGGCACGCCCAAGGCCGCGATCATCGTCATCCAGGAGGTGTTCGGCGTAAATTCGGGCATCCGCCGCCGCTGCGATCAATGGGCGGAAAAAGGCTATCTGGCCCTGGCGCCCGATCTGTTCTGGCGCATCGAGCCGGGCCTCGATCTTGATCCAGACATCCCCGAGCAGTTCCAGAAGGGGCTGTCGATGATCGAGCCGTTCGACCAGCAGCTCGGCATCGCCGATGTCGAGGCGACGATCCGCTTTGCCCGTGGCGCGCTGCCGAGTGGCGGCAAGGTCGGCGTGGTCGGCTACTGCCTGGGTGGCCGACTGGCGTACATGACGGCTGCCCGCACCGATGCCGACGCAACCGTCGGCTATTACGGGGTCGGGATCGACGGGCTGCTGGACGAGAAGCATGCCATCGCCAATCCGCTGCTGCTCCACATTCCGGAGGAGGATCACTTCGTCGACAAGGCCGCGCAGGCCCGGATGCACGCGGGCCTGGACGACCATCCGAAGGTCACGCTGTACGATTATCCCGGCGAGGATCACGGCTTCGCCACCGAGTTCGGGCAGCGTCGCTCGGAAGAAAGCGCGCAACTGGCGGACAGCCGCACCGCCGCCTTCTTCGCCGAACATCTCGGCTAGGGTGCAGCCGGCGAGGGCCGCACGCCTGTGGCGCGGCCCTCCGCCTCTCAGCCGAACAGGCTGGCGAGGCCCTGCGTCCCTTCGGAGCCCACCCAACCCTCGTAGATCATCTTGCCGGCGACAAAGACAATCACGGCCAGCCCGACATAGGCGATCCAGCGATAGCGATCGATGATCCGCGCGATCAGGTTCGCCGCCAGGCCCATCAGCGCGACCGACAGCAGAAGGCCGATCACCAGGATGCCCGGATGCTCGCGCGCGGCGCCCGCCACCGCCAGCACGTTGTCGAGGCTCATCGATACGTCCGCCACGGCAACCGCCCAGGCCGCGCTGGCAAAGCTGCGCGCCGGCTTCAATCCGGATTGCTCGTCCCCGACGATATCCTCCGAGCCGGCATTGTGCCCGCCCGCCCGGATCTCGCGCCAGAATTTCCAGCTTACCCACAGCAGCAGCAACCCGCCGGCGAAGATCAGCCCGACGATGCCCATCAGCCAGGTAACCGCCAGCGCGAACAGGATGCGCAGCACCAGCGCCGCGCCGATGCCGATCAGGATCACCTTCTTGCGTTGATCCGCGGGCAGACCAGCCGCCAGCGCGCCCACCACGATGGCATTGTCGCCCGCTAGCACCAGATCGATCATCAGCACCGAACCGAACGCCGCCAGCGCGGCAGGATCGGACAGGTTGGAAAAGTCCGCGACGATGTGGTGCCAGATATCGGCAAGCGAGCCGGGGCCCTGCGGGGCGGCGGCAGCGGCGGCGAGAAGGGTCGAGAGCATGAACATCGCTTAGAAGGTCGCAGGCCCTGCGGAAACCTCCAAGACGGACGATGGGTCCGAAAGCTGCCTATTGCGCTTGTAACGAAGCGTTGCGGGCGGAGCGGATGCGAGAAGGGCGCGAGGCAGAAGCCTCACGCCCATCACGTCGGTCGCTTTGCGCCGGCCGACCCGATGCGGCCTGCCGCAGCTTGCGGCAGGCCGCATTCGGCTACTGGTTCATGCTGTCGAAGAAATCCTCGTTGGTCTTGGAGTCCTTCATCTTGTCGAGCAGGAACTCCATCGCGTCGATCGTGCCCATCTGCATCAGGATGCGACGCAGCACCCACATCTTCGACAGCTTGGACTTGTCCACCAGCAGCTCCTCCTTGCGGGTGCCGCTCTTGCCCACGTCCAGCGCCGGGAAGATGCGCTTGTCCGCCACCTTGCGATCCAGCACGATCTCGGAATTGCCGGTGCCCTTGAACTCTTCGAAGATCACTTCGTCCATGCGGCTGCCGGTATCGATCAGCGCGGTCGCGATGATCGACAGCGAGCCGCCCTCCTCGATGTTGCGCGCCGCACCGAAGAAGCGCTTCGGACGCTGCAGCGCGTTGGCGTCGACACCACCGGTCAGCACCTTGCCCGACGACGGTACCACCGTGTTGTAGGCACGGCCCAGGCGGGTGATCGAGTCGAGCAGGATCACCACGTCCTTCTTGTGCTCCACCAGGCGCTTGGCCTTCTCGATCACCATCTCGGCGACCTGCACGTGCCGGGTCGCCGGCTCGTCGAAGGTGGAGGAGACGACCTCGCCCTTCACCGAGCGCTGCATGTCGGTCACTTCCTCCGGCCGCTCGTCGATCAGCAGGACGAGGAGGAACACCTCGGGATGATTGTCGGTGATCGCCTTGGCGATGTTCTGCAGCATCACCGTCTTGCCGACGCGCGGCGGCGCGACGATCAACGTGCGCTGGCCCTTGCCCTGCGGCGAGACGATGTCGATCACGCGCGCCGACTTGTCCTTCTGCGTCGGATCGTACGGGTCCAGCGTCAGCTTCTGCTCGGGATAGAGCGGCGTCAGGTTGTCGAAATTGACACGGTGGCGGACGGCGGAAGGATCGTCGAAATTGACCGAGATGAGCTTGGTCAGCGCGAAATAGCGCTCACCGTCCTTGGGCTCGCGGATCTCGCCTTCCACCGTGTCACCGGTGCGCAGGCCGAACTTGCGGACCTGGTTGGGCGAAACATAGATGTCGTCGGGGCCGGCGAGATAATTGGCCTCGGGGCTGCGCAGGAAGCCGAAGCCGTCCGGCAGCACCTCGATCGTGCCCTCGCCCATGATCTGGTCGCCCTGCTCGGCCTGTGCCTTGAGGATGGCGAACAGCAGGTCCTGCTTGCGCAGCGTGGAGGCGCTTTCGACGCCGAGCTCCTCCGCCATGGCGACGAGGTCTGCCGGGGAGGTTTTCTTGAGTTCTTTGAGGTGCATGGAGGAGTCCGGGCGCTGAAAGGCGGGGGAGATAGCAAATCGTCTGCGGATGGACGTCGCGACAAGTGCTGGAGGGAGGGGTCGTGGCCGCGGAGAACCCGCTGCCGACACGCAAGGGAGCTAGGGTGCGGCCGGAGGCAAGTCAAGCGCCCGTCGCACCTCTGGCGCTCCCTTCCTCAAAGGAGCGGGGGCAAGGCTAGAACGGCCGCACGATCACCAGGATCACGATCAGCGCCAGCCCGATTGCCGGCACCTCGTTGATCATGCGCAGCCGCCGTCCGGTCAGCGTCGGCTTTCCGGCGGCGAGCTTCCTGGCATAGCCCACCGCCCAGCCGTGATAGCCGCTGAGCACCAGCACCAGCACCAGCTTGGCGTGCAGCCATCCCTCGCCCCAATGCTGGCCCAGGGTGGCGATCAGCAGGCCAAGGAGCCACACCAGGACCATGGCGGGCGTCAGGATGATGTGCCGCAGCTTCGTCTCGCGGCTCACCCATTCGGCGGCCTCGTCAGCGCGTCCCGCGGCAAGCGCTTCCTGGTGGTAGACTAGATAACGGGGCAGCATGAACAGCCCCGCCATCCAGAAGATGACGAAGATCAGATGCGCCGCCTTGAACCAGAGATAGGCCACCTGCATCTTCTCCCACATCACCGTACGACCTCAATCCTGGCCCCGCACGCGCCGCAGCAGCTGCTCGACATGCGCGATGGGCGTATGCTGGCCGATGCCGTGCCCCAGGTTGAAGATATGCGGCCGCTCGGCAAAGGCGGCAAGCACCCTGTCGATGCCGTTGTCCAGCGCCGCGCCGCCCGCCATCAGCGCCAGCGGGTCGAGATTGCCCTGCACCGGCATGCCGGAGGGCAGCACCGCATCCGCCCAGGCCGGGTCCACCGTCTCGTCCAGGCCGACCGCGTCCACCCCGGTTTCGCGGGCATAGGCAGGCAGCTTCCCGCCCGCGCCTTTGGGAAAGCCGATCACCGGGGCATCGGGATGCCGCGCCTTCAGCGCCGCCACGATCCGCGCATTGGGCGCGATCACCCACTGCTCGAATTGCGCTGGGGAAAGGCTGCCGGCCCAGCTGTCGAACAGCTGCACCGCTTCCACGCCCGCTGCGATCTGCGCCGAGAGATAATCCACCGTCATCGCCTCGATCGCCGCGACGATCTCGCCGAAAGCCTGCGGATCGCGATAGGCGTATCCGCGCGTCTCGCCCTGGTCGCGGCTGCCCTGCCCGGCCACCATGTACGTCGCCACCGTCCAGGGGCTCCCAGCAAAGCCCAGAAAGGTTGTCTGCGACGGCAGGGCACCTGCGACCTGCCGCACCGTCTCGTACACCGGCTGGAGCCGCTCAGGAGCCTGCTGGAGGCTCGCCAGCGCGGCATCGACCAGCGGAGGGGCCAGACGCGGCCCCTCGCCCGCGCCGAAGCTGAGATCCTGTCCCAGCGCCCAGGGCACCATCAGGATGTCGGAGAACAGGATCGCCCCGTCGAAGCCGAACCGCCGGATCGGCTGGAGCGTGACCTCCGCCGCCGCCACCGGATCGGTCGCCAGCGCGAGAAAGCCGCCCTTTTCCGCCCGCAGCGCGCGATATTCCGGCAGATAGCGCCCCGCCTGCCGCATGAGCCACACCGGCGGCACCGCGGGCTTTGCCCCGCCGAGCACCGACAGAAGCGGCTTCGTCGCGTTGTTCACAGGTCGGGCAGAGCCATTCTTCATAAGAATCTAGAATCTTGAAAAGGATGAGGAGGGAGTTGGCGCGTGGGTGCTGTGGCTTAGGCAATCGCCCCCGAAATGCCAACAGCTTGACCCGGCGAAGGCCGCGGAACGCCGCGGATTCGATCGGCGCGTCCACATTATCCACAGGCGGTGGACAAGTTGTTCGCCTGGGGATGCGCGTGTGGACAGATCGGGGCTTTTCCACCGGTTGGCGGGAGGTCCGGGTTGCGCTACCTCCCGTCCCGATGTTGTCCACAGTTCCGCCCCGTTTCCCCTCATGAGGCGGCTTCACGTCCACCTCCTGTCGGACTCCACCGGCGAGACGCTGGAGAACATCGCGAAAGCGGTGCTCGCGCTCTACGACGATGTGGAGCCCGTTCGGCATTTCTGGCCGATGATCCGCACCGAAGCGCATTTGGAGCGCATCCTTCAGGAGATCGCGCAGAACCCCGGGCTGGTTCTCTTTACGCTGGTGAATGCGGAAAGCCGGCGGCGGCTGGAGACGCGGTGCATGGCGCTTGGCCTTCCCGCCGTCGCCGCGCTCGATCCGGTGGTGGATGCCGTGTCCGCCCTGCTCGGCCAGCAGGCCAAGGCCCGCGCCGGTCGCCAGCACGTGCTGGACGACCGCTATTTCGCGCGCGTCGATGCAATCCAGTGGAGCATGGCGCATGACGACGGGATCGCGTCGGAGGATTGGGAGCAGGCCGACATCGTGCTCGCGGGCGTGTCGCGATCGTCCAAGACGCCGACCAGCATCTATCTGGCCAATCGTGGTTTCAAGACGGCCAACATCCCCATCGTGGTGGAAAGCCCGCCGCCGCCGATCCTGTTCGAGCTCAAGCGACCGCTGGTGGTGGGCCTCACCACCAGCGCGGACCGGCTGATCCAGGTCCGCCGCAACCGCCTGCTCAGCCTGAACCAGGCGCCGGCCACCGACTATGTCGATCACGAGGCGGTCAGCCGCGAGGTGGCCTATGCCCGGCGCATGTTCGCCGACAATGGCTGGCCGGTGATCGACGTCACCCGCCGCTCGATCGAGGAAACCGCCGCGGCGGTGATCGCGCTGGTCACGGACCGGGACGGAGACGAATGAGCCGGCTGATCCTCGCCTCGCAAAGCGCCTCGCGCAAGGCGATGCTGCTGGCCGCCGGTGTGCCGTTCGAGGCGGTGTCGGCCGGCGTGGACGAGGACGCGGCCAAGGAGGCGTTGCGCGCCGACCGTGTTGCGCCGCGCGACTTCGCCGATGCGCTTGCCGAGTTGAAGGCGCGCAAGGTTTCCGCGCGGGTGCCCGGCGCGCTGACGCTCGGCGGCGACAGCATCGTCGTGCTGGCGGACGGCACGATCCTCGACAAGCCGGACTCCCGCGAGCATGCCGCCACGCATCTTGCCGCCATGTCGGGCACGCGCATCGACCTGTTCAGCGCCGCGGTGATCGCGGAAGGCGGCGCGCCCGTCTGGCGCCATGTCGACCAGGCACGGCTGTGGGTGCGTCCGCTGTCGCCTGCCTTTATCGAGAGCTATCTCGACGCGGAATGGCCGGAGATCGCCGGCTGTGTCGGCTGCTTCCGCATCGAAGGGCCGGGCGTGCAGCTCTTCGCGCGGATCGACGGCAGCCAGTTCACCATCCTCGGCATGCCGCTGCTCCAGATCCTCGATTATCTGCGCACCCGCGAGGTGATGCCGGCATGATCCCTTACGCCGAAGTGATCGGCGATCCGATCGCCCAGTCCAAGTCGCCGGTGATCCACGGCTTCTGGATCGAGGCGCTCGGGCTCGATGCCGACTATCGGCGTGCTCATGTCACCCCCGAAGCGCTGGCCGGATATCTCGCAGAACGGCGCAGCGATCCCGACTGGCGCGGCTGCAACGTCACCATGCCGCACAAGACGGCCGTGCTGCCGCTGGTGGACGAACTGGACGAAACCGCGCGGGCCGTCGGCGCGGTGAACACGATCGTGCGCCGGGGCGACACCCTCCTCGGCTACAACACCGATGTGGTCGGCATCGGCGAGCCGCTCGACCGGCCCGAGAACCGCATCGGCGGCTATCCGCGCCATGTCGCGACCTATGCGCAGATCATCGGCACGGGTGGCGCCGCGCGTGCAGCGGGCGTGGCGATGGCCCGGCGGGGCGAGATCGAGTTCTTCAGCCGGGACATGAGTAGGGCCATGGAACTTGCCGACACGTTCGGGCTCCCCGAGGCGTTCGGGCATGGGCTCGACCAGCTCGGCCCCGCGCGCAACCCGGATGACGGTGCCGACGAACAGCGCTACAGCCACATCGTCCTCAATGCCTCGCCGATGGGGATGGAAGGCAAGCCGCCGGTGCCGATCGACCTCTCGCCTTACTATCCGGACACGATCGTGTTCGACATGGTCTACGCCCCCCTCGAGACCTCACTCCTCGCGCAGGCGCGCGCCCGCGGGCTGCGGACGATCGGTGGGCTGGACATGTTGATCGGGCAGGCGGCGGCCGCGTTCACGCACTTCTTCGACGCCGAGCCCCCGCGGGAGCGCGATCCCGAACTGCGCGAGCGCCTGCTCGCATGATCCGGCTCGGCCTCACCGGCTCGATCGGCATGGGCAAGTCCACCGTCGCCACGATGTTTGCGGACAAGGGCGTGCCCGTGTTCGATGCCGATGCCGCCGTTCACCGCCTGCAAGGCCCGGGCGGCAGGCTGGTCGCCGAGATCGAGGCGCTGTTCCCGGACACAACCGGGTCCGGGGGAGTCAACCGCACCGCGCTGGGCGAGGCAGTGCTGGGCGACACCGCGGCGCTGCGACGGCTGGAGGCACTGGTCCACCCCGCCGTCGCGCAGGAGCGGGCCGCCTTTCTGGCGCAGCATGCCGATGCGCCGCTGGTGCTGTTCGACATTCCGCTCCTGTTCGAGACGGGCGGCGCGGCAGGCGTGGACAAGGTCGCCGTGGTTTCCGCCGCACCGGAGCAGCAGCGCGCGCGTGTCCTCGCCCGCCCCGGCATGACGGCGGCGCGGTTCGAGGCGATCCTTGCCCGCCAGATGCCCGACGTCGAGAAGCGGGCGCGCGCCGATTTCGTGATTCCCACCGGCGGCAGTCTCCCGGAAACGCGCGCCGCGGTGGACGCGGTGATCGCTTGCCTGATGCCGCCCGCGGGGCGATAACGTCGCGAATGCGCGAAATCGTCTTCGATACCGAGACTACCGGCTTCAGCTTCGCCGATGGCGACCGGCTGGTGGAGATCGGCTGCGTGGAGCTGTTCAACCGCGTCGAGACCGGGCGCACGTTCCACGCCTATTTCTGCCCGGAGCGCGTCATGCCGCCCGGCGCGTTCGCGGTTCACGGCCTGTCCGATGCGTTTCTCGCCGACAAGCCGCTGTTCGCGCACGGCGTGGCCGACCTGCTCGAGTTTCTGGGCGATGCGCCGCTGATCGCGCACAACGCCACCTTCGACTTCGGCTTCCTCAACGGCGAGCTGGAGCGGTGCGGCCAGCCCTGCATCGATCTCGCGCGCATGGTGGATACGTTGGTGATGGCGCGCACCCGCCATCCGGGCGCCAAGCACAGCCTGGATGCGCTGTGCAGCCGGTACGGCGTGGACCGCAGCCACCGCGTTCTCCACGGCGCGCTGCTCGATGCACAGCTCTTGGCGCAGGTCTATGTGGAGCTGACCGGCGGCCGGCAGATCGGCCTGGGCCTGGTGGCGGAGGCCGTTTCGGAGGCGTCCACGATCGCCATCGCCGCCGCCGCGCCGCGTCCCGTGCGACCGCCGCGTCATTTTACCGCAACACAGGCGGAACTTCAGCGCCACGCCGCGTTCCTCTCCAAGATCGCCGATCCACTCTGGGGGCCGCCCGCGTCCTGACGCGGAGCGGCCGACCGGAAGAACCGGCGGTCCGCAAAGCCAAGAAGGAGAAAAGCGCATGGACATTCGTATCTCGGGTCATCAGGTCGCCACCGGCGACGCGCTCAAGGATCATGTCACCGCTCGGCTCCAGGCGATCGCCGACAAATACTTCTCCCGCACGATTTCGGCCGATGTTACCTTCGGCAAGGGGCCGCACGACAATGGCTTCACCGTGGCGATCGTCGCGCACGTCATGCAGGGCCTCGTGCTGAAGGCCAGCAATGACGGCATGGACGCCCATGGAGCCTTCGACGGCGTCGCCGACAAGATCGAGAAGCAGCTGCGCCGCTACATGCGCCGGCTGAAGGATCGCAACGCCGCCGCCATCGCCGGCGCGGCGGAGGCCGGCGGCTATGACGGCTTTGCCGAAGCCGGCTACACCGTCTTCCAGTCGTCCGATGCCGACGAGGAGGAAGCCGCCGAGCACATGCCGATCGTCGCGGAAACCCGCGTCGACGTGCCCGATGCGTCCGTGTCGGATGCGGTGATGATGCTGGACCTGCGCCATACCACCGCCCTGCTGTTCAAGAACAGCGGCACCGGCGCCTACAACATGGTCTATCGCCGCGGCGACGGCACGATCGGCTGGGTCGAGCCGCAGCGTGCGACGGCCGGATAAGCTTCGTTTTGCGCTCGCGGGAGGGAAGGCGTAAGGGCGCCTCCTCTCCCGTGAAAGGCTCTCGTGACCGACCTCGCCGACCTGCTGACCCCCGCCACCGTGGTGGCGGGCGTGCCGGCGACCAACAAGAAGGCCTTGTTCGCCGCGGTCGCTGCCACGCTGGCCGGGGCGCACGGGCTGGAAGCCAAGGCGGTGGCGGACACGCTCGCCGCGCGGGAGAAGATCGGCTCCACCGGCTTCGGCGCCGGCGTGGCGATTCCGCACGGCAAGCTGGCGACCCTGCCGAAGGTGATCGGCCTGTTCGCCCGCCTGGCCCAGCCGATCGACTTTCAGGCGGTGGATGATCTGCCGGTGGACCTCGTGTTCGTGCTGGTTTCGCCGCAGGAGGCCGGGGCGGAGCATCTCAAGGCGCTGGCCCGGGTGTCCCGCACGCTGCGCGACCAGGCGTTCCTCGCCAAGCTGCGCGGGGCCGGCTCGAACGATGCGCTTTATGCGTTGCTGACGGCAGGCTCGGCGTGAGCGACCGCCTGCCCAGCGGCATGCTGGTATCGGCGCTGCTGCGACAGGCGAACGATGCCGGCGGTCTGGGCGTGGTGCTGGCGCGGGGCGACGCACAGGCCGGCGCGATCCTGGTGATCGCGGAGGAGCACGGCACGGTTCGCCTGCTCGAACGCGGGCTGGATGCAACCGGCCGCGCCGCCCTGGTCGAATCGGGACCACAACATCCGGCGTCTGCTGACGAGGTGAGCACCTATTGGCAGAAGCGACGGCGGAGCGATCCGGATCTGTGGGTGCTGGAACTCATCGTCCCGTCGGCGAAACGACTCGTCGCTGAAACGCTGCTGTAACGTTGACCCCGGTTCGCGGGTGCGAAATAGCCACATCATCTGATGAGCGCGTTGTGCCGCGCCGGGTGCGATCCGGTCGGTTACGCAGTCGGGGGGTATGTCCGGCCGGGGTTCGAAAGCGATTTCGCTCGCCCGCGTCCGCACGCCAACCGCATGTCGAAATGTTGAATGTCTTTCTTCCAGCGGGCCGTTACCTTTGCGGCCGTCTCCCTTGGGCTCCTGGGCATCGCCGGCATCAGCACGCCGGGCTTCGCCTTCGAGACCGACCGAACCACCAACGTCCCCGCGACGGGTTCGGTTCCCACCGCACCACAGGTGCAGGGCGTGACGTTCGCTCCCGTTTCCGAGATCGTTCAACAGCTTCCAGCGCATGAAGGCCCGGGCCACCCGGCGCAGGACGCCGCGTTTGCCGCCACGGCGCCCGCCACTTTCGCCTATGCCAGCCTGTCCGCCGCCGTGGAGGCGCAGGACGCCCCCGCCGCGATGAGCGACGACCTCAACTGCCTCGCCGGCGCGATCTACTTCGAATCCAAGGGCGAGCCCCTTGCCGGTCAGCTCGCCGTTGCTGAGGTCATCATCAACCGCAGCAAGTCCGGCCGCTTTCCCGCCGGCGTGTGCCAGGTGGTGACGCAGCGCGGCCAGTTCTCCTTTGTGCGCGGTGGCGCGATCCCGGCGATCGCCGATAGCCCCAACTACCGCACCGCCGTCGCCGTCGCCCAGGTCGCGCTTGCCGACGCATGGAACAGCCCCGCCGAGGATGCGCTGTACTTCCACGCCCGCCGCGCCGCGCCCGGCTTCCGCGCCGTGAAGGTCGCCTCGATCGGCAACCACACCTTCTACCGCTGATCGGAAAGCCCGAGCGGGGGCTTTCCCCCGTTCCCGGCTTGTTCTAACAGCGGGTGGATGCTGGAAACGCCGCCCGCCTGTTCCGATCCCGCGCTGGAAACGCTGTGCGCCGCCGACGTGGCCCGCGGCGTCACGCGCCTTTTGCTGCGCCACGATTGCATCGCCATGTCCGAAGTGCCGCTGGAAGGCGGTCGCCGGTCGGACCTCATGGCGATCGACGCGCGGGGGCAGATCGTGATCGTCGAGATCAAGGTGTCCCGCGCCGACCTGATAGGCGACGGCAAGTGGACCGATTATCTCGACCATTGCGACCGTTTCTTCTGGGCGCTGCCGGCCGGGTTCGACCTGTCCCCGCTCGACCGGCCCGGCTTCCTTCCCGATCGCACCGGCATCCTGCTCGCCGATCGCTATGACGCCGTCGTCGTACGGGAAGCGCATACGCACCCCCTGCCCGCTCCTGCCCGCAAGCGATGCACGCTCGCCTTTGCGCGCCGCGCCGCCCGGCGGCTCCTCGGCCAGCTCGATCCCGACGCCCTGCTCTAGCCGGAGGCCGGCGGTCTACTCGCGCCGGACCTGCACCAGCGCACGTTCCACCCGCGACCACAGGCTGTGTATCGCCTCGACGCCGGTCGATCCGCGCGGCGCGAAGGCACCCAGCGGCGCGCGCCGCTCGGTCATCGCCTCGAACGCGCTCGCCATCGGCACGCTCGGCCACTCCGGATGCCGTTCCAGCGCCTCGCGGTGCAGCGCGCGCCGGCGGTCGACCATCGAGAAGACCGGCGCCAGGGTGACTTTCGGACCCTTCTTCCTGGCGACATGCGCGGCGATCGCGTCCAGCGCGCGGCGCGACAAGGCCGATGGGATCACCGGCACCACCACCAGGTCCGCCGCGCGCATGATCTGGTCGGCGGTGTCGGACAAACCCGGCGGGCAATCGATGACGATGCGGTCGTAATCCCCCGCCAGCCCGTCCGCGATCCGGGCCAGCCGCTTCTTCTTGTCGAGTTCGCGAAAGGCCGAGTCCAGCCCATGAAGCGACGGGTCCGCCGGCAGCAGGTCCAGCCGCTCCACCGCCGTCGGCCGGATCAGCCGGCGCGGATCGGCGGTGCCGCGGATGCTCGCCTGCGCCTCGCTGCCCAGCACTTCATGTCCCAGGATCCAGGAGGCCGCCGCCTGCCCGTCCAGATCCCACAACAGGGTCCGCCGGCTGGACAACGCGGCCGCCGCCCAGGCCAGGTTCACCGCCAGCGTGGTTTTCCCCACCCCGCCCTTCAGGCTGTAGACCGCAAGGATGCGCGCGCTCATTTAGCCGCCTTGCGCAACGCCAGTCGGACGAGCGCGTCCAGCGTCGCGGCGGGGCCGAGCTCCTCCTCGGCGGCGGCCACCGCGGCGGACGCTTCGGCCGGGCGGAAGCCGAGGTTGAGCAGCGCCGACACCGCGTCCTGCGCGGCACCGGCGGGAATCGCCGTCGCCAGGGCCGCCGGGCCGAGCGCCACCGCGCCCACCTTGTCCTTCAGCTCGCGCACGATCCGTTCGGCAAGCTTGGGCCCCACGCCGCTGGCGCGGGCGACCATCGCCTTGTCCTGCGCGGCCACCGCACGGTTCAGCTCCGCCGGTTCGAGGATCGACAGAATCGCCAGGGCCACCCGTGCGCCGACGCCCTGCACCGCCGTGAGCAGCCGAAACCAGTCGCGCTCGGCGGCGGAGGCGAAGCCGACGAGTCGGATGAAATCCTCCGCTACCAGCATTTCGGTGTGCAGCATGACCGCCTCACCCACCGCGCCGATCGCCGCCAGCGTCTTGGACGAGGCGCCCACCAGATAACCGACGCCGCCGACGTCGATCACCGCATGGTCGATGCCGGTCGCTTCCAGTCTGCCCTTCAGGTGCGCGATCATGTCAGCGCCCGCCCGCCATCACCGTCGCGCGGCGCATCATGCCGTCACGACTGGCGAGATGGTGCGCATGCGTGATCGCCACCGCCAGCGCGTCGGCGGCGTCCGGCCCGGCGAGCTTCACCCCCGGCAGCAGGTGGCCCACCATCGCCTGGATCTGGCGCTTCTCGGCACCGCCCGTGCCGACCACCGCCTTTTTCACGACACTGGGATGGTATTCCCCGATCACCAGCCCGGCGGTGGCGGCGGCGAGCAGCACCACGCCGCGCGCCTGGCCGAGCTTCAGCGTCGATTGTGCGTTGCTGTTGCCCAGTACCTCCTCCGCCGCTGCCGTTTCCGGCCGCTCGGTGCGGATCACCTCGCCCAGCGCGTCGAAGAGATTGGCGAGGCGGCGCGGCAGCGGCATGGTCGTCTCGGTCTTGATCTGGCCGTTGGCGACATGGCGCAGGCGATTGCCCTCGGCATGGATCAGGCCCCAGCCGGTGGTGCCAAGGCCCGGATCGAGGCCGAGAATGACCATCTCAGCCCAGCTTCTCCATCACCGCGTCGGATACCTCGTAATTGCCCCACACGGTCTGCACGTCGTCGTCGTCGTCGAGCGCGTCGATCAGCTTGAACAAAGTCGCCGCATCGTCCTCGCCCACCTCGACCATCGTTTGCGGCCGCCAGGCGAGCTTGGCGCCTTCCGGCTCGCCCAGCACCGGGGTGATCGCCGTCACCACTTCGTGCAGCGATTCGTTGGAGGTCCAGATCTCGTGGCCGTCCTCGCTGGACGTCACGTCCTCCGCGCCGGCCTCCAGCGCCGCCTCGAACACCTTTTCCGCATCGCCGGCGCTCGCCGGATAGCTGATCAGGCCCATGCGGTCGAAGCCATGGCTCACCGAGCCGGAGGCGCCCAGGTTTCCGCCGTTCTTGGACACGGCGGTGCGCACGTTGGTGGCGGTGCGGTTGCGATTGTCGGACAGGGCCTCGATGATGAGCGACACGCCGCCCGGGCCGAAGCCTTCGTAGCGGATCTCTTCGTAATTCTCGGTGTCGCCGCGGGCCGCCTTGTCGATCGCGCGCTGGATGTTGTCCTTGGGCATGGACTGCGCCTTGGCGGCGTTCACCGCGGCGCGCAGGCGCGGGTTCATGTCCGGATCGGGCAGGCCCATCTTGGCCGCCACGGTGATCTCTCGCGAGAGCTTGGAGAACATGCCGGAGCGCTTCTTGTCCTGCGCGCCCTTGCGATGCATGATGTTCTTGAACTTGGAATGGCCTGCCATGGGTCGCTCTGTTGTGACGGATCGTGGTCAAGCCTTTAGGGCGCTTGGCCCATTTTCGCCAGACCGAGCCACGTCGCTCTTGCTCCCCTGCCCCTCCATCGGCCAAACGCCTCGGCGATGACCGTCAGCGTAGACATGGGGGCCGACGAGCGCGGCAGCCCCGTGACCATGGATCTCGAGGAACTGCTCGCCACCCGCCTGCTCGTGCAGGGCAATTCGGGGTCCGGAAAGTCGCACCTCCTGCGCCGCCTGCTGGAGCGTTCGGCGGGGCAGGTGCAGCAGGTGGTGATCGATCCCGAAGGTGATTTTGTCACCCTGTCGCAGGCCTATGGCCATGTGGTGGTGGAGGCCTCCGACTATTCGGTGCCGGAGATCGGCCGCATCGCCGCGCGCCTGCGCGAACATCGCGCGTCCGTCGTGCTCAGCCTCGAAGGGCTGGAGGCGGAGGGCCAGATGCGCTGCGCCGCCGCGTTCCTGTCGGCGCTGTTCGATGCGCCGCGCGAGCATTGGTATCCTGCGCTCGTCGTGGTGGACGAGGCGCAACTGTTCGCGCCGACAACGGGCGGCGAAGTGGCGGAGGAAGTGCGCCGCGCCTCGCTGTCGGCGATGACCAACCTGATGTGCCGCGGCCGCAAGCGCGGGCTGGCCGGCGTGATCGCCACCCAGCGGCTGGCCAAGCTCGCTAAGAACGTCGCGGCGGAGGCATCCAATTTCCTGATGGGCCGCACCTTTCTCGACATCGACATGGCACGCGCGGCGGACCTGCTCGGCATGGAGCGCCGCCAGGCCGAGGCGATCCGCGACCTGGCGCGCGGCACCTTCCTGGCGCTCGGCCCCGCGGTGTCGCGCCGCCCGCTGACCGTGCGCATCGGCGCGGTGGAAACCTCCGCGCGCAGCGGCAGTCCCAAGCTCACCCCGCTACCAACCGCGCCGGCGGAGAATTTGGCAGAACTGATCTTCGCGCCCCCGCCGGAGGAGGCGCCGACGCTGCCGATGAACTTCGAAAGCCGCCCGCGCCGCGTGCCCGCGGACGAACTGCTCGGCACGATCGAGCGCCCGGCGCCGCAACCCGGCCTCGCCCCCCTGCCCGACAAGTCGGACGACGAGGTGGAGGCGATCACCGCCGAGGTGCTGCGCGCGATCGTTGCCGATGCGGATGCGGCGAGCCGGCCCGCCTCCGTGCTCTTCCAGGACTTCGGCGTCCGCTGCCGCATGGCCGGGCTCGCCAGGCCGCCGCTGGACCTGCCCGCTTTCACCCGCCGGCTGTCCGCGGCGCGTGCCGGCATCTTCGATGTCGCCGCGCCCGAATGGGCCGAAGCGATGGCGCTGGCCGATACCCTGCCGGACGACATGATCGGCGCCTTCCTGCTCGTCGCCCGCGCCGCGCGGGAGGGCGAGCCGTGCCCGTCCGACGCGCAACTGGCGGAAACCTACGGCACCAGCAGCCTGGGCCGCGTCCGCCGGCTGATCGCCAACATCGAGAACCGCGAGCTGTTCGTCACCCGCATCGACCTGTCTGGCAAGCGCTCCATCACCATCCCGCGCCTCGGCTGGACCACCGCGGCGAGCGAGGCTGGCTGACGCTCAGCGTTGGGTGAAATGCACCACGCGCGTGGCGATCGCCGGCACGAAGCGGCCCTGCTGGTCGACTGCTGGCAGGAACCGCATCGTCTCCACCGCGGCGAGGCACGCTCGCTCGCCGAACTCAGGGGCGGCGGTGGCGGCCACGACGCGGCACTCGCCCGGTATGCCCCCGGCCGACACGGCCAAGCGCAGCATCACGGCCTTGCCGTCAGGCAGACGTCGCCCGGCGAAATAGCGGGTGGCAAAGAGGTCGGGGCCGATCACCGGCACCGCACCGCCGCTGCCGCCGCAGCGCGCGCGATCGTCGGGGTTCGGCGAGCGATGCCACAGCACGCCGACGCGCACGCTGGAGTTCACCGGCGCGCCGGCGACCATCTTCGGCTGCGCCACGCCATGCCTGAGGAGAAGGGCGCAGCTTGCGTCATCCAGAGCGGGGATGCCGCTGGAAACCGCAACCGTGCAATCACGCACCCGCCCCTCCGCGGTAAGGACGAACGATACGCCAACGAAACCGGAGCGGAACGCGGCATCCAGCCCTGCCGGCAGCGCCGTTGCTTCGGGCTGCACCTGCATCCTCGCGCCGAATGCCCGCGCGGCCTTGGTCGTCCTCGCCCATCCGGCGCGGGAAATCTCGCGTTCCTCCTTGCTGGCGGGGGATCGCTCGACCAGGCAGTCGGTCTCAACGTTCGCGGCCCCGGTTTGCAGGACAGCTATCAAGGCAAGCGCCAGCATCGAACATCACCCCCGGGATCGCAGAGGGAGATGGTGCCCGCTAATCGCCCCGACGGCAAACACCCACCCCGGGGCCCGGCCGGTCACCCTGCCAGCAACGATTCCTCGAATCTCGCCAGCAGCTCCGCCACATCGCGGTAGATCGCCACCGCGCCGGCCTCGCGCAGGGCGGACTCGGCAAAGCCGCCGGACAGCACGCCCACGGTGCGCACGCCGGCGCGGCCCGCCGATTCGGCGTCATACGGCGTGTCGCCCACCGCCACCGCGCGGTCCGGCGCGACGGCGGCCTTCTTCAGGGCGACGGCGAAGATGTCGGGCGCCGGCTTGGATGCACCCACGTCGTCCGTGCTGGTGGTCGCGGAGATCACATCGCCCACGCCGAGCAATTCGACATAGTGATCGAGCTCCTCGCCGCTGGCAGAGGAGGCGAGCACCACCTTCGCGCCCGTTTGCCGGACACGGCGGAGGAGCGCCGCGGCATCCGGAAACGGGATCACCCGGTCGATAAAGGCCTGCTTGAACAGGCGGCCATGCTCGTCGGCGAGTTCCTCCTGCGCCTCCTCGGCGAGGTCGGGCAGCAAGGCGGGCACCAGATTATCGCCACCCTTGCCGATCTGTCCGCGGATCACCTCCGCCGGGATGGCGTGGCCCGCGCCTTCGAACACCTGTGCCCAGGCGGCGACGTGCAGTTCGTTGCTGTCCACCAGCGTGCCGTCGAGATCGAACAACACCGCTTCGATCGCCTGGTCTTGCATTCCTGCCTCCTGTCTTGAGGCAGGGAGAACCGGCGCCGTGGGGGAACGATCCCGCGCAATCGTCAAAGAAGCGCGATCAGCAGCCCGCCTGCAAGGCCGACATGCACCATGGCAATGACGTCCAATTGGGTGGCGAACGGTTGCTTGCGTGTCTTGTGGCGATAGTGGCGGCGCGCCCATACAACGCCGGGCGAGCCGCCAAGCGCGGCAAGGCCTAGGAGCGTGGACTCCCGCAACCGCCAGCCACCGGAAACCGCACGCGACTTGTCGATCGCGAAGCACGCGATGGTGGCGGCATTCACCGCCGCCAGCATCAACATCAGCAAGACCGGCATGGACCGAGCCTATCGCAGACCGGTTACGAAAGGCTCTTGCCTCTTCAGAGCATCCCCAACGCCTGGAGATAGGTTTCCAGGATCGCCTCTTCCTCCTGATATTCCTCGCGCTTCTTCTTGCGGATGGACAGGATCTTCTTCATCGCCTTCGGATCGTAGCCGCGGCCCTTGGCTTCCGCGAAGACGTCCTTGATGTCGTCCTGGATGCCCTTTTTCTCTTCTTCCAGCCGCTCGGCCCGCTCGATCAGCAGCCGCAGCTCGTCCGCCGCGACATGACCGCCGCCCATGCCTTCGCCACGCTCTTCCGCCATATGCTTCACCCCCGCCGCGGATCGCTCCGCTGCCCTTTCCCGATCCTGAAATGAGTGCCGGTGGAGCGGTTTCCCGCCACCGGCAGGCGGGCGGCTCTAATGCTTAACCGTTCGCGTCTCAACCCAAAGACTCATCCGCGCCCCGGCTCGGTGATCGCCGGCGGGTCGCTGGCCGGGAAGGATTCGTCCAGCGCCTCGTCGAGTTCCTCGTCCATGTCGCCCGGATCGGGCCGGTTCTTCTCCAGCGACGCGTTCATCCGCGCGACCTGCTCGTCGCTCGCCGGCTGCTGGTGGTTCGCCTTCCATTCGCCGTACGGCATGCCATAGACCGCCTCGCGGCCCTGCTCCCTGGTCACGGCGCCGTCGCTCGCCTCGCTGAGCCAGTCGCCGAGGCAGTTGCGGCAGAAGCCGGACAGGCCCATCAGGTCCACGTTCTGGGCGTCCGACCGGTGGCGCAGATGGCGCACCAGGCGGCGGAATGCCTTGGCGGCGACGGCGTCGTCTATCTCGTTCAGCGTCATGGCGGTGCAGCTCCCGGGTTGATCCCGGGGAGATAGCGATTAGAGCCGGCCGCGCACAAGCCAAGGACTCCTCCCCATGACCAAGGCCTTCCATCCTCGTCCGCGCAAGGTCCGCGTGCTCGCCACGCTGGGCCCGGCGAGCAACAGCGCGGAGATGATCGCGCAGCTTTCCGCCGCGGGCGCCGACGCGTTCCGCATCAACATGAGCCATGGCGACCAGGCTTCCAAGGCGCCCGTGATCCAGGCGATCCGCGCGCTGGAGCAGGAAACCGGCCGGCCGACCACGATCCTCGCCGATCTTCAGGGCCCCAAGCTGCGCGTCGGCAAGTTCGCCGCCGGCCGCGTGACCTTGAACACGGACAGCAGCTTCACGCTGGACCGGAATGCCACCCCCGGCGACGAAACCCGCGTCGAGCTGCCGCATCCGGAGATCTTCGCCGCGATCGAGCCGGGCGCGCGCTTGCTGCTGGACGACGGCAAGCTCGTGCTGCGCGTGCTGGAACATGATGCGGAGCGCATCGTCACCAATGTCGAGGTCGGCGGGCCGCTGTCCAACAACAAGGGCCTCAACGTGCCCGACGTGGTGGTGCCGATGGCGGCGCTCACCGACAAGGACCGCAGCGACCTTGCCTTTGCGGTGGACCAGGGCGTCGACTGGATCGCGCTGTCGTTCGTGCAGCGGCCGGAGGACTTGGCCGAAGCGCGCAAGCTGATCGGCGGCAAGGCGGCGCTGCTAGCCAAGATTGAGAAGCCGGCGGCGATCGACCGGCTGGAGGAGATCGTCGAGAATTGCGACGGCGTGATGGTCGCGCGCGGCGATCTCGGCGTCGAGCTGCCGCCGCAAACCGTGCCGCCCTTGCAGAAGCGCATCGTCGAGGTCTCGCGTCGCCAGGGCAAGCCGGTGGTCGTCGCCACGCAGATGCTCGAGTCGATGATCGAGTCGCCTTCGCCGACGCGCGCGGAGGTGTCGGACGTTGCCACCGCGATCTATGACGGGGCGGACGCGATCATGCTGTCGGCGGAAAGCGCCGCGGGCAAGTGGCCGATCGAATCGGTGGCCATGATGAACTCCATCGGCGTGTCGGTGGAAGGCGACCCGATGCACGGCGATCGCATCCACTTCACCGTGATCCGCTCCGATCCGACCACCGCCGACGCGCTGTCCGAAGCGGCCAAGACGATCGCCGCCACCGTGTCCGCCTCGGCCATTGTCTGCTTCACCACCTCCGGCTCCACCGCCCGGCGCGTGGCGCGCGAGCGGCCGGGCGTGCCGATCCTCGTGCTCACGCCCAGCCAGGAGACGGCGCGTCGCCTGGGCCTGCTATGGGGCGCGCATGCGGTGCACACGCGCGACGTCGAGTCGTTCGAGGAGATGGTGGCGAAGTCGAAGCGCATGGCGCTGCGCCATGGCCTTGCCCGGGCGGGCGACCGGCTGATCCTGATGGCCGGCGTCCCCTTCCGCACGCCGGGCAGCACCAATGTGCTGCACGTGGTGCGCGTCACCGGCGACGAGCTGGAGCGCTACAAGGGGCAAGCGGCGGAGGAATGAGCGGCTGGCGACGGCGTTGGGAGTGATGCGCTCTCCACTTCCACCCGTCATCCCGGCGCAGGCCGGGATCCACCCTGCGGCCAGGTGTGCGTTCTGAGAGAGAATGGAGCGCCCGCGGCTCGGTGGATTCCGGCCTGCGCCGAAATGACGGAGTGTAAGAAGGGGGCGCAACGGAAACGGCGCTACAGCGAGCGGCGGGTCTTCCAACGCACCAACACCTGCTCACCCGCGGACCGGAAACCCCAGCCCGCGCAGCCAGGCCCGCGCCTGTTCCACGCCCGTGAACAGCAGCGAGTGGATGCCCATCGCCTCGGCGGCGGCGTGGTTCGCCGGATTGTCGTCGAGGAACGCCGCTTCGTGGGGCTCCAGTCCGAAGCGCTCCAGCGCCAGGCGGAAGATCGCCGGGTCGGGCTTCACCAGCTTCTCGTCCCCGGAAACGACGATGTCGCGGAAGCGATCGAACAGCGCCGGCCAGGCCGCGCGGAACGGCGGGAAGAACTCGCCCGAGAAGTTGGTGATCGCGAACAGGGGCACGCCGGCTTGGTCCAGCTCGGCGACCAGCTCGTGCATGCCCGCGATCGGGCCGGGGATCGTCTCGTTGAAACGCTCGGCAAAGACGCGGATCAGCGCTTCGTGCTCGGGATGCGCGGCGACGAGCTCCGCCGAGGTTTCGGCGAAGGGGCGGCCCGCATCGTGCTGGAAGTGCCAGTCATGCGTGACGACATCGCGCAGGAACGCGTCGAGCGCCCGATCGTCGGCGATCAGGCGCTCGTACAGGAACCTGGGGTCCCAATCGAACAGGACCTTGCCGACGTCAAAGACGACGGCAGTCGGCCGCATGCTGTTCAGCCCTGGCGGGCCTTGAAGCGGCGGTTGGTCTTGTTGATCACATAGGTGCGGCCGCGGCGGCGGATCACGCGGTTGTCGCGATGCCGGTCCTTGAGCGACTTGAGGCTGTTGCGGATCTTCATGATCGATTCGCTTTTCTAAATCTGGTGCTGTTTGCAGGAAGGCGCCCGCCTAGTGAGGGCGATCGGTCAAGTCAAGGGAAAGGCCCTTGCGGGCACGCAACCCGTCGTGCTTGTGGAGCGTTACATCCCCGCAACGATGGCATGAACGAGAATGAACATGAAGCTGCGAGCAGTGACGGGTCTGGCGGGTGCGGCGCTACTGGCGGCGTGCACCACCACAAGTGCGAGCGGGCCGGTGGAGGTCAGCCGCTTCAACATCGCGAATCCCGGCCAGCCGTTCGAGCGCGGCACGATCCGCGTGGAGCCGGCGCCCGGCGGCGGCCCGCCGAGCCTCGAGTTCAAGACCTATGCCGCCGCCGTCGAGACGGAAGCGCTGCGCAACGGCTATACCGCAGCGGTGCCCAATGTTCGCGAGCAGTACCTTGCGGTCGTCTCGTTCAACCGCGGCGTGCTCGAAGGTCCGCCGCGCCCGCCGGCCTTCAGCCTGGGGCTGGGCCTGGGCGGCGCCTCGTTCGGGCGGCGCAGCGGCGTGGGCGTTGGCGGCGGCGTGGGCGTGCCGATCGGCAAGGAGCGCCGCGGCCGCCAGATCGTGACCACCGAGCTTGCCGTGCAGATCCGCCGCCAGTCGGACGGCACCGCGGTGTGGGAAGGCCGCGCGCAGACCTCGGCGGACGTCAACGCGCCGCAAGCACAGGCGAGCGCTGCGGCCGGCCGCCTCGCCCACGCGCTGTTCCTCGGCTTTCCCGGTGAGTCGGGCCGTACTATCGAGGTGAAATGAGCATCAGCGTCAACGCCGCGTTCGACGGCGGCAACATCCGGGTGGTCGCGATCGAGGGCGACCGCCTCGACCTCGAGATCGTGCGCGACCACCAGTCCGACTTCTACCAGTGGTTCTATTTCCGCGTTGCCGGCGCGAAGGGCAGGGCGCTGACCCTGCGCATCCTCAATGCCGGCGGCTCGGCCTACCCGTTCGGCTGGCCCGGCTACAAGGCGCGGATGAGCGAGGACCGGGTCGCCTGGCGGCAGATCGATACCTCTTATGCGGACGGCGTGCTGGAGTTCCGCTGCCAGCCGTCGGGCGACCTTGCCTGGTTCGCCTATTTCGCGCCTTATACGATGGAACAGCACGAGGCGCTGGTCGCCCGCATCGCGCGCGCACCGGGCGTGATCCACCGCGAGCTCGGCCGGTCGCTCGACGGGCGCGCGATCGACTGCCTGACGGTCGGCGAGGGGCCGAAGCCCGTCTGGCTTTATGCCCGGCAGCATCCCGGCGAGAGCATGGCCGAATGGTGGATGGAAGGCGCGCTGGAACGGCTCACCGACCCCGCCGACCCGATCGCGCGGACGCTGCGGGAGAAGTGCACTTTCCACGTCGTGCCCAACATGAATCCCGATGGCACCTTTCGCGGGCACCTGCGCACCAATGCCGCGGGCGTGAACCTCAATCGCGAATGGCACGAGCCCTCGCTCGAGCGCAGCCCGGAAGTGCTCTGCGTCCGCGATGCGATGGACGGCACCGGCGTCGTCTTCGCGATGGACGTGCATGGCGACGAGGCCATCCCCGCCAACTTCTTCGCCGGCTATGAAGGCATCGAGCGCTGGTCCAATGCCTATGGCGACAAGTTCTACGAATTCGGCCGGCGCCTCGCCGCGCACACGCCCGATTTCCAGACCGAGCAGGGGTATGCGAAGTCGGCGCCGGGCAAGGCCAACCTGTCCATGTCCACCAACCAGGTGGCGCAGCGCTTCGGCGCGGTGGCGATGACGCTGGAGATGCCGTTCAAGGATCACGATCCGAACCCCGATCCCGAGTTCGGCTGGTCGCCGGAACGCTCCAAGGGGCTGGCGCACAGCTGCCTGGAAGTCCTGGCCGACTATATCGACGAGCTCTGAGCAGTCGGGCGTTTCGACAAGCGTTGCCGGAAGCGGTAGAACGATTCCGAAGTCCGAACCGAGGAGCCTTGCCATGCTGCGTGTCGTGCGTCCCGCCTCCTTTGCCGTCCCCGCTGCGCTTGTCGTTGCCGCCATCGCGCCGGCCGCGACGCCCGCCGTTCCGGCCTATGTCCGCAGCGCGCTCGCCGCGCCCGCCCGCGCCGACCAGGCGGCGGACGACGCGCGTCGCCAGGCGGCGGCGGTGCTCGCCTTTTCGGGGGTGAAGCCGGGCGACACGGTGGTCGATTTCCTCCCCGGCGGCGGATACTGGACGCGCATCTTCAGCGGCATCGTCGGGCCGCGTGGCCGCGTGCTGGCGATCTGGCCGCAGGCGGGCGCCAAGTATGCGGAAAAGAGCCTGCCGGCGCTGAAGGCGCGCAACCTCGCCAATGTGACGCCTTCGGTCGATCCCGCGCTCCTCACCGTGGACCGGCCGGTTGATCTCGTCTGGACGGTGCAGAACTATCATGACGCGGCGAACAACGGGGCAGGGGAGGCGGGGCTCGCCGCGCTGAACGCCGCCGTGTTCAAGGCGCTGAAGCCGGGCGGCACCTATGTCCTGATCGATCATGCCGCCACGGCCGGGAGCGGGCTGGCCGCCACCTCGACCACCCACCGCATCGATCCCGTGGCCGCCAAGGCACAGGTGCTGAAGGCCGGCTTCCAGTTCGTGGGCGAAAGCCGCGTGCTCGCCAATCCGGCCGACGACCACGGCAAGAACGTGTTCGATCCCACGATCCGCGGCCACACCGATCAGTTCGTGTTCAAGTTCCGCCGGCCGCGCTGAACGCTTCCCCCGGCCACGCGTTGGATCGACCGTGAACAACCATGGAATGCTTCTGCTGCTGATCGTGCTGGGCGCGTCTGCCGGCATCCTGGCCTCGATCGTCATGGATGTGTTCCAGGCGCTCGCCGCCAGGCCGTTCGGCATCCCCGGGAGCAGCGAAACTGCCACCGCTGCCGCAGCCGACAGCGCCAGCAAGGTGACGACGGGCAAGCCGGTGACCCAAAGGCGCCGGCAGAACGCCGGACGGCTCGTCCACTATCTCACCGGGATCGCGCTCGGCATCCTCTACGTGCACACCGTGTGGATGGACCCGCATGTCGCGATCGGCTTCGGCGTGGTGTTCGGGATCGTCGTGTCGGTGGTGCTGGACGACGTGCTGGTGCCGCTGTTCGGCTGGGCGCCCTGGCCCTGGGCGACGCCGCTCAACGTGCATGCCTATAGCCTGGCCAGCCATGCCGTGTTCGGTGCCGTGCTGGAGGCCTCGCGCCGCCTGATCTGGCACTGGCTGTTCTGAGCCGCCTTGCCGCGCGCCGCCCGGACGGGGCGGGGATTTGTCAGATCAGCGCTGCGGTCAGCGTCGCCCGGGTGCCCTGTTCCCGCGCGTCGTACAGCACCGCGCTTTGCAGGCTCTGCGCCATGGCGCGGATCAGCTTGGTGCCCACGCCCGTCCCGCGCGGTGCGGCGTCCAGGTCGATGCCGCAGCCGTCATCCTCCACCGCCAGCGTGAAGCGGTCGCCTTCCGCACCCAGCGCCACTCGCACCTCGCCGGGGCCGCTCGCCGGATAGGCATATTTGCAGGCGTTGGAGACGAGTTCGTTGACGATCACGCCCAGCGACACGGCGCGGTCGGTCGCCAGCAGGATCGGCTCGGCGGTGAGCCGCAGCGTGCGCGGCGCAGCGGGGGTGGACCAGGTTTCGCCCAGTTCCTCGATCATCGCGGCGAGATATTCGCGCATGTCGATCTGCTGCACGTCGTCCGACGTGTAGAGCCGCCGGTGCACCTGTGCGATCGCGGCGATGCGCGTCTGCGTGTCCTCCAGCGCGTCGCGCGCGCCCGGGTCGCTGGTTGCGCCCGCCTGCAACCGCACCATGGCCGACACCATCTGTAGCGAATTGGCAACACGGTGGTTCACCTCGCGCAGCAGGGCGGCGAGCCGCTCGTTGCCGGCGCGCAGCTGTTCCTCGGCCGCGCTCTTCTCGCGTTCCAGCCGGCTGCGATCGAGCACCTGGTCGAAGGTGGAGACCAGCAGGTCGAAGAAGTCGTCGCCGATCGTCTTGACCACGTAATCGGCAGCCCCCGCCTTCAACGCGGCCACCGCCACCCGGCTTTCCTCGGAACCGGTGACATAGACCACAGGCGGCGCTTCCGGCAGCGCGTGCAGCCGCGCCATCGTCTCCAGCCCGTCCATCTCCGGCATGTAATGGTCGACGGCCACCAGGTCGAACCGTTCGGCCGCCGCTATTTTCAGCCCTTCGGCCCCGCTGTTGGCGGTGGTCACGGCATAGCCCCGGCGCCCCAGCACGCGCGCCGCCAGCCGTGCCAGGCCGGCGTCGTCGTCGATGTAGAGGATCCGCGCGCCGGCGTGCATATGCGGTCAGGCCTGCTCGGGATCCGGCACCTGAATCACCGACAGGAACAGCCCGAGCTGGCGGATCGCCTGCGCGAAGCTTTCGTAGTTCACCGGCTTGGTGATGTAGACGTTGCAGCCCAGGTCGTAGCAGCGCTGGATCTCCACCTTGTCGTCGGTGGTGGTCAGCACCACGACGGGGGTGCGCTTCAGGGAAGCGGGGCCGCTCTTGATCCTCGCCAGGATGTCCGTGCCGCTCATGTCCGGCAGGTTGAGGTCGAGAAGGACCAGGGCAGGGCCGTTCAGCGCCGGCCCTTCCGAGGCATTGAACAGATAGTCCAGCGCGCTGGTGCCGTCGGTGAAATGCGTGATGTCGTTCAGGATGCCCGCGCGCCGGATGTTCTTCTCGATCAGGCGCGCATGGCCCTCGTCATCCTCGATCATCACGATGCTGACGGAGCGGTGGTCGTTCATCTGGCTTCCTCGTTCATTACGGTCGGCAGGCTCAACCGGAAGGTGGAGCCCTGCCCGAATTCGGAACGCACGTCGATCGTGCCGCCGAGCCTATAGGCGAGCGCGCGCACATGCGCGAGCCCAATGCCTTCGCCCGGCTGATCCTGCTGCCCGGAACGCCGGAACAGGTCAAAGATGCGCTGGTGGTCATGGGCGGAGATGCCGCGGCCATTGTCCTCCACCTCGATGATCGTGCGGCCGGCCCAGGCGCTGCCGCGCACGACAATGCGCCCCGGTCGGCCCGGTTGCAGGTATTTCACCGCATTCTCGATCAGGTTGGACAGGATCTGCTCGAGCGCCAGACGATCGGTGGTCATCTCCGGCATGGGCCGCTGCACGGTGATGGTGGTGCCCTGTTCGTCCAGCCGGTGCTGAAGCGAGGCCGCGATCCCGTCGGCGAGCGCCGCCACGTCCACCGTTTCGCGCAGCAGCACGCGGCGGCCCTCGCGGGACAGCTTCAGGATCGCGTTGATGAGCCGGTCCATCTTCTGGGTGGACGTGCGGATAAAGCCGATCGCCTCGGGCAGGTCCTCGCGCGCGGCAAAGCGCGCTTCGTCCGTCACGATGTCCGGCGCGCGTTCCTCCGCGCGGTCGATCAGTTCGCCGATCGCGCTGGTCGCCGCATCGAGTTCGGCGGTGAAGCCCATCACGTTGACGAGCGGCGAGCGCAGGTCGTGGCTGACGATATAGGCGAAACGCTGGATTTCCTCGTTCGCGCGGGTCAGGTCCTCCGTGCGTTCGGCGACCAGCGTTTCCAGGCTGTCGTTCAAGGACTGCAACTGGTCGCGCGAGGTGCCGAGGTCGCTGGTGTAGCGCAGCACGGTGGCCAGCGAGGCGAGGGCGGAGAGCACCAGCAGCACGCCTGCGATACCAAGGGTGACGTAGAACGCGCGGAGGCTGGCCGCCTGTTCCTCCCGCCGGCGATCGAGCAGCACGCGCTCCGCGGTCACCATGGCACCGGCGCGATCGCGGATGCGGCGCATGCGGCGGGCGCCGGTCTCGTCCGCGAACAGCCGAACCGCGGCGGGCCGGTCGCCGGCGGCCATCAGGGCGACGCTGGCGTTGCGCACCCGCTGCAGGTCGTTGAGTTCGCGGCGGAGAGCGGCCAGGTTGCGCTGCTGCTCCGGATTGTCGCGGCTTAGCCAGTGCACGCGCCACAAGGCGGGCTGGACCTTGGTGGCGGCCTGCACATAGGTGGTGCGGTAGATTTCCTGTCCGGTCAGCAGATAGCCGCGCCGGGTGGCTTCGGCCTGCTCCACCCCGTTCAGCGCCTGGGTGATGGCGATTTCCACCTCGTAGGTGTGGCTGACCCAGCGCGACAGCTCCTGCGTGCGCGTCGTCATCCAGGCCGCGGCGACCACGGCGATGATGACGCTGGCGAAGCCGAGCGCCATGCACGTGACGAGAAAGCGGTTGGCCAGACCTTCCCCGACGCCGAAACGCTTGATCCTGCTCGCGATCATCACCGCCGCGCCCTAGGGCGTGTACTCATAGCTGGCAATGGTCGTGATCGCCCGGGAAGGGCCGCCGACGAGGAGCGTAGCGCAGACGCGTAGCTGCAGCTACGCGCAAGCAAGCGACGCTGTTCGGCGGCCCTTCCCGGGCGACCGCTGCGCGGCGGGCCGCTTTTGGCGCCAGGCGGCGTCGCGCGTCGATCACGATGCTTGTGCATCGCTCTCTCCTCGCTCCTGGCCTGGCGCCAAAATCGGCTCCGTCCCGACCGTTGCCAGCTATGAGTACACGCCCAAGCGGCAAGACGGTTGCTAGAGCAAGCTTCCTTGCAGGCTAGGGCGTCCGACCGCGCCGCCGCCGCGGCGACGCGCATATTCCGTTTCCGCGGTGAAGCGCACGTCCGGGTCGCGATCGGTCAGGAAGCCGGCCAGGCTCTCCTCGTCGATCTCGCGCCAGTCCTTGCCGCGATCCGGGCCGTAACGGACGCGGGGCAGCAGGCCGGGCTGGCGCGACCAGTCGAGCAGCTGCGCCAGGCTCGCCTCGTTCAGCATGTCGCGCAGGTGGAACGCGGTGACATAGGCGTCCGGAAAGGCGCGGTGCGCGGGCAGTCCGCGTTCATGCTCGATGCCGTGCGGCTTGCGCCAATAGCGCAGCACCTGGTTCGAAAAGGCCGGGCTGTCCGGCCAGAGCCTGAGCGCGCATTTCCAGGTGCAGATCCAGTCGGCGCCGCCGGACAGCTGCGGCGTGCAGAACTGCTGCTCGAAATCGGCGCGATGCGCGGCCAGCGCCAGGCGCTTCGGATAGGGATCGAGCACGCGGCGAGCCACGTCGTGCCAATAAGGCGCGTCCGCCACCTGCTCGTCGAGGATATGGTGCACCGCCTGGGTGATCGGCGGGATGGGCCGGCCGGGGTTGACCATCAGGTTCCCGCCCTCGCCTTCCAGCTCCCAGCGACCGTCCGCGCCCAGCGCGACGTCCTGCCAGCCGATTTCCAGCACGCCGTGCGCGGGCGGGGCGCTGCCGGTGGTCTCGAGGTCGATAACGCGGACGATCTGGGGTTTGGGGGGAGGCATGTTGGCCGTATGTGGGCGCGAAAGCCTGTCAAATCCAGCCCTTGGAGGTGCCCCCATGAAGCCGCTGATCGGACGCGAGACGCGCCTGTGCATGTCCCTGTCGGCGCGCCCCGGCAATTTCGGCACCCGCTTCCACAACCGGCTTTACGAGGCGACCGGGCTGGACTTCGTCTACAAGAGCTTTTCCACCACCGACCTGCCGGCCGCGATCGGCGGCATCCGGGCGCTGAACGTCCGCGGATGCGCGATCTCCATGCCGTTCAAGGAGGCGGTGATCGCGCTGCTGGACGGGCTGGCGCCCAGCGCGGCGGCGATCGACAGCGTGAACACGATCGTCAACGACGATGGCGTGCTGACCGGGCACAACACGGATTACGGCGCGGTGGTGGATCTCGTCGCCGATCTGGATCGCACGATGCCCTTCGTGCTGCGCGGGTCGGGCGGCATGGCCAGGGCAGTGGCGGCGGCGCTGCACGACAGCGGCTTCGCCAACGGCACGATCGTCGCGCGCAACGAGGAGGCGGGCAGGGCGCTGGCCGACCTGTACGGCTATCGCTGGAGCGCCGAGCCGGGCGAGGCCGCGCCGCTATTGGTCAACGTGACGCCGCTCGGCATGACCGGCGCCGACGAGGCTGCGCTGGCGTTCCCCGGAGAGATGATCGCCCGGTGCGAGGTCGCCTTCGATGTTGTGCAATATCCGCCCGAAACACCATTCCTCCGCGCGGCGGCGGAGGCCGGCAAGCGCCGCATCACCGGAACCGAGGTGGCGACGCTGCAGGCGTTGCAGCAGTTCGTGCTCTATACCGGCGTCACGCCCTCGGCGGCGCAGGTGGAGGAAGCCGCTGCCTTCGCGCGGGCGAATCCCTGATCGGAGGAGCACGGCCGCTGTCAGGCCACCACGTCGCGGTCCACGTCCAGTTCGCGCACCCCGCGCAGGCGCCGCGCCTTGTCCACCAGCCGGCGGATCGCCTCGCGCCGCTCGGGCGCCAGCGGCACGTCGCGCAGCACGAGAACGCCGTCGCCGGTGCGATCGCTGGAGGTGATGGTGATGGTGCCGATGCCCGTCAGCTGGTTGATGAGCGAGAAACGCACCCGCACGTCCTTGATGCGGTACAGCTCGATCTCGTCGATCGACTTGTTGAACAGGCCCTGCCGCACGATCAGCCGCTGATCGGTAAGGTGATAGGCCGAGCTGGTGTTGCGCAGCCAGCGGAGCCCCAGCAGCACGAAGCCGACGCCCACGCCGCACAACAGCAGCGTAAGCCAGCCCGCGAAGCTGCCGAACAGCCACTTGGTGGTGCTGGCGCGAAAGCGGTCGAGCTCGCGCTCGGGCGTGTCGTCGTGGATCATGGCGGGGAGACTATGCCTGCCGCCGATCCTGTCAATGCGCCGCCTGGGCTCCGCGCCGGATGCCGGACGCGGCGAGCTGTTCGTCGATCTGCGCCACCAGCCGTTCCAGAGCCGCCTGGTCCTTCGCCTCTGCGCGCGCCACCAGCACGTCCTGCGTGTTGGAGGCGCGCAGCAGCCACCAGCCGTCGGCGGTGGTGACGCGCGCCCCGTCGATGCGGTTCACGTCGGCGCCCGATCGCTCCAGCCGCTCGAGCACCTCGTCCACCACCGCGAACTTGCGGCTCTCGTCCACCTGAAAGCGCAGCTCGGGCGTGCTCGCCAGCTCGGGCATGTCGTCGCGCAGCTCGGCGAGAGAGCGGCCGGAGACATGCACCGCGCGGATCAGCTGCACCGCGGCATAGGGCGCGTCGTCGAAGCCGTAATAGTCGCCGCCGAAGAACAGGTGGCCGCTCATCTCGCCGGCGAGCGGCGCGCCCAGTTCCTTCATCCTCGTCTTCATCAGGCTGTGCCCGGTCTTCCACATGACGGGGGTGCCGCCGAGCTCGGCGATGCGGTCGAACAGGGCCTGGCTGGCCTTCACGTCGGCGATGATCGCCGCGCCGGGATGCTGCTTCAGCACGGGTGCCGCCAGAATGGACAGAAGCTGATCGCCCCAGATCACGCGGCCCTGGCCGTCGATTGCGCCGATCCGGTCCCCGTCGCCGTCAAAGGCCAGTCCGAAATCGAGGCGCTTCTCCGCGACAAGCCGCTTCAGGTCGGCAAGGTTCGCCTCCTCGGTAGGGTCGGGATGATGGTTGGGGAAATTACCGTCCACATCGGCGAACAGCAGGTGGTGCTCACCCGGCAAGTGCTGAACCAGCTTCTCGATGACCGGGCCGGCGGCGCCGTTGCCCATGTCCCAGCCGATCCGGAAGCTGCCGCCGCCATAGCCGGCCACCAGGCGGCCGACATAGTCATCGGCGATATCGGCATCGGTCACCGCGCCGGCGCCGTCTTCCCAGTCGCCCGCCGCCGCCATCGCGCCCAGCTTCTGGATGTCCTCGCCGAAGAACGGCTGGTGCTGCAGCACCATCTTGAAGCCGTTATACTCGGCGGGATTATGGCTGCCCGTTATCTGGATGCCGCCATCCACTTCCAGCACAACCTCGGCATAATATAGCATCGGGGTGGGCCCCAGGCCGATCCGCACCACGTCCACGCCGCTGGCGGTGAGCCCGCGCACCAGCGCCGCTTCGAGTTCGGGCGAGGACAGGCGCCCGTCGCGCCCCACCGCCACGCGGGTGCCGCCCGCCCGGCGCAGCACGGTGGCGAAGCCGCGGCCGATCGCCTCGGCATCCGCCGTGCCCAGCGTGCTCCCGACGATGCCGCGAATGTCGTACTCGCGCAGCGCGCTCGGATGAAACTGGTGGGTCATGCGGGGCTCCTCGACCGGTTTTCCTCCGGTCGGGCGCCGGAGATCAGCTACGCTCCCGCAACAACACGTCGCGCGCGGCATTGATCCGGCGCGTCAGCCCCGCCGAGCCGCCGCGGTCCGGGTGCACGGCGGACACGAGCCGGCGGTGGGCGGCGCGCACGTCCGCGGCGTCCGCCGTCGGGGACACGCCGAGGATGTCGCACGCCTCCGCCTCGCTGATGCTCTTCGCCTTGGGGCGGGGCCGCAGGAGCAGCCACCAGCCGAGATAAAGGATTCCGGCGATGAGGAGGAGCTTGGCCACCGCCCGGCCGGATCAGGAAGCGGTGGCGAAGAGCGGCATGCCCGGCTCCGGCAGCGCCAGAGCGGACATCATCTCGCGCAATTCCTGCCGCGCGGCGACATGGGAAAGGCCCATCTCGCCGAACTCCTTGGCGTCGAGCATGGTCAGCCCCTTGGGGAACAGCTCGCGGTAGATCACGCGCTCGCCCAGGCCCGGCACGATGCGAAAGCCCACCCGCTTGGCGAGCTGGTCCAGCGCCTCCGACACGCGGCGCATGTTGCGCGCCTCGATATGCTGCACGCGGTTGCGCAGCACCACCCAGTCGATGGTGCCGCCGTCCGCCTTGGCGCGGCGCTTGCGCGATTCCCAGATCAGCTCCGAATAGAAGCTCGGCCGGGCGACCTTGAACGTCTCGGGGTCCACCTGGCCGATCAGGTCGAAATCGACGAAGCTGTCGTTCATCGGCGTGACCAGCGTATCGGCGTTGAGGATCGCGGCGCGGCCGAACGGATCGTCGCGGCCCGGCGTGTCGAAGATCAGGAAGTCGGCGCCGGGCGTCAGCTTTTCCAGCGCGGCGTTGAACACCGCCTCCGTCTCGCCGTCATGCGTTTCGTAGCGCGGCATGGGCAGCTCGCGGCCCGACCGCTTCATCGTCTCGCGGCGATTGTCGAGATACCGGCCCAGCGTGCGCTGGCGATGGTCGAGATCGAGGCAGGAGACGTTGGCGCCCTTGGCGGCCAGCGCGATGGCGACGTGCACCGCCGTCGTGGATTTTCCGGTGCCGCCCTTCTCGTTGGCGAAGACGATGACGTGCGGGTGGCTCATGTTCCGGCTTTAGCCGAGCGCGTTTGCCGGGGCAAACCTTCGCAAACGTCGTGAATGCGCGTTAACCATTTCTTTGCAGCTGCGGTCCCAAGGTGCCTCCTGGGAAAAGGGGGGAACAGGGGTTCCATGCAATGGCAAGCAGTTTCAAGAACGCGCAGTTTCTGATCGACAGCCGCCTCGCCGATGCGGCGCGGGGCAATGTGGACGCCTTGTACGACCTCGGCATGGTCTATTCGAGCGGCGCGGCCGGCATCGACATCGACCTGATCGAAGCGCACAAATGGTTCAACCTGGCCGCCGTCGCCGGCAGCGAGGCGGCGCAGATGTGCCGCGCGGAAATCGCCGAAGACATGACGGCGCGCGAGATCTCCACCGCCCAGAAAGCCGCCCGCACCTGGATCGCGAGCACGCAGGCAAGGGCGGCGTAAGTCCGAGAACCCGCCCGGCCGCCTGTCGCGCAAGAACGCCGGGGCCGCCGCAGAGGTGGACTTGCTCGGAAACCGGGCTACGGGGCGCCATGCGCCCGTTGCGAAGCCATCCACCCTACCTGTTGTACGGCATCGTGGTCGCCGCCTTCGGTTTGGCAGCCTATCTCGTCGGCGTCCTTCTGTTCGTCCCGCGCTACCTGCTGCCATGGCATGCGCAGCTCGACCGGCTTGCCGAGTGGCTGGTCTGGTATAGTGGCGTGCCGCTGGTCCTGGGTCTTGCGCTCTGCCTGCTAGACCTCCTGTACCTCCTTCGCCATCGCAAGCCGGATCACCCGATCCGCGAGGAGGCCCTGCCGCCCAGCCGGGTGACCGTCGCGCTTACGGCCTATGACGACGAAGACAGCATCGCCGAAAGCGTGCGTGATTTCCTGTCCCATCCCGCCGTCGCGAGGGTGATCGTCGTCAGCAACAACAGCAAAGACGCGACATACCCCCTCGCGGCGGAAGCCGGAGCGATCACGTTTGACGAGCTTCAGCCCGGTTATGGGCGGTGTGTCCATCGTTGCCTGTCCGAGGCGGCCGCGTGGGCGGACGCCGATCTGATCATCCTGTGCGAAGGCGATCGCACGTTTCGCGCCTACGATATCGACAAGCTGATCGCCTACGCACGTCATGGCGATATCGTGAACGGAACCAGGATCGTTGAGCCGCTGCGCCAATACCGCACGCAGCTCAGCACATTCATGTATTATGGCAACCTGTTCGTCGCGAAGCTGCTGGAAGCCAAACATCTGGGGCGCGCGACACTCACGGACGTGGGCACGACCTATAAACTGTGCCACCGCGCCGCGCTTCACCGATTGCTGCCGGCGGTCGACCCGGCGATAAATCTGGAATTCAACGCCCATCTGCTGGACACGGCGCTCGCGCTCAACATGGTGGTGGTGGAATGTCCGGTGACGTTCCACCAGCGGGTGGGCATCAGCAAAGGGGGCAACGTGAACGACTGGCGAGGCTTCACGGTGGGGCTGCGGATGATCCGCGGTATCCTGACGGACTGGCGGTGGGCGGCATGAGCGACGCCTATCACGACACCCGCCTGGCCGAGGATCCGAAGCGCGGCGCGGTCTGGCGTGCGCTCTGGCGCTATTTTTTCCGGCACCGGATCGGTGCCGAGGACACCGTGCTGGATCTCGGCGCCGGCTATTGCGACTTCGTGAACGCCGTTCGAGCCAGGCGGCGGATCGCTCTGGACTTGTGGGAAGGGATCACGCGCCACGCAGCGCCCGGCGTGGAGACGATCGTCGGAACGGCGGGCGACCTGGCTGCCTTGCCCGCGAAGTCGGTCGATTACGCATTCGCCTCGAACCTGGTGGAGCATCTCAGCCAGGCGGAATTCGTCACCATGCTGGAGGCGCTGGCTCGCGTGCTTTCCGACCGGGGCAGCTTCACCATGCTCCAGCCCAATTACCGGTACGCCTACAAGGAATATTTCGACGACTACACCCATGTGGCGGTCTATTCCCACATCTCGCTGGCCGATCTGCTCGCCTCCTGCGGCTGGCAGGTGGTGGAGGTGCGCAAGAGGTTCCTGCCGCTGACGGTGAAGTCGCGGCTGCCGAGCTGGGGCTTCCTGATCGCCGCCTATCTTGCCAGTCCCGTCAAGCCGATGGGCAAGCAGATGCTGTTGGTCGCGCAACCGCGGCGCAGCTGATGGGCTCGTTTCTGACGCGGTTCGGCTTCGTGCCCATCGGGCGCGGCTATGTCGTGGTGCTGGCGCTCGCGGCCGCCTTTCCTGCCATCATGCTGGTGCGCTGGTTCGTGGGCGCCATCCCGCTCGCTTATGGCCTGGACTATAACGAAGGCATCGTCTGGCAGCAGATGGCCGACATTGTCGCCGGCAAGGCTTATGGGCCGATCGATCGCTTTCCCGCCATCGTCTACCATTACCCGCCCGCCTATCACCTTCTCACCGCGGCGGTGGCCGCCACCGGCATTGATGCCCTGGCCGCGGGCCGACTGGTGTCCCTCTGCTCCACCCTGGGCTCGGCGATCCTTGTCGGCGCCTTGAGCCATCGTCTGGTCCGCCGCGAGGCGACGGTGACCATCGCCCGTCTCGCGACGGGTGCGAGCGTGTTCTGCTTTCTGGGCTGCGCCGGGGTTCAGGACTGGGCGCCCCTGATGCGGGTCGATCCCGCCGCCTGCTTCTTTGCGCTGCTGGGCCTGTGGCTGGCGGTGCAGGCGGGGGAGCGCCCGCGGCTGATCTACCTTGCCGCGGCGAGCTTCGTGGTTTCCGTGTTCTGCAAGCAGAATTCGGTGGTCACCGCCGCTGCCGCCTTCCTTGTTCTCGGCCTGTACCGACCCGGTACCGCCCTGCGGGGCATGGCAACCTGCCTCCTCCTCGGGGGCGGCGCGCTGGTCTCGCTCGTTCTGCTTTTCGACAGCACGGTGCTGAACCATCTCGTTCTCTACAACATCAACCGCTTCGACTTCTCCCGGCTCCTGCCGAACCTGGTAGAGGCCACCCGGGCGAACGACCGTCCGCTGATCGCTCTGGGACTTGCCGGCACGCTGTGCTGCATGGCGCCCGGATCGAGGGCGGGGGCGGAGCCGGTTCCTCGCGACCTGACCCGGCCGATGGTTCTCGCTTTTGCGGGGCTGGCGACGCTTTCGCTTGTCACCACGGCCAAGTACGGATCGAGCAGCGCCTATTACATGCAATGGGAGGCTGCCCTGGCGATCCTGTCCGGCAGTGCCGTGACCGTGCTGCTACGCGGGGCCGAGCAGGCGCGGCTTCGTCGCCCCGTGCTGGCGGCGCTGTTCGCGGCAGTGCCCCTGCTGCTGACGCTTGCCGTTGCGCTCCGGATGGGTCCCGATCACCTGCGCCTGCTGCGTCGCTCGCAAGCGCAAGGCGAGCGGCTGGCGGCACTCGTCCGCCCCCTCGATGAGCCGATCCTGTCCAACGACATGGTGCTCCTGCTGCGTACGGGACATCGTGTCGTGTGGGAGCCTGCGATCTTCCGGGAGCTGGCCTTTGCCGGACTTTGGGACGAACGCACGCTGGTGAAGCGGATCCGCGATGGCCATATCGCCGCCGTGTTGTCCGATGGGGACCGCGGCTACAAATGGTTCGACGAGCAGTTCAGCCCGGCGATCGCCGACGCCATGGACGCGACCTTGCCGCGCAAGGAGCATGTGGGCAACTACGTGCTGCACCTGCCCCCTGCGCGGGGATCGCGGCCTTAGGTTGTTATTCAGCCGCTGCCGTCGCCTTCTTCTTCGCCGGAGCTTTCTTCGCGCCCGTCTTGGCCGGCGCCTTCTTCGCGGCCGCTTTCTTCGGCGCGGCCTTCTTCTTGCCCTTGGCCGGTGCGGCGGCGGCGCGCGCGTCGATCAGTTGCGCGGCTTCCTCCAGCGTCAGCTGGTCCGGCGTGATCGACTTGGGCAGCGTGGCGTTGGTTTCGCCATCGGTGACGTACGGGCCGTAGCGGCCCTCCATCAGCTTGATCTCGGCCTCCGTGCGCGGGTGCTTGCCCAGTTCCTTGAGCGGCGCGCGGGCAGCACCCCGCTGGGGCCGGCCGCCGCCGGCCGCAGCCTCGGCGAGCTTTACGACCGCCGCGTTCATGCCCGTCTCGAACACGTCGGCGGTGGACTGGAGCCGCGCATATTTGCCGTCATGCGCGAGATACGGGCCATAGCGGCCGATCGAGGCGGTGATCGGGTTGCCCGTCTCCGGATGCATGCCCACGGTGCGCGGCAGGCTGAGCAGCTTCAGCGCCATTTCCAGGTCCAGCTCGAGCACGTCCTTGGGGATGGAGGCGCGCTTGGCTTCCTTGCCTTCGCCGAGCTGGATGTACGGCCCGAAGCGCCCGGTCTTGCGCTCCACCGGCAGGCCGGTCTCGGGATCGTTGCCCAGGCTCTCGTCCTGCGCCGCCTCGCCGTCGCTGCCGGGCTGGCCGAAGCGGCGGGTGAACTTGCAGTCGGGATAATTGGAGCAGGCGACGAACGCGCCGAACTTGCCGCCGCGCAGCGCCAGCCGCCCGTCCCCGCATTGCGGGCACAGCCGCGGGTCCGAATCGTCCGCTTTTTTCGGAAACAGGTACGGCTCCAGGAAGGTGTCGAGCTGCTCGGTCACCTCGCTCGGCTTGTAGTCCATCACCTCCGACGTGCGCGGCTTGAAGTCGCGCCAGAACGCCTCCAGCACCGCCTGCCATTCGGCGCGGCCGCCGGAGACGTCGTCCAGCTCCTCCTCCAGCTCGGCGGTGAAATCGTAGCCGACATATTTCTCGAAGAAGCGCTCCAGGAACGCCGTCACCAGCCGTCCGCTTTCCTCGGCGAAGAAGCGGTTCTTCTCCACGCGCACATAGGCGCGGTCCTTCAGCGTCTTGATGATCGAGGCGTAGGTGGAAGGCCGGCCGATGCCCAGCTCCTCCAGCCGCTTGACCAGCGAGGCTTCGGAAAAGCGCGGCGGCGGCTGGGTGAAATGCTGTTCGGCGTCGACCGACTTCTTCGCCGGCGCATCGCCTTCGCGCAGGCGCGGGAGGCGCTTGGCGTCCTCGTCCGCGCTGTCGTCCTGCCCTTCCTCGTAGAGCGCGAGATAGCCGGGGAACAGTACCACCTGGCCGGTGGCCCGGAGAACCTGCTGCCCCGTACCATCGGCCAGGTCGATCGTGGTGCGCTCCATCCGCGCAGACGCCATCTGGCTGGCGAGCGCCCGCTTCCAGATCAGGTCGTACAGCCGCGCATGGTCGCCGCCGCCGACGCGGTCCTTGGAAAAGTCGGTCGGGCGGATCGCCTCGTGCGCTTCCTGCGCGTTCTTGGCCTTGGTCTGGTACTGGCGCGGCTTGTCCGGCACGTAGCCGCCGTCATAGCGATCGGCGATCGCGGCCCGCGCGGCCGAGATGGCGCTGCCGTCCATCTGCACGCCGTCGGTCCGCATGTAGGTGATCGCGCCGTCCTCGTAGAGGCCCTGCGCGACGCGCATGGTGTGGTCGGCCGAGAAGCCGAGCTTGCGCGCCGCCTCCTGCTGCAGGGTCGACGTGGTGAAGGGGGGCGGCGGGTTGCGGGTTGCGGGCTTGGTCTCGACCGAGGAGACGCTGAACCGGCCGTCCTCCACCGCCTTCTTGGCCGCCAGCGCGTCGCCTTCGTTGCCGATCGAAAGGCGATCGAGCTTCCTGCCCTGCCATTGCACCAGCCGTGCGGTGAACAGCGTACCGTCCTGCTCCATCTGCGCGGTGACGGACCAATATTCCTGCGCGACGAAGCTCTCGATCTCGCGTTCGCGCTCCACGATCAGGCGCAGCGCCACCGACTGCACGCGGCCCGCCGACTTGGCGCCCGGCAGCTTGCGCCACAGCACCGGCGACAGGGTGAAGCCGACGAGATAATCGAGCGCCCGACGCGCCCGGTAGGCGTCGATCAGGTCGGTATCCAGCTCGCGCGGCGCCTTCATGGCGGCCAGGATCGCCGGCTTGGTGATGGCGTTGAACGTCACCCGCTCGACCTGCTTGGGCAGCGCCTTGCGGTTCTTCAGCACCTCCTGCACGTGCCAGCTGATCGCCTCGCCCTCGCGATCCGGGTCGGTGGCCAGGATCAGGCGGTCGGCCTTTTTCGCCTCGTCGGCGATCGCCTTCAGCTGCTTGGCCTTGTCCGCATAATTCTCCCATTCCATCGCGAAGCCCTCGTCGGGGTTCACGCTGCCGTCCTTGGCCGGCAGGTCGCGGACATGGCCGTAGGAGGCGAGCACGCGATAATCGCCGCCCAGATATTTCTCGATGGTCTTCGCCTTGGCGGGCGATTCGACGATGACAAGCTGCATGGCTGGGCTAAGCGGTCCCTATACGTGTACGCGCGAGGATGGGGGGTCCGGCCAGATGGCGTCAAGCGGCGGCGAAGTCGAGGGGAACGAGGTCCACAGCCACGAAGAAGCGATGCTGGAGCGGCTGACCTTCTTCTCCGACGCGGTGTTCGCCATCGCCATGACGCTGCTGGTGATCGAGATTCGCGTGCCGCACCTGCACGAATTGAGCGACCGGCACCTGGGGCAGGCGCTGCTCAACCTCCTGCCGAACTATGCCGGCTTCCTGTCCAGCTTTTTCGTGATCGGACGGTTCTGGGTGGGGCACCATACCCTGTTCGGCATGCTGCGCGCCGCCGATTCGCGGCTGGTTTGGAGCAACCTGTTCCTCCTGGCGACGGTGGCGTTCATGCCGTTCCCGACGGCGATCTTCTCCGAATATCTCCAGCTGCGCGTCGGCGTCGGGCTCTATACCTTCTGGCTGACGCTGATCGGCGTGGTGAACCTGGTGCTGACACGCGCGGCGCTCGACAATCCGCGGCTGGTGCGCCCCGATCTCGATCCGGCGCAGCGCCGCGCGCGCCGGCGCGGCGCCTGGATCGCGATCTGGATCGGCGCGATCTCCTTTGCGGCCGGCATGGTGAGCCCGCTGCTGTCGCTGGCCGGGCTGGCGATCGGGAGCCCCGTGGTCAGCCGGATCGTGCGGGGCCGGGAAGGTCGCCGCTAAACCGACGACCTCCCCCGCGGTGGCTCTCAGCTCTTCTTGCGGGCGCGCTTGGGAGCAGCGGCTGCCTCGACGTCCTCTTCCTCGTCCGCTTCTTCCTCACCGGCTTCGGTCAGGGCCTCGCCCAGCGCCTTCAGCTTTTCCTGCTGCTTGTCGGACTTGTCGGCGATCTTGGTCGTCGCCGCGCCCAAACGGTGCAGCAGCGCGTGCACGCGATCCGCGTCCGGCTCGTCCTTTTCCAGCTGCTTGCGCAAGGACGCCAGGTCGCGAAGGATGCCCTTGGCGCCGCTCACCTCGACATCGGCGAGCGCGGCTTCCCAATCCTCGATCATGTCGGCGCCCTTGGCGGGCTTCGTCTGGTCAAGCCCGCGATTGATCGCGTTCATCGTTCCTGCGAACTTCACGGCCATCTGAATGTCCTCGTGCGGAAATCGCCCGCTGCAAACGAGACAGTGCAAAGATGTGTCCGGCCCGCTGCCAGACTCTTTCAGCAGGCCAACAGCCGGCGGTACAGCGCCAGATACTCGTCGGCCATCCGCTCCACGCTGAACCGCTCCGCCACCGCGCGGCGGCAGGCGGCGCGATCGATCTCTCCCGCGCGCTCGATCGCCGCCAGCGCCTCCTCCGGCGTGTCGACCAGGAATCCGGTCACGCCATGGTCGATCAGCTCGGGCATGGAGCCGCGGCGGGTCGCGATCACCGGCGTGCCGCAGGCCATGGCCTCGATCACCGACAGGCCGAACGGCTCGTCGAAGTTGATGAGGTGGAGGAGCGCCCGCGCGCCGCCCAGCGCCCGGACCCGCGCCTCGCCGCCGACCGCGCCGTGGTAGCGGATGGTCACCCCGTCATTCGCCGGCACCACCTCGCGCTCGTAATAGCCGGCATCCTGCACCACGCCGTAGAGGTCGAGCGCGCGGCCCGAGGCACGCGCGGCAGCGATCGACTCGGCCGCCCCCTTGTCCGGGTGGATGCGGCCGAAAAAGAGGAGGTCGTCGCTGCCGAGGGGATCGAAGGCGAAATCGCCCAGCGGGATGCCGTGGTGGATGGTCGCGGCGTAGCGCAGGCTCGGGTGCCGATCCGCGTTCGAGATCGCGACGAAATGCACCCGGTCCTGGAACGGCGCATACATCGGCAGGATGCGTTCCGAACCGAAGCCGTGGATCGTCGTCACCACCGGCGTTTCGACCAGCGGCGCAAAGGCATGGGCAGGGAAGTCCGCCTGGTTGTGGATCAGGTCGAACTCGGCCGCGCGGGCGAAGACGTGGGAAAGATGGCGATATTCCCAGACCTTGGCATCGATCGACGGGTCCTCCGAATAGGGCGCCGGCACCACGCCGTCGAGCGTGCCGGCCGTTTCGCTGTCCAGCGTCGCGAACAGGGTGACGTCCACGCCGCGCGCGACCAGCGCTTCCGTCAGCAGGCTCGTCACCAGCTCCCACGGCCCGTAATGCCGCGGCGGCGTGCGCCAGCTGATCGGCGCAAGCATGGCGATCTTCATGCGTCGAGTCCCATCTTCCCCGTCATTTCCGCGCAGGCGGGAATCCAGAAACGCCGCGTTGGCATTTCACTCATGGCGCTTTGCGGTTCTGGATCCCCGCCTGCGCGGGGATGACGACTGGGCGGAGGATGATCCCTTCATTGGCATACAGCATGCCGGGCTCCGGTTGGCCATCGAGCGTCGATGCAAGCACATCGCCCTGCCACGGGATAGTTGTGGCATGGTCCGTCAGGTTGAGCAGAATGTGAAGCACCTCGTCCCCACGACGCCGCGCATAAGCGAGTACGCCGGCGGGGGCGTCAAGCAACGTAAAGCTCCCCTCGTTCAGCGCCGGCGTGGCGCGGTGCAGCGCCAGCAGGCGTCGGTAAAGCGACAACATCGAGCCTTCGTCCGCACCTTGCGCGGCGACGTTGCGGGTGGGCCAGTCGTCGTTGAGCGGCAGCCAGGGGTCGCCGGTGGTGAAGCCGGCGTTCGGCGACGCATCCCACGGCATCGGCGTGCGCGATCGGTCGCGGCCGATGTTCAGCGTCGGCTGGCGGAAATGTTGCGGGTCGCGCATCCGTTCGGGCGGGATGGTGACCTCGCCGATCCCGAGCTCGTCGCCCTGGTAGAGCGTGGGCGTGCCCCGCAATGTCAGCAGCAGCATGGCCGCAACCCGCGCCTGCGCCTCGCCGATCCGCGCGGCGATGCGCGGCGCGTCATGGCTGCCGATCACCCAGTTCGGCCAGCCATGGCCGGGCAGGCTCGCCTCATAATCCACGATCAGCTGACCGAGCCTCTCCGCGTGCCACGCGTTCTCGATCAGCTGGAAGTTGAAGGGCAGGTGCACCTGTGGCCGTTTGGGCGTGCCGTACCAGCGCTGGTGCCGCTCGTTGGGCAGGAAGATTTCGCCGATCAGCACGCGCGCGCCGTACGAGTCCGCCAGCGCGCGCATTTCGGCGGAGATGGCATGCGCCTCGGGCTGGTCGGTGGAATGGAGCTGGAGCACACGGTCGCGCTCGGTGCGGTCGGGCGTCCAGTCCGGATTGGCCGGGTTGTCGGGCAGGTCCGCATGCTTGACGATGTGCCACAGCACGTCGATGCGGAATCCGTCCACGCCGCGCTCCAGCCAGAAGCGCAGAACGTCGAGCATCGCCGCCTTCACCTCCGGGTTGCGCCAGTTCAGGTCGGGCTGTTCCTTCAGGAAGGCGTGCAGGTAATATTGCCCGGTCGCCTCGTCCCACTCCCAGGCCGAGCCGCCGAAATCGCTGATCCAGTTGTTGGGCGGGCCGCCATCGGGTGCGGGATCGCGCCAGATGTACCAGTCGCGCTTCGGGTTGCTGCGCGAGGAGCGGCTTTCGACGAACCAGCGGTGCCGGTCGGACGAATGGTTGGGCACGAAATCGAGGATCAGCTTCAGCCCGCGCGCATGAACCGCGGCCAGCAGGCGATCGAAGTCGGCGAGCGTGCCGAACATCGGCTCAATCCCGACATAATCGGCCACGTCATACCCGAAATCGGCCATGGGCGAAGGGAAGATCGGCGACAGCCAGATCGCCTCCACGCCCAGTGCGGCGACATAGTCGAGCCGCCGCTCGATCCCCGGCAGGTCGCCGATCCCGTCGCCGTCCGAGTCCTGAAAGGAGCGCGGATAGATCTGGTAGATCGTGCCGGTTTCCCACCAGGGGCGTTGCTGATCGGTCGTGGCCATCCGTTCTCCGCCTCTTTCCGTTCGTCCTGAGTAGGGGCTGGGCGCAGCGAAGACACGTATCGAAGGACACACCCGCCAAAAATTCTTCGATACGTCAGTTCGCCTGCGCTCAGCGACGATCCCGGACAAACGGAGTGGGGCCAATCACCCCCAGACCAACGAAACGCGCGCACCGGCATGGCGCTCCAGCCGGCCGGCGAGTTCCAGCTCCAGCAGCACCGTCTGCACCACCGCGGGCGCCAGCCCCGACTGGCGGATCAGCTCATCGGTGAACACCGGCACCGGGCCGAGCAGGCCGGTGATGGCGCGGCGTTCCGCGTCGCTGGCATCCTCCGGCGGCGGCGCGCCGTAACGGCTGGCGGGCGCACGCAACGCGGCGCGCGCGTCGATCGGGCGCACCTGTTCCAGGATGTCGGCGGCGGACTGGACCAGCGTCGCGCCCTCGCGGATCAGCCCGTTGCACCCTTGCGCGCGCGGATCGAGCGGCGAGCCGGGCACCGCCATCACCTCGCGCCCGGCCTCGCCCGCCAGCCGCGCGGTGATGAGCGAGCCGGACCTGGGCGCTGCCTCCACCACCACCGTGCCGAGCGCCAGCCCGGCGATGATGCGGTTGCGGTGCGGAAAGTGTCGCGCGCGCGGCTCGGTGCCCGGCGGCATCTCGGCGACGAGCAGGCCTTCGCCGGCGACGCGCTCCTGCAGGGCGGCGTTTTCCGGCGGGTAGACCACGTCGATGCCGCCGGCGATCACCGCGATGGTCCCGCCGGCGCTGCCCAGCGCGCCTTCGTGCGCCGCCGAGTCGACGCCGCGGGCGAGCCCGGAAACGACCGCAGCGCCCTCCTGCCCCAGTCCGTGCGACAGCTGCCGGGCAAAGCGGCAGGCGGCCGCCGAGGCGTTGCGCGCGCCCACCATCGCCACGCCGACATGGTCGAACAGCTCGATCCGCCCGCGCACCGTCATCGCCGCCGGCGCGTTTTCCAGCTCGGCCAGCAGCGGCGGATAGTCCGGATCGAACAGGAACAGATGGCGCGCGCCGAGCTTTGCCACCGCCGCCAGCTCGCGCTCGGCGAGCGTGGCGGGCGCCACCTCCGGCGGCTTGCCGCCGCCGCGCGCCGCGAGCATCGGCAAGGCCTCGATCGCCGCGTCTGCCGATCCGAAGCGGGCGAGCAATTGGCGAAAGGAGATCGGGCCGATCTTGGGCGTGCGGATCAGGCGCAGTTTCGCGACCGCCCCGCCGGCCGGCATCGTGTCAGGCACGCCTGGCGCCGCCGATCCTGGGCTCCGTTCCGGACAGCAGCCGGTCGATATTCTCGCGATGCTTCCACAACACGAGCAGCGCCAGCGCGATGAACAGCGGCACGATCTCGAACCGGTCGAACAACGCCGCGCTGACCGGAGCGGATACCGCCGCCGTCATTCCCGCGACGGAGGAGATGCGCAAGGTCGCCAGCAGGCCAAGCCACACCGCGGCGAAGACGAGGCCGCACGGCCAGTGCAGCACCAGCGCGATGCCCATCAGGGTGGCCACGCCCTTGCCGCCGCGAAAGCGGAGCCACACCGGATAGAGGTGCCCGAAAAACGCCGCCGCCGCCGCCAGCGGGCCGGTGCCCGGCCACAGCGCCTCGGCGATCAGCACCGCGGCCGCGCCCTTGCCGCCATCGAGCAGCAGGGTGGCCGCCGCCAGCCCCTTGCGCCCGGTGCGCAGCACGTTGGTGGCGCCGATATTGCCCGAGCCGATCTGCCGCAGGTCGCCCGCCCCGCCGATCCGCGTCAGCAGCACGCCGAACGGGATCGAGCCGAGCAGATAGCCCAGCAACAGCGCGCTCGCCGGCGCCAGCCAGAGGATTTCGGTCGTCAAGGTTCTCCCCGTTCGACCTTGGTATAAGCCGCTCGGCAGCGCGCGCCAACAACCTCGCGCAACCTTGTGCGGAAACGGACCTGATCGCTACAGCGCAGCCTGCATGGCAGACCAGCGTCCCGTCCTGTTCTTCGATTCCGGTGTGGGCGGGCTTTCCGTGCTGGCGCCCGCGCGGGCGCTGCTGCCGCGCATGCCGATCCTGTATGTCGCCGATTCGGCGGGTTTCCCTTATGGCACGCGGAGCGAGGCGGAGATCGCGGCGCGGGTGCCGGCGCTGCTCGGCCGGCTGGCGGAACGCTACCGGCCGCGGCTGATCGTGATCGCGTGCAACACCGCGTCCACCATCGCGCTGCCGGCGGTGCGCGCCGCATTGGACGTGGGCGTCGTCGGCACGGTGCCCGCGATCAAGCCGGCGGCGGAAGCGAGCGCCACCCGCGTGATCGGCGTGCTCGGCACCGAAGCAACGGTGCGCCAGCCCTATGTGGACGACCTCACACGCCGCTTCGCCGCCGACTGCACCGTGCTGCGCCATGGCTCGGCGGAACTGGTCGCGCTGGCGGAGGCGCGCCTGCGCGGCGAGGAAGCGCCCCCCGCCCGCTTTGCCGCGATCCTGGCCGGCCTGTTCGACCAGCCGGGCGGGGCGGCGATCGACACGATCGTCAATGCCTGCACCCATTTCCCGCTGGTGGAGGCGGAACTCGCCGCCGCCGCGCCGCAATCCGTCCGCTTCGTCGATGGCGGGCCCGGCATCGCCCGGCGAATCGCGCACCTCACGCAAGGCACCGAGTGGCCGGAAGCGGCGCCCCCCGGGGTCGCCGTGTTCACCGGCGCGGCCGACCGGCGGCTCGCCCCCGCGCTCGCCCGGTACGGGCTCGCGTCGATCGAGACGCTGTAGCCTTCCCCTGGGACATTCTGTCCGGGTGGCAATGGCTTCGCCCTTCCGCTATGGGCCGTGCCCATGAACGGCACGACGGCCCCGGGAGTCGATTACTCCCGTATCTTCACCCAGGCGATCGACCGGCTGCATGCCGAGGGACGCTACCGGGTGTTCATCGACATCCTGCGCAACAAGGGCATGTTCCCCAATGCGCGCTGCTTTGCCGGGCATAACGGGCCCAAGCCGATCACCGTGTGGTGCTCCAACGACTATCTCGCCATGGGCCAGCACCCCAAGGTGATCGCCGCCATGGAAGAGGCGCTGCACGATGTCGGCGCCGGGAGCGGCGGCACGCGCAACATCGGCGGCAACACCCATTACCATGTCGATCTCGAAGGCGAGCTTGCCGACCTGCACGGCAAGGAAGGCGCGCTGCTGTTCACGTCCGGCTACGTCTCCAACGAGGCGACGCTGTCCACGCTGGCCAAGGTGCTGCCGGGCTGCGTGATCTTTTCCGACGAGCTGAACCACGCGAGCATGATCGCCGGCATCCGCAATTCCGGCTGCGAAAAGCGGGTGTTCCGCCACAACGACCTGGCGCACCTCGAGGAACTGCTCGCCGCCGAGGCGCCGGACACGCCCAAGCTGATCGCGTTCGAAAGCGTCTATTCGATGGATGGCGACGTCGCGCCGATCCACGCCATCTGCGACCTGGCCGACCGCTACAGCGCGCTGACCTATCTCGACGAGGTGCATGCGGTGGGCATGTACGGCGCGCGCGGCGGCGGCATTTCGGAGCGGGACGAGGCGGCGCATCGCCTGACGATCATCGAGGGAACGCTGGGCAAGGCGTTCGGCGTGATGGGGGGCTATATCGCCGCCGACCGCCAGATCATCGACGTGATCCGCTCCTATGCGCCCGGCTTCATCTTCACGACCAGCCTGTCGCCGGTGCTGGTCGCCGGCGTGCTGGCGAGCGTGCGGCACCTCAAGTCCTCGTCGGTCGAGCGGGACGGCCAGCAGGCCTCGGCGGCGCGGCTGAAGGCGATGTTCGCGGACGCCGGCCTGCCGGTGATGGATACCACCACCCACATCGTGCCGCTGATGGTCGGCGATCCGGTCAAGGCCAAGAAGATCAGCGACGTGCTGCTCGCCCAATACGGCGTGTACGTGCAGCCGATCAACTACCCCACCGTGCCGCGCGGCACCGAGCGGCTGCGCTTCACGCCGGGGCCCGCCCATGACGAGGCGATGATGCGCGAGCTGACCGACGCGCTGGTGGAGATCTGGAGCCGGCTGGAACTGCGCCAGGCCGCATAGGGCCAGCCCGCGTAGGGGCCGGCCGGCTCAGAAGTGCGTCACCGTTCCGCCGGAAACGGCGCCTGCAAGGATCGTCAGCCCGCCCAGCCCGATCGATAGCGGTACCCTCAGCGCCATCCAGCCGGCTGGCGCCTCGCCCCGGTCGGCGAGGTGTCGATCGACAAGCAGCGTCAACAGGATCACGCAGCCGAGCGCGACCAGGCACCACCGGATCGCTCCCGTGGCTGCAAGGGCGAGCGCCAGCCCGCCCGCCACCAGGCTCGGCAACACCGCCACGATGGCGAGCCTCTGCTGGCCGGCGCCGCGCAGCATCGCGACGCTCCACCACATGCCGCCGAGGAAGCTCAGGATCAGCGCGCCGTAGCCGAAGGCCAGCGCCTGGCCGATGCCATGCGCGATCGACACGTCGATGCCGCCGTTGCGATGCCCGGCCAATACGAACACCACCGCCGCGATCTGCGGCAGCAGCCCGGCAAAGCCGAGCGCGCGCGCGGTGAAGCCTACCCTTGCCTGTTCCATGCCGTCCGGAACGAGCCGGGCGCGGTTCCGATCCTGGGCAGCGGCGCTCAGGCCGCCTGCGCGTCCAGCCCGTAGGCGGAGTGGAGCACGCGCACGGCGAGCTCCGTCTCGTCCTCGTCGATCAGCACGGACACCTTGATCTCGCTGGTGGAGATGGCCAGCACGTTGATGCCGCGCGCGCCCAGCGTGGTGAACATGGTGGAAGCGACGCCGGCATGGCTGCGCATGCCCACGCCCACCACCGAGATCTTGGCGACCTTGGTATCGTGGACCAGCTTCTCGAACCCGATCGTCGCTTGCGCATTGCCCAGCACGTCCAGGCTGCGCGCGAGATCGGTGGAGGGCACGGTGAAGGTGACGTCGGTGGAAGCGGCGGCCACGCCATAGGAATGGGCGATGTTCTGGATGATCATGTCGACGTTGATGCCGGCATCGGCCAGCGGCGCGAAGATGCTGGCCACCGCGCCCGGGCGGTCGGGCACGCTGGTCAGCGTGATCTTCGCCTCGTTCTTGTCATGCGCGATGCCGGTGATGAGCTGGCGTTCCACTTGGGTAATCTCCTCTTCGCCGACGATCATCGTCCCCGGCAGCGTATCGGCATCCGGCCCGTCGCCGAACGACGACAGCACCTGGACGCGCACTCCTTCCTTCATCGCCAGACCCACCGAGCGGGTCTGCAGCACCTTGGCGCCGACGCTGGCCAGTTCCAGCATCTCCTCATAGGTGACCTGTTTCAGCTTGCGCGCGCGCGGCACGATGCGCGGATCGGTGGTGTAGACGCCGTCCACGTCGGTGTAGATGTCGCAGCGTTCCGCCTTCATCGCCGCCGCCACCGCCACCGCCGACGTGTCCGAGCCGCCGCGGCCGAGTGTGGTGACGCGGCCATTCTCAGCGACGCCCTGAAAGCCGGGGATCACCGCCACTTCACCGCCGGCCAGCGCGGCATCGAGCGCGTGCGTGTCGACCGTCCGGATGCGCGCCTTGGCAAAGGCATCGGAGGTGTGGATCGGCAGCTGCCAGCCGAGCCAGGAGCGCGCCGGCACGCCGATCTCCTGCAACGCGATCGCCAGCAGCCCGCTCGTCACCTGCTCGCCGGCCGAGACGACCACGTCATATTCGCGCGGATCGTAGAGCGCCGAGGCCTCACGACAGAAGTTGACCAGCCGGTCGGTCTCGCCCGCCATCGCCGAGACGACCACGGCGACCTGGTTGCCCTTGTCCGTTTCGCGTTTCACGCGGGCGGCGACGTTGCGGATGCGCTCGATCCCGGCCATGGAGGTGCCGCCGAACTTCATCACGATACGCGCCATTCAACTCGCCCGGTGCTTTGGGTGGGGAAAGCGCGCCTGTTACGGAGCACGCATGATTATGGCAAGTTCTCACGCGAACGGCGCAACAATCGATCCGAACGAAGCCGCGCATTTCGGACGCATGGCCGCCGAATGGTGGGATCCGAAGGGCTCGTCGGCGATGCTGCACCGGCTCAACCCGCCGCGGCTGCGCTATCTGCGCGAGCAGATCGACCTGCATTGGGGCAGCGACGCGACCGGCTTCACGCCGCTGGCCGGCAAGCGCGCGTTGGACGTCGGCTGCGGCGCCGGCCTGTTGTGCGAGCCGCTCGCCCGGCTGGGCGCGCAGGTGACCGGGGTGGATGCTGCGGCGGAGAACATCGCGGCGGCCACCGCGCACGCCACTCTGTCCGGCCTCAGCATCGCCTATCGTTCCGGCGAGGCCTCCACGCTGGCGGGCGAGCAGTTCGATCTCGTCACCAGCCTGGAGGTGATCGAGCATGTGGTCGATCCGGCAGGCTTCGTGCGCACGCTGGCCGGGCTGCTGGCGCCGGGCGGGCTGATGGTGCTGTCCACGCCCAACCGCACGCCGCTGTCGCGCCTCGCCATGATCACGCTGGCCGAGGGCACCGGCCGCATTCCGCGCGGCACCCATGACTGGAACAAGTTCCTGACGCCGCCGGAGCTGACCGCGCTGGCCGAGGGCGCGGGGTTGCGCGTGATCGACACGGCCGGGCTGAGCTTCTCGCCCACCCGCGGCTTCGTGGTGGGGAGCGACACCAGCCTCGACTATCTGCTGACGCTGACGCACTGAGTTTCCGATGCGCGCTCTTCTTGTCCGGCCCGTCGCGCTGCTGGCGCTGGCCGCCCTGCTGCTCGTCGCCCTCGCCTGGCTGCGGCCGCTCGACCATGACGAAAGCCAGTATGTCGCCGCGGCGATGTTCACCGCGCGCGGGCTGATCCCGTATCGCGACTATGCCTATCTGCAGACGCCGTTGCAGCCGTTCGGGCTGGCGCCGGTGGCGCTCTGGGCGGGGCTGTGGACCTGGCCGGCGCTGCGCATGGCCAATGCGCTGTTCGGCGCGCTGGCGCTGCTCGGCGTGTACCGCGCGGCGCGGATCGGCGGGGGGGAGGCGCGGCTAGCGCTGGCCGGGGCGGGCCTGTTCGCCGCCTGCGACATCCTGCTGTTCTCCGCCGGCACCGCGCGCAACGACGCGCTGCCCGCCGCGCTGCTCGCCCTGGCGCTGCCGTCGATTGTGGCGGCGCAGCGTGGGGCGGCCACGCGACAGTCGGCGCTGATTGCCGGGCTGCTGCTGTCGGCGGCGGCGGCGGCGAAGCTGTCCTTTGCGCTGCCGGCGCTTGCTTACGGCCTGTATGCGCTGAGCCGGCCGGGGCACCGCGCGGGCTGGGTGGCGATCGGTGCGCTGCCGATGGCCATCGTCACGGGCTGGTGCTGGGTCGCCGCGCCCGAGGCCTTCCTGTTCGAGGTGTTCACCTTTCCCGCCCGGGCTCCCGCCGAATATTACGAGGCGGCGGGCCGCGCCTGGAAGCTGGGCCTGCCGGCAAAGGCGCTGGACGTGCTGAAGTTCCTGGCGCTCGGCCCCGCCCTGCCGGCGCTCGGCCTGCTGGCGGCGACGCGGCGCCAGCGCCCGATCGGCGCGCTGGACGTGATGATCGTCGCAGGGCTGATCGCGGCCGTGCTGCCGTCCCCGACCTGGCGGCAATATCTGCTGCCCGCGCTGCCGCCGCTGTTCGTGCAGCTGGCATTGTGGTGGCAGGCGCGGCCCCCCTCGCGCGCGGTTCGCGTCGCGGTTGTCGTGTTCGCGGTCGCAGGCCTCGCGCCGTCTGCCGAGGCGCTGGTGCGCGGAGCGGCGGCGCCGCCGCTTGCCGTCGCCCTGGCGGATACGCGCGCCGTCGCCAGGGCGGCCACCGGCCTCGACGGACTGGTGGTGACGCTCTCGCCGCAGTTCCTGGCGGGCAGCAGCACGTTGCCCGACCCGCGCTTCGCCACCGGGCCGTTCTATTTCCGCAGCCACGGCCTGCTCGGGCCGGACGAGGAAACTCGCGCCAGACTCGTGTCGCAGGACCGGCTCGACGCTGCCCTGGTGATCCGCCCCGCGGCGGTGCTGGCCGGCGGGGAAGGGGCATGGACCAGCGGCGATCCCGCGCTGGACGCGGCGGTGGAGCGCTGGGCCGCGGCGCACGGCTACCGGCGCACGCACGTTGGACCGCGGCTGCGCTTGTGGTTCAGGCCGCCTTGACGCGCCGGGCGGCGACGAGCCCGGCATAATAGGCCATCAGCTCCACCGTATGCTCGCGATCGGTGCGCACCCGCTCCGAGGCGACGGCCGCCGCACGCCGCAGCAGCGCCGGGTCACGGGCGAAGAGCCGGGCGATCGCCTGCGCCGCGCTGCCCGCGTCGCGGGCACGGTAGAGCTCGGCACAATGCGGGTCGGCGATCTCCGCCACGCCGCCGGTGTCCGGTCCGATCAGCGGCAGGCCCGACGCCATCGCCTCGGACGCGACCAGCCCGAACGGTTCGGCTTCCGAGCCATGGATCAGCGCGTCGCAGCTCGCCAGGATGCGCGCCAGCCGCTCGCGGTCGTAGACCGGCCGGAACAGGCGGATATGCGGGCTGCCGGCCGCCTGGCGCGCCAGCCGCTTGGTTTCGTTGCCCGTGCCCAGCAGGATCAATCCCACCGGCAGCCTGGCGCCGGCGCGGGTCACCGCGTCGATGACGAGATTCCAGCGCTTCTCGGCATGGTGCCGCCCGAGCCCCAGCAGCAGGTGTCCGTCCGCCGGCAGCCCGCATTGCGCGAGCAGCGCCTGCCGCAAGCGCTCGTCGCGCAGGGCCGGCGAGAAGTGCGTCCGCTCGATGCCCAGCGGCATGGCGCGGTCGATATGCACGCCGCGCGCGCGCAGCCGCTTCTCCAGCGCGGGCCCGTTGGTGACCACCGCATCGTACTGGCCGAGGAAACGGCTCATGTAGCGGCTGTACCAGGCAAAGGCGCGCTCGATCCGCTGTTGCGGCGCGAGCCCTTCGAACCAGCGCAGCGCATAAGCGGCGACATTGTCGTTGTGCATGAAGAACACCTTGGCGGCGTTCCCCTGCCAGCGGCCGACGATCCAGGCCGGGCGCCAGGGCGAGGAGGCCTCCACCACGTCCGGCTGCAATTCGTCCAGCAGGCGCGTGACCGGGTGCGCATCCCAGAACAGGCCGTAATTCTTGTCGAACGGCATGCCCGGGCATTTCACGTAGACGATGCGCCCGCCGCCTGGCCGCTCCTCCACCATGTTCTCGCTCCCCGGCGCGATCACGATCAGTTCGTGGCCGAGATCGGCCATGATGCCCATCTTGCGATCGATATAGGTGCGCACGCCGCCGCCGGTCGGCGAGTAGAACTCATTGACGTCGACGATGCGCATGTCAGTCGGCGGCCTTCTTCATCGGGCCGAACCCGGCCACCCCGCGCAGATACTGAACGGTGACGGTGACGCTGGCAATGCCGGCGCCGACCTCCACGATCGCCTGCGTGTACCTGGGCCTGGCATAGCCGAATCCTTCCGTGCCGACGACGCCGGCGCCGTCCTTCCACGGGTTGAACTTGTTCTTGCCGTCGCGATCATGGGTGAACAGCAGGGCATAGCGGCCCGGCCTGGGCGCCTTGATGCACAGCACCACCGGGCCGGACGGGGGCATCGCGGCGCGCACGCGGCGGAACGTCTTGCCTTCGCGCACGAGCAGCGTGTCGTCGCGGGTGAAATCCTGCGCGTTGGCGGGGTACAGCTCCAGCTTCAGCCCGCCGGTGCGGTCCTTCAGCCCGCGCACGGCGACGCGGATCGCCGGCCCCTCTCCGCCGGCGCAGGCGGCACGGTCCTCGCCGAGCACCTGCGCGCTCGCCGGCACGGCAGCGACCAGCAATGGCACCGCCAGCAGCGCCCTCATTTCTGGCGCTTCACCAGAGCATAGGCGCCAAAGCCGGCGATCAGCACCACATGGATCAGCAGCGTGATGGCGGAGGTGAAGGCGACCAGTTCCGACAAGGCCGCGTCCTCGCCGATCAGCAGGATCGCGAAATTGGCGAACAGCAGGTCCTTGTTCGGCACCAGCGGCAGGCGCGAGACGAGCATGCGCATCGCCGCCAGGAACATCCAGGTGCCGAGCGTCACCGCAGGCAGCGCGAAATGCCAGGCCAGGCTGATGAGCAGGGAGCCGGCGATCAGCCGCGTGCAATGCACGCCGAACACCCACCACAGCTCCGCGCGGGGCAGCGAGAAGACGCGCTTGGAGAAGATCAGGAACGGCACGGTGATGAGAAGGATGATCGGCACCGACCAGAGGATCTGCTCCAGCTGTTCGGGGGTCAGGCGGTGAATGCCGAGAAACAGGGCAAGCCCCACCATCGCCAGCGTCATCACGTTGCCCGCGATCGCGGAGAGGATCGACACGTCCTTCACCGCGCCGAACGGCGCCGCCACCATCTGCGCCCGCTGCCGTGCCCAGGCGTAGAAAAAGGCCTCGCCGGAATAACCGAACACCACCTCGTTCGCGATCCGCTTCTTCAGCAATGCGGCCATGCCGTCGATCGGGATGCGCCACAGGCGGCGGAAGATGATGAAGTCGCCGGTCGGCGGCGACATGTAGAGAAGCGCGACGCACAGGTAATAGCCGACGCCGTCCGGCGCCGCGCGGCTGAGGCCGGCAAGGCCATGGCCGAACAGCTCGCGCCCCAGCCCGACGATCATCGCCAGCGTCAGCGCCGCGCCGATATAGGTCGGCCAGCGCCGCTTGATGCGATCGATCGGCTCCAGCCCCTCCGGCGGACGGGGCAGCGCGGCGGCGGAGGCGGGACGCAGCGGCAATCCGGTTTTCGTGTGGCTCACTTGGGCTTGCCGTGTTCCTTCACCCCGCCACCGGGCCGGGTTCGGCGCGCCATAGACGGCGCCAGCTTAACCGGCAATAACCGGAACTGCATGGCGGCCGACCATATCCTCACGCTGGCGCAGAGCTTTCGCGGGGGCGGCGTGGAGCGCGCGATGCTCCGGCTGGCGGGCGGCTGGGCGGCGGCTGGGCGGCGGGTGACGCTGCTGGTGGGCGATCGCGCCGGGCCGCTGGCGGCGGAGGTGCCGCCCGGCATCGAGCTGCGCGTGCTGGGCGATCCGGGCTACCGGCACCTGGCGATGGCGGTCCGCCGGGCGGGGATGGACCTGCGGCCCGACGTGCTGTTCTGTCCGGGCACGCATTATACGAGCGCGGCGGCGCTGGCGCGGCTGGGGCGGGGCGGGGCAGGTGTGCCGGTGGTCGCCAAGATCTCCAACACGCTCGACCGCACCGATCTCGGATGGGCGGCGCGGCAGGCCAATCGCGCCTGGATGCGGCTGCAACCGCGCTGGATCGACCGGTTCGTCGCCATGACGGAGGCGAGCGCACGCGATGCGCGCCACTGGCTCGGCGTCGCGCCGGAGCGGGTGAGCGTGATCGCCAACCCGCCGGCGCGGCCGATTGCGGGCGCGGTGTTGCCGCCCTTGCCGGAGGCGGGGTTCATCCTCGGGGTGGGACGGCTGGAGCCCCAGAAACGCTGGGACCGGCTGATCGCCGCCGTGCCGAGGCTGGCGGACCCGTCGGCGGAACTGGTGATCCTCGGCGAGGGCAGCCTTCGCGCCGCGCTGGAGGAGCAGGTCGCCGCGCTGGGACTTGGCGGGCGCGTCCGCCTGCCCGGGCATGTCGCCGATCCTTCGCCCGCTTTCGCGTCCGCAGCCGTGCTGGCGCTGACGTCCGACTTCGAGGGCGTACCCGGCGTGCTGCGCGAGGCGCTGGCGGCGGGCACGCCGGTGGTGACGACCGACTCCAGTGTCGCCATCCCGGAAATCGTCGCCGTGCCCGCCCTGGGCAGCATCGTGCCGCGCGGGGACGGGGCGGCGCTGGTCGCCGCGCTCGATCGCTGGCTCGTCCCCGACGCGGTGCGCCCGGCGCCGGTCGCGCCGCCGGGCGCCGATGCCGTGGCCGAGTATCTCGCGCTGTTCGACGCCCTCGCGCGCTGACCGTCAGAGCGCGGCGTCGCCGTCCATCTTCTCCTGCTCGCGCTCCGAACTGCGCTCCAGCCCGACCTTGAGCATCGCCGTCATCGGATCGGCGAGCGCCAGGCCAAGAATGCCGAACAGGGCGGAGGCCAGGATCTGCGCGCCGAGCGTCAGCGCCGGTGGCAGGTCCACCGTGCGCTTGGCCACCATCGGCAGCAGCACATAGCCGTCGAACGTCTGCACCCCGACATAGACGAGGATCGCATAGATGCCGGTATCCATGCCGGCGCTGAAGCCCACCGCGACCATCAGCCCGCCGGAAATCAGCGCGCCGATGTTCGGAATGAAGGCAAGCAGGCCGGTGAGGATGCCGAGGATCATCGCCATCGGCACCCCGACGAGCATCAGCGCCAGCCAGGTGAACACGCCCTCCGCCAGCATGCCGAGCAGGCGCCCGGCCAGCAGACGCCGGATCGTGTCGCCCATGCGGCGCACGGTGAGCGCGAATTCGGGTCGTGCGTCGCTTGGCACCATCCATTCGACGCCGCGGGCGTAGATGCTGGGGTCCATGGCCAGGAACAGGCCGATCACCATGATCATGAACAAGGTGGTGAGCGCGCTGACCGCCGTGCCGACCCAGGAGGTCAGCTTGCCGACCGATCCCAGCGCCTGGCGCGCCAGGCCGGACACGTCCGAGGCGCCGGGCATGATGCCCTTGTCCGTCAGCCAGGCGGTGAAGCGCACCGTCTGCTGCTGCAGCGTTTCCTGCAGCTGCGTGAACTGCGCCGTCACCTGAACGCCGGTGAGGTAAAAGGTGCCGAGCAGAAAGGCGACCACCAACAGGCACACGATCAGCAGCCGCCAGCCGCGCCCGATCGGCAGCGCCTTGCCCAGCAGCCGCACGCCGCCGTCCAGCAAGGCCGCGAACACCACGCCGGCGAAGATCACCAGGAGCGGCTGCACCAGCAGCACCGCCAGCGCGATGGCGGAAGCCAGGCCGAGCCAGATGGACGCGCGCTTCAGTTCCTGGCGGACGAAGGGATCGCGCAGCTCGTTGGGGCTCGCCTCGGTGACGGTGGCCGGCGGTAGCTCGGCCACCTTACTTGCCCCCCGGCGCATGGAGCGAGGTGCCCGCGCGGCCGCCGCGCAGCGAGGTCCACCAGCTCAGCGGGTTGAGCGTGGTGGAGCCGTCGAGCGAGAAGGTGATGAACTCCGCCCGGCCGCCCAGATTCTCCCACGGCACCGCCCCGCCCAGGCCCAGCTCGCTCAACGGAAAGCGGCTGTCGGCGCTGCGATCGCGATTGTCGCCCATCAGGAAGACATGGCCGGCCGGGATCTTCATCGCCGGGAAGTTGTCGCCGGGGCTGTCCGGTTCCAGGTCCACCGTGTCGTAGTGGCGGCCGCCCGGAAGCGTCTCGGTGACGATCGGCAGGCGGCACCATTGCTTGCCGGCGGCATCCGTCTCCAGCGCGCCGGGATAGTCGGACGGATCGCAGCGGGCATTGTCGTCCACCGCCAGCCGCGCCTCGTGCACGGGGCTGCGAGGAATGGCGCGGCCGTTGAGGTAGACGGTGCCGCCGCGCACCGCGATCGTCTCGCCGGGCAGGCCGATCACGCGCTTGATATAGTCGCTGTTGTGGCCCGGCGGGGTGACGATCACCACGTCGCCGCGCTGCGGCATGTGGCCGAGCAACCGGCCATGGACGAAGGGCAGGCGCACGCCCCAGCTCTCGGTCTGCTGGCGCAGCACGGTGCTGCGGAAGATCGCCACCGGATCGGGGATGGTGGGCGACACGAACGACCAGCCGTAAGGATATTTGGTCACCACCAGCCGATCGCCCACCAGCAGGCCGGGCAGCATGGATTCGGAGGGGATGTAGAACGGCTTGGCGATGAAGCTGTGAAAGCCGAGCACGGCGAGGAGCAGCCAGAACAGGCCCTTCACCTCGGCCCACCAGTCGGTGCGCTTCTTCAGGTCGCGATTGTCCGGCGTCCCGGTGACGGCCGGGGCGGATGCCGGTTCCGGCTCCTGTGCTTCGGCCAACGCCCATTCCTTCGTCATGCACTGTCCTCGGGCACTGCCTCGATCACCACAAAGGCCTGCGCCCAGGGATGATCGTCGGTCAGCGTCAGGTGTATACGCGCGGCGTGGCCGGACGGCACCATCGCGTCAAGCCGCGCCTTCGCACCGCCGGTGAGATGCAGCGTGGGCGCCCCGGAGGGCGCGTTGACCACACCGATGTCCTTCATGAACACGCCGGCCCTGAACCCGGTGCCCACCGCTTTGGAAAAGGCCTCCTTCGCGGCGAAGCGCTTGGCCAAAGTCGCGGCGCGGGTGAACGGGCGGCGATCTGCCTTGGCGATTTCCGCATCGGTGAAGCAGCGCTGCTCGAAGCGACCGCCGAACCGGTCCAGCGAGGCCTGGATCCGCTCGATGCTGCACAGGTCGGAGCCGAGACCGAGGATCACCGCGCTTCATCCATCGCCGAGCGCATGCGCCGCACGCTTTCCGCCAGCCCCAGGAACAGCGCTTCGCCGATCAGGAAATGGCCGATGTTCAGCTCCACCACCTGCGGGATCGCGGCGATGGGCGCGACATTGTCGTAGGTGAGGCCGTGGCCGGCATGGACCTCCACCCCGTTCTTGGCGGCGAGCGCGGCGGCGTCGGCGAGGCGGCGCAGTTCCTCGGCGCGGGGTCCGCCGTCCAGCTCGGCATAACGGCCGGTATGCAGCTCCACCACTGGCGCGCCGAGCCGCAGCGCGGCGTCGATCTGGCGGGCGTCCGGCTCGATGAAGAGGGACACCCGGCTGCCCGCCTCGCGCAGCGCGACGACGATCGGGGCCAGATGGTTGTGCTGCCCGGCGGCGTCGAGTCCGCCTTCCGTGGTGCGCTCCTCGCGCTTCTCCGGCACGATGCACACGGCATGCGGACGATGGCGCAGCGCGATGGCGAGCATCTCGTCGGTGGCCGCCATTTCGAGATTGAGCGGAATGGTCAGCTCGGCGGAAAGCCTGGCGATGTCCTCGTCGGTGATGTGCCGCCGGTCCTCGCGCAGATGCGCGGTGATGCCGTCCGCACCGGCCTCGGCCGCCAGCAGCGCCGCGCGCACCGGATCGGGGTAGCCGGCGCCCCGCGCGTTGCGCACGGTGGCGACGTGATCGATGTTGACGCCCAACCTCAACGTATTCGGGCGAAGGGGAGGGGTCATGCGCAGGCCACCGCGGAAAGCAGGTCGTAAGCGAAGCCCTTGCGCCGCCGGACGTCGCCGATCGGGAAATCGTCGGAAGAGCGATTGGTGAAGACGACCACGACCAGATCGTCGTCGGGCAGGAGGAAGTTGCGCACCTGCACGCCGCCGATCTCGCCATCGCGCTGCATGATGCGCTTCGGCGTGATGCAGCCGTTGAGTTCGCCGGGGAATACCCAGGCCCCAAGCGCCTGGTAGGAGCCGTTGCCCTCTGGCGTCCATAGCGTCTTGAGCTGTTCGGGCGGAAGCAGCTTGCCGCTCATCAGCGATCGGTCGAAGTCGAACACCCCGCGCGCGGTACCCACCAGACCGCCTGCCGAGCCGAACGTGGCCAGGTTGAAGGCCGGCTCCGGCCTGTTACGGACAAAGCCCGGCACGCCCTTCTCGCTCCCCTTTGCAAAGGTACCGGGAAACAAGGCGTTGTCCTGCTCGCCTTCGCTGCCCTCGCCTGACTCAAGGAAAGCGCCCAGGAGCAGATAATCGCAATCGTTGTAGCGGAACGGAGCGTTGGGCCTGCCCGCACGCGACAGGCAGTGGCTCGCATCAGGGCGGTCGGCGCGATAGAAGGCCGCGAAGCCATTCGGCTGTTTCGGCGTGTCGTCCGGATTTGCGAGCCCGCTGTGATGCGTCAACAGCATGCGTGCGCTGACCCCGTTCAGGAGGGCAGTGCCGAGAACGGGGCCGAGAGGTGCGTCGAGATCAACCCGACCTTGCGCCACCATCCGCATCACGGCGACGGCCGTCACCTGTTTCGTGATGCTCGCCAGCCGCCAGCGCTCGCCTGCCTTGTGCTTGGCCCCGCCGGTCGGCGCGATCGTGCCGTATCCGTGGTCGAGCAGCACCGTGTCGCCGCGCGCGACCAGCACTTCACCGGCCAGCCTGTAGCGGGCGGCGACCTGGTCCACCGTCTCGGCGGCCGCCGGCGTGCCCGCCAGCGCGCATGCGGCGGCGAGCAGGGCGCGGATCACGCCGCCCGGCTCCCCGGCTTGATCGCGGGGATCGCCGCCAGCTCGGGCGGCAGCGCGTCGGCGGCGTAGCTCGGCACGTCGAGGCGGATCAGCGGGAAGAACGGGACGCCGAGGTCGGCGCTGCCGTTCGAGCGATCCACCAGGGCCGCCGCGGCGATCGTCTCGCCGCCGGCCGCCGCGATCGCCTTGATCGCCTCGCGCGAGGAAAGGCCGGTGGTGACCACGTCCTCCATCATCAGCACGCGCGTGCCCGGCTCCAGCCGGAAACCGCGGCGCAGGTGGAATACGCCCTCGGGCCGCTCCAGGAACATCGCCTCCACGCCCAGCGCGCGGGCCATCTCATGCCCGGCGATCACGCCGCCCATCGCCGGCGACACCACCGCCTGCACCGCCTCGCGCACCCCGGCGGGCAGGCGGCGGACCAGCTCTTCGGCCAGCCGCGCGCCCCGTGCCGGGTCCATCAGCACGCGCGCGCATTGCAGGTAGCGGGGAGAGCGCAGCCCGGAAGAGAGGATGAAGTGCCCCTCGAGCAGCGCATCCGCGGCGCGGAACTCGGCAAGCACGTCGTCGTCGGTCATCGCTGCGGCCCTGTTCTGGCGGGTGTTCTGGCGGGTGTCCTTGCGGGTGGCGGATGCATAGGAGCGGCGTGGCAGGCGTGCAACGCAGGTGCGGCAAAAAAGCCGAGCGTCCGGCTTGAGGCGCGCGACACCCCGGCGTATAGCCCCCGAGGATACGGGGAAATTTCCTCGCCTCCACCCGCGCCCGGGCGTCACCGGCACGCGGCGACTCGCCAGGGGTTACGACGGGCATGCGCATGATGGGGTTGAAGACGATTCTGGCCGCTGCGGGGCTGATGCTGGCGGGTGCCGGCACCGCTCAGGCGCCGGCCGCCAACAGCGCGACGCCCGTCGCGTCCACCGCCGCGCCGGCGGGCAAGGCCCCGGCCGGCCAGGCGAACGCCGTTGCCTCCGCACAGCCGGCACCGGCGGATGCCGCGGGCAGCCCCGCCGCCTCGCCGACCCCGGCGCTGGACCATTCGGGCGATCCGCGCCTGGCGCTCGACGGCGCACCGCAGATGACCGCCACCCCGCGCATCGGCCAGCCGACGGACGGCGTGATCGGCCTCCAGCCGCAGGTCACCAAGAACGGCGAGCGTGCGCACAACTTCCACAACAAGATCCTGTTCCCGGTGATCACCGCGATCTGCCTGCTGGTGCTGGCGCTGCTGGTGTGGGTGGTGATCCGCTTCCGCGCCGCCGCCAACCCGGTGCCTTCGCGCACCAGCCACAACACGGCCATCGAGATCGTCTGGACGCTGGGCCCGGTGTTTGCGCTGCTGTTGCTCGCGATCCCGTCGATCGGCCTCCTCCAGGCGCAGTTCAAGCCGGCGCCCGCCAACGCGGTGACGCTGAAGGCGATCGGCAACCAATGGTATTGGAGCTACCAGTATCCGGACCATGGCGGGATCGAGATCACGTCCAACCTGCTGAAGGAGCGGGAGCAGGTCGCCGCCGGCGAGCGCTTCCGCACCGACGCCGATGGCCCGCGGCTGCTGGCGGTGGACAACCGCATCGTGCTGCCGGTGGGCGTGCCGATCCGCCTGCTCACCACCGCCAACGACGTGATCCACAGCTGGGCGATCCCGGCTTTCTGGATCAAGCTGGACGCGGTGCCCGGGCGCATCAACGAGACGAGCTTCACCATCGAGAAGCCGGGCCTCTATTTCGGCCAGTGCTCCGAGCTGTGCGGCGCGCGTCACGCCTACATGCCGATCGCCGTTGAGGCGGTGCCGCCGGCGCAGTTCGCCGCCTGGATCCGCGCCAAGGGCGGCTCCATGCCGGGCGCCGCCGCGCCGACCACCACGGCCAAGGACCCCAAGGCCGGCAGCGACGCGGCCGAGAACATCGCGGCTGCGGAGAACGACACCGCGCCGGTCGAGAACGCCACCGCGATCGCCCCTGCCACCAATCAGAGCGCCACCAACAACCGGACCGGCGCCGGCAATGCTGGACTGTAAGCCATGACCGACACCGCACTCCATCCAGCCGCGCCGATCGGCTCCCAGTTCGAGGCGCATCACGGCGACCACGCGCATCACGATGCCGATCACAAGCCGGCGTTCTTCGCGCGCTGGTTCATGTCCACCAACCACAAGGACATCGGCACGCTCTACCTGATCTTCGCGATCGTCGCGGGGATCATCGGCGGTGCGATCTCCGGCCTGATGCGCGCCGAGCTGGCGCATCCGGGCATCCAGTATCTCACCACCTGGGCGTCCTTTCTGCCCGGCGGCGAGCAGGGCCTCGACCATTCGCTGCACCTGTGGAACGTGCTGGTCACCGCGCACGGCCTCATCATGGTGTTCTTCATGGTGATGCCAGCGATGGTCGGCGGCTTCGGCAACTGGTTCGTGCCGCTCATGATCGGTGCGCCCGACATGGCGTTTCCGCGGTTGAACAACATCAGCTTCTGGCTGCTGATCCCCGCCTTCACGCTGCTGCTGGCCTCGCCCTTCTTCGGCGGCGCGGGCACCGGCTGGACGGTCTATGCGCCGCTTTCCACGTACGGTGAGCCGGGGCCGTCGGTCGACATGGCGATCCTGTCGCTGCACCTTGCGGGCGCGTCGTCGATCCTGGGCGCCATCAACTTCATCACCACCATCTTCAACATGCGCGCGCCGGGCATGACGCTGCACAAGATGCCGCTGTTCGCCTGGGCCGTGCTGGTGACGGCGTTCCTCCTTCTCCTGTCGCTGCCGGTGCTTGCCGCGGCGATCACCATGCTGCTGACCGACCGCAATTTCGGCACCACCTTCTTCGATCCGGCCGGCGGCGGCGACCCGATCCTGTACCAGCACCTGTTCTGGTTCTTCGGCCACCCCGAAGTGTACATCATGATCCTGCCGGGCTTCGGCATCGTCAGCCACATCATCTCGACGTTCAGCCGCAAGCCGATCTTCGGTTATCTCGGCATGGCCTATGCGATGGTGGCGATCGGCGTGGTCGGCTTCGTCGTGTGGGCGCACCACATGTTCGTGACCGGCCTGTCCGTGAACGTGAAGATGTATTTCACCGCGGCCACCATGGTCATCGCGGTGCCGACCGGCATCAAGATCTTCTCCTGGATCGCGACGATGTGGGGCGGCTCGCTGCGCTTCAAGACGCCGATGGTCTGGGCGATCGGCTTCATCTTCATGTTCACCGTCGGCGGCGTGACGGGCGTGGTGCTCGCCAATGGCGGCATCGACGACTACATGCAGGACACCTATTACGTGGTGGCGCACTTCCACTACGTGCTGTCGCTGGGCGCGGTCTTCTCGCTGTTCGCCGGGTTCTACTACTGGTTCCCGAAGATGAGCGGCAAGATGTACAACGAGCTGCTCGGCCAGCTGCATTTCTGGGTGTTCTTTGTCGGTGTGAACGTGCTGTTCTTCCCGATGCACTTCCTGGGTCTGCAGGGCATGCCGCGCCGCTACCCGGATTACCCGGACGCCTTTGAAAGCTTCAACGTGCTGGCGACGCACGGCTACGAGATCATGGCGTTCAGCATGGCGATCTTCTTCGTCAACGTGATCTGGTCGATGCTGGCGGGCAAGCCGGCGGGCGACAATCCCTGGGGCGAAGGCGCAACGACGCTGGAATGGACCCTGTCCTCCCCGCCGCCCTATCACCAGTTCGAGACGCTGCCGCGGATCGACTGATCCCGGCGCAGCGATCGCACTGCACCGCCAAGCGCAAGGCGCCTCGGAAGGACACTTCCGGGGCGCTTTGCTTTGGGCCCGCCCTGATGCGGATCAGGGGAGGCAACCGGGAGCCCCTGAACTCGTTGTGCCGCGACAGCAGGTGGAGAAGAGATGATGCACGGCGACAACCCGGTATTCGGCCTCATGTACGGGCTTGTCGCCCTGTCGCTGCTGCTGCTGGTGATCGGCGCGATCCTGCACCGTCGCGGGTTGCTCACCAGCCGTCCGGCCGCACTTGGCTGGGCGATCCTGACGATCCTGCCGCTGTTCGGCGCCGGTGCCGCGGTGATGACCAAGCACCAGGTGGAGCAGGCAGAAGGTGTCACGCAGAGCGGCAAGAACTATCCGGAAACCGCCGGCCCGGGAATGGACCTGCGGGCCAATCCGCAGATGGAGAATGCGAACGGCCCCGATGCGGACGCCACGCCCTATCCGGCGCAGGGGCTGCCCAACAACACCCAGCAGGCGCGCTGAGGCAGCGCCAGCGGCGCGGACGGAGTGCCGCCGCCACCGCAGAGAAGGCTCCCACCCGGCTCGCCATCGGGGGGGGCGTCCGGTTCGCGTTGGCGCTCGCGGCCGAGAGCTAAGGGCCAAGGGCCAAGGGCAGAGGGCGCCGGGCACGTTCCGATCGTCATGCCGGTTCGACCAAGGCGCCGCCGGCGCTGCGCTCACGATTGCGGGTCGCTGCGTTCAGGATGGCAGTGCAGCAGCGCCGGTCACCGCCGGCGGACCGGCCCGGACCTTTCGCCGGCCTTTCCCGGACCGTCAAGCACCGGCAGCGAAGGCCGCGTCAGCCGCGGCGTCGTTGCGTGCGGCTCAAAGCCATGACCGCCCCGCGGCCCCGCGATCGGGGGAGGTGGCCCGGCAGGCGGCAAGCCGCCCGATAGCGGGGCTTTTCCCCGGCTTTCCATAGGCGTATAGCCCCGCCCATCCATGACCACCCAGACTCTTGTCCTGCCCGCCGAATGGCGTGATTTCCTGGCGCTGACCAAGCCCCGGGTGATGACGCTGGTCGTGTTCACCGGCCTGTGCGGCCTGCTCGCCGCGCCGGTGGCGATCGCGCCCGTGCTGGGCTTCACCGCCATTCTCTGCATCGCGCTGGGCGCGGGGGCGGCGGGTGCGCTGAACCAGTGGTACGAGGCGGACATCGACGCGCTGATGAAGCGCACCCGCGGCCGGCCGCTGCCCGACGGTCGCATGGATCGCCAGTCGGCGCTGCACTTCGGCGTGGGGCTGGCTGCGTTTTCGGTGATCCTGATGGGCCTGGCGACCAACCTGCTCGCCGCCGCGATCCTGCTCGCCTCCATCCTCTTCTACGTGCTGATCTACACCGTCTGGCTGAAGCGTCGCACGCCGCAGAACATCGTAATCGGCGGCGCGGCCGGCGCGTTCCCGCCGCTGATCGGCTGGGCGGCGGCGACGGGCAGCATCGCCCCGCTGCCGGTGCTCCTCTTTGCCCTCGTCTTTCTGTGGACGCCGCCGCACTTCTGGTCGCTCGCGCTGTTCGTGAAGACCGATTACGCCAATGCCGGCGTGCCCATGCTGCCCGTGGTCGCCGGCGAGCGCGCGACGCGGCTGCAGATCGGCCTGTACACCATTCCCATGGCGATCGCCGCCATCGCCCCGTGGGCGCTGGGCCTGACCGGCGCGATCTATGGCCTGGCGTCGGTGGCGGCCACCGCGGTGTTCGCGGCCATGGCCCTGCAGGTGACGCTGCGCCGCACGGGCGCGGAAGACGGCATGCGCCCCGAAAAGCGCCTGTTCGGCTATTCCATCCTCTACCTTTTCCTCCTGTTCGGCGCGGTGGCCGCCGATCGCTGGGTGCTCGCATGAACGACGGTGGCAACGAGGCCGAGATCCGGCGGCGGCAGCTTGCCCGGGCGAAGGTGATGGGCCTGCTGCTCGGCGCGCTGGTGATCCTGATCTTCGCGGTCGCCATTGCCAAGATCCGCGCCGGGCTGGTGTGATGCGGGTGGACCGCAAGACGCGCACCGTCCTCCTGGCGGTGCTCGGTATCTGCTTCATGTCGGGTCTCGGCTGGGCCAGTGTGCCGCTTTACCGCCTGTTCTGCGAGGCAACGGGGCTGAACGGCACCACCAATCGCGGCGACCGGGCGCCGGGCGATACCGGACGCAAGATCCAGATCGACTTCGACACCAATGTCAGCCCCAAGCTGTCGTGGAAGTTCCGGCCGGAGAACCGCAGCGAGACGATCGACATCGGCGCGCGCGACATGGCGTTCTTTCTCGCCACCAACACCGCCGACAAGCCGGTGACGGGCACGGCCACGTTCAACGTGCAACCGGCGAGCGCGGGCAAGTATTTCACCAAGATCCAGTGCTTCTGCTTCACGCAGCAGACGCTGAAGCCGGGCGAGACGGCGCGCATGCCCGTGATCTTCTACGTCGATCCCAAGATCCTCACCGACGAGGATAGCCGGGACACCAAGGTGATCACGCTCAGCTACACATTTTATCCGGTGGATTCCGACAAGGCGGCGAGCTAGACGCCGGAGGGAACACGCAAAAAGCGAACGCGAAACGGGGACCAGCATGGCCGGCGCCAAGAACCACGATTACCACATCCTTCCGCCCGACATCGTTCCGCTGATGTCCTCGCTGTCGGCCGGGCTGCTGGCGACGGGCGGCATCATGTGGATGCACAAGGCGCCGTTCGGGGCCGGCGTGTTCGGTGTCGGCCTGGCGCTGGTGCTCGCGTCCATGTTCCTGTGGTGGAGCAAGGTGGTCCGCGAGGCGCATGCCGGCGATCACACGCCGATCGTGCAGTTGCACATGCACTACGGCATGATCCTGTTCATCGCCTCCGAGGTGATGTTCTTCGTCGGCTGGTTCTGGGCCTATTTCGACTTTGCCCTGTTCCCCGCGCCCGTGGAGATCGCCGATGGCGCGGTGAGCCTCATCACCGATGCCGCGGCGGGCGCCGCCACCTGGCCGCCCAAGGGCCTGGAGGTGATCGACGCTTTCAAGTTCCCGCTGCTCAACACGCTGATCCTGCTGCTGTCGGGCACCACGGTGACCTGGGCGCACCATGCCCTCATCCATGACCAGCGCGGCGGGGCGAAGAAGGGCCTGTGGGGCCTGATCGGCGTGGGCGAGCGCGACGGCGTGCTGAAGGGCCTGTGGCTGACGGTGCTGCTCGGCCTGCTCTTCTCGTCGATCCAGGCGTATGAATACATGGAGGCGCCGTTCCCCTTCAAAGGCCTGAACTATGGCGCGGCCTTCTTCATGGCGACCGGCTTTCACGGCTTTCACGTGTTCGTGGGCACCATCTTTCTGATCGTCTGCCTGATCCGCGCCTATCGCGGCGACTTCACGCCGCGCCAGCATTTCGGCTTCGAGGCGGCGGCCTGGTACTGGCACTTCGTGGACGTGGTGTGGCTGTTCCTGTTCGTCACCATCTACGTCTGGGGCGGCTGGGGCGCGACGGTGCACGGCGGATGACGTCCGGCGGGCGGGAGCGGGCGCGGTTGCCCGCTTCCGCACCCACGATGCGCTCTTCCCGTCCTTTCTCCAGCCGGCGACACGTCTTCCCGGCGGCTCCTGCGAACAAGCGGAACGCCGGGTGAAGCGCATCCCCTTCCTTCCCACGCTGATCGTCGCCGTGGCGATCGCCGCCATGGTCGCGCTGGGGTGCTGGCAGCTGTTCGACCGCCTCCCGCAAAAGGAGGCCTATCTCGCCCAACTGGCGACCAACCCGGCCAAGCCGCCGATCGCCTTTCCCGCGCAGGCGGACGACCGCCTGCTGTTCCGCCGCAGTCACGCCACCTGCCGCCCCCCCGTCCGCGTGACGCTGGCGGGGGCCGGATCGGCCGGATACCGCGCCATCGCGGCGTGCGCGGGCGGCCTCCTCGTGCAGCTGGGCACCACCCGCGATCCGAAGGCCCGACCGGAATGGTCGGGGGGCAGCGTGCGCGGATTTCTTAGCCACGCACCCGATGCGCGTTCGCTGATCGCCAGCCTCGCCGATCCGGCCCCGGTGCCGCTGCTGCTGGTCGCCGACACCCCGCCCGCCGGGCTGGCGCGGAACAAGGGGCCGGACGTGTCCGCGGTGCCCAACAACCACCTGGCCTATGCCGGACAATGGTTCTTCTTCGCCGCGATCGCCGCGATCATCTACGTCCTGGCCGTGCGCCGGCGCATTGCCGCTGGGCGGAGCCGGCGTTAGGCACGAACCCCATGCGCTACATCTCCACCCGCGGCTCCGCGCCCGTACTCGACTTCGAAGGGGCAACCCTTGCCGGCCTGGCCGTCGACGGCGGCCTCTATGTGCCGGAAAGCTGGCCGCGCTTCGAGGCGGACGAGATCGCGGCGATGGCGGGGCTGTCCTACGCCGATACCGCGGCGGCGGTGATGGCGCCCTTCGTGGAAGGTTGCCTGTCCCGCGAGGAGCTGCGCGCCTTGTGCGAGCAGGCCTATGGCCGCTTCTCGCACGCCGCGGTGACCCCGCTGACGCAGATCGACCATGACCAGTGGCTGCTGGAGCTGTTCCATGGCCCCACGCTCGCCTTCAAGGACGTGGCGCTGCAACTGCTCGGCCTGCTGTTCGAGCGGTTCCTGACCGGCACCGATCGTGCGCTGACGATCGTCGGGGCGACTTCCGGCGACACCGGCTCCGCGGCGATCGACGCGGTGGCGGGGCGCGAGAACATCCGCATCTTCATGCTGCATCCCGATGGCCGCGTGTCCGACGTGCAGCGCCGGCAGATGACGACGGTGCTGAGCCCCAACGTCCACAACCTCGCGATCTCCGGCAGCTTCGACGATGCGCAGGCGCTGGTGAAGGCGATGTTCAACGATCGCCCCTTCGCCGCGCAGCACCGGCTGTCGGCGGTGAACTCGATCAACTGGGCGCGGCTGATGGCGCAGGTGGTCTATTATTTCTACGCCGCCGTGCGCCTTGGCGGACCGGGCCGCCCGGTCGCGTTTTCGGTGCCGACGGGCAATTTCGGCGATGTGTTCGCGGGCTATGTCGCGGCGCAGATGGGCCTGCCGATCGCCAAGCTGATCGTCGCCACCAACGTGAACGACATCCTCGCGCGCGCGCTGACCAGCGGCGACTATTCCAGCCGCGAGGTGATCCCCACGCCGACGCCGTCGATGGACATCCAGGTGTCGAGCAATTTCGAACGGCTGCTGTTCGACGCCGGCGGGCGCGACGGCAAGGCGCTGGCCGCGCAGATGGCCGGATTCGAGGCGAGCCGGGCGATGCGCCTGACCAACGCGCAGCGTGAAGGCGCCGCCGGGCTGCTGGTCGCCGATGCGGTGGACGTGGACGACATGACGCTGGCGATGCGCTGGGCGTGCGAGGCGAGCGGCGAGACGATCGACCCGCATACTGCGGTTGCCCTGGCCGCCGCGCGGCGCGCCGATCTCGGCCGCACCCCGGTGGTGACGCTGGCCACCGCCCACCCGGCCAAGTTCCGCGATGCGGTGGAGCGCGCGACCGGCCGCCGCCCGGCGCTGCCGTCGCGGGTCGGCGACCTGTTCGACCGCGAGGAGCGCTACGACCGCGTGCCGGCGACGTTCGAGGCGGTGACCGCCTATATCGACGCGCGGTCCTGACATGCAGCTGCAGACGCTCGCCGGCGAGCCCTGGGCGGATTACGGGCTGGTCGATTCGGGCAATGGCCGCAAGCTGGAACGCTATGGCCGGTTCCGCTTCATCCGGCCGGAGGGTCAGGCCCTGTGGGCGCCGGCGCAGGACGAGTGGCAGGCGGACGGCGAGTTCGTGCCCGCGTCGGACGAGGAAGGCGGCGGGCGCTGGGTGTTCCGCCAGCCGGTGCCGCGCGAAGGCTGGCCGCTCAACTGGGACGACGTGCGCTTCACCGCGCAATGCACGCCGTTCCGCCATCTCGGCTTTTTCCCGGACATGGCGCCGGTGTGGCGCTGGATGCGCGAACAGGTGGCAGGCATGGAGGCGCCCGAATGCCTCAACCTGTTCGGCTATACCGGCGTCGGCACGTCGGCAATGGCGAGCCAAGGTGTGCGCATGGTGCATGTGGATGCCTCCAAGAAGTCGGTGGAGGCGGCCAAGGCGAACGCGGCTTTCTCCGGGTTGGCGGACCGGCCGATCCGCTGGCTGGTGGAGGATGCCGGCAAGTTCGCCGCGCGCGAGGCGCGGCGCGGCCGCCGCTACGACGGGATCCTGCTCGATCCGCCGAAGTTCGGCCGCGGGCCGAATGGCGAGCGCTGGACGCTGGAGGACGGCCTGCCGCCGCTGATCCGCGATTGCCGCCAGTTGCTGGATGGCGACTCGCGGTTCCTGTTCCTCACCGTCTATGCCGTGCGCATGTCGGCGCTGGCGATCGGCGAGCTGCTGCGCCAGGAACTGGCGGGGCTGGGCGGCACGATCGAGGCGGGCGAACTGGCGGTGCGCGAGGAATCGCGCGGGTTGCTGCTGCCCACCGCGATCTGGGCGCGCTGGCGGCGCTGACGCGGCAGCCGCCCTCGGGTGTGCGGCGCACGGCCTTGCTTCCTCCAAACACCATCCTGCGGGCGTCGCCCTGCGATCTGCGGGACACTCCCTGCTCCCCGCAGGGAGAGATGTTCGCTAATCCGCCATCCTGAGCGCCGCGCCGGCGACGAACGGCGCGCCGGCGCACAGCAGCAGGCTGATCGCCGCCAGCAGCTTCAACGCGCCGCTGCCGCCGTCCAGGCTGCCGGCGCCGAAGATCAGCAGCGGCACCGCCAGCGGCAGCATCAGCAGCCCGGCTAGAGCACCTGCCCCGCGCAGCCCGGCGACCAGCGCGGCGGTCGCCACCGCCAGCGCAGCGAGGCCCGGCGTGCCGATCGCCAACCCGATCTCCACCCGCAGCAGCGTCTCGCCGGACACGCCGAGCAGGCCCGCCGCGAGGAGCGCCGCGGCCATCAGCGGGGGCGCAAAGGCGCACCAATGTGCCGCGATCTTGATCGCCGCCACCGCGCTCATCGATGCGCCGCGCACCGCCAGCTGGTCGAGCACCCCGGCGTCGCGGTCGGGGGCGAGCAGCCGCTCGATCGGCAACAGGGCGGCGAGCAGCGCCGCGGTCCACACCACCCCGCCGCCCACCCGCGAGAGCAGCGCGGCATCCGGCCCGACCGCAAACGGGAACAGCACGCAGGCGAGCAGGAAGAAGGCCACCGGCCACACCGCGCCGCCCCCGGTCCAGGCACGACGCACATCGCGCAGCAGCAGCGCGGCGATCACCGCCCCACCTCGACAGGCACCGCGCCGGGCAGTGCGATCGGGAGATGGGTCGCGGCGAGCACGATGCCGCCGGCCGCACGATGCACGGCGAGCAGGTGTTCCAGCCGGGCGATGGCCGCCGCGTCCAGCCCGTTGGCGGGCTCGTCCAGCAGCCAGATGGGCGCATCGCTGGCGATCACCCGCGCAAAGGCGGCGCGGCGCCGCTGGCCGGTCGACAGGAGGCGGACCGGCAGCTGCGCCACCGGGGCGAGCTCCACCGCGGCAAGCGCGCTGGCCACCGCCTGCGGACCGCCTCCGTCGAGCGCGCTCCAGAAGTCGAGCGCGCGCGCGAGCGGCAGCTCGGGATCGAGCGCATGCGCCTCGGCGAGCAGCGCGATCCGTCCCTCGCTGCGCACCGTCCCCATGGCAGGGGCCAGCAGCCCGGCGCAGATGCGCACGAGCGTCGACTTGCCTGCCCCGTTCGGGCCGGTCACCAGCGCCGCCTCGCCCGGGCCAAGCGCGAGCGACACGCCGGCGAACAGCATTTCCCCGCCCCGCGCGCCCGCCACGTCGCTCAAGGCCAGCGCGGTCACTCGCCTTCCAGCCGGTGCATGTCGTCATCGGACAGGCCGAAATGATGGCCGACCTCGTGCACCACGATGTGGTGGACCAGCGCGCGCAGGTCCACGCCGGTGTCCACCCACTCGTCCAGGATGGCGCGGCGATAGAGATGGATCCGGTCGGGCGGCGCGCCGGAATCGAAGGACGATTTCTCGCCCACGGGGCGGCCATGGTAGAGGCCGGTGAGTTCGAACGGATCCTCGATGCCCAGGGCGTCGAGCGTGTCCTCGTCCGCGAACTCCTCCACCAGCAGCACGACAGCGCCGAGATGCGCGCCGAACGGCGCGGGCAGTCCGGCCAGCGCTTCGCGCGCCATCGCCTCGATCGTCGCCGCATCGGGCGCGTGCCAGGATTGATCGGACTGCGCCATCGTATAAGCCACACAGCCGAAGGGAGAGGGCCGTGTCAATCGAACCGCTGAACGAGGAAGAGCGCGCCGAGGCGCTGGACGCGCTGGACGAATGGGATTTCGACGAAGCGCGCGATGCGATCACGCGCACCTTCACCTTTGCCGATTTCAGCGCGGCCTTCGGCTTCATGACGCGCGTGGCGCTGCTCGCCGAGAAGATGGACCATCATCCCGAATGGTCCAACGTGTGGAACCGGGTGGACGTGCTGCTCACCACGCATGAGGCGGGCGGGCTGTCGCACCGCGACGTGGACATGGCCGGCGCGATGGACGCGCTGGTGGACTGAACGGTTTGCGCTTCAGGGCAGGGTGATGAACAGGGCGGCGTTCAGGATATGGTTGGTGCGGTCGTCGCCGCGACGGAACACGCGCTGGTTGAGATAGCCCGGCTCCAGCCGCATCCTGGGAGTGATCGGCAGGCCGACGCCGACGAAGTTGCGCCACTGGTCCACGCCCTTGCGCGAACCCCATGAAGTCTCCGCCAGGTTCACGAAGCCTTCGGTATAGGCGACCGCCAGAACCTTGCTGCCGGCGATCGGCGCTTGCGCGCGCACGAACTGGCGCAGGCGCCAGCCGGTGTCGTCGCGCCCGACGAGCCGGCGCTGTTCCAGCCGGGTGCGGCTGACGAGCAGCGGCGCGCCACCGGCATGGCGCAGCGGCACGAACTGCACCTGCTGCCACAGGCGATTCTCGCTGGTGGCGGCGCCGGTTTCCGGATCGGTGCGGACATGGGCGTAGCCGAAGACCGCATGCGCATCGCGGCCGATCCGCGCGCCGATCGCCGGGCGGACCAGCAGCTGCGTGCCGCCGCCGACATCGTCGGTGATCCGCGCCTGCGCTTCCAGCCAGACGAACAGGTCGCCCTTCACGGCGCCGCTGGCGGTAACCGCGGCCCAGGCCTGGCGATCGTCCTCGGCATGGGCGACGGGGGCAAGGAGGAGGACGGCGGTGGCCGCGATCAGGGTGAGCCCGAAGCGCATCATCGCAGGCTCCGTTTCATCCGCTTGCGCAGGGAGCCGGGCATCCACCGCGCGGCAAAGGCGAGGCGCTGCGCGGTCTTTCCGACATAGGTGTGCAGGCGCTCGCCCTGCACCGCCGTCCACGCCGCTTCGGCGACCACGCCGACCGGGGTCAGCTCCAGGCCCGCGCCGGTCACCGTCTCGCGGATGGTGCGGTTGGAGCCGCCCACCGCGCCGGACAACAGTGGCGTCTCGATAAAGGAGGGCAGCAGGCAGCGCACGCGGATGCCGTCTGCCGACCATTCGCCGTCCAGCGCCTCCGACAGGCCGCGCACCGCGAACTTGGTGGCGGAATAGGTCGCCAGGCCCGACGAGCCGTAGATGCCGCTCGCCGAGGAAGTGTTGAGCAGGCACGATCCCGGCGCCGCCCTGGCGAGATAGGCATGGCCGATGCGGGCGCCGTTCAGCACGCCGGTGAAGTTGATCTCCACCGTGCGATCCAGCGCGGCGAAGTCGGCGCTTGCCAGCGGGCCGCCGGTGCCGATGCCGGCATTGTTGAACAGCACGTCCAGCGCCCCGCCAGATGCGGCGGTGAAATCGTCCAGCGCGCTGCGCCACGCGTCCCGGTCGCGCACGTCCATGCGGTAGGTGGCGTGGCCCTCACCCGACAACGAAGCGCGCACCTCGGCCAGCCCCGCTTCGTTGACGTCGGCCAGGCCGACGGTCCAGCCGCGCCCGGCGAACAGGCGGGCGGTGGCGGCGCCGATACCGGAGCCGCCGCCGGTGATGAAAATTCGTTTGGGTGCCGTCTGCTGAGCCATCGGGCTCAAGCGTAGATGCGATCGAGCAGCTTGGCGAGTCGCAGGCCGCCGCGCTGCAGCTCCAGCCGGGCAACCGGGACCAGCCGGGCGATGTCCGCCTGGCTCAGTTCGGCGCGCGCGGGCATCGGCGCGCAGGCGTCGCCATGCGTGGCGGTGGCGTAGACCGCATCATGCGCGACCTGCCAGCTCTCGCGGCTCCAATCCATCACGGTGCCCGCGGCGAGCCGGCGGCGCTCGCCCGGCGTGTAGCGGCGGATCAGCGAGGGCGGCGTGGTGCCCGCGCGCTCGGCGAGATAGCCGTCCCAGATCGAATGGAGGTTCAGCCGCGGCGCGCTGTAGGCGCCGTAGGAAGCGAGCGCCTTGTTGCCACCCTGATCCTCACGATCGCCGGCATGGAGCGGCTGGTGCAGGTCGCCGACGAAGTGGATGAGGAACGCCAGCGCCTCCACCCGCGCCTTGAGCGGGGTGCGCGGGTTCCGCAGCAGCTTCACGTCGCGCTCGATCTGCGCGGATACGCAGTTGCCGTCCTTGCACGAGGGCTGGAGGTCGAACGGCTTGCACACGTCCGCATCCTGGAAGTGCCAGGTATAGGCATAGCCGTAGCGCGGCTGCCCGGCGGCGTCCTTCAGCGGCTTGATGCAATCGGCCCAGGTGCTGGCCCCCTCGATCGTCGCCACCGAGCATTCGGGCGTGCCGAGCACCTTGCCTCGGGCCAGCAGCCGCATCACCGCCGCGCGCGTCTTCGGCTGGACGTTGCGCATCGCGATCTCCGCGACGGTTTCGTGGCCATATTCCCAATAAGCGGAAGCGGGGCTCGCCAGGGTGGCGGCGAGCAGGGCGAGGGCGGTGCAGAGGCGGCGCAGCATGGCCGGCGCGTTACCCCGTTGCGGGGCGCGCCTCAACAACCCTCTTGGCGGCGCGCAGGCCGATCAGCGGCCGCAGCCAGCCGATCCCCCGCCCGCCATAGTAGAAGGCGAGGCAGCCGAGCACGGTGGCGACCACCAGCACCGCGAACTCCGCCGCCGGGCCGAGCGACAAGGGCCGCAGCGCATATTCGGTCACCACGATGATCGTCTGGTGGACGAGGTAGAAGGGGAAGATCGCTTCCGTCAGCGTGGCGCGGATCGGCAGGTCGTGGTTCCAGTAGCGCTCGGCCAGACCGATCAGCGCGACGATCGCGGCCCATGTCTCCACATAGCGCAGACCCTGGTAGAGGTCGCTCAAGGGCGGCGGGGGCAGGGCGTTGCCCGGCCAGCCGATCTCCACCGCCATGGCAAAGGCGATGCACAAGGCCGCGACCACCGCGCAGGGCCGCCAGTAATGGCCGATCGCGCGCATCACGGGGAAGGAGGCGGCCATGCCGAAGCCGAACAGGAAGGCGGGGAAATAAGCGAGATGGGCGATGCCGTCGCCGATCACGTCCTGCGTGTCGCCCCAGCGGGTGAACAGCTCCACCTGGGTGAGCAGCAGCCACGCGATCGGCAGGATCACCGCGCGCCAGCCGCCGAACGCGACATCGAACGCGCGCTGCAACCGCTCGCGCTGCGGCAGGAGCAGGAGAAGGCCGAGCGCCAGCGTGTAGAGCCAGAGATAGCCGACGAACCACAGATGGTTCCAGGCGGGCAGCGCCAGGCCATGGACCTTTCCGAAGCGGAAGAAGTCGTGGAGCCAGAAATAGCCGAAGCCATGAGGATAGCCCGCCTGGGTGACGAGCTGCACCCAGCTTTGCGGCGGCACGATCACCGTCACGCCGAAGGCGAGCGGCAGCAAGAGGCGCAGGTTGCGGTTGCGCAGAAAGGCGGAAAGGCTCTTCGACCGGGCGAACAGCGCGCGGCTGGCATAGCCGGACACCACGAACAGCAGGGTCAGCCGCCAGGCATTGGTGAGCACCATCGGCACCTTGGCGGCGTCGAACGGCTGGGCGGTCTTCACGTGGAACGGCCAGGGCACGAAGACCATGCCGATATGGTAGAGGATCAGCAGGCCAAAGGCCCCGATCCTCAGCCAGTCCATGCCGTAATGCCGCCTCACCGCCCGCCAAGTAGGCGCACGTGCGCGAGCCGGCAACCCGATGGGCCCTGGCACGGCCCGCGCACGGGCCTATGTTGGGACCATGGCTGTGATCTTCGGGTTCGCGATCTTCGCTCTGGTGCTGGTCGTGCTGCTGATGGTGATGGCGGCGGCGCTGGTCGGCCTCCTGCTGCTGCCGCTGCTGGTGGGCGGGCTGGCGGCGCTGGTCGCGGTGGCGACCGGCACGGCGGATCCGGTGCCCGTCGCCTTGGTGGCGGCGCTCGTGACGCTGCTCGTCACCCGCAAGCGACGCGGCAACCGTCGGGTGCGCGCGAAAAGGGAGCGGCCCGCGCAGGTGATCGTCGAGAACCGGCCCACGGCGCCGCCGTCGCCGCTTGCGCCCACCTGGCGCCGGGCGCGGCAGCTTGCCCCGCGGCATGCCAGGCGCCTGGAGGCGGCGGAACTCGCCGGGGCGGCGCTGCTGCGCGATGCGGAGGCCCAGCCGCTCGACCTCGACCTGCACGAAGCGGCAATGCTGCTCACCCGCCATGCGCCCGATCTCGTCGCCAGCGCCGAATCGCTGTGCGCGGCGGACCCCGCCGCCCGCGAGCGCTGCACGGAAGAGATGGTGGCGGGGCTGGAGGAGCTGGCGGGGGTGACCGGCGAATATGCCACCCGTCGCCGCAGCCGCCTGCACGACAGCTTCGCCACCATCCGCCGGCACATCGCCGACCGCACCGGATCGGCGACGCGCTAGCGCCGGCTCACCGCTTGAAGCGGGGGATGCCCATGAAGTCGCGCTTGCCCAGCGGCACGCCTTCCGCGCGCAGGATCGCGTAGGCGGTGGTGGCGTGGAAGTAGAAGTTGGGCTGAGAGAAGGAGAGCAGGAAGTTGGCGCCGGTGAACGGCATGTGCGTTTCGCCGAACGAGAAGGCGGTGTCGCTTTCCGCCAGCTGGTCGAACGTGTCCTTGTCGATACCCTCCAGCTCGGCGACGGTGGCGGCGAGGATCGCATGCAGCCCCTCGAAATCGGTCGGCCAGGGCGACAGGTCCGGCGAGTAGAGCCCGGCGCGCACGCCCTCGATGCCGCCGATCGAATGCGCCGCGCAGGACTTCACCTGATAGCCGAACGGCAGCATGTCGGGCGCCAGCCGGCGGTCGATCAGGTCGGCGGCCGTTATGCCCTTTTCGCGGCAATGCTGCTCCGCCTTGTCGAGCAGCCGGTCCACCGCGCGCAGGATCTGGAGGTTGGAGGGGACAACGGCATCGTAGAGCGAGAGCGTCAGAACGGTCATGGCAGGCATCCTCGGGCTGTTTTGCGCGCATCATGCCCCGGCGTTCCGTTCCGGTCCATCGCGCGCTATAGGGAGCGCGAGCCGTTATCAAGGAATCCGCATGTCCATCCGTCCGTGGCGCGACATCCACCGCCGCCAGAGCCGCCAGATCATGGTCGGCAACGTGCCCGTCGGCGGCGACGCGCCCGTCACCGTGCAGACCATGACCAACACGCCGACCAGCGACGTGCGCGCGACGGTGGACCAGATCCGCCGCTGCGAGGAAGCGGGCGCGGACATCATCCGCGTGTCGGTACCGGATGTGGAAAGCTCGGCGGCGCTCAAGCAGATCGTGCGCGCGAGCCGCGTGCCGATCGTTGCCGACATCCATTTCCACTACAAGCGCGCGCTGGAGGCGGCGGATGCGGGCGCCGCGTGCCTGCGCATCAACCCCGGCAATATCGGTTCGGCCGACCGCGTGAACGAGGTGGTGAACGCCGCCAAGGCGAACGGCTGCTCCATCCGCATCGGCGTGAACGCCGGCAGCCTGGAGCGCGACCTGCTGGAGAAGTATGGCGAGCCCTGCCCGGAGGCGCTGGTCGAGTCGGCGCTGGACCATATCAAGCTGCTGCAGGACCGCGACTTTCACGAATACAAGGTAGCGGTGAAGGCGTCGGACGTGTTCCTGGCGGTGGCGGCGTACCAGCAGCTGGCCGAGGCGGTGGACTGCCCGCTGCACCTCGGCATCACCGAGGCGGGCGGGCTGATCGGCGGCACGGTGAAGAGCTCGATCGGCATCGGCTCGCTGTTGTGGTTCGGGATCGGCGACACGATCCGCGTATCCCTCTCGGCCGAGCCCGAGGAGGAGATCCGCGTCGGCTTCGAGATCCTGAAGGCGCTGGGCATCCGCAACCGCGGCGTGCGGGTGGTGTCCTGCCCGTCCTGCGCGCGGCAGGGTTTCGACGTGATCCGCACGGTGCAGACGCTGGAGGAGCGCCTCCAGCATATCCGCACGCCGATGAGCCTGTCGGTGCTCGGCTGCGTGGTCAACGGCCCGGGCGAAGCGCGCGAAACCGATATCGGCATCACCGGCGGCGGCAACGGCAAGCACATGGTCTATCTGTCGGGCGTCACCGACCACCATGTGCAGGACGAGGGCATGATCGATCATATCGTGCGCCTGGTGGAGGCCAAGGCCGCCGAAATCGACGCGCGCGACGCCGCCGTGGCGGTCGCGGCGGAATAACCGCCGTCGTCCGGGCGGGGCATTCACAACGAAGTGCAAGGAGGCCTGCCGTGCTGGACGTGAACAAGGTGGTGCTCGACGCAGAGATCCGGGGGTCGCTCCAGGAAACGCTGCTGCTGCGCGGGGCGATCGGGGCGCAGCGCCTGATCGTGCTGTTCTCGGCCGACATCCTCGATCACTGGCCGCGCGAGATCCAGGCGGCGCGGCTGAACGAGATGCACCCCTTTGTGGAAAGCGCGGTCAAGCGGCTCCTGCAACGGCGGCAGTTCAGCGTGGTGGGCGATCCGGTTCTCGGCGACGACGAGGCCTGGCTGGTGATCCTGAGCTGGATCGATATCGCCAGCTGACCTTGCCACCCTTCCGTTTGCGACGGCGGGTGGCTAGCAGGGCGCATGACCATCTGGGCAACACAAAGGAGGCGGCGATGAACCGCGCCGCCGCTCCGTTGCTGGCCGCCACGCTGGGCATCGCCACCTATGGCGGCATGGACGCGATCATGAAGGGGCTGTCGATCGCGCACGGTGCGTACAGCGCGGTGCTGTGGCGATCGGTGGCGGGGGTCGCTTTGATGGCGCCGTTGTTCCTGGCCCGGCGCAAGCCCTGGCCCACGGCCGCGGCGTTGAAGCTGCACCTGGCGCGCGGCACGGTGGCGGGCGGATCGGTGCTGCTGTTCTTCTGGGGCCTGGCACGCGTGCCGATGGCGCAAGGGGTGGCCCTGACGTTCCTGGCGCCGCTGATCGCGCTGTTCCTAGCGGCGGCGCTGCTTGGCGAGCGGGTGGGGCGCGGCGCCATCCTCGGCTCGCTGGTGGCAAGCCTGGGCGTGCTGGCGATCGCCGCGGGCGAGGTGCAGGCGCAGGCCTCGACCGACACCGTGCTCGGCAGCCTGGCGGTGGTCGCCGCCTCCATCCTTTATGCCGGCAGCCTGATCCTGCTGCGGCAACAGGCGCAGGCGGCCGATCCGCTGGAAGTGGCGCTGTTCACCAGCGTGGTTCTCAGCGGCCTGATGCTGCTGGCCGCGCCCTGGTTCGGCAGTTTTCCCGCGGTGTCGCTCTTGCCCGAGGTGATCGGCGCGGCCGTTCTCGGCTCGGTTTCGGCGGTGGTGATCGCCTGGGCCTATGCCCGCGCCGAGGCGCAGGCGCTGGCGCCGGTGGAATATACCGCCTTTGTCTGGTCGGCGGCGCTCGGCTGGCTGGTGTTCGGCGAGAGCGTTTCGGGCTGGACGGTGGCGGGTGCCGCCCTCATCATCCTGGGGTGCCTGGTCGCGGTGCGCGGTCCGGCCGCCCCTGCGCCGCAAACGGAGGCTGCCGCGTGACCCTTTCCCTGCGATCCGCCGAGCCGGCGGACGTGCCGACCATCCTGCATTTCGTGCGCGAACTGGCCGAGTTCGAGCGCGAGGCGGACAAGGTGGTCGCCACCGAGGCGCTGCTGCACGAGGCGATGTTCGAGGGCGGACGCCCACAAGCCGAGGCGGTGATCGCGGAGCTGAACGGTGTGGCCGTCGGCATGGCGCTGTTCTTCCACAACTTCTCGACCTGGACCGGCTGGCGCGGCCTGTATCTGGAGGATCTGTACGTCACGCCGGAGGCGCGCGGCGGGGGCGTGGGCAAGGCGCTGTTGCGGCATCTGGCCGCGCTGGCGGTGGAGCGAGGCTGTACGCGCTTCGAATGGTCGGTGCTCGACTGGAACGAGAAGGCGATCGCCTTTTACCGTGCGATGGGCGCCGAGCCGATGAGCGAGTGGACGGTCCACCGCGTGTCCGGCGATGCGCTGGCCCGGCTGGCGGGGCAGGGCTGATGGCCTGGCTGCTGCTCGTATTGGGCGGGTTCTTCGAGGTGGGGTTCACCACCTGCCTGCGGCATGTCGACAACTTCCGGAACGTGCCCTGGACGCTCGGCTTCCTTGCCTCGGTCACGGCGTCCATGGGGTTGCTGGAAGTCGCCTCGCGGTCGATCCCGATGGGCACGGCCTATGCCGTGTGGGGTGGAATCGGCGCGCTGGGCACGGTGATCGCCGGCATCGTCTGGTTCGGCGAGCCCGCCAGCCTGCCGCGGCTGCTGCTGATCCTGGGCGCGGTGGCGTGCATCGCGGGCCTGAAGCTGACGAGCGGCCACTGACGATGGCGATCGACCGGGCATTGCTGGAATGGGTGGCCGAGGCGATGGCGCCGGTCGGGACGATCAGCTCCGCGCGATGATGGGCGGCGCGACGCTCTATTGCGACGGCGTGGTGTTCGCGATCCAGGCCGGCGACGGCGGCTTGTGGTTCAAGTCGGATGCGCAGAGCGATGCGACATGGGACGAGGCAGGCTGCGACCGCTTCACCTATGACCGCGACGGCACGCCGGCGACGATGAACTATCGCCGGGCGCCCGATGCGGTGTTCGACGACGAGGAGGAGTTCCGCCGCTGGGCCGAACTGGCGCTGGAAGCGGGGCGGCGGGCACCGGCGAAGAAGAAGCGAGCCGCGCGTTTGTCCTGAGTCACGTCGATGGCGGTCAGCTCGGCGCAGAGCGGGCGGCGTCCACCACCTCGCCGTGTAGCAAGAGCTTCCGGAACAGGCCCGGCTGCACGGCACGGACGCGCAGGTCCGGGAAGGCAGCCGGGCCGTTCAGCGGCGCTTATGCGCGGCCGGGTACGTCATGGTCGAGCGGCTCCTCGCCGCGCGACTTGGCCTCGTTGTAGCGGTCGATCGCTTCCAGGGTGATGCGGCGCGCCTCGTCGCGGTCGCCCCAGGTGCCGACGCGCACCCACTTCTTCTTCTCCAGGTCCTTGTAGTGGGTGAAGAAGTGCTCGATCTGCTCGAACACGATCTCCGGCACGTCCTCGCGCCCACCGACATTGGAGTAATACGGGAACACCTGGTCCACCGGCACGCAGACCAGCTTCTCGTCGCCGCCGGCTTCGTCTTCCAGGTTCAGCACCGCGATCGGCCGTGCGCGCACCACGCAGCCCGGGATGAACGGCGAGCGCGCGATCACCAGCGCGTCCAGCGGGTCGCCGTCGGGCGACAGCGTGTGCGGCACGAAGCCGTAATTCGCCGGATAGCGCATCGGCGTGTGCAGGATGCGGTCGACGAACAGCGCGCCGGAAGCCTTGTCGAACTCGTACTTCACCGGCTCGCCGCCGGTCGGCACCTCGATGATGACGTTGAGGTCGTCGGGCGGAGACTTGCCGACGGGGATCAGATCAATGCGCATGGATGGCCCCTGTTGTTCGGTTACTTGGCGGTCAGCAGACGATCGAGCCCGCCCTCCCCGGTGCCGATCTTCTCGAAATGCGGGTAGCGGAGCCCCCCGTGATAGTCGAGGGCGACGGTGCGGACCTCCGTCCCGGACTTGACCAGCAGCTGCAGCGGCGGCTTGCCGGTCTTGGCCTCGGCCACTGCCCCCTTCAGCACGTCGCCCGAGAAGGCGCGGCCGTTCACCGCGACGATCTGGTCGCCGATCGTGAGCCCCTGCTTGTAGGCAAGGCCGTTCCACACCACCGACGACAAGGTGCCGTCGGCACCGGCCTGCATGCCCAGCGAATAGGTGAAGTCGCTGTTTTTGCGTGCCTTCTCGGCGGCCTTCACCGCGCTGCTCGGCTGGTCGGTATAGGTGAGGCGATAGCCGTTGCGCTCGAACCCGCCCAGCGGCGCGCCGGTTTCGGTGTCGTAGAGGCGGCTTCTCAGCAGGGTGGCCCAATCATAGGATTGAATACCGTTCAGCGTGGAGACCACGTCGTCGAACGTGTAGGTCACCTCGCCCCAATCGCCATCGGTGAGGCCGAAAAACGCCTTGGCGAAGTCGTCGATCGACTTCTTCCCGCCCGACAGCTGCCGCAGGAGCGAATCGACCTCCATCCACACCAGCAGGCCTTCGTTGTAATAATCCTCCGAGCGCTGGTTGGAGACCCAGCCCTTGGCGCCGCGGGCGGAGATGATCGGATCGTTGGTGGTGTCGATCAGCGGGCGCCACTGCCGCCCGGGCGCGGTGTCGAGGCTGGCGGCGATGATCGCCAGCTCGTCCAGCGTGTCCTGCTTGGAAACGAGCCCGCCGCGCGCGGCGAGGACGTAGCCCCAGAACTGCGTCTGGCCCTCGTACACCCACAGCAGCGAGTCGCGCATGGGCACGCGGAAGTCGGGCGTCCACAGGTCCGCGCCGCGGCGGAACTTGCCGTCCCAGCTATGGGCGTATTCGTGCGTCACGACGTTGCGCGACGACGCCTTGGAATCCCATTCCGCGAAGAAGCCGAGCGGGCTGGAGATTTCGGTGGAGCGGTGATGCTCCAGGCCGATGCCGCCGAGCTCCTCGGTGATCGCCTGCAGGAAGTCGTAATGGTCGTAATGTTCAGCGCCGAAATTCTTCACCGACTGGGCGACCGCGCGCTTGTAGGCGTCGATCTGCTCCGGCCTGGCGTTCAGCTCCTCCGGCTTGTCGGCATAGATGTTCAGGTTGACGCGGGGGGACAGCGCCCAGGTCTTGCCGTAGCGGCCGGCGAGCACGGGCGAATCGACCAGCGTGTCATAGTCGGTGACGTCGTAGGAATAGGTGGAGCCGGACACCTTGCCGCGCAGCGCGGTAGCCGCGGTCCAGCCCGCCGGATAGGTCACGGTCGCCTTGATCGGGATCTGGCGGGTGAAATAGCCGGCCGGATACAGGCTCATCGAGTTGAACTGCAGGCTCAGCATGTTGGGCGTCATCACCACGCGGCCCTGGTTGGGCTGGGTGGCGGAGGCGAACTTCAGGCTGACGTCCAGCGTCTTCACGCCGGCGGGCACGTCGAGGTGGAAGGCGAAGGTGTCCACCGTGTCGCGCACCCAGGGGATCACCTTGCCGTTGCCGCGGACCACCAGGTCGACCAGCTTTTCCAGCTCGCCGCGGGGCGCGTGCTTGCCCGGCAGCCATTTCGGGTAGAGCAGCACCGTGTGCCCGGCCTCCGCCACCGGGATCGTCTCCTTCGCGACGAAGATGCCCTGGCGGATGTTGGTGGCGTCGATCTCCAGCCCGATGGTGCCGGGATAGGGCACGTCGCGCGCCGCCGGCACGGTGTCCACGAAGGGGACGGGCTGCGGCCGGGAATTCTGCGGCGCCGGGTTCTGGGATTGCGCCAGCAGGGACGCGGGAAGGGCAACGGACGCGAGCAGCGCCACGGCGGCAAGGCGGATCATCGGTGCGGAGGGCCTTTCAGGAGGAAACGCAAGCGAAGAAGGGGGTTAAAGCGCCAGAAAGCGCGCGCGTCCAGCCGGTTGTTGCCGCACGCTCCCGGCAGCGGCGGCGACCGGGCGTTTCCTCAGAAGGACGGGGCGTGTACCTGGGAAACGAATTGATGCGTTGCAGCATGTCGTGGCCGTCCCGCCCGACATCGTGCGCCGACCGCAGGAGGTTTACGTCTTGCCCGTCTTTCTCGTCCGCGCGCTGGCCCTGCTGCTGGCTTCGCTGCTCGCCCTTGCCGCGCCGTCGCTCGCCCAGGCGCAGATCGCCAACACCGCAGCCCCGGCGGCGCCGACCGACCCGTTCGGCCGCGAAACCCCGCGCACGGCGGTAACCGCGCTGCTGCGTGCGCTCGCCGAGCAGGATTACGAGCGCGCGGGCAATTATTTCGAGCTGCCCGCGCGGACGCCGGCGAGCCAGGGTCCGGAACTCGCCCGCCGGCTTCAGGCGCTGCTCGACAAGAACGGCACCTTGCGGCCGTTCGGCGCGCTGTCCAGCGAGGCGACCGGCAACCTGAACGACGATCTCGCGCCGGATCGCGAGGAAGTGGGCACCATTCCAATCGGCACGACAGATCAGCCGGTGCTGCTGTCGCGGGGCACGGGGGCGGACGAGGTGCCGATCTGGCGCGTGGCGCCCGAAACCGCGCGCCAGCTCCTGGCGAAGAATGTCGCGGTGGCGGCAAGGGAGGCCGCTCCCGCCGCGGACGAGGCGACCATCGCGGGTGCCGGGCTGAAGGACTGGGCGATCCTGCTGGGGCTGGCGCTGGTGAGTTTCGGCGGGCTGTGGGCGTTCGCCGCGCTGGCGCTGCTCCTCACGCGCCGGCTGGTCGCCGACCACGGCACCAACGGCGTGTACCGGTTCCTCCATGCCGCGCTGCCGCCGGTCAGCCTGCTCTTGGCGGTGCTGATCTTCTACGCCTGGGCAGGGCGGCTGCCGGTGTCGATCGTCGCGCGGCAGGCGGCACTGCGCTACACCGGCGTGATCGCGGTCGTGGCGTTCGTCTGGTTCGCGCTCCGGCTGGTGGATGCGATCTCCGACCTGGCGATCGCGCGCATGCGGCGAAGCGAGCGGCGGCAGGTGATCTCCGTGGTCATGCTGCTGCGCCGCACGGCCAAGCTGCTGCTGATCGCCTTCTCCGTGGTCGGCGTGCTCGACACGTTCGGCATCGACGTGACGACGGGCATCGCGGCGCTGGGCATCGGCGGCATCGCGCTGGCGCTGGGCGCGCAGAAGACGGTGGAGAACCTGGTCGGCAGCGTGACGGTGATCGCCGACCGGCCGGCGCAGGTCGGCGACTTCGTGAAGGTGGGCGACGTGGTCGGCACGGTGGAGGATGTCGGCATCCGTTCCACCCGCATCCGCACCAACGAGCGCACGGTGGTGACCATCCCCAACGGCGATTTCTCGGCGCGGCAGATCGAGAATTTCGCCACCCGCGACCGCTTTCTGTTCAATCCGACGATCGGGGTCGAGTACAGCCTGACCGGCGCCAAGCTGCGCCAGGCGGTGGACATCGTCGCCGGTATCCTGCGCGACCATCCGAAGATCGCGGAGGGTGGGCGCGCCCGGCTCGCCAAGTTCGGTGAGAACTCGCTCGATATCGAGGTGTTCTCCTATATCGACACGCCGAATTTCGACGAAAGCGTGGTGATCCGCGAAGAGCTGCTGTTCGCGATCTTCGAGCAGCTGGAAGCGGCGGAGATCGGCATCGCCTTTCCGACGCGCACCTTGATGTTCTCGGGCGAGATCCCGCTGGCGATCAAGCCGCCTGCGCCGGAGGACAAGCCGGGCGAACAGGGCTGATCGTCTGCCCCGTTGTCTGCCCCTCGTGGCTCGCCTAAGGACACGCGTCTCATGGCCCGGATCGAAACACCCCGCCGCGTGCGCGGCACGCAGGACATTTTCGGCGACGAGCAACGCCGCTTCGCCCATGTGCTCGACACGTTCGAGCGGGTGCGCAAGCTCTATTGCTTCGGACGGGTGGAAGTGCCGATGTTCGAGAGCACCGACGTGTTCGCGCGCTCCATCGGCGAGACCACCGACGTCGTCTCCAAGGAGATGTACACCTTTCCGGATCGCGGGGGCGACTCGCTGACGCTGCGGCCGGAATTCACGGCCGGCATCGCGCGCGCGTTCCTGACCGAGGGCTGGCAGCAATATGCGCCGCTCAAGCTCACCGCCTCGGGCGCGGTGTTCCGCTACGAGCGGCCGCAAAAGGGGCGGTATCGCCAGTTCCACCAGATCGACGCCGAGGTGTTGGGCGCGGCCGAGCCGGCGGCGGACGTGGAACTGCTCACCTTTGCCGACCAGTTGCTGCACGAACTGGGCATCGCCGAGGGCGTGACGTTGCAGCTCAACACGCTGGGCGACGCGGCGACGCGCGATGCGTGGCGCGACGCGCTGGTGGCGCATTTCGAGGCGCATCGCGGCGAGCTTTCCGAGGAGAGCCTGACGCGGCTGGCCAAGAACCCGATGCGCATCCTGGACTCGAAAGACCCGCGCGACCGCCCGATCGCCGATGCCGCGCCGGGGATCGACGCGCACATGTCGGCGGAGGCGGGCGCGTTCTTCGAGGCGGTGACCAAGGGGCTGGACGCCGCCCGCGTTGCGTGGACGCGCAACGAGCGGCTGGTGCGCGGGCTGGATTACTACCGCCACACCGCCTTCGAGTTCGTTACCGACCGGCTGGGCGCGCAGGGGACGGTGCTGGCCGGCGGCCGCTATGACGGGCTGATCGAGAGCCTGGGTGGCCCCGCGACGCCGGGCGTCGGCTGGGCGGCGGGCGTCGAGCGGCTGGCGATGCTGATCGAGGAGCCCGCGGCGGAAGGTCCGGAGTTAACGGTCATCGCTGACGGCGAGCACTCGCGCGAACTCACGCTGGAAATCCTCAAGCTGGTTCGCACAGGAGGCATTTCTGCTGACGCAGCATTTTCAGGCAGTCAGAAGAAGCAGTTCGAGCGAGCGAAGCGACGGGGTGTCGGACGTGTTCTGACCGTGGCTGCGGACAACACGGGTGTGACGGTTGGCGCGATACGCCTCACTGATATAGCGGATTCCGCACCGCCAGTCCGCAGTCGTTTGAAGAACGCCCTTGAGAACGCTTTCGCGACTGACGAGCCGTTCGGTGATCGGGTCATCTCGTTAGAGTCGCGACTTTGACCTCGATCTCCGCGGAACGCATCGCGCAGATCGAGGCGCGGCGGGATGAATTGTCGGCGCTGATGGCGACGGGCGACCTGCCGTCGGACCGCTTTGTCGCGGTCTCCAAGGAATATGCCGAACTGGAACCGGTCGCCAGGGCCGCGGGCGAGGTGCGGCGGTTGCGCGCGGAGCTCGAGGTGCTCGCCGGCATGGAAGGCGAGGGCGACCTCGAGATCGCGGCCATGGCGCGCGAGGAGATCGCGTCGATCCGCGACACCCTGCCCGAGGCGGAACGCTCGCTTGCCATCGCCTTGCTGCCCAAGGACGCGGCGGACGAGCGCGCGGCGATGCTGGAAATCCGCGCCGGCACCGGCGGCGACGAGGCGGCGCTGTTCGCGGGCGACCTGTTCCGCATGTACCAGCGCTATGCCGAAAACCAGGGCTGGCGGGTGGAGCTGATCTCCGCTTCCTCTTCCGACGCGGGCGGGTTCAAGGAAGTGGTCGCGAGCGTCAACGGCGCGGGCGTGTTCGCGCGGCTGAAGTTCGAGTCCGGCGTGCACCGCGTGCAGCGCGTTCCTGCCACCGAGACGCAGGGCCGCATCCACACCTCCGCCGCGACCGTCGCGGTGCTGCCCGAGGCGGAGGAGGTGGACGTGCAGATCGCCGACAAGGACCTGCGCATCGACGTCTATCGCTCGTCCGGCCCCGGCGGGCAGTCGGTGAACACCACCGACTCTGCGGTGCGCATCACCCACCTTCCGACCGGGCTCGTCGTGATCCAGCAGGACGAGAAATCGCAGCACAAGAACAAGGCCAAGGCGCTCAAGGTGCTGCGCACCCGCCTGTACGAGGCCGAGCGCGAGCGGCTGCACCAGGAGCGGGCGGGTGCGCGGCGGTCGATGGTCGGCTCGGGGGACCGGTCCGAGCGCATCCGCACCTATAATTTCCCGCAGGGCCGCGTGACCGACCACCGCATCAACCTGACGCTGCACCGCCTGCCCGAAATCCTCCAGGGCGAGATGGACGAGCTGATCGGCGCCTTGATCGCCGAGGACGAGGCGGAGCGGCTGGCGACGTTGGATGCCGCGTAGGCCGGCCTGCTGCGTGCCGCAGCAGGACTCGGCCAGGCACGGCCGGCGAGCTCCATGAGCTGGACCGACGACGCGGCTCAGCCGCGGCGGGTGCGTGAGGCGTTGGGTGCAGCGGCCGGCCGCTTCACCTTCTCCGCCACTCCCCGCCTCGATGCCGAGCTGCTCATGGCGCATGCGCTGGGCGTTTCGCGCGAACGGCTCCTGCTGCGGCACCTGGACGATCCCGCTCCCCATGCGTTCGCCGCGCTGGTGGAGCGCCGCGCCGACCAGGAGCCGGTCGCCTATATCACCGGCAGCCGGGCGTTCTGGACGATCGACCTGGCGGTGGGGCCTGGCGCGCTGGTGCCGCGGGCGGACAGCGAAACGCTGATCGAGGCGGCAGTGGACCATTTCGGCGCTCGCATGCCGGCGCGCATCCTCGATCTCGGCACCGGTCCCGGCACCTTGCTGCTCGCCGCGCTGGACCAGTGGCCGGCGGCCAGCGGCCTGGGGGTCGACCGCTCGACGGAGGCGCTGGCGATGGCGCAGGGCAATGCCGTGCGGCTCGGATCGGCAACGCGGGCGGTGTTCCGCATCGGCGACTGGGCGGCGGGCATCGACGAGCGGTTCGACCTCGTGCTCGCCAACCCGCCCTATATCGGAACAGGCGAGCCGCTGCCGCCCGAAGTGCGCGGCTGGGAACCGGCGGGCGCCCTGTTCGCCGGGGCGGACGGGCTGGACGACTATCGCCGCATCGTGCCCGATCTGCCGCGATTGCTGGCGCCCGGCGGCGCGGCGGTGCTGGAGATCGGCGCCTCGCAGGAGGCGGCGGTTTCGGCCTTGCTGCGGCAGGCAGGGCTGGAGGTGAACGTCCGGCACGATCTGGCGGGCCATCCACGCGCGCTGATCGCGACTTGAAACCGTTCCGCCGGCGCACAATATTCCGCTTGGAAGATGCTCCGCCAGTCGCTATCAGGCGGACAGGGGCACGCGATTTCGACATTGTCAGAGCGTTGAAATCGGGCGTCGCCCGCACTCCTTCGTCATGCAGTCGCTGTTTGTCCGGCGACCGTGGCAGGCGCGTTCCGCCACATGGGTCGGGAACGCACCGGGAAGCTTGCGTCCAATGTGCTGGAGCAATGACCTGTTGGGTTTGAAGGACACGAACACTTGATGAACAATCGTCAGTCTGGCGGCCGCCGTCGTGGCCGTGGCGGGCAGCAGCAGCGCTCGCAGGGCAATCCGGGCCGCCCCGACAACGGCAACCGCATCGACAATCGCGCCCGCGGCAATGCCGCGCAGCTGCTCGAGAAGTACAAGACGCTGGCGCGCGACGCGCAGATGCAGGGCGACCGCGTCAACACCGAATATTACCTGCAGTTTGCGGACCATTATTTCCGCGTGCTGAGCGAGAGCCGCGCCCGCTTCGAGGAAGCCAATCCCAACCAGCAGCCGCAAAAGCCGATCCGCGGCGCGACGCTGGACGAGGACGATTTCGCCGAGGACGGTGACGAGACGCCGGTGCGCGAGGAGCGTGCCGCGGAGGATCGCGGCAACCGCGAGCAGGCCAGCCGCGAGCAGGCCAGCCAGGAGCGTCCGCGCGAGGAGCGCGGCTTCCGTGAGGAGCGTGGCCCGCGTGAGGATCGCGGCCAGCGTGCCGAGCGCCAGCCGCGTCGGCACGACCGGGCCGAGGAGCGCGTGGAGGCCGGTGCCGACCAGGCGCCGGTGGCGCAGGGCGAAGCCGGCGTCGAAGGCGAGCCGATGACCGCCGAGGCGACGCCGCTGGCCGAAAAGCCGCGCCGCCGCCGTGCCCGCCGCGAGGAACCGCGGAACGAAGGCGATGCCCCGGGCGGAGCGGATGCGGAGACCGCCGGCTTCGACGCCGCGCTGCTGCCGCCGTCGATCAGCCTGCCGCAAGGGCTCGAGGGCGAGCCGGTGGAGATCAAGCCCCGCCGCCGCCGCACCCGTGCCGCCAGCGAGGATGTCGCCGCCGCGGAGTGATCGCTGGTCGCCGTCAATGAAAAAGGGCCGGTTCCCGCAAGGGGAGCCGGCCCTTTTCTGTTGCGGGGCGCGGCGGCCATCCGCCGGCGCCCCGCAGATGTCGAAGGGAGCACGGGGTCGTGCTCCGCTCCCGGTCTTACATCCGGTGGTCCGAGCCGCCCTTGGCCTGCAGCTTCTGCGCGGCGGCGAGGTGCTGCTTGACGATCGGCACGGCGGCCTTCGCGCTGGTGCGCAGGGGCGCCTGATCGCCGCCCGAGGCATAGCTCTGGTGCAGATCAAGCGCGGCCTGGTGCGCCGGCACCTGCTGCGCCAGGTAGATGCGGTCGAAATCGGCCGCGGAGGCGGTCTGCAACTCGTTGATGGAGGCGGTCGCGCCCGCATCGAGCGCCGGCGGCGGCGGCGTGAGGCCGGCCTTCGTCGCGGCCTTCACCGTCGCAGCGGTGGTCTTGGTGTGGTGGTTGATCAGCATCTGCGCGAACTTGCGGACGTCGGCATTCTGCGACTTCTCCAGCGCGATCTGGCTGGAGTTGATTTCGAACAGGTCGCTCATTCCCGCAGCGGTGACATAGGGCATGGCCTGCGTCTTGGCTTCGGCGGGCGGGGGCGGCGGCGGGGTCTGGGCAACGGTGGCGGTGGCGCCGGAAAGCGCCAGCGCGATCGCGAGTGTCTTGAGCATGTTCTTCTCCCTCTGATGCTCCGTCGCGAACCGGCGCTGGGAGAGGAAGTTCCGTTCGGGGCGAAGTACTTGCTTGATGCAGATCAGCGTTCGGCGAGAAAGTTTCGCCGGAGCGGAGCCGCCGGTAGCCCGGCGGCCCCGGCCGATCACGCCGCCAGCGTGGCGTTGTCGATCACGAAGCGGTACTTCACGTCCGACCGCTGCATCCGGTCATACGCCTGCTCGATCTCGTCCATGCGGATCATCTCGATCTCGGCCGTCACCTCGTGCTCGGCGCAGAAGTCCAGCATCTCCTGCGTTTCGGCAATGCCGCCGATCAGCGAGCCGGCGATCGAGCGGCGGCCGAAGATCAGCGTGCCGACACTGGGCGACGGATGCGCATGTTCCGGCACGCCGACCAGCACCAGCGAGCCGTCCCGCTTCAGCAGGCCGGTGAACTGGTCGAGGTCATGGCTGGCGGCGACCGTGTTCAGGATCATGTCGAAGCTGCCGGCATGGGCCTCCAGCTCCTCGGCATTGCGCGAGTTGAGCACGTCGTCGGCGCCGAGCTTCTTGGCGTCCTCGCGCTTCGCTTCCGAGGTGGTGAAGGCGACCACGTGCGCGCCGAGCGCATGGGCGATCTTGATGCCCATATGGCCGAGCCCGCCGATGCCGACCACGCCGACCTTCTTGCCCGGCCCCGCGCCCCAGTGCTTCAGCGGCGAATAGGTGGTGATGCCCGCGCACAGCAGCGGCGCGACGGCGGCGAGCTGCTCCTCCGGGTGGCGGATCTTCAGCACGAACTTGTCGTCCACCACGATCGACTGCGAATAGCCGCCGAGCGTGTGGCCGGGCGCGTCCGGCGTCGGCCCGTTATAGGTGCCGACAAAGCCGGTACCGGTGCAATATTGCTCCAGCCCCTCGCGGCAGGACGGGCAGGACTGGCAGCTGTCCACCATGCAGCCCACGCCCACCATGTCGCCCACCGCGAACCGGGTCACCTCCGAGCCGACCGCGCGGACATGGCCGACGATCTCGTGACCGGGAACGCAGGGGTAGAGCGTGCCGTCCCATTCGGCGCGGACCTGGTGGAGGTCCGAATGGCAGACGCCGCAATAGGCGATGTCGATCACGACATCGTGCGCGCCCGCTTCCCGGCGCTCGATGTCCATCGGCTGCAGCGGCTTGTCCGCCGCGGTGGCGCCATAGGCTTTGGTGACCATGGGGAGTTCCCTTCAGATGTGTTGAGGACGCGCGGAAGAGCCGAACGGCCGGCGCCCGCCGCGCAGATAGGGACGCGTGGCGGCTTTTCCATGACGCGGGCGGTGTTAATCGGCGGGGCAGGGGCCTGGTTGCGGATTGTCGCGGCGGTCCACATCGGCGTCGTGGCCGGTTCCGGAACTCAGGAACACCAGGCCCATCAGCGCGCCGGCCATCATCACCGAACCGATCACGCCGCCCAGCGTGGCGAGGATCGCCACCCATCCGAGCGGTCCATAGAAATGCTGCAGGCCCTGGATGGCGAGCACGGCGCCGATCACCGAGGCGACCGCCATCCAGCCGAGCAAGCGGCGATAGCGCCGCCAGGCGAAGGCGGCCCGGGCAGGATCGTCGAGAGCCGGGCGGGGATCGTTCATGACCGCCGTCCTCCGCCTGGCGGCGCACGGGGTCAAGCGGGACGGCGGCGGATCACCTGCATCGTCTCGACCAGAACGGTGCGCGCGAACAGCAGCAGCCATCCCGCATAGACGGCGGCTCCCAGGGTGACGAGCAGCAGCAGCCGGGGCAGCGGGGGCGGCGGCGGCAGCGCGCGATCGACAAGCGCGACCACCAGCGCCATGGCGAGGCTGGCGAGCAGCGCCGGGGCGATCGCCTCGGACAGCGCGCGCCAGCTCGTCCCGATCACCGGGAGGGATCGCCGCAGGCTGATCGCGAGATAGATCGGATAGGCGGCGATCCAGGCCGCCGCGATGCCCGTCGCGCCCCATTGGACGCCGACGAGAAAGCCGCAGGCCAGCACGAGCGACCCCGTCGCGCCGTTGCGCACGGCAACGCCGGGCCGTCCGCGCGCATCGCACGCGGGGGCGAGCAGCACCTGCAGGGTCATGAAAGGCATGGCCAGTGCCAGCAGCCGCACCACCGGCACCGCCTCGCGCCATTTCTCGCCCAGCGCGGTCAGCACCAGCGGCTCGGCGGTGGCGGCCAGGCCGAGATAGAAGGGCAGTCCGACCAGCAGGATGATCCGCACCGAGCGCGCAAAGGCCGAAGCCACCGCCGCGCTGTCATGCTGGAGCCGCGCATAGGCGCTGAACGCGACTTCGTTGAGCGGCGGCACGAATTTCGAGACGAAGATCTGCGTCAGAAACAGGCCGGTGGTGTAGATGCCCAGCATGTGCGCGGAAAGGTGGCGCCCGGCGATGAACACATCCACCTGGCTCTGCGCGAACCAGAAGAACTGGCCCGCCGCCATGATCCCGCCGAAGCGCGCAATGTCGCCGGCACCCTTGAAGTTGAAGCTCGGCCAGACAAGCGAACGGGCGGCGATCGTCATGCCGACCGCGCGGACCACGAACTGCACGAATGGCGCGAACACCAGGGTCCACACGCCCCAGCCTGCGAGCGCGCCGCCGAGGGCGGCCGTCGCGGAGCAGATGGACGCCAGGATGTTCACCCGTGCCTGCAGGCGGAAGTCCATCGCCCGGCTGAGCAGCGCATAGGGAAGCGCGATGAACGGCGTTGTGAGATAGAAAAGCGCCTGCACGCGCAGCATCTGGCCGACGATCTCCTGCCGGTAATAGGCAGCGGCCAGCGGCGCGAGGGCGACCTGTGCCAGCGCCAGCCCCCCGTTCAGCAGGAGCAGCATGCCGAACAGCTGGCGGATCTCGCGCCGGCCGACCTGCTCCCGCTGGACGAGGCCGCTCGCCAGGCCATAGCCGTTCAGCATGTTGAGGAAGACCAGCACGACGCTGGTCATCGCGAACAGGCCGTAATCGTGCGGGTCGAGGATGCGGATCACCAGGAACGTCGCCGCCCATTGCACGATCTGGGCAAGAATCTGGCTCCCGGAGCGCCAGATCACCGCCGAGCGAATCCGTCCGGCGAGCGACTCTGCCGATTCCGGCGCCTGATTCGTGGGAGGAGCAACCGATTCCATGGTCCGGCCGCGGTAGAGCCCAGCCCCTTAGGAAGCCGTAAACCCGCAGAAATCCGCGCTTTCGTATAAAAACGACATAAAACTGCAAAAAGTGCTTGCCGGCGTGGAACCTCTCCCCTAGATGGGTGTCACCGCAGCGGTGGCCCGGTTGGAGCTGTCGCGGTGGTTGCTGAAAGCCTGGTGCGCTGACCGCCCCGAGAAAAAGGGGTAGGGAGCTGTGCCGGTGTTTTTGTCGGCTC
>NZ_QQNB01000002.1 GCF_003345355.1 Sphingomonas aracearum | reverse complement strand
ACCCGTCCCTGCACGCAACAAGCGTCACAACAAGCGGATCAGATGGTGGCGCGGGGTGGAGCAGCCCGGTAGCTCGTCAGGCTCATAACCTGAAGGTCACAGGTTCAAATCCTGTCCCCGCAACCAATCCGGTCACGAACGGCCCGCCCCCAAAAGGGGCGGGCCGTTGCCGTTTGCGGCGGAACGAGGAGATGGTGCGCGAAGGAATGGGTTGCCTGCGCGTCTACAATCGAAGCAAGCACCTAGGCATCCTGTTCGAGGCCGGTCATCGTCGGGCAAGAGCTTCCAGAACGGATCCCCAGCTTACCATCTTGAAGTTCTGTGCGCGGGGTGCGTTGTTGCCGTCCTGCGCGATCAGGATGCCGGCCGGAAAATCCGGCCCGAAATCGCAGTCGCCGATCTCGATTCCATCGGTCTCGCTGGTCGCGCCGAGCTCCCCTGCGCCGATCCGGAACCGGCCAACGAAGCGGTCGTCCGCCAGATCATATACCGCATAGACGCTGTCGCCCTGGCTGGAGGCGACGAGCAGCGTCCGGCCGTCGTGGCCCCTTGAGATCGCTAGGCCTTCCACGTCGGCGACCAACGTGCGGTTGTCCACGCGAGCGACGGAAACCGGCGTTGCGTCGCCGCCAGGACGCGCATCGAAGCGCCAGATGCCGACATCTTCCTCCGCCACGTAGAGGCGCTGCGTGGCCGGGTCGACCACGCACCCCTCGGACTGGCTGGGAAGCTTCAGCGTGCGGATGATGCGCCCCGCTGGGCGAGAACCGCGCAGGTCGAGCGCGACCTGGTTGATCGTGCCGTCCTTCAGCACGACAAAGGCGTCCACAGCGCCATCGGGACGGCGGCCAAGGCAGATGCCATATGCCTCACCGGTTCCGGCGGGCACCGTGCCCAGCGGCTCCAGCCGCGCGCTCGCGGTGTCGAGGCGGAAGAGAGCGATCTTGGCGGCGGCGAGATCGTTGCGATCCGATGCTGCGACCAGCACGATCGGCGTTCCCGCCATTGCCGTCTCGACCAGATCGACATTGTTGACCCGGCCGGCGTTCAGGAAGTGGCGCTGACGGCCCTGCAGGTCGTAGACGTTGAGGCCTGCCTGCTTGTCGGTCGCCACGATCAGGCTTGCCGCCGGGTCGGCGGCGTTGCGCCAGATCGCCGGGTCGTCCGCCGCATCCGCATTCGCCGTCTGCACCGCTTCGGTCTCGCGCGTGGCGGTAACGACGGCAGTCTCGCCCGACAAAGCGGGTGCCGGCCCGGTCGCAAGCTGGGCGCAGCCGGGTAGCGACCCGGCGAACAGCGCCAGCGCGCCGGCGACAGCGGGGTATCTCGTCATCGTTTCAGCCTTTCCTGGTCATCGCGAACCGGCGGCAGCACGCGCCGCCGCCGGCCTCTCGTCGTTCAGCGTTCCGGCGACCAGCCGAACGCGGCCAGGATCACCTGGAACAAGCGGGTGTTCGGGAAAAAGCCATGCACCTGCTCGGCACCCGGCCCGGAGGCGGCGGCGATCACTTCCTCGCCGGTATGGCCGTCTTCCACTCCGATCACGTCGTTGGCACCGACGGTGGCTCCCGGCTTGGCCGCTGCCGCGGCAAACTGCTCCGCAAGCGGCGTTGCGCGCTTGCCGCCGTTCAGCCGCAAGCCGAAGCTGTGATCGGCCGTGAACAGGATCAGCGTGTCCTTGCCCGCGATGGCGCTGATGCGGCGGATCATGTCGTCCATCTCCACGACATGGCGGAGGCCCTTTTGCGGATCGTTTGTGTGCATGTCCCACTCGACCATGAGGAAATAGCCCTTGGGATTGCGCGAAAGCTGACGCACGGTCGCCTCCACCGCAGGGATCGGCTCGAAATCGGCATCGCGCAGCACCGCTGCACGGCCCGCCTGCGCGATCAGTGCCGGGTCCTCGCCGAAACGATAACCGGCGGCCGTGAACGCCTGCTCCGCGGTTGTCTGCCGCGCGCCGAAGGAGGCGAGGGCGTCCGCGCGCCCCTTGCCGATCAGGATGTCGACGCCGTTGCCGAAGCGGGGCGCGAGCATCTGGCGGAAGATCTCGTCCTTGTTCTTGCGTGACGCGACATGCGCGTAGGTGGCGGCCGGGGTCGCGTCCCAGATCTTCATGTTGGTGACGACGCCGGTCGAGAGCCCGCGCTCTTCCGCATATTCGAGCACCGTCTTCAGCGGCGTGACGGTCGCGCCGGTCGCGTCCGGCACCACCGAGACCATCGAGTTGTTGGTCTTCCGCCCAGTCATGATGGCCGTCATGCCCGCGCCCGAATCCGTCACCCACTGGTTCAGCGAGGAAGTGTCGGACAGGCCGACATAGGGCATGGACTGGATGAACAGCGATTGCGGCCGATCGTGCGCGAGGATGCCGCCGGCGTTCAGCGTGGGCACGCCGCCGGCATCGCCGAGAAAGACGATGACGTTGCGCGCGCGCTGTGCGGCCGGGCGCTTGGTGGGCGCCTCCTGCGCCGGCGCGGAAACGGCGCCGCCCATCGCGGCGGCACTTGCCGCCATGCCTGCGAGGACGAGCGCGTAGCGGGCGCGGCGCGAGCGGCGGAGAGCGCGTGCAGGCGCGGGCTGTCGAACGTCAGTCATGTGATTTTCCTTATGATGAAGGGGAAGGGGAAGGTTGAAAGCCGAGCGGAAGTGTCAGTCGCGCGCGCAGGCCGGGATGGTTGTCCTCCAGCTCCAGCCTGCCGCCGTGCAGCGAGGCGACAGCCTTCACCAGCGTGAGGCCAAGTCCGCTGCCGGGCGTGCTGCGCGCGCTGTCGAGCCGGCCGAACTTGCGCAGCGCCTCCGCGCGGCGGTCAACGGGAATGCCGGCTGCGCGATCTGCGACGCACAGATGCGCCTCGTTCTCCGCCGACAGCGCCTGAAGGCTGACATGCCCGCCGCTCGCACCGTATTTGAGCGCGTTGTCGAGCAGGTTGGCCAGCGCGCGGGCGAGCAGCGCGCGGTCGCCGCTCAACTCCAGCCTGGCCGGTGCTTCGACCGCGATCGTCACGCCCGCGGAACGCGCCACCGGCTCGTAGATTTCGCCCAGATCGCGCAGCATGGTGGCAAGATCGAGCCGCTCAAAGCTGCCGCGCCCGATCCCGGCCTCGGCACGGCTGATTTCGAGCGCGCCTTCAAGAATGTGGAGCACGTATTCCACCTCCTGCCCGATCGCCTGGAAACGGGGGGTGGGGTCGGCGCCGGCACCCGCTTCCTGTCCGCGCGCAACCTGAATGTGGATGCGGGTCAGCGGAGAGCGCAGATCGTGCGCCAGGGCATCGGTCAGCACCCGGTGCTCGCCGACGAGCGCCTCGATGCGATCCAGCATGGCGTTCAGCGAGATCTTGAGGCGGTCCACCGGATCGCTGCTGCCATCGGTCTCGGCCCGCCGCCTCAGGTCGCCAGCGCCGACATCCGCGGCCACGCGCGTGATCGCGGCCACCATGCGATTCATCTCACGCACGATCGCCAGGCTGCCGAGCAGACCCACCGGCACGGCAAGCGCAAAGGCGGCCGCCAGCGCGAGCAAGAGGGCGCGGTGCACATCCGCGCGATTGTCCAGCAGGCCGCCCAGCAGCAGGCGATGACCCGAGGAGAGGCGGGTGGTGCGGACCAGGAACTCCTCCGGAGCAGGCTCTCCTTCCCGGTGCAGCGACGCCGGAGTCCAATCCTGCGGTGCCTTCAGTCCTTGCGGCCATACGCGCAGATTGCCCGCCACCTTGCGCCCTTGCGGATCGACCAGCAGGATGGCGGTCTGATCGCGATGGGCACGCGCCGCGCGACTGTCCACGGCGATCTTCAGGCCCCGCAGGCCTCCCTCGGCAAGGTGTTTTTCGAGATTGCTCTGCCGGAACTCGAGCGGCCGTGCGAAGTCGTCGATCAGGACGCGATCGATCTGAAGATAGACGAAGAGCAGGATCGGCAACGTGCAGGCAAGGCTCAGTGCCAGGTGGAGCAGGACGAAACGCCCGCTGGTCGAGCGCCAGCCCTGCAAGCGTGCCAGTGCACGTCTCATGAGGTCGATCCGCCGGCTTCGGCCGGGGCGCATGTCGCCGCGCCGAGCCGGTACCCGGCGCCGCGCACGGTGTGCAGCAAGGGGATCAATCCGGGCCGATCGATTTCCTTGCGCAGATTGCTGAGATAGACGTCGATCACGTTGGTGCCGGGATCGAAATCGTAGTTCCACACCTTCTGCAGGATCATGGATCGGGTCACGACCTGGCCCTGGTTGCGGAGCAGGAATTCCAGCAATTGCAGCGCGCGCGGCTGGAGCTGCAGCCGCTGCCCTGCGCGTTCGGCGCGCGAGGCGAGCATGTCGAGCGTCAGATCTTCGTAGAACAATTGCGTGACCACAGCGGACGGGTGGCTGGCGCGGCGGAACAGCACCTCCAGGCGCGCGAGCAGCTCGCTCATGGCGAACGGCTTGACCAGGTAGTCGTCGGATCCCGCGCGCAGACCGCGCACGCGCTCGTCCGTGGAGCCGATCGCCGAAAGGATGATGACGGGCATGTCGGCGCCCCCGGCGCGCAGCTCTTCGAGCAGCGCGAGGCCGTCCAGCTCCGGCAGCATGCGATCGAGCACGACCGCCTGCGGCGCGATTTGCTGCGCCACTTGCAGCCCGCGCCGGCCATCGACCGCGCGCTCCACCCGGTACCCGGCCTCGACGAGGCAGGATGCGAGATAGGCGGCGGTGGCGGTATCGTCCTCGATCACGAGGATGGTCTTGGTCATGGCATGTGGCCCGGCGAGCCCGGGGGCGCAGCCGAAGATGGCGGCGCCCCCGGGTCACTCCTCAGAAGTTCAGGCGGACGCCCGCGAGATACCGGCGGCCGAAGGTTTCGTGCTCGATCTGGCGCGAGAAGCTACCCTGGTAGCGGATGCCCGGCTCGTTGGTCAGGTTGTTCGCGTCCGCATACAGCTGAACGTTGGCATTGATCGAGTAGCGCAGCGAAAGGTCGAGGCGCGCGACATCGGCCCAGTAGGTGTCGCCGATGATGTCGCCCGAGCCGATCGAGTCGAGATAGGCCTGCTGCCACTGATAGCTGAGCCGCGCCGAGAAGCCGTAGCGTTCGTAATAGCCGGACACGTTGTAGATCAGCGGCGAGGCCCCCGGCAGGTCGGTGGTGCGCCCGTCCGGCGTGGTCGCCTTGGAGTTGTTGATCGTGAGGTTCGCCTGCACGCCGAAGCCGCCCGCCCAGGCCGGCAGGCCGATGCCGCGCGCGAGGCCTTCCAGCGGCTGCGAGAAGGCGAATTCCAGGCCCTTGATGTGACCGCCGCCGCCGTTGGAGATCGTCTGGAACGAGTAGATCGAGCGATCCACACCGCTGGAGTTGAGCACGTCCGATCCGAACTGGGTCAGCTCGATATCGTACAGGATGTCCTTCAGGTCCTTGTAATACGCGCCGGCGGAGAAGAAGCCGCGCGAAGGCATGTACCATTCGAAGTACAGGTCCACGCCCTTGGCGCGCTCCGGCTTGGCGTTGGGATTGCCCCCGGAGATCACCTGATCGGTGTCGTCATACGAGAAATTGGGGCGCAGCTGATCGTAGTCGGGCCGCGCCGCACCCGTGTTGCCGGAAAGGCGCAGTTTCATGTTGCGGTTGATGTCCCAGTTCAGGTGCACGCTGGGATAAACGGACGTGAAGCTGTTGGATACGCGCACGGGCAGGTAGCCGTCGTCGGTGAGCGCCAGCGCGGCGCCGGTGTTCTTCACATTCTCCAGGCGCGCGCCGTAGACGATGTTGCCCCAGTCGAAATAGGTCGTCGCCATCGCGTATCCGGCGATCACCTCCTCGCTGACCCGGTAGTCGTTCTCCTCGCTGGCCCCTTCCTGCACCTGGGCGGCACCCGCGGCGAGGTAGCGGTCGAACAGTGCCTCGCCGAGTTCGCTGGAGAAATATTTGAAGCCGTAGCCCAGCGGGAGCTTGCCCTTGTAGGGTGTGTCGATGCTGATATCGGCCTGGGTCGGTGCGGTCAGACCGGCGGCTTCCAGCGTGTCCGGCGTCACTTCCAGCGTGGTGCGGCGCGACCGCTTGACGCGCTTGTCATACTCGCCACCGAAGCGGAACACCGTGTCTGCGCCGAACAGCGACAGGTTATGGTCGACGTCCAGCTTGGCGGTGTAGCCGTTGGTGCGGTCGAGCTGGTCGTTGCGCGTCATGGAGGCGAAATCGAGCTCGGTGGGCGAGATGAACGGCCGGGCCCGGCCGCGGCTATACGTACCGTCCGGATTGCGGATCGTATCATAAAGCTGCACGCGCGACAGGTTCGGATCGGTGAAGTCGTACACCAAGGTCGGGCGACGCGTGAAATCGGTGGGGCTCAACCAGGAGGACTGGAACGGCGGCTTGCTGCGCGCGTCGGCGCGCGTGTAGTTCAGGCGCCAGTTGACCTTCCACGTGTCCAGCTCGTGCTCGCCACCCAGCGTGTTGGTGAAGATGCTCTGCCGGCTGGAATTGCTGTTGAGCGTGCTCTGGATTTCCGATCCATACAGCGTACCCTGGACCGGGGTGTTGCCGGTGCGGATATCGGCATAGCCGGTGCGGTTGGTGGCGGTGGTGTTGTCCGTCCGCACCGCATCCTGATCCAGGTCGAACACATAGGCGTTGCGCAGCTCGTCGTCGCGGAACTGCGTGTAGATCGAACTGAGGAACACCCGCTGGTTGGTGTTCGGGCGCCATTCGAGCCGCCCGGAGAAGGAGGTATTGCTGCGCGTCAGCCGATAAAGCTTGTTCTGCGTCTCGGGGCGCCAGATGCGGGTCTCGCGGCCGGGCTGACGATCCTCCGTCGCGATCTCGTAATCGGTTTCGAAATTGTCGGTCACCATGTCGCGTTCGTACCGCGAGGCGCCCAGCAGGATGCCGAACGTATCGTTGGCGAACCGGTCGGAGACGAAACCGCCGACGTTGTACTGCTTGCCGTTGCCGAGATCGTTGAAGCCGTAGCCGCCGTCCAGCGCCATCTTGAAGCCGGGATAGTCGAACGGGCTGCGGGTGATGATGTTGATGTTACCCGCAACCGTCTCGCCCGGCATGTCCGGCGTCACCGCCTTGCGCACGACCGTCTGGCTGGCAATGGAGGAGGGGATCGTGTCGAACCGCGTTTCGCGCCCTTCCGGGCTGATCACGTTCACGCCGTCAAAGGCAAGCGTGGTCCAGCTCGACGGCGAGCCGCGCAGGCTGATGTAACGCTCCTGGCCCTGGTCGCGCCCGACGCTGACGCCCGGCAGGCGGCTGACCGCGGCGGCGATGTTCTGATCGGGGAAGCGGCCGACGCTGTCGGCGGCGATGACGTCGACCAGCGAAGTGGAGGCCCGCTTCAGCTGCAGCGCCGCCGCTTCGGACTCGGCGATCGGCCGGCTGCCGCTCACAACGATGTCCTCGTTCTCGGCCGCCGTCGGCTGCAAGGCGACGCGGACCTGGGCCGTCTCGCCCGGGGCAACCGTCACTGTCTGGTGTGCGGTCTCGAAGCCGACATAGCTGACCGTCAATTGCTGGCCGCCGGCGGGCACGCGCGAAAGCATGAACTGGCCATCATTGTCGCTGACCGCGACGACATCGGAGCCTTCGATGCGGATCTGCGCGCCGCGGAGCAGGTCGCCCGAGGGGGCCGTCACCGTGCCGCCGACCCGGCCTTCACCCGCGACCTGTGTCTGGGCCTGTGCCGCCGGACTGGCGAAGACAGTTGCAGTCGCAAGAGCAAAGAGGGCGGAGTGCAAGAAGAGGCGGCACCTGCCAAGTCGTGGATTAATCATGATGCCAAGGTCCCGAGATCTGGGCGCAGAAGCGCCATCATTGAAGATAGGCAGGTCTCAGGTGGATATGCGCGTTTACCGCCTCTCCGGGCGCGCATGTCTAATTAGACGACGTGGCAGGACCACTCGTCACTTCTCTTTTGTATTCAGAGGCCCACCCCGACCGTATGGGGAGCCTCTAGGATTAAGCACTTACATTTGTGTGACAGCCTCTTCCATTAAGGAAATTTAAGGCGATGGCGGCAGGCAGGGCGCAGGGTACGCGCGGACACCATCGTCGGAGCCTGCGTGCAAGGCGCCGACACGGGCCGTCGAGTCATCACGCTGCTCGAGACGCGCCTCGCGGGGGAAACGGAGAGGGCGGCCCGGCAGACATCGGCACGATCCGCGCTGCGCTGCGGGAGATGGATGCGGCGATCTACGCTCCCGCGGACTCCGCCCGCTTGGACGCCGCCTTCCGCCCACGCCATCGCACGATCGATAAGGAACGGTTGTTTTGTGCGCCTGATCACCTTTTCGGCGTCCGGCTTGTGCCGCCGGGCGAACTGTACACCGGGCGCGATAGGGGCGCTCCGCCGCGCACGAAGCGCCGGTCACGACCAACCCTGCGACGCGTGTCGCCGCAGGGTTGGTCGTCCCCTTACAGTTGGAACGTGGCGCCGACCGTCACCGTGCGCCCGATCCGCGTCTCGAACAGCGTGTCCTTGCGCTGGCTGTCCACGAACAGGCGGTTCTGCTCGTCCGTGAGGTTCTGCGCCTCGATCGAGACACGCAGCCGGTCGGACAAATTGTAGGAAGCCGACGCGTCCAGGTACAAGGTGGAGTCGTTGCCGTTGAGGTCGCTGCCCTGGGGTCCGGGGATGCCGCGGATGAACGGATCCCGGTAGTTCAGCGTGCTGCGGATGCTGAACTTGCGATCCTCGTAGAACACGGTCGCCGAGGCCGTGTTCTTCGACAGGCCGGTCAGCGCAGCCGTGGCGGAGGCCGTCACGACATTGTTGACCGTTGCGGTGATGTACCGGATCTTGGACGTGACGCGCGTGTAGTTGCCGAGCACGCCGAAGTTGCGCAGCACGGGCGAGGACAGGAAGTTGAACGGGATCTGCGCGTTCAGCTCGATGCCGTTCAGCTTGCCGCCCGGGGTGTTGGACGGCCGCGACACCGTGAACAGCTCGCCCGGCTGCGTGTTCGATCCGGCCAGCAACGCGTCCGGCAGGCCCAGCGTGTTGAACGGCACGGTCTGCGGCACGCTCTGGATGAAGGTCGCGATGTCCTTGTGGAAATAGGCGATAGACAGGAGCGAACCCGGCCGGAAATACCATTCCGCGGCGGCATCGAACGTGGTTGCCTTGATCGGATCGAGGAACGGGTTCTGCACGCTGCCGGTGCGCGTCACGTTGTTCACGCCGCTGGACGGGGTCAGCGAGCCGAGCTCGGGCCGCGACAGGACCTTGGCCGTCGAAAAGCGCAACAGCAGGTCGCGCGCGGGCTCCACCACGATGTTCATCGACGGCAGCCAGTTGTCATAGCTGCGCCGCGCTTCCGCGAGCCGTCCGACCACGCCGGTGGGCGAGGACGCCAGCGCAAGCTGGACATAGGCGCTGGAAAGCTGATCGGTGTGCACGTAGCGCACGCCGGCATCGCCGCGGACACTGAAGGGCAGGCGATCGCCGAAGTCGAAGGTCACCATCGCATAGCCGCTGGCGATATCCTCCTTCACCCGGTTCGTGCCCTGGCCGCATTCCACGCCGCAGGTGCGCGCGGCATCGAGGTTCAGGGCATTGTACAGCTTGTCCGGATCGAACACGGCCCAGCTCGATGGCGCGCCTTGCCCCCAGAGCTTGTCGACATCGGTCACCTGGCGCGACAGGTCGGTCAGCGTGACGCCGGCGGGCAGCGGCTTGGTGACGATATCCGCCGTGTAATAGCCGGTGCCGCGGGTGGTGAAGTCGCTGCGCCGGAACTGGCCGCCGACCCGGACGGTCAGCACGTCGTCGGCCTTCCAGCTGAGGTTCAGCTCGTCGGTGAAGCCCTTGGTCAGGTTGAAGCGCGGCGCTCCCTGCAGCATGAACCCGCCCAGCACGGTGCCGTCCGCCAGGCCCGGCGCATATTGGAAGTTGTTCGGATCGGACACATCGAAGCCGAAGCCCAGCGTCGGCGTGGTGCGGCCTTCGAAGTCCAGCGAAAACGGCTTGTCGATCGCGTCCGACCAATATTGGAAGCGCTTGTGCGTCTGCAGGCGCGAGCGATTGATGCCGACCAGCCCGGTCAGCTCCAGCCGGTCACTGAACTGATGCTTGAAGTTCAGGTTGACCTGCTTGAACGTCGACACGAAATCGTCGACCTGGCCTTCCGAGCGGATGTCAACGCCGTCGAACGAGGCCTTCTGCACCGAGCCCATCGGCGACAAAGTCAGATCACGGATCGACGTCATCGGCTGGCCGTTGTTCGAGATCGAGCGCGCGAACGAGACCGCTTCGATATATTCGTCGGTGCGGACCACGTCGAAGCGGGAATACAGCGTGTCCAGCGAGATGTCGGTGCGTTCGTCCGGCTGGAACTGCAGGGTCAGCGTGCCGCCGATCCGCTTCTGATCCTGGGTGGAATTAAGGTAGCGGGGCAGGCGCGGGAAGTAGGCGCCGCTGCCGGGCGTGTTCGGCAGGTCGGGGCGCCGCGCATTGTAGACGGCGTTGAACGCATCAAGCGAGCTGGTGCGCGGATTGCCCGGATAGCAGAGCGTGGCGGTGGCGCCCTTGGTGCCGATCGGCGGCGTCGCGGGCGTGAAGCCGGCGGGGGAGCAGAACAGGCCGTTGGTGTTGGCCGACAGGATGTCCACCGCCGAGTAACCGACCTCGCGGATGTTGCGCTGCTGATAGGCCAGCGAGCCGAGGATGCCCCAGCGCCCTTCGTCGAACTGCTTGGAGACGAGCAGCGAGCCGCGCGGATCGACGTCCTTGGACAGCTCGTTCCACAAGCCCTTGACGGTGGCGCTGAGCACGAAATCCTTTTTCTGGTCCAGCGGCTTGGGTGCGGTCAGGTCCACCGTGGCGCCCAGCGAGCCTTCCTCCACATCGGCGGAGGGCGTCTTGCGCACCGCCAGGCCGTTGAAGATCTCGGACGGGAACACGTTGAAATCGAACGAGCGCCCGCTGTTGCGGTTGCCGTAGATGTCGGAGGCGCCGGTCTGCGCGGTTCCTTCCATGCCGTTGATGCGCACGCGGGTGAAGCCCGAGCCCAGCCCGCGAACCGAGATGTTCTTGCCTTCGCCGCCATCGCCGCGGGCAAGCGCCACGCCCGGGATGCGCTGCATCGATTCCGCAAGGTTGGAATCGGGGAACTTGCCGATATCCTCGGCCTTGATGCTGTCGATCGCGGCCGTTTCGCGGCGCTTGTCGGCCAGCGCGTTGTTCAGCGATGCGCGAAAGCCGGTAACGACGATGTCCTCGCCCGTTGCGCCGTCCTGCGCCGGATCGGCGCTTGCCGGTGCTTGTGCCGTGCCCTGCGTCGCGCCGGGTTCGGCCGGCATACTCTGGGCCGGCGTGGTCTGGCCCTGCGCCGTTCCCGCCCATGCCAGAGATGCGATCAGCGCCAGACTGGACGAGCCCCGCCCGATCCGGTGCCCCCAAGTCGTTCCTGCCACGGCAAACCTCCCCTGTTCCGGCCAGGCACCTCAGTCGCCAAGCTCATTCTCCTTCGTCTATTACGAGCAGATAAGTATGACAAGTAGCCGAAAGTCACTTACGTGACGACGGCGGGCAAGGTGTGATCCCCCGGACACACTCGTCTCACAGCCCCGATCTGGCATACAAGAAGCGGTTCGCGCGGCGACGTGCGAGTGCATCGCCCGGGTCTGGTGAGCGCCACGGCGCCCTCCGGCGCCTCCCTGCCATGGGCGGCGTCCATCCAGAAGGGGTCGACCCGTACACGGCGCAGCGACGCTTCCTCGTCGTAGAAGCGTTCGGAACCCATGGCGAAGCTGCCGCCCGGCACCCGAACCATGTCTGCATGCGATGGCGGACCGGGTTTCCAGGCGATGGAAGCTCTTCATCTCGCGCTGTCGTGCCATGGTTGCGGATGCGCGTCTCGACGCCGTGCCGCATCATCGTCGGCGGCGTTTCGCGGACGTTTATATGGTAGGCTTCGCTTGTCTATGTTGGGATTGCGCATACAGTCGCGGCGGTGCCAACGACACGAGAGCCGGGGATAAGAGTTTGGCGGAGCTATCGAAACTGTCGCTGGACGATGTGCGTCCGCAACTCGGCCGCAACCTGACCTATGGGCTGCTCGACAGCCTGGGCCGCGCGATCGTCACCGGCCGTTTCGATGAGGAGGCGTTCCCGACCGAGGCCGAGCTTGCCCGGCAGCACGGCGTCAGCCGCTCCGTCACGCGCGAGGCGGTGAAGATGCTGACGGCCAAGGGGCTGCTGAGCGCGCGCCCGCGCCAGGGCACGATCGTGCAGCCGACCGGGTCCTGGAACCTGTTCGACACCGACGTGCTGCGATGGCTGCTGGAGCGGAAGTTCTCCATCGTGCTGCTCGAGCAGTTCAACCAGCTACGCGTGGCGATCGAACCGGAAGCGGCGGCGCTTGCCGCGCGCTTCGCTGCGCCCGACGACATCGGCCGGATCAGCGCCGGGCTGGAACGGATGGAGGCGGCCGAGCGCGGGGCGGACGACACGCTGGAAGCGGACATCGCCTTCCATGTCGCGGTGCTGCGGGCCTCGGGCAACCCGTTCTACGCGCAGTTCCGCGACGTGGTGACCACTGCGCTGCGCACCTCCATCCGCTTCACCAATCGCATCAAGGGGCGCACCGCCAGCGTGGCCGAGCACCGTGCGGTGCGCGACGCGATCGCCGCGGGCGACGGCGGTGCCGCGCGCGCGGCCATGCGTACGCTGATTGGCGACGTGCTGGACCTGATCGAAACGCACCGGGATGTCGCGGCCGCCGCCGATTAGTCCGTCATCCGGATCGGCAGGATCGATCCGTCCGTGCCGAAGCTGACCGGCTGGATCGCGACCACGCGTCCGCCCTTGTTAGGGTCCGTTGCCGCGCCCGGTGCGCCGCTGCGCCGCGGCCATCGCCTCGCCCTCTGCCGGGGCGATGCCGACCGGCTTCTCGTGATAGACGTGATGGCCCGAGTGCATCGCGTCGATCGCGATCCTGGCATGCGAGAAGTCGGGCGTGGCGAGCGTGACCACATCCACCTGCCACTTGTCGAAGAGCCGGCGGTAGTCGCGCTGGAGATGCCATACAGCCCCGCGTTACACCGTCTTGTCTTATTGATAAGATAAGTGGTGGACCGGCTTTGTCGGGCATGATACGTGTGCCCTGCACGACGAGGGGAAAACGTCGCGTGCAAGGGGAGGAACGCGATGCTCAAGCAACATCTTTTCGGTACGGCGGCCCTGGCGGCGGTTCTTGGCGTGGCGTATCCCGCCGCAGCGCAGACCGCCGATCCGACGCCCGCGCCGGCGCAGGACTCGAGTGCGGCACCCGAAAGCCAGGACGAAGGCGAGGACATCGTCGTCACCGGCATTCGCCAGTCGCTGGAGCGCGCGGCCGACATCAAGCGAACGGCCGTGCAGGTGGTCGACTCGATTGTCGCCACCGACATCGGCAAGCTTCCCGATCCCACCGTTGCCGCCGCATTGCAGCGCGTGCCGGGCATCCAGGTGTCCAATGATCGCAACAACGAACTGTCCAATGTCCGCATCCGTGGCCTGACCGACATTCTGACGACCCTCAACGGGCGCGAAATGTTCACGTCCACCGGCCGCGGATTCGATCTGAAGGATGTGCCCGCCGAAGCGCTGGCCCGGATCGATGCCTACAAGTCGCAAACCGCCGACCTGATCGAAGGTGGCGTGGCCGGTGGCATCGACCTGAAGCTGAACCGACCGTTCGCGTTCAAGGAGCCGGCGCTCGTGCTCACCGCACGCAACAATTACGGCAGCCAGGTCGACAAGAGCAATCCGCAGTTCGGGGCATTGGCCACGACCCGGATCAACACCCCTGCGGGCGAAGTGGGCCTGTTGCTGAATGGCACCTGGTCGCATTCGAACACGATCCGCACCGTGCGCAACCTCACCGACCGGCGCAGCTCGGGCAGCGCGCCGCTCAACACGCCCGGCTATTTCGTGCCGCAGGTTATCCAGAACATGCCCGATGTCGGCACGTTGAAGCGGTGGCAGGTGAACGGTGCGGTGGAGTGGCAGGCCTCGTCGGCGCTGAAGGCGTATGTCGAAGGGCTGTATACCTACTTCAACACCACGACGGGCTTTGCCGGTTTCAACCCGCAGCCGTTCACCAACGGCACGACCATGACGAACGTGGTGGCCAACAACAACTGCTTCCGCACGCGCGTGAATTCGGGCGGCACCAATCCCACGATCGTCAACAATGTCGATCCGGCGACCGGCCGGGTCACGCAGACCCTGCAACCCTTCACCACGCCCACTTTGTGCGACATCAGCAGCGCGACGTTCAACAACATCGTGGTCAATCAGAACTCCTCGTCGCAGGAGCTCACCCAGCGCAACAAGCTGATCGCCGGCGGCCTGGACTTTGCGGAAGGTGCGCTGAAGGGGCTGCTCGACGTGGCCTACCAGACTTCGAGCACGTTCACGCAGAACGTCAATGCCGAGGTCGGCCAGCGCGTGCCGACCCTCCGGCTGGTGACCGACGTCGACAACGGGCCGCAAATCTATCTGGACCCGACCATCCCGCTCAGCGGCGCCAATCTGTCGCTGCGCAACGCCTTCAACCAGAACTTCACGTTCGAGGACGGCTCCCTGTTCCAGGCGCGGCTCGACACCACCTACGAGGTCGGCGGCCTGCTCAAGAGCGTGCAGGCCGGCCTGCGGTTCGCCGATCGCGACTCCCGCCAGCAGCAGGTGCTGCAGACCACGGCGATCTCCACCGTGGGGTTCGGCAATATCGGCACCGCCACGGAGTCCACGGCGCGGCTGGTTTCCAGTCTGCGCCTGTCGCCCGACTTCCTGGGCCCGATCGGCTATGCCCCCGGCATCAACGGCGGCCAGACCTTCGTTGGCGTCAATCCGGCCTATCTCCGCTCCGAGCGGGGCCGCAACGAGCTGCGGTCCTTGTTCAACCTGGCGCAGCGGCAGCCGGACTATGACCCGACCAAGCAGTTCGACGTGGCCGAGAAGACCTATTCCGGCTATCTGCAGGCCAATTACGAGATCCCCGTCGGCGGGATCGTGGTGGACGGCGCAATCGGCGGGCGCCTGACCCGGACCGAGCGCCAGATCGACGGCTTCACCCGGTCTGGTGCGAGCATCCTGCCGGTGGGCGCCAGCACGACGGATACCGATTTCCTGCCCAACGCCACGGCACGGGTGCAGTTCGGGTCGGGCTTTCAGAGTCGCCTTTCCTGGTCGCGCACGATCCGCCGTCCGGATTTCGCCTCGCTCAATCCGGCGGAGTCGCTGACACTGGTGGGCAACGTGTTCCTGCTCAACACCGGCACCCGCGGCAATCCCGACCTGCGCCCGCAGAAGTCGGACAGCATCGACGCGACGCTCGAATATTATTTCAAGAGCGGTTATCTTGCCGTCACCGGGTTCAAGCGCTCGATCAAGGATCGTGTCGTCAACTCCTCCACGCAGGAGACGATCGGCACGCTCAACTACCTGATCACCACGCCGCGCAACGTCGGCTCCGTTGATCTGAAGGGCATCGAGGCCAGCGGCCAGTATTTCTTCGATTTCCTGCCCGGCGCGTTGGCCGGCCTGGGCGTGCAGGGTGCCTTCACGCTGGTGGATTCGAACATCACCGGCAACGATCCGCTGGCCGGCTACCCGCTTCAGGGCGTGTCGAAGTACAATTACACTGCGGGCCTGCTGTACGACAGAAGCGGGCTGAGCGGGCGGCTCGTCTACACCTACCGCTCGCGTTATTATAACGAGGACAATACCGGTGGCGTGATGCTGCGGATGATCCCGGAGGCGCTGCTGGACCAGGTCTACCAGCCCGTGCTGTTGACCTATACCCGGCCGGCAGGCCGGCTGGACTTCAGCGTCGGCTACGACGTCACCTCTGCGCTGCGTCTCGACATCGGCGGATCGAATATCCTGCGCAACAAGACCACGTCCTATCGCGGGCAGGATTACTTCAACTATCAATGGTTCGGCGACGAGACCACCTACACGATCGGCGCGCGCGTGCGCTTCTGACGGAAGACTGCCGTTGGGCGGGGTGGCAGACAGGCAAGGAGAACGGGATGAAGCCGGGACATATCGCGCGACTGGCGTTCGCGACCACCTCGCTGGTCGCGCTGGGGCAAGTCGCACCGGTGGCACGCAGCAAGGCGGCCATGCAGAACCCGGCCGCGGCCCGGGAGTCCGCAGGCCCGGCCCGGCCGAACCTGGTCATCTTCCTGGCCGACGATCTGGGCAACGACATCCAGCCGTTCGGCGACAGCAACGCGCGCGCGCCCAACCTCGCCCGGCTGGCGGCGGACGGGATGACGTTCGATCGCGCGTTCGTCGCCTCGCCGGCCTGCGCGCCCAGCCGCGCGGCATTGCTCACCGGGTTGATGCCGGCGCGCAACGGTGCGGAAGCCAACCAGAAGGCCCCCCGCGCGGACGTGCGCAAGCTGCCGGCCTATCTGCATGACCTCGGCTATGAGGTCGTCGCGTTCGGCAAGGTCTCGCATTACCAGCAGACCGCGATGTACGGCTTCGATCATTTCGAGCATGACAAATTCCACGATCCCGAAGGCGTGCCATCGGCGATAAAATGGCTGAAGGCGCGCAACGACAAGCGGCCGCTGGCGATCTTCGTCGGCAGCAACTGGCCGCACGTCCCCTGGCCGGAGACGACCGAGGGCTACCAGCCCGCGGCTCTCCGGCTGCCGCCCAAGACGCCCGACACCCCGATCACCCGCGATGCGCGGGCGCGCTATTATGCGGCGGTGTCGCGGCTCGACAAGGAAGTGGGCGACACGCTGGACACCGTCGATACGGTGCTGGGGCCAAACACGTTCGTGCTGTTCTCGTCCGATCACGGCGCGCAATGGCCGTTCGGCAAGTGGAACCTGTACGACACCGGCACGCGCGTGCCGACGATCGTGCGCTGGCAAGGGCATGTGCAACCCGGCAGCCGGACGGGGGCGATGGTCAGCTGGGTCGATATCCTGCCGACGCTGGTGGACCTTGGCGGAGGCAAGGCGCCCGCCGGCATCGACGGCACGTCCTTTGCGCCCGTGCTGCGCGGCGACACGCGCTTCAAGGGGCGCGGCGAGATCTACACCACGCACAACAATGACGGCAGCATCAACGTCTATCCGATGCGCAGCGTGCGCACCGGGCGATGGAAATACATCCACAACCTGCACCCGGAATACACCTACACCACGCATATCGACCAATGGGTGAAGCGGGTGGATTCCGGCAAATACTTCCCGTCTTGGCGGGAGGCGGCAAAGACCGACCCCGCCGCGCGCGCGACCGTCCAGGCCTATTATCATCGGCCCGGCGAGGAATTGTACGACCTTGCCGCGGATCCGGACGAGAAGCGCAACCTTGCCGCCGATCCTCGCTATGCCGGCGTGCTGAAATCGCTGCGTGCCCGGCTGGCGGCGTGGCGCAAGCAGCAGGGCGACACGCATCCGGTGGAAGGAGTGCCGCACTTGCGCGAAGGTCCGCTGACCGGCGAAGCGCAACCCGACTGATCGGGGCGCATCCCGCATGGAAACCGATCGGTCGCGCGACCACAAGCCGGGTGAAGGCATGCGCGCCAGGATCAGGTCGGCGGCTTTCCCTGCAATCATGATCGTCGCGGCGTCGGTGTTTCCGGCCGTTATCGGGCGCGAGCGAGAGTGTCCCGGCCCTTCAGGGCAGCGGCGGTGATCTGCGCGGCATCGCCGCTTCCCGAGAGCATCGGCAGCCCGGCTGGCCCGGAGCCAGTCAGCCGATCATCAGCGTCTTGCCTGCCGCCTTGGCGGCGCGCCACCGGGCTATGCCCGAGGCGCGCTGAACGTCGTTCGCAGCTTCCGCGGCGGGTCGCTTGGCGCTCGGGGGCGGGCAGGATGCGGGCGCGTCCTGCACTGCAGAGGGGGGTGGCGTTTCGGCCTCGATCATGCCGATCAGTGCAAGGCGGGCGCGGGTGACTCGGCTCTTAATCGTCCCGACCGGGATGCCGCTGCGGGCGGACGCATGTTCGTAGGAAAGATGCTCGACGGCGACGAGGTTGAGCGCGTCCTGCTGCTCGCGGGGCAGCTGTTTCACGAGCGCCAGCGTCTGCTTCAACTCGATGGTGGCGCTCTGCTCTTCGCCGGTCGACAGCGAGCGTTCCAGATCGTCGGACCATGTACCGACATGGCGCTGCCGCCGGACATGGCTGAAATAGAGATTGCGCAAGATGGTGAGCAGCCACCCGTGCAAGTTGGTGCCGGCCTCGAACCTGTCCCGCGCCCGCCACGCCCGCAACAACGTGTCCTGGACCAGATCGTCGGCACCCGTGCCGTCGCGCGTCCACCTGCGCGCGGCGCTGAGCAGGCGGGGCGCCAGAGCGATCAAGGCCTGTTCGAACGATCGATCCGCGTCGTCCGATGCGCTGGGCGACTGCGCCGTCGTGCGACCTGCTCGCCTGGCCGGCCGCATTTCATCGGATTGTCGCCCGGCCGGCAGGGGCGGAGGCATGTCGAGGGACGGAACCGGAATCATCAGACCACCTGCATAAAGCGGACGCTTGTGTCTGCTTAGTGGTGAACGCCAGGCGGAGCCGTTGGTTGCAATCGGTTTGGCCTTCCCTCCTCATTAAGGATGCTGGCGTCGGCGCGGTGGCCCCAGCGGAAGATCGGGCAAGAAGCGGCTTGACCAAAGCGGACCTGTCTGTCCAAATCCACTAGGTGCAAAGCATACGCAAGGATGTGGTCCGCAATCGGGCCGAACTGTTGGCAACCGCCGAGGCGGTGATGGCCGACCATGGCGTGCTGGTCGGCCTGAGCGTGATCGCCAGGGCCGCAGGGGTCGGCCAGGGAACGTTGTACCGGCATTTCCCGGATCGGCAGACGCTGCTGCTGGCCTTGATCGACCGCACGCTGAAGCGGTTGGAAGTGTTCGCGTCGGCGCAGCAGGGCGTCAACGGGTTGTTCCTGTTTCTGCGGTTCTGCGCCAACCATGCCCGCGAACATGCGGCGCTGGCCGATTACCGGCGGGTGGTCGACGAAGGCCACCAGGACATGAAAGCTGCGCGAGACCGGTTCGTCGCGATCGTCGAGCCGTTGCTCCACCGCGCGGTGGAAGCGGGCCTTTGCCGCCCGGACCTGACGATCAACGATATCGAAGCCGTGTTATGCATGTTCAATGCACTTTCGCCCGATGCCAGCTGGGCGGAGGCGCCTTCGCTCGACCGTGTTCTGGAACTGGTAACCGGGGGTCTGCAGCGGCGGTGACCGCGCGAGGTCTCGCCGTGGCTCGGCGGTTTCCTCGCGGCCGGTCGTCGGGCGCTTAGGCGGGAAGCTTGTTGAGACAGGATGGTTGCGTCAATATTCGCGCTCATCCTTCGAGAAATTACTCTATCAGCATCATGAACATCGTTTGATTCGCAAGAAGATCTACCCGTGAAGTCTTGAGCCGGATGCGGGAGAAGGCGATGCAGCACATGCCCCGCTGCGCCGATCTTGCGCTCGCTCGGCGGCAAGCACGAGGTTACGGAGCGCAGGTGTCGGCCGCAGCGCGCCGCCAGACTTCATCCCGCGGCGGGTCTTGAAGCGCGCCTGCCGCGGCCGGTATGGGATAGCTGCCCCGAACGGCGGGGCGGAGCCGATCATGGACCAGAGGACGTGTTGACCGACCATGCGGCGTGATGCGCAGGTGCGTCGTGATGCGCTGATCGCGGCCGGTGCCGAACTCTTCGCGGCCAGGGGGTATGACGTTCCCCTGGAGGAGGTGGCGGTGCAGGCCGGCGTGGGTCGCGGAACCCTGTATCGCAACTTCCAGGATCGCAGCGCGCTGGCTCTGGCCATCTTCGATCGCGAGCTGGATCACATGGCGCAGGGGGTGGACCCCGCGCAGGACCTGCACGACACCCTGCGGACCCTGATCCGCGCCGGTGCGCGCGGCAGTGCGCTGTATGCGCGCATCGGGTCCCAGGTGGCTGAAGACCAGGCAAACCGAGCGGCGTTCGAGCGGCTCGGCGATCGGTTCGCCGGACTTCTGGAGCCGATCGCGACGCGGGCGCGGACAAGCGGCGCGCTGCGCCCGGACGTGGATGGCCGCAAGCTGGCCATCGTGGTGCACATGATCGGCGGGCTCGCGCGGATCAAGGACGAGGAGAAGTCCGCGTTGCTGATCGAAGAGGCGCTGGATCTCGTCCTGACGGGCCTTCGTTCCCGCGCGTGACCGGCTATCCGGACATCTTGTCCGGAACATGTCCGACTGTTACAGGGCGCACGATTGGCGGCCGGCGCGCCGGGGATGAACGAGGTTGAGCGTGGACCGAGACAGCAGGACGCCGCACGAGAGCGCGTCGTCCGAGAACGAGAGCCCTGCGGCTGGAGAACCCGCGGAGCAGGACAATGCGGCGACCGACGACGGGCAGAAGGGGGCGGCCAAGAAGGGACTGAGCGGCCGCGCGAAGATCATCCTGCTGCTGCTGGCGGTGGGGGCGCTGGTCGCCGGCCTCGTCTGGTACCTGCGCTACGAATCGCGGGGCAAGTACCTGCAGGAAACCAACGACGCGACCGTGTCGGTGGACATGACGACCGTTTCCCCGCGCGTCGCCGGCTATGTCGAGCAGGTTTTCGTGTCGGACAACCAGGACGTCGCCGCGGGGCAGCCGCTCGCCCGGATCGATCCCCGCAACTCGCGCGCACAGGCTGCGCAGGCGGAGGCGCAGATCGAGGTCGCGCGGGCGCAGGCGAACAATGCGCGGGCGCAGATCCGCGAGCAATATGCCACCATCGCGCAGGCGGAGGCGCAGCTTGCCTCGGCGCGGGCGAAGGCGGCCTATGACGCGGCGGAGGTTGCCCGTTACCGCCCGCTTGCCCTGTCGGGAGCCGAAACGCGCCAGCAACTGGCGCAACTCGAGTCCACTGCGCGCCAGTCGGCACAGAATGCGCGCGCGCAGGCCGCGGCGCTGGTCATGCAGCGGCGGCGGGTCGCCTCCTACGAGACGCAGGTCCAGCAGGGCGTGGCCCAGGGACGCTCGGCTGAGGCACAGCTTGCCTCCGCCAACGTGGACGTCAACGCCACGCTGATCCGCGCGCCGGTCGCCGGGCGCGTCGGCGACAAGACGGTGACGCCGGGCCAGTATGTGCAGACGGGCACCCGCCTCATGTCGATCGTGCCGCTGAACAGGCTCTACATCACCGCGAACTTCAAGGAAACGCAGCTGTCGCTCATGCGGCCGGGCCAGCCGGTGTCGATCAAGGTGGATGCGCTGGACGGCATCGACCTGAAGGGCCGGGTGGAAAGCGTGGCGCCCGGTACGGGAGCGCAATTCTCCCTGCTGCCGCCGGAGAATGCCACCGGCAACTTCACCAAGATCACCCAGCGCGTGCCCGTGCGCATCTCGATCGAGGCGACTCCGGCCGCACGTCGGCTGCTTGTGCCCGGCCTGTCGGTGGTGGTGACGGTGGACACGATCGGCGCCAAGGGCGAGCTGGACCGCATCCGCGAGCAGCAGCAACAGATCGACCGCAAGGATCGCTGAGCGTGGCCAGTGCCGCCCTCGAACAGCCCGGCAAAGGGCGTGGCGCGGGAAGCGGCACGCCCGAACGCGCCGACGCCGCCGCCTGGATGGCGGTGGCGGCCGGCACCTTGGGCGCGTTCATGGCGACGCTGGACATCTCCATCGTCAACTCCGCGCTGCCGACGATCCAGGGCGAGATCGGCGCCAGCGGCACCGAGGGCACGTGGATCGCGACCGCCTATCTGGTCTCCGAGATCGTCATCATCCCGATGTCGGCCTGGTTCCAGCGCGTGCTGGGCCTCCGCACCTTCCTGCTGATCGCCGCCGCCCTGTTCATCCTCTTTTCCATGCTGTGCGGATTTTCGACCAATCTCGGCATGATGGTGGCCGGACGCGTCGGCCAGGGCTTCACCGGCGGCGCGATGATCCCCACCGCGCAGGTCATCATCGCGCAGCGGCTGCCGCGATCGCAGCAGCCGATCGGCATTTCCGCCTTTGGCGCAACCGCGATCCTGGGGCCGGTGCTCGGCCCGCTGATCGGCGGCTGGCTGACGGAGAATATCAGCTGGCATTACGCCTTCTTCCTGAACCTGCCGATCTGCATGGTGCTCATCACGCTGCTGCTCGTCGGCCTGCCGCATGAGAAGTCGCGGCTCGACCTGTTCGGCGAAGCGGACTGGAAGGGCGTCGCTGGGCTCGCCCTCGGGCTGGGCGGACTGACGGTGTTCCTGGAGGACGGCCAGCGCGAGCAATGGTTCGACTCCAGCCTGATCCGCACGATGTTCGTGGTCATGCTGGTCGGCTTCGGCCTGCTGTTCTGGGGGCAGGCGACGGCGAAGCGGCCGATCATCAAGCTGAAGCTGCTGCTCGATCGCCAGTTCGGGTCGGTGGCGCTGATGGGCGTGGTGCTGGGCGTGGTGCTGTACGGCACCTCCTACGCGATCCCGCAGTTCCTCGCCTCGGTCGCCGACTACAATGCGTTGCAATCGGGCAAGGTGGTGCTGCTGTCCGGCATCCCCAGCCTGTTCATGATGGTGGCCGTGCCGTTGTTGCTGCGCACGGTGGGCATCCGCATCGCGGTTGCCACCGGGCTGCTCATCATGGGCGTGGCGGCGCTGATGGACGCCAACCTCACGCTCGATTCGGCGGGTGGCGACTTCACCGCCTCGCAGCTGATGCGCGGGATCGGCCAGATCCTGGCCATGCTGTTCCTCAGCCAGGCGGTGGTGCGATCGGTGCCCGCGGAGGATGCCGGCGATGCGTCCGGCCTGTTCAACGCGGTGCGTAACCTGGGCGGGAGCTTCGCGCTCGCCGGCATTTCCATCCTGCAGGAGCAGCGCGTGTGGTTCCACTCCCGCCGCATGGAGGAGACGCTGAACGCCAACAGCGTCGCCGTGCAGGATTACGTGCAAGGCTCGGCGCAGCAAATGGGCGGCACCGCCACGGCGCTGCGCCTGATCGGCCAGCAGGTGCAGGGGCAGGCGCTGGTGATGACGTACAACGACATTTTCTGGATCATGGGCATGGGCACCCTGATCGTGCTGCCGCTGGTGCTCTTCCTGAAGCCGCTTCCCAAGGACGCCAAGCCGGCGACGGTGCATTGATGCGACGCTCTCTTTCCCTTTTCGCCGGCCTGCTGCTGGCTGGCTGCACCGTCGGGCCGGACTATGCCGGACCGCCCGGCGTGGCGTCCGATGCGGCGGCCCGCGGCCGCTTCGTGCGGGCGGAAGATGCCGCGCTCACGGCAGCGCCCGGCCTTGCCCGCTGGTGGGAAACGCTCCGCGACCCGACCCTGAGCGCGCTGGTGGACGATGCGCTGGCGCACAGCCCGTCGATCGACGAGGCGCTGGCCCGGATCCGGGCCGCCCGGGCACAGCTCACCTCGCAACAGGCCTCCCAGCTGCCGAGCGTCAGCGCCAACGGATCGTACCTCCATGCGCGGCTGCCCGGCAGCGGGTTGGGCGCCCTGGCAGGTGGAGAGTCCGGCGGCGGCGAGAGCGGATCGGGGGCGGGATCGGAGAGCGGCGGCGAGGGCGGCTCGAGCAGCCTGGACTTCTACAATCTCGGGTTGACGGCCTCGTGGGAGCTGGACCTGTTCGGCGGCTTGCGTCGCGGGGTGGAGCAGCGCCGCGCGCTGATCGGCGCGCGCGAGGCGGACCTGGCCGACGCGCAGGTATCGCTCTCCGCGCAGGTCGCGCAGGCCTATGTCGATCTGCGGGACGTGCAGGCGCGCATCCGCCTGAACACGCAGTCCACTGCCCTTCAGCAGCGGCAGGTGGCGTTTGCCGAACAGCGTTTCCGCGGCGGCACCGTTTCGCTGCTCGACGTGGAGCGTCTGCGCAACCAGCTGGAAAGCACGCAGGCGCAGGCGATCCCGCTCGGCGCGCAGCGCGACGGCTATCTGAACCAGCTGGCGGTCCTCACCGGGCGCACACCCGGCGCGCTGGACGACACGCTCGGCACGATCGTGGAGGTGCCGCTGCCGCCGGCGCAGGTGCCGATCGGCGATCCCGCGACGCTGATCGCGAGCCGCCCCGACGTGCGCAGCGCAGAGCGGGTGCTCGCCTCCGACACGGCGGCGATCGGCGTCAACAAGGCACGGCAACTGCCCGGCATCAATTTCATGGGCATCCTGGGCCTCGGTGGCACCGAGCCCGGAGACGTGTTCGATCCGGACAAGCTGACTGCGCTGCTGGCACCGCAGCTCAGCTGGTCCTTTCTCGATTTCGGCCGCAACCGGGCGGCCACCCGCGAATCGGAGGCGCAGCGAGACCTGAGCGAGGCGACCTACCGGCGCACGGTGCTGGCCGCGCTGCAGGATGCGGAGGATGCGCTGTCCCGCTTCGGCAACACGCGCGCGCAGCTGGGGCAGCTCGCCCTGGCGGAGGCCACCGCCAGGCGCGCGGCGGGGCTGAACGAACAGCGCGTGCGGGCGGGCACGAGCACCGTGTCGGACCAGCTCGATGTCGAGCGGCAGCGCATCTCGGCGACGATCGCGGTTGCGCAGGCGCGGGCGCAGCTCACGCAAAGCTACATCGCGGTGAACAAGGCACTGGGGCTCGGCTGGACGCCCGCGCCGCCGGCCGCGCGGTGAGGAAGGAAGCGCCGACCGGTCTATCTCAGGGGTGGCGCGTCGCCCAGCTGGGCGCAGATCCCGTCGGGATAGAGCTCCACCCGCTGTAGCGTCGGCTCGTCGAGCGGCCGCTCGAACCGGATGCCGAGTCGATTGCCGCGCCGCCAGACGATCGTTGCATGGCCAAGGTCGCACTCGGCGGCCTCCACCAGCAGGCGCGCGGGTGCGGCCTGCGCCTCCTCGCAATAGACGAGCGCTCCCGCGGACGAGATGTCGAGCAGGTGGGCCCTAAGCCATTCACTGCCGCTGCCGATCCGAGCGGGTTGGAAGACCTTGCGGCGTTTCTCCCGCCTGGGCCGCGGTTCGTCCGCCAAACCTTGCCTCCTATACTCACCGGTCGCGACAGGCACCTTGGCGTCGCGTTTAGCTGACGAAAGCGACATTGCCGGTAAGTTGGGGCAGGTCAACAGGTGCGGACAGAGCCGCCGCTCACGCGGTGGGGCCGCCGCCGGTCGTCCGGACCGGCCGGCAGCCCGGCCTCGATCAGTCCTTCTTGGCCGAAAGATGCGCGCTGAGATGCTTGTTCATTTCGAACATGCTGGCCGATTTCTTGCCGAAGATCTTCTGCAGCTTGTCGTCCGCGTTGATCTGGCGACGGTCCTTGGCGTCCTGCAGGTCGTGCTTCTTGATATAATCCCACACCTTGCTGACGACCTCGCTGCGCGGCAGGTCGTTCTTGCCGACGATCTCGGCCAGTTCGGGCGAGGGAGTGACCGGGGCGGTGATGCCGCCGCGCGCGCCGCCGGCGGGCTTGCCGGTGGACTTCACCTTCTTCTCGGCAGCCTTGGTTTCGTCCTTGCCGCGCTTCTCAGCAGATCGTGCCATTGTCCTTCTCCCTTCGTGTACGTGCCGGGTGCACAATGACTCGAAAGCCAACTTGCTCCAAGAGGGTAAGAAAGGTCGGCATTTTACGTCCGCCGAGAGACGGGCGGCGCCGGATCAGCGTCAGACCGTCATGCCCTGCAGCAGGCGGGGCACGTCGCCGGACTCGCCGCGCGCTTCCGCCATGAACCGGTCCTTCAGCATGGGCACGCGGTCCACCGCGTCGAGGCCGAGGCGGCGGATGCGCGAGGCGGTGCGGCCGGGCAGGCCGAACAGGCGGGTGAGCCCGTCCGTCGCCAGCGCCACCATGAACGTGTCGAGGCTGCGCCAGCGCTCGTAGCGGGCCAGCAGCTGCGCGTCCCCGAGATCGAGGCCGAGGCGACGGCCCTCCACCAGCACCTCCACCAGCGTGGCGACATCGCGAAAGCCGACGTTCACGCCCTGGCCGGCGATGGGGTGGATGCCGTGTGCGGCGTCGCCGACCAGCGCGAGCCGCTCGCCCGTGATCGTCGCGGCATGGTGGAAGCCGAGCGGGTAGCTGGAGCGCGGCGCAAGGCGCGAGAGCGCGCCGAGGAACCCGCCCATCCGCTTCTCCGCCTCATGGAGCCAGGCGCGATCGGAAAGCTTCAGCATGCCCGGCGCGTCGGCGCGGCGCACCGACCAGACGATCGCCGAGCGATGGCCATGCTCGTCATCGGCAAGCGGCAGCAGCGCGAACGGGCCGGAGGGGTAGAAGATCTCGTAGGCGATGTTCTCGTGGCTTTCCTCATGGTGAAAGGCCGCCACCATGGCCCCATGATCATATTGCCACCGCGCCACGCGAATGCCGGCCGTCTCCCGCGTGGGCGAGTTGCGGCCTTCGGCGCCGATCAGCAGGGCGGCGCCCACCTCCCGCCCGTCGTCCAGCCGCGCGACCACGCCGGCCGCCGTCCGCCTTACGTCCACCGCGCGCGTCTTCATGCGCAGGTCCACCAGCCGCGCGGCGGCGGCGGCGTCGTGCAGGCTGCGCCGCAGGTGCCGGTTCTCCACCATGCGGCCGAGCGGCTCGGTCGGCTCGGCGGGCGCGAAGTCCAGCTTGCCGGGCGCCAGGCCGTCGCTGACGCGGATTCCCTCGATCGGATTGGCATGCGGTCGCAGGCGTTCGGCCGCGCCGATCGCTTCCAGCATCCGCCACGGCGCACTCGCCACGGCGGACGCCCGACCGTCATGCGCGGCGGCGAGGATCACCTGCGGGTCGGCCGGGTCCACGACGATCGAGGAGAGGCCATGGGCGTCCAGCGCGACGGCCAGCGCGCTTCCTACCAGCCCACCACCGAGGATGAGTACGTCTGCACGTTCCATGAGGGCGGATGTAGGCGGGAAGAGGGCGGGCGTCGATGGTGGATGTGCGATCCGGCGCAAGCGTCTGGCGTCGCCCGGTACGGATGCGGGGGAGGGGTGCGGTACCGCCTTCTTGACGCCGGACTCCCCCCATGGGACATTGTCGCGAACGAATAGCGGACATTTCGGGGGTTTCGATGGCGAGCCGTGCGCAGCCGGCGCTTTGGCGTGAGACGGTGAAGGCGAGTGCCGTGCGCAGCACCGCCATGCTGGCGGCGATCGCGCTTTACCTGGCGGCGATCGCGGCCACCATCGCGCTGGCGAGCTATCATTCCGGCGATCCGTCGCTCAACACCGCCGCTGGTGGGCCGGCGCGCAACTGGCTGGGGCTGCCCGGCGCGTGGTTTGCCGACCTTGCCTTTGCCCTGTTCGGGCCGGCGGTGGTGCTGCTGCTGCCGACCTTGCCGATCCTCGCCACCCGTTTGTGGCGCGGCGTGCCGGTGGGGCGCTGGCAGCGGATGACGCTGGGCGCGATGCTGGGGTCGGGACTGGTCGGCACGGCGCTCGCCTTCGTGTCCGATGCCTCGGTGCTGGCGTTGCCCGCGGGCTGGGGCGGGGTGTTCGGGCTCGCCGTGGCCGATCTCCTGCGCTGGGCGATCGGCTTCATCCCGGATGCAACCGCGGTGACATGGACGGCCCGCGCGGTGGGGCTGCTCGTGGCGATCACCGGCGCGGTGGTGTGGGCGCGCAGCCTGGAGATCGGCTTCGGAGACTGGCGCTCGCGCCTTCCTTCCGGGCTGCCGCGGGGCATGAAGATCACGCCGATGGACGTGCTGGAGCGCGACGTCGCCGGGATTGGAGCCGAGGAGGATTACGAGGACGAGGAAGAGGAGGGCGACGCCCCCGTCCTGCGCGAGAACCCGCAGCCGCGCGCGGTTGCCGTGCCGGACACGCGGCCCGGCCCGAAGATCGCCGACCGCCAGCTCGCCCCTTCCGCCGCCAAGCCCAGGAACAAGCAGGAACGGCTGGACCTGCGCGACAATTACGTGCTGCCCGGCCTCGAGCTGTTGAAGCCCACGCCGCCTTCCACCGGCAACCAGATCGACAAGGCCTCGCTGGAGCGCAATGCGCGGCTGCTCGAATCGGTGCTGGACGACTTCAAGGTGCGCGGCCGCATCGTGGAGGTGCGCCCCGGCCCGGTGGTCACCATGTACGAGCTGGAGCCGGAAAGCGGCATCAAGGCCAGCCGCGTGATCGCGCTCAGCGACGACATCGCGCGCAACATGTCCGCCGTCTCCGCGCGCGTCGCGACCATTCCCGGCCGCACCGTCATCGGCATCGAGCTGCCCAACCAGCGCCGCGAGACGGTGGGCCTGCACGAACTGGTCGCCTCGCAGAGCTTCGAGGACCAGGCCGCCAGCCTGCCCCTGATCCTGGGCAAGAACATCGCGGGCGATCCGGTGATCGCCGATCTCGCACCCATGCCGCACCTGCTGGTGGCCGGCACCACCGGCTCGGGCAAGTCGGTGGGCCTGAACTGCATGATCCTGTCCTTGCTCTACCGCAAGACGCCGGACGAGTGCCGGATGATCATGATCGATCCGAAGATGCTCGAACTGAGCATGTACGACGACATTCCGCACCTTCTTTCCCCGGTCGTCACCGATCCCGCCAAGGCGGTGCGCGCGCTGAAATGGGCGGTGGAGACGATGGAAGACCGCTACCGCCAGATGTCCTCGGTCGGCGTGCGGTCGCTCGCCAGCTTCAACGACAAGGTGAAGGCCGCCAAGGCCAAGGGGCAGCCGCTCGGCCGCCGCGTGCAGATCGGCTGGGACCAGGAAACCGGCCAGGCGATGTACGAGGAGGAGAAGCTCGAATACGAGGTTCTCCCGCAGATCGTCGTGATCGTCGACGAGCTCGCCGACCTGATGATGACGGCGGGCAAGGAAGTGGAGTTCCTGATCCAGCGTCTCGCGCAAAAGGCGCGCGCGGCGGGCATCCACCTCATCATGGCGACGCAGCGCCCGTCGGTGGACGTCATCACCGGCGTCATCAAGGCGAACCTGCCGACGCGCATCTCCTTTCATGTCACGAGCAAGATCGATTCGCGCACCATCCTGGGCGAGCAGGGCGCCGAGCAGCTGCTGGGCAAGGGCGACATGCTCTACATGCCGGGCGGCAAGGGCATCGTGCGCGTGCACGGGCCGTTCGTCTCCGACGACGAAGTGCATGCGATCGCCGACCATTGGCGCGCGCAGGGCCAGCCGGACTATATCTCCTCCGTCACCGAGGAGCCGGAGGAAAGCTTCGCGCTGGACGGCGCGCCGACCGGCGAGGACTCCGCCGAGGACCAGCAATATCGCGCGGCGATCCAGACGGTGTGCCAGAGCCAGAAGGCGTCCACCTCCTGGCTCCAGCGTCAGCTCAGGATCGGTTACAATTCGGCCGCGCGGCTGATCGAGCGGATGGAGAAGGACGGCATCGTCTCGGCGCCGGATCATGTGGGGCGGCGCGAGGTGCTGCGCGATCGGGACGGCCAGCCGGTCTGATCCTGCCGATCGTCGCTTCGCGGCAAGCAGAGGATGGCGCATCTTTTTCCCATCGTCACCCCGGACTCGTTCCGGGGTCCACGGCGCCGCGCCTCCTGAACGTCGTTGCGCGCGGTTGGGTGGATGGCGGAACAGGTCCGGCATGACGGCTCAGGCGAAACGATAGGTTTCCTGCCCTGACCTTCCGCCTGTCCCCGCGCCCCGCCATCTCCGAGCCAACACAGACAGGAACACCCCCATGAAGAAGCTCGGTTTCCTTTCCTTCGGTCATTGGTCCGCTTCCACGCAATCGGCGACGCGCTCCGCCTCCGACGTGCTGCTCCAGTCGATCGACCTTGCCGTGGCGGCCGAGGAGCTCGGGCTGGACGGCGCCTATTACCGCGTTCACCATTTCGCGCAGCAGCTCGCCTCGCCGTTCCCGCTCCTCGCCGCGGTTGGCGCGCGCACCAGGCGCATCGAGATCGGCACCGGTGTGATCGACATGCGCTACGAAAACCCGTTCTACATGACGGAGGATGCCGGCGCAGCGGACCTCATCTCGGGCGGCCGGCTGCAGCTCGGCATCAGCCGCGGCAGCCCGGAGCAGGTGATCGAGGGGTGGCGGCATTTCGGCTATGCGCCGGGCGAGGGCGAGACGGACGCCGACATGGGCCGCCGCCACGGCGAAGTGTTCCTGCACCTGCTCGAGGGCAAGGGCTTCGCCAAGCCGAACCCGCGACCGATGTTCCCCAACCCGCCGGGTCTCCTTCGCCTGGAGCCGCATGCGCCGGGCCTGCGCGAGCGCATCTGGTGGGGTTCTGCCTCCGATGCCACCGCGGTATGGGCGGCGCAGATGGGCATGAACCTGCAAAGCTCGACCCTGAAGGCGGACGAGAGCGGCGAGCCGTTCCATGTCCAGCAGGCCAGGCAGATCCGCGCCTACAAGGAGGCGTGGAAAGCGGCGGGTCACCCCCGCGAGCCGCGCGTATCCGTTTCCCGCTCGATCTTCGCGCTCGTGAACGACACCGACCGGATGTATTTCGGCCGCGACGAGAGCCAGGACCAGATCGGCGTGATCGACAACATGCGCGCGGTGTTCGGCCGCTCCTATGCCGACGAACCCGATCGCCTGATCGAGCAGCTCCGCGCCGACGAGGCGATCGCCGAGGCCGACACGCTGCTGCTGACGGTGCCGAACCAGCTCGGCGTCGATTACAACGCGCATGTGATCGAGAGCATCCTCACCCACGTCGCGCCGGCGCTCGGCTGGCGGTAAGCGGGAGCCAACTCGCCGGATGGCGGTTCAGCGGCTATTCAATGCCCAACCGCCATCCGGAGTTCATGTTGAAAGCTCTCCTTCCCCTCGCCGCCGCCACGCTTGCGGTGCCCGTTCTCGCGGCGCCCGCGACGGGCGACCTCGCCGCCGTTCAGAGCCACCTGAAGTCCGTGCAGAGCATGACTGCGGCGTTCACCCAGACCGACCGCAACGGCAAGACCCTGACCGGCACGCTGACCCTCAAGAAGCCGGGCAAGATCCGGTTCCAGTATCAGAAGGGCGTGCCGATCCTGATCGTGGGCGACGGCAAGAGCCTGAACTTCATCGACTATTCGGTGCGCCAGGTGCAGCGCTGGCCGATCGGCAACTCGCCGCTGGGCGTGCTGCTGAACCCCGACCAGGACATCAGCCGTTTCGCGCATGTCGTGCCGGGCGATCCGCGGGTCGTGTCCGTCGAGGCGGCCGATCCGAAGCATCCGGAATATGGCCGCATCACCCTGGTGTTCGTGCGCCAGCCCGCGGCGCCCGCCGGCCTCATGCTGCAGGGTTGGGTGGCGCTGGACAGCCAGGGCAACCGCACGACAATCCGCCTGTCGGACCAGCGGTTCAACGCCGCGGTCGGCGATGGGACGTTCCGCTGGACCGATCCGCGGACAAGTATTGGAAGAAAATAACGCACGTTCATCGAAGCGACAGGTTTGCGGGCCTAGAAGCGTTCTTGCGGATGCGGGGCGTTCGGGATTTTTCCCCCTGTTGCCTGAACCAACTCCTGTCCGCCTGCGTGACGAACGCTAGGTCGGCCCTCGCTCCATGCCCCCGGAGCGAGGGCCTTTCTGCGTAGCGCGGCGATGCGCTTCGTAAGCGCACCGACTCGCGCAAGCACGGGCGGCGGAGCAGCGCTCCGTCCGACGACGCGGCTTCGCCGCGGCGCCGCGTAGAGTGGCTGGCAGTTTGCAACTGCCAGACTCACTCAAGCCCGGCCAGCGGCTGCAAGCCGGCTGACGACGCGGCTTTGCCGCGGCGGGCTCAGGAGTCTTCCATCCCCTTCGCGGCTGCCGCCCCTGCGGCAGTGCTTCGATACGGGCCTTCGATACGCTGCTGGCGCAGCTACTCAGTCCCTACTCAGCACGAACGGGGAGGGGTGAAGCGGTAGTTGCCAGCGGCCGGGGATCGAACCCGCACCCTTTTGAGGCCGCGTCAGCGGCACGTCTGCCAAATTCGTCACGTCGGCGCGACGCCACCCGCACCCTAGCGCCCCCGCCCGGCACCCTCTACATCGCGTGCCGCAATGGCCGACACGCTCTCGATCGTCTCCTGGAACATCAATTCCATTCGCTTCCGCATCGGCATCGTCGAGCAGTTCCTGCGCGAAACGCAGCCGGACATCCTGTGCCTGCAGGAAACCAAGGTGATCGACGGGGACTTCCCGACCGCGCCGTTCAAGGCGCTCGGCTACAGGCACATCGTGCTGCATGGGCAGCGCATGCACCACGGGGTGGCGATCCTGAGCCGAGTGCCGATCGAGGAGGACGACCGGCTCGACTGGCAGGCGAACCGCGAGGCGCGGCATGTCGGGGTGCGGCTGCCCAACGGCTGGCGGCTGGAAAACGTCTATGTGCCCGCCGGCGGCGACGTGCCCGACCGCGAGGTGAACCCGAAGTTCGGGCAAAAGCTCGACTTCGTGGAGCGGATGACGCGCTGGTCCGAGTCGCTGGATTGCCCGACGGTCCTGACGGGCGACTTCAACATCGCGCCGCTCGAATCGGACGTGTGGAGCCACAAGCAGCTCCTGAACACCGTCAGCCACACGCCGGTGGAGGTGGAGGCGCTGAACGCGCTGCAGGCGTCGAACAGCTGGGTGGACCTTGGCCGGCGCTTCCATCCGGCGCCCGCCCGGCTGCACACATGGTGGAGCTATCGCTCGCCCGACTGGACGGTGAACGATCGCGGGCGCCGGCTCGATCATATGTGGGCGACGGCGGATGTCGCCGCCTCCGCGACGCGGCACGAGGTGTTCGAGCATTGCCGCAACTGGCTGAAACCCAGCGACCATATCCCGATCCTCACCGAGTTCGCGCTGTGAGTGGAGACGCGCCCGGAGCGCGCAAGGTCGCGCGCGCGATCGATGCGCTGCGGCGCGGCTGGGCGATCGCGATCGAGGCGCCGGGCGAGGACCGGCTGGTGCTGCTGTCCGTCGAAATGGCCGATCCCGTGCGGCTCGAGGCCTTCGCGCCCGCGGGCAAATATGCATTGCTGCTGTCCGGCGGCAGGGCGGAGACGCTGAAGCTGAGCAACCAGCGCGAGGCGGCGGACCCCGCGGCGCCGGTGATCGTCGAGCAGGCGCCCTGGCTGGACCTGCCGACCGCACTCGCGCTGGCCGACCCGCAATTCGACCTGGCGACCCCGCTCAAGGGCCCCTTCCGCACCGAGGCGGTCACCCGGCCTGCCGCCAGCGCGGCGGCCCTGCAACTGGCGCGGGTCGCCGGATTGCTGCCGGCCTTCTTCATTGACGGGATCGATCCGGAAGCGACGATCTCGCCGGCCGATATCGACGCGCACGAGGACGCCGCGCGGCTGAAGCTCGCCACCCGCGCGCGCCTGCCGGTGCTGGGCGCGGAAGGGGCGGAAATCGTGGCGTTCCGTTCGCCCGAACAGGCGGGAGAGCATGTCGCGCTGCTGATCGGCTCGCCGAACGGCCGGTCGCCGCTGGTCCGCCTGCACAGCGAGTGCCTGACCGGCGACGTGCTCGGCAGCCTGAAGTGCGATTGCGGGCCGCAACTGCATGCCGCGATCGAGGCGATGGAGGCGAGCGGGTGGGGCATCCTCCTCTACCTGCGCCAGGAGGGGCGCGGGATCGGCCTCATCAACAAGCTGCGCGCTTACGCCTTGCAGGACCAGGGGTTCGACACGGTGGACGCCAACACCCGGCTCGGCTTTGCGGTGGATGCGCGCAATTTCGGCCTTGCCGCGCAGATGCTGCGGCTGCTCGGCCAGCACGAGGTGCGCCTGCTCACCAACAACCCGCAGAAGGTGACGCAACTGGAGGCGGCGGGCGTCGCCGTGGTGGAGCGTGTGCCGCATCACCTGCCGCCCAACCCGCACAACGAACGCTATCTTGCCACCAAGCGCGACCGGACGGGGCATCAGCTCTAGCGGCGCCCAAGATTTCCTGTCTTGCATGCGGAAGCCGCGGCTTTAATGCGACCCACTCGCAAGCTGTTCGCCTGAATTGGAAAGTTCCCCGTGACCGTGTCCACCCGCTCTCCCGTCCTGATCCCCGACAGCGCCGCCTTTCAGACGGTCGCGGTGACCCAGGTGCGCCACTGGAACGAGCATCTGTTCAGCTTCGCGGTGGAGCGGCCGGCATCGTTCCGCTTTCGCTCGGGCGAGTTCATCATGCTCGGCCTGCCGGGGGACAACGGCAAGCCGCTGGTGCGCGCTTATTCGATCGCCAGCCCGTCCTGGGCGGAGGAACTGGAGTTCCTGTCGATCAAGGTGGAGGACGGCCCGCTGACCTCGAAGCTGCAGGCGATCGAGCCGGGCGACCAGCTCTATCTCGGCAAGAAGCCGACGGGGACGCTGGTGGCGGATGCGCTGCTCGGCGGCAGGCGGCTGTTCCTGCTGTCCACCGGCACCGGCCTTGCGCCGTTCCTCAGCCTGGCGCGCGACCCGGAGATCTACGAGCGGTTCGAGCAGGTGGTGGTGGTGCATTCGGTGCGCCGGGTCAGCGATCTCGCGTTCCACGACGAGCAGAACGAATTGTGGGTCAGCGATCCGCTGGTCGGCGACGAGGCGGGCCTGCGCTTCCATTACGTGCCCACCGTCACGCGCGAGCCGTTCCATACGACGGGTCGCATCGGCGACCTGCTGGAATCCGGCGCGTTCTTCCCGGAAAAGCTCGCCGGCCCGCGCACGCTCGATCCCGAAGGTGACCGCGTGATGCTCTGCGGCTCCACCGCGATGATCCGCGACACCGCCGAGATGCTCGACGGGATGGGCTTCACCGAGGGCTCCAACGCGCAGCCCGGCACCTATGTGATCGAGCGTGCCTTTGTCGGCTGATCGTCAGCCCGCGGGCGTTGGCGCAGGCTGCTGCGCCGGCGCCGGGAGCGCCGCCGCTACCGGGGCCGGTGCTGTACCGGCAATCGCGCTGGTCTCGATCGTGTCCAGCGCGGCGCGCGCATCAACATAGCGGCGGGCCGCCGCCGTCCAGTTCTGTGCCTGTGCGGCCCCCGGCAGGCGCGCCACCTCCGCCAGCGCCGGGCCGACCTGCCCCGCTTCCAGCAGGCGCCGCGCGCGCGACAGTCGCTCGCTGGGCATCGGGGAGGCGGTGCCGGCGCGGCGCAGCACGACGAGGCTGGAAAGCTCGCGACGCAGGCTCGCCAGCCAGCCGGCGCTGCTCGCCCCGGTCACTAGGTCGGGCGCGATCGCATCCAGGCCGGCGCGCAGGTCCTCCAGCGTGACGGGGCTTGCCGCCGCCTGCCGCACGGTGGTGACCGCCGGACCCTGCGTGGCGCCGAACCGCTGCACCAGCTGGTTCTCGAGATAGCCGAGCGGCAGGCCGCGATCGATCTGGCGCCGCGCGGCAAAGGCGATCAGCATCGCCTCCGCGCGAGTGGCATTGCCCGAGGCGACGGCGGCGGACTGTCCGACCGACGCGGTGCGCGCCTCCAGGCCGGCGAGTTGCCGCGACAGCTCCCCTTCGCGCGTGGAGAGTTCGTCCAGGTCGATCACCGGCCCCGGACCGCCGGGCCTGGTCCCCTGTGCGGGGACGATCACCACCGGCTGCGCCGCGGCCGGGGCGGCGCCTGCGGTCGGCGCCTTCGTCGCCGTCCAGCGCGCATAATAATGCATCGCGGCGGCCATGGCCGCGAGGCCCAGCGCGAAGGCGAGCAGAACCGCCCAGGCGAGCCCGCGCATGCTGCGACGCGGCGGCTCGGACGCAATCGGCGCGAAGGGTGGCGGGGGCGGCGCCGGTGGCGGCAGGTCGTCGGGCGCGTCGCTCATGCCGCCCTTATCCGCGGGCGCTCGTCCGCGGTCAATCGAGCAGGCGTGCGGCGGCGTCGAGCAGCGCGGCATCGGTGGGGGCGGATGCGGTGGCGAGCGCCTGCCATCCCGTCCCCGCAACGGCGCTGGCGGCCGGGCTGATCGCCGCCAGCGCGATCGTCCGCCGGATGGGCTCCGCGACAAGCCCTGCAAGGCGCGACGCCGCACGCGGCGAATGAAGCAGCGCGAGCGAGCCGGCGAGCGGCGCGGCATCGACGTCGTCCAGCGCCTCGCTGGCATAGACCGCAATCGAGAGAACGTCCGGGAGCGACCGGCGCTCGCGCCCGCCCAGGTGCAGCAGGCGGGGCAGGCCGTGCGCCCGGGCCATCGCCGTGGCGGAGATTGCGTCGCCGTTGCCGGTCAGCTCGACCGTCAGCCCGGCCCCCCGCGCCGCTGCCGCCGTCGCTTCCCCCACGGCGACCACCGGCAGGGCGGCGAGCGCGCGCAGCTGGTCGCCGCCATGTCGCGCCGCATTGGCGCTGGTCAGCAGCAGCGCGTCGAACGCTGCCGCATCCGGGGGCGACCAGGCCAGCGGCCGGATCGCGAACAGCGGCAGCGCAAGGGCGGGCCAGCCGCGGTCCGCGACCCGGGCGCAGGTGGCGGCGTTGCCCGGCTCCGGCCGCAGCACCGCCACCGGCCTCACGCGGCGAACAGCTTGCGGACGGCGTCGGGCGCGCGGCGCAACAGGTCCGCGGCAAGGTCGCCGGCAAAGGAGAGGTCGCCCGGCTGCCCCTGCGCCTCGCCCGATACATGCGCCGCCCCATCCTCCGACAGGAGCTCGGCGGCGAGCGTCATCACGCCGTTCGCTAGGGTGGCGAGCGCCGCGACGGGAGAATGGCAGTCCGCCTTGAGCGCCGCCAGCAGCGCGCGCTCGGCCAGCACGCAGGCATGGGTCGGCGGATGGTCGATCGCGGCCAGCAGCGTGGCGGTTTCCGCATCGTCGGCGCGCGCCTCGATCCCCACCGCGCCCTGCGCCGGCGCGGGCAGCATCACCTCGGGAGGGATCGGCACGCCGGTGTCGTGCCGGCCCAGCCGCTCGAGGCCGGCTGCGGCCAGCAAGGTAGCGGCGACCTCGCCGGTGGCCAGCTTCGCCAGCCGCGTGTCCACGTTGCCACGGAACACCACGGGCACCAGATCCGGGCGCAGCCGGCGGAGCTGCGCGGCGCGGCGCGGGCTGCTGGTGCCGATCGCGGCGCCGTGCGGGAGGGCCTCGATCGCCGGCGCGCCGATCAGCCGGTCGCGCACGTCGGCGCGGGGCAGGGTGGCGGCGATCGCGATGGCGGGGGGGCGGATCGTCTCCACGTCCTTCATCGAGTGCACCGCCGCATCGATCTCGCCGGCCAGCAGCGCGCGGTCGAGCTCCTTGGTCCACAAGGCCTTGCCGCCGATCTCCGCCAGGGCGCGATCCTGCACCCGGTCCCCCGTGGTGCGGATCGGCACGATCTCCACCTCGATCGCATGGGCGGCGAGCAGCGCGTCGCGCACGAGGCCGGCCTGGGTAAGCGCAAGCGGCGATCCGCGGGTGCCGAGGCGAAGCATCTTCATCGTGTGGGCCATGGCGGATGCGGGCGGGTTCGACAAGCGGGCGACAAGCGGGTGGGAATAACGCTACAAGGCCGGCCATGCTGATCCTGGGCCTCGAATCCTCCTGCGACGAAACGGCCGCGGCGCTGGTCACCGGCGACCGCCGCGTCCTGTCCCATGCGCTTGCCGGGCAGGAAGCGGCGCACCAGCCTTATGGCGGCGTGGTGCCGGAAATCGCCGCGCGCGCCCATGTCGAGGCGCTGGAGCCGTTGGTCGCACAGGCGCTGGCGGAGGCCGGCGTGCGATTGGGCGATGTGGACGCGATCGCGGCGACGGCGGGACCGGGGTTAATCGGGGGCGTGATGGTGGGGCTGGTCACCGGCAAGGCGCTGGCCCATGCGGCGGGCAAGCCGCTGGTGGCGGTGAACCACCTGGAAGGCCATGCCTTGTCGCCGCGGCTGTCGGACCCCGATCTGGATTTCCCCTATCTGCTGCTGCTGGTGTCCGGCGGGCATTGCCAGCTGCTGGCGGTAGAGGGGGTCGGCCGCTACCGCCGTCTCGCCACCACGATCGATGACGCCGCGGGCGAGGCGTTCGACAAGACCGCCAAGCTGCTCGGCCTCGGCTATCCCGGCGGGCCGGCGGTGGAGCGAGCGGCGGCGCTCGGCAACCCGCGTGCGATCGCCTTTCCCCGGCCGCTGAAGGGCTCCCCTGAGCCTCATTTCTCCTTTGCCGGCCTCAAGAGCGCCATAGCGCGGGTGGTTGGCCAGTATAGTGCGGAGGACATCGCCGCCTCGTTTCAGGCGGCGGTGGTGGATTGCCTGCTCGACCGCAGCGCGCGCGCCATCGCCAAAGTGCCGAACGCCACCGCCTTCGTCGTCGCCGGCGGCGTGGCGGCGAACGGCGCGGTGCGAGGCGCGCTCTCCGCGTTGGCGGCGGAGCACGGCCTGCGCTTCGTCGCGCCGCCGCTGTGGCTGTGCACCGACAATGCGGCGATGATCGCCTGGGCCGGGGCGGAGCGGTTCGCCGCCGGCTTCACCGATCCGCTGGACGTGCCGGCCCGCCCGCGCTGGCCGCTGGACCCAGGCGCGGAAGCGGTGCGTGGCGCGGGGGTGAAGGCATGAAGATCGGGGTGATCGGCGGCGGCGCCTGGGGCACCGCCCTGGCGCAGGTCGCCGCGCGCGAGGGGCAGCCGGTGCGGCTCTGGGCGCGCGAGGCGGAGGTGGTCGCCTCCGTGAACGAGCGGCGCGAGAATGCGCTGTTCCTGTCGGGCGTGCCGCTGTCTTCTTCCATCAGCGCAACCGACGATCTCGACGACCTTCGCGATTGCGGGGCGCTGCTGGTGGTGGCGCCGGCGCAGCATGTGCGCGCCGTGCTGGGCGCGGTGGATTTCGGCGCCACGCCGCTGGTGCTGTGCGCCAAGGGGATCGAGGCAGGGAGCCGCCGTCTGGTCGGCGAGGTGGCGCAGGAGGTGCAGCCGGCCGCGCCGATCGCGGTGCTGTCCGGCCCGACTTTCGCGCACGAAGTCGCCGCCGGACAGCCCACGGCGGTGACGCTGGCCTGCGCCGACGAGGCGCTGGGCGCGCGGCTGGCCGACCGCATCGCCAGCCCCGCCTTCCGCCCTTACGCCTCCACCGACGTGATCGGCGCGGAGATCGGCGGCGCGGTGAAGAACGTGCTCGCCATCGCGTGCGGCGTGGTGGAAGGCGCGCGGCTCGGCCAAAACGCGCGCGCGGCGCTGATCGCACGCGGCTTTGCCGAGATGACCCGGTTCGGCCTGGCGCGCGGGGCGCGGGCGGAAACGCTGGCGGGGTTGTCCGGGCTGGGCGACCTGGTGCTCACCTGTTCCTCCACCAGTTCGCGCAACTTCTCGCTGGGCGTCGGGCTGGGCGAGGGGCGCTCGGCAGGCGAACTGCTGGCCGACCGGCGTACGGTGGCCGAAGGCGCCTTCACCGCGCCCGTGCTGCGCGAGGCGGCAGCGGAGGCGGGGGTCGAGATGCCGGTGACGGAGGCCGTCTGCCGCCTGCTGGAAGGCGCCGCCGTGCGCGAGGTGATCGCCGCGCTCCTCTCCCGCCCGCTCACGCGCGAGCGGTGATGCGCTGGGCCGCTCTCCTGCGCGCCGTCAATGTCGGGGGCACCGGCCGGCTGCCGATGGCCGAGCTGAAGGCGCTGGTCGAGGCGGAAGGCTTCGGCAACGTGCGCACGCTGCTCGCCTCGGGCAATGTGGTGTTCGAGGCGGACGAAATCGATCCTGCGGCGCTCGCCGCCCAGCTGGAGGAGGCGACGCGGCGCCGGGGGCTGACGACCGATTATCTGCTGCGCACCGCTGCCGATCTCCATCGCGAGATGGCCGCCAACCCGTTTCCGGTGGCCGCGGCCGAGCGACCGGAGCGCCTGCTGCTGACGTTCCTGCGCGAGCCGCTGGGGCAGGAGGCGTTCGCGCGCCTCCAGGCGACCCATGACGGCCCCGAGGCGCTGCACGCGACGGATCGCGTCCTCTACGTCGATTACCTCGATCGCGAGACGATGCGCGCCTCCCGGCCCCCCCAGGCCATGCGCAATGCCAGGTTCCCGGCGGTGGCCACGGCGCGCAACTGGAACACCGTGACCAAGCTGCGCGCGCTCCTCGCATGATCTCGCGGCGCGGGCTCCTGATCGGCGGCGGCGCCGGTGTGGGCCTGGTGCTCGCCTGGGCGGCGTGGCCGCGGCGCTATGCCCCGAACCTGCCGGCGATCGCCGGGGAGCATGTGTTCAACGCCTGGGTGAAGATCGGCGAGGACGGGCATGTCAGCGTCGCCGTGCCGCAGGCGGAGGGCGGGCAGGGGGTTTATACCACGTTGCCGCAGATCCTGGCCGACGATCTCGGCGCGGACTGGCGGCAGGTGGCGGTGGAGCCCGCGCCGCTGAACGCGCTGTATGCCAACCCGCTGGGCGCGGAGGAACTGCTTGGCGGCTCGCTCGACGCCCTGCCGCCGCTGCTGCGCGATGCCTGGTGGCGGCGCTCCGGCCTGCAACTCACCGCCGGGTCCAGCTCGGTGCGGGCGTTCGAGGACGACCTGCGCCGCGCCGGGGCCGCGGCCCGCGTGCTGCTGACCAAGGCGGCGGCGCGGCGCTGGGATGCCGACTGGACGAGCCTGTCGGTCTGGGGCGGTTTCGTGCGCCATGGCGACAAGCGCCTCCGCTTCGGCGAGCTGGCGGCGGAGGCCGCGCGCGAGACGCTGCCCGATCCGCTGCCGCTGAGGGGAGGCGAGGCGAACCGGCTGTACGGGCGCTCGCTGCCGCGGCTGGACAGCCCGTCCAAGGTGGACGGCTCGGCCAGCTTCGCCGGTGACGTGCGGCTGCCCGAGATGGTGTTCGCATCGATCCGGCAGGGGCCGGTCGGCGACACGCGGCTGCTGTCGGCCAACCGGGCTGCGGCGGAGCGCATCCGCGGGGTGACGCAGGTCGTCACCACCGACACTTTCGTGGCGGCGATCGCCAGCACCTGGTGGGCGGCGGATCGCGCGCTGGAGGCGCTGTCGCCGCGGTTCGAGACGCGCGGTGGCCTGGTTTCCAGCGACTCCATCGCGGCCGCGCTCGGCTCGGCGCTGAACGGGCCGGGGCAGCGCATGGCGTCGGCCGGCGACCTGTCCGCCGCCTTCAAGGGCGCGCGCGTCGTCACCGCCGATTACGCCGCGGGGCTGGCGGTGCATGCGGCGCTGGAGACGCCCACGGCCACCGCGCACTGGCAGGGCGACCGGCTGGAAATCTGGCTGCCCACCCAGGCGCCCGGCGCGGCGCGGCGCGCGGCGGCGGCCGCCATCGGGTTGAGCGAGGCCGCCGTGGTGCTGCATGCCACCCAGATCGGCGGCGGCTTCGGCCAGGGGCTCGAGCCGGGGCTGGCGGCACAGGCGGCGGTGCTGGCGCAAGCGGCCAGGCGCCCGGTGCAGCTCGTCTGGTCGCGCGCCGAGGATCTGCTGCACGACCGCTATCGTCCCCCCGCCGCCGCGCGCATGGCGGCGCGGCTGGGCACGGGCGGCCAGATCCTGGGCTGGCTGACGAAGATCGCGGCGCCCGCCACCGGGCGCGAACTGGCGGCGCGGCTGCTCGCGGGCGATCCGGTGACGAAGGCGGCGGTGGCGGTGGATGGACGCGGCGATCCCTATGCGATTGCCGGCGCGGTGCCGCCCTATCGCCTTCCGGCCGTGGCGGTGGACCACCATCCGGCGGACATCGGCCTACCCACGGGGCACTGGCGCTCCGGTGCGCACAGCTACACCTGCTTCTTCACCGAATGCTTCCTGGACGAGCTGGCGCATGCAGCGGGCAGCGAGCCGGTTTCGTACCGCATCGGCATGCTCGGCGGCGATGCGCGGCTGGCGCGATGCCTGTCCACAGCGGCGGCGCTGGGCGGCTGGGAAGGCGGGGTGGCCGGCAGCGGGCAGGGCATCGCCTGCCACAGTTTCCGGGGCAGCCATGTCGCGGTGCTCGCCGAAGCGCATGTCGACGAGGGCCAGCGGATCCGCGTGGACCGGCTGGTCGCCGCCGTCGATTGCGGGCGCGTGGTGAACCCCGACATCGTCCGGCAGCAGATCGAGGGCGGGCTGCTGTTCGGGCTGGCCGCGGCGCTGGGCGGGAGCACCGGCTTCACCGAGAACCTCGCCGATATGCGGCAGCTGGCGCAGCTGTCGCTGCCGCGGCTTGCCGACACGCCGGACATCACCGTGGAGCTGATCCGCAGCATGGAGGAGCCGGGCGGGGTGAGCGAACTCGCCGTGCCGCCGGTTGCGCCCGCCATCGCCAACGCGCTGCAATCGGCAACGGGGTTGCGCCTGCGCCGGCTTCCCCTATCGCCGGGGAACGCATGACCCCACCCGCCGACCATCCCGCCCTGCCGCCCTCCAAGATCGGCGTCCTGCTCGTGAACCTCGGCACGCCGGACGAGGCGCGCGCGCCGGCGGTGAAGCGCTACCTTGCCGAGTTCCTTTCCGATCGGCGCGTGGTGGAGATCCCGCCGATCGCGTGGCAGCCGATCCTGCGCGGCATCATCCTGAACACGCGGCCGAAAAAGTCCGCCCACGCTTATGGCCAGGTCTGGACGGACGAGGGATCGCCCCTGGCGGCGGTCACCCGTGCGCAGGCGGCGGCGCTGGCCGGCAGCTTCGGGCCGGACGTGCTGGTCGATTGGGGGATGCGCTACGGCAATCCGTCGATCGCCAGCCGGCTGGACGCGCTGAAGGCGGCGGGGTGCGAGCGCATCCTGGTGGCGCCGCTCTACCCGCAATATTGCGCAGCAACGACGGCGACGGCCAATGACAAGGCCTTTGCGCATCTCGCCACCTTGCGCTGGCAGCCGGCGCTGCGCACCTTGCCGCCTTATTACGACGACCCGGCCTATATCCAGGCGTTGAAGGACAGCGTGGAGGAGTCCCTGGCGCGGCTGGAGTTCGTGCCGGACGCCATCGTCGTCAGCTTTCATGGCATGCCCAAGCGCACGCTGGAGCTGGGCGACCCCTATCACTGCCATTGCCAGAAGACGGCGCGCCTGTTGTCGGACGCGATGGGGCGCGAGTTGATCGTCGCCTTTCAATCGCGCTTCGGACGGGCCGAGTGGCTGGGGCCGGCCACGGACACCACGCTGGCCACGCTGCCGGGCAAGGGCGTGCGCAAGGTGGCGATCGTCGCACCTGGTTTTTCCGCCGACTGCGTGGAAACGCTGGAGGAACTGGCGATTCGCGGCCGCGAGAGCTTCGAGGGGGCAGGCGGCACGCACTTCGCCTATCTGCCCTGCCTCAACGACACGCCCGGCGGCATTCAAATGTTGCAGACTTTGCTGCGCCGGGAGCTTGCGGGATGGTTGGCCTCCGCCTAGCTTTTCCCTGAGGTCAGACCACCCCAGGAGAGAATGCATGGCACGCGTTGCGATCGTCACCGGAGGCTCGCGCGGGATCGGCGAGGCCATCAGCACGGCGCTGAAGGATCTGGGGATCACCGTTGCCGCCAATTACGCCGGCAACGACGCGCGCGCGCAGGATTTCACCGAGCGCACCGGCATCAAGAGCTTCAAGTGGGACGTCAGCGACTATGACGCATGCCAGGCGGGCGTGGCGCGGGTGGCGGAGGAGCTCGGGCCGGTCGACATCGTGGTCAACAATGCCGGCATCACGCGCGACGCCACCATCCTGAAGATGACCTACGACATGTGGAAGGAGGTCATGGATACGAACCTTGGCGGCTGCTTCAACATGGCCAAGGCGGTGTTCCCCGGCATGCGCGAGCGCAAATGGGGGCGCATCGTCAACATCGGATCGATCAACGGCCAGGCCGGCCAGTACGGCCAGGTGAACTATGCCGCGGCCAAGTCCGGCATTCATGGCTTCACCAAGGCACTGGCGCAGGAGGGCGCGCGGTTCGGCGTCACGGTGAACGCGATCGCGCCCGGATATATCGACACGGACATGGTCGCCGCGGTGCCGGAGGACGTGCTGGAGAAGATCGTGGCGAAGATCCCGGTCGGTCGCCTCGGCCAGGCGCACGAGATCGCGCGGGGCGTGGCGTTCCTGTGCTCGGAGGATGGCGGCTTCGTGACCGGCTCGACGCTGTCGATCAATGGCGGGCAGCACATGTACTGACGGGCGGAGGCGCGGCGACGACCGCGCCGCTGCGAGGCTGCAAAGCAGCCAGGCAGCGCCCGGCACGGCCGGCGGGTCGCGACAGCGAACCCGTCCGACGTCACGCCGGTGGCTTCGCCATCGGCGCGGGGTGAAGGGATGACGTGGCTCGCGGGACGCCGCCGGCAAAGCCGTCGGCCGGATCGAGGCGAGCCTCGTCCGCCGGCCGGTTCGGGTTCGGCGCGAAAGGCGCCTCGCGCCTCGCGCCGAACCCGAACAAAAAGGCCGGCACCCTTTCGGGCACCGGCCTTCCGCCCTCGATACGCTACGCGAGGGACGTTCACTCCCGGATACGCAACCGCGGGAGAAACCTGGAAACTCAGGGAAGCTTCGGGGGCGGACGGCGGCGAAGCCGCCGTCGGTCGGGACGGCTTGAGCCGACCCGCCGGCCGCGCCGGGTAATCCGCTCGGGGCGGACCGGCGCGGGTCACCCCGCGCCTTTACCCGTCAGCGGCAGTATCCCGGGCGATCCGAGCGGTCGATCGCGCGGCCGGCCAGAGCGCCGGCGCCAGCGCCGAGCACGGTGCCGAGAACGTGGTCGCCGCGGCCCGCGACGCCCCGGCCCAGCAGGCCGCCCGCGATTGCGCCGACGATCGTGCCGCCGTCACCGTCCTTGCACTTCTCGCGGGCGCGATAATTGCGGTAGCCGCGATCGCGATAGCCGCGGTTGTAATAGCCATCGCGGGAGTCGCGGCGCTCGTAGCGATCGTAACGCTGCGCGGAGGCGGCAGTGACCGGAACGATCGCGCCGACACCCATCGACAGCGCGGCGGTGGCGAGAACCAGCTTCTTGAACATGGTCGTTACTCCCTCAACATTCGGTGGAAGGGGTGCCGGCGAAACTCCCTTGCCGGCGCGGCGCCCTTCCGATGCTGCCGTTCTAGGCGAGTCGCTTTGAGCCGAGCCTGAATGTGGCCGTTATCTGGCATTCATGCTTGCCAAGCGACGCGCTTGCCGGGAGGAACGCGCGTGCGCCCGCTCCTTTCCGTCCCCATCGTCCTGTTGCTGGTGCCCGGCTGGAGCGGCGAAAAGCGGCTCGACCTGCCTCGGCTGCCCGCGCGGCTCTGGGTCAGGCCCGTGTCCCTCGACGCGCAGGACCCTGCGCGCCGCCGGGTCAGCCGGCTCACCTGGCTGGGCGGCTGGCAATTGAGCGGCAGCGATCCGGCATTCGGCGGCTATTCGGCGATCGCCACGGACGGACGGCGGTTCACTTTGCTGGGGGACGGCGGCAACTGGCTGCGCTTCTCGTTCGATGGCCGGCGGATCGGCAGCGCCGCCAGTGGCGCCTTGCCCGGCGGTCCGGGCACCGGGTGGGACAAGCGCGATCGCGACAGCGAGTCGCTGGCGATCGATCCCGCCAGCGGTGCCGCGTGGGTCGGCTTCGAATATCACAACATGATCGGTCGCTTCACGCCCGGCCTTGCCAAGATAACGGCCCTGCGCCGGGTGCCGGAGATGAGGCGGTGGCCGCGCAATGGCGGGGCCGAATCATTGGTCCGCCTGCCCGACGGGCGCTTTCTGGCGCTCGCCGAGGCGAAGAAGGGCGCTCGCGGGAAGGGTCGCCAGGGCCTCGTGTTCGCGGGCGACCCGACCAGGCCGGGCCCGTCCTTCGCCTTCACCTACCTTCCGCCCACGGGATACGAACCGAGCGACGCGACCCTGCTCCCTGACGGCCGGCTGATCGTGCTCAACCGGGCGTTCCGGCTGCCCTATTCGTTTCCGGTGATCGTGACGGAGATACCGGCGGGCGCGGTCCGGCCCGGTGCGATCGTTCGTCCAACCGAGGTGGCGCGACTGGAAGCGCCCATCATCAGTGACAATTACGAAGGCGTTGCCGCCACGCGCGAGGGAAGCGACACCATCCTGTGGATCGTGTCGGACGACAACCAGTCCCGGCTGCAGCGGACCCTGCTGCTGAAGTTCCGGCTGGACCCGCCCAGCACGAAAGCCCGCGCCCTCAAGTGAGGGGCGGGCTGTTCGTTCATCCTTCGCCGAAGCGAAAGCGTCAGGCGGCGACGGCGGCCAGCTTCTTGGCGACGTCGCGCTTCAGGCGGCGCGCGCGCAGCGACAGCTTGTCGTCCGTCGTCTTGACCAGCCAGTTGTCCAGACCGCCGACATGCTCCACCGAGCGCAGCCCGTGCGTGGAAACACGCAGGCGCACGCTGGTACCCAGCGCGTCCGAAATCAGCGTGACGTTCTGCAGGTTCGGCAGAAACGTGCGCTTGGTCTTGTTGTTGGCGTGGGAAACGTTGTTACCCACCTGCCGGCCCTTGCCGGTCAGCTCGCAAATCCGCGACATTGATCGTATCCTGGCGTTGGTCGAGCACGAAGCTCGTTGAAGCCGGCGCGCATAACGAATGGCGGCGCTGCGGTCAACCGTTGCGCGTCGATGCAACCGGAAGCGTGGCCATGGGTTCGTTACGCCAAGGTAATCTAATTCGCACTCCAATCGAGGTTCCGATCGATGCGCACGCTTCTTGCTCTCGTGGGCCTTGTTGCCCTCATCATCCTGGGCCTGGTCTGGGCCGGCTTCCTGAACCTCAACGCCACGCCGGGCACGCTGCCGCAGGTGGAGGTGAAGGGCGGGCAGGCACCGACGCTGAAGGCCGACATGGGCACGGTGGATGTGGGCACCACCAACAAGGTCGTGGAAGTGCCCACGGTGGACGTGAACCGTCCGGGCGAGCCGAAGCACTGAACCTTGCAACCGCGGCGCGGGTAAGGGAGGGAAGGCGGATGTTCCCGCTCCCTCCGCCGATGCGCCGGGCCCTGGCCGCAGCGAGCGATGCTGCGGGGCAGGGGGAGGTGCCGGTGGGCGCCGTGGTCATGTCGGCGGGCGATGTGGTCGCGGTCGCGGCCAATGCCCCGCGCGCGACCTGCGACCCGACCGCGCATGCCGAGATGCTGGCAATTCGCGCCGCCGCCGCCGCGCTCGGCCGCGACCGGCTGGACGGGTGCGACCTGTGGGTGACGCTGGAGCCTTGCGCGATGTGTGCGGGCGCCATCGCCCATGCGCGGATCGCCCGTCTCTATTACGGCGCTCCCGACCCGAAGGGCGGCGCGGTGGAGCATGGCCCCCGCTTCTTCGGCCAACCTACCTGCCATCACCGCCCGGAAGTCTATGCCGGCATCGGCGAGCGCGAATCGGCGGGCCTGCTGCGCGATTTCTTCGCGTTGCGACGCTAGCCGCGTCGGCGGATGCCGGACGAACCGGCATCCGCCCGGCCGCTCAGCGCAGGTCGCTTTCGGGGATCGGCACGACCTTGATCTCGACCCGGCGGTTGGCGGCGCGGCCTTCCTCCGTGTCGTTGCTTTCCACCGGCTGCGTCTCGCCGAACCCGCGCACGCCGATGCGGGCGGGCTGAACACCGTGCGCTTCGAGATAGTTCGCGACGGAAGTGGCGCGGCGTTCCGACAGGTCCTGGTTGTAGGCGTCCGACCCGGTCGAATCGGTATGGCCGTACACGTCGATATAGGTCTTGCTGTATTCGCCCAGCACGCTCGCCACCTGGTTCAGCGTGCGCTGGAAGGCCGGCTCCACCGTCGCCGAATTGTAGGCGAAGTTGATGCCCGACGGGATGTTGAGGATCAGGTCGTCGCCGCGGCGCGTCACCTCCACGTCGGTGCCCGCGGTGCGCGCGCGCATCTGCCGCTCCTGCTCGTCCATGTACGCGCCGATCCCGGCGCCGGCGATGCCGCCGATGCCAGCGCCCAGGATCTTTTCCGTCCGGTCACGCCGCCCGCCGACCACGTCGCCCAGCAGATAGCCGCCCAACGCGCCACCGATGCCGCCGATCGCCGCCTTGGAAAGGCGCCGTTCGCCAGTTTCCGGGTCCGTGGTGCACGCGCTGGTCGCGATCAGGGCCGAAAGCGCGGTGGCCAGCATGAGCTTCGCCGAGGTTTTCACGTCTGCATCTCCCTTTGTCGCCTTCAACAAACCATTCGTCGGTAGGTTGTTCCGTGTGCGTTTTGAAGTTGGCCATTTGAACCGGGGGTGAAGCGCGCGGTTGTGCGGGGCGGCGAATCAAGTCAAAGGGGTGCGGCAGAGCAATGGCCCCGCTTCCTCCCTTTCCCTGGATCGACGTCGCGATCATCTTCGCGCTGGTCGTTCTGAACGGCGTGTTCGCGATGAGCGAACTGGCGATCGTCTCCGCACGCCGCGCACGACTGGAAGCAATGGCGCGCGCCCGGAAGCACGGCGCGCAGGCGGCGCTGGCGCTGGGCTCGGACCCCGGCAAGTTCCTGTCGGCCGTGCAGATCGGCATCACGCTCATCGGCATTCTCGCCGGCGCCTATTCCGGCGCCAGCCTGGGCGAACCAACGGCGGCGCGGCTCCAGGCCTGGCTGGGGCTCAGTTCGAGTACGGCGCAATCCGCCGGCTTTGCGCTGGTGATCGGCCTAACCACCTACCTGTCGCTGATCGTCGGCGAGCTCGTTCCCAAGCAGATCGCCTTGCGCCAGCCCGAGGCGGTGGCTGCGTTCGTCGCGCCGCCGATGCGCTGGATCGCGCGCATCTGTGCCCCGCTCGTGTGGCTGCTCGATTCCTCCAGCGCGCTGCTGTTCCGCCTGATGGGCCTCAGCCGCGAGAACGAGGACAGCGTGACGGCGGAAGAGCTGCAGATGATCGTGGCGGAGGCAAGCAAGTCCGGCGTGATCGAGGAGCATGAGCGCTCGATCATCTCCGGCGTGGTGCGCCTTGCCGATCGACCGGTACGCGAAGTGATGACCCCGCGCACGGATGTGGTGTGGGTCGATGTCGGCTTGGGCGAGGAGGGTATCCGCGAGGCGCTGCGCACTGCCGGGCACAGCCGGCTGCCGGTGGCGGAAGGGTCGGTCGATGCCGTGATCGGCGTGGTGCAGGCGCGCGACATCGTGACTGCCGCGCTGGCCGGCCAGCCGCTCGATCTGCGCCAGCTGATGCGCGCCGCCCCCGTGGTGCTCGACCAGATCGACGCGATGGATGCGCTGAACACGTTGCGGGAGGCCGAAGTGCCCATGGCGCTGATCCACGACGAATACGGGCATTTCGAGGGGCTGGTGACGCCTGCCGACCTGCTGGCAGCCATTGCGGGGGAGTTCCGCTCCGATGCCGACCCGGACGATGCGCCCAACGTGGTGGAGCGGGAAGACGGCTCGCTGCTGGTGGCGGGGACGATGGCGGCGGATGCGCTGGCAGAGCGGCTCGGCCTCGAGCTGCCCGAAGATCGCGATTACGCGACGGTGGCCGGCCTGGCGCTGTCGGTGTTCCGCCACCTGCCGGGCGAAGGCGAAAGCTTCGTGGAACAGGGCTGGCGTTTCGAGGTGGTGGATCTCGATGGCCGGCGCATCGACAAGATGCTGGTCAGCGAATCGGGCCGGCGGGACCAGTAGCTCCGGCTGTCGGCGCCGCCCGAGCGCCGTTGTAATCCCTGATCTTTTCCGATCACAGCCAGAACGAGGCAGGCGGGCGGGCGATCCGGCGGAACGCCGCTGAGACTGTCGAGCACCCTCGAATATCGCGTCGGGAGAGAAACGACCGGCTTTGGGAACGGATCGTTACGGACGGCGCCGCAAACGAAAGGCTTCGGACCGCACTGGCGATTGCCTCACAGGAGCACCACCGGCAGGTCCGTGTCGAAGCGCGGACGCGCGCTGTCCCTTAACCCAGGTCGGTTTTCAACGCGTGCGCGAGCGCATCGCGGATTGCGCGAAGAGCCAGAAGCCGGTCACCGGGCGTCTTGCCCTCGGCCGCGAGCCGGGCCTGCACGCCGGCGATCGTGTAGCCTTCGCGATTGAGCATCGCATCGATGCGCCGGACCAGGGCCACATCCTCGGGCCGATAGTGGCGGCGACCGCCGGCACGCTGCACCGGGCGGAGCTGCGCGAAACGGGTTTCCCAATAGCGCAGGATATGCGGCGCGATCCCGGTCTGCTCAGCGACTTCACCAATAGTGCGGAAGGCGCCTGCCGCCTTTTCCGCGGGGGCCACCGATCAGCCGGCGCGCACGATGCGGTCGCGCATCATCTGGCTGGCGCGGAAGGTCAGCACCCGGCGTGGCGCGATCGGCACCTCGACGCCCGTCTTGGGATTGCGGCCGATCCGCTCGCCCTTGTCGCGCAGGACAAACGTGCCGAAGCCCGAGATCTTCACGTTCTCGCCCTCGGACAGCGCCTCGCACATGGAGGCGAGGATCCGCTCCACCAGCCGGGCAGAGTCGGCACGGCTCAGCCCCACCTGTTCGTGAAGCTTCTCGGCCAAATCGGCCCGGGTGAGCGTTCCTGCGTCCGTCATGCAGCCCCTGTTGCATGGAAAAAGGTGCGGGGAACAGCCACTAACATAGTCAACGGCGAGGAAGAAGCAGGTAGTTTCGCTTGCGTAACGCCCCCGCCATCGGTTTACGGCCGCTCAGAAGCGGACAACCGCCGCGCCCCAGGTGAACCCGCCGCCCATCGCCTCCAGCACGACGAGGTCGCCCTGGCGGATGCGGCCGTCCTGCACCGCCACGTCCAGCGCCAGCGGCACCGAGGCCGCCGAGGTGTTCGCATGCCGGTCAACGGTCACCACCACCTTTTCCGGGGCGAAGCCAAGCTTGCGGGCGGTGGCGTCCAGGATGCGGGCATTGGCCTGATGCGGCACCACCCAGTCGACGTCCTCGGCGGTCAGCCCGGCGATCGCCAGCGATTCGCCCATCACCGCCGCCAGGTTGACCACGGCATGGCGGAACACCTCACGGCCCTTCATGCGGAGCTTGCCGACCGTGCCGGTGGTGGAGGGACCACCATCGACATAGAGGAGTTCGTTGTGGCGCCCATCGGCATGGAGCCGCGTGGCCAGGATGCCGCGGCCGCCCGCGTCCTCACTTTCCTGCGCCTCCAGCACGATCGCGCCCGCGCCGTCACCGAACAGCACGGCGGTGGTCCGGTCCTCCCAGTCGAGGATGCGGCTGAACGTCTCCGCGCCGATCACCAGCGCGCGACGATGCACGCCCGTGCGCAGCATCGCGTCGGCGACCTGCACGGCATAAAGGAAGCCGGAGCAGACCGCCGCGACATCGAATGCCACGCAATCGTCGATGCCCAGCATCGCCTGCACCTTGGTGGCGGTGGCGGGAAAGGTCTGGTCGGGCGTTGCGGTGGCCAGCACGATCAGGTCCACGTCCTGCGCGGTCACCCCCGCCGCCGCGATCGCCGCGCGGCAGGCCTCGGCGGCAAGCGTGGAGGTGGTTTCGCCGGGGCCGGCGATGTGGCGGAAGCGGATGCCGGTGCGCTCCACGATCCACTCGTCGGAGGTGTCGATGGTCTGCGCCAGCTCCTCGTTGGAGACGCGCCGAGCCGGCAGAGCGGAACCGGTGCCGGTGATGACGCTACGTAGCACGGGAGCGAATGTCCTTTACGCCGCCTTGGCTTCGAAATTGCCGAGGTCTTCACTGATCCGCCGCGTGAGATCGTCACGCACCATCTTGGCCGCGGCGCCGATGGCAGTGGCCACGCCGCGTTCGTTGGCGCCGCCATGGCTCTTCACGACGAGGCCGTTGAGGCCGAGAAAGACCGCGCCATTGTGGTTGTTGGGATCGAGATGGTCGCGCAGCAGCTCAGTGGCGGGCTTGGAGATCAGAAAGCCGATCTTGGAGCGCACGGACGAGCTGAACGCCCGTTTCAGCAGGTCGGCGACGAAGCGGGCGGTGCCTTCGGCGGTCTTCAGGGCGATGTTGCCCGAAAAGCCGTCGCACACGATCACGTCGACATTGCCGCGGGCGAGCTGGTCGCCCTCGATGAAGCCGGTGAAATCAAGCGGCAGATGGTCGGCGGCGCGCAGGGCGGCGGCGGCGTCGCGGATTTCCTCCGTGCCCTTCTGATCCTCGCTGCCGATATTGAGAAGCGCGACCCGCGGACGCCCGAGATCAAGCGTGGTGCGCGCATAAGCGGCCCCCATCACCGCGAACTGCACCAGGTTGCGCGCGTCCACCTCGGTATTGGCGCCGAGATCGAGCACCACCACGTCGTTCTCGCCCAGGGTGGGCAGCAGGGCGGCGAGGGCAGGGCGGTCGATGCCCGGCAGCATCCGCAGCGCGAGCTTGGCCATGGCCATCAGCGCGCCGGTATTGCCGCAGGACACCGCAGCGCCGGCCCGGCCCTGCTTCACCATGTCGATGGCGACGCCCATGCTGGTGGTCTTGGCGCGGCGGATCGCCTGGCTCGGCTTTTCCGCACCGCCCACCACTTCGGGTGCGTGGACGATCTCGGAATGCTGGGTGAGATTGGGATGCGCCTCCAGACCGGCGCGAATCTGCGCCTCGTCCCCGACCAGCAGGAACTGCATCCCGTCGAACCGGCGACGCGCCGCGGCGACGCCGGCCAGCATGACGTCCAGCCCCTTGTCGCCGCCCATCGCATCGACGGCGATCCTGGAGCTGTTCGACACGCTTTTCCCCGAATTTTCGGTGGGCTTACGCCTCGACCGAGACGATCTCGCGACCGTTATAGTGGCCGCACGCGTTGCACAGGTTGTGCGGGCGCTTCAGTTCGCCGCAGTTCGGGCATTCCTGAAACGACTCAACGCTCAGCGCATCGTGCGCCCGGCGCATGCCACGGCGGGACGGCGAAGTCTTTCTCTTGGGGACGGCCATTTCGGCGAAACCTTGTGCTTTGGATCAATGAACGCGCGCCCGGACCGGATTTCCATCAGCCGAAATAAATACGGCCGCGGGGGCTACCGGCGGCCGGACGCATCGCGAAGCAACGCGCCTATAGCGATTTCCGCGTCCGTTGCAAGCGCGTGGGGAAGAACGGCTGCGCAGGCAGGCGGAAAAGCAGCCTGCCGGATGCGAGGCTCGTTGCGGGCGCATGAGCCCATCGGCTGCGCCGATACCGGCCGACGATCTCGATCGCTAGGGTCTGCCGCTCTTCCGCCGTGCCCGTTCAAGCAAAGCGGGCGGGCGTCAGGCTGGTTGACCCGATGATCCTGCCAATGCGGCGTCGCCGACAAACGGGTTGTATCCCCGCTCGCGCCCAAAGGTGCTCGGCCCACCATGGCCTGGAAGGAAGACGGTTTCGTCGCCCAGCGGCCACAGCGTGTTCACCACCGAATCGATCAGTTGTGCCATGTCGCCGCGCGGGAAGTCGGTGCGGCCGATCGAACCCTGGAACAGCACGTCGCCGACGATCGCCAGGCTGGAGGCGGGATGGTGAAAGATCACGTGCCCGGGCGTGTGGCCGGGCGTGTGGTAGACGTCCAGGACAAGATCGCCGACCGTGACGGTTTCGCCCTCCTCCAGCCAGCGATCGGGGGAGAAGGAAACGCCGCGGATGCCGTATTTCGCACCGTCCTCCGCCAGACTGCCGAGCAGCCATGCGTCCTCGCGGTGCGGCCCCTCGATCGGCACGCCGAGCTCGTCCGCCAGCGGCTTGGCCTCGCCGGCATGGTCGATATGGCCATGGGTCAGCAGGATCTTCTCGACGGTGACGCCATGCTCGGCGATTGCCGCCTTGATCCGCGGCAGATCCCCGCCCGGATCGATCACCGCCCCGCGCAGGGTCTTGGTGCACCAGAGCAAGGTGCAGTTCTGCTGCAGGGGCGTGACGGGCACGATGGCGGCGCGCAGGGGCGGGTTTTCCATGCCGGCAGGAGTGGCACGGGAGGCCGGGGCCGGCAAGTTGAGGTTGCCGCGGCGGTTCGGAGCGGGCATCGCGGGCCTGTGATCGACCGTGCCCGGCCCTTCGTGCTGATCGACGATGCGCGCCCTGGCGGGGGCGGGCGGCTCTATGTCGATCCGGTCGAGGTGGTTCGGGCGGACGACCCCGGCGACGTGCCCGGCCTGCTCGCGTCGCTGTCGGGCCGACATGGGGCGGGGTTCCTGGCCTACGAAGCGGGGCATGCGCTGGAGCCGCGGCTGGCACATCTGGGTGGTGGAAAGGCGCCGCTGGGCTGGTTCGGCCTGTTCGCGGGCTATCGCGCGCTGGGGCAGGGCGAGGTTGCCGACCTGCTGCCCGATCCTGCCGGCGCCTGGGTCGGCACGCCGGAGCCGCTGATCCCGGAGGCCGGCCATGCCGAAGCGGTGGAGCGGGTGCTCGGCTGGATCGCGGCGGGCGACATCTATCAGGCGAACCTGACCTTGGCGGCGCGCGTGCCGTTCGCCGGCGATCCGCTGGCGCTCTATGCGGCGGTGCGCGGGCGCGCGGGCGCCGCCCATGGCGCGGTGGTGTGGACGGAAGCGGAGTGGCTGCTGAGCTTCTCGCCCGAACTGTTCTTCTCGATCGAGGACGGCACGATCACCGCGCGCCCGATGAAGGGAACCGCGCGCCGCCGCGAGGATGCGGCCGAGGACGCCGAAGTCGCGCGGGCACTCGCCGCCGACGAGAAGCAGCGCGCCGAGAACCTGATGATCGTCGACCTGATGCGCAACGACCTGGCGCGCATCGCCGAGCCGGGAAGCGTGACGGTGGAGCGCCTGTTCGCCGTGGAGACTTTTCCGAGCATCCACCAGATGACCTCCGGTGTGCAGGCGCGGCTGGTGCCGGGGATCGGCCCTGCCGAGGCCTTGGCTGCCCTGTTCCCTTGCGGATCGGTGACGGGAGCGCCGAAGATCCGCGCGATGGAATTGATCGGCCAGGTCGAGCCCGCCCCGCGCGGTGCCTATACCGGCGCGATCGGCTGGTGCGATCCGGCAGGGAATGCCAGCTTCAACGTGGCGATCCGCACGCTGACGATCGACGCGGGAATGGAGGAGGCCCGGCTGGGGCTGGGTTCCGGCATTGTCGCCGATTCGCGCGCTGCGGCGGAATTGGACGAATGCCAGGCGAAGGGCGCTTTCCTGACGCTGGGGCAGCGCGGCGTGGACCTGATCGAAACCATGGCGTTCGATCCGGAGGAGGGGCTGCGCCTGCTCGAACGGCACCTTGCGCGGTTGAAGGCCAGCGCGACGCGATTCGGCATTCCCTTCGACCGGCACGATGCACGCAACGAATTGCAGGCGGCCACCTTTCGCCTGCGCGAGCCGCGCCGGGTGCGGTTACTGCTGGGCGCATCCGGCGCGGTGGCGATCGAGATTGCACCGCCGCCGCCGCCATCACCCGGCGCGGTGGAGGTGGCGGTGGTGCCGCTGCCGGTCGACCCCGCCGACTTCCGCCTGCGCCACAAGACGGGAGACCGCCGTTTCTACGATGCGGCGCGAACCGGGTTCGAAGTGGTGTTCGAGCGGCCGGACGGGTTGCTGACGGAAGGCAGCTTCACCAATCTGTTCGTGCGGCGGGGCGGCCTCCTGCTGACGCCGCCGCTCGCCCGCGGGCTGCTGCCGGGGGTGCTGCGCGAGGAACTGCTTGCCACCGGACAGGCGGTGGAGCGTGACCTGACGCGCGGCGACCTCGCGGGCGGGTTCCTTGTCGGCAATGCGCTGCGCGGGTTGCTGCCGGCCGTGCTTGCGCAGAATGTTGCGCGCAATGTTGCGGATGCGAACACAGCGAGGCTATAGGCCGGCATCCTCCGCAAGATCAGGAAACGCCATGCAGCCCTCCGCCGCGCTTGCCCGCATCAAGCCTTCGCCCACCCTCGCGATCACCACGCGTGTGGGCGAGCTGAAGCGCGCCGGCGTGGACGTGATCGGCCTGGGCGCGGGCGAGCCCGACTTCGATACGCCCGACTTCATCAAGCAGGCCGCGATCGAGGCCATCCATGCCGGCAAGACCAAGTACACCAACGTCGACGGCACGCCCGAACTGAAGGACGCCGTGGTCGCCAAGTTCCGGCGCGACAACGGCCTGACCTATGATGCGTCGCAGGTCACGGTTAACGTCGGCGGCAAGCACACCTTGTTCAACGCAATGGTGGCGACGCTGGATGCGGGCGACGAGGTGGTGATCCCGGCGCCATACTGGGTCAGCTATCCGGACGTGGTGCTGTTCGCGGGTGGCGTGCCGGTGTTCGTCGCGGCCGGGGCCGACCAGAACTACAAGATCACCCCCGAGCAGCTCGATGCCGCGATCACCCCGCGGACCAAGTGGGTCATCCTGAACTCGCCCTCGAACCCGACCGGCGCCGGCTACACCGCCGACGAACTGAAGGCGCTGGGCGAGGTGATCGAGCGGCACCCTCACGTCTGGGTGTTCGCGGACGACATGTACGAGCACATCACCTTTGGCGACTTTCGCTTTGCGACGATCGCCGAGGTCTGCCCGTCGCTGTACGAGCGCACGCTGACGGTGAACGGCTGCTCCAAGGCATATGCGATGACCGGCTGGCGGATCGGGTTTGCCGGTGGCGCGCCGTGGCTCATCAAGGCGATGTCGAAGCTGCAATCCCAGTCCACCAGCAATCCCTGTTCCATCGCCCAGGCCGCCGCGGTCGCGGCGCTGACCGGCGACCAGGCGTTCCTGAAGGACAATGCCAGGCTGTTCGAGCGGCGCCGCGACCTGGTGGTTGCCCTGCTGAACCAGGCCGAGGGCATCACCTGCCCGCGTCCGGAGGGCGCCTTCTATGTCTATCCGGATATCTCCGGGCTGGTCGGCAAGAGCACGCCGGCCGGCAAGCGGATCGAGACGGACGAGGATTTCGTCGCCTACCTGCTCGACGACGCGCGGGTCGCGGTGGTGCAGGGGGCGGCGTTCGGCGTCTCGCCCGCCTTCCGCGTCAGCTATGCCACGGCCGACGACGTGCTGCGCACCGCCTGCGAGCGCATCCAGACGGCGGCGACGGCGCTGCGCTGAACCTGTCGCTTCCCTGACGATCAGGGTCAGTTTTCCGTAACATTGCGTTTGCGAAATGTGGACTTGCAAGTTGGCGCGTAAGCGCCGAGTTGCGAGCCACCTTTTTCGTTGCCACGGCAACCAACAATCAACCGAGACCGATCATGCGCACCGTCATCAAGTCCAGCTTCCTGTGGCAGTTCGCCTTTGGGTTCGCGCTGGGTGCGGCGGGTCTGTTCGCCTTGCAGCCTGCCGATGCAGGCCTCGCCCTGGAGGCGCCCGCGGCGATTGCCGCGGTTCGCTGATCTTTTCCGGGAAGCCTGTGCCACCCATATGGTGGCCATGAGCAAGATCGCCCTCCTTGGCCTGTCCGGTATCGCCGCGCTGATCGGTGCGGCGGCCCTGTCCACTCCTGCCACCGCGGAGCGGGCGGTGCCGATCCCGGCCGCCGCGCGCGACGTGCCGGCCACGCCGGGGCTTCAGACCGCGGTTCTCGCCGGGGGCTGCTTCTGGGGCATGGAGGCGGTGTTCGAGCATGTGAAGGGCGTGCGCGACGTGCAGTCCGGCTATGCCGGCGGGACGCGCGCTTCGGCCAGCTACGAACAGGTGAGCACGGAAACCACCGGTCACGCCGAGGCGGTGCGCATCACCTTCGATCCCAGGCTGGTGAGCTATGCCACCCTGCTGCGCGTCTATTTCGCCGTGGCGCATGATCCGACGCAGCTGAACCGCCAATACCCCGATACCGGCCCGAGCTATCGCTCCGCGATCTTTCCGCAATCGCCCGCGCAGCGCGGGGTGGCGGCCACCTATATCGCGCAACTGAGCAAGAGCGGCGCGTTCGGCAAGCCGATCGTGACCCGGCTGGAGAAGGGCGGGTTCTTCCCAGCCGAGTCCTTTCACCAGGATTTCGCACGCCGTAATCCGGATTACGGCTACATCGTCCGTTTCGACCGGCCCAAGCTGGCCGCGTTCAAGGCCGCCTTTCCCGCGCTGTACCGGGCCTGATCCCCGCCCCGCCGTCCGCGGCAGGGCCGGGGAAATGTCGCCGTTCTACTCCGCTGCGGCGAGCAGGCTCGCTTCGTCGCGCGCCTTCAGGCGGCGATAGGTGGCGAGCGCCTGCCCGACCACCTGGTCCATGTTATAGTAGCGATAGGTCGCCAGCCGGCCGACAAAGACCACGTTCGGCTCGGCCAGCGCCAGCGCCTCGTAGCGCTTGAACAGCGCCTGGTTCTCCGGCCGCGGGATCGGGTAATACGGGTCGCCCGCGTCCGCCGGATATTCGAAGGTCACGCTGGTGACGGGGCCCGACTGCCCGGTCAGGTGCTTGTATTCCGTCACGCGGGTATAGGGCACCAACTCGTCCGGATAGTTCACCACGGCGACCGGCTGATGCTGCTCCTCGTCCAGCGTCCGGTGCTCGAACCGCAGCGAGCGGTAGGGCAGCTTGCCGTGGCAATGGTCGAAATACTCGTCGATCGGGCCGGTATAGACCAATTGATCGTAGGAGACGCTGTCGCGCACCTCGGCAAAGTCCACGCCCGTGCGGACGGTGATGTTGGGGTGGTCCAGCATGGCTGCGAACATCGCGGTGTAGCCGGCGGCGGGCATCGCCTGGTACGTGTCGGTGAAGTAGCGGTCGTCCGTGTTGGTGCGGGTCGGCACGCGGGCGGTAACGGCCTTGTCGAGCTCCGACGGATCGAGGCCCCATTGCTTGCGGGTATAGCCGCGGAAGAACAGCTTGTAGAGTTCCTGGCCGACCGCGGAAATCACCACGTCCGCCGAGGTGCGCACCTGCTCCACCGGCTCGGCGCGCGCCGCCAGGAAGGCGGCGGCCTCTTCGTCGCTCGTCAGCTCGGCATCGAACAGCGCATTCAGTGTCGTGCGATTGATCGGGATGGGCACCTGCTGCCCGCGTACCTCCGCCAGCACGCGGTGTTCGTAGGGACGCCAAGCGGTGAACCGCGACAGATAGTCGAACACTTCGCCAGAATTGGTGTGAAAGATGTGCGGCCCATATTGGTGGATGAGAAGCCCGGCGGCATCCTCCACGTCATAAGCGTTGCCGGCGATATGTGGGCGGCGATCGATCACCAGCACGCGCTTGCCCCCGTCCGCCGCCAGGCGCTCGGCCATCACGGCGCCCGCAAAGCCCGCGCCCACGACCAGGTAATCGTAATGCTCCGGCTCGCCCCCCGGCGCCTTCCGGGCGATGACCTGCTCGATGGCGGCCATCATCCGGGCCGCGGTGTCGTCCCAGGAGGTCTGCGCCAGCAGGGCATCGGCCGCCTCGAGCCACGACCGCGTCTCGCCGCGGGCAAGTTCCAGCGCCGCCTCGCAGGCCTCCACGAAGGCCGGACCTGCCTCCGCGATGCGCACGCCTGCGATCGCGCCATAATGCCGCACGACGTCGACGATCGGCGTCGACACCACCGGGCGGCCGGCGGCGAGATATTCCGGTGTTTTGGTCGGGCTGATGTAGCGGGTCGCCTCGTTGATGGCGAACGGCATCAGGGCGACGTCCCAGCCGGCGATGGTGGCCGGCAGTTCGTCGTAGGTGCGCATGCCCGGATAGCGCAGGTTGGCGGCGCGGGGCAGCTCGGCCGGGTCGATCTTCACCACCGGGCCGACGACCTCGATGATCCATTCGGGCCGCGCTTCCGCCAGCTGGCGAAGGAGATCAAGGTCCATGCGCTCGTCCAGCACGCCAAAGAAGCCGAAGCGCGGCGGCTGGCCACGCGATGGCTTGTGGACGCGGGCACGGGCGAAATGCTCCGCATCCACGCTGGACGGGAAGGGGCGCACATCCGGGTGCCGCGCGCGCTTCGCCTCGTACAGGCTGTACCCGCCGGTGAAGACGAGATTGGCGGCGGCCAGCAGTTCGGTTTCCAGCGCCAGCAGCTCGGCAGGGGCGAAGCGGAAAGCGGAAAGCTCGTCCATGCAGTCGTACACGGTGCAGGCCGCCGCCACGTCGCGCGAGAAGGCGAGCATCATCGGCGTATAATACCAGCGCACCGCCACCGGCGGCTCGCCCGCCAGGAAGCCATGCAGCAGATCGTGCAGGGCGGCCTCCGTCGCGGCGGCCTCCAGCCCGTGCGGCAGGCGCGGCGTGGCCACGCGCAGGTTCGGGGCCGCTTGCCGGATCGACAGTTCGGGTGCGGGCACGCCGGCGACCTCCGGCTCCTCCCAGACCAGGACCGGCATGCGCTGCGCGAGGCGCGTCATCAGGTGTTGCGGCCGCTGGAACACGAAGTTCCAGCGCAGGTGCGAAAAGCAGAGAAGCAGGCCGTTGTCGCGGGCAAAAGCGGGGACGAGCGGGGCCACAACGGTCATCGGCAACTCCAACGAGCCCCCCGGCTCCCCATGCATCGTAGCCGGCCGGATCGGGCGGGACGTTAACCCAGATCGATCTGTAAACATTTGTATCTGCACGCGGTGTTTGGCACAGCTGGTCCGTGCCGCCGTCCGCTCTCCCCTGGATCGAGGTTGCGCCGCACGCCCCCTATTTCGTCGACGATACCGGCGCGAACTGGACGCCGATCGGGCAGAACGATGCGATCAGCTGGCCGGAGCTGGCGCCGCTGTTCCGCCGCCGCGATCTCGCCGCGGTGGAGCGGCACCTGGCATGGCTCGTCGACCATGGCGTGACGTGCCTGCGCCTCATGATCGAATATGCGCAGGTGCGGCACCGTTATTTCGAGCGGCCGGCGGGCGTGGTGGTGCCGGCCATGGTGCGCTTGTGGGACGATCTGTTCGCGCTTTGCGAGCGTGCCGGGCTGCGCATCCTGCTAACCCCGGTGGATACGTTCTGGATGTGGCTGCACTGGCGGCATCACCCCTGGAACACCGCCCATGGCGGACCGCTGCCGCATCCGTCGCGGCTTCTGCTGTGCGGGAGCACGCGTGCCGCGATCAAGGCCCGGCTGACCTTCATCGTCGAGCGGTGGGGCGGATCGGGCGCGCTGTTCGCCTGGGATCTGTGGAACGAGATCCACCCCGGGCAGGCCGAGAACAGCGCGGATTGCTTTGGCGAGTTCATCGCCGACCTTTCCGGGCACGTCCGCTCCATGGAGCGGCGGCTCTACGGCCGCAGCCACCCGCAGACCGTGTCGTTGTACGGCCCCGAGCTGTGGGACCGGCCCGACCTGCCGCTGGCCGAGCCGATCTTCCGCCACCCCGACCTCGATTTCGCGACCATCCACATCTACCGGAAAGGCCCGATCGACGACCCGGTCGATACCGTGCGCCCGGCGCTCGCCACCGGTCGCATCGTGCGGCATTGCCTGGGGGAGATCACGGACGGGCGCCCGTTCCTCGACACCGAGCACGGCCCGATCCATCGGTTCAAGGACAAGCACAAGACGCTGCCCGAGCCGTTCGACGACGAATATTTCCGCCACATGAGCTGGGCACATCTCGCCAGCGGCGGCGCGGGCGGGGGCATGCGCTGGCCGAACCGGCATCCCCATGTCCTCACCGCGGGCATGCGGCGGGCGCAACGCGCGATGGCGGGCTTCCTGCCCCTGATCGACTGGCAGCGATTCCGCCGGACGCCGCTGACGCTGCGCGTGAAGGGCTATCACGCCTTTGCCGGCGGCGATGCGGAGCAGGCGATCGTCTGGCTTCTGCGCAGGGGCGCCCTGCAGGAGGATGGCAGGGTTGTCGGCACGCCGTCCTCCGGCGAGCACCGGCTGCGCCTGCCGCTGCCGCCAGGGCGCTACCGTGTGATCGAGTGGGACACGATCACGGGGCGGGAGCTTGGTTGCGCCGAGGCGCTTGCCGGCGCCGATGGCCTGAACTGGACCCTGCGGAACATGCCGGGCGACCGCGCCCTGGCTATCCGGAGATGCGGCACGGCGTGATGCGGCAGGGGAGGAACGTTGCCGGCCAACCCTGCGGCTGGCGGAAGTCCGGAAAAATGGTGCTGCCGGTGAGGATTGAACTCACGACCTCAGCCTTACCAAGGATGCGCTCTACCACTGAGCTACGGCAGCACTCGCGGATCGTCCGCGGGAGCGCGCCTAAGAGACGAGCGCGGCCGGCTTGTCAAGCGGTTGCAGCGCGGATTACGGCAACGGCATGAAGGAAAAGGACGAGCGCACTGAACGCGAAGCGCGCCGGGCGGCTGCGCTCCGCGAGAATCTGCGTCGCCGCAAGGCGCAGGCGCGCGCCGTGGTGCCGGAAAGCGAAGGCTCTCCGGCGGCCGGACACGCGCCGGACCGGGACGAGGGCGAGCGGTCCTAGCCGCCGATCGGCGCGCATTTGGCGAGCAGCCAGGCGCGCTCCTCGGCGCCGAGCAGCGGGCCGAGCACATCGAGCACCTTTGCGTGATAGCCGTCGAGCCAGTGGCGCTCGGCGGGCGTGAGCAGCGTCGGCTCGATCAGCATGCGCTCGATAGGGCAGAAGGTGAGGGTTTCGAAGCCCAGCATGGTCCGCTCGCCGCCGGGCACCTGGCGTTCCTCGACCAGCAGCAGGTTCTCGATGCGGATGCCGTACTCGCCCGCCTTGTAGTAGCCGGGCTCGTTGGAAAGGATCATGCCGACGAGCAGCGGCTCGGACGGGCCGCCGCCCGGATAGTTGGGCTTGGCAATGCGCTGCGGCCCCTCGTGCACCGCCAGATAGGCGCCGACGCCGTGCCCGGTGCCATGCTCGAAATCCAGCCCCGCCTCCCACAACGGATGGCGCGCGAACGAATCGAGTTGGCCGCCGTTGGTGCCGGGCGGAAAGAGCGCGGTGGCGAGCGCGATGTGTCCCTTGAGCACCCGGGTGAAGCGATCCCGCATCTCGGCCGTGGGCGGCCCCACCGGGATCACCCGGGTCACGTCGGTGGTGCCGTCGCGATACTGGCCGCCCGAATCGATCAGGTAGAGCTGGCCCGGCAGGATCGGTGCGCTCGATTCCTCGGTGACATGGTAATGCGGAATGGCGCCGTGCGCGCCGGTGGCGGAGATCGCGTCAAAGGAAAGGTCCAGCAGCACGCCGGTATCGCGGCGAAAGGCCTCCAGCCGGGCCGCGGCACTCAGTTCGGTCTCGCCGCCGCCCGGCAGGGCCGCTTCCGCCCAGCGCAGGAAGCGGGCGAGTGCGGCGCCGTCGCGGGCGGAAGCCGCGCGGTGGCCGGCGATCTCGGCGGGGTTCTTCACCGCCTTGGCCAGCACGGTGGGGTCGCGGCGCAGGACCAGCGTGGCGCCGCCCGCCTCCAGCGCATCGGGGATGGCCGCCACCGTGCGGTCCGGATCCACCGCCACGCGCTTGCCGGCGAGTTCCGCGAGCGCCGCGGCGAAGTCGGCACGCGGGCGGACGCGCACGGCGTTGCCCAGATGCGCGGCGACCTCCGCCGTCATCTTCTCCGGCGCGACGAACAGGTCGGCAGTGCCGTCGGCATAAGCGAGCGCAAAGGCGAGCGGCACGGGCGTGCGGCTGACATCGGCGCCGCGGACGTTGAACAGCCAGGCGATGGAGTCGAGAGCGCCGAGAACCGCCGCGTCGGCCTCCATCTCCGCCAGCGCCTCGCCCAGCGCGGCGCGCTTCGCGGCGGAAGCGGCTCCGGCGACTTCGTCCGGCTGCACCGTGAGCGGGGCAGGGGAGGGCGCCGGCCGATCGTGCCAGACCGCGTCCACCGGGTTGCTGTCCACCGCCACGAGCGTGACGCCGCGCCCGCTGAGTGCCTCGGCCGTGTCGCGCGCCCAGGCGCGGGTATGCAGCCAGGGATCATAGCCGATCCGCGCGCCGGTCGGGGCATGCTCGGCCAGCCAGCCGGCGATGCTGTTGGCGGGAACGCCGACATACTCCCACTGCGCGCCATCCACCTGCTCGCGGACCTGGAGGGTGTAGCGGCCGTCGGTGAAGACCGCAGCCTTGTCCGCCAGCACCGCGGCGCTGCCGGCCGAGCCCTCGAAACCGGTGAGCCAGGCGAGGCGGCGGGCATAGTCGCCGACATATTCGCTCATATGCTCGTCGGTGAGCGGAACCACGAAGCCGTCCAGCCCGCGGGCGGAAAGTTCGGTGCGAAGGGAAGACAGGCGATCGGCGCGCGTGGCGGACAGGTCAGGCATGGCCCGGTTGTTTGCAGAAAAGCACGACCCTGCCCAGACCCGCGCTGCGATCAGCGGGCGAAATGCTCCGTCCAGGTGTAGAGGACGTGGACGGCGAGCGGGCCGAGATCAACCGCCGCCTGCAGCTTGTGCGGCGAGAGATCGGCATGGTCGTGCGTCAGGATCGTGAACTGCGCGGTTGGCCGGTGCACGGCAAGAAGCGCAAGCGCGGCAGCAGCAATCCCAAGGGCGATGCGGCGATTGCGCATGTGTGTTCTCCCGATCCGGCCGCACCTTAGCGCAACGGCGGCGCGGCGGCAAGATCAGGCCGCGGCCAGGAGGGAACGCGCGGCAGATCGGGCGCGGTCGCGGCCCGCCTTCTTGGCCTCGAACAAGGCCCGGTCGGCATGGTGGTAGAGGTGTTTCCAGTCCACCTCGCTCTCCAGCGGGCCGATGCATGCGCCCGCGCTTGCCGTGACGGTGAGGTCGAACGGCATGCGGGCGGCGCGCAGGGAGGCGAGCAGTTCTTCCCCGTCCGCTGCCTCGCGGAAGGGCTTGAGGACGGCGAACTCCTCGCCGCCGAGCCGGGCGATCAGCGCGCCGGCGCCCGCGACCTGGCGCAAGGTGCGCGCGACAATGCGGAGCACCTCGTCGCCTCCGTCATGGCCGATCGTCTCGTTGACGCGCTTGAAATGGTCCACGTCCACCAGCAGCAGCGATTGCTCGCCCTCGCGGCCGATCGCGTCGCGCAGGAAGGCGCGGCGATTGAGCAGGCCGGTGAGCGGATCGGTGTCGGCCAGGAGGCGCGCCGCGATTTCCTGTTCGCGCGCCTCGTCGCGTTCGCGGCTGAGAAGCAGGATGCGGTAGGATACGGCAAGCGACGTGAGCAGCGCCTCCAGCGCCATCGACAGCAGGGTGGAATTGTCGACCCAGAAGCTCCAGCCGATCAGGTTGAGCGCCGCAGCGATGCGCAGGCCGGCCACGGCGATCGGCACGCCCCAGGCGAGCGCGAAGAGCAGGAGGTACGCGCTGCGGCAGCGCCAGGCGCGCCACAGCACCCAGGGCGCGACGGACACCAGCATCAGGAAGGAATAGCTGATGCCCCGATCGAACAGGCCCATGTGCCAGGGGGCGAGAACGGAATAGCACAAGCTGGTGGCGCCCACGGCCGCCATCGCGATCGTGCTGGCGCGGCGAAGCGTGCGATTGAACACCGGCCGCTCGAAAAACGCGCGGGCGAACAGGATCGCGGCGATGCCGGACGCGGCGAGCAGCACCGCGTTGAGCCGCAGCCGCAGGTTGTTGTCCATGCCCGTCCACTGGCCGAGCGCGCCCGACGAGCTGATCGCATAGCCCAGCAGGCAGAGGAGAAGGAAGCAATAGGCCGGCTGGAACCGCTGGCGGAGCGCGGCCCAGAGCGCGAGATTGTAGACCAGCAGCGCCAGGCACATCCCGCCGAACGCCGCATAAAGCATGCCGGACACCACCTCCTGGTTGGCGGAATCGCCATGGCTCATCAGCCGTGCACCCAGCAGGACGCCGCGCAGGTTCACCGATCCTTGCGTGCGCCAGAGAACGCGCGTCACCGGCGATCCCCCGGGACGGAAGAAGAACTCGATCATCGCGCCCAGGCGCAGGTTCTCGTGGGTGGTGGCACTGGTGACGAACTGGTGGTCCAGCGTGCCGTCGGCGTGCCGCACCCACAGATCGAGCCGGTCCTGCCACACGCTGCCGCTGCGCACCGCGCCCCTGCGGGTGCCGCCGGGCAGCGGCTGCGACAGGATCCAATAGTCGCCGGCGCCGAACCGCGTCTGCGGGGTGGCACAGTTGAAGCGTCCGGGCGCGGCGAACATGGCGGCCGGCGTGTCGCCGGGCGCGACCCGCGCGATGCAGACGTCGAGCGGCGTGCCGGCGGCGGCCCGCGCGCCCGACGGCATCGCCGCCGCCGCGAGCAGCAGCAGGCCGGCGCACAGCCATCGCGAAAAGAACCACACCCCCATGGGTAGGGTGCATTAGAGCGATGGATGCAAAGCTTTGGTAAACGCCGCCCTCAGGTCGGCGCTTCAGCCTCGCCTTATGCCGGTGTCGGCGAAGCGGCGGGGCGGCGGCGCGGGCACCGTCCGCTCGGCCAGTTCGCATTGCCAGTAACCGACATCGGTCCACCGGCCGTGCTTGTAGCCCACCTCGCGAAGAAAGCCGGCATGGCGGAAGCCGACCTGCTCGTGAAGCCTGACGGACGCGTCGTTGGGCAGGGCGATGACGCCGATCGCCTGGGCAAAGCCCTGCGCCCGCAGCGTGTCGACCAGCGCCTGGTACAGGAGACGGCCGGTTCCGCGCCCCTGGGCGGCTGCAGAGACGTAGATCGAGGTTTCCACCACCCAGCCGTAGGCGGCGCGCTCGCGGAAGCGAAAGGCATAGGCGTAACCGAGCACCGTGGCCTCGGCGCCCGCCTCAGCCGCGACGATCCAGGGGTAGAGGCCCGCGGACGACTCCATGCGCGCCCGGATCTCGGCCGCGTCCGGCACCTCGATCTCGAACGTCACGGTGCCGGTGAGCACATGCGGCGCGTAGATGGCGGCGATCTGGCCGGCATCCTCCGCCCGCGCAGGGCGCAGGATCACCAGGAAAGCCGGGCGAGCAGCAGGTGCAGGAGGGTGCGGTCCTCCGCCCCTGGCTGCGGAGCGCCGCCGATGCCTTCGCATGCGAGGCAACGTGCCTGGATCGGCGCGCCCGTGGCCAGCCGGCGCGCATCGCCCAGCGCGCGCGCGAGCAGCGCCCGGCGATCGGCGGCCAGGCGCCCGAACAGGTCGCCGCCCGCGGCGCTCGCCTCGCCTTCCTCCTCGTCCGAACTGCTGAACGTCCGGGCGAGCTGCGCCAGCCAGCCCGGCTGCTTTTCCAGATATTCCGCGTGCCAGCTGGTCAGCCGGGCGCGCCTGGCGGCTTCGGCAATGGCATCGTCCAGCGTGCCGAAGCGATCAACCAGGCCGATCTGCCGCGCGGTGCCGCCGTCCCACACACGGCCCTGCGCGATCTCGTTGACGCGGGCGACGGGCATGCGCCGCGCCTGCGACACATGGCCGAGGAACTGGCGGTAGCCGTTCTCGATCGAAGCCTGGAGGATCGCATCGGTTTCCGGCGTGGTGCCGCCATAGAGGTCGGGCTGGCCCGACAGCGGCGTGGTGCGCACGCCGTCGCTCGTCACGCCGATCTTGCGCAGGGCATTCTCGAACGTGGGGATCACGCCGAAAATGCCGATCGAGCCGGTCACGGTGGTCGGCTCGGCGAAGATCAGGTCGGCGGGGGTCGACACCCAATATCCGCCGGATGCGGCGATGCCGCCCATGGACACGACGATCGGCAGATTCTGGCGCTTGGCCTCGAGGATGGCGGAGCGGATCGTCTCGGACGCGGGCACCGAACCGCCGGGCGAATCGACGCGTACCACCAGCGCCTTCAGCTTCTTCTTCGCCAGCCCGTCCAGCAGCGCCTTGGCGATCGTGTCGCCGCCGGCCGTGCCGGCCGGGGCGCGGCCATCGACGATGTCGCCGGCAATGGTGAGCACGCCCACCGCATCGCCCGCGCTGGGCGCCGGGTTGGCATCGACATAGGCATCGAACGCGATGGTGTTGAAGCCGCCCGCCGGCTTTTTCGGATCGGTGCCGGCGATTTCCGCCACCCGCCGGTCAAAGGCGAGGCGGTCGCCGAGCTTGTCGACGATGCCCATTTGCAGGTTGGACCGGGCAAGGTCGCCGGCGGCGGCGGTGACCACCTGCGCCGGCTGGGCGAGCAGTTGCGCCACCTGCGCCTTGGGACGCGCGGCCGTTACGGCCTGACGCCAGTGATCGAGCAGCACGCCGTAGAGGTGCGACAGGTCTTCCTTCGCCTCCGGGGATGCGTCGGCGCGGGTGTAGGGCTCCACGAAGGACTTGTACTTGCCGACGCGGTAGACGTGCGCGTTGACGCCGAGCTTGTCGATCAGCCCCTTGTAGTAGAGCTGGCTCCCGCCCGGCCCCATGAAGATGGTGCCGCCGATCGGGCTTTCCCAGATTTCCGAGGCATTGGCGGCCAGGCGATAGCCGCCATCGGTATAGGCCGCGGCGTAGCTGAGCACCGGCTTGCCGGACTTGCGCACCCGGCCGATCGCCTCCGCCACCTCGTTCAGCGCGGCCGGATAGCCGCTGCCGAAGGAGCTGAGATCGAGCACCACCGCCTTCACCCGATCGTCGGAGCGCGCCTTGTCCAGCACGCGCAGCAGATCGCGCAGGCGGACCTCGCGAACCTCGCCGCGGCCGGAGAGCGCCGCAAACGGCGCGGTCTCGGTCGGCTGCTCGACGATCCGCCCGTCCAGCTTCAGGAGCAGCGCGCCGTTGCGGATCGTCGCCGCGCTCGGCCGCGACAGGGCGGCGAACAAGAGGCCGAAGAACAGCAGCATCGCCGCCAGCACCAGCAGGTCCTTGATGCCGACCAGCAGCTTCCAGGCGCCCCGAACCAGTTTCATCGTGCCGCCCCCAGGGATGAGAAGTTCATGCTTCCCCGCTAGAGCATGGCCGGTTCGCACGCAACGTCCTGTATTGGCCGGGTAACACGGCGCTGGAGGAGGGTTCCTGCGGCAAGCACGGGCCGGCCTGTCGCTTTGATGGAGATTTCTCCGGCGCATCGGCCTAGCAGCCATTGACGACATCGGAGTCGGGGCACATATGGCCGCCGCTGGCACTCGCGCCGTGCGAGTGCCAACAACCATTCGAACCAAGAGCGAAAAGGGCTAAGCAATGAACTTTCGTCCGTTGCACGACCGCGTTCTCGTCCGCCGTGTCGAGGCAGAAGAGAAGACCGCGGGTGGGATCATCATCCCCGATACCGCCAAGGAAAAGCCGCAGGAGGGCGAGGTCGTCGCCGCCGGCGCCGGCGCCAAGAGCGAGGACGGCAAGGTGAGCCCGCTGGACGTGAAGGCCGGTGACCGCATCCTGTTCGGCAAGTGGTCCGGCACCGAGGTGAAGGTGAACGGCGAGGATCTCCTCATCATGAAGGAGAGCGACATCCTGGGCATCATCGCCGCCTGATTTCGTCGTCCCGGCCGCCGGCCGGGGTTTTTCCATTACAGCAGCTCCGGCGTGTCGCCGGGGTGACGCACTCAAGGAAAGGTAGCCAACATGGCAGCCAAGGACGTGAAGTTCTCGCGTGACGCACGCGAGCGTATCCTGCGCGGCGTGGACATCCTCGCCGACGCCGTGAAGGTCACGCTGGGGCCGAAGGGCCGCAACGTCGTGATCGACAAGAGCTTCGGCGCGCCGCGCATCACCAAGGACGGTGTGAGCGTCGCCAAGGAAATCGAGCTCAAGGACAAGTTCGAGAACATGGGCGCGCAGATGGTGCGCGAAGTGGCCTCCAAGACCAACGACGTGGCCGGCGACGGCACGACGACCGCGACCGTTCTGGCGCAGGCGATCGTGCGCGAGGGCATGAAGTCGGTTGCGGCCGGCATGAACCCGATGGACCTGAAGCGCGGCATCGATCTGGCCGTCGTCAAGGTGACCGAGGACCTGAAGGCCCGTTCCAAGCCGGTGTCCGGCTCGCAGGAAGTGGCGCAGGTCGGCATCATCTCGGCCAATGGCGACCGTGAAGTCGGCGAGAAGATCGCCGAGGCCATGGAGAAGGTCGGCAAGGAAGGCGTCATCACCGTCGAGGAGGCTAAGGGCCTCGAGTTCGAGCTGGACGTCGTCGAGGGCATGCAGTTCGACCGCGGCTACCTGTCGCCGTACTTCATCACCAACCCGGAGAAGATGACGGTCGAGCTGAACGATCCGTACATCCTGATCCACGAGAAGAAGCTGTCGAACCTGCAGGCGATGCTCCCGATCCTGGAAGCCGTCGTCCAGTCGGGCCGTCCGCTGCTCATCATCGCCGAGGACATCGAGGGCGAGGCGCTGGCCACGCTCGTGGTGAACAAGCTGCGCGGTGGCCTGAAGGTCGCGGCCGTCAAGGCGCCGGGCTTCGGCGATCGCCGCAAGGCGATGCTGGAGGACATCGCGATCCTGACCAAGGGCGAGGTGATCTCCGAGGATCTCGGCATCAAGCTCGAGAGCGTGACGCTGGGCATGCTGGGCACCGCCAAGCGCGTGACGATCGACAAGGACAACACCACGCTGGTCGACGGCGCCGGTGAAGCCGATGCGATCAAGGGCCGCACCGATGCGATCCGTCAGCAGATCGAGAACACCACCAGCGACTATGACCGCGAGAAGCTCCAGGAGCGCCTCGCCAAGCTGGCCGGCGGCGTGGCCGTCATCAAGGTCGGCGGTGCGTCCGAGGTCGAGGTGAAGGAGCGCAAGGACCGCGTCGACGACGCTCTCCACGCGACCCGCGCCGCGGTGGAAGAGGGCATCGTCCCGGGCGGCGGCACCGCGCTGCTGTACGCGACCAAGTCGATCGAGGGCCTGGAAGGCATCAACGACGACCAGACCCGCGGCATCGACATCGTCCGCAAGTCGCTGACCTCGCTGGTCCGCCAGATCGCGCAGAATGCCGGCCATGACGGCGCCGTGGTCTCGGGCAAGCTGCTCGACGGCAACGACACGTCGCTCGGCTTCAACGCCGCAACCGACACCTACGAGAACCTGGTCCAGGCCGGCGTGATCGACCCGACCAAGGTGGTGCGCACCGCGCTCCAGAACGCGGCCTCGGTCGCCGGCCTGCTCATCACGACGGAAGCCGCCGTGTCCGAGCTGCCGGAAGACAAGCCCGCCCCGGCGATGCCGGGCGGCGGCATGGGCGGCATGGGCGGCATGGACTTCTGATTTTTGACCGGGGCAGCGAAAGCTGCCCCGGACAGAAAATCAGAACGGCCAGCACGTCGGCGGCCAGGCCACCGATCGTGCCTGACGTCCAGCAGCGGCTTGGCCGCTGCCGGCCTCAAGTTCGGCGAAGGGCCGGTGGAGCGATCCGCCGGCCCTTTCGTTCGTCAACTCCATGACCGATCCGCAAGCGCAGCGCGCCTCCATCCCGACGCTTTCCCTCGTGTTCGGCTTCGGCCCGATGCTGCCGCTCGCGGCCGCGGCCTTGGGCGTCTGGCTGCTGCCGCCGCCCTGGCCGCTTTATGCCGTGAACCTGGCGATCGTCTGGGGGGCGCTGGTGCTTGCCTTCATCGCCGGCGTGCGCCGCGGCTTCGGCTTCGGCAGCGAGCGGGCGTCGACCTTCGCCGAGATCACCGTCATGCTGATCTATTTCGTGCTGGCGGGAACGGCGCTGCTCATCGCGCCGCGCAGCGCGCTGGCGGTGCTGACGGGCGGCTATGCGCTGGTCGGGCTGCTCGACCATGTCGGGGCGAAACGGGGCAACGTGCCGCTGCATTTCGCGCGCCTGCGGCCGTGGCAGGCGCTGATCGCCGTCGCCAGCCTGGCCGCCTTGTGGTGGTGGACGGGGCGGGTCTGAGCCGGTGTTGCCGCCGGGGCGGTGACACACCGACCCGGCGTTAACCCTATCTTGGCGGCGCCTGCGGCAGGGCAGTGCCATGCGCTGCCTTCGTGTTCCCCTGACCCTGCTACTGCTCGCCGCCGCCCTGTTCGGCTGGTGGGTGCATCCGCAGGTGCTCGACCCGCGCAACGTGGGCTGGACGCTGAACGGGCGCGATTGGGGGCAGAATGCGCTGGGGCTCGCGGCCTATCTGCGCGCCGGCACCTGGCCGGGGCTGTGGACGCCGCTGATCCTGGCGCCGAACGGCATCCACCTGCTGATGATGGACAGCAACCCGCTGCTCGGCCTCTTGTTATGGCCGGTGCGTGCGTGGTTGCCGGCTTCGGTGCAGTTCGTCGGCTGGATGATGCTGGCCGATGTGCTGCTGCAGGTCGGGTTCGCCTGGATCCTGATGCGCGAGCGTGCGCCGACCTTCGGCACGGCGCTGGCGGGAACGGCGCTGCTCTCGCTGCTGCCGAGCTTCTTCGGCCGATTGCAGCATCCCAATCTGGCCGCGCACTGGCTGCTGCTGTGGGGATTGTGGCTGTTCGTGGACCGCGCGCGGGCGCGTTGCTGGGGGCAGTGGCTGTTGCTGATCGCGATCGCCGGGCTGATCCACAACTATCTGCTGCTGATGGTGCTGGCGCTGTGGGGCAGTGCGGTGCTGCGCGAGGGCGTGCTGGGGCCGGACCGGCGCGGCGCGTTCGCCTGCGTGGCGGCGGCGAGCGGGATCGGCGCATGGCTGATCGGCTGGCACGGGCTGACCGAACCGCTGGTGTCGACGGGCACCTATGGCGGCTTCCCGATGGCGCTGGACGCGTTGTGGAACCCCGGCGCACCGGCGAACAGCGTGTTCCTGCCGGCATCGCGATACAACGACAATCAGGGCTTTGAAGGTTTCCAGTATCTTGGCGCCGGGCTGCTCCTGCTGCTGGCGGCGGCGCTGGCCGGCGTGCGCCGCGGTCCGGCGCGCGACGGCATGGTCTGGCTGGTGCCGGCGCTGGCGGTGCTGACGGCGGTGGCGGTGAGCGACGTGGTGATCCTGGGCAGCCACCGGCTGCTCCATGCGCGACCGCCGCAGGTCGTGATCGACACGCTGGACCTGGTGCGCGCGTCCGGGCGGCTGTTCTGGCCGGCGGCCTACGCGCTCGTCTATGCTGCGCTGGTGGCGGTGCTGCGCTGGCGAAAGGCGGGGCTGGTGCTGGCGGCGGCTCTGGTGCTGCAGGTGGCGGACATGGTGCCGATGATGGCAGGCCTGCGGGCAAGCACGGCACGGGCGTCGGCCGGGGGCGCCACCTTCGTCCGCACCCGCGACCCGCGCTGGGCCGCGGTGATCGCGGCCGCGGACGCGGTGGACGTGCAGCCTCCGGAGCCTTTTCTCGATGTGCAATTGCTGGAGGAGGTCGGCTGGCGGGCGATGCTGGCGTGCCGGCCGATGCGCTTCATGTATGTCTCGCGGGTGCCGCGAAAGGCACAGGCGCGGCTGACGGCGGAGCGGCGGGCGTTCCTGCGCGGAGAAGTGCCGGCGGAGCGGCTGGTGCTCCTCTATCCGGGCGAGCCGGTGCCCGCGCCGCTGCGTGCCCGCGCGCTGGTGCTGGACGGGGTGACGCTGATCGCGCCCGCCCGCCCGGCATCGCCGCCTACCTGTTCTTCATCGCCTCGATCAGCTTCTTGACCTCTTGGCTGCGGCCGCGCGGCAGGACGAGGATGTCATCGCCGCTCGCCACCACGATCAGGTCCTCCACGCCGACCAGCGCGATCCGCGCGCCATCGGTGCGCACCAGGCAGTTGGCGGTGTCGATCGCCAGCACCTCGCCCTGGTGCGCGTTGCCCACGCCATCGGTATCGGAAATGGCGTGCAGCGCGTCCCAGCTGCCCACATCGCTCCAGCCCATGGCGACGGGCACCACCGCGACGCGGTCGGCCTTTTCCATCACGGCATAGTCGATCGAATCGTCCGGCGAGCGGGCAAAGGCCTCGGCATCGGGCAGCAGGCGGGTGCCGTCGTGGCCGGCCTTGTCCATCGCCTCGGTGACCGCGGCCAGCATCTGCGGGCAATGCGTCTCCAGCGCAGCAAGGAACGCATCTGCGCGGAACAGGAAGATGCCGCCGTTCCACGCATGGTCGCCCGCCGCCAGCATGGCCTCGGCCTTGTCGCGCGGCGGCTTCTCCACGAACCGGGCCACGCGGTGCACACGCGCGGCGATCTCCTCGCCGACCTGGATCCAGCCATAGCCGGTCTCCGGCGCATCGGGGGAGATGCCGAAGGTGACGAGCCAGCCCTCGGCCACCAGCGGCAGGGCAGCGTCGACCGCGGCCAGAAAGGCGGGCACGTCCGCGATGACATGGTCGGACGGCATGACGAGAAGCGGGGCGGCAGGATCGGCGGCCAGCGCGGCAAGCGCGATCGCCGGCGCGGTGTTGCGGCCGGCGGGCTCCAGGATCAGCGCCTGCGGCTCTGCGCCTACCGCGGCGAGCTGCGCCTCGATCTCCTCGGCATGGCGCGCGTTGGCGACTACGATCGGCGCGGCGAAGCGCTCGCCAACCGCCCGCTGCGCGGTGAGCTGCAGCATGGTCGCCTCGGCGGTGAGCGGCAGCAGCTGCTTGGGCTTTTCCGGACGCGACATCGGCCACAGGCGCGTGCCCGATCCGCCCGAAAGGATGACAGGGACGATCGTGGTCTGCGGCGACATGCGGGCTCCTGGGGATTTCGCGCACGGAAATGCGCTACGGGGGCGTAACGATCGTCGAGCTATGATGATCCGTGCAAGGCCTCTTCACGCTTCGTTTGTCAATTGCTGCGACAGACAAAGACGAACTTGTCGGCAATCTTTACACGGGACCGACCGAGGCGAGCGCATGATCCGGGTGTTCAAACACTATGTCCCCAACGCCGTGCTGCTGCTCGGCTTGCTGGACTTCGTGCTGTTGCTGGCGGCGGCGGAAGCCGGCTGGGTCCTGCGCGCGCACCAGATCGCCATGGGGGTGGAGCCAATCCACACCCGCGTGGTGCCATTGCTGAGCTTCGGCGTGTCGCTGGAAACCGCAATGGTGGCGGTGGGCGTTTACGGCGCGCAGTCCTTCCAGTCGCTGCGCTACGCCACCGCGCGGTTGCTGGTGGCGATCTCGCTGGGCGTGATCTTCCTGTCGGTGATCTTCTTCCTGTTGCCGCAGGCGACGTTCTGGCGATCCAACCTGCTGTATTCGATGGCGTTCGCCGCGGCGCTGCTGGTGGCGTTGCGCATTCTCCTCGGCAAGACGCTGGGCGGCCAGGTGTTCAAGCGGCGGGTGGTGGTGCTGGGCGCGGGTGCCCGCGCGGCGCGGCTGAAGGCGCTGGCGGCGCGGCCGGGCGCCGGCTTCGTGGTGGTCGGCTATGTCGCCATGGCGGAGGCGAAGCGGATCATCCCGGAAGCGATCGAGCGCGAGGCGATCTACAACCTGGCGGACCATGTGGTGCTGCTGAACGCCAGCGAGGTGGTGCTGGCGCTGGAGGAGCGGCGCAACGCCCTGCCGCTCAAGGACCTGCTGCGCATCAAGACCACGGGTGTGCACGTCAACGAGATCAGCTCGTTTCTGGAGCGCGAGACCGGGCGCGTGGACCTGCAGAGCGTCAACCCGAGCTGGCTGATCTTTTCCGACGGCTTTTCGTCCGGACGCATCCTGTCGAGCATGTTCAAGCGCTTGTTCGACATCGCCGCCAGCGCGCTGCTGCTGACGATCATGTCGCCGCTGATCCTGCTGATCGCGCTTGCCATCAAGCTGGAAAGCCGCGGTCCCGCCTTCTACCGCCAGCGGCGCGTCGGGCTCTACAATGTCGGCTTCGACTGCATCAAGCTGCGCTCCATGCGGCAGGACGCCGAAGTCGGCGGCAAGGCGGTGTGGGCGGAAAAGGACGATCCGCGCATCACGCGCATCGGCCGGATCATCCGCAAGCTGCGCATCGACGAGCTGCCGCAATGCTGGAGCGTGCTGAAGGGCGAGATGAGCTTCGTCGGGCCGCGTCCCGAGCGCCCGCAATTCGTGGAGGATCTGGAGCAGCAGCTGCCCTATTATGCCGAACGCCACATGGTGAAGCCGGGCATTACCGGCTGGGCGCAGATCAACTATCCCTATGGCGCGTCGATCGACGATTCGCGGCAGAAGCTGGAATACGACCTTTATTACGCGAAGAACTATTCGCCCTTTCTCGACCTGCTGATCCTGTTGCAGACGATTCGCGTCGTCCTGTGGCCGGAGGGCGCACGCTGAGCGGACGATGACGGATACCGTCATCCTGTGGGGCCATGCGCTCGCCGCCTTGCTGTTCTGCATGGTGGCACTGGCGCAGGCGCGCGACGCGGGCGAGGTGCTGCCGCGGCGAACGCTGGTGACCGCGCTTCTGGCGACCGCCTTGTGGGCGCTGGCCGTGGCCGGCATCGGGCCGCAGGACCTGGCGGCGCGGGTGTTCGAGAGCCTGCGCAACCTCGCCTGGCTCGCCTTCATGTTCGCGCCGGCGCGGCGAACCGCGCCGCGCGCGCTGGCGCTGGCCTATTGCGCGCTGGCCGTGACGATCCTCGTCGGCACGGCGGTGGCGGTGGCGGAGGCGAGCTTCCCCGCACCAGAGGCCGCGGCGATCTTCCGCGCGAGCCGGATGGGCCTGCGCATGATGGCGGCGGCGGCGGGACTGGTGCTCGCCAACCAGCTGTTTGCCGGCCTGCGCGAGCCCCGCAGCGGGCTGCGCATGATCGTGGGGGCACTGGGCGCGCTGTGGGCGCTCGATCTCCTGATCTACGGGCTGGCCTATTTCGCCTCCTTCGACCCGCTGGGGTTGATCGCCGTGCGCGGCGCGGTGACCGTGCTGCTGGCGCCGTTGTTCGCGGTGGCGATCCATCGCCGGGGCGACTGGACGTTGCGGGTGTCGCGCGCGGTGGCGTGGCAGTCGATCGCGCTGGCGGGGGCCGCCTTCTACCTGCTGGTGATGGTGCTGGCCTGCCAGGCGATCACGCTGGTGGTGGGGGAGGAGCACCAACGCGTTGCGCAGACCGCGCTCATCTTCGGCGGCACCGCGGCGCTGATCACGGTGGTTTCGTCGCCGTGGCTGCGCGCCTGGGCGAAGGTGATGCTGGCCAAGCACCTGTTCCGTCACCGCTACGACTATCGCGCCGAGTGGCTGCGCTTCACCGATACCCTGGGCAAGCCGGACAATCCCGCGCCGCTGGCGGAGCGCGTGGTGCAGGCGACGGCCGACCTCACCGACTCGCCCGCCGGGCTGCTCCTGGTGCCGCACGAACAGGGGATGCACGTCGCCGCACGCTGGAACTGGCCGGTGCAGGCAGAGGCGGGCGCGGGACGGGAGCTGGCCGACTGGCTGGCGGCGAGCGGCCGCATCGTGGAGATGGACGGTCTGCGCTCCGCCGCCTCCGGCCCGGCGGAGGCCGCGGCGGTGCCGCAATGGATGCTGGACGGGGAGGGCTGGGCGCTTGTTCCGCTGATGCATTTCGAGCGGTTGCAGGGCGCCATTCTGCTGGCCCGGCCGCCCGTGCCGCGCGCGCTCGACTGGGAGGACCTGGATCTCCTCCGTCTCGCGGGCCGTCAGGTGGCGAGCTACCTGGCGGAGGCGAACGCGCAGGAGGCGCTGGGCGAGGCGCAGCGCTTTGACGAGTTCAACCGTCGCTTCGCCTTCATCCTCCACGACATCAAGAACCTGGTCAGCCAGCTCAGCCTGCTCGCCCGCAATGCGGAGCGGCATGCCGACAATCCCGAGTTCCGCGCGGACATGATCGCCACCCTGCAGGAGTCCGCCGGGCGGATGAACGATCTGCTCGCCCGCCTGTCGCAGCACCATCGATCCCGCGCCGAGCCGCCGGTTGTGGTGGAGCTGTCGGCGCTGGCCGAGCGGGTGGCGGCGCGCCTGCGCGTGACGCACCCGGTGGTGGTGACGGTGGAGACGCCGGCCGCGGCGCTCGCCGATCCGGCGCGGCTGGAACAGGCGGTGGCGCAGCTGGCGCTGAACGCGGTTCAGGCTTCCGCCCCGGCGGAGCCGGTGACGATCCTGGTGGGGGTGGCCGACGGGCGGGCGACCCTCGACGTCATCGATGCCGGTTGCGGCATGTCGCTCGGCTTCGTGCGCGACAAGCTGTTCAAGCCGTTCCTGTCCACCAAGCCGGCCGGCTTCGGCATCGGCGCGTTCGAGGCGCGGCAGCTGGTGATCGCCATGGGCGGCAGCATCGCCGTGGACAGCCGCGAAGGGGAGGGCACGCGCTTTCGCCTGTCCCTGCCTCTCGCCCAACCCGGCGCCGAGCCCGCCACCGCTTCCCTGTCGAGAGCCGCATGACCGATACCGCCAAGCCCAAGCTGCTGATCGTGGAAGACGATCTGGGACTTCAGCGCCAGTTGCGCTGGGCCTATGACGGCTATCATGTGGTCGTCGCCGGCGATCGGGCGAGCGCGATCGACATGCTGCGGGCGGAGGAGCCCGCCGTGGCGACGCTGGACCTTGGCCTGCCGCCCGATCCGGACGGCACGTCCGAGGGCTTCGCCACGCTGGAGGAGATGCTGCGGCTGAAGCCAGACCTGAAGGTGATCGTGGCCACCGGCCATGGCGCGCACGAAAGCGCCTTGCGCGCGATCGCATCGGGCGCCTGGGATTATTACAGCAAGCCCATCGACATCGACGCGCTGGGCCTGATGGTCGCGCGCGCGTTCCATGTGCACAGGCTGGAGGCGGAGAACCGGCGGCTGGCGGCGGCCGGCGGCGGTCGCGTGCTGGGCGGCATGATCACCGCCGCGCCCGAGATGCTGAAGGTGACGCGCACGATCGAGCGGGTCGCCTCGGCCGACGTCTCCGTCATGCTGCTGGGCGCATCCGGCACGGGCAAGGAGCTGCTTGCGCGCGGGCTGCACGAGGCGTCCGGCCGCAAGGGCCAGTTCGTCGCCATCAACTGCGCCGCGATCCCCGAGACGCTGCTCGAAAGCGAGCTGTTCGGGCATGAAAAGGGCGCGTTCACCGGAGCGGTGAAGACCACCCCCGGCAAGATCGAACAGGCCGAAGGGGGCACCTTGTTCCTCGACGAGATCGGCGACGTGCCGCTGCCGCTCCAGGTCAAGCTGCTGCGCTTCCTGCAGGAGCGGGTGGTGGAGCGGATCGGCGGGCGCAAGGCGATCCCGGTGGACACGCGCATCGTCTGCGCCACGCATCAGGACGTGGATGCGATGGTCGCGGCCGGCACCTTCCGCGAGGATCTCTATTACCGCCTCGCCGAGATCGTGGTGCGCATTCCCTCGCTTGCCGAGCGGCCCGGCGACGCGGTGCTGCTCGCGCGCCATTTCCTGCGCCGCTACGCCAAGTCGATGAACGCCGGCGTTTCCGGCCTGTCGCCCGATGCCGCCGCGGCGATCGAGGGGGGGAGCTGGCCGGGCAATGTGCGCGAGCTGGAGAACCGCATGAAACGCGCGGTGATCATGGCCGAGGGCAAGCTGGTCACCGCCGCCGACCTCGACCTCGCCGCGCCCGCCGACGACCTGCCGCTCAACCTGCGGGCGGCGCGGGAAACCGCCGATCGCCGCGCGATCCGCCAGGCGCTGGCGCGCGCCGAGGGCAACATCTCCAATACCGCCAAGCTGCTGGGCGTGAGCCGGCCGACCCTCTACGACCTCCTCAAAAGCTACGACCTGCATGCGTAAAGGCATGCGCCAGTTGCTGGTGGCGCTGTGCGGTGTCGCGCTGGTCGGCGGGGTGGCGGCGGGCGTGGCGCGGCTGCTGCCGGCGGGCGAGGACCCCGCCATGGCGCGCGTGTATGTCGCGCGGAGCCTGGTGACGCTGAAGAACGGCAACTGGTCCGCCGCGCGGCGCAACGCGCAGCAGGCGATCGCCTCCGATCCCGACTGGGGCCTGGCGCACGCGGTGCTCGCGCGCGCCTTTCTGGCGCTGGGCGACGGGGTGGGGGCGGAGGCCGAGCTGGACCGCGCGCGGGCGGCCGGCTTCGATGCGAACCGCGCACACCAGCTTTATGCCCATGCCTGGCTGCTGCAGGGCGACCCCGCGCGGGCGATTGCGGAGGCGGGCAAGACGCCGGCGCGATATGGCGCCTATGCGATGCGGGTGGCCGCGCGGGCGCTGGCGGCGCAGGGGCAGGTCGCCGACGCGCAGGACGCGCTGCGCCAGGTGCTGGCGGTTGATCCGCGCAACAGCTTCGCCTGGGGCGATCTTGCCCGCGTCCGCTTTTCGGCCGGCGACGTGCGCGCGGCGGGCGACGCGGCGGCACGGGCGGTGGCGATCGATCCCGCCAACCTGGAGGCGCAGACGCTGCGCGGCGAACTGGTGCGCTCGCAATATGGCCTCGTCGCCGCGCTGCCGTGGTTCGAGGCGGTGCTGCAGCGCGATGCCTTTTACCATCCGGCGCTGATCGAATATGCGGCGACCCTGGGCGATGCCGGCCGCTATGCCGACATGCTGGACGCCACCCGCCGGGCGCTGGCGGCACGGCCGGGCAGCGCGCAGGCTTATTATCTCCAGGCGGTGATGGCGGCGCGCGCCGGCAGGAACGAGCTGGCGCGCGGCTTGCTGGCGCGCACGGCGGGGCAGATCGACGGGTTGCCGGGCGCGCTGCTGCTCGGCGGCACACTGGACTATGCGGCCGGCGGCTACGAGCAGGCGATCGGCAAGTGGCGCGAACTGGTCGGGCGCCAGCCGATGAACGTCACGGCGCGGCGCCTGCTGGGCGCGGCGCTGCTGCGCTCGGGCGATGCGCGGGGCGCGCTGGACGTGCTGCGCCCGGTGGCGTTGCGCGCCGATGCCGACAGCTACACGCTGACCCTGGTGGCGCGCGCCTTCGAGCGGACGGGCGAGCGCGACTGGGCCGCCCGCTTCCTGGACCGCGCCGCCATGCCGCAGGCGGGCGGCTCGACACCGTTCGGGGCGGAGGATAGCCTGCCCGTGCTGCAAAGCGTGGCGGCGGCAAGCCCCGGCGATCCGGTGGCGGCGCTCGGCTATGTGCGCGGGCTGGTGGACAAGGGCGACCGCACCGGGGCGGTGTCGGCCGCGAAGAGCCTCGCCGCGCGCATGCCGGGCGCACCGGCGGCCTGGGCGGCGCTGGGCGACACGCTGGCCGCGGGCGGTCGCTTCGCCGAAGCAGCGGGCGCCTATCGCCGCGCGGCGGACTTGCGCTTTGACGAGGCAATCATGTTGCGGCTGGTGGATGCCAGCGACCGGGCGGGCGACCGCGCAGGCGCGGCCAACACGCTGGCCCTGTACCTGTCGCAAAATCCGCAAAGCATCGCCGCGCTGCGCCTTTCCGCGCACTGGATGATCGCGGCGGGCCAGTGGAGCGAAGCGATCGAGCGGTTGGAAGGCCTGCGCGCGCGGATCGGCGACCGCGATGCGACGCTCCTGGCGGAGCTGGCGGCGGCCTATGGCGGCGATGGCGACGATGCCGTGGCGGTGCGCTACGCCCGTGCCGCCAACGATCTGGCGCCGATGAACCCGGGCACGGCGGATGCCTATGGCTGGGCACTCTACGGGGCGGGCAAGCCGGCCGCGGCGGCGGAGATATTGCAAAAGGCCGTCGCGATCGCGCCGGTGCCGGCGCTGCGCTGGCATCTGGCACAGGCCTATGCCGATGCGGGTGCCAAGGCGGCGGCGCGCGCGCAGATCGCGTTGGCGATGGCGGATCCGCGGTTCGGGGATCGTGCGGCGGCAAAGGCGGTGCTCGCGGCACTCTGACCGGCAGGCCGCTGCTGCTGCGGGATATAGCCGCTTTCCGGCAGGGCTCCCTGGCCTTTGGTCGAAGGCGTATCGCCGCCCGACGGCGTGTTCGGTCCTAGGCAGGCGCGCCGTCGCGCGATAGCGCCGGGCCATGACCGATCCGCTTCTCCGCATCGCCGCCGCCCTGGAACGCCTCGCCCCGCCGCCGCCCGCGCCGGCCGATCCCCTGGCGCATCCAGCCTATGTGTGGCGCGGCGCGGTGTTGCAGCCGGCCCGCGCCTTTGCGCCGCAGCCGCTGGAGAGGCTGTGCGGGATCGATGCGCAGAAGGCGGCGCTGGTCGGCAATCTCGAGCGGCTGGCGGAGGGGCTGCCGGCGCATGACGTGCTGCTCTGGGGTGCGCGGGGCACGGGCAAGTCGGCGCTGGTGAAAAGCGCCATTGCGCATCTGCAAGCCGCCGGCCGGGCGCTCGCGCTGATCGAGGTGGCGAGCGCCAGCCTGGAGACGCTGCCGGCGCTGTTCGCCACCATCGCGCCGGTTTCGCGGCGGTTCGCGCTGTTCCTCGACGATCTCGGCTTCGACCATGCCGCCGATGGCCGCGCCCTGCGGTCGTTGCTGGAGGGCGGGGCGGAGGCGCGGCCGGACAATGCCCGGCTGATCGTCACCGCCAACCGCCGCCACCTGATCCCGCGCGACCTCGCCGAGCAGGACAGCGCGATCAACCCGCGCGACGCGGCGGACGACAACCTTGCGTTGGCCGACCGCTTCGGGCTGAGCCTCGGCTTCCACGTGGTCGACCAGGACGCCTACCTCGCCATCGTGCGCGCCTATGCGGAGGCGCTTGGTCTGCCGTTCGATGCGGCCGAGGCGGTCGGCTGGGCCACGCGGCGCGGGAGCCGGTCGGGGCGCGTGGCGTGGCAATATGTGGTGGAGCTGGCGGGGCGGGAGGGAAGGCGTGTGGGGTGAGGGTCCCAGGCGCGGAAAGGGAGGGGCGATAGCGGTTGCGCACCTCTCGGCATCACTCGGCAAAGGGGCGAAGGCGCAGTGCTGGTGTCCGCCAGCGAATGGGCCTCCGTCGAGGAGACGCTCTACCTGCTGCGCTCGCCGGCGAACGCCAAGCGGTTGCTGGAGAGCATCGCCGAGCTGGAGGCGGGCGGAGGAGAGATGCACGAGCTCATCCAGCCGTGAAGGTCCAGTTCTCGTCGCGATCCTGGACCGAGTATCTCGACCTGCACGCGGCCGACGCCAAGCTCAACGCATTGATTGAGGAATGTCGGCGGCGCCCCTCCAAGGGTACCGGCAAGCCCGAGCCGCTCGGCGGCAACCTCTCAGGCTGGTGGTCCCGCCGGATTAGCCACGAGCACCGGCTGGTCTATCGTGTAGCGGGCAGTGGCGAGGAACAGGTGCTGCAAGTGGCGCAGTGCCGGTACCATTACTGAAGGCGCGGCATGAAGCTGTGATCTGCCGGGCCGGCTGGAGCTCTTTTCGCCCCAGCCCGGTGACCAAGCAAAGAGCCTGCAAGCTCCCGAGAAATCGCCGGATCCTTCACTCCGCTGCCGGCAGATACACTTCCCCACCCTTCTCCCGGAACCGTTCGCTCATTTCGGCCATGCCGGCCTCGGCATCTCCGGCGGCCACGAACGTCTCCACCGGTGCGTTCTGTTTCGCGGCGAAGTCGCGCACCTCCTGCGTGATCTTCATCGAGCAGAATTTCGGCCCGCACATGGAGCAGAAATGCGCGGTCTTGGCGCCTTCCGCGGGGAGCGTCTGGTCGTGATATTGCTCGGCCGTATCGGGATCGAGCGACAGGTTGAACTGGTCGCGCCAGCGGAACTCGAAGCGGGCGCGCGACAGGGCGTCGTCGCGCATCTGCGCCGCCGGATGGCCCTTGGCGAGGTCGGCGGCGTGGGCGGCGAGCTTGTACGTCACCACGCCGACCTTCACGTCGTCGCGGTCCGGGAGCCCCAGATGCTCCTTGGGCGTGACGTAGCAGAGCATCGCCGTGCCGTACCAGCCGATCATCGCCGCGCCGATGCCCGAGGTGATGTGGTCATAGCCCGGGGCGATGTCGGTGGTGAGCGGCCCAAGCGTGTAGAAGGGCGCCTCGCCGCAGGCCTCCAGCTGCTTGTCCATGTTCTGCTTGATCTTGTGCATCGGCACATGGCCGGGGCCTTCGATCATAACCTGCACGTCCTGCGCCCAGGCGCGGTGCGTGAGCTCGCCCAGCGTGTAGAGCTCGGCGAACTGCGCCTCGTCATTGGCGTCGGCGATCGATCCGGGACGCAGGCCGTCGCCGAGGCTGTAGGCGATGTCGTACGCCTTCATGATCTCGGTGATCTCGTCGAACCGCTCGTAAAGGAAGCTCTCCTTGTGGTGCGCCAGGCACCATTTCGCCATGATCGAGCCGCCGCGCGAGACGATGCCGGTGACGCGCTTGGCGGTCATCGGGATATAGGGCAGGCGCACGCCGGCATGGATGGTGAAATAGTCCACGCCCTGTTCGGCCTGCTCGATCAGCGTGTCGCGGAAGATCTCCCAGGTCAGCTCCTCGGCGATGCCGCCGACCTTTTCGAGCGCCTGATAGATCGGCACGGTGCCGATCGGCACGGGGCTGTTACGCAGGATCCACTCGCGCGTGTCGTGGATGTTGCGTCCGGTCGACAGGTCCATCACCGTGTCCGCGCCCCAGCGGATCGACCAGACGAGCTTGTCGACTTCGGTGGCGACGTTCGATGCCACGGCGGAATTGCCGATATTGGCGTTGATCTTGACCAGGAAATTGCGACCGATCGCCATCGGCTCGGATTCAGGGTGGTTGATGTTGTTGGGGATGATCGCCCGGCCGCGCGCCACCTCGTCGCGGACGAACTCCGGAGTCACGAAGTTCGGGATCGACGCGCCGAAGCTCTCGCCGTCGCGGACATATTCGGCGAGCTGCTCGCGGCCGAGATTCTCGCGCGTGGCGACATATTGCATCTCGGGCGTGATGATGCCGCGGCGCGCATAATGCATCTGGCTCACGTTCTGCCCGGCGCGCGCGCGAAGCGGCCGCTTCACCGTGTTCGGATATTGCGGCACGCCGCCCGAGCGATCCGGGCCGAGCTGGCCGTTATCCTCCGGCTTCACCGCGCGTGCGTCATAGCTTTCCACGTCGCCGCGTGCCTCGATCCAGCCGCGGCGCAGCAGCGGCAGGCCGGCTTGGATGTCGATGCGGGCGTTCGGGTCGGTGTAGGGACCGGACGTGTCATAGACCCGCAGCGGCGGCTCGCCGGAGGAGGGATCGAGCGCGATCTCGCGCATCGCGACGCCGAGCGGGCCGACATGGATCTTGCTTGAGCCGCGGATCGGGCCGGTGGTGACGCCGATCTGGGTACGTGTGGGGCGCTGGCTTCCGGCGGAAGCGCGTTCGATTACACTGTCAACGTCTGCCATGGTCGTCCACTCCATTCGGAGGAGGCGGACCGTGAGATGGCGACCGCTCCCTCCCTACGCCGGTGTCAGCCGGATCAGGTTCAGCGGGTCGAGGGCTGCGGCCCTCCTCTCAAGCGCGACGAAGCGCTCCCCCGGGGATCGGTGGAGCGTAGGCGGGTTACGCAACAAAGGAAAGGCCGCACGGGAGGGTTCCCGCGCGGCCTTTCTTGTCGGGAAGGGCGCCACGCCGTCAGGAGAGGACGGCCGCGTCGGCCTCGTCGCCCGCCGTGGCAGGCCCCGGGATCGCTGTCGCAATCCCAGGCTGCACGCGCCTAGTTCGCGGCCGACTGGCGGATCGTGCCGTTGACGCCTTGCGGGAAGAAGCCCCCGCCGACCACCGACGCCCGGTTGTTGTAGACGACGTTCAGCACCTGCTGCGCCGTACGGCCGAGCACCAGGCCGCCGGCGTCGGTCGGGACGATGTTCGCATTGCCGTCGGCATCGATGATGCCCTGGTCGTTCTCGTTCGGCCCATCCAGCAAATCGCGCGTGTCGCTGATCTTCACCGTTTTCGCCCGCAGGTCCGAGGGCGCGAGGCCCTTGGCGTAGAGCGTCGAGCGGATCGCCGCGTCATGGTAGCATTCAGTGGCAAGGATGCCCGCCGAGGCTTCCAGGAACACCTTGTTGGTGATGAGCCGTGCCGAGCCGCGATAGGCGGACACGCCCACATCGGTCAGCAGATAGGCGCCGATCAGGAAGTTCTCGTCATTGGCATAGGGATTGAACACCTCGTCCGACCGGATCACCCCGGCCGCCCGCGCGGCGGCGGTGAAGGCCCCGGTGGCGTCGCCCGCGATGTTGATCGCCGGTTGTGCCACGGCAACGGTGCCCAGCGTCTGGCGCAGGAAGTTGATGTGCGCCAGCTCGTCCACCGCGATCTCGCGGGCGAATTCACGCACCACCGTGTCGGTGAAGTTCACCTGCGCGCCGCCGATAACGGTGCCCTGCTGGCCGGTGCCGGTGAGGCTGGCCGCCGGGATCGTCGAGCCGAACGCCGCCTGATAGTAATAGGCGCCCTCGAGATATTCGAGGTTCAGGGCGAAGTTCAGCACGTCCACGTCGCTGACGGCGGACGAGGAGGTCGCCGTGGGCGTCGGGGTGGGCGTCGCCGTGGCGGTGGGCGTCGGCGTGACGTCGTCGTCATCGTCGTCGTCGCAGCCGGACAGCACCGAAAGGCTGCCCGCGATCGCCGCGGCCCCGCCGCACATGCGAATGAACCGGCGCCGGGCCGCACGCTGCTGGCCGGCGGCTTCCATCATGTCGAGAATCGTCTGTGTGTCGCGCATCGTATCTCTCCCTGTCGGCTCGCTCAGGCGTTGGCCGTGGTGGTGCGGATGTTGCCGTTCAGGCCGGCGGGGAAAAACCCGCCCGCCGTCGCGCCGGCCGTGCCGGTGAGATAGACGATGCTGAGCACCTGGCTGGTCGTGCGGCTATAGGCGATGCCGTTGCTGTCGGTGGGCGCGATGTTGGCGATCGTCTGCGTGCTGGACGAACCGTTGGCGAGGGTGACCGTCACGTCCTGCGGGGCGACGCCTTGGTCGCGGTCCGATGCGCCGTCGAGCGTGTCGCGTGCAGTGGAAATCGCCTCGGACCCGGTGCGCAGCGTTGGCGTGGCGATGCCCTTGGCGTACAGCTGCGTGCGGATGATGCCCGCGTGGAATGCTTCGGCGGCAAGGATGCCGGCGGCGGCATCGACATAGGTGTTGTTGGTGATGAGCGGCGAGGCGCCCTTGTAGGCGCTGACGCCCACGTCCTCGAAGATGAACGCGCCGAGCAGGAAGTTCTCGTCGCTGGCATAGGGATCGAACGTCTGGTCGGCGGTGATCAGGCGGGCCTCGCGCGCCGCTTTGGAGAAGGCGCTGTTCGCCGACACGGAGATGTCGATCGCCGGCTGCGACACCGCGGCGGTGCCGAGCGCGTTGCGCAGGAAGGTCACATGCGCGATCTCGTCCTGGGCGATCTCGCGAGCATATTGTGCCACCACCGGATCGGTGAAGGTGACGCGGCGCCCGCCGGAAACCGCGCCCTGGTTGCCGCTGCCCGTGAGCAGGTTGTTGTTGAGACCCACGCCAAGCGCGGCGTAGGAATAGAATTGCGCCTCGAGATATTCGAGATTGAGGGCGAAGTTCAGCACGTCGGCATCGGTGATCGCCTGGGCGGTGGCAGGGCCGCTCAGCGACACGGCGGCAACACCGGCGCCGGCGACGGCTGCGGCCCCCAGGGCAGTGCGGAAGAATTCGCGCCGCTCGTTTCGACGCTCCACGCGCCGATCGAGCGCGTCCATCAGTTGTACGCTATCTTCCATCACAACCTCCCTGCACGCCGTCTCCGCCGCGGTTGGCGGAGCACCTCTATGGTGCGGACGCGGGCGGAAGGCGATTTTGATGTGGAACGGTTCCGCCGGTCCGAAGGCAGGACGCGTGGCGGGGCAGAGGGATGCATTCACCCGTAAATAAAATACGCGGCTTGATCGAGGTTGTTCCCTGGCGTCCCCTTCGGGAAGCGGCGCAAGGCTGCTTTCCGGAGGGGATCAACCATGATTGCCGGTACTATCAGAAGGTATAGGCAAGCCCGACAGCGCCCATCCACTGGCTCTTCTTGCCGGCGATGCTGACCAGCGGGCTGTCGGCGAAATCGTTGAGCATGCGGCGATAGGTGCCGCCCGCAACGACCTTGAACCCCTTCAGCAGGTTGCCGGTCAGCGAATAGGTGACAACGCCGCCCAGCGTGTAGTTCTTCCACCCGCCCTGCGCGTTGTAGACCGGCAGGCCGCTGGCGACGCTCTGCGTCGGGGTGACGCTGAAATACGCCCGGCCATAGCCCCGCTCGGCGCGCTCGGCCGAGGCGAACAGCGCCACCGCCGCCTTGGTGGAAACGGGCGTCAGGTAGCTGACGCTCGGCTGCCAGATCGCGCTGTCGTGCACGTCCGACACATCATGGCGATAGCTGAGCGACACCGACAGCTTGTCGTACGGGCTGGTGATGACGCCCGTCTTGCCGATGCCGACATAGCCACCGACTTCCCAGGCGGTATCCACTTCGCCCAGCGCGCGGACCCGGCGGTCCTCGATCTGGTCGGCGTTGCCGCGATTGAAGTTCAGCACGACGATCGGGCCCGCCTGGATGTCGATCACCGGGCCGGGCCGGTTCGGGATCAGGTCCACGCTGAGGCGGTTGCCTGCGAGCTGGAAGCCGAAGCCGCCGATCGAACCGATCGCCGCCGGTGCCGCGGCCCAGCGGTAATCGTTGGAACCTTCGTAATCGGGGATGTTCACGGCGGCGCCGCCGATCGTGATCGAATTGCCGTTCAGGTCGTTCGGGTCGATCGTGCTCGGGCTCGGCGCGGCGGAGGCGTCGGTGGGCGTGCCGGCGTCCTGCGCGAAGGCCGGAGCCGCGGCGAGAAGGGCAGCGGAGGCCGCGAAGGCAAAGCGGATGCGCACGGTGTCAGGTCCCCCTGTGGACGATAGAGTTGTAGTCGATTCGGAGGCGTAACGCAGGTGCAGCAATAAAGCTCCTTCAGAGCAGATAACGCATCTTCACCTGTTGCACGTCTGCATCACTTCCCAGCGTGAACCGCGCCGCGGTGAAGCGGGGCGGGCCGAATAGGATCCGCGGGTTGCGCGAAAAGCCGAAGCCTTCCTTGGGGACGCCGGCAAAGGTATCGAGCTTCGCGTTTCCGTTCTCGTCATGGATCACCGCCACCGCATAGTCGCCGTGCGGCAGCCCGGCGAAATCCAGCGCTCGATGGCCGGCCGGCACCGAGCGGGTGACCGCATCGGCATCGTCGACGCATTTGGGGAAGTTGTCCGGATCGGAGGTGAGGCACACGCGCAGGAGCCCCCTGGCCGAGCGCATGTCCGACACGTCAACCGTCAGTTTCGAGACGCCCGTCGCGCCGGGGAGCACCGCCAGCGCGAGCGCGGCGAGCGCCGTTGCCGGCAGGGCCGAACGTGCCCAGGCCGCGGTCCGTGCCGCACAACCGATCCCAGAAGCGGAAATAGAGACCATAATTGCACCTGTACTCGGCATGGTGCCGCTGGTGGTGGCTTGCGGTGATGAGCCAGCCCCCCAGCCGCCCCGCCCACATCCAGCGGGGAAACAGCTCCCAGCCCATGTGATTGGTTACCCCCATAACCGTCATGATTCCTAGCACCAAGCCGAGTGCGCCGACATGAATCGGAATCACGAACACCAGTAGCGGAATTACAACAGCGCCGGTCAGCGCCTCCACCGGGTGAAAGGCCATGGCGGCCCAGGCGGTCGGCGGGCGGCTGGCATGATGCACCGCATGGGCGACCTTGAAGATGCGCGGGCGGTGCATCCAGCGATGCGTCCAGTAGAACCAGGTGTCGTGCGCGAAGAGGTACAGCAACACCGAAACCGGCAGGTACCAGAGCGGCCAGGCGTGCGCGTCCCGGTAGATCCGCGTCCAGCCATGCTCCTGCCAGCCCCAGGCGACGATCCCGGCGGGCACGCCATAGATCGCTGCGGAGGCGAGGCTCCACCCGATCTCGCGCCGCATCTGGCGGTCGAGCCCGGCATAGAGGCCGGGATGCCGCAGGCGCGTGGCCAGCGCGAAACCGCCGGAGGTGAGCAGGTAGCGCACGCCCACGATCAGCGTCATCGCGACGGCAGAGGCGAGAAGGGCAAGAAGTGCGGTCACGGAGGTGCGGATACAGGATCGCGCGAAAGGGCGCCAGTTGCACGGCATGCGCATGGTATCTTTGCGGAGGCGGGCCTCAGACCCTGTCCGTGCGACAGTTCAGGAAAGCGGCCTTCACTCATTACCGCAAAGGCGAGCCTCCCTCCTCTCGACGACAAAGCCGCACCGCCTCCATCCTGCGGCAGCAGCACAGTTGGCGCCTCGACGGCTGCGACGCCGCCTGAACGGCAGCACCGACACCGTCATGACGAGGTGCCTGAGCCGGACGGTGGCACCCAGCGCGGAACGGCGGATCGTCGCGAAAATCAGGGAATATCGGCTGGCAACCGCGCGAGGGTCGCCGGGTCTCGCTGCCCGGCGTAGAAGGTGTCGAGCAGGAGCGTGAACACGTCGCCGCCGCTCGCCGCTTCGAACAGGGTGGCGGAGGAGCGCAGCTTCACCGCGTCGATGCCGCCCAGGATCGCCTCGGCCGATTGACCCGCATGCGCCAGGATCGCTTCGGCGCATTCCAGCAGTCGCGGCCCGAGCAGCGGATGCGCCAGATAGGCACGCGCCTCCGCCAGATCGGCGATCGCATAACGCTGCGCCATCGCCGAGTGGCCGAGCCCGGCGATCTGCGGAAAGACGAACCACATCCAGTGGCTCGTCTTGCGCCCGCGGGTGAGCTCCGCCAGTGCCTGGTCGTAGACCGGGGCCTGCGCCTCCACGAAGCGTTCGAGATCGGGCATGTCGGGCCGGTGCCTCCGTTCGTCGCTTCTGCGGACAAGGGTGCAACCCACATCCGGGCGCATCGTTGCAGCCGGGAGGCCACGCGACTGGCGCGCGCCTCCATCCGGAGATCTGCCATGGGCCTGTTCACCAAGGACATCGAGACGTTCGACGACCTGTTCCTGCACCAGTTGCAGGACGTCTATTATGCCGAGCACCAGATCACCAAGGCGCTGCCCAAGATGATCGAAAAGGCGACCGCGCCCGAGCTGAAGCAGGGCTTCCAAACGCACTTGACCGAGACGGAGGGCCAGATCGCCCGTCTGGAACGGGTCTTCCAGCTGCTCGGCAAGGAAGCCAAGGCGGTGACGTGCCCGGCGATCGACGGGATCATCAAGGAAGCCAACGAGGTCGCGGGCGAGATCGCCGACAAGCAGGTGCTGGACGCCGCGCTGATCGCGGCGGCGCAGGCGGTGGAGCATTACGAGATCGCGCGATACGGAACGCTGATCGCCTGGGCCACGCAACTGGGCCGCAGCGAGATCGCGCAGGTGCTGGGCGAAACGCTGGCGGAAGAGCGCGCCACCGACGAGAAGCTGACGGCCATGGCCGAGGCGAAGATCAACGCGCAAGCCGAGGTGGCGGGCGCCTGACCGGGGGTGCGGATCGGGGCGGCGCAACCCGGCGCCGCTCCGCTCGTTGGAAGTCCGATGCTGGAACATATCCCCCACTGGCTTGGCGCCGCGCTGAAAAGCGTGCGGGCCGGCGCCGAGAACCTTGCCATCGCCCAATTGCCGATCGACGGCCGGATCGCGCCGATGGAGCTGACCAGCCCCGCCTTTCCCTCCGAAGGGCGACTGCCGGAGCGCTTCACCGCCGACGGCGATGGCGTCTCGCCGCCGCTGACCTGGGGCGAGGCGCCCGAAGGCACGGCGTTTCTCGCCCTGCTGGTTGAGGACGCGGACGCGCCGGCGCCGGCGCCGCTCGTCCACGCGGTCGTCTGGGGACTGCCGGCAGGCTCGGCGCGGCTGGAGGAGGGCGCCATTGCCGAAGACGGCAACGGCCATCCGGAAACCGGGGACGTGGGCCGAAACTCCTTCTTCCGTGAAGGCTGGCTGCCGCCCGATCCGCCGACCGGGCATGGCGATCACCGCTATGCCTTTCAGTTGTTCGCGTTGGGCGAAGGTGCCGGCGATCCCGGCGCTTCGCCCGGCCGGTCCGCGCTGATCGAGGCGATGGACGGGCATGTGGTGGGCGCGGGCCTGCTGATCGGCCGCTATTCGCGCGGCGAGGCGCAGAGGGCGGCGCCCGAGGCGGCGGGCCTCAGCCCGGCTTGAGGCTTCAGAAGGCGGGCGGTGTCCAGAGGGCGTGCTGCGCTGTGAGCAGCAGCACGGTGGCGGCGAACGACGCAAGGCCGATCGAGAAAGTGCGGGACATGGGGAAACTCCTGTGTGGGAGCCGGTCGCCTCAGGCGACCGGCATCACGGGAACGGCGGCGCCGACGAACAGCGCGGCGCAGAGCAGGGCGGCCGAGAAGGAAACAACGGCGCGGCTGACAACTTCGAGAGCGTTCGACATGATGTGTTCTCCTGGTTTTCGGCGGGTCGGACCTTCCGATCGCCGATGCCAGATAGATTGCAGAGGTCGTGCCAGAATCGTAAGTTGTTGAGGTTGCTCGCCTTGTTCCCGAGGAGGCGCGAGGGTTGGCGTGGGAGGCCGACAACAACTGGTGATTTGCGCCAACATTGCGCAACAACGATCAGCCTTGTTGCACGCGGTTCCGTCCGGCTTCCTTGGCCGCATACAGGAAGCGATCCGCCCGGCCGAAAACGACGCCCAGACCTTCGCTGAAGTCGGACCGGGTGATCCCGCAGGAGAAGGTGACCGCACCCAGCGGCTCGTCCGTTTCGCGCAGGCGGAAACGGCGCGCGGCGACCGCCTCCCGCGCTTCCTCCAGTGTCGCGCGGGTAGCCGCCAGCGTGAGGTTCTGGAACAGCAGGGCGAACTCCTCCCCGCCATAGCGGGCGACGATCGCGCCGGGGCAATGCCGCTGCAGGGCCTCGGCGATGGCTTTAAGCACGCGATCGCCGACCGCATGCCCGAACCGGTCGTTGACCGACTTGAAGTGGTCGATGTCCACTACCGCGAGGCACAGCGGATCGCCCTTGCGCTCCGCCTTGGCATAGGCTTCCTCGAACGCGCGGCGATTGGGCAGGCCGGTCAACGGATCGGTGCGCGCACTTTCCCGCGCCTCCTCCAGCTTCTGGCGCAGCTCGCTGGCCTCGCGGGTGGCGACGTCCAGCTGCTGCTCGGCCGAGCGCACGCGGTCCAGCATGGAGCCGGTCACGCGCAACACCTCGTCGAGGCCGAGACTGCGATCCAGCCGGATCGCATCGGCGCTGCGGGCCAGGTCGCGGCCGAAATCCTGCGTTTCGCGCGCCATCGCCTGCATGATGTCGGAAAAGCCTTCCACCTGGTGCTGGGTTTCCGCCACCAGCGTGTCGGCGCGGATCCGTGTGGCCGCGGGGCTGGCGGAGGTTGCTACCTCCCCGCCCAGTTCCTCGATGTTGCGGCCGGTCAGGCGATAGCCGCCGTCCGTCAGTTCCGCGACAGCGCGGGCGAGGGGACCTTCGGCATCACTGAGCACGCGAAAGGCAAATTCATAATGCCGCGGGTCCGGGCTCAGCCGATGTTCGGCAAGAAAGTTTCCGATCGCGGTGAAGAGCTCCATGGACGGATCGCGCGCTGCGGCAACGCGCCTGGCACGAGCCCCCGACATGTCGATTCAGCCTCCTTCGGTACCGCGCACGGCGCCCCTTGGCGGCCCGGTGACGAGGCAATAGGGCGAAACCTCCTAAGATTGCGTGACTGGAGCGCGCAGTGCCTCCAATGTGGATGTTCCTGGGCGGTGCGGGCGGCTACGGGAGAGGAATGCGCGTTTCCACTGCCGAAATCGACTTTGCCCACCGGCTCGCCCTTGCGGCGGGACAGGCGATCCTGCCCTTCTTCCGTGCGCCGCACGGGCTGGAGGCCAAGGACGATCACTCTCCCGTCACCCTGGCCGATCGCGCCGCGGAGGCGGCCATGCGCCGGCTTATCGAGGCGGAATATCCGCGCGACGGGATCCATGGCGAGGAGTATGGCGTGAAGGATGGCACAAGCGGCCGGCAATGGGTGCTCGATCCGATCGACGGCACGCGCGCCTTCATCTCCGGTCGGCCGATCTTCGGCACGCTGATCGCCCTGGTGGCCGAGGGCTGGCCGGTGCTGGGCGTGATCGACCAGCCGATCCTAAAGGAGCGTTGGATCGGCGTAGCCGGTCGCCCGACCGAGTTCAACGGCGCGCCCGCCGCCACGCGCGCCTGCCGCGAGCTTTCCGACGCCCTTCTTGCCACCACCTCCCCGGCGCTGTTCGACGACGGGCAGCTCCATGCATTCGAGCATCTGGAGGGGGCATGCCGGTCCACCGTGCTGGGCGGCGACTGCTACAATTATGGCGGCGTGACGAGCGGGTGGCTGGACCTGGTGGTGGAGGCCGGGCTGAAGCTGCACGACTTCGCCGCGCTGGTGCCGGTGGTGGAAGGGGCGGGCGGTCGCATGTGCGACTGGCACGGCGACCCGCTGCATGCCGGCAGCACGGGCGAGGTGATCGCGGCGGGCGATCCGGCGCGGATCGACGACGTCCTCGACGCGCTTGCCTGCCGAGGGCACGGCTGATCGTCGGCGCGCCGACCTTCGCCCGCGAGCACCGGTCAAACGGATTATGGCCGAAACGGTAATTGACGGGCCGTCGCGCCGGGCAGACACATCGCCTGGGGCACGCGCGTGGACCGCAGAACGCACGCAATCCTCTCGACCAAGCGCTGGCCTGCCCTGACCGCAGACTTCGCGCGCTTGTCGTTTGGCCGATCATCCTTTTGGGAAGAGATCGTCATGAGGAAGGTGTTATTTCTGCTCGCGGCCGCCGCCGCCGTTCCGCTGACCGCTTCGGCGGCGCAAGACGACCGCAAGATCGTCGTGGTCGCCAAACCGATCAGCGTGGCGGCCTGGTCGACCATGATCGGCAAGCGCATCAACGCGCATCTGGTTTATCCCACCCCGCCCTCCAACGAGCTGCGCGCGACGGGGGTGTCCTCCGTCGCGTTCCAGTGCAGCGAGGACGGTCGGCCCGCAGGCGTGGCGCTCCTGCGCAAGTCGGGCAGCCGCGCGCTGGACGGCGCCGCCCTGCGCGCCGTGTCGGAGGTGCGCACCCTCCATCCCCTGCCGGAGGGGGTGCACGGAAGCCGGAAGTTCCGGGCGAACATCATCTTCGCGTCCGACCGGGCCGGCCAGATGCGGCTTGCACGCGAGGTCGCGAGCGAGATGGCCGCTACCCGTGTCGCAGAGCCCGGCGGTGTGCCGATCCTGCTTGCCGTCGCCGCAGCCGCGCCAATCGCCCGCTAAGGCAGGCCTGGCGCGATGCCGCGCGGCCGTCCGTCTCTGCGGGCGGGCGGCCGCGTTGGCGGTTGCGGGCCGCGACCGCGCGCTTGAAACGCGATCTCGAAGCGAGCGGATCAGAAGATGCCCAGGAACTTCTTCCGCTCGCCCTTGCGGTCGTCCTTGGAACGCTTGCCGTCCTCTTCCTTGGACGGCGTTCCCTTGCCCACATCGTCCCGCGTCTCGCCCTTGGTGGTGCGCTGCGCCTGGGCCGTCGCGCCCGACAGGATCGGACCGCACGAGGCGGACTTGGCGTCGCCCACGTCGACAAAGGCCAGCACGCCGGCGAGCGGCGTCGCCACTGCCGCCAGCCCGATCCCGGTGCCGGCACGGGCGATCAGGTCGCCGGAGATCGGGTTGATGCCGGGCTTGGCGAAATAGCCGTTGATGCCCACCGGCGACTGGGCGGAGAAGAGCGAGAACTTCTTGCCGTCCGCGCGGAAGGCGAGGTCCAGCGCCTCGTTCTTGAAGCTGAACCCGCCCCGGCCGATCATCACGTTCTTCTGCGTGTCGATCAGGATCGGGTCGGCCGCCGCGATGCCGTTCTTCACGGTAAAGGCGACCAGGCCGCAATTGATCTGCACCGGCTCCTTCAGGCGCTTTTCGAACATCTTCTGCACGAAGGTGCCGATGTCGAGCTCCGCGATCTGCACGTTGCGCGTCCAGAAGGTGCCGCGGGGCAGGATAAAGGCCATGCGACCGTTGGAGGTGGCGAGCGAGTCGTGCAGCGTGTTGCCGACGCCGCGCATCTGCACCCGCGCCTTCAGCGTGCCCGACGTGCCGGATTCGGCCACGCCCCAGCCCGCGAACAGCTTGCCGAGCGGGGTGGGCGACAGGCGGATGTCGTAGTCGGTGACGACCTGCGGCACCCGCGCGTTGATCGAGATGTCGGAAGCGACATGCCCGCCGGCCATGTCGAAGGTGAGCGGGGAAAGGCTCAGCAGGCGGTTGTCCAGCGTGAGCGCCAGCGCGATGTTGGACAGGGGAATGCCCTTGCCCTTCACCGTCCGCACCGTCCACTTCACGTCGGCATCGAAGTTCTTCAGCGCATCAACCCGCAGCGGCGCATCCGGGAGCAGGCGCGGGGTGCCGCCTACCGTGCGGACCAGCGCGGCCTTGCCTTGGGTCTTCGCCGCACCCGCCGCCTGCGGGCTGTAGCCGATGAACGGCCCGGCGTCCGCCATGTCCAGGGTGCGGGTGGCCAGCACGGCCGACAGCTTCATGCGCGGCTCGCCCGGGCGCACGGTCATGCGGCCGGCCACGTCGGTGCCGCCGATCAGCCCGCGCATGCCGGTGAAGCGCCATTCCGGCCCCTGCTTGGTCAGGGCCGAGCGCAGGCGATAGGCGCGCGTGTCCGGCACGGCGATGCCGGCGACAAGGAACAGGTCCTGCAGATTGTAGCCGCGCACGTCGAGGTTGAGCTTTGCGCCCTCGATCTCGGTCGCGCCCGGCAGCGTGCCCGAGATATCGGCCACCGTGTTCGCGGCGCGGATGTTCGCCTGCAGCCGGTTCTGGCCGCCCGAGATCGTCTCGTTGGGGGACAGCAGCGCGCCCGACAAGCGGAACGGCGTGCCGCGCGCCTCGCCCGTGCCGCTGAAGCGGATGGCGTTGTCCACCTTCGTGCCGGTCGCCTTCACCGTCTCGATGCCGAGATCGGCGCCGATCAGCATGCGCGGATCGCGATAGCGGATCCGGGTGCCCGTCACGGTGGCGGTGCGGATCGCGGGCAGTTCCAGCGGCTTGCCCGGCTTGTCGCTGAACGTCCAGGTGTTCTTGCCGGCCTTGTTCCACTCGAGGTCGGCGTCCGCGCCGTCGAGCGTCAGGTAGTTCAGCCGCTTGTGACCGAAGATCAGCGGCACGATGGCCAGCCGCGTCTCGATCAGCCTGGAATTGAAGAACGGGCGCGGCTTGGCCCAGTCGGCATTGCCGATGCTCAGGCCCTCGGCGCGGAACTTCAGGTTGAAGGGCGCGAAATAGAGCTGGAAATCGCCCGCCACGGTGACCGGGCGGTTGCTCATCTTGGTGACGATCCGCTCGAACGGGTGCTTCAGGAAGCGGCCCTTGGTGATGAACAGCACCAGCCAGACGAGGAACAGGGCGACCAGTATCCCCAGCAGGATCCGGCCCACCCAACCGAGCGGCGTGATCCGCCGCCTGGCTGCCGTCGGCGGCGCCGGAGGAGAGGGGGGCGGCGGAGCAGCGGTGCCGCTGGCGCCAACGGAATGCGGGGCGGGGGGAACCGTCTCAACCATGGGCGTATCAATTCGCCAGAGAAACGAATCGTTCCCGCCGCTTGCATGGGGGCCGCAGGTCCGCTATGCGCCCGCGCTTCCCGAGCGACGTGGAACGCAGGGCCCGGCCATCAGGGCTGCCGCGGCTGTGCAATGCATCGCTCTATTGTGAAAGGACGAAAATGCCCAAGCTCAAGACCAAGAGCGGCGTGAAGAAGCGCTTCTTCATGACCGCCACCGGCAAGCTGAAGCACGGCGTGGCCGGCAAGCGCCACCGCCTGATCAGCCACAACGCCAAGTATATCCGCCAGAACCGCGGCACCACGGTCGTCTCCGACGCCGACACCAAGATCGTCAAGGGCTGGGCGCCCTACGGTCTCAAGTAAGCTCGAGGAGTAAGAGACCATGGCACGCGTCAAGCGCGGTACGACCACCAAGGCCAAGCATAACCGCATCCTGGATGCGGCGAAGGGCTATTATGGTCGTCGCAAGAACACCATCCGCATCGCCCGCCAGGCGGTGGAGAAGGCCGGACAATACGCTTATCGCGACCGCAAGGTTAAGAAGCGCACGTTCCGCGGCCTGTGGATCCAGCGCATCAACGCCGGCGTCCGCGCGGAAGGGCTGACCTATTCGCAGTTCATGCACGGCCTGAAGCTTGCGGGCATCCAGCTGGACCGGAAGGTCCTGGCCGATATCGCGATGCACGAGGGCGAGGCCTTCACCGCCATCGTCGCGCAGGCGAAGGCGGCACTGCCGGCCGAGGCTCAGGCGGCCTGAGTTTGGCCTGCCACCTTTAGGACGCACCGCGGCGGGCAGAGGGTAGGCACAGCCGATCCCATCTGACGGCGTGGCGGGCCGAGACAGGAAAGGCGTCGGTGGTTCAGGCCACCGGCGCCTTTTTTGTTCGCGCCCTTCCGCCCGTGGTTGCCTTTCCTCCGTCATTCCCGCGAAGGCGGGGTTCATCGGTTTGATGAAGTCCGGCAGCGCGCTACACTAGTCGCTCGTGCACGTGGATTCCGGCATGCGCCGGAATGGCGGGACGGGTGAGATACGCGATGCCCTTTGCGGCGACAGGCCATCTTGCTTCTCCCATTGGTCATCCCGGCGCACGCCGGGATCCATGGACTCGATGTACCCTCGGCAACACGCTACACCAGCGGCTCGTACCCATGGATCCCGGCATACGCCGGGATGACGAGGGAGGGGACATGCGAGAAACGTTCCAGCCTTGCGTCTACATGCTCGCCAGCCGCCGCCACGGCACCCTGTACATCGGCGTGACTTCCAATCTTCTCGCCCGCATCGTCCAGCACAGAGAGGGCTTGATCCCCGGCTTCACGCAACGGTACGGCGTGGCGCGGCTCGTCTGGTACGAAGCGCATGAGACGATGGAGGCGGCCATCCTGCGTGAGAAGCGCATGAAGGAATGGCGGCGGGCGTGGAAGATCGATCTGGTCGAAGCGCATAACGAGGATTGGAGCGATCTCGCCATTGGGTTGGGATTGCCGCGGCTGGAGCCGGTGGGGCTTCGAACGGAGATGAAGTGACCGACGATCTCGACACCATGCGCGAGCACATGCTCACCGCCATTGCCGCCGCGACAGGGCTGGAGGCGCTGGAAGCGTGCCGCGTGTCCGCGCTGGGCAAGCAGGGGAGCGTCACGGCGCTGCTCAAGACGCTGGGCGGGATGAGCCCGGAACAGCGCTTGGTGGAGGGGCCGCGCATTCAGGGGCTGCGAGAGGCGGTCTCCACGGCGATCGCCGAGCGCAAGGCGGCGCTGGAGGCGGCAGCGCTCGAGGCCCGGCTCGCGTCCGAGCGGCTGGACATGACCCTGCCGGTGGAGGCGGTTCCGGCCGGCACCGTCCACCCCGTCAGCCAGGTGATGGACGAGCTGGCGGAGATCTTCGCCGATCTGGGTTTCTCGGTCGCCACGGGGCCGGAGATCGAGACCGACTGGCACAATTTCACCGCGCTCAACATCCCCGCGAGCCACCCGGCGCGCGCGATGCACGACACCTTCTACCTGCAGCAGGGGATCGACGCGAAGGCGCGGGGCGAAGCGGACGAGAAGACCACCTTCTCGCTCCTGCGCACGCACACCTCGCCGGTGCAGATCCGCACGATGCTGAAGGACAAGCCGCCGATCCGCATCATCGCGCCGGGCCGTACCTATCGCTCCGACAGCGATGCCACGCACACGCCGATGTTCCACCAGGTCGAGGGGCTGGTGATCGACAAGGGGATCACGCTCGGGCACCTGAAATGGACGCTGGAAACGTTCCTCAAGGCCTATTTCGAGCGCGACGACATCGTGCTGCGCCTGCGCCCCAGCTATTTCCCGTTCACCGAGCCGAGCGCCGAGGTGGACGTCGGCTATACCTGGACCAGGGGCAAGCGCGTGATCGGCGGCTCGGGCGATGCGCCGGGCGGCGGCTGGATGGAGGTGCTCGGCTCCGGCATGGTCCACCCGAAGGTGATCGCCGCCTGCGGGCTCGATCCCGCCGAGTGGCAGGGGTTCGCCTTTGGCTGCGGCATCGATCGGCTCGCCATGCTGAAATACGGCATGGACGACCTGCGCGCCTTTTTCGACGGCGATATCCGCTGGCTGAAGCATTACGGCTTTGCCGCGCTCGACGTGCCGACGCTGTCGGGCGGGGTGGGCGCGGCCTGAGCCATCAGCCCGGTCCGTCCTCCCGGCGCCCGCCGGGATCCATGGACCGGGTGACCATAGTTGCAGGCGCGAGCGATCTCCTCCGGCCGATCGCGTCCATGGATCCCGGCCTGCGCCGGGATGACGGAAAGAGACGGAAGCGAGATCATGAAGTTCACCCTTTCCTGGCTCAAGGAACATCTCGACACCCAGGCCGACCTGGAAGCGATCGTGCTCGGCCTCACCCGTGTGGGGCTTGAGGTGGAAGGCGTCGAGAACCCCGCCGACAAGCTGGCCGGCTTCACCGTCGCGCGCGTGCTGACGGCCGAGCGCCATCCGCAGGCGGACAAGCTGCAGGTGCTGTCGGTCGATACCGGATCGCAGACGCTGCAAGTCGTGTGTGGCGCGCCCAACGCCCGCGCGGGGCTGGTCGGTGTGCTCGGCCTGCCGGGCGCGAAGGTGCCGGCCAACGGCATGGAACTGAAGGTCTCGGCGATCCGCGGCATCGAGTCCAACGGCATGATGTGCTCCACGCGCGAGCTGGAGCTGGGCGAGGATCATGACGGGATCATCGAGCTGCCCGAGGACGCACCGGTCGGCACGCCCTTCCCGGACTATGCCGGGCTGAACGATCCCGTCATTGACGTGTCGATCACGCCCAACCGGCAGGATTGCATGGGCGTGCGCGGCATCGCGCGCGATCTTGCCGCGGCGGGGCTCGGCACGCTGAAGCCGCTGCTGGGCACCGAGGAGCAGCCGGGCGAGGGCGCGGCCCCCCACATCCGGATCGAGGATGCGGAAGGCTGCCCCGCCTTCTACGCGCAGGCCGTGCGTGGCCTTACCAACGGGGAATCGCCTGACTGGATGCGGCGTGCGCTGACCGCGGTAGGGCAGAAGCCGATTTCGGCGCTGGTCGACATCACCAACTATGTGTCGATCGATCTCGGCCGGCCGCTCCACGTCTATGACGCGGGCAAGCTGTCCGGCGGGCTCGTCGCGCGCAAGGCCCAAGGCGGCGAGCAGGTGCTCGCGCTCAATGGCCGCACCTATACGCTGACGCCCGCCATGACGGTGATCGCCGACGACGCGGGCGTGCACGACATCGCCGGCATCATGGGCGGCGAACATTCGGGCGTTTCGGCCGAGACGACGGACGTCATCATCGAATGCGCGTTCTTCGATCCCGACACGATCGCCCGTACCGGCCAGGCGCTGAGCCTCACCAGCGACGCGCGCTCGCGCTTCGAACGCGGCGTCGATCCCGCTTTCCTGGACGAGGGCCTCGCCATCGCCACCATGCTGGTGCAGCATATCTGCGGCGGCACCGCCTCGCCGGTAACGCGCGCGGGCACGCCGCCGCTGGGAACCCGCAGCTACGCCTACGATCCGGCGCTCGCCGGGACGCTGGGCGGGCTGCCGGTCGCGGCGGAGCGGCAGCGCGCGATCCTCGAGAGCCTGGGCTTTGCGGTGTCGGACGACTGGCAGGTCACCCCGCCGACCTGGCGCCGCGACGTGGACGGCCCGGCCGATCTGGTCGAGGAGGTCATCCGCATCGAAGGAATCGACAAGGTGGCCCCCGTGCCGCTGCCGCGCGCGCCCGGCGTCGCCCGCCCCACCGCCACGCCGGAGCAGAAGCTGGAGCGCCGCGTGCGTCGCGCCGCCGCCGCGCGCGGGCTGGACGAGGCGGTGACGTGGAGCTTCCTGCCCGAGGCGCAGGCCGATGCGTTCGGCGGCGGCGCCTGGAGCCTCGCCAATCCGATCAGCGAGGACCTGAGGGTGATGCGCCCCTCGCTGCTGCCCGGGCTCCTGGCCGCGGCCGAGCGCAACCTGCGCCGCGGGGCGGGGGCGGTGCGGTTGTTCGAGATCGGCCGCCGGTATCTTGCGGAAGGCGAGCGGCCGACCCTGGCGCTGGTGCTGGCCGGCGATCGCCGTTCGCGTGGCTGGCGCGAGGGCAAGGCCGCTCCTTTCGACGCCTATGATGCGAAGGCGGAGGCGCTCGCCCTGCTCGCCGCCGCCGGGGCGCCGGTAGACAATCTGCAGGTGATGGGGCAGGCGGGGGCCGCCTTCCACCCCGGCCAGTCGGGCACGCTCCGGCTCGGCCCGAAGACGGTGCTGGCGACCTTCGGTGCGGTGCATCCCTCCACGCTCAAGGCGTTCGATCTCGACGGGGCGGTCGCCGCGGTGGAACTGTACCTCGATGCGCTGCCGGCCAGGCGGGGCAGCGGGTTCGCCCGGCCTGCCTTCGCGCCGCCGGCCTTGCAGGCGGTGAGGCGCGACTTCGCCTTCCTGGTGCCCGCCGATCTCGCCGCCGACGCGCTGGTGCGCGCGGTACGCGGCGCGGACAAGGCGGCGATCACCGGCGCGCGCGTGTTCGATGTGTTCGCCAAGGGCGGCGAGACGTCCATGGCGGTGGAAGTGGTGCTGCAGCCGGGCGAAAAGGCGTTCGTGGAAGCGGAGTTGAAGGCCGTCGCGGACAAGGTGGTGGCGGCCGCCGCCAGGCTGGGCGCGGCCTTGCGCGGATGAGCCAGCTTCTCCCCATCGCCAGCGACGCGCTTCGCGCCGAGATCAACCCGTTCGGTGCGGAGCTGACCCATCTCCGCACGCCGGACGGGGCGGAATGGATGACGGACGCCGACCCGGCCTATTGGACCGGCCATGCGCCGATCCTTTTCCCGATCGTCGGCGCGCTCGCGGGGAACACGCTGCGAGTGGACGGCGGCGAATATCGCCTCGAGCGGCACGGCTTTGCGCGACGCCGCTTGTTCGAGGTGGCCGCGCACGAGGAAAGCCGCCTTGTTCTGCGCCTGGCGGACGACGAGGAGACGCGCGCCGTCTACCCGTTCGCCTTTCTCCTGGAGATGACCTACGCGCTGGAGGGCGCCACGCTGCACATGACGGCGCGGATCGAAAACCGCGGGGGCGGGCCGCTGCCGGCCAGCTTCGGCTGGCATCCCGCCTTTGCCTGGCCGCTGCCCGGTGGCGGCGCGCGCGAGGCGCATTGCGTCCGCTTCGCGAGAGACGAGCCCGCCGGCCTCAAGCCGCTGGCCCCGGACGGTACCATCCTGCCCGGCGAGCGCCCGTCGCCGCTCGACGGCCGTGTGCTGCACCTCGACGATGATGTGTTCGCCAGCGATGCGCTGATCTGGGATCCGGTGGCCTCCCGGTCGGTGGTCTATGCCGCGCCCGAGGGGCCGGCGCTGCAAATCGACTTTCCGGATACGCCGCGCCTCGGCATCTGGAGCAAGCCCGGCGCCCGTTTCGTCTGCGTGGAGCCATGGCATGGCATCGCCGACCCGCAGGGCTATGCCGGCGATTTCCGCGACAAGCCGGGCGTGTTCGAGATTGCGCCCGGCGCCGACCGGTTGTGCTCGATGGCTGTGACGGTGCGCCGCTGAGCCGCGTTCAGCGCTCCTGCGGCACCTCGAACGCGATCCGGGTGATGTAGAGCCGCTCCACGCACTGTTGCGCCGCCCAGGCGAGGCCGGCCTCCTCCGCCGCGGCATAGCTTTCATAAGGCGGCAGGCTGACCAGGGCGACCGACTCGGCCTCGTTGCTGTCCCCGCAGGCGATCAGCGCCGTGCCGGTCAACTCGAACCGGCCATTGTCCTGCTGTTCGATGCTGATGCAATCGACCTCGTCCGGCGCCTGCTCGCCCTGGGGCAACCTGATGATCTCCATGGTTCCACCTCCTGTTCCGGCGTGCTGCCGGTCGCCAGGTGAAGGACACCCGAGCCGCCTCGTTCGTTCCGTCCCGCATGAGCCATGCCAGCAACATCGTCTTCTGCGACGGGCCGGACAGCCCGCATGCCTTCGACATCGTGCCGCTGCAACCGCGCAAGGGCGAACTGGACGCCCGCTGCCCGGTTTGCCGCGGCCACGGCGAATGGAACACGGAAATCGATCTCGTGAGCTTCCGCTGCAAGCGCGCCATCTGCGACCGGTGCCTGGGAGCGGGTTGGGTGGAGACGGGAACCGACCCGATCGCCCATCCCGACATCGAAATGACGGCGGAGGGCTATCCGAAGTGGGTGACCCATTACGAGCCGCGGGACGATGCCGCCTCAACCTGAAACGCCTGCCGGACACGCGATGCGCGCCCGCAGGAGAAATGGTGCCCCTCACAGGCCGAAGATGGGCACTCGAATCATTGGAGAATTTCCATTCCACGGAGCTGAAGTTTATCTGACCGAAAGAGACGGGCCGAGGAACGTCGGCAAAGACTGCAAGAGCAAAATACCACCTTAGCTGTGCTATTCCGGACCGCCGTCGCAATCAGCGCAAGGCAGTCTCAATCCAGAAGAATACCTTCCTGCTGCGCCCTGTCGAGAAGTTGAACCAGTACCGCGCTCTGCCGCTCCGTCGGGACTTTCGCCGGTATCTGCTCCGCGATCTTCAGGATGCCGATGTCCTTGGGAGTTAGAAGTTTGCGCAGCCCCGCCTCACGCAGGATCTTTGACCAGTGCGCGGCGGGCGTGTCAAAGACCCTTCTCTGAGCCTCGATCCCGTTGTCGATCTTCTGGGTCTGCCGCGCGGTTTTCGCTTCCTCACGGTTGTTGTCCGCGCTGATCAGCCCGGACCAGAACGCGTCGTCCAGCAGGTCGGCGATGTGTGACGACCGCTCGGAGAGGCGGCCCCAGCAGCCTTCCTTCTTGCACCATTCCGAGATGTTGGAGATGCCGGCGGGCGGCTGCGTGATGTCGTCACTGACCGCTTTTGCGATTACGGCCAGGGCGCCGGACAGCGTTTCGTCCACGGCCTGCGCGTTCCAGATGCGCTGATAGTCGACCGACAGCTTGCGGTCGGCGGCGATCTTCCCCAGCATTGAAAGTGTGTAGGCCACGATGTTGGCCCTGTACCCGCCATTGTACCAAGGCTGCGCCGATACAAGTTTCTCAGTTGCCCGAAACAGGATACCCCGCGCAATCGCCCGCTTGTAGTAGAACTCGTTGAAGCTGTCGGCCGACTTGTCCCACTCCTTGCCGATCCGCGCCGCGTAGCGGGCGAAGTTCTTCTGACTGCCGAGATTCACCCACCTCGGATGATCATCGAAGACGTTCTCGAATTTGGCGAGATCGGTCTTGGTGAACATCTGCGTTTTGGGGTATTCCGCCTTGAAGCGCTTCTGCTCGGCTTGGCTGAGCTTGGACTGTGCGTCGATATACTGCCCCCGCGCGCGCTCGTAGAACCACTTGGTTTCGCGCTGCGTGCCCTGCAGCGCGGGCGCCCAGATGCGGCGCGAGAACTCCGCCATGCGGACGTGGAAGGGATGGTTGGAGAAGAAGTCGGCCGCGTTCACCCGGTTCTGTGTGTTGGCGTATTCCGAGATGCGGGGCACGACCATCTCGCTCTGTTCGCTGTCGATCACTGACAGCTTCATCTGCACGAAGATGTCGGAGAGGTCGGCCTTGTCCTTGCGCTGCGTGTGAAACAGCGATGCCGTGGTCTGCCCGCCATTGACGATCTGCAGGTCCGTCAGCCGGCGGATTTCGAGACCGCCGTCCGTCAGCACGGTTTCGACGCCCTGCGCCGTCGCGGTGATGCCGTTATTGTAGGCGAAGAACATCCGCGGCTCGTTCATAATCGTGGCGCGGATGCCCTTGTTGACCTGCGCCCGGGCCTGCAGGAACGTGCGGACATTCTGCTCCAGCAGGCGGGCGCTGTATTCCTGATAGAGCTTCGCCAGAACTGTTGCCGGCATGACGATCAGATAGGACTGGTACGAGTCAGAGCCGAGATTGGCCGGCAGGCATTTGATGCCGTGGCCGAACACCTTCATGAAATCGATATCAAGCGCCTCCTTGTGCCCGCGCGAGCTGCGCTGGCGCTGAAAGCGTGCGATATCCCAGATATGATAGGTGGCCCGGATGCCGCTGACCTCGTTGTCCGGGAGCGCCTGAATCCGGTCGCTCAGGACCCGTTCCGAAACAAGGAAGAAATTGACCTGCTGGAGCAGCGGGCGCCGGTCCATAAGCTGGCGGACCAGCCCGTACTCAGGCGTTGTCACGTCCGGTTCGAGCGCCCCCTTGAGGCTTGCCTCGAAGAAGTTGACGCCGCGCCTGAACGCGGCGTCCATCTCCGTCTTGGTCAGGGTCTGCAGATCGCGCCGGCAGTCGAAGTCCGCGATGAAAATGTCTACTGCGCCCTCGTCGTTGAACCAGTACCCGTCCACCCGCATGCCGCGCGGGGCCTTGAACGGGCAGTGCTCGAATCCCTCGATGAATCCAGTCTCGATCAGCTCGCCGGAGACGATCTCCATGAACGCCTCCAGCTGAAACGTGCTGTCGGCTTCGGCGAGCATCTCCTGCCGGAAGTCGTGGAAAAACTCTTCAGTGGTCTGCTCCGTCATGCCCCCTCCAGAGCGTTGCCCTCATCGCACTCGTAATCCGCGATGGCTTCAAGCTTTATCTCGTAGCCGACCTTCATGATTCCGTCGGGCAGTCCCGAACGGGTCATCCTCGGAAAGCCCTCGCGCACGTCATAGGTGGTCTTTTCACTGACGACGAAGGCCGGCTCGTCATATTCCGGCAGCGGCGCGTAGCCGTGCGTTACCAGCCTGCGCTCGAACGCGTCGGCTGCGTCCGGATCGCTGATCAGACCCTGCACCCGGCCGACCATCCCGTTGAGCGACAGTAGTTGGGGCCCGCCGGACCCGCTGCTGAGCCGGTAGATCCTCAGGAACAGCCGGTCGTTCAGGGACTCCAGCTGGTCCTCCGACGATATCCGGACGCTGTTCCGCTCCGCGCCGGAGAGGGATTTGACCTCGACAGCCGTGTTGCCGAATATGAAATCCTGATGGGACCGCTCGGGGCCGAGCCAAGCCTCCACGGCCACGGCCGCGCCCTGCCGGCCGATAAGTTCGCTCAGGAACTGAAGCTCCGCGAACAGCCCGCGCACCTCCTCAGGGGATAGGTGCGAGCCCCGGCCCGACAGGAAGTGCTTCCACCGGCGGATATGGGTCAGGGCTATGCCAAGCGCGCTCGCCGAATCCGGCGCGTCCGCGAGCGAAGCGGACAGCGTACGGCAGAGTCCGGCGAACAGGTCACGGTCAACATGCCGTTCGAGGGTCAGCACAAGCCGCTGCAGTCCCGGACCGGCCGACCGCAGATCGACGCCGATGCCTTTCACAGTCGCGACGTTTCGCCGGTACTGCGAGGTGTGGTCGCCCTGCAGATCGATTAGGAAGAGGCATTCGCCGTCGCTGTTGCGGCCCCAGTTGCAGGGGACGGCGCGCTGGCCGCCCACTTGGCGGACGTTAAAGTCGGTATCCGGTACGGCGATGTCGTCCCACGGTGTCGACTCAGGCATCGTAATCCTCATCCTCGTCCGGATCGTCCGGCGTGCCCTGCATCGCTTCGAGCCAGACCTTGTTGGCGACCACCTCGATTTCCTTGTCGTAGTGGCCGGGCGGGAAGCTGACCCCGAAAGCCGCTACCGGGCCTGTCACGGCCGGATTGTCGCGTGGCTGAAGGCTGTGGATCATCAGAAGCGGCTTCTTCCGGACCTCGCGGTAGTGATAGTCCGATACCGCGCCCGCTTTTTCGCCGTTCACCGCGTCGATCATCGCCGGCAACTGTTGTTCGGCTTGGATCAGGCGGCGAACGGCGACGCTGGCGGCGGCTAGCGCCGGCAGGCCGTACCAATCGGTGGCATAGCTCTTGGCCTCGACATTGGTGGTTCGCGGCGTCGCGGTGCGAGCCAGAAAGGCATCGCTTCGGAGCTTGGCGGCGATCTTCTGCATCATCCCGGTGACGTCGATCGCGGAGAGGTGCCCCTCAAGCTCGCCATGGCTCCGAATGATCTGCTTGGCCGCGCGTCGAATGATGGGATCGGCATTTTCGGTGAGAGGCATGTTTATGCCCAACCAGACAGGATCGATACTGGCCGATCGCCAATCGTCTGAGCCGAAGAAGATGTCCAGGATTGCGTCTAGCGCCGCCCGACGATCCCGAAGGTGATTGAGTGCGCCTTCCAGCGAGCGACTTGCGGGCAGCAGGTACCCGTAGACCGGACCTTTTGTCAGGCGCGCGATGACCAGCTGCACGTCGTGCGCGCACCAGATACGCGGTGGGTGCGGCAGACGCTGCTCGATGCCGCGGACCGGCTGGAGGCGGCACGCCGGAAGGTGACGCGCCGCCTTGCCGCGGCGTCCATCGCGCTCAGCCAAGACGCAGCCGAGCGCATCATGCCGGCCGAACGTCGCGGCAAGGTCAGGGCGGCGCTCGAACGGGCCTATCACATCGTTGATCGTTCGACAGCGATGGCCGATCGGCGCCTGGTGTCCACCCAGCGCGCCATGCACAGCCGCCTCCATCTCGCCGCGACGCATATCCGACTTCCGATGGACGAACTCGCCCGAGCCGATAACCGTGCCGACGTCATCAAACGCCTCGATGCCGCCGCGGTCCACGCGGGCGACACCATCAGGCGGGTCCGAACCGATGTCGAACAGGCCCGCCTGCGAATGCCGGCAATCGAGGAGCCGCTCGCCGCCAGGCCGGCGGGCCATGAAGATCTGGTGACGACCGCCGCCGACCCGGACCTCGCAGCCGCGATCCGCAGTGCTGCGACGGCGGATGCCGAGCAGGCGAAGGCTGAACAGGCAGCGCACGCGATCGCACTGCTCATGGTCGACAAGGCTCTGGCGTCGGTGAGGCGCAAGGCCAAGACGGTACAACGCGACGACACCGGGCTGTTTGTCGCCGACACCACTGGCCTGCCCGTGCTGGAAAGGCGCGAACTGGAGCAGCGAATGGCCGATCCGGTTGTGCAGGCGGCGCTTGCCGACCTGTTCGCCAGCCAGGTTGCGGAACCGCCGATTGCCACAGGTGAGTTGACGACCACGAACGTCGCGCCGGCCCAACATGATCGTTACCTCGGCAAGGAGCCTGGACGTGACCGACATGGAAGAAATGAAGATAAAGGAGTTCCTTGCCGACGTGCCGGTCTCCGACCCCCTTCACAGCTGGCCGGCCTGCGCGTCCTGCGCGCAGTCGGTGTGGATGATCGACCGCGAGACGCCGCGGGCGTTCTGCCAGACGTTCGGGGGGCTGACGTACGGCGAGGAAGCGAGGTTCATCTGGAAATGCGAGGCGCACCAGCCGATCGCCTGACCGATACCGCAGACATCGCGGCCACCTCGAAGTCCGGACACGCCCCGGGTCAACGTGACCCGGCGCCCAGGCGAGGATTGTGGGAGCAAGTGGAGGATGCCGCCCGGGCTGGGGCACACCAGCCGGCTTGGCCGAAGGGGCGCGCCGACACCAGTGACGGCACGGTGTCCGCACAAGGCCGTGATGATCACGGGCGGTAACATGCCCGACAAGGCGGGGCAGCAGCGCGAAGCTGCTTCGCCAAAGAAAGGACGGGCAGCCTGATCCGACCCGTCCGGGCGGTGGTCCTGCTTCCGAAAGTATTGCGATGTCGTCCTGTTTTGACCCGTCCGCCCCCGCTGCCAGAGACAGTTCCGTTCGGGTGCCGCTCGACCTGTTCGGGCGGCTCATAATGACGCACCGGCTGGCGCCGGGCGTTGCCGTCGCGGCGCTGGGCGTCACCACGGCAGAGGCCGTGGCGCTGATCGACCATGGGCAAATGGCACAAGCGTTGGGCAAAGACATCATCTTCATCGCCTGCGGCGACACCGAGACCGGCTATGGCCTGACCGAGGTGATGATCGCTGCGGTGCGGAACGGCATCTGCCATGTCCAGTCGGGCTGCAGCCTGTACCTGCCAAAGGCCGGCGCGCGCGCGGTGATCCTGCCGCAGCCGCACGTCCGCGGCCACTTCCGCCTGGCGCCGGGCGAGCTGATCCAGATCGACCGCAAGCCCGCCGACGTCGAGGATGGCGTCGCCCGCGCCGGTGCCCGGATGGCCAGGCTGGTCGCGCACGGCGTCGACCTCGACGGCCGTGCGGTCATCAACACCTACCCGCTCGCCGCGTGACCGGTCCGACGATGAACGGGAGACGCGAGATGATGACCATGACGTACAACCTGACCTGGCTCGCCGCCATCCCTGCGGGGTGGCGACCGATCCTGCACGATGCGGTAGAGCGGCTGCACGCGCTCGATCCGACGATCCAAATCACGCTGGCTAAGGAAAAGTTCGGCAGCCTGCGGATCCATGTCGATCACGGCAGCGCCGACGCCTATGCCGTCATTGATGCTGCACGGGCCGCATCGGAGCGCAGCTGCGAGTTGTGTGGCGCCGACGCCCAGCTCCGACGCACGCCCGACGGCTACTACGCGACCCGCTGTCCCGACCACGCGACCGGGTTCATGCCGCTGGAAGAGGCGCCGAGCGTTACGTTCCGTGTTGTCGTCAGGGGCGACCGGCACGATCCCTCGGCGGACCACCACGAGGGGAACCCCGACGACGGTGATGCGCGATGATGGACAACGCCGACATCATCGACCAGATTGTCCCGAAGGCGTTGCCGTCCCGCCCGACCTTCGAAACCGTCACCCGCCTACAGGTATGCGAGCGGATCGAACCCGAGCGCAGCACGATCGAGGCGATGCGCTTCGAGATGCCGCTGACCGAACGCTGGTCGGCGCTGACCGAGCCGCTGCCGCTGGCCGGCGCGACCGCGATGCGGCCAGACGCGAAAGGCGGGTTCCCGGCGCTCGACGCGGTGGCGGCGGCGATGCCGTGGGCGGCCGCGCTGGTTGCCGATGTCGCACGCGGGGTGCGGCTCCAGCTCGCGCTCGGCCGGCCCTGGGTCCAGTTCGAGCCGGTGCTGCTGGTCGGCTTGCCGGGCGTCGGCAAATCTTGGCTCGCCCGCCGCCTCGCCGACGCCCTGCACCTGCCGAGCGCGGTACTGGAACTCGGCAACGCCTCCGACGATCGCCAGCTGTCGGGCACCGCGCGTGGCTGGAGCAATGCCCAGCCCGCCTGGCCGGTGGTGACGATCGCCGCCACCCGGTGCGCGAACCCGCTGCTCGTCGTCGACGAGATCGATAAGGCGGGCGGCTCGGCGCAGCATGGCCGCCCGCACCACGCGCTATTGTCGATGATCGAGCCCGGGTCGGCGAAGCGCTGGCCGGACCCGTGCCTGCTTGGTGCGTGCGACCTCAGCGCGGTCAACTGGGTCGCCTGCGCCAACACCATCGATCCAATCCCGACGGCGTTGCGATCCCGGTTCCGGGTCGTCGAGTTGGCGCCACCTGACCCGACCCATTTCGATGCTGCGCTCGCGTCGGTGCTGGGCGATCTGGCCGCGCGGTGGGATCTGCCAGCCAATCTCTACCTGATGCCGCCACTTCGGGCGGTGCGGTTGCTACGCCGGCAGTTCGCCGACCACCGCTCGATCCGCCTTCTTTCCCGGCACGCCACCGCTATCGTCGGTGCGATGCTCACGGACGGCGCGATCCTCACGCGGCAATGATGGAGCGTAGTTCGGCGCCGTAACACCCGGCAGCACCGTGGCGACCAGCGGTTTGGCAGCTGCGTTGCCTGGTGAATGAAAAGTCCTCAAACCATAATGCCGACCAGCTGTCGGATTCGGACAGGTGAAAGAAATTTTCCACCTTGATGTCCGAGAAGCGACGCTCGTCGGCTTTTATGATTGGAGGTCTCCATCTCGTCTGTCCCGCCATCGTCCGCGGCGATCTACCACAGCCCGGCCCAGGTCCACGCGCTGCTCGTCGCGCTGACCGACGCCGAGCTGCGCCGGCTGGAAACGCGGTCGCACTATCTGGCGCGCGATCAGCGTATCCTTGCGGCCGACCTGCGCCAGCAAGCCTATGTTCGCCTGCTCAATGGGCAGCGCAAATGCAGGGTGGGCATGGACATCGTCGACGTCATCATCGGCATCATGCGCAGCATGGTGTCGGCGGAGCGCGAGGCGGAAGCCGAGGGCAACCGGCCGGTGCTGGTCGGCGCCTTCGGGGACGGCGGCATCGATGCCGTCTCACTGGCACCGTCGCCCGAGCAGGTCGGGCATGACGCCCTGCACTACCGGCGCACGCTGGCGGCAATTAGGGCGGAACTCGGCGACGATCCGCAGCTGGTGGCGATGCTCGATGCCGTGATGGACGGCGTGAAGGGGCAAGCGCTGCAGAAGCAGCTCGGGCTCACGACGACGGGGCTAGCCTCCTTGCACAAGAAACTGCGGCGTCGGCTGGACAAGGCCGTGCAGAACAGGAGCCTGCCATGACCAATCCCGATGACGACCTGCTGCGCCTTCGCCGCCTCGACGACCTCCTCGAAGCCAGCAACGACATCGACAGCCTGCGTGCCGAGATCGACCGAGCCGCGCTGATGGTCAAGAAGGCGCAACTGCGGGAAATCCGGGCGATGCTCGATCGTCAGGCTGACGATCCCGTCGTCGTGCCGTTCGATCGGGCTCAGGCGGAGGCAAGGTTGGCCGCCATGATGGCGGAGAGTGCCGACATGCCGCTGACCCTCGCGGCACGCGGTGCGTCGCCCGATGACCTCGACGCGCTGCTGGACGATCTGGTCGAACTGGAGCGGTCGAGGGACACGTCCACCGACTGATGCTGCCGCCGGACCCTGCTGAACAGCTGCTGCTCGATCTCGGCATCACCGAACCTGCCGAGATCGATGTCGAGGTGATTGCCTGCTTGTCGGGGGCGGTCGTCGGCTATCGCCCGCTGCCGTGCGGCGATGCGCGGATCCTCGGCGTCGGCAACAAGGCGATCATCACTGTCGACGCTGGTGCCAGTCCGGCGCGGCAGCGCTTCTCGGTCGCGCATGAGCTCGGGCACTGGCATCATCATCGCGGCCAGCGACTGGTGTGCCATGCCGCCGGTCAGTCCGATCCGGCCAGCGTCGGCGGAGCCGAGCGCGAGGCGGATCGCTACGCCGCTTCGCTGCTGATGCCGCGTTTTATGATGACGCCGGTCGTCGCCAGTGCGCCTATGTCGATGGCGCTCGTCCATTGGGTGGCCGAGCGTTTCCGCGCCAGCCTGTTAGCCGCGATGCTGCGGCTTGTGGATGTCCATGCCGGCGCCTTCGCGGTAGTTGTCGAACAGCCGGATGGCCGACGCTGGTTCAAGCGGTCGGCGACACTGGATCGGCGGTGGCTCGTATGGCCAAATGGGCCAGCCGAATGCCGAACGGAAGATAGTCGAACCTGTCCTGCAATCGATTGGTATCGCGGCTCCGGCTTGAGCAGGCGGCGCGTGGCGTACGAGGTACAGCCGCTTGGGGGCGGATGCACTGTGCATCTGATCGGTAGGCCAATCTGACGCTGATCACTGGTGGTCAGACTGAATGCTTTCTGGTGGCTTACAATCACCGCTTTGGAGCGCCAAGTCGATGTAAGCGGCCCTTCGTTCGGATTCGGTTGGTCGGCAGCTATGCGCCCCATCTCAGCCATTAAATGGCCTTAAGCTTGATCCCGAAAGCGGCCTGTCAGTATTGGTTGATTGGCGGAACTGCGCGGGCGCGCATCGTCTCTGCTGTGGGCCGGCGCAGAGCGCCATGCCCACCGCATCGACCGTGGGAAGCAGCTCGTTGCTGACGTCTTGATGGCAGGTCGGGCAGATGTGCTCGGACGATGCCTTGCCTAGTTCCGACCCGAGCCGCTGTAACTTTTGGGCGTCCTGGTTCCGGCGAAGGTCGACTTCGAGCCCTCGAACTCTTGCGGTGAGAGCTTGGCTCTCCTGAACCTCGGATGCATGTTCGCTGCGAACGGTTTCGAGAACTGCTGTCTCGGTATCTATCTGCTCACGCAGGAGCTTGATTCGGGTTTCAATCTGCGGTGCGACATTGTCGACCGTTTCCAGCTGCGCCGCTTCCAGCTCTGCGATGCGCTCGTCTATTTCGGCGACAAGCGTTGAAAGCCGGACCCATTCGCCCTCATGGAAGAGCTGCAGGTCTATTTCCGGCTGCAGCGCGAACTCTGCGTTTGGTTGCTGCGGCAGACCTCGAATTCGGCCGATCCTAGCTGCAGCCTCCGCGAGCTTGCTACGCTCTTGGGTCCATCGATTGTTGAGCTCCGCAATGGCGTTTCTCAGTTCGGACCGCTGGCGCCGAAATTGCGCGACGTCCAGATTGAGGAGGAACTCCATCACTCTGCGCGCGACATCCTGAATACGGAAGAAGGTCGGGAATGGTCCTTGGATTGTGGACCAACCTCGCTTCTGCTCGACGAATAACCATCTCGGCGTGAGAGCGAGCGACGGGCGAGCCACTGCTCACGGGCGCTGGGCATCGGTGCCGGTGGGAGAAGGGTAAGTCGTTCACTCATTTCGGGTTTGACTTCGCTTCCCTCGCGGCCATGATCCGGCTCACGCGGCAGCATGGGGGTGCGGCCGAGGTTGGTGAGGGTTCGGTGAGGCGACGTCCGCGGTTCGAGGGAGTGCTCTGGCGTAGCCGGCCTTTCCCCAAGCGCTGTTTGAGGCACGGGGCCGGGTGCCGCAACAACGACGAACGCCAATCGCTGGGGGGTTGACGAAGTGAATGTATTTGATCTCGATGCGGATCTAATCGCGCGTTACGAGCAGTTTGCGCGATCATTCACCGACATTCGCAGCGCCGACCTCAAACAACAGATCGACGCCATCTACGATCAGGGCACCTTTTGGCCCGAGCCGCTGATCGGGCTTAACCCGCGCTATCTCGCCGGCGACCGCGTTTCAGACCTGGTTAGTTCCGGCGCGGCCGATCCAGCGTTGGCCGATGTCTTCGCGCTGGGCGAACCTAGGCGACCGATCCAGCTTCATTGGCATCAGTCCCGTGCATTTCACAAGGCGCAGGCCGGCAAGAACCTCATTGTCACCACCGGCACCGGCTCCGGCAAGTCGTTGTGCTTCTTCGTACCCATCATCGACCGTGTCCTGCGCGCGCGGCGTGCAGGAGAGCCTCGCCGGACACGCGCGGTCATCATCTACCCCATGAACGCGCTCGCCAACTCGCAAGGCGAAGAGCTCGCGAAGTTCATCGGCGAGAGCGGGCTGCCCGACCACCTGCGACCGACCTACGCGCGCTACACCGGCCAGGAGCGTGATGCCGAGCGCCGCAGGGTCGCGGAGAACCCGCCCGACATCATCCTCACCAACTTCATGATGCTCGAACTGCTCATGACTCGGCAGGACGATCTGGATCGGCAGGTCATTTCCAACATGGCGGGGCTTGAGTTCCTAGTTCTGGACGAGCTGCACACCTATCGCGGTCGTCAGGGTGCCGACGTCGCAATGCTGGTGCGCAGAGTGCGAGAACGGATTGGTTCGTCCGACATGCTCTGCATCGGCACCTCCGCCACTATGTCTTCGGGAGAGGCAGACGGTGGCCGGGAAACGGTTGCTCTGGTTGGGACCACCTTGTTCGGCAGTCAGGTCTCACCGGACGACGTGATCACCGAGTGTCTCGAACGCGCAACCTTGTGGAACGGCAGCGACGCGGCACTCCAAGCTGCTCTGCGGCAGGCCGTGGTTGCTCCCGAGGTCGCACCCGCCGATTGGGATCGCGACGCGCTCGCGGTCTGGATCGAGCTGAATATCGGCCTCGACGCTGGCGAAACATTGCGGCGTCGCACGCCGCGCACCTTAACCGATGCGGCGATCTCGCTTGCCAAGAGCACCGGGCACTCGGAGAGCCTGTGCAGCGCAGCTCTCCGTCAGCGCTTGGTGGCTATGAGCGCAGCGCTCGACGAGCGCGGCAACGCCTTCATGGCGTTCAAGCTTCACCGCTTCCTCGCCGGCGCGGGTCATGCCCACGCGACGCTTGAACCCGCAGGTGCCCGCCGGGTGCAGCTCGCTGCCGAGAAGTTCGACCGCGAGAAGCCGGAGGCTCGGCTATACCCTCTCTTCTTCTGCCGGCAGTGCGGGCAGGAGGTTCATAGCGTGTCGGTGGATCGGACCGGCCAGGTGTTCGCGCGGTCGATCGACCTAACTCCACGCGACCAAGCTGACCATGACGGCACCCGCCACGGCTTCCTTGTGCCGGACGCGAACGGAAGTCTCCAGTTCGCCGGGGACGTCGACGATTATCCAGACGAATGGGTTGAGGAGACCACAAGCGGCAGGCGGCTCAAGTCGAGTCACCGCGGCAAACACGAAGGGCAGAGATTGGTCCTCGGCGCCAACGGGCGTGACGCTGCCGAGGGTGTTGTTGCCTGGTTCTTCGCCGGCAAGTTCCGGTTCTGCCCGCATTGCGGTTACCAACCGGCCAGCCAAGCGCGCGACGTCAATAAGCTCGCCAGTCTCTCGGCGGAAGGCCGGAGTTCAGCAACCACGCTGATAACCACCACGGCGCTCGACTGGATGGAACGCTCGCAGTCGCCTGCGGAACGGGACCGGCGCAAGCTGCTCGGCTTCACAGATAATCGGCAGGATGCCGCTCTTCAATCAGGGCACTTCAACGACTTCGTGTTCGTGACTCTGCTGCGCGGCGCAATGCTGCGGGCGGTCCGTCGCGCAGGTGAAAACGGCCTGAGCCATGAGCAGTTCGGGGACGCGCTGCGCCGCGCGCTGGGCTTTGATCCCGAGATCGTCACGCGTCGCGAAGAGTGGATGCTGAACGCGGAACCGAAGGGGTTTGCTGCACTCGATGATGCCAAACGGGCGATCAACCAAGTGCTTGCCCACCGCTTGTGGAACGATCTGCGACGCGGCTGGCGCTACACCAACCCCAATCTGGACCAGCTCGCGCTGATAGCCGTGCGTTATCCGGGGGTGGACGTGCTGGCCGCCGATGCGGTCGAATGTGCCCGCGACCCTTGGCTGGCCGCGGCCTCGCCAAACGCGCGAGCGGCGATGTTCCGCTGCCTGTTCGATGCGATGCGGCAGGGCCTTGCCATCGCCGTTGACGCGCTCGATCCGGTGGTCCTGGAGCAGGCTGCTGCCCGCTCGCGAGAGCACGTCAAGGCGCCCTGGTCTATCGCGCGCGAGGAAGAGGAACGAGACCTTGCCCGGCAAGGCGTTCTCGTCGTCGGCAAGCCGGAAGGACGAGCCGACGCCACGATCGTCAAGGCCTCAGGTCGCAGTGTCCTTGCCCGCACGCTCGCGAAGCAGATCGGAACCGATCTGCCGGTGGCCGATCGTGAACCGCTCATCCAGGCAATGCTGGAGGCAGCGGAAGCCCATCAGATTGTGCGGCGCGTGGGGAGTGGCGGCTGGCGCCTCGCTCCGGGAGCCATCCGGTTGTATGCGGGCGACGGACGCGCCGCTCCTGGCCAGAACAACGCCTTCTTCTCCCGGCTCTACGCCGACGTTTCAGAGCGGCTGAACGAGGGTGGACGGCTGCCCTTCGCTTTCGAGGCCCGCGAGCATACCGCTCAGGTCGACGGCAAGGTGCGCGAGTGGCGAGAAGACAGATTCCGCCACGGCCCACAAGACCGAAAGCGGATCGGCGAGGCGCTTGCCGACATGCGCGAGCGCGGCGAGCGGACCGACTTTCTGCCGCTGCTCTTCTGCTCCCCCACAATGGAGCTCGGTGTCGACATATCGCAGCTCAATCTGGTGTATCTGCGTAACGCCCCGCCTACGCCGGCAAACTACGCCCAGCGCGCGGGGCGCGCGGGGCGGAGCGGGCAGGCGGCGCTCATCGTCACCTATTGCGCGGCACAAAGCCCGCACGATCAGTATTACTTCCAACGGCGCGAGGCGCTTGTCGCTGGGATCGTCAAGGCGCCAGCGATCGATCTGGCCAATCCAGACCTCCTGACGAGCCATATCCAAGCGGAGTGGCTTTCCGCTGCCGCGCCGGAAGCGCTGGGCACGGCGATCCCGGACAACCTGCAAATGGAGGTCGAAGGACACCCCGTCGCCGAGCGACTGACGATTGCGTTCGCGCGGGCGACCGTTGATGCGACGGCACAGGCGCGCGCTGTCGCAGCAGTCCGTTCGGCGCTACCGGATGATGCACCTCACGAACTGGCCGATGCGGAGGCTTTTGTGCGCGAGCGCTGGCAAGGCGCCGCGGTGAGCTTTGGCGCGGCATTTAATCGCTGGCGCACCCTCTATGCCTCTGCGGTCGCCGATAGGCAGGCTGCAAATGCGATCGCTCAGCGCACCGGCTTGTCCGCGAAGGACCGGGCAGAGGCTCGGAACCGCTATCTCGCCGCCGACCGACAGGTGCAGTTGCTGGAGACAGGCACAAGTTCATCGGGATCAGACTTCTATGCCTACCGCTATCTCGCCACCGAAGGGTTCCTGCCCGGCTACAACTTCCCGCGACTGCCGCTCTACGCCTTCATCGATCAGGAGCGCGCATCGGCGGTGCTCCAGCGACCGCGTTTCCTAGCTATCGCGGAGTTCGGCCCCAACGCGCTCGTCTATCATGAGGGCAAGGCTTATCGCTGCCACCGAGCGAAGCTACCCGCGGGGTCAGCGGACGAGACTGGCCGCTTGGCGACCCAGACGTTCACCTGTTGTGTGACGTGCGGTGCGGCGCACGAAGCGGTGACGCAGGAGCGCTGTGATGTCTGCGGCGATCCGCTGAGCACGGAAGGTCGGATCGCCGATCTGTTCCGCGTGGAAAACGTCGATGCTCAGCCGGGTGCGCGGATCACCGCCAATGACGAGGATCGTCAGCGTCGCGGCTTCGAGATCCGAACTGTCTTTCGCTGGCGTGGCGATGGGGAGCAAAGCCTGGATCTCACAGCGGACGGCATGCCGCTGCTGTCGGTCCGCTATGGACCGCAGACGAGATTGTCACGTGTGAACCTTGGGTTGCGGCGGCGAGCGGCAAAGGAGGTGATTGGCTTTGACATCGACACCGTCACCGGACGATGGCTCAAGAGCGAGGCCAAGGGCGAGGATGAAGGTGCCGACCCGGGCAAGAGCACCCGCCGGCAGACGATCGTGCCAATGGTCGAGGATACCAAAAACGCCCTGCTCGTGAGATTCGCCTCCGAGAGTGAGCTCTCGACTGGGCAGATGGCGACCCTCCAGCATGCGCTGACCCGCGCTATCGAGGCGGAGCATGTGCTCGAGGCGGGCGAGCTGCTGGGAGAGCCGCTTCCCACGCGCGATGATCGGAACGCAATCCTATTCTACGAGGCGTCCGAGGGAGGAGCCGGCGTTCTCAAGCGACTGATGAACGACCCCGACCGCTGGCGGCGCCTTGCCGAGGTTGCGCTGGGGCTGATGCATTACCGCCGTGATGGTGGTGCGCTGACCGATGATCCTGCGGCCGAGCCATGTGTCGCGGGCTGCTATCGCTGTGTCCTCTCCTACTACAATCAACCCGACCACGAGCTGATAGATCGACAGGATTTAGGCGTGCTTGAAGTGCTCGACCGGCTGAGCCGGTGCGGAGCTGCATCGGCCAGCGATGATGCCCCTGGCCAGTCGTGGTTGACCGCGCTTGATGGCTGGGGCGTGCCTCGGCCTTCGACCGAAACTATTGACGGGATCGACTATCCCCTGTGCTGGCCTAGCCTGATGATCATGGCGGTCGCGGGCACCGCGCCGGCCTCGCTGATCGCCCGCTGCCGCGACATGGGTCGTGACCTTGTTGAGCTTCCCGCAGAGCCGGGGACGGAGATCCCGGCCGCCCTCGCCGATGCACTTGGAGTGACCGCGTGAACCCCGCGCTGCTTCAACCCGGAGACCTCGTCGCTGCGCGCGGACGCGAGTGGATCGTTCTCGGCAAGATAGCCGAAGATCTGCTGCGGGTTCGACCGCTCTCCGGTTCGGAGGAGGACGCGATCACCATTGCGCCTGCGCTCGAAGCCACGCCCGTTTCGCAAGCCAGGTTTGCGCCGCCGACCACTGACCAGCTGGACACCCAGGACGCGGCGCGGCTCCTTGCGGACGCGCTGCGTCTTTCGCTTCGGCGCGGAGCGGGACCGTTTCGCAGTGCGGCTCACCTGGGGGTTGAGCCACGCGCATATCAGCTGGTGCCGCTGCTGATGGCGCTCAGGCTGGAGGTCAAGCGCCTGCTGATCGCCGACGATGTTGGCATAGGCAAGACGGTCGAGGCGGGCATGATCCTCCGCGAGCTCATGGATCGCGGCGAGGTCGACCGTTTCGCGGTGCTCTGCCCCCCGCACCTAGTCGAGCAATGGGTGGATGAGCTCGCCGCCAAGTTCGACATCGACGCCGTGGCGGTGACGTCGGCTCGCGCGCGGTCGCTCGAGCGCGGACTGGCGCTCTCCGAAAGCATCTTCACCGCCTATCCGTTCACCGTCGTCAGCCTCGACTACATTAAGGCGGATGGGCGCCGTGACGAGTTCGCTCGCGCGTGCCCACCCTTCGTCATCGTAGACGAGGCGCACAGTTGCGTCGGCGGAGGGGAGAAGGGCACGCAGCAGCGATACGCGCTGCTCCAGCGGCTGGCGGAGAATGCAGAACGTCACCTTCTGCTGCTCACGGCCACCCCCCACAGCGGCGATCAGGATGCGTATCAGCGCCTTCTCGGGCTGCTACACCCTGATCTCGCGACGCCGGATACCAATGAGGGCTGGCGGCGGCGGCTAGCACGGCATTTCGTTCAGCGCAGACGGCCCGACATCCAAGGCCAGTGGGGTGAGGATCGGGCGTTCGCCCGCGCCCTGTCCGCCGATGCGCCTTACACGCTGACGGGCGCGCACCTGACCTTCCAGGAGGACGTGCTCGATTACTGCCTGGAGGTCGCCACCCGCGCCGACGGAGAGCTGGCGCGCCGACTGGCGTTCTGGGGCACGCTGGCGCTGATGCGGTGTGTTGGCTCTTCGCCGGCCGCCGCGGCGAGCGCGCTCCGCAACCGCCTCGCCGGCATGGCCGAGGAGGGCGCGCTTCAACCAATCCTGTTCGACGAGGACGAGGACTCGTTCAGCGACACCGACGTTGAGCCCGCGACAGCCTTTGACCCGGAGGAACGCGTAGCCCTGGAAGCCTTGATCGGCCGGGCCGACGCCCTCGCCGCCCGCCCGACCGACGACCCGAAGCTGCGCGAGCTGCTCCGCCAGCTCAAGGCGCTGATTGCCAAGGGCGCTAGGCCGGTGGTGTTTTGCCGATTCATCTCCACCGCGGAGAGTGTCGGCGCAACCCTAGCGGCGGAGTTCAAGAAGCACCGCATCGAGGTGGTCACCGGCCGCCTCACCCCCGAAGAGCGACGCACGCGCGTCGAAGCGATGAGCGAAGCGCTGCAGCGCATCCTGGTCGCTACCGATTGCCTTGCGGAGGGCATCAACCTCCAGGGCCTGTTCGACGCCGTGATCCATTATGACCTCAACTGGAATCCCACCCGCCACCAGCAGCGCGAAGGCCGTGTTGACCGCTTCGGCCAGCAGTCGCCGACGGTCTGGTCGGTGATGATGTTCGGCCAGAACTCCAGTATCGATGGCGCGGTAATAGAGGTGATCACCAGCAAGGCGCGGCGGATTGCCCAGGAGACCGGCGTCTCTGTGCCCGTTCCCGAAGACTCCGCCAGCGTCTCCGCCGCGCTGATGCAAGCCATGCTGCTCAAGTCGAAGCGCCCCGGCGCGCAAGGCCTGCTGGACTTCGGCGCCGCCGCCGCACGCGCAGATACTGTGTGGCGCAATGCCGAGGAGGCCGTGAAGAAGAGCCGCGCGATCTATGCGCAGAATGCGCTTCGCCCCGACGAGGTGCTGCCCGAATGGCAGCGCCTGCGCGCGCTGAACGGCGGACCGGATGAGGTGGCCCGCTTCACTCGCCGTGCGCTCACCCGTCTTAATGCTCCCTTAGGCCAGGAAGCCGATCATTGGCGGCTCCACTACGATCGCCTGCCGCAGCGACTGGCCGAGCGTCTCGAAGCGCGGGGACTGACCGGCACACGCGCCATCACTTTCGCCGATGATCCCCGGCCCGACATCCAGCACGTCGGCCGCGTCCATCCGGTCGTCGCGATGCTCGCCGAGACGTTGGCGGAGGGCGCGCTGGATCCGAACGGATTGGACCGCGCCGCAGCGCTCGGCCGCGCCGGTGCGTGGCGAACCCGTGCAGTCGTGCGCCTTACCACCGTGCTGCTCCTCCGCCTGCGCTTTACGCTCGTGACCAGCGGGCGACGCACCCTGCTGGCGGAGGAGGCGACCGCGCTCGCTTTCGCCGGCGACGAGCAGGTGATTGGTGGCGCGGAGGCCCTGGCGCTGCTGGAAGCCGAAGCTTCGGGCAACCTGGAGCCGACCGTGATTGCCCGACAGATCGATCGCGCGCTCACCGCCATCGACACGCACGACGCTGCAATCCGCGCCTATGCTGCCGATCGGGCCGCCGCGCTCGGCCATGACCATGATCGGGTGAAGGCCGCCACCCGTGGCGAGGGCGCGACCACCGACGTCTTCCCCGTGCTGCCCGCCGACGTGATCGGCCTCTACGTGCTCGTCCCGGAAGCGAACTGATGACCCGCCGCACCGCTGAGCTCGGGCTCGAAGCGATCACCATTGAGGGCGGGCTGATCGCGCCCGAGCAGATCGCCGCCATCGCGGCAAGCGATCGCAACCCGCGCGCTGCCGCCGATTATGACGTGCCCAAGGGCCTGACCCTCGGCGATGAGATCGCCCGCTTCTTCCGCATCGGGCAGGCGATCTGGCGCGATTACGCCCGGATCGACGCGCCCACCGTGACGCAGACCGCTGCCTTCGCACGCGACCTGCTGGCTGGCGCCTTCGGCTTCGACGACCTGACCGGCCCCATTGATCACAATGCCGGCACCCGCCGCTTCCGCATCGCGTGGCAGGCGCGCAATGGGCGCATTCCCGTGGTGGTCGCTGCCCCCGCACGCGACGACAAGGGCCGCGACATCGGCTTCACGCGCGCCCTGCCGGAGTTCGGCGATGGCGCCGAAGGCCGCGCCCGCCGCGCGCCAATCATCCTGCTTCAGGACTGGCTCAACCATTCTGACGCTGCACTCTGGGGTCTGGTCTTCGCCGGCGACAGGGTCCGGCTGATGAGGGACAATGCCAGCCTCACCCGCGCTGCCTGGTTAGAGGCGGATCTTGCTGCGATGTTCCGCGAGGAAATGTTCGCGGACTTCACCGCTTGGTGGCTGCTGACCCACGCCAGCCGCTTCGGCAAGCCGAGCACTCCGCCTAGCTCTGCGCCGCTCGAACAGGCGCGCGAGGCTGGTCTCAAACAGGGCACTGCGGCCCGCGAGCGGCTGCGCGAAGGCGTGCAGACCGCACTGGAGGAGCTCGGCCGGGGCCTGGTCGAGGCCAACCCGTCGGTCCGCGACACCCTCGCCCATGATCCTGCCGCCGCGACCGCGCTGTTTGAGGAGCTGCTGCGCAGCGTCTACCGGCTGATCTTCCTGGCGGTCGCTGAGGAGCGCAACCTCCTCCACCCCCGCACTACGCCCCAGCGCGCGCGCGACCTCTATGCCGAGAGCTATAGCTTCGGCTTCTGGCGCACCCGGTCCACTCGCCGCGTCGCTTATGACGCGCACCACGATGCGTGGGAGGGAATGAAGATCACCCTCGCCGCGCTGGAGCAGGGCCAAAGCCTGCTCGGTCTCCCGGCGCTCGGCGGCATGTTCGCGCGCGCCTCGACGCCGACGCTGGACGGCGCGCGCATCCCCAACCGCCGCTTCCTCGCTGCGATCCACGCGCTCGGCTTCATCACCGTCAACTCCACTCGCACCCGCATTAATTGGCGCGACATGCGCACGGAGGAGCTGGGCAGCGTCTACGAGAGCCTGCTGGAGATCCGCGCCTATCTTGCTCCCGATGGCGCCTTCGCGCTGGACAGCGGCGCGAAGGGCAACGCCCGCAAGACCAGCGGCAGCTATTACACCCCCGACAGCCTGGTCGAGACCCTGCTCGACAGCGCCCTCGATCCCGTGCTCGACCGTGCCGAGGTAAACGGCGGTGTCGACGCGATCCTCGACCTCAAGGTCATCGATCCCGCCTGCGGCTCCGGCCACTTCCTGCTCGGCGCCGCGCGGCGGATGGCGGAGCGGGTGGCGACCCTGCGCGATCCCGACGCGCCCGATCGGCAGGCCGCACTGCGCGACGTGGTCGGTCGCTGCATTCACGGCGTTGACCGTAACCCGATGGCGGTGGAGCTCGCCAAGGTGGCGCTGTGGATCGAGAGCGTTTCGCCCGGCCAGCCGCTCGGCTTCCTCGACGCCAACATCCGCTGCGGCGACGCCCTACTCGGCGTGTTCGATCTCGCCGCGCTGGAGGAGGGCGTGCCTGACGAGGCCTACAAACCGCTCACCGGCGACGACAAGGCCGCCGCGAAATACTATCTCCAGCAAAATAGGGCCGCGAAGAAGGGCCAGGGCCAGTTCGACTGGTCCGGCGGCACCGGCGCGATGCCGCCGCGGCGACTCGCCGCCAACCTTGCCACCATCCGGCGCATGCCCGAGGATACGGTCGGACAGGTGGAGAAGAAGCGGGCGGCCTTCGAGGCCTGGCGCCACGATCCCGCTCGCTACGCCACCCGCGTCGCCTGCGACCTCTATGTCGCCGCCTTCCTGCTGCCCAAGACCGAGGTGCCGCTCAATCACGGGCGCAACATGGTGCCAACCACGGCCGAGGTGCGCAACCGACTGGGCGGCGGGCAGGTCTACGGCCCGCTGGAGGCCGCGGCGGTAGATGCCGCAGGCACCGCGCGCGTGTTCCATTGGCCGCTCGCATTTCCCGACGTGATGGTGGAGCGCGGCGGGTTCGACGTGGTGCTGGGCAATCCTCCGTGGGAAGTCGTCCAGCTCGGCGAGGAGGAATACTTTGAGAGCCGCGCGCCCGAGATCGCGGAGATGAAGGGTGCCGCTCGTAAGAAGGCGATTGCCGCGCTGGAGGCCGAGCGCCCTGAACTTCACGCCGAGTATGCGCGAGACAAACGCATGTTTGAGGCAGTGAACGAGTTCGCACGGGCCAGCGGCCGGTTCGATCTAACCGCGCGCGGCAAGGTGAATACCTATGCCCTGTTCGCCGAACATTTTCTGAGTCTAACAGGCGAGCAGGGCCGAGCAGGCGTGATCGTGCCGACCGGCATTGCCACCGACGCGACTACCGCACCGTTCTTCGGTCATTTAGTAAGCGCTGAACGACTTTCATCTCTTTTTAGTGCCTATGAAGTTCGGCAGTGGTTTAAGGGCACCGATGATCGAAAGTCATTTTGCCTGCTTACATTCGGGCATTGCTCACGCCCAGAGTTTACTTTCGACTTCCGACAGATCTCTGACTTGGATGATCAGCGGCGCCGCTTCACTCTGACCCCGCAAGAGATCGCTCGCATTAACCCCAATACGAAAACCGCGCCCGTCTTTCGCACTGGCCAAGACGCCCAGTTGACCGCGGCAATTTATGATCGAGTGCCGGTGCTGGTAGAAGAAGCAAAGGGTCTTACGGGCGACCCGTGGAGCATCGAATTCCGCCAAGGCCTGTTCAACATGACGAGCGACAGCGGCCTATTCCGCACCGCCACTCAGCTCGCCCGCAACGGCTGGGTGCGTGATGGGGCCGATTGGGTGCGGGGAGACGAAGGAGAGACGCTAGGACTGACTCCACAGGCCGACCGCGCGGCTGCGGTAGACCATCGGCCCGTCACTGATCGCCGCTACGTTCCGCTTTACGAAGCCAAGATGATTCACCAATTTGATCATCGTTGGGCGACCTATGTGGGCCAGGATGGCACAGAAGCGAGCCGTGACGTAACACTGGCCGAGAAGCAGGACCCCACCTTCGAACCAACCCCGCGCTACTGGATCTTGGAACGCGAGATTATGGAGCGGCTGCAAGCGAAAGGTTGGGCGCGGGGTTGGCTTATGGGCTGGCGCGACATAAGTCTCACGTCAGTAGAGCGAACGGTCATAAGCGCCTGTCTCCCAGCGATGGGAATAAACCACAAGACACCCTTATTTTTCGTCGACGCGAGCTTGCGACATTGTGTGGCTCTTTACGCTAACCTCGATGCTCTGGTCCACGACTACTGCGCTCGCCAAAAGCTAAGCGGAAGCTCCCTTACCTACTTCTATTTGAAGCAGTTTCCCATCCTCCCCCCGACCGCCTACACGGAAGCTGACCTCGCCTTCATTGTCCCCCGCGTCCTTGAACTCACCTACACCAGCCATTCAATGGCCCCCTTCGCGCGCGACCTGGGCTGTGACGACCCGCCCTTCGCCTGGGGCGAGGATCGCCGCGCCCAGCTCCGCGCCGAGCTCGACGCCTGGTATGTGCTCGCCTACGGCCTCTCGCGCGACGAGCTGCGCTACGTCCTTGATCCTAAGGACGTGATGGGCGCCGACTACCCCTCCGAAACCTTCCGCGTCCTCCAGAAGAACGAGATCGCCAAATACGGCGAATACCGCACCCGCCGCCTCGTTCTCGCCGCCTACGACGCGCTCACGGCTGCGGCGCCTGACACGAGCGAGGTGGCGGACGGGAGATGGCAGGGCTCGATCTCCGACGACCGAGAGGTTCGCCTGCTCCTCGCGGCGATCGTCAAACGGATGCGCCAGCCTCGTCCACTCCGCGAGGTGGTCGGCGCGTTCCTCTATGCCTCTCAACCGCATCTGCTCGTGCCGCGGCTCAATGCCACTGCACAGTCTGAATGGCGGCGGCTGATCGGCGGTGCCGCGGATTTGCCGGTGACGCAGAATGTGGTGACCATCTCGTCGTCACAGGTCTCTCACTTCGGGACCGCACAGGCTTGGCTTCTTGGTCGCGACGCGATGCGTTTCGACGTCCAGACAGGATTGCTCGATCGCGGTGCCGCAATCTACTCGATCGAAGTTCCTGCGATGTATCAGGACCGGGCCGACTTCGTTTGGCACGCGATGCGTTCGATCGACCTGGATGCTGCTATGCCTGCTTTGCCGTCGCTCGTGAGCACTTTCGTTGCCCAAGCCGCCGCAGCCTGACCTCTTCGCTGCCGCGCTCGACGGCTTCCAGCCGGCGACGGGCAACGGGCCGCGCCTGTGGATCAGGCGCTTGGTCATCTGGAACAAGCTCAGCGAGCCGCCTGTGCGCGACATCCCCCTGCGTCCCGGCCTCAACATCATCTGGTCTCCTAGCGCCGAAAGCGTAGGCGACCACATGGGCCACGGAGGTGGGAAAACCAGCTTTTGTCGCCTCGTTCGATATTGTCTGGGGGAAGAGAGTTTCGGCACGGAGACTCAACGGCAGAGGATCGCGAGCGCCATGCCCGATCCCCGTTCGAAGTGTCCTCGATATAGCCAATGATGAAGTTGCGCTGATCCCGGATCGCCGTGCGTGCCATGATGCCTCCTGTCGAGTGAAGGCTCGACGCTCTCCCGGATGCGCGAAATAATCGAACTATTAGAACTGCTTGACGCATTCCAGAACTGGAGCGACCCTTCTGGAATGACCAAGCGTGTTGCCCTGTATCTCCGTGTGAGCACGGACTCTCAAACCGTCGAGAACCAGCGCCGGGAACTGCTCATCATCGGGGAGCGGCTCGGATGGGAGATCGTCGAAGTCCTTAGCGATGAGGGCATCTCGGGTGCCAAGGGCCGCGACAAGCGCCCCGGCTATGACCGGCTGATGACGATGGTGGCGAGGAAGGAGATCGACCTCATCGCCTGCTGGTCGGTCGATCGCCTCGGGCGGTCTTTCCAGCATCTCGTCACCTTCCTCGGTGAGATCAACGCGCGCGGCGTCGATCTGTATCTGCACACGCAGGGCCTCGACACCTCGACCCCGGCAGGACGCGCGATGTTCTCGATGCTGGGCGTGTTCGCGGAGCTTGAGCGCAGCATTCTGCGTCAGCGGATCATGTCTGGGCTGGCCCGATCTGATAAGCGGTCAGGCCGACCGCCCCTCGACGCCGAGAAGGTCGAGCGCATCAAGCGCTCGCTCGCGAAGGGCGTCAGCATCAACGCCACAGCGAAGAAGTTGCGTGTCGGTGTCGCGACCGTCCACCGGCTCAAGCAGCAAATGGCGCTCGCCGCCTGACATCAGCCGGGGTGAGACGGTCCTGTGCTCAACCCGTCGAGCCATGCGGTGAACTCGTCGGAAGTCATCGAGCGCCCCGGCTGCGCCGCTGCTGCCTGAATGCGTTCGATGAAATCGGGCGACACATCATTGCGGCAGATCGGGCACGGCCCGTCCGTCCCATCATCGCCGCATCGTTCGCCATGCTCGCCCATGATCTCAAAATCTCCGGCAGTGCTAAACTTCAATAATGCGGGACAACCGCCCGCTTTGGTAGAATGGCCTCATGGCAATGATGCCGAGAAAGAATGAAAATGTCCGATCAAAATATCACAGTGGTAGTCCAGCGAACTTGGCAAGTGCTCGTCCTTCGCGATGCTGACGAGCAGCATGGCGAGTTGATCGACGATGCGGGCTTCGAGACTTATCCCGAAGCGCTCTTATACGCGGCACAGCAAGCTGACCAATACGGCATCGGCATCACCTATCACGCCGACAGCTTCATATGACCATCGGCGACGCCAACGAGATCGGAGACCCGCTGGCGTCGCCTGATGCAACTGAGGGTGCCGGTGCTCTTCTGGGACTCACACCGCAAACCAGCCCCGGTCCTGAAAAAGCAGGACAAAATCTCGACCCCGCCGAGGGACTCGAATCCGCCTTCGCCGATTTTTCCTCTTCTGGGCACCAGTTACTCCAACATCGTTGGAAATGCGCGGAGATCGTCGGTCAGACGGTCTCCGACGCGCGTTTGCTACACGCGACTGCTACACAATCTGCGCAGCAATCGTCCCGAAACCTTCGGAAAACCGCCAGTAATCGTCGAAGTGGCTGTTATCTGGCGTTCCACGCCAGATGAGAGATGTCGATGTCCCTGAAGGTCAGTGCGCTGACTGCCTCATGCAGCGCGCTGACGCGGTGTCCGTTACCATAGTTCTCCGATGCGCCGCGCTTTCCTGACCCGCTGGTCCAACCGCCGAGCGCCATCGCCAAATCATGATCGACACGCGCGTCGCGCAACTCGTCACGAAAGTTATGACGAAACGAGTGGAAGCAGGTTCGAGGCTGATAGGCACCACAGCTACGCAGGAACTGCGTGAACCACTTCGAAAATGCCACTGCGCGCACGCCCTTTGTGCCGGGGTCGATCTCCTCAAACAGCTTCATCTGCCCGCTGCGACGCTGTTCTTCGACGAAGTGGAGCAAGCCACAGTCGATCAGATTCTGGTGGATCGGCATCAGTCGCTCGCTTGCGCCGGTCTTGAGATTCTTGTCGCTGCTTCCGGCGATCGAATCCTCGGTGATCACGAAGCACCTGATGCCATCAACCATTCGGACATCGGCGACATCCAGTTGGCAGATTTCGTTGAGGCGCATGCCGGTGTGAAGGCCGATCAACGGCACCCAGAACCGAGCGTTGCGGGGGCGTTCATCTCCGGGCTTCGCATAGCCCCGCTCTCCGTCGAGGCACCCACGATATAGCGGAGCATCGAAGATCGCGCGAAGCTGCTCTGGGCTGAACGGGAATCGCTTATCCTTCTTCGCCGTCTCGTCGGGGAGGCGCAATCCCCGGATCGGGTTGCGGGCGAGCAACTCTTCATTGACCGCCCAGTTCAAAAAGGTGGAGAGATTCGCGATGCAGGCGTTCGCATTCGCTGCGCTGATGAGATCGGTGTCACCGCGCTTGCGAGCCCGGTCGGCGGCTTGGCGCGCGGTGAGCTTTGGAAAGCGCTTGGCGGCGTTTCGCGGCATAAACCGCAGGACATCGATGTAATCGCGACAGTGAGCGCGCGCGAGCGTGTGCATCGGAACATTCTTCCCGATCACCGACACAGCAAGCTTACGGCTCGTCTCATAAGTTTCGCGCGTTCGTGCCGACCATGCCTGTGTCGGATCGGCGAGATAGCGCTCATAGGCATCGCCAAAGGTCAGACTGGAAGGCTGGACGGGAGGCGTCGTCGCCACCTGCTCGACAGGGGCAGGGTCACGGATCGTCGGTCGCTTTGCCGCCGCATCGTCAGGTGACGGTTCGAATAGCGTCTGATCATGAGGAAGACCCGCCATCCAGCGGCTATGCTCGATCTCAGCTTCGACCTGCGCCATCGCAACGGGCAACCGACGCAAAGCGATCTTGAGGCTATCCGTTCGAAGCGAACGCCATATCTCCGTGCGACCAATCAGGCTTCGAGCGTCACCCGGAACCCGGCGACGATAGTAGAACTGGGTGCCGCGCATACACAGCCCGACAGGCCGATTGTGTAGCAGCTTTGTGTAACAGCCACTTCGACGATTACTGGCGGTTTTCCGAAGGTTTCGGGACGATTGCTGCGCAGATTGTGTAGCAGTCGCGTGTAGCAAACGCGCGTCGGAGACCGTCTGACCGACGATCTCCGCGCATTTCCAACGATGTTGGAGTAACTGGTGCCCAGAAGAGGACTCGAACCTCCACGACCTTGCGATCGCCAGCACCTGAAGCTGGTGCGTCTACCAATTCCGCCATCTGGGCACGGGGTAGGCCGGCGCCTCTAGGGGAGGGTCGGCGGCCTTGTCAACAGGCTCTTTGCAGGCCAAAGGCGTTGGGCGAACAAAAAGACGGGCGAGCATCGGACATGAAGGACAAGCTGGTTACGCTGATCGGCGGGGGCGGGTTCGTCGGGCGCTATGCGGCGCAGGCGTTGCTGCGCGCAGGGGCACGGGTGCGGATCGCACAGCGAGACCCGCGCCAGGCATTCTTTCTCAAGACGCAGAGCGCGCTGGGGCAAAGCCAGTTCGTGGCGGTGGACGTGCGCAAGCCGGCCAGCATCGCCCGGGCGGTGGCGGGCTCGGATGCGGTGGTCTACCTCGTCGGCGCGCTGAGCGGGGACTTCCAGGCGCTGCAGGCCGACGGACCGCGCCATGCGGCAGAGGCGGCGGCCAGGGCCGGGGCAGGCAGCTTCGTGCTGATCTCCGCGATCGGTGCCGATGCGACGTCCGCCGCGGCCTATGCGCGCACCAAGGCGGCGGGGGAGGCGGGAGTGCACCAGGCGTTCCCCGGCGCCACGATCCTGCGCCCCTCGATCGTGTTCGGCCGCGAGGACCAGTTCATCAACCGCTTCGCCGGGATGCTCTCGCGTGCGCCGATCGTGCCGGTGCTGAAGCCGGAGGCGAAGTTCCAGCCGGTGTTCGTGAAGGACGTGGCGCAGGCGATCGTCGCCGCGCTTTCCGACCCGAAGGCGCATGGCGGCAGGACCTACGAGCTGGGCGGCCCGGACGTGCTCTCCATGGCCGCGCTGATGCGCTGGATCGGCGAAGCGATCGGGCGCACGCCATCGCTGGTGGAGCTGCCGGATCCGGTGAGCGCCGCCATTGCTGCGCTCGGCTTCCTGCCCGGCGCGCCGATCACGAGCGACCAGTGGAAGATGCTGCAGACGGACAATGTCGTGGCGCCGGGCGCGGACGGGCTGGAGGCGCTGGGGGTGGAGCCCACGCCGCTGGCCAGCGTCGCGCCGAACTGGCTTGTCCGCTTCCGCCGCGAGGGCCGGTTCAGCGCGCACGCTTCGGCCTGATCTCTTTCGGGCGTTGCCGCCCTTCACGCTCGGGGGAGCGACGCCTTGAACGACCTCATTTCGATCCTTCTCCTCGGCCTGGTCGAGGGGATCACGGAATTCCTGCCCGTCTCCTCCACCGGGCATCTGATCCTGGCCGGCGCGCTGCTCGGCTATGATCCGGCCTATTGGGCGCTGTTCAACATCGTCATCCAGCTGGGCGCGATCCTGGCGGTGGTGGTGCTGTACTGGCGGACTTTCTGGGCGGTGCTGCAGGGGCTGCTACGCTGGGATCCGCCATCGGTGCGGTTCGTGCGCAACCTGATCGTCGCCTTCCTGCCCGCCGCGGTGCTCGGCCTGGCGCTGCACAAGCAGATCGAGGCGTTGCTCGAATCACCGATCACGGTGGCGGTGGCGCTGATCGTCGGCGGCGTCGCCATCCTGGGCATCGAGCGCTGGGTGCGCGAGGGCGCGATCAAGGGGATTGCCGACGTGCCGCTGCCCAAGGTGCTCGGCATCGGCTTCATACAGTGCCTGGCGATGATCCCGGGCGTGAGCCGGTCGGGCGCGACGATCCTGGGTGCGCTGAGCCTGGGCGTGGAGCGGCGCACGGCGGCGGAGTTCAGTTTCTTTCTCGCGATCCCCACCATGCTGGGCGCGTCCGTGCTGGAGCTGGTGAAGAACCGGCACGAGCTGGCGACCGGGCAGGGCGTCGGCATGACCGGGATCGCCATCGGCTTCGTTGTTGCGTTCGTCGTGGCGGTGTTCGTCGTCCGGTGGTTCGTCGGCATCGTCAGCCGTCACGGTTTTTCGCCGTTTGCCTGGTACCGCATCGTCGCCGGTGGGGCGGCGCTGGTGTGGCTTCTCGCTCGATAAGACCGCGACGGACCTACTCTGCTGGTGTTCTTTGATGACCTAGAGCTCTCGCAGTAGAATTTGCAGCCCCGTAGGTAAGGAAGACTTACCTACTTGCTGAAAAGTACGTGACTCGGCTTCTTCTCGCAGCTATCTGGCTGTGAGAAGGAGACGCCGGCGATGGCCAGCACGTTGAAGTTCGTCGATCGCGAGCAGCGCTACCCTACCAAGCGTGCGGCGGAAGCGCGCGCGGAGGACTTTCGCGAGATCGCCGATCGCTACGCCGTGCCCGCGGCCGAGGCGCAGGCCGGACGCTGCTCGCAATGCGGCGTTCCCTACTGCTCGGTGCATTGCCCGCTGCACAACCACATCCCCGACTGGCTGCGGCTGACGGCGGAGGGGCGGCTGCGCGAAGCGTACGAATTGTCGAACGCGACCTCGACCATGCCGGAAATCTGCGGCCGCATCTGCCCGCAGGATCGGTTGTGCGAGGGCAATTGCGTGATCGAGTTCTCCGGGCATGGTGCGGTGACGATCGGTTCGGTGGAGAAGTTCATCACCGACACGGCCTGGGAAGAGGGCTGGGTGGAGCCCGTCCATGTCGGGCCTGCGCGCGGGCAATCGGTCGGCATCATCGGCGCGGGACCGGCCGGGCTGTCGGCGGCGGACTATCTGCGCACGCTCGGCTATGACGTGCACGTCTATGACCGGCATGACCGCGCGGGCGGGCTGCTGACCTATGGCATCCCCGGCTTCAAGCTGGAAAAGCATGTCGTCACCCGCCGGGTGGATCGCCTGCGGGACGCCGGCATCGTCTTTCACGAGGGCTTCGAGGTCGGCCGCGAGGCGACGCTGGAGGATCTGCGCGCACGGCACGATGCGCTGCTGATCGCCACGGGCGTGTACCGTCCGCGCGAGATCAAGGTGCCCGGCAGTGATGCAGGTGGCGTGATCGAGGCGCTGGATTATCTGATCGCCTCCAACCGCAAGAGCTTCGGCGACGCGGTGCCGGCGTTCGACGAGGGATCGCTAAACGCCGCGGGGAAGAACGTGGTGGTGGTCGGCGGCGGTGACACCGCGATGGATTGCGTGCGCACCGCCGTTCGGCAGGGCGCGGCCAGCGTTAAGTGCCTCTACCGGCGCGATCGGGCGAACATGCCGGGGAGCCAGCGCGAGGTCGCCAATGCCGAGGAGGAGGGCGTCGAGTTCGTGTGGCTGTCGGCACCCGTCAGCTTCGACGGGGACACCGTGTCCAGCGTCCGCGCCAGCCGCATGCGGCTGGGCGCGCCCGATGCCAGCGGCCGCCGCGCGCCGGAAGTCGATCCCGGCGGCGAGCTCGACCTGCCCGCGGACATGGTGGTGAAGGCGCTCGGCTATGATGCGGAGGACCTGCCCGCCCTGTTCGGCGCGCCGGAACTGGGCGTCACGCGCTGGGGCACGCTGCTGGTGGACAACAAGACGCTGATGACCAGCCTGGACGGCGTGTTCGCCGCCGGCGACATCGTGCGCGGCGCCAGCCTGGTCGTGTGGGCGATCCGCGACGGCCGCGACGTGGCGAGCCACATCCATGCGCATCTGAAGGCGAAGATGGCGGCCGAGAGGAAGGCGGCGTGATCGCGGGCCTCCTCTTCCTGGCGGCGGTCCAGTCCCAAACGCCTCCTGCCATAATCGCGCCCGCACCGGCGGCGACGGCCGGGGCGCAGTCGGCGGACCCGGCCCGGGTCGCGGCGGCTCGGCCGGTGATCGACCAGGTCTGGCCGCTCGGAACCTATGCCCGGCTGATGCGCGGCATGGCCGAGCAGATGAGCAGCGGCATGCTCGCCGGCATGTATGGGATGCGGCCGGAGGACATGCTGCCGGCCGCCGAGATGCCTGCGGGCAAGCGCGACGGCAAGACCTTCGGCCAGATCATGGCGGAGACCGACCCGTATTTTCAGCAGCGGACGGACATCACCATGCGCGTGATGTTCGACGAGATGGGCAAGCTGATGACGGAGGTTGAGCCCGAGGTGCGCGCTGCACTGGTGCAATCCTATGCCCGGCGCTTCTCGGTGCAGCAATTGGCCGACCTCCAGCGCTTCTTCGCCACGCCTACCGGCATTGCCTATGCCGCTGATTCCATGATGCTGATGATGGGGCCGGAAATGATGAAGGCGATGCAGGCCTTCACCCCGCGCCTGATGAAGGCGATGCCGGCGATCTTCGTCAAGGTGCAGGACGCCACGAAGCATCTGCCCCCGCCGCCCAAGAAGAAGGAAACGGGCAAGTGACCGACCAGCGCCAGTACCTCGCCGAGCACGGCATGTATCGCCCGGAATTCGAGTCCGACGCCTGCGGCGTCGGCCTCGTCGCGGCGACCGACGGCACGCCGTCGCGCCGCGTGGTGCAGTCCGCGATCGATGCGCTGAAGGCGGTGTGGCACCGCGGCGCCGTGGATGCGGACGGCAAGACCGGGGACGGCGCGGGCCTGCACATCGACCTTCCGCTGCGCTTCTTCGAGGAAGCGGTGGCCGCGTCCGGGCACAAGCCCAAGGCGAACCGGCTGGCGGTGGGCATGATCTTCCTGCCGCGCACCGATCTGGGCGCGCAGGAGACGTGCCGCACGATCGTCGAGAGCGCGATCATCGAGGCGGGCTACACCATCTATGGCTGGCGCCAGGTGCCGGTCGATGTCTCGGTCATCGGGATGAAGGCGCAGGCGACGCGGCCCGAGATCGAGCAGATCATGATCGCCGGTCCGATGCCGGATGCGCAATCCGCCGCCGAGTTCGAGAAGGACCTGTACCTCGTCCGCCGCCGGATCGAGAAGCGCGTGATCGCCGCGCAGATCAGCGGCTTCTACATCTGCTCGCTGTCCTGCCGCTCGGTCATCTACAAGGGGCTGTTCCTCGCCGAAAGCCTGTCCGTCTTCTATCCGGACCTGACCGACCAGCGCTTCGAGAGCCGGGTCGCGATCTTCCACCAGCGTTATTCCACCAACACCTTCCCACAATGGTGGCTGGCACAGCCGTTCCGCTGCCTTGCGCATAATGGCGAGATCAACACGATCCGCGGCAACAAGAACTGGATGCTCAGCCACGAGATCAAGATGGCGGCAACCGCGTTCGGCGAGCATTCGGAGGACATCAAGCCGGTGATCCCGGCGGGCGCCTCCGATACCGCTGCGCTCGACGCGGTGTTCGAGGCGATCTGCCGCTCGGGCCGCGACGCGCCCACCGCCAAGCTGATGCTGGTGCCGGAGGCCTATATCGGCAACCCCGAAGTACCGCCCGCGCATGACGCGATGTACCAGTATCTCGCCTCGGTGATGGAGCCGTGGGACGGCCCGGCCGCGCTCGCCATGACCGACGGCCGCTGGGCGGTGGCGGGCATGGACCGCAACGCGCTGCGCCCCCTGCGCTACACCCGTACCGCCGATGGCCTGCTGATCGTCGGGTCGGAAAGTGGCATGGTGGTGGTGCCCGAGTCCACGATCGTGGAGAAGGGGCGGTTGGGACCGGGGCAGATGATCGCGGTCGATCTCGACCAGGGTCGCCTGTTCACCGACCGGGAGATCAAGAACCAGATCGCCGGCGAGCATGATTATGCCGGAATGATCGGCGCATTCCTGACGCTGGACGACCTGCCGCCGGTGCCGGAGGGCGCCACCACGACGTTCCCGCGTGCCGAGCTTACCCGCCGCCAGATCGCCGCCGGGCAGACGCTGGAGGACATGGAGCTGATCCTGTCGCCGATGGTGGAGGTGGGCAAGGAAGCGATCGGCTCGATGGGCGACGACACGCCGCTCGCCGTCATTTCCGACAAGCCGCGCATCATCAGCCAGTTTTTCCGCCAGAATTTCAGCCAGGTGACGAACCCGCCGATCGACCCGTTGCGCGAGCGCTACGTCATGTCGCTGAAGACGCGGTTCGGCAATCTGGGCAACATCCTCGATACCGAGAACCGGCGCGACGGCGTGCTGGTGCTGGACTCGCCGGTTCTGACCGGCGCGGAATGGGCGCGGCTCAAGGCCTGTTTCGGGCGTTCGGCCGCGGAGATCGATTGCACCTTCGCCATCGGCGGCGGCCCCGAGACGCTGCGCGCCGGCATCGCGCGCATCCGTGCCGAGGCCGAGCAACTGGTCCGCGAGGGCAAGAGCGAGCTGTTCCTGAGCGACCTGGGCGTCAACGAGAACCGGGTGGCGATCCCCGGCGTGCTGGCGGCGGCGGCGGTGCACACGCATCTCGTGCGCCGTGGCCTGCGCTCCTATGCCAGCATCAACGTGCAGACGGCCGAGTGCCTGGACACGCATTACTACGCCGTCCTGATCGGCGTCGGCGCGACCACCGTGCATGCCTATCTGGCGGAGGCGGCGATCGTGGACCGCCAGGCGCGCGGGCTGTTCGGCGATCTGAGCCTGGAGGAGTGCCTGGAGAACCATCGCCATGCGGTGGACGAGGGATTGCTGAAGATTCTGTCGAAGATGGGCATCGCCGTCATTTCCTCCTATCGCGGCGGCTATAATTTCGAGGCGGTGGGCCTCAGCCGCAGCCTGGTGGCGGACCTCTTCCCCGGCATGCCCGCGAAGATCTCGGGCGAGGGCTATGCCTCGCTGCACCTGTCCTCCACCCTGCGCCACGAAAAGGCGTTCGACGAGGTGGTGACGAGCCTGCCGATCGGCGGCTTCTATCGCCAGCGCCACACCGGCGAGACGCACGCCTATTCGGCACAGCTGATGCACCTCCTGCAGACGGCGGTGAACACCGACAGCTATTCCACCTACCTGCAATTCTCGCGTGGGGTGGAGGCGTTGCCGCCGGTCTATCTGCGCGACCTGCTCCAGTTCAACTTTCCCAAGGAAAGCCTGCCGGTCGATCAGGTCGAGGCGATCACCGAGATCCGCAAGCGCTTCGTAACGCCGGGCATGTCGCTCGGCGCGCTGTCCCCCGAGGCGCACGAGACGCTGGCGATCGCGATGAACCGCATCGGCGCCAAGGCGGTTTCGGGCGAGGGCGGCGAGGACAAGGCGCGCTACACGCCCTATCCCAACGGCGACAACGCGAACTCGGGCGTGAAGCAGATCGCGTCCGGCCGCTTCGGCGTAACCGCGGAGTATCTCGGCGCCTGCGAGGAAATCGAGATCAAGGTCGCACAGGGCGCAAAGCCCGGCGAGGGCGGGCAGCTGCCCGGCTTCAAGGTGACCGAGTTCATCGCCAAGCTGCGCCATGCCACGCCGGGCGTCACGCTCATCTCGCCGCCGCCGCACCATGACATCTATTCGATCGAGGATCTGGCGCAGCTCATCTATGACTGCAAGCAGATCAATCCGCGCGCCAAGGTGTGCGTGAAGCTCGTCTCCTCGGCAGGCATCGGCACGGTCGCGGCGGGCGTCGCTAAGGCGCATGCCGATACGATCCTCGTCTCCGGCCATGTCGGCGGCACCGGTGCCTCGCCCCAGACCTCGATCAAATATGCCGGCACGCCGTGGGAAATGGGGCTGTCCGAGGTCAACCAGACGCTGACGCTCAACGGCCTGCGCGGGCGCATCAAGCTGCGCGCGGACGGCGGGCTCAAGACCGGGCGCGACATCGTCATCGCCGCGATCCTGGGTGCGGAGGAGTTCGGCATCGGCACGCTGAGCTTGGTCGCGATGGGCTGCATCATGGTGCGCCAGTGCCATTCGAACACCTGCCCGGTGGGGGTGTGCGTGCAGGACGAGCGGCTCCGCGCCAAGTTCACCGGCACGCCGGAAAAGGTCATCAACCTCATGACCTTCATCGCCGAGGAAGTTCGCGACATCCTCGCGCGGCTGGGCGTGCGCTCGCTGGACGAGATCATCGGCCGCACCGAGCTGCTCCGCCAGGTGAGCCGCGGCGCCGAGCATCTCGACGATCTCGATCTCAACCCGATCCTCGCCAAGGTGGATGCGGACGAGAGCGAGCGGCGCTTCAGCCTCGGCCTGTTCCGAAACGAAGTGCCCGACAGCCTCGATGCGCAGATGATCAAGGACGCCGCCGCGGTGTTCGAGCGTGGCGAGAAGATGCAGCTGACCTATTCGGTACGCAACACCCACCGCGCGGTCGGTACGCGGCTGTCGTCGGAGATCACCAAGCGGTTCGGCATGTCCGCGCTGGCCGACGGGCACGTCCATGTCCGCCTGCGCGGCGCCGCCGGTCAGTCGCTCGGCGCGTTCCTGTGCAAGGGCGTGACGCTGGAGGTGTTCGGCGATGCCAACGATTATGTCGGCAAGGGCCTGTCGGGCGGCAAGATCGTGGTGCGCCCCGTCGTCTCCTCCCCGCTTGCCTCCAACGAGAACACCATTGTCGGCAACACCGTGCTCTACGGCGCGACCTCCGGCACCCTGTTCGCGGCGGGACAGGCCGGGGAGCGGTTCGCGGTGCGCAACTCCGGCGCCAACGTGGTGGTCGAGGGCTGCGGCGCGAACGGGCTCGAGTACATGACCGGCGGCACCGCAGTGGTGCTGGGTCCGGTCGGTGCGAACTTCGGCGCGGGCATGACCGGCGGCATGGCCTTCGTCTATGATGCGGACGGCAGCTTCGCCCGGCGCGCCAATCCCGAAAGCATCCAGTGGCAGCGGCTGTCCTCGATGCACTGGGAGGCCGTCTTGCTGAACCTGGTACGCGCGCACCATGCGGCGACCGACAGCAAATGGTCGGGCGGCCTGCTCGACGACTGGGGCCGCGCGGTGGAGCATTTCTGGCAGGTGGTGCCGAAGGAGATGGTCAGCCGGTTGCCGCACCCGCTGGACGACCGCGAGGAGCTGGTGGCGGCGGAATAGCGTCCCGACCGTCAGCCGGGGTCACCGTGCGTCCGGGATGACGGGAGGGGATTTTTGGCGGCACTTCGGGGTTCCCCGATCCGGCCCTCGGTCCTAACAAGGCCGCATGTGGCAGCTGTATCAATTTCCCCTGTGCCCCTTCTCCCGCAAGGTTCGCCTGCTGCTCGGAGAGAAGGGCGTCGGCTACGATCTCGTGCGCGAACGCCCGTGGGAGCGGCGGGACGAGTTCGTGGACATGAACCCCGCCGCGCAGGTGCCGGTGATGGTGGATGCCGAGCGCGGGGGCGTGCCGCTGATCGATTCCATGGCGATCTGCGAATATTTCGAGGAAACGGTCGAAAAGGCGCAGATGATCTCCGGCACGGCGGCGAACCGCGCCGAAATCCGCCGCCTGGTCGCGTGGTTCGATCACCAGTTCCACCGCGATGTCGTCGGCCCGCTGCTCTACGAGCGGATGGAGAAGCGGCTCGTCCATGCCGCCGCTCCGGACGCAAAGGTGCTGCGCGAGGCGATGAAGGCCGCGATCGCGCATCTCGACTATACCGACTATCTGCTCGGCCATCACAACTGGATCGCGGGTTCGACCATGAGCCTGGCCGATCTTGCCGCCGCCGCGCACATCTCGGTTGCCGATTACCTCGGCGGCATCGACTGGAAGGGGCATGAGGAGACCGCGCGCTGGTATTCCGGCATGAAGAGTCGGCCGAGCTTTCGCCCGCTGCTCGCCGAGCGGATGGAGCTGCTCACCCCGCCGAAACACTATGACGACGTGAATTTCTGATGCACGTTTCCCATGACTCCGATGCGGGCGCCGCGCCCGAAATCACCTTCGACGACTGGCTGAAGGTGGACGTGCGCGTCGGCACGATCGTCGAGGCGCTGCCTTTCCCGGAGGCGCGCAAGCCCGCCTACAAGCTGATGATCGACTTCGGCCCGGCGATCGGCACCAGGCGCTCGTCCGCGCAGATCACCGAACATTATACCCTGGAGGAGCTGGTCGGGCGGCAGGTGGCGGCGGTGGTGAACTTCCCGCCGCGGCAGATCGGGCCGGTGCGCTCCGAAGTGCTGACGCTCGGCTTTCCGGACGAGAACGGCAAGGTGGTGCTGGTGTCGCCGTCCGTGCCCGTGCCGAACGGCGGGCGGCTGTTCTGAACGAAGCGCCCTCTCGCCGCCGCTGGACGCGCGCCCGCTACCGCGCGCTGCTGCGCACCAGCGGGCCGGCCTCGGTGCAGTTCCGCACGCGGGTGGCGATCCTGGCCGGCGCAATCGCCATCGGCGTCGTCGCCACGCTGTTCGCCGAGGCCGCGGATGCGGCGGGGGCGTGGTTCAACGCCTTTGCCCGTCGCTGGCACTGGCTGCCGCTGCTGACCACACCGCTGATCTTCGTGGCCCTGGTACGGATCACGAGGCGGGTGGCGCCGCTGGCGCGCGGCTCGGGCATTCCGCAGGTGATCGCCGCGCAGGCCGACCCGGAAGCGGCGACGCATTCGCTGATCTCGCCGCGAACCGTGATCGCCAAGGCTTTCCTGACGGTCGGCGCGGTGGGAGCGGGCGCCTCGGTCGGTCGCGAGGGGCCGACGGTGCAGCTCGCCGCGGCGATCATGGGGGTCGCGCATCGCCTGCTTCGCGTGCCGCTGCGCATGCCCGTGGTGATCGCGGGCGGCGCGGCGGGGGTGGCGGCGGCGTTCAACACGCCGCTTGCCGGGCTCCTCTTCGCGATCGAGGAGCTGGCCTCCGCCTATGAGCAGCGGGTGACCCTGCTGGTGCTCGCCGCCATCGTCATCGCCGGCATGGTCGCGCAGTCGGTACAGGGCGATTACGTCTATTTCGGCGTGATCGGTGCGCACATGCCGATCCTGGCGGCGGTGCTGGTGGTGCCGGTGGCAGGGGTCGCGGGCGGTGCGAGCGGCGGCCTGTTCGCGCGTGCGGTGCTGGCGCTGCGGCCGGGTGCGCACCGCTGGGGCGATCGGGCAGGCGCGCGTCCGCTGCTGTTCGCGGGGATGTGCGGGCTGATCGTGGCGGGATTGGGCGTGTTCACCGGGCTGACCTGGGGCACCGGCTATTCGGCGGCACGGGCGATGATCGTCGGCGTGGATGCGCCGCTGTGGTTCGGGCCGGCCAAGTTCGCCGCGACGCTGGCGACGGCGGTGGCGGGCCTGCCGGGCGGCATCTTCGCGCCCTCGCTGGCGGTAGGGGCGGGCGTCGGCAACCTGTTGCGGCAGGTGTTCCCGGGCGAGCCCGCCTCGGCGGTCGTGATCCTCGGCATGGTCGGCTATTTCGCCGGCGTTGTCCGCGCGCCGCTGACCGCCGTCATCATCCTGTCGGAAACCACCGCCAGCCGCGGGCTGATGCTGCCGATGTTCGCCACCGCCTTCATCGCCGACGCCGCCAGCCGCGCCGTGTGCCGCGAGAAGCTGTACCACGGCCTGTCCCAGGGGTTTGCGGGCGCTCTGCGGGCGGGCAGATGAGCAGCGAACGCGAGAAGATGCTCGCGGGCGAGCTCTACGATGCGCTCGACCCGGAACTCGTCGCGGGCCGCGTGCGCGCGCGGGACCTGTGCCAGGAGCTCAACGGGACCCGCGAGGCGGACGAGGCGGCGCGCCGCGACGTGTGCGGCCGGCTGTTCGGCAGGGGCGGCGAGAGCGTGTGGATCCAGCCGCCTTTCTTCTGCGATTACGGCAGCAACATCGAGCTTGGCGAGCGGGTGTTCTTCAACTTCAACTGCGTCGTGCTCGACGTCTGCCGGGTGACGATCGGCGACTTCACGATGTTCGGCCCGGGCGCGCAGGTGCTGACGCCGATGCACCCGCTGGACGCCGCGCTCCGCCGGCGCGAAGAATATGGCAGGCCGGTGACGATCGGATCGGACGTCTGGGTCGGCGCGGGGGCGCTGATCCTGCCGGGCGTCACGATCGGCGCCAAAACGGTGATCGGCGCCGGCAGCGTGGTCACCCGCGACGTGCCGGCAGGTGTCTTTGCGGCCGGCAATCCATGCCGGGTGATCCGCGCCCTCTCCGAAGACGAGCGGCAGGCCTATACGGGCGGCTGACCCGCGCAAGGCAGGTTCAGCCGGCCAGGCTCTTGCTTGCCTGTTCGAACATGTCCCTGGACAGGCCGGGTGCCTTCACGATCCGCTCCAGCTCGGCGCGCATCCGGGCGGCGCGGGCCGCGTCGAACCGGCGCCAGCGGCCGAGCGGAGGCAGGAGCTTGGCGGCGGTCTGCGGATTGATGCGGTCGAGCTGGATCAGCTGGTCCGCGACAAAGCGGTAGCCGGCGCCCGATGCTGCATGAAAGGCCCGCTGGTTGACCGAGAACGCCCCGATCAGCGAACGCGCGCGATTGGGATTGGCCAGCGCGAAATCGGGATGGCGGGCGAGTTCCTCCACTGCCGCCAGCGTGTCGTCCCGAGCGGAAAGCGCCTGGGTGGAAAACCATTTGTCGAGGACCAGCGGATTGTCCGAATAGCGGTTGTAGAAGATGTCCAGCGCCGGCACCCGTTCCGGCGCGTTGCTGCCGGCAAGCGCGCCCAACGCGCCCTGGCGATCCGTCATGTTGTCCGCATCATCGAACTGGCGGAAGGCGAGCGCACCCGCGTCCGCCGCGCCGCTGGCCATGAGGAACCCCAATGCCACGGTGCGCAGCCGCCGCAGGCCCTTGGCCGCCGACGTATAGGCGTAGGGGCCGGCCGCGCTGGCGCTGTCATAGGCCGCCCGCCACCGGCCCTCCAGTTCGCGCCCGATATTCCGGCGCAGCGCTTCCCGTGCGCGGAAGATCGCATCGGGATCGACCACCGCCATCTGGTCCCCGATGAAGCTTTCGGACGGCAGCAGCACCGCTTCCGCGATAAAGGCGGGGTCCAGCGCGGGGTCGTCCAGCGTGTCGGCAATCGCGGCAAGCACCGCCTGGTGGCCGCCATCCTGACTTGAGTCGTTGCCGGCCGCCACCGAGGCGACCAGGGCATCCAGCATCAGCTGCTGCATCGCCTCATAGCGGGCGAAGGGATCGTCGTCGTGCCGGCCGAGAAAGGCGAGGTCCGCCGCCGAACGATCGCTTTCCACCACGATCGGGGCCGAAAAGCCGCGATTGAACGACAGAACGGGCCGCTCGCCCACCCCTTCGAAGGTGATCGTCTCGGTGCTGTCGGTCATCAGGATCAGCTGTTCGTCGCCCAGCGGGCGGCCGGTTTCCGCCCCGAACAGGCGCAGCTTGAGCGGCAGCACCATCGGTTCCTTGTGCTCCTGCCCGGGCGTTGGCGGCACGCGCTGGGCCAGGCGCAGCTCCGCCCGGCCGCCTTCGTGCGTCAGCGTCGCGGCGACGCGGGGCGTGCCGGCCTGGCTGTACCAGCGACGGAACTGCGCCAGGTCCTTGCCGCTCGCCTCCTCCATCGACGCCACGAAATCTTCGCAGGTCGCGGCCGTCCCGTCGAACCGCTCGAAATACAGGTCGCACCCGGCGCGGAACGCCTGCGGGCCGAGGATGGTGGCGATCATGCGGATCACCTCGGCGCCCTTGTTGTAGATGGTCGCGGTGTAGAAGTTGCTGATCTCGAGATAGGCGTCGGGACGGATCGGATGGGCCAGGGGGCCTGCGTCCTCCGGGAACTGCGCGGCGCGCAAGCTGCGCACGTCCTCGATCCGCTTCACCGCGGGCGATCCCTGATCGGCGGAAAAGCTCTGGTCGCGATAGACGGTGAAGCCTTCCTTCAGCGAAAGCTGGAACCAGTCGCGGCAGGTGACGCGATTGCCCGACCAGTTGTGGAAATATTCGTGCGCGACGACGGCGGCCACCGCGTCGTAATCGTAATCGGTCGCGGTATCGGGATCGGCGAGGATGTAGCGGCTGTTGAAGATGTTCAGCCCCTTGTTCTCCATCGCGCCGAAGTTGAAATCGTCCACCGCGACGATGTTGAACACGTCGAGATCATATTCGCGGCCATAAGTGCGCTCGTCCCAGGCCATGCTGGTCTTCAGCGCCGACAAGGCATGGTGCGTGCGGTCGAGATCGCGCGCGCGCACCCAGATGCCGAGCTCCACCTCGCGGCCGGACATGGTGGTGAAGGTGCCGCGATTGACCGCCAGATCCCCGGCGACGAGCGCAAACAGGTAGCTCGGCTTGGGGAAGGGATCGTGCCATTCGGCCCAGTGCCGGCCTTCGCCTGCCTCGCCATGTGCGATCGGATCGCCATTCGCCAGCAGCACGGGAAAGCGCGCCTTGTCCGCCATCATGCGCACGCGGTAGCGGCTGAGCACGTCGGGGCGATCCGGGAAGAAGGTGATCCGGCGAAAACCCTCCGCCTCGCATTGCGTGCACAGGATGCCGCCGCTGGCATACAGGCCCATCAGTTGCGTGTTGCGCTCCGGCGCGAGCTCGACTTCCGTTTCCACCACATGCGCGCTGCCCGGCAACGGCACGACGAGGCGGCCGTCTTCCAGCCGCCAATCGTTGATCGTCACCCCGTCCACCGTCACCGACAGGGGCGTAAGGCCGTCTCCGTCGAGAACGAGAGGGCGATCGTGCGCGCCCGTGCGCACCACTTCCAGCCGCGCCTTCACCCGGGTGGCCGCGGGATCGAGCGCGAAATCCAGCGCGACCTCCGGCACCTGCCAGTCCGGCGGGCGGTAATCCTGGCGGCGAATGACCTGCGGGGCGGCGAGCGAGTTCTGGACGTCGAGCATGGTGTTCCCGGTGGTGACATGCGCGACAACGCACGCCAAGGCAAAAGGCCCCGCTTGCGTGCGCCCGGCCCTGTGCTACCGAACGGCACAGTTCTTCCGGAGGGGTTTCAACATGTTCCGTTCGATCGGCGCGGCGGCGCTCGCCTGTGTCTCGGTTGTCGCGCTGGCCCAAACGGCTCCGGCGCCGGCTCCGGCCCCCGCACCCGCCGCAACGCCGGCCGCTCCGGTGCGCGACCAGGCGCGGATCAACGCCATCGTCAACGCGCCCCTGCCGGACGACCAGGCGGCGATGAAGGCGCACGTGATGTTCCTCGCCTCCGACGAGATGCGCGGCCGCGATGCGGGCAGCCCGGAGTTCGACATCGCCGCGCAATATGTCGCGGCGCAGTTCTACGCCGCCGGCCTGCGCCCCGCCGGCGATCAGGGCGGCTACCTGCAGAAGGTGCCGCTCATCACCTACAAGGCGGCGGAGCATGGCGATTTCGTGCTGGCCCGCAAGGGCGCCGCCCCGCAGAAGCTGGTGTTCGGCGAGGATTATACGCCAAGCGCGATCGCCAGCGCCGAGACGCTGGCGCTGGACGCGCCGGTGGTGTTCGTCGGCTACGGCCTGGTCGCGCCGCAGTACAAGCGCGACGACTACAAGGGCGTGGACGTGCGCGGCAAGATCGTCGTGTTCTTGAACGGGGCGCCCGCCGACTGGCAGAGCGAGGAACGCGCGCACTTCCAGAGCGCGCAGACCAAGGCGATCATCGCCAGGGCCAAGGGCGCGGTGGGTGCGATCACCATCGGTGCCGGCGGTCGGCGCGGGGCAGGCGCGGCCACGGGCGCCGGCTGGGATCGCCCGCGGGTCACCTGGGCGAACCCCAATGGCCTGGGCGAGCAGCAGGGCGTGCCGGTGCTCGGCGCGTTGACGCAAAGTGGGGCGGCCAAGCTGTTCGCCGGCAGCAAGACGACGTGGGATGCGGTGAACAGCCGCGCGACGGACCCCAAGGCGTCGCTGAAGCCGGTGGCCCTGCCGGGCACGCTGGCGGTGTCGCTGAAGACCAGCTTCGAAAAGGGCATGAGCAGCAACGTCGCGGGCATGATCCCCGGCAGCGATCCGAAGCTGAAGGATGAAGTGGTGGTGCTGTCCGCGCATCTCGATCATGTCGGCGTCGGCCGGCCGGTGAACGGCGACGCGATCTACAACGGGGCCGAGGACAATGCGGTCGGCATCGCCTCGCTGATCGAGGAGGCCAAGCGTTTCAAGGCGGAGGGCAGGCCGCCGCGCCGCTCGATCCTGTTCCTGGCGGTAACCGGGGAGGAGAAGGGCCTGGTCGGCTCCGATTACTTCACCAAGCACCCGACCGTGCCGGTCAAGTCGATCGTCGCCGACGTGAACCTCGACATGCCGATCCTCACCTATGCGTTCGAGGACATGACCGTATACGGCGCGGATCGATCCACGCTGGGCCCGATCGTGGAGAAGGCGGTAAATGCGGTGGGCGTCACCATGTCACCCGATCCCGAGCCGGAACAGGCGATCTTCGTCCGCTCCGACCATTACCGCTTCGTGCAGCAGGGCATCCCCTCCGTGTTCCTGTGGCCGGGGCAGAAGGGACCGGGCAAGGCGGCGGTGGCCGCGTTCTGGGCGACCAAATACCACAAGCCGCAGGACGAGATCGGGCAGGAGCCGCTGCTCGACTGGGCGCAGGGCGTGCGCTTCGTGAAGGTGAACTACGCCATCGCCCGCGCGATCGCCGATGGTGACGAGCGGCCGCGGTGGAACAAGGGCGACTTCTTCGGCACGCTGTACAACGGCTTCGGCGCCAAGTGAGCCAATGCTGCTGATCTTCGGCCTCGGCTATTCCGCGCGCTGGATCGCGAGGGCAGCCGAGGCCCGGGGACTGGCGGTGGCGGGTACCACCCGCGACGGGCGCGACGGATCGATCGCCTTCGGCGACGCGGATCGCGTCCGGGCGGCGCTGAGGGCGGCGACGCACGTGCTGTCTTCCGTGCCGCCGGAGGACGGCGATCCGGTGCTGGACGCTTATGGCGACGGGCTGGCGGGCAAGTGGCTCGGCTATCTGTCCTCCACCGGCGTGTACGGCGATGCCAGCGGTGCCTGGGTGGACGAGGGCGCGCCGGTGCGCGGCCGCCGCGCGAACCGCAATCTGGCGGACGCCGCGTGGCTGGCGCGGGGCGCGCGCGTGTTCCGCCTGCCCGGCATTTATGGCCCGGGCCGCTCGCCACTGGAGCGGGTGGCGGAGGGGAGGGCGCACCGCGTGGGCCTGCCCGATCAGGTGTTCAGCCGGGTGCATGTTACCGATCTCGCCGCCGGAGTGGTGGCGGGCCTCCATGCGCCTGCGGGCGCGTACAATCTCGCGGACGACCTGCCGTGCGACCAGGACCAGGTGGTCGCCTATGCCGCCGCCCTGCTCGGGCGTGCGGCCCCGCCGATCGTGCCCCTGGAAAGCCTCTCACCCATGGCCCGGGCCTTCTATGCCGAGAACCGCCGGGTGGCGAACGGCCGGGCCAAGAGCGTGCTCGGCTGGCGCCCGCGTTTCCCCGACTACCGGTTCGGCCTGCGTGCCGTCAGCGCGATGACGAGGCCGACGAGCGCGAGCAGCCCGCCGGCCGCCGACAGCGTCGACCAGCGATACCCCTCGAACACGGTCGAGATCAGCATAGCGAGCACCGGTACCAGCACGTTGGAGTAGGCCGCCTTGGCCGGGCCGATCACGCGGATCACGGCGTAGTAGAGTGGAAAGGTCAGCGCCGAGCCGATCAGGCCGAGATAGAGGATGCCGCCGATATAGGCCGCGCGCCACTCCATCACCGGCGGGCCCGTCAGGGTCCAGGCGACCAGGGCATCCAGCCCGGTGCCGATCACCATCGACCAGGCCAGCGTCGAGATCAGCGGATAGGCGCGCGCGGTCTTCGTCGCCTGCAGCACGTTGCCGGCCGACGCGCCGAGGATGGCGAGGCCGACGAAGCCCAGGCCGGCAAGCACCTGCGCAGGGCCGTGCGTGTCGACGCGCGCCTCGTGCACGAACAACAGGCTGATGCCGGCGATGGCGATGGCCGAGCCGAGGAGCAGCTGCCGCCCGAGCCGCTGGCCCAGGAAGATCCGGGCAAGCAGCGCATTGGGCACCAGCATCAGCGCGAACACCACCGCGACCAGCCCGGAGGCGATATAGGCCTCGGCGCGATAGACGAAGTTGAAGTTGACGCAGAACTGCCCCAGCCCGACCAGGAAGGCGAAGCCGAGCTGGCGCGCGTCCGGCCGCAACCGCTCGCCTTTTGCCAGCGCGTAGAGCAGCATGGCGATGCTCGCCGCGGTGAAGCGGTAGGTGACCGACCAGCTCGGCGGCACGCTGGTGATCTGGTCGCGGATGACGATCCAGGTGGACGACCAGACGAGCGTGACGATGCCGAACGGGATCAGGATCGACGCCCGCGTGGATTGCGGGCGTGCCTCCCCGGCTGCGTTCATGAGGCCTGCCGCTCGGCCAGCTTGCGCTCCCAGGCGAGGGCATCGGTGACGATGGTGTCGAGATCGGCGCGCGCCGGGCGCCAGGCGAGCGTGGACAGGATCGCGCTGTTGTCCGCCACCAGCGCGGCAGGGTCGCCGGCGCGGCGGCCTTCCATGCGGCGCTCGATCTGCATGTTGGTGACGCGGTCCACCGCATCGAGCACCTCCAGCACGGAGAAGCCGCGATTGTAGCCGGCGTTCAGCGTATGGCTCCTGCCCGGGTCGCTTACCAGCAGGTCCAGCGCGGCGACATGCGCGGCGGCGAGATCAGAGACATGGATGTAATCGCGCACCCCGGTGCCGTCGGGGGTGTCGAAATCGGTACCATAGACGCCGACATGGCCCCGCTTGCCGATCGCCGCCTCGACCGCGATCTTGATGAGGTGCGTCGCGCCGATCGTGGACTGGCCGGATCGGCCCAGCGGATCGGCGCCGGCGACGTTGAAATAGCGCAGCGCCGCATAGTTGATCGGGTGCGCCGCGGCGACGTCCTTCAGCATCGCCTCGGTCATCAGCTTGGACATGCCGTACGGGTTGATCGGCACGGTGGGATCGCCCTCCGCGACGGGCACCTTGGCGGGCGTGCCGTAGGTGGCGGCCGTCGAGGAGAAGATGAAGTGCTTGCACCCGGCCACCACCGCGCTCTCGATCAGCGCACGGGAGGCGGCGGTGTTGTTGCGATAGTATTTGAGCGGGTCGGACACCGATTCCGGCACCACCACGGAGCCGGCGAAATGCATGATCGCCTCCACGCCGTGCTCGCGGATCACGTCGCGCACGCGGTCGTCCTCCACCGCGCATTCGACCAGCGTGGCGCGGGGATCGACGGCCCAGGCAAAGCCGGTGACGAGATTGTCGACCACCACCACCCGATGCCCCGCATCGAGCAGCGCCAGCACCGCATGGCTGCCGATATAACCCGCGCCGCCCGTGACCAGAACCGACATGCCCATGATGATCCCCTTTGCCTTGCGCGCTAGCAGCCGTGATTGCCTCGCGCCACCGCGCTCCTATCTAGGACACAAATCTTTCGAGGAGTTTCCCAACATGGCGACCGAAACCGCAACCTTTGCCGGCGGCTGCTTCTGGTGCACGGAGGCGGTGTTCAACGACGTGATCGGCGTTTCCAGGGTGGAAAGCGGCTATATCGGCGGCACCCAGCCCAACCCGACGTACAAGCAGGTATGCGGCGGCAACACCGGCCATGCCGAGGCGATCCGGCTGACGTTCGACAGCGACCAGGTGAGCTATGCCGACCTGCTCGACATCTTTTTCGCGACGCACGATCCGACGACGCTGAACCGCCAGGGCAACGATGTCGGCACGCAATATCGCTCGGCCATCTTCCCGCATTCGGCGGAGCAGGAAACCGAAGTGCGCGCGGCGATGGCGCGCAATGCGGGCAACTGGCCGAACGCGATCGTCACTACGATCGAGCCGGGTGACGCCCCCTGGTATCCCGCCGAGGACTATCACCAGGAATATTGGAACGGCGAGGGGCAGCGCAATCCGTATTGCCTGGCGGTGATCCCGCCCAAGCTCCAGAAGCTGCGCAAGAGCTTTGCCGCGCGCAGCAAGGCGCAGGCGGCGGTCGCCAGCGCCTAGCGATGCGCCGCGCGGGCGAGGCGGTCGTGGATCGCCTCGCCGATGCCGGTGCGCGGGATCGGTGCGACGGCAATGCGCGGGCGGCCCGAGGCATCCGCCCGGTGCAGCGCGGCGAACAGGTTGGCGGCAGCTTCGTTCAGGTCGCCGCCGGCGGACAGCGTGTCCTCGCCGGCGATTGGGCCGAAGCCGATCAGCCACTCGTCCGGCTCGGCCGCTTCGGCGTGAAGGCGCAGCGGCTTGCGCGGAGCGTAATGCCTGGCGAGCTGGCCGGGGGCGGTGACCTTGTCGCCGGTCGGAGGGGCCGCGCCTCGGCCTGTGTCGGGAAACAAGGCCGCTAGCTCGGCGCTGGTGACCGGGCCGGGGCGCAGAACCGTGCGACCATGCACGATGGTGGATTCAAGCCCGTTCGCGGTCGCACCGTCGTCGACGATCAGCGGCACGCGCGGCCCCAGGCTTGCGGCGACGTGCTCCGCCGTGGTCGGGCTGATATGGTTGCTGGCATTGGCGGAGGGAGCGGCGAGGGGCTTGCCCGTGGCTCTCAACAGCGCCTGCATGGCGCGGTGACGCGGCACGCGCAGCGCGACCGTGCCCAGCCCGGCGGTGACCGCGGGCGCGATCCCGGCATCGGCTCGCAGCGGCAGGACCAGGGTGAGCGGACCGGGCCAGAAACGCTCCGCCAGCGATCGGGCATCGGCATCCATCGTCGCGATCCGTTCCGCTGCGGCGAGATCGGGCACGTGCACGATCAGCGGGTTGAAACTCGGCCGCCCTTTGGCCGCATAGATGGCGGCCACGCCGGCGGCGTTGGTGGCGTCGGCGGCGAGGCCATATACCGTCTCCGTCGGCACCGCGACGCACGCGCCCGATTCGACCAGCGCCGCCGCCTCGGCGATCGCGGCCGTGCCGTAGGGTAAGATGCGCAGGTTTGGAGAGGTCATCCACTCGCGTTATAGCGAGTTGAAAGCAGAGACATAAGAGGACGCCATGACCTTCACTCCCGCCGTGACCGAGCAGCGCTTCGTGCTCGACCAGATCGTGCGCATCGGCGAGCTGGCGGCCAGCGAGCGCTTTGCCGCCGCCAGCGAGGACGTGGTGGACGCCGTGCTGGAGGGTGTCGGCCAGTTCGCGGCCGGCGAGTGGGCGCCGCTCAACCGCGCCGGCGACACGGTGGGCGCGAAATGGACGCCCGATGGCGTGGTGATGCCCGAAGGCTACCCGCAGGCGTACAAGGACTATGTGGAAGGCGGCTGGGGCACGATCGGCGCGCCGGAGGCGTTCGGCGGGCAGGGGCTGCCGTTTGCGCTGTCCACCGCGGTGCTGGAGACGCTGGGCACCGCGAACATGGGCTTCGCGCTCTGCCCCACGCTGACGGTGGGGGCGATCGAGGCGCTGGTGCACCATGGCACGCCCGAGCAGCAGGCCGCCTACCTGCCGCATCTCGCCACCGGCGAGTGGACCGGCACCATGAACCTCACCGAGCCGCAGGCGGGCAGCGATGTCGGTGCGCTGCGAGCCACCGCCACGCCGCGCGGCGACGGCACGTACAGCATCAAGGGCACCAAGATCTTCATCTCGTTCGGCGACCATGACATGGCCCCGAACATCGTTCACCTCGTGCTCGCGCGCACACCGGAGGCCCCGGCGGGCACGCGCGGCATCTCGCTCTTCCTCGTGCCCAAGTACCGGCTGAACGCCGATGGCACGCCGGGCGATTCCAACGACGTGCGGGTGGTTTCCATCGAGCACAAGATGGGCCTCCACGCCTCGCCCACCTGCGTGCTGTCCTTTGGCGACAGCGACGAATGCGTCGGCGAGCTGATCGGGCCCGAATTCGGCGGCATGCGGGCGATGTTCACCATGATGAACAATGCGCGGCTGAACGTCGGCCTGCAGGGTGTGCAGGTGGCCGAGGCGGCGACGCAGCGGGCGGTCGCCTATGCCCGCGAGCGCGTGCAGGGCGCACGCAAGACCGGCGCGGCGGCGATCATCGAGCATCCGGACGTGCGGCGCATGCTGCTCCGCATGAAGGCGCAGACGCAGGCGGCGCGCGCTCTGGTCTATTACGCGGCGGCGCAGGTGGACCGGGCGGCGATCGGCGAGGCGGGCGCGCAGAACCGGCTGGAGGTGCTGACGCCGCTGGCCAAGGCGCATGGCACCGACCTTGGCAACGAGGTGGCGAGCCTCGGCGTGCAGGTGCACGGCGGCATGGGCTTCATCGAGGAGACGGGCGCGGCGCAGTTCTTCCGCGATGCCCGCATCACCCCGATCTACGAGGGAACCAACGGCATCCAGGCCGCGGACCTGGTCGGCCGCAAGCTGGCGCTGGACAATGGCGGGGCGTTCGCCGGCCTGATGGCGGACCTGCGCGGAGCCACGTCCCCGGCGCTCGCCGAGCTGGTCGCGGCCTGCGACGAGGTCGGCCGGGCGATGCAGGCCATGGACGCGGACGACAAGCTCGCCGGCAGCTATCCGTTCCTCACCATGCTCTCGGTGGCGACCTGCGGCTGGCTGATGGAGCGCGAAGGCGCCGCCGTGGGCAACGACGATTTCGGCCGCATGAAGAAGGCCTGCGTGCGCTTCTACCTCGAGCAGATCGTCCCGGAGGCGTTGGGCCTCAAGGCAAGCGCGCTGGCGGGCGCGGAGGTGCTGTATGCGGTGGAGGCGGACGCCTTCGCGGTGTGAGAGCCTTACCCCCCACCACCGTTCGTATCGAGTAGGGTTCGAGCTTGTCGAGAACCCATATCGAGAGAGCTGCTCACCGGGCGACCTCTCGACACGCCATCTCGACAAGCTCGATGGCTACTCGAGACGAACGGAGCGCAGGGTCTAGGCCGTCTCGCGGTCCAGCAGCGTTGCGGTGTCCAGCCCGAGCAGCTCGATATGGCTGCGGATGCGCGGCCATTGGCCGGTGAGAAAGCGCTCGCGCTCGGCGACGCGAAGCTGATCGGCGGCGCCCGGCAGCACGAACATGCCGACGCCGCGACGGACCTCCACATAGCCGTCGTCCTGGAAGCTCTGATAGGCCTTGGCGACGGTGAGCGGATTGGCGCCGTGCTCGGCGGCCAGCGCACGCACCGAGGGCAGCTGGTCCCCCGCGCGATAGTCGCCGCGCAGGATCGCCGCCGCGATCGTGGCGCGCAGGCGGAGATAGACCGGGCTGTCCTCGCTCAGAGCTGTCATGCTGGCTTAATACACCGTTGCGGCCTGCGAGTCCAGCATGTCAGCCCGGCCAGGCCTGGATCACCTGCGTCAGGTCGGGACGGGGGCGCTCGTCCAGCGGGCGGGCGGGCGTGCCGAGGAAGAAGAACCCGACGATCCGCTCCGGCGCGGCGCCAAAGGCATCGCGCACCGTCTCGTTGAACGACGGCCATCCGGTGAGCCAGCTTCCGGCAAAGCCCAGCGCGTGCGCGGCGTGGAGCAGGTTCATGCCCGCCGCGCCCGCCGACAGCTCCTGTTCCCATATCGGGATGTGGCTTTCGGTGCGGGGCACGAACAGCATCACCACCAATTGCGGTGCCTGGCGGGCGAAATCCGCCATGGCGGCGACCTCGGCGGGGCCAGCGGCGGGGCGCTCGGCGCGATAGGCGTCGCCGATCACGGAAGCGAGCCGGTTTCGCTGTTCCGCCGACACCGTGACGAAGCGCCACGGCGCGATCTTGCCATGATCGGGCGTGCGCGCGGCAAGTGCGAGGATCTGCGCCAGCTGATCGGCGTCGGGGCCGGGCGCGACGAGGTCGCGCGCCTTGGCGGACCGGCGGGTGGCAAGGGCGGTCAGCGGCGAAGTCTGGTCGTTGAACATGGGGGCGGGCTTACCCGATCCTCTCCTGCAAGGGGAGGGGGACCGCCGCCAAAGGCGGTGGGGGAGGGGCGTCACCGCACACGCATCGCGCGCTGCTACGCTCTGCCGCGCGCCTGCGCATGGTTCCACCCGGCGAAGCAGGGGCGATATTTGGTGACACGCCGCGCGCAGCCGCTAGTCTTTTCCGCAAAGGTAAAGGGAGCGTAAGCGTATGGCGGCAGGGGAATTTGGCGGCGGGGTGCCGGCGGGAGCGAAAACGCTGCTGGGCCACCCGCGCGGGCTGTTCCTGCTGTTCTTCGCGGAGATGTGGGAGCGGTTCTCCTATTACGGAATGCGCGCGATCCTCGTCTTCTACCTGACCAAGCACTTCCTGCTGGGCGAGAAGCCCGCCTACGCCATCTACGGCGCCTATACCGCGCTGGTCTACATCACGCCGGTGATCGGCGGGGCAATCGCCGACCGCTATCTGGGCGCGCGGCGCGCCGTGCTGGCCGGCGGCGTGTTCATCGCCTTCGGCCACCTGCTGATCGCGCTGGTGGAGGGGCCGGAGGGCGCGCAGGGCGGGTACCTGACCGGCTTCTACATGGCGCTGGCGGCGATCATCGTCGGCACCGGGTTCCTGAAGGCGAACATCTCGGTGCTGGTCGGCGCGCTGTACCCCCGCGACGACGTGCGGCGCGACCCGGCTTTCTCCATCTTCTACATGGGCATCAATCTCGGCGGGTTCCTGGGGCCGATCCTGGTCGGCATCCTGGGCGAGCGGGTCGGCTGGTCCTGGGGCTTCGGCGCGGCGGGTATCGGCATGCTGCTGGGCCTGGTCACCTTTGTGCTGTTCCAGGGCGACCTGCACGGGGCAGGGGCACCGCGGTCGCGCGAGGCGCTGAAGGCGCCGGTGCTGGCCGGCCTGTCGCGCGAATGGACCACTTATCTCGGCGCCGCTCTCGGCGTGCTCGCGATCGGCTGGGCGATCCAGTACCAGGACGCGATCGGGATGGCGCTGATCGCGTTCCTGATCCTGACCATCGGCTATATCCTGGTTCATGCCTGGCGGACGCTGCCGCGGGTGGAGTTCCAGCGCATCCTGGCGGCGTTGTACCTGATCGCGCTGAACCCGCTGTTCTGGGCGCTGTTCGAGCAGCAGGGCTCGTCCCTGAACGTCTTCACCGACCAGCAGGTCGACCGCGTGATCCTGGGCTGGAACGTGCCGGCTTCCGTGTTCCAGTCGGTCAATTCGATCTTCATCATCCTGTTCGCCCCGGTCTTTGCCGGCCTGTGGACCTTCCTGAACCGCCGCAGGCTGGAGCCGAGCGCGGCGCTGAAGTTCGGCATCGGGCTGATTCTGGTGGGGGTAGGCTTCTTCAGCGTGATCTGGGGCGCGGGCACCGGGCGCGACGGGCTGACCCCGGCGATGTTCATCATCCTGCTGTTTTTCTTCCACACTTGCGCGGAGCTGTGCTTCTCGCCGGTGGGCCTCTCGTCCATGACGCGGCTGTCGCTGCCGCGCATGACGGGGCTGATGATGGGCACCTGGTTCCTGACCATGGCGGCGGGCAACTTCATCGCCGGCCAGATCGCGCAGGCGACCGATGCGGAGAACCGCGGCGTGCAGGGGATGCTCGACGTCTACGGCCAGATCGGCTGGTTCTCGATCGGGGTGGGCGTGGTGGCGCTGGTGGCGGCGCCGTTCGTCACGCGGCTGATGCACCTCGAGACGCTCGGCACGCCCGACCACGCGCTGGCCGGGGAGTCGCAGCTCGGCGAGAACGAGGCGGCGGGGCTGGATATGCGAGGCGAGCTGAAGCCGGGCCGGTGAGGATCGGGGCGCCAGCGCGGCGCCCCGCTCAACCGCGTTCGCGCGCGCGCTTGTAGGTGCCGAGGATCCGCAGCCAGCGGCAATGGAAGCTCAGTTCCTCCAGCGCGCGGTCGAGGCCGGGATCGCCGGGCTTGCCTTCCACATCGGCGTAGAACTCTGTCGCGACGAAGCTGGCGCCGCGCTGGTAGCTTTCCAGCTTGGTCATGTTGACCCCGTTGGTCGCAAAGCCGCCCATCGCCTTATAGAGCGCGGCGGGGATGTTCTTCACCTCGAAGATGAGCGTGGTCATCCACGGCCCCTCGCCGACCGCCGCATGGCCGCCGCGGGCGAGCACCACGAAGCGGGTGGTGTTGTGATCGGCGTCGGCGATATCGTCGTGCAGCAGGTCGAGCCCGTAGATGCCGGCCGCCGCGGCCGGAGCAAGCGCGGCGAGTTCCGGCCGGCGCTGCTCGGCGACCAGCGCGGCGGCGCCTGCCGTGTCCGGATAGGCGACCGGCTGGATGTCGTGCGCGCGCAGCCAGTGGCGGCACTGGCCCAGCGCCTGCGGATGGCTCACCGCCTCGCGGATCTCCTCCAGCGGCGCGACGCCCATCAGCGCGTGGCGGATCGGCAGGAAATGCTCGCCGATGATGACAAGGCCGCTTTCGGGCAGCAGGAAGTGCATGTCGGCGACCCGCCCGTGCAGCGAGTTCTCGATCGGAATGATCGCGCAATCGGCCCGCGCGGACTGCACCGCCTCGATCGCGTCGGCGAAGTCGAAACAGGGCAGCGGCAGGCAATCGGGAAAGGCCTGGATCGCCGCGATGTGGGAGTTGGCGCCGGGCGCGCCCTGAAACGCGACGGCGCGCTCCGGCTCGGCGGCGGCGGCGGCGGCCATGGCGGCCACGATCGGCCGGGCTGGAGCGGGATAATTGTCCATGGGTTCGGCCGCTTATGCTGCGCTTGCGGCGGGGGCAACGGCTATCTAAAGGAGCTAGGAATCCGTCAAACACAATCGACAGCTCAGGGGCGACATGGACAATCGGACGAACACGATCGCGGGCTGGGTGCTCGCCGGCTGCGGCGCGGCGCTGGGCCTGTCGATCGTCGGGGGCATGGTCTTCGGCTCGGAACATCCCGAAAAGGAAGGCTATCCGGTGGAGGCCGCGGCGGCTGCGGGCGGCGATGCGGCGGCGGCAGAGGTGCCGATCGGCACGCTGATGGCCTCGGCCGATCCGGCCAAGGGCGGCGATGTGTTCAAGAAGTGCGCGGCCTGCCACACGGTCAACCAGGGTGGCGCCAACGGCATCGGTCCGAACCTGTACGCCACCGTCGGCGAGGCGATCGCCGAGGGCAAGGGGGGCTTTGCCTTTTCCGACGCGCTGAAGGCGCATGGCGGCAAGTGGGGCTTTGACGAGCTGAACGCCTGGCTGACCAACCCGCGCAAGTTCGCGCCGGGCACCAAGATGACCTTTGCCGGCCTGTCCAACCCCAAGGACCGTGCCGACGTGATCGCCTATCTCAACAGCCAGGGCAGCAACCTGCCGCTGCCGGCCGCGCCGGCGCCGGGCAGCCTGCCGGCCGATCCGGGCGGCAAGGCGCAGCCCAATGCCGACGACCTGTCGAACAAGGCCGCGCCCGCCACCGGCGCGCCGTCCGTCGATCCGGCGGCAAAGACCGAGGCGGAAAAGCCCACCTCCATGGCCAAGTAAGCGGGGCCGCCGCCGGGCGGCTTCCAACGTGTTCGATCGGCCTTCACCCGCCCCGCACCAAGCCGGGCAGGTGAAGGCCGCTTTCGTTTCCGCTCCCGCGCCAGCCGCACCGCGGACGGCGCCGCTGATGGATGCGGCGGGCGCGTACCGGATACGATCCACGCCCGCTGCGATTGGGGATCAGGCGGTGGGCACACCGTTGTCGAACGGCCGGTCCTTGTAGAAGTCCTGCACAACGTCCCAGGCCTCCTGTGCGGTCTCGACATAGGTGAAGATCGACAGGTCGCGGCGGCTGACCACGCCTTCCTCCACCAGCGCCTCGAAATTCACCACCCTGTCCCAGAACGCGCGGCCGAACAGCAGCACGGGGATCGGCTGGATCTTGCCGGTCTGGATCAGGGTCAGCAGCTCGAACAGTTCGTCGAACGTGCCGAACCCGCCCGGGAAGGCCGCCAGCGCGCGGGCGTGCAGCAGGAAGTGCATCTTGCGCAGCGCGAAATAATGGAACTGGAAACTCAGCGAAGGCGTGACATAAGGGTTGGGCGCCTGTTCGTGCGGCAGCACGATGTTGAGGCCGATCGTCTCGTGCCCGGCCTCCGCCGCGCCGCGGTTGGCCGCTTCCATGATCGAGGGGCCGCCGCCCGAGCAGACCACGAAGTGGCGCTTGCCGTCCTCGTCCTTGGGGAAGCCGCTGGCCAGCTGCGCGAGCTCGTAGGCGACATCGTAATATTTCGACTTCTCGACCAGGCTCTGCGCGATGCGCCTGGACTCGTCGTCCGTGGCAAGCTCCAGCAGCGCCTGCGCCTTGGCCGGCTCCGGGATACGCGCGGAGCCGTACATCACGAAGGTGGAGGCGATGCCGGCCTCGTCCAGCAGCAGCTGCGGCTTCAGCAGCTCGAGTTGGAAGCGGACCGGACGGAGATCCTCGCGCAGGAGGAAATCCATGTCCTGGAAGGCGAGCCGGTAGGCCGGGCTCTCGGTCTGCGGCGTGGAGAGCGCCTCGCGGGCGCTTTCGGCATCCTGGCGGGCCCGCGGGAAGACGCGGGACGGTACGTGCGTGTCCTTGCTCATCCGCCAGCCTCTACCGGAAGCGCATGACAAGGCAAATAACCTCTATCGGCAGACCCGCTTGCCGTCGTCCTCCAGGTGGAAGTGGTTGGCGTGCGCCGCATTGTAGTTGGGGCTGAGCACGGTGCCGAAGCGCTTGCAGGCGGAGGCATGGATGATGCGAAGGAAGGCGAGAATGCGAGGGTCCGAGGAACGCCAGTCGTTCAGGATCGAGATCCGCCGCCCGTCCGCGAGCAGGAAGCCGGACACGTCCACCGCATTGGCAAGGCCATGGCCGGACAGCCGGGTATAGGCGGCGGCGGTGCCCACGGTGTTGCGGCAGGCATAGGTGCCCATCGTTTCCACCCGCACCACGTCGCTGCCCAGGATCTGGTGCGCCGCCGGGTAGACGGCGTTGCGGGTCCAGCCGATGAACGCCTCGGCCAGGCCGCAGCGCATCGCCTTGATGCCGGTCACCGGCACGCCGATGTCGACAAGCTGCACCGCGCCGATCACCTGGCAGCCGCCGCCGAAATCGCGATCGGGCAGCGGCGAGTAGCGGATTTCCTCCCTGGCCAGCGCCTTGAAGCACTTCCTGGTGTCGCTGGTCGTCGGCAGGTTGAGCGTCACCGGCCGGGAGCCGGGCGGGCGCGGAGGCGGGGGCTTGTCGCCTCCGCCGCAGGAGGACAGGAGCATGCCGAGCAGGACAGGGGCGATCCGCTTCATGGGCCAAGTGCTACCCGGGCAAAGGTTAACGCGTCGCTAACCATGCGACGACGTGCTGGCGCGGGTTGACCGGGCGCGGCAAATCTATAGGGCGGCCGACGGGCCACGCGGTCCCAACGCCGCGCGTGCTCTCTGTGAGGAGAGTCTGACATGACTGATACGACTGCCGCCGACGCCACGGGTGCGTCCGCCGTTCAAAAGCCCGCCACCAAGCCGGCGCGCCCCTTCTTCTCTTCCGGCCCCTGCGCCAAGCCGCCGGGCTATGACGCCGCCAGGCTCGCCACCGAGTCGCTCGGCCGCTCGCATCGTTCCAAGATCGGCAAGGCGCGGCTCGCCTACGCGATCGAGCTGATGCGCGAGGTGCTCGGCCTGCCGGACACGCACCGCATCGGCATCGTGCCCGGTTCCGACACGGGCGCGTTCGAGATGGCGATGTGGACCATGCTGGGCGCGCGGCCCGTCACCACGCTTGCCTGGGAGAGCTTCGGCGAGGGTTGGGTGACCGATGCGGTCAAGCAGCTCAAGATCGATCCCACGGTGATCCGCGCCGATTACGGCCAGCTGCCGGACCTGGCGCAGGTCGACTGGTCGAACGACGTGCTGTTCACCTGGAACGGGACCACCTCCGGCGTGCGCGTGCCCGATGCCGAGTGGATCCCTGCGGATCGTGAGGGCCTGTCCTTCGCCGACGCGACCTCGGGCGTGTTCGCCTATGACATCGACTGGTCGAAGATCGATGTCGCGACGTTCAGCTGGCAGAAGGTGCTGGGCGGCGAGGGCGGGCACGGCGTGCTGATCCTCGGCCCGCGCGCGGTGGAGCGGCTGGAAAGCCACACCCCGGCCTGGCCGCTGCCCAAGGTGTTCCGCCTCGTGTCCAAGGGCAAGCTGGCCGAGGGCGTATTCAAGGGCGAGACGATCAACACGCCGTCGATGCTGGCGGTGGAAGACGCGATTTTCGCGCTGGAATGGGCCAGGGGCCTCGGCGAGCGTGGCCTGATCGCGCGCTCCGATGCGAACGCCGCGGCGCTCGACAGGATCGTGGAGGAGCGCGACTGGCTCGGCCATCTCGCCGCCGATCCGGCGAGCCGCTCCAGGACCAGCGTGTGCCTGACCGTGGAGGGCGCGGACGAGGCACTCATCAAGAAGATGGCGTCGCTCCTCGAGAAGGAGGAAGCTGCCTTCGACGTGGCCGGTTACCGCGACGCCCCGGCGGGCCTGCGCATCTGGTGCGGCGCGACGGTGGACACCGCCGATATTGAGGCGCTCGGGCCGTGGCTCGACTGGGCCTTTGCGACGGCGAAGGCCGGCTGACCTTCCTTGTGCTCCCGCGCAGGCGGGAGCCCGGAGCCGCTAAAGGCGCGCTCTGTGATTCCGGGCTCCCGCCTTCGCCGGAGCACTCCCCAATTCCGCATGAGGTGAACACATGCCCAAGGTACTGATTTCCGACAAGATGGACCCCAAGGCCGCCCAGATCTTCCGCGAGCGCGGGGTCGAGGTGGACGAGATCACCGGCAAGACGCCGGACGAGCTGAAAGCGATCATCGGCGACTATGACGGGCTCGCCATCCGCTCCTCCACCAAGGTGACGAAGGATATCCTGGAGCACGCCACCAACCTGAAGGTGGTCGGCCGCGCCGGCATCGGCGTCGACAATGTCGATATCCCCGCCGCCAGCGCCAAGGGCGTGGTGGTAATGAACACGCCGTTCGGCAACTCGATCACCACCGCCGAGCACGCGATCGCTCTCATGTTCGCGCTCGCCCGCGACCTGCCGGAGGCGGACAAGTCGACGCAGGCCGGCAAGTGGGAAAAGAACCGCTTCATGGGCGTCGAGGTGACCGGCAAGACGCTGGGCCTGATCGGTGCGGGCAATATCGGCTCGATCGTCGCCGATCGCGCGCTGGGCCTGCGCATGAAGGTGGTCGCCTATGACCCGTTCCTCTCGCCGGAGCGGGCGGTGGAGATGGGCGTGGAGAAGGTGGAGCTGGACGAGCTGCTCACCCGCGCCGACTTCATCACGCTCCACACGCCGCTGACCGATCAGACCCGCAACATCCTGTCGGACGAGAACCTCGCCAAGACGAAGAAGGGCGTCCGCATCGTCAACTGCGCGCGCGGCGGCTTGATCGACGAGGCGGCGCTGAAGGAAGGGCTCGACTCGGGGCACATCGCCGGCGCCGCGCTCGACGTGTTCGTGCAGGAGCCCGCGAAGGAGAGCCCGCTGTTCGGCACGCCGAACTTCATCTCCACGCCGCACCTGGGCGCGTCCACCACCGAGGCGCAGGTGAACGTGGCGATCCAGGTGGCCGAGCAGATGGCCGATTACCTGGTCTCCGGCGGCGTCACCAACGCGCTCAACATGCCGTCGCTGTCGGCGGAGGAGGCGCCGCGGCTCAAGCCCTACATGGCACTCGCCGAGAAGCTTGGCTCGCTGGTCGGACAGCTGACCACCGGCGCGATCGCGCGCATCTCGATCCATGCCGAAGGGGCGGCGGCCGAGCTGAACCAGAAGCCGATCACCTCCGCGGTGCTCGCCGGCTTCCTGCGCACCCAGACCGACACGGTGAACATGGTCAACGCGCCGGTGCTCGCCAAGGAGCGCGGCATGGAGGTGCGCGAGGTGCGTACGCGCGGCGAAAGCGACTATCACACGCTGGTGCGCGTTTCGGTGAAGACCGAGGCCGGCGAGCGGTCGGTTGCCGGCACCCTGTTCGGCGACGAGGCGCCGCGTCTGGTGGAGCTGTTCGGCATCAAGGTGGAGGCCGATCTGGCCGGCCATATGCTGTATGTCGTCAACGAGGATGCGCCGGGCTTCATCGGCCGCCTGGGCACGCTGCTGGGCGAGGCGGGGGTGAACATCGGCACCTTCCACCTCGGCCGGCGCCAGGCGGGCGGCGAGGCGGTGCTGCTGCTGTCCGTGGACGAGGCGGTGACGCCGGAGCTGATCGCTGAGGTGCGTGGCCTTGCCGGCGTGAAGACGGTGATGGGGCTGTCCTTCTGAGGAACGGGATGGGAGCGCGCAGTTGCCGCGCGCTCCCGCTGCCCCTAAGCGCCGAGCCATGACACAGGCGCTGCTCCCCGAAGGTTTCCGCGACCGTTTGCCGCCGTTCGCCGATGCGGCGGCGCGGCTGGAGGCGGCCGTGCTCGGCGCGGCGGCGTCCCATGGCTATGAGCGTGTCGATCCTGCCCTGGCCGAGTTCGAGGAAGGGCTGGCCGGGCGGCTCAAGGCGGCGCGGACGCAGGACGCGGTCCGTTTCGTGGACCCCGTGTCGCAAAAGACGCTGGCGGTGCGCCCCGACATCACCGCGCAGATCGGGCGCATCGCCGCCACCCGCATGGGGCACCATCCCCGGCCGGTGCGCCTGTCCTATGCCGGCCCGGTGCTCAAGCTGCGGGCCAGCGAACTCAGCCCGGAGCGCGAACGGCGACAGATCGGGTGCGAGCTGATCGGCCTCGACACCGTTGCCGCTGCCCGCGAGATCGTCGGCCTGGCGGTCGAGGCGCTGGGGGCGGCGGGCGTTCGCGGGCTGTCGATCGACTTCACGCTTCCTGACCTCGTGGAAACGCTGGCGGCCGGGCCCCTGCCGGTTGCGCCGGAGCAGGTGGCGACGCTGACCGAGCGGCTGGACGCCAAGGATGCGGGCGCGGTGGCGGCGATCGCGCCCGCCTTTCTTCCGTTGATCGAGGCGGCGGGGCCGTTCGATGCGGCCCACCGGCGGCTCGCCGGGTTCGAAGCGCAAGGCGTGCTCGCGTCGCGCCTTTCCGGGCTGCGCGATGTGGTGGACGGGCTTGCCGGGCAGGTGGGCCTGACGCTCGATCCAACCGAGCGGCACGGCTTCGAATATCAGAGCTGGCTCGGCTTCTCGATCTTCGCGGCCGGCGCGCGCAGCGAGATCGGGCGCGGCGGCAGCTACACGATCGTGCATGAGGACGGGCAGGAAGAGGCCGCGATCGGCTTTTCCCTCTACGCCGATGCGATCGTCGCGGCGGGGCTCGCCCCGGTCGAGCGGCGGCGCCTGTTCGTACCGATCGGCAGCGATCCGGCAGCGGCCGCCCGACTGCGCGCGGAAGGCTGGGTCACGGTTGCCGCGCTGGAGGCGGGCGACACGCCGGAAGCGCAGTTGTGCACGCATCTGCTGGCCGATGGCGAGGTGCGGGCGCTCTGACGGTTGACCCGGCGCGCGCCGCGCTTTACCCGCCGGCCACGCAACATCGCTGAACCGCCCGCGCGCCGAGTCCTGTCGAAGGGCGCGCTGGGTCGCCCCGGCAGGCGGAGACGCGTATCCAATGGCCAATGTAGCAGTCATCGGCGCCCAATGGGGCGATGAGGGCAAGGGCAAGATCGTCGACTGGCTCGCCGAGCGCGCCGACATGGTCGTGCGCTTTCAGGGCGGGCACAATGCCGGGCACACGCTGGTGGTCGGCGAGAACGTCTACAAGCTGTCGCTGCTGCCGTCGGGCATCGTGCGCGGCACGCCGTCCGTCATCGGCAATGGCGTGGTGCTCGATCCCTGGGCGCTGAAGGCCGAGGTCGAGAAGCTCGGCGCGCAGGGCGTGGCGATCAGCCCGGAGACGCTGGTGGTCGCCGACACCTGCCCGCTGATCCTGCCGTTCCACCGCGACCTGGACGGCCTGCGCGAGGATGCGAGCGGCGCGGGCAAGATCGGCACCACCCGCCGCGGCATCGGCCCGGCCTATGAGGACAAGGTGGGCCGCCGCGCGATCCGGGTGTGCGACCTGGCGCATCTCGACGATCTCGGCCCGCAGCTGGACCGCCTGACCGCGCACCACGACGCGCTGCGTGCCGGTTTCGGCGAGCCGCCGATCGACCGCGAGGCGCTGCTGGCGGAGCTGCGCGACATCGCCGGTTTCGTGCTGTCCTTCGCCCAACCGGCCTGGCGGCTGCTGAACGAGGCGCGCAGCCGCGGTCGCCGCATCCTGTTCGAGGGCGCGCAGGGCGTGCTGCTCGACATCGACCATGGCACCTATCCGTTCGTCACCTCGTCCAACACCGTGTCGGGCACGGCCTCGGCGGGCACCGGGATCGGGCCGTCCGGCGTGGGCTTCGTGCTGGGGATCGCCAAGGCCTATACCACCCGCGTCGGCTCCGGCCCGTTCCCCACCGAGCTGGAGGACGAGACCGGCACGCGGCTGGGCGAGCGCGGGCACGAGTTCGGCACGGTCACGGGCCGCAAGCGGCGCTGCGGCTGGTTCGATGCGGTGCTGGTGCGCCAGTCGGCGGCGGTGGGCGGCATCACCGGCATCGCGCTGACCAAGATCGATGTGCTCGACGGGTTCGAGGAAGTGAAGATCTGCACCGGCTATCGCTTGCGTGGCGAGACGCTGGACTATTTCCCGGCGCATGCCGCGGATCAGGCGCTGGTCGAGCCGGTCTATGAGGCGATGCCGGGCTGGTCCGAGTCCACGGCGGGCGCGCGCAGCTGGGCCGAGCTGCCGGCGCAGGCGATCAAATATGTGCGGCGGATCGAGGAGCTGATCCGCTGCCCGGTGGCGCTTCTTTCCACCAGTCCGGAGCGCGAGGACACGATCCTGGTCCGCGATCCCTTCGCGGATTGAGGCGAGGGCCGCCCGGCCAGAGGGGGCGGCCTTTCGTCCTCACATCTTGTTGGGCATCGTTCCGGTGGTCGCGTCCGGCATCGTGCTGTCCGGACGGGCCGCGGTGTCGGTGCTGTTGTCGGTGGCCGGCGCCATCGTATCCGGCTGCGCCATCGTGTTGTTGGCGGTCGTGTTGTTGGCCGTCTGGAACGGCGCGCCGGTCACGCCGGTGGCGAGGGCGGCGGTGGACAGGCCGAGCACGGCCGCGCTGGCGATTGTGGCAACTCGCATGGTGAACTCTCCCTGGAACAGCGGAACGGTTCCGGGAAAACGCGCGGCCGGCCGAATGTTGCCGTGCCATTCAGTAGAACAGCAAAACGGCCGGGCATCGCTGCCCGGCCGTCTGGAAGTGCTTTGCGAGGCTTAGCGCGGAGCTGCGCCCGGCGACACGCCGCCGGCAGCGCCGGTGCCCGTCGAGCCCGTACCCATCGACCCTGTGCCCATGGAGCCGGAGGTGCCGGTGGAGCCGGTGCCCATCGAACCCGTACCCATCGAGCCCGACGTGCCGGTCGAGCCGGTGCCCATCGAACCGGAGGTGCCGGTCGAACCGGTGCTGCCGCCGTACGTGCCCGTGCCGGTGGAGCCGGTGGTCGAGCCCGTGCCGGTGTCACCGCCCGTCATCGTGCCGGTGCCGGACGTGCTGCCGGTGCCGGAAGTGCCGGTGGTCGTCTGGCCGCCGGTCGTGGTGGACGAGCCGCTGCCCGAACGCCCGCGGCTGCTGCCGCGCGTGCCGGTGCTGCTTCCGGTAGACTGGCCGCTGGTCGCGCTGGTGCCGCCGGCACTGCCCGAGCCGCTGGTCTGTGCCGAAGCGGCGGTCGAAATGGCCAGCGCAGCCGCGCCGGCGAGGATCAGATAACGCATTGTTCTCTCCCGTGGTAACTTGGGCAAGAAACCAACGGCGCACCGCTTCCGTTCCGTGCGAACATGCTGCGGTAGGTTAGACGAACAGCTCGGCCAGGAAGTTCGACACTGCCTGCCAGCTCCGCCGATCCGCCTTTTCCTCGTAGCCGACGCCGGGCGCCGGCGCCTTGCCCTTCAGCTCCACGTCGGTGAAGGCGTGGCCGGCGCCGCCATATGCGTGCAGCTGCCAGTCGGCGCCGCCCTCGGTCAGTTCGCCGGCGAGCGCCACCACCGCGTCGGGCGGGCCCAGCGGATCGTCCCAGCCATGGCAGACGAGGAGCTTCGGGCCGATCGGCGTCGTGTTCGGATAATCGGGGCGGTCGTACACGCCGTGCAGCGACACCCCGCCGAGAATGCCGAGGCCGGCGCGCGCCATGTCGAGCACGCACTTGCCGCCAAAGCAGAAACCGATCGCAGCCAGCTTCGCGGCGTCCACCTGGGGCAGGCCGGCCAGAACGTCGAGGCTGGCGGCCAGGCGATCGCGCAGCAGCGCGCGATCTGCGTTCAGCTCGTTCATGTAGGTGCCCTGATCGGGGCCGCGGGTCGTCCGCTTGCCCTGCCCGAACACGTCGCAGGCGAAGCCCACATAGCCGAGCCGCGCCAGCTTCTCGGCGTGCAGATTGTCCGCCTCCTTCTGGCCGAGCACGTTGGGAACGACGAGAACGCCGGGCTTGGCGAACTCCACCTCGTCATCAAAGGCGACGACGCCCTCGAAGGGGCCGCCCGGGCCGTCATGGACGATGGTCTGGCGGACAATGGCCATGCGTGTGCTCCGAAGCTTTGCGGTTGCGGTGTTTGCTCTCTATCAGCGGCGGCGAGCCCCGCAACAAGGAGAGACCGCCTCATGCCGACCCTCGTTCTCATTCGCCACGGCCAGTCCGCCTGGAATCTCGAGAACCGCTTCACCGGCTGGTGGGACGTCGACGTGACGGAGCAGGGGGCGGCCGAAGCCCGCGCCGCCGGCGAGCTGATGGCGGCCAAGGGGCTGGACTTCGACCTGACCTTCACCAGCCTGCAGACGCGCGCGATCAAGACGCTCAACCTGGCGCTGGAGGCGATGGGGCGGCTGTGGCTGCCGACGGAGAAGCATTGGCGCCTGAACGAGCGCCATTATGGCGGGCTGACCGGGCTCAACAAGGCGGAAACCGCGGCTCGCCACGGCGACGAGCAGGTCCATGTCTGGCGGCGCAGCTTCGACATCCCGCCGCCCGTGCAGGAGGCCGGCTCCGAGTTCGACCTGTCGGGTGACCGCCGCTATGCCGGCATTCCCATCCCGCAGACCGAGAGCCTGAAGGACACGATCGCGCGCGTGCTGCCTTATTGGGACGAGCGGATCGCGCCGGCGCTGAAGGACGGCCAGCGCGTGCTGATCTCCGCGCACGGCAACAGCCTGCGCGCACTGGTGAAGCACCTGTCGCACATTCCGGACGACGAGATCACCGGGCTGGAGATCCCGACCGGCCAGCCGATCGTCTACGAACTAGACGACCAGCTGAACGCCACCGATCGCTACTATCTGAGCGAGCGCTGACGCCGCTTCGCCCGCTTCCGTTCGCCCCGAGGCGAACGGAAGCGGGTGGCGTTACCTTCCCAGCAGCACGCGGGCCTGGCCGGCGATCTGCGCCAGCATCGCCGCCGACGTGGCAGGCGCGGTGCGCGCGCGATCGACCAGCGACCTGAACTGGCGGACCCGCGGGGCGTTCGCCGCCAGCCATGCCTCCACCGCGGCGCCCGGATCGGCAGCCCCGCCGCGGCGGAGAAAGTCGAGCCGGAGCTGCTGGAAATCGCGGGCAAGGCCGGCGAGCAACAGGCGTTCCCACGGGTCGTTCGCCTCGATGCCGGCGGCATGGGCCTGCGCCCAGTCGAGCCCCAGCGCTTCGCCGAGGCGCGTGAAGGCTCGCGCCAGCACGACCTCGTCCAGGCCCAGCGCGGCGCCCAGTTCCGACAGCCCGATCGCCCCGTCCATCTCGAACACGCGCACGATGCGGGCGACCAGGTCGGCCGGAACCCCGGTCGCCTCCAGGCGCGCGGCAATGGCGGCGGATTGCGCGCTCGCTTCCGCCAGCAGCAGCTGCTTGGTCTCGCGATCGAGATGCGCGAAGCCCTCGCGGACGCGGGCGAGCACCGCGCCGGGCGCCGTGCCGGGTGCCGCCAGGCGGAGCAGGTCGGCGATGTGGCCGCGCAGGGCCCGGGCGACCTCGTCCAGCGCGGCCAGCCGCGCCGCCTCCGGCATGAGGGCGTCCTCGATCGCCGACCAGAGCGCCGGGAGGTCGAACAGGCGCTCGGCCACCACGAACATGGCGGCGATATCGGCCATCGCCGCGCCTTCCTCCTCCGCCAGCTCGAACGGGTGAAGCACGCCCATGCGGTTCACCATCCGGTTCGCGAGCTTGGTGGCGACGATCGGCCCGCGCAGGCGGTGCGCATCGATCGCCGACGCGAAGGCAACCCGCATCGCCTGCGGGAAGGCGGCGTGGAGATCGGGCAGCATCGCCTCGTCGGTGGCTAGCGGGCTTGCCTCGATCGCGTCCTGCAAGGCGAGCTTGGCGGTGGCCAGCAGCACGGCGAGCTCGGGCCGGGTAAGGCCGGTGCCTTCCTGGCCGCGGCGCAGCAGGTCGTCGTTGCCGGCCAGCCCCTCCACCGCACGGTCGAGCCGGCCGGCATTCTCGAAGATTTCGAGCAGGCGGACATAGCTGGGCACGTCCCGCGCGCCTTCGCGCTCCATGATCGACAGCGCCAGCGTCTGCAGGCGATTGTCCTCCAGCACAAGGCCGGCGACATCGTCCGTCATGCTCGCGAGCAGCTCGTTGCGCGGCTCATAGGCGAGCCCGCCCTCGATCACCTCGCGGTTGAGGGCGATCTTGATGTTCACCTCGTTGTCCGAGCAATCGACGCCGGCCGAATTGTCGATGAAGTCGGTGTTGATGCGCCCGCCCCGCGCGGCAAAGGCGATGCGCGCGGCTTGCGTGACGCCGAGGTTGGCGCCTTCGCCCACCGCGGTGACGCGCAGGTCCTCGGCATTCACGCGCAGGCGGTCGTTGGCGGGATCGCCCACCGCCACGTTGTTCTCCGCCGCCGCCTTCACATAGGTGCCGATGCCGCCGAACCACAGGAGGTCGGCGGGCGCGCGCAGGATCGCGGAAATGAGCGCGGCGGGTTCCAGCTCGCTCGCCTCGATGCCGAGCGCGGCCTGCACCTGCGGGGAGAGCGGGATCGTCTTGGCGGCGCGCGCGAAGACGCCGCCGCCGGGCGAGATCAGCGCGCTGTCATAATCGGCCCAGCTCGATCGCGGCAGCGCGAACAGGCGGGCGCGCTCCTCCCAGCTCCTCGCCGCGTCAGGCGCAGGATCGAGGAAGATGTGGCGGTGGTCGAAAGCGGCCAGCAGGCGAATGCTCTTCGACAGCAGCATGCCGTTGCCGAATACGTCACCCGACATGTCGCCGCAGCCGACGACGCTGAGGGGCTCGCTTTGCACGTCCACGCCGCGTTCCGCGAAGTGGCGCTGGACGGACACCCAGGCGCCCTTGGCCGTGATGCCCATCGCCTTGTGGTCGTACCCCACCGATCCACCGGAGGCGAAGGCATCGCCCAGCCAGAAGCGGTGCTCCAGCGCGATCGCATTGGCGACGTCGGAAAAGGTCGCCGTGCCCTTGTCGGCGGCGACCACGAAATAGGGGTCCTCGCCGTCGTGGACGACCACGCCGTCCGGGTGCACCACCCGATCCTCGACGATGTTGTCGGTGATCGACAGCAGCGTCCGGATGAACACGCGATAGCTTTCCGTGCCCTCCGCCAGCCAGGCGTCGCGATTGGTTGGGGAGGGCAGCTGCTTGGGGTAGAAGCCGCCCTTCGCGCCGGTCGGCACGATCACCGCGTTCTTCACCCGCTGCGCCTTCATCAGGCCGAGGATTTCGGTGCGGAAATCGTCGCGGCGGTCCGACCAGCGCAGGCCGCCGCGCGCGACGGGGCCGGCGCGCAGGTGGATGCCCTCGATCCGCGGCGAATAGACCCAGATCTCGCGCCACGGCACCGGCGAGGGGAGAAGGGGAATGCGCGAACTGTCGAGCTTGAAGGCGAGCGCGTTGTTCGCGGCGGGCGTCCAGGCGTTGGTGCGCAGGCAGGCGGCGATCACGTCGCGGTAAGCCCGCAGGATGCGGTCGTCGTCGATCGCGGACACGGCGTCGAGCCCGGCGGTGATCGCCGCATCGGCTGCCTCGATCGCCGCGGCATCGGTGCCCCGCGAGGGATCGTGCGCCGCGCCGAAGCGCTCGATCAGCGCCGCCACCAGCACAGGCGCGCGGCGCAGCGCATCGGCAACCGTGGCCAGGCCATAAGGCAGGCCGGCCTGGCGCAGATAGCGGAACCAGGCGCGCAGCAGCACCACCGAACCAGGCGCGACGCCTGCCTCCAGGATCAGGCGGTTGAACGCGTCGTTCTCGGCCCGGCCCTCCAGGACGGAGGCGACCGCGCCTTCCAGCACGTCCGTGTCGCCGGCGACGGACACGCCCTCCACCAGGAAGTCATGAACATAGCCGCGCGCTTCGTCGGTCAGGGCGGTCGGGATCTCCTCGATCACCCGAAAGCCGAAATTCTCCAGCACCGGCACCGCGTCCGAGAGGGCGAGGGGCCCGCCGCTGCGATAGACCTTCAGGCGGGTGGCGCCCTCGGCCGTGCGCACCAGCCGCACGGCGCGGCTGCCGGCATCCTCCAGCGTGGCAAGCGCCAGGATGTCGCGCGCCGCCTGATCCGCCGTTGCGGCATTGCGATAGCCGTTGGGGAAGGTGCCGGCATGGCGCAGCGCCAGGCGGGTGGCGCGCGCGGGCTCCACCAGCTCCGCCAGCGCCGCTTCCACCGCGGGCGCCCAGCCGCGCACCATGCGGGCGATGCGCACGTCCAGCGGCGCGACCTCCGGCATCTGCCCGGCGCCGCGCAGGTCGAACGTGTAACGGATCAGCGCCACCGTCGAATCCTCCAGCGCCACCGACCAGTTGAGCATGGCGCCGTTGCAGGCCTGCGCCAGCAGGTCGCCGATCGCGACCCGGCGGGCGGTGGTCAGGTCGTCGCGGGGCAGCCAGACAAAGGCGAACAGATGCCGGCCCAGCGTGCTGCGGACGAGCGACAGCTTGGGACGAGGCCGGTCCGCGAGGCTCATCGCGGTGAGCACCAGCTCTTCCAGCGCCGCTTCCTCGAAGGCGACGACGAGGTCGTGGGGCAGGGCGGCCAGCGCATGCGCCAGCGCCTTGCCGGTATGGCCGCGCGGGTCGAAGCCAAACTTGGCTTCCATCGCGCTCAGCCGGGCGCGGAGCACCGGCACGTCGCGCGGTGCGGCGCCCAGGGCCGCGGAGGTCCACAGCCCGGCATGGAGCGACACGCCGGCGATCCGGCCATTCTCGACGATCGGGACCAGAATCAGGTCGAGCGGGACGGTGCGATGGACGCCGGAAATCCGGTTCGACTTCAGCAGCAGCGGCACCGCGCCGCCGTCCGCGAAATATTCCAGCGCCAGATCGCGGGAACGCTCCGCCAGCAGCGGCGGCTGGCGATCCGGACGCGCAAGGCCGAGCGCGGCGACACGGACGTCGCCGCGCCATTCCTCCTGCGCGAGCAGCGTGAGGTTGCCGTCCAGGAACCAGCGCAGCAAGGCGGCGCCCTCGCCATCGATCCGCGCGGCATCGGCGGCCAGCGTGGCCTTCATCGCGTTCCAGTCGGACACCGCGTGGCGCACGTCCTCCAGATTGGCGGCCAGCGCGGCTTCCAGCTGGCGGCGCTCGCGCGCGTCGGCGCGCTCCATCTCCAGGTAGATGAGCGATTCAAGGGTGCCGCCGTCGTCCAGCCCGGTCAGCATACCCTCCGGGTCCCGCGCGACCCGCAGCACCGGGTGGATGATGCGCTCCACCGCGATCCCCAGCGCGCCTGCCGTCGCGGCGATCGAATCCACCAGGAACGGCATGTCGTCGTTGACGATGGCCAGCCGCATCCGCCGGTTCGGGTCGTTGCCGGACACCGGCTCCAGTTCCATGGCAACCGTGCCTTCCGCGCGGCGCATCGCCACGCGCGCCACAAAGGCGGCGGCGGCGCTGCGCTCCTCGGCACCGAAGCCCTGCACCTCGCCGGGCAGGGCGCCCTCGGTCAGACGCTGGTCGAGAAGAGCGGCGAGCGATTGCTCTGAAGCGATGGTCGGCATGGCGCGCCTATGCGCCCGCCGAACGGCGACCTCAACCCTTGCCGCAGGTGCGAGACTTACGCTGCAGCGCGGCGAAGCGCCCGGTCGGTGAGCGCGGGATCGTCGGCAATGGCCGCCATGATTTCCACGCCGTCGCCGTGCGCACGGGCGAGCAGCACCAGATATTCGCCCTGCGCCCGTCCGGAATCGAGCTTCACCGTCGCCAGGGCAGGGCGGTTGTCCAGCGACGGGGCGGGCTTTGCCCGGCGCGCCGGCGTGCGAGCGGCGCGCTCCGCCTTGACCACGCCCTTGATGCCGCCTTCCTGTGCATCGAGAAACGCGGCCAGTTCGCCGGCGGGAACCCCGTGCCGCTCGGCATGCGACAGCACGGCGGCGAACTCGGTCACGCGGGTCTTGTCGTAATCGGCGCCGAACACGAGCTTGACGATCGGCGTCATCGGCGCGCGGGCCTGGGCGGTGATGCCGGCGGCGTCGCGCAGCGCGACGTACCCGTCCGGATCCTCGCCCGCGGCGATCGCGAAATCATGCGCACGGGACAGCGCGCGATAGAGCGCGGCGCGGCTGCGCGTGTCGGCAGCGCGCACGGCCGCCGCCGTCTGCTGCGCGAGGAGGAGCTGGTCCGGCAAGGAGGCGGCGAGGGTCAGCGGCTCCTCGGCCAGCGTCTGCGCCGCTTCGGGTTCCTCGAAGCCGCCGCTCGGGCCATCGGCCCAGACCGGGGCGCTGGGCTTGGGCGCGGGCGCCTGCGTCAGCGAGGCCTCGACCTCGGCATCGAGCCGCGCCTGCGTCTCGGCATCCACCAGTTCCTTCCAGTTGATAACGCCGTAGATGAAGTCGATCGTGTCCTCGTTCGAGGAGAAGGGCATCAGGATGCCGCGGTACAGCGTGTTGTTGCCGCGGGTGCCGACGAACTCGGCCTCGAACCCGATCGGCGCGCGATTGGCGATGATCTGGAGGTAATGGTCGGTCAGCCGCGACAGCAGCGAACGCGCCGGCACATCGGAGATGTGCGTGATGGAGGCATCCAGCGCGCATTCCTCGCGCAGGGCACGGCCGAGATAGGCGATCGCCGGATTCTCGATCCCCTGCGAGAAATCGAGCAGCACGCTGTGCGGCCCGAAATCGACGATGCCTTCCGGGTTGAGATCGTGGATCGAGGGGTAGGCGCGACCGCCGAGCAGGGACACCCAGTGATTATAGGCGCGCACATGCATGCGGCGCTCGTCGGTACCCATCTCCAGCGGCGGCACGTCGCCCGCCGGTTCCTGGCCTCGATCCTGACGGTCTTCCCCGTACCCGCGGGCGGTATCCATGCGCACTGCTTCCCCACTTGCCGCTTCGTGGTGCGGCCCTTTGGCAGCGTTGTGCGCCCCCGATGGTAAACACCGCGTAAAGGCTGGGCCGCATCGTGGCGCTTGTCAGGCCGCGGGCGACCTGCTACGCGCCGCCGCCTCCACTCCGCAGATCCTGCGGCGGCGGGCCGCTTTAGCTCAGTTGGTAGAGCATCGCATTCGTAATGCGGGGGTCACAGGTTCGAGTCCTGTAAGCGGCACCAGTACATATTGAGAACATGGTAGAAAACCGCAGAAATCTGCGGTATATTGGCTCCTGCGGGTCCCACGGTTTCCCAGTTTGTTCCACCGTGGTCCACCCAAAGTGGACCACGAATCGGTGGACCACGAACATCGCAGGAGGCGTGGTCCACCATGCTTACGACCGTGCAGATTCGCGCGCTGAAGCCCGAAGCGCGTCCGTACAAGGTTCCTGACAGCGAGGGGCTGTTCCTGCTGGTGCAGCCTACCGGCGCGCTGCTCTGGCGATTCCGTTACAAGGTGTTCGGCGTCGAGCGGAAGCTGTCGCTCGGGACCTTCCCCGAGGTGAGCTTGCAGCAGGCGCGCCGGCTGCGAGACAATGCCCGTGCTGACGTGGAGGAAGGCGGCGACCCTGCTGCCGAGAAGCGGCAGAAGCGCCTGGAGGCTGAACTCGCGGCGAAGACCACCTTCGAGCTCGTCGCCACCGAGTACATCGAGAAGATGGAGCGGGAGGGCCGGTCGCCGGCCACCATCAAGAAGGCGCGTTGGTTTCTCGAACTGCTAGGCGGCATCGCCAAGCGCCCGATCGCTTCGATCACGCCGCATGAGCTGCTCGACGTGCTGAAGCGCGTCGAACGTCGCGGCCATCACGAGACGGCGGTTCGGCTCCGCGCCTTTGCTGGTCGCATCTTCCGCTATGGTTTCGCAACGCTACGTACAGAGAAGAATCCCGCCGACATCCTGCGCGGTGCGCTGACGGTTCCGCAGGTGAAGCATCATGCGGCGATCGTGGAGCCTAAGAAGGTGGGCGAGCTGCTTCGCGCGATTGAGGACTACAAAGGTCGGCCGGAGACCCTCTACGCGCTTCGGCTAGCGCCGCACGTGTTCCTTCGGCCCGGCGAGCTGCGCCAGGCCAAGTGGAGCGAGATCGATTTTGCGGAGAAGGTCTGGCGCGTGCCCGCCGAGCGTATGAAGATGAAGCAGCCGCACGCGGTGCCGCTCTCACGGCAGGTGCTCTTCATTCTGCAGGACCTGCGGTCGCTCGCTCGTACGAGCGAGTTCCTTTTTCCGGCGCTGCATACGACACGTCGCCCGATCTCCGAGAATACCATGAACGTCGCGCTCCGGCGGCTCGGGTTCGAGCACGACGAGATGACGAGCCATGGCTTTCGCGCGCTGGCGAGCACGCTGCTTAATGAATCGGGTCTGTGGCACCCCGACGCGATCGAACGCGCTTTGGCACATGGTGAGAAGGATCGGGTTCGCGCGGCCTATCATCGCGGGGCGCATTGGGACGAGCGGGTGCGCATGGCGCAGTGGTGGTCCGACTATCTCGATCAGCTTCGGGTTGGCGGGAAGGTGATCAAGGTCAAGTTCCGCAAGCGGACATGAGTGTTTCGGAGTAGCGGCACTCGGCCTCGCGGACCTAGTTTATTACGCGAGCGATGCGACTCGCCTGCTCAGGGGGCTGGTGCTATCTGGGAGGTCATGTTCGAGAATGATCTGAAGGCGCTCGTAGAAGCGCACTACCCTAACTCTGTTCCGACTTCAGCCATGATAGAGCCGACATCTACCCGGACGTCACCGTAGCGGCTGTCACCCGCGACCATGATTGCCTTACCGCCCGGCGCGAGCTTGTCCCGTAACTTGCTCAACACAACTGCCATGTCTTGGAAGTAGGCTTCTACCATCGACACGAGGTTTGGATTCCACAGACGATGTCGCACCCTGTCTAGATCCAGTAGCGTAAGTGCCAAAGTCGGCGAGCCAAGATCTGATCCGCCGGGGGACCAGGAAACCTGAACGTGGGATCGAAGTGTCGAGAGGCGGAGCGCTCTGTTCGATGCCGAGTCGTCCAGATATCCGAGCATCCATAGTTCAAGATTATAAACGTCGGTGTAGTCGAACGAGTTCGGATATGGCGGAGAAAACACGGCCACGTCGGCTTGTTCTGCATCATCCAGGCGAACGCGGGTATCGCCTCTGATAATCGTGACGTCAGCTCGCGTTCTACCGCTGAACTCTTTCAGATCTCTGGCGGCGCGCGCAACGGCATCATCAAATAGCCTATCTACTTGATCTGCGGTCACGCGGCGCCGCATCCAGCCGCCGCGATAGCGTCGCCCCTTACCGTTCACCACAACATTGCTTGCTTCGATCAAAATGCTGCCGAGCAAGACTCTGAGCATGCGACGAGCGTCCTCGTCGTCAACTGCCATTAGGCCTGCTCGGAGTGCGAGGATCCGGTCCATTGCTTCCGACCAAAATACGAAACGACCGCCGACGCCCGGCTCCCGTAACGATGCGGGCGCGCCTGCTCCTGGCGACAACGAGCCGGGATCCACCGCCTCTGCGGCATCAACGCAGGCCACATATGCGTCTGCAAGCGCGGTAGGGCGGAGGGGCGTGACTTTGGCCTCAATTAAGTCGGCCAAAAACGGGTTCACCTCAGTGGTTGTGCACCGCACGCCGAGCAACGAACAGGTCAGCGCCGTTGTGCCGCTGCCTCCGAATGGATCAATGCAATGGGTCGGCGGGCGATCAAGGGAGGCTAGCGCGTCTACTACGAATTTGGGTGAGAACGCTTCCTTGAATTTCATCCACCGCTGAAAAGCGAGATCTGCTGCGCCTGTGTTGGTTGATGGAAGCGCCGTGATGTCATACGCTCGCAGCCAGTTCTCAATGTCGCGGGTGCCAGTCGCCGCATTGACGACGCGCCGCGCGGACGAAAGCGTCTCACTCAAATCTGCGGTCCAAAATGCAGTCATGATTGAATGGCTTCCGGCTGGAGAGGAGAATCCGCAATTAGGTCGTTCATCGCTGACATTAGCGCGCGTCGCTCGCCCTCAGGCAAAGCCTCTAATCGGCGGCGCCAGCGCTCAGCTTTGCGCTTCAGACGCTCTCGCTCTCGGAAATCATCACCGAAATGGCTGTAGTCATGCAGGACTGGAGATGGTTTGAAGTTGTGCCAGACCGCTTCCTCGCGAAGGCCTACCTGTGACCCCACATCAAACTCTGTTTTATGCCAGCCCGGTAGAAGCTGATCGTAAAGTTCTGAGGGGTACCCTGAAATCATGACTGCACAGGGCAATTCTGCCAAATATCTTAAGAGGCGAACATGCTCAGCCTCATCTAAGTCATGCCGGTACACACGCGACTTTCGGCGCGTGCAAGGAAGATATGGCGGATCCGCGTATATTAGGTAATCTGGAGTGATCTCATGTGACCGCAGAAACTCGAAGGCGTCGCCATGCGTGATCGTGGTCGATGCAGTCTGCCGTCCAGACCAAGATGATATTACGTGTTCGTCAATCTCAATGCCAATGCTCAGTTCCGCCGGGCGCTTGTTCCGTAGTACCGCGCCAGATCCGAGGAATAGCTCAATGTAGACTCTGTGAGGCGGCATCAGATTGATGATCCTCTGGTAACAACGCCCTTTTCCACCTGCGTAAGCCATGCCTAGCCATCGCCATATTTGACGAGGATAGCAAGAAAAATCCGACAAGCTCATTCGATTGTGACGGCTTGAAGAGGGCAGCCAGGCGCAGCGCCGGCGTGTGTTCGGTGGATGCGAAGGCACTGCGATAGATCGAGCAGCGACTTCGCTGATCGCCTCGGGCGAAACGCTGATCACTAGCAGGCGTGTGAAAAGGTCCTAGAAAGTGCCAAACCGGTTCGTTCGGCGAAGGTGCGTGTCCGTCTTCCGGACCATTTTTGTGGGTGGACCACAAGTGGACCACGGTGGTCGGAGAGCCAGAGAACCCACACTTTTCCGCCGTTTATCCGAGCCAGTGTGAGTCCTGTAAGCGCACCACCTTCTTTATAACCCTTCCACAGGAAATCGCGGGATTCTTCTGTGCGCCGGAAAGGCGACGCAATCGCGATGCGGTATCACGCACTCGCGCACGCCCGCGATCGACACTTGCGCCGCGCTTCCCAGCGCCGCGCTTCCCACCCGAACGCGGACATTCGGCGGCAGCGCATTGCTGTGGGCTTCTGAACTAGAAACGCTTTGAGAGCCGGAAGTTGACCACGGGATCGCTGTCGCCGCTATCATAGCGTAGTCCGGACAAGGGAAACGCCAGTCCGATATCGGCGGAGAAGGTGCGCGCGAGCGTGGCGCGGACGCCGCCGCCGGCGGAGAACAGGGTTCCGGTCCCGAAGCCGTTCTCGAGATTGGTCACCCGTCCGCCATCCACGAAGGTGTAGAGCTGCGGCTTGCTGACCGGACCGGCGTGATCGAGCACGTTCAGGCGTAACTCGCTGGACGCCATCACGCCGTCGTCGCCGCTCCGCTCGCTATAATCGTACCCGCGCAGAAAGGAGCCGCCACCCAGGCCCGTCTCCTCCGAGACCAGCAGCGGCTGGAATGCCTTCTGGCTCGCCACGCCAAGTTGTGCGGAAAGCGGCCCGGCAACCGCGCCCGACCATTCGGACCAGAGCGAGATGCTCGTGAAGGTGCCGTCCGCATCGCGGCGCGAAGCCAGCGGATCGTCGGCTTGCGTTGCATCGAACAGGTCGATCCCCTGTGCCACCGTCACGCCCGCGCGCAGGCGCCCGCCCGCCAGCGGGGAGAAGCCATAGGCACCAAGGCGCAGGACGCTCAGCCGGTCGCGGCGGATCAGGCGATCGGCCCGCTCCTGCTTGACCGTGCGCAGGCCGAACGAGCCTTCGAGCCACAGGCTGCCGGTGCGGCTGCGCAGAAGCGGCTGCAACACGCCGACATTGACCGTCCAGCTGCGCCCCGCGATGTCATAATCGCGCAGGTACGCACCGGGGCGGGTCCGCGACCCTGAGACGGCGATCGATACTTCGGTCCCGGCCGTGCTCACGCGCTTGCCGTAGCGCAGCCGCGCATAGGCGAATTCGCGCGGGTCGACCGGCGTGGCAAACGCACTCAGGCTGAGCGAGTCGTCCTCGGCGAGCAGCTGGGCGACCATGACCGTGACGTCCGCCTGAACCGGGCCGACCGGGCGTGACCCGTCGTTGCCGATGCCGATGCGCGCCGATAGCGGATCGCTGCCCATCTCGACCACGAGGATGTTGCGCTCGCCCTCGCGCACCAGCCGGCTGCGCCGCAGCCACAGGCCGTCGATGTCGCCAGCGAGCAGCAGGCGCCGCTCCAGTTCGGCCAGGGTCACGTCCGATCGGCCGCGGAGCGGCGTCAGCGCCGCCAGTGCCGCGTCATTCTTCACGCCGACCAGGCGGATGTCGTCGATCCGCCCCTCGTCCATGGTCACCCGGATCGTGCCGGCCACCATGCTCTGCGGCAGGATGGTCGCGGACGCGAACGGATAGCCACGGTCGCGCGCACGGGCGGCGAGCGCATCGGCCAGGCCCCCCAGGGCGGCGGGCGAAAGCGTGCGGCCGACATAGATTTCGAAGATGTCGGCGAAATCCGATGGGTGCAGCTGCTGCAGGCCCGCCAGCGTGACGGCGCCGACGGTGATCGGCGCGCTGCCAACGGCAACCGTTCCGCCATCGGCGGGCACATCTACCGGCGCCTGCGTCTCGGGAGCGGCGGGCTTCGGCGCCTTTTCCACCACGCGCGAGGGATCGACGCGATCCAGTGCGGTCTGCGCCCGCACCACACCGGGCGCAGCAAGGGCGGGCAGGATAGCCGCAATCTGAAGAAAGCTGAAACGCGCCACGCAGGTCCCCGGAAATCACTTCGGGTCCCGAATAATCCGCAGTCGCTAAGACTCTCTGAAAGTTACCTGCCCGTTCAGGATCTTCCCACAGCATTTCCATACGGTGCCTGGATCAAGGCGGTACCAACAAGGGGACCGTCATGAAGAATCGAGTTCTATCGCTTGTCGCAGCGGCGATACTCGCGTCCGCGAGTTCGCAGGCGATGGCGCAATCGCTGGGCTGGCGCATCACGGAGGCATCGGGCAAGGTGACCGTGCTGCACCAGGGTGTCAGCCGCATCGCGCAGCGCGACGGTGAGGTCGCGCCGGGCGACCAAGTGGTTGTCGGTGGCAACGGCCGGGCTGTGCTGGTGCGCGGTCGCGACTTCGTGACGGTCTCCCCCAACAGCCGGGTCACCGTTCCCGCGGCCGACCGCGGCGGTTTCCTGAAGATGGTGCAGGACTGGGGCAACGCCATCTTCAAGATCGAGAAGCTGGGCGTGCCCCATTTCGGGGTCCAGACCCCGTACCTTGCTGCCGTCGTGAAGGGCACGACCTTCTCCGTCACGGTTGATGCAACCGGCACCTCGCTGCAGGTGGTCGAGGGTGCGGTGGAGGTGGCGACGCTGGACGGCGGCGCGCGGGATCTGATCCTGCCCGGTTCCGTTGCCACGATCAGTGCCGCGGATCGTTTTCAGCTCCGCGTGGCCGGCGACACGGACCGCGTTATCAACTCGCCCGCGCATCCGCAGGCGCCTGCGGATGCTCCCGCCCCCGCTGCCGATCAGGCTCCGGCGACGACGCCCGCCGTGGCCACTTCCACGCCGGGCGAAACGGCATCGCCGGCGTCGGCGGTGATCGGGGCGGCGGCCACCGTGGCCGTCTCCGGCGTTGCCGCCGGTCCCGCAGCCGCAGCGATCGTGCGCGACACGGCTCCGGCTGCCGAGACGTTCGACAACATGGCGGCCGCTGCCGTGATCGGGGAGCGGATCTCCTCCAAGCCGTTCGACCTGTCGTCGGCCACCGGTGGCCTGGTCACCGGGATGGCGGGCGCGAGCACGGTGCTGGCGGCGGTGCGGTCCGAAACCGTGGCGGTTCTGCCGACTGCGGCCACGGCGACCAACCTGGTAGCGGCGCCCCCGGCCGCGGCACCCCCCCCGGTCAAGGAGAGCGGAACGGGCAGCAGCGTCGCACCGCCGAATAACGCGGGGGGCGGAAAGGCGCCCGAACCTCCGGCGACGGTCGCCGACAAGCCGGCGGCGAACCCGGCAACGGGTGCGGCCGACGTTTCCGTACCGGGCAAGGTGGACGAGAAGCCTGCAGCCGATGCCGGTACAGGCGGCAATGCTGGCCCCGGCAAGAACGATGACATGCCAAGCGTGGACCCGGACAAGGGCCCCGGCGACAACGCCGGTGCGGGGAAGAACGACGAGAAGCCGGACACCCCCGGCAAGGGCGACGACAAGCCGGCCGCGGCCCCGGACAAAGGCCCCGGCGACAACGCCGGTCCGGGGAAGAATAACGAGAAGCCCGACACGCCCGACAAGGGCGGTGACAAGTCGGGCGTAGACCCGGACAAGGGCCCGGGCGGTAACTCCGCTCCGGGGAAGAATGACGAGAAGCCGGCCGATACCGGAAAGGGCAACGACAAGCCCGGCAAGGATGCGGCGGTCGACGGCAACAACGGCAAGGGCAACGACGACAAGGCCGCCAAGGACGCCGCCAAGGCGCAGGAGCAGGCGCAGAAGGACGCCGCCAAGGCCGCGGAGGATGCGGCAAAGCAGGCCGCGAAAGATCAGAAGGACGCCGAGAAGGCAGCCGCCGATGCCGCCAAGGGCAATGACAAGCCCGGCAAGGACGCGGCGATCGACGGCAACAACGGCAAGGGCAACGACGACAAGGCTGCCGAGGACGCCGCCAAGGCGCAGGAGCAGGCGCAGAAGGACGCCGCCAAGGCTGCCGAGGATGCGGCAAAGCAGGCCGCGAAAGATCAGAAGGACGCCGAGAAGGCAGCCGCCGATGCCGCCAAGGGCAACGGCAAGCCGGGCAAGGACGCTGCGGTCGACGGCAACAACGGCAAGGGCAACGACGACAAGGCCGCCGAAGACGCCGCCAAGGCGCAGGAGCAGGCACAGAAGGACGCCGCCAAGGCCGCGGAGGATGCGGCAAAGCAGGCGGCCAAGGATCAGAAGGACGCCGAGAAGGCAGCCGCCGATGCCGCCAAGGGCAACGACAAGCCGGGCAAGGACGCGGCGATCGACGGCAACAACGGCAAGGGCAACGACGACAAGGCCGCCAAGGACGCCGCCAAGGCGCAGGAGCAGGCGCAGAAGGAGGCCGCCAAGGCTGCCGAGGATGCGGCAAAGCAGGCCGCCAAGGACGGGAAGGATGCGGCTAAAGCGGCGGCGGACGCCGGCAAGGACGCGGCCAAACCCGACACGCTCGTGGAAGCGGTTGCCGATACCGTCCGCGGTGTCGGGAAGGGGATAGCCGGCCTCGCAGGAGCAGGTGGCGAGGCCGCTGACGCGATCCTCTCCGGCAAGGGGAAGAGCTGACCGTTCTCGTCGGCGACTTCCGGCCGGCGGAGCGCTGGCGGCGTCGGCGACAGTATTGACACGGCTTTAGGGAAGTTCGTGCCATTCTGACCGCTTCCCCGGACCTTGCGGAGCGGAAATGAAGGTAGCTGTTCGCCCGACGTCGTGGTTGCTGATCGCCAGCACGATCGCCACCCTTTGCCTGCTGCTGGTCGGGGTGGATGGTCCGCTCGACCGCGCGCTGGACCCGTTGCGCATCGTCGCTGCCCCCCATGAGGCAAAGGGCAAGCTTCTGGTCGTCGAGATGGACGCGGAAAGTGCCGCCGCCATCCGCCAGTGGCCTTGGCCGCGCGAGAATTATGCGCAGGTGATCGACCGGCTGCACGCCGCCGGGGCCGCGTCGATCGTCTTCGACGTGGATCTCTCCGCCGCCTCGTCTCCGGCCGGCGACGCTGCCATGGCGGCGGCGATCAAGCGCGCCAATGGTCTGGTCGCGCTGCCGACCTTCGCCCAGCGATCCCGCACCGGCGAGCGCCGCAGCATCGATGCACTGCCGATCGCGATCCTGCGCGAGCATGCCGCTCTCGCCTCCGTCAGCATCGCCCCCGACCGCGACAGCATCATCCGCCAGGCGCCGTTCGGCACCATCACGCAGGGCACGCCGCGGCCGTCCCTTTCCGCGTACATCGCCGGACGCTCGGGAGCGGCGGATACCTTCTTTCCGATCGATTATACCATCAACCCTGCCAGCCTGCCGCGGCTGAGCTTCGTGGCGGTGCGCGACGGGCGCTTCGACCCGCGCCTCGTGCGCGGACGCAACATCCTGATCGGCGGCACGGCCGTGGAGATGGCCGATCGCTACGGCACGCCGCACTGGGGCGTGCTGCCGGGAGTGATCGTCCAGGCGCTCGCCACCGAAACGCTGCTGCGCGGAGTGCCGAGCCAGCCGGGCCCATGGCCCATGCTTCTCCTGGCCGTGGCGCTGGGGTGGCTGATCGCGCGCAGCGGCCGCCCCGCAACCCTCGCTGGCGCGACGCTTGGCGGCGTCCTGCTGCTCTTCGCCGTCGCCGTGGTCCTGCAGAGGAGCGGCGTGGTGGTGCCGCTTGCTCCCGGCCTTCTCCTGCTGCTGCTCGTCTCCGGCGGTCGCGTGGCGCTGCTCGTGCTGGATCGTTTCCGCACGCAGCGCATGGTTGACGAGAGCTCGGGCCTGCCGAACCGAGCGGCACTGCTGGCGGCTCCTGCCGGAAACGAGCGTCCGCAGCTCGCGGTGGTCCGCATCGCCGAGTTCGATCAGCTCGTCGCCGTCCTTGGCGCTCGGCTGGAGGGAGACCTCATCCGGCGGATCGCCGATCGCGTGAGTGTCGCCGCCGGCGGGGCGATGCTTTATCGGCTCGCCGACCGTCTGCTGGCCGTCGAGTTGCCTCCCGTCGGCGATGCCGGGGAGCTGTTTGCGCGGCTGCGCGCGATCATGCTGCAACCGGTGGAGGTGGAGGGGCGGCGCGTTGACGTGATCGTCTCGATCGGGCTGGTGGATGCCGACCCGCGCGACAGGAAAGCCGCCCTCACCAGCGCTGCCCTTGCGGCGGAAGAAGCGGCGCGCGAAGGCGTGTTCTGGCGGGTGGCGGAAGCGGACCAGTCTCAGCTGGAGCGCCAGGTGACCCTGATGGGCGAGCTGGACGACGCTCTCACGAGTGGCGCCATCGAGGTGCACTACCAGCCCAAGCTCCTGCTGTCGGAAAACCGCATCGTCAGCGTCGAGGCGCTGGTCCGGTGGCGACACCCCGAACGCGGCTTCATCGGCCCGGATGCCTTCATCCCGCTGGCCGAGCAGACCGATCGCATCGGTCCGCTGACCGTTCATGTGCTGGAGACGGCCATGCACGACCAGGTGCGGTGGCGCCTGCTCGGCCATGACGTGACCATCGCGGTGAACGTGTCGGCCCGCCTGGTCGCTTCCGCCGATTTCGAGCAGGACGTGCGCGCCATCCTGCGCAAGGATGTCGGCGATCCGTCCCGCATCATCTTCGAGGTGACGGAATCAGCGACGCTGACCGATCCCGAAGCCGCAGTCGCCGCGCTGCACCGCTATCGCGCGCTGGGCATCGGCATCTCCATGGACGATTACGGCACCGGCCAGTCGACGCTGAGCTACCTGCGGCAATTGCCGCTCGCCGAGCTGAAGATCGATCGCAGCTTCGTACAATTCTCGCATCGGAACAGGAACGACGGGCTGATGGTCCGCTCGACGATCGATCTTGCGCATAGCCTGGGGCTGAAGGTGGTGGCCGAGGGGATCGAGGAAGAGGCATGCCTGGCCTTTCTGCGTGAACTCGGCTGCGACTATGCCCAGGGCTATCACATCAGCCGACCGCTGCGCGCCGAGGCGCTCGTCCAACTGTTGAGTGCCCGATCGAACCTCGACCAGGTTGCCTAGAACCGTGATGCAGGCCGCGCACCGCGCCGATCGGCCGTGAGGACGGGGTAATCAGCAAGAGCCTTGGTCCGCTGTCCGCAGGAGTGACGGGCAGCCGATGACTCTCCGGCCCGGCTGAGGCATGCTTTCGTGGCGGGGCGATGTCCTACCATGCCACCGCGCTCGGGAAGGGCCCGCGAGGCTGAGGGCGCCGACCCGTCTCCTGCCCGGGTCATTCGGCCAGCGCGCTGATCCGCTCGTCGATGATCTTGGATACGTAGCGGAACATCGGGTCGTACTTGCGGCCGGGATCAAGCGCGCGTCGCATGGTGATGCCGATGCCCAGCGCCAGGATGAAGTTCATCAGCGCATCCTGTTCTTCCGAGCACTCGCGGTCGGACGTGACCGCGGCAAGCGCGGCGGAGAGGCTTTCGCGAATCCGCACGTCGATGCACCGGTTGAGATCGGCGATTCGCTGGTTGCGGCCGGCTTCCGCGACGATCTCGCTCATCAACCGGCATTCCTCGGCGCTGTCGTCGCTGAAGACGAACCGATCCATCCAGTCCCGAACGGCGGCGAGATCCTTCGCCTCCATCGCCGCGCGCAGCCGATCCTCCTCCAGCCAGGCGGTGACGTCCCGCTCGCAGATCGCGGCGATGATGTCCTCCTTGTTGCTGAAATCACGGTAGATCTGGCCCACCTTGATGCCCGAGGCGGCCGCGATCTGCGCCATGCCGGTCTGGTGAAAACCCTGATCGACGAACAACGAGCGGGCGGTCGCCAGCAGGTGCTCGCGCCGCAGATAGGCCCGCGTCGGCTCGGCGTCTTCGGCCATTTCTTCCTTCTTCCCAGTTCGGGTTGCCATGGCGGCAGCCTCTCCATATAAGCCCGCCACCTATGTGAGTGAGCGATCACTCACAATACCTGTTTACCGGATGGTGGCATGAATAAGATCGCAGTGGCCTTCGGATTGGCGCTGATCGTCGGAGGCTGCGGGGGCAAGGACGCCCAGCAGCAGCAGCAGCAGCAGGCGGCCGCCGGACCGCCGCAGGTGGGCGTGGTCACCGTGCGCGAGGAGCCGGTGACGCTCAGCAACGAGTTGCCGGGCCGCACCAGCGCCTATGAAACGTCCGAAGTGCGCCCGCAGGTGAACGGCATCGTTCTTGCCCGCTTGTTCGCGGAAGGCGATCTGGTGCGCGCGGGCCAGCCGCTCTACCGCATCGATCCTTCTCCCTACCAGGCGCAGGTGGCCAGCGCGCGTGCGGCGCTGGCCCGGGCGCGTGCGTCGATCGCCTCCACGTCCGCTCTGGCGCGCCGCTATGGCGAGCTGGTCCGCATCAACGCGATCTCGCGGCAGGAAGCGGAAAACGCGACCACCGGCGCGCAGCAGGCGCGTGCCGACGTCGCAGCGCAGCAGGCGGCGCTGCGGTCCGCACAGATCGACCTTGCCCGCACGACCATCCGCGCCCCCATTTCGGGCCGCATCGGCCGATCGACCTTCACGACCGGTGCATTGGTGACGGCCGCGCAGACCGAGGCGCTGACCACCATCCAGCGGCTCGATCCGATCTATGTCGACATCCAGCAGTCCAGCGCCGACGTGCTGCGCCTGCGCCAGCAGGTGCTGGCCGGCGACCTGTCGCGCGGTGGCGGCGCGGCGCGGGTGCGCCTGAAGCTGGAGGACGGCAGCACCTATCCCGAGGAAGGCCAGCTGAAGTTCACCGACGTGACGGTTGATCCGACCACGGGCAGCCAGGTGATCCGCGTGGTGTTCCCCAACCGCCGCGGCCTGCTGCTGCCGGGCATGTACGTGCGTGCCGAACTGGTCGAGGGCACGAAGCAGAACGGACTGCTGGTGCCCGGCCGCGCCGTTTCGCGTGATGAAAAGGGCAATCCGACGACCATGGTGGTCGGCAATGACGGCAAGCTCCAGATGCGTCAGCTGACCGCGCCGCGCATGGTGGGGCAGAGCTGGCTGGTCACCGCCGGGCTCAAGCCGGGCGAGAAGGTCGTGATCGAAGGCGCGCAGAACCTGCGCCCGGGTGCGCCGGTCAAGGCCGTGCCGGTGCGCGAGGGCGCGCAGCAGGGCGGCGGCGCCCCGGCGCAGGGCCAGGCTTCGCAGGGGCAGGCACAAGGTCAGGCTCAGGGTCAGGCCCAGGGTCAGGCCCAGGGTCAGGCCCAGTCTCCGGCACAGGCGAAGTAAACCCCCATGTCACGTTACTTTATCGACCGGCCGATCTTCGCCTGGGTCATCGCCATCGTGCTGATGCTGGCGGGTGCCATCGCCATCCGCAGCCTGCCGATCTCGCAGTTCCCGGCGATCGCGCCGCCCACCGTCACGATCAACGCCACCTATCCGGGTGCCGATGCCGAGACGCTGGAACGCACGACAACCCAGATCATCGAGCAACAGCTCAAGGGCATCGACAACCTGCGCTATTTCTCGGCCTCGTCCTCGTCGGCGGGCCGGGTGACGATCACGCTTACCTTCGAACAGGGCACCAATCCTGACATCGCGCAGGTGCAGGTGCAGAACAAGCTGCAGGCGGCCACCTCGCTTCTCCCGCAGGAAGTGCAGCGCCAGGGCGTCACCGTCGCCAAGTCCGCTGCGAGCTTCCTTCTGGTCGCCGCCATCTATTCCGCCGACAACAGCCACACCGCCAACGACCTGTCCGATTATATCGTGGCGCAGGTGCAGGATCCGGTCAGCCGCGTGAACGGCGTGGGCGAACTTCAGGTGTTCGGCACGCAATATGCCATGCGCATCTGGGTCGATCCGCTGAAGCTGCGCAGCTACAACCTCACCGTCGAGGACGTGACGGCCGCCGTGCAGGCGCAGAACGCGCAGGTTTCGGCCGGCCAGATCGGCCAGCTGCCCGCGCCCAAGGAGCAGGAGCTGAACGCCACCGTTTCGGTGCAGACGCGTCTCCAGACGCCGGAGCAGTTCGGCAACATCCGCCTGCGCTCGGTTCAGGGCGGTGCGGTGGTGCGCCTGCGCGACGTGGCGCGGGTGGCGCTGGGCGCCGAGATCTACGGCTTCGACACGCAGTTTAACGGCCATCCGGCGTCCGGCTTCGGCGTGCGCCTGGCCACTGGCGCCAACGCGCTGGACACCGTGGATGCGGTGAAGGCGGAGATCGAGCGGATCGCCAAGGGCTTTCCGTCCGACGTGAAGGTCGTTTACCCGTACGACTCCACCCCGTTCGTCCGCCTGTCGGTCGAGCAGGTGGTGCACACGCTGATCGAAGCGGTGGTGCTCGTCTTCCTTGTCATGTTCCTGTTCCTGCAGAACTGGCGGGCGACGATCATCCCGACCATCGCGGTGCCGGTGGTGCTGCTGGGCACCTTCGCGGTCATGTCCGCGCTGGGCTATTCGATCAACACGCTCACCCTCTTCGGCATGGTGCTGGCGATCGGCCTGCTGGTCGACGACGCGATCGTGGTGGTGGAGAATGTCGAGCGCCTCATCCAGACCGAGCACCTCACGCCAAAAGAAGCGGCCCGCCAGTCGATGGACGAGATCAGCGGCGCGCTGATCGGCATCGGCCTGGTCCTGTCCGCGGTGTTTCTGCCGATGGCGTTCTTCGGTGGATCCACCGGGGTGATCTATCGCCAGTTCTCGATCACCATCGTGTCGTCCATGGTGCTGTCGGTGCTGATCGCGCTGATCCTCACCCCGGCGCTGTGCGCCACCATCCTGAAGGAGCATGATCCCAAGAAGCAGGAAGGCAAGGGCCTGTTCGGGCGCTTCTTCCACTGGTTCAACACCACCTTCGATCGCGGAACCGAGAAGTATGAGGGCGGCGTCAAGCGCACCGCCCGCAGCTGGAAGCGGTCGGCGCTTCTCTACCTCCTGATCGTCGGCATCATGGGCTTTGTGTTCATGCGCCTGCCCAGCGGCTTCCTGCCGGAAGAAGACCAGGGCACGATGATCGCGCTGGTGCAGGCCCCTCCGGGCGCCACCCTGGGGCGCACCCAGAAGGGCCTGGATGTCGTCCGGGATCACTTCCTGAAGGATGAGTCCGCCAACGTCGCCAGCGTGTTCACGATCAGCGGCTTCTCCTTTGCCGGCCAGGGGCAAAGCGCGGGCATGGCCTTCGTCAAGCTGAAGGACTGGGAGGAGCGCAGCGGCGCCGAGAACCGTGCACCGGCCCTGGTCGGCCGGGCGATGGGCGTGTTCTCGCAGTACAAGGATGCCAGCATCTTCGCGCTGGTGCCGCCGGCCGTGCAGGAACTGGGCAACGCGACCGGTTTCGACATGTGGCTGGTGGATACGGGCAATCTCGGCCACGGCGGGCTGCTGGCCGCCCGCAACCAGCTGATGGGCATGGCCATGGGCGACAAGCGCGTGGCGCAGGTCCGTCCGCTCAGCCTGGAGGATGCGCCGCAGCTCAACGTCGATATCGACCAGGACAAGGCGGGTGCGCTGGGGCTGGATATCAGCTCGATCAACAGCGCCATCTCCACCGCCTGGGGCGGCGCCTATGTGAACGACTTCCTGGATCGCGGCCGCACCAAGCGCGTCTACATCCAGGCCGACGAGCCCTATCGTCAGTCGCCGCAGGACGTCAGTGACTTCTATGTCCGCAGCAGCGGCGGGCAGATGGCGCCGTTCAGCGCCTTCTCCACCCTGTCGTGGAAGCAGTCGCCAACGGTGCTGACCCGGTATAACGGGCGACCCGCCATGCAGCTGCAGGGCGCGCCGGGCGAAGGCCTGAGCACGGGTGCGGCGATGCAGGCGATGGAGGAGATGCAGGGCAAGCTGCCGCCGGGCACCTCGCTGGAATGGACCGGCCTGTCGTTCGAGGAACGGCTGTCCGGCGGCCAGGCGCCCGCGCTGTACGGTTTGTCGCTGTTGATCGTGTTCCTCTGCCTTGCCGCGCTGTACGAAAGCTGGTCGGTGCCGATCGCAGTGCTGCTGGTGGTGCCGCTCGGCGTGCTGGGTGCGGTGCTGGCGGCGTGGCTCACCGGGCTGAACAACGACATCTACCTGCAGGTGGGCCTCATCACCACGATCGGCGTGTCGGCGAAGAACGCGATCCTTATCGTCGAGTTCGCGGAAGAACGCGTGCGAGCCGGCATGAACGCCTTCGATGCGGCGGTGGAGGCGGCACGCTTGCGCCTCCGTCCGATCCTGATGACGTCGCTGGCGTTCATCTTCGGCGTGATGCCGCTGGCGATCTCCACCGGCGCCGGCGCCGGCGGCCAGAACGCCATCGGCCGCGCCGTGGTGGGCGGCATGTTCTCGGCCACGGTGCTGGCGATCTTCTTCGTGCCGATGTTCTTCGTGGTCGTGAGCCGATTGTTCGGCCACGGCCGCGAGGACCGGCCGAGCGCCGCCACGGATGCCGCGCCCGATGCCGGCCACACACCCTCCGATCGCGGCACCGCGCCGCAAGGGGCCTGAATACGATGACCAAGCCGATCCTGGCGCTGCTGGCGGGCGCGACGATGCTCGCCGGGTGTAACCTCGCCCCCAAATATGCGCGGCCGCAGGGCGCCGTGCCGGTCGCGCTGCCGGAAGGCGGCACCTATCCGCGCGCCGCGACCGATGCCCCGGACGTGACCGCGATCGGCTGGCGGGACTTCTTCCTCAATCCCCAGCTGCGCCAGGTGATCGAAACGGGCCTGGCCAACAACCGCGACCTGCGGGTGGCGGCCGGCAACGTGCTCCAGGCGCGGGCGCAGTTGCGCACCCAGCGGGCGGCGTTGCTGCCCACGGCGACGGTGAGCGGCAGCGCGACCTACACCAACAACATCGGCGCGGGCGTGGCCGGCGCCGGCGCCGGGGCGGGGGCGGGGGCCGGCACGGGCACCGGAGCCGGTACAGGCACGGGCACGGGCACCGGAACCGGGACCGGAGCCGGCACGGGGACGGGCGCCGGAACCGGCACGACCACCGCGGCCGGTGCGTTGACCGGATCGGGCGATCTGGAGATCTATTCGCTGAACGCGGGCATCTCCGCCTATGAGGTCGACCTGTTCGGGCGCATCCGCAACCTCACGCGCGTCGCACAGGAGCAGGTGTTCGCCAGCGAGGAGGCACAGCGGTCCGTTCGCGTCAGCCTCATCGCCGAGATCGCCACCGCCTGGCTGACCATGGCGTCGGACCAGGAGCAGCTGCGCCTGTCGCGCCAGACGCTGGGCGCGTTCCAGGAGACGTTCCGGCTGACCAGCGAGCAGTTCCGCATCGGCGTCGGCTCCGAACTGGAAGTGCGCCAGGCCGAAACCAATCTCCAGGCGGCGCGCAGCGACATCGCGGCGCTGGAAACCCGCGTCGCGCAGGACCAGAACGCGCTGAACCTGCTCGCCGGCACCACGGTCACGGCCGACCTTCTGCCGGCGGGCTTCGGCACCGAAGCGGTCACGCGCGACGCGCTGCCGGCGAACCTGTCATCGGACGTGCTGCTGCGCCGGCCGGACGTGTTGCAGGCCGAGCATCAGCTGATCGCGCAGAACGCCAATATCGGCGCGGCGCGGGCCGCGTTCTTCCCGACCATCTCGCTGACCGGGCTGGTGGGAACGCTCAGCACGGCCTTGTCCGGGCTCTTCGGCGACGGCAGCTTCACCTATCAGGCGAGCCCCTCCATCGGCCTGCCGATCTTCGATGGCGGGCGTCGGTCGGGCAACCTCGCCTATGCCAGGGCCTCGCAGCAGGTGGCGCTCGCCACCTATGAGCGGTCGATCCAGGTCGCGTTCCGGGAGGTAGCCGATGCGCTGGCGCAGCGCGGGCGTATCGGCGAACAGGTCGGCGCGCAGTCGCAGCGCGCGAACGCCGCCCAGGTCGCCGCCCGGCTTTCGGAAGCGCGGTTCCGGGCCGGGGTGGACTCCTTCTTCACCACGCTGGACGCGCAACGCACCGCCTATGCGGCGCAGCAGCAGCTCGTGACGACCCGGCTGACCCAGGCCAGCAACCTCGTGGAACTCTATCGTTCTCTTGGCGGCGGCCTCAATTGAGCCCATGGTAGGCGGCGAGCGGGGAATACCCCGCCGCGGTCGACCAAAGGAGAGTTGCATGACCTCGACCTACGAAAAGCAGAAGAAGCTGCATTTCGACGTGATGAACGTCGGCCTGCGGGCGCAGGCGACGGCAGTGGGCTTCGTCCAGCTGTGCATCGAACTTCAACGGGCCGGCGTCCTGAACGACGCGGCGCTGGAGCGGATCAAGGGCGCCATCGCCGCCGACGTCTCGCTGGCCGCGCCGCGCGCGATCTCGTGCGAGCGCTACCGTTCGGAGATCAAGGACCGTCTCGATCATCTGTTCGCCGGCGAGCAGGAAGTCGGACCGGCGGATGCGCTCGCCTTCGGGACGACGGCGGACTGCTGAACCGGATCAGCCAAAGCGGGGCGGGCGGTTTCTCCCGCCCGCCGAGGGTCACTTGCGCGGCTTGAGGTCCAGCCAGTCGATCGGCGGCAGGCCGTAGAGCATGTCGAAGAATTCCAGCTGCAGCCGTGACGGCGTCTGCCGCGTGTCGTTCCACAGCATCACGATGCCGCTGCGGTCCTGTGGATCGAACAGGATCAGCGAGCCGTAACCGTCGACGGAGCCGCGATGGCCGACCAGATGGTGCCCGGCATAATCGAAGCTGCGCCAGCCCAGGCCGTAGTGCGCATTGGTCAGCGCGCGATCCATCGCCCCACGCGCGCCGTGCGGCGGCGTCGACACGCGCGGGCGGTGCAGTTCCTCCAGCACGGCAGGGGACAGAACGGTAGGCGCGCCGCCCATCTGCGCCAGCATCCAGCGGGTGAGGTCCTTGATCGACGAGTTCACGCCGCCGGCCGCCGGAATGTTGTAATAGATGTCGTTGTTGTGGATCTCGTGCTTGCCCGGATGGTGCGGCCGCGCCCAGCTCGGCGCGGTTTCCAGGCCCTGGCGGCCGATCGTGGCGCTGGACATGCCCAGCGGTCCGAACAGCAGCCGGTGGGCGGCATCCGCATAGCTGCCGCCGGTCACGCGCCGCACGATCTCCGACGAGGCGTCATAGGCGATGTTCTGATAGGCGTAGCAGGTGCCCGGCTTGCAATAGAGCGGCAGGGTGCCGAGCTGGCTGCGGATCAGCGCCGGATCCTCGCCCGCCTCCAGCCGGTCGTCCCAGGCGTTGCGCACCACGCCCACGCGGTGGGACAGGAGGTTGGCGACGGTCACCCGGCTCCAGTCGCCGGGCAGGGTAAGGCTCGTGCCCATCGACCGGAGCGGCGCTTCGAGCGAGAGCCGCTTCTGCTCGGCCAGTCTGGCGACGAGGGTGGCGGCCACGCCCTTCGAGAGCGATGCCCAGCGGAACACGGTGTCGGGCGTCACCCGATCGCCCGAGCCGGCCTCCGTTTCGCCGAAACCGCCGAGAAAGCGCACCTTGCCGCGCTCCACCGCGCCCACTGCCAGGCCAACGGTGTCCCGATCCTGCATCAACAGCGCGATGCGTTCCTGCAGGCGCTTGTAATCGACGCGCGCGGGCGTGTCCTGCACCACCGGCCCGCCGACGGGCTTGGGCGGCACCATCTGCGTCACGCTGCTGCCCCGGTGCGCAAGGCGCAGCCCGATGGCGAGGGCGATCAGCAGGAGAAGGACGGCAATGGCTGCCCAGAGGACGCGACGGCTGGTCTGCCGGCGCGGGGGGCTCAACGGTGCATGCATTCGTGGGGACACTTCCGGTACGTCTGGGCGGGCTTATGGCGCAGGCGAGGGCTGGCCGCCAGTGCCCTGGATCAAAGGCGGCGCACGCCTTCGCGGCGCAGGTCGGCGATCGTCGGCATGCCGTTCACCGCCATGAACAGGTCCGCCTCCGCCAGGATCGAGCGCAGCACATGGATGGCGCCTGCCGCCCCGTCCAGCGCCAGGCCGTAGACGAACGGGCGGCCGATCCCCACCGCCGCCGCGCCCATCGCCAGCGCCTTGACCACGTCCGTGCCGGACCGCACGCCGGAATCGAACCACACGGGCGTGCTGCCGGCGCCGCGGATCACGTCCGGCAGCATGTCGATCGCCGCAATGCCGCCGTTCGCCTGGCGCCCGCCATGGTTGGAGCAATAGATCGCGTCGGCGCCGAGGTCTGCGGCGCGGGCGGCATCGTCCGGGTGGCAGATGCCCTTGAGGATGATGGGCATGGTCGTGACCGAGCGCAGCCAGGCGATGTCGTCCCACAGCATCGGCCGGCCGAACAGCGCGCCCCACAGCATGATCGCTTCCTGCGGCGCGCTCGCCGGGTCCTTGCCCAGCCGCGCACGGAACACGGGATCGGAGGTGTAGTTGACCAGCACATGCCCGCGAAGCTGCGGAAAGTTGCCGGTGTTCAGGTCGCGGGGGCGGAAGCCGGTGACCCAGGTGTCCAGCGTGACGACGAGGCCGCGATACCCGGCCGCCTCGGCACGACGGACGAGGCTTTCGGCCAGCTCCCTGTCGCGCGGGCAATAGAGCTGAAAGAAGCCGGGCGTCTTGCCGAGGTGCGTCGCCACCTCCTCCAGCGTGTCGTTGCCGAGCGTGGAGACGACCATCGGTACGCCCGTCTGCGCCGATGCCTGTGCGGCGGCGATGTCGCCGTGGCCGTCAGGCGTGGCCATGCCGGTGACGCCGATCGGCGCCAGGAAGATCGGGCTGTCGTACCGGGTGCCGAACAGATCCACCGACAGGTCGCGCGTGCCCGTTTCCACCATCATCCGCGGGACCATGCCCCAATGGTGGAACGCCTCGACATTCTGGTCCTGCGTCCATTCGTCGCCGCAGCCGCCCTGGACATAATGGAGAAGCGAGGGCGCCATCGCCGCGGTGGCGCGCGCTTCCAGCGTTTTCGCATCGACCGGCACCTTCGGCACGATGCCGCGCAGCCCTGCGGCGTAGATCTCGTTCTGATAGGTGCCGAACGCGCTCATTTCCGTCTCTCCACGTACGGCGCTTCTGTGGCGCCGCTGGCTAAGCCTTAGGCAAGTGGGAAGGCGGAAAAAAGGGGGCCGTGTTCCCGCGTAGGCGGGAACCCAGGGCCGCACGGGATGTCTTTCGTGGCTCTGGGCTCCCGCCGGCGCGGGAGCACAACGCGCTCAATCGTGGGCGCGGCCGAAATCGGGCTTGGCGTCGTCCTGGCCCTGCTCGACGATGGAACGGCGGATCGCGCGGGTGCGGGTGAACAGCTCGAACAGTTCGTCGCCCTTGCCCCAGCGGATCGCGCGCTGGAGTGCCGAGAGGTCTTCGGAGAAGCGTTGCAGCATGTCGAGCACCGCTTCACGGTTCGACAGGAACACGTCGCGCCACATGGTGGGATCGCTGGCGGCGATGCGGGTGAAGTCGCGGAAGCCGCCGGCGGAGAATTTGATGACCTCCGACCGGGTCACCTCTTCCAGGTCGCTGGCGGTGCCGACGATCGTATAGGCGATGAGGTGCGGCAGGTGGCTGGTGACGGCGAGGACGCGGTCGTGATGCTCCGGCGCCATGTTCTCCGTCATCGCGCCCAGTCGACGCCAGAACTCGGCCACGCGCTCCACCGCGACCGGGTCCGCCCCGTCGGGCGGGGTGAGGATGCACCAGCGACCGCGGAACAGGCTGGCGAAGCCCGCTTGCGGGCCGCTGTTCTCGGTGCCCGCCACGGGATGCGCCGGGATGACCGTGGCGCCGGGCAGCGCCGCGCCGAGCACCCGCGCGATCTCGGTCTTGGAAGAGCCGACGTCGCTGACGATCGCATCGGACGGCAGGTCGCCGGCGATTTCGGCCGCAACGGCGCCCATCGCGCCCACCGGCACGCACAGCACGACCAGATCGGCGTCGATCACCGCGGTGCCGGCGGAGTCCGCCACGTCGTCGGCCAGGTCGAGCGCGCGGGCGATGTCGCGCACCTCGGGGCTGGCGTCATATCCGGTGATCCGCACCGTCGGCAGATACAGGCGCACCGCGCGCGCCAGGGACGAGCCGATCAGGCCCAGGCCGAGGATCGAGACGCGCGCGAACGGCAGCATCAGGCGGCGCCCGCAAGCTCGCGCAAGGCGGCGATCACGCCGCGGGTTTCTTTCTCGGTGCCGATGGTGATGCGCAGCGCGTCCGGCAGGCCCTGGCCCGGCAGCCAGCGGACGATGTAGCCGGCGTCCATCAGCCCGTGATAGGCGGCCTCGGCCGTCAGCTGGCCGGTGAAACGGACGAGCACGAAGTTCGCCTTGCTGGGCACCGCGACGAGGCCGGCATTGCCGAGCGCGGCGATTTCCCGCTCGAACCAGTCGCGCCAATGCCGATTGTGCGCGCGGGTCGCTTCAACGAAGCCCTCGTCCCCCAGGGCGGCGATGGCCGCGGCCTGGCCAGCGGCGGTGACGTTGAAGGGCGCACGGATGCGGTGCATCGCGTCGATCACCGGGGCAGGGCCATAGCCCCAGCCGATCCGCTCCGCGGCAAGGCCGTGGATCTTGGAAAAGGTGCGGGTGACGAGCACGTTCGCCTCGGTCATGGCAAGCGCGAGGCCGGCATCATCCTCGTCCGGATCGAGATATTCGGCATAGGCCTGGTCGAGCACGAGCAGCACGTCGCTAGGCAGCCCGGCATGGAGCCGGGCAACTTCGGCGCGGGAAAGGAACGTGCCGGTCGGGTTGTTCGGATTGGCCACGAACACCACTCGCGTCTTGTCGGAAACGCAGGCGAGCAGCGCATCGATGTCGGTGCCATGGTCGCGATCCGGCGCGATTACCGGCACGGCCCCGACCCGGCGCGTGGCGATCTCGTACACCGCAAAGCCGTAGCGGACGTGGATGATCTCGTCGCCCGGCCCCGCATAGGCGCCGGCCGCCAGATGCAGCAGTTCGTCCGAGCCGGTGCCGTAGATCACCCGGGCGGGATCGAGATCGTAGCGGGCGGCGATCGCCTCGCGCAGCGCGGCGGCGCTGGCGTCGGGATAGCGCTCCAGCGAACGGGTGGCGCCGTCAAAGGCGGCGCGCGCCGCCGGCGAGGTGCCCAGCGGGTTCTCGTTGGACGAAAGCTTGGCGACCTTGCGCCCGTCGTCCGTGGTGGCGCGGCCGGGAACATAAGGGGCGATTGCCTGGATCCAGGGCTTGGGCTGGGGAGCGGTCATGGCGCGAGGCCATGGCGCGTGGCGTCACGGCTGGCAAGCGGGCAGCGGCCTGCTAAGGGGAGCGCCGGGGGATTTCGCATGCGCGGTGACACGACGATCTGGCAGGCGCTGGCGCGCGCCCGTGCCGAAAATGTGGCGGACGCCGGCGAGCCGCCCGTCCTTCTTGGGGCGGGCGGGCAGACGCGCCGGGCGGTGCTGAAGGCGCTGGCGGCGGTCGGCACGGCGACGGCGATGCCGCGCCACGCCTGGGCGGCGGCGCCGGACGCGCCGGTTGCGATCGTCGGCGGCGGCATCGCCGGGCTGACGGCCTTGTGGACGCTTACCCAGGCGGGGATCGAGGCGCGACTGTACGAGGCGCGTCCCCGGCTGGGCGGGCGCATCTACACGGCGCGGCCGAAAAGCGGCCCGGCGTTCGAGACGGGCGCGCAGTTCGTGAACTCGGACCATGCGGACATGCGCGCGCTGTGCAAGGCGTTCGGCGTCGGCCTGATCGACCGGAAGTCGACCGCCCACCGCACCATGATCCTGGAGAACGGGCGCGAAATCGCCGACGCGCGGCTGGTTTCAGGGATGCGCGGCATCGCGGCGCAGCTGGACGCCGATGCGCAGCGGCTGGACAAGGACTACGCCGGCGTCGCGGCGGAACTCGACCGGCTGAGCTTCGCGACCTATCTCGACCGCTATGCCCGGCTGCTGCCGGAGCCATGGGTGCGCCGCCTGCTGGAAGCGACCGCGCGCACCGAATATGGTGTGGAGCCGCAGCAGGCCTCGGCGATCGAGCTGATCTTCAACCTGCCCACGCTGGAAGGCCGGCGCATCGACGTGCTGAGCCGCAGCGACGAGCGCTACACGATTGCAGGCGGCAGCAGCGCGCTGGTGGAGGCGATGGCAGCCAGGCTGCGGTTGCGCATCGTGACGGGTCGGCGGGTGGCCCGGGTCGATCCGCTGGGCACAGGTGCGCGGCTGGTTTTCGCGGATGGCAGCAGCGTGGGCGCCGCCGACGTGATCGTCACCACACCCGCCTCGGTGACCCGTCGCATCGACTTCCGCATCGCGCTGCCGCCGCTATGGCGCCGGTTCATCGCGGAAGTCGGCCTTGGGCAGAACGGCAAGCTGCAATCGTCGATGGCGACCCGTCCCTGGGATCGCCCGATCGGGCGCGGCGGCGAGCTGTGGCAAACCAATGCGGACGCGCTGATGAGCCAGGGCTGGGACGGCAGCGTCCGGCCGGGCACCGGGAACGTCTGGACCTGGTATCTCGGCGGAGACCAGGTGACGGCGGCCGATGCAGTGGACGCGGGCGTGCTGGCCGGTCGCTTCGCCGCCCATGTCGACGGCGCTGTGCCCGGCATGGTGAAGGCCACGCCCGCCACCGCGCGGCGCAGCGACTGGCACCGCGACCCGAACGCCATGGGGGCGTACGTGAACTTCAGGCCCGGCCAGCTGACCCGCTTCGGCAGCCTCATCTGGACGGAAACCGGCGGCATCGCCTCGCCGCCCTTGCCCTCCGCCCCGGTCCATTTCGCCGGCGAGCACCTGTCCGATGCCTATCCGGGATACATGAACGGTGGCGCGCAGACCGGCAGGCTGGCGGCGGAAGCGGTGATCGCCGCGCGAGCGCCGGCACGGCGGTTCGGCTGAGGCGAGGGCGATCCCGCCGGCCGTCACCGAGGTTCGAGTTCCGGCTCGGCGAAGGGGCTGCGAAACGCCGGCTCCCCGGCGGGGGAGGCGCCTTGCAGGTCGCGGCTCAGCCCCGCCACGAATTGGCCCGCGCCGAGGATGTAGCGGGAGCCCAGCCGGCGCGGCTCCTGCGCCAGCCGGAAAGCCCATTCCAGGCGGGCTCGCTGCAACCACAAGGGGGCTCGCTTCACGACGCCGGCGGTGAAATCCAGGTATGCGCCGACGCACATCACCAGCGCTCCCGTATGCCGGCCGTACCGTTCGGCCCATAATTCCTGATGAGGCTGCCCCATGCCGGCGAGAACGAGATCCGCCTCCGTATCGGCGATGGAGCGCGCGACCGCCAGGCCGTCGCTTTCGGCAAAGAAGCCATGGTGCGTGCCGACGAACAGGTGCCGGGGGTAGCGCTGCTGCAACTTGAATGCGGCGCGCTCGGCCACGCCCGGGCCGCTGCCGAGCAGGAAAACACGCAGGGGCCGCTCCGCCCTCGCCAGCACGGCGCTGGTCAGGTCGGTGCCCTGGAGATTGTCCGGGAACGGCGCGCCGTAGAGGATTTTGCGCGCGATATCGACGCCCACCCCGTCGTTGAGAACCATGGCCCGCCGGAGAGAGGCGGCGAACACGGCATTGGTCCGCGCCAGGTTGACGGTATGTGCATTGCAGAAGGCGATGAAATCGCTTCTCCCGCCTCGCCCCTGGGCGCCAGGGCGCAACAGGTCGTTGATGGCCGCAAGAGCGGCATCGCGTCTGGCGACCTGCACCCTGACAGGGCCGATCAAGCAAGAATCACCGCATTCCGCGAAGTAGGTCATCGCAGTTCGCCCCCTTTTTCGTCCTCCTCGTGATCCCGGCAGCGAAGCACGCGGCGTTCATTGCGCCGTTGAGCTGTAGGCCCCGCCTGATCGGAAACACTCAGACACAATCAATAAAGTTCCGAGGCGGGTCAATTACCACATGGTATTCCTCTAACGGAGGAGCGATACTTCTAAATAATGATGCGGTACCAAGATGTTTAACAATCGCGAACGCGGGTCAGAAACTGCAATAACCTCATTGAATACACAGAACGGGCGAACGGCAATTACGACTGAGGGAGAATAGCGACCTTGTGCGCGTGCGGATTACGCCCTTTTCTCTCTGGCGGATGCCATTGCCCGGTTGCGACAGGGCAGGTTCAGCGGTGCGCTCCTCGGGCGAGCGGATGCATTGCGGCGGCAATCTCGGTACCGACATGGCCTCGACCGGGCTGACCCGCCGGCCCGGCGGGAATGCGCGCCTGCCGCCCCGCTTGAAGCCGCCGCCCGCTTGAACCCGGCGCCGCCGCACCGTAACGGCCCGTCGCATGGACGAACGGTTCGGGCTTGCCCGCCATGTGAGATTGCCCGGGCCGCTGCGCCTCGACGGCGGCGGCGTGCTCGCGCCGGTCGAGATCGCCTACGAGACCTATGGCACGCTGGACTCGGATGGCGGCAACGCCGTCCTGATCTGCCATGCGCTGACCGGCGATCAGCATGTCGCCAGCGCGCATCCGGTGACCGGCAAGGCCGGCTGGTGGACGCGAATGGTCGGGGAAGGCAGGCCGATCGATCCCGCGCGGCACTTCGTCGTCTGCGCCAACGTGCTGGGCGGGTGCATGGGGTCGAGCGGGCCGGCCAGCGTCGACCCGGCCACCGGGCGGCCATATGCCATGCATTTTCCGGTCCTCACCGTGCGCGACATGGTGCGCGCGCAGGCCATGCTGCTCGATCATCTGGGCATCGGCGTGCTGCGCGCGGTGGTCGGCGGATCGATGGGCGGGATGCAGGCGCTCTCCTGGGCGGCGACCTTTCCCGACCGCCTGCGTGCCTGCGTGGTGATCGCGTCGGCCGCGCGCCACAGCGCGCAGAACATCGCCTTTCACGAGGTCGGCCGGCAGGCGGTGATGGCCGATCCGAAATGGCAGGCCGGCGACTATTACGACACGGAGCCGCCCGCGGCGGGGCTGGCGGTGGCGCGCATGGCCGCGCACATCACCTACCTGTCGGAGGCAGGGCTGACCGAGAAGTTCGGCCGGCGATTGCAGGCGCGGGAGGCCAAGTCGTTCGGCTTCGACGCCGACTTCCAGGTGGAAAGCTATCTTCGCCACCAGGGGATCAGCTTTGTCGACCGCTTCGACGCCAACAGCTATCTCTACATCACCCGGGCGATGGACTATTTCGACCTGGCGGAGGAGCATGGCGGACGGCTGGCCAACGCCTTTCGGCCGAGCCGGGCGCGCTTCTGCCTTGTCAGCTTCGACACCGACTGGCTGTATCCCACCGCCGAGTCCCGCGCGATCGTGCATGCGCTGAACGCGGCGGGTGCGCCGGTGAGCTTTGTGGAGCTTTCCAGCCCGTTCGGCCACGACGCGTTCCTGCTGGAGAGCCCGGAGCTGAACCGGGTGGTGGACGGCTTCCTGAGGGCGGGCGAATGAAATTGCGGCCGGACCTGGCGATCATCGCCGACCATGTGCCCGCCGGTGCGCGCGTGCTGGACGTGGGCTGCGGCGATGGCGAGCTGATGGCGGCGTTGCGCGACGAGAAGCAGGTGGACGCGCGCGGGCTGGAGCTCGATCCGGCCAATGTCGCGGCGGCGGTCGGGCGCGGCCTGTCGGTGGTGCAGGGCGATGCGGACCGCGATCTGGCCGACTATCCGGACCAGAGCTTCGATTATGCGATCCTCAGCCAGACGCTGCAGACCGCGCGGCGGCCGGACGTGGTGCTCGACCACCTGCTGCGCATCGGGCGGCGTGGCTTCGTGTCGTTCCCGAACTTCGCGCAATGGCGGGTGCGGTTGTCGCTGTTGTTCGGCGGGCGCATGCCGGTGACGCGGCAGTTGCCGGAACAATGGTATGACACGCCCAACATCCACCATGTCACCGTGGACGATTTCAGGGCCATGGTCGCCGCGCGCGGCATCGCGGTGGAAGGTGCGTGGTTCCTGTCGGGAGAGCGGCGCACGGGCTCCGCGGGCGCGAACCTGCTGGCCGCGCATGCGGTGTTCCTGCTGCGGCGGTAAGCGCCGGGAAAGGCTCAGCCGTGCAGCTGGAGCCGCTCCACTTCCTGGTTGAGGGCATGGATCGAGGCGATCAGCCGCGCGCGATCGGCGCGGGATTCGGCGAGTTCGGTGCGCGTTTCGCCCAGTTCGATGGCACGCGCGGCGATGCGCGCGTCGAGGGCGGCATTGGCGCGCTTCAACTCGGCTATACGCCGCCCGCGGGCAAGCACGCGATCGATCCGCGCGGCGAGCACGTCGAAATCGAACGGCTTGGCGAGGTGATCGTCGGCACCGGCGGCCAGCGCTTCCACGGCGACACCCGGATCGCCGCCGGCGGTCATCATGATGACCGGCAGGTCCGACGTCTCGCGTGCACCGCGGAGCTCGGCCAGCATCTGCATACCCGTCATGCGGGGCATGGCCATGTCGACCAGCACGAGATCGAAGCCGCGTGCCTGGATCCGGGCAAGCGCTTCCGGTCCGTTGTCGCACAGCGCGGTCATGTAGCCGAGATGCGCCAGGCGCTTGCCGATGACGTTCAGCGCGGTGCGGCTGTCGTCCACCGCCAGGATGGTACGCGGCGGCGAGCGGTGCGGATCGGCAGGCTGAGCGCGGGTCATTGGCAGAGCATACCTTGTTGCCGGTGGAGATTTGGTTAACGCGGCGGAAACCACGGATCGGCGGTCAGGCGGCCCGCACCTGGCGCCAGGCGTCGGCGATCTCGGCAAGGTTTTCGGCCGCCGCGCGGAAGGGCGCGGGGTCGTTGCCGATGCTGGCGGCGATCACCTGCCGGCGCGCGCCCGCATACAGGTCGGCCAGCGCCTGCGACACGCTGCCGCCCTTGTCGAAGTCGAGCCCGGCCTCCAGCGCAAAGAGGATGGCGGTGGCGCGCGTGACCTTTTCGCTCTTCAGCCGCGCCTCGCCCCGTTCCGCCGCAATGGCGGCGACCCGCAGGGCGGCGAGCAGTTCGTCGTAAAGCAGCGTGACCAGCCCGGCGCCGTCGCCCGCCTGCGCGGTGCGGCCGACCAGATCGACCTGGCGATAGGTGTCCGCCGGGTTGCGGACGAGGGAGGAGGCGTAGTGCACGATCAATCGTCGTCCGAGTTCCAGGCGGCGATCTGCTGCTCGATATATTTCTGGCTGGCCTGCAGCGCGGATACTCGCGTCTCGGTGGCGGCGAACAGCTTGGTCATGCGCGTGGTGGCGCTGTCCTTCTGCTCGGACAGCTTGGTCTGCTGGTCGGCAAGGTCGCTCTGCTGCTGCGTGTAGCGGGTCACGCTGCCGGCGATGCCGTAGGTGGTGCTGGCGGCGGTGGTGGCGATGGCGGACAGCGCGCCGTTGAGACCGTGGTTGGTCGCGCCCGTTCCGGTGTTGGAGAAGATCTCCTCCACCGCATCGGGATATTGGGCGAGCACGGAGGCGAGCCTGGTCGCGTCCACTTCCAGCGTGCCGTTGCGGTTGGTCTTGACGCCGAGGTCGGAGAGCGTGGTCGGCTCGCCGGGCGTGCCGGCAACCCGTAGCGGCTGGAGCGTGATGCCGCTCAGCGAGCGGCTCATCGCGCGTACGGCCGGATCCTGCTTCAGCGTGCCGTCGACATAGTCGGTCGCCTCGTCGATCACCGCCTTCATCGAATTATAGGTCTCGACGAAGCTGTTCACCGCTTCCTTCAGGCCGTCCACCGGCCGGTCGAAGCCCAGCGTGACGGTGCTGCCCGGCTTTGCCGCGAGCAGATCGATCTTCACGCCGGCAACGAGATCGCTGAAGGAGTTGGTCGCGCGCGTGACGGAAACGCCATCGAGCGTGACCTCCGCATCGCCGGCAACGGTGCCGAGCATGGAGGAGGTCGCGCCCTTGCCGATGTTGACCTGCTCGAGCGGGGAGCCCTCGGCGGCGGTGAGGCTGAAGCCCTTCACCTCGCCCGTGGTGCCCTTCACCATCAGCCGCGCGCCGTTTGCGTCGGTGATGATGCTGGCGGTAACGCCGGCCTTGGCGGCGTTGATCGCATCGGCGACGCCCTGCAACGTTCCGTCGGTCACCTTGATGGTGACGCTCTTCTGGTCGGGATCGGCGGTGAAACCGGTCATCTTGCCGCTGGCGTCCGCACTGGCCGTGCCGAAGCTGAGCGTCAGGTCGCCGGTGCCGATCACCGTGGCCTTGGTCCAGCCGGCGGCGGTGGTGGTCGCGGCCTGGGCGGTGGCGAGCTTGTTGACGGTGATGTTGGCGCTGAGACCGGCGAGCTTGGCGCCGGTCACTGCGCTTGCCTTCAGCACGCTTGTGTCGGAACTCGTCGGTTGCGTGCTCAGCGAGCCGCCGGCGATCAGCGTCTGGAGCGAGGAGGAAAAGCTGGCGATCGAGCTCTTGAGCGTGCCGGCGGTGGAGATCTGTGCGCTGACGGACGCCTGCCTGGTGGTGAGCGCGGCCGTCTTGGCGGCGAATTGCGCGCTGATCAGCTCGGTGGTGAGCGAGGCGTAATCGACGCCGGACCCCGCGCCCAGCGACTTGATGATCGACTGCGCGGCGGTGGACGTCGAGCTGGTCGCAGAAGTGGTGGTGGCCATGGCGCTCCCTTTGATCCGTTAACGGCCGCGGCGGCGCGAGCTTTAGCCCTGCAGCACGCCGTTTTCGTCGAAGCGCGCGGTGTCGGGCACCACCACCTGCGGCGCACGGCCGCCGGCCGCCTGGTTGACGCCAAAGACGAAGGCAAGAACGGCGGCGACGGCCTGGTAGAGGTCGTCGCGGATCTCCTGGTTCTCGCGGCTGGTATAGTAAACGGCGCGGGCGAGCTGCGGATATTCGAGCACCGGCACCGCCATTTCCCTGGCCAGCTCGCGGATGGCGAGCGCGGTTGCGCCGCGGCCCTTGGCGACCACCACCGGCACCTGGTCCGCGCCGCGGTCATAGCGGAGCGCGACGGAGAAGTGCGTCGGGTTGGTAAGCACCACATGCGCGCTTTCCACCGCCGGGCGCATCTTGCGGCCGACGATTTCGCGCTGTTTCTGGCGAATATGCGCCTTGTTCTCCGGCGAGCCTTCGCTTTCCTTGTGCTCGTCGCGGATCTCCTGCTTGGACATGGAGAGCTTCTTGAACAGCTGGAAGATCTGGATCGGTACGTCGAGCCCGGCGAGGAGTACGAGCCCGCCGGCCATGGTGAACAGCACGGTGGTGAAGGTGCCGCCGAGCGCGCCGACCGCGCCGCCGATATCGGCCGCCGCCATGCCGATCACGGTGTGGCTGACGCCCCGCAGCAGGTACCAGCCGATAGCGGCGAGCAGGATCACCTTGGCCAGGCTCTTGCCCAGTTCCACCCAGCCCTGCATCCCGAACACGCGCTTCAGGCCCGAGGCCGGGTTGATGCGCGAGGCCTTGGGAGCGAGCAGCGAGGCGTTGAACTGGAACGAGCCGAGCGCACCCTGGCTGGCCAGCGCCGCCACGATCGCGACAGCGAACAGCGAGAGCATCGCGGGGGCAAGCTTCCACCCCGCCTCGTAGAGCGGGCGGAACGGCTCGAAATCCTCCACGTCGCCGCGGCCGAACGAGAAGCTCGCCGCCATGATCGCCTTGCACGCGCCCATCAGCGAGGAGCCGAACATCGCCAGCCAGCCGCAGCCGGCGAGCGTCACCAGCGCGGTGCCGAAGTCCTTTGACCGGAGGACATTGCCTTCCTTCGCCGCGTCGCGCTTGCGCTTGGCGGTTGGGGCTTCTGTCCGATCCTCCGCTTCCTCCGACATCAGCCGAGCACCAGCGTGCCGGCGGCGGCAAGCGCCTGATCGATGATGACGAGGAGATAGTCGCCCATCGCCGGCATCGCGAGCGCAAGCGCGACGACGCCGACCGCGAGGCTGGCGGGCATGCCGACAGCGAACAGGTTGAGGCTGGGCGCGGCGCGCGAGATCATGCCGACGATGAGGTTGAGGCAGAGGAGCAGGAACCCGACCGGCAGCGCCAGCAGCAGGCCGGCGAGGAAGGTGTAGCCCCCGAACAGGGCGATGTTCTTCACCTGGTCCACCCCCAGCCAGGCGGCGCCGGGGGGCAGGGCGTCATAGCTCTTCACGATCAACTCGACGAGCACGAGGTGCCCGTTCACCGCCAGGAACAGCAGCGTGATGAGCATGGAGAAGAACTGGCCGAGCGCCGGCGTCGAGCGGCCGTTCTGTGGGTCGATCGCGGAGGCAAAGCCGATGCCCATGGAGGTGCCGATCAGCTCGCTCGCCACCATCGGCGCGGCAAAGGCGATCTGGAGCACGAAGCCGAGCGCGAAGCCGACCAGCGCCTCGGCCGCGACCGACAGAAAGGTGGTGAGCGCGAAGATCTGCGCCGGCGGCACGATGCTGTGCGTGCCCAGGACGAGCACGCCGATCGCGCCGGACAGCGATACGCGGACGATCACCGGCATGGTCATGGCGCCGAACACCGGCGCGGCGATGAACGCGGCGCCGATGCGCACCATCACGAAGACCAGGGCCCAAAGCTGGGGCTCGATCGCAAGGCCGGTGCCGAGCGGGGTCATGCCTGCCTGCTAGCCTGCCGTTCGGCCTGAGGAGCCGCTGAGCGGGAGCGAAGTGGCGTCTCGAAGGACGGGTGAGTCGCTTGTCCTTCGAGACGAGCCTTTCCCCGGACCAGGTCCGGGGTCAGTCCCTCCTCAGGGCGAACAGGGCAGGCGGAGGAAAGGCAAGCCAAGTTGCTTACTTCACCAGATCCGGAATGCGCTCGAAGATCGATACCGTGAAGTCGCTGAGCAGGCCCAGGATGAGGCTGCCGAAGATCAGGATCGAAACGGCGACCACCACCAGCTTGGGGACGAACGACAGCGTCTGTTCGTTGATCGAGGTGGCGGCCTGGATCATGCCGGTGATGAGGCCCGCGACGAGCGCCGGCACCAGGATCGGGGCGGCGGCGAGCGCCAGCACCCACATCATCTGGTTGGCCACGGAGAGGAAATAATCGGCGTCCATGTGTCAGGCCCTGATCGTTCCCCGGCAAAGGCCGGGGTCCAGGTGGGAAGTCGGATGCGAGGCGCGGGCGCTCTCCAGGGGACGTCCCCCGATTGGCCCCCGGCCGTCGCCGGGGATCAGGGTGCCGCTCATGAAGCGAAACTGTTGGCAAGAGAGCCCATCGTCAGCGCCCAGCCATCGACCAGCACGAACAGCAGCAGCTTGAACGGCATGGAAATGATCGTCGGGCTCATCATCGCCATGCCGAGGCTCATCAGCACCGTCGCGACGACGAGATCGATGACGATGAAGGGCAGGAACACGAGAAAGCCGATCTGGAACGCGGTCTTCAGCTCGGAGGTGACGAAGGCGGGCAGCAGGACCGAGAACGGAATGTCCTTGGGGGAGGCATAGGGGCCGGACTTGGCGATGTTCGCGAACAGCGACAGGTCCTTGGTGCGCGTCTGCTTGACCATGAAGGCATGCAGCGGGTCGGCGCCGCGCTTGATCATGTCGGTCGCGCCGATCTGGCTGGCGGCATAAGGCTGGATGGCCACGGTGTTGATCTGGTTGATCGTCGGCGCCATCACGAAGAAGGACAGGAACAGCGACAGGCCGATCAGCACCTGATTCGGCGGCGTCTGCTGCAGGCCCAGCGCCTGGCGGACGATCGCCAGCACGATGATGATCCGCGTGAAGCTGGTCATCATCAGCAGGATGCCGGGCAGGATCGTCAGCAGGCCCATGATGATGAGGACCTGCAGCGACAAAGCGAGCGGAGCGTTGCCGCCGCCCAGATCCTTCAGCGCGCGATCCGCGGCGTCGCCCACGCCGGGCGCTGGCACCGCGGCGGGTGCAGCCTGCGCAAAAGCGGGGTGCGCGATCAACAGCGCGAAGAGGATGCCGGCGACGACCAGCAGCAGCTTGCCCCAGCCGAATGGCGGCTTGACGTCATCGTGGGCAAATAGCGGCGTGCCGCCTTCGCGCACCCGGCGGACCTTGACCGAGCTCACTTCGGGTCACTCTTGTCCAGCAGGGTGACGCCGCCGCGCCCGACCGAGACGAGCAGGTTGCGTCCCTCGAACTCCAGCACGGCCAGACGCAGGCCCGGCGAGATCATCATGGTTTCCTTCACCGCCATGGTGCGGTTGGCGGGCTTGCCCGGCATGCGGCTTTCCAGCCGGCGCCAGAGATACAGCGAGCCGATCATCAGGCCGCAGACCAGCGGCAGCAGCACGACGAGCTTCAGGATGTAGGTCCACATCATGGAGGATCAGGCCCGCTTGTCCGGGGACACCAGCTCGGTCATGCGCACACCGAAGCGGTCGCCCACGGTCACCACTTCGCCGCGGCCGATCAGGGTGCCGTTGACGAACACGTCGAGCAGCTCGTTGGCGGCGCGGTCGAGCTCGATCACGCTCGACTCGCCCAGCGCCAGCAGCTCGCGCAGCGTGAGCTGGGTGGAGCCGATCTCCACCGTCAGCTTCACGTCGACATCCTGCAGCAGCCGGAAATTGGCGGCGAGAGCAGAGTCGACCGGAAAGGCACCGGACATGTCGGTCATTGCAGTTCCTCAGGAAGGGTAAGGCTGTTCAGGCGGATGGCGGCCTGGCCGTTGGCGGCGCCAACGGTGCCGCGGCCGAGTTCGTGCGCGCCGACCATCACCGGCACTTCCGCGCCGAAGCTGATCGGGATCACGTCGCCGGGCTTCAGGTCCATCAGCATCGCCAGGCTGACGACCGGCTCGGCGAGGACGGAACGGACGGGAAACTTGACCGTCATCGCCGCGCGGGTGAGCTGGCCGCGCCAGGACGGATCGGTGGCGGCGGGCTTGCTGACGACCTTGCCGGTGAGCGAGGGCGCATGCGGCTTCAGCGCGGCGACCGGATAGAGGATGTCCAGAAACACCGGCTTGGCGGTACCCGCGGCGATGCCGAAGCGGGTGACCACGGTGGCGTCCTCGCCGTCGAAGTCGCCGAGCATGGAGGGGTTCGCCTCCACGCGGCCGGGCACGAAGCGCATCCGCGCGAGCGGCTCCCACGCCTGGCCCAGCGGGGCGGCGATCAGCGCGCCCAGCTTCTCGACCAGCGCCTCGCCGGCCGGCGTGAACTCGGCCGGCAGCGTGGCGGGCACCGCGCCCGTGCCGCCGAAGAACAGGTCCAGGATCTCGTACACGAAGCGGCCGTCCAGCACGCAGAGGCCGTGTTCGCCGTGCGGCGCATCGGCGATCAGCAGCGGCAGCCAGGCGGTCAGTCCTTCGGGCCGTTCGGCGCGGTAATCGGCAAAGCGCTGAACCACCAGCGGCTCGGCCCAGGTCCGCACTTCCCGACGCAGCAGCGGCTCGAACACGCCGCGAACCTGCCGCGCGAGACGCGCCGACAGGTGCTGCAGCGAGTGCAGGTCGCCGAACGGATTCAGGTTCGCCGCGCCCAGCGACACGCTTTCCGCGTGTCTCCGGGGCCGCTCCCTGCGCTCGTTCGCGGTTGGTGAAGGCTCGTTAACCACGCCTCACTGAACAACGAAATTGGTAAAGTAGACGTTACTAATTCCCCCAAAACCCTCTTTTTGCTTCAGCGTGGCGTTGATTGCGGTGGTTAACCGCTTCTGCAGCTGCTCCTTGCCGTTGGAGGAGAACACCTGCTCCTCCGTGGTGTCGCCGAGCGCCAGGAGGACCGCGGAGCGGACCGCGATCTCGTTGGTCTTCAGGTTTTCGATCACCGAATCGTCATAGGGCGTGGAAACGGCGAGCCCGACCTGGACGAAATGCACGCTGTCCTGGAGGTTGGAGGTGAACTCCTTCTCCATCGCGTAATAGTTGGACGCATATTTGTCGCCGCCCGAGCCCGGCGGAGGCGTCCAGTCGCTGCCCGAGCCGCCGCCCTCGCCATGCCCTTCGCCGCCTTCGCCCGCCGCGGCGCGCTTCTGCTCGCTCTTGGGGACGAGCTTGGGGCCATATTCCTCGGCCTCGGCATGGTGGCCGCCGCCAAGGCCGCCCATCGCGAACACGGCGCCGGCCGCGCTGCCGGCGACGAGCACCAGGGCGCCCACGCCGATCAGAACGAACTTCATCGCGCCGCCCTTCTTCTTGGGCGCTTCTTCCTTTGCGTCACTCATGGATGCAGTCCTTCAAGCTTTACGCGACACGCGCGTCGGAGGTTTCGGTGGGGTCTTCGGCCGCCTTCGCGCGGGGCGGGGCGGCGGGAACGGGGGGCGCGGGCCGCTGCGGCGCAGGCTGGCCCTGCTGCTGCGGGTTGGCGGCGGCGCCATTGTCGATGGTGGTGCCGGCAAGCCGCATTCCGCGCGCCTCGGCGATCTCGGCGAGACGGGGCTGGGCTTCGGACAGGAGCTGCGCCGCCTGCGCGGTGTCGGTGCGCAGGTGAACGTGCACCGCGTCGCCCTCGCGGCGAACGGCGATCTCCATGCCGCCGAGCATATCGGGGGATAAACGGATGCGCGTGTCGGACGCATTGGCGAGATCGCGCAACTGCTCGATCCGGTCGACCACCTTGTGGAGGCCGGCATCGCCGCGCGGATCGACCGCCGGCTCGCCGAGGTGGAGCGGAGCGGTGGCGGTGGGCTCCGCCGTCGGCAGAACCGAAGGCGCTGCAACGGTGGCGGTGGCGCCAGGCAGGTCGGCTTGCCCCTGCGCACGATCGGCACGCGCGGCATGAAGCGCCGCCGCGAACACGATCCCTGCGGGGCGAGGCGCGTCGCCGGCGGGCGGAGCGGCGGGGAGCGCCAGGGGTACAAGGGTTGAGGCATCGGCCTTCGCCTGCTCTGCACGCTTCGCCGGCGCTGCGGGCGCTGACGCGGGCATCGGTGTCCCGTCAGGCAATGTCGCGGGCGGCAGTGCATCCCCGGCCGGCGATCCCGACCGCGGCGCTGGTGTCGCTGCCGGCATCACCGGTGCAGGGATTGCAACGCCGCCGCCGGTCCGTTCCGCATACGGGGTCGGCCCGTTCGCGACCGTCGCGGGCGTGATAGCGGCCAGGCCGGCGTCCTGCGCGCGCATCGGCGCTGGAGTGTCGCGGTCGGCCGACTGCGTCGGAACCGTGCTGGCCGGGGTTGAACTCAACCGGGCAAGCGGGATGCCTTCCTCTCGCGCCGGCGGCAGCGTGACGGAGGGAGAGTCGGCCGGCGAGAAGGCGACGTCCGCGGAGGCCGGAGGGATCGGACGCGAGGTAGAGAATGGCGTTGCGGAAACGCGGGCGGTGCCCTTTGCCGGTGCTGTGGGCTGCGGCTCCGCCACCATCGGCTCTGCCGGCGCGGCGATCGGGGAGGGGCCGGACGCCGAGGGCGCAGCTGCGGGAAGCGGGGAGCCGGCGATCGTCTTCAGGGGCGCGTCGCTCGACGCGGGCACGGCCCCGGTGCCGTCCGGAACTTCCGACCCCGTAGCTCGAAGCGGGCGGGCGGGCGCCAGAGACCGAGGCGCAGAGTGCGCCTGCGCCCCAGCCAGGGTCGCAACCGCGGCGGCCGGAGCCGATCGACGCGCAACATTCGGCGCCTGGTCGGAATGGGCAGTGCGTGTCGGTTCAGGGGCAGGCGAGTCGGTCGCTGCGAACTGTTCCGCGAACGGCGGCTGGACGGAACCGGGATCGGGCACGGGCACGCTGGCGAGCGCCGCTTCGGGCGTCGGCTTGTGCTCGCCGGTGGCGGTTCGATGTTCGGCGCGCGCGGCCGGCGCTTCGGCGGAGGTTTCGTCCTTCGCTGCCGGCAGCGCGGAAGCAGCCCGGGCGAAGTCGGCGCCGGAATGTGCCCGCTGGCGAGAAACGGCGGGGTGGAGCCGCTGGCCAGCGGCAGGTTCGGTCGGAACGGCGAGGGGCGGCTCGGCTCCCACGTCGAGAGGAAATGCGACGCCGGAGGCCGGCGCGGACCTCGTGCCGGGCGCGGCGGCTGGCGCGCCGGACGCAGGGACCACATCCACTGCCCCAAGGGAGGGCGGCACGCTCGGGCTTGCGGCGGGTGCCGCCGTCCGGGCGGTCGCCAGGGGAGGCGGAAATTGATTGTCGGTGATGCCGGCGCTGGCCATGTCCACCCGTGCCGCCGGTGCGATCGGCGGGCCAGGCAGGGCGGTATCCTCTCGCATCGCGGTGGCGCATGCGAGCGTCACCGGCGTCGGCGCTGCTGCGCTCGCCGCTTCGCGGTTCGGCACCCGCTCGCCGCGTATCGCAGGAGCAAGGACGGCGGCCGACCGGGCCGCTCCGCTGGGAGCAAGCGGCGGGGTGGCCGCAATTGCCGGCGGTGTGCTGTCGGGAGTTGCGGGCAAAGCGGCAGGAAGGAACGGCAGGGATTTGCCGCTGGCGGCAGGTGCTTGCCGGGCAGGCTCGCCGGCCGGTGCCGCAAACGGCATCACCGAAGCGAGCGGCGTGGCGCCCGTGCCGGCGGTCGAGAGCGCGAGCGAGAACTCGCCCGCCACCGCGAGGGTCGGTGTGGCGGGGGCCGTCTTGCGCGCGGCGGCGTTGGGCAGGATGGACGTCAACTCGATCATGGTTCCCCCTGGGCGCAAGGCGCCCTCCGGGCATTCAGCAAGGATCGTGCCGGATCTTGCGGGTGGGTGGCGCGTCCTCAAGCTTGCGCATCTCGGCGAGCACCGCGTCCTTCTCGGCGCGGGAGAGAAGCTTCTCGATCGCGGTCTGGTCGCGCTTTGCCTCGCGGGTGGCGGCGGAGGCGCGAACCATGCCCGCTTCCGCCTGGCGCACGCGGTTGTCGGCGGCGACGGCGGATTGGTGGAGGCGCTGGCGGAAGTGCGCGGCGGCGATCAGCGACAGGCCGTCCGCGCGGGCATCCGGCACCGGCGAGACGTTGGCGGCCAGCGCGGCGATACGATCGCGCAGCGCCTGTTCGCTGGAGTGCTGCGCATTGGCGCGCGCTTCCTCGGCTTGGGCGAGGCCGAGTTGCAGCGTGCGGACGCGCAGGATGCGGTCGAGCTGCTTCTTATCCACCGAACACGCCGGTCAGCTCGGCAACGGAGTCGGCAAGCGAGACGCGCTCGTCGGGCGCCTGCTTCACGAACTCCATGATCGCCGGGTGGCAGGCCATGGCGGCGTCGATCGCGGGATCGGCCCCGGCGCGATAGGCGCCCATCAGCACGAGATCGCGGTTTTCCTCATAGGTGGCGAGATGCCGCCGCAGCGTCTGCGCGGCACGGGCGTGCTCCTTGGGCACGATGTCGCTCATCACGCGGCTGACCGAGGGGCCGACATCGATCGCGGGATAGACGCCGCGCTCGGCCAGATGGCGGTTCAGCACGATATGGCCGTCCAGGATCGAGCGCGCGCTGTCGACCACGGGGTCGTTGCCGTCGTCGCCGTCCGCCAGCACGGTGTAGATCGCGGTGATCGAGCCGCCGGTGTTCACGTCCACGCCGGCACGCTCGATGATATTGGGCAGCATGGCGATGGCCGATGGCGGATAGCCGCGCGCCGATGCCGGCTCGCCGAGCGCCAGCCCGATCTCGCGCCCGGCATGCGCGACGCGGGTGAGCGAGTCCATGATGAGCAGCACCTTCTTGCCTTCGTTGCGAAAGGCCTCGGCAATGGCGGTCGCCCGCAGCGCGCCGCGGATGCGCAGCACGGGGGAATGATTGGCCGGGACCGCAACAATGACGGAGCGTTTCCGCGCCTCGCCCGCCACCTTGGTTTCGAGAAAGTCGGCAACTTCGCGCGACCGCTCGCCGATCAGGCCGATCACGATCACGTCGGCTTCGGCGGCACGCACGATCATGCCGAGCAGCACCGACTTGCCGACGCCCGAGCCCGCCATGATGCCGATGCGCTGCCCCTGGCCGACCGTGAGCAGGCCGTTGATCGCGCGCACGCCGGTGTCGAGCGGCTCCAGCACGCGCCCGCGATCGAGGGGGGACTGGAGCTTGCCGGCGAGCGGCCAGTGCCCGGCGCCGCGGATCGGCCCCAGTCCGTCGATCGGCTTGCCCGCGCCATCGACCACGCGGCCGAGCATCGCCGCGCCGACCTCCGCCTCGCCGGGCGCGCCGACCGGACGGACGGGGGCGTCGGGCAGCAGCGGAGCAGGGCCGCCCAGGTTCATCAGGATGGTACGGCCGCTGCGGAAGCCGATCACCTCGGCCTCGACGCTACCGTTGACGGCGCCCACCCGGCAGACGGTGCCCACCGGCAGCGACAGGCCGACCGCTTCCATCAGCAGGCCGTCAAAGGAGGACAGCCGGCCGGAAATCTTCGGCCTGGGCGCGAAGTCCAGGCTTTCGAGCGCACCGAGATAGCTGTCGGCGAAGTCGGTCATCATGGAAGCTGCCTTCATCGCGGCATTGCTTGCGGCAGCGCCACGCGGTCGATCGCGTGGGCGAGCTGTTCCAGCCACATGTCCGGACCGTCCTCGACGATGGTGGAGGCGGACTCCAGCACGAAGCTGCCGCGCGCGACATGCGGGTCGCCGGCGGCGAACAGCGTCGCGGGCAGCTTGCCCTCGAGCAGCGCGACATCGTCCGGGTGGACCCGGAGCAGGGCGGATTCGGCATGGTCGGCGAGCAGCTCGGTCGCGGCGTCGATGCGGCCGGCCAGGAGGTCGCCCGATACGCCGACTTCGCCGACCAGGCGGGTGACGAGGTAGAGCACCGTCTGGCGCAGGCCCTTGGCCAGTCCCTCGCGATCAATCCGCGCATCGGTGCCGAGTGCCTTGGCGAGGCCGTCGAGCAGCGCGCGGTCGCGGGCGTGTTCGGCATCCACCGCCGCACGATCGGCGAGCGCGGCGGCGACGCCCTCGGCGAAACCCTCCGCACGAGCAGTGGCGATCGGATCGGTGAACTCGGTCGCGCGCTCCGGATCGGTGGGGTTCCACCCCTCCACCGGATCGGCCTCGCGATCGGCGGGAGCGAAATGCTTCGGCCCCACCGGCTGCGGCGCAAAGGAAACCGGACCGCTCGGCCGAGCACCGGCACGGATGCGCACATCGGCCGCCGCAAATCCTTCGGTCGGGAGCGCGAACGCCTGGGTGAGCGCCTGCGCCGCGGCATCGGCGCGCGCGGAGAAGCCGGCAACGAAATCAGACATAATCGTCTTCGCCGCCGCCCATCATGATGGTGCCGTCCTTGGCCAGGCCGCGCGCGATCTGGATGACCACCTTCTGCGCGTCCAGCACCTCGCTGAGCTTCATCGGCCCGCGGCTTTCCATCTCGTCGCGGATGCCGTCTGCGGCGCGGGCGGACATGCAGCCGAGGAAGCGGTTGCGCGCCGCCTCGTCCACGCCCTTCAGCGCCCGCACCAGGATGTCGCCGTCGATGTTGCGGATCAGCGTGCCCAGGTTCTTGTCGTCGAGCTCCAGCAGGTTCTCGAAGACGAACATCGCTTCCTCGATCTGCCTGGCCACATCGCGGTCGATCTTGAACAGCTTGGGCATCACGCGCTGCTCGGTGGACTTGCGCGCGGCCGACAGGATCTTGGCCGCGTCGCGCGTGCCGCCCAGCGTCATGCCCTGCGCAGGCCCGCGACCGGAGCCGGCGCGCTTGGCCAGCACGGAGCGGAGCAGGTCCATCGCGTCGGGGGTGATCGGGCCCAGGCGGGCGATGCGGTGGAGGATCTCCGGCTGCGTGCCCTCCGGCAGCAGTTCCAGCACCTGCGCCGCGACCGCGGGGTCGAGATTGACGATCAGCACCGCGGCGATCTGCGGATGCTCTTTCTCGATCATCGCGGCGATGTCGGTCGCGTCCAGCCAGTCGAGCAGCTCGATCTGGCAGGCGTCCTCGGCCGGCACGATGCGCGACAGCACGCTGTCCGCCTTGTCCTGGCCGAGCGCGCGGGTCATCACCGCCTCGACCTTCGGCTTGGGGTCGAACGACACGCCGGTGCGCTCGCGGGCGCGGTCGGTGAAATCGTCGAGCACTTCGGCGACTTCATTCTCGGACACGTCGGCGACCTTGAACATCGCCGCGCCGAGCTGTCGCACCTCCTCGGGATCGAGCTTCTGGAGGATGGCCGCGGCCTCCTCCTCGCCGACCAGCATCATCAGCACCGCGGCGCGTTCCACGCCGGTATAGGAGCGCGCGGGGGCGGCGGCCATTTCAGCGGCCCTCCGCGATCATGTCGCGCACGGCGAGCGCGGCGCGGGCGGGATTGTCGCGGGTGAAGCCGCGGACCATGCCGACCCGGTCGTCGAAGTTGCGCGCCTCGACCAGCTGGTCGATCGAGACCGGCGGGCCATCGACGGGGCCAACCACCGTTCCATCGTTGTCGAGCACCACGCCGTTCTCGTCGGTCGCAGCCCCGCCCATCGGCGCGCCGAGCGCAGGCGCCCTGGGCGTCGCGTCGTCCCGCTTCTTCAGCAGCGCCTTGGCGAGCGGCCGCACGCCGAGCAGGAGGACGAGCAGGGCGATGACGATCGCGGTCAGGTTGCGGGCGAGCATCGGCACCCACGCATTGTCGTACCAGGCGGCCTTGGCGCCGTCGTCCGAGGCGCCGGCGAACTTGCGGCTGATAACGGTCACATTGTCGTTGCGGTTCTGGTCGAAGCCGACCGCGGCGCGGACGAGGTTGGTGATCTGCGTGATCTCGGCCTGGCTGCGTGGGCGGGCACCTTCCGGATCGCGCAGCAGCACGGCGACCGACAGGCGCTTCACCGAGCCCGGCGCGACGCGGCTGACCGACACTTCCTTGCCGAGATCGTAGGAGCGGGCGTACTGGTCGGACTGCTTCATCGCGTCCGTCACGGCACCGGCGACCGCACCGGCAGCGGCCTGGGGCGAGCCGGGCGCGGGAGCCGCGCCGGGGGCCGGCGCCGGCTGCGGCGTGGGCGCGGTCACCGTAGCGGCGGGCGGCGGGGTGTTGCTGAGCGCGCCGGGGATGCCGCCGGGCTGCTGTCCCGCGCCGTCCCGGGTCCACTGGCCCTGCTCGGCACGCAGCGCACCCTGCTTGTCGTAGGTTTCCTTGGTCGCCTGCGTCTCGTTGAGGTCGATATCGGCCTGGATCTCGGCGGAGAAGTTGCCCGCCCCGACGAGTGGGGTGAGGAGCTGGTTCAGCTGCTCGCGATACTTGTCCTCCATCTGGCGCTGCAGGCGCAGGCGCTCGTCATTGCCGTCCGCACCCTTGTCGCCGTCGCCCTTGGTGAGCAGGCCGCCCATCTGGTCGACGATGGTGACGGCATCGGGCTTCATCCCCGGCACCGAGGAGGCGACGAGGTTGCGGATGGAAGCGACCTGCGCGTCGGAGAGCGCGCGGCCGGGCTGGAGCTTGACGATGACACTGGCCGAGGGCGCGGCATTGTCGCGCACGAACACGGAGGCCTCCGGCGTGGCGAGATGGACGCGCGCCTCCGCCACGGTGTCGATCTCCTCGATCGAGCGGGCGAGTTCGCTCTCGCGCGCCTGGCGCAGGCGCTCGCCTTCCACCGCGCGGGAAACGCCCATCGGCAGCTGGTCGAGGATCGCGTAGCCGGCGGGCGTCGCCTTGGGCAGGCCCTGGCTGGCGAGCAGCATGCGGGCCTTGGAATAATCCTCGTCGTTGACGGTGAGCGCGCCGGTGCCATTGTCGATGTGCGACGTGATCCCGGCCGCGGTCAGCGCCTGGGTGACGCTCGCCTTGTCGGCGTCCGCCAGTTCGGCGAACAGGGTCTTCTGCGGCGGTGTCGAAAACGCCATCCACGCAAGCGCCGCGGCGGCGACGAGGCCGACGAGCATGACCATGGGCAGCGCGCGGCGAACCGCCGGCTGCGCGAACACGGCCTGGATCTGGCGCAGGGGATTGGCGAACTTCTCCGGCAATTGCGGGAGAGCGGGCGGCGTGGTGGGCGTGAGAGCGTTCGACATGGCGCGTTACACCGGCATGCTCATGATGTCCTTGTAGGCGGACAACAGTTTGTTGCGGACTTGCAGCGTGGCCTCGAACCCTACCGAGGCTTCCTGGCGAGCGAGCATCACCTTGGCGATGTCGATCGTTTCGCCGCGTTCGTAGCTTTCCGACAGGGCGCCGGCCTTGGTCTGCTGCGCGTTGACGCCTTGCAGCGCCTGTTCGAGGCTGGCGGCGAAGCTGGTCGGCTGGGCCTGACCCGTGCCTTGCGGCGCGGAAACGGGGGCGGGATTCGCGGAGGCGCGGGACAGCGCCTCGTTCCGCTCCAGGATCTGCTGGCGCATCTGGAGGATGCGGTCGATCCCCATGCCGCCGCCACCAACTGCGGAAACGCTCATGCCTGAGCCATCCGGTTCTGCGCCGCCCGGGTGATGTCCTCACCCTGTTCGCGCGCCTTGGCGAGGCGATAGCGGAGCGTGCGCTCGGAGATGCCGAGGCGGCGCGCGGTCTCGATGCGGCTGCCGCCACACTCCGCCAGCGTCTCGCGGATCGCCTGGAACTCGTGGATCTGGACGATGTTGCCGAGCGTGGCCTTGGCAACCGGCTGGTCGTTCGCGGGCACCGGCTGGGCGGGGCGATCAAAGACGATATCCTCGGCCTCGATCGTGTCGCCCGCGGCGAACAGGAGCGCGCGCTGGATCACGTTCTCCAGCTCGCGCACATTGCCCGGCCAGTCATGGCGCAGGAGCTTGTCGAGCGCACCCGCCGTCGGCCACGGCACGCTCGTGCGGTTGCCGGCATGGCGCAGGATCATGGTCGCGGCGAGCGCGGGGATGTCCTCGCGCCGCTCGGCGAGCGGCCTGGTGGCGAGCGGAAAGACCGACAGGCGGTAATAAAGGTCGGCGCGGAACCGGCCGGCGGCGACTTCGGCCTGAAGGTCGCGGTTGGCGCAGGCGATCACCCGGACGTCGACCGACACGGGAGTGGAGGCGCCGATCGGGATCACCTCGCGCTCCTGCAGCGCGCGCAGCAGCTTGGCCTGGAGATTGAGCGGCATTTCCGCGATCTCGTCCAGCAGCAAGGTGCCGCCGTGCGCGGCGCGGAAGAAGCCTTCGCCGCCCGACGAGGCGCCGGTGAACGCGCCCTTCTGGTGGCCGAAGAGCAGCGCCTCCAGCATCGTCTCGGGCAGGGCGGCGCAGTTGATGGCGACAAACGGCTTGTCGGCGCGGGCGGAATTCATGTGAATGGCGCGGGCGAGCACTTCCTTGCCGGTGCCGGTCGGCCCGTTGATGAGCACGGTGATGTCCGACCGGGCGACCCGCTCGGCCAGCGCGAACAGAGCGAGGCTCTCCGGGTCCGCGGCGGTGGGCAGGTCGGGCCCGCCGACCAGGGCGCGGACGAAGCCGTTGCCGACCGCCGCATCCGCCGCGCCGAAGGCGACGCGGGCAGGGGCGCCGTCACGGAACGGGGCAAGGGTGCGGCCCTCGCTGCCGAGCAGCACGGTGCGCGCCGGCGCGGTGGCGAGTTCCCCCTCGGCGAGAAGATGGATGTCGCCGGCGGCGGCGCGAGCCTCCGCCCGGTCGCGGACCTGAAACCCCTGCGCACGCAGCGAGGAGACCAGCGCATAGTGGCGGCTGAGCACTTCGGCAGACGGAACGATCGAACGCATGAAACCCCCCTGGTGTGGGAGCCTGATGCGCGGGAGTTGGTAAACGACCCGTTAAACACGTTGCCGGTCGGCAAGATATTTCCGCCTGCGTCGCGCGCGTGCTCCTTTTGCCCGCATCGCGCGCGCGAGGAATGCACCGGGGCGGGGCGCAAAAAGCCGCTAAAGCTCCGGGCCGTCCGGCCGTTACCTGCCCTGACGGCTCTGCTCTTTCGCTGATGGGGGGCGGCGGATCGTCGGATCCTTTACGGAGATCGGACACATGACTGTTATCAACACCAACGTCTCGGCGCTGAAGGCGGCGACTGCGTCGAGCAGCGCCTCCAAGTCGCTGTCGACCGCCATGGAGCGCCTGTCGACCGGCAAGCGCATCAACTCGGCCAAGGACGACGCCGCCGGCCTCGCCATCGCCAGCCGCATGTCCAGCCAGGTGAAGTCCATGGCCGTTGCCGTGCGCAACGCCAATGACGGCATCTCGCTGACGCAGACCGCGGAAGGCGCGCTGGGCGAAGTCACCAACATGCTGAGCCGCATGAAGGAACTGGCGACGCAGTCGGCCAACGGCACGCTGGGCGCCTCCGAGCGCAAGGCGCTGCAGGCGGAAACGGACCAGCTGCTGGGTCAGATCAACGAGATCTCGAAGAACACCAACTTCAACGGCGTGAACCTGCTCGACGGCTCCACCAAGTCGCTGACGCTGCAGACCGGCACCAATGCCGGCGAAACCGTGAAGCTCAACATGTCCAGCATGTCGACGGCGTCGCTGGGCCTGAGCTCCGGCGGTGCAGCGGGTCAGCTGACTACCGGCCGCGTTGATCTGTCCGGGGGCATCACGGCCGGCCAGGTGCAGTTCAATGGCGTCAGCGCCGTAGGCAGCAACGTCACTGCCACCACTGACGACGCTGCCAAGGTGCTCGCCGATGCGATCAACGCCAACAGCGACAAGACGGGCGTGACCGCCAAGGCGTCCAACAACGTGACCACCGGCAAGATCACCGCCGAAACCTTCACTGCCGGTTCGGTGACGGTGAACGGAACGAGCATCGGCGGGGCGAGCTCGGTCGACGAATTGGTCGCCAACATCAACCGCAACAGCGACACGCTGGGCGTCACCGCCACGCTGAACGACGACAAGACCATCACGTTCTCGAACAGCACCGGTGCGGACATCTCGGTAACCGGCTTGACCGGTGCGCCAGTTGGCGCGCAGCAGGGCTTTGTCTCGCTGATGCGTGCGGACGGCAAGAACATCGAGGTCGGCGTGACCGATTTCACGCCGGACGATGGCGACGCCGATACCGCCGCCGCGACCGGGGTTGACGACGTGGATCGTGCGGCCGTGAAGAAGTTCGGCCTGAACATGAGCGATGGTTCGACCTTCTCGGGCACGACCGTGACGGCCGCCGATGCGATCACCGCAGGCAACCTGAAGATCAACGGCGTGACCATCGGGGCAACCACCGGCAAGGGAACCGACGGAACCACCGATCTGACCACCGGCAAGCTGACCGCGGATCAGATGGCTGAGGCGATCAACAAGCTTTCGGACGAAACCAAGGTGAGCGCCACGGTCGATGCCGCTGGTCGCATCACGCTGGCTTCCACCGACGGCTCGCCCGTGCGCCTCGAAGGCACCGATGTCTCCAAGCTGGGCCTTGCCACGCAGGGCGGCACGGCGAACATGGAACAGGGCCTGGACATCACGTCGCAGTCCTCGGCCTCGGCCGCGCTGTCGAAGATCGACGCCGCGCTGGACAAGATCTCGTCGGCCCGCGGTGACCTGGGTGCCATCCAGAACCGCCTGGAAGTGACGGTCAACAACCTGACCACCACCTCCACCAACCTGGACGAGGCGCGCAGCCGCATCGAGGACGCCGACTTCTCGGCCGAGACGACCGCGCTCGCCAAGGCGCAGATCCTGAGCCAGGCATCCACCGCGATGCTCGCCCAGGCGAACCAGACCTCGCAGGGCGTGCTGAAGCTGCTTCAGTAATCCCTCGCGGCTACGTGTAGCCGGTCACGGCACCGCCCCCCATCGAGGTGTCGGGGCCGGACACAAAGGAAGCCCCGGTGGTCGAAAGACCGCCGGGGTTTTCGCTTGTCGAGGCAGGGGTTCGGCGCGCAGGGTGCGGCCATGGCCGAGATCGTCAACCTTCGCCAGGCAAGGAAGCGGCGTGCCCGCACCGAGGCTGCTGCCACCGCCGACGCCAATCGGATCGCCCATGGCCGCAGCAAGGCCGAGCGACAGCGCGCCGAGGCGGCGCGGGAGCGGGCCGACGCCCTGCTGGACGGGGCGAAGCGCGAGGATTGACGGGCCGGGCGGTGCAACGCCGGCCGTGTCACGATCGTTGATGCCCTAGTAGAGGAGAGCGCTCATGCGCGACAACAGCGGGCAGGGCGACGCGAGCACCAACACCGGCGATCCCACGCTGAAGGACAATGAAGGCCGCGGCGGCACCGGCAACCGGCCGGGCGACCAGATCGAGGGCGCCAGCTTCGACATCGGCCAGGACAAGGGCGAGAAGCTGTCGCCGAGCGGCCGCGGCCGCGGCGAGACGACGGCGGGCCAGGGCGAGGCCCCGGTGGACCTGGACGAATGAGGCCGTGCTGCAAGGCGGGCTGACAGGCTTGCTGGCGCACGATCCCGGTTCATCAGCGCCGGACGTGTTTCCGCATCGGCGCCGCCGCACGGTCAGAACCGGATGCGGAACGGTGGAGCCCGGCACCGGGCCGGAGTAAGCTACGACTGGGTCCGCTACGCGCGCTGTCCGGACAGCGCCGGTCGTCGCCTCAACGAACCGCGGCCAGTGCCTTCTTCAGCTTCGCATGGGCGGCGGACTTGATCTGCGAAACGCGTGCCTGGCCGACGCCGAGCACCTGGCCGATTTCCTCGAGGTTGAGCTCCTCGACATAATAAAGCTGCACCACCAGCGCCTCGCGCTCGGGCAGGGCGGCGATCGCGCCGGTCAGGGCGGCACGCAGGTCCCCCTCGGCGAGCTGCTCGAACGCGTCCGGCTCCTCGCTGGCATACCATGGCAGGCTGTCCGAATAGACGTCGTCGATCGCCTCGAAGCGCACCGGCTCGGCCGTGGCATAGTCGCTGCGCAGTTTGTCGAGGGTCACGCCCAGTTTCTCCGCGATCGCCCGGTCGTCGGGCGGGGTTCCGGTGAGTGCGGCCAGGCCGGCGACCGCTTCGGTGTAGAGCTTGCGCCGGCGCATCGCGCCGCGGGTGATCGTCGCCTGCTTGCGCAAGGCGTCGATCATCGATCCGCGCACGCGGGTGGCGAGATAGTGTTCGAACGGCACCTGCCCGCGGTCCTCGAAGCCGTCGGCGGCCTCCAGCAGGGCGACCAGCCCGATCTGCACGAGGTCCTCGACCTCGATCGCATTCGCCATGCTGCCATGGACGTGCCAGGCGATGCGGCGGACGAGCGGCAGGTGCTTCCTCGCCAGCGCGTCGCGGCTCGGCTTTGCGCCGGTGCGGCCGTAGGTGAGCGCGGCGGCGAACGCCTGCGGGTTCGGCTGCGCGGTCATGCGGCGAGCGCCTGGGGCGCGCCGATCACGGCGACGACCTCCACCGCCTTTTCCTCGGGCACTTCGAAGAAGCTCATGACGGGCACGTCGGGCAGGCAGGTGCGCACCAGCTTGCGGATGGCGAGGCGGATGGCAGGCTGCACGACGAGCGCGAAGGGCTTGGCTTCGTTCACCAGCGGCTGCGCGGCCTGGGTCAGCGCATCGACGATGCGGCGGCCGAGATCGGGCTCGATCGCGTGGCGGCGCGAGGGGTCGGAGCGGACCGCCTGGCCGAGCAGGCCCTCCAGTCCGCCTTCCAGCGTCATCACCCGCAGCGGCTCGCGCACGCCGCACAGCTTCTGGATGATGAGGCCGCCGAGCTCGGGGCGGATCAGCTCGATGATCTCCTCGGCATCGGCCGAGCGCTGCGCGGCGACGGCGACCGCTGCGGCGATGCGGCGGAACTCCTTGAGCGGGATGTTCTCGGCGAGCAGGCCCTTTAGCACCTGGGTCAGCGTGGTCAGCGGCAGCGGTTGCGGCGAGAGCGAGGCGACGAGCTGCGGCGAGCGTTCCTTCAGGCCGTCGAGCAGCGCCTGCACCTCGTCCGCGCCGAGCAGTTCGGAGGCATGGCTGCCGAGCTGGTGGTTGAGGTGCGTCGCCATCACCGTGCCGGGATCGACCACCAGATAGCCCATGCCGGTCGCCTCGTCGGCATCGCCCGGCGCGATCCAGGTGGCGGGCAGGCCGAACGTGGGGTCCTGCGCCGTCTTGCCGCGCAACGCCCCGAAGCCCTGACCGGTATCTAGCGCCAGCATCTCGTCGGGCGACACCTGATCCTCGCCGACGATCACGCCGTTGACGAGGATGCGGTAGGTATAGGGCGCGAGATTGATGTCGTCGCGCACGCGCACCTGCGGCAGGACGAAGCCGAGATCCTTGGAGAGCTGGCGCCGCACGCCGGTGATCCGGCCCATCAGCGGCGCGCCGCGGCGTTCGTCCACCAGCGGCACCAGGCCATAGCCGATATCGAGGTTGATCTGCATGCCTTCGCCGACTTCGTCCCAGCCGATGCGCGAAGGATCGACGGGCTCGGCGGGCGCGGCTTCCTCGACCACGACCGGGCGGCGCGCGTTCTGGCGCAGCTTCCAGGCGGTGAAGCCGGCAACCGCGGCGGCGGGCAGGATCACGAGGTGCGGCATGCCGGGCAGCACGCCCATCAGGCCGAGGATGCCGGCAACCGGCGTCCAGGTGCGCGCCGAGCCGAACTGCGTGCCGATCTGGCCGGCGAGGTCCTGGCTGGAGGCGACGCGGGTGACGATCGCGGCGGCGGCGATGGAGAGCATCAGCGACGGGATCTGCGCGACGAGGGCGTCGCCGATCGCCAGCAGCACATAGGTATGCGCGGCATCGCCGATCGTGAGGCCATGGCTGACCGGACCCAGGATCAGGCCGCCGATGATGTTGGCGGCCAGGATCAGCAGGCCGGCGATCGCGTCGCCCTTCACGAACTTGGACGAACCGTCCATCGAGCCGTAGAAGTCGGCCTCGGTGGAGACCTCGATACGGCGCGCCTTGGCTTCATCGGGCGTGATGAGCCCGGCGTTGAGATCGGCGTCGATCGCCATCTGCTTGCCGGGCAGGGCGTCGAGGGTGAAGCGGGCGGACACTTCGGACACGCGGCCGGCGCCCTTGGTCACCACGATCATGTTGATGATGACGAGGATCGCGAACACGAACAGGCCGACGACATAGTCGCCGCCGATCAGGAAGGTGCCGAACGCCTCGATCACATGGCCTGCGGCGCTTTCGCCCTCATGGCCGTGGCCGAGCACCACGCGGGTGGAGGCGACGTTCAGGCCGAGGCGGAACAGGGTGGCGAACAGCAGCACCGTTGGAAAGGCGGAGAAGTCGAGCGGCTTCTGCGCGTTCAGGGCCACCATCAGCACGGCCAGGCTGATCGCGATGTTCATCACGAAGAAGATGTCGAGCAATGCCGTGGGGATCGGCACCGTCATCAGCACCACCAGCAGCAAGGTGGCGGTCGGCAAGGCGGCGGACTTGATCCAGCCGTTTTTCGCAGGCGCGGCGGGGAGGGCGGCAGCGGCCATGGCTTAGCCTCCCATTCCGGCGAGCATCATATAGGCGAGGCGCGCGGTGTCGGGCGTGGGCTTCAGCGGGTTGATCGCGGTGCCGGCCGTGCCGTTCACCCGTTGCAGCATCGCCTGCGCCCAGCTGGACGCGGTGTCGCTGCTTTCGCCATTGCCGGTGACCACGGTGCCGCCGTCGATGTCGAACGCCTGCGTCAATTGTTGGCGGATCGCGTCCACGCCGCTCGCCTGGCCGGAGGCGACACCCGCCCCGGCATCGAGCTTGTTGCCGAAGCGCTCGTAGATTTCGGACAGGGTGCGGGGTTGTCCCCCTGCACCGAAGAAGACGTTGCGGTTGGCGCGAGCGGCGGCGGGGAACAGGCTGGCGCCGGTGCGGTCCGGATTGGCGGCCATGTTCTTGAGGAAACTGCGCGCGCCGCCCAGGCCCAGGAAATGCGCCATGTACAGGTCGGTGCCGGTCGCCTCGCGGCCGAGACTGCCCTCCAGCGCGGCCTTGTTGTCGCCGGCATGTTCGGCGGCCATCAGGCTGGCGGCCTGCGGATCGTTGCGAAGATTGAGGATCGCGCGGCGGGTCGCCGGATCGCTGACCGACATGTGCCCGCCACGACCCTGGTGGATGCTGTCGGCGGCCCAGCCGAGGCCGTGCTCGGCGCCATGCTGCTTGACGACCTTGAGCCAGCTCTGTTCGACGAACTGGTAAAGGCCGCTTGCCGACGATGTGCCGGCCCGCGCGGTGCTGTTCAGCCCGCTCTCGATCTGCGCCTGGCCGAGCAGATAGCTGAAATCGACACCGGTGCGCTGGCTCGCCAGAGCGATGGCCGACTGCACCTGTGCCTTGTTGGAAACTGCGGAAACCGACATGCCTGTCCCGAATGTGCTCGTGTTCGAGCGTCATTCAGCAAGAGGCGTGCCAGTTTGGGATGACTTGTGTCGTCCCCGCGCAGGCGGGGATCCAGACAAACGGGAAGCGCGAGAGCAAGAGACGGCAGCGACTCTGGATTCCTGCCTTCGCGGGAATGACGGGCCTGTTTACGCCACCGCGTAGCCGCCGCGGCCGTAGGACTGGCCGGTGATGCCGGCAAGATTCTGCAGGCGGCGGCGGACGTTTGCCGCCATCAGGTTCACGTAGATGCGGCAGGTTTCGTTCAGCCGGTTCGCCTCGTCGGCCAGCGCGCGCAGATCGGGCTCGGCGGGTTCGTCGCCGAAGCTGGCGATGCGCTCGATGCCGGCGAGCTTCGCCCGGGTCGCCTGCTCCAGCGCGCTGACATCGTTCGCCTTCAGCGCGGCGATCTCCGCATGCAGCGTCTCGATTACGGCGATCAGGGCATCACGCCTGTTCATTCGGGGTCATCCAGTCGATCTTCAGGGCGATCATCGCATCCGCGATCTTGGCGGGGAGGATGGGAAAGGTGCCGTTGGCGATCGCGCGCTTGATCTCCGCGACGCGATCGGTGTTGACCGGCGGCCTAGCGGCCGCAGCGGACGCCTGTGCTGCCACCGTGCTGGCCGCGGCTGCGCTGCCCGTGTCCGCCGGGCTCGCCGTGACGCGGGGCGCCGGCAGCGGAGCATCGACGCGCGACACGGTTGTGCGGTCTGCAGTCAGGACAGGCTTGGTTCCGAGCGGTTCCACCATGTTGCACCCTTGGGCTCTATCGCCACTATGGGGTTTAAACGGCAGCTCTGGCCAAAGCTTTAGCGGAAAAAGTTACCAGCCGGGCAAGGTCGCGCGTCCGCTTTCCACCGCCACCGCCTGCACCGGGGCCTTGGCCGCATCCACGCGCACCAGAAAGCGCGCGCCCGGTGCGGCATCCGCCATGGCGACCCCTTCGCGGGTGATGGAGAAGCTGGCCGCGCCCGCTTCGATGGTGACGGGATCGCCGCGGCGGATCACCGGCTCCGCGCGAACCGGCGCCGCGGCGGCCAAGGCGGGCCGGACGGCGGGCGGCGGCGTGGCGCTGCGCACCGGCACGAACACGCGCCATTGCGGGCCGGTGCAGCTGACCACCACCGCGTCATGCGCGTCGTTGCGCCACGCAAGCGCCAGCGTGGGGCAGGCGGCGAGCTTCAGCCGCGCGTCCACCGTGCTGCGGGCGCCGCCCTCCTCGCCGATCCCGTGGCCGGTAAAGGCGGCAACCGCACGATCGAGCGCGACGGTGTTCTGGTAGCTGCCCGCGGCAAGCGCCGGGGTGCCGGCGGCGAGCAGGAGCGGAAGGGCAGGAAGGCGGATCATGGGTGGCCTCGTTCGGGAACGCCGGCATAGCCGAGCGACAGGGACACGCGGCGGCCCTGCGGCCGGCCGCTGGTGCGGACAAGAAGGCGGTGCGACGGCACGGCCACGGCCAAGGCGACGGCGATGGCGCGCGCCCGGTCGGCGGCAAGCACCGCGGCGCTGCGGGTAAGAGGGTCGACATCGGAAGGGCTGCCGTCGGTCGAGCCGGTCACGGTGAGCAGCACGCGCGGATCGCGCAACGCGGCCTCGGCCCAGGCGACCAGACCATCGGGGCGCGAAGGGAGGGCGGCGCTGCCGGGCGCGAAGTTGAGCATGGCGGCGATGCCCAGCGGCATCGGCTCGCGGGTGGCCGGGGCCGGCGCCGAGACGCCGAACCCGGCCCGCAGGCCACGGGCGAGCGCCTGACGGTCGAGCTGGCGCGACTGGATCAGCACAAAGAAGCCGACCAGCAGCAGGGCAAGATCGGCCAGGGTTATGAGCCAGAGCGGCCGGGCGGGTGCCTCGTCGAAACGGGCCATGTCCATGCGGCCGCTCACGCCGCGAGTTCCGGGCGGGCACGGGGCCGCTCGCGCGCGGCGAGCGACAGGAGCGGGCTCTCGATCCGGCCACGCTCGAACGCTTCCACGCGGGCGCGGCGGCGCAGGCGCGCGGCAAGGGGGGCGAACAGCAGGTTGGCGAGAACGGCACCGTACAAGGTCGCGAGGAGCGCCACCGCCATCGCGCCGCCGATCGCCGCGGGATCGGTCATCGCGGTGAACATGGCGACCAGGCCGACCAGCGTGCCGATCATCCCCATGGCCGGTGCCGCTTCCGCGGCGCCCGACCAGACCTCGACGGCGGCAAGCTGACGCTCGGCACGGGCATCGCGCGCGTGGGAAAGGAGGGCGGCCACTTCGTCCGGCCCGTTTCCGTCGACAATGGCGGCGATCGCCGCGGCGAGGTCGGGATCGGCGATGACGTTGCGGTCGAGCGCGACCACGCCGTGCCGGCGGGCGATGCGGGCGAAGGCGGCGATCTGCTCGATCAGCGGATCGGCGGTGAACGGCGCCGCGGCAAGGCTGCGCAGAGCAACCAGAGCGCGGCCGATATCGGCGAGGCGGTTGCGCAGCAGCGTGGCCGCCACCGTGCCGCCAAGCACGATCGCGCCGGCCGTGGGGTCGAGCAAGGGTCCGAGAAGAGCGGGCAGGGTCATCGTGCGGGCAGGTGTGCAAGGGCCGGGCCAAGTGCGCGGCGTGCGCTGCGTCCGTCTCGGTGGCGTGGTCTGGCGACAAAGGAGTTCGTCACCCCGGCCTTGTGCCGGGGTCCACCGTTCCGAGCATCATGGACGCTGCGTGTGCCGGCGGTGGATGCCGGAACAAGTCCGGCATGACGATTTTGGGAGGGGGCTAAAGGTTCGCGCTCGGCAGCCGTTATCCCTCCTGGCGGCAACCCGCACCGGCAACATGCCCGGCAAGCCTTGCCGGCAGACCGGCAAATCCTTGCCGCTCCTCCGCTTCTCCCCCGTCGAACGCCCGCTACGGCCAAATTGGCACGGGCCTTGCTGTACCTTCCGCATGACCATGTGCGGAGATCGCCCCGGTGCCTGACAACAGCCTTTTCGGCGTCCATGCCGCCGCGCTCGAAGTGCGTTCGCAGCGCATGGGGCTGCTGGCGTCCAACATCGCCAACGCCTCCACGCCCGGCTTCAAGGCCAGGGACCTGGATTTCGGCAAGGCGCTCGCTTCGGTCGAGCAGATGGGGACCGGCGCGAACCTCGGAAGCGCGACCATGTACCGCAATCCGTTCCAGCCCTCGCTCGACGGCAACACGGTGGAGCTCGCCAGCGAGCAGACCGCCTTTGCCGAGAACGCGGTGCAGTATCAGACGACCCTGTCGTTCCTGAACGGCCGCATCGGGCAGATCACCCGCGCGCTGAAGGGAGAATAGCCATGGGCTCCCCGCTCTCCATCTTCCAGGTCTCCGGCCGCGCGATGTCCGCGCAGCTGGTGCGGATGAACACCACCGCCTCCAACCTGGCCAACGCCAACGCGATCACCTCCGACGCGTCCACCGCCTATCGCACGATGAAGCCGGTATTCCGCACGCAGTATGACAACGCGACGGGGCTGGCGACGGTGAACGTGGAGAAGATCGTCACCGCCGGCGAGGAGCCGTCGAAGCTCTACGACCCGTCCAACCCGCTCGCCGACAAGGACGGCAACGTTTGGACCGCCGCCGTGGACGAGAGCCGCGAGCTGGTCGACATGATGGAGACCGCGCGCTCCTACCAGAACAACGTGGAGGTGATGCAGACCGCCAAGTCGCTGATCCTCGATACCCTCAAGATGGGCCGATAAGCGATGAGCAGCACCACCTTCAACGACACGCTGTCCAATCTCGGCATCAAGACGCCGGCGACGAGCGGCACCAAGTCCAACCCCAATCTGGGCAAGACCACCCTCGACCAGTCGGACTTCCTGAAGCTGATGACGGCGCAGCTGAACAACCAGGATCCGTTCGAACCCGTCGACAACACGCAGATGGTCGCGCAGATGGCGCAGTTCTCGCAGGTCGCCGGCATCAGCTCGATGGATTCGACGCTGCAGGCGATCGCCGCCAAGCTGAACGCGACGACGGCCTCCGACGCGCTTTCCTATGTCGGCCGAACCGTGCTGACGCCCGGCACCACCGCCTATCCGCGCACCGCCGGCGGCATTGCCGGGGCGGTGGAGCTCGACGGCGCCGCCACCAGCGTGAAGGTGTCGATCACCGATGCCAACGGCTCGGTGCTGAAGTCGCTGGACCTGGGCGCGCAATCTGCCGGCACCGTCAATTACGACTGGGACGGCAAGACCGACGCCGGCACCGCGGCCGGCGACGGGCCGTACAAGGTTTCGATCGTCGCGCAGAAGGACGGCGCCGCCGTTACCAGCCGCAGCCTCGTCTGGGCACCCGTCGAATCCGTTTCCGCGCCCGCTTCGGGCAGCCCCGTTCTCTCCGTGACCGGCCTGGGCTCGGTCAACATCTCCGACGTCCGCCAGATCGGCTGAACCCTCTCCACAGGAGCAACATCCATGTCCTTCTACACCTCGCTTTCCGGTCTTCAGGTCGCGCAGACCGACATGTCGGCGATCAGCCACAACCTGGCGAACGTCTCGACCAACGGCTTCAAGAAGAGCCGCTCGGAGTTCGCCGACGTGATGGCCTCCACCTTCACCTCCGATCCGCGCCGCCTCACCGGCTCGGGCGCGGTGCTGAAGGAGAATGTGCAGCAGTTCGGCGAGGGCTCGCTGACGACGACCTCCTCGGCGCTGGACCTCGCGGTGTCGGGCGACGGCTTCTTTGCGGTGAAGTCCGCGGGCAACAACGGCACCACCGCCTATACCCGCAACGGCAGCTTCGTGGTGAACGCCGATCGCTACATCGTGGACTCGCAAGGGTCCTACCTGCAGGCGTTCCCGGTGGACGCCAGCGGCAACATCACCGCGACCGGCGCCGACGGCCTGGTGGACGTGCAGATCCCGGAGACCAGCGGAATGCCGGTCGCCACGACCAAGGTGGAGCTGGGCGTGAACCTGGCGACCAGCGCGTCCACGCCGATCGTCTCGTTCAATCGCGCCAACGCGTCGAGCTACAACAACGCCACCTCCACGACGATCTATGACACCAGCGGCAACGCGATGACGATGACGAACTATTACGTTCGCAACTCGGCGGCGGATGCCGGCGGTGCGACCGCGTGGAAGGTCTATTCCTTCGTGGGAGACCAGCAGCTGACCAACGGCGGCGCGAGTGCGATCGACATGACTTTCGATGCGGACGGCAAGATCCTCACCCCCGCGGCCGCGACCGCATTCGACGCGTTCACGCCGGCGGCGACCGGTGTCGCGCAGACGATCACCATGGATTACACCACCTCGCAATCGAAGACCTCGACCTTCTCCGTGCAGAGCCGCACGCAGAACGGCCAGTCGATCGGCCAGCTCTCGGGTCTGGCGGTGGACGAGCAGGGGCTGATCACCGCGAGCTATTCCAACGGCGAGACGCAGAAGCTGGGCAAGGTGGCGCTGGCCAACTTCACCACGCCGACCGGCCTGCGCCAGCAGGGCAACAGCTATTGGGCCTCGACCGGCATCGCCGGCGCGCCGAAATACGGCACCGCCAGCGAGAACGGCTATGGCGCGCTGATGAGCGGCACGATCGAGGGATCAAACGTCGACATCACCGAGGAACTGGTCAACCTGATCGCGGCGCAGCGCAACTTCCAGGCGAACGCCAAGGCGCTGGATACGCAAAGCCAGATCTCGCAGACCATCTTCAACATCCGCAGCTAAGGCTGGCGGGCAAATGACACCCTGACCCGCCCCGTTCGTGCTGAGGAGGTGCTGAGCCGAAGGCGAAGCGCCGTTTCGAAGCACATGCCCTTAGAGACGAGGCTTCGACAAGCTCAGCCTCTCCTCAGGGCGAACGGGGTGGGGAGGTAAGGAAAGAACAATGGACAGGCTGGTCTATACCGCGGCATCGGGCCTCAAGGCGCACATGGCGTCGCAGGCGGCGATCGCGAACAACATCGCCAACGTCAACACGACCGGCTTTCGCGCCGATCGCGTGGTGTTCGATCGCCTGTCGGTCACCGGGCCCGGCTTCGAGGCGCGCGTGCCGGCGTCCGAGCAGGTGATCGACGCGGACCGCAAGGCCGGCGCGATGATGCAGACCGGCCGCCCGCTCGACGTGGCGGTCACCGGCGATGCCTGGATCGCAGTGCAGGCGCCGGACGGCAGCGAAGCGTACACCCGGCGCGGCGACCTTTCGGTCAATGCGTCTGGCGTGCTGGAGACCGGCGACGGTCACCCGGTGATGGGCTCGGGGGGGCCCATCACCCTGCCGCCTTACCAGAAGGTGTCGATCGGCAGCGACGGTTCGGTGTCGATCGTGCCGCAGGGCTCGACCGATGGCGCGGCGCAGGTGATCGACACGATCAAGCTCGTCTCCACCCAGGGGACGGATACGGCCAAGGGGCTCGACAACCTCCTCTACGTCAAGGGCGGCGGCGTGCTGCCGCAGGACATGGAGGCGCAGGTGACCGGCGGTGCGCTGGAGGGCTCCAACGTCGACATGACACAGGCGCTGGTCGACATGATCGAGAACCAGCGCGCCTATGAGGTGCAGGCCAACCTCCTGAAGGAGGCCAAGAACATGGACGAGAGCAGCGCATCCGTGATGCGCATGCCGTCCTAAGGAGTTGAAGCCATGACCACTGCCGCCATGCACATCGCGCGCACCGGGCTGGACGCCCAGGATACGCGCATGCGGGTGATCTCGAACAACCTGGCCAACGTGAACACCACGGGGTTCAAGCGCGACCGCGCCGCATTCGAGACGCTGAGCTATCAGACGATCACCGCGCCGGGCTCGCCCTCCACCTCGGAGAGCAAGTACGCCACCGGCCTGAACCTCGGCACCGGCGTGCGGGTGCAGGGCACTGCGCGGATCGAGACGCAGGGCGCGATGCAGACCACGGGCAACAGCCTGGACCTGGCGCTGGACGGCGACGGCTATTTCCAGGTGCAGCTGCCGGGCGGGCAGCTCGGCTATACCCGCGCGGGCAACTTCTCGCGCTCTGCGGAAGGGCTGCTGGTCACCTCCGAGGGCTATCAGGTGATGCCGGGCATCACCGTGCCGGAGGGCGCGACGTCGATCACCATCGGCAATGACGGCACCGTCTCGGCGACGGTGCCCAACCAGTCGGAAGCAACCGAGATCGGCCAGATCCAGGTGGCGAGCTTCGCCAACGCCGCCGGTCTCCTGTCGAAGGGCGACAATTACCTGACCGAAACCGCGGCCAGCGGCACCGCGAACCTCGGCATCGCCGGGCAGGACGGGCGCGGGCAGATCCGGCAGGGGATGCTGGAGGCATCCAACGTCAACGTCGTCGAGGAGTTGGTCGACATGATCGAGACGCAGCGCGCCTATGAGGTCAATTCCAAGATGATTTCGGCCACCGACGACATGCTCAAATACGTGAACCAGAACCTGTGATGCGCCATCTGACCACCTCCTTCGCGCCGTTCATGAGCGGCTTCGTCGCAGGCTCCATGCTGCTCGCGGCGGCCTTGCCGTCCTCGGCGGATGCCAGCGTGTTCGGCAAGAAGAAGCCGAAGACCGACTACACCGCGGTCATGCCCGCGCCCGTCGCGGCGCCCGCCCCGGCGAACGGCGCGATCTTCCAGGCCGATGCCGGCTATGGCGCGCTCTACGAAGGGCAGCGCGCGCGGCGCGTCGGCGATCCGCTGACCATCGTGCTGGTGGAATCGACCTCGGCGTCGAAGAGCTCGAACTCCAAGCTCAACTCCTCGGGCAGCTTCGGGCTGACGCCGCCGAGCACCGGCCCGTTTAACCTGTTCAAGAACTCGGACGCGAGCGCCAGCGGCAATCGCGGCTTCACCGGCCAGGGCTCGGCCGACCAGTCCAACTCGCTGTCCGGCGAGGTTTCGGTGACGGTGGCTGCGGTCTACCCCAACGGCACCATGCTGGTGCAGGGACAGAAGCGCGTGACGCTGAACCGCGGCGACGAGTTCGTGCAGATCAAGGGCCTGGTGCGCACCGCCGACGTGGACATCAACAATCGCGTGCTCTCCACGCGGGTTGCCGATGCCCAGATCGCCTATACCGGCAAGGGCGACGTGGCACGCGCCGGCCGGCAGGGCTGGCTGAGCCGGTTCTTCCAGGTGGTTTCGCCGTTCTAAATAGCTCCTCGTCCAACCCCGTTCGCCTCGAGTAGCCGTCGAGCTTGTCGAGACGGCGTATCGAGAGGTCGGCCGTAGCGCAGGTCTCTCGATACGGGCTCTCGACAAGCTCGATCCCTGCTCGAGACGAACGGTTTGGGAGATCCTTTCAGCTGCTGGTTTACGCCCCTTTAACCTTGTTCGGGCAGTCTGACCGCATGACCAAGTTCGTCCGCCCCTTGCTCGCCCTCCTCCTCGCGGTGCTCGCCGCCACGCCGGCCCATGCCGATCGCGTGAAGGACCTGGGCGGTTTCCAGGGCATCCGATCGAACCAGTTGACAGGCTATGGCGTCGTCGTCGGCCTGCCGGGCACGGGGGACGACAATCTCGAATATACGGTGCAGAGCCTCAAGGCCGTCGCCTCGCGCTTCGGCCTGCAACTGCCGCCCAACGCCAATCCGGGCATGAAGAACGCCGCGGTGGTGATGGTGACGGCGGACCTGCCGCCGTTCGCCAAGCCCGGCCAGCGGCTCGACATCACCGTCGCCTCCATGGGCAAGGCCAAGAGCTTGCGGGGCGGATCGCTGATCCTCACCCCGCTCCAGGGCGCGGACGGGCAGATCTATGCCATGGCGCAGGGCAACCTTGCGGTCGGCGGCCTCGGCGCGGAAGGGGCGGACGGGTCCAAGATCGTCGTCAACGTGCCTTCCACCGGCCGCATCCCCGAAGGCGCCACCGTGGAACGCGCGGTGCAGACCGGGTTCGAGACCGCGCCCAACCTCACCTTCAATCTTGCCCGCGCCGATTTCACGACCGCGCAGAACGTCGCGAGCGCGATCAATACCCGGCTGGGCCAGGGCACGGCGCAGGCGATCGACGCCGTCTCCATCGCCGTGCGTGCGCCGCAGGGCGCGGACGTGCGCGCCACGTTGATGAGCGAGATCGAGAACCTGTCCGTCACCTCCGCCGAGCCACCGGCGAAAGTGATTGTTAATGCCCGCACGGGAACGGTCGTTATCAACAGCGCGGTTCGGGTCGGTCCGGCCGCGGTGACCCACGGCAAGCTCACCGTGCGCATCGACGAACGCCAGCAGGTGGTCCAGCCCGCGCCTTTCAGCCAGGGCCGGACCGCGCTGGAGCGCAAGTCGGGCGTGTCGGTCGAGGAGGAGAAGCGACCCATGTTCCTGATCCCGGACGCGCCCAAGCTGGCCGATGTGGTGAAGGCGGTGAACGCGATCGGCGCGTCGCCCGCCGACCTCGTCGCCATCCTCGAGGCACTGAAGGAGGCCGGCGCGCTCAAGGCCGAGCTGATCGTGCTGTGAGCGAGGTTCCGGGCCTCCCCTCCGCTGCCTCGACCAGCGGCATTTCGCTCGACACCAGCCGGCTGTCGAACAAGGAGAACCTCGCCAAGGCGGGCAAGCAGTTCGAGACGATCTTCACGTCGATGATGCTGAAGTCGATGCGTCAGGCGAAGCTCGGCGACGAGCTGTTCGACAGCAAGGCACTCGATACCTTTCGCGAGATGCAGGACGGCAAGGTCGCCGCCGCCATGGCCGACCACGCGCCGCTGGGCATCGGCAAGGCGGTGACCGACTTCCTCGCCAGATCGCAATCCGAATTGCAGCCGAACCCGGCCGCGGCGACCGACAAGTGAGCGATCTCCTTTCCATCGGCGCCTCGGGCGTGCGCGCATACCAGACTGCGCTTTCCACCGTGTCCGACAACATCGCGAATGTCGGCACCGAAGGCTATGTCCGCCGCACCGCGACGACCCGGGAGGTGAGCGCCACCGGCATCGGCCTCGCCGCCAAGCCGGTGACGCCGGGCAATGGCGTGGTCGTCTCCGGCATCGCGCGCGCGGCGGACATGTTTCGCGCGGCCGACGTGCGGGCAGCCAGCACCGACCTGTCCAGGACCGCCACCAGCGTCACCTGGATGGGGCGGATCGACGGCGCGCTGACCGGCAACCAGCTTGGCACGCGCATCACCTCGTTCTTCAACGCCGCCACCGCCGTTGCCGCCGACCCGACCGCGTCTGCCCCGCGCAGCGCGATGCTGGAGGCCGGCACCACGGTGGCCAACGCCTTTTCGGCGACCGGCAAGGCGCTGGACCAGCTCACCGTCGAGCTCGACGCCACCGCCGAGGACGCCACCGCACAGGTGGACGCGCTGTCGCAGAAGCTGGCCAGGATCAACGACGGGCTGGCGCGGGCCGCGTCCGGCAGCTCGGCCGCTGCGTCGCTGCTCGACCAGCGGGACAAGGCATTGGAGGACATGAGCGCGCTGGTGGACGTGTCCGCCAGCTTCGACGCGCTGGGCCGCTCGACGGTGAAGATCGGCGGCGCCAACGGCGCGGTGATGGTGGCCGGCCTGGAAGCCGGTCACCTCACCTATGTGCGCGAGGCGGACGGCACCACCAGCTTCGCCGTGCACAAAGCGGGGGAGGTCACGTCTATCAAGCCCGCTGGCGGCGTGCTGGCCGGGGTCGGCGAGGCGGCGACACGGCTGCACGACGCCCGGCGCGACCTGAACGGCGTGGCGGACGGGTTCATGACCGGCGTGAACGCCGTGCAGACGCAGGGCGCGGACGTCTCCGGCGCCGCAGGGCAGCCGTTCTTCGAGCTGGTTCCCGGCGGCACCGCGACCGACTTCCGGCTGAAGCTGACCGATCCCAACGGCATTGCCGCAGCCGGCATGGGCAAGGGGCCGCGCGACAACAGCAACCTGCTCGACATGGATACCGGCCTCGCCGGCGTCCGTGCGAGCGGCGCGTTCGAAACCAGGGTCACCGATCTCGTCGCGGCCAACGCTGCCGCGCTGGCCGGACGGCAATCGGTGGCGGAGGCGCAATCGGCGATCCGCGACGCCGCCGTCGCTGCCCGCGACGGCCAGTCCGGCGTCAACCTCGACAACGAGGCGGTCGACCTCATGCGCTTCCAGCAGGCCTATTCAGCGTCCAGCCGCGTGATCCAGGTTGCGCGCGAAACCTTTCAGACGATCATCGGCATCAATTGAGGACGGCCATGCAGATCAGCACCTCCTCCTTCTACGATCGCTCGACCTCGCTGATGAACAAGCTGTCGGCAAAATCCGACCTTCTTCAGACGCAGATCTCCACGCAGACCAGGCTGCAAGGCGCCGCCGACGACGTGGTCGCCTACAAGCGTCTGGCCGGCATGAAGCAGGCGAGCGCGGACGATCTTGCCTATTCGGCGAACATCAAGCTCGGCCAATCCGTGCTCGCGCAGGCGGACTCGACGCTGGACGGCATGTCCACGCAGCTGCAGCGCGCCAAGGAGCTTGCGGTGCGCGCCGGCAGCGACACGCTGTCCGCCAGTGATCGCAAGGTGATCGCCACCGAGCTCAGGTCCGTGCTGGACGACATGGCGGCGCTGGCGAACACCAGGGACATGCGCGGGCAGCCCTTGTTCGGCGCGGCGACGGGCGACACCGCCGTCACCCAGGCGAGCGATGGCTCCGTCACCTTCACCGGCACCGGCGAGCCCGCCCCGCTGCCGATCGGCAACGGCACGTCTATCCAAGCGACCGACAGCGCCCAACGGGTGTTCGGCTTCACGGGCACGGACGGCACGGCTACCGACGTGTTCGCGACCGTCAAGAGGTTGGCCGACGCGCTGGAGGCGGGCGGCGGCATGACGGAGGCGCCGAAGGCGGCGCAGGACGATTTGTCGCTGGGCCAGACGCAGCTGACCTCCGCCCGCGGCTCGCTGGGCGCGCGGGCGGCGCGGCTGGAGCTCGATGCCGACCAGATGGCCGTGGCGGTGGAGAACCGGGAAGTTGCCCGTTCCGACCTCGAGGATACGGACATCACCTCGGCCATCGCCGAGTTGCAGAAGACGATCACGACGCTGCAGGCGACACAGGCGAGCTTCACCAAACTCTCCTCGCTCTCGCTGTTCGATTACCTCAAGTAGAGGCGCGAGTACCGGCAGGGTTAACCGGATCGAAGGGAAGCCCGGCTAACCCTGCCGCTCGAGAATATCGGGGGTTTCGCGCGTATGTTTCCGATCATCGGCCTTGTGGTCCTGCTGGTGATGATCTTCGGCGGTTTCGTCTTCACCGGCGGCGCGCTCGGCCCCGTCATGGAAGCGATCCCGCACGAGATGATCATCATCGGCGGTGCGGCCGTCGGCGCGCTCATCATCGGCAATTCGGGCAAGGAGCTGAAGGCGCTGGGCGGCGGCCTGGCCAAGGTGTTCAAAGGCCCGAAATACAAGAAGCAGGACTATCTGGACGTCATCTTCCTCGTTTCCAAGCTGATGAAGATGCTGCGCACGGACGGCCCGATCGCGCTGGAGCCGCATGTCGAGGATCCCAAGTCCTCCGCCCTGTTCGCCGAATATCCCAGGCTGCTCGCCGACCATGCCTTGACCAATCTCATCGCCGACACCCTGCGCCTGGTGGTCGTCTCCTCCGGCACGCTGGACGTGCATGCGGTGGAGGAAGTGATGGATGCGGCGATCAAGAACCACCATCACGAGGTCGCGACGCCGCAGGCGATGCTGCAGAACCTGGCCGATGCGCTGCCCGCGCTCGGCATCGTCGCCGCGGTGCTGGGCGTGGTGAAGACCATGGGCTCGATCGACAAGCCGCCCTCGATCCTGGGCGCGATGATCGGCTCGGCGCTGGTCGGCACGTTCATGGGCGTGCTGCTGGCCTACGGCATCGTCGCGCCGCTCGCCAACCGGCTGCAGCAGGTGCTGGATGCGGACGGCGCGATCTATCACACGGTGAAGCAGATCATCATCGCCTCGCTGCACGGGCATCCGCAGCCGCTGGTGATCGAGGCGGCCCGCTCGGGCATCGCGCACAACAACCAGCCCGGCTTCGCCGAGGTGTTCGACGGGCTGCGTGGGCGGTGAGCGTGGCTCCGCAGATGGTGTTCGCGCGAAGCCGCGAAGACGCGAAGATTGTCACGCGCGCAGAGGCGCAGAGGACGCGGAGAGTGCCTCGCCGGATCAGGCTTCCGCGCGTCAGCGCAGGCAGTTCGGAGAGCCGCTGTCGCGGCGGCGTCTACCTTTTGCGGAACACCCCTGCGTCTCTTCGCGATCGAGCCCCCCTTCGCGTCATCGCGCCTTCGCGTGAACCTCTTCGGAGCACCCGATAGATGGCCGGCGCACGCGCTCCCCACGGCTCCAATCAGCCGCCCAAGATCATCATCGTCAAGAAGGTGATCGCCGATGGCCATGGCGGCCATCATGGCGGGGCCTGGAAGGTCGCCTATGCCGATTTCGTGACGGCGATGATGGCGTTCTTCCTGCTGATGTGGCTGCTGGGTGCCACCAGCGAGAAGCAGCGCAAGTCGATCGCCGATTATTTCGCGCCCACGCTGATCGAGTTCAAGCAGAACTCCGCCGGCTCCAACGGGCTGTTCGGCGGTGAATCGATCACCGACAAGGACAATTACCCGCACAAGGCGGCGCAGAGCGGCACGCGCTCGCTGACCATCCCGGCGGACTCCACCGGGGGAACACAGGTCGGCACCGGGCAGAAGGGCACGCTGAAGGACAAGGCCGCGATGCAGGCGGCGGACCAGCAGAATTTCGAGAAGATGAAGCGCACGCTGACCAGGGCGATGGCGCAGAGCCCGCAGCTGAAGAAGCTGGCGCAGCATATCCGCTTCCTGCGCACCCGCGACGGGCTGCGCATCGACCTGATCGACGATGCGGATTATTCGATGTTCGCGCTGGGCACCACGCAACTGGTGCCGGAGGCATCGAGGCTGATCGGCATGATCGCGGAGTCGATCAAGGGTACGGAGAACCCGATCATGATCCGCGGACACACCGATGCGCTCGGCTACGGCAACCCGCTGGAATACAATAACTGGATGCTGTCCTCCGGCCGTGCCGAGGCGACGCGCCGGCGGTTGTTCGACGGAGGCGTGCCTGAACGCCGCTTCTACCGGATCGAGGGCGTCGCCGACCGCGAGCCGATCATCGCCAAGAACCCGACCGATCCGCGCAACCGCCGCGTCGCGATCACCTTGCTCTATCGCGGGGGCGCATTCGGGGAATAGCCCCGGACCTCGTGCCCCGGCGGAGGCCGGAACCCTCGCGTTCGTCGCGGAACAGCTTCATGGAGCGTTTCTCACGAACAGCCAGGTGCGCAGCGCGCTGGCGAGGTTGGGCGGGTCCGCCTCCACGATGCGCAAGGCATCGATCTGCGCAATCAGCGCACTGAGCGGCAGGCGGTGCACGCCCGCCGCCTGCTCCAGCGCGGTCCAGAAGACGGGTTCCAGGCTGATCGAGGTCTGGTGCCCGGCGATCGTCACCGATCGTTTGACCGGGCCGGCAAAGCCCTGCGGCGGGGGCGCGATGGTCATGGCGTGGCGATCTTCGCGGGCAGCGGAAACAGCGTGCGGAAGCGATCGAACAGCGCCTTGTCGCCGTCGACCGTCAGCAATCCTTCGGCGGGCGCGCCGCCATAGATCACCGCGGCAAACGCGGTTGTGGCGCCCGTCAGGCGCAGGTCGGCCGCGGAAACGATGCCCCGCTCCACCGCGATCCCCCGTGCGTCCACTCTCGCCACGAACGGCTCGCCGGTGACCTCCAGCGAAACCGTCATCGGCCGCTCGGCGGCGGCGTGGCGATCGATCATGGTGCGGAAAGACATCATCAGGGAGGCGGGCGACAGCGGCAGGCTGGGATCATGCGCGGGGCTGCGCACCGCCCAGCGACCGAGCTCCTGGATCGCCGTCTCGCTCTGGTAGCCCCATTCCGTCAGTTCGTAGACCTGCACGTTGGCCGGGGAGGGCAGGCGGCGCTTCGAGAGGATGCCGGCACGCTCCAGCCCGTCCAGCCGCTGCGTCAGCACGTTGGCGGAGATGCCCGACAGGCCCGCCTTGATCTCGCCAAAGCGTCGTGCGCCGAACATCAGCTCGCGCACGATCAGCAGCGACCAGCGTTCGCCCACCAATTCCATGGCCAGCGCCGTGCCGCAGGCATCGTCATACCAGCGCTTGGGGTTACTACTCACTTTATCTAACTTCATCGTTGCTTTAGCTAACTACTGGCGACACGCTTTGCAAGTGAGCCGAATCGAACGGCCGCCCCACGGGAGAGAAAGCATGAGCAAGCAAGTCTTTGTCAGCCTGCCGGTCACCGATGTCGCGCGATCCACCGCCTTCTACGAAGCGATCGGCTTCACGAAGAACGCCGCCTTCTCCAATGAGCAGGCGTCGGCGCTGCAATGGTCGGACACCTTCAGCGTGATGGTGGCCAGCCACGATTTCTACGCCACGCTGACCCCCAAGCAGATCGTTGATCCGCGCACGTCCAGCCAGGCGCTGTTCGCGCTTGCCATGGACAGCCGCGAGGCGGTCGATGCGATCAGCGCGGCGGCGGTCGCGGCGGGCGGGCGCGAGGCGCACGGTGCCGAGGACGAGGGCTTCCTGTACAGCCGGGGCTTCGAGGATCCGGACGGCCATGGCTGGGGCCCGATGTTCATGGACATGTCTGCAGCAAGCGAAGCGGCCTGATCCGGGCAGGGAGAAACCGCATGACCTATGTGGACGGGTTCCTGGCGCCGGTGCGCGCGGGCGTGAGCAAGGAGGAGTATCTCGGCTTCGCGGCCAGGGCTGCGCCGGTATTCCGCGAGCATGGCGCCCTGCGCGTGGTGGAATGCTGGAGCGACGATGTGCCGCACGGCACCGTTACCGACTTCTTCCGCGCAGTGGCGGCGGAGGAGGGCGAGCAGGTCGTCTTCTCCTGGATCGAATGGCCGGACAAGCAGGCGCGCGATGCCGGCATGGCAAAGGCGATGGAGGATCCGCGCATGCAGCCGGACGGCCCCATGCCGTTCGAAGGCAAGCGGCTGATCTATGGCGGGTTCGCCGCCATCCTGGACGCCTGAGGGGGAGTTGAGATGAACGGAATGCCGATCTGGTACGAGCTGATGACCCCGGACGTGGACGCGGCCAAGGCGTTCTACGGTGCAGTGGTCGGGTGGACGTTCACGCCGTTCGCGGTGCCGGGCGAGGGGATGGAGTACACCATTGTCGAGGTGGACGGGCAGGGCGTCGCGGGCATGATGCCGCGTCCGGCCGAGGCGCCGATCCCCGCCGGCTGGTACGCCTATTTCCATGTCGAGGACCTGGACGCCAAGGCAGGGGAGGTGACGGCGGCGGGTGGGAAGGTGCACATGCCCGCCAGCGACATCCCGAACGTCGGCCGTATCGCGCTGGTCGAGGATGCGCAGGGCGTTGCCTTCTACCTGATGCGGCCCAGCCCGCCACCGGGGATCGAGGGCGTGGAGAACACCGCTTTCTCCGAAACCCTGCCCGGCCGTGTCGCCTGGAACGAGCTGGTGACCACCGACAGCAAGGCCGCGCTCGGCTTCTACGGCGACCTGCTCGGCTGGACCTCCACCGAAGCGATGCCGATGGGGCCGATGGGCGACTACAGCTTCGTGGATTGCGGCATCACCAGGCTGGGCGCGATGATGGACCAGGCGAGCCCCGACCAGCCGAAACGCTGGGGTTTCTATTTCTCCATACCGGACGTGGACGCTGCCGCCACGCAGGTGGCCGAACTCGGCGGCACGGTGCTGATGGGGCCCATGGAAGTGCCCGGTGGACAGCGGATCGTCGTGGCGACCGATCCGCAGGGCTGTCCCGTCGGCTTCGTGTCGGGGGAACGGCCATGAGCAAGCTGATGACCTGCCTGTGGTTCGACAGGGGCGAGGCGCGCCGTGCCGCGGAATTCTATGCCGCGACCTTCCCCGACAGCCATGTCGGCGACGGCGAAGCGGCGGCGCTCGACTATCCGTCCGGCATGGCCGGCGACGAGATCACGGTGGAGTTCACCGTCTGCGGCCAGCCGTTCCTGGGCCTGAACGGCGGCCCCGGCATCACCGCCAACGAAGCGGTGAGCTTTCAGGTGTTCACCGACGATCAGGCCGAGACCGACCGCTACTGGGACGCGATCGTCGGCAATGGCGGGGCGGAGTCCGATTGCGGCTGGTGCCGCGACCGCTGGGGCTTCAGCTGGCAGATCGTGCCACGCGCGCTGATGGCCGGCATGACCGACCCTGACGGCGAGGCTGCCGCGCGGGTGATGCAGGCGATGATGACCATGCGCCGGATCGACATCGCCGCGATCGAGGCGGCACGGAAGGGAGCGGCGGCATGACCTACGAACTGGCGATCGAGCGGTTGATGGATGCGCCGGTCGGGGCGGTATGGCGGGCCTTTGCCGACCATCTCGGCGAATGCTGGTGCCCCCGGCCATGGCGGGCGGAGATCGTCGCGCAGGAGCTCCGTCCCGGCGGGCGTTCGGCGATGGTGATGCACGGGCCGGATGGCGAGAAGATGCCGCAGGAAGGCGTCTATCTGGAGGTGGTGCCGGACCGCCGCGTGGTGTTCACCGACGCGTTCGCCAGCGGCTGGGTGCCGCAGGGACCGTTCATGGTCGGCTTCCTGGAACTCACGCCCGAAGGGGAGCGGACGCGCTATCGCGCCGGTGCGCGGCACTGGACGGCCGAAGCGTGCGACCAGCACAAGGCGATGGGCTTCGAGGCGGGCTGGGGCGCCGTCGCCGCGCAGTGCGAGGAAGTGGCCCGCCGGCTGGCCGAATCGGGCACCTAGCCCGACCGAGGCCGCGGCCCCCCGCTCCGCGCAGGAGCGCCGGGCCGCGGCATCTCACTGCGCGGGTACGCCGCCCGCGACTAGACCCGTCGACCGCGGAACAGCTGCACCAGGCCGACGATGACGGCGATCACCAGCAGGATATGGATCAGCCCCGCACCGATTTGCAGCGAAAAGCCGAGCAGCCAAAGGATCAGCAGAATAGCGACAATCGTCCACAACATAATAAGCCTCCTTCTCCCAAGGTTCGCTCAACGCGTTCGTGTCGGCAGCGTTCCGATCTAGCGCGAGGAAGGATGCGGCTCGCTGCCGTCGTCCTCGGCGGCGGACAGGCGGCTGTCGCGCTCGGCGCCCGCGCGGCCGGCGTCCACGCCGGTATCGATCGGCGCGTTGGGGCTGGTGCCGGCCACCGCGCGGGCGGCCAGCGGATCGGCGGCGTCCGCGCCGCCCAGGCCGCCGCCGCCGGCATCGTCGCGATCCGCGTCGTGAAGTACCGAGGCGGCGGTTTCCCGGTCCTGCGCATCGTCGGGCAGCGTGTCGGGGGCGCTGTTCGGGTCGGTGTCGGGCATCGCAACTCTCCTTTGCCCTACAACGCGGAAGGGCGCCGGCGCGATCCGGCACATGGCACCGCCGGCTGAATTGCGGCTGACGAAGCGGCTCAGCGGGCGTTCAAGCGGACGGCGGCACCTGGTGTCGCAGCGGGCGGGTGGGCGTGTTGCAAGGAGTGACGTATGCTGAGATTCGCTATGGTTGCCGCCGCCGGGATCGCACTGGCCGGACCCGCGATGGCGCAGGACCGCTGGGACTGGAGCGGCGGCCGGCCCGGCGACCGCGCGACGTATCGGCTTGCAGGAGCGGGCGTGCCGCGGCTGTTCCCCGAACTGCGCGGATCGTTGCGCGGGCGCGCCTTTGTGCTGCGCAACTTCGACTTCAACGATGACGGCCGCATCTCGCCACGCGAGGCGGAGGCCGCGAACCGCGCCTTTGCCGATGTCGCTGGCCCGCGCCGTGACCGGTTCGACTGGCGCTCGCGCGACGTGGTCGTCGTGGAGGAGGTCCGCGGCGGCTGGGATCGCGGCGCGATGCGCGGCTATGGCTTCCGCGACACCGCGCAGGGCGCGCGCATGGTGCTGCAGGACGATGTGCTGTTCGCCACCGACAGCGACGTGCTGCGTCCCGGCGCGATCGACCGGCTGCGGCCGCTGGCCGGGTATCTGAAGGCCAATCCCGGCGTCCGGGTCGCGATCGACGGCTATACCGACTCTCGCGGCACCGACGCGCACAACCAGGACCTGTCCGAACGGCGTGCGGCGGCGGTGCGCAGTGCTTTCGACGCGATGGGCGTGACCCGCGCGCGCTTCCGCGTCACCGGACATGGCGAGGCGAACCCGGTGGCGAGCAACGCAACGGCGGCCGGCATGCGCCAGAACCGGCGCGTGGAGGTAACCCTGCTCGGACAGCGCGCCAGCGCGTTTCGCGGCTGACGCGGTCCGGCCCCGGGCGGAGCGCCACTTCGCCGGGCCTGCCGCATCCGACGTCACGGGAGACGGCTCCCGTGACGTCCTCCCGCGCCGAAAGCGGCCATTTCGCTTTCGTTACAGGCCGTCGCTGCCTATATGCTGATCCATGGCAAACGACCCCAACACGAACGATTACGGCGCCGATTCCATCAAGGTGCTGAAGGGCCTGGATGCGGTGCGCAAGCGGCCGGGCATGTATATCGGCGACACCGACGACGGCTCGGGCCTGCACCACATGGTGTTCGAAGTGTCCGACAACGCGATCGACGAGGCTTTGGCCGGCCATTGCGACCGCATCGAGATCACGCTGAACCCCGACGGCTCGGTCTCCGTCGAGGATAACGGGCGCGGCATCCCGACCGGCATCCACTCGGAGGAAGGCGTGTCCGCCGCCGAGGTCATCATGACCCAGCTGCACGCGGGCGGCAAGTTCGAGAACACCAGCGACGACAATGCCTACAAGGTTTCGGGTGGCCTGCACGGCGTGGGCGTGTCGGTGGTCAATGCATTGTCCGAGTGGCTGGACCTCAACATCTGGCGCGACGGCGAGGAGCATTACATGCGCTTCCGGCACGGCGATGCCGAAGCGCCGCTGAAGGTGATCGGCCCGGCGGAAGGCAAGAAGGGCACGCGCGTGACCTTCCTCGCCAGCCCCGAGACGTTCAAGATCACCGAATATGATTTCGACAAGCTGGAGCACCGCTACCGTGAGCTGGCGTTCCTGAACTCGGGCGTGCGCCTGTTCCTCACCGATGCCCGGCACGAGGAGCCGAAAACGGTGGAGCTGTTCTACGAGGGCGGGATCGCCGCCTTCGTGAAGTATCTCGATCGCAACAAGGTGCCGCTGATGCCGGAGCCGGTGGCGATCACCGGCACGCGCGACGACGTGACCATCGACGTCGCGCTGGAGTGGAACGACTCCTACTACGAAAACGTGCTGTGCTTCACCAACAACATCCCGCAGCGCGATGGCGGCACGCACCTGGCCGCCTTCCGCGCGGCGCTGACCCGCACGCTGAACAATTATGCGGACAAGAGCGGGCTCCTGAAGAAGGAAAAGGTGACGCTGACCGGCGACGACATGCGCGAAGGCCTGTCGGCGATCGTCTCGGTCAAGCTGCCCGATCCGAAGTTCAGCTCGCAGACCAAGGACAAGCTCGTCTCCTCCGAGGTGCGCCAGCCGCTGGAAAGCCTGATGGCGGACAAGCTGGCCGAGTGGCTGGAAGAGAATCCGGCGCATGGCCGCGCGATCGTCGCCAAGGTGATCGACGCCGCCGCCGCGCGCGAAGCCGCCAAGAAGGCCCGAGAGCTGACCCGGCGCAAGGGCGTGATGGATATCGCGTCGCTGCCCGGCAAGCTGGCCGACTGCCAGGAGCGGGACCCCGCCAAGTCCGAACTGTTCCTGGTGGAGGGTGACTCGGCAGGCGGGTCCGCCAAGCAGGGCCGCGACCGGCATTTTCAGGCGATCCTGCCGCTGCGGGGCAAGATCCTGAACGTGGAGCGGGCGCGCTTCGACCGCATGCTCGGCAGCCGCGAGATCGGCACGCTGATCCAGGCGATGGGCACCGGCATTGGCCGCGACGACTTCAAGCTGGACAAGCTGCGCTACCACAAGGTCGTCATCATGACGGACGCCGACGTGGACGGCGCGCATATCCGCACGCTGCTGCTGACGTTCTTCTACCGCCAGATGCCCGAGATCATCGAGGCCGGGCACCTCTACATCGCGCAGCCGCCGCTCTACAAGGCGACGCGCGGGCGGTCGGAAGTGTACCTCAAGGACGATGCCGCGCTGGACGACTATCTGGTCGAGAACGGCGTCGGCGCGTCCGTGCTGGACGGGGCGGGCGGCCCCCGCTCGGGCGCGGACCTGCGCCACCTGGTGGATCATGCGCGTCGCATGCGCACGCTGATGCGCTACGTGCCTCGCCGCTACGATCCGGACATCATCGAAACGCTGGCGCTCGGCGGCGCGCTCGATCCGGAAGCGGAGCGAGAGGCCCGGGGCGAGCGGCTAGCGGAGGTGACCCGCCGGCTCGACCAGGCCGACGAGGAAGCGCGCTGGACGGCGCGTGTGACGGAGGATGGCGGCTTCCACTTCGAGCGCTGGTGGCGCGGGGTGACCGACCACCACATCATCGAGGCGAGCTTCCTCGCCTCGGCGGAAGCGCGCAAGCTCCATGCACTTGCGGCCGAGCAGGCCGACAGCTTCGCCGCTGCCGCGAAGCTGGTGCCGCTGAAGGGCGCGGCGGTGGAGGCGCCGGTCGATGCGGTGCAGACCGACGAGGAAGGCGAGGAAACCGTCACGGTCGGCAAGGGCGAGACTTTGGTCGGCCGCCCGTCGCAGCTGCTCGACGCGATCCTCGCGGCCGGGCGCAAGGGCCTGGCGATCCAGCGCTACAAGGGGCTGGGCGAGATGAATGCCGAGCAATTGTGGGAAACCACGCTGGATCCGTCCAACCGCTCCATGCTGCGCGTCGCCATCGAGCAGGCGGATGCCGCGGACGACATCTTCACCCGCCTGATGGGCGACGTGGTGGAGCCGCGCCGCGAGTTCATCCAGGAGAACGCGCTGAGCGTCGCAAACCTGGACGTTTAAGTTCCTGTTCCCCGGCCTTCGCCGGGGAACAGGTTGCCCTAGCCCGCGCGCTCCACGAACCGGTCCACCAGCTCGGCGGGCACGCGCAGCAACCGCCCGCTCGCGCGGTCCAGCAATGCCCAGGTGGTGACCGCCTCCACCTTCACCTTGCCGTCCGCGCCGGTGAAGCGCACGTGGCGGGCGAAGCGCGCGCCCTTGGGGGGCTCGGGAACCCAGGTCTCACCGGTCACCGTCTCGCCGACCAGCGCGCTGCCGCGATAGTCGATCTCGTGCCGGGTGATGACCCAGACATAGGCGGCATGTTCCTCCGCGGTCGCCACCGCATGCCAGTGCGCCGCCGCTACGTCCTGGATCCAGCGCACCCACACGGCGTTGTTCACATGGCCGAGCTCGTCGATGTCCTCCGCCGCCGCGGTGATCGGGAGGCGGAAGCGGCTCACCCCTCCACGCCCAGCTGCCACAGCACGAAGGCGTGCTCCTCCGCCGCCTCGCGCAGGGACTCGAACCGCCCGGATTTGCCGCCATGCCCTGCGCCCATGTTGGTCTTGAGCAACAGCACATTGTCGTCCGTCTTGGTCGCGCGCAGCTTCGCCGCCCATTTGGCCGGCTCCCAATAGGTCACGCGCGGATCGTTGAGGCCGCCGGAGATGAACAGCGGCGGATAGGCCTGGGCGCGCACGTTGTCATAGGGGCTGTAGCTGCGGATCAGCTCGAAGGCGGCGGCGTCCTCGATCGGATTGCCCCATTCAGGCCATTCGCCGGGCGTCAGCGGCAGGTCGGCATCGAGCATGGTGTTGAGCACGTCCACGAACGGCACGTCGGCGATCACCGCGCCCCACAGCTCCGGATCGGAGTTGACCACCGCGCCCATCAGCTCGCCGCCTGCCGAGCGGCCGGCGATCGCGATCCTGCCGGCGCTCGTCCAGCCCTGCCCGATGAGGCCGCGAGCCACGTCCACGAAATCGTTGAACGTGTTGGTGCGCTTTTCCAGCTTGCCGTCGTGATACCATTGCTGGCCCAGATCGTCGCCGCCGCGGATGTGGGCGATGGCGAAGGCGAAGCCGCGGTCGAGCAAGGAGAGCCGCCCGGTGGAGAAGCCCGGCGGAATGGCATAGCCATAAGCGCCGTACGCATAGAGATAGAGCGGGCGCGAGCCGTCGCGCGGGAAGTCCGCCGGATAGACAATCGAGACCGGCACCTCCGTGCCGTCGCGCGCGGTGATGTGCAGGCGCTCGGTGCGGTATTTCGCGCCGTCATAGCCCGACGGGATCTCCTGTACCTTGAGCACCGTCAGGTCGCCACTGGCCACGTCGTAATCGTAGACGGTGCCCGGCGTGACCATCGACTCATAGCCGAGCCGCAGCACCGACATGTCGTATTCGGGATTGTCGCCAAGCCCGGCGTCGTAGCTCGCCTCCGGGAAGACGATCCGCTGCGGGGCAACCGCGTTCTCGTATCGGTGCAGGTCGATCTGATCGAGCCCGTCCTCGCGCCCCTCCACCACGAAAAAGTCCGCAAAGCAGGTGACGCCCGTCATGTAGAAATGCGGGGAGGGCGCGATCCGCTCGCTCCATTCGCCAGGCGCCGCGATCGGCGCGGTGACCAGCCGCCACATCGGATCCACGTCATTGGTGTGGATGAACAAGGTGTCGCCATGCGTGTCCACGTCATATTCGATGCCGGTCCGGCGCGGGCGGACGCAGAGCGGCGTGGCGGTGGGATCGGCGGCGGGAAGCAGGTACACTTCGCTCGTCACATGGTCGCCGGTCGCGATCACGATCCACTTGCGGTCGCTCGTCTCGGAGACGCCGACGCGGAAGCCCTCATCCTCCTCGTGGAACAGCTCCACATCGTCCGACACCGGCGTGCCGAGCCGGTGGAGCCGGGCATTGTCGGTGCGCCACTGCTCGTTGGCGAGGCCGTAGAGGAAGCCGCCGTCGTCCGCCGTCCACACAATCTCGGACAGCATGCCCTCGATCACCTCCGGCAGGTGCTCGCCGGTGGCAATCACCTTCACCCGCACGGTGAACCGCTCGGAGCCGTTGTCGTCCACCGCATAGGCCAGCAGCCGGCCATCGTTGGAGACGCTGAGCGCGCCCAGGCGGAAATACTCCTTGCCTGCGGCCAGCGCCGGCTCGTCCAGCAGCAGCTCGTCCGGCCCGCCGGCGACGGGCTTGCGCCACCACTTGCGGTACTGCCCGCCCGTCTCGAAGGCGGACCAGTAGAGCCAGTCGCCATCCTTCTGCGGAACGGAGGACTCATCCTCCTTTATCCGCCCCTTCATCTCCTCGTACAGGCGATCGACCAGCGGGCGGTGCGGCGCCATCTGCGCCTCGAAGAACGCGTTCTCGGCCTCGAGATAGCCGAGGATCTCGGGGTCGGTGACCTCGGGATAGTTCGGGTCCTTCAGCCAGGCATACGGGTCCTCGATGGTGTGGCCGTGCGCGGTGAAGCTGTGCGGACGGGTGGCGGCGACGGGTGGCGTGGTGCTCATCGCGTCCGAGATAGGGGGAGTGGAGGGCGGCGTCACCCCAAACCGCTACCAACACCTTCACCGTTCGTGGTGGGGAGGGGCTGAGCGGGGCGCATTCCGCGCACCTACCGCTTCGGGTAGTGCACCGTTACCTGCAATCCCTCGGGCCGCCAGTCCCGCTCCAGTTGCCCGCGCAGCTGGCGCACCGCGGAAAGGTCGATCAGCTTCGAGCCGAAGCCGCTGCCCTGCGGCGGCCGCACGGGTTCGCCGGCGGCTTCGTGCCAGCGGATCACCGTGGCGTCGCCCCGGTCCTTGATGGCGATCGTCACCCCGCGGCCGGTTTCGGCCAGGCCGCCATATTTGGCGGCGTTGGTCGCCAGTTCGTGGAACAGGAGCGCCATGGGCGTCACTTCGTGCGCGGCGATCGGTACGTCGTCGCCGGAAACGGTGATGCGGTTCTCGCCGCCCGTGCTGTACGGCCGCAGCAATTCGCCGAGCAGCGCATGGAGGCTGTCGTGCGAGGCGTCGGCGCTGCTGGCCCCGGGGGTGCGGACGAAATCGTGCGCACGGCCGAGCGCGGCGACCCGCTCGATCAGGTCGGCGCTGGCGTCGCGCAGTTCGGGGCGGGAACGGGCGGTGAGGCCGATCAGGCTGGTGACCACCGCCAGAATGTTCTTGATCCGGTGGCGCAGCTCCTGCGTGACCAGCGCGCGCTCCTCGCTCGCGGTCTTGGTTTCGTGGATCTCGGTGCAGGTGCCGAACCATCGCGTGATCTCGCCCGCCTCGTCGCGCAGGGGCAGGGCGCGGCCGAGCGTCCAGCGATACTGGCCATCGGCGCGGCGCAGGCGATATTCGATCTGATAGAGTTCGCCCGTTTCCAGGCTGTGCCGCCACAGCGCCCAGGCCCGCTCCTGATCGTCGGGATGGAACATGCCGTTCCATTCCACGCCGTCCGTCGAGCCTTCGGGCATGCCGGTGAACTCGTACCAGCGGGCATTGTAGTAATCGTGGTACCCGTCCGGCCGGGTGGACCAGACCATTTGCGGCATGGTGTCCGCCAGCACGCGGAACCGCTCGTGGCTTTCGCTCAGCGCGCGCTGGTTGGCGCGTTGCGATTCGCGCCAGGCGAGCGCGTCGCGCGTGTCCCGCAACCGGGCGAGCACCGCGGAAGCGAGCGTTTCCAAACCCTCCCGCTGAAGCGCGGTCAGGCCGGGGCGCGGCTGGCGATCGATGACGCACAGCGCGCCCAGCGGGGTGCCATCGTCCGCCACCAGCGGCGCGCCGGCATAGAAGCGGATGAACGGCTCGCCGGTAACGAGTTCGTTCTCGGCGAAACGCGGATCGCGCGTCGCATCCGGCACTTCCATGATGCCGGTGCCCAGCATCGCGAACTGGCAGAAGGACGTGCGCCGCGGCGTTTGCGCGGCGTCCAGCCCGGTGCGCGACAGAAAGGTCTGCCATTCCTCCTCCACGATGGAGACGAGCGCGATCGGCGCCTCGCACAGGGCGGAGGCGAAATCGGTGATCTGCTTCAGCCCCTTCGTGTCGCGCAGCGAGGCCAGATCGTAGGCGCGCAGCGTTTCGGCGCGCGCCGCCTCGTCCAGCAGCCAGCCGTTCGCAGCCGGCCGGCTACCTTCGGAGAGTTCGGAATGTGCCAAGAGACGCGCTTAGAACGGCACGTCGTCGTCGAGATCGTCCGCAAAGCCGCCCCGGCTGGCGCCGCCGGAGGAGCCGCCACCACGGCTGCCGCCGAAGCCGCCGCCGCCCGAGCCGCCGCCGCTGCCGAACCCGCCCCTGCCGCCGCCCGAGGAGCCGCCGAAATCGTCGTCGCCGCCGAAGTCACGGCCCCCGCCGCCGCCGCCGACACCCTGGCCGCCGCCCGGGCCGTCGAGCATGGTCAGCACCGAGTTGAAGCCCTGCAGCACGATCTCGGTGCTGTACTTGTCCTGCCCCTGCTGGTCCTGCCACTTGCGGGTCTGCAACTGGCCTTCGATATAGACCTTGGAGCCCTTGCGCAGGAAACGCTCGGCGACGTTGGCGAGGCCTTCGTTGAAGATCGCGACCGAATGCCATTCGGTCTTTTCCTTGCGCTCGCCGGAATTGCGATCCTTCCAGCTTTCCGACGTGGCGATGCGCAGGTTCACCACCTTGCCGCCGTTCTGGAAGCTGCGGCTTTCCGGGTCGCGCCCCAGATTGCCGACCAGAATGACCTTGTTAACGCTGCCTGCCATGAAACGGGTCCCTCAGAGGCCCGCAGCCACGGCGAGCCAGTATGTGATTCCGGCCATGATGTACGCAGCCGCGAACAAATAGCCAACCATGAACAGCGGCCATTTCCACCCGTTGGTCTCGCGCCGCGTCACCGCGATGGTGGAGATGCATTGCGGCGCGAAGACGAACCACATGAGGAACGCGAGCGCGGTGGCCAGCGACCAGCGGCCCTTCAGCCGATCGGCCAGGCGCACCTCGCCGGCATCCTCGTCCGGATTGTCGATCGAATAGACGGTGGCGATCGCGCCCACCGCCGCTTCGCGCGCGGCCATGGCGGGGAGCAGGGCAAGCGCGATGTCGTGGTTGAACCCGATCGGCTTCACGACGACCTCGATGCCGGAGGCGATACGGCCGGCGATCGAATATTCGCTCTGCTTTTGCCCGGAGGGCGCCTGCGGAAAGCTCGCCAGCGCCCACAGGATCACCACGGTGAGCGCGATGGTGGTGCCCGCACGCTTCAGGAAGATGGTGGCGCGGCTCCACAGGCCGATGCCGATGTCGCCCAGCCGCGGCCACTGATATTTGGGCATCTCCATCATGAAGCCCGACGAGGCGCCCTTGGTCACCGTGCGCCGCAGCACCAGCGCGGCAAGAAAGGCGGCAACGATGCCCAGCACGTAGAGCCCGAACATCACCAGTCCCTGCAGTCCAATCAGCGGCGCGAGCCTGGTGTTCGGGATGAGCGCGCCGATGATGAGCGTGTACACCGGCAACCGCGCCGAACAGGTCATCAGCGGCGCGATCAGGATGGTGGTCAGGCGGTCCTTCTCGTCGTCGATCGTGCGCGTCGCCATGATGCCGGGCACCGCGCAGGCGAAGGAGGAGAGGAGGGGAATGAACGCGCGGCCCGACAGGCCGACCTGCGCCATCAGCCGGTCCATCAGGAACGCCGCCCGCACCATGTAGCCGGATGCTTCCAGCACCAGGATGAAGGCGAACAGGATCAGGATCTGCGGCAGGAACACGATCACCGCGCCGACGCCGGCGATCAGCCCATCCACCAGCAGCGAGCGCAGGAAGCCGTCCGGCAGCACGTCCTTGATGCCGTCGGCGAGCGCCGCCAGCCCGGTTTCGATCCAGCCGATCGGCGCTTCCGACCAGCTGAACACCGACTGAAACATGACAAAGAGCAGCGCAAGGAGCAGCACGGGGCCGACCACCGGGTGCAGCGCCACCGTGTCGAGCAGGTGATTCCAGCGCCGGGTCGGCGTCTCGGAAACGGTGGCGGCGGTGGCGATCCGGCGTGCGCGGCGCTGCAGCGTGACGATGTCCTCGTGCAGCGCGGGATCGCTGGGGCGCAGCTTCATCGCTGTCGCGCCGCCCACTGCCGTGGAGAGCTCCTCCAGCAGCAGGTCGATGCCGCGGCGGCGCACCGCCACGGTGGGGATCACCGGCACGCCCAGTTCGCGCGAAAGCACGGCGGGATCGAGCACCAGCCCGTCGCGCTCGGCAAGATCGATCATGTTGAGCGCCACCACCACCGGCAGGCCGAGCGCCAGCAGTTGCAGCGTGAAGCGCAGATGGTTGTCGAGATTGGCGGCGTCCACCACCACCACCAGCGCGTCCGGCAGCCGCTCGCCCGCCTGCGCGCCCGTCACCACGTCGCGCGTCACGCGCTCGTCGGGGCTGCCGGGCTCCAGGCTGTAGGCCCCGGGCAGGTCGACCAGCTCGACCGGGCGGCCATCGGCCAGCGCCAGGCGGCCGGAATGACGTTCCACCGTCACGCCGGGATAGTTGCCGACCTTCTGGCGGGCACCCGTCAGGGCGTTGAACAGCGCGCTCTTGCCGGCATTCGGATTGCCGACCAGCGCGACCAGCGGCAGCGTGCTCACGATATCAGGCGATCAGGGCGACCTGGATGCGGCCGGCCACCGCGCGGCGCAGCGCCACCGTCATGCGGCCGATGCGGCAGGCGATCGGTCCCTTGCCCAGGCTGGCGCGGTGCAGCACCTCCACCCCGACACCCTCGTCGAACCCCAGCTCGCGCAGGCGTCGCGCCTCCGGAACGGCAAGGCGATCCCAGTCGATGGCGGCAACGGTGGCGCGCTGGCGCTGGGGCAGATGTTCGAGGCTACACGCGGACATGAAGCGTCAGATACGCGCCTTGCGAGTAATTATCAATAACGGCTCGTCGTAACTTGGCGGTTAAACCGCCGGGTAGCGCAGGCGACCGATGAAACGCGACAGGCTGGGCCGGTTCTCCGTGCGCGCGAGAAAGCCGGCCTTGGCCTTCTCGAAGCGCATGATCCCGTCGATCCGCCGCTGAAGAAAGGCGCGGGTGTCGGCGTGGTCCTCGCTGTCGTCGTCCAGGAAGACGGTGATCGTAGCAAGGTACACGCCGCCCAGGATCGTGCGCTTCGTGTAGTGGTTGTAGTCGGTGGCCGTATCGCCGGCGAGGCGCCACATCAGATCGGCCGCGTGCCAGCCGAGCTTCGCACCGCGGCCTGCGTTCTGCGGCTGCGCGAGGATCGCCAGTGCGCGGCGCAGCGACTCGCGGTTGGGGGCAAGCGCGGCAAGACGGGCCTCGACCAGCGCGGCGATGCGCGCACGGATCTTCATCCCGGCGAGCGCTTCCCCGGGCAGCGCCTGCACCATCGCGGCGTCGATCGTCTCGAACCAGGCGGCGACCATGTCCGCCTGGCCGTGAAAGGCGAGGGCGGCGATCTCGCGATCCACCCCGGCCATGTCGGCGGCGAGATCGCGGGCGGCGTCGCTCCACCCGTCAAAGGCGGCGTTGGCGGCGATGCCCGGCGCCAGCGCGGCGCGGACCTCGTCAAGCGTGGGATCGGTCGGAAGCGTATTCATCACGCCTGCTTTTGCTCTTCGGCAGCGTCCGGCGCAACCGCCGCGCTGCGATCGCGCACCAGCACCAGCGCGACCGCCACCAGCACCGCGCCGACCGCATCGGCCGCGCCCAGCCGCTCGTCAAAGGCGACCAGGCCGATGATCGCCGCGCACACGGGTTGCAGGAGCAGGGCGATGCCGAGCAGCAGCGGGGAAACCCGGCCGAGCGCGAAGATCATCGCCCCCTGGCCGATCACCTGGCTGACCAGCGCAAGGCCGAACAGCGGCGACCAGTGGCCCGGCCAGAGCGTCTCGCCGAAAGCGACGGCGAACACCGCCAGCGGCAGCAGGCTGGCGGCGGAAGACAGCGCCAGCGCCGGCAGCGGCGGCAGGCGCAGGCGCACCCGGCGCATGGCGATGAAGTAGATGGTGTAGAGCAGCCCGGCGGCGAGGCAGAGAAGATCGCCCGTCAGGTTGCGTGCGCCCAGCTCCAGCGAGCGCCCCATCAGCAGCCCGCCCCCCGCCGCCGCCAGCAGCAGCGCCACCGCCTGCAACCGCGACGGCCAGGCACGCGCGGCGACAAAGCCGTACAGCGGGAAGAACAGCACCGCACAATTGCCGAACAGGGTCGCATTGGCGAGCGTGGTGCGCAGGATGCCCAGGTGCCAGGAGGCAAGGTCCGCCGCGAACGCCACGCCGCCGATCAGGATGGCCGGCCACAGGCCGCGGGTTCCACCGCCCCGCCATCCGCTCGCCCCCGCCAGCACGAACAGGAGCGGCAGCGCCAGCGCGATGCGCCAGAAGGCCGAGGCCACCGGCCCCACATCGGCCAGCCGCACGAACAGCGGGCCAAAAGCGAGCGCGACGTTCGCCACCACCAGCGCCACATAGGCAAGCACGGTTGCCGTGAACAAAGTTTTCCTTGGGGGCCGCGCGTGGTGCATGCGGCCCGATAGCGGCCTATCTCGCCCCCGTCAGCAAAAGGAACAGTTAGTGGCGACCCTCTTCGACCCTATCCGGATCGGCTCCATCTCGGCGGCCAACCGCATCTTCATGTCCCCGCTCACGCGCGGCCGCGCGACAACCGACCATGTGCCGACCGAGATCATGATCGATTACTACCGCCAGCGCGCGTCCGCCGGCCTCATCATCTCCGAAGGAACCGGCGTCAGCCGGCTCGGCCTGGGCTGGCCCTCCGCGCCCGGCCTGTGGACGCCGGAGCAGGTGGAAGCATGGAAGCCGGTCACCGCCGCCGTACACGAGGCAGGCGGCAAGATCGTCGCGCAGCTCTGGCACATGGGCCGCATGGCGCGCCCGGCCGTGACCGGGCAGCAGCCGCTCTCCTCTTCGGCGACGCGCGCGCCGTACCACACGGAGGACAACCCCTATGCCGAAGCCAGGGCGGCGACGCTGGACGACATCGCGCGCGCCGTGGACGAATTCGGCACCGCCGCCCAGGCGGCGATCGAGGCGGGCTTCGACGGCGTTCAGTTGCACGGCGCCAATGGCTATCTGATCGACCAGTTCCTGCGTGACGGCACCAACCACCGCGACGACGACTATGGCGGCTCGCCGGAGAACCGCATCCGCTTCATGGTGGAGGCGGTCAGCCGCGTGATCGAGACGATCGGCGCGGGCCGCACGGGCATCCGCCTGTCGCCCAACGGCGATACGCAAGGGACGGACGACAGCGATCCGGAAGCGGTGTTCGTGCCCGCCGCCAGGGCGCTCGACGAGCTCGGCATCGCGTTCCTCGAACTGCGCGAGCTGAAGCCGGATTCAACCTTCGGCGCGTCCGACGTGCCGCGTCTGAGCCCGAAGATCCGCGAGGTGTTCTCCGGCCCGCTGGTGCTGAACCAGGAGTACGATCTGGAAAAGGCCGAGGCGGACATCGAGTCGGGTTTGGCGGACGCGGTTGCGTTCGGCCGCCCGTATATCGCCAATCCGGACCTTGCCGAGCGCTTCCGCGCGCGGGCGCCGCTGAACCGCGATAACCCCGAAACGTGGTACTCGACCGGCCGGGAAGGCTATACCGACTATCCGGCGCTGGCGGCCGCGATCTGATCGCCGCTCCCCGCCCCCCGGCGCGCAGCCGGGGCGGCGTCAGGCGCTCACCCCAGACGCGAACGCAGCTCCAGCATGGCAACCGCCGCCTTGGCCGCCTCGCCGCCCTTGTCCTTGCGGGTGCGGTCGGCGCGGGCGAGGGCCTGCTCCTCGTTCTCGACGGTCAGGATGCCGTTGCCGATGGGCAGGCCGTCCAGTGTCAGCGCCATGATCCCGCGGGCGCTTTCGTTGGAGACGACCTCGAAATGGTACGTCTCGCCGCGGATCACCACGCCCAGCGCGACGAACCCGTCATAACGCCCGCTCTCCGCCGCCATCGCGATCGCCGCGGGCACTTCCAGCGCGCCGGGGACGGTGACGGTCTCGTGGCTGTGACCGGCTGCCTCCAACGCCGCGCGGGCGCCATCGATCAGCATGTCGTTGAGATGGTCGTAGAAGCGGGCCTCGACGATCAGAAAGCGGGCCATGTCAGTTCTCCGGAAAAGGCTGGGGAGCGGGCGCGCCGCGTCATAGCGGGCACGGCCGCCGGTGTCTCGGCCGGGGCGGCGCGAACACCGGCGACCCTTGGCTCAATGCTCCACCGACAGCGGCCGTTCGCCGACGATGGAGAGGCCATAGCCGTCCAGCGCCACCAGCGTGTGATGCGTATTGGTGAGCAGCACCATGTCCGCCACGCCAAGCTCGGTCAGGATCTGCGCACCGACGCCATAGTCGCGCAGCTCGTCGGCGCTGCCGGTGCCGGCCTTGCTCTCCAGCGCGCGGGTAAAGTCGCTCTGTCCACCCGGGGTGAGCAGCACCACCACGCCCGCGCCCGCCTCGCCGATGATCTGCATCGACCGTTCCAACAGGGCGGCACGGTCGGACGCCTCGCCGAACAGGTCGGCGAACAGGTTCATCGCATGCATCCGCACCAGGGTCGGCTGGTCGGGATCGATGCGCCCCTTCACCAGGGCGATCTGTTCGGTGCCGGTGGCTTTGTTGTAGAACGTGATCGCGCGCCAGTCGCTGCCCCAGCGGCTGGTGAAGCGCGCCTCGGCACGGCGCTCCACCAGATGGTCGTGCTGCCGACGATAGGCGATGAGGTCGCGGATGGTGCCGATCTTCAGCCGGTGCTGTTGCGCAAAGGCGACGAGATCGTCGAGGCGGGCCATGGTGCCGTCCTCCTTCATCACCTCGCAGATGACGCCGGAGGGGTTGAGCCCGGCAAGGCGGGAGACATCCACCGCGGCCTCGGTATGGCCGGCGCGGACCAGCACGCCGCCCGGCTTGGCGGAAAGCGGAAAGACATGGCCGGGGCTGACGATCTCGCCCGGTCCGTTGGCGGCATCGATCGCCACCGCCACGGTGCGCGCGCGGTCGTGTGCGGAAATGCCGGTGCTGATGCCGGTGCGCGCCTCGATCGAGACGGTGAAGGCGGTGCCCAGCGGCGTCCCGTTGTGGCGGCTCATGGGCGCCAGTTCGAGCTGGTCGACGCGCTCCTTGGTGAGCGCCAGGCAGATCAGGCCGCGACCATGCTTCGCCATGAAGTTGATCGCATCCGGCGTGGCCATCTGCGCGGGGATGATGAGGTCGCCCTCATTCTCGCGATCCTCGTCGTCCACCAGGATGAACATGCGGCCGTTGCGCGCTTCCTCGATGATCTCCTCGATCGGGACCAGGGCCGGCCGCGCCTCGCGCTGGTGGAGATAGGCTTCCAGCTTGCGCAGCGTGTCGGCGGTGGGGTTCCAGTCCGGCTCGTCCAGGCTGCGCAGCGAGTTGGCATGGAGGCCGGCGGCGCGGGCAAGCCCCGAGCGGGAGATGCCGCCGGTGCCGACGAGATCGCGAACGCGATCGATCAAATGCGTGCTCATGCCACCAGCGTATCACATCGCAATGTGATCGCAAGCGACAAAGATCACATTGCGGGCTGTAGCTGCCGCATGCGCTGGAGGTATCGCGCGAGCACATCGATCTCGATGTTGATCTGCCGGCCGACGTTCAGGTCGGCAAAGGTGGTGACCTCGGCGGTATGCGGGATGATGTTCACGCCGAACGCCACGCCCTCGGCCGTGTCCTCCACGCTGTTCACCGTCAGCGAAATGCCGTCCAGCGTCACCGACCCCTTGGGCGCGACATAGGGCGCGATTTCCGGCCCCGCGGAAACCGTCACGCGGGTGGACCCGCCTTCCTCCGCCAGCGCGACAACCGTGCCGATCCCGTCGACATGGCCGGTGACGATATGACCGCCCAGTTCGTCGCCCAGCTTCAGCGCCCGCTCCAGGTTGAGCCGCCGGCCTTCGCGCCATTGCTCGGCCGCGGTGCGGCTGATCGTCTCGCCCGACACGTCGAAGGCAAGCCAATGCGGCCCCTTGTCGACCACGGTGAGGCACACGCCCGAACAGGCGACGGAGGCGCCCAGATCGATCGCGCCGGTATCATAGGCGGTTTCCACCGTGACGCGCGTGTCGCCGGGCGTTTCGATCCGGGTGACGGTGCCGATATCGGTGACGATGCCGGTGAACATGGGCCTACTCCTTCCGCTCGCGCAGGTAGAGATGGAGGTGGTCGTTGCCAAGCCGCCGCTCGTCCGCCAGCCGCCATCGGCCATGCGCCTCGCTCAGGTCGTCCAGGCCGATCGCCGGCAGGGTCCGCCCGCCGCCCACCAGGATCGGCGCGCGATACAGGAGCAGCCGGTCGACCAGGTCGGCGTGGAGGAAGGCGGCGGCGGTGGCCGGCCCGCCCTCGACCATCAGGTGGTCGACATTGTGCAGCTCGGCGATGTCGCCGGGCGCGGCGATCCGCTCCCAGCCGGGCACGTCCGGGCCGGCGGAGAGCAGCACGCGGCGGGGCGAGCGGGGCTCGAGGCCGGCGAGGCGCACGTCCAGCGCCGGCGCATCGGCCTCCAGCGTGCCGCGGCCGACCAGGATCGCTTCATGCCGGCTGCGCTCCAGATGCGTATGCGCCCGCGCTTCGGGGCCGGTGATCCAGCGCGAGCGTCCGTCCGCCAAGGCCATCGCGCCATCCAGCGACAGAGCGAGCTTGAGCGTGACGTGCGGCCTGCCGAGCCGCTGCCGCATCAGGAAGCCGGCCATCGCCTGTCGCGCCTGCTTCTCGCCGCATCCGGGGGCCACGGAGATGCCCGCCGCCTGCAACCGCGCGAAACCTCCGCCGGCGGTACGCGGATCGGGGTCGCGCAACGCGCAGACGACGCGGGCGACGCCGGCCGCGACCAGCAGGTCCGAGCAGGCGGGCCCGCGCGGCGAGACATGCGCGCACGGCTCCAGCGTGACATAGGCGGTGGCGCCGCGCGCTGCCTCGCCGGCTTCGGCCAGCGCCACCGCCTCGGCATGGGGACGGCCGCCCGGCTGCGTCCAGCCGCGTCCGACCACCCGGCCGTCGCGCACCAGCACGCAGCCGACGTTCGGATTGGGCGCCGTTCGCCCGCGCCCCCGCTCCCCCAGCGCGAGCGCCGCCGCCATCCAGCGGTCGTCGGCGGTGCTCAGAGCCCCCACTTCGTCAGCTTGTCGTCGATCTGCTTGAACTGCGCGCGGACGGCGGCCTCGCGCTGCTCCTGCGCCTTTTTCGCCGCCGCTTCCTTCGGTGCGTCGAGCTTCTGCTGCGCAATGATCTGCGCATCGGTGCGATCGGCGCGCCAGTTCTGGAAATAGATGATGTCGCGCTTGTACGTGGGCGGCGCATAGCTGTCGATCGCGAAGCCCATGATGATCGCCCCGGTGATCAGCACGGACAGGAAGAAGAAGCCCAGCTCATACGGCTTTCGCTGCGCCAGAAAGCGTCGCAGGTCCTGAAGCGCCTGCCACGGCGCGAAACGGCGAAAGAAGTGCATGGGCGGCAAGATAAGGGCGGGGGCGGGGGGACGCCAGTGGCTTGGCGCTCCTCGCCCCCGGTGCGCGCGCCCGCCCGGGGGCGACGCCGTTTTAGTCGTTCAATTCGAAGCGCACGGACATGGTGCGCCATGCTTCCACGGCGACACCGTCGCGAGTGGCCGGACGGAAGCGCCACCTGGCAAGGGCGCGCTCGCGGGTTGCCTCGAAGAAGGCGTCGGTGGCGGCGGAAACCCGCTCCACCTGCTTCACCCTCCCGTCCGTGCCGATCAGCACGCGCACGGTGACGCGGCCCTCGCGTCCGGCGCGTCGCTCCTCGCCGGGATAGATCGGCTGGAACGCCGCGGCGTAGCGCGGGTCGATCTCCGCGCCGACCATCACCGGCAGCGGGGGCGGGGGGCTCGGCTCGGCGCGTGGCGCGATGTCTGTGCCGGTGCCGGGCTCGCCGATGGGCGGGGGTGGCTGCGGGATGGAGGTGACGGTCAGGATCGAGTCGCTCGGCGTTTCCACGACTGGCCTGGTCACGAAGAGATCCGGCTCCGGCCGCGGGTCGGCCGGCGTGACGCGCTTCATCTCGCGCACGGGTTCGGGCTTGGGCGGTGGCACGGGATCGAGCGGGATGTTGCGCACGTCAAACGGCTTGTCGGTGCGCGGGACGAGCGTCGGCGCGGAGAAAGCGAGGGCGGCGAAGATGGCGGCGTTGATGCCGATCGCCACCAGCAGGTTGGCAGGCTTGATGCCCGGCCGTGCATAACCGGGATGTGCTCGATCTGCGTACATGATCCTCTCCTTCGTTGGTCTCCTTCGGGCGCGCCGGTCTGCGCCGGCGTTGGAGAGGATGTTACATCATTACAGATTTGGCGCCAGCCCTTCTTTCCGGGGCTTCCGCCAGCCTCTCAAGTGCGCGAAAGGCGGGCCAGCGTGCGCTCGCGGCCGAGCAGCGGCAGGAGGGCGTGCATGTCCGGCCCGTGGTCGAGCCCGGTCAGTGCGCGGCGCAAGGGCAGGAACAATGCCTTCCCCGAACGGCCGGTCTCCGCCTTCAGCGCGGCGGTGAGCTGCGCCCAGGGATCGCCGGACCAGTCGAGGGCAGCGGCGAGGCGGGCGGCCGACGCCAGATACTCGCCATCGCCCGCATCGATGGGCGCGGTGACCTCCTCGTGCAGCACGCGCCACCAATCGCCTGCTTCGGCGAGGCGGGAGAGATTGGGGCGGATCGCCTCCCATTCGGCAGCGCTCATGCCTTGAGGGAGGGCGGCGGCGACGCGATCGAACGGCAAGTGGTGGATGATGCGCGCGTTCAACTGCGCCAGTTCCTTCTCGTCGAAGCGCGCCGGTGCCCGCCCGAACCGGGCGAAGTCGAACGTTTCGGCAAGCACGGTCGCGTCGACGATCGGCTCCACGGGATCGCTGGTGCCGAGCCGCGCCAGCAGGGCGACCAGTGCCTCGGGCTCGATCCCCGCCTCGCGGAACTCGGCCACGCCGGTCGCGCCCAGGCGCTTGGAAAGCTTGCCCTCGGCGCCCGTCAGCAGCGCCTCGTGCGCGAAGGCGGGCGCGGCGGCCCCCATCGCCTCGAACATCTGCAATTGGAGCGCGGTGTTCGAGACATGGTCCTCGCCGCGCACGACATGGGTGATGCCCATGTCCACGTCGTCGATGACGGAAGGCAGCAGGTATAGCCACGATCCGTCCGCGCGGCGCACCACCGGGTCGCTCATGGTGGCCGCATCGAACCGCTGCGGTCCGCGGATCAGGTCGTTCCATTCGATCGGGGCGTGATCGAGCCGAAAGCGCCAGTGCGGGCGCCGGCCCTCCGCCTCCAGCGCGGCGCGGTCCGCCTCGGAAAGGTGCAACGCGCTGCGCTCGTACACCGGCGGCAGACCGCGGCCGAGCAGCACCTTGCGGCGCAGCTCCAGCTCCTCCGGCGTCTCATAGGCCGGGTAGAGACGCCCCGAGCCGACGAGGTCGCGGAACACTTCCTCGTAGCGCCCGAACCGCGCCGACTGCCGCTCCTCGCCATCGGGGTGGAGGCCCAGCCAGGCAAGATCGGCGCGGATCGCGTCGGCGAACCGCTCCTCGCTGCGCGCCGCATCGGTGTCGTCGATGCGCAGGAGAAAGCGCCCGCCGGTCTTTTTCGCCCACAACCAGTTGTGCAAGGCCGTGCGGATGTTGCCGACATGCAGCGTGCCGGTGGGCGAGGGCGCGAAACGGGTGACAATGGTCATGCGGGGGCGGTTAGGCGGTGCCGACCTGCTTTGAAAGGGCGTCGTCGGGCACACGGGGCGTCATACTTCTTTCGCAATCGCGGTTTGGACAGTAAGGCGCCCGCATCACCGGGGAAGGGCAAGCGACATGAAACTGATGGCCGGCAACTCGAACATGCCGCTCGCGCGCGCGATCGCCGACTATCTGGAAGTGCCGCTCACCGAGGCGCTGGTGCGGCGCTTTGCCGACGAGGAGATCTTTGTCGAGATCCTGGAGAACGTGCGCGGCGAGGACGTGTTCGTGATCCAGTCCACCGGCTATCCCGCCAACGACAATCTAATGGAATTGCTGATCTGCATCGATGCGCTGAAGCGCGCCTCGGCCAAGCGGATCACCGCGGTGGTGCCGTATTTCGGTTATGCCCGGCAGGACCGCAAGCCCGGTCCGCGCACGCCGATCTCGGCCAAGCTGGTCGCCAACCTCATCACGGTGGCCGGCGCCAACCGCGTGCTGTCGGTGGACCTGCATGCCGGGCAGATCCAGGGTTTCTTCGACATCCCCACCGATAACCTGTTCGCCGCGCCGGTGATGAGCGCGGACATCCTCACCCGCTTCGGCGACCGCAATCTGATGGTCGTCTCGCCGGACGTCGGCGGCGTGGTGCGCGCCCGCGCCCTGGCCAAGCGGCTCGACAACGCGCCGCTGGCGATCGTCGACAAGCGGCGCGAGCGGGCGGGCGAGTCGGAGGTGATGAACATCATCGGCGAGGTGGAAGGCCGGTTCTGCATCCTGATCGACGACATCGTCGATTCCGCCGGCACCCTGTGCAACGCCGCCGCCGCGCTGAAGGAGGCGGGTGCGTCCGGCGTGGTCGCCTATGTCACGCATGGTGTGCTGTCCGGTGCGGCGGTGGCGCGGGTGCAGAACTCGGTGCTGGAGGAACTCGTCATTACCGACTCGATCAGCCATGACATGCCCGCCACGCCGCGCATCCGCTATCTGACGATCGCGCCGCTGCTGGGCGAGGCGATCACGCGCATCGCTGACGAAAGCTCCGTTTCCTCGCTGTTCGACTGAGCGGGGGCAGGCCGCGGCGGCGCGCGTTGTCGCGGACATGAACCGCTTTCCGGCTCGGCAAACTGCCCCGCTCGCCGGTGCAATCCTGCTGGCTGCCTGCTCTCCCGGAACGGAGACGGACGGCGCTCGCAACCACACACCAGCACGCTCGAAAGCGGGGCAACGCCAACCGTGCCCATGCTCGGCTATGTCGAGGGCTGCGCCTGAGCGGCGCTAGCTGACGTTGCCCAGCGCCGTGATGTGGTCGAACACGGCCGGGTGGAGCGGCGCGAAGAAGGCGGCGCCGATCATCGTGCCGCGGCGCCAGGCAACCGTCGCCTCCAGCCCGGCCAGGCCCGGCAGGCTGATCCACACGCGATCGCCCGGATTGAGAACAAAGCTCGCTTCCGCGCGAAAGCCGGTGGGCGACAGATCCAGCACCTCGATGGCGAAGCGGCCGGCCCCCGACTCGCGCAATTGTGCGCGCAGCCGCACGGGTTTGCGCAAGGCGCTGCGCGCGTCTCCGGCGGTGCCGGTCGGAATGCTTCGATGCATGCCCAACATGGGGACGACCATGACGGCAATACCTTACGAAAGCGCAAACCCCATGCGTGTCGCTGGGGCGCCCGGATGCAGGCCCGCTCGCGGCGATCAGTTCGGCCTTGAGGTCTTTCGGGCGCGCCAGGTGGCGGCGCAGCTGGCGTCGGTGCACGATCGCCCATGGAAGCCGGAACGGATCGCGCCACAGGCCGCCATGCTCGCCCGGTAGAAGGGCGCAGGAGGATGCCGGCAGCCAGTCGATACTGCGAAACACTTGCAACAAGCCTGCCGATGTGTCGCGACAGGGCTGGATTCGCGTGCGCGCCTGTGCGAAAGGCGCTGCAACACGTCCCCACAGCATATAGAAGCGAGGCGGCCCATGAACATCCACGAATACCAGGCCAAGGAACTGCTGGCCAAGTACGGTGCGCCGATCGCGCAGGGCTTTGCCGCCTTCACGGTGGACGAGGCGGTGGAAGCAGCAGGCAAGCTGCCCGGACCGCTTTATGTGGTGAAGAGCCAGATCCATGCCGGCGGCCGCGGCAAGGGCAAGTTCAAGGAGCTGTCGCCGGAAGCCAAGGGCGGCGTCCGCCTCGCCTTCAACCTGGACGAGGTGCGCGCGCACGCCGCCGACATGCTCGGCAACACGCTGGTGACGATCCAGACGGGCGAGGCCGGCAAGCAGGTGAATCGCCTGTACATCACCGATGGCGCCGACATCGCCAAGGAGTTCTACCTGGCGCTGCTGGTCGATCGCGCGACCGGCCGCGTGGCGTTCGTCGTTTCCACCGAGGGCGGCATGGACATCGAGGAAGTGGCCCACTCCACGCCCGAGAAGATCCACACGTTCGACGTCGATCCCGCCACCGGCTTCATGCCGCATCACGGCCGCGCCGTCGGCGGCGCGCTGGGCCTGAGCGGCGATCAGGCGAAGCAGGCGGCCAAGGTCGCCGGCGCGCTGTATGCCGCCTTCCTCGCCACCGACGCTGCGCAGATCGAGGTGAACCCGCTCGCCCTGACCGAGCAGGGCAACCTGCTGGTGCTCGACGCCAAGGTCGGCTTCGACGGCAACGCCCTGTTCCGCCACCCGGACCTGATGGAACTGCGCGACGAGACCGAGGAGGATCCGGCCGAGCTGGAAGCTTCCAAGTACGACCTCGCGTACATCAAGCTGGACGGCGACATCGGCTGCATGGTGAACGGCGCCGGCCTCGCCATGGCGACCATGGACATCATCAAGCTCAATGGCATGTTCCCGGCCAACTTCCTCGACGTGGGCGGCGGCGCCAACAAGGAGAAGGTGACGGCGGCGTTCAAGATCATCCTCAAGGATCCGAACGTGAAGGGCATCCTGGTCAACATCTTCGGCGGCATCATGCGCTGCGACATCATCGCCGAAGGCATCGTCGCCGCGGCCAAGGAAGTGAACCTGTCGGTGCCGCTGGTCGTCCGCCTGGAAGGCACCAATGTGGAGCAGGGCAAGGAAATCCTGGCCAACTCCGGTCTGGCCATCGTGCCGGCCAACGACCTGGGCGACGCCGCCCAGAAGATCGTCGCCGAGGTGAAGAAGGCGGCGTGAGCCTCCGGCAATTCTGAAAAGACGGGGGGTCGGGCGGAAACGTCCGGCCCCTTTTTCGTTGGTCCGGCGATCTGCCGCTACGGCAAGGCCATGTAACCGCGCTGCGCCATACCGGACTTGCGAAAACGACCTGAAACAGCCATCTGGAGCGCCGAGATAGGCGCTCAAAGGATAGAAGAGGAGCTCCGATGAAGGTGCTGGTGCCGGTCAAGCGCGTGCTTGACTATAATGTGAAGCCCCGCGTGAAGGCGGACGGAACGGGCGTGGATCTTGCCAACGTCAAGATGAGCATGAACCCGTTCGACGAGATTGCCGTGGAAGAGGCGATCCGCCTCAAGGACAAGGGCGTGACCGAGATCGTGGTCGTCTCCATCGGCGAGCTCAAGGCGCAGGAAACCTTGCGCACGGCGCTGGCGATGGGTGCCGACCGCGCGATCCTCATCACCTCGGAAGAGAAGGTCGAGCCGCTGGGCGTCGCCAAGCTCTTGAAGGCGGTGGTCGACGAGGAGAAGCCCGACCTCGTCATCCTCGGCAAGCAGGCGATCGACGACGACAACAACCAGACCGGGCAGATGCTCGCCGGGCTGCTCGGCGTCGGCCAGGCGACCTTCGCCTCGAAGGTCGAGCTGACGGCCGACAGCGTGACGGTGACCCGCGAGGTCGATGGCGGGCTCGAGACCGAGAAGCTGAAGCTGCCGGCGGTGGTCACCACCGACCTGCGCCTGAACGAGCCGCGTTATGCGTCGCTGCCGAACATCATGAAGGCGAAGTCCAAGCCGCTCGCGACCAAGACCGCGGCGGAATACGGCGTGGACGTGAGCCCGCGCCTCACCACCCTGAAGGTGACGGAGCCGGGCAAGCGCCAGGCCGGCGTGAAGGTGGCGGATGTGGATGAGCTGGTGATGAAGCTCAAGGCGATGGGAGTGGCGAAGTGAGCGTCCTCGTTTGGGTCGAGCATGACGGCAAGGCCGTCAAGGATGCCACGCTGGCCGCGGTGACCGCCGCCGCCAGGCTGGGCGAAGTGGAAGCGCTGGTGGCGGGCCAGGGCGTCGACGGCGTGGCGCAGGAAGCCGCGAAGATCGCCGGCGTCACGAAGGTGCTGGTCGCCGACGATGCGTCGCTCGGCCATGCGCTGGCCGAGAACGTCGCGCCGCTCGTGGTCGAGCTGATGGGCAGCCGCGACGCGTTCGTCGCGCCGGCGACCACCACCGGCAAGAACATCGCGCCGCGCGTCGCTGCGCTGCTCGACGTCATGCAGATCAGCGAAGTGCTGTCGGTGGAAAGCGCCGACACGTTCACGCGGCCGATCTATGCCGGCAATGCGATCGCCACCGTGCAGTCGAAGGACGGCAAGAAGGTGCTGACGATCCGCGGCACCGCATTCGAGAAGGCGGCGGCCGAGGGCGGCTCGGCGGCGATCGAGCAGGTGTCGGCCAAGGGCGACCAGGGCCTGTCCAGCTTCGAGGGCAGCGAGATCGCGCAGAATGCGCGTCCGGAGCTCACCTCGGCGAAGATCATCGTCTCGGGCGGTCGTGCGCTGGGTTCGGAGGAGCAGTTCCACCAGCTTATCGATCCGCTCGCCGATGCGCTCGGCGCGGGTGTCGGCGCCAGCCGCGCGGCGGTGGACGCAGGCTATGCGCCCAACGACTATCAGGTCGGACAGACCGGCAAGATCGTGGCACCGGAAGTCTATGTCGCGGTCGGCATCTCCGGCGCGATCCAGCATCTGGCGGGCATGAAGGACAGCAAGACCATCATCGCCATCAACAAGGACGAGGACGCGCCCATCTTTCAGGTGGCGGACCTCGGCTTGGTCGGCGACCTGTTCAAGGTCGTGCCGGAACTGACCGAGAAGCTCGCCGTCTGATCGGGCCTGGGGAGCGTCTCGCGCTGGCGAGATGCTCCCCGCCATTGACGATCACGCCGTGCCCGTGGCACTGGCATCGCACGCAGGCCGCGGCGACGGGCGTGCGGGTATAGTACAATGGTAGTACAGCAGCCTTCCAAGCTGAATACACGGGTTCGATTCCCGTTACCCGCTCCACCCCTTTCCCGGCGTTTCCGATCCGCGCCTCCTGCGCCGGACAGCGTCGTGCAGCCTCTCCATCCCACGAACGAGCGCCTGCACTTCCGGCAGGCAGACGCTGCCGCGCCGGGCCTCCGCCCGTCCGCATCGATGCAACCGGGCATCGGATCGCGACAGCACGGCGCGGCGTGCTCCTCGATCGGGTGACGGGCCACCTAACTCGTCCGTATCGTGTGCCGAAGGGCGATGGCGGTCCATCCTCCACGCAATATGCTCCGCGCCGGAGACCGACATGGCGCGCCGCCTTGCAGAATTGCCGATGCTGAAATGGGTGATGATCGGAAGCACGATCTTCTGGGTCGTGCTGGCGCTGCTGATCTTCTGACATCGCACCGCCGCGCTCCCGGGCGGCAGTCCTCTGCGGTGTCGGCCGCGCGATAGCGAGGGGAAACCCCTGGTGGACAGGGCTGGGCGATAGCGAGGGGAAACCCCTGGTGGACAGGGCTGGATTCGAACCAGCGTACGGGAAACCCGGGCAGATTTACAGTCTGCTGCCTTTAACCACTCGGCCACCTGTCCAGATGGGCCGCCAAAAGCGAAGCGGCCCAATGCCCGTGTGACGAAGCCGTGTCAACGCATCGCTGACGAAAATAGACGGGCTTGCGCGCGGGCCGGAGAGGGGGCTAGCGTTCGGCAACAATCGAAGCGAATGGGGGAACATTGATGCGCCGTCATCTTCTGGCCGCTGCCGCCGTGCTTGCGCTGTGCGCCCCTGCCGCCCAGGGCATCGGGCAGTCGGTGGATCGCAACCAGGTCAACCGCCTGATCGACGAGGGCACCAACCGCAGCCAGGTGGTGCTGACGGCCGCCTACCTGTCCGATCAGATCGGCTCGCGGCTCACCAACTCGCCCGGCATGCGCCGCGCGGAAGCGTGGACGCAAGCGCAGTTCACCAAATGGGGCCTCCGGAACGTCCACAAGGAAGGCTTCAACTTCGGCCGGGGCTGGTCGATCGAGCGGTCCAGCGTGCGCATGGTTTCGCCCCGCCCGATCCAGCTGACCGCGATCCCGATTGCCTGGACGCCCGCCACCAACGGCACGATCACCGCGCCCATCGTGGTCGCGCCGATGAAGAAGGAAGCGGACTTCGCCAAGTATCGCGGCCAGCTGTCCGGCAAGATCGTGCTCGTCACGCTTCCGGATGCGCTGTCGGACGAGCCGGCGAACAGCCCGTTCAAGCGCTACACCGCCGAGGACATCGCCAAGCAGGACGTCTATCGCGAGGCCCCCTATGATCCCGCGGCGGCCGACCGCCGGCTGAAGCGGCTGGATTATGCCAGGAAGATGGACGCCTTCCTGAAGGCGGAGGGCGCGGTTGCCTGGGCGCAGATGAGCCGCAACGACGGCAAGCTGATCCACGGCGAGGGCTATCTGTTCGGCGCCAACGAGACGCCGAGCCTGCCGGCGGTGGAGATCGCGGCGGAGGATTACCGTCGCCTCGCACGGCTCGCCAAGATCGGCGCGGCGCCCACGCTGGAGATCGCCAGCGACGTGCGCTTCGACGACAGCGACCGCCAGGCCTACAACATTCTCGCCGAAATCCCCGGCAGCGACCCCAAGGCCGGTTACGTGATGGCCGGCGCGCATCTCGACAGCTGGGTGGCGGGCGATGGCGCGGCGGACAACGGCGCGGGCACGGCGATGATCATGGAGGCCGCGCGCATCCTCTCCGCCTCCGGCGTGCGGCCGAAGCGCACCATCCGCTTTGCGCTCTGGGCGGGCGAGGAGCAGGGGCTGCTCGGCTCCATGGCCTATGTGAGCCAGCACCTGGCAACCCGCGGGCCCGCGAACGCCCCGCAGGCGACCGGCATGGCCAGCTATTACGGCTTTTCCAGCCGCTGGCCGATCACGCCCAAGCCCGGCTACGCCGATCTGGCGGCGTATTTCAATCTCGACAACGGCTCGGGCAAGGTGCGCGGCATCTATGCCGAGAACAATGCCGCGGTGGTGCCGATCTTCAACGAATGGCTCAGCCCCTTCAAGGCGATGGGCGCGGGCGCGGTGGTGATGGGCCGCACCGGCGGCACCGATCACGTCTTCCTGCAGCAGATCGGCCTGCCGGGCTTCCAGTTCATCCAGGATCCGCTGGATTATGGCAGCCGGGTGCACCACACCTCGATCGACACCTTCGATCACCTGCGCCCCGACGACATGCGCCAGGCCTCGATCATTCTGGCTTCCTTTCTCCTCAACGCCGCCAACGCCGACAAGGCGCTGCCCAGGCAGCCGCTGCCGACCGAGCCGGTGGTCACGGATCCGTTCAAATATGCCGACGATGAAGACTGATCTTTTCCTTCCCGCAACGGGGAGCGAGACCGTGCGCAGCATGGTGGAGGGGCATGGCCACGAGCGCAACGTCCAGCCGAACCGCCTCTCCAACGCCGCTTGGCGGCGGTCCCCCTCTTCGTGCCGGGGAGGATATTGATGGCGCGCCGTGGACATCGCCCGTCGCAGGGCGTCGGCGGCCGGCCGCGCTTCTGGGGGCGCCATGCGGTGAGCGCCGCGCTCGCCAATCCGGAGCGCACGGTGCGCAAGATCTGGGCGACGCGCGAGGCGGCCTCTCAGCTCGACATCCCGCCGTCGATCACGATCATGTTCGCCGAGGTCGCCGATCTCGGCCGCATGGTGCCCTCCGACGCGCCCCACCAGGGCGTGGTCGCGGAGGTCGATCCGCTCGAGGACATGTGGCTGGGCGACCTGTTGCAGCAGGGCGCGGACGACCGGCGTCCGCTGGTCGTGCTCGACGGGGTCACCGATCCGCATAACGTCGGCGCGATCCTGCGCTCGGCGGCGGCGTTCGATGCGCTGGGCATCGTCACCCCCGATCGCAACGCGCCGCCGGAGTCTGGCACCATCGCCCGCTCGGCCTCCGGTGCCCTCGAACTGGTGCCGTGGGTGCGCGTGGTGAACCTGGCGCGCGCGCTGGAGGAGATCGCGGAAGCCGGCTTCTGGCGCGTCGGCCTGGCCGGCGAGGCGACGCAGACCTTCGGCGAGGCGATCGGCACCAACCGTATCGCGCTGGTGCTCGGCGCCGAGGGCGAGGGCATGCGGCACAACACCGCGCAGCATTGCGACGAGCTTGCCCGGCTGCCGATCTCGCCGCGCGTGGAAAGCCTGAACGTCTCCAATGCGGCGGCGATCGCGCTTTATGCGGTGACGGTGCGGCCGGGCGGGTGAGGCGCCTGGCCGCCCTGCTCGGCCTGCTTCTGCCGCTGGCGCTGGCCGGGTGCCTGCTGGTACCCGGCAAGTTCACCTCCACCCTGGACATCGATGCCGACCGCAGCTTCGTCTTCACCTATGTCGGCGAGGTCGCCGCGATCGATGTCGCCAAGGCGATGGGAGAGGAGCCGGGCGAGGGCCTGCCGGCGGAGGACGGCGACGAGGACGACGGCTCCGGCGCGGGCGTCGACGAGGACGCCGCCGTGCAGCGCATCGCCTTCCAGAAGGAGGCAGCACCTGCGCACGACCACCGAGCCAGGGCCGACACCAGGAACCGCGCCATCGCCGCGGCGCTCGCCAGGGAAGCGGGCTATCGCAAGGTCGAATATATCGGCGACGACACGTTCGCGATCGATTACCGGATCGCCGGCACGCTCGATCGGGGCTTCGTGTGGCCGTACAATCTCGATGCGGAGATGGTTCTGCCGTTCGTCGCCATCGAGACGCGGGGTGACGGCACGGTGCGGGTAAAGGCGCCCGGCTTTGCCAACGAGGGCAAGGCGACAGTGCCGGGCGCCGACGACGCCGCCGCGCTGCTGGACGGAACCTTCACCCTGTCGACCGATGCCGAGATCGTCGCCCACAACAACGAGGGCGGCGCCACGGCCGCGGCGAACGGCCGCAGGCAGATCGCGTGGAAGGCAACGCCGACCACCCGCGCCGCGCCGATGGCGGTGCTGCGGATGGCGCGTTAGACTTCGCGATCACCCGCTCACCCGGCGCCGACCGCGAGCAGTTCAGCTCAGGCGCCCGTTTGCCACCGGCGGGTCGAACACCGGCACGCCTTGCGCGTCGTAGCGGATCGGCTGCACCCGGGTGTGGCGATTGGGATCGAGCAGCGGATCGCCCGTGATCTTCTCGTAATCGCGGGCATGGAATACCAGCATGTCGCGCCCGCGCTCGTCCACGGTGAAGCTGTTGTGGCCGGGGCCGAAGATGCGATGCGCGGGCGAGGTGGTCATCACCGGCACCTGGGACTTGGTCCAGCTTGCCGCGTTCATCAGGTCGGCATCGTCGCGCGCGGTCAGCATGCCCATGCAATAGCGCGCGTCGGTGGCGCTGGCCGAATAGGTGAGGAACACCCGGCCGTTGCGCTGCAGGATCGCCGGCGCCTCGTTCACCTTGTAGCCGCGGACCTCCCAATCGAGCGTCGGCACCGACAGGCGCACGGGCGGCGCGGCGAGCGTCAGCGGCGTGGCGAGCGGCGCGAGATAGAGGTTGGAGTTGGTGCGGATGCCCGGCTCCTTCTGCGCCCAGGCGAGAAAGCGCGTGCCGCGGTGCACGAAGCTGGTGGAATCGAGCGTGAAGCTGTCCCACGGCGTTTCCAGCTGCCCCAGCACGGTCCAGCGCGCGCGCATGGGATCGGGATCGCGTGTCGCCAGCGCATGGGTGCGGATGCGGAACACGTCCGCGCCGCCGCCGCTCGGCCCGGCGGCGAAGTACATCACCCACTGGCTGTCGATGCGGTGCAGCTCGGGCGCCCAGATATAGCCGGACAGCGGCCCCTGCGCGGTGTGCCGCCACAACACCGCCTCGGTTGCCGTGGACAACCCCGCGAGCGTCCGCGACCGGCGCAGCACCAGCCGGTCATATTCCGGCACGGAGCCGGTCAGGTAATACCAGCCGTCCGTATGGCGGAAGACCTGCGCATCGGCGCGCTGCCGGACCAGCGGGTTGACGATGCCGCGGGGCGTGCGCGCAAGCGCGGGCAGCGCCGCGACACTGCCCAGGCCGGCCACGAACAACCGCCGGGAAATATCGTCCATCTGCCCCTCCGTGCCGCCAACCGGCGTTTCGCGCGTTATGGCGCCGATTGAGGAGAACCGCCATGGCCGACGACACCGCCACCCAGACCCGCCGCCGCGAGATGGCGACCGAACACCTGCTGTTCCGCACCATCGAATATGTCGAAGCGCGCCATCCCGGCCTGCTCGATCAACTCGACGCCAGCCTGGAGCATCTCGGCGACCCCGCCACCGACGACACAAAGGACGACGAGGCGGTGCGCACCATTGCGCGCCGGATGATCGCCGGCGCGCGGGCCGCGGGTTAGTCCTCCTCGGCGATGCGCACGCGCAGGCCGTCCAGCTCCGGTCCGAACGGCAGCTGGCAGGACAGGCGCGAGGTGTCGTCGCGGGTCAGCGAGCTGTCGAGCAGGTCGTTCTCGTCCTCGCTCATCTTCGGCAGTTTGGCCGCAAATTCCGGATCGACATGGACGTGGCAGGTGGCGCAGGAGCAGCAGCCACCACATAGCGCCAGGATCTCGTCGATCCCGGCGTCGCGGATCACTTCCATCACCGAAAGGCCGGCCTCTCCCTCAATGGCGCGTTCTTCCCCCTCGCGCGTCGTGACGATAAGTTGCGGCATGCCAGTCTCCACCGAGTTTCCGCCCGCCCATGCCGCCGGCTTTCCCGCAGATCAAGCCGCACCATGGGCCTGAGCGCGGTTGACCTGCGCGCCGCGCTGGAGGCGCTTGCCGCGATCGAGCCGGGCTTTGCCGCCGGGCTGGAACGCGCCGGCTTTCCCGAGCCGCGCATCCGCGAACCCGGCTACGCCACCTTGCTGCGCACCATTGTCGGGCAGCAGGTCAGCGTCGCCGCGGCCGCCGCGGTGTGGCGCAAGCTGGAACAGGTGGTCGGCAGCCCGCACGATCCGGAAGCGATCGCCCGCGCCACCGACGAGCAGCTGCGCGAGGCGGGGCTGTCGCGGCAGAAGGCCGGCTATGCCCGCAGCCTTGCCGAGGAGGTGACGAGCGGGCGGCTCGCCCTCCAGCACCTGCCGGGCGACGATGAAGAGGCGATCGCCGCGCTGGTGCGGGTGAAGGGGATCGGCCGCTGGTCGGCGGAAATCTACCTGCTGTTCGCCGAAGGGCGGCCGGACATCTGGCCGGCGGGCGATCTCGCGGTGCAGGTCGAAATCGGCCACCTGCTTGGCCACCCGGCGCGGCCGAGCGAGAAGCTGGTGCGCGAGCTTGCGGAAGGCTGGCGGCCGCATCGGGGCGCCGCGGCGATCTTCGCCTGGCACCATTATGGCTGGCGGGGAACGTCCGGCGCGCCGGTATAGGCTCGGCAACCATCCCGCCCCCGCGCGGTTATCTGCCTGCCCCTTCCAAGGAGAAAGTCAGATGGCCTCGAGTTACGCCGGCAGCGGTTCGGATGCGATGCGCGAACTGTTCATCACCGGACTGAAGAATGCGCACGCCGTGGAGAACCAGGCGCTGTCGATCATGAAGCCGCAGGTTGCGCGGATCGAGAACTATCCGGAAGTCGCCGAGCGGCTGCGCGCGCATATCGAGGAGACGAACGGGCAGATCGCCCGCCTCGACGAACTGCTGGAAGGCCTCGGCACCAGCAATTCCGCGCTGAAGGACACCGCGCTCAGCATGTCCGGCGGCATGGCGGCCCTGACGCACAGCGTCGCCGGCGACGAGATCCTGAAGAACAGCTTCGCCAACTATGCCTTCGAGCATTTCGAGATCGCCAGCTACAAGTCGCTGCTGACGCTGGCCGGTGACGGCGGCTTCGCGAACGCCACCGCGGCGCTGCAGCAGTCGCTGCGCGAGGAGGAATCGATGGCGCAGTGGATCGACGAGGCGCTGCCCACGATCACCCGCCGTTATGCCCAGCTCTATGCCGAGGGCGGCTCCGCCACCGCCAAGGTCTGAGCCTGTCCCGCGGGCGCCCGCCGGTTCGCGGCGGCGCCCGCGCCGGCAATCGCTTCGCGAGCGCAACAAAGGCGGCGTTCGGCGGTTGACGTTCCGCCCTTGCCTGCCATGTTCCGGAGCCGAATGTCCCCGCCACCCGCCACCCTTGCCGAGGGCGCTCCGCTGACGGGCACCGCTCCTCACGGCAGCCCCCGGCCGAGCCTTGCCGACAGCTATCGCTCGGTGCCGGTGCCCAGCGGCAAGGGCCGGTTCTTCGCCAAGCTCGGGGCCTTTGCCGGGCCGGGGTATCTGGTCGCGGTCGGCTATATGGACCCGGGCAACTGGGCGACCGATCTCGCCGGCGGATCGGCGTTCGGCTACACCCTGCTTGCCGTGGTGCTGTTTTCCAGCCTGATGGCGATGGTGCTGCAATCGCTGTCCGCGCGGCTCGGCATCGTCACCGGGCACGATCTCGCCCAGGCCTGCCGCGCCAATTACAGCCGGCCCGTCACGATCGGGCTGTGGGCGCTGTGCGAGATCGCGATCATCGCCTGCGACCTCGCCGAGGTATTGGGCACGGCGATCGCGCTGCAACTGCTGTTCGGCCTGCCCTTGGTCTGGGGCGTCGTCCTGACCGGGTTCGACGTGTTCCTGATCCTTGCGCTGCAACAGCTCGGCTTTCGCAAGCTGGAGGCGTTCATCGTCGCGCTGCTGGTCGTGATCGCCGGCTGCTTCGCCTACGAACTGTTCCTGGCCCGGCCCGATCCGCTGGCGATCGCCGGCGGGCTGGTGCCGTCGCCGGAGATCGTGACGAACCCGGCGATGCTGTACATCGCCATCGGCATTCTCGGCGCCACGGTGATGCCGCACAACCTGTATCTCCATTCCTCCATCGTCCAGACCCGCCGCTTCGCGCAGGACGAGGAAGGCAAGGCGGAGGCGGTGCGCCACGCCACCATCGACAGCTCCGTGGCGCTGACGCTCGCCCTGTTCATCAACGCCGCCATCCTGATCCTCGCCGCCGCCACCTTCCATGGCCGCGGGCAGAACGTGGCGGAGATCGGCGAGGCCTATCGCCTGCTCTCGCCGACGCTGGGTGCCGGCGCGGCCAGCGTGCTGTTCGCGGTGGCGCTGCTCGCATCGGGGCAGAACTCGACGGTGACGGGGACGCTGGCCGGCCAGATCGTGATGGAGGGGTTCCTCGACCTGCGGTTGCCCGTGTGGCTGCGGCGGCTCGTCACGCGCATGCTGGCGATCGTCCCTGCGGCACTGGTGGTCGGCGCGGCGGGCGACCGGGGCGCAACCGAGCTGCTGGTGTTGAGCCAGGTGGTGCTGAGCCTGCAACTGCCGTTCGCGGTGATCCCTTTGGTGGCGTTCACAGGCGACGCCAGGCGCATGGGCCGGCTGGCCGCGCCCGGCTGGCTCAAGGTCGTCGCCTGGGGCATCGCGGCGCTGCTGGTCGTGCTCAACGGCAAGCTGCTGTTCGATTTCTTCCTCGGTTGACGCCAGCCGCCCGCTGCGCGACCTTCACGGCCGGATCGGGAGCGGAGGGCGCACAATGGACGAAGCGCGGGTGCGGTTGCGCTACACCAACGTGGCGATCGTGCTGCACTGGCTGATCGCGGCCTTCATTCTCTACAATCTTGCCTCCGGCCTGTTGCGGCCGGTGCTGCCGCGCGGCTTCTTCGTGTTCCATGTCTCCTCCGGGATCAGCATCCTGGTGCTTACCCTGGTGAGGATCGGCTGGCGGCTGACGCACCGGCCGCCTCCCTTCCTGCCCATGGTGGGCTGGGAGCGCGGGCTCGCGCACCTTGTTCACTTCCTGCTCTATCTGGCGATGCTGCTGCTGCCCTTCTCCGGCTGGGCGCTGGTGTCGGCCAACCCGCCGGCGGGCTCGCCCGGCGCGGCCTGGGCGGCGGAGCATCGCCCCGGCGCGCCTCCCGCGCCCACGCTCAAGCCGGATGCCACGTCCCGCGGCGGTCCTGCGGGCGAGGGGAAGGGCGGCGGGCAACCCCCTCGCAAGCGCGGCCCGGTGATGGTCTGGGGCCTGTTCCAGCTGCCGCTGATCGCCCCGGTCAACGAGATCGGCCGGACGCCGGAAGGCGTGCCCGAGCAGCGCGCGCTGCACGAGCGGATCGAGACCTTCCACGCGATCGGCGGCTGGGTGATGCTGGCATTGCTGATCCTGCACGTCGCCGGTGCGCTGAAGCATCAGTTGGTCGATCGGCAGCGGGAACTGGCCCGCATGGGGATCGGTCGCCCGCGCGTGGCGTAACCGCGTCCGGGGCAGCACGACCGGGAAGGGTGTCCCTTCCTTTGGAAGGGTCGCTCAGCCCACCCGGTTGGCCACCAGATCGTCCACCACCGCCGGGTCCGCCAGCGTCGAGGTGTCGCCGAGCGACGACACGTCCCCTTCCGCGATCTTGCGCAGGATACGCCGCATGATCTTGCCGGAACGGGTCTTGGGCAGGCCCGGCGCGAACTGAACCGCATCCGGCGCGGCAATGGCGCCGATCTCGTGGCGCACCCAGGTGACGAGATCGCGGCGCAACGCCTCGCTGGCCTCCACGCCGCCGTTCAGCGTCACATAGGCGTAGATGCCATGGCCCTTCACGTCGTGCGGCATGCCCACCACCGCGGCTTCGGCCACCGCTTCGTGCAGCACCAGCGCGGATTCGACCTCCGCCGTGCCCATGCGGTGGCCCGAGACGTTGATGACGTCGTCTACCCGGCCGGTGATCCAGTAATAGCCGTCCGCGTCGCGCCGGCATCCGTCGCCGGTGAAATACTTGCCGCGATAGGTGGTGAAATAGGTCTGGAAGAAGCGATCGGCGTCGCCCCAAACGCCGCGCATCTGCCCCGGCCAGCTCCGCGCGAGGACGAGGTTGCCCTCCGTCGCGCCGTGCAGCACCTTTCCCTCGGCATCCACGATCTGCGGGTCCACGCCGGGAAAGGGCAGGGTCGCGGAGCCCGGCTTCAGGGCCGTCGCGCCCGGCAGCGGGGTGATCATGTGCCCGCCCGTTTCCGTCTGCCACCAGGTGTCCACGATCGGGCACCGGCCGCCGCCGACCACCTGATGGTACCAGCGCCATGCCTCCGGATTGATCGGCTCGCCCACCGATCCGAGCAGGCGCAGCGAGGAGCGATCCGTCGCGTGGACGAAGCCGTCGCCCTCCTTCATCAGCGCGCGCAGGGCGGTGGGCGCGGTGTAGAGGATTTCCACCTTGTGCCGGTCCACCACCTGCCAGATGCGGCTGGCATCGGGCCAGTTCGGCACGCCCTCGAACATCAGGGTGGTCGCGCCGTTGGCCAGCGGGCCGTACAGGATATAGCTGTGCCCCGTCACCCAGCCGACATCGGCCGCGCACCAGAAGATCTCGCCCGGCCGATAGTCGAACACCAGCTCGTGCGTCATGCTGGCCCACAGCAGATAGCCGCCGCTCGTGTGCAGCACGCCCTTCGGCTTGCCGGTGGAGCCGGAGGTGTAGAGGATGAACAGCGGGTCTTCCGCGCCCATCGGCTCCGGCGGACAGGCAGGCGCGGCATCGGCGACGATCTCGTGCCACCACAGGTCGCCCGCCTGCCAGGCGATGTCGCCCCCCGTCGCGCATACCACCACCACCGTTTCCAGCCCCGGTGCATGGGCGCGCGCGGCGTCGACATTCGCCTTCAGCGGGATGCGCTTGCCGCCGCGGCGCCCCTCGTCCGCGGTGATGACGATGCGCGATCCGCAATCCTCGATCCGGCCGGCGAGCGCCTCGGACGAAAAGCCGCCGAACACCACCGAGTGGACCGCGCCGATCCGCGCACAGGCGAGCATCGCCACCGCCGCCTCGGGGATCATCGGCATGTAGATCGTCACCCGGTCGCCCCTGGCCACCCCTTGCGCCTTCAGCGCGTTGGCGAAGCGGCAGACCTCGCCGTGCAACTCGCGATAGGTGATGCGGCGCGGTTCGGCGCCGGGCTCGTCCGGTTCCCAGATCAGCGCCACCTGATCGCCCCGGCTCGCCAGATGGCGGTCGAGGCAGTTGGCCGCCACGTTGAGCCGGCCATCGGCGAACCAGCGGATGTGGAAGTCCGCCTCGTCGAAGGACCAGTCGCCGGCGATCTCCGGCCGCTTGATCCAGTCGAGCCGGCGCGCCTGTTCCAGCCAGAAGCTGCCCGGATCGGCCAGCGAGCGGCCGTACATGTGCCGATAGCCCTCCTGGTCGATCCTGGCGCGGGCCGCCCATTGCTGCGGAACCGGATAGACGCTCTCTTCGGACATCGGCTTCTCCTGTGCGCGGCGTTGTGGCGAGGCGGGGCGGGCGTGGCAAGCCACGGTTGCCAAGCGCCATCTTTCCGGGAAAGGAAGCAACAAAGGAGAGAGGAATGGCCGAGCATATCCTGATCGAGCGGCGCGGCGACGTGCTGGTGCTGACGCTCAACCGTCCCGATCGGCTCAACGCCGCGCCGCCCGCCATGTTCGAGGAGATCACGGCGGCGCTGAACACGCTGGAAGGCGCGCGCGCCGTGTTGCTGGCTGGGGCGGGACGGGCCTTCTGCTCCGGTGCGGATGTGGGGGGCGGTGCGCTGAACGCCGCCGATCCGGGCGAGGCGACCCATGCCGCGCTGACCGGAAGCTACAATCCGGCGCTGGCGACCATCGCCTCGCTGGGCGTGCCGGTGGTTTCCGCCGTGCGCGGCGCGGCGGCGGGAATCGGGTGCAGCCTGGCGCTGGCGGCGGACCTGTGCGTGGCCAGCGAAACCGCCTATTTCCTGCAGGCGTTCGTCAATATCGGCCTGGTGCCCGATGGCGGGGCAAGCTGGATGCTGCCGCGCCTGGTCGGCCGGGCACGGGCGGCCGAGATGATGCTGCTGGGCGAGCGGGTGCCGGCGGCAAAGGCGCTGGACTGGGGCATGATCCACTCGGTGGTGGCCGACGACGCCCTCGATGCGACCGCCTTTGCGCTGGCGGAGCGGCTGGCCGCCGGGCCGACCGTCGCGCTGGGGCTGATGCGTCAGGGCCTGCACCGCGCGCTGGAGGAGGAGTATGCCGCCGCGATGGAGCGCGAGGCACGGGACCAGCGCACCGCCCGCCGCTCCGCGGACTCGGCCGAAGGTGGCCGGGCGTTCCTGGAGAAGCGTGCGCCGCGCTTTACCGGCGCCTGAGGGAACGCCGTGGATCGCCGCCGGTTGACTCCGTCAGGAGGACCCCATGGCCAAGAATGACATCACGCCCGATCTCGCCGGTGAGACGAACCCCAATCTGTCCACCGAGCACCAGAAGGAAGGCGACGCCAAGCAGCCAAGCGACACGCTGGATCGCGGCCAGCCGCCCGCGCGGGACGATGGCGGGCGGAAGACGTCGCTGACGCATAACGACTAGCGGACCGAACGGCGCCGCAGCCCTGAAGGGTTGCGACGCCGTTCGCGTAAATGGGGATAGGAGGTCGGCGGGGACGACAGCACCGCTGTCGCCCCGCGCGCCCGGTCAGCCGCCGATGCCGGTCTGGTTCGCCATCTCGCCACGAGTGGCGCTGAGCGTCGGCGCTGGACCGGTCGCCGGCCGAAGCGAGTCGTATTCGGATTTGTCGGGCACGGCGGTGGGGTCCGGCCGGAAGTCCACGGGCGCGCGCGCGCCGGACCGGCCGGGATCGGGCGCGTCGGCGGCCAGATCGGGCACCGGATGCTCCCCGCCGCTGGTCCGCTCGCGGCGCGCCAGCAGCGCCAGGCCGGCACCAACCGCCACCGTGATCGCGCCCAGCGCCACGCCGCCCCATACCAGCCCGCGGGTGCGCGCCGCGTCCTGCGTCGCCGCCTTGCCCTTGGTGGTCTTGCGGGCGGGGGACTTGGTGGTGCGCTTCTTCGTTGTCGCCATCGGTAACTCCTTTTCAGGCCGACAAACGGGCGGGCGCGGCGGCCGTTCCCGTCACGCGGTCGCCGGTTCGCGCTGGGGCGAGGTCTTGCCCGTCTGGCGGTCGAGCCCGATCGCCGTCACCACGTCCAGCACGGTGGCGCCGACGACAAAGGCGATCGCGCCCCAAACCGCGCCGTTGCGCGGCGCACCGCGCGCGGCGAGGCCCAATGCACCCAGATCCATCGCGTCGCCCGCCACGCGGTTCCACACGTTGGTGGCATGGGCGGGTGCCGCGAGCAGGTTGGCGCCTGCCAGCAACTCGCGCGCGCCGAATGCGCGCACCACGTTCTCCTGGCCGTCCGCCTCCAGCGTGCCGGCGATCCGGCGGGCGGCGAGTAGCTCGGCAAGGCCGAGCGCGATCGAGAACACGCCGAGGCCCAGGCCCAGCTTCTTGTAATCCATGGCGATACCTCCGTGGGATTGCCTCGCCCCAACGGATCGGCGGCGCGGCCGTTCCGCGCGCTTCCGCACAGGCGGGCGCTCTGCTATCCTCCGGCGGTCGCCAGAGGAGTCCGCCATGCTCATCCTGTCGTTTCTGCTCGCGAATGCCGTCGCCATGCCGGTCGTGAAGCCGGGCATGCCCTTTTGCGACAAGGAGCCGTTGACGGTAGCGCAAGGGGGCGTTCCCGCCCGCGCCCGCCCGCTGGGCGAGGAGCCGCCCGCCAGGCGCCTGCTGGCGGTGGCGGACCTCGATACCGATGGCTGCCTGAAGCCGCGGATCATCAGCGAGCAGGTCGGCCCGCCCGCGCGGCGCTGACCGGTTTCGGCGGCGCACCGCCCCCTTCGCGGCGGCGGTCGCCCGCTCAGATGTCGGCGACGAGCCGCCCGTACAGTTCCGGCCGGCGATCGCGGAAGAAGCCGAACGCGGCGCGGTGGCGCTTCACGCGGGCAAGGTCCAGCGTGGCGACGATCACGCCTTCCTCCTCGCGGCCGAGCTCGGCCAGGATGTCGCCGCGCTCGTCGGCGATGAAGCTGGTGCCGTAGAAGGTCTGGCCATGTTCGGTGCCGATGCGGTTGGCGGCGATCACCGGCACCACGTTGGACACGGCGTGGCCGACCATCGCCCGCCGCCACAGCCGGGCGGTATCCAGCGAGGTGTCGTGCGGCTCGCTGCCGATCGCGGTGGGATAGAACAGCAGTTCGGCGCCCATCAGCATCATGGCGCGCGCCGTTTCCGGATACCATTGGTCCCAGCAGACGCCCACGCCCAGCTTCCAGCCCGGTGCGCTCGGCGGGGCAGGCCACACCTTGAAACCGGTGTTGCCCGGACGAAAGTAGAACTTCTCCTCATAGCCGGGGCCATCGGGGATGTGGCTCTTGCGATACACGCCCTGCACCTCGCCGTCCGGCCCGATCATCGCCAGCGAATTGTAGTAATGCGGCCCGTCCGCCTCGAAGAAGCTGGTCGGGATCGTCACCTTCAGCGCCTCGGCCAGCGCCTGCATCGCCAGCACGGCCTTGTGCTCCGCCACCGGCGCGGCGTTGGCGAACAGGCCTTCATCCTCCACGCGGCAGAAATACTCGCCCTCGAACAGCTCGGGCGGCAGGATCACCTGCGCGCCCTTGTCCGCCGCCTCGCGCACCAGGCGGGAGACGTTGGCGATGTTCGCGTCGATGTCCGACGAAAAGGCGAGCTGCAGCGCGGCGACGGTGATCTCGGTCATGGGCGCGCATGTAGGACAGGCAAACGCCGTGCGCTATGCCCCCGCGCGAAGAACCTCGCGCAGATCGGTCCAGCTCATGTCCGGGTAGCGGTCGTTATCGATCGGGGCGGAGGGCGCGCGGCCGTCGAACATGTCGCGCATATATTGCATGCCCTGCCACGCCGGGAACACCGCCTGCTTCTGCGGAGCAACCCGCCGGACCAGGCGGCTGAGCCGCTCGAGTCCGTTCACCGATCCGGCGCGCAGCGGGCGGTAGCGGCGGCCGGACAGTTCGCGCATCAGCGCGGCGATGCTGCGCGCCGTTGCCTCGGTGCCGGCGATGTGCAGGTCGCGCGGTGCCTGTTCGTCCAGCGCGGCAGCGGCGGTGAACGCGGCGGTATCGTCGCGCGTGGTCAGGGCGAACGGCTGGTCGGCGCTTCCCCAGTACAGCACCCGGCGCAAGGGACGCACGATCAGCGGCATCTCGCCGGCCAGCATGTCCGCAAACGCGCCATTGAAGATGGAGGTGGCGCGGATCGGCGCGGCGTTCAGCCGGGCGCGGAAGGTGCGGCGCAGGTCGAAATTGCGGTTTCGTCCCGCGGGCAGGGCCGTATAGTCGATCGAGTAATCGGAGGGGATGAAGCGCGGCACGCCCGCGGCAACCGCCGCCTCCAGCAGGCGCGTCTGCGCGTCGACGATCACCGGCGCCAGCCCGCTGACGGCGGAGACGACCACTGCCGCCCCCTCCATCGAGCGCCGCAGCGCAGGCGCATCGTCATAGGCGGCGATGACGGGCGCGGCGCCGATCGCGCGGAGATGTTCGATCGCCGCTGCTGGCGTCCCCGGCCGAACGAGCGCGCGCACGGCCGCACCGCGGGCGACAAGCGCGCGGGCGGTGCGCACTCCCTGGTTGCCGGTCGCGCCGGCGAGAAGAACCTGGACCATGGCGTAAACTCCCGGACCGGCCTTCAACGCCTCGCCGCGGTTCTCGTGTCCGTCAGGCGGGAATTTGCTGCGAGATGCAGTGGAAGCTGCCGCCGCCGGTGAGGATCGCATCGGCGCGCAGGCCGACAACCGCCCGGTCGGGGAACAGCGCCTGGATCGCCCTCACCGCCGCCTCGTCGTTCGGGGCGCCGTACACCGGCACCACCACCGCTGCGTTGCCGATATAGAAGTTCATGTAGCTGGCCGGCACGATCTCCTCGTCGCGCAGCACGCGGCCGGGGGAGGGGAGCCGCACGACCTCCACTCCCTCCTCCGCAGCGCGTTTGGCGGCGAGCTGGTACACCTGCCAGTTGGGATCGTTCTCCGCCGGCTCCGGGATGGCCAGCCGGCCCGGCGCGACGAACCGCGCAAGGTTGTCGACATGGCCGTCCGTATGGTCCGCCTTCAGGCCCTCGCCGAGCCACAGGACGCGGGAAAAGCCGAGATCGTCGCGCAGGCGGTGCTCGATTTCCTCCCGCGTCAGTTCCGGGTTGCGGTTGGGATTGAGCAGGCATTGCTCGGTGGTGACGACAAGGCCGGTGCCGTCGCCGTCGATCGCGCCGCCTTCCAGGATCCAGTCGCCTGTCTCGGTCGGCAGTTCGCGCGAGGCGCCCAGCCGCGCGCCGATCGTGTCGTCGCCTTCCAGATCGTATTTGCCGCCCCAGCCGTTGAAGCGGAAATCGCGCGCGGTGCCGTCCCCGGTGACGATGGGGGCGGTGTCGCGCAGCCAGATGTCGCCGAACGGCTGGATCAGCACTTCCGCCGCATCGCCCGCCATCTCCTGCGCCGCCTGGGCCGCCTCCGCATCCGCCGCGACCAGGATCACCCGCTCGCCGCGCCCATCGGCATGCACCGCGCGGGCAAAGGCGATCACTTCCTCCCGCGCTTGATCGAGATCCTCCGCCCACAGCTCGGCATGGCTCGGAAAGCCGATCCACACGGCGGCGTGCGGCGCCCATTCGGCGGGGGGAGGAATAGTCATGACACGTTCTCCGTTCGACTCGCTTGCCGTTCGTCCTGAGGAGCCACCGAGCGCAGCGAGGCGGCGTCTCGCAGGACAGGTGGTTCGAGACGAGCCTTCGCGTTCGCTCAGCCTCTCCTCACCACGAACGGGGTGGAGGATGTTCTAGCGCCCCGCCCGGCTCTTGTCGCGGATCGCGCGGAACTCGGCGGTGGGGTACCAGTTCGGCCACGCCGTTCCGTCCGCCAGCTGCCGCCCGAGCGTGTAGTAGAAGCCGACATCCTGCAGCGCGGCGCCCCAGTTCCACGCCGGATCGTACTCGTCGCCCGGCTGGTGGTAACGGTGCTCGGTATAGTCCTCCTCGGCGGCATGGCCGGCCGCAACGCCGCCCTCCACCGCGTCCTCGCCCGCGCTGCCGTCGAACATCGGCACGCCCAGCTTGGCGAAGCTGAAATGGTCGGAGCGGTAGTAGAAGCCCCGCTCCGGCGTCGGCTCGGGCGACATGCGCCGCCCTTGCGCCGCCAGCAGCGGCCGCGCCATGTCCTCCAGCTCCGACTTGCCCGCGCCGGTGGTAACGAAGTCGCGCGTTTCCCCGCGCACCTTCAGCGCGTCCATGTTCACGCCGCCCACCGTCTGCGCCAACGGAAAGACCGGGTTCTCGGCATAGAATTTGGAGCCGAGCAGCCCCGCTTCCTCCGCCGTCACCGCCAGGAACACCACCGACCGCTTCGGCGCGCCCGTCTTGCGATAGGCCTCCGCCATGGCCACCAGCGCGGCGACGCCGGTCGCGTTGTCGATCGCGCCGTTGCAGATGGTGTCGCCGTTCACCGCGTCGCAGCGGCCGAGATGGTCCCAATGCGCGGAATAGAGCACATATTCGTCCGGCCGCTCGCTGCCGGGAAGGATGCCCACCACGTTCTTCGACGCCTGGCGCTTGATCGCCGCATCGAAGCGGACCGACGCCTTCACGCCCAGCGGCACGGCCTTGAAGCCCTTCCGCTTGGCCGCGGCGGACAATTGATCGAAGCTCCGGCCCGCGGAGGCGAACAGTTCCCGCGCCTTTGCCAGCTGCATCCAGCCGATCGCCTGGCTCTGGTCCTGGTGGTCGCCGGGCGTGTCCTGTTCCAGCAGCGGGCCGGTCCAGCTCGACTGCACCACGTTCCAGCCATAGGCCGCCGGCTCCGTCTCGTGCACGATGATCGCCGCCGCCGCGCCCTGCCGCGCGGCTTCCTCGAACTTGTACGTCCAGCGCCCGTAATAGGTCATCGCGCGCCCACCGAACGGGCCGTCGAGCGTCTTGGCCTGGTAATCCGGATCGTTGATGAGGATCACCACCGTCTTCCCGCGCACGTCCACGCCGGCATAGTCGTTCCAGCCGCGCTCGGGCGCGTTGATGCCGTAGCCGACGAACACCACGTCCGAGTTGCTGATCGCCACCTTCGGCTGCACGCGATAGGTCGCGACCACCATGTCGCTGCGATAGGCGAGCGAAACCGGCGCCTTGCCGCCGGTGAAGGTCATCGGCGAGACGTTGCGGTAGGTGAGCTGCACCAGCGGCACGTCCTGGAACCAGCTCCCCTTGTTGCCCGGCTGCAGCCCCGCGGCCTTGAACCGGTCGGCGATATAGGCGGTGGTCTTCGCCTCGGCAGGCGTGGCGGGCGCGCGCCCCTCGAAAGCGTCGGAAGACAGCTCGCGGGTGACGGTCTTCAGCGTGTCGAGGCTGACGGGAGAGGGCGCCTGCTGCGCAACGGCGGGCGCGGCGAGGAGCGGGAGGAGCAGGGCAAGCTGGCGCATGGCGGCGGTGTGGCATCGCGGGGGCGGGTCGCGCAATGGGAAACGTCGCGCACCGCTTGCCGCCACCGAGCCACCCCCGGGGCCCCGTCGTCCCGCTTCTTCCGACGATCGCAGTAAGAGGTTCACGCGAAGACGCGAAGACACGAAGAGGGTTTGTTCACGCGGAGGCGCGGAGGCGCAGAGAGAAGAGGGGAGTCGACGCGCAAAGCGCGTCAGGATTCCTGTTATACGGCCACCCGCTCACCCGACACGAAACCTCCTCCGCGCCTCCGCGCCTCCGCGAGAACCCACCCCTTCCGTTCCCCGGCGAAGGCCGGGGCCCAGCTGGGAAGGCCGGAGTTGCAGCACGGCGACCCCCAACCACCCGCGCCCAACTGGACCCCGGCCTCCGCCGGGGAACAAGAAGCTTGACAACGCGAACCCATCTGGCTATACGCCGCAGCAGTTCAGAACCGCGGTAAGGGCCTGCGGCGGGGTTGGACGAAAGCAGCCGGTGGTGGTGCCGTCACAAGCACCATGCCCGGCGATCGACCGGCGCGGAGCCATCCGGGACTACAAGTCGGATGTCCGTTCATCAGGGTCGGGGAAGGTTTGAAGACGTCCGGAGGGCGAGCGGAACCGGTGACAGCGGTTCAACTCCATCTCCATGCCAGAGCCGGTGCGGCAGAGTACCGGGGGCGTCGCCGATACCCGACAGATACAAGAAGTCTCGATGCTTCGTAGTGTAGCGAGTGTCTCAAAAGTCGTCGAGCCCCGGGTGCAAAACCGTGGCTAGGACGCGCCGGTCGATCCCTTTCCCTCGTGTTCACGGGCGGCGTACGCGCGCGCCCGCTATTCGTGTTTCTCCGCTACCACACGTCACGGGATGACGGACGGGGGGAGCGCGCCGCTCCGCATCCCACTCCCGTCATGCCAGCGAAGGCTGGCATTCATCATTCTACCCACCAACGCCGCCGCTCGCGGCACCAGCCGTGGACCCCGGCCTGCGCCGGGGTGACGGATAAGGGAGGCGTCATCTACTTCGAGCCTGCCCCGCGACCCGGCGCAAACGCAACCCCAGAGCCTCCAGCCGCACCCCGCGAAGCAGTGGACCCCGGCCCTGCGCCGGGGTGAAAGACGGCCGGCAACCAGCCCGTTCCGTCATTCCCGCGCAGGCGGAAATCCAGAACCGCTGACGCCGGTTCTCCTGTCGCAATCTCCGCGCCCGCCCGCACACGGCTGCTGCCAGGCAAAGAAAAAGGGCGGCCCCGCGAGGAGCCGCCCCTTTCTCTCGAAGCCCGCGTCGCCGACGCCGCTTGAGCGTCGCCGGCCGAGCCGCCGATGATGCGCGGGTTGGCGGGCGCCAACCCGATCGCTCAGCGGCTGTAGAACTCGACCACGAGGTTCGGTTCCATCTTCACCGGGTAGGGCACTTCGTCCAGCGTCGGCACGCGGGTGAAGGTCACCTTGGCGGCGCCGTCGGCGGCGACATATTCCGGGATCTCGCGCTCGGCGAGGTTCTGCGCTTCCAGCACCAGCGCCATTTCCTGCGCCTTGTTGCCGAGCGTGATCTCGTCCCCGGCGAAGCAGCGGCGCGACGCGATGTTGCACTTCACGCCGTTGACGCGGATGTGGCCGTGGCTGACCAGCTGGCGCGCGGCCCAGATCGTCGGCGCGAACTTGGCGCGGTACACGATCATGTCCAGGCGCTGCTCCAGCAGGCCGATCAGGTTCTGGCCGGTGTCGCCCTTCATGCGGGCAGCTTCCTCGTAGCAGTGGCGGAACTGCTTCTCGGTGACGTCGCCGTAATAGCCCTTCAGCTTCTGCTTGGCGCGCAGCTGGATGCCGAAGTCCGACACCTTGCCCTTGCGGCGCTGGCCGTGCTGGCCGGGGCCGTATTCGCGCTTGTTCACCGGGGACTTGGGACGGCCCCAGATGTTCTCGCCCATGCGGCGATCGATCTTGTACTTGGCGCTGGAGCGCTTCGACATGCGTGTATTCCTTGGGTAAGTACGAACAACGTTGACCCGCAGCGGATGCCATCCCCTGCTGATCGCGATCCCGGTTCTCGCTCCGGCCACACAGGGCCGGGGCTGCCGCTTCACCGGGGTGCGGAGCCTCTCACGAAGGCGCGGGCGATAGCGGTGCCGGGCACGCCCGTCAAGCCGGGGCGTCGCGCTGGACAGCGGCGGGCGGGCGGGGCACAGCGCGGGGCATGTCCCAGACCCTTCCCGCCGCCGATTGCTCCACCATGATCGAGGTGCGCGCCGGGGTGGATGAACTGGATCGCGCGCTGGTGGCGCTGCTCCGCCGGCGCTTCGACTATATGGACGCCGCCGCCCGCATCAAGCCGGAACGCGGCGCGGTGCGCGACGAAGCGCGCAAGCGGCAGGTGATCGACCAGGCCCGCGCCGAGGCGGCGTCGCTCGGGCTGCCCGAGGCGGCGATCGGCGAGATGTGGGAAACGCTGGTCGAGGCGTCGATCGCCTACGAACTGGCCGCCTTCGACCGGCGCTGAACGGCAACCTGCGGCCGGTTCGCGACCACCCCGGCCCGGGACCGGGGTGGTGCAGGGGCTCAGCCCTCGCTGGCTTCGGTCGCCGTCTTGCGGGCGCCGCGCTTCTGGCCGGGCTTGCGGCCCAGGCCGATCTTCTTGGCCATGGCCCGGCGCTGTTCCGAATAGCTCGGCGCGGTCATCGGATAATCCGCCTTCAGGCCGTAGCGCTGGCGATACTCGGCCGGGGTCAGGCCGTTGGCCGACAGGTGCCGGGTGAGCGAGCGATACGGCTTGCCGTCGATCATGCTGATGATGTGATCGGGGTTGGCGAGCGACTTGCGCACGCTCACTGCCGCCTTGTGCTCGGCTGCGGGCTGCGCCGCTTCTTCCGACGCATCGGCGCCGGGCGCACCGGCAAGGCCGGCCACCGCGGCATGGATCGCCTGGAGAAAGGCGGGCACGTCCTCGGCATTGGCGCGCGTGTTGGGATTGGACAACCAGGCCGCCGTGAGGTCCGCAGCCAGTTCCACGATGCTGACGGTGTCGTTCTGATCGGCCATGAAGTCGTCCCTTTCGTACAATGCGCGCTCGCCCTAACGACGAGCGCGCGCCGACGCAAAGGTGAATTGGAGCTACTACGACCTTTCGCTCAATATTCGAAGGTAAGCGATGCCTTCACCGTACGAGGCGATCCCTGCAACAGGTATCCTCCGAACGCCGAATACCAGTAACGCCGGTTGTCGATATTTTCCGCGCTGACCCGCAGCGTGACCGGATGCTCGTCCGCGACAAAGACATAGCGTGCGCCAAGATCGAAACGCGTCCAGTCCGGCAATTCCTGCAATGCGGAGGTGGTTGTCGGAATGTTGATGGCCTGCTCGCCCGTCATCACGACCCCCCCGGTGAAGGTGAGCCCCTTCAATGCCGCCGGCGACACTTCGGCGCCGAAGTTCACCTGGTAATCGGGCACGCCCACGGCGTCCTTGCCGTTGTTCAAGCCATTCAACGAACGGGTGATTTCCGCCTCATTGATGGTAACACCGCCGAGGAACCGCAGCCAGTTGGTCGGCTCGCCGTTCAGGCTGAGCTCGATGCCGCGATTGCGCTGCTCGCCATCCACCACGAAGCGCGACAGCCCCGCCATCGCAGTGGGCGCGTTGTACGTGCTCGGCTGCCTGGTCTGGTACAGCGCCAGCGTGCCGGTGAGCCCGCGCAGCTCGAGCTTGGCGCCGACTTCGTATTGCACCGACTTGAACGGCGCGAACACCTCCCCGGGGTTGATGACAAGCGCGCTGGTCGGCGCCGTCGGCCCTTGCGCCAGGCCCTCGATGCGGTTGCCGTAGAACGAGAGGGTGCGCGCCGGGCGCAGCACGACGCCCACCACCGGCGTGGTGCGGCTCTCGTCGTAGCGGGTGGTGCGCACCAGGCTGGTGCGGTCAAAGGCGTCGACGACGATGTTCTGGCGCCGCAGGCCGCCGGTGATCAGCACGCGATCGTCGAACAGCCCGATCGTGTCGGACACGTAGACGCTCTTCAGCTCGCTGGAGGAGACGCGCGGCAGCGTGGTGAAGCTGCCGGCCACGAAGCCCGGCGTGGACGAGAAGGGCGGCAGGCCGACCACGGCCGGCGCGTACAGGTTGGTGCAGAAGTTCAGCGCGCTCGTGCCGCAGGATGTTCTGACGCTCGCCGGGAAGTCGCCAAAGGCGAAGGAGTTGCGGTTTTCCTGATAGCTGACGGAGGCGCCGGCGTTGAACTGGTTGGAGATGCCGGCCACGGTGAACCTGCCGCGGATGCCGGCCTGCCCCGCCTCGTTATTGTCCTCGCGCGGCACGTAGAGGCGGCTCGCGGTGGCGGCGCCGGTCGCGCCGTCGGTGACGGTCAGCGAGGAATATTCCCCCGTCTCGCTGCCGTCGCGGAAGCCGGCGGCGGCATAGAGGGTCCAGCCCGCCGCCACGTCCAGCTCGGCACGGGCCAGCGCGTAGATGTCGCGCAGGTGGGTGTAGGTCCAGGGCTGGGCGTAATTGGCGCCTGCGCCCGGCACGCGCGGCACGGCGACGTTCGCGTCGAGCGTCACGGTCGGCCGCGCCTGACGGGCCTGCTGGTCCTCATAGCCGAAATCCAGGAAGAAGCGCCCCGGCCCCTTGCGGAAGTCGAAGCTGGCGCTGGCCACCGTCACCTTGCGATGCTCGTCGTCGATCGCCGTGTCGCCGTTGCGATAAACGCCGTTCACGCGCAGGCCGAACGCGCGATCCGGGCCGAAGCGGGTGCCCAGGTCCACGTTGCCGCCCACCACGCTGTTCGCGCCATAGCTGGCGGTGGCGCGCAGCAAGGTGCGCTCGGCCCGCTTGGGCGTGAGATTGATCGTGCCGCCGATGCCCGATCCGCCCGGCGAGGCGCCGAACAGGAAGGCGCTGGCGCCGTTCAGCACCTGCACGCTTTCATAGGGCTCGGGCGAAACGAGCTGCCGCGGGGTGATGCCGTACAGCCCGTCGATGGCGATATCGTCGCCGTTCAGCGCGAAGCCGCGGATCACGAACTGTTCGGACTGGTTGCCGAAGCCATAGGTCGTGCGCACGGACGGATCGTTCTCCAGCACGTCGCCCAGCGTCTCCGACTGCTGGTCGAGCACCAGTTGCGCGGTGTAGGTGGAGACGTTGAACGGGGTGGCCAGTGCCTCCTGGCGGCCGAGCGCGCCGAGATCGCCGTCGCTCGTCACCTGCTTCTGCGCCTGCTGCGCGCGGACGATCACGTCGGCATCGTTCTGCGCGGCAGCCTCCTGCGCCCAGGCGGGAGCGGCGAGCGCCAGCGCGGCGGCGGCGGTGGGCAGCCCGAGGCAAAGCCCGGCGGCGGCGGAGGAGAGAGGCATGGAACGTGCTTGATCGAAGTTGCGCGGCTGCTTTGGCGATATTGCGAATGACTTGCAACGATAAAGCCGAACCGGAACTGAAATCGGCAGGCTTGTTCCGCAGGCCGGTCAGCAGCGGTCGTAGCGTTCGGTCTTGCCCGTGGCCTGGTCGGTGCGCAGCAGCGCCGTGCCGCCGCTCGTCAGCGCGAACATCTGTCGCTCGCCGAAACCGGCACCGGCCTGCTTGAACGCCAGTTGCGCCGTGACCGTATATTCCGATGGCCGGTCGATCGCGGAAAGCCCGGCTTCGGTGTCGAAGAAGCGCACGCCGTCGGTGTTGATGACCAGCAGGCCGGTCGCCTTGTTGCTGGACGGATCGCAGTCGGCTGCCGTCCGGCCCCATCGGGCGACGAAGGGGGGCGGGAAGGCGGGGCCGGTTCGGGCCGGCGTGGCGCTGGCGGCAGGCACGGGCTTGCCGTTGCTTGCGAGTTCGATGCGGTTGGCAATGGCGGCATCCTGCGCATTGTTGTCGCCGGTTCCGCCGGGCGAGGAGCAGGCCGACAACAGCGCCAGCACGGTCAGGGTCGGAACTGATCTCACCGGCAATCCTCCGCAATGATCGGCACCAACGCCGATCGGAGGCGCGCGATCCCGTTTCGCGCAGGCGACAGGCCGCGCTTTGCACTTGCGTCCTTTCGCGCGCGCCGTTCTTGACCCCGCGGCGCGGTTCCGCGCGTTGACGCCGTTCTCGTTTCCGGAGCACCGCCTTGCGTTCACCCGCCCTGTTCTGTCTTGCCCTGCCGGCCACCGTTCTTGCCACCGCCGCCGGCGCGCAGGAGGTGACCACGCCCGCCGCCCCGCCGCCGGCGAGCAGCGAAGTGGTGGTGCTGGGCCGCGGCCTCGATCTGCCGCCGGGAACGCCCGCCTACGGACAGTCGCTGATCGATCGCGACCGGCTGACGAACGACGCATCCAACCGGGTGGAGGACGTGCTCGCCGATGTCGCCGGCGTGCAGCAGTTCCGCCGGTCGGACAGCCGCTCGGCCAACCCGTCCGCGCAGGGGCTCACGCTCCGCGCGCTGGGCGGCAACGCCTCCAGCCGCGCGCTCGTGCTGCTCGACGGCGTGCCGCAGACCGATCCCTTTTTCGGCTATATCCCGTTCACCGCCTTTTCGCCGGAGCGGCTGGGCGCGGTGCGCATCACCCGCGGCGGCGGCTCCGGCCCGTTCGGGGCGGGGGCGGTGGCCGGCACGGTGGAGCTGGTCAGCGCCGACCGGTCCGACCTGCCGCTCGTGTCGGGCCAGGCAAGCTATGGCAGCTACGATTCCCAGCAGATATCCGGCGTGGTGACGCCCGACATCGGGCGCGGCTTCGTGTCGGCGTTCGGGCGGTACGAGCGCTCGGACGGCTTCTACACGACGCCGGAGGACCAGAGGGTCGCCGCCACCGCCCGCGCCCGGTTCGAGGACTGGTCCGCCGGCCTGCGCACGGTCGCCCCGATCGGACCGGACACCGAGCTGCAGGCCACCGCCCTGGCCTTCCGCGACAACCGCACCTTGCGCTTCGCCGGCGCCGACAGCTCCTCGGAAGGAGAGGACGCCAGCGTGCGCCTGGTCCATCGCGGCGCATGGCAGGTCGATGCGCTGGCCTATCTGCAGGCCCGCAACTTCACCAACAAGGTCATCAGCGCGACGAGCTTTCGCCTGACATTGGACCAGCGCAACACGCCGTCGACCGGCTATGGCGGCAAGATCGAGCTGCGCCCGCCGGTCGGCGGCGACCATGTGCTGCGCCTGGGCGTGGACTATCGCGGGGCCGATGGCGAGCTGTTCGAGGATGCCTACAACGCCACCTCCGGCGCGGTCACCGCCCGGCGCAATGCGGGCGGCGCGCAATCCACGGTGGGCGCCTTCGTCGAGGACGACTGGACGATCGGGCGCCTGGTGCTGACCGGCGGCGGCCGGGTGGATCGCTGGACGATCACCAACGGCTTCTTCGCGGAGCGGAGCGGCGCCGGGGTGCTGACAACCGACACCCGCTACCGGGACCGCGACGGCACCATCGCCACCGGCCGCCTCGGCGCGCTGTTCCATGCGGTGCCGGGCGTGGACCTGCGCGCGGCGGCCTATACCGGCTTTCGCCTGCCGACGCTGAACGAGCTGTATCGCCCGTTCGTGGTGTTTCCGATCACCACCCAGGCGAACGCAGGGCTCGGGCTGGAGAAGCTGAAGGGCTATGAGGCGGGCCTGGACCTGTCGCCGGTGGGCGGTGTCACGCTGGGCGTCACCGCCTTCTACAACCGGCTGGACGATGCCATCGCCAACGTCACGGTGGGCGCGAACCTGCGGCAGCGGCAGAATGTCGATGCGGTGGTCGCCAGGGGCGTGGAGGTGACCGGGCAGGTGCGACACGGCGCCGTGTCGCTCCAGGCGAGCTACGCGCTGAACGACAGCGAGGTTCGCGCACCGGGGCTCGCCTTCAACGGGTTCGTCCCCGCGCAAAGCCCGCGCCATGCCGCCAGCGGCACGCTGGCCTGGGCGCCGCGGCGGGGTCCGTCGCTGTCGGCCACGCTGCGCTATATCGGCCGGCAATATGAGGACGATCTGCAGACGGACGTGCTGCGCGCCGCCACGGTGGTGGACGCGGTGGCCAGCCTGCCGGTCGCGCCCGGCGTGCGCCTGGTCGGCCGCGCCGAGAACCTGTTCGACGAGGAGGTGGTGACGCGCAACGCCGGCGGTTCGATCGATCTGGGCACGCCGCGCACCTTCTGGATCGGGGTGCGGTTCGGCCGGTGACGTGCAGCCAAACGGAATAGGGTAGCAAAGGAAAATAGCGGGACGCGCCGCCTTGCGCGCGGCAAAGGGGCGCCATGGTCTTCTATCTCGGGATCGATGCCGGCGGCAGCCATTGCCGCGCGCGGCTGGTGGATGCGGCCGGCGCCGTCCTGGGAACGGGCGAAAGCGGCCCCGCCAATGCGCGGATCGGCATCGAGCGGCTCCATGCCGTGCTCGCCGAAACGGCCGAACAGGCGGTGCGCGCAGCCGGATTGTCCGGCGGGGCGCAGATCCAGGCCGGCATGGGAATTGCCGGCATCTCGCGGCTGGGCATTCGCGACCAGCTGGCGGCGCTCGACTTTCCCTTTGCCAGCGTGGCGTTCGAGACGGATGCGGTGATCGCCAATATCGGCGCGCATCTGGGCGGAGACGGCGCGACGCTCATCATCGGCACCGGCAGCGTGGCGCAGGTGCGCGTCGAGGGCCGGCGCTTCGCCATTGGCGGCTATGGCTTCCCGATCTCGGACGAAGGCAGCGGTGCGGCCCTGGGGCTCAGCGCGATGCGCCACGCCCTTCGCGCGCTGGACGGCCGTACCTCGCGAACGCCCTTGTCGAGCGCGGTGACCGAGCGGTTCGGCCACGACACGGCGCGCGCCATCGCCTGGATGGATGCGGCGACGCCGCGCGATTATGCCGCGTTCGCGCCGCTGGTGGTCGAATATGCCGAAGCGGGGGACGCGATCGCCCGCTCCATCGTGGAGGATGCCGCGTTGCACATCGAACGCTTCATCGAGACGATCTTCGAACGCGGCGCGCCGGCCTGCGCGCTTGCCGGCGGATTGGCGCCGCGCATGAAGCCGTGGCTGCGCGCGCGCACCGTTGCGCGGCTGCGCGAGCCGCTGGGCGACCCGCTGGACGGCGCGCTGTTGCTTGCCGGACTGCCCGTCGCGGTGCTGGGTCCGCGGCCATGAGCACGGAGGCGATTGATCCCCGCTTCCAGGGGCTGGAATGCTGGCCCACCGAGCAGGCGGTGCGCGCGATGCTGGGCGTGCAGGCCCATGCGATCGAGGCGCTGCGCGGACAGACGAGCGCGATTGCCGACGCTGCGGAGGCCGCCGCGACCCGGCTCGGCACCGCCGGCAGGCTGGCCTATGCCGGCGCGGGCACGTCCGGGCGGATCGGCGTGCAGGATGGCGTGGAGCTCACCCCCACCTTCGGCTGGCCGGAGCGGCGGCTGGCGTTTCTCGTCGCCGGCGGGCCGGGCGCGCTGATGCGCGCCGTCGAGGGGGCGGAGGACGATGCCGAGGCGGGCCGTGCGGCGGTGTCGGCGGAGGCGATCGGGCTGGGCGACGTGCTGATCGGCATCGCCGCGAGCGGCCGCACGCCCTTCGTGCTCGCCGCGGTGAAGGCGGCACGGGACGCCGGAGCGGTCACGGTCGGCCTGTCCAACAACCCGGACACGCCGCTGCTGACCGCCGCCGACTATCCGATCCTGGCCGATACCGGGCCGGAGGTGCTGGCCGGCTCCACCCGCATGGGGGCGGGCACGGCGCAAAAGGCGGCGCTCAACCTCCTGTCCACCGCGATCATGCTGCGGCTCGGCTTCGTGCATGCCGGTCGCATGGTGAACATGCGCATTTCCAACGCGAAGCTGGCGATCCGGGCGCGCACGATGGTGGAGGATCTCGGGCGGGTCGACGCCGCGACCGCCGCCGCCGCGCTGGAGGCGGCAGGCGGCGAGATCGGCCGCGCGGTGCTGATCGCCCGCGGGGTGACGCCGGACGAGGCCGCGCGGTTGCTGAAGGCGCAGGACGGGCGGCTCGGCGGCGCGCTGGAGGCGCTGGGCGATGCTTGACCCTGCGCGCACGCTGATGTTCGCCGAGGCGGCGGAGGCGCCCGCCGCGGTGCGCCGCCTGCTGGACGATCGCGCGGCGCATGCGGCGCTCGCCGCCGGGCTGCGCACGCGCCCGCCTCGCGCGGTCGTCACGCTGGCGCGCGGCAGTTCGGACAATGCCGCCACCGTCGCGCGCTACCTGGTCGAAACGCGGGTGCGGATGCTCACGACCTCGCTGTCGCCCTCGGTCGCCTCCGTCTATGGCGCCGCGCCACGCCTTGCCGACACGCTGCTGCTCGCGGTGTCGCAATCGGGGCGCAGCCCGGACCTGCTTGCCGCGGCCGAGGCGGCGCGGGAGGACGGCGCGCGACCCGTCACGCTGGTCAACGACGAAACCTCGCCTCTCGCGGCAGCGGGTCGCCCCTGCCTGCCGCTCCACGCCGGGCCGGAGCGAAGCGTGGCGGCGACCAAGTCGTTCATCGCGGCGGTGGCGAGCTTCCTGCTGCTGGTCGCCGAATGGTCGGCAGATGACGAACTGCTGGCGGCGACCGACACCCTGCCGGACCTGCTCGACCGCGCCTGGGCGCTCGACTGGTCGCCGGCGCTGGAGCCGCTCGTTGCCGCGCGCCACCTGTACGTCGTCGCGCGCGGGCCGGCGCTGGGCATTGCGCAGGAGATGGCGCTGAAGATGAAGGAAACCTGCGGGCTCCATGCCGAGGCGTTCAGCGCGGCGGAGGTGCGCCACGGGCCGATGGCGCTGGTGGAGCAGGGCTTTCCCGTGCTGCTGCTGGGGCAGGACGATGCCGGGCAGAACAGTGTTGCCGAACTCGCCGCCCTGTTTGCGGAGCGCGGCGCAACCGTGCTGCACGCCGGGATCGGCGCGGCGGCGGGCGTGCGCCTGCCGGTGCTGGACGCGCCCCCCGCGCTGCAACCCCTGCTGGCGGTGCAGAGCTTCTACCGGCTGGCGAACGCCGTGGCGGTCGCCCGCGGGCGCGATCCGGACCGGCCGCCGCATCTGCGCAAGGTAACGGAAACCCGATGATCGCGCTCACCCATGCCCGGGTCCTGCTGCCGTCCGGCTGGCGGGAGGATGTGTGCGTCGTGCTGGAAGGCGAGCGCATCGCGGCCGTCACCGCCGGGCCGCCCGCGGGTGCCGAGCAGGTCCGGTGCGACGGGCGGATGCTGGTGCCCGGCTTCCTCGACACGCAGGTGAACGGCGGGGGCGGGCGGTTGCTCAACGACGACCCGAGCGTCGAGACGGTCGCCGCCATCGCGGCGGCGCATCGCCCCTTCGGCACCACCGGCCTCTTGCCGACGCTCATCAGCGACGACCTGCCGGTGGTGGCGGCGGCCATCGCGGCGGTCGATGCGGCGATCGCGGCACGGGTGCCGGGCGTCCTTGGCGTCCATCTGGAAGGCCCGTTCCTCAGCGTCGCACGGCGCGGCATCCACCGCGCCGACAAGGTCCGCGCGCTGACCGACGAGGCGCTGGCGCTGCTGTGCTCGGCCCGCCGCGGGGTGACGATGGTGACGGTCGCGCCGGAAAGCGTCACGCCTGCGCAGGTCGCGACCTTGGCAGGGGCCGGCGTGATCGTCTCGCTCGGCCATTCGGATGCGCCCTACGAACAGGTTCGCGCGTGCATCGAGGCGGGGGCGACCGGCTTCACCCACCTCTACAACGCCATGTCGCAGCTCGCCGGCCGCGCGCCGGGCATGGTCGGCGCGGCGCTGGAAAGCGACGAGACCTTTGCCGGCGTCATCGCCGACGGGCATCACCTGCACGCCGCATCGCTGCGCGTGGCGATCCGCGCGAAAGGCGAGCAGCGGCTGATGCTGGTGACGGACGCGATGCCCAGCGTCGGCAGCGCCGAAGACAGTTTCCTGTTGCAGGGCAAGCGCATCCACCGCGCCGGCGACATGCTGCACGACGATGCGGGCACGCTCGCCGGCTCCACGCTCACCATGGCCGGCGCGGTGCACGGCGCGGTGGCGCAGGGCAGGGTGCCGCTGGACGCCGCCATCCGCATGGCCAGCGCGACGCCCGCGTCGTTTCTGGGGCTGTCCGGCGACACGGGCAGCATCGCGCCAGGGCTGCGCGCCGACCTCGTGCTGATGGACGATGCCTGCCGGGTGCACGACAGCTGGATCGGGGGCGAGCGCGCGTCTTTCTAGGCGCTCGCGAAGGGCCGTCAGAAGGCGCGAACGATCCCGATATCGCCTGCCACGCGGCGATACGCGTAGAGGCCGACACTCGACCGGTTCCGTTCGAGCGCCAGCCTCAGGGTCGGCGCGAAGCCCCGCACGGCGAGCTGGCGGAGCGTGGCGGAAATCGAGCTGTTCATCAGCCACTCGCGCCGGCGCTCCGGGAACAGGAACAGCCGCTCGTCCCCTTCCAGCCGATTGATGCCGGAGCTCAGGAGAAAGGTCGTGCGGCCGACATCCTGCCACGTGGAGATCGTCAGCCCGCCGGATACCGTCGCATAGCCCCGATCGCGCGCCGTCTGGCGATAGCCCGACAGGGTGAGGCCATAGCCCGATCGCGCGGTGACGGCGCGCTCATAGCCGATCGCCGCATCGAACAGGCCGCCGTCCTGAAGGCTGTTACGCAGATAGGTGGTCTCCGCGGCGCCGCCATGCACCACCAGCTGCGCCTGCCGTCCGAGCGGATGCAGCCAGTCGAGCGTCGCGCTGCGCGTGCGGGCATAGCGTCGCCCGCCATACCAGCGCTGCGTGAAACCGACCGAGGGGCTCCAGCGATCCTGCGCGCGCCGCCATTCCAAACCGACCAGCGCGGAGGCGGACACGTCGTTGAAGTCGCGCTGGCGATAGAAGCTGCCCAGCGCCGAGGCGCGCGGCAGCAGCGAGAGCGTGTCCGTGATCGGCACCCGGACATAGCCTTGCCCCGCGATCCTCGCGCCCAGGCCCGAGCGTGCCCGCGCGTCGCGCGACAGGGTGAGGGGAGCGATCACCGTGTCCAGCGTTCGCGCCTGTGTCGCGCGGTTGATGTTGCTGTCCGGCGCAAGCGCGACCTGCACCGAGCCGCCGAACGGTCGCGTGGAGCGGAGCGCGCGGGCGAACTGGTCGACCGTGGCGGCCACATCGGCGGGCAATCCGGTCGCCTGTGCCTGGCGCACGGCGCGCCGCGCCCCCGCCTCGTCGCCCAGCAGCGCGAGCACGCGGGCAAGCTCCAGCCGCACCCGGGCGACGTCCGGCTTCTCGTCCAGCACCGCCCGGAAGGCTGTCGCCGCATCGGCATAGCGGCCGAGTTCCGCCAGCAGCATGCCGCGGCGGAACCTCGCCTCCGCGCGCACGTCCGCGTCCGGATCCTGTGCCAGCGCGGCGTAGAGCGCCAGGGCATCGTCGAACTGCTTCTCGCCCCTGGCGCTGTCGGCCAGGGCGAACATCTGCGCAGGCGACAGGCCGGTCGCCATCGCCGGCGACCGTTCTGCCTGCTCCTGCACGAGCATCACCGGCGCGGGGCCGACGATCGGCAGCATCATTGCCGCTTGGCGACGGTCGCCCCGGTGATCACCAGCGCGTCGGCCGGCGTCTGCGTGTTGCGCCGGATAAGGAAGCTCGCCGCCATCTCTTCGCCGTCGGGGCCGAACAGCGTCGGCACGATCGTGCCTTGCGCCTCCGTGCCGCTGCGCAGCGCCGTGCTGATCGGCAGCCCATAGGCGAGCGCGTCGGCAAAGCTCCAGTTGCCGATTTGCGCACCGCCGGCGCCCTTGTCGGTCAGCGCGAGCGCGCCGGAAAAGCGCTGCGCCCCGAAATCGACGGCGAAGCTGGACGTGCCGCCGACGTCGAACTCGCGGCTGCCGCCGCGCACGCCGGTGGCGTAGACCACGCCGGCATAGGTCGCCGTGCCCGTGCGCCGGGTCAGGAGATCGCGCGGCGTCTCGATGCCATAGGCGCGATACGCCTTGCCGTTGAATGCGCCATAACCGACGGTCGAGCCACCCTCCCAGATGCCGAAGCTCGCATAGGTGAGCTGGAGTTCCGGGTTGGCCGGACCGGGCCGATACAGCGAGAGCTTGCCCGGCTGGCCGTCCACGGAGCCCTGATAGGTGATGAAGCTGGCGCGCCCGTCCTCCACGCGGTTGGCGGCGGTGAACTGGGCATAGGGGACGGTGGAGATCGCTCCAGTGGCCGAAACGCTGCCGTCCGGCCGCAACGTCAGCTGCGCAATGCCCTGATACGTGCTGGCGAAGGGTACGCCGCCATAGCCGTTCTGCAGCGTGTAGTTGCTTTCCCGCGCGTAGAAGAGCTGCTCGGTGGTCAGGTTGACGAGCGACAGGTTGCTGCGCGCGGCGCCGCCGAGCCGCTGGCCGGTGAGCGATCCGCTGACCGCGGCGCCTGCGGCGTTGTCTCCCGAGAAGGTGGCGCCGATCTCCTCGGCGCCCGGCCCGAAGAATTGCCCCACCAGCGTGCCCGATACGCGCGTGTCGGTGCCGCCATAGGTGAAGTTGCCGGAAAAGCCGTTGCCCGCCGTCAGCCGGCCGCCAGCGGTATAATCGATGCCGCCGCCGGTCCTCGTTTCCGGACTGGTGAGGTCATATTCCAGCACATAAGCGTGGGTCGCGAAGATGCCCTGCGCCAGGTCGACATCGAACGAGCCCGGGCCGGTGAACGCCCGGGGCACCTTGCCCGGCGTCGTCACGAAGCCGAGCGCATCGGTGACATAGCTTGCGGTTCCGGTCCGCGGCACCGCGCCGGCGGGCGTCTCCAGGCCATAGACGAACGAGTCGAAACTGGTGTCCTGTCGGCCGGTGGATACGGTGTTGCGCTGCCAAAAGCCCAGGCCGACATACCGGTTCGGCGTTGTGTTCGTGTAGGGCGTGGTGGCGAGCGTCAGGTAATCGCGAACGCTGCCATCGGGCTTGGCATAGAGCGCTTCGCCGGACCGCGTGCTGGTGACGGCATCGGCCGGCCCGAAACTGGCGGTGCGCCCCTGGCTTTCCACGGTGTAGCTGCGGGTGGCCGCATCGTAGCGGACCTGCAAGGGTGCGCGGCTCGCCGCCGCATTCACCACCTGCGCGGGACTGGTGTTGATCGCGGTGACGGTGCTGGCGGCGGACGCGGCAAAGGTCTGGTTGGCCGTGAGCGCGGCGATGTTCGTGTTGGCCGGCGCGGGAGCGGGCGTGGTCCCCCCGCCGCTGCCCGGCGCACCCGAACCGGCGCTGCCTACACCGCCGCCGCCGCCCCCGCAGGCGCCCAGCAGCACGAAAGCTGCCAGCGGCAGCCCCTTCAGTCCACGCATCGGAAATCCCCCTGTTGCCGAAGGATAGCCGTTCCGGCGCGGGCGTCAATTTGGCGTTGAACTGCCGACCCGATTACCCGAACGAATAGGGCACCACCCCGCGATTGTTCGGGTCCACCCCGATCCGGGCGCTGGCCGGCGGAAAGGCGCGCTGGTCGCAATCGGTGCGCACGCAGATGCGGCAGGACGTGCCGATCGGCGTCGCGGCCCCCTTCAGGTTCAGCCCGTCGGCATAGACGAACGCGCCGGCCTGGTCCGCTTCACAGCCCAGCGCCACCGCATAGCGCCGTGGCGGGCGCGTGTAGCTGCCGGACGGCTTCACCAGCCCCTTGGCCATGGAGACGTAGCGGATGCCGTCGGGCGTTTCCGCCAGCTGCACCTGCACGCGATCGGGCACCGCCACCGCCTCATGGACGATCCACAAGGGACAGGCGCCGCCGAAGCGCGCGAACTGGAGCCGCGTCGCGGAGTGCCGCTTGGTGATGTTGCCGGCCAGGTCCACGCGGCAGAAGAAAAAGGGGATGCCCGCCGCGCCCGGCCGCTGCAACGTGGACAGGCGATGGCAGGTCTGCTCGAAACTGGTGCCGAAGCGCAGCCGCAGCCGGTCGATGTCGTGGCGCACCTCGCGCGCGGCGGCGCGAAAGCGCTCATAGGGCATCAGCAGCGCGGCGGCGGCATAGTTGGTGAGCCCGGCCGCCAGCAGCTCCTCCGCCGCCGGGCCGGCTGCGGCGGCGATCGTCGCGATCGGCTCGGCGAATTCATGGCGCGCCAGCTGGTGGGCGAGCGCGAACAGCAGCGTTTCCGGCGGCTGCGCGGGATCGAGCAGCAGGCGTCCGCGCGCGGGCTGATAGGCGCGCATCCGCCCGTCACCGGGCGCCAGCGTGCCGACCACGACGCCGAAGCGCGCGCTCAGCCGCTCGATCAGCGCCGTTCGGGGATCGCCGGCCAATGTCTCGCCGATCGCCTCCGCGGCGCGGTCGAGCGGATCGACGTAATTGCCCTCGGCGTGAAACCAGTCGCGCACCTGTTCCCAGGGCAAGAGGCCCGGCTCGCGTCCGCCTGCCTCCACCCGGTCGTCGAGCACCGCCACCTGCTCCTGCGAGCGGCGATAGGCGCGGTGCAGTTCCGCCATGCGCCGGGCAAGCTGCGGCTGCTGGCGCACCAGCCGGGCGATCGCTTCTTCGTCCGCCTCCCCGCCGGCAATGCCGGGATCGACGCTCGCCGCCAGCGCATCGACCAGCAACGCCGCTTCTTCCTGCGGATCGACGCCGGCCCAGTCGCCGGGAAACGCCTCTGCCAGAGCGGCGAGCACCTTGGGCGTGACCGGCCGGTCGCCGGCCTCGATCTGCGACAGATAGCTCGCCGAGATGCCGAGCCGCGCCGCCATCGCCGCCTGGGGCAGGCGGTGGCGCAGGCGCAGGTCGCGCAACAGCGGCCCGGCAAAGGTTCGACGACTGGGCATGGGGCTGATCTACTTTGCAAAGCAGACCACTGCAACTTTGCAAGAACACAGTTGTGGCGGAGCGCTAGGCTGTCGCAAAGCGCGTGCGTGAGAGGTGTCATGACCACGACGACGACCGAGGAACTGGAACGCCGGCGCGAGGCGGCGCGCATGGGCGGCGGGCAACGCCGCATCGACGCACAGCATGCCAAGGGCAAGCTGACCGCGCGCGAGCGGCTCCAGGTGCTGCTGGACGAGGGCTCGTTCGAGGAGCTCGACATGTTCGTGGAGCACAATGCCGTCGACTTCGGCATGGATGCGCAGCACATTCCCGGCGACGGCGTGGTAACCGGATCGGGCACGATCAACGGCCGCCTCGTCTTCGTGTTCAGCCAGGATTTCACCGTGTTCGGCGGCTCGCTGTCCGAACGGCATGCGCAGAAGATCTGCAAGATCATGGACATGGCCATGAAGGTCGGCGCGCCGGTGATCGGCCTCAACGACTCAGGCGGCGCGCGCATCCAGGAGGGCGTCGCCTCGCTCGGCGGCTATGCCGAAGTGTTCCAGCGCAACGTGCTCGCCTCCGGCGTGGTGCCGCAGCTCAGCCTCGTCATGGGGCCGTGCGCGGGCGGCGCCGTCTATTCTCCCGCGATGACCGACTTCATCTTCATGGTGAAGGACTCATCCTACATGTTCGTCACCGGCCCAGATGTAGTGAAGACCGTTACCAACGAGATCGTCACGCAGGAGGAACTGGGTGGAGCAGTGACGCATACCACGAAGTCGGGGGTCGCCGATCTGGCCTTCGACAATGACATCGAGGCGCTGCTCGCGGCCCGCGACTTCGTGGACTTCCTTCCGCTTTCCAACCGCGAGGCGCCGCCGGAGCGGCCCACCGACGACCCGTTCGACCGGTTGGAGGAAAGCCTCGACACGCTGATCCCGCCTTCGCCCGCCCAGCCGTACGACATGCACGAGCTGATCCGGAAGGTGGTGGACGAGGGCGACTTCTTCGAGGTGCAGCCGGCGCATGCGGGCAACATCCTCACCGGCTTCGGGCGGATCGAGGGGCGCACGGTGGGCTTCGTCGCCAACCAGCCGATGGTGCTCGCGGGTGTGCTGGACATCAACTCGTCGAAGAAGGCGGCGCGCTTCGTGCGCTTCTGCGACTGTTTCGACATCCCGATCGTGACGTTCGTGGACGTGCCGGGCTTCCTGCCGGGCACGCAGCAGGAACTGAACGGCATCATCAAGCACGGCGCCAAGCTCCTGTTCGCGTACGGCGAGGCGACCGTGCCCAAGATCACCGTCATCACCCGCAAGGCCTATGGCGGCGCGTATGACGTGATGGCGAGCAAGCATCTGCGCGGTGATTTGAACTACGCCTGGCCCACCGCGGAGATCGCGGTGATGGGCGCGAAGGGCGCGGTGGAGATCATCTTCCGCAGCCGCACGCCGGAGGAGATCGCCGAGCGGACGGCGGAGTACGAGGCGCGCTTTGCCAACCCGTTCGTGGCGGCGTCAAAGGGCTTCATCGACGAGGTGATCCAGCCGCACTCCACGCGGCGGCGGATCGCGCTGGGGCTGCGCAAGCTGCGGGGGAAGGCGCTGGAGAACCCGTGGAAGAAGCATGACAATATTCCGCTTTAGACCCGTCATTGCGAGCGCAGCGAAGCAATCCGGAGCCACACCGGCAACCCTGGATTGCTTCGCTACGCTCGCAATGACGGCTAGGTTGGTAAGCTGATGCACCCTGCGATCTACATCATGGCGAGCGGTCGCAACGGCACCTTGTACGTGGGCGTCACGTCCAACCTCCCGCGTCGCGCGTGGGAGCATCGCACGGGTGTGATCGATGGCTTCACCAAGCGCTATGGCTGCAAGCTGCTGGTGTGGTTCGAGGCGGCAGAAACGATGGAGGCGGCGATCCTGCGTGAAAAACAGTTGAAGGGCGGCTCCCGAGCCAAGAAGCTTGCACTGATCGAGACGATGAACCCGCGCTGGCAGGACCTTTACGAGCAGATTGCCCATGGTTGAGCCGACACGACTCTACAGCCTCGTCATTGCGAGCGCAGCGAAGCAATCCAGGGTACTGTGCGCGGCCCTGGATTGTTTCGCTGCGCTCGCAATGACGGCAGAGACGGAGAAGAGCGCATGAACCTCGGCCGGCTCAACCATGTCGGCGTGGCGACGCCGTCGATTGCCGAAGCGATATCGTTCTGGCGCGACGTGATGGGCGCGACCAGCATCGGCGAGCCGTTCGACCTGCCGGCGCAGGGCGTGAAGGTGTGCTTCGTGGATACGCCTCCTTCGACAGGCTCAGGACAGGCGACGCAGATCGAGCTGATCGAGCCGCTGGGTGACGCCTCGCCGATCCGGGCGTTTCTGAAGAAGAATCCGGCCGGTGGGCAGCACCACGTCTGCTACGAGGTGCCGGATATCCATGTGGCGAAAGCGTGGTTCGAGGCGCGCGGAGTGCGCGTGTTGGGCGAGCCGCGGACGGGCGCGCATGGGACGCCGATCTTCTTTCTCCACCCGCGCGACATGGGCGGCGTGCTGACCGAGATCATGGAGACGCCGCGTGGTAACCACTGACCCGTGCTCCCGCGCAGGCGGGAGCCCAGAGCCGCAAGAGTTGTGCTCCGTAACTCTGGGCTCCCGCCGGCGCGGGAGCACGGGAGGAGCGAATGGCTGACATCGAGAACAATACCGGCGAGGACACCGGCGCCGCTCCCCCGCCGCGCGACCTGCCCGAGCCATCCGATCATCCGACGCTCGACAAATGGGCCGCCGCCGCCGCCAAGGAGGTGAAGGGCCGCGACCTGACCTGGCACACGCCGGAAGGCATCGCCGTGAAGCCGCTCTACACGGCGGCGGACGCGGAAGGCTGGGACCCAGGCCTGCCCGGGTTCGCGCCGTTCACCCGCGGCGTGCGCGCGTCCATGTATGCCGGCCGCCCGTGGACGATCCGCCAATATGCCGGCTTCTCCACCGCGGAGGAGAGCAACGCCTTCTATCGCCGCAATCTGGCCGCCGGGCAGAAGGGGCTGTCGGTCGCCTTCGATCTCGCCACGCATCGCGGCTATGACAGCGACCATCCTCGCGTCGTCGGTGACGTCGGCAAGGCGGGCGTGGCGATCGACAGCGTCGAGGACATGAAGATCCTGTTCGACGGCATTCCGCTCGATCAGATGAGCGTCTCCATGACGATGAACGGCGCGGTGATCCCGATCCTCGCCTTCTTCATCGTCGCCGGCGAAGAGCAGGGCGTGGCGCAGGCCCAGCTCGACGGGACCATCCAGAACGACATCCTCAAGGAGTTCATGGTCCGCAACACGTACATCTACCCGCCCGAGCCGAGCATGCGGATCATCTCGGACATCTTCGCCTACACCTCGGCCAACATGCCGAAGTTCAATTCCATCTCCATCTCCGGCTACCACATGCAGGAAGCCGGCGCGACACAGGTGCAGGAGCTCGCCTTCACCATCGCCGACGGCATGGAGTACGTGAAGTACGGGGTCGCTTCCGGGCTGGACATCGACAAGTTCGCCGGGCGGCTGAGCTTCTTCTTCGCGATCGGCATGAACTTCTTCATGGAGATCGCCAAGCTGCGCGCCGCGCGCGTGCTGTGGCACCGGGTGATGACGCAATTGGGCGCCAGGGACGAGCGCTCCAAGATGCTGCGCACGCATTGCCAGACGTCCGGCGTCTCGCTGACCGAGCAGGACCCGTACAACAACGTCATGCGCACCACGATCGAGGCGATGACGGCGATGCTGGGCGGCACGCAATCGCTGCACACCAACGCGCTGGACGAGGCGATCGCGCTGCCCACCGACTTCTCCGCCCGCATCGCGCGCAACACGCAGCTGGTGATCCAGGAAGAGACGGGGATGACCAACGTGGTCGATCCGCTCGGCGGCAGCTACTATGTGGAGGCGCTCACGAAACAGCTGGTGGACGAGGCCTGGGCGATCGTCGAGCGCGTGGAGGCGGAGGGCGGCATGGCCAAGGCGGTCGCCGCCGGCTGGCCCAAGGCGATGATCGAGGAAGCCGCCGCCGCCCGCGCCGCGCGGGTCGACAAGGGCGAGGACGTGATCGTCGGCGTCAACAAGTACCGGCTGGCCGAGGAGCAGCCGATCGACATCCTCGACGTCGACAACCATGCCGTGCGCGAGGCGCAGGTGCGCCGCATCGCGGCGGTGAAGGCGGCCCGCGACGAGGGCGCGGCGCAAGCGGCGCTGATGGCCTTGCAGGAAGGCGCGCGCGGCGACGCGAACCTGCTCGCGCTGGCGGTAGAGGCGGCACGGGCACGCGCCACGCTGGGCGAGATCAGCGCGGCGATGGAAGTGGCGTTCGCGCGCTACGGCACGCAGCCTACGCCGGTCAGCGGCATCTATGGCGGCGCGCATGCCGACGATCGGCGCTGGCAGGGGCTGATGGCGGGCGTGGGCTCGATCGGGCAGCGCCTCGGCCGGCGCCCGCGCATGCTGGTCGCCAAGATGGGGCAGGACGGTCATGACCGCGGCGCCAACCTCGTATCCTCGGCGTTCGGCGACCTGGGGTTCGAGGTGGTGCCCGGCCCCTTGTTCCAGACCCCGGCGGAAGCGGCGGCGCTGGCGATCGAGAGCGATGTGGACGTGGTCGGCGCCTCCAGCCTGGCGGCCGGACACAAGACGCTGATCCCCGAACTGATCGGCCACCTGCGCGATGCGGGCCGTGCCGACATCAAGGTGATCGCCGGCGGGGTGATCCCCGCGCAGGACTATCAGGCGCTGCGCGATGCGGGTGTGCAGGCGATCTTCGGGCCGGGCACGAACCTGGTGAAGGCGGCGGAAGAAGTGCTGCGGCTGCTCGGCCATAACATGCCGCCGCAGGACGAGGCGGCGGCATGACCCGCGCGGAGGAGACCCGCACCGATTGGACCCGCGACGAGATCGCGGCGTTGTTCGACCTGCCCTTCCCCTCGCTCGTCTTCCAGGCCGCCGAGGTGCACCGCGCGCACCACGCGGCGGACGAGGTGCAGCTTTCCACCCTGCTGTCGATCAAGACCGGCGGCTGCCCGGAGGATTGCGGCTATTGCTCGCAATCGGTGGTCGCCGACAGCGGGGTGAAGGCGACCAGGCTGATGGACGTGCGCTCCGTCCTCCAGGCGGCGGCGCAGGCAAAGGATCACGGCTCCACCCGCTTCTGCATGGGTGCGGCGTGGCGCAATCCCAAGGACCGCGACATGGATGCGATCGTCCAGATGGTCGAGGGCGTACGCGGACTTGGGCTGGAGACGTGCATGACCCTGGGCATGCTCACCCCGGCACAGGCCGCGCGGCTGGGCGCGGCGGGGCTCGATTACTACAACCACAACATCGACACCTCGCCCGAGCGCTATGGCGAGGTCATCACCACGCGCACCTTTGGCGAGCGGCTGGACACGCTGGAGAATGTCCGGGCGGCGGGGATCAACGTGTGCTGCGGCGGGATCGTCGGCATGGGCGAGACGCGGGAGGACCGCGTCGGCTTCGTCCATGCGCTGGCGACCTTGCCGGAGCATCCCGGCAGCGTGCCGATCAACGCGCTGGTGCCGGTGAAGGGCACGGTGCTGGGCGACATGCTGGCGGACACGCCGCTCGCCAGGATCGATGATATCGAGTTCGTCCGTACGGTGGCGGTAGCGCGGATCACCATGCCGAAAGCCATGGTGCGGCTGTCGGCGGGACGGGAGAGCATGGGGGAGGCGACGCAGGCCTTGTGCTTCCTGGCGGGCGCGAACTCGATCTTCACCGGCGACAAGCTGCTGACCGCGGCGAATGCGGGGGATGACCGGGATGCGGCGCTGTTCGCGAAGCTGGGGGTAAGGCCGATGGCGGCGGAGCCCGCGCGTCACCCCGGCCTTGAGCCGGGGTCCCGCTGCCTTGATGCGGAGGGAAGAAGCGGACCCCTGGGACGAGTCTGGGGTGACGAGGGGGCTGCTGAGGCGGCAGAGTGACATTTGCTAGCTTGTTCCCCGGCGAAGGCCGGGGCCCAGTCTCGGCGCAATGCGCCGATCACGCTGCCGCGCGAGCTATGGTGAGGGGCTGGGCCCCGGCCTTCGCCGGGGAACATGAAGTAGTTGCCGGATGACCTGGAAGGGTGCGGACAAATGGTTGATTGCAGCCGCCATGGGTACGCTGCTGGCCGGCATAATTGCCTTCGTTTCAGGCATCGTGTGGTGGGGGCAATGCCTTCTATATGCGCAGGGGCGTGAACCAAGCTGGTGCCATTATCTCCCGATGTATCTCAGTTCGTTGTGGATCGCCTGCGTGGCTGTAAGTCGCCGGCTGATCGGTTATCTTGAAAAGGGCCGCTGATGTTCAAGAAAATCCTGGTCGCCAATCGTGGCGAGATCGCCTGCCGGGTGTTCCGTACCGCCAGGAAGATGGGCATCGCCACCGTGGCGGTCTATTCGGACGCGGATGCGCGCGCACCGCATGTGCTGATGGCGGACGAGGCGGTGCGGCTCGGGCCGGCGCCGGCGGCGGAGAGTTATCTCAAGGCGGAGCTGATCCTGCTCGCCGCCAAGGAGACGGGGGCGGACTGCATCCATCCCGGCTATGGCTTCCTCTCCGAGCGCGAGAGCTTCGCGCGGGCGTGCGCGGAGGCGGGGATCGCCTTTGTCGGGCCGCCGCCGAACGCGATCGCGGCGATGGGCGACAAGATCGAATCCAAGAAGCTGGCGCAGGCGGCGGGCGTCAATGTCGTGCCGGGCTTCCTGGGCGAGATCGCCGATACGGACGAGGCGGTGCGGATCGCCGGCGAGATCGGCTATCCGGTGATGATGAAGGCAAGCGCAGGCGGCGGCGGCAAGGGGATGCGGCTCGCCTGGTCCGAGCCCGACGTGCGCGAGGGGTTCGAGGCGACCAAGCGCGAGGGGCTGGCCAGCTTCGGCGACGACCGCGTGTTCATCGAGAAGTTCATCGAATCGCCGCGGCATATCGAGATCCAGGTGCTCGGCGACCAGCACGGCAACATCGTCTACCTCAACGAACGCGAGTGTTCGGTACAGCGGCGCCACCAGAAGGTGGTGGAGGAAGCGCCGTCGCCGTTCGTCACGCCGCAGATGCGGCAAGCGATGGGCGAGCAGGCGGTCGCGCTGGCGCGGGCGGTGGGGTATCACAGCGCGGGCACGGTGGAGCTGATCGTGTCGGGCGCGGATACGACAGGCGAGAGCTTCTACTTCCTCGAGATGAACACCCGGCTGCAGGTGGAGCATCCGGTGACGGAGGAAATCACCGGGCTCGATCTGGTCGAGCAGATGATCCGCGTGGCGGCGGGCGAGAAGCTGTCGTTCGGGCAGGATGACGTGGGCATCCACGGCTGGTCGGTGGAGAACCGCGTTTATGCCGAGGATCCCTATCGCGGGTTCCTGCCCAGCATCGGGCGGCTGGTGCGGTATCAGCCGCCGGCACCAACCGTCCTTGCGAGCGGCAAAGCCGCGCGGCAATCCCGCGACGGCGAGGGCGGCTCTGGATTGCTTCGCTCCACTCGCAATGACGAGGTCGTGACCCGCATTGACGACGGCGTGCGCGAAGGCGGCGAGGTCAGCATGTTCTACGACCCGATGATCGCCAAGCTCATCACCTGGGCGCCGACGCGGGAGGAAGCGATCGATGCGCAGATCGCGGCGCTCGACCAGTTCGAGATCGAGGGGCCGGGGACCAATCTCGATTTCCTGTCCGCGCTGATGCAGCACCCGCGCTTCCGCTCCGGCGAGATCACCACCGGGTTCATCGCGGAGGAATATCCGGACGGCTTCCACGGGGCGCCGGCGAGCGACGAGCTGAAACGCGCGCTGGCCGCGATCGCCGGCTTTGTCGCGACGGCGGAAGCGGATCGCGCGCGGCGGATCGACGGACAGCTCGGCGGCCGCCTGCGTCCGCCCGCCGAGTGGGTGGTGCGGATCGACGGCGAGGACCAGGACGTGTCGATCTCGCCCGACGCCTTGTTCGTGGGCGGCGAGGAGTTGCCGATCGCGCTGGAATATACGCCCGGCGACCGGCTGATCCTGGCCGAGCTGGACGGCGCGGAGCTGGCGGTGAAGCTGCGGCGCACGCGCGGCGGCCTCGTGCTGTCCACCCGCGGTGCGAGCCACAAGGTGCGGGTGCTGCCGGCCCATGCGGCGCCGTTCGCGCGGCACCTGATCGACAAGGTGCCGCCGGACCTTTCCAGGTTCCTGGTCAGCCCGATGCCGGGCCTGCTCGTGCGCCTCGATGTCGCGGCCGGCGACAAGGTGGAGGCCGGGCAGGCGCTTGCGGTAGTGGAGGCGATGAAGATGGAAAACATCCTGCGCGCGGAGAAATCGGGCACGGTGAAGGCGGTCAATGCGCAGCCCGGCGCCAGCCTCGCGGTGGACGAGGTGATTCTCGAGCTGGAATAACGGCCTGTCGCATCCGACTCGCTTCGTTAAGACGCGGGTGCTACTTACAAGCGTGTGAGCACCGCCATTCCGCACCGCGTCTCCATTGGCATCGATCCGGCCGACATCGATTTCATGGGGCATGTGAACAATGCCAGCTACCTGAAATGGGTTCAGGAAGCGGTGATCGATCACTGGCGTGCGCTGGCGCCGGCCGAGGCGGTGGCGCAGCACCTGTGGGTCGCGCTGAAGCACGAGATCACCTATCGCAAGCCGACCTTCCTCAACGACGACGTGATCGCCACCGTCCTGCTCGAAAAGGTGCAGGGCGCGCGCGCCTTCTACGAAACCGTCATCAAGCGCGGGGAGGAAGTGCTGGCGGAGGTGAAGTCCAGCTGGTGCTGCCTGGACGCGGAAACGCTGCGCCCGGCGCGGCTCGCCCAGGGCGTGATCGAGCGGTTCTTCTCGGACAACGACGCCCGCTAGCACTCCCGGACGCGTTCGGAGCGGCGGTTGCCTATTCCTGTGCGCAGCCGCGCAGGATTGCCGCCAGGGCCTCGATCAGCAGACGCCCGGTGAACGGCCGTGCCAGCGTCGCGGTGCAGCGATCCGCCGGCTCGGCGACGATCGCGCGCGCCTCGTCCGGTAGCAGCAGCAGCAAGGGCAGGTCGGCATGGAGCGCCCGCAGTTCGCCCGCGACCGTCTCTGCGGGCTCTGCGCCGATCACCACCGCGTCGTAGCGGCCTCGCGCCGAGCGCAACAGGCTCAGTCCTTCCACCGGCGTCGCCGCCTCGTCCACGGCATAGCCCGCGCCATGGAGCGCCTCCACCGTCTCGCGGCGCGCGCCCTCCGCCGCATCGATCACCAGGACGCGTCCGGTACGGCCGGTGTCGAGCACGTCGCGCACCTTCTGCGCCAGCGCGGCATAGGCGAAGGGCTTGGCGATCATCTCCACGCCCGGATCCAGCCGGCCGCCGTGCACGATGGCGTTGCGCGTATAGCCGGAGGTGTAGAGCACCCGCAGGCCGGGCTGCTGCTCGCGCGCGGCCTGGGCCAGCTCGCTGCCCGACATGCCGGGCATCACCACGTCGGTGAAGAGCAGGTCGATCGGCTCCTCCTGCCGCTTCAGCAGGCGCAGGGCGGACGGGCCGTCATACGCCTCAAGGACGCGGTAGCCGAGGTCGCGCAGGCACTCCACGGTGTAGGCGCGGACGTCGTCGTCATCCTCCACCGCCAGCACCGTCTCCCGCCGCGCGCTTACTTCCAGGCCCGGTGTGACGAACGTCTCCTCTTCGGGTGCCGCGTCGCTGAGCATGCGCGGCAGATAGATCTTCACGGTCGTGCCGCGGCCTTCTTCCGAATAGACCTTCACGTTGCCGCCGGACTGCTTGACGAAGCCGTAGACCATGGAAAGGCCGAGCCCGGTGCCCTTGCCCACCTGCTTGGTGGTGAAGAACGGTTCGAACACGCGGCCGATCGTGTCCCGGCCCATTCCCTCGCCGGTGTCCGTCACCGCGATCACGACATACTGGCCGGGCGCCACCTCCGCCTGCGCGGCGACATAATCGTCGCCCAGCTGCGCATTGGCGGTTTCGATCACCAGTTCGCCGCCGTTCGGCATCGCGTCGCGCGCGTTCACCGCCAGGTTGAGGATCGCGCTTTCGAGCTGGTTGGGATCGGCCTCCACCCGCCAGAGGCCGGGCGCGGTGACGATTTCCAGCCCGATCGTCTCGCCCAGGGAGCGGTTCAGGAGGTCGCCCATACCCGCGACCAGCCGGTCGACGTCGATCGCACGCGGGGCCAGCGGCTGGCGGCGGGAAAAGGCGAGCAGGCGCTGGGTCAGCGTCGCCGCCCGCTCCGCACCCTTCATGGCGTTGTCGAGCGCGCGGCGCGAGCGTGCGTCCTCCACCTGCGCGGCGTCCAGCGCGCGGGTTGCCATGTCGATGTTGCCGGTCACCACCGTCAGCAGATTGTTGAAATCGTGCGCGATGCCGCCGGTCAGCTGCCCCACCGCCTCCATCTTCTGCGATTGGCGCAGGGCGTCCTGTGCTGCCTCCAGCTGCGCCTGGGCCTGTTTCTCGCTTTCGATGTCCCGGCCCACGGCATGGAGGAAGCGATCGTCGGGTACGGCCGTCCAGCTGAGCCAGCGATAGCTGCCGTCCTTGTGGCGGTAGCGGTTCTCGAAGTGCAGCGTGGTCAGCCCGCTTTCCAGCTTGCCGACTTCGCGGGCGGTGGAAGCGCGATCGTCGGGATGGACCATGTCGAGCAGCACCTGCCCGATCAGCTCGCCTTCGTCCCAGCCCAGCATGGTGCTCCATGCCGGATTGAGCGCCTGGATCACGCCGTCGAAATCGGCGACCAGCATCAGGTCGGTGGTGAGCCGCCACATGCGGTCCAGATCGGCCGAGCGCTGCGCCACGCGGGCCTCCAGCGTGGAGTTGAGCTGTTGCAGCTGCTCCTCCGCCCGTTTCGCGTGGGTGATGTCATAGACCACGCCGGCAAAGCGCACGCTCCCGTCCGCTTCCACCACCCGCTCGCCGCTGCGCGCGATCCACCGCCGCTCCCCCGTGTCGCCGCGGCGGATGCGGTATTCGATATAGCCGAGCGCCACCTGGCCGGGATCTTCCGAAGTGGAGCGTAGCCCCGGCTGGTCCTCCGGCTCCAGCATGGCGGCGAGATCGTCCAGCCGCACCTCGTCCGTTTCCGGCAGCCCCCACAGGCGGCAGAACTCCAGCGACACGCTCAGCGTCCGCGTGTCGGGGTAGAGCTCGAACGTGCCCACGCCGCCGGCGCGCTGCGCCAGGTCCAGCCGCTCCTGCGCGCGGCGCAGCTGGCTGACGTCGTAGCCGGTGACGAAGATGCCGGAAACCTGGCCATCCTCCTCGCGCAGCGGCTGGCAGGTGAAATCGAGAAACGCCCGTCGCGGATCGCTGCCGTCCGCCTCGTCCAGCGTCACCGCCATGCCGCGGGCCGAGAAGGGCTCGCCGGAGCGGAACACACGGTTGAGAAGGGTGCCCAGACCCCGTTCCCACAGGCGCGGCAGTGCCTCGCGCGCAGGCTTGCCCACCAGTTCGGTGCGGTGGAACAGCTCCTGAAAGGAGATGTTGGCGAAATCGATCACATGATCGGGGCCGTGCAGCGTGGCGGTGAAGCCCGGCGACTGCTCGAACTTGCGCTGCAACCGCTCGCGCTCGCCCGCCGCGCGCTGCTCCGCGCGGACCTTGGCAGTGGTTTCCACCACAATGGCGATCACGCCGGCGGGCCGCCCTTCCTCGTCGAGGATCGGCGAGTAATCGAGGTCGGTCCACAACGGCTCGGGCGACCCGTTGCGATTGAGGACGAGCGGCTGGTCCTTGTAGCTCAGCGTCTCGCCGCGGCGGAACACCGTCTTGATGACGTGATCGTTGAGATCGGCGACTTCCGGCCAGCCGGAGCGCACCTCCGAGCCGAGCAGCTCCGGGTGCCGCCCGCCCGCGAACACGGCATAGGCATCGTTGTAGAGCATGATGCCCGGCTCGCCCCACAAGGTGACGATCGGCAGCTGCGACTGGAGGATCAACGACACCACCGTCCGCCGATGCGCCGGCCAGCTCTCGATCGGACCGAGCGGCGTTTGCGACCAGTCCCGCTCGGCGATGATGCGGGCAAGATCCGAAGGGCCGGCCAGAAACACCGGACGCGGGGCAAGGCTCATCGCGTGACGTCTTGATCGATGGGGCAGGAGGGCCGGTCGCGGCAATCGGGCATGAAGAAGCGGTTCCGGCTGGTTTCGAACGTGGTAATACATCGCCGCGCCGGTGGTTCCAGCCTGCACGGCCTTCCCGCGCGAAGCAGCTGCGGCTGCCACGGAACGCCGCCCCGGCCCCCGGCGTTGTGCCACTCTCGCTAGGGAGAGAGTGACTCATGAACCGGTTCCTGATGCTCGCGGCCGCTGCCGCCGTTCCGCTTGCCGCTGTCCAGGCACAGGCGCCGATGACGCCTGCCACCTATGTGAAGATGGCGGGTGCCAGCGACCAGTATGAGATCCAGTCGAGCAAGCTCGTGCTGGCCACCACCAGGAACGCCAAGCTGCGCGATTTCGCCAACCAGATGGTCACCGACCATACAAAGTCCACGGCCGACGTGACCGCGGCGGCGAAGGCGGACGGGCTCACGCCGATGCCGCCGATGCCCGATGCGGACGGGCTGAAGAAGCTCGCCGCGCTGCGTGCCGCCAAGGGCGCCGCGCGCGACACGCTCTACGTCCAGCAGCAGAAGATGGCGCACCAGAAGGCGCTGAAGCTGCACACCGATTATTCGAGCGCCGGCACCGCGACCAACCTGAAGTCGGTCGCCGCCCAGATCGTGCCGGTGGTGCAGATGCACTACGACATGGTCAGCGCGATGTGATGCGCTGGTGCGGCGGGCAGCCGCCGCACCGCTTTCACCAGGTCCGGCCCCGCGCCCGCCTTCTTCTCATCCGTCCCGCTTGCGCCGGGCGAGCAGCACGCCGCCCACCAGCGCCGCCACGCCCAGCAGGGGAACGATGCCGCCGCGCTTCGTCGCCTCGCGATAGAGGCTGAACGATCGGCCGGTCTCCACCGGCGAGCGCTCCTCCCCGTCGGTGCGCGGCAGGTCGAGATTGTTGCCGGCCGGGCGGGGACGATCGCGGTCGAGCAGCAAGGGCAGCATCAGCCCGCCGAACTTCGCCAGGAGGCCGGGGAACAGCGACCCGGACAGCACCTGCAGGCGGCCGATCCCGCCCACCGTCACCGCCCGCACCGGACGCACCGCGGCGTCGAGGATCGTCTCGGCCGAGATCTTCGGATCGTAGACGGGCGGCGGGATGAGCGGCTGTCCGTCGAGGTGGTTGGCCGCGTTCTGGTCGATCGGGGTCGCCATGCCGGACGGCTTCACCACGGTGACGGAAACGGGCGCCCCTTGCGCGTTCAGCTCGATCCGCAGCGAATCGACATAGGCCTTCACCGCATGTTTCGAGGCGGTATAGGCGCCCATGCCCGGCGAAGGGATGTCCGCGGCGATCGAGGCGACCGTTATCAGCGCGCCGCCTGACTCCTTCAGGTGCGGCAGCGCGGCCAGACAGCCATGGACCACGCCGAAATAGTTGGTCTGGAACAATCGCTGGTGCTCGTCCTCGGGCACCTGCTCCAGCCCTCCGTAGATGGCGACGCCGGCATTGTTCACCCAGGTGTCGATGCGCCCGAACCGGGCCACCGCCTTTGCCGCGGCGGCCTCCACCTCCGCCGCATGGGCGACGTCGGCGACCGCGAAGTCGGCGCGGTCGCCCAGTTCCGCCGCGATCGTGCGCAGGCTCGCCTCGTCGCGGGCGACCAGCAGCACGCGGGCGCCGCGCTCCACGGCGAGGCGAGCGGTGATGAGGCCGATGCCGGACGAGGCACCGGTGATGACCAGAACCTGGTCGGCGAGGGGTTTCAGGCGGGGCTTGGTCATGGGGCGCGAACAAGCGGCAAGGGACAGGGTTCCGCCGCCCTCCGCCGCCGCTATACCGGCAGCATGACGATCAAGCCCCATCGCAGCGCCCTGTTCCTGCCCGCCAGCAATCGTCGCGCGATCGAGAAGGCGCAGGGGCTGCCGTGCGACGTGGTGATCCTGGACCTCGAAGACGCGGTTGCGCCGGAGGCCAAGGGGGAGGCACGCGCGCAGGCGGTGGACGCGGTGCGTGGCGGCGGATTCGGCGCGCGGCAGGTGGTGGTGCGGATCAATGCGTTGACGACGCCCGAAGGCGCGGCGGATGCGCGCGCGCTGGGGGAGGCGCGGCCGGACGCGGTGCTGCTGCCCAAGGTGTCCCGCCCGGCCGACATCACCCATGCGCAGGCCCTGCTGCGCGACCTGCCGATCTGGGCGATGATCGAGACGCCTGCGGCCGTGCTGGCCCTGCCCGCCATTGCCGCCGTGGCCGGCCTGGAATGCCTGGTGGCGGGCACCAACGATCTGGCCAAGGATTTGCGCTGCACGCCGGGCGAGGACCGGATGCCGCTGCTGCCGCACCTCGCCGCGATCGTCGTCGCCGCGCGTGCCCATGGGCTGACGGCGCTGGACGGGGTTTCCAACGTGCTGGCCGAAACGGAAGCGCTGGTCGCCGAGTGCGATCAGGGTGCGCGGCTCGGCTTTGACGGCAAGACGCTGATCCATCCCGCACAGATCGCCGCCGCCAACCGCGCCTTTGCGCCGACAGAGGCGCAGATCGCCGAGGCAAGGGCGATCGTTGCCGCCTTTGCCGCCCCGGAAGCGGCCGGCAAGGGGGCGATCCGGGTGGATGGCCGCATGGTGGAGCGGCTGCACCTCGTCGCCTCCGAGCGCGTGCTCGCGCTGGCCGCGGCGTCCGCCTGATCCCGGCCCGACTGCGATCGAGGACGCCCGCCGGAGCCGCTTTGCACAGCGCGGAGCGCCCGTGTAAGGGTCGCCGGGCATGACCGAGGCCGTTTCCGCCGCGCTGCCAATCGCGCCCTCCGCCAGCGGGCTGCCGCGTCCGCCGTTGTTCGCCCGGCCTTTCTTCGAACAGAAAAGTCGCGCTTTCTGGACGTTGCAGGCGGCGGGCTGGACCGGCTACCTGATCCTGCGCAGCGTCTCCAGCCTCAACAACGGCCCCAAGCTGGACCTGCTGGTGCCGGTGGTGATCGAGTCGATCGTCGGCTATTGCATCACGCTGCTGCTTTCCACCCTGTACGGCTATTACCGCCGGCTCGGGCGGCTGACCGGCATCATCCTGACGGTGCTGACGCTGCTGGGCGCCACCGTGCTTTATGCCGTGCTGGACGCCTTCTCCTTCTCGTTCCTGCGCCTGTCGGGGCCGCAACTGGACCTCAGCCTAGTGCTCGGCACGGTGTTCCTGAACTTCACGGTGCTGGCAGGCTGGTCGGCGCTCTATTTCGGCATCAACTTCTACCTGATCGTCGAGCAGCAGATCGACGAGATGCAGGCGCTGGAAACGCAGGCGAGCTCCGCCCAGCTCGCGATGCTGCGCTATCAGCTCAACCCGCATTTCCTGTTCAACACGCTGAACTCCATCTCCACGCTCGTGCTGCTGAAGGAAACGCAGAAGGCCAATGCGATGCTGTCGCGCCTGTCCTCGTTCCTGCGCTACACGCTGGCCAACGAGCCCACCGCGCACGTCACGCTGGCGCAGGAGGTGGAAACGCTGAAGCTCTATCTCGAGATCGAAAAGATGCGGTTCGAGGATCGCCTGCGCCCCGTGTTCGAGGTCGATCCGCGCGCCGAGCGGGCACGGTTGCCGTCGCTGCTGCTGCAACCCCTGGTCGAGAACGCGATCAAATATGCGGTGACGCCGCAAGAGGAAGGCGCCGAGATCGCCGTTGTCGCGCGGCTCGCCGGAGACAGGGTGCAGATCACCGTTTCCGACACCGGCCCGGGCTTGCAGGAACACAAAGTTGGCCCGAGCCTTTCAACCGGCGTGGGGCTTGCCAATATCAGGGACCGGCTGGTCCAGGCCTATGGCCCGGACCAGCGGTTCGAAACGCGATCGATCCCGGATGGCGGGTTCGGCGTGGAGATCGAGATACCGTTCCAGCTCGACGAGCCGGAGCGGGGATAGGAGGTTCGGCGCGAGCAGGGCGCGCCGGAAGGATGGGGGCGAATGGTTCAGGCGGCCGGGCGCGATGCGTCCGGACGCGAGAAGAGAGGTTTTGATGACGATTCGCACGATCCTGGTGGATGACGAACCCTTGGCGATCCAGGGGCTTCAGCTGCGGCTGCAGGCGTTCGACGATGTGGAGATCGTCGAGAAGTGCCAGAACGGCCGCGAGGCGATCCGCGCCATCAAGACGCACAAGCCCGACCTGGTCTTTCTGGACATCCAGATGCCCGGTTTCGACGGCTTTTCGGTGGTGCAGGGCCTCATGGAGGTGGAGCCCCCGCTGTTCGTTTTCGTGACGGCCTATTCGGATCACGCGCTGAAGGCGTTCGAGGCGCAGGCGGTCGACTATCTCATGAAGCCGGTGGACGAGGCGCGGCTGGCCGACACGCTGGATCGCGTGCGCCAGCGCCTGTCGGAGAAGCGTGGCGCCGAAGAGGTCGAGAAGCTCAAGGAAGTGCTGGCGGAGGTCGCGCCGGAAGCGGCCGAGAACCTGGCGGACGGTGGCGGCGGCGATCAGGTGGCCGCCAATCGCTTCGAGAAGCTCATCAACATCAAGGATCGCGGGCAGATCTTCCGCGTGGACGTGGACACGATCGAGCGGATCGACGCGGCCGGCGATTACATGTGCATCTATACCGGCGACAACACGCTGATCCTGCGCGAAACCATGAAGGATCTGGAAAAGCGGCTAGATCCCCGCCGGTTTCAGCGGGTGCACCGCTCCACCATCGTCAATCTCGACCTCGTCAAGGAGGTGAAGCCCCATACCAATGGCGAGTGCTTCCTGGTCCTCGGCTCCGGCGCGCAGGTCAAGGTCAGCCGCAGCTACCGCGACGTGGTGGCGCGTTTCGTCCACTGATCGGGGGAGCGGCACCCCGTTCAGCAACAAAGCGAGCAAAGGGGAGCGGCGCACGGCAAGCTGGTGGAACGCCAGGGTCAGCGAACTGCTGAGCACCACCGTGATCGCGAACTCGAAATAGGGATCCCAGGCGACCCGCGCGAAGCCGATGTTGATCGCGGCGATCACGGGCACATGCAGGAGGTAGATCGTGAAGGAAGCGTCGGCGACGGTCTTGAGCACCGCTGGCACGGCCCGCACGCGCAGCGCCGCGCCGAACAGCAGCAGGAACGCGGCCGGCGGGCAGAAGGCCGCGCCGCCAAGCGCGATTAGGTGGCTGAGGATGTTCCGGGCATCGGGCGGGACGAGTGGCGAGACAAGCAGGAACCAGACAACATAGGTTGCCGCCGTCACGCCCACGAACACCATCGGTACGCGCCAGTTCTCGCTTGCGCGTCCAAGCGCTTCCGAGCGGGCGAGGGTGAAGCCGAACAGCGCCACTGGCAGGTAGCCGAGGACGTTGCGCAGCTCGGAAAAGCTCTGGAAATAGGCGATCGGCAGCGCTGCCTTTACCAGGCTCATCGCCAGCAGCATGAGGGCAAACGAGGCAAGTCCGATCAGCAGCAGGGTGCGGCTTAGTTCCGGCGGGCGGCCAAGCAGCGAGACTGCCCGATCCAGTGCGCCGCTTCGCCGCTGCCACCCGTCGAGCAGGCAGAACACGGGCGTATAGAGAAGCAGCGCCACCAGGAACCACAGATGGTACCAGTCATAGGGCAGGGGAGGGCCCCAACTGGCATGGGGCGGCCGGTGCGAGAGAACCCACCCGGTCAGCGGGCACAGGACGAGCAGGCCGAAGACCGCAGGAACGCCCAGCCGTGCCAGGCGGCGCTGCAACCACAGGCGCGGTGATCGCCGCTGCAACGCGACGGCAGCCAGAAAGCCCGAGAGCGCGAAGAACGCCCCCATGCGGAACGAGTGGGACACCAGCGTGATGGCGTCGAACAGAACGCGGGGCTCTTGCCACGAACTGCTGTGCAGAACCACGCCGAGCAGCATCAGCAGGGCACGGGCTGCATCCAGCCCGTCTACACGCCCCGTGCTGTCCTGCGCGCGCACGATCGCTGTCAGATCGACGGAGGTGGCGCTTGCGCGCGGGCGCAGCGGGCCAGTGCCCCGGCGGGCAAGGCCTGCTGCAAGCCGGCCTGCACGTGGCGGGTCCAGATGCGGTAGCCGGCATCGTCCATGTGGATGCCGTCTGCGATGAAATAGGGGCCTGGTCGGCCGTTCACCAGCATCGGCGTCGTTACATCGATAAAGGTCAGATCCGCCCGTTGCTCCGCCAACCGGCGCAGTGCGGCATCGTACGCATTCTGCACACCGAAGAGCGCCGCCCGCTTCGGGCTTGGCTTGATGGACAGAACCAGCATCGGCACGCGCGGGAACCGCTGATCTTTCTCCGCCAGGAACGCGTGGAAATCTGCCACCGTCTTTTCCGCCGAGGCGCCCTTCGCGATATCATTATCCCCGGCGTAGAAGACGATGGCGACCGGCGCGCGTGTGGACTCCGGCTCGTGCGCCAGGTGCCGGGTCAGCTCGGGCAGCAATGCTCCCCCGATCCCGCGGTTGTGCGCCGACCATGACGGCATGTCGCGATCAAGCGTCTTCCACCGGTAGATGGACGAACTGCCAACGAACCAAAGGGGGCAACCGCGTCCGGTTCCGACGACATCCGGCAGCGGCGCGTTCGCCGCCATGCGCAGCTGGGCTCCCACCCAGCCGCCCGTGATCAACAGGAAAACGGCCAGCGCGAGCGCCAGCTTGCCGAGGACGGGCGCGATCGTTCTGGAGGAAAGGGAACGGGAAGGAGGCAAGCGGCAGGCACTCGTGCAACGGCGTGGCCCCCGTTCCTGCAGCCAAAGCCGTTAACGCGTGGTAATCGCGGTCAGCCCTCGCCGGAAACCTCGCCGGCCGGCGGGTTCTGGAACCAGGCTTCCACCGGCCCGGTGAGCTTGATGGTCAGCGGATTGCCGTGGCGATCCACCTTCTTGCCGATCTGCACGCGGATCCAGCCTTCGGACAGGCTGTATTCCTCCACGTCGGTGCGCTCCTTGTCCTTGAAGCGGATGCCGATGCCGCGCTGGAGCACCTCCTGGTCGAAGAAGGGGCTGCGCGGGTTGACGGAAAGGCGATCGGGAGGCGTGTCGGTCATGGCGCGGCTTTTGGCCCAAGTCTCGCCTGTGCGCCAGATGCGAAAACGGCGCGGAAGTCGCCTCCCGCGCCGTTCTCAGATCCGATGGACGGTCAGTTGCAGACCCGCACCCGCACGCTGCGCCCGTAATAGGGATCGAAGCGCCGCTGCGTGTAGCAGGCGGGATAGCGGTCATAATAATAATCGCGGGCATAATAGCCGCCGCGACGGGGCGGGGGCGGCGGATAATAGCCGCGGTCGTAATAGCCGTCATAATACCGGTCGCGGTTGCTCGACGCGATGGCCGCGCCGACGCCCAGGCCGACGATGCCGCCCAGGATCGCGGCACCCGCCGCATCGCCGCCGCGGTGATGCCAGCCGCCGCGATACCCGCGGTACCGCTGCGCCTCGGCCGGCGCGGCTGCGGTCAGCGCAGTGGCGCCCAGCGCCAGCCCCAGCACCGCCTTCTTCACCATGCTGTTCATGTCTATCTCCTCATCGCTGACGCGAATGGCTCCTCCGCAAACGCACGGCCCCGTCAGCTTGTTGCCGGGATAGCCTGGCCGTCCTGAATGCGTGCGGAATGAAGCATTTAGCCGCCATTCAGGAGGGGCGGGCGATCATCATCACCGGCTTGCAACAAACCCCGCGCAGGACAGGTTCACCATTGCCGCGCTTTCGCCTAGGAACGCGCGCACGGCGACACGAAAGGCACGCATCCATGACCGCGATCGGCATCATCGGCAGCGCGGGGCGCATGGGGCAGGCGATCGCGGCCATCGTGCCCGATCTGGGGGCGACGATCGCCGGTGCGGTGGATTCGGGCGGTGACCGGGTGCAACTGGCCCATGACGCCGACGTGCTGGTGGATTTCACCGCGCCGTCCGCTCTGGAGGCGAACCTGGCCGCCGCGCGGCTGGCCCGCACCCCGATCGTGGTGGGCACCACGGGGCTTTCCGCCACGCACCACGTGATGATCGATGCCGCGGCCGAGGAGGTCGCCGTGCTGCAGACCGGGACGACCTCGCTCGGAGTCACGCTGCTGGCCCGGCTGGTGCGCGAGGCGGCGGAGCGGCTCGGCCCGGAATGGGATATCGAGATCGTCGAGATGCATCATCGCCACAAGGTCGACGCGCCCTCCGGCACCGCCTTTCTGCTCGGCGAGGCGGCGGCCGCGGGGCGGGGGACGACGCTGGCCGATACGGCGGTGATCGGTCGCGCGGGGCTCACCGGCGCGCGCGCGGAGGAGACGATCGGCTTTTCCTCCCTGCGCGGGGGCACCGTGGCGGGGGACCACACCGTGTTCTTCGCAGGGCCGGGCGAGCGGCTGGAACTGGCGCATCGTGCCGAAAGCCGCGAGATCTTCGCACGCGGCGCGGTGACGGCCGCCCTGTGGCTCGCGGGCAAGCCGGCCGGACGCTACCGCATGGCGGACGTGCTGGACCTGTGAAGCGCGCCCGGATCGTCGAATTCTACAGCCGGCTGGCCGCCGACAATCCGCATCCCGAAACGGAGCTGGAGAGCGGCAACGTCTTCCAATTGCTGGTCGCGGTGGTTCTGTCGGCGCAGGCGACCGACGCCGGCGTCAACAAGGCCACCCGCCGCCTGTTCGCGGACGTGACCACGCCCGAGCAGATGGTGGCGCTCGGCGAGGACGGGCTGAAGGCGCATATCCGCACGATCGGCCTGTTCAACACCAAGGCCAAGAACGTCATCGCCCTGTCCGAGGCGCTGATCGCCGACCATTGCGGACAGGTGCCGAACGATCGCGCGGCGCTGGAAAAGCTGCCGGGCGTCGGTCGCAAGACCGCCAACGTGGTGCTGAACACCGCTTTCGGGGCGGAGACCTTTGCCGTGGACACCCACATCTTCCGCGTGTGCAACCGCACGCGGTTGGCGCCGGGCAAGACCGTGCTGGCGGTGGAGCTGAAGCTCGACAAGGCGACGCCGCAGCCTTTCCGCCTGCACGCACATCATTGGCTGATCCTGCACGGCCGCTATGTCTGCAAGGCGCGACGGCCGGAATGCTGGCGCTGCGTGGTCGCCGATCTCTGCCCCTTCGAGCCGAAGACCCCGCCGCCTGGAACGCGGGCGGCCGGGCAAGCCTGATGCGGAGCGCAAAACCACTGGCGCACCGTCCCGCGCTTTGCTAACCGGCTCCCTCACGCACCCGTAGCTCAGCTGGATAGAGCGCTGCCCTCCGAAGGCAGAGGCCACAGGTTCGAATCCTGTCGGGTGCGCCATTCTCCCTTTCTTGTCGCCAATGCCGCTCGCCGGCCTTGCGGACGCGCGTGCGCGGAACGCGACGCAGCGGCGCGAGACGTCCACCGGCGTCGCGCGCGAAAAAGGGCCCGGTGCGCTGGCACCGAGCCCCTTCTTGCCAGCCTTGCGGCGTGGATCAGTCGCGATCGCCGGTCAGGAACGACGGGGCGAACTCGGGCTCGGGGCCTTCGTCCTTGCCGCCGGTCGGACCTTCGCGACGCGGGCCGCGGTCGCGGCGGGGGCCGCGATCGCCGCGGTCGCCGCCTTCGCGACGCGGGCCGCGATCGCCGCGGTCGCCGCCGCCTTCACGACGCGGGCCACGGTCGCCGCGCGGCTCGCGCGGTTCGCGGGCCGGACGGGTGTCCTCCAGCTCGGCGCCGGTCTCCTGGTCGACGACGCGCATCGACAGGCGCACCTTGCCGCGCGGATCGATCTCGAGCACCTTGACCTTCACGGCCTGGCCCTCGCTGAGGGCGTCGGAGACCTTCTCCACGCGCTCGTTCTTGATCTCCGAGACGTGGACGAGGCCGTCCTTGCCGCCCATGAAGTTCACGAACGCGCCGAAATCGACCAGGTTGACGACCTTGCCGTCGTAGATCTTGCCGACCTCGGCCTCTTCGACCAGGCCCTTGATCCACTTGATCGCGGCCTCGATCTGCGCCGGATCGGACGAGGACACCTTGATGACGCCCTCGTCGTCGATGTCGACCTTGGCGCCGGTGGTGGCGACGATCTCGCGGATCACCTTGCCGCCGGTGCCGATCACTTCACGGATCTTGGACTTGTCGATGGAGAAGGTCTCGATCCGCGGCGCGTGCGCCGACAGCTCGGAACGGGTCTCGCCCAGCGCCTTGGCCATTTCGCCCAGGATGTGCGCGCGGCCGTCATGCGCCTGTGCCAGCGCGACCTTCATGATCTCCTCGGTGATGCCGGCGATCTTGATGTCCATCTGCAGGCTGGTGATGCCCTCGGACGTGCCGGCCACCTTGAAGTCCATGTCGCCGAGGTGATCCTCGTCGCCCAGGATGTCCGACAGGACGGCGAACTTGTCGCCTTCCAGGATCAGGCCCATCGCGATGCCCGACACCGGGCGCTTCAGCGGCACGCCCGCATCCATCAGCGACAGCGAACCGCCGCACACCGTCGCCATCGACGACGAGCCGTTCGACTCGGTGATGTCGGAGGTGACGCGGATCGTGTACGGGAACTCCTCCTTGGTCGGCAGCACCGGGTGCAGCGCGCGCCAGGCGAGCTTGCCATGGCCGATCTCGCGACGACCCGGCGCCCCGAAGCGGCCCACTTCGCCGACCGAATAGGGCGGGAAGTTATAGTGCAGCATGAAATGCTGGTAGGAGAGGCCGTTCAGTCCGTCGATCATCTGCTCGGCATCGCGCGTGCCGAGCGTGGTGGTGGCGATGGTCTGCGTCTCGCCGCGGGTGAACAGCGCCGAGCCGTGCGCACGCGGGAGGAAGTGGACCTCGGCCTCGATCGGGCGCACCGTCTTGGTGTCGCGGCCGTCGATGCGCACGCCCTCGTTCAGGATCTGGCCGCGGACGATCTCCGCCTCCAGCTTCTTCACGAGCTTCAGCGTGCCGAGATACTGCGCCGGATCGCTTTCCTTGAGGTCCGCGAACGCCTCACGCGCCTTGGTACGGGCGGCGTTGAGTGCGTTCTGGCGCTGCTGCTTGTCCGTCAGCTTGTAGGCGGCGGCGACATCGGCGCCGATCGCGTCCTTCAGCTTGGCCATGGTCGCGGACTTGTCCTCGACGGGCGCGAGCTCCCACGGATCCTTGGCGGACTTCTCGGCAAGCTGGATGATCGCGTCGATCACCTGCGCCGAGGCCTTGTGCGCGAACATCACCGCGCCGAGCATGACCTCTTCCGACAGCTCCTTGGCTTCGGATTCGACCATCATCACCGCGTCCTGCGTGGCGGCGACGACGAGGTCGAGCTCGCCCGCTTCCACCTGCGCATCGGTCGGGTTGAGGATGTACTCGCCATTCTCGTAGCCGACGCGGGCCGCGCCGATCGGGCCCATGAAGGGCACGCCCGAGATGGTGAGCGCGGCGGAGGCGGCGACCATCGCGACGATGTCCGGCTCGTTCTCGCCGTCATAGGAGAGAACCTGGCAGATCGCGTTGATCTCGTTGTAGAAGCCCTCGGGGAACAGCGGGCGGACCGGACGGTCGATCAGGCGGCTGATGAGCGTCTCGCGCTCGGTGGCGCCGCGCTCGCGCTTGAAGAAGCCGCCCGGAATGCGCCCGGCGGCGGAGAACTTTTCCTGATAGTGGACGGTGAGCGGGAAGAAGTCCTGCCCTTCCTTCACCGTCTTGGCCGCCGTGACGGCGCACAGGACCACGGTTTCGCCGAGGGTCGCGATCACCGCGCCATCGGCCTGGCGGGCGACCTTGCCCGTCTCCAGGGTCAGCGTCTTGCCGCCCCATTCGATGCTGACTGTCTGCTTGTCGAACATTTGATTTCCTTCACTCCCATCACCCGATGCGATGGGGGCCTATGAGAGAGCCGTTTGCGGCTCGGGGGACCTGACCGGATTGCCTGGTCCCTTGTGTCCCCGCAAAGGCGGAGACCCAGACTGGGCTTCCGCCTTCGCGGGAGCACATATACGAGAAGGGCGCCGCAAGGGCGCCCTTCGGGTTACTTGCGAAGGCCGAGCTTCGCGATGAGATCGAGATAGCGATTGCCGTCCGACTTGCGGAGATAATCGAGAAGCGCGCGGCGCTTGTTGACCATCATCAGCAGGCCGCGGCGGGAATGGTTGTCCTTGGCGTGGCCCTTGAAGTGCTCGGTCAGGTTGCGGATGCGCTCCGTCAGGATCGCGACCTGCACCTCGGGGGAGCCGGTGTCGCCCTCGACGCGGGCATGTTCCTTGACGAGCTCGTTCTTGCGCTCGGGCGTGATCGACATGTTCTTGTTCCTCGACATCGAACTACAGGTTGAAGCCGCGCACGACGCGGACGTTTCCGTCCTCCACCTCCACCAACGCAACCGGCACATCGTGCAGGCTTGCGAAACGAAGGCCGTCGCTGGCAGCGATCCCGGCCAGAACCCGCCCCTGTCGGAGCGCCCCTGCCTGGTCGGGATCGAGTGCAAGAGCCGGGATGTCGTCCAGCCCTGCGCTCAGCGGCAGGAGATGTTGTTCAAGGCGCCCGCCCTTAGCGGCTTCGTCCAGATTGTCCAGCGATATCGCGTGAGCCAGCGTGAACGGCCCAGCCTTCAGGCGGCGCAGCATGGTGACATGGCCAACCGTGCCGAGCGCCAATGCGATGTCGCGCGCCAGGGAGCGGATATAGGTGCCCTTGGAGACGGAAGCGACCAGCGTGACGCTGTCGATCCCCCCCTCTGCCGGAGAGTCCCGCAAGACAAGCGAATGCACTGTCACGGCGCGCGGTGCCAGCACCACCTCCTCCCCGCGGCGCGCCAGATCGTAGGCGCGCTGCCCGTCCACCTTGAGGGCGGAAAAGGCCGGCGGCATCTGCTCGATCGCCCCGGTGAAGCATGGCAGCATCGCGGCCAGATCGGCGGGGGCAGGGCGCTCGGCCGATGTGGCGACAGCGGTTCCCTCCGCATCCAGCGTGTCGGTCTGCATGCCGAACGCGATCGTGAAGGCATATTCCTTGTCGCTGTCGAGCATGCGGCCGGCCAGCTTGGTGGCCTCGCCGATCGCCACCGGCAGCACGCCCGTCGCCAGCGGGTCCAGCGTGCCGCCATGGCCGACCTTGGCCTTGCCCAAGCCGGCGGTACGAAGCGCGCGCTTCACCGCGCTTACCCCCTGGGTCGAGCCGAGACCCAGCGGCTTGTCGAGAATGATCCAGCCATGCATCCCAAGGGCATTACCGCCGCCGTCCCCTTGCGCAAGCGGCGGGCTACCTCCGGTGACGCTTGGCGCTGCCCGGCTGACCAGGAGGCGGAGCAGAGGTGGTGATGCTGGTGATGCCGCAATTCAATTGAGGATACCGGGTCGACGAAATGCTCGAAAACCGGTCGAGTCGATTACCCGGGCTCGGCCGATAGACGATCGTGTTTTGCGTTGCGTCCGGCAGGCACGGACCGGTCAACGTCACTTTGTACCAGCGCAGTCGGCGATCCTGCAGGTAGACAATGTTGGAGTCGCGGCCTTCGGGCTGGAAGTTGATTATTCCGCCCGCAGCAAAGTCGATCGTCGTTTCTTTGCCTTGAGGCTCTTTCTGCGCGTGCAAGGCGGCAGGCAGGCTAACTGTCGCGGCGAGCGCGAAGGAAACAAGCAGACGCATGGCAATCGTCCTTACAGATCAGTTGGTTGGTTCGAAACCCGCATCGATCCGCAACGTTCCCGCGAGCGCGGCGCTGTGATGCCGGCGGCACAAGGCGACATAGCGGTCGTTGCCGCCGATCTCGGTCTGGCGCCCGGCGGTGACCGCATGACCGCTTTCGTCGACGCGCAGGTTCATGGTCGCCTTGCGCCCGCACATGCACACCGACTTGATCTCCACCAGCGCGTCGGCGATCGCCAAGAGCCGCGCCGAGCCGGGAAACAGCTCGCCCAGGAAGTCGGTGCGCAGGCCATAGGCGAGTACCGGCACGTCGTGGCTGTCCGCCAGCCAGGCGAGCTGATCGACCTGTGCGGCGGTAAGGAACTGCGCCTCGTCCACCAGCAGGCAGGCGGGCCGTTCCTGCGCGGTGACGATCGCGGCAAGATCCGTGTCGGGTCCGAACGGGATCGCGTCCGCCGACAGGCCGATGCGCGAGGCGATGGTGCCGGGCGCAAAGCGATCGTCCACCGCCGCGGTGAACAGGATGGTGCGCATGCCGCGCTCGCGATAGTTGAAGTCGGCCTGGAGCAGGTTGGTCGATTTGCCCGCATTCATGCTGGCATAATAGAAATAGAGCTTGGCCATGGCGTGTGCGCTAGCTCACTCGCCGTCGCTCTCCAAATCGCGCGCCACCTCGGGCTTGCGGAGGAGCGCGTCGATATGGCTGCCCTCGTCGAAGCTCTCGTCGGCCAGGAACTTCAGCCTGGCCGCATATTTCATCTTGATGCGGTGCGCGACCTCGCGCTGGAGATAGGCGGTGTTGGTGCGCAGCGCCTTCAGCACCGCGTCCTCGTCCTTGCCGAGCAGCGGCTTCACGAACACGGTCGCATGGCGCAGGTCGGGCGACATGCGCACTTCGGTGACGCTCACCATGTGGCGGCTCAGCGTCTCGTCATGCACGTCGCCGCGCTGCAGGATCTCGGACAGCACGTGCCGCACCTGCTCGCCGACGCGCAGCGTGCGCACGGATTTTTCCTGTGGGTCTTTGTTCATCGACTTGCATCCGACGCCACCCCGGCGTGAAAACCGGGGTGGCGATGGTGGTTACAGCATGCGTTCGCGCAGCTCGACCTCGAAGGTTTCGAGGTAATCGCCGGCGCGGATGTCGGTGAAGTTCTGCGTGAAGGTCACGCCGCACTCCAGACCCGCCCGCACTTCCGGCACATCATCCTTGAACCGGCGAAGCGAAGCGATCTCGCCCTGGTAGATGATGACGTCGTTGCGCGTGATGCGCGCCTTGAGCGCCTTGCGGATGACGCCCTCGGTGACGAGCAGGCCGGCGGCCTTGCCGATCTTGCCCGCGTTGAACACGTCGCGGATCTCCGCGCGGCCCACCACGGTTTCGAACGCCTCCGGCCCGAGCTCGCCCGCCATGCCGGCGCGGATCTCGTCGATCAGGTCGTAGATCACGTCATAGTATTTCAGCGCGACATGATAGCGCTCGGCGATCTCGCGCGCCTTGGCGTTGGCGCGGACGTGGAAGCCGATGATTGGCGCCCCGGAGGCGGCCGCGGCGTTCACGTCGGACTCGGTGATGCCGCCGACCCCCGAATGCAGGATGCGCACGCGGATGTCCTCGTTGCCGATCTTGCCCAAGCTGGCGACGATCGCCTCCACCGAGCCCTGCGTGTCGGCCTTGACCACCAGCGGGTACTCGATCGCCTGCTTGTCCTTCAGCGCGGAGAACATGCTCTCCAGGCTGGCCGGCGCCGAGGTGGTGCGCTTCTGGGTGAGCACCGACTGGCGGTACTCGGCGACCTCGCGGGCGCGCGCGTCGTTCTCGACCACCTGCAGCTGGTCGCCGGCCGATGGCGTGCCGGACATGCCGAGCACCTCCACCGGCATGGACGGGCCCGCTTCCTTCAGCTGGCGGCCCTTGTCGTCCACCAGCGCACGGACCTTGCCGCTTTCCGCGCCGACGACGAACACGTCGCCGACCTTCAGCGTGCCGCGCGTGACGAGCACGGTGGCGACCGGACCGCGGCCCTTGTCCAGCTTGGCCTCGATCACGCTGCCTTCGGCCGGGCGATCGGGGTTGGCGGAAAGCTCCATCAGCTCGGCCTGGAGCTGGATCTTCTCGATCAGCTCGTCCAGGCCGGTCTTCTTGAGCGCGGAAACCTCCACGTCCTGGACTTCGCCGCCCATCGATTCGACCTGCACGTCCTCCGACAGCAGGCGCTCGCGCACGCGCTGGGCGTTGGCGTCGTGCTTGTCGACCTTGTTGATCGCCACGATCATCGGCTTGCCGGCGGCCTTGGTGTGGTTGATCGCCTCGATCGTCTGCGGCATCAGGCCGTCGTCGGCGGCCACCACCAGCACCACGATGTCGGTCACGTCCGCGCCGCGCGCGCGCATGGCGGTGAACGCCTCGTGGCCCGGCGTGTCGAGGAAGGTGATCTTCGACTTGTCCTTCAGCGTGACCTGATAGGCGCCGATATGCTGCGTGATGCCGCCGGCCTCACCGCGCACCACGTCCGTGCCGCGCAGCGCGTCGAGCAGCGACGTCTTGCCATGGTCAACATGGCCCATGATGGTGACGACGGGCGGACGCGGACGCAGCGCTTCGGGCGCATCCTCCGCGGTGTCGATGGCGAGATCGACGTCGCTGTCGGACACACGGACGATGTTGTGCCCGAATTCGGTGACGAGCAGTTCGGCGGTGTCCTGGTCGATGTTCGCGTTGAGCGTGACGGGCATGCCCATCTTGAACAACACCTTGACCAGGTCCGCGCCCTTTTCGGCCATGCGGTTGGCCAGTTCGGCGACGGTGATCGTTTCCGGCACCTGCACGTCGCGCACCTGCTTGGCCTGCGCCTCGCGCGGGCCGCCATAGGTGCGGCGCTCCTTCTCGCGGGCGCGCTTCAGCGCGGCAAGGCTGCGCGCACGGGCACCGTCCTCGCCACCCAGCGCGCGGTTGACGCTCAGGCGACCGCCGCGGCGCTCCTCGCCCTTGCGGTCGCGCTGCTGCGGCTGCTGCGGACGGGCCGGCTCGGAAGTTCCGAGCGGACGGCGCACAGCGCCGGCGGCGCCTGCAGGCGTGGACGTGCCGGCACCGGCCGGGGCCGAGCCGGCGGCCGCAGTCTGCGGGCGCGGGGCAGGGCGTTCGGGGCGCGGCACCGGCGTGAAGCGACGCGGCGCAGGCATGGAACTGTCGAGCGACACCGTGACCGGCTGCGGCGGAGCGGCAGGCGCAGGGGCCGGCTGCGGCACGGGCGCGGGCGCGGTGGCGCGCACCGGCTCGGCCGCCGGAGCAGCGGGGGTCGGCGCAGCGGGAGCCGGGGCCGGCGTCGCGGCAGGAGCCTCGACAACCGGTTCGGGCGTCGGGGCGGGAGCGGGTTCCGGCTCGGGGGCAGGCGCGGCTTCGGCGGCGGCGCGTTCCTCGGCGCGGCGGCGCGCGTCCTCGGCGGCTTCCTCCGCCTTGCGCTGGCGCTCGGCCTCGTCGCGGCGGCGCGCGTCTTCCAGCGCCTCCATGCGCAGTTCCTCCGCCTCGCGGGCGAGGCGGGCGACGCGCTCCTGCGGAGTCTCGTTGGACGGCGCGGCCGGACGGCGCGGCGGCTCGGGAGCGCGCTGGACGGGGGCAGGCGCCGGTGTCGGCGCGGGCGCCGGCTCGGGCGCGGCGACCGGCGCATCGGCGGGCGCGCCGCCGGCCGGACCCAGCACGCGGCGGCGCTTGGTTTCCACGATCACGGTGTTGGACCGGCCATGGCTGAAGCTCTGCTTCACCTTGCCCGTTTCCACCGTGCGCTTCAGCCCCAGCGGCGCGCGCATGCCCAGTTTCGGCTTTTCGTTGTCCGTATCGCTCACTCAGTGTCCTCGTTCAGTCAAATTCTCGGCCGGCTGGCCCCCACCGGAGCCGGACGCCGATGCGCCCTGCGAGGCCGTTTCGCAAGGCACGGAGTCCGGGTCAGGGCCGATAAAGCGCTGCCAGCGGGCCAGCGCTTCGCGCACCCGGCCGGCGGCATGGGAGTCGGTCAACGCTGCATGTACCACATTCTCGCGGCCCAGCGCCAACCCCAATATGGTGCGCGGCACCGGCAACGCCAAGCCCTGTTCGCCCGAACCTTCGCGATCCCTGCCCACGCGCCAGGCCTGGTCGAGCTTGCGGCGCCCATCCGCGGCCGCATCGCTGGCATGGAGAAGAAGCGCGACCTTGCCCGCGCGTGCGGCGGCATCGATCCGCTCATGGCCGATCACAACATGGCCGGCGCGCGATTCGAGCCCCAGCCGATCCATGGCCGCGCGCTCCAGCGCATCGGCGATGCGCGCGGGCAGGTCGTCCGGGATCTGGAGGTCGCCGGTCTTGAACGCACGGGACAGCGCGCCGCGCAGCCGTCCCTTGGCCTGCGCCGCGACCAGTTCGCCTTGCGACACGCCGATCCACGCGCCGCGTCCGGGCGCCTTGGCGCGCACGTCCGGCAGCACCTGCCCGTCAGGGCCGAGCGCGAGCCGGATCAACCCCTCCCGCGCGTCCTGTTCGCGCGAGAGGATGCAGGTGCGAACCGGGCCTCCGTGGTCCTTCAGCGCCTCATTGCGAGGGTTCCGCATGCGCGTCTCCCTGTGCAGGAGGGGGAGGGGCACGGTCGGCGATCAACTGACCGGCCGCGCCGTAGTTCTCGGTCGGGATCTCCTCGATCACCACCTGCACCGCGGCCGCCGGCTTGCCCAGCCGCTCCACGAGCGACCGGGTCACGTCGGCGACAACGGCGGCCTTCTGCTCGCGGGTGGCGGAGCCGGCCAGGCGGATCGAGACGAACGGCATCTGCGGCTTACGCCTCCTCGCTCGCATTGGCGGCGGCAGGTTCCTCATCGGACCCCTCGGAGCCAGCTTCTGCCGGCTCGGCATCGAACCAATGCGCGCGGGCGGCCATGATGATCTCGTTGCCCTGCTCCTCGGACAGGCCGTACTCGCCCAGCACGCCGCCCTTCGGCTCGGGACGCTTGGGCGCGTCCTCGTTGCGGCGGCGCGGCTCGGCGCGCTTCTTCTCGATCAGCTCGTCCGTGGCGAGATCGGCCAGGTCGTCCAGCGTCTTGATGCTCGCCTTGCCCAGCGTGACCAGCATCGCTTCGGTCAGGTACGGCAGCTCGGCCAGGGCGTCCTCGACGCCCAGGGCCTGGCGCTCCTCGCGGTTCGCCTGCTCGCGGCGCTCCAGCGCCTCGGTGGCCCGGCTCTGCAGCTCCTGCGCCAGGTCCTCGTCGAAGCCCTCGATGCCGGCCAGTTCGTCCAGCTCGACATAGGCGACTTCTTCCAGCGCGCCGAAACCCTCGGCGACCAGCAGCTGCGCCAGCGTCTCGTCCACGTCCAGCTCCTGCTGGAACATCTCGGTGCGCTCGACGAATTCCTTCTGGCGCTTCTCGCTGGCATCCTGCTCGGTGAGGATGTCGATCGACTTGGCGGTGAGCTGGCTGGCGAGGCGCACGTTCTGGCCGCGGCGACCGATCGCAAGCGACAGCTGGTCGTCGGGGACGACCACCTCGATGCGGTCCTCTTCCTCGTCGATCACCACGCGCGCGACGTTCGCCGGCTGCAGCGCGTTGACGACAAAGGTCGCGGTGTCCGGCGACCAGGGGATGATGTCGATCTTCTCGCCCTGCATCTCCTGCACGACGGCCTGCACGCGGCTGCCCTTCATGCCGACACAGGCGCCGACCGGATCGATCGAGCTGTCGTGGCTGATGACGCCGATCTTGGCGCGGCTGCCCGGGTCGCGGGCGGCGGCCTTGATCTCGATGATGCCGTCGTAGATTTCGGGCACTTCCTGCGCGAACAGCTTCTTCATGAAGTCCGGATGCGCGCGGGACAGGAAGATCTGCGGTCCGCGATTCTCGCGGCGCACCGACAGGATCAGGGAGCGGATGCGGTCGTTCACGCGCACCACTTCGCGCGGGATCTGCTGGTCGCGGCGGATGACGCCCTCGGCGCGGCCGAGATCGACCACCACATGGCCGAATTCCACCCGCTTCACGACGCCGGTGATGATCTCGCCCTGGCGGTCCTTGAACTCCTCGAACTGGCGCTCGCGCTCGGCGTCGCGCACCTTCTGGAAGATCACCTGCTTGGCGGCCTGCGCGGCGATGCGGCCGAACTCGATCGGGGGCAGCGGATCGACGATGAAGTCGCCCAGCGCCGCATCCTTTTGCAGCTTCTGCGCGCCCTTAACGTCCACCTGCGTGAAGTAATTGTCGACCGCTTCGACCACTTCCACGACGCGCCACAGGCGCAGGTCGCCGCTGTTCGGGTCCAGCTTGGCACGGATGTCGTTCTCGGCGCCGTAGCGGGCCTTGGCGGCGCGCTGGATCGCGTCCTCCATCGCCTCGATCACGATGGCCTTGTCGATCAGCTTCTCGGACGCCACCGAGTTCGCGATCGCGAGCAGCTCGGCCTTGTTGGCGGAAATGGCAGTGGCCATCAGTGCGTTTCCTCTGTCACGGGATCTTCTGGGTCGGTTTCTTCGTCCGGATCGCCGGACAGCTCGAGAATCTCGTCTGCGCCCTTGGTTTCGAGCGGCACGGTGGCGGCGATCAGCTTGTCGGTGAGCACCAGCTTGGCATCCAGGATGCCGGAAAAGGGCACAACGGCGGCCTCGCCGGTCCGGCTGACGATGGTGATGGCATCGCCGTCAATGCCGGTCAGCTCGCCCTTGAACTGCTTCTGCCCGTCGATCGCCTCGCCCAGCACGATGCGCGCCTCATGGCCCGCCCAGTCGGCGAAGTCCTTCGGCCGGGTGAGCGGACGATCGATGCCGGGGGAGGAGACCTCCAGGCGATAGGCGTCCTCGATCGGATCGCGGCCGGCGGCTTCCAGCTCGTCCAGCCGGTCGGACACGCGGCGCGAAAGCTCGGCGCAATCGTCGATGTTGAGCTGGCCGGTGGCAGGGCGTTCGGCCATGATCTGCAGCGTGCGCTCGTCGCCGCGCCCGAACAGGCGCACGCGCACCAGTTCGAAGCCGAGCGCTTCCGCCTCCGGCTCGATCAATGCGGTCAGTGCGGCGATGTCCGCCAAATCAGCTGCTCCATGACATGTCTGTTCGCGCCGCGGAGCGAACCCCGCAGCCTCTTCACCGCTGACGATGTAGAGAATACGAGGGCGATATAGGCCAGGGCGCCGGCGGAGGCAAGCGCAACCCGCAGCGGCGATGCGGCGTTCTGGCCCCAACCGCCGGGAGAGACCTGATCCATGTTGAAGTTCCTGCTGCTCGCCAGTGCGCCGCTGGCGCTTGCCGCTTCCGCCGCCTGCTCGACGGAGCCGCAGGCGACGCCGACCGGCGCGGCCGGGGAGCCGCAGGGCCCGCAACCGCCTGAGGCTGCACGCCCGGTGCCGAAGAACGCGCCGCTCGACCCCGCCGTGAAGAACGTCGCCGCCACCACCGGTCGCGCGAACATCGCCGAATCCGCGCCGCCGTTCACGGTGGAGACGATCGGCCAGTTCGACCAGCCGTTCGCGCTCGCCTTCCTGCCGGACGGCCGCCTGCTCGTGACGGAGAAAGGCGGCACGCTGAAGCTGCGCGGCAAGGACGGCGCACTGGCGGAAATCGGCAGCGTGCCCGCAGTGGAGGCGGGTGGACAGGGCGGCCTGCTCGACGTGGCGGTGGCGCCGGATTTCGCCACCAGCCGCTCGATCTATCTCACCTATGCCGAGCCGGGTGCGAACGGGCCGGCGCTGGCGCTGTGGCGCGGGCAGCTGCGCGAAGAGGGTGGCGCTGCTGCCTTGTCGGGCGCGGTGATCTGGCGGGCGGGCTCCAACGGTCCCGGCGGGCAGTTCGGCGCGACGATCGCCTTCTCGCCCGACGGCAGATACCTGTTCCTCACCTCGGGCGAACGGCAGCGGTTCACGCCGGCGCAGGATCCGAAACAGGCGCTCGGCAAGGTGCTGCGCCTGACGCTGGACGGCAAGGCGGCGCCCGGCAATCCGATGTTCGCCAAGGGCGGGGTGGAGGCGATGACCTGGACCTCCGGCCACCGCAATCCCTATGGCATCGCCTTCACGCCCGATGGCCGCTTGTGGGAAGAGGAGATGGGTCCGCAGGGCGGCGACGAGCTCAACCTGCTGGAGCCCGGCCGCAACTATGGCTGGCCGCTCGTCTCCAATGGCGACAATTATTCCGGCCAGCCGATCCCCGACCATCCCAGCCGTCCCGAGTTCGCCGCACCGGCCCTGTGGTGGAACCCGGTGATCTCGCCGGGCGGGATGATCGCCTATACCGGCGCGATGTTTCCGCAGTATCGCGGCTCGCTGTTCATCGCGGGCCTGTCCAGCCAGGCGCTGATCCGGGTGGCGGTGAACGGCGCGTCGGCGAAGGCGGCGGACTGGTGGAACATGGGCACGCGCATCCGCGACGTGGCACAGGCGCCCGACGGGGCGATCTGGCTGCTGGAGGATGGCGGCAAGGGGGTCGGCGGCAAGTTGCTGCGCCTGTCGGCAAAGCGCTGAACCCTTTTGGGGGCTTGCGCCGCCCGGCGGGTTCGTGCGTTGAGGCATCATGGCCCAGACACCGTCCTCGACGCCGACCAAGTCCGCGACCGACATCATGCAGGAGATCCTGTTCTCCGCCGTGCTCGACTCCATTGTCGCGTTCAAGGAGGCGTCCAAGGGGCTGCCGAACGCGCTGCTGCGCGATCTCAACGCGGTGCATCGGAACACCACCACCGCCGATCTGCCGAAGGAAGTGCAGGATGCGGTGGGCGCCAGCGTGCGGGCGGCCTTCAGCCGGTTGCAGAAGGAAGGCTATACCGTGGCTCCGGGAAGCGGTGGTCCGGGCGGTCCGGGCGGCGCGCCCCGCTCCGGCCCGCCGCGCACTCCCCGTCCGCCGCAGAACCGCGGCGCGCCGGTGGTGGAAACCCGCCGCCGCCCGCCCACCCGGCCCGGCGGCAAGCCTCCGGCACGGCCGCGGTAAAAGGAGAGAAGCGTCGCGCATGGACCGCCCGTGCTCCCGCGGAAGCGGGAGCCCGGAGAAGCGAACGGTATCGCCTGCGGCTCTGCGCTCCCGCCTCCGCGGGAGCACATCGGCGATCAGCTGACGAGAAACCTGTCCAGCGCGGCGTTGAAGGCGGCGGGCTGGTCCAGCATGACAAAATGTGCGGCGGGGCCGACGCCGACAAAGGTCGCGTTGGCCATGCCCGTGAACTGCCCGCGGAAGAATGCATCGGCCGCGTCCTTGCGCGGATAGGCCTCGTTCCAGGCGTAGACCACGGTCACGGGCGTCCGCACCTTCGGCAGCTCCGGCCGCATGTCGGTGACGAGGTCCTCGTACAGCGCCCGGGCGGTGACCCGCGGATCGGCGCGCATCGCCCATTCGGTCAGGCGCGCACGATGATCGGGGTTCAGCGTCATGCTGGCGACCTGCGCCGCGGCGGCGCCGCGATCGGCGGGCTTGCCGTAGCTGCCGGCGACAGCGTCGCGCATCTGCGCCGCGCGGGGCTCCACCATCGCCGCGGTGATCGGCGTGCCGGGCGGCACTAGGGTCGCGGCGAAGAAGGGCAGCGAGTCGACCATCATCAATCGTCCCATATCCGCCGGATGGCGGGCGGCGAGCATCAGGCCGACGAGCCCGCCCATCGAATGGCCGACGATCGCCGGCCGGTCGAGCTTGCGCGCGGCGATCATCGCGTGGAGATCCGCGACGATGCCGTCGAGCAGCCCGCCGCTCAGGTTGCCGCGCGGATCGTCGCCGGCAAAGCCGTTAACCTGGACCAGGAGCACGCTGTGGCCCCTGGCGAGCGCGGGCGCCACGCCGTCCCAGGCGGCGCGGGGGCTCGCCAAGCCGGGGATCAGGATCACGGGCGTCCCATGCCCGATCGTCTCGATGGAGATGTGCTCCATCTGCACGGGTGCGGAGGTCGCCGGCTGCGCCTTCTGCACCGGGGCGATCTGCGCCGGAGCGGGTTGGTTGAACAGGCCGCAGGCGATCGCCAGCGCGGCCAACAGGTGTACCCGGCGGAAGCGCGGATTGCAGATCGGCATGTCAGTTCTCCCTGGATGGGCTGGTGAAGACGTCTTCGATGGCAAGGCCGAACAACTCGGCGATCTTGAAGGCGAGGGGGAGCGAGGGGTCGTAGCGGCCGGTTTCGATCGCATTCACGCTCTGGCGCGAAACCTCCAGCTTCTCGGCGAGATCGCCCTGGCTCCAGTTGCGCTCGGCGCGCAGCACCTTGAGGCGGTTGATCACGCGCCGTGCCCGGCGTGCCGCTCGCGCAGCCCCAACAGGCACTGGCCGATGCCCCAGCCGGCGCACCACAGGACGAAGGCAAAGTATCCCGGCAGGTGCGGCAGCACGCCGGCCTCTTCCATGAAGCCCCAGGCGGTCATCACGCTGAGCGAAACCGCGATCCCGACCAGCATGCCCGACACCACTCGCTGGCGCAGATACTCGTCCCGCTCCTCGACGATGTAGAGGCCCATCACGCCGATGATCGCGATCACTGGCACAGCGGGAAGGACGGACAGCACGACCAGCGCCGCCCCGGTCGGGTGAAAATGACGCAGCGCCCAGGTCGCGCCGAACAGGGCGACTACATAGCTGATCATGGTGGGCCAGAACCGGCGCAGATAGGCCCGCCCGGCAGGTGTCGAGTTGTTCTCGCCGCGTAGCATGGTGACAAGCTCCCTTTCGAATCAGTGAAGGAAGCTTTACATGCAAGGGATGCTTTACGTCAAGGGCGCTTTACATTCTGGCGCGTAGACTTTCCAGAAGGTCGAGTGCCAGCTGGCTCAGCGTGTCGTCGCGTGCCCCCATGATGACGATGCGGTCCCCGGTACGCGCGTTGCTGGCGAGGTGGGCTGCGGCGGCGGCGCGATCGGGGATGTGCATCGCCGTCCGGCCGGCGGCGGAGACTTCCGCAACGATGTCGGCGCTCGTCACGTCGCGGGCCACGGTGCCGCCCTGGTAGACGGGATCGGGCATCACCAGCACGTCCTCCGCCCCAAGCTTCGTCGCGAAGGTGGCGACCAGCTCGGACCGCATCACCTTGAGCGGGCCGTAGCCATGCGGCTGGAACAGCGCGAGGACGCGGCCGGGAAAGGCGTGCAGCGTGTCCAGCGTGGCGCCGATCTTGTCGGGGTTGTGCCCGAAATCGTCGATCACCGAGACGCCCCCTGCTTCGCCCACCAGGTCGAAGCGGCGGCGCAGGCCGGTGAAGCCGGCAAGCGCCTCGGCCGCCTGCGCCAACGGCACGCCGGCGGCCCGGACCGCCGCCAGTGCGGCCAGCGCATTGGCGACGTTGTGGCGACCCGGCACCGACAACCGCACCGGCAGGCGCTTTCCTTCGGCGAGAAGATCGAAGCCGATGGCGAACGGCTCCGCCCGCAGCCTCTCCGCAACGAGATCGGCCGGTGCGTCGATCGCGAAGGTGACGACGCGATCCTTCGGCAGGGTCATGGCAAGCTGCGCGCTTTCCGCGTCGCCGACATTGACCACCGCCGTGCCGGCCTTGGCGGCGAAGGTGCCGAACAGGTCGCGCAACTCCTCCAGGCTCTTGTGGTCGAGGCTGACATTGTTGAGCACCGCCACGCGCGGCCAGAACAGGGCGATCGAACCGTCGCTTTCGTCCACCTCGCTGACGAACGCCTCGCCCGCGCCCACCAGCGCGGAGGCGAACGGCGCATCGGCCGCCGCGAAGTTCTTCATCACTGCGCCGTTCATCACGGTCGGGTCGCGCCCGCACGCATGCAGGATCCAGCCGATCATGCCGGTGACGGTGGACTTGCCGCTGGTGCCCGCGACGCCGATCGGCAGCGCGCTGGCGTTGAACAGGTCGGCCAGCACTTCGGCGCGCGTGCGGCGGTCGCAGCCGAGCTCGGCCGCGCGCATCATGTCGGGCACGCTCGCCTCGACGGCGGCGGAGGCGACCACCACCTGATCGGGCGAGGTGAGCCCGCTGCCGTCCTGCGGGTAGAGGGCGATGCCGCGCGCCTTCAGATCGTCGAACTTGGCGGGCAGGCGGCCGGCATCGAGCGCGCGGTCCGAACCCGAAACCGCCACACCGCGGGCGGACAGGATCATGGCGAGCGGCATCATGCCCGAGCCGCCGATGCCGACGAAGAAGTGGGGTTTGCGCGGAGCCATGGCGGCGGGCTATCGGCGGATTTGCACGCTCGGGCAATATCCACCGTTCGTCCCCACTAGCCTCCGGGCTTGTCGGGGAGGCATATCGAGAGACATGTCTCGATACGGGCTCTCGACAGGCTCGATCCCTGCTCGACACGAACGGGGTAGTTGAAGGCGGGCTGGTTGAGGAACGGAAACGGAATGAAGATCGGCGTCGTCGCACCAGCCAACCCCATCGATCCGGCGGTGGTCGCCAAGGGGCAGGCGTTCGTCGCGCTCGCCTTTCCGGAAGTGGACCTGGTCATCCACCCGCAGGTCTATCGCACGGACGGCGGGCATTTCGCCGGGCCGGACGACGTGCGCGCCGCGGCGTTCCTGGAGGTCGCCAACGATCCCACGTTCGACGCGATCTGGTTCGCGCGCGGAGGCTATGGCTCGAACCGGCTGCTCACCCGCATCCTGCCGCACCTCAACGATGCGGCACGGGTGAAGTCCTATGTCGGCTATTCCGACATGACGTTCCTCCTGAGCGCCCTGTACGCCGCGCGGATCGGCCAGCCGGCGAGCGGGCCGATGCTGGCGGATATCGGCCGCAAGGACGGCGACCAGACGGTCACCCGCACGCTGCAATGGCTGACGAAGCGGGACACGCGCGGGCTGGAGCCGGGGCTTGCCGGGCAACCCTCCGCGGCGTTCAACCTGTCGATCCTCCACGCGCTGATCGGCACGCCCTACCTGCCGGACCTCGCCGACCACGTGCTCATCATCGAGGAAGTGTCCGAGCCGCTATATGCGATCGACCGGATGCTGTTCCACATGGCGCATGCCACGCAGCTGAAGGGGATTGCCGGCGTCCGGCTGGGCTATGTCACCGCGATCAAGCCCAACGAGCCGGGCTGGCAGGGCTCGCTGGAGGACATGATGCGGCGCTGGTGCGGGGAGATGGGGGTGCCCTATCTCGGCCGCGCCGAGGTGGGGCATGTGCAGCAGAACCATGTGGTGCCATTCGGCTGGCACTGAGCCGAGGCTTCCAGTTCCGCCGCCAGCGATGCTAAGGCGGCCCGGAAACCACAGGAATACCTCATGGACATGCTCTCGATCACGCTCCCCGACGGCTCCGTGCGCGAAGTCGCGACCGGCACCACGCCGGCGGACATCGCTGCGTCGATCGGGCCGGGGCTGGCCAAGGCGGCGATCGCGGCGCGGGTGAACGGCGAGCTGCGCGACCTGTCGCGGCCGCTGACGGGCGACGCGCAGCTCGCGCTGGTCACCGGCCGCGACGAGGCGGAGGCGCTGGAGCTGGCCCGCCACGATTTCGCGCATGTCATGGCCGAGGCGGTGCAGCACCTGTTCCCCGGCACGCAGATCACCTTCGGCCCGGCGACCGAGGACGGCTTCTATTACGACTTCGCGCCGAAGGACCGCCCCTTCACCGAGGAGGACCTGCCGGCGATCGAGGCGGAGATGCGCGCCATCATCGCGCGCAACGAGCCGTTCGTGCGCGAGGTGTGGAGCCGCGAGCAGCTGATCGAAACCTGGAAGAAGCAGGGCGAGACGTTCAAGGCCGAATGGGCCGCCGAGCTGCCCGAGGGCGAGGAGCTGACCATCTATCGCCAGGGTCAATGGCTCGACATGTGCCGCGGCCCCCACATGCCCTCCACCGGCCGGCTCGACCCGCAGGCGTTCAAGCTGACCCGCGTGTCGGGCGCCTATTGGCGGGGCGACCAGAACAACGCGATGCTGTCGCGCGTCTACGGCACCGGCTGGCTCAACAAGAAGCAGCTCGACGCGCACCTGACCATGCTGGAAGAGGCCGCCAAGCGCGACCATCGCCGCATCGGGCAGGACATGGACCTGTTCCACCTCCAGTCGGAGGCGCAAGGGTCCGTCTTCTGGCATCCCAAGGGCTATCTGCTGTGGCGCAGCCTGGAGGCGTATATGCGCCGCCGGCTGGATGCCGCCGGCTATGCCGAGGTGAAGACGCCGCAGCTGATGGACGCGCGGCAATGGGAACAGTCCGGTCACTGGGGCAAGTATCGCGAGAACATGTTCGTGGTGCCGGACGAGATCCCCAACACCGAGGACGATGCCGCGGTGCTTTCCGGCAAGGCGGACCTGATGGCGCTGAAGCCGATGAACTGCCCGGCGCACGTGCTGATCTTCCGCCAGGGCATCAAGTCGTACCGCGACCTGCCGATCCGCATGGCCGAGTTCGGCTGCTGCCACCGCAACGAGCCGCACGGTGCGCTCCACGGCATCATGCGCGTGCGCCAGTTCACGCAGGACGATGCGCATATCTTCGTGCGGCAGGACCAGCTGGTCGAGGAAGTGCAGCAATTCTGCGAGCTGCTCGACAGCGTGTACCGCGATCTCGGCTTCGAGCAATATGCGGTGAAGCTCGCGCTGCGCCCCGACAAGCGTTTCGGCTCGGACGAGATGTGGGACATGGCCGAGGACGAGCTGCGCCGCGCGGTGCTCGACTCGAACCTGCCCGAGGGGATCAAGGCCGGGTTCGAGGAGCTGCCGGGCGAGGGCGCCTTCTACGCGCCGAAGCTGGAATTCCACCTCACCGACGCGATCGGGCGGACGTGGCAGGTGGGCACGATCCAGTCGGACCGCGTGCTGCCGGAGCGACTCGATGCGAGCTACGTGGGCGAGGACGGCGAGCGGCACCGCCCGATCATGCTTCACCGCGCCATCCTCGGCACGTTCGAGCGCTTCATCGGCATCCTGATCGAGCATCATGCGGGCCGCTTCCCGCTCTGGCTCTCCCCGGTGCAGGCGGTGGTGGCGACCATCGTGTCCGATGCCGACGGCTATGCGCGTGAGGTCGAGGCGAAGCTGAAGGCGGCGGGCATCCGCGCCGAAACCGATCTTCGCAACGAGAAGATCAACTACAAGGTGCGCGAGCATTCGGTCGCCAAGGTGCCGGTGCTGCTGGTGGTCGGCAAGCGCGAGGCGGAGGAGGGCAAGGTCGCCATCCGCCGCCTGGGCAGCCAGGCGCAGGAGGTGGTGAGCGTCGAGGAGGCGATCGCCACGCTCGCCGCCGAGGCGACCCCGCCGGACCTCAAGCGCCACTGAAATCGGGGGGAGCGCGGGATCACTTCCGCGCTCCCTTTCGTTTGCGCGCCGAAATCACTATATACGTGACGTAACCAACAACAGGAGCTGTCCCTATACGTCCTCCCATGATGCGGCGCCCGCAAGGTGCCCCGATGCCGATGAACGGCCCGCGCTTCAATGAATGGATCCAGAGCCCCCGCGTCCGCGTGATCGACCAGGACGGCGAGAATCTGGGCGTTCTCTACACGCGCGAGGCGATCGAGCAGGCGCAGGCGGTCGGCCTCGACCTGGTCGAGGTGTCGCCCAATGCCGATCCGCCCGTGGCCAAGTTCCTGGACGTCGGCAAGTTCAAGTACGAGGCCCAGAAAAAGGCCAATCTGGCGCGTAAGTCGCAGAAGACGCAGGAGATCAAGGAGATCAAGATGCGTCCGAACATCGACGACCACGATTACGACGTGAAGATGCGCGCCATCCACAAGTTCATCGGCGAAGGCGACAAGGTGAAGGTCACCCTGCGTTTCCGCGGTCGCGAGCTTGCCCATGGGCAGCTCGGCATGCAGCTGCTGCAAAAGGTTCAGGCCGATTGCGCAGAGGAAGCCAAGGTCGAGAGCTACCCGCGGATGGAAGGGCGCCAGATGCTCATGGTGCTTGCTCCGAAGTAACGGTACGTTTTTTCCGATTGCAAAGAACGCAACGACGCCCGGGCCTGAAAAGGTGCCGGGCGTTGTCTTGTGCGGCATGCCGTAGGGGAAATGCGGCCATGTTGTTGCGCGCGCTGCAACCGGGCTGTGGCAAATCTGCCGCACTCCTTCCGTAAACGGCAGGTTCCTGCGGCGCTTCGACTAGACGGTACGGCGCTATCGGATAATCCAAAGGGGAAAGACCAAGAATAGGTCGCCCAAAAGGAGAGCCCCGAATGCGCAAGTCCGCCTTGCTCGTGTCCGCTGCCGCCATTGTCGCCATCGCGACCCCGGCCTTCGCGCAGGACGCCCAGCAGACGACCCCGCCGACCGATGCCGCCACCACCCAGGCGGAGACGCAGAACACCACGAGCGATGCGACCAGCAACGCCGCGGTCGAGCAGACCGGCGGCGCCGGCGACATCGTGGTCACCGCCACCCGCCGCGCCGAGCGCCTGTCCGACGTGCCGCTTGCGGTGTCCGCGGTGAGCCAGGAAGCGCTGCAGAATTCCGGCGCCACCGACATTCGCGGGCTGACGCAGCTCACCCCGTCGCTGCAGATCTCCTCCACCGGCTCCGAAGCCAATGCGTCGGCCCGCATCCGCGGCATCGGCACGGTGGGCGACAATCCGGGTCTGGAAAGCTCGGTCGCGGTGTTCATCGACGGCGTCTATCGCAGCCGCACCGGCTCCGGCCTCAACGACCTGGGCGAAGTGGATCGCATCGAGGTGCTGCGCGGGCCGCAGGGCACGCTGTCGGGCCGCAACGCAAGCGCCGGCGCGATCAACGTCTACACCAAGGCGCCGAGCTACACGTTCGGCGGCTATGGCGAGGCGACCTACGGCAATTACGACAATGTCCGCGTTGCCGCCGGCATCACCGGCCCGATCATCAAGGACAAGCTGGCCTTCCGCCTGGACGGCGTGTTCGCCGACCGCGACGGCTTCTATTACGACGTCACCAACAACACCGATTACAACGACCGTCACCGCTATGTCGTACGCGGGCAGTTGCTGTTCGAGCCGACCAGCGACATCTCGCTGCGCCTGATCGGCGACTATACCTATCGCGACGAGAAGTGCTGCGGCGCGGTCTATCTCGACCTGCGCGAGAAGCAGGACCTGACGCCCACCGTGCCCGGCGACTATTCGGTGGCCTCCAGCAACCGCATCGTCGACGTGATGCGTTCGCTCGGCGCCGTGTTCCCCAGTGCGGGCGACCCGTTCAACCGCCGCATCGCCAACACGCCGGGCCGCGCTTATTCGAACGTCACCAAGGATTATGGCGGCTCGGCACAGTTCGACTGGAACTTCGGCAACGCCTCGCTGACCTCGATCACCGCCTATCGCGAGTACAAGTCGGGCGGCGCGAGCGACATCGACTATGGCAATCTCGACATCGGCTACCGCCCGGACGATGGCAATTCCTACCGCCAGTTCCATACCTTCACCCAGGAGCTGCGCTTGCAGGGCGAGGCGCTCGGCGACCGGCTGAACTACCTGGTCGGCGGTTACTATTCGAAGGAAGACCTGCAGGTCGTCGACAACCTGAAGTTCGGCAACGATTACGGCGCCTTCGCCGCCTGCCGCATCGTCGCCACCATCAACCCGCTCGCGGCACTTCGTGCGCCGCGCAGCCCGGGCTGTCTCAGCGCGGTCGGCACGGTGGCGCTGAACGGTGCGCTGGGCGCGGGCGCGCCGGCGATCATCCGCGGCCTGAACAACCTGTCGACCCTCAACAATCTCGGCTCGCAGCGGGACGTCTACAACCAGCAGAGCGAGAATTACGCGTTCTTCACCCACAACATCTTCAAGCTCACCGACCAGTTGAGCCTGACGGCCGGCCTGCGCTGGACGCATGAGGAGAAGCGCTTCAACTCGACGTTCAACAACAACAACACCGTCTGCCCGACGCAGCAGGCGCAGCTTGGGCCGCTGCTCACCAACGCGGCGCTGGCGAGCCTTGCCGGCGGCCTCATCACCTTGAGCTGCACCGGCAACTCGACCGCGGCGCTGACCGGGCTGAACCTCAACGACAAGATCAAGGAAAGCCAGCTCACCGGCACCGGCGTGCTCAGCTACAAGCCGACCAACGACCTGATGGTCTATGCGAGCTATTCGCGCGGCTACAAGGCGGGCGGCTACAATCTCGATCGGTCGGACCTGTCGAGCAATGTGTTCACCACGCCGACCGCTGCTTCCGTCACGCGCCTGCGCTTCGATCCGGAAACCGTGAACGCCTATGAAGTGGGCGTGAAGTACAGCAGCCGCCAGTTCACGCTGAACGTCGCGGGCTTCCGCCAGGAATTCCAGAACTTCCAGCTGAACACGTTCAACGGCACCAACTATGTCGTCCAGAACATCGGCTCGTGCTCGGCCAGCCTGAACGGGGCGGACCGCGATCCGTCCTCCACCACCGGCACCTGCTCGGGGGACGTGAACTACGGCGTGCTGTCGCAGGGCGTGGAACTGGAGGCCGGCCTGTACCCGGCGCGCAACGTGGCGGTGAGCCTGGGCTACACCTATGCCGACACGCACTTCCGCAACAACCTCGTCGGTTCCAAGGCGGGCGAGGCGCTCGATGCGCAGCTGTTCCTGCTCGCGGGCAGCCGCCTGTCCAATGCGCCGGAGCATGTCGTCAGCACCTCCGTCAGCTGGACGCCGGAGCTCGGGTCGAGCGGGCTGCAGGGCCTGTTCTACGTCGATGGTCGCCTTTCCAGCGACTATAACAACGGCTCGGACCTGTTCTACGAGAAGGAGCAGGACGGCTTCTTCCTGATGAACGCGCGCACGGGCATCCGCGGGCCGAACCAGCGCTGGGCGGTGGAGTTCTGGGTGCAGAACCTGCTCAACACCGATTACCAGCAGGTGGCGTTCAGCGCGCCGTTCCAGGGCGCAGGCTCGCAGGCGCAGGTGCAGCGGTTCGGATCGGCGGGCGGCTTTGCCACCGGCAACCAGGTCTTCACCTCGTTCCTGGCGGAGCCGCGCACCTATGGCGTGACGCTGCGCACGCGCTTCTGATCGGTTCCGACAAGCAGGCCGGCTCGCAGACACCTGTGAGCCGGCTTTTTGCGTCTGAAGGGATCGCGCCACGCCTGTGGCGAAGTTGTCATGCGCGGTTTTCGTCCTCACGTACGACCAAAGGCGTACGAGCGGACACAGTCCGTGCATGATGTTCTTCGCAAGATTCATATAGTTGAGTTGACTGGAACAGATTGGGGCACCGATCATGGGACAGATCGATCCGCAGTTGGCGACGTTGGTGCATGCGCTGAACAAGATGGTGGACGAGCTCGGCTCGGCGACCCCGCGCATGGCCGACACCGAAAGTATAATGCCGACGGCCGAAGATCAGATCGACCTCGATCAGGTCGCGCTCCGGCGCGCGCAGCACATCTTCGCCGAACGCCGCGCGCGCGAGCGCAACATGCCCGAATGCGCCTCGCTGTTCGGAGAACCGGGCTGGGACATGCTGCTGTTCCTGTATCTTACCACCCGGCGGGGGGAGGAGACATCGGTCAGCAGCGCGGCCTATGCTTCGGCGGTGCCGCCGACAACGGCCCTGCGGTGCCTGCGGGACATGGAAAAGTCCGGTCTGGTCCGCCGCTGGCCGGATGCCTTTGACGGGCGCCGCACGCTTGTGGAGCTCACCCAGCAGGGGCTGACGGCGATCGAGCGCTTCCTGCTCCAGCGTTTCGCCCGCGATACGCGCAAGCCGTCCTGATCGCCGGGGCCACGGCGGCCGGCACCCGGCCCGCCGCGCGTCACGCGGCTTCCACGATCGCCTCGCCGGATGCTGCCTCCAGCAGCCGCTTCTCGATCGTGCGCAGGCGTGATCCGGCGCCGATCTTGTCGCCCAGCAGGTCGGTGAGGTAGAACGTGTCCACCGCGCGCTCGCCATAGGTGGCGACATGCGCCGAGTGGATCGTCACCTTCGACTGGAACAGCGCATTGGCGAGCTGGTGCAGCAAGGCCGGGCGATCGCGCGCGTTGACCTCCACCACCGTGAACCGGTTGGAGGCGTTGTTGTCGATCAGCACGTTGGCCGCGATCGGAAAGGCGCTCGCGCGCGGTCGCGGCAGTGGCTTGGCCATCAGCTTGTCGATCATGCGGCCGCGATTGGCGAGCGCTTCCTCGATCCCGCTCCTGAGGCGGGAGAGCTGGCCCGCCTCGTCGAACGGGCGGCCGACCGGGTCCTGGACCAGGAAATTGTCCAGCGCCATGCCGTCCCGCGTGGTGTGGATGCGCGCGTCGATGATGTTGCCGCCCGCGGCATGGATGGCGCCCGCGACACGGTAGAACAGGCCCGGATGATCCGCGGCGTAGAGCGTGACCAGGGTGGCGCCGCGTTCGGGATAGACCTGCGCCCCGATCCGCAGCTGCGCGTCGCCGGCCTCCTCGATCAGCCGCGCGTTGCGGACCAGCACGTCCTCCGGCTCCGCGATCCAGTAGGGCTCGGGCAGGCGGCGGACCAGCGCCGAGAAGCGCGCCTCGTCCCAGCCCAGTTCGGCGCGCAGCGCTTCCTGCTTGGCGGCGATCCGCTCGCCCCGCCCGATCTGCTTGTGCCCCAGGCGCAGCACTTCCTCGGCGGAATGGTAGAGCGTGGCCAGCAACTGCCGCTTCCAGCCGTTCCAGGTGCCCGGCCCGACCGCGCGGATATCCACCACCGTCAGCGCGGTAAGCAGGCGCAGGCGCTCCGGGCTTTGCACCACCTCGGCGAAATCGAGGATGGTCTTGAAGTCCGACAGGTCGCGCTTGAACGCCGTGGCGCTCATCAGCAGGTGATGGCGGACGAGCCAGGCGACCGTTTCCGTCTCCGCGTCGCCGAGGCCGAGACGCGGGCACAGCCGCTCGGCGACGTCCGCGCCGAGGATCGAGTGATCGCCGCCGCGGCCCTTGGCGATGTCGTGGAGCAGCACGGCGACGTACAGAGCGCGGCGCGAGACGATCTGCGGGAAGACGCCGGTCACCAGCGGGTGATCCTCGGCCAACCGGCCATGCTCGATCCGGCTGAGCAGGCCGATCGCCCGGATGGTGTGCTCGTCCACCGTGTAATGGTGGTACATGTCGAACTGCATCTGCGCGACCACGCGGCCGAAATCGGGCACGAAGCGCCCGAAGACGCCGGCCTCGTTCATCCAGCGCAGCACCGTTTCCGGATCGCGCGGGGAAGTGAGCACGTCCAGGAACAGGGCGTTGGCGCGGGGATCGTCGCGATAGTCGTCGATCCGCTTGGCGTCGCGGGCGGCTGCCCGCATCGCCAGCGGGTGGATCTCCAGGCCCTGCCGGTCGGCGAGCGCGAACAGCTCCAGCAGGCGGACCGGATCGCCGGCGAACCAGTCGTCCGAGGGGATGGCGAGCTGTCCGCGTTGCAGCACGAAGCCATGCAGCTTGCGCGAGGTGCGCCGGAGCGAGGGCAGGCCGAACCGGCGGCCGCGCGCGGCGAACTTCTCGTCCAGATGCGCCAGGAACACGCCCGTCAGCGTGCCAACCGTGCGTGCCTGGAGGAAGTAGAACTGCATGAACCGTTCGACGCGGGACTTGCCGGGCCGGTCGGCGAAGCGCATCCGCTCGGCGATCTCGCGCTGATAGTCGAAGGTCAGCCTGTCCTCCGCGCGACGTGCCAGCAGGTGGAGGTGACAGCGCACGGCCCACAGGAAATTGTCCGCCCGATGGAACTGGCGATATTCTGCGGCGGTCAGCAGCCCGGCGCCGACCAGCTCGGCCGCGCGCTGCACGTCATAGGTGTATTTGCCGATCCAGAAGAGTGCATGCAGGTCGCGCAGGCCGCCCTTGCCCTCCTTGACGTTCGGTTCGACCACATAGCGGCTGTCGCCCATTTTCAAGTGGCGCGCGTTCCGCTCGGCAAGCTTGTCGGCGATAAAGGCGCGCGGGTCGTTCTGCACCTCGGCCTTGAAGCGGGCGGCGGCCTCTTCATAGAGCGGCCGGTCGCCGCACAGGAAGCGCGCTTCCAGCAGGGCCGTGCGAATGGTGACGTCGCCGCGCGCCTGGCGGATCATCTCGTCCAGGCTGCGGCTGGAATGGCCCACCTTCAGCCCGAGATCCCATAGCGCGTAGAGCATGGATTCGATCACCTGCTCGGCCCAGGGCGTCTGCTTGCCGGGCGTGAGGAAGCCGATATCCACGTCGGAAAAGGGCGCCATCTCGCCCCGGCCATAGCCGCCGACCGCGATCAGGACGAGGCGCTCGCCGGCGGTGGGGTTGGTGCTGGGGAACAGGCGCTCCGTGGTGAAATCGTAGAGCAGGGTCAGCAGCTGGTCGGTCAGGAATGCCTGTGCGGCCGCCGCTTCCAGTCCGCGCGATGGGTGCTCGGCAAGCCGCCGGGCGATCTCCGCGCGGCCGGTTTCCAGCGCGGCCTTCAGCTCGGCGGTGGCGGCCCGGCGGAGATCGGCGTTGCGCCCTTCCAGCTGCGCGAGCCGCTCGGCAAGGGCGCGCCGGTCGAAAAGGGCGCGGCGATGGGGAACGTTGTCGAAGCGGCTGGCCATGTCGCCCAGATACGCATTTGCCCCGCCGCCGTCATCTCGCGAAGCGCCAGGCCGCGTCACGCCTCGCGCGTGAGCGCCTTCAGCCGGTAGAGCGTGTCCAGCGCCTCGCGCGGGGTCAGCGCATCCACGTCCAGCGCCTCCACCTCGGCACGGATCGCGTCGCATTGCTCCTCCTCGGCCTGCGCGGCGGCGGCGAAGAGCGGCAGGTCGTCGAGCCCCGCCGCCAGGCCGCCGGTCTGCGCGCGGCCCGCCTCGAGCTTGGCCAGCACCGCCTTGGCGCGCGACACGGTGGCCGGCGGCATGCCCGCCAGCCGGGCGACCGCGAGGCCGTAGCTGCGGTCGGCGGGACCGGCGGCCACTTCATGGAGCAGGACCAGATCGCCCTTCCACTCGCGGGCGCGGACATGGTGGAGGGTCAGCGCGTCGCAGCGCTCGGCCAGCCGCGTCAGCTCGTGATAATGCGTCGCGAACAGGCAGCGGCAGCGATTGTCCTCATGGATCGCCTCCACCACCGCCCAGGCGATCGCCAGGCCGTCATAGGTGGAGGTGCCGCGCCCGACCTCGTCCAGGATCACGAAGCTGCGCGCAGTCGCCTGCGCCAGGATCGCCGCCGTCTCGACCATCTCCACCATGAAGGTGGAGCGGCCGCGCGCGAGATTGTCCGACGCGCCGACGCGGCTGAACAGCCGGTCGACCAGCCCGATCCGCGCGCGCGAGGCGGGCACGAAGGAGCCTGCCTGGGCGAGCACGGCGATCAGCGCGTTCTGGCGCAGAAAGGTGGACTTGCCGCCCATGTTGGGCCCGGTGACGAGCCACAGGCGCGAGCCCTCCGTCAGCACGCAGTCGTTGGCGACGAAGCGCTGCCCGCTTTTGGCAAGCGCGTCCTCCACCACGGGATGGCGTCCGCCCTCCACTTCGAAGCACCCATGGTCTACCAGGGCCGGCCGCGTCCACCCGCCCTCCACCGCCCGCGCGGCGAGCGCCGCGGCGACATCGAGGCGGGCGAGTGCGTCGGCGCTGGCGGCGACCGCCTCGCGCCGGTCCAGCGCGGCCTGGGTGAGGTCTTCGAGGTGGGCGGCTTCGGCGGCCAGCGCATGGGCCCCGGCCTGGCTGACCTTGGCCGCGACGTCGTGCAGGTCGGGGGCGTTGAAGCGCACGGCGCCGGCCATGGTCTGGCGATGGGTGAAGCCGCTGTCCGGCTTCATCAGCGCATCGGCGGCGCGTGCGGGCACCTCGACATGGTAGCCCAGCACGTTGTTGTGGCGGATCTTCAGCGCCGCAATGCCGGTGTCGGCACGGTATTTTGCCTCCAGCGCGGCGATCGCGCGGCGGCCGCCGGCGCCTGCGTCGCGCAGATCGTCCAGCGCGGCATCATAGCCTTCCGCGATGTACCCGCCGTCCGACGCGTCGATCGGCGGCGAGGGGACCAGCGCGCGGGTGAACAGGTCGATCAGGGAGCCGTGCCCGCGGAGCGCCGGCAACACCTCGTCCAGCAGGGAAGGCGCCGGCTCCACCTTGCCCAGCCGCTCGGCCAGCCGCCAGGCGCCGTCCAGCCCGTCGCGCAACTGGCCGAGGTCGCGCGGGCTGCCGCGTCCTGCCGCGATCCGGCCCAGGGCGCGGCCGATGTCGGGCAAACCGCGCAAGGTACCGCGGACCAGCTCGCGGATCGGCGCATCGTCATGGAACAGCTGCACCAGGTCCAGCCGCGCCTCGATCGCGGCGCGGTCCATCAAGGGGGCGCCGATATCCGCCGCCAGCGTGCGCGCGCCGCCGCCGGTCACCGTGCGGTCGATCGCATCCACCAGCGAGCCGCGCCGCTGCCCGGCCGTGGTGCAGGTCAGCTCCAGGCTGTCGCGGGTGGCCGCGTCGATCGCCATGGCGGCGGACGCGCGGGTCAGCCGGGGCGGGCGCAGGAAGGGCAGGGCGCCCTTGGCGGTGTGCTCGAGATACGCGACCAGCCCGCCCGCCGCGGCGAGCCCGGCGCGCGTGAACTGGCCGAAGCCGTCCAGCGTGGCGACGCCGAACAGGCGCCGCAGCCGCTCCTCGCCGGCATCGCTGTTGAAATCGGCGCGGGGCCGCACGGTGGTCGCCTGTTCGGCACCCGCGCCGCCTTCCGGCGCGATCACCTCCGCCGCGGCCAATCGCGCCAGCTCGCCGGCAAGCTCGCCGGGGCCGGTGTCGATCAGCTCGAACCGGCCGGTGGAAACGTCCGCCGCGGCCACCGCGACGCTGCCGCCCGCTTCGCCGATCGCCACGCACCAATTGGCCGCCCGCGCATCCAGCAGCGCCTCTTCCGTCAGCGTGCCGGCAGTGACGAAGCGGACGATCGCACGATTGACCAGCGCCTTGGACCCGCGCGCCTTGCGCGCCGCCTCGGGGCTTTCCGTCTGCTCGGCGATGGCGACGCGGTGCCCGGCCTTGATGAGGCGTTGAAGATACGCCGTGGCCGAATGCACCGGCACGCCGCACATCGGGATCTTCTCGCCGGCATGCTCGCCCCGCGCCGTGAGCGCGATGTCGAGCACCTGCGCGGCGACCTTCGCGTCGTCGAAGAACAGCTCGAAGAAATCGCCCATCCGGTAGAACAGCAGGCACTCGCCCGCCTCGGCCTTCAGCGCGAGATACTGCGCCATCATGGGGGTAGGGGCGGCGTCGGCCATCAGGCGCCAGCCTGGCTGCGCGAGGGTTCCGGCGATTGCGGCATGGCCGGCACTATATGGCGGCAACGCGTGCTTTCCTAGAGCGCCGGCAAGCAACGTTTCGTCACGGGCGAGCCGGCCCGGCTTTCCAAAATGTTCACCTCCACCAGATACCCCATCGGGCATGACTCACGTGTTTCTGACCACCGACACCGAGTTCATGTGGCGCCATCACGCCGAGGGACATGATCTTGCCACCCTGTACGAGCGCTCCATCGAGCCCGCAGGGGTAGGCCTGTGCTTCCATCTCGAGATGCTGATGCGGCACCGGTTGAAGGGCACGTTCTTCGTCGATCCGATGCCCGCCATGGTGTTCGGCCTCGATCCGATCCGGCGCATCGTCGATACGGTGCTGGGCGCCGGACAGGAGGTCCAGCTGCACCTGCACCCCAATTGGGCGGGCGCGGTGGCCGGAGATCGCGGTGCGGCGCATGCCCGGTTCGAGCTGGTCGATTACAGCGAGGCGGAGCAGCACGACCTGATCGCCGGGGCGGCCGAACTGCTGACGGCGGCGGGCGCGCCGCAGCCGCTGGCGTTCCGCGCCGGCAGCTACGCCGCCAACGACGCCACGCTGCGCGCGCTGGCCGCTCTCGGCTTCGACTATGACAGCAGCCACAACGGCGCCGAGGCGCCCTGGCCGAGCGGGATCGGCGTGTGCGCGCAGCAGATCGCGCCGTTGCGCCGGCATGGCCTGACCGAGATCCCGGTTTCCGTGATCGAGGATCGTCCGGACAGCCTGCGCACCTTTCAGGTCTGCGCGCTGTCGAGCGGAGAGATCCGGGCAGCGCTGGAACATGCCGCCGTCGAGCGCCATGCGGCGGTGACCATCGTCAGCCACAGTTTCGAGCTCGCCAATCGCGGCGGCACCCGCATCAACAACACGCATGTGCGCCGGTTCGAGATGCTGTGCGCGCTGCTGGACGAGTGGCGCGAGGCGCTGCCCACCGCATGGTTCTCCGACCGGCCGAACCTTGCCACCAACGCCGCGGACGTGCCGCTCGGCCCCAATGCCCTGCGCACGCGCTGGCGGCAGGCGGAGCAGCTCTGGTCCAACATGGTGGAGGAGCGGGCGGCGTGATCCCGGCCGAGCAGGCTGCCACGCTGCCGCTAAGGTTCCAGATCGGCGCGCGGACGCTGGCGCGTATCGACCGGCGCCTGTGGCTCGTGCCGCTGTCGCTGGCCGATGCGCTGGAAGCGCGGCTGCCCGCCCTGCCGCCGCTGGGACGGACGAACGACGGCTATCTCGTCACCTCGCTGCCGGTGGAGCGTGCCGCGGCGCTCGCCTGGACGGCGGGCGGTCTGATCGCGTTCGAGCGGCAGCGTTATACCCGCCACTGGATCGACCTTACGATCGGGGCCGACGCCTATCTCGCCCGCCTGTCCGGCAACACGCGCTCGGCGATCAAGCGCAAGACCAGGAAGCTGGCCGAAGCCTCCGGCGGCACGCTGGAGATCGCCCGCTTCCGCACGCCGGACGAGCTCGCGGCCTTTCACCCGCTCGCCCGCGCCGTCTCCGCCACGACCTATCAGGAGCGGCTGATGGATGCCGGATTGCCCGACACCGCCGCCTTCCGCACGCGGGCGGCGCTGCAAGCGGCGGCAGGAGAGGTCCGCGCCTGGCTGCTGTCGATCGCCGGCACGCCCGTGGCCTATCTGTTTTGCCCCGTCGAGAAGGGCACGGTGCTTTACCAGTATCTCGGCCACGATCCGGCGTTCAACGACCTGTCGCCGGGCGCGGTGCTGCAGATGGCGGCCACCCGCGACCTGCTGGAGGAAGGCGGCCTGCAACGGTTCGACTTCACGGAAGGAGAAGGGCAGCACAAGCGCCAGTTCGCCACCGACGGCGTGCCGTGCGTCGACCTGCTGCTGCTGCGCGGCACGCTGGCGAACCGCGCGGCTCTGGCATCGCTGCGGGTGTTCGACGGTGGCGCGGCCGCCGCCAAGCGAGCCGTGCAGCGCCTCGGCCTCGAAGAATGGGCACGGAAGGTACGGCGCTAGTTCCGGGGGGCGCCCGCTTCGGCTAGGCAGGCGCGATGCACCTGCGCGCAGAGGCCATCCTGTTGTCGATCCGCTCCCATGGCGAGCATGGCGCGGTGGTGCGGGCGCTGACGGAGGAGCATGGGCTGCTGCCCGGTTATGTGCGCGGCGGCCGGTCGCGGCGCCTGCGCCCGGTGCTGCAACCCGCCAACATCGTGCTGGGCGACTGGCGCGCGCGTACGGAGGAGCAGCTCGCCGCGCTCACGGTGGAGCCGATCCGCAGCCGGGCGGCGCTGTTCGCCGAGCCGCTGCCCGCCGCCGCGCTGGAATGGGTCACGGCGCTCGCCGCCGCGACCTTGCCGGAAGGACAGCCCTATCCGCGGATCTGGGCGGCGCTGGACGGGGTGATCGGCGCGGTGGAGGCGGCGCCCTCGGCACGGGGCTGGGCGTTGCCGCTGGCGCGGTACGAACTGCTGTTGCTGGCGGAACTCGGCTACGGGCTGGATGCCGACCGGCTGCCGCAGGAGCTGCGCGAGGGCGGGTCGGCGGACTGGCCGGCGATCTTCGCGGCGCTGCGCACCACGGGCGAGGCGCTGGAGCGAAACCTGCTGGCGGAGCGTCGGGCGGACCTGCCGTCCGCGCGCGCACGGCTGGTGGAGCGGCTGCAAAGGGCGGTTGCGTGAAAGCGGCCGCTTCGGCATGGCCGCGTCCAACCCAGCCAGCGGAGCCCGCATGACCCTGATCGCCTTGTTGCCCGGAGACGGGATCGGCCCCGAAGTGATCGCGGAGGCGCGCCGCGTGCTGGAGGCGCTCGATCTCGGCCTGGTGTTCGAGAAAGCGCCGGTGGGTGGCGCCGCCTACCGTGCCGCCGGGCATCCGCTGCCGCCGGCCACGCTGGACCTTGCGCGGCGCGCCGAGGCGATCCTGTTCGGCGCGGTGGGCGATCCGGAGTGCGACCGGCTGGAGCGCGCGCTGCGTCCCGAACAGGCGATCCTGGGCCTGCGCAAGGAGCTGGGCCTGTTCGCCAATCTGCGGCCCGCGCGCCTCTTTCCCGGGCTGGAGGACGCCTCCGCGTTGAAGCCGGAGGTCGCCGGCGCAATCGACATGGTGATCGTGCGCGAGCTGAACGGCGACGTCTATTTCGGCGAAAAGGGCATGCGCACCACCGCCGGGGGCCTGCGCGAAGGCTATGACCTGATGAGCTACAACGAAGCGGAAGTGCGCCGCATCGCGCATGCCGGCTTCCGCACGGCGGAGGCGCGGCGCGGCAGGTTGTGCTCGGTGGACAAGGCCAACGTGCTGGAAACCTCGCAATTGTGGCGCGACGTGGTGATCGAGGTCTCGGCCGAGTATCCGGACATCGAGCTGACCCACATGTATGTCGACAATGCCGCCATGCAGCTGGTGCGCAATCCCGGCCAGTTCGACGTGATCGTCACCGGCAACCTGTTCGGCGACATCCTGTCCGACCAGGCGAGCATGTGCGCGGGCTCGATCGGCATGTTGCCCTCCGCCGCGCTGAACGCGGAGGCCAAGGGCCTGTACGAGCCGATCCACGGCTCGGCCCCCGACATCGCCGGGCAGGGCAGGGCCAATCCGTGCGCCACCATCCTGTCGGCGGCGATGATGCTGCGCCACACGCTGGACCGGGCGGAGGCGGCCGACCGGATCGAGAATGCGGTGACGGCGGCGTTGAAGGCGGGCGCGCGGACGCCGGATCTGGGCGGCACCCTGTCCACCGCCGCGATGGGTGAGGCGGTGCTCGCGCGGCTATGAGCGACCTGCTCGAGCTGGCGGTCGTCATCCCGACGTTCAACGAGGCCGCCAATGTCCCCACGCTGATCGCCCGGCTCGACCGGGCGCTGGCCGGCCGCGTGTGGGAAGCGATCTTCGTCGATGACGACAGTCCGGACGGCACGGCGGATGCGGCGCGTGCCATCGGCCGGCTCGACAGGCGGGTGCGGGTGATCCAGCGGATCGGGCGGCGAGGCCTGTCCACCGCCTGTATCGAGGGCATGCTGGCGACGGCGGCGCCGTGCGTGGCGGTGATCGACGGCGACATGCAGCATGACGAGACGATCCTGCCGGCCATGCTGGACGCGTTGCAGGCCGATCCAAACCTCGATCTCGCCATCGGCTCCCGCTTCGTCGAGGGCGGCGGCACCGGCGAATGGGACCGCGATCGGGTGGCCAAGTCCGCCTTCGCCACGCGCCTGTCGCGCGGCGTGCTGAAGGTCGATGTCAGCGATCCGATGAGCGGCTTTTTCCTGATCCGCACGGACGTGGCGCGCGGCGTGGTGCCGCACCTGTCCGGCATCGGCTTTAAGATCCTGCTCGACATCCTGACGACCAGCGCACGCCCGCTCCAATATCGCGAGTTCGGCTATGTCTTCCGCGTGCGCACGGAGGGGGAAAGCAAGCTCGACCATGTGGTGGCGATGGAATATCTCATCGCGCTCTACGACCGCCGCTTCGGCAGGGTCGTGCCCGTGCGCTTCGCCATGTTCTCGGCGATCGGCGTGCTGGGCGTGGGCGTCCATATGGCGGTGCTGTCCGCGCTGTTCCTGGGGCTTTCCGCGACGTTCCTGTCGGCCGAGATCATGGCCACGCTGGCGGCGATGACGCTGAACTTCTTCCTCAACAACGCGCTGACCTATCGCGACCGGAGGCTCAAGGGCGCGCGCCAGCTGTTCGACGGCTGGGTCTCGTTCTGCGTGGTCTGCTCGGTCGGCGCGGTGGCGAATGTCGGCATCGCCGCCTTCCTGTACGACGTGCGCGAAGGCGGCTGGGCGGTGTCGGCGCTGGTCGGCGTGCTGGTCGGCGCGGTGTGGAACTATGCCCTGTCCTCCCGCTTCGTCTGGGGCCGCTATTAGGGCCAGCCCGGCAGCCACATCCAGTGCTTGAACGAATCCGCCGCCGGCAGCGCCGCGGCGGAGAGGATGGGGTAGAAGAACACGAATAGGCCGATCGCGAAGGTGGCGAACGCCTCGTCCCAATGCACGCGGCGGCCGTTGCCAGCGAGATTGGGCCTGGCGAACTCCCCGAACGCGGCGGCGAGCGGCAGGCAAAGCAGGATGCTGGGCACGTAGTAATAATAGAAGAAGCCCAGCGACTTGGGGATCGCCGCCCAGATCAGGAAGGACGCGGCCCAGAGCAGCACCACCGCCAGCAGCTTCACGTTTTCCCCGCGCACCCAGCCATAGACGCAGGCGGCCACCGCCAGCAGCCCGCCCCACAGGATCGCGGGATTGCCGAGCATCAGGATGCCGCGCTGTGCCCCATCCACCGGCTCGTACAGATACCAGATCGGCCGAAGGTCGAGCGGCCAGCTCCACCAGCTCGATTGATAGGTATGCGCCGGGAGCACCTGCGTCTGGAGGGCGTACATGGTGCGCTGAAGCGGCAGCAGCGTGGACAAGGTCACCGTATCCGTGCGCAGCAGGAACGTGGGCAGGAAGCACAGGAGATAGGTGAGCACGCTCACCAGCCCCAGCGTGAGCATCGCCCGCCACGCGGAGAGCCCGGGCCAGTGCCGCTGCCGCCAGCCGCCGAGCGCTTCGGCGAGCGGGCGCCTGTCCAGCCCTCCGTCGCGCAGCCGGGTGGCAAGAAAGGCGATCCCGGCAAACGCGACATAGGGCGCGGCGGTCCATTTGCAGCCCACCGCCAGGCCGAGCAGGACGGAGCCGAGCAGCCAGCGCCGGCTCGCCTGCCGTGCCGTTTCGGCGCGCATCGACCAGAGCAGGGCGGCGATGCCCAGCAGCAGGAACGCGGCCATGTAGCTGTCCAGCATGGCGATGCGCGCCTGCACGTAGACGGTGAAGTTGACGCCGGCGAACAGCGTCGCGAGCACCGCGGTACGCAGCCGCGCGAACAGCAGCCACGCGATCCAGAACACCGCCAGGATCGTCAGCGTCCCGGCAAGGGTGGAGCCGATCCGCCAGCCCAGGCTGTTGTCGCCGAACAGGAGGATGCCTCCCGCGATCAGCGCCTTGGCGAGCGGTGGGTGCTCCGGGTTGGCCAGGTGGGTCCGCCACAGCAGCGCGCGGGCGGCGGAGACGTAATGCACCTCGTCGAACACCAGCTTGTGCGGCCGGGTGACGAACAGCGAGAACAGGAACTGCGCCGCAACGGCGAACAGCAACGCGACCTGGGCGGGACGGAGCGGGCGCGCGGCGGGCATGGCATCCGCCTTTCCCCAAAGCCGCCGCGCACGCAAGCGGCGCCGTGACAGGCTCCGGTCGCGCCACGCGGGCGCGCGGGCGGTTGACGCACGCGGGCGCGCGGGCGCAAAGCGGCGGGCATGAAGCGTCGCACCGGACAAGACCTCTCGATCACCCGCAACTGGCGGCTCGCCACCCAGGCCGTGCGCGGCGGCACCGCGCGCAGCGAATTCGGCGAAACCAGCGAGGCGATCTTCCTCACCTCCGGCTACAGCTACGACCGGGCGGAGGACGCCGCGGCGCGCTTCGCCGGCGAGCAGGGAGGAATGACCTATTCGCGCCTGCAGAATCCGACGGTGGAGATGCTGGAACAGCGCATCGCCCTGCTGGAAGGCGCGGAGGCCTGCCGCACCATGGCGTCCGGCATGGCGGCGATGACCGCCGTTCTCCTGTGCCAGTTGCAGCAGGGCGACCATCTGGTGGGCGGCCGTGCGGCGTTCGGCTCCTGCCGCTGGCTCACCGATACGCTGCTGCCCAAGTTCGGCATCGAGACCACCATCGTCGATGCGCGCGATCCGCAAGCGTGGCAGGATGCGCTGCAACCCAACACGCGCGTTTTCTTCTTCGAAACGCCGGCCAACCCGACGATGGACGTGGTGGACCTGGAGGCGGTGTGCGGCATTGCGCGCGCGAACGGCGTGACCAGCGTGGTCGACAACGCCTTTGCCACGCCGGCGCTCCAGCGGCCGATGGAGTTCGGCGCGGACGTGACCGCTTATTCCGCGACCAAGATGATGGACGGGCAGGGGCGCGTGCTCGCCGGTGCGGTGTGCGGCACGCAGGATTTCATCGACAACACGCTGCTGCCGTTCACCCGCAACACCGGGCCGACGCTTTCGGCCTTCAATGCCTGGGTGGTGTTGAAGGGGCTGGAAACGCTGGACCTGCGCATCCGCCGGCAGAGCGAGAGCTCGCTGGAGGTCGGGCGGTTCCTCGAGGCCCGTGTGCCGCGCATCCTCCATCCGGGGCTGGAGAGCCATCCGCAGCATGCGCTGGCCGCCCGGCAGATGAGCGCCTTCGGCCCGATCTTCGCGTTTGAGGTTGCCGACCGCGCACAGGCGCATGCGCTGCTCAACGCGCTGGAGCTGATCGACATCTCCAACAATATCGGCGACTCGCGCTCGCTGATGACGCATCCCGCATCCACCACCCATTACGGCGTTTCCCCCGAAAAGCGCGCGGAGATGGGCGTGAGCGAGGGGCTGCTGCGCCTCAATGTCGGGCTGGAGGATACGGACGACCTGATCGAGGATCTCGATCAGGCGCTCAGGCAGGTTGGCCTGTGAAGGCGCTGTTCCCGCATGTCGCCGAGACGCGCGGAATCTCCGTGCGCGTGGCGGTGAGCTATCTGCCCGAACAGTCCGAGCCGGGGCGCGGGCGCTGGTTCTGGGCCTATCACGTGCGGATCGAGAATGACGGCGCGCAGGCGGTGCAGCTCCTCACCCGCCACTGGATCGTGACGGACGGGCGCGGCGCGCGGCACCCGGTGGAAGGCGAGGGCGTGGTGGGCGAGCAGCCGCTGATCGCGCCGGGGGCCAGCTTCGATTACGTGTCCGGCTGTCCCCTGGCGACGCCGACCGGATCGATGCAGGGCAGCTATCATGTGGTGGCGGAAAGCGGCGAGCTGTTCGATGTCGCGATCCCCAAGTTCGCGCTGATCGCGCCGGCGGTGGGGCCGTGAGGGTCGCATCGCGAACGGGGGCCGGCCTCTCCGATCAGGGCCGGCCGGCATGAAGCGCACGCATCTTCCGCTCAACGGCCTGCGCGTGCTGGACGCGGCCGCGCGCCATCTGTCCTTCACCCGCGCCGCCGACGAGCTGGCGGTGACGCCCGCCGCCGTGGGCCAGCAGATCCGCGCGCTGGAGGACACGCTGGGCGTGGTGCTGTTCCGCCGGACCACCAAGGGCCTGGAGCTGACCCCGGAGGGGGAGGCGGGGCTGGAGGCGTTGCGCCAGGGCTTTCTCCAGTTCGAGGAAGCGGTGCGCGCCATGCAGGCGGGGCAGACCTCCAAGTCGCTGACCATCGCCGCACCCCGCGACCTCACCGAAAAGTGGCTGATGCCGCGCCTGGCGGAGATTGCGCGGCGGGACGGCGAGCTGCGCTTCGTGCTGGTGGCGGCCGATGCCGAGATCGACTTCACGGAGGCGAACCTCGACCTGGCAATCCGCTGGGGCGCGGGACCGGGCGAGCATGAGGGCGAGGCGCTCGAGTCCGACGGGCTGGTGACGGTGGAGCGGGCCGGCGGCGGGATCGACACCGCGATCGCCTGGCCCGGCTGCCCGGGCGAGGACGGCGGCGCGCTGGTCCGCGTGGGCGATGCCGGCCTGGCGCTGGATGCCGCCGCCGCGGGGCTGGGTCGGGCCACGGTGCCCGAACTGCTCGCCGCCGCGGACATCGCGGCGGGGCGGGTGGCGGTGATCGGCAGCCCGCGGCCTTCGACACTCGGCTACTGGCTGGTCGCGCCGCTGCCGCAATGGCGGCAGAAGAAGGTGCGCTCGCTGGTGGACGCGCTCACCGCCTGAGCAGGATGGCATGAGCCTGCCCGCCTCTTTCTCCAGCGCACGGCTGCACCTGCGCCCGATCGACCTGGACGATGCCGCCAGCCTGCACGCCCTGTTCGGAGAGCCGGCGGCGATGCGCTGGTGGTCGCATCCGCCGCTCGCCGACGTGGAGGACACGCGGGCGAAGCTGGAGCAGATGCGCGGGACGCCGGGCTGGTGCAACTGGGCGATCGTCCCGGCGGAGGGCGGCGCGGCGATCGGCACGCTTTCCGCGCACGAGAAGCGGCAGGGAAGGGTGTTCGAGATCGGCTATGGCCTGGTGCCGGCGCACGGCGGCCACGGCTTCGCCCGGGAAGCGGTTTCGGCGCTGCTCGACCAGCTGTTCGGACCGGCAGGTGCACGGCGCGCCTTCGCGGATACCGACCCGGACAACGCCGCCTCCAACCGGTTGCTGGCGGCGCTCGGCTTCCGCCAGGAGGGCCGGCTTCGCGCCGAGTGGGAGACGCATATCGGCGTGCGCGACAGCCTGATCTGGGGCCTGCTGGCAGGGGAGTGGCGCGGGTGACCCCGCCCGATCTGTCCACGCCGGAAGGCCGCGCGCTCTACCGGCGCGAGTTGCAGGGGGTCGCCCGCCCGTTGCGCCATACGGGGGCGATGTTCGCCGTGCTGGGCGTCGTCCTGGCGCTGGTGCGCGTGGTCGCCGTGCCGGGCCTGCCGGCGGCGGTGCCGCTGGGCGCGCTGGCCCTGGGGCTGCTCAACCTGCTGGCGGCAGCCGCATTGCGGACGCGCTATCACCTGATGCGCATGCGCGACGACTGAGAACCGCCGCCGCGGGAACAAAGCGCGGCACTGATATTTGTTACCCTTCAGTCACGATCTCTCGTGCCGTAAGGGGAATTCGATGAAAAAGCTGTTCGTTCTCGCCGCCGCCGCCGGTCTGGCCTCGCTTGCCGCCTGCAACTCCAGCCCGCGCGAGCAGACCGCCGACAATATCGAGGCCAATGCCGATGCCGTGGCCGACAATATCGAGGAAGCGGCGGACAACGCCAGCACCTCCGCCACGGAAGCCAGCCTGGACAACCAGGCCGATGCGGTGCGCGCGACCGGCCAGAACCAGGCCGAGGACATGCGCACGCATGATCCGGACACCAACCTTTCCAACGGCATGTAACGCCTGATCCGTCGGTAACGACAGGCCGGGCCGGGGGGGGGCACCGCCGATGCGGGCGCCTCCCGTTTCGGCCATGTCCGATCCGTCCGGATGCGCCCGCCGGAGTGCTTCCTCCGATTAATTTGCCGGCCGCCCCTTACAAGTGCGTCCGCGGCGTGCGATATATCGGAGGCTGAAGTCGCAAATCGACGGTTCTCTGCTTTGCGGCTCGTTCCTTCTTTCCCTGCACCGCGGCTCCGGCCTGCCTTCTTGCGGGCCCGACAAATCGAAGGAAGCACACATGAGCATCACTGGCACCGTCAAGTTCTTCAACGCCGACAAGGGCTACGGCTTCATCGCGCCGGAAAACGGCGGCCCGGACGCCTTTGTCCATATCAGCGCCGTGGAGCGCGCCGGCCTCGTCACGCTGAACCAGGATCAGCGCGTCACCTACGAACTGGAGCAGGATCGCCGCGGCAAGATGGCCGCCGTCAACCTGCAGACCGCGTAAACCGGGCGAGGCAGCGGCCGCGCCGGTCGCTGCCTCTTCCTCTCCCACGAAAGGACGACCCATGTCTCGCGATGCCGTTTTCTTCCGCAGCCAGGCCTTGGTCGAGCGCAACAACGCCGCACAGGCGACGTTGCAGAACGTACGCGAGCGATGCGAGCGCGCGTCCGCCTCGTGGGATGCAATGGCGGTCCGCGCCGAGCGGGCGGACGCCGGCCGGCTGCGCAATGCCGCCGGCGCCCCAGTGATCGAGGATTGATCGCCCCGACGGTGGACCGGGCGCGGGGTACGCTGTTCGCCGGCACCCGTTTCCTGTCGCTCCGTGCGGAACGCGGCTGGCTTGCGACCTCCGGCGACCCGGACGGCGCAGCGGAGATACGCACGCGGCATCTCGGCAACTGCCTGGCGGAGCTTGACCGCTTTCTCCACGTCCTCATGGACACGCTCGATCCGGCCGCGCCGCACGGGCGACACAATGCGGCCAACAAGCTCGCCGCCCTGCGCGGCGATGAAGGCGAACCTGGCGGCGATGGCGGCCGCCTGCGCGCGCTTGGCCGCTCCCGCGCCTGTTTGCGCTATTGCAACGGCGCCGTCCTGCGCCCGGATGCGCCGGGTCTCGCCTGGATGACCACCGGCTGGACCGATCCGTCGACCAACGCCCTGCGCCGCTACGACCTGGGCCAGCGGCTCGCGCTGGAAAGCCGCGACATGCTCGACATCTGCCGCTTCTACGAGGCGCTCGCGACCGACCTCATCGGCGGGCGGGCATAGCGCCCGTCACGCGTCCAGCGCTTCCTCGTCCACCCGCGCCGCATTCTCCTGAATGAAGGCAAAGCGGTGCGCCGGATTGTTGCCCATCAGCCGGTCGACCAGATCCTTGACGCCCGCGCGCTCCTCATATTCCTGCGGCAGGGTGATGCGGATGAGGCTGCGGCTCTTGGGGTCCATGGTGGTTTCGCGCAGCTGCATCGGGTTCATCTCGCCCAGACCCTTGAAGCGGGCGACCTCCACCTTCTTGCCCTTGAACTCCTTGGCCTCGATCCGCGCGCGATCGGCATCGTCCATCGCGTACAGGCTCCTGGTGCCGGCGGTGAGGCGGTAGAGCGGCGGCTGCGCCAGGTAGAGGTGCCCGCGGCGGACCAGCTCGGGCATCTCCTGGAAGAAGAAGGTCATCAGCAGCGTCGCGATATGCGCGCCGTCCACGTCGGCATCGGTCATGATGACGACCTTCTCGTAGCGCAGCGCATCCGGCCGGCATTCCTTGCGCGTGCCGCAGCCGAGCGCCTGGACGAGGTCGGCGATCTCCTGGTTGGCGAAGATCTTGGCCGAGCTGGCCGATGCCACGTTCAGGATCTTGCCGCGGATCGGCAGGATCGCCTGCGTCTTCCTGTCGCGCGCCTGCTTGGCCGAGCCGCCGGCCGAGTCGCCCTCGACGATGAACAGCTCGGTGCCGGCAGGGTCGTCGGCGGAACAGTCGGTCAGCTTGCCCGGCAGGCGCAGCTTGCGCGCGGAGGTGGCGGTTTTGCGCTTGACCTCGCGCTCCTGCTTGCGGCGCAGGCGCTCGTCCATGCGATCGAGCACATAGCCCAGCAGCGCGCGGCCGCGATCCATGTTGTCCGACAGGAAATGGTCGAAATGGTCGCGCACCGCCCGCTCCACCAGGGTGGCGGCCTCGGGCGAGGTCAGGCGGTCCTTGGTCTGCGACTGGAATTGCGGCTCGCGGACGAACACCGACAGCATCAGCTCGGCGCCCACCATCACGTCGTCGGGCGTGAGATCCTTGGCCTTCTTCTGTCCGACAAGGTCGCCGAAGCCGCGCAGGGAGCGGACCAGCGCCTGGCGCAGGCCCTGCTCATGGGTGCCGCCATCGGGCGTGGGGATGGTGTTGCAATACCAGCTGAAGCTGCCGTCCGACCAGAGCGGCCAGGCGACCGCCCATTCGACCCGGCCCTGCGAGCGGCCGGAGGCATCGGCGGGGAAATCCTGGCGCCCGGCGAAGAAGTCGGCGGTGGCGCATTCGCGGCCGGCGACCTGCTCGCGCAGATGGTCCGCCAGCCCGCCCGGAAACTGGAACACGGCCTCGGGCGGAACGTCTCCTTCCGCCAGTTCCGGCGCGCACTTCCAGCGGATCTCCACGCCCGCGAACAGATAGGCCTTGGAGCGCACGAGCTTGTAGAGCCGGGCAGGGCGGAACGGCATCTCGCCGAAGATCTCGGTGTCCGGCACGAAGCTGACGGCGGTACCCCGCCGGTTGGGCGTCGGCCCGACATGCTCCAGCGGCCCCAGCGTCTGCCCGCGGGAGAAGCGCTGGCGGTACAGCTCCTTGTTGCGGGCGACCTCGATCACCGTGTCGGAGGACAGCGCGTTGACCACCGAGATGCCGACGCCGTGCAGGCCGCCGGACGTGGCATAGGCCTTGCCCTCGAACTTGCCGCCGGAGTGCAGCGTGGACAGGATCACCTCCAGCGCGCTCTTGCCCGGGAACTTCGGGTGCGGATCGACGGGGATGCCGCGGCCATTGTCGGTGATCGTCAGGCGGTTGCCCGGCTCCAGCACCACTTCGATGCGGGTGGCGTGGCCGGCCACCGCCTCGTCCATGGCGTTGTCGAGCACCTCGGCGGCGAGGTGATGCAGCGCGCGCTCGTCGGTGCCGCCGATATACATGCCGGGACGGCGGCGGACCGGCTCCAGCCCTTCCAGGACTTCGATGGCGGAGGCGTCATAATCGGTGCCGGCCTGGCTGGAGGAGGCGGCAAAGAGATCGTCGGACATGGAGGAGAACGTATAGGGGGCAAGGCCTGTGCGCAATGTTGCCGCAGCCGAACACCGGCAGGATGATCGCGAACTCCACCACGGACGTGCCGCGCGGATCGCGGGCAAGCTGGCGGATCGGGCGGGGAATGGCGGGCAACCAGGCCATGGCCGGCACTATCGCGGCGCGCGGTTGCCCCGCGCCAAACATGGCCAGGGGTCACGGTGCCGGATTTACCATGCCGATGCGAAAACCCCCGCCCGGATCGTCTCCGAACAGGGGCTGGCAACCTAAGCGGTCTGCAATCGCGGTAACGGCGCGTCAGCGTCCGCGCGGCGACCCGAACGGCAGCGGCGGGGCGGGGCGCCGGTCGCGGCGGGGCAGCTGCGCCTGATAGGCATGGCCGCAATGCGCCACGCAATACGGGAAGCCCGGGTTCACCTTCTCGCCGCAGAAATGGAAGTCGGGCTCGCCGGGGTGGCCGAGCGGCCATTTGCAGATCTTGTCCGACAGGTCGAGCAGGCTGGTCTTGCCCGCAATCTCCGGCGATGGCTTGGCCGGCACCAGCCGACGCGGCGGGGCGGGCGCGATCGGCGGCTGCTGCTCGCCGGGGGACTGGCGGACGAAGCCGCCCGGACCCACCGAGCGAAGGACGGGCTGCGATGGGGCGGCGGGAGCCGGGGCCGTGGCCGCCGGAGCCGTGTCGGCGCTCACCGGGGCGGCGGGCCTCGCTTCGGGCGCGGGCGCGGGTGTCGGCGCCTCGACGGCGGCGACGGGCCTGGCGGCGGCGGGCTGACGTGCCTCGCTGACCGTCGGGGCCGGCTCCTCCGCACGCACCTCGGCGGCGGGCGCCTCGGCAGGCCGGGCCTCGTTCGGGCGCACCGGGGAGGGGCGGGACTGAAGGCCCAGGCGATGCGCCTTGCCGATCACCGCGTTGCGGCTGACGCCGCCCAGCTCGTCGGCGATCTGGCTGGCGGTCTGCCCCGCTTCCCACATCTTCTTGAGCGTTTCGATCCGCTCGTCGGTCCAGGCCATGTGACTTCCTTGTCCTTCGTGCCGACTTGCGGGCGGCGGCGGCAATCTCTAGCGCAAGCGCCATGAGCAGCCAGCCCCCCATCGGCGAAACATCTTCGGCGATCCGCCACGCCCCCGGCGAACCGGTGATCCGGCGCGTCAACTGGGGCGGGCTGTGGACGCTCTATATCAAGGAGGTGCGCCGCTTCTTCAAGGTGCAGTTGCAGACGGTGTGGGCGCCGGCCGTTACCACGCTCCTGTTCCTGGTGATCTTCACCGTTTCCACCGGCGCCCGGCGCCCGGTGATGGTCGGAGCCACCGAGGTCGCCTTTGCCGATTTCATCGCCCCCGGCCTGATCGTGATGGGCATGCTGAACAACGCGTTCCAGAATGCCAGCTTCTCCCTGCTGGTGGGCAAGATGCAGGGCACCATCGTCGACTATCTCCAGCCGCCCCTGTCCACGGGCGAGCTGTTGACGGCGCTGGTCACCGCCTCCGTGACGCGCGCGGTGCTGGTGGGGTTCGCGGTCTGGTTCTTCATGCTGTTCTGGCCAGGCGTGCACGTCACCCCGCATGCACCCCTCGCGATCCTGTGGTTCGGCCTGCTTGGCGCGACGTTCCTGGCGCTGGTCGGCGTGCTGACCTCGATCTGGGCGGAGAAGTTCGATCATTCGGCGGCGATCACCAATTTCGTGATCTCGCCGCTGACGCTCCTGTCCGGCACCTTCTATTCGGTGGACCACCTCGCGCCGGCGTTCCGCACGTTCAGCCACGTCAATCCGTTCTTCTACATCATCTCGGGCTTCCGTTACGGTTTCCTCGGCACCGCCGATTCGCCGATCGCGGTGGGCGCGGTGCTGATCCTGGTGCTCGACGTTGTGCTGGCGGCAATCTGCTACGCGGTGCTGGCGCGCGGCTGGAAGCTGAAGAACTGACGTCAACCGTCACCCCGGACTTGTTCCGGGGTCACTGTGCCGCCCACGCTGGGCAAGAGGCTCCGGCCTTGCACCTCGCCGCGGAATGGACCCCGGCACGAGGCAGGGGTGACGTCTGGTGACGCAAGGGTTTGACGCACCCGGCCACCCCCGTGTAAATGCCCGCTCCGGCGGTCCTGCCTGGGGCCGCCTTTTTTGTTTGTTCAAAGGAGAAGTGCCGTGGCCACGCCCGCCCTCATGCCCGTCTACCCGCGGTGTGACGTGCGCCCGGTGCGAGGCGAAGGCGTCTACCTGATCGGGGAACGCGGCGAGCGCTATCTCGATTTCGCCGCCGGCATCGCGGTCAACGCGCTGGGCCACGGCCATCCGAAGCTGGTGCAGGCGATTGCCGACCAGGCGGCGACGCTGATGCACGTGTCCAACCTGTACGGCTCCCCGCAGGGCGAGCATTTCGCGCAGCGGCTGGTGGATTGTTCGTTCGCCGACACCGTGTTCTTCACCAATTCGGGCACCGAAGCGATCGAGTGCGCGATCAAGACTGCGCGCCGTTTCTTCTACGTCAAGGGCGAGCCGCAGCGGCACAAGCTCATCACCTTCAACAACGCGTTCCACGGCCGCACGATGGGCGCGATCTCCGCGACCAACCAGCCGAAGATGCGCGACGGGTTCGAGCCGCTGCTGCCGGGCTTCGCCTATGCGCCGTTCAACGATCTCGAGGCCGCGCTCGCGCTGATCGATGACAACACGGCCGGCTTCCTGGTCGAAACGGTGCAGGGCGAGGGCGGCGTTTCGGCGGCAACGCCCGAGTTCCTCCAGGGCCTGCGCCGCGCCTGCGACGAGCACGGCCTGCTGCTGATCCTGGACGAGGTGCAGTGCGGCTACGGGCGCACCGGCAAGATGTGGGGCTACGAGCATTACGGCATCACGCCCGACATCATGACGGTGGCCAAGGGGATCGGCGGCGGCTTTCCGCTGGGCGCGTGCCTCGCCACCGAACAGGCGGCAAGCGGCATGGTGTTCGGCACCCACGGCTCCACCTATGGCGGCAACCCGCTGGCGATGGCCGCGGGCGAGGCGGTGCTGGACGTGATGCAGGAGCCCGGCTTTCTCGACCGGGTGACGGCGATGGGCGAGCGGCTGCGCGCCGGGCTGGAGCAGCTCATCCCCAACCACGACCACCTGTTCGTGGGCGTGCGCGGCAAGGGCCTGATGCTCGGTCTCAAGCTGTCGGACGCGGCCGAGGCGCGCAGCTTCGTCGCCCATGCGCGCGACCATCACGGGCTGCTCACCGTTTCGGCGGGCGAGAACGTGGTGCGCGTGCTGCCGCCCCTGGTGATCGAGGAATCGCACATCGCCGAATGCCTGGAGAAGCTCAGCGCGGCAGCGCGCAGCTATGCGATGCCGTCCGACGATTGACGAGCTGATCCTCCCCGGCACGGGGAGGGGGACCATGCGCAGCATGGTGGAGGGGGATCGCCGCGAGTGGTCCGCTGGAGGAGAGCCCCCTCCACCACTCGCTTCGCGAGCGGTCCCCCTCCCCATACTGGGGAGGACAAGATGACCATTCGCCACTTTCTCGACCTCTCCGACGCCGGCGGCGACGCGATCGCCGCGATGCTGGCCGACGCCATCGACCGCAAGGCCGCGCGCACCGGATTCCCCAAGGGCAAGGCCGATGGCGACGCGCCGCTCGCCGGGCGCACGCTGGCGATGATCTTCGAGAAGAACTCGACCCGTACGCGCGTGTCCTTCGACATGGCGATCCGCCAGCTCGGCGGCACGTCGATCGTGATGGACGCCGGCTCCATGCAGATCGGCCGCGGGGAGAGCATCGCGGACACCGCGCGCGTGCTGTCCGGCTATGTGGACGCTATCATGATCCGCACGGACGATCACCAAAAGCTGGTCGACATGGCGGAACATGCCACCGTTCCGGTCATCAACGGGCTGACGGACGCTTCTCATCCGTGCCAGATCGTCGCCGACCTGCTGACCTTGGTGGAGAGCGGCAAGGCGCTGCCCGGCCTCAAGGTCGCGTGGCTGGGCGACGGCAACAACGTGCTCGCCTCGATCATGGAGGCCGGCGGGCTGATGGGCTTCGACGTGGTCGCCGCCTGTCCGCAGGGGTTCCAGCCGAGCGAGGCCGATGTCGCCCGCGGTCAGGGTCGGGCGCGTGTCGTCGGCAGCGCAGGCGAGGCGGCGGACGGCGCGGACGTGATCGTCACCGACACTTGGATCTCGATGGGCCAGGCCGAAGCGGACAGCAAGCTGAAGGCGATGGCGCCGTTCCAGGTGGACGTGGGCCTGATGGCGCGCGCCAAGGCCGACGCGGTGTTCCTCCACTGCCTGCCCGCGCATCGCGGCGAGGAAGTGGTGGAGGCGGTGATCGACGGGCCGCAGTCGCTGATCTGGGCGGAAGCTGAGAACCGGCTGCATGCACAGAAATCCGTGCTGCGCTGGTGCTTCGGGCAGATCGGTTGATCGGAAGGTCGCGCCTCCTATCTTGGGGCGGACATCGCCTGTCGCCTCCCTCCCGTTCGCCCTTAGCTTGTCGAAGGGCCGTTCTTCCTCGCGAAGAAGGGCAGGGTTTCGACAGGCCCAGCCCGAACGGAACGACCATGACCGACGAACCCCGCAACATCGATCTCGACCGCGCGATCGGCTTCACCATCCCGGCGCAGCATGCGCGCGGGCGGATGGTGCGCGTCGGCCCGGTGCTGGATGCGATCCTGTCCGCCCACGCCTATCCCGCGCCGATCGAGGCGCTGCTGGCGGAGGCGCTGACGCTCACCGCGCTGGTCGGCTCCACGCTCAAGGATGCCGGCGGGCAGCTGACCTTGCAGACACAGACGCAGGGTGGCGTGGTCAGCCTGCTCGTCTGCGATTATCGCGGCGGCGAGCTGCGCGGCTATGTGCAGTTCGATGCCGATCGGCTGGCCGAGATGCCGGAAGAGCCGACCCTGTTCGCGCTGTTCGGCAAGGGCTATCTGGCGGTGACCTTCGACCAGGCGTCCAGCGGCGAGCGCTACCAGGGCATCGTGCCGCTGGACGGCACGTCGCTGTCCGAGGCGGCCGAAAGCTACTTCCTCCAGTCCGAGCAGATCCCGACCACCATCCGCATCGGCATGGCGCGGCAGGGTGGGCGGTGCATGGCGGGCGGGCTGTTCCTCCAGCACCTGCCCGAGGGCGAGGACGGGCGCGAGCGGCTGCATACCCGGCTGGACCATCCCGAATGGGACCATGTCCGCGCGCTGGCCGAAACCACGTCCGAAGCCGAGCTCGCCGACCCGGCGCTGCCGCTGGAAACCCTGGTGTGGCGCCTGTTCAACGAGGAGGAGCGGGTGAACCTGCTGGCCGAAACGCGGCTGGTGCGCGGCTGCCGCTGTTCGGCCGACTATATCGGCTCGGTGCTCGCCAAGTTCTCGGCCGAGGAGCAGCAGGAGATGGCCGACGAGACCGGCTTCATCCAGGTTGACTGCCAGTTCTGCTCCACCAAGTTCCCGGTCCGTGCCGCGGAGGTCGTTGCGTAGCCGTTGCAATCTGCCGGCGGGCTTCCCAGATGCGCGGCAGGCGCACGGGGGCGCCGGCGGGGCAAGGCAATGCGGCAGGTCGTTCGGCTGGGAACATTGGCGCTGGCGCTTGCCGGCGTGACGGCGGCGGCGCCGCGCATGGCGGCGCTTGCCGGCATCGAGCGGGGGCAATGGCAACTCCGCGAGGCGGGCGGCGCCGTGCAGACGGTCTGCGTGGCGGACCCGGCCCTGCTGTTGCAGCCCGCGCATCGCGGGGCCGGGTGCAGCCGCTTCGTGGTGGAGGATGCGCCCGCCAGCCTGGTGGTGCATTATACCTGCCCGGGCGCCGGCCACGGCCGCACCGAACTGACGGTGGAAACTTCCCGGCTGGTGCACATCCAGACATCCGGCATCGCCGCCGGGCAGCCCTTCGAATTCGACTATGAGGCGCGGCGCACCGGCACCTGCGCCCCGCCTCGTTAAGCAAGGGTTTACCCTCGCTGCCCTAGATCGAGCACCACGTCGTCTCTGGTGGACACGTTTTCTCCCTAGCATGAACTGGGCCGCTTCCGGGCGGCCCTTCTTTTGCGGGCGGCTTGCGATCCGGCGCTGCGCCCCCTAGCTGCCGCCGATGACTACTTCCCCTACCTACGCCGTTGCCCTTGTTTCGGGCGGGCTCGATTCCATGGTTTCCGCCGCGCGGGCGCGCGAGGACGGGCATCGCCTGCTTGCCCTGTCGGTGGATTACAACCAGCGCCATCAGGTCGAGCTGGCCGCCGCGCGGCGCATCGCCGCGGCGCTCGGCGCCGAGCGCCACATCGTCTTGCCGCTGGACCTGTCCGCGTTCGGCGGCTCGGCGCTGACCGCCGATATGGACGTGCCGAAGGGGGGCGTGCAGCCCGGCATCCCGATCACCTACGTGCCCGCGCGCAACACCATCTTCCTCAGCCTGGCGCTCGGCTGGGCGGAGGCATCCGGCGCGCGCGACCTGTATATCGGGGTCAACGCGCTCGATTATTCGGGCTATCCCGATTGCCGGCCCGAGTTCATCGCCGGGTTCGAGCGGCTGGCGGAGGTGGCGACCAAGGCCGGCGTCGAGGGAAAGCCCTTCCGCATCCGCGCACCCCTGCAGCACATGAGCAAGGCGGACATCGTGCGCGAGGCGGCGCGGCTGGGGCTGGACGCGGGGATGAGCTGGTCCTGCTACGATCCCGCGCCCGGCGGCCTGCATTGCGGCGAGTGCGACAGTTGCCGCCTGCGCGCCAAGGGGTTCGAGGAAGCCGGGCTGCCCGATCCCACCAACTATGCGGTCACCCCGGCCTGATGCGATGAGCTACGCCGTCAAGGAAATGTTCCTCACGCTGCAGGGCGAGGGGGTCAATGCCGGGCGCCGCGCGGTGTTCGTGCGCTTCGCCGGGTGCAATCTCTGGTCCGGCCGGGAAGAGGATCGCGCGCGCGCGGTGTGCCGGTTCTGCGACACGGACTTCGTCGGCACGGACGGGCTGGGCGGCGGGCGCTTCGCCGATGCGGCCGCGCTGGTCGCGGCCGTGGTCGGCTTCTGGGGCGAGGGCGAGGCCGAGCGGTTCGTCGTGCTGACCGGCGGAGAGCCGATGCTGCAAGTGGATGACGCGCTGGTGGAAACGCTGCACGCGCACCGTTTTCGTATCGCGATGGAAAGCAACGGCACCTTGCCCGCGCATCCCGGCATCGACTGGCTGTGCATCAGCCCCAAGGCGGGCAGCGAGGTGGTACAGCGGCAGGGCGACGAACTGAAGCTGGTCTGGCCGCAGGCGGGCATCGACCCGGTTGCGCTGGAGGAATGGCAGTTCGGCCATTTCCTGCTCCAGCCGCTCGACGATCCCCGCGCTCGCGAGAACCACCACGCAGCGATCGACCTCGTCATGGCGCGGCCGAAATGGCGGCTGACGTTGCAGACCCACAAGCTGTTAGGGCTGCGCTAGGCGAGATCGGCCGGCACTCCGCCGACCGCCCGGTGACGCGACGCTGGTAGATCGGCGCCGCGCCTCGCCCGTCCGCTTTCGCGGCAGACCGGGGGTCCTTACCGCTCGTACAGCGTGTACGGCCCGCACTTGCCGTTCCAGGCAGCCTTCTTGTCGTAGCAGCGCGCGTCCAGGCTGGGCAGGGAAACCCGGCCGTTGAACTGGTTGCCGCGCGGAAACTGCTGCTCGCCCCAAGGCACCAGCGAGTTGCGCAACTCCTGCATCCGCTTTTCGGCCACCGTGTAGAGCTGGCCCCGCGGCGTGAACAGCGCGTCGCGTTCCATGGAGGCGGCCGTCTGGCAGAACATGTACGGCGTGGCGGTGGAAAAGCTGGAATAGACCTGCGTGCCGTAGCTATCCAGCGCGGTCTGCGCCGCCTTGGGCGCCTTGTTCACGCGCTGGAAGTATTTGGTCAGCGTCGCATAGGCATTGTCGAGCTCGGCGCGGTGGTCGCGGAACACGTCGTTGTAATTGTCCACGCTCAGCAGCGTCGGCTCGAACTGGCATTGCAGCGCGGCATAGTTCATCGCCGCGCGCATGTGCCACACCAGGCTGGCGCGCAATTCGGCGGGCGTGCCGCCGGGCAACGGGATGAAGCCGGGCTCGTCGCCCTTCACCGGCGGCGCGGACAGGTCGTGCGACTTGAAGAAGAACTGTGCCTGCGCGGGCACCGCCGCGATCGCCATTGCCGTTCCCAGAGCGGCCGCCACCAGCCGGATCACACTACGCTTCACGCTCATACACCCTCTCGCATTGGCTTTGCGCCGATACGGCTTTTCACGGTTAATCCCAAGCGCTTTCAACAGGCTTGTCGCATCGAGCCGTCGAGGGCGACCGCGACGCGGCAGCGGGAGGGGCCTGGAATCGAAAAGGCCGCCCGGTCGCCCGGACGGCCCTTCACCTCACCCGATCGGCGGCCGGGCCGCCAATCGTCTGCGATTACATCGCGTTGGTGGTGGTGGTGCTGTTGGTGGTCATGGTGGTGTCGTTCGACATCATGCTGGTGTCGTTCGCCATCATCGCGTCGTTGCCCATCGTGGCGTCGGTCGCGGTCATGTTGTCGGTCATGGTGTCGCCCATGCCCTCGGTGGCGTTCATGTCGGTGACGACGGTGTTCTCGGTGGTTTCGGTCTTCGAGCCGCAAGCCGACACCGCGAGCGCCGCCGCGGCGATCGCCGAACCCGTCAGGACCTTGGAGATGAGTGCACGCATTTGGAAAGCTCCCTAGATGATGGGCTTGGAAGGCTGTGCCCTTAATACCCAAACCGTGATGGACATTAGCTGCAACCCGTGGTGCCCTCAAGCCTCGATTTTTCGCGCACAGGACAGACTTTCCGCGAATGCGCGCCACCCCAACGCCAGCGCTTCGTCAAAGGTTGCGAAATCCGCCGACTTTCCCAGCAGGGCCGCGCTGGTGACGGGAAACTCGCCCAGACCGCAGGGCACGATGCCGCCGAAGTCCGCCAGGTCGGGGGCCAGGTTCACGGAAAAGCCGTGCAGAGTCACCCAGCGCTTCACCCGCACGCCGATCGCACCGATCTTCGCTTCCGTTCCGCCCTCGCGCGTCCAGATGCCGACCCGCCCCTCCACCCGGAACGCTGGAATGTCGATCCGCCCCAGCGCGCCGATCAGCCAGTCCTCCAGCGCATGCACGAAGCAGCGCACGTCGCGGCCGCGCCGGCCCAGGTCGAGGATAAGGTAGCCGACGCGCTGGCCGGGGCCGTGATAGGTGTATTTGCCGCCCCGCCCGGTCTGGATCACCGGAAAGCGGGGGTCGAGCAGATCCTCGGCAGCGGCGCTGGTGCCGGCGGTATAGACCGGCGGGTGTTCGAGCAGCCAGACGAGCTCCCGCGCCTCGCCCGCCGCTACCGCGGCCGCGCGCGCCTCCATCTCGGCGAGCGCCTCCTGATAGGGGGTAAGGCCAGCGGAGACGCGCCATTCGATATCGTCGGGGATCATGGCGCGTGATGTGTGCCGCGCGGGGCTTGTTGGCAAGCGGGGCGGGGGCAGCTAAGCGGGCCGCGGCTGCACGGAGCGGCCGGGAGCCGGCCGGATGGTGTTGATGGGCGATGTGTGGGACCGGACGACCCGCTTCCTGTCCGACCATGCCGGCGCGACAATGGCCCTGGCGCTGCCGCTGGTGTTCCTGCCCACCGTTCTCCAGGCCCTGCTGGTGCCCGCCGCCGCGGCGTGGCCGGCGATGGGCTATGCCTTATCCCTTCTCAACCTCCTGCTCTCGATCGTGTCGCTGTGGGGGCAGCTGGCGGTCACGGCGCTGGCGCTGATGGCAGTGCCGGCGCCCGGGCCGGCGCGCCGCCTGGCAGGGCAACGGCTCCTCCCCGCGCTTGGCATCGTGATCCTCCTGCTCGCCGTGCTCTCGCTCACCTTCGTGCCCGCGGTGGCGATCCTGTCGGCCAAGGGGGCGGACCTGTCGGCGCTGGCCGAGCAGGGCATGGCGGCCATGCCGGAGGAGGCGGCCGGACCCTTCGGGCTCTACAGCCTGATCTGGAGCCTTCTCTGCCTGTTCGTTCTCGCCCGCCTGCTCGTGCTGTTCCCGGTGGTGCTGGAGGAGCGGCGCGGCCTGCGCGCGTTCGGCCGGTCGTGGCGGCTGACGCATGGCCTGAGCTGGCGACTGTTCGGCACGCTGCTGCTGTTCCTGATCGTCGCGAGCGTGGCGGTGATGGCGGTGCAGAGCGTGGCGGGCACCGTGCTTGCCCTGCTGGCCGGCGGGGAGGGGCCGTTCGCCCCGGCCAACATCGTCACCCCGATCCTGGTGGCGGCCGTTTCCACCGCCTTCACCGTGCTGGCGCTGGTGTTCACCGCGCGCCTTTACCTCCTGGTGCGGCTGCGCGCCGAGCAGCGGGCGGCCCCCGCGGCATGAGGCGCTCGCTTGCTGGCACGCTGGGCCATGCGTGGCGCATGGCGGTGCGCGATCGCGACCTGCTGCTCGCGGTGGCGGGCGTGTTCCTGTTCCTGCCGCTGTTCGCGCTGAACCTGCTGGTGCCGCCCATGCCCGCATTGGTGGTCAGCGAGGGCATGACCAATGCGGAGCAGCGGCTGCTGGCGGAAACCATCGCCCAATGGGTGCTCGCTTATGGCCACTGGTATGGCCTGGCTGGGCTGTTCACCCAGTTCGGCCAGCTCGCGGTCCTGAGCCTCTATCTCGACCGGGAGCGCCCGGCGACGGGGGCGGCGCTGGCGCGGTCGATCCGGCGCCTCCTTGTCTTCCTCCTCGCCTCGATGATCGTGGGCGTGCCGTTGACGCTTGGCATGTGGCTGGTGGTGCTGCTGATCCCGGCGCTGTTCCTGTCGGGGCGGCTGATGCTGACCGGCCCGGTGATCGTGGCGGAACGGCCGATCGGCCCGCTTCAGGCGATCGCGCGCGGGTGGCGGCTCACACGGGGGAACGGGCTGGTGCTGGCCGGCATGGCGGCGATCCCGATCCTCGGCGGGCTGGTCGCGGCACCGCTCCTGTCGCTCGACCGCTGGCTGCGGCTGGAGGGCGGCGGCAATCCGGTGGCGGTGACCCTGGTCGATGCCGGGGCCGCGGCGGTCGCGGCGGCGGCGTTGCTGGCGACCACGCTGATCCAGGTCGCGGCCTATCGCCGCTTGGCGAGATAGGGGATCTGCGGCGCGGCGTCCTCCGGCAGCAGCCCCAGTGCGCGCGGATCGGCAAAGGTCTCGATCGTCCGCGATACCGGCACGAAGCCCTGCGCACGGTAGAAGTTCAGCGCCGACGGATGGTCCAGCGTGCAGGTATGCAGCGCCACGCGCCGCACGTCGCGGGTCCATGCTTGGGCCAGCGCACCAGCCGCAACGGCGAGGAGGGCAGCGGGCGAGGGCGGGGGCGCTCCGTCATCTCGAGCGCGGTGACGACCGTCGCCAGCTCGCCGTCAGCTACCGGGATCAGCGCCACCGCGTCATTCCCAGGCGGCGAGCGGCGGCAGGCTCATCAGGATCGCGTCGATGTTGCCGCCGGTCTTGAGCCCGAACAACGTGCCGCGATCGTAGACGAGGTTGAACTCGGCATAGCGCCCGCGCCAGCGCCGCTGCTCGGCCAGCTCCGCCTCGGTGAAGGGCAGGGCCATGCGCCGCCGGACGATGCGCGGGAACACGTCCAGGAAGGCGCGGCCGACATCTTGCGTGAACGCGAAATTGGCCGCGAAATCGCCTTCCAGATGATCGAAGAAGATGCCCCCCACGCCGCGATGCACCTGGCGGTGCGGAATGTAGAAATATTCGTCCGCCCATTGTTTGAAGCGCGGATAGTGGCCGGCATCGTGCGCGTCGCATGCGGCCTTCAGCGTGGCGTGGAAATCGTCGGTGTCCTCGGCGATCGGCAGCGGGGGGTTGAGGTCCGCACCGCCGCCGAACCAGCGCCTGGTGGTGACGAGAAAGCGCGTGTTCATGTGCACCGCCGGCACATGCGGGTTGGCCATGTGCGCGACCAGGCTGATGCCGGTGGCGAAGAAGCGCGGATCGTCGGCGGCGCCGTGGATGGTGCGGCCGAACTCGCCCTCGAACGCGCCGCCGACTGTGGAAACGTTGACGCCCACCTTCTCGAACACGCGCCCCTTCATCACGCCGCGCACGCCGCCGCCGCCGTTCGGCACGCCCGCGGCGTCGGTGCGGTCCCACGGCGTGTAGGCGAAGGCGGCGTCGGAGCCGGCCTCCCGCTCGATCGCCTCGAACTCCGCGCAGATCAGGTCACGCAGGGATTCGAACCAGGTGCGGGCGGCGGTCTGTTCGGGGTCGAGCGTCAGGGCAGGCATGGCCCGCGCCTTAGCCTCCGCGGGCCGCCGAAGTCGAGGGCGCGGGCGGGGGCGCGGGCCAGCCGCCGGTCTGGCGCAGCGCCTCCGCCAGCACCACCGCAACCGACACCGACAGGTTCAGCGAGCGCAGCGGGGGAGCCATCGGCACCACCACCGGGGCATCGGCGCGCGCATGCACCTCCTCCGGCACGCCCGCGCCTTCCTGGCCGAACAGCAGCACGTCGTCGGGACGGAAACGGAAGTCGTGGAACGGGGTCGCCCCGCGCGTGGTGAGCAGCACGAGGCGGCCTGCCGCCTGCCGCTCGAAGGCCGTCCAGTCGGCATGGCGGGCGATGGCGACATGGTCGATATAATCCATGCCGGCACGCGCCACGCGCTTGTCGTCCCACGCGAATCCCAGCGGCTCGACCAGGTCCACCGGCGTCGCCAGGCAGGCTGCGGTGCGTAAGACGGCACCGACATTGCCGGCGATCTCGGGCTGGAACAGGGCAACGCGCATAAGGGCGCCTTAGCCGCGGCTGCGAGCGGTTCGCAAGGCCGCTAAAAGCAGTTGGCAACGCCGCCGCCCGCCGTCTATGGAGCCGGTTAACCTCCGTGGGGACTGGGGGTCGCACGGGGGCATCTTCTTGTTTCGCCCCATGATCTTGTGGCCGCCGAAAACGAAGTGCAAGGGCAAGTGAATGGCAATTGATACCGCCGTACCGCCTGGGGAAGACCCGGCGCCGTTTCAGGAAGAGGTGAGCGATCCCCGTCGCCGCGATTTCATCAACATCGCGGCCGTCGCCTGGATCGGCGTGGGCGCGGGCGTGGTGGTGCTGCCGCTGGTCAACCAGATGAACCCCTCGGCGGACGTGCTGGCACAGTCCACCACGGAGATCGACATCTCCAAGATCGAGCCCGGCCAGGCGATAAAGACCACCTTCCGCAAGCAGCCGCTGTTCGTGCGCAACCTGACGCCCAAGGAAATTTCCGAGGCGGATGCGGTGGCCGTGTCCTCGCTGCGCGACCCGCAGACGCTGGAAGAGCGCACCAAGACGGGCAAGAAGAACTGGCTCATCACCCTGGGCGTCTGCACCCACCTGGGCTGCGTGCCGCTGGGCGCGGGCGAGGGCGAGAACAAGGGCCCGTTCGGCGGCTATTTCTGCCCGTGCCACGGATCGGCCTACGACACCGCGGGCCGCATCCGGCAGGGTCCGGCGCCGCGCAACCTCGAGGTGCCGCAATACACGTTCAATTCCGACACCGTCGTGACGGTGGGTTGAGGTAGCAGCAGATGAGCTTTCCCTGGGCCAAGCACTACGAGCCGAAGGTGCCGCTGATGCGGTGGCTGGACGAGAAGCTGCCGCTGCCGCGCCTCGTCTACAACGCGATCGGCGCCGGCTATCCGGTGCCGCGCAACCTCAACTATTTCTGGAACTTCGGCGTGCTCGCCGGCATGGCGCTGGTCATCCAGATCGTCACCGGCGTGGTGCTGGCCATGCACTATGCCGCGAACGGCGGCGTGGCGTTCGGCTCGGTCGAGAGCATCATGCGCGACGTGAACGCCGGCTGGTTCCTGCGCTATGCGCATGCCAACGGCGCGTCCATGTTCCTGGCCGTTGTGTACATCCATATCGGCCGCGGCCTTTACTACGGCTCCTACAAGGCGCCGCGCGAGATGGTGTGGCTGCTCGGCGTGGTCATCTTCCTTCTCATGATGGCCACCGCCTTCATGGGCTATGTGCTGCCGTGGGGCCAGATGAGCTTCTGGGGCGCGCAGGTCATCACCGGCTTCTTCTCGGCCATCCCGGTGGTCGGCGACACCGTGCGCATCTGGCTGCTGGGCGGCTTCGCGCCGGACAATGCCGCGCTGAACCGCTTTTTCTCGCTCCACTACCTGCTGCCGTTCGTGATCGCGGGCGTCATCATCCTGCACATCTGGGCGCTGCACATCCCGGGCTCGTCCAACCCGACCGGCGTTGAGGTGAAGAGCGAGCAGGACACCGTGCCGTTCCACCCTTATTACACCGCCAAGGACGGCGTGGGCGTGGGCGTGTTCCTCCTCGTGTTCGCCTGCCTCATGTTCTTTGCGCCGAACCTGCTCGGCCATCCGGACAATTATATCGAGGCGAACCCGCTTTCGACGCCGGCGCATATCGTTCCCGAATGGTACTTCCTGCCGTTCTACGCGATCCTGAAGAGCTTCACGGCCGACTTCTTCCTGCCGGCCAAGCTGTGGGGCGTGCTGGCGATGTTCGGCTCCATCCTGCTGCTGTTCTTCCTGCCGTGGCTGGATTCGTCGCCGGTGCGCTCGGCCAACTTCCGGCCCAAGCTGCGCATCTTCCTCGGCATCCTGCTGCTCGACGTGCTGCTGCTGGGCTATGTCGGCGGGGCCGAGGCCAATGCGCGCAACGTCATCCTGGGGCAGATCGCGACGGCCTATTACTTCGCGCACTTCCTCATCATCCTGCCCTGGGTCGCCCGTTCGGAGCGCCCGCGGCCGATGCCAAACTCGATCATGGAAGCCGTGCTGAACAAGCAGGAAGGCACCTCCATCACGCACAGCGCCGCGACCGCGTGACCGGAACGGACTAGGGGATAACAACAACAATGGTTCGTGCACTCTCAACCCTGGTCGGCGCGGTGTTCGTGTTCGTCCTCGGCATCGCGCTGTGGGGCACCGTCTCCACCGCGATCACCGAGCCGGCGCCGCCCACGGCCGAGCATGAGTTCCACCTGTCTCCGCGCGAGGCCGGGCTCTCGTCGGCCGGTCTGTTCGGCAAGTTCGACCTCCGCCAGGTGCAGCGCGGCTTTCAGGTCTATCAGGAGGTCTGCTCGGCCTGCCACTCGCTGAAGTACGTGTCCTTCCGCGACCTGAAGGAGATCGGCTACAACGACGGCCAGATCAAGACGATCGCCACCGAGTGGAAGATCGAGCAGCCGTCGGTGAACCCGGAAACGGGCGAGGCGACCACGCGCAAGAACCTGCCGTCCGATCGCTTCCCGTCGCCGTTCGCCAACGACGTCGCCGCGCGCGCTGCCAACAACAACGCGCTGCCGCCCGACCTGTCGCTGATGACCAAGGCGCGGCATGACGGGCAGGATTACGTGTATTCGCTGCTGACCGGCTATCGCCCGCAGCCGGCGGCGCTGCTGAAGCACTTCCCGGATGCCAAGACGCCGGCGGGCCTGCACTACAATCCGTATTTCCCGAACCTCAACCTCGCCATGCCGCCGCCCCTCACCACCGAGGGCCAGGTCCAGTACCAGGACGGCACCAAGGCGAGCGTGGACCAGATGTCCAAGGACGTGTCCGCCTTCCTGACCTGGACCGCGGAGCCCAAGCTGGAGGCGCGTCACCAGGCCGGCTTCGCTTCGGTGATCTTCCTCGTGATCTTCGTGTTCCTCGCCTGGGGCGCATACAAGAACGTGTGGCGCGATCAGGCGCACTGATCCTCGCCGGATGCGGAGGAAAAAGGGGGCGGCTCGAGCGATCGGGCCGCCCTTGCCGTTGGCGGGGCGCGGGCACGACCATCGGCCAGCCGCTCGTTCAGCCTCCCGCCAGCGTTCACCGTGTAGGAACAACGCTTTCGCGGAGTCGTTCGATCGTTGGTACGGCGCGTCCTGCCGTGTTCTTCCGCGTATCGGGGAGAGTTTTCGATGAATGCCAAGCTTCTGTTCGCCGCCGCTCTCGGCGCGGCCGCCCTCGGCCTGTCGGGCTGCGATGACTATGCCTATGGCGGCGGCAGCGTCGCCGTCGGTTATGGCGCACCGGGCTACGGGTACGGCTACGTCGATCCCTATTATGACGGCTACGGATACGGCTATGGCGCGCTGGGCGGCTCCTATGGCTGGTACAACGACTTCTATTATCCCGGCTCGGGCGTCTATGTGTACGACCGCAACCGCCGCCCCTTCCGCTGGAACGATGGCCAGCGGCGCTATTGGGAAGGCCGGCGCGGCAACGGCTATCGCGGCCAGCCGAACTGGGGCGGGTTCTACCGGAATGACCGGCCGGGGTATGGCCGGCCGGGCCAGGGCCGTCCCGACCTGAACGGTCGCCCCGGTTACGGCCGGCCCGGGCAGGGGCGCCCCGATTTCGACGGCCGGCCCGGCTATCAGGGCCGCCCCGGCAACGGGCAGGACGGACGCTGGAACGGCAACCGCGGCACGTGGCGCGGCAATCGCGGCGACCGGCCCGCCGGCGGCTGGCAGGGTCGTCCGTCGCAGCCCAGCGCCGGTGCTCCAGCACCGCAGGCACCCGCTGCCACGACGGCGCCCAGCCAGGGCCGTCCGTTCCGCTGGGGCGGCAGCCAGGGCCGCGGCGGCGGTCGGCGCGGCAACTGACCGCGGAAGCGCCCGGCGCGCCGTTGTGGGCGCCGGGCGTTCTCGCTCAGCCTTGCGACAGCGGCGCGCTGGAGCTGGTGCTAGCGGAGTGGTGGCAGAGCTTTTCCGGCCCGTTCCTGTATTATTCCGGCCGGCGCCTGCTTCCCCGACCTTGCGCGCGTTCGTGGATCACCTTCGAGGCCGGAAACGCGCGGCAACCGTCAGGGCAGTGCCCAATAAACGGCGAAAAGCTGCGGAGAGACGACCGCCTGCCCGCTGGCATCACGGGCAGGGCGATAGCGGGCCTTGGCAAGGAGAACGGCGCAGGTGCCCTCGTCCAAGCTTGGAAAGCCCGAACTCACCAGAACGAGGCAATCCGCCACCGTCCCGTCCTTGAGGATGCGAAAGCGACCGGCGACGCGTCCCTGCTCGCGGGCGCGGCGCGCTTCGGCGGGATAGGACTCTGGTACGAACCAGTCGCGCGGGCTGGTCAAGGGCCGGGCGAAGGTGGCGATCCGGGCATAGTCGCGTCGCGCGATGCCGGCATGCGCAAGCAGTGATTCCTGGCAGGCCTGCAACGACGTGAGCGCCGCTGCCAGGCGCTCCACCGGCAGATCGACCAGCATGTCGTTCTCCGACGAAAGTCGCAGCGCCGACACCGTCTTGGCCTTCAATTGTGCTCGCTTCACGGAAAGGCCGATGGTCTGGGTCGGACCCCTGCCCGGCGCAAAACCGTCGGCCTGACCTTGCAGCACCGTGCCCGATGGCTGGAGCACGAGGCGGACCGGCGCGCCGTAAGGCACATCTACGGGTGCGGGCAGGGTGAAGGTCAGGAGCGTCTCGTCCGACAGCGCGCGATCGAAGAGGCGCAGCGCCGGCTCGCTGGCGCCCGAAGCGGTGAAGCTGGCGTTGCAAACCGACGCGCCTTCGTTCACCGTCCACCCCGGTGGCGTCGCGGCCGTGGTCTGCGCCCCGGCGGCAGAACCGACCGCGCTGGCGCCCAGAAGAACCGCATACCCGAAACCCATGCCGCCCCCTTGCAGGAGCGGCCTCAAAGCGCCGGCAGCTCCCGTCGCCAAGCCTACGAACCGCCGCGCACGATCGCAACGGGCAAACGCCCGCGCGGTTTCCCGCACGGGCGTTTCCGGTCAATGGAGGGAAGGCCGATCGCCCGGCCGCCCCGCTTATTCCGCTTCGGCAGGCAGCGTCTTGCCGCCCTTCTTCTTGGGCTTTTTCGGCGCGGCCGGCTCGATCGCGAAGGACAGCGCGCCGTCCTTCATCTTCACCGTCACCTCGCCGCCATGGACGAGCTTGCCGAACAGCAGTTCCTCGGCCAGCGGCTGCTTGATCTTCTCCTGGATCAGGCGGCCCATCGGGCGCGCGCCGTACAGGCGATCATAGCCCTTGTCGGTGAGCCACTTCTTGGCCTCGTCGTCCAGGTTGATGTGGACGTTGCGGTCGGCCAGCTGCAGCTCGAGCTGGAGGATGAACTTGTCCACCACCCGCGCCACCACTTCGCTCGGCAGATAGCCGAACGGCACGATGGCATCGAGCCGGTTGCGGAATTCCGGCGAGAACATCCGCTGCACCGCCTGCTCGTCCTCGCCCTCGCGGGTGAGATTGCCGAAGCCCAGCGTCTCGCGCGCCATGTCGGCGGCGCCCGCATTGGTCGTCATGATGAGAATGACGTTGCGGAAATCCACCGTCTTGCCGTGCTGGTCGGTCAGGCGGCCATTGTCCATCACCTGCAACAGGATGTTGAACAGGTCCGGATGCGCCTTTTCGATCTCGTCCAGCAGCAGCACGCAATGCGGGTTCTGGTCGACGGCATCGGTGAGCAGTCCGCCCTGGTCGAACCCGACATAGCCCGGAGGCGCACCGATCAGCCGGCTGACCGAATGCCGCTCCATATATTCGGACATGTCGAAGCGCTGGAGCGGGATGCCCATGATCGCGGACAGCTGCTTGGCGACCTCCGTCTTGCCGACGCCGGTGGGGCCGGTGAACAGATAGTTGCCGATCGGCTTTTCCGGATCGCGCAGGCCCGCCCGCGACAGCTTGATCGCCGACGCCAGCTTCTCGATCGCCTCGTTCTGGCCGAACACCACGCGCTTCAGGTCCGTCTCCAAGCCTTCGAGCAGCTTGGTGTCGTCGGTGGAGACCGATTTCGGCGGAATGCGCGCCATGGTGGCGATCACCGCCTCGATCTCCCGCGCGGTGATGGTCTTCTTGCGCTTGCCCGGCGCCACCAGCATCTGCATCGCGCCCACTTCGTCGATCACGTCGATCGCCTTGTCGGGCAGCTTGCGGTCGTTGATGTAGCGCGCCGACAGCTCCACGGCCGACTTGATCGCGTCGGGCGTGTACTTCACCGAATGGTGGCTTTCGAACGCGGAGCGCAGGCCGGCGAGGATCTTCACCGTGTCCTCGATCGAGGGCTCGTTGACGTCGATCTTCTGGAACCGGCGCAGGAGCGCGCGGTCCTTTTCGAAATGGTTGCGGAACTCCTTGTAGGTGGTCGATCCGATGCAGCGGATGGTGCCGCCCGACAGCGCCGGCTTCAAGAGGTTGGACGCGTCCATCGCCCCGCCGGAAGTCGCGCCGGCGCCGATCACCGTGTGGATCTCGTCAATGAAGAGGACGGCGTGCGGCAGCTTCTCCAGCTCATTGACGACCGCCTTCAGCCGCTCCTCGAAATCGCCGCGATAGCGCGTGCCGGCGAGCAGCGCGCCCATGTCGAGCGAGTAGATCACCGCCTCGCGCAGCACCTCGGGCACCTGGCCCTCGACGATCTTGCGGGCAAGGCCTTCGGCGATGGCGGTCTTGCCCACGCCCGGATCGCCCACATAGAGCGGGTTGTTCTTGGAGCGGCGGCACAGGATCTGGATGGTGCGGTCCACCTCCGCGGTGCGGCCGATCAGCGGATCGACCTTGCCGATCTTGGCCTTCTCGTTGAGGTCGACGGTGAACTGCTTCAGCGCACTTTCGCCCTTCTTGTCGGCGGGCTTGGCGGCCTTTTCCTCCTCGGCGCCCTTGGGCGTGGCCGCCTCGGCCGGCGAGCCGCCCTTGCCGACGCCGTGGCTGATATAGCTCACCGCATCCAGCCGGCTCATGTCCTGTTGTTGCAGGAAGTAGACGGCATAGCTTTCCCGCTCGGAGAACAGGGCGACCAGCACGTTGGCGCCGGTCACCTCGTCGCGGCCGGACGACTGGACGTGCAGGATGGCGCGCTGCACCACCCGCTGGAACCCGCTGGTGGGCGAGGGATCGGTGGCGGCGTCGACCTTCAGGCTGTCGAGCTCGGTGTCGAGATAATGGGCAACGGTGGCCTTCAGCTCGCCCAGGTCCACGCCGCACGAGGACATGACGACCGAGGCATGCTCGTCCTCGACCAGCGCGAGCAGAAGGTGCTCCAGCGTCGCATATTCGTGGCGGCGCGAGGATGCTGCTTCCAGCGCCTTGTGGAGGGTGGTTTCGAGCGCGGAGGCGAAACTCGGCATTCTGTGAACTCCTGTCGGGCCACCAAACGCGCGGCCCTTTCCTGTCATATCGGGAGGGGGTGGACCTGCATCAAGCACCGCACCCGAAACCAGAACGGCGCGCCGTCGACCCGAAGGGCGCGCGTCGCGATCACCGGCGGAACAACGCGTCGGCGCTGGCCTTGTGGCTGCTGGCATGGGCGATGCGGGTACGAACGCGAGCGATCTCCGCCTCCAGAACGGCGATCCGCTCCTCCAATTCCGCGACCGACAAGGGATCGAGGTCCTGGGTGACGATCGCCGCGAGAGGATCCCCCGGCTTGCGGGCGAGAATCTCGTCCAAATCCATCCCGGACAACGTTGACCCTGGCCGGCGCGATGTCAATAAGCGCGATCACGCAGGAAGCCTGCGTTGGGGGCAAGCAGAAATGACCGCGATACCGGCGACCATGCAGGCGATCGATCCGGCCGAGCCGGGTGGGCCGGAGGTGCTGACGCTTGTGGAACGGCCGGTGCCGCGGCCGGGCGCGGGCGAGGTGCTGATCCGCGTTGCCGCCGCGGGGGTGAACCGGCCGGACGTGCTGCAACGAAAAGGGGGCTACCCGCCGCCGCCGGGTGCGCCCTCGATCCCCGGCCTGGAGCTTGCCGGCGTGGTCGTCGCGGTTGGCGAGGGCGTGGTGGCGGAAGCGGTCGGCCAGCCGGTCTGCGCGCTGGTGGCGGGCGGGGCCTATGCCGAATATGCGGTCGCGCCCTGGGGCACCTGCCTGCCGGTGCCCGAAGGCCTGTCGCTGGTGGAAGCGGCGGCGATCCCCGAAACCTTGTTCACCGTGTGGACCAACCTGTTCGAGCGCGGCTACGCGGTGGAGGGCGACACCGTGCTCGTCCATGGCGGCACCTCCGGCATCGGCACCACCGCGATCGCGCTGGCCGGGGCCTTCGGGCTGACGATCATCGTCACCGCCGGCTCCGACGAGAAATGCGCGGCCGCCCGCCGGCTGGGCGCCGACCACGCGATCAACTATCGCACCGAAGATTTCGTAGCGCGGGTGAAGGAGATCACCGGGGGCAGGGGCTGCGCGGTGGTGCTGGACATGGTCGGCGGCGACTATGTGCCGCGCAACCTGCAATGCCTCGGCGAAGACGGCCGCCATGTCTCCATCGCGGTGCAGGGCGGGGCGAGCGCGACCATCCCGATCTTCGACATCATGCGCCGTCGCCTGACGCTGACCGGCTCCACGCTGCGCCCGCGCGATGCCGGGTTCAAGTCGATGGTGGCGGACGAGCTGTACCGCACGGTGTGGCCGCACGTCGCCGCCGGCCGCGTGCGCCCGGTGATCGACCGGACCTTTCCCTTCGCCGAAGCCCCCGCCGCCCATGCGCGGATGGAGGCGGGCGACCATGTCGGCAAGATCGTGCTGGTGATGCACGGCTGAGGCGGGCGCCGGCGCCAGCCCTAGGCAACCGCCTCCATCCGCCGCCGCACCTCGGCGGCGGTCGCCTTGCGGTCATCGCCGGGCACGAACGGCTCGAGGAAGCGCAAAGTCACCGCGAACGAGCCCGGACGACGCAGGACGCGCCGCGCGTGGCTCGCCCCGCCTTCCTCGCCCGCCCAGGCCAGATCGGGCGTCGCCGCGCCATAATCGAGCAGCACGGGCTGCACCTGCACGCCCGGCGGCGGCGGGCTGGCGACCTGGAGCAGCGCCGGCTTGAACGGCAGCAGCGTGCGCCCGTCGCCCGTCGTGCCTTCCGGGAACAGCGTCAGCGGCCATCCTTGCGCGAGTGCCGCGGCGATGTCCTGCACCTGTTCGGTCACGGCGGCGCGCGTGCGGCGGATGAACACCGTGTGGTTCAGGGCCGCCAGCCAGCCGACCAGCGGCGCGTCGGCCAGCTCGGCCTTGGCGACAAAGGCCGTGCCGGTGGCGCCGGCCAGGATCGGGATGTCCGTCCAGCTGACATGATTGGCCACGAGGAACACGTCATGGGTCCGGGCGGCCCCGACGATCCGCACCCGCGCACCGATCACCCACGCAACCGCGCGCAGGAATCGCCGCGGCCAGGGAGAGCGCCGGCGCAGCAGCCGCCAGCACCCATGCAGCGGCAGCGCGACCGATAGCAGCAGGAGAAGGGCGAGCAGCCTGCCGCAAAGCCGCAAGGTGCCCACCGGCGCTCAGTCCTTGCGGGTGAGGGCCACGCCGTAGAGCTCCATGCGGTGGTCGACCAGCCGGAAGCCCAGCCGCTCGGCGATCTGCTTCTGCAATTGCTCCAGCTCGGGATCGACGAACTCGATCACGCGCCCGGTCTCCACATCGATCAGATGGTCGTGATGCGCCTCGGGCGAGGGCTCGTAGCGCGCGCGCCCGTCGCCGAAATCGTGGCGGTCGAGAATGCCCGCCTCCTCGAACAGGCGCACGGTGCGGTACACCGTGGCGATCGAGATGCCCGGATCGATGGCGGAGGCGCGTTCATACACCTTCTCCACGTCCGGATGGTCCTCCGCTTCGGAGAGCACGCGGGCGATCACCCGCCGCTGCTCGGTGATGCGCAGTCCCTTCTGGTTGCACAGCGCTTCGAGATCGATCTTGCGGGCCATGGCGCCAATGTAGGGCAGGGCGGCTTATTGCGAAAGAGGAGAGTCGTTCGCAACAAGCCGGCCGCCGCTCATCGCGGGCGCTTGGTGCCCAGGCCGATGCTCTTGGCCAGGTTGCGGCGCTGCTCGGCATAGTTGGGCGCGACCATCGGGTAATCGGCCGGCAGGCCCCAGCGCGCGCGATACTGGTCCGGGGTCAGCCCGAACTGCGCCATCAGGTAGCGCTTCAGCATCTTCAGCTTCTTGCCGTCTTCCAGGCAGACGAGATAGTCCGGCTTCACCGACTGGCGCACCGGCACCGCCGGCTCGCGCTTTTCCGCCGCCTCGACCGGCGCCTCGCCCAGCCCGCTCAGCGCGCCGTGCACGTTCTGGATGAGCTCGGGCAGGTCCGACACCGCCACGCTGTTGTTGCTGACATGGGCGGCGACGATCTCGGCGGTCAGGGTGATCAGGGTATCGCGGGGCTCGATCAACGCTTCCATTCAACTTCCTCGTGCGGCCGTGCCGCGGCCAGAAAAACGACACCCCTGTCGGCGCGCGCTATCGGCCCATCTCCTCGCGCTTGCAACAATGTTTCAAGGTTACCGGCGCGGTCAGGAAAGATCGCGACGAAACGTGTAGGCGTCCCAGCTGCGCCCGGCATTGCCGCGGTAATAGGAGGGGCGCTGCCCCACCTTGGCGAAGCCCGCGCCCTGGTAGAGCCGGATTGCCTCGTTGCCTTCGCGTACCTCGAGATGGATCATCCGGCAGCCGCGCCCTTCCGCCTCGTGCAGCACCGAGCGCAGCAGGGCGGCGCCCACGCCCCGCCGGCGGAAGGCGGGATGCGTGGCGAGCAGCAGCAGCTCGGCCTCGTCGGCCATCTGGCGGGACAGCGCAAAGCCCGCCGGCTCCTCCCCGATCAGCGCGAGCGTCAGCCACACGCCGGGCATGGCCAGGATGCCCAGGCACTGGTTGCGCGTCCAACCCTCGCCGAAGCGCGGGTCGAACGCTTCCCCCATGATCGCGTCCACCGCGCCCAGATCGGCGGCGTTGCCGGCGCGCAGGTCGACGGTGCTCATCGCGCGCGACGCTCCGCGGCGGGCACGGCATCGGGCGCACGACCGTAAAAGGGGCGCGGCGGCAGTGTGGCCAGCGAAGGCGGCAGCAGGATCACGTCGGCCGCGGCGGGCAGCGCCTCCGTTGCCGGCAGATCGGGGCACAGCGCTTGGAGGCGCGCCAGGCCGCTGCCGACCACCGGCCGCGCGCCGATGCTCGCCAGCGCGGCGTCGGGGCGCAGCGAAACGGGGGCGGCGCCGGGCACGAGCGGTTGGGCGAAGTTCTGCACGAACAGCTCGCCATGCCCGCCTTCCAGCACGGCGGCGAGCTCCGGCCAGTGCGGATGGTCGGCCAGCCCGCGGGCGGCGACCAGCGCCAGCGACGAAAAGCCGTGCACCGCCGCGCCCCAGCCCAGCGCCAGCCCGCGCGCGGCGGCAAGCCCCACGCGGATGCCGGTGAAGCTGCCCGGACCGACATCGACCAGGATGGAGGGCGCGTGCCCGCCGTCCGGCAGCTCGGCGATCATCGGCACCAGCCGCTCGGCATGGCCGCGGCCGACGATCTCGTGCCGCGCCGCGACCACCGCGCCATCCTCCAGCAACGCCACCGAACAGGCGGCGGTGGCGGTTTCGATGACAAGCGTGCGCGGCATCCGACCCGGCTAGCCGAGGCGCGGGGGCTTAGGCAATCGTGTTGAACTTCTCGAAGGCCGGCCGCGGCAGGCGCGGATGCAGCGAAGCGGGATCGCCATGGCCCAGCGTCGAGATGAAGTTGGACCGCACGCCCGGCTGGTCGGCAAAGAATGCCTTGTCCACCGCGCCGTTGTCAAAGCCGGACATCGGCCCGGTATCGAGCCCCAGCGCGCGCGCCGCCAGGATGAAATAGGCGCCCTGCAAGGTCGAGTTGCGCATGGCGGAAACCTCGCGCAGCTCCGTGTTGCCGTCGAACCAGGCCTTGGCGTCGGTGTGCGGGAACAGCTCGGGCAGATGTTCGTGGAAGTTGATGTCCATGCCGACGATCACGGTGACGGGCGCGGCCAGGATCTTGGGCTTGTTCGCGTCCGACACGCACGCCGCGAGCTTCGCCTTCGCCTCGTCGGATACGCACCAGACGAGGCGCGCCGGCAGCTGGTTGGCGGAGGTCGGCCCCCATTTCATCAGCTCCCAGATGGCGTGCAGTTCCGCTTCAGGAACCGGCTCGTCGGTGTAGCTGTTGAAGGTGCGCGCGGTGCGGAACAGCGCGTCGAGCGCCGCGTCGGAAAGCTTCTCGGTCATGGAGGCGATTGTCCGTGATAGGTGCGGAAGGGAAGGGTGGCGCGATCAGACCGCGCGCACCTCGGTGACTTCCGGCACATAATAGCGCAGCAGCTGCTCGATGCCGTTCTTCAGCGTCGCGGTGGAAGACGGGCAGCCGGCGCACGCACCCTGCATGCGCAGGAACACCTTGCCCTTGTCGAAACCGCGATAGATGATGTCGCCCCCGTCATTGGCCACGGCGGGGCGCACGCGCGTTTCGATCAATTCCTTGATCTGCACCACGATATCCGCATCGGCCGGATCTTCGGCGAACTCCGTTTCCTCGCTCGGCACGGAAAAGCCGGCGGCGGCCGGCTTGAACAGCGGCATCTGCGCGGAAAAGTGATCCAGCAGCACGTCCAGCACATCGGGCTTCAACGCCGCCCAGTCGGTGCCCGGCACCGCCGTGACGGAAACGAAATCGCGGCCGAAGAACACGCCCGTCACGTCGCCCAGCCCGAACAGCGCCTCGGCCAGGGGCGAGCTTTCCGCTTCCTCCGGCGTCGCGAAGTCGCGGGTGCCGGCGTCCATCACGGTGCGTCCCGGCAGGAATTTCAGCGTCGCCGGGTTGGGCGTGGCTTCGGTTTCGATCAGCATGGCCGCGATGTGGGCCGATCGCGGCACCGGATCAAGCGCCAAGGGGGAAAGCATTTGTTTCCCCTCCCGCGCGTTTCGGCAGGCCATGCCGGTCAGAGTTCCTGGCGCACCTGGATATGCGCCAGCAGCGCGAACATGCCGGTGCCGCCGATCACGTTGCCGATCAGCGCGGGCAGGATCATGCCGCCGGTCGCGCGGCCCCAGCTCGCCTCGCCCGACAGCGCGAGCAGCCACGCCTCGCCCGATCCCGCCACCACATGGGTGAAGCCGCCGAGCGCGATCAGATAGGTCAGCGCCACCACCACCCAGAATTGCTGGCCCTGCGCCGCCGGCAGCGACCAGGGGATCGCCGCCACCAGGAAGCCGGCGGGAATGCCCAGCTTCAGCGTGTCGGTCCAGCCATGCTCCAGCAGCTTGCGCGACACGGCCAGCATCGCTTCGCGCCCTTCCGCCGAGCCGATCAGCACATTGTCCACCAGAGCGGCCACCAGCAAGGTGCCGGCCAGGTTGGCGCCCAGCACCAGGCCCCATAGCCGCAGCAGCCGCCCGAGATTGCCGGGGCTGAAATGGGTGGCGACCGGGATCACCGCCGACAGGGTCGATTCGGTGAAGAGCTGCAACCGGCCGAGAATGACGATAAGAAAGCCCAGGCAATAGCCGAAGCTCGCCACCAGCGGCGCCCAGCCGGCCTTGGGCAGCAGATGCTCGATGGTGCCCTGGCCCAGGATCGAGACGCTGATCGCCGCGCCTCCGACCAGTCCCGACGCCAGCAGCGATCCCGCCGGCCGGCCCAGTTCCTCGTCGCCCGCGCGGCGGATCACCTCGTGCACGACGATCGGGCTCGCGGCTTCGCGCTCGTCGACCTCGCCCTTCTGGTCCTCGGAGAGGTCGATATCCTCCTCGCGCGCCTTTTCGCCGTTTTCCGCCACCATCGTCTCCCGTTCCGAGGAGCGGGAACGCAGGGGAAGGCGGCGAAGGTCCGCTCAGATGTCGAGCTGCTTCACCGCGTCGTTCCAGCTGGCGATGTTGTCGCGCGCTTCCTGCACGAAGGCGGAGCGGCGGACGACCTTCAGGAACATGTCGGCGATCCAGCGGCCGGGCTGCTTCAGCGGCCGCTCGAACTGGATCAGGAGCACCACCCGCGTGCCGACCGTGTCGTTCCACACCTCGTGGTCATAGGTGTCGTCGAACACCAGCGTCTCGCCTTCGGCCCAGCGGACGATGCGATCGTCCACCCGCATCCGCACGTCCCCGTCGCGCGGCACGATCAGGCCGAGATGGCAGGTGATCAGCCCCTTGGTCACCCCGCGATGCGCAGGAATGTGCGTGCCGGGCGCCAGGATGGAGAAGAACGCGCTGTTGAGGCCGGGGATCTGCTCCACGATGCGCGCGGTCTGCGGGCATTGCGCCAGATTGTCCTCGATCGGGAAGCTGTAGCCCCACAGGAAGAAGGACCGCCACTTGTTGACCTCCGCGATGGAGCGGTGGTCGGGGGAGATGGTGGCGAGGCTCGGTGAGCGCTCGCCTTGCAGCGCAACACGGATCGCCTCGTCGCGGACCGCTTGCCAATTCTTTCGCAGGTCAGCCGTCCACGCGAAGTCGCGCACGTCCAGCACCGGATCGTTGGAAACGAGCGAGGAGGAGGCGATCATCCGGTCGAACACGCCGCGCAGATGCTTGCCCGCCCGGATGATGAACGGGCGGTTCTTCTCCGCCTCCATCCTGGCGCCGGGCGCCGGCGCGCCGGAAATGACGTTCAGGTCGGGCACGCGGATCGTGCGCGGCTCGCTTCCCGTTTCGCCATTGCCCGGTTGCGGCCACAATCCGCCGGTGCCGGTCCTCGCTTGCACGGTCACTGTATTCACCTGCCTCGATCGATTCCGCAGGCGCGAATGCCCGCAAGGGAACGGATGAGAAGGGGCGCTACACCGCAATCTGGGTCCAAATCATGGCGGACCCGTCTGAATCGCGATTTCGCGGCGGCGGTGGTGCTGGCGGTAGCCCCGGCGGGGCGCTACAAAGGGGTATGTCGGCTTACCCGCGCGCGTTCCGCGCTTCGCTTCTCCTTTCCGTGTCCCTGCTCCTGTTGCCGCCCGCGTCGGCGCAGAAGCGGGTGGCCGCCCCGCCGGCGTCGCGTCAGGCGCCCGCCGGCGGCAAGGACGTGGCCCGCACCACCGCGCCGGCGACCGAGTGGCAGGCGATGCTCGCCGACCGCTCGGCCTGGCTCTACAAGGGCAGCGACATCACCCCCGATCCGGCGTGGCATTTCGGCACGCTGAAGAACGGCCTGCGCTTTGCCGTGCGCAAGAACGGCGCGCCTCCCGGCCAGGTGTCCGTGCGCGTGCGGATCGACGCCGGCTCGCTGAACGAAAGCGACACCGAGCGCGGCTTTGCGCACTTCATGGAGCACCTGTCGTTCCGCGGCTCGCGCTATGTCGCGGACGGCGAGGCCAAGCGCACCTGGCAGCGCATGGGCACCACCTTCGGCTCGGACACCAACGCCTCCACCGGCTTCGTGTCGACGGTGTACAAGCTGAACCTGCCGGGCGACTATACCCGCCCCGCGCAGATCCAGGCCAATCTCGACGAGAGCCTCAGGATCCTGTCGGGCATGATGGAAGCGCCCACGCTCACCCCGGCCGTGATCGATTCCGAGCGCCCGGTGGTGCTGGCCGAACAGCGCGAGCAGCCGGGGCCTCAGGTCCGGGTGGGCGACGTGACGCGCGCCACCTTCTTTGCCGGCCAGCCGCTCGCCGAACGCTCGCCGATCGGCACCATCAAGACGCTGGGCGCGGCCACCGCCGACAGCGTGAAGGCGTTCCACGATCGCTGGTATCGGCCGGAACGCACGGTGGTGGTCATCTCCGGCGATATCGATCCGGCGGTCGCCGAACGCATGGTGGTGACCAATTTCGGCAGCTGGAAGCCGGTCGGCCCCGCGCCGGCCGAGGTGGATTTCGGCAAGCCCGATCCCAAGGCGCCGATGACCGCCGCCGTTGCCGAGCCGAGCCTGCCGGCGGTGGTCCAGCTCGCCTGGCTGCGGCCCTGGAAGTTCAACGAGGACACCGTTCTGTTCAACCAGAACCGCATGGTGGACAGCCTGGCCGCGCAGATCATCTCGCGCCGGCTGGAGAACCGCGCGCGCGGCGGCGGCAGCTTCCTGTCGGCGCAGGTCAGCCTGGAGGATGTCGCCCGCTCGGCCAACGCCACCTTTGTCAACATCGTGCCGCTCGGCAAGGACTGGGAAGCGGCGCTGCGCGACGTGCGCGCGGTGATCGCCGACGCCCGCGTCACGCCGCCCAGCCAGGCGGAGATCGACCGCGAGCTGGCCGATATCGATGCCGGCAACCGCACCCGCGTGGAAACCGCGCGCGTGGAAGCCAGCGCGGTGCAGGCCGACAGCATGGTGGAGGCGCTGGACATCCGCGAGACCACCACGGCGGCGGAAACGAGCTACAAGATCTTCACCGACGCCCGCGCCGCCAATTTCTTCACCCCCGCGCGCGTGCTGGCGTCCACCAACAAGCTGTTCGAGGCGGACGCGGAGCGCGCCGTCATCAACACGCAGACGCCCGACACCACCGCCACGGCGAAGCTCGCCACCCTGCTGAAGACGGACGTGCAGGCGGGCGACGCGGCCAAGCGCACCGCGCAGCGCAAGGTGGATTTCTCCGCGCTGCCCCGGCTCGGCGCGCCGGGCAAGGTCGTCTCGCAAAAGACGCTGGGCGCCACGGGCATCCTGTCCGAGCTGAAGGTGCAGGACGTGTCCTTCGCCAACGGCGTGCGCGCGCAGGTGATGCAGAACGACTCGGAAACGAACCGCGTCTATGTGCGCGTGCGGTTCGGGCGTGGCTACAATGCGCTGCCCGCCGATCGCGACACGCCGATCTGGGCGGGCGAGATGGCGCTGGTGCAGGGCGGCATCGGCAAGCTGTCGCAGAACGACATGGAAGCGCTGGTCGCCGGTCGCCGCATCGGGCTCGACTTCGACGTGGACGACGATGCGTTCAGCTATTCGGCGCTCACCTCGCCGACCGACCTGGCCGATCAGTTGCGCCTGATCGCCGCGCGGATGGCCGCGCCCGGCTGGGATCCCAAGCCCGTGGAGCGCGCGAAATCGGTGGTCACCGCGACCCTCGGCTCGCTGTCCGCCTCGCCCGACGGGGTGTTGCAGCGCGACCTCGAAGGCCTGCTGCGCGCTGACGATCCGCGCTGGGGCACGCCGACGCCCGCCGAGATCGAGGCAACCACGCCGGCCAGCTTCCGCAAGGTGTGGGAGCCGCGCCTCGCCGCCGGGCCGATCGAGGTGCAGGTTTACGGCGACATCGCGACGGACAAGGCGGTGGCGGCGATCGCGGCCAGCATCGGCGCGCTGAAGCCGCGTGCCGCCGATGCCGCGCCTGCGCCGGCGGTGAAGTTCCCGGCGCACAATGCGACGCCGGTGGTGCGCACCCATGACGGGCCGGACAACCAGGCCGCGGCCGTGATCGCCTGGCCCACCGCGGGCGGGCTGGCGCAGGTCGCCGATGCGCGCACGCTGGACGTGCTCGCCAACGTCTTCACCGATCGCCTGTTCGACCGCCTGCGCACGGAAGCGGGCGCGAGCTACAGCCCCAACGTGCAGAGCCAGTGGCCCACCGGCCTGGCCGGCGGCGGCGGGCGGCTGGTGGCGATCGGGCAGGTGCCGCCGGAAAAGGTCGAGTTCTTCTTCAAGCTCGCGCGCGAGATCGCCGCGGACCTCGCCGCGCGGCCGGTCGGCGCGGACGAATATGCGCGCGTGATCGGGCCGATCAAGCAGGCGCTGCTCCGCCAGGTGAACCTCAACGTGTTCTGGATGCAGCAGCTCGCCGGCGCCAGCTACGATCCGGCGCGCGTGGCGGCGGTGGAAACCTATTTCGACACGGTCCGCAACATGTCGCCGGAAGCGATCCAGGCGGCCGCCGCCAGGTATCTCGACCCGAACAAGGACTGGACCATGGCGGTCCTCCCCAAGGTGGTGGCGGCAAGGCAGGGCACCGGCCTGGCCGTCGCGCCCGGCAACTCAGCCCGATAAGGACGGCCAGCGGCGCAGGTAGCGCGATCGAACGGGCTCATGCGAAGACGCGACGAGGTTTGTTCGCGCGGAGACGCGAAGAAGGTTTGTTCACGCGGAGGCGCGGAGACGCGGAGAAAGAGGGGAGTCGACGCGCAAAGCGCGTCAGGAATCCTGTTAGACGGGCACCCGCTCCCCTCAAGAACAACTCCTCCGCGCCTCCGCGTGAACCCTCTTCTTCTGCCTTCTCTTCGCGTCTTCGCGTCTTCGCGTGAACCACCCCTCTCCCCTGTTCCCCGGCGAAGGCCGGGGCCCAGCTGGGAAGGCCGGAGTGATAGCACGGCGACCCCCAACCACCCGCCCCCAACTGGACCCCGGCCTCCGCCGGGGAACAAGAAGCTTGACAACGCGAACCCATATGGCTATACGCCGCAGCAGTTCAGAACCGCGGTAAGGGCCTGCGGCGGGGTTGAACGAAAGCAGCCGGTGGTGGTGCCGTCACAAGCACCATGCCCGGCGATCGACCGGCGCGGAGCCATCCGGGATGGAAGCCGGATATCCGTTCATCAGGGTCGGGGAAGGTTTGAAGACGTCCGGAGGGACGGGTTGGCTGAGTGAGAGCAGCCAGACCATCCCTCCATGCCAGAGCCGGTGCGGCAGAGTACCGGGGGCGTCGCCGATACCCGGCAGATACAAGAAGTCTCGACGCTTCGTAGTGTAGCGAGTGTCTCAAAAGTCGTCGAGCCCCGGGTGCAAAACCGTGGCTAGGACGCGCCGGTCGATCCCTTTCCCTGTTCCCACGGGCCGCGTACACGCGCGCGCCCGCTATTCGTGCATCCGAAACGAACGTCCGCTTGCGCCCAGTAGCGGGCATTCCGCTTTCGCCCAAAAGCGGACATTGACATGTAATTGTCGTGGCCGACACTGAGCCGCTCAGAGCCCCATTGCCGCATCGGATTGCTCATGCCCGCGAGATCGCTTCGAATCATACAACTTATCGCAAGCGGAGCCCTCTTGAGCGCTGCTGGGGCACCAGAGCTTGTGGGTGACACTGTTTCACCGATTAACGTCAGCATCTCCGCTGTCTGCAAAACCAATTCGATAAGGATCACCTATCGCAATAGCTGGATTGACGGCACCGGACCGGTGGGATTGCGGAAGGTTGAAGTGAACGGCCGCGATGCGCCTGAAGCACTTTCAGCGATTACTCGTATTATCAAGAACGCGCGTATAGACCGCCTGTCTTTCCTGCACTGCTTTGCTGATAGAAACATTTTCAACATCTACATCAAGATCGATTCATCCGACGTCCGGCGACTTAATTTGAAAGAAATTTACGTCTTGGCTGTCGATCAACGGTCCGCTGAGGAAACGTAGGAGCAGCCATAGGAGCCATTGAGGCTGGTCAGACGAGCATTGCTGAACGGCACCTATCCACCCAATAGCGGACGTTCCGCTCTTATGCGCAACCATCGCGAACGCCCCGCCGCGGCAAAGCCGCGTCGTCAGTCGGAGGCTGCGCCCCCGCTGGCCGGGGCCGGTTCGAGGCGCGAAATAGCGCCGCTATTTCGCTAACCGGCCCGGTACAACGCGTCCAGCCTTTCTCCATAGACCTGCTTCAGCACATGGCGGCGGATCTTCAGGCTCGGCGTCAGCTGCTCGTTCTCGATCGCGAACGCGCCATCGGCCAGGATGAAGCGGCGCACGCGCTCGGTGACGGACAGGTCCTTGTTCACCCGCTCCACCGCCTCGCCCAGCGCGGTGCGGAAGGCGGAGTTCTCCTCCAGCCGCTTGAAGTCGCACTGCGCGCCGCCCTTCGCGCACCATTCCTGCACCCAGTCGGGATCGGGCACCAGCACCGCCACCATGTACGGCTTGCGATCGCCATAGATCATCGCCTGCACGATCTCCGGCTGCAGCGTCAGCATGCCCTCGATCTTCTGCGGCGCGACATTGTCGCCCTTGTCGTTGACGATGATGTCCTTCTTGCGGTCGGTGATCCTGATGCGGCCCGCCTCGTCGATGATGCCGATATCGCCGGTATGCAGCCAGGGGCCTTTCTCGGGTGCCGCCGGATCGAGCCGCAGCACGCGCGCGGTTTCCGCCTCGTTGCGCCAGTAACCGTGCATGACCAGCTCGCCGCGCACCAGGATCTCGCCGTCCTCGGCGATCGCCACCTCGGTATCGGCCAGCGGGGGGCCGACCGAGTCCATGCGCACGCCGGCCTTGGGGCGGTTGCACGAGATCACCGGCGCCGCCTCCGTCTGGCCATAGCCTTGCAGGAAGGTGAGGCCGAGCGAGTGGAAGAACAGCCCGATCTCCGCGTTCAGCGGCGCGCCGCCGGACACCATGGCCTTCATCCGCCCGCCGAACCGCTGCGCGATCCTGGGCTTGAACAAGGCGGCCACCGCCAGCTGCCTCGGCCGGTCGCGCCAGCGCAAGCGCCCCTCATAATCGCGCGCGCCGACGTCCAGCGCCACCTTCAGCATGGTCGCGGGCAGGCCGCCCTGCTTCTCGATCGTCTTGGTGATGCGGGTGCGCAGGACCTCGAACAGCCGCGGCACGACGAACATGATCGTGGGGCGGGTTTCCTCGATGTTCGCGGCGAGCTTGTCGAGCCCCTCGGCATAATAGATCTGCCCGCCCAGCGAGATCGAGAAATGCTGCCCGCCGGTATGCTCATAGGCATGGCTGAGCGGCAGGAACGACAGGAACACCTCGTCCCCCCAGCCGAAATCCTCCGAGATCACCGCCGCGCAGCCCGCGCAATTGTGCAGGATCGCGCCATGGTGCTGCATCACGCCGCGCGGGGACCCGCCGGTGCCGGACGTGTAGATGATGCAGGCCAGGTCGCTCCGCGCGAAGGTCGCCTGCGCGGCAACCGTCGCCGGATCGGCGGGATGGTCGGCGATCAGCTTGTGCCAGCCATGGCATTCCAGCGGCCCGCCCTGCGAGATGCGCACGTCCTCGATGCCGATGATGATCTTGGCGTCCGACGCGCGGATCGCCGCCGGCAGCAGCGTGCGGGCGAGCTTGTTGGTGGAGACGATCACCGCCCGCGCGCCCGAATTCTCGATGATGTGCGTGTGGTCGCGCTCGGTGTTGGTGGTGTAGGCCGGCACCGTCACGCAGCCCGCGGCCATGATGCCCAGGTCGCTGATGCACCATTCCGGGCGGTTCTCGCTGACCAGCATCACCCGGTCGCCCGGTTGCAGCCCGATCGCGCGCAGCCCCGTGGCCAGGCTCGCCACCTGCCGCGCCGCCTCCGCCCAGGAGGTCGCCACCCAGGCGCCGTCGCGCTTTCCCCACAGGAACGGCTTGTCGCCCCCTTCGGCGGCGCGCGTGAAGAACATCTCCACCAGGTTGTTGAAATGTTCGAGCGTCCGGCTCACTTCGCGCATCCTCCCGGCGTTTGCCGCCCTGCTTTCCTGCCCTTGCTACCGTTCCGTAACGTCGCGCGCCAGCCCGGCAACAGGGCCGGCTCAGGTGGACGCGCCCCGAACCGCTGTCTATCCGGGGGCGCATGACGTTGCTCCGCTCCCTTCTCGCCGCCGGTGCCGCCGCCCTGCTGGGCTCCTGCGCCGCGACCGACCGTCCCGCCGCGCCGCCGGCCGCCGTTGCCGCACCTGCGGCTGCGAAGATCTTCTCGGTGGTGGCCAATCCGCTGGCGGCGGAGGCGGGCATGGCGGTGCTGCGGCGCGGCGGCAGCGCGGTGGACGCGGCGATCGCGGTGCAGGCGATGCTCTCGCTGGTGGAGCCGCAGAGCTCGGGCATCGGCGGTGGCGCGTTCATGACCTATTACGACGCGGCCACCCGCAAGGTCACCGTCTATGACGGGCGCGAGACGGCACCGGCGGGCGCGACACCCGCCATGTGGCTGGGCGCCAACGGCCAGCCGCTGCCGTTCGACACGGCGGTGCTGTCCGGCCGGGCGACGGGCGTGCTGGGCGCGGTGAGGATGCTGGCGCTGGCGCATGACGAGCATGGCCGGCTGCCCTGGCGCGACCTGTTCGGCGATGCCGAGCGCACCGCGCGCGAGGGGTTCATCGTCTCGCCGCGGCTCGGGCGGATGCTGCGCGGCGGCTTTGCCGAGCTGTCCGCGCCCGACGTGCAGGCCTATTTCGCGCGGCCCGGCGGCGGGCTGCTGACCGCGGGCGACCGCCTGCGCAACCCGGCCTATGCCGGCTTTCTCCAGCGGCTCGCGGCGCAAGGGCCGGACGCGCTCTATGCCGGCGAGACCGCGCGGCGGATCGTCGCGCGGGTGGCGCAAGGGCCGCTTGCCAGCAGCATGACGCTGGCCGATCTCGCCGCCTATCGCCCGGTCAAGCGCGAGCCGATCTGCGACAGCTGGCGCGTGTATGTCGTCTGCGCGCCGCCACCCCCGGCCAGCGGGGTGGGCCTGCTCGAACTGCTCAAGATCCTGGAGCGCACCGACATTGCCGCGCGCGGGCCCGCCGATCCGCAGGGCTGGTTCCTGTTCGCGGAGGCGAGCCGGCTGATGTACGCCGACCGCGACCGCTATGTCGGCGATCCCGCCTTCGTGCAGGTGCCGGTGAAGGGGCTGCTCGACCCGGCCTATGTCGCCCGCCGCGCCGCGCTGATCGGGGCGCAGGCAGGCGCGCCGCCGGAAGCGGGCCAGCCCGCCGGCGCCGTGCTGGCCGGGCGCGACGCCACGCGCGAGCCGATGGGCACCTCGCATTTCATCGTCGGCGATGCCGCGGGCAACGTGGTGTCGATGACGACCACGGTGGAATCGATCTTCGGCTCCGGCCGGATGGTCGACGGCTTTTTCCTCAACAACCAGATGACCGATTTCTCCTTCGCCCCCGTGGATGCGCAGGGCCGCCCCGCCGCCAATGCGGTGGCGCCCGGCAAGCGGCCGCGCTCGTCCATGACGCCGCTGGTGATGCTCACCGCCGACCGCCGCTTTGCCGGCGCGTTCGGCTCGGCCGGGGGCAATGCGATCCTCGCCTATGTCGGCAAGTCGATGGTCGGCGCGGTGGACTGGAGGCTGCCGACGCAGGAAGCGCTGGCCCTGCCGAACCTGGTCGCCCGCGGCCAGGCGTTCCAGGGCGAGGTGACGAAGTTCTCGCCCGCGCTGCTCGCCGGCCTGGCGGCGCGCGGCATCGACCTGAAGCCGGGGCAGGGCGAGGATTCGGGCCTGCAGGGCCTGCTGGTCCGCGGCGGCCTGTATGACGGCGGGTTCGATCCGCGCCGCGAGGGCCGCGCGCTGGTCGAGCCGGCGCCGGGCTCGGCCCGTGTTCTGTCAGGAAACGCCGACCGCGTCGCCCACGCGCGCGAAACCGTCCCGGCGCAATAGGGCCGCCAGCTCGCGCGCCATGCGGGAAGGCAGGCCGGGCCCTTCGTAGATCAGCGCGGAATAGACCTGCACCAGGCTGGCCCCGGCGCGGATGCGGGCATAGGCTTCCGCCCCGCTGTCGATCCCGCCGACCGAGACGAGCGGCAAGCTGCCGCCCGTGGCCGCGCGAAAGTCCGCCAGCCGTGCCCGGGCCAGCGGCGCCAGCGGCACGCCCGACAGCCCGCCGGTCTCGCCGGCATGGCGCGAGGCGAGGGACGGCCGCGACACCGTGGTGTTGCTGACGATCAGCGCATCCACCCGCGCCTCGATCGCGGCCCGCGCGATGTCGTCGATCTCGTGCGCGTGCAGGTCGGGCGCGACCTTCAGGAACAGGGGCGTGCGGCCCCGCGCCTGCGTGCAGGCGGCCAGCAGCTCGCGCAGCGCGGCGCCATGCTGCAGGTCGCGCAGGCCCGGCGTGTTCGGCGAGCTGATGTTGATGGTCACGTAATCGGCCAGCGCCGCCGCACGGGTGACGCCGTGGACATAGTCCGCGACGCGATCGGTCGCCTCCTTGTTGGCGCCGACATTGATCCCGAGCACGCCCGTTCCCCGCTTCAGCCGCGCCAGGGCGGCGTCGAGCCCGCCATTGTTGAACCCCATGCGATTGATGATCGCGCCGTCCTCCTCCAGCCGGAACAGGCGCGGGCGGGGATTGCCCGGCTGCGGCCGCGGGGTGAGCGTGCCCACCTCCACGCTGCCGAAGCCCAGCGCCGACAGCCCGCGGATCGCCCGCGCATTCTTGTCGAGCCCGGCCGCCAGCCCGATCGGGTTGGGAAAGCGCACGCCCGCCACCTGCGTTTCCAGCACCGAATCGGGGCGGTTGGCGCTCATCGGCGACCCGGCGGCGCCCCAGGCGGCCAGCGCATCGATCGTCAGATCATGCGCCTGCTCGGCCTCCAGCGAGAACAGCGCGCGGCGCAACAGGGGATAGACCATGCCGCCTGCATGGCAGGACCGCGTGTAAATTGCGAGTGTGTCGCATCCATCCAATACCGCCCCGGCTCTTTGTGGAAGAGGAGCGATGCGACCCGAGGGTTTCTCTCAACAGGGGGAACCTTTTCCTGCGGCCCGGCGGCTCTGCTGTCCGGGCCGCCTTTATATGCGCACAGTAACATTTGCGCCGCATTCCCTTTCTACCTTTGTCGCAATAGAGCGGTGTTCGGGGTAGAAGAGAGGGGAGTCGCACTGTGCCGGGACTTCGGCTGGATTATGCTGTGCCGTCGCCGGACCTCGCCGACTATGTGGCCTTGTTCTACGACTTCGCCGTCGAGGACGAGGTGTTCGCCGATGTGGAGCGCGCCGGCCACGCGCAGTTCCGCTTCATGCTGGGAGGCGAGGGCAGCGTCTACACCTTCGCGGACGGCGTGGAACAGGACGCGCCGCTCGCCCATTTTCGCGGCGCCACGACGGGGGTCACGCGCATCCGCATCCTCGGCCCCGCGCAGGTGCTCGGCTTCGGGCTCCTGCCGGGCGGGTGGGCGGCGATGGTGGGGGTGGATGCGGCGGGGCTGCTCAACCGGCGCATCGATGCGGGCCAGCTGCTCGATCCCTCGCACCTGGCCCGCACCGTCACCGCGCTGCGCGAGGCGGACGATCATCCGGCGCGCATCGCGGTGCTGGAAAGCTTTGTGCGCGAAACGGTGCGTGCCGAGGCGGGGGCGGCCGTCGCCTTCATGCGCAGCGTGGACGCCTGGCTGTCGGACGATCCCTCGCCGGACATGGCGTCGCTGATCGCGGGGACGGGGCTTTCCGCGCGGCAGATCGAGCGCAAGTGCAACGCCTTGTACGGCGCGCCGCCCAAGCTGCTTGCCCGCAAATACCGCGCGCTCCGCGCCGCGGTGGCGCTGGCCACGGCGGGCGAGGCATTGCCCGACCTGCTGGCGCGCGGTTTCTACGACCAGAGCCACCTGATCCGCGAGCTGAAGCAGTTCACCGGCCTTACCCCGCGCCAGATCCTGGAACAGCCGACCCTCCTCGCCCAGGCGACCATGGCGCAGCGCTCGGCGCTTGCCGGACAGGTGCATCCGATCACGTCGGCGACATGATTGGCGGTTGACGCAAGGGCCGGCCGCGCCCACATGGTAATCGGATCGGGATGGTCCGATTTGAGAACTGCTCGCAACATGCGCCTTTCCTCCCTTGCCGATTATGCGGTGGTCATGATGACCGCCGCCGCGCGGCGTGCGCCCGATTGCCACCTGGCGAGCGAGCGGGGCGGCGGGCTGGCGCGCTGCAACGCGACGATGCTGGCGGAGGAAACCGGCGTGCCGCTGCCCACCGCGCAGAAGCTGGTCAGCCGCCTGTCGGGCGCCGGCCTGCTGCAAAGCACGCGCGGCACCGGCGGCGGCTTTCGCCTTGCCCGGCCGGCGGGCGCGATCAGCCTGGCCGACATCATCGAGGCGGTGGAGGGGCCGATCGCGCTCACCACCTGCGTCGATGCCGATCGCCACGATTGCGCGCTGGACGGGCATTGCGCGGTGAAGCCGCATTGGGGCGTGGTGAATGCGGCCGTGCGCGGGGCGCTGGCCGGCGTGTCGCTCGCCTCTCTCGTCGTCCACCCCGGCGAGAGCCGGGGTCCGGCGTCGGTGTCTCCCGAGGCGGAGATCGACGCTCGCCACCTTTCGTCTCGCAACTGGACCCCGGCCTTGGCCGGGGTGGTGAAGTAAGATCATGGCCACCAAGAACGCCGAGGCCTATGAGGCCGTTTCCAAGAAGTACGAATGGGGCTTCGCCACCGACATCGAGCAGGAGTTCGCGCCCAAGGGGTTGAGCGAGGACACCGTGCGCTACATTTCCGCCAAGAAGGGCGAGCCCGAATGGATGCTCGACTGGCGGCTGAAGGCGTTCCGCCTGTGGCAGACGATGGAGGCGCCGGACTGGGCCAAGCTCAACGTGCCCCCGATCGACTATCAGGACGCCTATTACTACGCCGAGCCGAAGCAGAAGAAGACCATCGCGTCGCTGGACGAACTCGATCCCGAGATCCGGCGCACCTATGAAAAGCTCGGCATCCCGATCGAGGAGCAGAAGCTGCTCGCCGGCGTCGAAGGCGCGGAGCCGCCGCGCCGCGTCGCGGTGGACGCGGTGTTCGACAGCGTTTCGGTCGCGACCACGTTCCGCGACGAGCTAAAGCGCGCGGGCGTGATCTTCCTGTCGATCTCCGAGGCGATCCGCGAATATCCGGAGCTGGTGAAGAAGTGGCTGGGCCGCGTCGTGCCGCAGCGCGACAATTACTTCGCCACGCTCAACAGCGCGGTCTTCTCCGACGGCACCTTCGTCTATGTGCCCGAAGGCGTGCGCTGCCCGATGGAGCTGTCCACCTATTTCCGCATCAATGCGGAGAATACCGGCCAGTTCGAACGCACGCTGATCGTCGCCGACAAGGGCGCGTACGTCTCGTATCTGGAGGGCTGCACCGCCCCGATGCGCGACGAGAACCAGCTCCACGCTGCGGTGGTCGAGCTGGTCGCGCTGGACCATGCCGAGATCAAGTACTCGACCGTCCAGAACTGGTATCCGGGCGACGAGAACGGCGTCGGCGGCATCTACAATTTCGTCACCAAGCGCGCGCTGTGCCAGGGGCGCAACAGCAAGGTGAGCTGGACGCAGGTGGAAACCGGCAGCGCGATCACCTGGAAATACCCGTCTTGCGTGCTCGCCGGCGAGAACTCGGTGGGTGAATTCTACTCGGTTGCCGTCACCAACAACCGCCAGCAGGCCGATACCGGCACCAAGATGATCCACCTCGGCAAGGGCAGCCGCTCGACCATCGTGTCGAAGGGGATCAGCGCCGGGCGGAGCGACAACACCTATCGCGGCCTCGTCCGCGTCGGGCCGACCGCCGAGAACGTCCGCAACTTCACCCAGTGCGACAGCCTGCTGCTCGGCGACCAGTGCGGCGCGCATACCGTGCCCTATATCGAGGTCCGCAACCCGTCGGCACAGATCGAGCACGAGGCGACGACGAGCAAGATCAGCGAGGACCAGCTGTTCTACGCCATGTCCCGCGGGCTCGATCAGGAAGCGGCGGTGGCGCTGATCGTCAACGGCTTCGCCCGCGAGGTGCTCCAGCAACTCCCGATGGAGTTCGCGGTGGAAGCGCAGAAGCTTCTGGGGATCTCGCTTGAGGGGAGTGTTGGATAGTGCTTTTGATCTTGGCCCTTGCCCAGGCAGTCGCCGCTCCTTCAGCAGCAAGCGACGGAGCCGATGTCGCGTTCGGCTTTGATCGTTCCGGCAAGGTTACGCATTGCACTGTGACGAAGAGTAGTGGCGATGCCGAACTGGACGCACGGACGTGCGACATGGTTCGCTGTCAGCCCTTCAAGCAGCGCCGTCCAGCCAAAGATTTCGCTGCCTGTGTCGCTTCCGAGAAGGTGAAGCGGTCGCGGCCCCGCTGAACTTCTGCCCAGATCAAAGGCAAGGCTCCATGATGCGCAAAATCGAAAACCTCCACGCCGAGATCGACGGCAAGCCGATCCTCGAGGGCTCGCTCCCCGTCAACGCGGGCGAGATCCGCGCGGTCGGCGACCCGAACGGCGCGGGCAAGTCGGAGCCTGGCCGATGATCGTCGCCGCGCTCCTCCTGCTGCTGCAGAGCACCATCGTTTATGACGATCCCGGCGACGCCCCGCGCGTGCCGGACGAAGCGGGGGTGATCTATGCGGATTATCTCGGCTGCATCAGCGACCCGCTGGAGCCGGTGATGGCCAGCGGCGAGCCCGCCGGCAAGGCTGCGCGCCTCGCCCTGGTCCGCAAGACGCTGGCCGGTTGCGCGGCTCTCCGCGCGCAGACCGCGGCGGGCATGGAGGCGAAGATCGCGCACGAGGGCGACTGGAAGCAGCCCGCCCGCCGGGCCGCGCTGATCGAGGAGATACTCGGCAAGGCGGAACAGCGGGTCAGCTTTTCCGTGATCGAACCCGACGCATTCCGCCAGATGATCGAGAGCTTCCGTACGTGCCTCGACGCCGGCGGCGACAAGGAACGCTGCGCCACGAAGCAGCCGCAACAGGAACCCCATGCTCAAGATTGAAAACCTCCACGCCGAGATCGACGGCAAGCCGATCCTCAAGGGCCTCTCGCTCACCGTGAACGCGGGCGAGGTGCACGCGATCATGGGGCCGAACGGCGCGGGCAAGTCGACGCTCGGCTACGTCTTGGGCGGGCGGCCGGGCTATGAGGTGACGGAAGGCAGCGTCCACTTCCGCCCCACCCGTCATGGCGAGCGCAGCGACGCCATCCTGGGGGGCACGCGCGACACTGGATTGCTTCGCTCCGCTCGCAACGACGGAGAGGCGGCTCGCAATGACGAAGGCGGCGACTGGATCGACCTCCTCGCCCTCGAACCGCACGAGCGCGCCGCGGCGGGGCTGTTCCTCGGCTTCCAGTATCCGGTCGAGATCCCCGGCGTGTCCAACGTCCAATTCCTGCGCGAGGCGCTGAACGCGCAGCGCGCCAGCCGCGACGAGAAGCCGCTGTCCGGCGGCGAGTTCCTGAAGCTCGCCCGCGCCCAGGCCGATGCGCTCGGGCTCGACCAGGAGATGCTCAAGCGCCCGGTCAATGTCGGCTTTTCTGGCGGCGAGAAGAAGCGCAACGAGATGGTGCAGATGGGCATCGTCGATCCTGCCTTCGCGATCCTCGACGAAACCGACAGCGGCCTCGACATCGACGCGCTGCGCATCGTCGGCGACGGCATCAACCGCATCATGCGCGCGCCCACCAAGGCCGTGCTGCTCATCACGCACTATCAGCGGCTGCTCGATTACGTGAAGCCGGACGTCGTTCACGTTCTGGCGGACGGCCGCATCACCCGCACCGGCGGGCCGGAACTCGCCCATCAGCTCGAGCGCGAAGGCTATGCGGGCGTTGGGGCCGAGGTGACGGCGTGAGCCTTCGGAGGTGCAGTTCCCCGGCGAAGGCCGGGGCCCGGCTTCGGCGCGACGCGCCGATCGATGCTGCCGCGTCGGCTGTTGATCGGGACTGGACCCCGGCCTTCGCCGGGGAACCCGGTCATGGTTGAGGCGCTGGATCTCCCCACCACACGGGGCGAAAACTGGCGTTGGGCCGACATGCCCGCGTTGCAGGCGGCGCGGGCGTTGCGCGGAGAGGCCGATCTGCCAGACCGCTTGCTGAAGGGCGCAGCGCGGCTGGTGTTCGTCGATGGCCAGCTTGCCGAGCATCTGAGCGACGTGGACGCGCTGGACATCACGCGAACGACGCTCGCCAGCGACCATCCGCTCGCCGCCCACGCGAATGGCGACGCGGTGGCGCTCGCCCTTGCGGCGCAGAGCGTCACCGCGCTGGAAGTCGTCCGCCTGACAACGGGGGAGGGGCATGCCCCCCTCGCCATCACGCTTGCGGCGGACGCGGTGCTCACCTTGGTGGAAACCTTTGCCGGGGCGGGCTGGTCCAACGCGCTGACCCGTTTCGACCTCGCCACCGGCGCGCGGGCGATGCGGGCGGTGCGCGTGGTGCAGGAGGCGGGCTTCGTCTCCACCCGCGACGAGGTGCGCGTGGGCGAGGCGGCAAGCTTCGTCTCCACCGCGCTCGCCGCCACCGGCGCGGGGGTGCGGTTCGATGCGATGCTGACGCTCGACGGCGACGGTGCCTTTGCCGAGTTCGGCGGCGCGCTGCTGACCCGCGAGGACCAGCGCCAGGAATGCGCGGTGCGCGTGCGTCACGCCAGGCCCAACGGCCAGAGCCACCAATTGTGGCGCGCGGTTGCCGCCGATCGCTCCACCGCCAGCCTCGCGGCCGCGGTCGAGGTCGCGCGCGATGCGCAGAAGACCGATGGCGAACAGTCGCTGCGCGGGCTCCTCCTGCAACGCACCGCGACGGTGAACCTCAAGCCGGAGCTGGAGATCTTCGCCGACGACGTGAAATGCGCCCACGGCGCCACGGTGGGCGAGCTCGACCGGCGGGCGCTGTTCTACATGGAGTCGCGCGGCATTCCGGCACCCCGCGCCAAGGCGCTGCTGACCCGCGCCTTCGTTGCCGATGCGCTCGGCCGCATCGCCGACGAGAGCGTGCGCGAGCAGTTCGAGGCGGCGGCCGACGCCTGGCTGGAGCAGACGCTGTGAGCGGCGCCGCGCCGCTGGACGTGGTGGCCGACTTCCCGGCGATCCCCGTCGGCTGGGCCTATCTCGACACCGCGGCCACCTCGCAGAAGCCGCAGCCCGTCATCGACGCGATCGCGCGCGGCTATGCCGAAACCTATGCAACCGTGCATCGCGGCGTGTACCAGCGCTCGGCCGACATGACGCTGGCTTATGAAGCGGCGCGGCGGAAGGTCGCCACGTTCATCGGCGGCAATCCGGACGAGATCGTCTTCGTGCGCGGCGCGACCGAGGGCATCAACCTCGTAGCAGCCAGCTGGGCCGCGCAGCAGCTTCGGCCCGGCGACCGCATCCTGCTCAGCCAGCTGGAGCATCACAGCAACATCGTCCCGTGGCAGGTCGCCGCCGAGCGCACGGGCGCCGCGATCGACGTGGTGCCGCTCACCCCGGACGGCCGCATCGACCTCGAGGCGATGGCGGCGATGCTGACGCCGCAGCACAAACTCGTCGCGCTGGCGCACGTCTCCAACGTGCTCGGCTCCGTGCTCGACGCCAGGGCCGCGACGGAGCTGGCGCACGGCGTGGGGGCGAAGATCCTGATCGACGGCTGCCAGGCAGTGCCCCGGCTGCCGGTGGACGTGGCGGCGATCGGTTGCGACTTCTACGTCTTCTCCGGGCACAAGCTGTACGGTCCGACCGGGATCGGCGTGCTGTGGGGCCGCGCGGAACTGCTGGAGGCGATGCCGCCCTACCAGACCGGCGGCTCGATGATCGACCGGGTGAGCTTCGCGCAGACCACCTACGCCCCCGCGCCGACCCGGTTCGAGGCAGGCACGCCGCACATCGTCGGCGCGCTCGGGCTGGCGGCGGCGATCGACTATGTGGAAACGATCGGGCTGGATCGTATCCATGAACACGAAACGGCGCTCGTGCGTCAGGCGCGCGCGGCGCTCGGCCGGATCAACTCCGTCCGTCTGTTCGGGCCGGACGATGCCGCCGGTATCGTCTCCTTCGCGGTGGAGGGGGTGCATCCGCACGACGTCGGCACCATCTTGGACGAGGGACAGGTGGCGATCCGCGCCGGCCATCATTGCGCGCAGCCGCTGATGGACGTGCTGGACGTGCCGGCCACCGCCCGCGCCAGTTTCGGCGTCTATAACGGGCCCGGCGACATCGAGCGGCTGGTCGCCGGGATCGAGAGAGTGAGTAGGATCTTCGGATGAGCGAAGAACGTATCATGGTGGAAGAAGTGGACGCGGTTGTCACGCCGCCCAAGGCGCGGGTTGAAGATGCCCCGCGCGAACGCGATTACCTGTCGGGCTTTCTGGCCCAGCAGCCCCGCGCGCAGGGTACGGGCGAGCCGGGCGGCGCGCTTTACGAGGCGGTGATCGACGCGCTGAAGGAAATCTACGACCCCGAAATCCCGGTCAACATCTACGACCTGGGCCTGATCTACGGCGTGGAGGTGACCGCGGAGGGCCATGCCGCCGTCACCATGACGCTGACCACGCCGCATTGCCCGGTCGCGGAGTCCATGCCCGGCGAAGTGGAGCTGCGCGTCGGCGCGGTGCCGGGCGTGTCGATCGCGGACGTGAACCTCGTCTGGGATCCGCCCTGGGACCCGCAGAAGATGACGGACGACGCCAAGCTCGAACTGGGGATGCTGTGATGGCCGACACGATGACCCGCACCCGTCCGGCCGCGCTGCTGCTCACGCCCGCTGCCGAGGCGCGGATCGCCGCCCTGATGGCGCAGGCGCCGGAGGAGGCGATCGGGGTGAAGCTGTCCACGCCGCGGCGCGGTTGCTCGGGGCTGGCCTATTCGGTGGATTTCGTGGCCGAGGCGAAGCCGTTCGACGAGAAGATCGAGACGCGCGGCGGCACGCTTTACGTGGACGGCGGCTCGATCCTCTACCTGATCGGCTCCACCATGGATTGGGTGGAGGACGATTTCACCGCCGGCTTCGTGTTCAACAACCCCAACGCCAAGGGCGCCTGCGGCTGCGGCGAGAGCTTCACCGTCTGACGCTCAGCCGGCGCAGCCGGTCGTCCGCTGCGACCAGGTGACGTTCAGCACCTTCCACGCGCCGCCCTCGCGCACCAGGTCGAAATGGTTCACCCCGCAATGCTGCACCTGGCCGTTCAGCCGGAAGGTGAAGGGTGCCCACACCATGGCGATGTCGCCGTCGATCTCCACGGCGGGATCGCTGATCGTCTCGTAGGCGCCGCTGCCCGGCTTCAGCCCGGCGGTGAACTGTGTCCAGGTCATGCGGCGCACGCTGCGGCTGCCGTCGGGCCGCTCCACCGCGGCGGTGGCGCTGCCGTCGGCGCGCAGCACGGCGTTCGCCGCCTCGGCGCTCCCGCTGCGGATCGCGCCGAGCAGCGCGTTCACCGGCGCCAGCACCGCCTCTTCCTCTGCGCCCCCGATCGGCAGCGGATTGGCCGGCGGCAGCTTGGGGCTAGGCGTCACCTGGCTGGACATGGATTGCAGGGCGAGCAGCAGGGCGAACAGGGGGGAGGGGGTCAGCATGGCGCCACGCTAGGCTCTGGCGTCGCTCCCGGCAACGATGTAGCAATCGGGTCCATGAAGCGCCTCGCCCTCGTCGCCGCCCTGATCGGCACCACCGCCCTTGCCCAATCCGCAACGCCGCCCGCCCCGCGTCCGGCCGGCGTGGACACGACGGCCATCGACACGTCGGTGAAGGCCGGCGACGATTTCGATGCCTATGCCAACGGCGCCTGGCGCGCGCGCACCACCATCCCGGCGGACCGCGCCTCCACCGGCGTGTTCTACGACGTGTTCACCGTCGCGGAAAAGCGCAACGCGGAACTGATCGCCGGCCTCGGCGCCGCCAAACCGGCGGCGGGCACCGATGCGCGCCGCATCGCCGATTATTACGCCGCCTATCTCGACACCGCCGCGATCGAGCGCCGCGGCCTGGCGCCGATCAAGCCGGAGCTCGACGCGATCGCCGCGCTGCCCGACAAGGCGGCGCTGGCGCGGATGATGGGGGCGGACCTGCGCGCCGATGTCGATCCGCTCAACGCCACCAACTTCCGCACCGAGCATCTGTTCGGCCTGTTCGTGTCGCAGGGGCTCGCCACGCCGGACCGCACGGTGCCTTATCTGTTGCAGGGCGGCATCGGCATGCCGGAGCGCGATTACTACCTGTCGCAGGACGCGGACAAGGTCGCCGCGCGCAAGGCCTATGTCGACTACATGACCCAGGCGATGACGCTGGCCGGCCTCTCCGACCCGGCCGCTCGCGCGCAGCGGGTGATGGCGCTGGAAACGAAGATCGCCGCCGCGCACCTCGACTATGTCAGCTCGCAGGACGTGACCAAGGCGAACAACGTCTGGCGCGCAGGCGATTTCGCGACCAAGGCGCCGGGGCTCGACTGGAAGGCGTTCTTCGCCGCTGCGCAGCTGGGCGGCCAGTCGGAGTTCATCGTCTGGATGCCGGACGCGACGACCAGGCTCGCCGCGCTCGTCGCCAGCGAGCCGCTGGCGGCGTGGAAGGACTGGCTCGCCTTCCACCATATCAATCAGGTCGCCAGCGTGCTCCCCAAGGGCTTCGACGACGCCAGCTTCGCCTTTTATGGCAAGACGCTGTCGGGGGCGCAGGTGTCGCGTCCGCGCGACAAGCGGGCGATTGCGGCGACGAACGGCGCGCTGGGCGATGCGATCGGCAAGATCTACGTGCAGCGCTATTTCCCGGCCTCGTCCAAGGCCGAGATCCAGTCGATGGTGAAGAACATCCTCGCCGCGTTCGACGGGCGCGTCGCCAAGCTCGACTGGATGGCCCCCGCCACCAAGGCCGAAGCGCGCCGCAAGATCGAGACGATGCGCGTGGGCGTCGGCTATCCGGAGAACTGGCGCAGCTATGCCTCGCTGGAGATCCGCGCGGACGACCCCGTCGGCAACCTCCAGCGCGCGCGGGCAGCCGAATACCGGCATCAGCTCTCCAAGCTGGGCAAGGCGCCCGATCGCGGCGAATGGTGGATGACGCCGCAGACGGTGAACGCGGTCAACCTGCCGCTGCAGAATGCGCTGAACTTCCCCGCCGCGATCCTGGAGGCGCCGTTCTTCGATCCCCGCGCGGACGCGGCGAGCAATTACGGCTCGATCGGCGCGGTGATCGGGCACGAGATAAGCCACAGCTTCGACAATAGCGGCGCCACGTTCGACAGCTCGGGCGCCCTGCGCAACTGGTGGACGGACGCCGACCTTGCCCGGTTCAAGGCGCAGGGCAAGATGCTGGCCGACCAGTACAGCGCCTACGAGCCGCTGCCGGGCGCCAAGGTCAATGGCGAGCAGACGCTGGCGGAGAACATCGCCGACGTGGCCGGCCTCACCGCCGCCTATGAGGCCTACCACGCCTCGCTCGGCGGCAAGCCCGCCCCGGTGATCGGCGGCCTCAGCGGCGACCAGCGCTTCTTCCTCGCCTTCGCGCAGAGCTGGCGCGAGAAGACGCGCGAGGCGGCGCTGCGCAGCCAGATCGCCACCGACGGACATGCGCCGGGGGGCCTGCGCGCGCAGACCGTGCGCAACCTCGACGCCTGGTACCCGGCCTTCCAGGTGCAGCCCGGGCAGAAGCTGTACCTCGCCCCGCCGCAGCGGGTGAAGGTGTGGTGAGGCTCAGGCTGCTAGGCTGAGCTTTCCACTGCGCCTCCCCGGCGAAGGCCGGGGTCTAGTTGGGGGACGCCGATGATGAGCGTTGCGGCTCGCCGCAGAAGCTTTCCCAACTGGACCCCGGCCTTCGTCGGGGAGAAGCGAGTAGGCGAAGCTCTTATCGCCCCACCGCCGCCACGTCCGGCGCTGCCCAGCCGCCGCCCAGTGCCTGGTACAGCGTGACATAGGCGTTCAGTCGGTCGGTGTTCGCCTGGATGAGCGACAATTGCGCGCTCAGCAGCCCGCGCTGTGCATCCAGCTGCTCGATGTACGAACTATAGCCTGCGCGATAGCGATTGCTGGCGTTGCGCAGCGCACCGGCCAGCGCGTCGCGCTGCCCGGCAAGCGCCACCGCCTGCTCGCCCGAACGCTGCACGCCCGCCAGGCTGTCGTCCACTTCGCGGAACGCCTGCAGCGCGGCCCGGCTAAAGGCGAACGCCGCCTGGTCGCGCCGCGCCGCCGCCGTGTCCGCCTGCGCGCGCAGCCGCCCGCCGTCGAAGATCGGCGCCAGGATGCTGCCGCCGAGCGAGAACACGCCGATGCCGGCCGGCAGCAGGCTGGAAAGCGCCACCCCGGTCGACCCCGTCAGGGAAAGCCGCGGCAGCAGCGCCGCGCGCGCGCTGTCGAGGGTGCGGTCGGCGGCGACGAGGTTCTGCTCGGCCTGGAACAGGTCAGGCCGGCGCCGCAGCAGATCGGCGGGCAGGCCGTCGGGGATCGCGGGAAAGACGAGGTCGTCGAGATTGCGGCCGCGCGGGATCGCGCCGGGCGTCTGCCCCAGCAGCAGCGACAGCGCATTCTCCTGCCGGCTGATCGCCAGCTCGGCCGCGGGCACCAGTTGCAGCGTCGCCTGATACTCGGCCTCGGACTGCCGCAGTTCCAGGTTGGAGGTATAACCCGTCTCCGCCCGGCGCCGGGCGATGCGCAGGCCTTCGCTGCGCGCCCCCAGCGTCTGGCGCGCCACCGCGAGCCGCTGGTCCAGCGCGCGCAGGGTGATGTACCCGGTGGCGACCTGTGCGGCGATCGTCAGGCGCACCGCGTCGCGCGCCGCCTCGGTGGCGAGCAGGGTGGCGCGGGCGGCCTCCGTCGCCTCGCGCAGCCGGCCGAACAGGTCGGCCTCGTAGGAGATGGTGGCAGCGGGCTGGCCGGCGAGGGAGGTGCTCGGCTCGCCGAAGGCGTTCACCGCGCGCGCTTCGCTGAGCGAGCCGCCCAGGTTGAGCTGTGGCGTCAGCTGCGCGCGGGCCAGACGGGTCTGCGCCTGCGCTTCCTCGATGCGCGCGATCGCCGCGCCCAGATCGGGGTTCGCGGCCAGCGCGCGGGCGACCAGCCCGGTCAACACCGGATCGTCGAAGGCGCTCCACCAATCCGCGCGGATCGGCGTGCCGGGGCCGAGCGCGGTGCGCCAGGCGGGCGGCGGCACCACCGCCGCGCCGGCGGGCGGGGCAGGGCGCTCGCCCACGCACGCGGTCAGCGCCAGCGCGCCGGCCGTCAGGACAGCGAGAGCGCGCGTCACCGCGGCTGCGGCCCGCCGGAGGTGTCCACCCGCGCCTGCACCGACATGCCGGGGCGCAGGCGGGTGGCGAGGGGCTGACCGGGATCGATGCGGATGCGCACGGGGATCCGCTGCGGCACCTTGGTGAAGTTGCCGGTGGCATTGTCCGGCTTCAGCACCGCGAACTCGCTGCCGGCTGCTGGCGAGATCCGCTCTACATGGCCGGTCAGCTTGGCATTGCCGAGCCCGTCCACCGTGAAGATCGCCGGCTGGCCCACCGCCATGCGCGCGGTTTGCGCTTCCTTGAAGTTGGCGATCACCCAGGTTTCCGGCGGCACCAGGAACATCAGCTGCGATCCGGCGGTCACATACTGGCCGTTGCGCACGCCCACTTCGCTCAGCCGGCCCGTTTCGGGCGCGCGGATCACGGTGTTCGCAAGGTCGATCTGCGCCAGCCGCTGCGCCGCCTCCGCGCCGGTGACCGCGGCCTGCTGCCCGCCGCGGCCGACCTCCACCGTGCGGATGTCCTGCTGGGCGATGTTGCGGGCGGCCACCGCCTGCTGCAGCTGCGCCTGCGCCTGGCGCAGGGCGGCGAGCGTCTGGTCCCGCTCGCGCAGGGACACCGATCCGTCGGTCACGAGATCGTTGACGCGCGCCATGTCGGCCTGCGCCCGCATCAGCTGCGCGCGGGCATTGGCGACGGCGGCTTGCTGTCCGGCGAAGCTCGCCTGTCGGCTGGCCGCGGCCTGCCGGCTGTTGGCCAGCGTGGCCTCCTGCGCGCCGACCTGCGCCGCCGCCTGGTCGACCCGCTGGGCGTAGATGCGGTCGTCGATCTTCACCAGCGGCTGGCCGGCGGCCACCTGCTCGAAATCGCGCACCAGCACCTGAGTGACGTAACCGGACACCTGCGGCGCGATCACGGTGGTGCGCCCGCGCACATAGGCGTTGTCCGTGCGCTCATAGGCGTTGGCGAAGGGCGGCAGCCGCCACGCGGCCAGCACGGCGAGGATGCCGGCGAGCGCCACCAGCGCCAGGACGATGATGGCGGTGCGGCTTGGCCGTGGCGGCGCCCAGCCGGAGCCGACCGGCGGGGGCGGCGCCTGCTCGGCGGCGCGCTCCTCGGTCACGGGGGCGGGAGAAACGGGGGAGCGGGTGTCGGTCATGCAAGGGCCCTGCGCTCGCGCCAGCGACGGCGGGCGAGCAGGAAAAGGAGATACAGGAAGGTAGCGGCGGCGAGCGCCGCGACCAGCCGGAAGACGTCGTCGTAAGCGAGCACGTTCGCCTCGCGCGTCGCCGTCTGCGACAGCAGCGCGCCGCCTTCCGCCGATCGCAAGGCGGGATCGCCGACCACGCGCGCCAGGCCCGCCGATCCTGCCTGCAGCCGCTGGGTGACGATCGGATCGGTCGGGTCCACCGCTTGCGTGATGGCGGCGCTGTTCGCCTTTTCGCGGATCGTCTGGTAGCTGCCGAGCATCGCCGTGCCGGCCAGCCCGCCGACGCTGTTCAGGATGCCGAACAGGGCGACGAAGCTGATGATGTGTCCGCTCCCCTGTTGCAGCGCGCGCGTCATTCCGAACAGCAAGGACGGACCAAGGAAAAAGGTTCCGGCAAAGGCGATCACCATCTGCGTCAGGTACATCTGCGGCGCGCGGGTGAGGCTGGTGGAATAGCTGTCAGCCCAGGCGGCCACCGCGACCAGGCCGATCGCCAGCATCACCGGATGGGCGAGCTTTTCCACGTTCAGCGTGATCGCGCTTGCCGCGACGCCGGCGGCCGAGGCGAGGAACAGCAGCAGGAAGAAGGTGCCGAGCTGGTCGTTGTTCTGGCCCAGCACGGTGAGCAGGCCCACCGCGGCGAAGGTCTGTTCCGACAGGACGATGCGCGCCATGATCGTGACAACGGCAAAGCGCAGGATGTCCGCGCTGCCGAGCCAGCGGGTGTTGAGCAGCGGATTGGCCCGGTGATGCTCGATCAGCAGCGCGGCGGCGAGCATTGGAATGGCCGCGATCAGCGCCCAGGCGATCCATGTCGCATTGGTCCACCAGACATAGCGGCCGAGCCCCAGCACCGCCGCGAACAGCGCCACCGCGCTGCCGTAAAGCGTGAAGGTGACGAAATCGAGCGGCTCGAACGCCTTCTGCCGGACGGTCGGCGGCAGGCGCAGCAGCGCCACGGCGGCGACGCTGAGCAGCGCCAGCCCCAGCTCGAACAGGTACAAGGTGCGCCACTGCGACATGGCGAGCAGATCGGGCGAGAACATGCGCGCGAGCGGCGTCGCGCATTGCGGCACGCCGATGCCGACGACCACCGCCTTCAACCGCCACTTCGCCGGAAACGCCTGCATCATGTAGTAGAGGCACAGGCTGGACAGCGGCGCGCCGGCCATGCCGCTGGCCGCGCGGACGATCAATGCGGTGGAGAAATCGAGCACGAACAGGTGCGCGAACGTGATCGCGGCATACAGCCCCAGGAAGATCAGCGCGAACGGCCGGAGGCCGAACTCCTGCCGGAACTTGACCAGCAGCAGGTTGATGCTGGCATTGGTCGCCACATAGATGGTCGGCAGCCAGGCGATCTCCACCGGATCGAGCCCCAGCGCGCCCTGCAACTGGTAGGTGTTGGCCGAGATCAGCGAGTTGCCGAGGCCGCCGGTCAGCCCCACCAGCACCGCGATCAGCGCATAGGCGATCTGGCGGCGGAGCGGATGGTCCGGGGAACCGGGCGAGCCGGGCATCACCGGGCGCTCGTGCGCGGCGAACTCCCATTCCTGTTCGGTCAGGAAGCGGCGCAAGCGATACCAGGGCGTCAGGAGGGTGCTGGACGACACGTGCGTGTCCATGCGCCGAACATTGCTGCTCTGCAACGCCGTACGGCGCCGCCGTTGATAAAGCTCAGTCAACCGCCGGGGCGAGGGCGGCTTCCAGCCAGTCCGGCCGCAAGGCATCGCCGAGCGCCTCCACCCGGCGCAGCTCCACCATCCAGCCGAGGTCGGGATAGGTCGCGCGGGTGCGACTGCCCGGCGCGGAAAGGGGGGCGACGACCAGCCGGCGGTTCACCTTGGCGCGGTAGTGCATGCGCGCGGTGTTCTCCTGCCCGACATAGCAGCCCTTGGTGTAGCTGACCCCGTTGAGCTCCGCGCCGTTGCATTCCAGCCACAGCGTTTCGCCGTCGCCCAGCTCGCCGCGCCCTTCCGTCACGCCCAGCGCCAGGCGATGCTCGCGCCAGCCCTCCGCCGGTTCGCCCGCCGGCCCGAGCCAGCGCCGGCCGAGCGCCGCCAGTCGCGGGTCCGATACGCCCGCCTCGCCGTCCGCCGACCAGTGCACCGCGCCGGCAGCCGGTTCGATGGTGATCGCGCGCCGCAGCCGATACAGGGACAATCGCCGCGCGAGCGCCTCGGCGGCATCGGCCTCGCAGTCGATCAGCACCGCGTCGCCATCCGCCCACAGCAGGAAGTCGAACAGCGCCTTGCCCTGCGGCGTGAGCAGCCCCGCCCAGCGCGGCCCTGCCTCCAGACCGGCGGTGTCGTTGGTGACGAGCCCCTGGAGAAAACCGCGCACGTCCTCCCCGGCCAGCCGGATCAGCGCGCGATCGGTCAAGGTGGTGGCGGTCGAGAAGGTGCCCATGGCCGCTACCTAGGCACGCGGGACGACCCGCGCTAGGGCAGCACCATGACCGAGCGCCTGACGATCCGCCGCCCCGACGACTGGCACGTGCACCTGCGCGACGGCGACATGCTGCGCCTGGTGGCGGGGCACACGGCGCGGCAGTTCGCCCGGGCCATCATCATGCCCAATCTGGTGCCCCCGGTGACGGAGGCGGCGACCGCCGCCGCCTATCGCGACCGCATCCTGGCCGCGCTGCCCGAGGCCGCCGCCTTCACGCCGCTGATGACCTGCTACCTGACGGACGCCAGCGATCCGGCCGAGATCGAGCGCGGCCATGCCGAAGGCGTGTGGGTCGCCGCCAAGCTCTACCCCGCGCATGCCACGACCAATTCCGCCCACGGCGTCAGCGACATCCGCGCGCTCACCGGCGTGCTGGAGACGATGCAGCGGATCGGCATGCCCCTGCTGATCCACGGCGAGGTGACCGATCCCGCAATCGACATCTTTGATCGCGAGGCGGTGTTCGTGGAGCGGATCCTCGCGCCGCTGGTGCGCGACTATCCGGCGCTGAAGATCGTGCTCGAACATATCACCACCGAGGAAGCGGCTTCGTTCGTGCGCGAGGCCGGGCCGAACCTCGGCGCGACGATCACGCCGCAGCACCTGCACCTCAACCGCAACGCGCTGTTCGCCGGCGGCTTGCGCCCCCATGCCTATTGCCTGCCGGTGGTGAAGCGCGAGCGGCACCGGCTGGCGGTGCGCGCGGCGGCGGTGTCCGGCTCGCCCAAATTCTTCCTGGGCACCGACAGCGCGCCGCACGCGATCGGGCGCAAGGAGATGGATTGCGGCTGCGCCGGCATCTTCAACGCGCCGTTCGCGCTGGAAAGCTATCTGGCGGTGTTCGAGGAAGAAGGGGCGATCGAGCGCTTCGAGGGTTTCGCCTCCGAGCACGGTGCCCGCTTCTACGGCCTGCCGCTGAACGAGGGGACGGTGACGCTGGCGAAGGGGAAGGCGACGGTGCCGGAGCGGGTCGGCGACGGCGCGCTCAGCGTGGTGCCGTTCCATGCCGGCGAGACGCTCGGGTGGCGCTTCGCGGGGTGAAGGGCGGGTTTCGACCGGCCCCTCTCTGAACGGCTCCCCGGCGGAGGCCGGGGTCCAGCTGGGGAAGCGCTTGTAGGTGAGCGTGGCACCTTCCCGCCGAAGCTCTCGGGCGATCGCGCGACCGTCTCACGTCCCAATGCCGCCGCGGCTTAGTTGGGAAGCGCGCGTAAGACAGCGCAGCACCCGCTGTCGAGGAAAGCCGCCCGCACTATTCCCCGCCGCGGCAAAGCCGCGTCGTCGGTCGGAGCGATGCTCCGCCGGCCGGACCGGCGTGAGTCCAGCCGCTGCAGGCGGCTGGCCACGCTCGGTCAGAACGGCAGCCAGTTGTTCTTGTGGCTGAACTTCATGTAGCCGACGTTCACGCCCTGCCGCCAGCCGACGCCCAGGCGAATGGGGATCAGCACCACGTTGCCGCGGCGCAGGTAGGTCGCGGCGAACCCGCCGACGAGGTACAGGCGCCCCTCCGCGGCGGGAAAGCGCGCATAGATCTCCTCGCTGTCGTACAGGTTGTAGACGAGAACGAAGACCTTGTTCGCGTCGCCACCCAGGTCGAAGCCTACGGAAGGCCCGGTCCAGTAGATCGGCTGCTGGCCCTCCACCTTGTGGAACATGGTTCCCTGGCCATAGCGCAGGCCCACCACCAGGGCCCCGGAGGCTTCCTTGCCGGAGATATACGCGTTGGGGCGGCCCTGTTCCTTGAGCGTCCGCTCCAGAATGCCGGCAAGCCCCGCGGCGCCCTTGCCGAACACGCCTTCTGCGGCATTCAGCAGTTCCGGCTCGGTGAAGGTGTCGCCGCGTGCCGCATCGGCGTTTGCCGCCTCGCGGGTGCCGGTGGTGCCGTCCGCGCCGTTGCGCACGGGAGCGGGGGCGGGCTCGTTCGCAGGCCGTGCGGGCGCCTCCGCAGGCGCTTCGTCGGCCACCGGCACCGGATCCGGGTCGGCGACGGGCGGCGGCGCGCGTCGGCCGGGTGCCAGGTCCGCATCGATCGCCTGATTGGGATCGATGGTGCGGACCTGCGCGGCAGCAGGCGACGCCATCGCGACGACCAGAAGCAAGGAACAGAGCAGCGTGCGCATGGTAACAGAAATCCCCCGGGGCATGGCCCGGCGACAAGGTTAACCCGACATCGCCTTGCCCGGCAATGAACACGCGACGATCCGAGTCGATCCGACGCCAAAAAGCGGTCGCAGACGGTGTTGATCGCCCGCCCGACCATCGCTATAGCCGCGCATCTGCCGCCGAAACCGGAGACGTGGGTGAGTGGCTGAAACCAACGCTTTGCTAAAGCGTCGTACCTCCAAAGGGTACCGAGGGTTCGAATCCCTCCGTCTCCGCCACCGGGCCTTCCGCAGCCTTCCGCGCGCTCCCTCCTAAGCCCTTGTGACCCGCAGAAATCCTCGGCTTTTGTTGCCGTGGGCTTCCGTTGCCGTTCGCCCGCTTTCGCGCTAGGAGAGGGGGATAGGGTGGGGGAAACGCTCCACGACCCTCGCAAGGAGGCAGCATGGGCAAGTTGACGCAGGCCAGCATCCGGGCCGCGCTCGCCAAGCCGGGGCGCTACCGCGACGGTGACGGGCTGCTGCTGTTCGTCAGCAAGCCGGGCCTCGCATCGTGGGTGTGTCGCTATCAGAAGGACGGCAAACGCCGCGACTTCGGGCTGGGTTCGCTCAAGACCATCAGCCTTTCGGAAGCACGGGAGAAGGCCCGCGCAGCCAAGAAGGCGCTGACGGAGGACCGCGACCCGCACACCCTCTGGAAGCAGCCACCCGCGATGACCCGCCTGTTCCGCGACGTGGCGGGCGAGTTCGTGGCGGCCAAGCTGTCGCCGGGTGGGCAGAAGCTGGCCCTCTCCCGGTTGCAGGCCCACGCCTTCCCGGCGCTCGGCAAACTGCAAGTGCAGAGCATCGACGCAGATGCCATCGCCAAGGCGCTCGCGCCGATCTGGCAGAGCAAGCCCGAAACCGCGAAGCGCGTTCGGCAGCTTGTCATCCGCGTCATCCGGTTCGCCCGGCCAGACGGCCCGCTGCTGGAGACGACGCTGGCGAAGGGCGTGAGCGACCGGCTCCCCGCCCAGCCGCGCCGGGGTCGCTTCGCCGCGATGGACTACCGGGACGTGCCGGGCCTGATGACCCGCCTCGAAAGCAAGGGCGGCTTCGGCGCGCTCGCACTTCGCGCCACCATCCTGACCGCCGCCCGGTCGGGCGAGGTCCGGGGCGCGACCTGGGATGAACTCGACCTGGAGCGCGGCGTGTGGACAGTCCCGGCGGAGCGGATGAAGATGCGGCGCGCGCACCGCGTCCCGCTGTCGCCGGAGGCGCTTGCCGTGTTCCAGCAGGCCGCCTCGCTTCGCCGGGCGGGCACCAACCTCGTTTTTCCGTCAGCGAAGGACGGGATGCTGTCCGACATGACGTTGAGCAAGGCGCTCCGCGACCTGGGTGTTACCGACGCGACGGTGCATGGCTTCCGCTCGACCTTCCGCGATTGGGCGGCGGAGCAGACCAGCCTGCCCGGGGAGGTCGCCGAAGCGGCGCTCGCCCACGCCGTCCCCAACGCGGTCGAAGCGGCCTACCGGCGCACGACGTTCTTCGACCTGCGGCGCGACCTAATGGATGCCTGGGGACGCTTCGCCAGCGGCGCGGGCAGCGCGACGGTCGTGCCGCTCGCCAGCGCCAGCGCGTAGCAGGCACGACTTCCGCCCGGCGTCACCCGCCGCCGTTGGAGCCTTGATCTGTTCTCGCGCTGTTCCTATAACGCCCGCCCATAGGGGCGATGCCCCGGTTCTAAGCCGACCCGACGTGGGGCGGCACGGACATATTCCAGTGGAGTATGTTCGTGACGGTCAAGGCTACCTTTCCCGCCAGCAGCGCCGATGCGGCGGCTGACCTCCAGCCCAAGCTGGTGAGCGTCGAGAAGGCGCGCAGCCTCCTTGGCGATATCGGCAAGACCCGGCTCTACGAGTATTTCTACAGCGGCGATCTGACCCGGGTGAAGGTCGGCGCGCGCACCTGCGTCACTGTCGAGAGCATCGACCGGCTCGTTGCCCGGTTCATGCAGCAGGCCGCGTGATGGATGCCCCTCCCCCCGCAGGGGGAGAGGACAGCGTCACTGTGGCAGGCGACGCTCCCCTTTCCACCCGTTCCGCCCCCGCTGGCAAGACCCTCTTCCGCAAGCAGGACGGCTCGTGCTTCGCTACCGGCGGCGCGAACGCTCGTGCGCTGCTCAAGATGATGGCGTCGCCAGGCGGCATCACGACGCTCGACCTGTGGCCCCGGCGAGCGGATGAGCCCGGCATCACCACCCGCTTCGGCAGCGTCCTCTATCAGCTTCGCACCCGGTTCGGGCTGGTTATCGACACGCTCTACGAGCCGAACATCACCCGGCCGGGACGGCACGGCGTGTATCTTCTGCGCGAGCGCCTGACGGTCGTGGGCAGCGGGTAAGAAGAGGCTGGCCGGGCGGCGGCAACCGCCCAGCCAGCACCACCACCGGCGCGGAGGGTATGACCAAGACCGTGGCGCGCCGGGACGTGAAGGCACCACCTACGGGGATGCGTCCATAAGTGCCAGCCCAGCCGAAGGAGCAAGGGGCGGACGCCGGGGCAGGGAACAGCCTCGAAAGCAGTGCTCCCGCCGTCTCGCCAGCCCTTGCGAGCGGTGCCCGAACGCGAGGCCCGGCTCCGCCGTCCATCGCCCAGGGCAGGGACGCCTCCTTCGCATCGGCCAATGGCCAGGGCGGGGGATGGTCGCCTCTGCCCTCTGCTCGGCCCTCACCACCATCCATCAACGGCTGAACCAACGTAGGTTATTAGGAGAGAGGGGTTGTCGAGTTCCGCGCGCGAAGCCCTGGACAGCAGCAAGGGAGGCCGCCCAGCCCGCCCGGTGCCCGCCGACTTCGCCGCGCGCTGGCCGCAGGTGGGTTGGGAGGGAGCGACGCTCGAATGGGGCACCCATTCCCGCGTCATCGCCCGGTGGCTGGCCGAGTGCGGGCGGGAGCGGCTGATAGCCGCGCGGGTCGCGTTTCTGGAGAGCCAGCGCGCGCTCCGCGACCGGGAGCGGCGCAAGACATACGGGATGGCCCGGTGAGCCGGGCCGCGCCGCCGCAGGGCCGCAAGGCGGGTCGCGCCGGACCTCCGGGGCCTCCCGCGACGCGCGGCGCTCTGGCGGCCTCCTGGCGGGGCCGGGTCACCCGGATAGATGCCCGCCTACTGCTGCCTTCCCGGTTGATCGGAAGGCAACCGGTCTCGCCAGAACTTCGCGGCGCGCTCGTACACGACGTCAGGGGTCAGCTTGTTGAAGAGGGCGAGCACCTGTTTATCGACGCACACGTTCCCGTTTGCATCGTAATAGGCCACCTCTTCATCGTGCAGGTGAAGGAGGTGGGTGGCGGCCTCCTCCTGATAGAGGAACCGCTTCGCCTCGAACTGCGCGAGCATCCAATCCGCTGCGTCCTGACGCGTCATTTCTTTGCCGGTGGCGTGTATTTTTGAAGCAGGTGCTCGGCATAGTTGCCGGAGTCGGCAGTCGCGCCTTTGAACCATCGGCAGAGATAGGTCTTTCGGGTCCGGCCATCTGGAGTTTCGCCCGGAACCTCATCAACGGTCATGGGCGGGCCACCCGATTTGAGCACCACAACGTCACCCTGGTTGAACATATTCGCCATCAGCAAAACCTCCTGCGTGAAAAGGTAGGAGACTCACTGGTGCCATGCCAGCGCCGACTTGTCCTTGGGTTTCGTCCCTAAACTTCCGATCGCCCGGTGCGGTAGGCCGTCTCGGTGAGCAGCACGACCGACAACGCCCAAGAGGGCAATGACAGCAACACGGTTCGCGATGGCGAGAAGGTCAGTCTTCCCTTCTCGTTCCGCGACAGCGCCCGGCGAGGTCCACCCCCGGCCCCGCCGCTCGCCGGGCGCACCCTTCGTTGCACGGACACCGGACGGCTGACCATCATCGACGGCAGCATGGCCGCCGCCATCGGCAGCGAGGCGGCGCGCTCGGGCCTGACGGTCGAAGGCTACCTGCGGCGGCTGCACTACGCACTGGAAAGGAGCGACGCATGATCGAGATGGCTGGCCTGTCGGCGGAGGAACTCGCCTTCATGGGAAGCCCCGAAGGCGAGGCGGCCATCGCGCGCGCCCGGCGGGACCATGAACTTCGCACCCGGTCGCAGCCCGACGCGCTCGGCTGGAGCATCGGCCATGTCGCCGCCGCCGTCCGGGCCGGTTACCTGGAGCGCCAGCGCCAGCAGTTCGCTGCCGCGACGGAGCAGGCCGGGGCCGACTACCGGAACGGCGAACTGGTCGCTTTGCGCGCGCTCCGCAACGAAGCCGCCGCTGCTGGAGGCCGCAATGTTCGCTGACGCCGTGCCCGCGCTGGATGAGCGCATCGCCGCCGCGCTGACCGGCACGGACGCCCTCACGTCCACCGATGCGAGCGCGGTGCTGGAGGAAGCCGAAACCGAGTTCCGGTCGCTGGAGCAGCAGGCGGACGCGCTCGACACCGAGGCGCTGTCGCCTTCGCTCACGCTCGCCCAGGCGCAGGCCAAGCGGGCCGAGGCTGGCGACCTGCGCTTCCGCAGCGACCGGCTGGACGCCGCCTGTTCGGCGCTCCGCATCCGCGTCGCCGATCTGCGCGAAGCCGAAGAGCGCGCCCGGCGGGCGGCGCAGCAGGAGGCCGCGCGGGAGGCGCGCGACGAACTGGCGGCGGAGATTGCCGACCGCTACCCCGCCCTGGTCCGCGAACTGACCGGCCTCGCCAAGCGCATCGCCGACTGCAACGCGGAGTGCGAGGCAGCGGGCATTCCGGCGACCGCCGAAGCGCAGGGGCGCGGCGTCCCGGCGAACTTCATGGTCAGCGGCGGCACCCTCGCCACCATCGGCAGCATCAACCTTCCCCTGCCGCGCGCCTACGGCTCCGCCTGGGGCACCGGCGGCAGCATGTTCGGCGGCGTCGAGTATCCGGGCCTGAACGCCTGATGCCGGGTGACCGGGTAGCGGCGTCCCGCCTACAGGGGGAGAAGCGCGCCGTCCGGTCCATTCCGCCGCCCAAGCGCGACACGGAGAGGGCGAAGCGCGCGGCGGCTCCGCCCCGGTCCAAGCCCGGCGATGGGCGGCGGCTCACCAGCGCGGCGAACCTCCCCCGCATGGCGGGCTGGAACCGCTGGCGGCCTGCCCGCCGCATCATCGACGTGCCGGGCGAAGGGCAACGGGAGCAGACCGAGGGCGAGGCGATGGCGCAGGCCCGCGCGCAGGTTCTCGACCTGATGGCGGCCGGGGTCCGGCAGTGCGATATCGCCAAGCTGATGCAGCCGCCGATGGACCCGGCGACGCTCCGCAAGCACTTCCGGCACGAACTCGCGCTCGGCAGGCAGCGGCAGATGGCAGTGGTCGCGGCGGTCGCCTTCCGGCTCGCCACCAGCGGCGATGACCCCGCCATGACCCGCTTCTGGCTGCGGACGCGGGGCGGCTGGCGCGACGGCGCAGGCGAGGCGCGCAGCGGCGGCGGCGTAGTCATTCAGTCGATGACGGGGGATGACCGGCTATAGGACGGCGGCGTCGCCGGTGGCGAAATCCGAAGGCGAGCGTAAAAGGGGAGCGGCAACGAAGAAGGGGAAAAGCATGAAGTGGACTGGACTTGCCGCGCTTCTCGTTTGGTGGTCGGCTGTAGCTGCTGCCGCACAACCGGTTGGCTTGAAGAACTATGTCCTTGGCTCGCCGATTGCTGAACTGCGGTCGCAACCACTAGACCCCGGCAAGTATGGTCCCCGGCGCGTCCGGTGCAGCGACGACGAAGGCGCGCCTGCCTGGATGGTTGCTGCTTACCCTTCAATGGTCGCCTGCTCATTCGAAGAGCAGATCGGTTCTAGCTGGGTCCGATCAGACCTTGCCCTCGACGCGGAGCGACAGGCAACCGTCATGTTTCATTACGCCGGAGGCAAGCTGGCCCTTATCGAAGCCTACATGGATCAGACGAGCGCGGGCGTCGTGGAAGAAAGCCTGGTGACCCGCTTCGGAGCGCCGACCCACCGCGCCACCCGCGCGTTTCAAGTTCAATCTGGCGCTACGTTCCCCCAACAAGAGGTCGAATGGACACTTGGCAATCGGAGCGTGACGCTGCTCTCGCCCGACCTCACGACCCGGCGCATGTCAGTCACTTACCGGGACACCAGCGCGCTCGCGCAAGCAAAGGCTCGGACCAAGCCCGCTGACATCATGTAATTGATTGTGGAGCGCATCGGGGAGGAAGCGGTGGGGGAAACGGAAAAAAGATGCCTGCCGAAAGCGGCAAATATTCACGCGATATGAGCGACTTAGAAGGAGTGGGTTAGACGGCCTCCGTCTCCGCCACAGCGTCCCGACGCTGACAAAGCCTCTTTACAAATTCGGTGATCTTGCTGGGGCTTGGGTCGCAGTGTGGGCGTCTATAGACGCTGCCGACGGTGCGCGCTGGGTCTTTGCGCCTGGAAAGCGTCCAGGGTGCGACTTCAAGGCTGCGGCGGCGCAAATTCGCGCGATTTAGAGGAGCGATCCGAGGAGATGGCCAGCGTGATTTGATGGCGGTAAATTGGCGGCCTTGGGCACGAGGCCTATGCTTGATGTTAAGTTTGCCGGCCGGCTAAAACGTCGGATCGAAGTTGAAGAAAACCGGATTGGAGAGCGCGACCATCTTGCCGGCCACCCCGGCGGCGTTGGGCACTTGCGGATACGGAGTCTGCGGCCCCTCGACCTCGACACGATAATAGGAGCGCTCGCCGGCGGGCGGCGTGTCCGCGAAGCGCACCACCGGCCCGGCGCCGCTCGCGGGATATTCGGCAAACTTCTCGCCGTTCCGGATCACCCGGACGATGTAGGTGGCATCGGCCAGCTTTCCGCCCACGAGCCGCACCTCGAAGCGCACCGGCTTGCCGCTCGCTTTGACATTGTCGCCCATCATCATGTCCGCCCGGCCATCGCCGTCGCGATCGGCGGTGAGCTCGACGCGCGGACCGTAGGGGCTGGCGCTGATCGAAACGCGGCCGTTGTCCAGCGCGGCGACCACCGCCTCCGGCGTCTTCGCTGTCGCGAACACCCAGGTCGTCGGCGTGCCAACATAGTTGGCGGTGCGCTCCATGCTGTTCTTGGTCGCCTTGTCGGGGCTCGGCGGCGTGCCGTGGTGCGAATCGCTGCCGCCGCGGCCCGTGATCTTCCGGCCGGTGCGCAGCATGTCGTCCCAGATCATCAGCGCCTCGACATTGCGCGGCCAGAGCACCGAGTTCCACACCTCGATTGAGTCGACCATGTCGAACGAGAAGCCGAAATGATCCTTGCCGCTCGGATGGTTGGCCGAGAGGTGCACGCCGAGCTTACGCTTGAGCGCCAGGATCTTCGCATCGCGCGCGTCGCGGATGTCAAACAGCGCCTGATGATCATAGAGCCTGGCCGAGAAGACGTTGCCGTGGCCGCGATTGGTCGTCCATTCGGCGCCGTAGAGCAGTACGAGCTTGTCCGAGCGGAACTCGGGATCGCTCCACGTATGATGCGCGACGTCGCCGTTCACGTGATTGTCGTGATCGGTGATGCCAAGGAAATCGAAGCCGGCCTGCTCGGCAAAGCCAATGATCGTAGCCTCGCTGTTGTTCGACGAATCGGTGCTGTGGCGCGAATGGATATGGAGATCGCCCTTCATCCAGACGCCGTCGCTCAGGCTGGCAACCGGCGGGATCGCGGGTTCCGTCGCGGCCGGCAAGGCGACCATCGCGAGCGCTGCCGCGAAAACCCATCTGCTGCGTGACGTGACGATCATTGCCTACTCCGACCCTACTTCGGCCGGCTGGATACTAGCTATCGCTATCATTTTTGTGACAACGCACGACCGCGCTGCCGTCAGGAGTCAGGCACAACCCATATTCGGGGAAGCTGAACATCGATCGGAACACGAAAGCCGCATCGGCGAGCACAAGATTCTGGTCGGCCTCCTCTTCCTTGAACATCTCGTCCATCGAATAGGCCATCTCGACCGACAGGCGGGTGCGGCGGCGCAGCGTCGCGCGGTCGACCTGCGGCAGATAGCGGTAAAAGATGTCGGTCAGCAGATCGGTGACGAAATTATGCGAATAGAGCCGGATCGGTGTGAGCGACGGCACCGAGCGCAGCGCGCGCATGATCCAGATCGCGCCGGGCTGGCTGCCGGTGATCTCCGACATCGTCTGAAGCAGCACGATCATATTGTTGGCGAGCGCCTCGATCCCCTGATCGGCAAATTCGGCCACCCACGCCTCCATCGCGACGTTCTGGCGCCGCATCAGCCGCTCGGCGAGCGCGAACAGGATCGCATATTTGTCGTCGAAATAGCGGTAGAGCGCGGGCGGCGTGACCTTGGCGCGCTCGCAGATCAGATTGGTCGAGATGCGCTCGATACCGACCTCGGCGAGAAGATAGCCGGTCGCGTCGAGCAGCGCGTCAAAGGTTCGCCGCGACCGTTCCTGTCGAGGATGGCGATATGCCGTCACGCGCTTTCACTCTCCCGTTGTCGTTCTCGTTCGCGAGGCTGGCTAACATCGCCACCACGCCGCGACAATGGAAGCGACCGGCACGCCCTGAGGCGTGCCGGTCCGTACGTATCAGAAGCGGAAGGTGACCGCGCCGCGGAAGCTGCGGCGGAACTGCGAGCTGCCGATGAAAATCGCCTGGCCTGCCTCGCCATTGTCAATCGTGCCGGCGCGCGGATTGCCGTTCACCAGCCCGAACTCGTTCGTGAGGTTGCTGACGATCAGGTTGAGCTGAACGTTGGGCGACACTTCGTAGCTCGCGGTGAGATCGACCACCCAGAAGGGCTTGAGGCTGATCTCGTTGGCGACGTCGGTGTAGCGCTGGCCGCTATAGTTGATGTCGCTTTCGATGCGTAGCTTGGAACCGAACAGGTTGAACGCCGGCGAGACGCGGAAGCTGTTGTGCGGCAGCCCGTTCATCCGGTGATCGGAATAGTCGGTCAGCACGCCGGCGTTGTTGGTGTAGACGAAGTCGGTGAACCGTGCGTCCTGCCAGGTCCAGGCGGCGTGGAGGTCGAACCACGTGGTCGGGCGCCAGCCGGCCTCGAGTTCGGTGCCCCAGGTGCGGGTGTCGCCAAGCACGCGGAACGGGGTGAGCGTGCCGTTGATGTTGCGGAAGTCCGAAATCTCGTAGCTGTTGTACTTGGTGCGAAAGCCGGTGAGGTAAAGATCGAAGGCCCGCCGCGAGAATTTCAGCCCGCCCTCGATGAAGTTCATCGTCTGGATCACCGGATCGGCGCCGGCATTGCCGATGAAGCTCGAGATGTTGGGCAGGCGGAACGTGTCGGTGTAGCGCACAAAGGCACCGAACCACGGCTCGAACTGGTAGTTCGCGCCGACCGTCCAGGCGGTGCGGTCGAAGCTGCGCTTGTAGGGCGTGAACACGCCGTTGCCGGTGGTCACCGAATCGTCGGCGACCGTGCTGCTCTGGCCCAGATTGACGCGGCGCTTGCCCTCCACTTCGCCCTTGATCGCGATGCGCTCCCAGCGCACGCCGCCGTCGAGGCGCAGCTTGTCGGTGATCTGCCACTCGTCGCTGGCATAGAGGGCGTAGGTGTCCGACGTGCCCTGCGCGTTGTTCCACTCCGAGCCATAGGCGGCCACGCCATTGTCGGTGAGCTTGAGCAATGGCGCGCCGTTAGCGGCATAGACATAGGCGTCGAGCACGCGCGCCTGGTCGGCGACTTCGGTGAGGATCGCGGCGCTGTTGGTCTCGAAGCCCTCGTCGACATTGGCGTAATAGCCGCCGAACGCGAAATTGTGCGTCCCGGCCAGCTCGAAGCTGGCGACGAGGCGCGTGTCGCTGATGAACTCGCTCAGCGGCGTGGTGTAGGAGCGCGCGAGATTGACCAGTGCGAGCCCGTTGCCGTTGGCGTTGGCAAGGTCGTAGTGCTCGCCGCTGTCGCGATAAACCAGGCCGAGCGTGCGGCCGCTGCCGGCCGGCGCCGCCGCCCCGAAGTTGCCGCTGAGCAGCGCCGAGGCCGTCGAGACGCTATACGGCGTGATGCTGTTGCGGCGCGTCCAGCTCTCGCGATAGCGGATGTTCTGCTCGATCTTCACCTTGTCGGCGAGTTCGTAATCGCCGGTGAAGCTGTACTGCGTGAGCTTGACGGTCGAGCCGACTCCGCTGTCGAAGCCATAGGTCCCGTCGGGCGTGCGGAAGTCGAAATAGCGGCTCTCGGGCCCCTGGATCGTGTCGCGTTTGGGATCGAAGCCGGGGACGCCGATCGCGTCGCCATTGGCATCGGTGGTGTAGATACCACCGCCCCAGTTGGTGATGCGCTCGTCGATCCGCTTGATCCCGAAGGTGACCGAGCCGCGACCGAAGTCGCGCGACAGGTTGGCGCGGATCTGGCCGCCTTCGCCGAGGCGGAAGCCGGCGTTGCGCGGACCGTCGTTGAGCCGGTAATAGCCGCCGACGAAGAAGCGCCAGTCGCCGATCGGGCCGCCGAGCCAGCCGTCGACGCGATGCGAGCCATAATCGGCCGCCTCATAGCGGGCGAGGCCCTTGAGCGTGTCGCCGCCCTTGCGGCTGATGAAGTTGATCGCTGCGCCCGGCGCGTTCGAATAGAAGATCGACGACGGGCCGCCGCGCACCACTTCGATGCGCTCGACGGTCTGGTCGTAGCGCAGCGACTGGTCGCCGTTGAGCCAGCCCAGCCCCGGATCGGCCTGAATCGCGATGCCGTCCTCGAGCAGCGCGACGGTCTGGAAGCCGTCGCTCGGGATGCCGCGGACGCGCACGCCGCTGCTCGCCTCGCCCGAGGTGTTGGTGATGAAGAAGCCGGGCACCTGCTTGAGCGCCTCGACCACCCCGATCGGCGCGCGCATCTGCAGTTCCTCGGACGAGATCGTCGAGATCGCGTAGCTGGCGTCGACCTTCTTCTGCTCGGTCGTGCCGGCGCGGCCGGTTACGATGATCTCGTCCCCCTCGGTTGCCTCGTCGGCGGGCGCCGACTGGGCAAGAGCAGGCGAGATCCAGGCAGCCCCGGCGCACAGCGCGCACGACAGGACGAGGCGGGAAACGGTAGAAAACTTCATTTTTGGCAACCCCGATTTGAGTACGGGGGCGCTATGATAGCTTTAATTATCATTTCTGTGACAACGCCGCGATGCGTAGATGACAGTGCCCGTTTGAAGCTGCGGTGCATCACCGGCGGACTCATGCTTTGTGAATGCGCCGACAATGCCGGAATCCTGACGCGAGGAGGGGTGAGCGCCGGGCTGACTGTTGAGACTCTGCCGTGGTGTGCGTCGCCCGCTTCGGTCAGCCTCAACCGGCGAGTGGAGCGATGGAACAGCCGCACACCCAGGTTGCGCTCCAGCAGTGCCACGTTGCGACTGACTGCCGCCGGTGTGAGCGACAGCCACCGTGCCGCCTCCGCACTGCGAATGAAGGACTCGAGATTGGCCAGTGTTTGCACGCGCCATCTTCAACGGATTGCAACCGGTGCGATCAACACAGACATGAACCCGGAGCCTGGCCCGTTTGCCGAAACCCTGAAAGGGCTCGCCGCGCTCGGCCGCTACGGAACGCCGGAGGAGGTCGCCGCCACCGTCGCCCTTCTGGTGGAGTGTCGCCGTGAACTGGCCTAAGCTGCCGGCGGCGATGAGCGGCCTGCCGGATTGGAACGGCCGGATCGTCGTCGACGCGAACAACTTGATCGAGGCCCCGCTGTTCAAGCCGGTAGCGCGGGGTGGCCGCACCTCCTCTGAGGTGTTTGCGGCGCCAGTGTGGTAAAGGCGTTCAACCATCTCCAGTCGCGGTTGCTCATCGGCGATCCGGCGAAAGAAGGCGGCCGGCGGGTGCCGTTCTATTCCGGCGACGACGCCGATGCGAAGGCGTAGATCGGTAGCCTGATTCATAGGCCAGAATTCTTCGGCATCGACCTCGGAGCTCTCGCTTTGAGCAGCCGTCTGGTGCAGTTTCCGGGCGGGCCGTTGCCCGCGCTGAACCTCGTCAAATTCGACTGACTGCTTCCATCATAGGAAAGGAACATCGCCATGCCTTTCGTGACCACCGCTGATGATGTCGAAATCTTCTACAAGGATTGGGGCCCTCGCGACGCCCAACCGATCATGTTCCACCACGGCTGGCCGCTCTCGGCCGACGATTGGGACACGCAGATGCTGTTCTTTCTCGAGAATGGCTTCCGGGTCGTGGCGCATGACCGGCGGGGGCATGGCCGCTCGGCACAGATATCGGACGGCCATGACATGGACCATTATGCCGCCGACGCCGCGGCGGTCGCTCGGCACCTCGATCTGCGCAATGCCGTTCATATCGGCCACTCAACCGGCGGCGGCGAGGCGGCGCGCTATGTCGCGCGCCACGGCGAGCCCGACGGCCGCGTCGCCAAGCTGGTGCTGGTGAGTGCGGTGGTGCCGATCATGGTAACAACCGAGGCGTTCCCGGGCGGGTTGCCGATCGAGGTGCTCGACGGGCTGCGGGGAGCGCTCGCGGCCAATCGAGCGCAGTTCTTCCGCGATCTCCCGACCGGCCCCTTTTACGGGTTCAACCGGGAGGGTGCGAAGGTGGACGAAGGCGTGATCGCCAATTGGTGGCGACAGGGCATGATGGGCAGCGCCAATGCCCATTATGCGGGTATCAAAGCCTTTTCGGAGACGGACCAGACCGACGATCTCAAGGCGATCACCGTGCCGACGCTCGTCCTGCATGGCGAGGACGACCAGATCGTGCCGATCGACCATGCCGGCCGGCTGAGCGTGGATCTGGTGCGAAATGGTACGCTCAAGACCTATCCGGGATTTCCGCACGGCATGCTCACGACAAACGCCGATACGCTCAACCCAGACCTGCTCGCCTTTGTGCAGAGCTGACCGGATGCGGGCCGCAGCGATGCGGCCCGCTCCACCACGTGACGAAAGGGAGCCACATGCCCACCGACACACCCGAGATCGCGCTGGTGCGGAGCTTCTTCGCTCTGATCAACAGCGAGCAGTTCGATGCCGCGATCGACCTGCTGGCGGCGGATGTCTTTTACCACAACATCCCCATGCCGGAGATGCGAGGGCGCGAGAACGTGCGCGGGTTCCATAAGAGCTTCGGCGTTGGAGATCGCGTTCGCGTGGACTGGCGCCTGCTCCGCATCGCCCAGGATGGGGACACCGTGCTGACGGAGCGGCTCGACATCTTCTCGGGCGACAATGGCGGGCGCATCGAGTTGCCGACCATGGGCAGCTTCAGGGTGGTGGATGAAGCAGTCAGCGAATGGCGCGACTATTTCGACCTTGGCAGCTTTGAGCGACAGGCAGCGAGCATACAAAGCGCACACTAAGCCCCGCCGCGAGCGACGTTGCACGGTTGCGCCGCTCCGATCCCACCGCCACAGCGTCTCGCGCCTGCGACGCGCCGCCGAATTGGCCCAGGTTCGGGCTCGTCCCGGAACGCGCAGCCGCCTTCGAGCACCTGCTTCTGCGCTGTCGTGGCGAGAGGCGCTGCGAAGAGGTGTTCGGAGCTGCAGTTAGCCCGTATCTTCCGAGCGCAGCGGCCGGCTTCCCTCAAGCGGCTGCGATTGTTTTCAGTGCCCGGGCAAACGCATCGATGTCCGCCGGCTGGGTGAACAAGGCGGGCGTCACGCGGATGCAGGCGCCGCGCGCAGGCCCGGCACGATGGACGGTGAAGATGCCGTGCTGGTCGAGCAGGCGCTGCGCCAGGGCCATGTTGCCCGGCACATCCGTGATCCCGCGCATCCGGAAGGACGTGATGGCGCCGTGCAGCGCCGGATCCTCCGGCGTTAGCACCTCGACCCGATCGATCAACCGCGCCTTCGACACCCAGCGATCGCGAAGCCAGCGCAGGCGGGCTGCCCGGCGGCTGCGGCCGATCTTGCGCTGAAACGTCAGCGCGGCGGCCACGGTGAGCTGCGCGGCATAGTCCAGCGTGCCGGTGTGAACGCGAGTGTGGATGGCGTCGGGCCCGCCGATCTCCTCCGCCGGGTCCCTGTCGATCCGCGCGAGCGCCGCGCGACGGATGTGGATCAGGCCGACGCCAAGCGGGGCGCCCAGCCATTTGTGCCCGTTGAGCCCGACAAAGTCGCAGTCCAGGTCGGGCAGGGTGAAATCGAGCTGTTGCCAGCTATGTGCGGCATCGACGATCACGTCCACGCCCCGCGCGCGCGCCATGGCGGCGATCTCCCGGACCGGGATCACCAGTCCGGTACGGTGGCTGAGATGGGTGAGCAGGATCAGCTTCAGCCGCGGCTCCGCCTGCATCGCCTCTTCATAGGCGGCGATCAGGCTCGCGCGCGTCGCGGGCTCCGGCAGCGCGATGCGGCGCACCCGCACGCCCCGCCGCGTGGCCAGGCTTTCCATGCAGGCCTGCATGCTGTCGTAATCGAGATCCGCATACAGCACCGCATCGCCCGGGGTCAGGCGGTTGTAGCCGAGGATCAAAGCCTTCAGCGCCTCCGTGGCGTTGCGGGTGAAGGCAAGCTCCTCCGGCGGCACCCCCAGTTCGGCGGCGACGTCGGCGCGGGCGGCGAGCAGATCCTTGAGCATGCCGCGACGCGCGTAGAAGCTGGTGTCCCGGTTCACCCGGGCAACGGCTTGCTGATAGACCTGCTGAACCGGACGCGGCATGGCGCCCCAATTGCCGTTCTCCAGCTGGATCACGTCCGCCGGCCGATCATATTGCGTCGCCACATCGGCCCAGAACCGCTCTTCGTCGGTCGGCACGGCAGCCAGGGCCGGGAGGGGCAGGGCGGCCGCAGCCGCCCCGCCCGCCAGAAGCGTTCGCCGGTTGATCATCAGAAGCTCATGCCAAGCCGCACATAATATTGGCCGCCATCGGTATCATAGGGAGCGTTGCGCGAGTAGATCAGTCCGCGGATCGCCTGGTTGGTGGCCTCGTCCGGATAGGCGTTGAACACGTTCTCCGCGCCCGCGCGCAGCGACAGGTTGGGCGTGATCCGGTAGGTGATCGAGGCATCGAACAAGGCGATCCCGTCGAAGCGCTGGAACAGCTCGCCCGTCGCATTGCCCGTCACGTCCGTCCACGGCCCGTAATAGCGGCCGCGCACGAGCAGGCCGACCGGCCCGATGTCATAGCCCAGAGTGCCCGTGGCGTTGTGCTGGGGCAGCCGCTCCTGGAAGATGCGGCGCTGCGTCTCGTTCGGAACGGCGGCGCTGGTGCCGCTGCGCACGGTGGTTTCGTTGTAGTTATACGCCAGCGCGGCGTTGACCCGGCCCGGCCCCATGTTCCGGGCATAGGTCAGCACCGCGTCGATCCCGCGCGTGCGGGTGTCGAAGTCGTTGGTGAAGTAGCTGACCGAGGTGAACCGATCGGGGTTGGGCAGCCCTGCCGGGATCGCAAGGGTCGCCGACTGGCTGAACCGGTCATCCACGTCGATCTGGTAGAGGTCCACGGTGGCCCCCAGGCCGAAGCCCGTCTGAAACACGAGGCCGGCCGAGATGTTCTTCGACGTCTCCGGGCGCAGCGGCTGCGCGCCAAGCGCGACGGCGAGCGGGTCCGTGGGCGCAAGCCGGCCCTGGTTGAACACCTGCAGCGTGCGCGTGTCCAGGCCCTGGCTCACCACCCGCGTGTTGAGCTGCGCGGGCGTGGGTGCCCGGAAGCCGGTGGAGTAGGTGCCACGCACGCCGACCCAGGAGGCGGGGTCGACGCGGGCGGACAGCTTGTAGGTGAACTTGTCGCCGAAGCTGGAGAAATCCTCGTACCGGCCCGCGGCGCCGAGCGAGACCATGCGCACGGGGCGCCATTCGAGATCAACATAGCCGGCATAGCTGCGCTGGCGGAAGTTGCCGGCCTGGGCCGGGCCGAAGCCGGGAAAGCCGTTCGAGTTGGGGGCCAGCCCCGTCGCCGCGCCCGGGCCGATGGCGTAGGATGCGGGATCGCCCGTGCCGACGATGTAGCGCTCGATGCGGCGCTCTCCACCAAAGGCGATGTTCAGCGGCTCCGCGCCGCCGATCGGCAGCTTGTAGACGAGGTCCGCATTGAGGTTGAACTCGCGCTGGCTCAGCCGGCCGAGATAGAAGCTGGTGGGGCTGAGCGGCCCAAGCGAGGCGTTGAGGCTTTCCCCCAGCGAGTAGTCGATCCGGCTGCGGCCGGCCGAGGCGCTGAGATCGTAGGTGAACCGGTCGCCGAGTTCGCCGCGCAGGCCGCTCGCCAGTTGCAGGTCGGCGAATTCCGTGCCGAAACGCGGGGTGAACCCGGCGGGATAGAGGCTGCCGAAGTTGAACCCCGGAAAGGCGCTGCTCGCGCCATAGACGCTGGCGGTGCCATCGGGGTTGCGCCAGTTGAAGTCGGTTACCCCTTCGCCCTGCTGCACCGTGCCGAAGGCGTAGAGCGTCGCGGCGGGCGCCAGTTCATAATGCATGTCGAGCGCCGCGCGCACGCGCTCCTCGTCCGGCTGGCCCCAGCGCTGCACGGGGTTGGGCACCGCGATGTCGGGATGCGCGGCCTGAAAGGCGATCGCGTCGGGGCGCTGGCGGGTGCGCGAGGTCGCTTCGGCATGGTCGTACTGGCCGGTGAAGACGATCGCGCCGCGATCGCCCAGCGCGATGCCGCCCCGCGCTCCGGTCTGATACTCCTTCCCGTCGCCCTTGTAATATTGGGAGAACTGGCCGAACGCCTCCATGCCGGCGGTGTCGTCCAGGATGATGTTGATGACGCCGGCGATCGCATCGGAACCATATTGGGCGGAGGCGCCGTCGCGCAGCACCTCGACCCGCTTGATCGCCAGCGAGGGGATGCTGGCCAGGTCGGGCGATTGCGCGCCGCGCGTGCCGAGCAGCGCGGAGCGGTGGTAGCGCTTCCCGTTGACCAGCACGAGCGTCTGGTCGGCCGAGAGGCCGCGGAGCGATGCGGGGCGGACAAAGGCCTGGCCGTCCGCCGCGGGCAGGCGCTGGACGTTGAAGGACGGCAATAATTGCGCGAGATTGTCGTTGAGATCGGCCGACACGCTGGAGCGGATGAGCGCCTCCGGCAGCACGTCCACGGGGGACAGCGTGTCATATTGCGTGCGGCCGCGCTCACGCGTGCCGGTCACCACCACCTCGCCCTGGCGCGGGGCGGCGTCGGCGGAACTGGTGGACGCGGCATCCTCCGCGGTCGCCACGGACTGCGCCAGGGCGGCGGGCGCGCAAAGGACGTGCAGCGCGGCAACCGCGCAGCTGGTAACAAGCTTCATGGTGTCTCCCCCCGGCGGCTCCTTCGGCTCGCCTGCCGCGCGGACGTAGAACTCGGTCATGTCAGGCCTGTTACACCGGCGCTGCCCAAGCGTGACAGGGTGGCGTGCCCGCGATGCCGCTTCATGCAGGCTTGCGGCGCGCGCCGGCTACCAAGCGTGCGACCCGGTCGCTGGTTGAGGGCGACCAAGTCACGTCCTGGCGGAGGCTGACGCTCCCCAAGCGGTTGCGAAAGGTTCGGCCGGCCGGCGCGCGTACAGGCCGAATGCGGCGATGAGCAGGTAGCAGCCTGCCGGCAACAACAGGGAGGCGACCAGACCGATCGTGTCTGCAAGCACGCCGGCGATCAGGGGGATCACCGCGCCGCCGAACACCGCGACCATGATGATGCCCGATCCGTCCGCGGCACGCGGGCCCAGTCCCTCGCTGGCCAGGGCGAAGATGGTCGGGAACATGATCGAATTGAACAGCCCCACCGCCAGCAGCGCATTCGCCGAGAAGGTGCCGCCCGTGCCCATGGAAACCAGGATCGCAGCGGCCGCGCCGAGGGCGACCGCGGCCAGGACCTTGCCGGGGCTGATCGCGCGAAGCACGGCCGAGCCCGCGAACCGCCCGATCATCGCGCCACCCCAGTAGAAGAGCAACTGCTTGCCCGCGGACTCGCCCGTCAGGCACAGGGTATGGTCCGATTGCAGATAGGTGACGAGCATCGACCCGACCGCGACTTCCGCGCCGACATACAGGAAGATGGAAAGTGCGCCGCAGCTCAGCCGCGGGCGCCGCAGCAGCGCAAGGCTGGAGAACAGGCTGCCGGTCCGGTGGCGCTCGGTTGTCAGGCGATCGCGGAACATCCAGACCGTGGCGGCAATGAGCGCCAGCGCGACGGCGAGGCCGGCATAAGCGTGTGCCACGGTTTGTGCTTCCGCGACGCGGTACGCCGCCGTCGGCACCAGCGACCCTGCCGGCTGCCCGCCCCGGCATGCAGGATCGACAACCCGCGTCACGTTCCAGAAGGACCGTGCGCTTCCCCCGCCAGACGGGGCGAGCGGCGCCAGGATCAGCACCGATCCGACAAAGGGAAAGATCGTGGTGCCGACCGAGTTGAAGGCCTGGGCGAAGGTGAGCCGGCTGTGCGCCGTTTCCGGTCGCCCCAGCAGGCTGATGAGGGGATTGGCCACGATCTGCACCACGACGATGCCCGCCGCCAGGACGAACAAGGCGAACAGGAACAGCGGATAGAAGCTTGCCCGTGCGGCGGGAATGAACAGCAGGCAACCGGCCATCATCGTCAACAGGCCGATCACCGCGCCGCGCATATAGCCGGTCCGGTTCACCAGCATCGCGCCCGGAATGCCGATCACGGCATAGCCGGTGAAGAAGCAGAACTGGATCAGCATGGCCTGCGTGTAGGACAGCGTGAACAGGTCCTTCAGCTTGGGGATGAGGACATCGTTCAGGCTGGTGATGCCGCCGAACAGGAAGAACAGCGAGAAGACGAACAGGCGCAGCGCCGGCGCATCCGTCTGTGGGCGGGCCGCCGCCCCTTCGGGCGCTCCGCCGCTCATGCTGCCTGTTGCGCCCGCCACCTATCTCTCCCCGCTTCCGGTCTGTCGCTGTTGCAGCGGCGCCGGTCGGCTTCAGCAAGCCGGATCGTGACAACGATGTCAACACAAGACGGCTGGTTCGGATGAGGATGGAACTATTCTGTCGCTTGCGGCGGCGGCGGCCCCGAACTGTCGCGCACGACAAGGGAATAAGGAAGCTCGATGGGGCCGGGCGCAGAGCCGCCTCCGCCCACCAGCATGCTGATCGCGGCGGCGGCCATTTCGGGGTTCGGTTGCCGCACGGTGGTCAGCTGCGGCCAGGCGATGCGCGCGATCTCTGCATCGTCGAAGCCGGTGATCGACAGCTGCTGCGGCACGGCGATGCCATGGCGCATCGCCACCACGAGCGTGGCCAGCGCCATCTCGTCGTTGCACGCGAAGATCGCGGTCGGGATGTCGCCGCTGCCCAACAGCGCCTCCGCCGCGGCCAGGCCGGTGCGGAAGCTGAAATCGCCCTGCATCACCCGGCGGGCGGGCACCGCGATCCCCGCCGCGCGCATCGCGTCCGAAAACCCTTCCCAGCGCGCGACGGCCGCGCTGTGCGTCGGATTGCCGCGGATAAAGGCGATATCGCGATGTCCCAGGCCGAGCAGGTGGTCGGTCAGCTCGCGCGCGGCGGCGCGGTCGTCCATGCGGACGTAGGGCGTGCGCTCCAGCGCCTGTCCGGGGGCGATGCGCACCACCGGCACGTCATGCTCCTCAAGCAGATCGAGCAGATCGGGCCAGTCGCAGATCGGCGGCGTCAGGATCACGCCGGCCAGGCGCAGCTCCTGCAAGGTGGCGGCGAGCTTCGCCATCCAGTCGGGCAGGGAGCGATCGACAGGCTCGACGATCAGGTGATGGCTCAGCTCACGGCAGCGCACGATCGCCCCGCGTTGCAGATCGGCGGCATAGCCGGTGGACGGCTGGTCGAAGAACAGGCCGACCAGAAAGGAGCGCGCGCTCGACAGCCCGCGCGCAAAGGCGTTGGGCCGGTAGGCGAGCTCGGTCACCACCTTCATCACCGCCTCGCGCACGGCGGGGCGCACATGTTCTTCGCCGTTGATGACCCGCGACACGGTCTTGGGCGACACGCCGGCACGCGCGGCGACGTCCTTGATGGTGACCGTGCTCACGCAGCCGGCCCACGATCGCAGCCCTGCCCGGGCGCAGCAGCGAGCGGCCGGCGACCGGCTCCCCGCGCACACCAGGGGAGGCGCCGGACGCGGGAGGCTGGATCGAACATCATCCCGTCAGCCTAGGGCGTGCGCTTCGGGTCAACAAGCAGGAGCTCGACCTGCCAGGGCCGATCCTCCGGTCAGGAGCAACTCGCCGCGCCGGTGGCGGGCGACCCGAAACGGACCGCGGAAATGGTCAGGTCCAGGGCGCCTGCCGTTGACAGGACGAACGGCCTGGTGACCCGGGATAGCTCCGCCGGCGAAAGACAGCGCAGTGGCACCGCGATCTCCCCCCAGCCACCGACCGCCGCCTGGTGCCGCACCCGGTCGGTGACGGGCACATCGTTCAGCGTGACGAGAGCGGTGGGCGCCCCATCCACGCGCAGCGATACGATCAGCGCGACCTCGCCATTGGCTTCGCGCGTGAGGTCCACCGGCTCGCCGACCAGGGCGGCGCTGGCCTGCCCGCGCCCGGTCCAGGTCAGCCGCACCGAATCCTCCTGCCCCGCACGGTCTGCGGCGCGTGCGGAGATGAGATCGGGGCCGGGATTGGCACGCAGATCGTCCGGCGCCCCGATCAGCAGCCGGCGTCCCGCGGTCGGCTTGCCGCGCGCGAACAGCGTGTTCCGGTCTCCGCCGGCATTCGCGCGCACCTCGGGCAAGGGCGCGAGTTCGCCCTTGTCCTTCGCCTTCAAGCCATAGCCATAAGCGAACAGCGGGTCGTAGCCCGGATCCCCAACGTTCAGCGGCGTCTGGTCCGAGCGTTTGGGCCAGCTGAAGGGGAGCGTGCCGCGAAACTCCTGCTTGCCGAACAGGACATCGGCGACGCCTGCACCTTCCGATCCCGGCAGCCAGGCGGCGACAAAGGCGTCGGCGGCGTTGAGATAGGGGTTCACCCACAAGGGACGGCCCGACAGGAACACCGCCACCACCGGAACGCCCGCTGCCTTCAGCCGCTTCATCGTCGCCAGGTTGTCGACGGTCGCCGGGTCGTCAAAGGCGACATCGGCCTTGTCGCCCTGGAACTCGGCATACGGATCCTCGCCGAAGACCACGATGGCGGCGTCCGGCCTGGCCGTCATGCGACCGTCCACGCTCAGCGTCGCGGTTCCGCCTGCCGCCCGCACTGCCGCGTCGATGCCGCGCCAGATGGAGGTGGCGTTGGGGAAATCGGCCGGTGTCGTGCCCGTTCCCTGCCACGACAGGGTCCATCCGCCGGCCTGCTTGGCGATGTTGTCCGCGCCATCGCCGGCCACCAGGATGCGGGCACCGGGCTTGAGCGGCAGCAGCGAGCCCGAATTCTTGAGCAACACCAGCGATTCCTGCACCGCCCGGCGTGCCACCGCGCGGTGATCGGCCGCGCCGAGCAGGTCGTAGCGGCCGGCAAAGGGGCGGGCGGACGGCCTGGGTGCCTCGAACACGCCGGCCCGAAACTTGACCCGCAGCACGCGGCGCACCGCCTCGTCCAGCCGCGCCATCGGGATCGCGCCCGATTTCACGCCGGCCAGCGTCGACTGCCAGATGCCCTTCCAGCTGTCGGGCGCCATGTAGATGTCGAGGCCCGCATTGATCGCTTGCGGGCAGTTGGTGGTGGTGCAGCCCGGGATCTGGCCGTGCGCGTTCCAGTCGCCCACGACAAAGCCGTCAAAGCTCCAACGCTTCTTCAGCACACCGGTGAGCAGGCTCGAATTGCCGGTGATCTTGCTGCCGTTCCAGCTGGAGAAGCTGGCCATGACCGACTGCACGCCGGCCTTCAGCGCCGCCTGATACGGCCCCGCGAACAGGGTGCGCAGCTGCGCCTCGCCCATGCGCGTGTCGCCCTGGTCCTTGCCGTGGTCGGTGCCGCCGTCGCCCAGGAAGTGCTTGGCCGTGGCGATGACGTGGCCGCCCTGCAGCCAGTCGCGCGCGCCGATCCGACCCTGCAGCCCCTCCACCAGCGGGCCGGCATAGCTGGTGGCGATCGCCGGATCCTCGCCAAAGCCCTCGTAGCTGCGGCCCCAGCGATCGTCGCGCACCACCGCGATGGTCGGGGCAAACGTCCAGTCGATGCCGGTCACGCGCATTTCCAGCGCGGTGATCTCGCCGATGCGACGCATCAGCGCCGGATCGCGGGTCGCGCCCAGGGCGATGTTGTGCGGGAAAAGCGTGGCGCCGACGACGTTGGAATGTCCGTGCACCGCGTCGATGCCCCAGATGGCGGGAATGCGGGGCAGGGCGGGGTCGTCATTGGTGGACGCGGTCCAGAAGGCGTCGGCCAGCGCCAGCCAATCGGCGGCGGGCGCGTTGTACCGCCCGCCGGGATCGGAATTGCCGCCGTTGAAGACGGAGCCGAGATGATAACGGCGCACATCCTCCGGCGTGATCGAGGCGATGTCGCCCTGCACCACCTGGCCGACCTTCTGTTCCAGCGACATGCGCGCCAGCAGATCGGTGATCCGGGCCTCGATCTGCTTGTTCAGGCGAACGGGCGATTTTTGTGGGGGCCAGGCGTCGGGATGGGCGGTGCCGGAGGGCTCGGCCGGGGCGGAAGGCGAGGTCTGCGCCGCCGTGCCGGCCGCGAGTGCCAGCAACGCCGCGCTGCCCAGCGCCCGAATCATGAATGACATACCCATCCGCTCCCGCCCACGATCATGTTCTTTGTGACATCGATGTCGGCTGTACGCCGTTCCGTCAAGTGCCGGAAGGCTGCCGCAATCTCCGGCGCGGGAGGTGGCGGCCGGAAAGCCTTGGCCTACACGGCAGAATGTGCGTTGACATCGATGTCTGAAGGTATAGCAAGAGGCATCAGCGGGGACACACCGCAGCAATAAACGACGCGGCTTTGCCGAACGGGAGGGATGAATGCGGGGTCTCACACTATCGCGTGCGCTGGTGCGCTCTGTTTCCGGCCTGGCGCTCGCCGCCGGCATGGCCGCACCGACGGTCGCGACGGCGCAGGTGGCGGCCCCGACGGGGGCGGCCGATCCGCAGCAGGGAACGCCGCAGGCCGACACGGCACCGGGGCGGCAGGCGGAAACGGGCGCTGCCGCGACCAACGCGGTTCCTGATGCGCAATCCGATGACATCGTAGTCACCGGCGTTCGCGCCTCCCTGGAACGATCGATCGCGATCAAGCGCGAGTCGTTCGGCGTGGTGGATGCGATCTCGGCCGAGGATATCGGCAAGTTCCCGGATACGAACCTGGCGGAATCGCTCCAGCGCATCACCGGCGTGTCGATCAACCGCGTCAACGGCGAGGGCCAGCAGGTCACCGTCCGCGGCTTCGGACCCGATTTCAACCTGGTGACGCTGAACGGCCGCACGCTGGCGACCTCGCTCGTCCAGGTGGTGGGCAGCGACAATCCCGCGGCCGGTAATGGCCGCTCGTTCGACTTTTCCAACCTGTCGTCCGAAGGCGTGAAGACGCTGGAGGTCTACAAGACCGCCCGCGCGGCGATCCCCAGCGGCGGCATCGGCGCGGCGATCAACATCGTCACCCGCCGCCCGCTGGATGCGCGCTCGACCGGGCTCACCGGCAGCATCGGCGTGAAGGCCGATTACGAGACGAGCGTCGAGGACTGCCTGAGCTGCGGCGACAAGGTCACGCCCGAGGTCACGGGACTGCTTTCCTGGGCGAATCCCGCCGAGACGTTCGGCGTCGCGCTGTACGGCAGCTACCAGAAGCGCAACTTCTCGACCACCAGCGCCACCGCCAATGGCTGGGCGGTGCGCACGCTGGACGAGTTCCTGAACGATCCGTCGCTCGTGAAGCCGGGCGCGACGATCGGCAACCGGCCCCAGGACGGCAGCACCCTGGTGTCCTATCCGGACTCGGACAACCGTTACCATTTCTCCGAAAACAACCGTGAGCGCATCAATGGGCAGGCGGTGGTGCAGTTCAGGCCCACCGACGGCCTGACCTTCACCGCGGACGCCTTGTATGCGCGCCAGACCGCCAAGGAACGGCGGTCGAACAGCTCGATCTGGTTCTCCCATCCGTTCGACGAGGTGCGTTTCAGCGATCCCGACGACGGCGTGGTCACCGCCGACTATACGCATGAAACCAACAACGGCCTGAACGGCAATCCCGGCGGCCCCAAGGATATCGCGTTCGAGAACCAGTATCGCGCGCAGAAGAACACGCTGCAGGATTATGGCCTCAACGGAAAATGGGAGGTGACCGACCGTTTCACCGTCTCGGTCGACGGCCATTACAGCAAGGCGGCCAGCACGCCGAACAATCCGCTCGGCATGAGCCAGACCGCGGTCGGCCTTGCTGCCAATGTCGTGGCGGAGCACAGCCTCGACTGGAGCAGCGGCTTTCCCGTCGCCAACTGGACGTTCGACGACAGCGTGAACGGCAACAAAAACGGCGTGTTCGACAGCGGCGACGTGGGCAGCACCGTGTCCAACAACTTCACCGGCAGCCAGCGGCAGAAGGTGAAGGAAATCCGCGCCGATGCCGGCTGGGACTTCGGTGGCGGCAGCCGCTTCGATTTCGGCGGCAACTATCGCGATGCCGAAACCAATGCGCGCACGACAACCACGCGCGCGATCCTGGGCGACTGGAGCGCCGCGCGTCCCGGCGACGCGGACGCGGCGGTCGGCGGGCTCCAGCAATTCTGCCTGCTGTGCAAGTTCAACCATTACGATCCGCAGGCCGAAGGGCCGGAGCTGATCGCGTTCCGCACCGATGCGACGCGCCTCTATTCGGGCCTGTCCAGCCTCTACAACGCGACGCCCAGCGTGCTGTCCGACAGCAACGACACGGTGCGCGAGAAGATCTGGGCGGTGTACGGCCAGGTGTCGTGGAAGGGGCAGTTCGCCGGGCTGGATGCCGGGCTGGTCGCGGGCCTGCGCTACGAGCATACCGACGTCACCGCCTCGTCGCTGTTTGCGCTGCCGAGTGCCGTGGAGTGGCAGAGCGACAACGACTTCGCGCTGCAGACCTCGGGAACCCAGGCGTACCGCAACACCGGCAGCTACGACAATCTGCTGCCCGCGATGGATTTCCAGGTGAACCTGTCGGAAAACCTGATCGGCCGCTTTTCCTTCGGCAAGACCATCGCGCGGCCGACCTATGACAACCTGTTCGCGGTCACGAGCGTGGGCGCACCCAACCGCCCGACCTTCTTCGGCAACAGCCAGCCGACCGCCAACTTCGGCAACTCGAACCTCCAGCCGCTGATCTCCGACAATATCGACCTGTCGCTGGAATGGTATTTCAAGAAGGACAGCTATTTCTCAATCGGCCTGTTCGACAAGCGGGTGCAGAACTTCATCGGCAACAACACCACGTCGGAGACGATCTTCGGTTTGCGCGATCCGAGCTCCGGGGCGGCCGGCACGCGCTCCGGCGCCGCTGTCGAGGCGCTGCGGGCGCTGGGCGTGCCCATCGACGAAGCGAGCCTGTTCACGATGACGGCATTGATCGCCAACTCGCCGTCGGCCGCGGCGGCTCAGGCGACCTATGCGGCCAACCTGAGCAACATCGGACCGTTCCAGACGGCCATCGCCAACCAGTACAACATCACCGGCAATGCGGGCGATCCGTTCTTCAGCTACCAGGTGACCAGGCCGATCAACAACAAGAGCGCGCAGATCTACGGCTTCGAGGTCGCCGGACAATATTTCCTCGGCGGCACCGGCTTCGGTGTCTCGGGTGCCTATACCCATGTGGAAGGCGATATCGGCTTCGACGTGGGCGCCACGCCCGGCGTGACGCAGTTCGCGCTGCAGGGGCTGAGCGATACCGCCAACGCCACCTTGATCTACGACAAGTCCGGCATCTCGGCCCGCCTTGCCTATAACTGGCGGTCCAAGTTCCTGGCGAGCGCCAACCGCGGCGACGTGGCGCGCAACCCGACGTTCGTGGCGCCGTTCGGCCAGCTCGATCTCAACATCAGCTACGACATCACGCCGAGGATCGCGATCACGGCGGAGGGCATCAACCTGACCAAGGAGACCCTGAAGACCTATTCGCGCCAGACGAACAGCATCTGGTTCGAGCAGGAGATTGGATCCCGCTTCCTGCTGGGCGCGCGCTATCGCTTCTGATGGCCCTTGTCGGGCTGGCCGGGGCGCTTGCGACGATCCCGGCCAGCCGATAGCCTCCTTCTGAAGCTGGCGCCGACGCCCTCGCGTTGCGCCAGGATACCACAAGGCTCCGGTGCTCATGGTCCTGCTCAACAACGTCGATCATGCGGAGCTTGGTGTTCGCATGGGCCATGGCGCCGAGTTCGGCGACGACCTGAACCGGTTGCCGATCTTCCCTTCCGAGTTCGAGGAAGCGCAGCGCGACTATGCGATCGTGTTCCGGCGCGAGGGCGACGGGTTTCGCGCCGCCGTGCTGCTGGGCTTCGATGCGCGCGAGAACCTGTTCCTGACGCCGGCGGGATGGCAGGCGCGCTATGTGCCGGCGGTGCAGCGCCGCGGCCCGCTGTCGATCGGGTTTCAGGCAAAGCGCTCCGGCGCCGGCGCGGAACCGGTCATCCATATCGATCTCGACCATCCGCGGACCAGCCGGGGAGGCGGGGAACCGCTGTTCCTGGCGCATGGCGGCAATGCGCCGGCGCTGGAGCATATGGCGGACGCGCTGCGCGTCGTTCACGAGGGGGTGGAGGCGATGCAGGCGCTGGGATGGGCACTGGACGGAGCGGGTCTGCTGCAACCCGTGCACCTCGATGTCGAGGTCGGCGAGGGGCGCCGCTATCAGGTGGCGGATGTGTTCGCGGTCGATCGCCAGGCCCTTGCCTCGCTCGACGCGGCGACGCTTCATCGCCTGAACAGCGACGGTTTCCTGGCACTGGCGGTGCTCGCCGCGGCGTCGCTTGCCAATGTCGGGCGGCTTGCCGCGTTGAAGCGCGACAAGGACGCGCTGGCCGCATGACGGCGGTCCCCCGTCCGGTGCGGCGCCTGGAGGGGCTATCCCCCGAACGGCTGCCGTTTGCCGAACTGGTCGCGGCGGGCGAGCCGGTGATCCTGACGGGCGTGGTGCGCGACTGGCCGATGGTGGCGGCGGGGGCGCGCTCCGCCGACGAGGCCGTCGCCTATCTGAAGGGCTTCTATCGCGGCCAGCTTGTGGTCGGCTCCACCGCGCCGCCCGAAGCCGGCGGGCGGTATTTCTACGACCACACCCTGACCCGGCTCAATTTCGAGCCCGCACGTGTCGCGCTCGACGCCTATCTCGATCGCATCCTCGATTACCGGGACGATCCGGCGCCGCCCTCTTTCTACGTCGGCTCCACCGATCTCGACACCTACCTGCCCGGGTTCAGGGCCGCCAACGACCTGGCACTGGGCGATCCGATGTTCGACCCCGATCGCCTGCTGGTGAGCATCTGGATCGGCAACCGCACGATCGCCTCGACCCATTACGACATGACCAACAACATCGCCTGCTGCCTTGTCGGGCATCGGCGGTTCACGCTGTTTCCGCCCGAACAGGTGCGCAACCTGTATCCGGGTCCGCTCGAGCCGACGCCGGGCGGGCAGGTGGTCAGCCTGGTCGATCTGCGCGCGCCCGACATGGACCGTTTTCCCCGCTTCGCCGAGGCGATGGAAAGCGCCCGGGTCGCCGAACTGGAGCCGGGCGACGCGCTCTTCTACCCGGCGATGTGGTGGCACAATGTGGAGGCGCTCGACGCCTTCAACGTCATGGTCAATTACTGGTGGAACGAGGCCCCGGCGTTCATGGACACGCCGATGAATACGCTCCTGCACGGCCTGCTCAGCTTGCGGGACCGGCCGATGTCCGAGAAGCAGGCCTGGCGGGCGCTGTTCGACTTCTACCTGTTCGGCCCCGCCGAGCAGGCGGCCGCGCATCTGCCCCCCGAGGCGCGCGGGCCGTTGGCGCCGCTCGACCGGGTGGCGGCGCGTCGGCTGCGGGCGCTTCTCCAGCACAGGCTCAATCGATGACCGACATGCCTCCCGCCCTGCCGGACATCGTCATCGCGGGCGGCGGCACCGCCGGCTGGGTGGCGGCGGCGGCCTTTGCCAGCCAGTTGAACGGGCTGGCGCGCATCGTTCTGGTCGAATCCGACGAGATCGGCACCGTGGGGGTCGGGGAATCGACCATTCCCACCATCCGTACCTTCCACAACCTGCTCGGCATCGACGAGCGGCGTTTCATGGCGGCGAGCCAGGCGACGTTCAAGCTGGGCATCTCGTTCGAAGGATGGGAAACGCCCGAACGCCGCTACTTCCACGCGTTCGGTTCGGTGGGCCGGTCGGTGTTCATGGCGGACTTCCAGCATTTCTGGCTGGAAGCGGCCGGGCGCGGCTTTGGTGGCGAATATGGCGACTATTCGCTGGAGTCACAGGCGGCCGCGCAGGGCAGGTTCGCGGCCGGCGCCAAGTCGCCGCTGTCCTACGCCTATCATCTCGACGCCACGGCCTATGCCCGGTTCCTGCGCGGGCTGGCGGAAGCAGCCGGGGTCCGCCGGGTGGAGGGCAGGATCGAGCGGGTCGAGCGCCACGACGATGGCGACATCGCCGCGCTCCACCTGGCATCGGGCGAGCGGGTGCAGGGCGACGTGTTCGTCGATTGCACCGGTTTCCGGGCGCTGCTCATCGGGCAGACGCTGGGCAGCGACTTCGTCGATTGGAGCGAGTGGTTGCGCGCCGACAGCGCCTTTGCGGTGCAGAGCGCGCCGAGCGGGGCGCCCGTCCCCTATACGCGGGCGATCGCGCATGCCGACGGATGGCGCTGGCGCATCCCGCTGCAGACAAGGATGGGCAACGGCATCGTCTTTTCCAGCAAGACGCTGTCGGCGGACGAAGCGCGTGCGCGCTTGCTGGGCGCGCTGGACGGTGAGCCCCTGTTCGAGCCGCGGCTGCTGCGCTTCACCAGCGGGATGCGCCGCGAGGCATGGCGCAACAACTGCCTCGCGCTCGGGCTGGCCGCCGGCTTCATCGAGCCGCTGGAATCCACCAGCATCCACCTGGTCATGACGGCGGTGACGCGCTTCCTTCAGGCTTTTCCGTTCAACGGAGCGGCACCGGCCGTGCGCGATCGGTTCAACGCGCAGGCGCGCGCCGAGTGGGAGCATGTTCGCGACTTCATCATCCTCCACTACCATCTCAACCGGCGGCCGGAGGCGTTCTGGCGGGAGTGCGCGGCCATGCGCGTGCCGGACACGCTGGCGCAGCGCATCGCGGTGTTTCGCGACAGTGCCGGTGCGTGGCAGGACCAGGACGAGATCTTCCGCACGGACTCGTGGGTCGAGGTGATGCTCGGGCAGGGCGAGCATCCGCGCGCGCATCATCGATTGCCGTCCCTGCTTCCCGACGACCAACTCCGCCAATCGCTCGGCGAGCTTTCGCGCGGGATCGCCGAGCAGGTGCGGGGCCTGCCCTCCCACAAGGATTTCCTGGACAGCTATTGCCCCCATCAGGGTAGCGCGGCAGCCGCGTGATCCCCAATGCGTGGAGGTCGGCGCACCAGCGCCTGTCGGCAACGTGCTGCGCGCCCCTGCCTTCTTGGCGGATCGGGTTTCCCTTTCCCGCCGTCGATGGCAGGGGCGGTATATGCATCACGTCGCTTTCTATGATCTCGATCGAACGGTTACCCGTCTCCCGACCTGGTTCGCGTTTCTGGTTTCCAGCGCACCGCGGTGGCGCGTGGCGTTCCTGCCGGCGATGGCCGGCATGTGGCTCGCCTACACGCTTGGCCTGATCCGGCGCGACCGGCTGAAGGAGCTGATGCATCGATTGATGCTCGGGGGAGCGGTTCGCGGCGATCGCATGGCGGCGCTTGCCGAGCGGTTCGCCGATCGGACCTTCAACCGCAACATCCGTCCCGGCGCGCCCTTGCGCATCGCGGGCGACCGTGCGGAAGGATATCGTGTCGTGCTGGCGACGGCTGCGCACCGTTTCTATGCCGAGGCGCTCGCGCGTCGGCTGGGCATCACCGACGTCGTCGCAACCGATGCGAGCGTCAACGCCGCGGGTGCGATACTCCACCGGCTGGCGGGCCCGAACCTTTACGGCCCGGCCAAGCTCGCCGCCGTGGAGGCGTGGTTGCGCGCAGGCGGCATCGAGCGCGGCGCTGCGCGGCTTCGCTTTTACACCGATCATGTCTCCGACGCGCCTTGCCTGAACTTCGTCGACGAGCCGTTCGCCGTGAACCCGCATCGACGTTTGCGGGCCCTTGCCTCGGCCTGCGGCTGGCCGGTGCTCGACTGGCGCCCCGCCGCCGCAGCGCAGGGCCTCTGAACGCGATGCAGGCCATCATTCTGAGCGCCGGCCGCGGATCGCGGCTGCTGCCGCTGACGGAAACCATGCCCAAGTGCCTCGTCCCGGTGGGAGGGCGTGCGATCCTCGATCATCAGCTTGGCGCACTGGCCCAGGCGGGGATCACGCGGGCCGCCGTGATCGCCGGCTATCGCTTCGACCAGGTCAGGGAACATCTGGCGGCGCACCAGCCGCCCCTGTCCGTGGAGCTCCGCTTCAACCCGTTCTGGGCGGTGTCGAGCAGCATCGGCAGCGTGTGGGCGGCCAGGGACCTGTTGGACCGCCCGTTCTGCCTTCTCAACGGGGACACGCTGCTGAGTTCCGCGCTGCTCGCCCGCGGGCTGTCACAGGGCGGGGCGGGGGTCGGCCTGGTGGTCGAGCCGCTCGGCACACCTGCGACGGACGACATGCTGGTGGCCGTTTCCGGCTCCCGCGTGACAGCGGTATCGAAGGCGCTCGACCCCGCCCGCGCGACGCACCGCTCGCTGGGGGTGGTGCTCGCCGGGGAGGAAAGCGGCTACCGGCGGGCGCTCGAACAGGTCATCGCCCAGGAGGGCGGCGTCGATGCCTATCACCATGATGTGGTCGCCATGCTCGCGCGCCAGGGGGCCGTATCTGCCCTGATCGAGCAAAGCGGATCGTGGCAGGAGATCGACCGGCCTGCCGACATACAGGCGTGGGCCGGCGGCACGAACCGATGAAGCGTCGGGTGGCCGCCCTGTTTCTCGGCGAGACGCTCCTGATCCCGCACCTCTTCCCGATCGTGGAGCAGCTGGCGGAGATCGAGCCGGAGCTGCCCATCGACCTGTGGGTGTCCACGTCGGTTCACGAGGATCTGCTCACCGCCTGGACGGCGCCGCTGAAACGCGTCCGCGTGCGCCGGGCACCCGGGTTTCGCGCGATCGCGGGTGGCGCCGAGGGAAACATGCCGCAGCTTCCGGGCAAGCTGCCGATGCTGCTGCGGCTGTTGCCGCACCTCGCCCGCGTGCCGGTGGTGCTCTGTGCCGAGCAGACCAGTTTGTGGTTGCCCCGGCTCTTTCCCTGGCTCCCGACGCGGTTCGTCAAGACATCGCACGGCGTCGGCTCCATGAGCGCGCGCGACGACCGGCGGCGCAGGGCGGCCTTTCACACGTTGGTGCCCAGCGAGCAGGAGCGCGCAACCTATCTCGCGCGCGGCATGCCCGCCGAGCGCATCGTCGCCACCGGGTACGTGAAGGCCGGCTTTCGCCAGCGCACGCCTGCAAGCACGCTGTTCGCGGAAAAGCGCCCGATCCTGCTGTACACGCCGCACTGGCAGCCGCATCGCTCCTCCTGGCCCGCCTGGGGGGAGCGAGTCGTCGCCATGCTTGCGGCGCAGCGGCGCTGGAACGTGATCCTCGCCCCGCACCAGCGGCTGGTCGAGCGCGCACCGGAGGTGCGGTCGGTGCTGAAGGCAGTGGCGCACCTGCCGCACGTCCATTGCGACCTGGACAGCTTCGCCACCGTTGATGGGAGCTACACCGCGGCGGCCGACCTGTACCTCGGCGACACCTCCAGCCAGGTGATCGAATTCCTGGCGCGCCCCCGCCCGGTGGTGTTCCTGAATCCGTCCGCGCGCGACTGGCGCACGGACGCTTCCTATTCGATGTGGCGCGCGGGCGAGGTCGTCTCGGACCTGGCGGAACTCGAACCGGCGATCGAGCGCGCCGGGCAGGGGCACCCGGCCTTTGTCGAGCCCCAGCGCGAGATCGCTGCCGCCATGGGGGATGCCAGCGGCGCGGGGGCGCGCCGGGCGGCGGAGGAGGTGCTCCGCGTCCTCGCCATGCCGAGACGCGCGCGCTAAGGGGCCGCCATGTCGAGCAATCCGAATCCGCCAACCCCGCCGCATGTCGTGCCTCTGGGCAGCAACGACGTTTTGCTGTGGGGCATGACGGCGCACGAGCGGCTGCGGCGGATCGCCGCGGCGCAGAAGCTGCCGTTCGGTGCAGCGGGCGAGGGGCCGGCGATCCTGGCCAATCTCGCGTTCGTGTTCGACCCCGCATGGCTCGCCTACCTCAAGACGCGCCCCAACACGGTGCTGACACGCGACAACGTGCCGGTGCTGGCCCATGTCTCCGCGCGCGACCGCGGCGCGGTGGTCCACGCGGCCGAGACGGGAGCGGCCCTGCCGTCCCATCTCGAGGTGATCCCGGCGGAGCGCGAGGAGGGGATCTTCAACGAAGCGCTGCGCAAGCGCGAGCGGCCCTTTGCCGAACGGCTGGTGCCCGCCAACGTGCCCGCGATCGAGCGGGCGAGCTACCTGGGTGCCTACAAGGGCGTCACGGACGTGCTGACCAAGTATCTCTGGCCGGAATGGGCGTTTGCGCTCACCAGGCTTGCGGCGCGGATCGGTCTTTCGCCGAACGGCGTCACGGCGATCGGGACGGTGTTGTGCATCGTGTCGACAATCGCCTTCTGGAACGGCTGGTTCTGGAGCGGTCTTGCGACGGGGCTCGCCTTCATGGTGCTGGATACCGTGGACGGCAAGCTGGCGCGCTGCACCATCACGTCGTCGGCCCTGGGCAATGCCTGGGATCATGGCATCGATCTGGTGCATCCCCCGATCTGGTGGTGGGCCTGGGCGGTCGGCTGCGCCGTCTACGGACGGCCGCTTTCCGACGGCATGTTCTGGGCGGTGATGGGGGCAATGCTGTTCGGCTATGTCGCACAGCGGCTGATCGAGGGCGCGTTCATCGTGCGCTTCGGCATGCACATCCATGTCTGGCAGCCGTTCGACAGCCGGTTCCGCCTCGTCACTGCCCGGCGCAACCCGAACATGGTGATCCTGTTTGCGGCACTCCTCGTCAGTCGGCCGGACTGGGGCATCATCGCGGTGGCGGTCTGGACGATGGTGTCGCTGGCGGTGCATCTGTTGCGGCTCGTCCAGGCGATGCTGGAGAAAAGCGCGGGCAGGCCGGTCGTCAGCTGGCTGGCATGAGACCGCCTCGCCCGCCGGCCTGATCGCGCCTGACGCGCGGGCCGCACCGCATCGGCCCCGCGAATAGCGCAGCCCGGCTCCTCGGTCCGTCGCATGGGCCGAGTGAATGCCGCTTGTGTCTGCGTGAAGATTTCATATTTGGGTCATTCAACCGTCATTGTGACGGCCGCCATCTGCTAGGACGTTCGTACATGACCGATGTTTCAATTTTGCGGATGTCGCGCCGGTAATGAACCGTCTTCCCTCCGCGGCCTGGGCGCTCCCCCGGAACGATGTCGGGGCGATCGCCGGCATCGCGCCCGGTCAAGGACGCGAGCTTGCCTGGCCGGCACCTGTTCCAAGCCCGGGCTTTCGCTTCACGAAAGGTTCGCCGCGTGTGGCGATCGTGAGCAACCCGCGCAGCCGGCGCAACCAGACGGCCGAATTGTCGACGCGCGTGGCGCCGGGCATGCTGGCCGCCGCGCCGACGACGCCGCGGCAACTCGCCGACACGCTGGCGTCCTTTGCGGCGCAGCGGATCGACCTGCTCGTCATTGATGGCGGGGACGGCACCGTGCGGGACGTCCTTACCGCGGCCGGGGAGGCGTTCGGGGACGCGCTGCCGCCGCTTGCGGTTCTGCCATCGGGCAAGACCAATGCCCTTGCGTTCGACCTGGGAATACCCCTGGAGTGGTCGCCGGCGGATGCGCAGGAGGCGTTGGCGGCCGGCAAGGTCCAGACGCGCCCGCCGATCGAGATCGTGCAGGAAGACGGCACGATGCTGCGCGGATTCCTGTTCGGCGCGGGCGGCTTCGTTCGTGCAACGGAACTTGCGCAACATGCGCACCGCCTCGGAGCCTTCGGCAACCTGGCCGTCGGGCTCTCCGTTGCCGGTGCGCTGGCCCAGTCGCTGGTCGGTGGCAAGGCCAATCCATGGCGCGCAGGGGAGCGGGTCGGCGTCGTCAATCTGGTGACCGGCGAAACGAGCGAGCGGGACTTGTACCTGCTGTTCGGATCGACGCTTGAGCGTCTGCCGCTTGGCTTGCGCCCGCTGGGTCGCACCGCTCCCGGCCTCGATATCCTCGCGATCGATGCGCCGCCGCGGCTGTTGCCCATCGCCGCGCCGGCGATCCTGGCGGGACTGGAGGGGGAGTGGCTCCAGCGCCTCGGCTATCATCATTGCCATGCCACGCCGGCTTTTGCGGTGTCGCTGAAGAACGGCTTCATTCTGGATGGCGAATTGTTCGCGGGCGGCAACCTGAGCGTGCGGACGGGCGCGCCGATCCGCTTCGTCACGCCTTGACCGATCTCCAGCGATTCGTTGCCGCCGAGATCGAGCGGCCCGTTTCCCGCGAGATCGCGGAAGCCGGCCGTGCCGTGGCGGCGCGGCTGGGCGGCTGCGCGGTGCTGTTCTACGGATCGGTTCTGCGCACCGGCGATCTCGACGGCGTGCTCGACTTCTACGTCCTGCGCGGGGACGAGGCGCGCCCCGGCGTGGTGGCCGCCTGTCTCTGGCCGGACGTGAGCTATCACGAAGTCGCGGTGAACGGGCGCACCATCCGCGCCAAGGTCGCCTCCATGCAGCTCGCCACCTTTGCCCGCGCCGTTCGCGGCGACATGCTGGACACGACGATCTGGGCCCGCTTCGTTCAGCCGGTGGCGTTGATCTGGGCCGACAACGCGGCCACGCGCCAGCGGGTAGCCGCCGCGATCTGCGATGCGGCGGTGACCGCGGCGGGGTTCGCTGCGCTGCATGGCCCCCGGCGCGGAGCGGCGGGTGATTTCTGGCGCGCGCTGTTCCGCGCCACCTACCGCACCGAATTGCGGGTGGAGGCGCCGGGCCGCGAGGACCAGATCCTGTCCTATGATCGGCGGCGGTACGACGAGCTGCTGCCGCTGGCATGGACGGCAGGCGGCCTCGCGTTTGCCGGCGACGGCACCCGGCTCGCGCCATGCCCGACCGAGGCGCAGTTGCGGGCGCTTGCCCGATCGTGGATGCCGAGCGAGGCGACCGGCAAGTGGCTCAACCTTGCCCGTCTGGCCAAGGCGGCCTTCACCTTTGAAGGGGCGGCGCGCTACGCCTTGTGGAAGGTGGAGCGGCATACGGGCCTGCGCATACCGCTGACCCCGTTCCGGGAGCGCCACCCCATTCTCGCGGCGCCGGGCGTGCTTTGCCGCGTGTGGCGGCGATCCGCCGCGCAATGACCTTTGCCGCGCTGATCCTGGCGGGTTCGCGTGGCGGGGAGGACCCGGTCGCCTCCCACGCAGGCGTGGCGGACAAGGCCCTGGTCGATATCGACGGGCAGTCCATGCTGTCGCGTGTCATAGGAGCCGTGAGGGAGGCGGGCGTGGGCCGGATCGCGGTGTCGGCGCAGGGTCCTGCCGTGCAGGCCGAGGCCGATCGTTGCGGCGCGACGCCGGTCGCCGCGGAAGCGGGCCCGAGCGCCAGCACTGCATCGGGTTTGCGCACGCTGGGAGCGCCGCTGCTCGTCACCACGGGCGATCACGCGCTCCTGAAGCCCGAGTGGGTGCGGGATTTCGTGGCGCGGGTGCCCACGGGAACGGATGTCGCGGTGCTGGTGGCGCGCCGCGAGGCCGTGGGGGCGGCGGCGCCGGGTTCGCGTCGCACCTATCTGCGCTTTGCGGACGGCCATTGGTCCGGCTGCAATCTCTTCTTTCTCGCCACACCCCGTGCCGAAGCGGCCGTCCGGCTGTGGCAGGCGGTGGAGAAGGATCGCAAGCGGCCGTGGCGCATCGTCCGGCGGCTGGGGCCCGTTCTGTTGCTGCGATACCTGGCCGGGCGGCTGACGCTGACCGAAGCGGTGGCGCATCTCGGGCGCCGCGCCGGCGTGGTCGCGGCGGCGATCGCCTGCCCGGACGGGCTGGCCGCGGTGGACGTCGACAAGCCGGCGGATCTTGATTTCGTTCGCGGCTATCTCGCTCAGGCGCGCGTGCCGGATCGAGCGTAGCGCAGCACGGTTGCGCCCAGAAGCAGCGCGCCGAGCAGCGAGGAGGCGAACACGCCGATGCTGGCACCCGCCGCACCGATCCGCGGCAGCAGCGCCAGGGAAACCGCGATCTGCAGCACGATCCCTGCCGCCCGGCTGGCAACCGCGGTGGCCGATCGGTTTGCCGCCAGCAACACCGGTTCGAACGCGACCACGGCAAGGTCGATGCACCCGGCCGCCGCCAACCAGAGCAGCAGCGAGTACGCCGCCGCGTAGGCGAGATCGCCGCCGACCAGCACCAGAACGGGCCGGCCGAGCAGCGCGATCACCGCCAGGATCACCAACCCGGCGCTGCCGCTTGCCAGGAACATGCGCCCGAGCACCGGGCCGATCTCCGCCGGCGTGGTCCGGCGCACGGCGCGCACCACCTCCGGAAACGCGGCACGGGCGATCAGTTGCGCCAACTTGGCCAATGCCTGCGCAAGCTGCAGGGCAAGCCGGAACGCGCCCGCCGCGGCCGGGCCGGCGAACCCGCCGACGAGCAGCAGCGGCACCTGCTTGGTCGCGAGGCCGAGGCTGGAGACAAGGTTGCTGCTGAGGAGGAACCGGCCGAGTTGAGGGTTCTCGGACGCCAGCGCCCGGCGATCGAGGCGCGCGCCCCAGATGCGGGCGCCATCGCCATTGCGCACCAGCAGCCACCAATAGGCGGCGCCGGTGGCCAGTTCCGCCGCCGACCAGGCCCACAGGAACGCATGCAGCGTGGGCGCGAACACGGCCGCCGCGACCGCGCCGAGCAGCCGGACCAGCGGCGTGACGCTGTCGGCGGCAGCCGCCTGGCCGAAACGGTCGGACAGGCGCAGGATGCCGATCGCCGCAGAGCGGATCGTGGCAAGCTGCGCCACGGTGAAGATCATGGCATCGCGCATCAATGCCGGCGGGATGCCCAGCCTTTCGTGCCAGATGGCGAGGATCGCCGCGGCCAGGACGATGCCGGCCAGGGCGCTTCCTGCATCCAGCAGCACGCAGGCGCGGTACAGCCGGCCCAGCGCCTTTTCTCCGCCGGGTGCGAGGTGATCCGTGCCGTAGCGGACCACGACCTGCCACGTCTGAAAGCCGACAAGGGTGGCTAATCCCTGTGCGGCGCCCGTGATCAGGGCGAAGCGGCCGAAATCCTGGATGCCCAGCGTCCGCGTGGCGATCGCGAGGTACAAAAGTGAGAACAGCGCCAGCACGCCGCGGCTCGCCAACAGCCAGCCCAGGTTGCGCAGGACGGCGCGCATGCCGCCGGGCCGTGCCTCCTGCGTGACCTTTGTGCGCGAGAACATCGTGCGCGCCTAGGTTCCCCGGTTCGACGCTGCAAGGCCGCGTCATGACAAACCGGCATCGCCGGCCTATATCGCGTGCGCCTTTTTCGGAGTTCCACATCATCTGCGGCATCGCTGGTTTCTATGCGCGCGGGCAGGCGCCCGTTGCGGCGGCGCTTGTTGAGCGCCAGTGCGACACTCTGGTTCATCGCGGGCCGGACAGTCACGGCATCCTGACCGACGGCGATTTCGGTTTCGGCATGCGCCGGTTGAGCATCATCGATCTGCCCGGCAGCGACCAGCCGATCCGCAGCCACGACGGCCGCCATGCGATCGTCTTCAATGGCGAGATCTACAATTACCGCGTGCTGCGGGACGAACTGCGCGCCCTGGGGCACCGGTTTTCCACGCAGGGCGATACCGAGGTGGTGCTGGCGGCGTGGCGCCAATGGGGCGAAGCGGCGTGGGACCGGCTGGATGGCATGTTCGGCACCGCGATCTGGGACGGGCACACCCGCCAGCTGACGCTTGCCCGCGACGCGATCGGCATCAAGCCGCTTTACTACAGCTGGCAGGAAGGGAAGCTGGCCTTCGGATCGGAGCTGAAGGCCGTGCTTGCCGTACCCGGCCTGGCCTTCGACCCCGATCCGCGCGCGGTGCATGAGTATTTCAGCTTCGGCCATGTTCGCGCGCCGCGCTCGATCTATCGCCAGGTCGCCGTCCTGCCGCCCGGCCACGTTCTGGAGATCGGGCCGGCCGGTGAGCCGCAGCTTCGCGCCTTCTGGTCGGCGCGGTACATGCCGGCGGCACCCCGCCCGCTTGACGAGTGGGTGCAGGACTTCCGGGAAACCTGGATGGAGGCGGTCGGCAGCCAGATGCTGGCGGCCGATGTCGAGGTGGGCGCCTTTCTGTCCGGCGGCGTCGACTCCTCCGCGGTGGTCGCGGCGATGGCCCGGCTGTCGGACAGGCCGATCAAGACCTTCACCATCGGCTTTGCCGAGCGCGCCTATGACGAGTCCCCGCATGCCGAGGCGGTCGCGCGCCATCTCGGATGCGACCATCGTACGCACCGGCTGGTGCCGGCCGCAGCCCAGGCGATCCTGCCCGCCATTCGGCACGCCTATGACGAACCCTTTGCCGATCCGTCCGCGGTGCCGACCTGGTATCTGAGCCAGCTGGCCGCGCAGGAAGTGAAGGTCGCCTTGTCCGGCGATGGCGGCGACGAGCTGTTCTTCGGCTACAAGCGCCACCTGACCGAGCGGCGGCTCGGCCGGTTGCCGGGCATCGCCCGCCGCGCGGCACGGACGTTCGCCGATCTGCCGCCGCTTCCCTGGCGTGCCGGCAATCGCCGGCTGCAGCGCTGGCAGAAGACCGCGCGCAGCGCCGGCCTGCCGACCGGGGGCGCGCGCTTCTTCGCCAAAACGCAGATCACGTCCCCCGAGCTGCGGCGGCGGCTGTTCGCGGACACGCTGCTGGACGGCCGGGACGGCGACGATGCGGTGTTGATGCTCGCCGACGAATACCAGCCCGACATGGCGGAGATCTCCACCGACTCGCTGGAGCAGTTCGCGATGTGCGACCTCCGGCTGAACCTGCCTGCAGCGATGCTGACCAAGGTGGACAGGGCGAGCATGGCGCACTCGCTGGAAGTGCGCGTGCCGATGCTGTCCAGGGCGATGGTCGATCTTGCGCTGTCGATGCCGGCGGACGTGAAGCTCCGCGGCGGCGTGGGCAAATACCCGATCCGGGCCGCGGTCGCCCCATGGTTGCCGGCCGGGATCCTCGACCGACGCAAGCAGGGGTTCCAGATGCCGCTGGCCGAGTGGTTCAGCGGCGATTTCGGCCGTTACGCGGAGGAGCTCTGGCGGGAGAGCGGTGTCGCTGCCTCAGGCTATGTCAATGCAGCCGCCGTCGAAGGCATCTTTCGCGAACACCGGACGGGACGCCGCGACCATGGCAGGCTGCTCTATGCCCTAGCCATCTTCTGCCTGTGGTGGGCCGCTCGCGCGGGGCGCTAGTCGCCGGTCTTCAGCGGGCCGATGTTCAGGCCGCGACGATATTGCAGGACGATCTCGGTCCGTGTCGCGGCCCCGCGCCGGAGGAGGATGGCGGTGTCGGCGAAGGCCGGCTTCATGTGCAGGAGCGACAGGTGCGGATTGCGGGAAAAGCCGCCGCCATCGTTCCAGTCGGACGATCCGTTCGCGTTCGCATCGTGGCGCACGGCGATCGCATACCGGCCGGGCGCCGGCACGGAAAGGCAGACGTCCAGGCTCTGGCGGCCGGCAGGCTCCGCTTCGACCCGCCTGACCCAGCGACCCTTCTTCAGGAACGTCGCCGGATCGGGGCCATAGGCCTGGACCCGCACCCTGCCGGTGCCGGACTTCAGCCCGGTGACATGGACCAGCACCGACGGTTCGACCCCGGTGCCGCAGGCCGGCGCGCTTTGCCGCTCCTGTGCCCCGGCCACATTGCCGCCGGCCGCCAGGAGCGCGGCACTTGCCGAAAGAACGAGCCATGCAGGAGCCATGCGGCCGCCTAGCCCGCCGTCACGCACGGATCAACGCCGCAGCGCGCGCCACCCTCGCCGAAGCAAGGCCGCGCCGGCCTCCAGCCCGCCGATCGGTTGCCCGCCCGGAGTCCGGTCCAGCCGGTACACCATCCAGCCGCCCAGGAGAGTCATCGCCAGAAAGGGCGTCCACAAGGCCACTGCCGCATCGATCCGGCCTTTCGCCGCCATCGCCGCGGCATAATCGTTCACCTTGAACCAGAAGACGACCACCGGAACCGCCAGGAAGAGGCCGAGCGCCGAGGTGGAGCGCTTGGGCGGCACGCCCAGCCCGAGCGCAAGCAGCGGCAGCACCAACATGGCCGCCACCTCCGCCAGGCGGAAATGGAGCTCTGCGCGGACAGGCGCGCGGACGCTCGCCGGTGCTCCGTCGCGCAGCTTTCCGAACAGTTCGCTGAGCGTCAGTTCCTGATAGCGGCCGGTGCCACGGGAGCGAAAGGCGGCAGTTGTGGGCAGAGGCACCCGCAAGTCGTGACTGTCGAAGGACAACGTACGTGGCGCCCCGCCGCCGGGCGCTTCCGAGACGAGAGTCCCCTGGCGCAATCGCAGAACAAGCGAGTTGCCGTCGGGCGATGCAAACACGACTGCGCTTCGCGCCGCCACCGTGATGCGCGGCTTCCCGGGCCGCTCCGCTCGCAGGAATATGCCGATCAGCCCGTGCCGGTCCGGTGCGATGGCATCCGCGGACATCATCGCACCCTGCGCGACGGCGACGAACTCACGGGCATGCACCGCCGCCCCGAACGCGCCGGCGCGCAGCTCGAATTCCAGGTGCTGGTTGGCGAAACGGGCGTGCGGCTGCACCCATCCGACGATCGCAAGATTGGCAAGCGCCAGACCGGCTGCGAAGACGAACGGCATGCGCAGCAGGCGGAAATAGCTGACGCCCGAGGCGCGAAGTACGTCAAGCTCGGCCTGCAGGGCCAGCCGGCGGATGGTGAGCAGGACGGTCAACAGCAGGCCGATGGTGAGGCCGTACGACAGATAGCCCGGAATGGTGTTTGCCAGCATGGTCCAGACGAGCCTCACCGGACCATGAAGATCGACAACCAGGTTGAGCAGCCGGCGCAGCCGATCGAGCAGCAACAGCATGGCCGCAAGGACGAGGCAGAGCGCCAGCGGCCGCCACATCAACCGGGCCATGTAGCGGTCGATCAGCGGCAGAACCATGACGCCCCCTCTCGGAACCGGGGTGCGTCGTTCACTTCGCGCGAACCCGTGTCACCGCGCCGCTCGTCCGCACGGCCGCATGCCGGCGATGGAGAGCGGAGGAACGGCGCGCTGTACCTGCGTTCCGGGCGCGGAGACGCTATCCTCGGCAGGAAAATGGGCCATGGCTGCCTGATCGAGGAAGGTGCGCCAGCTGGTACTCACTCCAGCACATATGCCGCGTCGATGGCGGCGAGACAATCGGCGTGCCTTCCTGTTCGAGCCGACCGGCACTCCGACACCCCAGCCCGGAGTCGCCGCATGGAGTGAGGGCGGTCAGGCCGCGCTGGCGACGCCCGCAAGTCTTCTACCCTCGCGCGCAGGCACGCGTTTGCGATGAAGTGGAGCAATCCCGTCGCCTGTCTCAAGCCGGCGCTGCGATCGCCTTACCGAACGGGGCGCTTCTCGAGCTTTCGCGCCAGGGTGCGCCGGTGCATGCCGAGGCGTCGGGCGGCTTCGGAAATGTTGAAGTCGGTCGCGATCAGGGTTTCGTTGATCCGTTCCCATTCCAGCGTCTTGATCGTGCTGGGGCGCGAGCCGATCGGCGCGTCCGGATCGCCCTCCGCCTTGTGGAACGCCTCCTCGATGTCATCGGCGTTCGAGGGCTTGGCGAGGTAATGGCAGGCGCCGAGCTTGATCGCCTCCACCGCGGTGTTGATGCTGGCAAAGCCGGTCAGCACCACGATCAGCATGTCCGGGTCATGCGCGTGCAGCTGCGCCACGCAGGGCAGGCCGGAGAACGCGCCGAGCTTCAGGTCGACAACGGCATAGCCGAAGCTGTGCTCTGCCAGAAGGGCGTCGAGTTCGTCCGGGCCATGTGCCACGATCACCTGATACCCGCGCCGCTCGAAAGAGCGCTTCAGGGTGGCGGCGAAGGTCTGGTCGTCCTCCAGGATCAGCAGGCAGCGCGGTTCATCCATGTCGTTCTTGCCCCTCCGTGCCCGCCATGAGCGGCAGCAGCAGCGTCACCGCCGCGCCGCCCTCCGGCCGATTCCGCGCCTCCAGCCTCCCGCCAAGCCGCCGCGCGACGTTGCTGGCGAGGAACAGCCCCAGGCCGCGGCCGGCGCCCTTGCTCGACTGGTACAGCTTGCCGAGCTGGTCGAGGCTTTCCCGGGAGAAGCCCGGGCCATCATCCGTGACGTCGATTCGCAGCATGGCCCCGCTGTGCCGCGTCTCCAGGCCGATCCCGGAGGGCGAAACCTCCGCCGCATTGTCGAGCAGGTTCCAGAGCGCCTGGCGCAGCGCCGGTTCGGCGACGATACGACCCGACACCTTGTTCTGGAAGGCAAGGGGGACCTGCGGCTGGGCGACGCGCCAGGCGTCCGCGACCTCGCGGAAAAAGTCGGTCGCCGGAACGTTGGTCATGGCCTCGCCGCGCGGCTCTCCCGCCGAATAGAGGATGTCGGACACGATCGCCTTGCAGCGCCCGACCTCCGCTTCCATGACGGCGATCTCGCCGGCCAGCTCGGAGTCGGCGGCGAAGCGGGCGTCTCGGCGCCAGTCGGCAAGGATCACCGACAGCGAGCCCAGCGGAGTGCCGAGCTCGTGCGCGGCCCCGCTGGCGAACAGGCCCATGCGCACGATCCCGTCCTCTTCCGCGGCTCGGCGCGTCAGCTCGGCCAGGTGGCGGTCGCGGGCGCGCAGGTTCCGGCTGATGCGGGTGCTGAACAGCACCAGCAGCGTGCCGACCATCACGAAGCTGATCCAGTGGCCGAGGCGAAACAGCGCGTCGGGGTTGCCGACGCTCGGCGGAAGGCGCAACGGCACGGAACAGGTGCTGAGCCATCCATAGCAGAGGCTGGCGGCCAGCATCAGCATGGCGGCCCGGCACGGCGGCAGCAGGATGGCGCCGAGCACCACCTGGAGCAGGTAAAGGGCGATGAACGGGTTGGTCGCGCCCCCGCTGAGGTAGAGCTGCCCGGTCAGGGCCGCCATGTCGATCAGCAGCGCCACCAGTTCGGTGTTGCGTACCCGGTCCTGCGGCAGCGCGAGCATGAAGCCGAGGTTCGCCGCCGCGAGCAGCGCAGCGATGCCCAGCATGGCGGGAAGCGGCAAGGGAACGGAAAGGCCGTAATGCACCGCCAGGATGGCCGCGATCTGACCGGCAACCGCGATCCAGCGCAGCTGGATGAGCTGGCGCATGTTGTCGGCGGCGGCCGCGGCCTCCTCCGACAAGCCGGCCGGGTCAGGCGGCCGCGTGAGAGCGAGAAGGGGCTTGTCCATCACCGCGCCCGCTTTGGTGCGATCAGCTGCCACGCGCCGAACGCCGACAGCGCCGCGAGCGCGAACCAGGTCAGGGCGTACACGAGATGGCTGTTGGGGAAGGCGATCACCGTCAGCCCTCCCACCGGCCACCCGCCGGGATTGGGCGTGGCATCGGCGTCGATGAAGAACGGCGCAACGGGGCCGAGCCGGCGCGCGCGCGCGATCGCGCCGACGTCGCGGGAGTACCAGCGATCGGCCGCCGGTTGGTTGGCGCGCAGCAGCGCGCCGCCCGGCTCGCTGATGCGCAGCAGGCCGGTGACGGTGACCCGGCCCCCGACCTGGCCGGCAGCGCGGCTCTGCGGCGCGCGCCGCTCCTCCGGCACGAAGCCGCGATTGATCAGCACGGTGCCGGTGTCGGTGCGAAGCGGCGTGAGGACCCAATAGCCCGCGCCCCGCTCGGTCAGCGCCTGCACCAGCGCCTCGCGATCATGCCGGAAGGTGCCCGACACGCGCAGGCGCCGATAGGCATCGTCGTGCGCGTTCACCGTCGCCCAGCGCGAGGGGGGCGGCAGGGCCACCGGCGGGGCATGGACCCGCGCGGCGGTGGCGGCGATCAGCTCCAGCTTCCAGGCGCGCCGCTGAACCTGCCACATGCCCAAACCGACGAACGCCAGCGTGGCGAGCGTGCACAGGGCAATGAAGAAGAACCGCTTGCCGCGCCCGGCGCTCACATTCCGTTGCCCATCTCCGCGGCAGCCATCGGCATCATGTTGGAATTGAGGTGATACATGATCCACAGCGACCCGCTGATCACGATCAGCACCAGCACCGCCGTGAACGCATAGGCCATCAGGGTCCAGCCTCCTTCGCTGCGGGTGTTGACGTGCAGGAAGCTCACGGTGTGGACCAGGATCTGCACAAAGGCGAGCACGATGATCAGCGCCGCCGTGGTCTGCACGTCGGACAGCACGCCGCTCATCACCAGCCAGAACGGGATCGCGGTCAGGAGGACCGACAGCGCGAACCCCATCAGGTAACCGCGGCGCGAGCCATGGCCATGGGTGTCGCCGTGCGCGTGCAGAGCCGCGTCGTGCGTGCCTTCGGAAGCGCTCATCGCAGAACTCCGAGCAGATAGACAAAGGTGAAGACGCCGATCCAGACGACGTCCAGGAAATGCCAGAACATGCTCAGGCATTGCAGCCGGCGCTTGTTCTCCACGTGCAGCCCGCGCTGCACAAGCTGCACCAGCATGACGCCGATCCAGATCACGCCGATCGTGACGTGAAGGCCATGGGTGGCGACCAGCGTGAAGAAAGCGGACAGGAACCCGCTGCGCTGCGGCGTGGCGCCTTCCGCGATCAGGTTGCCGAACTCGTACATCTCGACACCGACGAACGCCAGGCCGAGCAGCGCGGTGACGATCAGCCACAGCCGGGTCGCGCCGAGCCGGTCTTCCTCCATCGCGAGCATGGAGAAGCCGTAGGTGATGGAGGACACCAGCAGGATCGCCGTGTTCACCGCCACCAGCGGCAGCTCGAAGATCTCGCGTGGGGTGGGGCCGCCGGCATAGCTGGTGGCCATCACCCCGTAGACGGCGAACAGGCTCGCGAAGATGAGCGCGTCGCTCATCAGGTAGATCCAGAAGCCGAGCAGCGTGCCGCCGCCCGCCGAATGGTCATGCTCGTCCGCTTCGACGAGGTAGAAGGTTGGGTTGTCGGCGGGGTCGCCGTTCAGGGCATGGCTGGCCATCAGGCTGCTCCGGCGAGCAGGGCGTGCTCGCGCTCACACCGCGCCACCTCGTCCGAGGGGATGAAGTAATCGCGGTTGTAGTTGAAGGTATGGCCGATCGCGACGGCGACCAGCGCGACGAAGCTGAGCGCGGCGAGCCACCAGATGTACCACACCATGGCGAAGCCCAGGACGGCGGCGATGCCGGACAGGATCACGCCCGCCCCGGTGTTGCGCGGCATGTGGATGGGGCGGAAGCCGCCATCCGGACGCGCATGGCCCCGGCTCTTCATGTCGTACCAGGCGTCCAGATCGTGAACGACCGGCGTGAACGCGAAATTGTAGGCCGGCGGGGGCGAGGAGGTCGACCATTCCAGCGTGCGGCCGTTCCAGGGATCGCCGGTGGTGTCGCGCAGCTTCTCCCGGTTGATGATGCTAACCGCGATCTGGATGACGAAGGCCAGGATGCCGAACAGGATGATGACGGCCCCGATCGCGGCGATGACGAACCAGATCTGCAGGCTGGGATCGTCGAAGTGCCGCACGCGGCGCGTCGTGCCCATCAGGCCGACGATGTAGATCGGCGTCCAGGCGACCCAGTAGCCGATCACCCAGCCCCAGAAGTGGAGCTTGCCCCAGAACGGGTCCAGCTTGAACCCGAAAGCCTTGGGCCACCAGTAATCGATGCCGGCGAACAGCCCGAACACCACGCCGCCGATGATGACGTTGTGGAAATGGGCAACGAGGAACAGCGAGTTGTGGAGCACGAAGTCGGCCGGCGGGACGGCCAGGAGCACGCCCGTCATGCCGCCCACCACGAAGGTGAGCATGAAGGCCACCACCCAACGCATCGGCAGCTCGAAACGGATTTCGCCCCGGTACATCGTGAACAGCCAGTTGAAGATCTTCGCACCCGTCGGGATCGAGATCACCATGGTGGCGATGCCGAAGAAGCTGTTGACGCTGGCGCCCGATCCCATGGTGAAGAAGTGGTGCAGCCAGACGAGATAGGAGAGGATGGTGATGACCACGGTGGCGTAGACCATCGACGAATAGCCGAACAGCCGCTTGCCGCAGAAGGTGGACGTCACCTCCGAATAGATGCCGAACACGGGCAGGACGAGGACGTACACCTCCGGGTGGCCCCAGATCCACACCAGGTTCCAGTACATCATCGGGTTGCCACCAAGGTCGTTGGTGAAGAAGTCGGTGCCGATATAGCGGTCGAGCATCAGCAGCGCGAACGCGCCGGTGAGGACCGGGAAGATCGCGATCGCCAGCACGTTGCTGCACAGGGCGGTCCAGCAGAACACCGGCATCTTCATCATGGTCATGCCGGGCGCGCGCATCTTGATGATGGTCGTGACCATGTTGATCGCCGACAGCGTGGTGCCCACACCCGCGATCTGCAGCGCCCAGAGATAATAATCCGGGCCGGTATCGGGGCTGTTCTGAAGGTTGGTGACCGGCACGTAGTTCAGCCAGCCGCCGCGCGAGAACTCGCCCACGAACAGCGACACCATGACCAGCCCCGCGCCCGCCGCCGTCAGCCAGAAGCTGAGATTGTTCAGAAACGGAAAGGCCACGTCGCGCGCGCCGATCTGCAGCGGCATGACATAGTTGATGAGGCCGACCACGAGCGGGATCGCGACAAAGAAGATCATGATCGTCCCGTGCGCGGAAAAGACCTGATCGTAATGGTGGGCGGGCAAATACCCCTCGTTGGCGCCGAACGCCATCGCCTGCTGCGCCCGCATCATCAGCGCGTCGGCAAAGCCCCGCAGGAGCATGACGATGCCGAGCATGATGTACATGATGCCGATCTTCTTGTGGTCCACGCTCGTGAACCACTCGCTCCACAGCCAGCCCCACAGCCGGTACCTGGTCACCGCCGCGACGATGCCCGCACCGAGCAGCACGACGACGATGAAGGTTCCGAGCAGGATCGGCTCGTGAACGGGAAAGGACTCGAAGGTGAGACGTCCGAAGATCGTCTTGAGGATTGGTGAGTCGAACATGCTGGCTCCGGGGCCGCTCAGGCGGCGGCCGTGCCGGAGACGCCCGGCACTGGGGGAAGGGTGGTCTGCGACATGTCGCGGTTCTTCGGCGAGGCGGGCTGGGTCGAGCCGGGCGGCTCGGACCCGCGCGGCTTGGTGACGTTGGGGGCGGAGCCCTTTTCGTCATTGTCCTTCATCAGCGCGCCCTCCGGCTTGTTTCCGTGCGGCGGAACCGACTGCCGGCCGGCCGGCATGCCGGCGCCCACACGATTGTCGAACGGCGCGCCGCCGGCATGGCTGTCGTGGCGCATGATCTCGCTCATGCACGGCTTGCCGGGCTCCACGCAGCGCTCGACCACGCGCCGGAACAGGCTGGGCTCGACCGCGCCGAAGTGGATCACGGGCACGCGCTCGCTCGGCTTCTCCAGCGCGATGAACCCGGCGGTGTCGAGGGTGCGCCCGCTCGCCCGCGCGGCGGCGACCCAGCTGTCGAACCCGGCCCTGTCCAGCCCCTGGAGGCGGAAGTGCATGTCGGAAAAGCCCGCACCGCTGTAATTGGCGGAAAAGCCGTCAAAGGTGCCGGGCCGGTTCAGCACCGCGTGCAGCGTGCTCTGCATGCCGGGCATGGTGTAGATCATGCCGGCCAGGGTCGGCGCATAGAAGGTGTTCATCATGTTGGTGGAGGTGAGATCGAACCGCACCGGCTGGTTCACCGGCAGCGCAACTTCGTTCACGGTCGCCACGCCGAGCTCGGGATAGATGAACAGCCATTTCCAGTCGAGCGAGACGACCTGGATGCGCAGCGGCTTCACCTTGGGATCCGCCGGCTGGCTCGCCGAAATCCGGTTCAGCGGCCGGAACGGATCCAGCAGATGGGTGCTCCACCAGGTCAGCGCACCCAGCGAGATGATGATCAGCAACGGCGCGGACCAGATCACCAGCTCCAGCGCGGTGGAATGGTCGAAATCGGGATCGTAGGTCGCTTCCTTGTTGCCGCGGCGATATCGCCACGCGAACACGACGGTCAGCGCCATCACCGGCACGATGATGAGCAGCATCAGCGCCGTGGAGATATAGATGACGTCACGCTGCTGGAGCGCCACGTCGCCGGCCGGGTTCAGAACCGCCCGCTGGCAGCCGGCGAGCAGCAAAGGCAGGCCTGCCAGTGCTGCCCGGCCCAGCCGTTGCGGGCGTGCGAGGAATAGGTGTTCGCGCATGGTGGCCCGATAGCCTCGAGGTCGTGGCGAGGCCCATTGGACATTTTGTCCTATCCCCGTTCTCGCGCGTTCTGGTGCATGGAGACGCCATGTTCTCCTGCCGTCTTTCCGGAGCGATTGCGCCATGACTGCCCCGATCGCCGCGTCCACCTCCACGCCGCTTGAGCGCGATGCGCGCCTGGTGAACGCCCGCGAGCATCGCATCGCGCCCGGCGAGATCGCCATTGGCGTGATCGTCGGGCGAACGTCGGAATTCTTCGACTTCTTCGTCTATGCGATCGCGTCGGTGCTGGTGTTTCCGACGCTGATCTTTCCCTACGTGGATCGCTTGACGGGGACGCTTTACTCGTTCGCGCTGTTCGCGCTGGCCTTTATCGCCCGTCCGCTCGGCACGCTGATCTTCATGGCGGTCGATCGGCAGCATGGGCGCGGCGTGAAGCTGACCATTGCGCTGTTCCTGCTCGGCGGATCGACCATGGCGATGGCTTTCCTGCCGGGATACGCCCAGGTCGGCGGGGTGGCGGCATGGCTGCTGGCCGCGTTCCGCATCGGTCAGGGCCTGGCGCTGGGCGGGGCATGGGACGGCCTGCCGTCGCTCCTGTCGCTCAACGCGCCGGCCGATCGGCGCGGCTGGTATGCCATGATCCCGCAGCTCGGCGCGCCGCTCGGCCTTCTGGTCGCGTGTGGGCTGTTCGCGTTCTTCCTGTCCAGCCTGTCGCCGGAGGACTTCCTCAGCTGGGGCTGGCGCTATCCGTTCTTTGTCGCGTTCGCGATCAACGTCGTTGCGCTGTTCGCGCGCCTTCGGCTCGTGGCGACGCCCGAGTTCCAGCGCTTGTTCGAGAATCGCGAGCTGCAGCCCGCGCCGGTGGGCGAGACGCTCCGCGCCGAAGGCCGCACGGTGGTGCTCGGTGCGCTGGCACCCCTGGCCAGCTTCGCGCTGTTCCACCTCGTGACCGTGTTTCCGCTTTCCTGGGTGACGCTGTTCACCGGCGAAAGCGCGTTGCGGTTCCTGGCAATCGAGATGGTCGGGGCGCTGGTGGGCCTGCTCTCGATCCTCGCCTCCGGCCTGATCGCCGACCGGGTGGGGCGGCGCGCCGTGCTGGGCGTGTCGGCGATCCTGATCGGCGCGTATAGCGGCTTTGCACCCCAGCTGCTCAACGGCGGCGGCTTTGGCGAAATCGTGTACATGCTCGGCGGCTTCGTGCTTCTGGGCCTTGCCTTTGGGCAATCTTCGGGCGCGGTGACCTCCAGCTTTTCGAGCGATCGCCGCTATACCGGCGCCGCGCTTACCGCCAATCTCGCGTGGCTGGTCGGCGCCGGCTTCGCGCCCCTGGTGGCGCTCACGCTGGCCAGCAGCTTCGGGCTCTGGTCGGTGGGCGCCTATCTCCTCTCGGGCGCGGTGGCGACCCTGACGGCGCTGGGCATCAACAAGGAATGGGCGCGCCGCGAGGCAAGCGCCCGCTAGGCGCGGCTGATTTTCGCTCCCAACGGGCTTCGCAGGTGAAAGGACGGCCGTCGCGGCAAGCGGCGGCCGCACAGCACAGGCACCGCTTCCGGCGCAGATCGCGCGTGCGGCAGCGGGACGGTGCGTTTGCACGATCTGCCCCACCGACTTCGTTCTGTCGCGGTTACGCCACCGAACGGAAACAGACCCCGCCTACGCGAGCGCCAACGCGCAGGGGCGTAGAAGCGGGGGCATCATGAAGGCATGTTGGTTGGCCGGCGCGGCGGTGCTGGCGATGGTGCCGGGCGTGTCGGCGGCACAGCAGGCGGAACAGACGGTGACGGACGGATCGGCGGCGCCGGACCAGGGCGACGACATCGTCGTGACCGGTCAGCGCGCCGCACAGGCCCGCGCGATCGACGCCAAGCGCAACGCGATCGGCGTGCTCGACGTCGCCTCCGCCGACGAGATCGGCCGCCTGCCGGACCGCAACGTCGCCGAAGTGATCGAGCGCCTGCCGGGTGTCGGCGTCACCTACGATCAGGGGGAGGGGCGCTATGTGGCGATCCGCGGCGTGCCCTCGACGCTGAACAACTACACGCTGTCCGGGCTGGAGATCGGCAATCCGGACGGCACCACGCGGGCGCTGCCGCTCGACATCGTGTCCGGCCAGCTGCTCAACCGCGTCGAGATCGCCAAGGTCAAGACCGCGGACATGGACGGGCAGGGCATCGGCGGCACCGTGAACCTGGTGCCGCAGACCGCCTTCGACTTCCGCGACCGCTTTGCCCTCTCCGCTTCGGCCAAGGCGGGCTATCAGGAGCTCAACAAGAAGGTGCCGTACCAGGCGGACGGTAGCATCGCCGGTCGCTTCGGCCCGGACGAGCAGTTCGGCGCGGTGCTGGGCGTCAGCTATTCCTATCGGGATTTCGCCAGTGAAGGCTTCTATCCCGACAACTGGCGTCCCGACGCCCGCTTCGCGCGGGGCGGTGTGCCCGACAACATCAAGTACACCGAATATTCGCTCGCCCGCACGCGCATCGGCGCCACCGGCTCGCTGGACTGGCGCCCGAGCGACCGGCAGACGCTGTACGTGCGCGGTTTCTATTCCAAGTTCATCGAGGACGAGGTTCGTCCGCGCTACCGTCTCGATTTCTCCACCCCGGCGCTGGCCGGCACGCCGGCCTTCACCGTCAACCCCGACGGGCTGACCGGCACGCTGACGGGCGCGGGCGCGGAGCGTCGCGAGGACCTGCGGCTGGACTACAAGGCGAAATGGCTCGTCACCGGGCTGGCCGGCGGCCACGCAGATCGACGATTTCAAGCTGGCCTATGAAGGCGGGTACAGCCGCAACCAGACGCTGGACCAGTATCCGCTCTGGCAGTTCCGCTGCAATCCGGGGACGGTGAACTTCGACTTCGGCGACAAGATCTACAACGCCGCGCCGGTGACCGAATGCACCGCCAGCCAGCTTCAGTTCCGCCAGTTCCAGGACTTCCACCAGCTCAACAATGAGGAGATCTGGCAGGGCAAGCTGGACGGCACCTATGACCTGGGCGGCGAGAGCTTCGTGAAGATCGGCGGCAAGTATCGCCACACGGACCGCAGCTTCGACCAGGACCAGCCGACCTGGACCCGGGCCACCCCCAATGCGAACCGCTGGACGCTGGGACAGTTCAATCTCGGCGGCCCGACCGTCTGCGTCTACCCCGACAGCAAGAACACGGATCGCTGCTTCAGCAACGGGCCGACCTTCGACATCCCGGCGCTGCGCGATTTCACGAATGCCAACATCAACGGCGCGCTGATCCCGCTGGATGCGGCAGCGACGCTTACCAACAACACCACGGCGGATTTCAGCCTGACCGAGAAGGTCGCGGCCGGATATGTTATGGCCAACCTGCGCTTCGGCGCGGTGACAGTGACGCCGGGGCTCCGCTATGAGCATACCAGCCTCGACGTGAACGGCTTTCGCCTGCAGAACGGCACGACGATCGTGCCGGCCGGCAGCAGCAGCGACTATGACGACTGGCTGCCTTCGGTGATCGTCCGGGTCGCGCCGTCGAGCGACACGATCTTCCGCCTGGCCTATTCGCGCAGCCTCGGCCGGCCGGACTACAGCGCGCTGTCGCCAGGCGGCTCCTACAACACCGCGGAGGGCACGGCCTCGTTCGGCAATCCCGACCTGAAGCCCTATCGCGCGGACAATCTCGACGCGACGGCCGAATGGTATTTCGCGCCGGGCGGCCTGTTCAGCGTCGGCGCCTTCGCCAAGTTCATCCAGAACCCGATCTTCACGCAGACGACCACCCTGGCCAACCAGGTGATCGGCGGTGTGACGATCCCGACCTTGCGCACCGCCCAGCCGTTCAACGCCGAGAAGGGCGACATCATCGGCATCGAGGCGCAGTACCAGCAGCAGTTCACCTTCCTGCCGGGCGCGCTGTCGGGCCTGGGCGTACAGCTGACGGGCACGCTGACGGACTCGACGCTGCGGCTGCCCACCGGGCGCACCTCCACCTTTCCGCAGCAATCGTCGTTCCTGTACGGGGCGGAGCTGTTCTACCAGCGCGGGATCGTGGAAGCGTCCGTGGCCTTCCACAATACCGGCAAATCGCTGCTGGCGATCGGCGATCCCGACTATAACGACCAGTATAACGACGATCTGCGCCGGCTCGATGCCAAGATCAGCGTCGCCCTGTTCGACAATGTGCGCGTGTTCGCCGAAGGGCAGAACCTGACCGACGAGCCGACCCGCCAGTATCAGGGCGGCAACCCGGACTGGCTGATCCAGAACGAGCGCTATGGCCGCACCTTCTACGGCGGCGTGTCGGTGCAGTTCTGATGCTGTTGCTGGCGATCGCGGCGCAGCTGGCCGCAGCAGAGGTGCGCCGCCTTCCCGCGCCGGAGGCGCACCAGGGCGTCGCGGCGGACGGCACCTCGGTCTACGCCATCGCGAACAGCGCGATCGCGCGGATCGACAAGGCGAGCGGACGGCGGCTGGCGCAATGGCAGGGCGATCCGGCACGCTTCAAGCATCTGAACAGCTGCATCGTGCGGGAGGCGGCGCTGGTCTGTGTCGTGTCCAACTATCCGGACACGCCGATGCGCAGCCGTGTGCTGTGGTTCGACAGGCAAAGCCTGAAGCTGCGCCGCGAACACGATCTCGGCCATGCCGCCGGGTCGCTGACCTGGCTCGACTGGCGCGATGGCAGCTGGTGGGCGGGCTTTGCCAATTACGATGGCAAGGGCGGCGAGGCGGGACGCGATCATCGCTGGACCGCGCTGGTCCGCTACTCGCCGGCGTTCGAGGAACAGGGGCGCTGGCGTTTTCCGGAGGCGGTGCTGGACCGGTTCGCGCCGCGCAGTTCCTCGGGCGGCAGCTGGGGCAGCGATGGCCTGCTGTACGTCACCGGGCATGACCGGCCGGAACTGTACGCGCTGCGCGTGCCTGCAAAAGGCGATACGCTGGAGCTGGTGACGACAATCGCGACGCCCACCGGCGGACAGGCGATCGGCTGGGACGCCGCCGAGCCGCGTCTCCTCTGGTCGATCGACCGGGCGCGATCCGAGCTGGTCGCCAGCCGGGTACCGGAGCTGAAGCCATGATCGATCGGCGCGCCGTTGTGGGCGGGCTGGTCGGCGCGCCCGCCCTGCTGATCCACGGGCGATCGGGAGCATTGTCGCCCGATCGCCTGTTCACCCTCGGCGTGGCGTCCGGCGAGCCGACGCCGGACGGCATGGTGCTGTGGACCCGTCTCGCCCCGCGGCCGCTGCAAGGCGACGGCGGCATGGGCCCGGCGGCCGTGCCGGTGCGGTGGGAGATTTACGCCGACGAGGCGCTGCGCCATCCGGTGCGCGCCGGCACTGCCCGCGCGGAGCCGGCGCTCGGCCATTCGGCGCATGTCGAGGTCCGCGGGCTGGAGCCCGGCCGGCCCTACTGGTACCGTTTTCTGGCCGGCGGCGAGGCAAGCGCGGCCGGGCGCACCCGCACCGCGCCCGCGCCGGGCACCATGCCCGATCGCCTGCGCTTCTGCTTCGGCTCCTGCCAGAAATTCGAGAACGGCTTCTACGCGGCCTGGGCCAACGCGGTCGCCGACGATCCGGACCTGATCTTCTTCCTGGGCGACTATATCTACGAGGCGAAGCCGTCGGTCGGCACGCCGCGGGTGCATCTCAATCCCGAGCCGGTCGACGTCGCCGGCTACCGTGTCCGCTACGCCACCTATCGGCTCGACCCCCAGTTGCAGGCGGCGCACGCCGTTGCGCCCTGGCTGGTGACGTGGGACGACCATGAGGTCGCCAACGACTATGCCGGGCTGCTCGACCAGCGGAACGACGATCCTGCCTTGTTCGAGAAGCGCCGCGCGGCCGCCTATCAGGTCTATTACGAGTTCATGCCCTTGCGCCGCGCCGCCCGCCCGCGTGGCGCGGCGATGCAGCTGTACCGCACGCTCGACTGGGGCGGCCTGGCGCAGTTCCAGATCATCGACGACCGGCAATATCGCTCCGCGCGCGCCTGCTACCCGCCCGCCTTGCTGCGCGAGCATCGCGAGGGGCCGAGCGTCGTGGCGGACTGCCCGGACCTGCACGATCCCCGGCGCACGATCCTGGGCTGGGAGCAGGAGCGATGGCTCGGCGACACGCTGGCGCGCAGCCGCGCGCGGTGGAACGTGCTGGCGCAGCAGACGCAGATGACCGCCTATCCGCGCCGCGATCCCGAGCATCCGGACGATCCGCGGCGCTTCCACACCGTCGATACGTGGGAAGGCTATCCCGCCAGCCGCGACCGCATCGTCGCGCGCTGGCAGGAAGCCAAGGTCTCCAACCCGCTGGTGATCGGCGGCGACATCCACGCCTTTGTCGCCAGCGAAATTCGCGCCGGGGAGACGCCGGTCGCGCCCTGCCTGGTCGGCGGCTCGATCACCACCTGGGCCGGCGACAAGCTGCTGCGCGCCAACACGGCCGAGAACGCCGCCTACAGGTTCGCGAACAGCGACGTGCGTGGCTATGGCCGGGTGGATCTGCGGGCGGGACGAGCGGACGCCGTGTTTCGCGCCGTGCGCGAACCGAACGATCCGCGGAGCGCGGCCTACGACCTCGCGCGCTTCGCGGTGGAAGCGGGCAGCCCCGTGCTGCTGGCCGATCGCGGCTGAACTCCGGAGCGCGACACCAGCGGCGTTTCGAGCAGGGAGGGCCTGGCTGTCGCCAACAGGCAAACGGGAGGCCGGACGCGTGTCCCGACCTCCCGTCGACCGTAGCGAACGCCCGTGTCAGGCCGCGTCGACCAGGACGAGCTCGCTGTCGTCGATGGCGGTCACGCGGATCACGTCCTCGTCGCTGATCGCGGCGCCATCCCGGGCGTTGACGCGCACGCCATCGATCTCGACCGCGCCGGTCGCCGGCACGAGATAGGCGCGGCGGTCCCTGCCGATCGCATATTCGGCCGTTTCGCCGGCCTTCAACGTGGCGCCGACCACGCGCGCGTCGGTGCGGATGGGCAGCGCGTCCCCTGCCTTTTCGCCATTGTCATCGGCGAACCCGGAGGCAAGCGTCACGAACTGCCCGGCACGATCGCCCCTGGGGAAGGGGCGGGCGCCCCAGCTCGGCTGCTCGCCGGTGCGGGTCGGCTGGATCCAGATCTGGAAGATTTTCGTGGTGACGTCCTCCTTGTTGTATTCGGCATGCGCGATGCCGGTGCCCGCGCTCATCACCTGGACGTCGCCGGCCTCGGTGCGGCCGGCATTGCCCAGATTGTCCTGGTGGGTAATGGCGCCCTCGCGGACATAGGTGATGATCTCCATGTCGCGGTGCGGGTGCGGCGGAAAGCCGGAATGCGGCGCGATCGTGTCGTCGTTCCACACGCGAAGGTTGCCCCAGCTGGTGCGGGCGGGATCGTAATAGTTCGCGAACGAGAAATGGTGCTTGGCGTCGAGCCAGCCATGGTTGGCGCCGCCGAGGCTGCTGAACGGGCGAAGTTCGATCATGTCCTGTCTCCCCGGCCGACCAGGGTCTCGTCGGCCGCTGGGCGGGAGATAGGAGGGATCGACTGTGCGGATCAGCCCGATAAAGTAGCAAGGATCGTTCGAGGAAACTGAAATGAGCGAACCGGGGACGCCGACATTCGATCAGCTGCGCATCTTCCTGACGGTGGTGGATGCAGGCAGCTTCGCCGCCGCCGGCCGGCGATTGAACCGGGCCGTTTCGGTGGTCAGCTATGGCATCACCAACCTGGAGGCGCAGCTCGGCGTGGCGCTGTTCGAGCGCGAAGGCACGCGGCGGCCCAAGCTGACCGAAGCCGGCCATGCCGTGCTCGCGGAAGCGCGCGCCGTGGCGGGCGGCATGGACGGGCTCAAGGCCAAGGTGAAGGGGCTGCTCGATGGCTGGGAAGCGGAGGTCAACCTCGCCGTCGACGTGATGTTGCCGGCGCGCCGGCTGGGCGAGGTGCTGCGGGCCTTCGCGGCACGCTATCCCACGGTCACGCTGCGCCTGCATGTCGAGGCGCTGGGCGCGGTGGCGGCGCTTGTGCTGGAGGGCAGGGCGGTGGTCGGCCTTTCCGGCCCGCTGGCGAGCGGCGTCGACGGGCTGAATTCCACGACGGCCGGCAGCGTCGTCATGGTCCCGGTGGCGGCACCGGATCATCCCCTGGCGCGATACGAGCGCATACCGGTGGGCGCGGGTCGGGAGCATGTGCAGCTGGTGCTGACCGACCGCTCACCCCTGACCGAGGGCCGCGACTTCGCCGTCCTGTCGCCGCGGACATGGCGGCTCGCCGATCTCGGCGCCAAGCACCAGCTGCTGCGCGAGGGAATCGGCTGGGGCAACATGCCGCTGCCGCTGATCGAGCCGGATCTTGTCGCGGGAACCCTGAAGCGGCTGGTCATGCCCGACGATCCGGGCGGCATGTACCGGTTCTGCGGCATCTGGCGCCGGGATCGCCCGCCCGGTCCGGCGGCTCTCTGGCTGATCGAGCACATGGTGGAACTTGGCCGACGCGACTTCGATCGGGAGGGAGGCGGCGATGTCTGAGCGACGGGGCGCCAATCGGTGCTGCATCGCGCTTCATGCGGTCGCGGGTTGAACAAGCGCGGCGGTCGGCCAACAAGGGTCGCACCGAAGGGGGAGGAAAACGGGATGCGGCGTAGAATAGTGCTCGGTTCGGTTCTGCTGTGCGCGTGGGCGGGGTCGGCCGAGGCGCAGACGGCGATGACGCCGGACCCGTGCTCGGTGATCGAGCGGAACGCGGCGGGCAAGGACCAGGAGGCAGCCAGGGCGATCCGAACGGCACAGGACTGGCCCAACCTGTGCAGATATGCGGCCGAGAACGCGGCCGTCACGGCCCGGCCCGACGCGGTGTTCATCGGCGACTCGCTGACCGAAGGGTGGCAGAAGGCGGATCCAGGCTTCTTCTCGCTCCGCGTCCTCAATCGCGGGATCAGCGGGCAGACTTCCGCTCAGATCCTCGCCCGCTTCTACCAGGACGTGGTCGCGCTGCGGCCGCGGGTCGTTCACATCCTCGCTGGCTCGAACGACGTTGCCGGCAACACCGGGCCGACCTCGATGGCTGCCTACCAGAACAACATGCGGGCGATGGCCGACATGGCACGGGCAAACGGTATCGCGGTGGTGATCGGGTCGGTGCTGCCGGCCGACCGTTTCGGGTGGGCGACCGCGTATCGCCCTGCCTGGCAATTGCGGGAGATGAACGACTGGCTGCGTCGATTCGCGGCGGAGCACGGCTATCGTTTCGTCGATTATCATGCCGCGATGAGCACGGCGGAGGGGGCGATGCGCGCGGGCCTGTCCGAGGATCGGGTGCATCCCAACGCCGCGGGCTATGCCATAATGGCCCCGCTCGCCCGCGCCGCCGTCTTGAAGGCGCGCTGAATGCGTGGCGGTGCCGACGGGCAGGACGCGGTCGCCGCGCGTCTGTTTCGCCTGTCGATCGGGGTGTTCTTCATCGGCGGCTTCGTCGCCTCCTCGGTTGGGCTGCTGGTGCCGCGCGTGCGGCTGACGCTGGGTCTCGATTATGCCGCGGCGACGCAGATCCAGCTTGCCTCCTATTCCAGCTATCTGGTGTTCGCGCTGCCGATCGCGGCGGTGGTGTCGGTCTGGGGCTATATGCGCGCGCATGCGGCGGGGCTCGCGCTGATGGCTGCGGCGTGCCTGTTGCTGGTCGCCGGCTTCGCGTCGCGTGCCTTCCCGCTGGTGCTTGCGAGCCTGCTGATCCTGTCGGCCGGGCAAACGGTGCTGCAGATCGCCAGCAACACGGTGTCGACGATGGTCGGCGACCCGGCACGGGCGGCGTTCCGGCTGAACCTGTTGCAGGGCTTCAATGCCGTGGGCACCGTGGCGGGGCCGCTCGTCGGCGCGCGGTTCATCGTGGCGGAGGACGGCGGCGGATCGCTGCTGCTGCCGTTCGGCGGCGCGGCCCTGTTGTTGCTGGTGCTGGTCGGCGGCTTCTTCGCCTCACGCGGGCTGCTGAACGGCACGGCGAGCGGCGCGACGCACACGACGCGGCAGGCCTGGGCCGAAGCGCTGCGGGACAGGCGGTTGCTGGCGGGCGCAGGCGCGATCTTCGCCTATGTCGGCGCGGAGGTGACGATCGGGGCCTTGTTGACCGACTTCCTGATGTCCTCCCATGCACTCGCCCTGTCGCCGAGCGCCGCGGCGCGGCTCGTGGCGGTCTATTGGGGGGCTGCGATGATCGGCCGGTTCGCCGGAGCCGCGCTGATGCGGCATGTCGTGCCGCCGATCCTGTTGAGCGTCGCTGCGGGAACGGCGGTGGTGCTGGTCGGCCTTGCGGTCGGCGGCACGGGTTTACCGGCGGCGGCGGCGTTGCTGGGCGTGGGGTTGTTCAACTCGGTCATGTACCCGACGATCTATGTCCTCGCCCTGCCGCGCCGCCCGGAACAGGCGACCGCCGGTGCGACGATCCTGTGCATGGCCGTTGTCGGCGGTGCGATCGTGCCACATGTCACCGGCCTGGTGGCAGATCGCGCCGGGCTGGTGCCGGCCTTGATCCTGCCGGGGCTCTGCTACCTGCCCGTTCTCCTCTTTGCCGTGACCGCTCGCCGCCATACCCCCTGAACGAAACGGATTGCACGTTTCCAGTTTCTTGCTACACAATTGGAAGCGCTCCCAATCGACCGCGTCGAAGCGGCGGGAGCGAACGGAACAGGGAAGGGCGGCCGGTTCGGCCGGCACAGGGGAGGATACATGGCTTTTCGCAGGCAGCGCATGCGCCGTTTCAACGCAACTGTTGCCGTCTTCCTGACGGGCACGGCACTCGCATTTCCCTTCGCCGCCGCCGCGCAGGAAGCCGCCGCGCCCGTGCCGGGCAGCCCGGAAAGTCAGCAGGGCCAGGCCGCCACGCCGAACGCGCCGGGCGACGTGCCGCAGACCCGCGTCGACCAGCGCGAGCCGGGTCCGGGGGAGACGAGCGAGGACATCGTCGTCACCGGCATCCGCCGCGGCATCGCGGACTCGATCAGCCTGAAGCGCGACAACACCTCCATCGTCGAGGCCGTTTCCGCCGAGGACATCGGCAAGCTGCCGGACGTGTCGATCGCGGAGTCGATCGCCCGCCTGCCGGGCCTCGCGGCGCAGCGCGTCAACGGCCGCGCGCAGGTGATCTCCATTCGCGGCCTTTCGCCGGACTTCACCACCACCCTGCTCAACGGCCGCCAGCAGGCAAGTTCGGGCGACAATCGCGCGGTGGAGTTCGACCAATATCCCTCCGAGCTCCTGTCCAGCGTCGTCATCTACAAGACGCCGGACGCGCAGATTTCCGGCATGGGCCTGTCGGGCACCGCGGACCTGCGCACCGTTCGCCCGCTGACCTTCGGCAAGCAGGCGTTCGCGGTGAACGTGCGCGGCGAAAAGACGGAGGGCGGTCGCCTCAACGACGACATCCGCAACTGGGGCTATCGCCTGAGCGCGAGCTATATCGACCAGTTCGCCGACGGAAAGATCGGCATCGCGCTCGGCTATGCGCGCCTCGATTCGCCGTCGGGCAACCGCCACTACAAGGCTTATGGCTATGAGGCGTTCGGCAATCAGGACACCAACGGCGACGGCATCAACGACATCAACGGGGTGACGCCGGACTCCGCCGACGGCGCACTGGCGGTGAACGGCCAGGAGATCTTCGTCACCTCGCGCTCCAACCAGCGCGATGCCTTTGTCGGCATCTTCGAGTTCCAGCCGAGCGATGTCGTGCACACCACGATCGACGCTTATTATTCCAAGTTCAAGCAGAACGAGGTGACCCGCGGCGCGGAGTGGTTCTCGAACCCGTTCAATGGCGCGCCGATCCCCGCCGGGTACGGCTGCCGGCTGCCGGTGTCGGCCGGCGCGACCTCGTGCCCGGACGGCACCGCGTTCACCGGCGTCACCGCGCCGGACATCGGCGGCACCAAGGTCATCACCGCCGGCACTCAGGCCAATGTCGTGCCGATCATCCGCAACGACAACAACAAGCGCGAGGACGAGCTGTTCTCGATCGGCATGAACAACGAGTTCAAGCTGGACGACCGCACGCGCTTCACCGCCGACCTGTCCTATTCGATGAACAAGCGGCACGAGCAGATCCTCGAAACCTATGCCGGCTATGGCCTGGGCACGGGCGGCGTGACGCCGGCCAACGGCACGATCGGCCGCACGTTCGACAACATCGCCTTTGAACAGTCGCAGGACGACTTCCCCACCTATGGCGAAGGCCTGAACTATGCCGACGCCAGCCGCGTTTCGCTCGGTGATCGCGCGCCGTGGGGCGGCTGGGGCCATGACGGCGCGATCCGCTTCCCGGATGTGCAGGAGAAGGTCTATGCGATGGACCTGCGCCTCAACCATGAGGTGGAGGGGTTCTTCAGCGGCTTCGACGTGGGCGTGAACTGGACGCACCGTTCAAAGGAGAAGACCGTCAGCGACAACGATCTGTTCCTCAAGAACGGCCGCCAGCAGGTGCTGGTCGATCCGCAGTTCCTGGAGCAGTCGCCGAACCTGGGCTTTGCCGGCTTCGGTCCGACGCTCGCCTTCAATCCGTCCAAGCTGCTCGGCACCTATTACGACATCGCGCCGATCCGCGACGCCAATTACTACGACAAGAGCTGGTCGATCCTCGAGGACGTGTTCACCTGGCATGCCAAGGCGAACATCGATTGGGGCCATCTGACCGGCAATGTCGGCGTGCAGGTGGTGAACCAGTCGCAGCGGTCCGAAGGCATCGTCATCAACGGGCTCGAGCCCGGCCAGCCGATCGTGCCGCAGCGCATCCGCGACGGCGACGATTATACGGACGTGCTGCCCAGCCTGAACCTGATCTACGATCTCGGCGGTGGGCACCGGCTGCGCTTCGCTGCCTCCAAGACGATGGCCCGGCCGCGCATGGACGACATGCGCGCCAACGTGGCGCCGGGCTTCAACTCGCTGGTCTGCTCGGGCCAGACCTGTGCGCCGGGCACGGTGGTCAACCCGTGGTCGGCGTCCGGCGGCAATCCCAAGCTGAAGCCGTGGCGCGCAAACTCGCTGGATGCCGCCTATGAATGGTACATCAACCCGACGACGTACCTGTCGATCGCCGGCTTCTACAAGGACGTGAAGACCTACATCTACCAGCAGTCCGGCACGTTCGACTTCAGCGGCATTCCGCTGCCGACGACTGCCTCGGCGATTCCCGGGGGCGTGATCATCAGCAACATCGGCCAGATCACGCTGCCCGCCAACGGCAAGGGCGGCAACGTCAAGGGCCTGGAGTTCAGCGGCGCCTTCAACTTCGGCACGCTGACCAGGTTCCTCGACGGGCTGGGCGTGCAGGGCAGCCTTTCGCTGACCGAGTCGAACCTGAACCCCACGTCCAATCCCGATCCCACCCAGGCAGTGCGCATCCCTGGCCTGTCCGGGACCGTCTACAACCTCACCGGCTATTACGAGCGCGGCGGGTTCCAGGCGCGCATCAGCCAGCGCTACCGCTCCGGCTTCAAGGGGGAGGTGACGCAGTTGTTCGCCACCCGCGGCGTGACCGAGATCCTCGCCGACAAGCAGGTCGACGCGCAGATCGGCTACACGCTGCAGGGCGGGGCGCTGGAGGGATTGGGGCTGTTGTTCCAGGTAAACAACCTCACCAATTCGCCCTATCGCACGCGCATCGGCCTCGATGGCGGCGGCACCAAGACGGCGGACGGCGACGCGCTGATCGAGACGTACGAGAAGTACGGGCGGCAGTTCCTGCTTGGCCTCAACTACCGCTTCTGAGTTCCTCCCCTGGAGGGGGGCGGCCGCGTGCCGCTCCCCTCGCTTTGTCGGGCCTTGAGGATTAGGCGGGTGACATGAGGCAGTTGCAACGCATCCTGATCGCAGGCGGCGGATCGGCCGGCTGGATGGCAGCGGCGATGTTCGCGCGGCTGTTCAAGGGCCTGTACGAGATCACCCTGGTGGAATCGGACGAGATCGGCACCGTCGGCGTCGGCGAGGCGACGATCCCGGCGATCAAGAAGTTCAACGAGCTGCTCGGGCTGGACGAGGACGAGTTCGTCCGCCGTACGCAGGGCAGCTTCAAACTCGGCATCCAGTTCAACGACTGGCTGCGGCCGGGGCACAGCTATGTTCATGGCTTCGGCGTGATCGGGCAGGACCTCGAATGGCTGCGTTGCCATCATTATTGGTTGAAGATGCAGGCCGAGGGCCGGGCGGACGTTTTCGATCGCTATTCGATCAACACCTGGGCGGCGCTCGCCAACCGCTTCATGCGGCCGCGTGCCGACATGCCGGACAGCCCGGTCGGGCAGATCGCCTATGCCTATCACTTCGATGCCGGACTCTATGCCGCGCTCCTGGCCGACTATGCCGAGGCGTGGGGCGTACAGCGGCGCGAAGGACGGATCGTCGACATCGCACAGGACGCGGAGACGGGCTATCTCCGCTCGGTGACCCTGGCAGACGGCCAGGTGCTGGAAGCCGACCTGTTCATCGACTGTTCGGGCTTCCGCGGGCTCCTGATCGAGCAGACGCTGGGTGCGGGCTATGAGGAATGGAGCCACTGGTTACCCTGCGATCGCGCGATCGCAGTGCCGAGCGAGCGGTCGGCGGATTTCACGCCCTATACCCGCTCCACGGCGCGGCCCGCGGGGTGGCAATGGCGCATCCCGCTCCAGCACCGCACCGGCAACGGCCATGTCTATGCCAGCCGCTACATGGACGAGGCCGAAGCCGAGGCGATCCTGTTCGAGCACCTCGATGCCCCCGCCGCCGGCGAGCCGCGGCGGCTGCGCTTCGTGCCCGGCAAGCGCCGTGCTGCCTGGGTGAAGAACTGCGTGGCGATCGGCCTTGCCGGCGGCTTCCTGGAGCCGCTGGAATCGACCGGGCTGCACCTGATCCAGTCCGCAATCCTGCGGCTGGTGCGGCTGATGCCCGATGCCGGTTTCGACCCCGCCAATATCGCCGAATTCAACCGGCAGACCGATTTCGAGTTCGAGCGCATCCGCGACTTCATCATCCTGCACTACAAGGCGACCGAGCGCGGCGACACGCCGTTCTGGCGGCACGTGCGCGACATGGAGGTGCCGGAAACGCTTGCACGCAAGATGGCCCTGTTCGCCGCCAACGGCCGTATCTTCCGCGAGGATGACGAGCTGTTCGCAGAGGAAAGCTGGATCCAGGTGCTGATCGGCCAGGGCGTGATCCCGCGCGCGCCCGACCCGCTGGTGGACGTGACCCCGCCTGCGGAGATCGAGCGCTATCTCGCCAACATCGCCGGCGTGATCGAGAAATGCGTGGCGCTGATGCCGAGCCACGAGGCGTTCGTGGCCAGGCACTGCGCGGCGCCGCCGATCGCGGATCTGCTGGCTAGCCGCGATGCGCGCGCTGCAGTGCGGCGATAAGCCCCTGGCGCATCTGCGCCACGTCCTCCGGGCGATCGGCCGACAGGATACCGCGCGCGTCGGGCGGCAGATGCGCGGCCGGGTCGCCATTCTCGAGAAAGACGTAGTGGTCGAACATCGCCTTCCAGGCGCGGCGCTGGTCCGGCGGCAACTGGCGCAGGCTCATCATGCCGTGCATCAGCGCATCCCAGGGCGAGCCGAGGTCGCGCCGCGCCGGATCCCACCAGTAATTGGCAAGCATGTTGATGCGGTCCAGCGCATCGACATGGTGAAACCAGCCATAAGGGATGTAGATCGCGTCGCCGGGTGCGAGCACCGCGGTGCGCGCGCTGGCCAGCGCCTCTGCAAAGCGCGGGAAGCGGTCGAAATCGGGGTCGGTCAGGTGCACCATGCTCACCGGCGTGCCGGCCGGGGTGACATGGAACGGCCCCATGTACAGGTTGCCGACCTGCTCCGGCGCGAACAGCGTGAACCGGCGATGTCCGGCGACCACGCAGGCGATGTTCTCCAGCGGATCGTTGTGGGTCGCCACCTTCGCCGCCGTGCCGATCCACAGGCGCGGGGCGACCTGCGGCGGCAGAAGGTGCATCGCATTGCACGCCGCGAATTCGGGCAGGACGCGACCGACATCCAGTCCCTGCACCGCCAGCGTGTCCATGCCGCCGCGGTCGAGCTCGGCCAGAAAGCTGCGCAGGGTTGCAGGGGTGCGCTGGAAATTGGGCCCGCGCAGCGACGCCTCATAGTGGAGGCGACCCTTTACCTCGGGGGCGGCGCGCACCACGGGCACGGGAACGTCGGTCGCCATTGTGCCGAGATAACGGGTCAGTTGGCCTTCCAGCGCCGCGGACACCGCCGGCCAGTGCCGCACCAGCCCGCGCAGCACCACCGGGTTGGCCGTGTCGCGGATCGCACGAAAGGCCTCGGCGTCCACCTCGTTCTGTTCGGGAAGCGCTTCCATGCCGCTGGGCTCGACCGTCTCCGCGCGGCTGTCAAGCCATGAGCCCCAGCGTCCAGGTCGAGCGGATCGGGCGGGAGGGCACGCCCGTCGTCATCATCGACGATTTCGCGCCCGAGCCGAAGGCCCTGGTGGAGGAGGCGGCCGGCACGCCGCTGGGCCGGCTCGGAGCCTTTTACCCGGGAGTGCGCGCGCCGGTCCGACCTGCCTATCGCGATGCGGTCGGCCCCTTGCTGGCGGCGGCGGCCAAGCGCGTGTTCGGGTTTTCCCAGCGCCTCGCCATCGATCGCACCTTGTTTTCGCTGACGGTCACGCCGCCCGCCGAACTCACGCTCGCGCAGCGCATCCCGCACATCGACGATGTTGCGCCCGGCAAGCTCGCCGTGGTCCACTATCTCGGGCGCACCGACTGGGGCGGCACCCGGTTCTTTCGCCATCGCAGCACCGGCTTCGAAACGGTGACCGCCGCGCGGCATCGGCCGTACCTCGATGCCCTTGCCGCGGACTTCCGCACCCATGGCGAGCCTCCGGCCGGCTACATCACCGGCGCCACACCCTTGTTCGAGCCGATCGGCGAGGTGGCTGCCGTCTTCAACCGCGCCGTTCTTTACCCCAGCGGCCTGCTGCATTGCGCCGCCATCGACAACGCGCTGGTCCTGCCCCTGGATGTCGAAGCCGGCAGGCTGACGATCGCAAGCTTCCTCACCGCCTCATGACCCAAGGTGCTTGCGGCCGGTGCCCGCACCCGCCACAGCCCGTGGCAGCGGAAAGGGATTCACACGAATGACGGCGCGCAAGCCCACGATCGACGATGTTGCGCGCCTGTCGGGAGTCGCCCGGGCGACCGTTTCGCGTGTCCTCAACGACGGCCCCAACGTGAGTGCCCGGATGCGAGCCCGCGTGGCGGAGGCGGTGGAAACCCTGGGCTACCGGGTGAACCTTCAGGCCCGATTCCTTGCCGGTGGCGCGAACCGCACCGTGTTGCTGATCTGCGCCTCCGATACGGAGAACGAGCCCAATTCCTATTACCAGTCGGCGCTGGAGATCGGCGCGTTGCGGGTCAGCGCGCGGCTGGGCTTCGAGCTGGTGACGCACACGATCGGGCTCGACGGCGAGGAGGTGCTGCGTCGCGTGCTCCACTTGGTGGACGAAAGCCGATGCTGCGGCGTTATCCTGACGCCGCCCTTCTGCGACTGGCCGGAACTCACCTTGGCGCTGGGGGAGCGCAATGCGATCACGGTGCGCATCTCCCCCGGCCATCCGGAAGGCGAGGGGACGCCGGCGGTCGGCATGGACGATGAGGCGGCAGGGTATGAGCTGACCCGTCACCTGCTCCGCTGCGGGCATCGCCAGTTCGGCTTCATCAAGGGGCTGGAACAGCATCTTTCCGCCGAAAAGCGCTACAGTGGCGCCTGTCGCGCGCTGGCCGAAGCCGGGCTGGGCCATGCGGCGATGCGGGCCGTGCGCGGGAACTTCACCTTTCGCGCCGGCGTGGAGCTCCTGCCGCAACTGATCGCCGGCAACGCCACGCCCACTGCGATCATCTGTGCCAATGACGATACGGCGGTGGGCGCCCTGTTCGCGGCGCACCGGGCGGGCCATCAGGTGCCGCGCGACCTGTCGATCGCCAGCTTCGACGACACGCCCGTTTCCGCCCTGGTCTGGCCCCCGCTGACCACCGTGCACCAGCCGATCCAGGAAATGGCCGCGCGCGCGATGGAAATCATCGCCGGCGCGCTGGGGGGCGGAGAGAACGGCCTTGAACGAAGGCCCGAATACCTGCCCTTCTCCATCGTGGAGCGAAGCTCGGTAGCGGCGCCGCCAGGCTGAGGTTGACTTGGCGGCTCGTCGGCTGCACAAAATTGGAAGCGCTTCCAAAATGGCGCATCAATCAGGAGGGGATCGATGAAGCAGGTCAAGCGCGCGCTGTTGGTGTGGCTGGCATTGTCGGGGAGCACCGGCGCCCTGGCACAGGCGCAACGATCGGGAGGGGCGCCGCAGGCTGCCCCGGTTGCCGCCGCGAACGCCAACGCCGAAGCACGTGCGGCAAGCCTTGCCGGCCGGATGACCCGCGAGGAGCAACTGCGCTATGTCCACGGCTATTTTCCGCCGATGAGCAAGGACCGCCCGGCGGACATGATCCCGTCGGCCGGTTACGTGCCGGGCGTGCCCCGGCTCGGCATCCCCACCTTGCGCGAGAGCGATGCGAGCCTCGGCGTCGCCAACCAGGTCGAGCAGCGCAAGGGCGACACCGCAACCGCGCTGCCGGCCAGCCTTGCCCTCGCCGCGAGCTTCGATCCCGACTTGGCCTATCGCACCGGCGCCATGATCGGCAGCGAGGCGCGCGCCAAGACGTTCAACGTCCTGCTGGCTGGGGGCGTGAACCTGACGCGCGATCCCTGGGGCGGTCGCACGTTCGAATATCTCGGCGAGGATCCGCTGCTGTCCGGCATCATGGCCGGGGAGTCGATCCGCGGCGTGCAATCCAACCACATCGTCTCCACGGTGAAGCATTTCGCGCTCAATCCGCAGGAAACGCTGCGCACGACGATGAATGCGCAGATCGGCGAGGCGGACCTGCGCGAAAGCGATCTGCTCGCCTTCGAGATCGCCATCGAACGCGGGCGGCCCGGCTCCGTCATGTGTTCCTACAACAAGGTCAATGGCGACTGGGCGTGCGAGAACGACTTCCTGCTCAACCGCGTGCTGAAGGAGGATTGGGGCTACCAGGGCTGGGTGATGAGCGACTGGGGCGCCGTTCACTCGACGGCCAAGGCCGCCAATGCCGGGCTGGACCAGCAATCGGGCCGCGAGCTCGACACGGCGATGTTCTTCGGCAAGCCGCTGGCGGACGCGATCGCCGCCGGACAGGTGAGCCCGGCGCGGCTTGCCGACATGAACCGGCGGATCCTGTGGGGCGTCACCTCCACCGGCCTGATCGACCATCCGCTGCCGGCCGCCATGCAGCCGATCGACTATGCCGCCCATGCCCGGGTGGCGCAGGAAGCGGCGGAGAAGGGCAGCGTTCTTCTGAAGAATGACGGCGGCGTCCTGCCGCTGGCGCGAACCGCGAAGCGCATCGTGCTGATCGGGGCGCATGCGGATGTCGGCGTGCTGTCGGGCGGCGGATCGAGCCAGGTCCGCTCGGTCGGCGGCGCGCCGGTCGAGATCCCGTTATCGGAGGGCGCCGCCTCCTCCTTCGCGCGGGTCACGTGGCATGCGTCCTCGCCGATGGCGGCGATCCGCGCGGCGGCGCCCCAGGCGACCGTCACCTATGTCGATGGCCGCGACCCCGCGGCAGCGGCAGCGGCGGCGAAAGGGGCCGACCTCGCCATCGTCTTCGCCTGGCAATGGCGCACGGAGGCGCAGGACATCGAGACGCTGTCGCTACCCGAGGGGCAGGACGCCACCATCGACGCGGTTGCGGGTGCGAACAAGCGTACCGTGGTGGTTCTGGAAACGGGCGGCCCGGTGCTGATGCCGTGGCTGTCCAAGGTGCCTGCGGTGCTGCAGGCCTGGTATCCCGGGCAGAAGGGAGGCGAGGCGATCGCCGGCATCCTGTTCGGCAGCGTCAATCCTTCCGGTCGCCTGCCGATGACCTTCCCGGCCGACGCCACGCAGGCGCCGCGCGCAACCATTCCGGGGCTGGCCGCGATGAAGGCATCCGATGCCGCCAGGAAGTCCGGCAGCACGTACGGCATGGTTGCGCGCGATCTGTCGCCCGATGTGCCTTATGCCGAAGGTGCGGCGGTCGGTTATCGCTGGTTCCTGCGTGACGGCGTGAAGCCGCTTTTTCCGTTCGGCTACGGCCTTTCCTATGCCAGCTTCCGCTATTCGGAACTGCGGGTGGAAGGCGGCGAGCAGTTGCGCGTGAGCTTCGACGTGACAAATACCGGCAAGGTGGCAGGCGCCGACACGCCGCAGGTCTATGCGACCGCAGGCCGCCGCGAACAGCCCACGGAGCGGCTTGTGGGGTTCGAGCGGGTCACGCTCGGGCCCGGCGAGACGCGGCGCGTGAGCGTTGCCGTCGATCCCCGGCTGGTCGCCGACTATGATGTCGCCGGCAGGCGCTGGCAGGTCGCCGCGGGGCGCTATCCGGTGACGGTCGGCCACCATGCGGGCGACAAGGCGCTGAGCGGCACGGCCACGCTGTCGGCCGTGTCGGTGAAGCCATGATCGGCCGCCTCTCGCTGCCGCTGGCGGCGCTGCTGCTGTTGTCCGCCGCGGCCCCGCCGCCGGCCGGCCCCCGCGCGCGCAGCTGGCAGACGACTGCGGACGGCGGGCAGCGCCTGCAACCGGCGCCTGTCCGCCCTGCGCCGCCAACTGCCGTGCCGACCGTCACCGTCGATGCCGACCGCGGCTACCAGACGATGGTCGGCTTCGGCGCGGCGATCACCGATGCCTCCGCGATCCTGATCCAGCAATTGCCGCCACCACGCCGCACCGCGCTGATCCGCGAGCTGTTCGGGCGCGGGGTGGGCGGGCTGGGCCTCGGCTTCACCCGCCTGACCATCGGCGCCTCCGACTTCTCGCCGGAGCATTACAGTTTCGACGACATGCCCGCCGGGCAGCGCGACCCGCAGCTTGCCCGCTTCTCCATCGCGCCGAACCGCGCGGCCGTCCTGCCCACCGTAAAGGCAGCATTGCGGGTCAACCCGCAACTTCTCGTCATGGCCAGTCCGTGGAGTCCGCCGGGCTGGATGAAGACCGGGGACTCGCTGATCGGCGGCACCCTGCGTCCCGACAGCTACGAGGTCTATGCCCGGTACTTCGTGCGCTACCTCCAGGCCTATGCCGCGCAAGGCGTGCCGATCCGCTACCTGACGATCCAGAACGAGCCGGATTTCTCGCCGCCCACCTATCCGGGCATGAAATGGCCGGCGGTGGACCGCGCCCGCTTTGTCGGCAGCTATCTCGGCCCCGCGCTGGAGCGGGCTGTACCAGCGACGCGCCTTCTGGAATGGGACCACAATTGGGATCAGCCGGAGCAGCCCGAAACCGTTCTCGGCGACGGCAAGGCCGCCCGGTACGTCGATGGCGTGGCTTGGCATTGCTATGCCGGTGACGTCTCCGCCCAGTCCCGCGTCCATGCCAGGTTCCCGAAGGATGTCTTCTTCACCGAATGTTCCGGCGGCGGTTGGCGGCCCGGCTGGCAGGCCGGTTTCGGCGATGCGATCCGCAGCCTGATGATCGGTTCGACCCGCAACTGGGCGCGCGGGGTGCTGCTCTGGAACCTTGCGCTCGATCCGCAAGGTGGGCCGCACAAGGGCGGCTGTGGCAATTGTCGCGGCGTGGTCACGATCGACCCGGCGACCGGCCAGGTCACGCGCGAGCTGGAATATTATGCGCTGGGCCACCTCAGCCGCTTCGTGCTGCCGGGCGCGGTCCGGGTGGAGAGCATGTCGTCTCCATCGCTGCCCGCTGTTGCTTTCCGCAATCCGGATGGGGGCAAGGTGCTGCTCGTGTACAACAATGCATCATCGCCGGCCGCGGTCACGGTAGGGGAGGGCGCGCGCCGCTTCGCCTTCGACCTGCCCGCGGCGAGCGCGCGCACGGTGACCTGGCGATAAACTGTCCCGGGCCGCCCCGCCCGTGATCCTCGCACAAGCCGACGAGGCGCTTGCCGCCTAGCCTGCCGCCTGGGGCTCCGTGGGCCGGTCCTCGCGCGGGCGCGCCTCCACCAGTTCGATGAGCATGTCGCCGGGCGCCAGCCTGCTTCCTTGCGCGTCCAGGATGCTGATCGCGCGGTCGCCGCGATAGATGCGCACCACTTGCCCGCCGGTCACCTCGCGCGGCGACTTGCCGACCTCCTCGGGCCGGACCGCGCGTTCCCGAAGCTCGATGCGGCCGTTATGGGTGACGAGATCGGCGACATAATCCGCGATGTGCGGCCCCGCCGTGCATTGCGCCAGTAGCTGGCCGCCGAAGCTGATCGGATTGACGATGATGCTGGCCCCGGCATCGCGGGCGAGCAGCTCGTTCTCGATCGCGGCGATGGAGACGGCGACGCCGGCATGAGGGGCGAGCCTGCGGCAGGTCAGCACGATGAGCACGGCCGTGTCGTCCCGGCCCGGGCAGACGATCACCGTGTGCGCGGCCGCGACCTTGGCGATTTCCAGCACCTTGTTGTGCGTGGCGTCTCCTTCGACCGTGACCACGCCCAGTTCCTCGGCAAGGCGGAGGCGCCGGGTGTCGGTGTCGACCACCACGATCCGCTCGGCCGGATGGCCGCGCTCCAGCAACTCGCCGACCGCCGCGGAGCCCGAGCGGCCATAGCCGCAGACGATCACGTGATCCCTGAGTTCGCGTCGTACCAGACCCATGCGCCACCGCTCCCATCCCTGCCGGAGCATGAAGCTGTACGCGCTTCCCAGGAAGATGAGGAACACGAAGATGCGGATCGGCGTGACCACAAAGGTATCGAACATCCGCGCCGAGGTGCTGACCGGCACGATGTCGCCATAGCCGACCGTGGTGACGGTGATGACGGTGAAATAGACGATGTCGAGAAAGGTCACCGAGCCGTCGCTGTTGTCGCGCAGGCCGGCGCGGTCGAGCCAGTGCCCGCCGAGCGCGATGCCGACGAGCAGCAGCACGGCGGCGGCGCGGATCGCCAGCGTCGCCACCGGGCCGAGCCGCCCGGCGCGAAAGAAGCGCGGGCGGACCTCGCGCAGGCCGGCGCGCGCGGCCATGCGGCCGGGCGGAAGGACGCGGCGGCGAGGATCGTGCGGCAGGCTCACGGCGCGGCGGTCCTCATGCGCGGTCCGCAAGCAGGTCGCGGGCCGCCTGTCGGGCACGCAGCCAGCTTTCCTGCTCGCCGATCGCATCGGCCAGCGCACGGTGCGCCGGCCGGGCGGCCTTGCCCGCGCTCGCCCGGGCGACAATGGTGTCCACCTCCGCGGCGAGCCGGGCAGGGGGAAGCGTGGGGGCGAGCATCTCCGTCACCGTGTCCGTCAGCGCGACGTCGGTATCGCGCAGGCGCAGCGCGTGGCGGGGCAGGCCTGCCGCCCGCAAGAGAGCGCTGAGCCACTTGCCGTCCCAGGAGGGCGCGCTGGCGAACAGGTCATGTCCGGCCAGCGTGTCCACCATGCGCCGCGCGACCTGCCCGTGCGGCGTTCCCTCGCTTGCCAGCGTCGCCCGGCTGATGCGGTGGATCGCCTCGGACGCCTCGTCCCAGTCGGTCCAGCCCTCCGCCGGCGCGATCAGGTGGCTTTCGGCGCGGCCATCCTCGAACACCCAGGCGACCTCGACCGGATAGCTGTCGTCGGACAGCGACGAGGCCTCGAAATCCAGGAACACCTTCATGCCGCCAGGAATGGCTCATTTGTCGCTCCCCGCCAAGCCGGTCGGCAGGAGCCGCTAGGCTGCCTCCGCCCTGCCGCGGGAAAGGGCCGCGGTGACGGCGGGCAGAAAGCCCTCGGCGACGAGCTCGATCGCGCGCGCATTCGGGTGCAGCCGGTCGCGCAGCACCAGTTCGGGATGGCCGAGCACCCCCTGCGGGAAGAAGGGAGCGAGGGCAGCGCCGTGTTTCGCCGCCAGCGCGGCGTACATCCCGTCATATCCCGCGGCGAGCGCGGACAGGAAGCGCGGCACCTCGAACGTCGCGAGCAGCACGGGAATGCCGCAGGCCCCAAGCTGCGCCAGGATCGCATCGAGGTTGGCGCGGGTGCGTTCCGGCGGAATGCCGCGCAGGAGATCGTTGGCGCCAAGCTCGACGATGGCGAGGTCCGGCTTGCGGGTGAGGCTCGCCAGGAGGCGCGGCAGCCGGCGCAGGCCGCCTTCGGTGGTGTCGCCGGAAACCCCGGCGTTCCGGACGGTCGCTCCCGGATCTTGGTGGCGCAGGAGGTGTTGCAGGCGGGCAGCAAAGGAGGCGGACGCGGGCAGGCCGTAGCCGGCCGTCAGGCTGTCGCCGATCGCGAGCACGTACGGCGAGGACGAGATGGGCATGATCCCGATATAGGTGGACCCGGCCGGGCTTTCACCGGGCCGCCCGCACAGCGGCAGGAATCGCAAAACATACCGGGTTGGTGGGCGATCATAGAAAAGCTTGCGCTTCCACAATCGCTTATGCGCGGCACAGAAGCGACGCGGGGTCTATCGCGGGGCAAAGGGTGGAGTCGCCGGAGAGCGATCCGCCCATTGCAGGACAAGGGAATCCGCATGCCTTCACTTCGTACCGCCGCTCTGCTTTCCGCGTCCGTGCTGGGCCTTGCCGCCACGCCCGCTTGGGCGCAGCAGGTGCCGCCCGCGCCGGCCGAGCAGGCACAGGCCGCGCCGGTCGCCGATGCCGCCACCCCGGAGCAGGAAGGCGACGAGATCGTCGTCACCGGCACGCGCGCGGAAGGGCGCACCCGTCTCGACAGCGTGTCGCCGGTGGACGTGCTGAGCGGCGCCAGCCTCCAGCGCCAGGGCACGACGGAGCTGGCCGCGGCGCTTTCCACCATTGCGCCCTCCATCGACTTCCCGCGCCCGTCCGCCAACGACGCCACCGACGCGATCCGCCCGGCCACGCTGCGCGGCCTGTCGCCGGACCAGACGCTGGTGCTGATCAACGGCATCCGTGGCCATACCTCCGCCAACCTCAACACCAACGGCACCGTTGGCCGCGGCTCGGCGGCGGTGGACCTCAACACCGTGCCCACCGCGGCGCTCGACCGGATCGAGGTGCTGCGCGACGGCGCCTCTGCCCAATATGGGTCGGACGCGATCGCCGGCGTCATCAACCTGCGCCTGCGCGAGGCGCGGTCCGGCGGCGGCGCGTCGGTGACCTACGGCTTCTACAACACGGATGTGGACACCGCGCGCGGCAGCCGCAGCGTGAGCGGCGAGCCGACCGTCACCGCGTCCGCCTGGCAGGGCATCGGCTTCGGCCGCGACGGCTTCCTGACCGTCTCCGGCGAGTATCTGAAGCGTCAGCCGACCAATCGCGCCGATTTCGACCCGCGCGTCTCGCCCTCCCGGGTGACGGGGCGCTATGGCGACCCCGAGGTCCGGCAATATACCGGCTTCGTCAACGCCGGCACGTCGCTGACCGACAATCTCAGCCTGTATGCATTCGGCGGCTATCAGGACCGCGACACCCGCGGCGCCGCCTTTCCGCGCGTTCGCGCCGGCAATGCCAGCGCCGACACGATCCGCCAGCTGGAACTGGCAGGCGCTGCGAACGGCTTCCTGCCGATCATCAACACCAAGACCAAGGACATCAACTCGGCGGTGGGCCTGCGCGGCACCTTTTCCGATTTCAATGTCGACCTATCGTTCAGCTACGGCCGCAACACCGTCGATTTCCGGACGCTGAACTCGGCCAACTACGCCTTCGGCTCGGCCACGCCTCGCAACTTCTACGATGGCGCGGTCGCTTATGACCAAAGTGTCGCCGGGCTGGACGTTTCCCGCAGGTTCGACGTGTTCCAGTCGCTGAACGTCGCCTTCGGCATCGAAGGGCGCCGCGAAGGCTACAAGATCACCGCCGGCGAGCCCGCATCCTACGATTACCCGGCGGGCGCGACCGATGCCGTTGCCGGCTCCGCGCCCGGTGCGCAGGGCTTTGGCGGCTTTGCCCCGCGCAACGCCGTTGAGCGCAGCCGGCGCAGCGGCAGCATCTACCTCGACGTCGAGGCGCAGCTGACCGACAAGCTGCTGGTCGGCATCGCCGGGCGCGGCGAGCATTATTCGGACTTCGGCAGCACCGCCAACGGCAAGCTGTCCGCACGCTACGATTTCACCCCGTGGCTCGCGCTGCGCGGCACCGCGTCCACCGGCTTCCGCGCGCCGTCGCTGCAGCAGCAGTATTTCACGCAGGTCGCCTCCGTGGTGACCAACGGCCTGCCGGTGCTCACCGGAACCTATCCGTCGGTCAGCCCGGTCGGCACGGCGCTGGGCGGGCTGCCGCTGGAGCCGGAAAAGTCCACCAACCTGTCGGTCGGCACCGTCATCCGCGCCGGCGGGTTCGACCTGACGGTGGACGCCTACCGCATCCACATCCGTGACCAGATCGGCCTGTCGGAAAACATCAGCGGCGGCTTCAGCCCGCAGGTCGGGGCGCTGCTGGCCCCGTTCAACGTCTCGGCGGCACGCTTCTTCATCAACGGGCTGGCTTCCACCACCAAGGGCATCGACGCGGTGGCGCATTATCGCCTGCGGACGGAAAGCGCCGGCGCCTTCGACTTCACGGTGGCGGCCAACATCAACGACGCGAAGGTCACCCGGGTGCCGACCTCCACCGCGACGCTCAACCCGGCACCGACCCTGTTCGCGCGCAGCCGTATCCTGACGCTGGAGGACGGCACGCCGCAGGAAAAGGTGACCGGCACGATCGACTGGTCGCTCGACCGGCTCGGCGCGCTGGCCCGCGTCACCTATTACGGGGACGTCAACCAGGCGGGCACGGTGGCAAGCGCCGACGTGCATACCGGCAAGCGCGCCATCACCGACCTCGAGCTGCGCTATGCGGCCCCCAAGGGCGCGCAGATCGGCCTGGGCGTGAGCAACGTGTTCGACGTCTATCCGGAACGCCAGAGCGCGGCGAACAACAGCACGGGCGTGCTCGGCTTTCCCTATTACTCGCCGTTCGGCTTCAACGGGCGGTTCCTTTACGTCCGCGCGGGCCTGAACTGGTGAGGGCTGCGCAACGGTGCTGACCGTTCCGGACCGGCCCGGCGCGGGCCTCAAGAGGGCCGCGCCGGGCCGGTCCGGGCGTTGCCTTTGACCGGCGCGCCCGGCACAAGGAACGCGCATGCGTATCGCCCGCACGGACATCGCGGATTTCGCCTATTTCCTCGCCCTGGCGAGGCATCGCAGCTTTCGGCGCGCCGGGCTGGAACTGGGGGTGAGCGCCTCGGCGATGAGCCACTCGCTCAAGGGGCTGGAGGCGCGGATCGGCGTGCGTCTGGTCAACCGGACGAGCCGCAGCGTCACGCTGACGGCCGCCGGCGAGGAATTGCACGCCGCGCTCGCCGACCCGTTCGACGCGATCGGCACCGCCATCGAGGGGCTCAACCGCTATCGCGATGCGCCCGCCGGACGGATCAGCCTCAACGTGATGGAGCATGCAAGCTCGCTGCTGCTCGCGCCCGTGCTGCCGGTGTTCATGGAGCGATACCCCGACATCGCCATCGAGGTGACCGTCACCAACAATCTGGTCGACGTGGTGGCAAAGGGCGCGGACGCCGGCATCCGCTGGGGCGGCACCGTGCCGGAGGACATGGTGGCGCAGCGGCTGTCGGGCGATATCCGCTGGGTGGTGGTGGGCGCGCCGGCCTATCTCGATCGCCACGGCGCGCCGCGGCACCCACGGGATCTTGCCGGTCACCGGTGCCTGCGCGCGCGCCTCGGCAACGACAGCATCTATCGCTGGGAGTTCGAGCAGCACGGCACGGAGATCGTCGTGGACGCGCCCGGCGCCATCACGGTCGAGAACAGCCAGTTCACCCTCGATCTTGCGCTCGCCGGCGCGGGTCTCGCCTATCTGCCCGAACCCAGCGTCACGCCGTTCCTAGCGCAGGGGCGGCTCCACGAGGTGCTGTCCGACTGGGCGCCGATGGGCGAGGGCTTTCACATATACTATCCGGGCCGCCGCCAGTTGCCGGCCGGATTGCGCCTGCTCATCGATCTGGCGCGCGAACTGCAACCGCTGGCGCCGGCCCCGCGCCATCGTTGAACGCTCTTCATCCCGCCATCGCGCCGGTGGCGGGTAATCGGAGCCCCGGGAGAAGCCTAGATCGGCCCGGTCGATCATGAGCAATCCAGGGGAGCCGATACGTGGCACAATCACTGGCGGTCCGGCCGCCGACGGCTTCGGGCCGGCCCCGCCCGGGCTGGAGCGCCGTTTTCGCGCTGACCTTGTGCGTTTCCACGCTGATCGCGTCCGAGTTCATGCCGGTGAGCATCCTGACGCCGATCGCGGCCGACCTGCACCTGAGTGAAGGCGCCGCCGGCCAGGCCATCGCGATCTCCGGCCTGTTCGCGGTGCTGACCAGCCTGTCGCTCGCGCCGCTGACCCGGGGCATGGACCGGCGCCGCCTCCTGCTCGGGCTCACCCTCGCCATGCTGGCGTCGGGCCTCTTGGTCGCGTTCGCGCCGAACGAGTTGACGTTCATGGCCGGCCGCGCGCTGATCGGCGTCGTGGTGGGCGGCTTCTGGTCGATGTCCGCCGCCACCGTGATGCGGCTGGTGCCGGAGGCGGAGGTGCCGCGCGCGCTGGCGCTGCTCAACGGCGGCAACGCGGTGGCGACCACGATCGCGGCGCCGCTCGGCAGCTTTCTCGGCCAGTTCGTCGGCTGGCGCGGCGCTTTCTTCGTGGTGGTGCCGCTCGCCGCCGTGACGTTCGCCTGGCAGTGGCTGGTCCTGCCGGCCATGCCCGCGGAGCGGGAGGCGGGCGGCGGCGCGCTGGGGCTGCTGCGCCGCCCCGGCGCGCGCATCGGCGTGGCGGCGGCAGGGTTGCTGTTCGCCGGGCAGTTCGCGCTGTTCACCTATGTGCGCCCGTTCCTGGAGGGCGTGACGGGACTGTCCGTGCCCGCCTTGTCGGTCGTTCTGCTGCTGATGGGGTTGGGTGGCCTGCTTGGCAGCTGGGCGGCCGGGCGGCTCGTGGCGCGAAGCATGGCGGGCACGTTGATGCTGGCGCCCCTGGGGCTTGCCGCCATCGCGCTGGCGCTGACCGCCGCCGGCTCGCAGGCCGTAGCTAGCGCCGTTCTGCTGGCGCTGTGGGGCGCGATCGGCACGGGGGCGCCGGTCGCGTGGTGGACGTGGGTCGCGCGCCGCTTTCCGGGGGACGCGGAGGCCGGGGGCGGGCTGCTGGTGGCCGTGATCCAGCTCGCGATCACGCTGGGCGCGGCCGGGGGTGGATTGCTGTTCGATGCCGGCGGCTACCGCGCCACCTTTGTCGCCAGTGCCGCGTTGCTCCTGTTCGCCGCGCTGCTCGCCGGACTGGATGCGCGGCTGGCCGGCAAGCCCACCGAGGGGGCCGCTCGATGATCCCGTTCCTTCCGGCACTTGCCCTGCTCGCCCTTCCCGAACCCGCACTGCAAAGGAGCACCGCCATGGAAATCAACCGCAAGCATGACCAGAAGACCGTCGACGGCCCCGCCGACTATTTCACCGGCACGGTCACCATCACCGGCCAGTTCCAGCGTCCCGACCCGTCGCGCGTTGGCGGCGCCATCGTGCATTTCGCGCCGGGCGCGCGCACGGCATGGCACAGCCACCCGGCCGGACAGACGCTGATCGTCACCGAAGGCGTGGGCTGGACCCAGGTGGAGCACGGACCGAAGCTGGAATTCCAAGCGGGCGACATATTGTGGTGCCCGGCGGACCGCCGCCACTGGCACGGCGCGACGCCGCATGCGGCCATGGCCCACATCGCGATCCAGGAGTCCGTCGATGGCTCGCCCGTGACCTGGATGGAGAAGGTGAGCGACGAGGAATATCTCGCCGGCGAGCCCGAGGGCTGAGCGGCATCCTCACTGCGTCGGGAGGGGAGTACCCTCCGGTGATGCAGGCTGGCGATCGCGCCGGGACAGCAGATCAGGATGCCGTCCACGCTGCGCGCCGCCGGGGCGCCGCGGAAGGCGGCCTCGATGCCGGAAGACGGCAGTTCGCTCATGCCCGGCCTCTCCCAAGAAAAGGCGGTCCGGCCCGAGGGCCAGACCGCAGGATACGCCCAGGGAGCTAACCAGGACGCGTCTCGAAAGGCACCTGTGAAAAGGTCAGAAGGCGCTGCCGGAGCTGTTCGCCGCGCCGGGCAGCGCCGCATCCGCGCTGTTGTTGCCGATCGTGGCTTCGTCCACCGCCGAAAGGTTCTCGTCCGCGGGGACCTCTTCGTTCCGCGACAGCTCGCTGGTGCTGGCGGTGTTGCCCTGTTCCGAACCGGAGCATGCGCCCAGCGCGATGGCGGCGGCGGCCAGCGAAACGAGCACGATCTTCCTCATGCGCACACTCCCTTCGGTGCCGGCGCCGACCCCCGGCGCGGCGCCCCAACGGGAGAATGCACGAAACCCTATCAGGTAAGTGGGAGAAAAACTTGACCCGTTCGAAGCCCGGGTTGAAGCGGGGGCGCGCCGGCTGATAGGTGGCAGCTCCCCGGGGAGAACAGACGTTGATCCGACATGTGGCCATCATCGGCGCGGGCTTTTCCGGCACGTTGCAGGCGATCAACCTGTTGCGGCACGACGGGCCGCGCGCCACCCTGATCGAACGGGGCGCGGTGGCGGGCAGGGGGATCGCCTATGGCGCGGCCGATCCCAGCCACCTCCTCAACGTGCGGGCGGGCAACATGAGCGCGTTTCCGGACGAGCCGGACCACTTCGTGCGCTGGCTGGGGGCGCGCGGCATGGCGGACGCGGCGGGCGGGTTCGTGCCCCGGCTGGTCTTCGGCGAATATCTGCAATCGCTGCTCGATGCGGCGCGGGCGACGGCGGGCGAGCGGCTCGCCATCGTGGCCGGCGAGGCGGTGGATGTGGAGACGGGCGAGGACGTCCGCATCCGCCTTGCCGACGGGCGCGTGCTGGCGGCGGACGCCGCGGTGCTTGCCGCCGGGAACCTGCCGCCGCATGCGCCTCCCGGCCTCGATCCTGCGCAGCTGTCGCCGGACCGCTACCGCAGCAATCCCTGGGCGACCGACCTTGCCGATGGCCTCGGCGCCGGGGATACGGTGCTTCTGATCGGCACCGGCCTCACCATGGTGGACGTGGCGCTGACGCTGGACGCGCGCGGTTTCCGCGGACGCATGGTGGCGCTTTCGCGGCGCGGCCTGCTGCCCCGTCGGCACAAGGCGGCGCGCGCGCCCGATCAGCCGCTCGACACCCGGCCGGTTGCGACCCCTTCGGCGCTGGTGCGCATCGTGCGGGAGCGGGCAGGGGAGATCTGCTGGCGACAGGCGGTGGACGAACTCCGCCCGTTCACCCAAGGCATATGGGCCAATGCGTCCCGGCCGGAGCGGCAGCGTTTCCTGCGCCACCTGCGGCCCTGGTGGGACGTGCACCGCCACCGCATCGCCCCCGCCGTGGCGGAACGGCTGGCGGCGCTGCGCGCGGAAGGCAGGCTCGTCACGGTGGCGGGCAAGACGATGGCCTTTGCCGAAGTGGAGCAGGGCATCGCCGTGCAATGGCGCCCGCGTGGCACGGACCGTCCCGAACGGCTGGTCGTGCAGCGCATCGTCAACTGCACCGGGCCGCAGGGCGACCTGACCCGCACGGAGGAGCCGCTGCTGCAAGCGTTGCTGGCGCGGGGCGCGATCCGGCCCGATGCGGAGCATCTCGGCCTCGACGTCGATCCCGGCTGCGCGGTGGTGGGCGCCGGCGGAGCGGCCGGCGAGCGGCTCTTCGCGCTGGGGCCGATGACCCGCGGCGCCTTTTGGGAGATCGTGGCCGTGCCGGACATCCGGCGCCAGAGCTGGGATCTCGCCCGCCGACTGTCCAACGCGCACTGGGTGGCCGGCGAGGGTCTGTAGCAGCGGGATCGCCCTGCCGGCCCGGCAGGCGCAGGCACCAACGAAAGGAATGACACATGGCCGACAGAATCCTGATCTTCTACGGCTCCTACCGATCGGACCGGCAGGGCATCCGGCTGGCGCAGTGGCTGGTGCGCGCCTTCGCCGCGCGCGGGGCGGCGGCCGAACTGGTCGATGCCAAGGCGCTGGACATGCCGATGCTGGACCGGATGTACAAGGAATATGCACCCGGAGAGGCCCCGCCGGCGCTTGCCGACCTGGCCGAGCGGATCAAGGCGGCGGACGCCTTCGTGTTCGTGGCCGGCGAATATAACTGGGGCGTCCAGCCCGGCCTCAAGAACCTGACCGACCACTTCCTGGAGGAGTGGTTCTGGCGACCGGCGGCGATCGCCAGCTATTCGGCCGGCCGTTTCGCCGGAGCGCGGGCCGGGCTCGCCTGGCACGGCATCCTGTCCGAGATGGGCATGGTGGTGGTGTCGAGCTCGCTGGCCGTGGGCGGGATCGGCCATGCGTTCGACGCGGCGGGCGAGCCGAGCGGCGATGGCGGCGGGGCACTCGTGCGCGCATTTCCGCGCTTTGCGGACGATCTTGCCTGGTGGACCGACGCGGCGCGCACGCAACGCACGCGACAGGCGCCGCCTTATTGAGCGGCCCGCGGACGGGTCATGCCTCGTGACCTATTTGCAACAATCGGGCAAAAGTTGGACCTGAACCGCCCGGGCGCCCTTTACTCGCCCCGGCGGCGGTCGCAATCAGCGCGCCGACATTTCGGCGCGGGGATCCCGACAGGGGGGATCCGGGGGCGCCGTGCTGGACGAGTCAGGGCCCGGACGCCTCGCGGCGTGCGGTTTCGTCAAGCAGAGAAGGTCGCAGAAGAATGATAAGCCTGAACCGCGCCCGCCGCAGCATCCTGCTGCGTGGTGCCGCACTTCCCATCCTCGCTTTCGCAGGAACCCTTCCGGCCAACGCCCAGGTCGCGACCCCGGGCAACGGCGCGCAGGTGACGCCCACCGTCCCGCCCGCCGACTCGAACGTGCAGAGCCCGCCGGCCGCGACCCCGGACACGCCCCAGGAGGCCGGCACCGAGACCGCCGACAGCGGCGCGCAGAGCGGCGGCGGCGACATCGTCGTCACCGGCTCCATCTTCCGCCGCACCGACACCGAGACGCCCTCGCCGGTGACCGTGCTGAGCGCCGAGAACCTGGCGCGCGCCGGCATCAACAACGCCTCGGACGCGGTGCGCTCGATCTCCGCCGACAGCTCCGGCTCGATCCCGACCGCCTTCTCCAACGGCTTCGGCGCGGGCTCCTCGGCCGTGTCGCTGCGCGGCCTGTCCGTGAACTCCACGCTGACGCTGATCGACGGCGTGCGCACGGCCTATTACCCGCTCGCCGATGACGGCCAGCGCTCGTTCGTCGACCTCAACACGATCCCCAACGCCACCATCGACCGCGTGGAAGTGCTGAAGGACGGCGCGTCCTCCAGCTACGGCGCGGACGCGATCGCCGGCGTGGTGAACATCATCACCAAGAAGGAAATCACCGGCATCGAGGGCACGCTGGAAGGCGGCACCACGGAGCGCGGCGACGGCGGCTCGCAACGCGCGACGCTGACGGTCGGCCATGGCAAGCTCAACGAGCAGGGCTGGAACGTCTATGTCAGCGGCGAGTACCAGCATGACGACGCGATCTACAATCGGAACCGCGGCTTTCCGTACAACACCAACGACCTGTCGAGCATCGGCGGCGACAACAACAATCCCGGCTCCGTGGTGCCCGGCACCACCACCAGCGCGATCGTCGCGCCCAGCGGCCAGACGATCGTCGGCAACCCGCTGTCGGGCACCGGCCTCACCAGCGGCCCGTGGCGCATCCTGAACCCGAACGGCTGCCAGACGGGCCAGATCACCGTCACCGGCGCACAGGGCGTCGGCTGCGAGCAGAACACCGTGCGCGATTACGGCCAGCTCCAGCCGGAGCAGACCCGCTTCGGCGGCGTCGTCCACGTCACCGGCAATCTGGGCGAGGACACGCAGGCCTATGCCTCGATCTCCTATTTCCAGAACCAGGTGATCGCCACCGGCACGCCCAACGGCGTGCGCTCGGCCAATCCGGTGAACACGCTGTCGATCGTGCTGCCGGCTCTGCTCAGCAACGGGCAGCTGAACCCGAACAACCCGTTCGCGGGCACCGGCCAGGCGGCGGCGATCCGCTACCTGTTCGGCGACATCGCGTCGCGTTCGGAATACAAGAACCGCGTGCTGCGCAGCACGGCGGGCATTTCGGGCAAGTTCGGCGACGGCTTCACCTACTCGGTGGACGCAACCGCCGCCAAGTCGTGGCTGACGATCCAGCAGGACGGGTACATCAACCTGCCGGCGCTGATCGGCGCGATCAACACCGGCAGCTACAACTTCGTCGATCCCAGCCAGAACACCGATGCGGTGCGCAGCGCCCTGTCGCCGCGCGTCACCACGCAGGCGACCAGCGATCTGGACATGATCCAGGCGGTGGTGACCAAGGACCTGTTCCAGCTGCCGGGCGGCGCGCTGCAGGTGGGCGTGGGCGGATCGTACCGCTATGAAGCGGTCAACGATCCCAACCAGAACGCCAACGCGCAGACGCTGAACCTCAACCAGTTCAGCGCGGTCGGCCACCGCTACGTGACCTCGGGCTATTTCGAGATCAACGCGCCGGTGCTCAACTCGCTGGAGATCAACGGTTCGGGTCGCTACGACCATTATTCGGACGGGTTCAGCCGCTTCTCGCCCAAGATCGGCGCGAAGTTCACGCCGATCAAGGAAGTGGCCTTCCGCGGCACCTTCTCCAAGGGCTTCCGCGCGCCGAGCTTTGCGGAGCTCGGTGGCTCGGTGACGGGCTTCACCAGCGGCCGTCCGCCCTGCTCGATCCAGGTCCAGCATGGCGCGACCGACAATGGCGACGGCACCTGCTCGGGCGGCAGCTCGTACAACCAGACCTATGGCTTCGGTAACACGACGCGGGGCGATCCGAACATCAAGCCGGAGAAGTCCACCAGCTTCACCGGCGGCATCGTCGCCCAGCCGACGCGCTGGCTGAGCTTCACGGCGGATTACTACAACATCCGCAAGACGGACGTGATCTCCTCGGCCCCGCTGCTCGGCCAGGCGCTGGACGCCCATTATGCGGGCGAGCCGCTGCCGACCGGGTACACGGTGACGCTGGACGCGATCGATCCGGCCTTCCCGGATGCGCCGCAACGCGTGCTGTTCATCAACGGGCCGTTCGCCAACGCCGCGGCGCTGCGTACGCAGGGCCTGGACTTCTCGGCGCAGGTGCAGGTGAAGCCGACGGACGGGGTGAAGTTCACCAGCCGTGCGGAAGCGACCTACATCATCAGCTACAAGTTCAAGCCGAGCGCCGACAGCCCGTATCAGGAGTTCGTGGGCACGCAGGCGCCCTACGTCACCTCCTCGGGTGCGGGCACGCCGGAATGGCGCGGCAACTGGCAGAACACGATCGAGGCCGGCCCCTACTCGCTGACCGCGACTGCCTATTACACCAAGGGGTTCAAGGCGGTGGCCGAGGACCAGTTCGGCGGCACCGACTGCCTGACCAGCAGCACGTATCAGGGCTCCGATCCCAACTTCAACTGCAAGGTCAACGACTTCATCGACGTCGACCTGGTCGGCAGCGTGGACGTGACCGACCGGATGCGGTTCTACTTCAACGTGGTCAACCTGCTGGACGCGCATGCGCCGCTCAACGCGGGCAACTATGCGGGCGTGAACTACAACCCGACCTATCACCAGATCGGGGCCGTGGGCCGCACCTTCCGCTTCGGCGCGAACTTCAAGTTCTAAGCGACTTGCGAGCCTAGCCGCGCTCACCGGCTACCCCTCGCTTGCACCTGGCGGCGTCTCTCCCTGTCGGAGAGGCGCCGTTTCTTTGTCAGAACTCTACGCCGGCCTGCGCCTTCACGCCTTGTTCGCGGAAGGGGTGTTTCAGCTCGCGCATCTCGGTGGCGAGATCGGCCGCCTCGATCAGCGCGTCCGGCGCATTGCGGCCGGTGACCACCACGTGCGTCATCGGCGGGCGCGCGGCGAACGCTTGCAGCACTTCTTCCACCGGCAGGTAGCCGTAGCGCAGCACGATGTTGAGCTCGTCCGCGACCACCATGGCATAGGAAGGATCGGCGACCATCCGGCGCACCTCCTCCCAGGCGGTTCGCGCAACCTGCGTGTCGCGCGTGCGGTCCTGCGTATCCCAGGTGAAGCCTTCGCCCATGGTCCTGAACTCGACGCCGGGCAGGTTCGCAAGGATCGCCGCCTCGCCCGTGCTCATCGCGCCCTTCACGAACTGCACCACGCCCACTTTCATGCCGTGCCCGGCCGCGCGCACCACCATGCCGAGCGCGGCGGTGGTCTTGCCCTTGCCCTTGCCGGTGTGGACGATCAGCAAGCCTTTCTCGACGTTCCGCTCGGCCACGATGCGGTCCTGCACCGCCTTCTTGCGCGCCATCTGCGCGGCATGTTCCTCGTCCGTCCGCACCGTCATCCTCCCGGTCCCTTGAGCCTGAGCGGCAGCCCCGCGACGACGAGGTCCACCGCGTCGCACACCGCCGCCATCCGCTGGTTGAGCAATCCCGCCGCGTCGCGAAACGCGCGGGCGAGCGCATTGTCCGGCACGATGCCGAAGCCGACTTCGTTGGCGACGAGCAGCACGCGCGCGGGCGACGCCTGCACCGCCGCCGCCAGCGCCTCGCCCGCGGCCTCCAGATCGGCGTCGGCGAGCAGCAGGTTGGACAGCCACAGGGTGAGGCAATCGACCAGCAGCACGCGGCCCGCCGCCCCCTCTCGCGCGATCGCCTGCGGCAGGTCGATCGGTGCCTCCGTCGTGCGCCAGCGCCGGTCGCGGTCGGCGCGGTGGCGGGCGATCCGGTCGCGCATCTCGTCGTCATAGGCCTGGGCGGTGGCGACGAACACGAGCTCGCCGCCGCCCTGTTCGGCCAACGCTTGCGCATGGCGGCTCTTGCCCGAGCGCGCGCCGCCCAGCACCAGGATCGTGCGTGCTTCCACTCCAGCGCCCTTCCGACTTGCCGTGTCCGGTCGGAATGGCGATGGCGGCGGCGATGAGGCAAGCGGAATCGCACCATTTCCTCCGCCATGGCGGGCGGCTCGATGCCGCGCGCGCCGCCTGGCCGGACGCGCCGGGCCCGTGGATCGACCTGTCCACCGGCATCAACCCGAAGCCTTGGCAGCCGGCCGCGCCCATCCCACACGATCTCGGGCCGCTCCCGGACGCCGGCGCGCTGCTGGCGCTGGAGGCCGCAGCGGCGGCGCATTTCGGCGTGGCGGCGGAGCGGGTGGCGGCGGTGCCGGGAAGCGAGATCGCCCTGCGCCTGCTGCCCGCGATCGGCCTGCCGGAGCCGATCGGGTCGGTCGGCCCGGGCTATCGCACCCACCGCGACGTGGCCCGCGGCAGCGGCGAGCCGCGCACGCTCCTGCTGGCCAACCCGAACAATCCGGACGGACGCCTCCATCGGCCGGACGCGCTGCTGGCGCTGGTGGAGCAGCAGCGCGGACGCGAGGGCTGGCTGGTGGTCGATGAAGCCTTCGCAGATGTGCACGAGGGAGCGGGCATCGCCGCGCCTCTGACGCCCGACGATCCCGTCATCGTGCTCCGCTCCTTTGGCAAGTTCTTCGGCCTGGCCGGCTTGCGCCTCGGCTTCGTCATCGCGCCTCCTGCCGTGCTGGCACGCTTTCGGGCATATCTGGGCGACTGGCCGGTGAGCGCACAGGCGATCGCCTGGGGGACGGCCGCTTATGCCGATGGCTCGTGGATCGCCGACACCCGCGCGTCGTTGAGGGAGCAGGCGGGGCGGCTGGATGCGTTGCTGCGCCGCCATGGGCTGGAGGCGCAAGGCGCGTGTCCGCTGTTCCGGCTGGTCGACCATCGGGATGCGGGCGCCGTGTTCGAGCGGCTGTCCCGCCGCGGCATCCTGACGCGCCCGTTCGAGGATCGGCCGAGCTGGCTGCGCTTCGGCCTGCCGGCAGACGGAGCCGCCTTCGATCGGTTGGACAAGGCGTTGGCGGGTGGGTGAGCCGGTCGCGCTGGCCGCGCTGGCGATGGATGCAGCGATCGGCTGGCCGGGGGCGCTGTACGTGCGGATCGGCCATCCGGTGGGCGGCGCGGCGTGGCTGATAGGCGTGGCGGAACGGCGCTGGAACCGACCGGATGCGGCGGAGGGCCGGCGGCGGGGCGCGGGCGTGCTGCTGATGGCGCTGCTGGTCGCCGGAACGGTCGCCATCTGTGTCGGGGTGCAGGCGCTCGCGGTGCTGCTTCTCGGGCGGTGGGCGTGGATCGCGGTGGTGGTGCTCGCCTGGCCGGCGCTGGCGCAGCGCAGCCTGTTCGACCATGTCCGCGCCGTCGCCGTGGCCTTGCAGGGCGGCGACCTGCCGGCCGCGCGTGCCGCGGTGGGGCGGATCGTCGGGCGGGACACGGATGCGCTGGACGAGGGCGGCGTGTCGCGCGCCGCGATCGAGAGCCTGGCGGAGAGCTTCTGCGACGGCGTCGTCGCGCCGTTGTTCTGGCTGCTCGTCGCCGGCCTGCCGGGCGTTTGGGCGTACAAGGCGATCAACACTGCCAACAGCCTGATCGGCCATCGCGAGCCCCGCTGGCGCGCGTTCGGCTGGGCCGCGGCACGGATCGACGACGCGGCGAACTGGGTGCCGGCGCGGCTGTCGGGCGTGCTGCTGTGCGTGGCGGGCGGGGGTGGCTGGCGCGTGTTGCGGCGTGACCACGCCCGCCATGCCTCGCCCAATGCCGGCTGGCCGGAGGCGGCGATGGCCGGCGCTTTGGGCGTCGCGCTGGCCGGGCCGGTCGCCTATGACGGCGCGGTGCAGGAGAAGTCGTGGATCGGGGAGGGCGGGCGTGCGGCCATGCCGACGGACCTGCGGCGGGCGCTGGCGATCTATCTGCGGGCCTGTGTGCTGCTCTGGCTGGCGGCGGGGGCGTTTGCATGGCTGCGGTGATGATCCAGGGCACCGGCTCCGACGTGGGCAAGTCGGTGCTGGTTGCCGGCCTGTGCCGCGCCTTTGCCAATCGCGGCCTGGCGGTGCGCCCGTTCAAGCCGCAGAACATGAGCAACAACGCCGCCGTCACCGCCGAGGGCGGCGAGATCGGCCGGGCGCAGGCGACCCAGGCGCTCGCCTGCCGCGTGGCGCCGAGCGTCGACATGAACCCGGTCCTGCTGAAGCCGCAGGGCGACCGCACGTCGCAGCTGATCGTGCGCGGGCAGGTGCGCGGCCGGCTGGAGGCGGCGCGCTGGCGCGAGGGCCGGGAGGGGCTGCTCGGCGAGGTGGTGGAGAGTTACCGGCGCCTCGCGGCGGAGGCGGACCTCGTCATGGTCGAGGGCGCGGGCTCGCCGGCGGAGGTGAACCTGCGCGCGGGCGACATCGCCAACATGGGTTTCGCACGCGCGGCGAACGTGCCGGTGGTGCTGGCCGGCGACATCGACCGCGGCGGGGTGATCGCCGCGCTCGTCGGCACGCACGCCGTGATCGCGGCCGAGGATGCGGCGATGATCCGCGGCTTTCTGGTCAACAAGTTCCGCGGCGATCCCGCGCTGTTCGCCGACGGGATGACGTTCGTGGAGGCGCGCACCGGGTGGCAGGGGCTCGGCATCGTACCCTGGCTTGCCGCCGCGCGCCGCCTGCCGAGCGAGGACGCCGTGGTGTTGCAGGCACCCGCGAGGGCCGGAGCGGGCAGGGTGGTGATCGCGTGTCCGGTCACGCCGCACATTGCCAATTTCGACGACCTCGATCCCTTGCGGCTGGAGCCCGGCGTCGAGCTGGTGATGGTGCCGCCCGGACGCCCGATCCCCGACGCGGCGCTGATCGTGCTGGCGGGCTCCAAGGCGACGTGCGCCGATCTCGACGCGATGCGGCGGGAGGGATGGGACATCGACATCGCCGCGCATGTGCGGCGGGGCCGGCCGGTGCTGGGCCTGTGCGGGGGCTATCAGATGCTCGGGCGCCGCGTTGCCGACCCGCTGGGGCTGGAAGGGCCGGCGCGCACCGTGGCGGGGCTGGGGCTGCTCGACGTGGAGTCGGTGCTGGGCGGCACCAAGACGTTGCGGCAGGTGACCGGCTGGGCGCTGGGCGCGCCGTTCACGGGCTACGAGATCCATCTCGGCGAGACGGTCGGACCCGATGCGGCACGGCCGGTCGGGCGGCTGGCGGATGGCCGGGCCGAGGGCGCGATGCGGGCGGACGGGCTGGTGGCGGGCAGCTATGTGCACGGGCTGCTGGGCGATGCGGCGCAGCGCGCGGCGTGGCTGGCGCGGATCGGCGTGGCAGCGCAGGGGCCGAATCATGCCGCGGACGTGGATGCGGCCCTGGACGAGATCGCCGGCGAGCTGGAACGCTGCCTCGATCTGGACGCGCTGCTGCGGATCGCTCAGGCGGCCTGAAGCGCAAAGGCGAGCAGCAGGCCGGTTTCCACCAGTTCGATGCCGGCACCGTGCACGTCGCCGGTCATCCCGCCCAGCTTGCGGCGAAACCACAGCGTCAGCGCGGGCACCAGCCCGAACGCGCACAGGAGCGGGGGCAGCAGCACGCTGGCGCCCGCCAGCACGGCGCTCCAGCCGATCAGGTCGCGCCGCCGCGCCGCGCCTGCGATGCTCGCCCCCAGCCCCTCCGGGCGGAGCGGCGGCAGCCAGCGCGCCCAGGCGAGCGGGCCGAGGCGGGCGGCCGCGGGGATCGCCAGCAGCGCCGGCCAGTGCATCGGCAGGAGGAGGTGGAGCAGCACCAGCTTGGCGGCGAGCTGAAGCACCAGCGCGACGACGCCGAAGCTGCCGACATGCGGGTCGCGCATCACCGCCAGCAGGCGCGTGCGGTCGCCATGCGCGGCGCCCAGGCCATCGGCGAGGTCGGCCAGCCCGTCGAGGTGCAGCGCGCCCGTCGCCCACACCCATGTCGCGGACGCCGCCAGCGCACCCAGCCATGGGTCCACGCGCCCGAGGCCCCAGCCCATGATCGCGACGAGCGCGCCGATGGCGAGCCCTGCCAGCGGATAAAGCCGCACCGCGGCGGCGAAATCCCCTGCACCGCCGGAAACGCGCGGCACCGGCAGGCGGGTGAGAAAGGCCAGCGCGATCAGCAGCCGCTTCATGCGGCGGAAACGCCCGCCTCGGCAAAGGTCGCCATGCGATTGTGCGCGGCCAGCGCGGCGCGGATCACCTGCACGGCAAGCGCCGCCCCGCTGCCCTCGCCCAGCCGCAGCTCCAGCCGCAGCAGCGGCGCCAGCCCGAGCCGGTCGAGCAGCCGAACATGGCCGCTCTCCGCCGAACAATGGCCGGCCAGGCAATGCGCGGCGATCGCGGGCGCGAAGCGGGCCAGCGGCGCGAGGGCGGAGGTGCAGATGAAGCCGTCCAGCACCACCGGCACCCGCGCGTGACGGGCGGCGATCACCGCGCCGGCGATGGCGGCGATCTCCCGGCCACCCAGGCGGCGCAGGATCTCGAACGCGGTGTCGAGATGATGGCGGTGCAGCGCGAGGGCCGCCGTCACGGCCTGCGCCTTGCGCGCCAGCCCGGCATCGTCCACGCCCGTGCCGCGCCCGGCCCAGTCGGCGCCGTCGCCGCCGAAGCTCGCTGCGGCAAGCGCCGCCGCCGCCGTCGAGTTGCCGATGCCCATCTCGCCGAGCACCAGCAGATCGGCGTCCCCGATTGCGGCGGCGCCCGCGTTCATGGCGGCGAGGCACTCCGCCTCCGTCATCGCCGGAGCGAGCGTGAAGTCGGCCGTGGGCGTGTCGAGGTCCAGCGGCACGACCGCCAGCGTCAGGCCGGCCGCTTGCGCCAGCGCGTTGATCGCCGCGCCGCCGGCCGCGAAGTTCGCCACCATCTGCGCGGTGACGCCGGCGGGAAAGGCGCTGACGCCCTGCGCGACCACGCCGTGATTGCCGGCGAACACCACCGCGCACCCGCGCTCGATCCTGGGACGCGCCGTGCCCTGCCAGCCGGCGAGAAAGACCGCGATCTCCTCCAGCCGGCCGAGCGAGCCGGGCGGCTTGGTGAGTTGCGCCTGGCGAGCGGCGGCGGCGGCGCGCGCGGCTTCGTCCGGCGGAGGCAGCGTCGCCAGCGCGCCGGCGACGTCTCCGGGCGAGGAGAAGCGGATCATTCGACCACGAAGTCCGCGGGCGGCGTGCGGGTGAGGAAGTGTCCCTTCACGCCCTCCGGCCAATCGCGATAGGGCACCTGTCCCCATTCGCTTCCGGCATAGGCCCGTGCGAAGTCGAGGATCGCACGCGCGCTCGCTTCTTCGGGAGCGAAGCGGCCGAGGACGTAGCCGACCCTGCCGGGCGCGCGCAGATGCACGGTGCAATGGTCGGTGCAGGCGAACAGGCAGGGCATCTCGTCCACGGCGATGCCGGCAAAGGCCGGGTCGGACGCCTGCACCTGCCGCAGCGCTTCGGCCAGCCGTGCGCCGCCGCGCCGGCCCTCGCCATCGTCGCGCGCCTCGGCCGAGAAGCGGCAGGTGTTGCAGGCGATCACCGCCGCGCCCGAAGCGGCCGGACGCAGCGCCATTTCAGGCGGCGGTTGGCGCGGAGGTGCGGCGCGGCGCGGGCACGCCGAGCCGCACGAGCGCCTGATAAGCGAGCATCAGCCCGGCGAGGATCAGCGCCTCGCGGCCGAACTGTCGCAGCGCCCAATAAGGCGACAGCGCGGTATGCACGCCGCCCAGCACCAGCGACCAGGCGACCAGGGCCGCCTTGTACGCGACAAAGCCGGTGCCGAACGCGGTCGCCAGCGAGACGAGCGGCGAGGGGTTGGCACGCGCGCCCCAGCGCGCCGCCGCCACCGCCGCCAGCGCCGCCGTCAGCATCGCCGCGCCCCAGGTGAAGGTGAGCGGATCGCGCGGGTAATCGAGCACGCAGAAGCCGATCAGCTGGCTGGCGAGCCACGCGAGCGCGATCAGCGCAAAGCCGTCACGCGTGCGCATCCGCGTGGCGGCCAGCGCCGCCAGCGCGGCGAACGGCGTGGCGCAGGCGAGCACCAAGGTCGTTCCCGCGCTGGCAAGGGTGAGCAGGACAACCCAGAGCGCCGAGGCGCGGCGGCTGGACGGAAGGGCGTTCCGGGTCATGCCTTTTCTCCTCAGAAGCGGCCGCGGAAGCCGGCATAGATGCTGCGGCCGAGCGTGCCATAACGGTAAACCGTCTGATACTCCTCATCGAACACGTTTTCCGCGCGAACGAAGAAGCGGACCTCCGGCGAGATCGGCAGCTCCGCGCGCAGATCGACCAGAGTGTACGGATCGAGCCGGGTGGTGTTGGCCGCATCGTCGAAGCTCTCGCCGGCCCAGCGCACCGCCGCGCCAAGCGACGGCCCGCCGTTCGGCAGGGCATAGTTCACCCCGGCATTCCAGCTGTGGCGCGGGCGGCGGGCAAGCTGCAGGCCATAGGTGGCCGCGCCGGCGGAGCGGTCCTCCGAGGCGACCCAGCTGTAATTGCCGTCCACCGACAGCCCCTCGGCCAGCGACACGCGGCCGGACGCCTCGATGCCGTTGGCGAAGGCGCGGGCGACATTGCTGTAATAGCCGAAGCGGCGCGCGCTGGTGCTGCCCGGCACGAAGCAGAGCGGGGTGGTCGAGGTGGTGGAGCAGCCGACATAGGTGATGAGGTTGGTGGAGCGCCGCTCGAAATAAGTGGCGCCCAGGGCCACGCGACCGTTCAGGAAGCGCTGCTCCGCGCCGGCTTCCCATCCGGTCGCCTCTTCCGGGTTCAGCGCGCCGTTCCCGTATTCGGAATAGAGCTGGTACAGGGTGGGCGCCTTGAAGCCTTCCGAATAGCTGGCGCGGATCACGGTGCCCCAGGGTGCCGTGTAGACGCCGCCGCCGGAGAACAAGGTCTTGCTGCCATAGCGGTTATGGTCGTCGTTGCGCACGCCGCCGGTCAGCGTCAGGCCCTCGATCACCGTGGCGTTCAGCTGGCCGTAGAAGCTGGTGATCTCCGCCCGGCCGCGCGACGCCGCAGGGATGGGCACGGACAGGCTGGACGGCGGCGAGACGCTGCGAAAGCGGCTGACCTCGTTCTCGGCACCGAACGTGGCGTCCACGCCGGGGAGGATGGCGACGCTGCCCTGATATTCCAGGCGGTGGTTCTTGCCGGCGGCATCGAACGTCTTCTGGCGCGCCAGCGTGGGATTGTAGTTGTCGCGATCGGTGTCGGTATAGCCATAGCCGAAACGGTTGCGGAAACGGCCGCCGAACAGGTCCACGTTGAGGCCGGCATAGCCGACGAACTCGCGGTTCTTCGAGAACTCGGCGCTGTCGCCGGAGAAGCCGTCGATCTCCACCCGGCCATCCGAATAGTAACCGCGAACGTCGGCGGACACGCCTTCGGTCAGCGTCAGCAGCGCGCGGCCGGTGACGGACTGGTTGCGATAGCCGTCGCGTTCACGCCCGCCGAACTCCGGCGCGATGGCGGAGATGCCGTCGGTGGTGAAGGTCTGCGCCGCCACCCGCCAGGCGAGCGGGCCGGTGCGGCCGCCCAGCGCCGCGCGACCGCTGACGGTGTCGCGGCTGCCGGCCTCCACGTCCATGCTGGCTTCCAGCGTGTCGGTGGGCAGCGGCGTGACGATGTTGACCACGCCGCCGATCGCCTGGCTGCCCCACAAGGTGGATTGCGGCCCGCGCAGCACCTCGATGCGGCTGGCATCGCCGGTCAGCAAGTTGGCGAAATTGTAGCCGCCGCCGGTGGAGGACGGATCGTTCAGCTTCACGCCGTCGATCACGACCACCGTCTGGTCGCTTTCCGCACCGCGGATGCGCAAGCTGGTGGCGGTGCCGTAGCCGCCGTTGCGCGACAGGCTGACGCCCGGCGTGCGGATCAGGAGATCGGCGACCGACAGGTCGCCGGCGCGGTCGATCGCGTCCTTGTCGAGCACGGTGATCGACGCCGCGACGCGGTCGATCGAGACGGGGCCGCGATTGGCGGTGACCACGATCGTGCCGGGCTCCGCGGCGTTGGTGCCGCCGTTTTCGGTGGCAACGGGCGCGGCGGCGGCATTCGGCGCGGGCGCCTGCTGCGCCAAGGCGGGCACGGGAGCGAGCACGGCGGCGCCCGCGAACAGAACAAACTTCCTCATCGAACAAATCCCCAACGACAAACACGCCCCGGCACGCTTGTCGCGCCGAGGCCAGGCTCTTGTCGTCTCGCGGGTTTTCACCCCGTCCGTCCGGCGCACCCTGGCCGGTCGAAGGACGACTGCGTCGGGCAGGTCTCCTGGCTTGCGGGTCAATGCCGTAATCGTGCCGCCTTCTCAGGACCGAAATCCCAATGGCATGTGGCACGGTGGCTCGCCGCTCACAGTTGCAGGGGCAGCCGGGGTCTTGAACCCCGTTCCCTTTTGATCCCCTTGCGGGGAACCCGTCGCGGGCCGGCCCTTACGTGGCGGCGTTCGCGCCGTCAACGATGCGGGCAAGCGGCACGCGCAAGGGCGGATCGTCGGCGATGAACGCGCGCACGCCATAGACGCGGGCGAGCAGCTCGGCGGACAGCACGTCGCCGGGCGCGCCGTCGGCGACCAGCGCGCCGTCGTGCAGCACCAGCAGCCGGTCGCAGAAGCGCGCCGCGAGCGTCAGGTCGTGGAGCACGGCGAGCACCAGCCGGCCCGCATCCGCTTCTGCGCGGAGCAGCTCCATGCCGTGCAGCGCGTGCGCGGGATCGAGGCTGGACAGCGGCTCGTCGGCGATCAGCGCGGGAGCCTCCACCGCCAGCGCGCGCGCCAGCAGCACGCGCGCGCGCTCGCCGCCGGACAGCTCGGTGGCGGTGCGATGGCGCAGCGCGGTGACTTCGGTACGCGCCATGGCGTGTTCGATGGCGGTGCGGTCCGCCTCGTCCAGCCGCGAGAAGGGCGCGAGATGGGGCAGGCGGCCGAGCGCGACCAGCCGCTCCACCGTCAGCGGCCAGTGCAGGGTCTGGCCTTGCGGCAGATAGGCGACGCGCCGCGCGATCTCGGCGCGGGTCAGGCGGGCGATCGGCGTTTCGTCGAGCCGCACCTCGCCGGCATGCGGCACCAGCCCGAGCAGCGCGCGCACCAGCGTCGACTTGCCCGCGCCGTTGGGGCCGAGCACGCCAACCAGCCCGCGCCCGGCGGCGAACGAGACGCCGCGGACGACCTCGCGCCGGCCAAGCGCGACCGACAGCTCGCGCGCCTCCACCTTCACCACAGGCGCCGCTCCCGCAGGAGGTGGACGAGGAACACCGGCACGCCGAGAAAGGCGGTGACGACCCCCAGCTTCAGCTCGTTGGTGGACGGGATCACCCGCACTGCAACGTCGGCCAGCGTGAGCAGCGCCGCCCCCGCCAGCGCGCTGGGCCAGAGCAGCGCGGAAGGGCTGCGATCGGTGAACGGGCGCAGCAGGTGCGGCACGATCAGCCCGACGAACCCGATCGCGCCGGACACCGCCACCGCCCCGCCGACGCCGATCGCGATGCCGAGCAGCAGGCGCAACCGCGTGCGCCGCAGGTTCACGCCCAAGGCCGCCGCGCCGTCCTCGCCCAAGGTCAGCGCATCCAGCGCGCGGCCCTGGCCGGCGAGCAGCAGCAGGCCGGCCGCGATGCAGGGCAGCGCCAGAGCCACGTGACGGAACGAGCGATCCTCCAGGCTGCCGAGAAGCCAGGTCATGATCTCCATCGCGGCAAAGGGATTGGGGGCCATGTTGAGCGCCAGGCTGATCCCCGCGCCGGCCAGCGTGGACACGGCGATGCCGGCAAGGATCAACGTCAGCGGGCTTTCGCCGCGCCCCGCCAGCGCGAACAGCAGCAGGAGCGTGACCACCGCGCCGGCAATGGCGAGCGCCGGTAGCAGGAGGAACGAGGCGTCGGCCAGCCCGAAATACAGCGCCAGCACCGCGCCCAGCGCCGCGCCGTTCGACACGCCGAGCACCGCGGGCTCGGCCAGCGGGTTGCGCAGGTATCCTTGCAGCGCCGCGCCGCCGACGCCCAGCATCGCGCCGACCGCCAGCCCCAGGACCGCGCGTGGCAGGCGCAGCTCGACCAGGATCGCGCGCTCGATCGGGTCGCCATGCCCGGCCAGCGCCGCCCAGGCGCGAGGAAGCGAGATCACGGTGCTGCCGATCCCCACGCCCAGCAGCGCGGCGAGGAGGGCCAGGAGCAGCAGCGAGGGCCAGAGCCAACGGGCGGTCACGGGGGAGCAATCTCGCTTGGCGATGGCAGGGTGTGCGGCCCCTAGCGGAAAGGACGCGCAAAAGGCAAAGCGCCGATATGCGCCGGCTGTTCGTGCTTCCCTTTCTGTGCCTGCTGCTCGGCGCGGCGCCGGCTGCGGTGCGGCCGCAGCGCATCGTGTCGCTGAACCTGTGCGCCGACGGCTATCTGCTGGCGCTGGCGGATCGTGGGCAGATCGCCGCGCTGACGCAGCTCGCGACCGATCCCGACATGTCCTGGGGCGCACGGCAGGCGCGCGGGCTGCGCACGATCCGGGGATCGGCGGAGGACGTGCTGGCGCTGCGCCCGGACCTGATCCTTGCCTCGCCGGGCAAGCGGCGCGAGACGATGGCGCAATTGCGCGGTCGCTCGATCGCCACGCTGGACCTGGCGCCGGCGGAGAGCTTCGCGGCGATCACCGCACAGGTGCGCGAGGTGGCGGTGGCGGTGGGCCATCCGGAACGCGGCGAGGCGCTGATCGCGCGGATGGCCGCCGCGCTTGCCCGCGTGCCGCGCGGCGTCGGGAGGGGGCGGGTCGCCGCCTATTACCAGCGGCGCGGCTATCTGACGGGCACGGGCACGCTGATCGACGAGCTGATGGGGCGGGTGGGCCTGGTCAATCTCGCCACCCGGCTCGGCAAGCCGTCGCTCGCGCGGATGAGCCTGGAGGAAATGGCGCGGGCGCGGCCCGACTTCCTGATCGTGGAGACCGGCGCGGAGCGGGTGGTGGATCAGGGAACGGAGATGCTGCAGCACCCGATCCTGGCCGGCATCCCCCGGCTACGGCTTGCCCAGGCGTGGACGGTATGCGGCGGGCCGGGCTACGTCGCCGCCGCGCGCGCGCTGGCGGCGCAGCTGCGGGCGGCGGCGCCGGTGGCTCGTCAGGCGGGTTCGGCCGCGAGCTCCGCCAGATAGGGGTGCGCCAGGGCCCGCGCGGCGTTGCGGGCGCCGTTCACCCGCCGGCTGCCGGCGACGGTGCGGTAGAGCGCCAGGGCGTCCGCCAGTGGGCGTAAGCGGAAATCGATGGGGACGCGCAAACGCCGGGCGCGCGTGTACGCGGCCCGTGAACACGAGGGAAAGGGATCGACCGGCGCGTCCTAGCCACGGTTTTGCACCCGGGGCTCGACGACTTTTGAGACACTCGCTGAACTACGAAGCGTCGAGACTTCTTGTGTCTGCCGGGTATCGGCGACGCCCCCGGTACTCTGCCGCACCGGCTCTGGCATGGAGATCGAGTTGAACCGCTGTCACCGGTTCCGCTCGCCCTCCGGACGTCTTCAAACCTTCCCCGACCCTGATGAACGGACATCCGACTTTAGTCCCGGATGGCTCCGCGCCGGTCGATCGCCGGGCATGGTGCTTGTGACGGCACCACCACCGGCTGCTTTCGTCCAACCCCGCCGCAGGCCCTTACCGCGGTTCTGAACTGCTGCGGCGTATAGCCAGATGGGTTCGTGTTGTCAAGCTTTCTGTTCCCCGGCGGAGGCCGGGGTCCAGTTGGGGGCGGGTGGTTGGGGGTTTGCGCGCTATCACTCCGGCCTTCCCAGCTGGGCCCCGGCCTTCGCCGGGGAACAGGGAGGATTGGTTCTCGCGAAGACGCGAAGACGCGAAGAGAAGGGTAGAAGAGGGTTCACGCGGAGGCGCGGAGGCGCGGAGGAGGTTTCGTGTCGGGTGAGCGGGTGGCCGCCTCATCGCATTTCTGACGCGCTTTGCGCGTCGATCTTGCTCTCTCTCTCTCTCTCTCTCTCTCTCTCTCTCTCTCTCTCTCTCCGCGCCTCCGCGTGAACAAACCTTCTGCGCGTCTTCGCGTGAGAACTCCTTGCTGCTCAACCAGCCTCAGTGGAAGTCGTGGCTCTTGATCGGGATCACGTCCTCCGGGTCGCAGCCGGTGCGGAAGGGGGGATGATAGAGGCTGCGGGGCTTCCATACGGGCTGGGCTCTTTGCGGATCGCGGCTGTCGGGGGAGCCGCCGCCGGTGGCGCCATCGGCGGGGCTCGTCATGCGCGGCAGGTCGATGTCGCCGACGGCGCGCAGCAGGGCGGTCTGGTCGTGGATGCGCGCGGCGATGACGTGGATCACCTCGCCCTCGCGCTGCACCACGCCCGTCACCGAGATCATCGCCGAGGACATGACCACCGTGCGCTGCGCCTCGAACCGGTCGGGCCACAGGATGATGTTGGCGACGCCGGTCTCGTCCTCGATCGTGATGAACAGCACGCCCTTGGCGCTGCCGGGCTTCTGGCGGACGAGGATGATGCCGGCGACCTCCACGCGGCGCCCGTCCTTGATCCGCCGGAGGTCGGCGCAGCGCCGGATGCCGCGGCCGGTCAGTTCCTCGCGCAGGAAGAACAGCGGATGCTCGCGCAAGGTGAGCTGCGTGGCGCGGTAATCCTCCACCACCTCGCGCCCGGCGGTGAGGGGAACGAGGCTGACCGGCTCCTCGCGGCGCTCGATGCCCGCAAGTAGCGGCAGCGGCGTTTCGCCCAGCCCGCGGATCGCCCACAAGGCCTGGCGCCGGTCCAGCCCCATGCCGGCAAAGGCATCGGCCTTGGCGAGCTTTTCCAGCGTGGCGAGCGGCACGCCGGAGCGGCGCCACAGGTCTTCGACAGAGCGGAACGGCGCCTGCGCACGGGCGGCGAGGATGCGGGCGGCGTGGATGGTGGAGACGCCGTGGACGATGCCGAGGCCGAGGCGCAGGGGGAGGGTGTTGCTACCGCCTTTTCTGTTCCCCGGCGAAGGCCGGGGTCCAGCCCCAAGGGTGTCGCACGCGGCAGCGTGCTCCGCGCTGCCGCGCGGATTTCTTTGGAGGACTGGACCCCGGCCTTCGCCGGGGAACTGCTCGCGCTTGCTGTCAACCAGCCGCGTGTCCCAGTCGCTGTCGAGGACGCAGACCGGGCGGATCTCCACCCCGTGCTCGCGGGCGTCGCGGACGATCTGCGCGGGGGCGTAGAAGCCCATCGGCTGCGCGTTGAGGAGCGCGGCGCAGAATATGTCCGGATGGTGGCACTTCATCCAGGACGAGGCGTAGGCGATCTTGGCGAAGCTGGCCGCATGGCTTTCGGGAAAGCCGTAGGAGCCGAACCCCTCGATCTGCTTGACCAGCTTCTCGGCGAACTCGGGATCGATCCCGTTCTTCGCCATGCCGCTCATCAGCTCCTCTTTGAACTGGCCGACGCCCTGTGTGTACTTGAATGTTGCCATCGCCTTGCGCAGCCCGTCGGCGCGCGCGGGGGAGAAGCCGGCGCCTTCAATCGCGACCCGCATTGCTTGTTCCTGGAACAGGGGCACGCCCAAGGTCTTGCCCAGCACTTCCTCCAGCTTGGGGCTGGGATAGTCGAACCTGGTATCCGGATTGCGCCGGAGCTGGTCGCGGCGCTTGAGATAGGGGTGGACCATGTCGCCCTGGATCGGGCCGGGGCGCACGATCGCGACCTGGATGGCGAGATCGTAGAACTCGGTGGGCAGCATGCGCGGCAGCATCGCCATCTGCGCGCGGCTTTCGATCTGGAACACGCCCAAAGTGTCGGCCTTCTGGATCATGGCAAAGGTCGCCGGGTCGTCCGTCTGCAGTTCGGGCGAGGCCAGGGTGAGGCGCACTCCCTTGTGCTCCGCCAGCAGCTCGAACGCGCGGCGCATGCAGCCGAGCATGCCCAGACCGAGGATGTCGACCTTCATCAGGCCGAGCTCCTCGATATCCTCTTTCTCCCATTCCACCACCCAGCGGCTTTCCATGGCGGCGGGCTGGACGGGCACGAGATCGTGCAGCGGCTCGCGGGTGAGTACGAAACCGCCGGGATGCTGCGACAGGTGACGCGGCGTGCCGATCAGCTCGCGCGCCAGCTCCAGCGTGAGCGACAGGCGCGGATCGCCGCGATCGAGGTTCAGCGCATCGACGTGCCGGTCGGCGACGCCTTCCTCCGACCAGCCCCAGACCTGGCCGGCGAGCGCCGCCGTCATGTCCTCCGGCAGGCCCAGCGCCTTGCCGACCTCGCGCACCGCGCCGCGCGCGCGAAAGCGGCTGACCACCGCGGTCAGGGCCGCATGCTCACGGCCATAGGTGCGGTAGATCCACTGGATCACGTCCTCGCGGCGTTCATGCTCAAAATCGATGTCGATATCCGGCGGCTCGCGGCGATCGGGCGAGATGAAGCGCTCGAACAGCAACTTGTGCTCGATCGGGTCGATCGAGGTGATGCCCAGCACGTAGCAGATCATCGAGTTCGCCGCCGATCCGCGGCCCTGGCACAGAATGTCCTGGCTGCGCGCATAGCTGACGATGGAGTTCACCGTCAGGAAATAGGGCGCGTATTCCATCTGCGCGACGAGGCCGAGTTCATGGTCGAGCAGGTCGAGATAGCGCTGGTCCGGCACGCCGTTGAACGGCTCGCCCTCGAACAGCTTGCCAAGCGCGGTGCGCGCGAGCGTGTCGAGCGCGGCCTGGGGCGACTTGCCGCTGATGACGACCTCTTCCGGATATTGGTAGCGCAGCTCGCGCAGGGAGAAGGTGCAGCGCTCCACGATCGCCTCGACGGCGGCGAGGGCCCGGGGGTGGCGGGCGAAGCGGCGCGCCATCTCCTCCGGCGGCTGGAGGCAGCGGTCGGCGGAGCGTTCGCGGGCGAGGCCCAGCTCGTCCACCGTGCGCTTGCTCCGGATGGCGGTGACCACGTCCTGCAGCAGGCGACGGTCGGGGTGGTGATAGAGCACGTCGCCGGTGGCGAGCGGGGAAAGGCCGAAACGCGCCGCCGCGCGCTCGGTAAGGTGCAGCCGCCGGGCATCGTCGGGACGGCGGCGATGGGTGAGGCAGACATGGCCGCGGGCCGGTCCGAAGATGTCGGCCATCCAGCGCAGTTCCGCCTCGTGCGCGCCATCGGCCCCGGGCACCAGCGCGCCGACCAGGCCCTCGGCATAGGCGTCCACATCCTCCCAGTGGAGAAAGCACTGCCCCTTTTCCCCGGCTTGCGCATCGGCGCGGTTGTTGCCCAGCGTCAGCAGCCGGGTGAGCCGGCTCCATGCGGCAAGGTCTTCCGGCCAGACGAGCAGGGAAGCGCCGGTGACGAGATCGAGCCGGCAGCCGGCGACAAGGCGGATGTCGAGCCCCTTGTCCTTCTTGATCTCCTCGCTGGCGTAGAGCGCGCGCACGACACCGGCGACCGAGTTGCGATCGGTGATGCCCATTGCCGGCATGCCCATCTCGGCCGCGGTGGCGAACAGCTCCTCGCACGACGACACGCCGCGCAGGAAGCAGAAGTGGCTGGAAGCCTGGAGTTCGCAGTAGGTCATTGGCGGGGTGGCCTGAGATGACTATGTGAGATGACCAGTTCGGAGGCGCAGATGGGCAAGCAGGTGGGCATGGCCGAGTTCAAGGCGAACTGTACGCGGTTGCTCCGCGAGGTGAGCGAGAGCGGCGAGCCGATCACCGTCACCGTGCGCGGCAAGGTGGTGGCGGTGGTGTCGGCGCCGGTGGAGGAAAAGCGCGCTCCACTGAAAAGCGCGTTTGGGATGCTGCGAAGCGACCGATATCGTTTCGACATGGACCCTTCGGAACCGGCAGCGGATCCAGCAGATTGGGAAGCCAACAACCCGGCCGAACTGTATCGCGAGCCGTGATCCTCGACACGCATGTGCTCATCTGGATGGTGGAGGGCGATGCAAAGCTCGGTCATCAGGCGCGTCTGTTGATCGATCGTGAGCGCGAGAGCGGCAGTGTCAGCATCGCGGCCATCAGCTTGTGGGAAACGGCAATGCTGGTGGACAAGAACAAGATCGCGTTGAGCGCTCCCGTTCACGAATGGTTTGAGTTCGTGTTTGCCTCGGAAGGCTTTGAGCTTGCGCCGATCAGCGTGAACATCGGTGTTGATGCAGGCAGCCTGCCGGGCGACATTCATGGTGATCCCGCCGATCGGTTGATCGTGGCCACTGCTCGCGCGCTTGCGCGTCCGGTGCTTACTGTTGATCGCAAGATTCTCGGCTATGCCGCCAACGGCCACGTTCAGGCGATCGACGCGCGACGCTAGAGGTGCCTCACCGGCCATGGAGGAACCAGGCGAGGTCGCCGGTTTCGGCGCGCACGCCGTCGCCGCGGCGGTAGAGCCAGAAGCGGTCGCCGGCCTCGTCCTCCACGCGGTAGTAATCGCGCACGGCGAGCCGCTCGGCGGAGCGGCGCCACCATTCGCCGGCGATCCGTTCCGGCCCGTCGGCGCGCACCACGCGGTGGCTGAGCCCGCGCCAGGTGAAGCGGCGCGGCGGCTGGTCGGGCAGTTCGGCGATGACATGCTCGACCGGCTCCGGACGGCGCAGCAGCCGCGCCGGGCGCGGCCAGCGCGGGTGCCAGGGATGGTCGGGCGCGCGGGCATCCAGTTGGCGTATGTCGTCGGCGCGCAAGGGCACGCCGCGGCCGGCGGGCGGATCGAGCGGGGCGAGGAGGGTCAGCGCGCGTTCGGGTACGTCGCTTTCCACCGGCTGCACGCGCCACAGCCGGCCGGTGCCGATGCGGTTGACCAAGGCGTCGATCAGCGGCGCGAGATCGGCCGCGGCCTCCCCGGCCAGGCTGGGGGCGAGGGTTTCGGCACCCAGCGGATCGGCGCGGCGGACGTGCAGCGCCAGCGCATCGATGCCGCAGCCGGGATCGATCTCCTCGATCCGGCGCAGCGCGAGGCGCAGCATGTGCGCCGGATCGCGCGTGGGCCGCGAAAAGCCGAGGCGCAGGCATTGCGGGCGGTTGTCGACGCGGGCGGCGACCAGCTCCACCGCGCGGGCGCCCTGGCCGGCGCGGGCGAGTTCCTGCGCCAGCCGGGCCATCAACTCGCGCAGCCAATGCTCGATCGGCTCGGCCGTGAGCAACGGTTCGGCGAAACGCTGCTCCACCGCGATGCGGGTGGGCGGCACGACCGGGTCGAGCGGCTCCGGCGCGCGGCCGGTCGCCTGGTCGAGCCGGGTGACGATCGCCGCGCCGAAGCGGCGCACCAGCGGCGCGCGAGGCATGTCCAGCAACTGGCCGACGCTGTCCACGCCCAGCCGCGCCAGCAATTCCAGGGCGGCCGGCTCCAGCCGCAGCGCCGACACCGGCAGCGGCGCGATCGCCGCGATGTGCGTCCCCGGCGCGACGATCTGCACCGCCTGTCCGCCATGGCGCGCCAGCGCCCAGGCGGCACCCGCGCTGTCGGCCACCGCCACGCGCCCGCCGATGCCGTGCCGGGCCAGCAGGCGCAGCAGACGCCGGGCAAAGCCGGCCTCGCCGCCATGGAGATGCGCCACGCCGGTCAGGTCGATCAACAGCCCGTCCGCGTCCGACACCGCCACGATCGGCGCCCAGCGGCGCGCGAGCCGTTCCGCCAGCGCGCGCAGGTCGGCCGCGTCACCGTCCGGATCGGCGGCGCGGACCTCCAGGTCCGGCACCTGTGCGCGGGCGAGCGTCAGCGCGGTGCCCGGCGCCAGCCCCAGCGCTTGCGCGGCCGGGTTGACGGCGGCGATCTCCACCCGTGCGCCCACCTTGTGCGCCGTGACGAGCGGCGGCTCGGCGGGCGGCGCATAAGCGAGGCCGACGGGTGCTTCCTCCTCACGGCACACCCGCGCCACCACGCTGCCGAGCGTGCGGCCGGTCTGGAAGAAGCGGCCCTGGCCGTAGGTAGGGGCGGTGGGCTCGCACTTGCCGTGATTGTCGGGGTGCGGCCCTTCGCCGGGGAACTGCACGGAGGGCATGGCGGCAAGCTGCGCCAGGGAGGGGGCTGCGATATAGCCTGCCTCCCCGCCATGACCGTCACGCGCGCTGCGCCGGGGGGCTTTCATGGCGCGCCTGACGACCACGTCCTCGCCCGGGCCATGGACGGGCGGCAGGGCAGCGGCGCGCCCGATCGACAGGGCCCCGTGTGGTGCTTCGTTGCGGTAGCGCGCGCGGTTCGGTTCGCGCGTTGCTGACCCGGCCGGGTCCGGGGCTGAGAACCGGAGGGAGGGGCGCGCGTGGCAATCGGCTTCGCTGGTCGGTGTCGTGTTGCCGATCGGAGCCCCTTGCCGGTGCAGCCGGGACGTTTGCAAGAGGTCCACTTCGTCATGCCGGACCTGTTCCGGCCTCCACCGCCCCGCATGTGCCGCGGTCGCATCCGCGGCACCGTGGATCCCGGAACAGGTCCGGGATGACGCCAGGGAAGAGGCTGTCGAGTGACCTTTCGCAGAGGTCCCGCATAGGCCATCACGCCTGTCCCCCACCTGGGCCCCGGCCTTCGCCGGGGAGGGGGATGCGTGAGGGACGCTGGAGGGCTGGAGAGCCGCTTCGTTGCCAACGCGCGTGCGTCCGGTGTCGCCCCGCAAGGCGGCGCCGCGGCCTGCCTTGGCCGGCGCGTCCTCGCCCGGGAACTGGAGCGGTATTCTTGCGGCATGGCGGCCGACCTCGTCCGGCGGCATCGGCCGGAAGGGATTGTCGACCACTTCGCTGCGCCGGGAGAGCTCCTGAAAGGAAGGGCGCTGGTGCGTGGGCAGGGCGTCGATCGCCGCCTGCACGTGCCCGCCGTCCCAGCCGCGCGTGCCGGGGCGGAACAGGGGCTCGGCGGCTTCGGTGCGGCGCGACAGCTCGCGCAACAGCGACGGCGGGGCGACGCGTTCCTCCGCCGGGCGGCGGAAGGGGTTGTCGGCCGCCTGGCTGACCCGGCCCAGCTCGCGCTGCGGCGGGCGCTGGTGCGCGGGCAGCGTTTCGATCGCGGCCTCCACTTCGGCCCGCTCGCTCTTGGCCCAGCGCGCGCCGGGGCGCCAGCCGCCCTCCTTGGGCACCGAGCAATGCTGCGACCGCTCGGCTGCGGCAACCGCACCCAAAGCGTCAAAGGCGGCGCGGCCGTCGGCTTCAGCCGGCGGCGCGTTGCGGCGCTCGGCCTGCCGCAATCGATCGATCGACCAATGGGGCAGGTAGAGCGAGGCGACCCGTTTCATCTGCAGCCTCCACGACAAGTTCGAACGGTTCGCCGCCGCGCTGGCGCACGCAGGCCAGGCGCCAGCAGGCGCGGCCCAGCCCCTCCCACGGCACCGGCAGGGACGGCGCGGCGGAAACGCGCCAGCGGGTAACGGCGGCGGACGGCATGCCGAGCGGATCCTCCCCGGCGCGCGCCACCCGCTTCAGCAGCAGGGCGACGGTGCGCTTGCCCTCGGCGGCGAGTTGCAGCCGCCGGGTGGAGGCGGTGGCCACGCGGCGCGCCTCGCCGATCACCGCGCCCAGCACGCCGTGGCGCAGCCCTTCCTCCATCAGCGCCAGCAGTTCGGCATCGTCGCGCGCCTCGGCATAGATCACCCTTTGCGGGTCGAGCCCCGCCTGGAACAGGCCGGGGGCGAACAGGTCGCGCGCACGCACCACCCACAGGATCGGCCCCGCCGTGCGCGCGGCAATGCCGGCCATGAAGAGCACGGCGGCGGCATCGTCTCCCCAACCGGCGCCGGTGCCGGCGATCTCGTGCAACGCATCGAGCCGGAGGCCGCCCTCCGCCAGCCGCCTGTCCATCGCCTCTACCCCGAACGGCAGCACCGGGCGCTCGCGCACGTCGCCTTCCATGGCGCGCAGCGTCTGGCGCAATTCGGCGAGAGAGGGCACGGCAGCGGACACAGAACGACTCGAACAAAGACTGTTCCGCTTTTGTTCCTGTTTGCGGTGGCCGAGTCAACCGGCGGAGCGCATCCGCTTGTGCCACGTTGTGCCAGCCATGATCGGTGCCCTTGCCAACACGCCAGACCTTCACGCCGCCGCACGCGACGCGATGCGGGAGGCGCTCGCCCGCATGGACGCGGGCCGTCCGGTGCTGGTGGTCAGCCATTTCGATGCCGATGGCCTGGCCGCCGCCGCCGTGCTGGTCCGCGCGCTGGCGGCGGCGGGGCGGCGCGTCGAGCCGCTGGTGCTCGGCAAGGGCGAGACGCCGTGGGACGCGGCTGTCACCGAGCGGCTGCGGGAGCGTGCGCCGGGCGGCGTGATCCTGGCCGATCTCGGCACGCGCGCCGATCCGGTGTTGCCGGGCTGCGCGACGCTGGTGATCGACCACCATGTGCCCACCGGCACGCCCGAGGGCGCGATCACGCTGAGCGGCAACGGCCTGTCGCCCGAGCCGACCACCGCCTTGCTCGCCTGGTGGGCGGCGGGCGCGCTAGGCGATGTGGGTGATCTGTTGTGGCTCGCCGCGATCGGGCTGATCGGCGACATGGAGGAAGGGCGCGCCTTTCCCGAGCTGATGCAAGCGCAGGCCCGCTGGGGCAAGACGGCGTTGCGCGAGGCGGTGGTGCTGGTGAACGCGCCCGGCGCACGGCCTCCGCCGACGCCGGGCCGGCGCTGCGTCTGCTGTTGCGGGCGGACGGGCCCAAGGCGATCACCAAGGGCACCGACGCGGACGCCCTGGCGCTGCACGCCGCCCGCGCCGAGGTGCGCGCGGCGATGGAGGAGGCCAAACGCGTCGCCCCGCAGGTGCGCGGCCACGTGGCGCTGATCGCGCTCGATTCGCCGTGCCAGATCCACCCGCTGATCGCGCAGCAATGGCGCGGGCGGCTGAAGGACAAGATCGTGATTGCCGCCAATCGCGGCTATCGCCCCGGCTGGGTGCATTTCGCCGCCCGGTCGGCGAGCGGGCGCGACCTGATCGACTTCCTCGCCGGCCACCGCCCGCCGGGCGCCGACAGCCGGTATGGCAACGGCCATGCCCAGGCGACGGGCGGTGCGTTGCAGGCGGCGGACTGGAACGCCTTTGTCAGCGGCATCGGCTTTCCGGACGCGGCGCTGCCGGCTTGACCGGTCCGGAACCGGCGCAGACCCGGCTCGTTCGGCAAGGCTTCGAACTCAGGGGGTTTTTCATCATGCCGGCCGTTGCCGATCCTGCCGCCGCCGTTCTTGCCCCCAAGCCCGAACTGGCCGAACTGACCGCCGGTGCCGTGGCCGCGCAGCTGGCCGATGCGCTGGTGAAGGGCGACGTGATGTTCGCGGCCAGCGGCGAGCCGCGCGCGATGGCCGTCGCCGGGGCGCTTGCGGCGATGGCGCCGGGGGCCGAGGTGGTCTTCTGCCCCGGCAGCGACGCGCTGCCCGGGGACGAGGCGCCGGCCTCTCCCGCCAATATCGGCCTGCGCGTGGCCGCGCTGCGCCGCCTGCGTCTCGCCCAGGCAGCCAAGGAGCGGCGGCCGATCGCCTTTGTCGTGACCGGCGAGGCGCTGGGACGGCTATATCCTGCGCCCGCCGCCTTCGACGCCGCACCGCCGCGGGTCGCCGCAGGGGAGGAGGCCGATCTTGCCGCTCTCCACGGGCAGCTGGTCGAGGCGGGCTATGTGGACGACGATCGCGTCGACGAGCCGGGCGAAGTGGCGCTGCGCGGGCAGGTGCTGGACGTCTATCCCGCCGATGCCGAGGTACCGCTCAGGATCGAGGCGGTGGACGGGCGCATCGAGTTCGTGCGCCGATACGATCCGGGCACGCAGCGCACCACGGAGGATGTCCCCGCGCAGGAACTCGGCCGCGTTTCGGAGCCGGTGCTGGAGGGCAGTGGCGTGACCCTGGCCGACCATCTGCCCGGCGCGCAGCTTGCCGTGGAGGCCGCCGCCGAGGACCGCCGCCGCCGCTTCCTGGCGCTTGCCGCCGATGCCGAGCGACGCCGGCCGAAGCGGGCGATCAAGGCGGTGGCGGACGGCAAGACCTGGGAGAAGGCGGCGGCAGGCCATCCGGCGCTGACGCTCGCCGATGGCGGCGAGGCACCGCCGCGGTTCATCGAGCATCGCTCGCCGCTCAGGGCCTTTGCCAGGGCCGCAGCCGAAGCGACGGGGGCGGGGGACCGGCTGGTGCTGCTCGGCAGCGCGCGCGACCTGCGGTTCCTGCGATCCCGCGCGGAGAAGGCGCTGAAGCGGGAGCTGGTCCCGGTCGCGTCCTGGAGCGAGGTACGCGCCGCCGAGGCGGGCAGCGCGCTGCTGCTGGAAGCGCCGGTCGATCGCGGGTTTGCCGGCGGGGGCGTGGTGGCGGTGGCGGCCGCCGACCTGCTCGGCAGCCGGGCCGAACGCAGCGACGCGCAGACCGGCCCGGCGGACACGGCGCTGTTCGGCACCGGCGAGATCCGCATCGGCGACGTGGTGGTGCACGAGGATCATGGCATCGGCACCGTCACCGGGCTGGAGCCGATGCCGGCCGATGGCGAAGCGGAGCCGGGCGACGCCATCGCCATCACCTATGCCGAAGGCGGCGTGCGGCTGGTTCCGGTCACGGAGGCGGATCGGCTGTGGCGCTATGGTGGCGACGCGGACTCCGTGCGGCTGGACAAGCTGGACGGGTCGAGCTGGGAGAAGCGGCGCGGCGCGGTGGACGCCGCGGTGGCCGAAACGGCCCGCGCGATGGTGGCCATGGCGGAAGAACGTGGTGACCGGACCGCCCCGGTGCTGGAGCCGGAGATCGCCGCCTACGAGCGCTTTGCCGCCGGCTTCCCCTATGCGGAAACGCGCGACCAGGCGCGGGCGATCGAGGCGGTGCGCGCCGACCTCGCCTCCGGCACGCCGATGGACCGGCTGGTGATCGGCGATGTCGGCTTCGGCAAGACCGAGGTGGCGTTGCGCGCGGCGGCGCTGGCGGCGCTGTCGGGCTATCAGGTGGCGATTGCGGCGCCCACCACGGTGCTGGCGCGCCAGCATCTGGAAACGTTCGCCGAGCGGTTCGAGGGCACCGACATTGCCGTGGCAGGCCTGTCGCGCCTGTCGAGCGCGGCGGAGAAGAAGCGGGTCAAGGCGGGGCTTGCCGATGGCTCCATCCAGGTGGTGGTCGGCACCGGCGCGGTGGCGGGCAAGGGGATCGCCTACCAGAAGCTGGCGCTGGTCATCGTGGACGAGGAACAGCGGTTCGGCGCGGCCGACAAGACGCGCCTGCGCGACCTGGGCGCCGGCCATGTGCTGACGCTCAGCGCCACGCCGATCCCGCGAACGCTGCAGACGGCGCTGGTCGGCATCCAGCAGCTTTCGGTGATCGCCACGCCGCCGTCGCGCCGCCAGCCGATCCGCACCGCGGTGGGCGCGTTCGACGAGGCGACGGTGCGCGCCGCCCTGCTGCGGGAACGCAGCCGTGGCGGGCAGAGCTTCGTGGTGGTGCCGCGGATCGAGGACATGGCCTCGCTGGCCGCGCTGCTGGAGCGGCTGGTGCCGGAGCTGGAGGTGCTGCAGGCGCATGGCAAGATGCCGGCGGCGGAGATCGACGAGGCGATGGTGCGCTTCGGCAGCGGCGAAGGGGACGTGCTGCTCGCCACCAACATCATCGAGGCGGGGCTGGATGTGCCGCGCGCCAACACCATGGTGATCTGGCGGGCGGACCGGTTCGGCCTCAGCCAGTTGCATCAGTTGCGCGGGCGCGTCGGCCGCGGGGTGCGGCGCGGGCAGGTGCTGCTGCTCACGGAACCGGACAAGGAGATCGCCCCCCGGACGCTCAAGCGCCTGCGCACGCTGGAAGCGTTCGACCGGCTGGGCGCGGGCTTTGCGATCAGCGCGCAGGACCTCGACATGCGCGGGGCCGGCGACCTGCTGGGCGAGGCGCAGGCCGGGCACATGAAGCTGATCGGCATCGACCTGTACCAGCACCTGCTGGAAGCGGCGTTGCGCGCGGCGCGCGGCGAGGATGTCGAGCGCTGGTCGCCCGAACTGCACCTGGGCCTGGACGGGCGCCTGCCGGAGGAGTGGATGCCGGAGCCGGAGCTGCGCGTGACCTTCTACGGGCGGCTGGCGCGTGCCGAGGACCGCGCGGAGATCGACGCGTTGGAAGCGGAAATGGAGGATCGGTTCGGTGCGCTGCCCGACGGGGCGTCCACCTTGCTCGCGATCGCCCGTGTCCGCGCCCAAGCCCGTGCTGCGCGGATCGCCCGTATCGATGCCGGGCCGGCCGCCATCGCCTTCACCCCGCGCCGCGACTTTGCGGGTGAGATGGCCGGATTGGCGAAGAAGGGCGACCGCCTGCTGCTGGCCGAGCGAATCGAGGATGCGCGCGACCGGCTCGCGCGGGTGGAGGCGGTGCTGGAGGAAGTGGGCGGGTGAGGCCTGACCGGTGAACTTGCGCCTTTGCCGGCCTTGGTCGGATCGCTGCCGTCCGATAGAGCATGATAACCAGCATCCACCCGTCATTGCGAGCGCCGCGAAGCAATCCAGTGTTCCGCGCGCCGCTCTGGGTTGCTTCGCTACGCTCGCAACGACGGCTGAATCCTCGCCGGATCCAAAGCGTCAGAACACCGCCATGGCCGCGTGCAGCGTCATTGCGGCCAGCGCCACCGTGGCGGCGAGGAACAGGTAGAAGCGGACGGACACGCGGTTCACCGTCGCCTGCCAGAGGCTGTGCGCGATCCGCAGGGCGACATAGATCCAGGCGAGCGCCAGGTTGAACCCGCCGCCCGTGCCGGTCAGTGCCAGCACGCCGCACACCGCATAGAACAGCACCGGCTGCTCCAGCAGGTGGTTGTAGTTGTGCGCCTTCCACTGCGCCCTGGCGGGCAGCCCCTTGTCCGCGTGCGCCGACGTGGTGCCCACCATTTTGTTCAGGCGGAGCCCGGCCGCCGACAGGGCCGAGAAACGCGTGACCATCATCCACGCGAACATCACGAACGTCCAGGCGATCAGCGCCACCACGGGTTGCAGGATCGGGCTGTGCATATCTTGTCCTCCCTCCGGGCGGGATGCTGCCGATTTGCGACAAAGGACGCAATCGTCATCGCCTTGTCACAAATCCCTAACGCGGCCTTCACCTTTTCCTTCCTACAGACTGATCCATGTTGCTCGATCCTGTGCGTCTGCGTCCAGCCTCTCCTTTCGGATTTACCAGCATGAGCGTCGACCATGTGCAGAGCAGCGCCAGCCTTGCGGAGGTGATCGGCATCTTTCGCGCGCAACCCGATCTCCGCCTGCTGGCGGTGGTGGACGAGGAGCGCCGCCCGCTGGGCGCCATCACCGAACTGGACGTGCGCGGGATCCTGTTCAATCCGTTCGGCCATGCGCTGATGCAGAACCCCAGCTTCGGCCGGTCGCTGGACGCCCTGATCCGCGCTTGCCCGATCGAGGATGCGGATCGCCCGCTGGACGAGCTGCTCGACATCCATGCCGGCACGTCGGTGGAAGGCCTGATCCTCACGCGCGGCGGGCGGTTCCACCGCACGCTCGACAATCGCGATTTCGTGCGGCTGGCGGCGCGGCGCGAGGTGGAGATCGCCCGGTCGCGGGCCGCGCGGGCCGAGGCGGTGGACGCCGCCGGGCGCGGCTTCACGCGCGAGGTCACCGCCTTGTCGCACGGCCTGGTGCAGGCGGCGGAGCGGGTGCGCGCCCTGTCGCAGGGCATGGCGACGCGTGCGGCCGCCAACCGCATAGATTCCGCGTCCGTCGCCGCCGCCGCCGAGCAGACGGTGGTCGCCCTGGGCGAGATCGCCGCGCGGGGGCGGGGGCTGGCCCATGCGATCGAGCGGATCGCCCATGACAGCGGCGATGCCCGCGCCCGCCGCCGGGAGGCATATGACTGCGTTCGCGCGTCGGGTTCGCACATGGCGGCGCTGACCCAGAGCGCGCGGGCGATCGACGAGATGCTGGCGCTGATCCAGGAGATCGCGCGCAAGACCAACCTCCTGGCCCTGAACGCGGGCATCGAGGCGAGCCGGGCAGGCGAGGCGGGGCTCGGCTTCGGCGTGGTGGCGCAGGAGGTAAAGGCACTTTCGACGCAGACCGGCACGGCGGCGCGGCACATCGCCGACCATGTGCACCACATCCACCGCACGCTGGATGCGGTGGTGGCGGGCCATGGCGAGATCGAGCAGGCAGTGGAAGCGATCGCCACCATCTCCGCTTCCATCGACCAGGCGGTGGAGGAGCAGCGCGAAGCGACGTTCGGCATTGCCGCCACCGTCGAGCAATCGGTGGATGCCGGCGCGGACATCGGCGCGCGCGCCGGCCAGATCAGCGAGGGCGCGGCGGCGCTGGGTGGCGAGGCGGAGACGCTGGCCGGCCTGTCACAGCTGCTCTCGGACTCGGCCGGCCGCCTGCACGAGCGCGCCGACAGTTTCGTGCAACTGGTGGCGGAGCTCTGAGGCGGCCCGCCGCGATTCTCAGGCGGCGCTCACCAGATCGAACACCGCCTCGAACAGGCGGCGACCGTCGACACCGCCATGCGCGGCCTCGATCCGGCGTTCGGGGTGCGGCATCATGCCCAGCACGTTGCCACGCTCGTTCAGCAGGCCGGCGATGTTACGCGCGGAGCCGTTGACCGGCTCGGCATAGCGCAGGGCGATGCGGCCTTCGCCTTCCAGCCGGTCGAGCGTCTCGTCGTCGGCGGTGTAGTTGCCGTCGTGGTGCGCCACGGGCAGGACGATCCGCTCGCCGGGCTGGTAGCGATCGAAGAACGGCGGGCGAGCGCCTTCCACGGTCAGCGCGACTTCGCGGCAGACGAAATCGATCCCGGCATTGCGCATCAGCGCGCCCGGCAGCATCCCCGCCTCGGTCAGCACCTGAAAGCCGTTGCAGATGCCGAGCACCGGCAGCCCGCCTTCCGCCGCATCCGCCACCGCGCGCATCACCGGCGCCCGCGCCGCCATCGCGCCGGAGCGCAGGTAATCGCCATAGGAAAAGCCGCCGGGCACCGCGACGAGGCCGAGACCCTCTGGCAGAGTCGGCTCGGCATGCCACACCATGTCCGGCGTCGTGCCGGTCACCCGCTCCAGCGCGACGGCGATGTCGCGGTCGCAGTTGGAGCCGGGAAAGACGATAACGGCGGTCTTCATGCCCGCTCCACCCGGTAGTTCTCGATCACCGTGTTCGCGAGCAGGGTGCGGCACATCTCGTCGATCGCGGCGTCGGTCGTGTCGTCCGCCACGTCCAGCTCGATCAGCTTGCCCTGGCGCACGTCGTTGACGCCCTGAAAGCCGAGACCCTGCAACGCCTTGCCGATCGCCTTGCCCTGCGGATCGAGCACGCCGGGCTTGAGGGTGACGAAGATGCGGAGTTTCATGAACGGGCTTCCCGGTTGCGCGCGGAGTGTCTGCGCCTATGCCGGGTGCGTGGCCCGGGAGCAACCCGGGTCAGAAATAGCGGGCAAGGGTGAGCCGGAAGCGGCTGCGCTCGGTGGCGAACAGCGGCAGGCTCGAATCGGCGCGGCCATAGGTGTACTGGATCGTCGGCGACAGGCCGAGCACGCGCACCGCGCGGTTGCCGATCGTCACCCGCGCATTGTACCGCCAGTCGCGACGGGGGTCGTTGGCGAACAGGTACAGGGGCGCGTCGTAGACCGCGCGCGACAATCCGCCGCTGATGCCGAAATTGAAGCCTTTCGGCAGCTCGCCACCGATCCCCAGGATGCCGCCCACTTCCGTGCTGGAATACGCATCCGTCTTCAGCCAGTCGCGCCGGGCGAACAGGCTGGCCGAGGCGATCAGCGACTTGGCCACCACCCGCTCGTAGGTGGCGTAAAGGCCGCCCTGCCAGCCGCTATAGCCGTCGTCGAAGCGTGTCCAGGTACGCCGCAGGTCGAACTGCAGGCCGAGGCGGTTGGTCTGGCCGACGGTCAGCTCCGCGCCGCCCTTCACGCCGGCCTGGCGGCTGGCGATGCGGTTGCCATAGTCGCGCTCGGCGACAAGGCCTTCGATGCGCACCCGGGCGCGCTCGGACAGCTTGAACTCCGGACCGGTCGCCGCCTCGAGATAGAGATCGTCAAAGGACGAGCCCTTGTACTGCGTGCCGAAGCCGTTGACGTCGACCAGCCACAGCTTGCTGCCGTCCTTGGCGATCGGCAGGCGCAGGCTGCCGTCGAACGAGCCGGTGATGCCCAGGCCCGACTTGGCCTGCGCCGCCTTGTCGAGGGAGAGCGGGATCGGCTGGTTGCCGAACAGGATCGTCACCGTGTCCGATCCGGTGGCGTTGTTGATGTTGCTGTCCGGCGCGATGCCGAAGTCCACGTTCAGCGACCAGGCGCGGCGCGAGCGGATGATGTTGCGTACCGAACGGATCGTGCGGGCGACCTCCGGCGGCAGATCCTGTGCCTCGCCGGCGAGCCGCAGCTGGTGATCGGCGCTGGCGGTCTTGCCCATCGCCAGCAGCACGCGGCCATAATCGAGCCGGACCTGGGTCTGCCCGGGATCCTCGACCAGGATGCGGCGGAAGATGCCGGCCGCGCTTTTCCACTTGCCGGCCTTCATCGCCGAATAGCCGGCGAGATAGCGCGCCTGAAAGGTGTAGCCGGGTGCCTTCAGCAGGGCCAGGAGAAGCGGCTTGGCTTCTTCGAACTGTCCTGCCCGCACCAGTTGCTCGGCCCTGGCCAGCACCTGGGCGGGCGTCAGCCGCACCTGGCAGGTGCCGTTCGCGCAGGTCTGCTCGCCCGGCGCCTCGTCTGCGAGGGCCGGTGTGGCGGAGAGCAGGGCCAGCGCGACGCAAGGAACGCCGCGCCGGAACATCATTTCTTGCCCGTGAACGCGCCGACAATGTCCACGCGCTGGTCCGGCACGCCGCCGACCACGCGGAAGCCGCCGCCGGCCTCCTCCGCGGCGGGGCCATAGAACGCGCCGTCGATGCTGGACCCGGCAACAGCGACGGGCAGGGTGGTGGCGCCGTTCTTGAACGCGAACGACTGGAAGGTGCCGGTGAAGCCGCCCTTGCCGACGAGGTCGATCAGCGCGGAGCCGCTGCCGCTGAAGGTGGCGCCGCCCGGCACGGTGATCGACGGCGTGGTGTAGCGATCATATTGCGGATCGAGCACGAAGCCGTCCACCGCCAGGCCGACCTGCTTGCTGGCGAAATTCACCGACAGCGTCGAGGTGCCGGTCAGCCACTGGAAGTAGGTGGACTTCTTCACGGAGTCGTCCAGCGTCGGGTTGAACACCATGGTGCCCAGCATCGAGCCGGTATAGCTGGCCGAGCCGCTGGTCGGCACGGCGCTGTTGTTCGTCAGCGCGCCATAGGCAAAGGCGCCGCGTTCCAGCGTCCAGCTGTCCTGCGTCAGCGTCTCGGTGCCCGCCATGACGTTGGCGAACGACACGGTGTTGGCGACGTAGCCGGCGAACGAGACGTATTTCGTCGTGCTGCCCGGCTTTTCGTAGAAGAAGCTGTAGGCGGTGTAGCTCGAGCCGGGCATGCCGTCGGGCGGGGTGGTGCTGTTGCCCGGATCGACGAAGCCGGTGCCGCTCTGCCCGTAAAGCGAGGTGGGATTGCCGCCGCCCGACTGGAGATAGTTGACGTTGCGGTTCGCTGCCGCGCCGGCGGGGAGCTGCGCCAGGTTGGGCGTGCCCCATTGCGGCTCGGTTGTTCCACCGAAGTTGGTGCGTTGCGCCGGATCCTGGAAGCGCACGGTCGTGCCGGCGCCGGACTTCGCATCGGCGATCGTCAGCGTGAAGATCGCGTCGCGCGGATCATAGGCGATGTCGATCGCGCTGTCCCGCACGGTGGAGGCGTTGGCCGAATAGGTCAGCCCCTGCTGCCCCTGGGTGACGCGGTTGTCGGTGGTGTAGGTCAGCCTCTGCGTGCCGCCGACGCCCTTGTAGCTCTTGGCGTCCACCGGATTGGCGAACTGGGCGTAGATGTCCGTCGCGGCGTTGGTGCCGGAGCCCGGGCCGACGGTGCCGGCCGGTGCGGTGCTGCCGATCGTCTCAGGCCCGGCGCCGCCACAAGCGGAAAGGGCGGCGGCCGTGCCGGCCAAGATCACGTAATTGCGCATGGGTATCCCATCCCCCGTTACGGGCCGTGCCCGTGTCGGAAGCGGGGATACCAAGCGATGGTTAAGAGGCGGTAACCAGCCGCGTCACTTGCCGCGCTTCTCGCGATGCTTTTCGAGGTCCAGCACCGCCGCGTCCGCGCCGTCCGGCAGCAGCCCGAGCCGGCGCGCGACCTCCTGATAGGCCTCCACCTCGCCGCCCAGGTCGCGGCGGAAGCGATCCTTGTCGAGCTTCTCGTTGGTGGTCATGTCCCACAGGCGGCAACCGTCCGGGCTGATCTCGTCGGCCAGGATGATGCGGCTGTAATCGTTGTCCCAGATGCGCCCGAACTCCAGCTTGAAGTCGACCAGGCGGATGCCGATGCCGGCGAACAGGCCCGACAGGAAATCGTTGGTGCGGATCGCCAGGTCGGCGATGTCGTGCATCTCCTCCTGCGTGGCCCAGCCGAAGGCGGCGATATGCTCGTCGGAGATCATAGGATCGCCGAGCGCATCGTCCTTGTAATAATATTCGATGATCGTGCGCGGCAGCTGCACGCCTTCCTCGATCCCCAGCCGCTTCGACAGGGAGCCTGCGGCGACGTTGCGCACCACCACCTCGATCGGCACGATCTCCACCTGGCGGATCAGCTGCTCGCGCATGTTGAGGCGGCGGATGAAATGGGTCGGCACGCCGATATTGCCGAGCAGGGTGAAGACATGCTCGCTGATGCGGTTGTTCAGCACGCCCTTGCCGTTGATCGTGCCCTTCTTCTGCGCGTTGAAGGCGGTGGCGTCGTCCTTGAAATACTGGATCAGGGTGCCGGGCTCCGGACCCTCGTACAGGATCTTGGCCTTGCCCTCGTAGATCTGGCGGCGACGAGCCATGGCATAAACCCCTGAATGAAGCGCCCCGGCCACGCGGGTCGCGCGCCGGGGCGGGAATGCCCGCGCCTATAGCCGATGCATGGCGGGGGATCAATCAGCACGCGGCGAGCGGCTATCGCGCGTTGCGCTGCCTGCGGCCGTGCGGCGTGTGTGCCTCCGTCACGTTCAGGAACAGGAACACGCATCCGGCCGCCAGCATCACCAGCCCGGACCAAAGCACCGGCCCGAACCCCCAGCCGCGCGAGGCGACGGCAAGGACGAGGCTGAGCGCCAGCGCCACCGACGCGGCGATCCGCAGCGGGCGCTGCGTGCGACGGGTCGGCCGATGCCCGAACCAGCGCAGGTAATGGTCGTGGCTGGCGAGCCCGAGCAGGGCAAAGGCGAGCAAGGCCGGCAGAAAGGCGAGAACGATCATTCGGCAGGCTCCAGCACGCGCACGGACGGGGTCGCCGGCGCGCGGCGTGTCCGGTTGCGCTCGGCCGGGCGGTGGCGTGCGATTCGCCGGGCGACGGCAAGCAGGCCCGCACCGAACGCCACCATCGTCGCATCCACGCCGACCGGCACCAGATCGCCCGCGAGCAGCGGACCGAAGGTGCCGCGGCCGGGGCCGACAAGATTGAACACCGGCAAGGCGATCAGCAGCACACCCGTGGCCGCGAACAGGGCGCGCCACGTCCAGGCGGGACGGCACAGCAGCGCGAGCAGCGCCGCCGCCGCCCAGGCGAGGAACAGCAGGTTGACTTCCAGTTCGGCCCGCCCGGGCATCGCCGCCGGCAGCAGCCGGTTGGCCCAGAACATCGCCGCCACGCCCAGCGGAAAGCCCGCGATCGTCGCCACGTTCAGCCGCTCCACAATGCGGAAGCCGAGCGGCGGGCGCACCGGATCGGGCAGCTTCTCGCGCCGCTTCACCGTCCACAGCACCAGCCCGCTCGCCACCATCAGCGTACCCGCCACCCCGCACAGGAAATAGATCCAGCGCAGTGCGACATCGGCGAAGCGGCCGGCATGCAGCCCGATCATGACCCCGGCGGTCGCCGCCGCGCCCCCGGGGGCCGGGGAGCGCCAGACCGGCCGGCCGCTCACGCCGTCATAGGTGATGGAGGGCGCGCGCGTGTTGAGCAGGGTGGTGGGCGCGCGCAGCACGGTGACGCGGGCCGCCGCGTCGCCAGCTTCGCTCACCTCGAGATAGCCGGCCGGGCCGCCCAGCCGGCGCTCGGCATCGGCGACGATGCGGGACAGGTCGGCGAGCGGGGCAGGGCGGCCGCTGCGCGCCGGTGCCTCGACATGCGGGAACAGCGCCTCGTTCGCCTTGGCGGGATCGACGTAATTGGCCACCGCCGCCCAGGGCATCAGCAGCGCCATCAGCGTGACAAGGCCGGTATAGGTGATCATCAGGTGGAAGGGCAGCGCCAGCACGGCCGTGGCATTGTGCCCGTCCAGCCAGGACCGCTGACCCTTGCCCCGGCGCAGGGTGAAGAAATCGCGAAAGATCTTCTTGTGCGTGACGATGCCGGTGAGGATCGCCACCAGCATCATCGCCGCCGCCACGCCGACCAGCCAGCGCGCCCAGATCACCGGCATGTAGTGAAGGTCGAAATGGAAGCGGTAGAAGAACTCGCCGCCGCGCGTCTCGCGGGCGTGCACCGGCTGGCCGTCCGCGCCGATCAGCGCCTGCGTGTCGCGGCCGCGGCGCCCGCCGCCTCCGCGCCGGCCGCGCGGCGCCTCGCCGGCCTTGGGCTGCGGCACCCAGAACACCTGCGCGCCGGGCAGCCGCTCGCTCGGCAGGGTAACGAACCAGCTTTTCCCGTCCGGCGCCTTTGCCTGGAGAAAGCGCTGTGCACCCGCCAGCACGCGCATCGGCTGCGTCACCGGCGGCAGCTCGGGGCGCATGTAGCGGTTCAGCCCCTCGCGCCAGAATGCCAGCGTGCCGGTGAGAAAGACGAGAAACAGCACCCAGCCGAGCAGCAGGCCCGACCAGGTGTGCAAGGTGGATTGCGACTGGCGGAAGCCTTTGCTCATGCCTTTCCTCCGGTGGCGATCGAGCTCCAGGTGATCGCCGCCGCCACCCCGCCGCACAGCAGCAGCGTGAGCAGCGCCCGCCATCCGCTGCGCGCCGCATAGGCGTACATCGCCGCCAGCGCGCACAACAGCAGGGCCACCAGCGCGCCCGTGACGGTCGCTTCCGAACGTTCCATCGGCAGGACGCGGGCGAGCGCCATCGCCCACAGGCTCGACACGCCATAGCCGACCGGCACGGCGGCGAGGAAGCGGAGCGCATTGTCGCCCCGCCGCCGCCACCGTGCGGCGTCGCCCGTCGCCCGCGCGATCACGGATAGGTGATCCGGATGGTGCCGAACACCGTGCGCGGGCTGCCATAATAATTGCCGCGCCCGGCCGACGCGATGCGGGCGTAATAGTTCTCGTCGAACAGGTTGTTGACGTTCACCGACAGGCTCAGCCGCTCGTTGATCCGGTAGCCGGCGCGCAGGTCGGCGACGATGTAGCTTGGCTGGCGCACGATGGTGGAGCGCGTCGTCACCGCACCCGCCGCGTTGCGCACGGCGGGGTTGCCGCCCCAGGTGGAGGAGAAAACGGTCAGCCCGCCGCCCAGGCTGAAGCCACGCAGGGCGCCGCCCTGCACCTCGTAGTTGGTGAACAGCTTGCCCATGTGCTTGGGCACGATCGGCACCAGCGGCAGGCCCTCGAAGCTGGCGTTCGCGTCTTCCAGATACTTGGTTTCGGTATAGGTATAGCCGGCATTGATCCGCCAGCCGGGCAGGATCTGGCCGTTCGCCTCCGCTTCCACGCCGCGCGCGCGGACCTTGCCGATCTGGAGCACCAGCGTGGGCTCGTTGGGATCGTTGAACAGGCGGTTCGTCTGCGTGTTCTGGTAGGCCGCGGCCGAGAGCAGCAGCTTGTCGCCGAACAGGCCGAGCTTGGAGCCGACTTCCCACTGCGCGCCGATCTGCGGATCGATCGGCCGCCCGTCCGGACGGACGCGGTTGGCGGGCGCGGCCTGCGGCGTGAAGCTGTCGGCATAGCTGCCGTACAGGTTCCATTGCGGCGTCACGTCCCACACCACGCCGGCATAGGGCGTGAAGCGGCCCTCCACCGAATAGCCGGTGGTGTTGCCGCGGGCGGGCAGCAGGGTGGTGCTGTCGGTGGTCCACCACGTCGTGCGGCCGCCACCGACCAGCGTGAAGCCTTCGACGGGGCTGAGCCGCATCTGGCCGTAAATGCCATATTGCTCGACCTTGGTGTTGGTCGCGCCATAGGTCTGCGTGACTGGCCCGGCGGGGCCCTGCACGACCGGCGCAGGGCCGAACTCGTTGAGCGGCGGCTCCGGCGGCGACACCGGGTTGTAGACGTCGATCCGCGCGAAGTTGGAGAAGCGCGCGAAGTAGGAGTCGTAGTTGCTGCCCTGATAGTCGAAGCCCAGGATCAGCGTCTGGTCACGGCCAAAGGCGGGGAAGCTGCCGACGCCGTTGAAATCGAACGCCTTGGTCTGCGCCCGGCTGGTGCTGCGAAACGCGATCTGGTTGGTCAGGCCGTTGGTCGCGGTGACCGGCTGGCTGCCGATATAGCTGTACACGTCGAGGCGATCGACATTGGTGACAAGCGCGGTTGCGCGCAGGGCCCAGCGATTGCTGATCCAGTGCGCCAGTTCGGCGAAGCCGGTCCAGGTTTCCGATTTGAAGCGGTTCCAGTCGGCGCCGAGATAGGTCGAACGGTCGATGTCGAGCAACTGCCCTTCGCTGCCGTTCAGATCGCCCAGGATGCCCGGCAGGCCGGACTGGATGGCCGGCTTGAACCGGTCATAGGTGAGGCCGGTGGTGAAGGTGGTGCGATCGCCGATCTTCACGCTGGTGGTGACATAGGCGTCCAGCCGGTTGCGGTGGGCGATGTCGAAGAACTGGTCCTGATCCTGCGCCATCACGCCGGCGCGGATGCCGCCGATCTCGCCAAGCGGCGTGGAAGCATCGAACTCGAACCGCTTATTGTCGTAGCTGCCATAGCCGGCCGACGCCTGGACGCGGGCGGCGTCCAGCGGGCGCTTGCGCACCAGGTTCACGCTGCCGGCGGGGTTGCCCGCGCCGCTGAACAGCCCGGCGGGACCGCGCAGCACCTCGACCCGGTCGAAGAAGAACAGGTCCGGCACCGCGGCCGGGAAGTTGAAGGCGAGCGTCGGGACGCCGTCCACCAGATAGTTGGTGATATTGAACCCGCGCGAGACATAGGACGGGTCCTCGCTGCCCACGCCGGTGACGGTGATGCCGTTGGTGGCGGTGAGCGCGTCTTCCAGCGTGAACAGGTTCTGCTGCTCGAACCGCTCGCGATCGACCACGGTGACGGTGTTCGGCACGTCCTTCAGCGGGGTGAGCGTCTTGCCGACTTCGTTTCCGAAGCTCTTGCCGAGCACCACCACGTCGCTGGTGGACTGGCGCTCCGCCTGCGTGCGGGACGGCTCGTCCGCGCCGCTTTCGCGAACCTGTGCCTGTGCGCCGAACGGCAGCGCGACCAATGCAACACCCGCCAGCAGCGAGCCCGTTCGAAATTCCATGCGTACCCCCTGTTGTGGTTGGGGGCCTCCTACCGCGAAGGTTGTTGCGAGTCACTAGCAATATCAACGTGACTATGACGAAAAGTTGCTGGCGGCTGCCGCTCAGCGCAATGTCGTGAAAAGGCGCTCCTCCGTGAGATCGTCGAGCGTGGCGCAGCCGAGCTGTGCCATGGCCAGCTCCAGCTCGGCGCGCAGCAGGTGGCAGAGATGCGCCACGCCGGCGAGGCCCGCCACGGCCAGGGCGTGCAGGACCGGCCGCGCCACCAGCACGGCGATTGCGCCCAGGCAGAGCGCCTTGACCACATCCGTGCCCGTGCGCACGCCTCCGTCCAGCAGCACGGGCACGCGACCGGCAACGGCCGCAGCCACCTGCGGCAGGAGGTCCAGCGTGGCGGGCAGGCCGTCCAGCACGCGGCCGCCATGGTTCGACAGGATCAGCCCGTCCGCGCCCGCCGCAAGCGCACGCTCCAGGTCGTCGCCGACCAGCATGCCCTTCACGAGCACCGGCAGGTCGGTGGCCGCGCGCAGCCAGGCGAGATCCTCCCAGGTCGGCACCGCATCCGTCAGCGCCGTGCCGAACAGGAGGCGGCCACCTGCCGACGCGACATGACGTGGCGCCTCCATGCCGGCGAGGTTGGCCGCTTCCACGCCCGGCGGCAGAACAAAGCCGGAGCGCTTCACCCCGGCATCGATCGTCAGCACGATCGCCTGATAGCCCGCCGCTTCTGCCCGACGCAGCAGCGTGGCGCTGTCCTCGCGGCGGGGCTGGAGATAGAGCTGGAACCACAGGGGCGCGGGCGCAACGTCGAGCTGGTCGGCCGCCTGGAGCCGGGCCGCGGCGACCTGTTCCAGCGGGACGCTCGACAGGGTGCTGAGCACGCTGCCGGTCCCCAGTGCCGTGGCCGCGCGGATCGTCGCCAGTTCGCCCTCGGCATGGGCCAGGCGCTGATAGGCGACGGGGCCGAGCAGGACGGGGCAGGGGTGATGCACGCCCAACAGGGTGGAGGCGGTGCTGCCGCCGGCAAGGCTGGCCAGCGCGCGCGGAAGCAGCCGCACGCGATCGAAGGCAGCGCGATTGTCGTCCAGGGTGATGCCGCGGCCGGCGCGATCCTCGACATGCGCCCAGGTCGCCGCGGGCAAGTGCGCCCGCGCGCGTTGCTCATAGTCCGCCAGCGACCGGAGGTCCGGCGGGATCGTCGCCAGGGGCGGGAGCGGCGCCTCCCCCGCGCTCGTCAGGTGCTCGACCATTGCCGCAGCAGGTTGTGGTAGACGTTCGTCAGCGTGTCGATCGACGGATGGTCCGGGTGGTCGGCGGTGAGCGACTGGATGGCGCCGTCCAGCGCGAACAGCTCGCGCCGCTGAAGTTCGGACGCGACAAAGCTCTGTGTCCAGAAGAACGCGGCAAAGCGCGTGCCGCGGGTCACGGGCGTGACGCGGTGCAGGCTGCTGCCGGGATAGGTGATGAGGTGCCCGGCGGCCAGCTTCACGCGATGCGCGCCGAAGCTGTCCTCGATCACCAGTTCCCCGCCGTCATAGTCGTCCGGGTCGCTGAGGAAGAGGGTGGCCGACACGTCGCTGCGTACGTGCTGGGCGGTGTTGGGCACGGGAAAGATCGCGCTGTCGACATGGTTGCCGTAGGTGCCGCCGCCCTCATAGCGGTTGAAGCGGGGCGGCAGGATGCGCAGCGGCAGCGTCGCGGCGACGAACCGCGGGGTGCGGGCGAGCCGGTCGAGGATGCGGTCGCCGAGCTGCCGCGCGAGCGGATGGTCGAGCGGCAGTTGCAGGTTCTGCTTCACCGTGGCGGCACGGTGCCCCGCGGTGGCGCGCCCGTCCTGCCACTCGGCGGCGGCGAGCAGCGCGCGCGCCTCCGCCGCCTCGGCCGGGCTGAACAGCGCAGGGATCTCGACGAGCATCGCTTCTTCCTCTTCGAGATCGCCATGCTTGGCAACCGCCGGGCGGGCGGCGGCGCCCGGCGTGCGATCAGAACTTCGCCGTCATGCTGAGCACGGCGGTGCGCGCGTCGCCGGGGGTCGCCCAGCCGTTGTTGCGGATGCGGGTGAAATAATAGGAGTCGGTCAGGTTCTTCACGTTGAGCTGTGCCGACAGGTTGGGCGAGAACTCGTAGCTGAAATAGGCCTGGTGCACCCAGTAATCGTCCGCGCGCAGCACGGTGGACAGGCTCGACGTCGCCGTCACCAGCGTGCGCGTGCCAAAGGCGAAGCTGCCCTGGTACGTCGCGCCATAGCCGATCGTCAGGCCGAACGGCAGGCGATAGGTGGTGAAGATGCTGCCGGAATGCCTGGGCGTGTTGGCCAATTCCGAGCCCGCCGCCGGATCGGGGAAGGCGGCGTTGTTGTTGCAGCCGGTAGCACCCGGGCGCGCCAGGCAGGTATCGGATACCGACTGGCGAAGTTCGGAGTCGAGATAGGTGTAGTTGGCGGTGATCTGCCAGTCCCTGGTGATCTTGCCGATGGCGCTGAGCGCGATGCCGTCCACGCGGGAGCGGCCGTTCAGCACCTGATCGGGGATCGTCGGATCGTTGGACGGGATTGCGTATTTGTCCCGCTCGTTGCGGAAGGCGGAGGCCGACACCAGCAGGCCGCCGTCGAACAGCTCGGCCTTGGCGCCGATCTCGTAATTCTTCGCCGATTCCGGATCGATGTTGCAGGTGGCTACCGTGCAGGAGCCGTTCACGCTGCTTTTCGACGGCGTGCGCGAATTGCCATAGGCCACGTACAGGGTCACCGGCTCGACCGGCTTGTAGACCAGGCCCGCGCGGTAGGAGAACAGCGTGTTCGCGTTCCGGAAGGTGGCGCCGCGCGTATAGGCGCCCAGCGTGGCGACGGCGGTGGAGAAGGTGTCGGCGCGGTAGGTGCCCGTGTTCCGCTCCAGCCGGACGCCGCCGTTGAACTCCACCTTGCCCAGCTTCATCGTGTCGAAGAGATAGACCGCGTAGTTTTCCTGCTCGCCTTGCGTGAAGCCGGAGCGGATGAAGTTCAGCGGGCCGGTATAGACGTTGCTGCCGTACGCGAGCGTGCGGTTCGGCCCCTGCACGACATTGTTGGGATCGGCGATGTTGATGAGCGGCAGGGTCACGGTGCTGCCGTCGGCGGCGCGCTCCGAATTGCCGTTGGACAGCTCGAACTGCTCCCAGGTGGCGGCCACGCCGAGATCGATCGTGTGCTCGATCGCGCCGGTATCGAACACGGCGCGGAAATCGAACTGGTCGAACAGCAGCAGGTTCTTGGTGTCGCGGGTCGTGCCGCGCGGGCCGGACGGCTGGTAATAGCCGGGAAAGGCGCAGGCGGCAGCGGTGGGCGTCAGGCCGGAGGGCAGGCAATAGGTGCCCTGGGGCGGGTTCGCGACCGTGAACTGGCGCACATCCTGCCAGCGCGCGAGGTTGCGGATGGAGGCGGTGTCGCTCAACTCGTGCTCGAAGGTGGCGGTGGCCTGGTCGACGTTGATCCGCTGCCGATCGATGTTGCGAAACCCGAAATAGTCGCTGCGATCGACACCGGGGACAGGGCCGTCATTGGTCGCGCCGACATAATAAGGCACGCCATATTGCGGGATGTTGGTGTCCTCCTGGTGCACGTACTGGAGGATCAGGCGGGTCGGCTGGTCGATGCCGATCGTCACCGACGGAGCGACGCCCCAGCGCTTGTAGTTCTCGACGTCGCGGCCGGGCACGTCGTTGCGGTGTGCCATGGCGTTCAGCCGCACCGCGACGAGATCGCCGACGCGCTGGTTGATGTCCACCGTGCCGCGCAGATAGTCGTCGAGGCCGACGCCCGCGCTGACGACGCGGCGGTTTTCCTCCTGCGGGCGCTTGGTGACGAGGTTGATGTTGCCGCCCGCGGAGCCGGCACCGGACACCACCGAGTTGGCGCCGTTGGTGACTTCCACCTGCTCCAGGTTGAACGAGTCGCTGCGGCTATAGGCGGCGCTGTCACGCACGCCGTCGATGGTGACGTCGTTGGTGGCGCTGTACCCGCGGAAGTTGATCTGGTCGCTGGGCGCGGTGCCGCCTTCCGCGGCGCCGAACGTGATGCCCGGAACGGTGGACAGCACGTCGCGCAGGGTGAGGAGGTTCTGCTGTTCGATCACCTCGTTGCTGAGCACGGTGATCGTCTGCGGCGTGTCGCGTACCGTGCGGGTGCGCTTGGGCGATTCCAGCCGCCGGCCGGGCTCCTCGTCGATCAGCGTGCCGGTGACTACCACGCTGCCCCGGTCTTCCTGAGCCTGAGCCTCCGAAAGCTGCGCGTCCTGAGCCGCGGCGGGCGCTGCGGCGGCGAGCGACGCGCCGATGCAGGACATGGCAAGAAAGGTCCGCTGGGCGGCGCTGGCGGTGCGTACGGTCATGTTCCCCCTGAACGTGCTAATGCGAGTCTGTCGCATCTGCTGTACTAATGAGAGTCACTCTCATCAAGCACCTTCCGTTACGATCGCGAAATTTCCTGCGGTGGCGCGGTTACGCACCCGCAACATTCCCAGAAGGGCAGTATTGCTATTGCAAATCGCTCGCGGCAAAAGAGCGCCGTGAACGCTCCCGCTACCCAGCTGCGCACGGCGCCTCCTCGCAAGAAACGCACGTCGGCACGCGGCTGGTGGCTGAAGCAGCTGCACACCTGGCACTGGATCAGCGCGGCCGTGTCGCTGATCGGCATGCTGGCCTTTGCCGTCACCGGCGTGACGCTGAACCATGCCGCATCCATCCCTGCCTCGCCCAAGGTAGAGGACCGCTCCGCGACGCTCGCGCCGTCGCTGTTGCGCTTGTTGAAGCCAACGCCCGCGCAGTCGGATGCGCCGCTGCCCGCCGCCGTCGCACGCGCGGTGGAGAATGCAGTCGGCCTCGATGCTGCGGGCCGTCCCGGCGAGTGGAGCGACGCGGAAGTCTATGTCGCCCTGCCGCGTCCCGGCGGAGACGCCTGGGTCAGCATCGACCGGGCGAGCGGCGCCATCAAGTCGGAAGTGACCAGCCAGGGCTGGATCTCGCTGCTCAACGATCTGCACAAGGGCCGCAACACGGGGCTGGCCTGGCGGCTGTTCCTCGATGCGTTCGCCGTGGCGGCGGTGGTGTTCACGCTGACGGGGCTGCTCCTGCTGCACCTTCATTCCAGGCACCGGCGCATGACATGGCCGCTGGTCGCGCTCGGTTTCCTGCTGCCGCTGGTGGTGGCGATCCTGTTCATTCACTGAAGGAGCTCGGTTCGATGCGTTCCATTCCCTTCGCGCTGGCCGGCGGCCTGATCGCGACCCCGGCGCTGGCCGGCTCGATCACCGTCACGCTGCCGCGCCTCCCGCTCGCCGAGTACAAGCGCCCCTATGTCGCGGGCTGGCTGGAGCCGGTCGGCGGCGGCGCGCCGCGCACCGTGTTCGTCTGGTACGACCTCAGGAAGGGCGGCAACGAGCCGGGCACGCGCTGGCTGTCCGACCTGCGCTCCTGGTGGCGCAAGGCCGGGCGCACGATGAAGCTGCCGGCGGACGGCGTGAGCGGCGCGACCAAGGGGCCGGGCAGCTACACGATCGCACTGCCCGGGAACCTGGCACCGGGGAAATATATCCTCAACGTCGAGGCCGCGCGCGAACATGGCGGGCGCGATCTGGTGACGGTGCCGATCACGGTGCCGGGCGGCACGGCGCGCGGAACCGGCAAGACCGAGCTTGGCGCGATCACGGTGGCCGCCAAGTGAGCCGGCTGGCCAAGCGCCTTGCGGGCGCGCTTCTGCTGTCCACGGCGCTGGTGCCGTCGATGGCCTCGGCGGACCGCTCGTTCATCGTGCCGTCGAGCACGATCCTTGCCGGCAACAGCAACACGGTGACGTTCGACGCCGCCGGTGCGGACCACCTGTTCTTCTTCGATCATCGGCCCATCGCGCCCGAGACGATCATCGTGTCGAAGCCGGACGGCTCGCCCGCCGATCCGGTCACGCCGGTGCGCACGCGCTTTCGCACCGTGCTCGACGTGCGGCTGGACCAGCAGGGCACGTGGAAGGTGGCAAGCCGGCAGGTGATGGTCTCCGGCACGCTGCGCCTCAACGGCGAGGAGCGCCGGGTCGGCGGCCGCGGCGGCCCGCCGCCGGGTGGCGCCGCCATGCCGGCGGGCGCGCCAGCGCAGGGCCCGCGCGCTTCGGCCGGACCGGCGCCGGGTGCTCAGGCTGGCGCGGCAGGTCCGGACGGTCCGGGCGGGCAGCGTCGCCAGCCGCCGATCGCGCTGGCCGACATCCCGGCCGAGGCGACGGACGTGCACCTGACCGAGATGGTGAACACCACCGAGACCTTCGTCACCCTGGGCGCGCCGACCGAAACGGTGTTCAAGCCGTCCGGCAAGGGGCTGGAGTTCGCGCCGATCACCCATCCCAACGCGATCGCCGCGGGGGAGACGGCGCGGTTCCGCTTCCTGATCGACGGCAAGCCGGCGGCGGGCGTGAAGGTCACGGTGGTGCAGGGCGGCGAGCGCTACCGCGACGATGTGGCGGCAATGGACCTGGTCACCGGCGTTGACGGTGCCGTGGCGGTGAAATGGCCTTCTGCCGGCCTCTACTGGCTGGGGGCGGAGGCCGAGGACAAGCATCCGGCGGAGAAGCGGGCGGAGATGCGGCGCATGCTGTATTCCGCCACGCTCGAGGTGCAGACGCCCTGACGCCGGACATGCGCGTCGCCTTGCCCGCGCGGGTCTGCACCGCTGCCTTGCGGCGGGGCGACCCGGCAGTGCCCGTCGCCCGCATCGCCGGCGAAGCGCTCGGCACCGGGTGGCAGGTGCGCTATGCCGCGCGGGCGGGCCTGGACGCCGGTCGCTTGCGCGCTGTGGTGGAGCAGCGACTGGCGCGGATCGTCGGGGAGATGAGCCAGTGGCATCCCGGCTCCGTGCTCGATCAGTATAACCGCTCGCAGGCCGGCAGCTGGACGCGCCTGCCGCCGGATTTCGCCACCGTGCTCGCCGCGGCGCTCGCCCTCGCCGAGCGCAGTGGCGGCGCCTTCGACCCGACGCTGGGCCGGGCGGCCGCCTTGCTCGGATATGGTGCGGAGAAGGTGCATGCGCCGGCGGACCCCGCCACGCTGGACGCGGCGCGAGGGCAGGGGGGCTGGCACCGGCTCGCCTTTGACCGCGCGATGCGCCGCGTGCAGCAGCCGGGCGGGCTGTGGCTCGACCTGTCGGGCATCGGCAAGGGTTTCGCCGTGGATGCCGTCGCCGATTGCCTGCGGGACGAAGGCGCAGAGGACGTGCTGGTCGAGATCGGCGGCGAACTGGTCGGGCGCGGCTTGCGACCGGATGGTCAGCCCTGGTGGGTCGACCTGGAAGCGCCGCCGGGCGTCGTGCTTCCGCCCTTGCGGATCGGCTTGCACGACCTCGCAGTGGCCACGTCGGGCGACTATGTGCGGGGCGCGCACACGCTAGACCCGCGCACCGGCCGCCCGCTTCCGCCCGCGGTCATCTCGGTCAGCGTCGTGCACGAGCGCGCCATGGAGGCGGATGGCTGGGCTACTGCCCTGACGGTGCTCGGTGTCGAGCAGGGCATGGCGCTGGCCGGGGAGCTGGGGCTCGCCGCGAGGATGGTCGGCACCGAGGGCGGGCAGGCGCGCGAGCATCTGTCGCCTGCGTTGCAGGACATGCTGGGCTGAGGGGGCTCAGCTGCCCAGTGACGCGGTGCTCGCCCGCAGCGCCGCCATGAATTGCTCCTGCAACGCGGTCGGATACCAGTCGCGCCGCGTGATCGCGCCGATCAGGCGCTCGGTATCGGGCACCACGGAGCGGATGCAGGTAAGGGTGCCGGCATGGATTTCCGCCGCCACCTGATCGGGCGACAGCAGCGTCAGAAAGTCGCTGCGCACCAGCATGCCGCGGATCAGCGCCACGGAGCCGCACTGGATCGGTGCCTGCGGACGCGCCTTGCCGGCATCGTCGAACATGCTCTGCCAGCGTTCCAGCAGGCCGGAGGCGCGGCGGGCGACGATCCACGGATAGTCGGCAAGCTGTTCGAAGCCGGCCACTCCGCCGGCCAGAGGATGATCCGCGCGGCCGATGATCGTCAGCTTGTCGGCGAACAGCGGTTGCTGGTGCAGATCGCGGGCGGGCGAGTCGCGCAGGGCGCCGACCATCACGTCGATGCGGCCGCTGCGCAGGAGCTCCACCAGTTCCAGGTAGGAGCCTTCCACCACGTCCACCTGGATGTTCGGTGCGTCCACCAACAGGTCAGCAAGCGCAGTGGGCAGCAGCAGCGAGCGGGACAGCGCCATGGCGCCGATCGCCAGGCGGGTGCCGCCCACCGAGCCTTCGTCCAGTGCGGTGGCCAGTTCGGCCACGCCCAGCTCGAACCCGTTCGCCAGCTTCGATCCGGCGGCATTCAGCCCGACCCCGCGGCCGCGGCGTTCCACGAGCGCGCGGCCGACCAGCCGCTCCAGATCGCGGACCGCGCGGTGCAGGGCGGGAACGGAAACCTGCGCAAGCTCCGCCCCGCGCTGGAAACTGCCGCCTTCCGCCAGGCCGAGCAGGCCGCGGACATGCGCGCTGGTCAGGTAATGGTCGAGGCCGACGCGCTGCGTGCCGCCCGCCGCGCGGTGCAGCGAGCGGCTGAGCTGGGCCGTGCCGCGCAGCACACGCCGCGCGATCCGCCGCCCGCCGGATGTGGGAACCACGCCGCTGGGCGTCCGCTCGAACAGCTGGACGCCGAACGCCGCCTCCAGCTTGGCCAGCGCCTGGGTCAGCGCCGGTTGCGAAATGCCCGCAGCGCGGGCGGCGGCGCTGAGCGTGCCTTCCTGCGTTACGGTGCCGAGCAGCCGCAGGTGGCGGAAGTTGAGCTGGTACACCGTTTCCACCGGAACCTTTAACCACAGCTTATGCCCTTCCGGTAATCCAATTTGAGTCGCCGCCGTGCTCGGGCCAATCGTCGGCGAAACAGGCGAGAGGATGCCGCATGCTTTTCCACCCTTCGACGCAAAGCGCGTACGATCAGGCGCCGACGCGCCACCGGGCGCTGCTGGACTGGGTGGCGAGCATCGCCGCGCAGGCGCAGCCCGACGCGATCCGCTGGTGCGACGGGTCGCAGGCCGAGTGGGACGCACTGACGGCGGAGCTGGTCGCGGGTGGAACCCTGACGCAGCTGAACCCGGAGCTGCGGCCGAATTCCTTTTATGCGCGCTCCGACCCGCGCGACGTGGCGCGGGTGGAGAGCCGGACCTTCATCTGTTCCGAGCGGGAGGCGGACGCCGGGCCGACCAACAACTGGATCGAGCCGGGCGAGATGCGCGAGCGGCTGCACGGCCTGTTCGCCGGCTCCATGCGTGGGCGGACCATGTATGTGGTGCCGTTCTGCATGGGCCCGATCGGCTCGGACAAGAGCATGATCGGGGTGGAGATCACCGACAGCGCCTATGTCGTGCTTTCCATGCGCATTATGGCGCGCATGGGCGCCGAAGCGCTGCAGATGCTGGGCGAGGACGGCTTTTTCGTCCGCTGCGTCCATTCGGTCGGCATGCCGCTGACCGACGGGCAGGAGGATGTCGCCTGGCCGTGCAACGAGGAAAAGTGGATCGTCCACTTTCCCGAAACGCGCGAGATCTGGTCCTATGGCTCGGGCTATGGCGGCAATGCGCTGCTCGGCAAGAAATGCCTGGCGCTGCGCATCGCCAGCGTGGTGGCGCGTGACGAGGGCTGGCTGGCCGAGCACATGCTGATCCTGAAGCTCACCAGCCCGGAAGGCGCGGTGACCTATGTCGCGGCGGCCTTTCCCAGCGCGTGCGGCAAGACCAACCTGGCGATGCTGGAGCCGAGCATCCCCGGCTGGAAGGCGGAGACCATCGGCGACGACATCGCCTGGATGCGTTTCGGCAAGGATGGCCGGCTCTACGCGATCAACCCGGAGGCCGGGTTCTTCGGCGTGGCGCCCGGCACGTCGCCGGCGACCAACCGCAACGCCATCGAGACGCTGGCCGCGAACACGATCTTCACCAACACCGCGCTGACGCCCGAAGGCGACGTGTGGTGGGAAGGGCTGAGCAAGCCGGCGCCCGAGCAGTTGACCGACTGGCAGGGACGGCCCTGGACACCGGCGTCCTCCACCCCCGCGGCGCATCCGAACTCGCGCTTCACCACCCCGGCCGCGCAATGCCCGGCGATCGCGCCGGAGTGGAACGCACCGGAGGGCGTGCCGATCTCCGCCATCCTGTTCGGCGGGCGGCGCTCGACCACCTTGCCGCTGGTCACGGAAGCGTTCGATTGGGAACATGGCGTCTACATGGCCGCCAACATGGCCTCCGAAGGCACCGCGGCGGCGGAGAACAAGCTGGGCGAGCTGCGCCGCGACCCGTTCGCGATGCTGCCGTTCTGCGGCTATCACATGGCCGAGTACTTCCGGCACTGGCTGCGTCTGGGCGCCTCGGCTGCATCGGACCCCAGCGTGCTGCCGCGCATCTTCATGGTGAACTGGTTCCGCAAGGACGAGGGCGGGCGCTTCCTGTGGCCCGGTTTCGGCGACAATGCGCGCGTGCTGAAGTGGATCGTCGAGCGGCTCCATAACGATGCCGGGGGACGGGAAACGGCCGTCGGCTTCGTTCCGGCCGGGGGCTCGATCGACCTCGACGGACTCGACATGCCGGCAGGTGATGCGGAGCTGCTGTTCTCGATCGATGCCGATGGCTGGGCAGAGGAAGCCGAGCGGAACCGCGCCTATCTGGAAGGTTTCGGCGCCGATCTGCCGGCTGCCCTGCTGCACCAGCAGGAGGCACTGGAGCAACGCCTCCATGCGGCGGATCGGCAGGGCGCCTGAAACAAACGGCGGGCCGGTCAGGGGGGCGGTGGCGCCTCCCGGCCGGTCAGGTCGCCGCGCCGCCTGGCGACGGTTTCGAGGATCCAGGCCCGGAACGCGCGAACCCGCTGCAACTGCCGGGTATCGCGGTGGGTGACGATCCAGAACGATCGGCTGAAGGCGAGCGCGGGGAGGACCGGCGTCAGCTCGGCGTCGAAATCGCCGATGAACCGCGGGAGCACGCCGATGCCGAGCCCGGAGGCGATCATCCGGTGCTGCGCGTTGATGCTGGAGCTGCGCACGTTCGCCGTCAGCCCGGGAAGCAGATCGTCCAGGTAATTGAGTTCGGGCGCATACAGGAGATCGGGCACATAGCCGATCAGGCGGTGCCCGGTGGCGAGTGCGGCGGCATCGGCCGGCACGCCGCAGCGCGCGAGGTAAGCGGGCGCGGCGTAGAGGCTGAGCCGATAATCGGTGAGCTTGCCGCTGACCACCGGCCCTGCCTGGGGCCGTGCGAGCATGATCGCGACATCGGTTTCGCGACGCGACGGGTTCAGGAAGCCGTTATTGGCGGCCAGTTCCACGGTAAGGCCGGGGTGGCGCTCCACGAAATCGTGCAGGTGGCGGGCGATGAACCAGCTGCCGAACCCCTCGGACACGCTGACCTTCAGGACGCCGGCCAGCCCGCCGGTCGCCCGCGCAGAGGCGGCGATCCGGTCCGCCATCTGCTGCATGCCTTCCACATGCCGCAGCAGCCGCTCGCCGTCTTCCGTCAGCGCCTGGCCCTGGCGGGTTTGCTCGAACAGGACCTGGCCGAGTCGCGCCTCCAGCCGCCGCAATCGCCGGCCGATCGTGGTCGCGTCCACGCCGAGCTGCTCGGCGGCGCGGGCGATCTGCCCCGTGCGGGCGATGGCGAGAAAGTCCTGCAGTTCGTCCCAGCGCATCGGCTGCATCCTTGCAGCTCAGGGCTGCGTTTTTGTACGTTGCCGGACAGCAAGCAGTCGATCAGGCTCCCGAGTCAAGAACAGGAGAGAGTGTCGTGCGCAATATCGACCACCTAATCGCCGGCCATGCGGCCGAAGCGGGCGCCGGCCGCACGTCGGACGTCTACGATCCGAACACGGGCAAGGTGCAGGCCAAGGTGACGCTGGGCACCGCTGCCGATCTCGAGGCGGCGATCGCGGCCGCGCAAAAGGCACAGCCCGGCTGGGCGGCGACCAACCCCCAGCGGCGCGCCCGCGTGATGTTCCGCTTCAAGGAGCTGGTCGAGGCGAACATGGACGCGCTCGCCCAGCTGCTGTCCAGCGAGCACGGCAAGGTGATCGCGGACGCCAAGGGCGATATCCAGCGCGGGCTGGAAGTGATCGAGTTCTGCTGCGGCATTCCGCATGTGCTCAAGGGCGAGTACACGCAGGGCGCGGGGCCGGGCATCGACGTCTATTCGATGCGCCAGCCGCTGGGCATCGGCGCGGGCATCACGCCGTTCAACTTCCCGGCGATGATCCCGATGTGGATGTTCGGCGTGGCGATCGCAACCGGGAATGCCTTCCTCCTGAAGCCCAGCGAGCGCGACCCCTCGGTGCCGGTTCGTCTGGCCGAGCTGATGCTGGAGGCCGGTGCGCCCAAGGGGATTTTGCAGGTGGTGCACGGCGACAAGGAGATGGTGGACGCGATCCTCGACCATCCGGCGATCAACGCGGTGAGCTTCGTCGGCTCGTCCGACATCGCGCATTATGTCTATCGCCGTGGCGTGGAGGCGGGCAAGCGCGTGCAGGCGATGGGCGGCGCGAAGAACCACGGCATCGTCATGCCGGACGCCGATCTCGACCAGGTGGTGGCGGACCTTGCCGGCGCGGCGTTCGGCTCGGCGGGCGAGCGATGCATGGCGCTGCCGGTGGTGGTGCCGGTGGGCGAGGCCACGGCGACCCGGCTGCGCGACAAGCTGATCCCGGCGATCCAGGCGCTGCGGGTCGGCGTCTCCACCGATGCCGAGGCGCATTACGGCCCGGTGGTGAACGCGGCGCACAAGGCGCGGGTGGAGAACTGGATCCAGGCCGGCGTGGACGAGGGCGCCGAGCTGGTGGTCGATGGCCGCGGCTTCACGCTGCAGGGGCATGAGGAAGGCTTCTTCGTCGGCCCCACTTTGTTCGACCATGTCACGCCGGACATGAGCGCGTACAAGGAAGAGATTTTCGGGCCGGTCCTCCAGATCGTGCGCGCCGCCAGCTTCGAGGACGCGGTCCGCCTGCCCAGCGAGCACCAGTACGGCAACGGGGTTGCGATCTTCACCCGCAACGGCCATGCCGCCCGCGAGTTCGCCGCGCGGGTGAATGTCGGCATGGTCGGGATCAACGTGCCCATCCCGGTGCCGGTCGCCTACCATACGTTTGGCGGCTGGAAGCGTTCGGCATTCGGCGACACGAACCAGCACGGGATGGAGGGCGTCAAGTTCTGGACCAAGGTCAAGACCGTGACCCAGCGCTGGCCGGACGGCTTCGGCCTGTCCGGCGGCGACCTGCCGCGCGGGTCGGAAGATGGTGGCCCGTCCCGCATCCAGGATGCGTTCGTCATCCCGACGATGGGCTGATCCTTCGACGGCGCGGCGGCTTTGCTGCGCCGTTCTACCCCGCCATGGATAGCAAGTGATGACCGACCAGTTCGACCTGACCGACGACCAGCGCGAGATCCAGGAGCTCGCGCGCCGCTTCACCGCGGATCGCATCACGCCGTTTGCGGGGGAGTGGGACGAGAAGCACATCTTCCCGCGCGAGACGATCAAGGCCGCGGCCGAACTCGGCTTTGCGGCGATCTACGTGTCGGAGGAGTCCGGGGGCATCAACCTGGGGCGGCTGGAGGCGGCGCTCATCATGGAGGCGATGGCCTATGGCTGCCCCTCCACCAGCGCGTTCATCTCCATCCACAACATGGCGTCGTGGATGATCGACCGGTTCGGTTCGCCGACCGTCAAGGCCAAGTACCTGCCGGCCCTGGTCACGATGGACCAGCTCGCCAGCTACTGCCTGACCGAGCCGTCCTCTGGCTCGGACGCGGCAGCGCTTAAGACGAAGGCGGTGAAGGACGGCGACCATTATGTGGTCACCGGCTCCAAGCAGTTCATCTCCGGCGGCGGCGAGAACGAGGTCTATGTCACCATGGTGCGCACCGGCGAGGAGGGCCCCAAGGGCATTTCCGCGCTGGTGATCGAGCGCGACATGCCGGGCGTCAGCTTCGGCGCGAACGAGCGCAAGCTCGGCTGGCATTCGCAGCCGACGCGCCAGGTGATCTTCGACGGCGTGCGCGTGCCGGCCGAGAACCTGGTCGGGGCGGAAGGCGAGGGCTTTCGCATCGCGATGATGGGGCTGGACGGCGGGCGGTTGAACATCGGCGCCTGCTCGCTGGGCGGCGCGCAGCGCTGCCTGGACGAGGCGATCCGCTATACCAGGGATCGCCAGCAGTTCGGCAAGCCGATTGCCGACTTCCAGAACACGCAGTTCACGCTGGCGGACATGGATACCGAGCTGCAGGCGGCGCGCATGCTGCTCTACGCGGCAGCCGCGAAGGTGACGGCGGGTGCTCCCGACCGCACGCGCTTCGCCGCCATGGCCAAGCGGCTGGCGACCGACACCGGATCGTCGGTGGTCGACCGTGCGCTGCAACTGCATGGCGGCTACGGTTACCTGATGGACTATCCGATCGAACGCTTCTGGCGCGACCTGCGCGTGCATTCGATCCTGGAGGGCACCAACCAGGTGATGCGCATGATCGTCGGACGGGAGCTGACGCGCCAGTGAGCGATGTTTCGAGCGACGTCCTCGTCTCCGTCGAGGGGCGCGTCGGCCGGTTGCGGCTGAACCGGCCGCGCGCTCTCCATGCGCTGAACGCCGCCATGTGCGAGGCGATGCTCGCAGCGCTGGCCGCCTGGCGCAGCGACCCGGCGGTGGAGGCGGTGATCCTCGACCATGCGCCCGATCCGGACGGCGACCCCAAGCTGTCGCGCGGTTTCTGCGCCGGTGGGGACATCCGCATGCTGGCGGAAAGTGGGAGGGGTGACGGCGCCGCGGCGCGAGCGTTCTTCCACCTGGAATACCAGCTGAACCATCGCCTGTTCACCTATGCCAAGCCGATCGTCGCGTTCATGGACGGCATCACCATGGGCGGCGGGGTCGGCATCGCGCTGCCCTGCCGTTATCGCGTGGCGACGGAGAACACGAAGTTCGCGATGCCGGAAACGGGCATCGGACTGTTCCCGGATGTGGGCGGCGGCTGGTATCTGTCGCGCCTGCCGGGGCGGGTGGGGCAGTATGTTGGGCTCACCGGGTACCGGCTGGATGGCGCAGAGTGCCTGGCGCTGGGTCTCGCAACGCACTTCGTTCCTGCGGATCGTCTTGGCGAGTTGAAGGCGCGGATCGTCGGCGATCCCGGCGGCATGGAGGCGGCCCTGCTCGACCGCGAGAATGAAGCGGGCGGACCGGCATTGCTCGACCATGCAGCCGAGATCGACCGCCTGTTCGCGTCCGACCGGCTCGAGGACGTGTTTGCGGCGCTGGAAGCGGACGCGTCAGACTTCGCGCGCGAGACATTGGCGACGCTGCGCACCAAGTCGCCGCAGGCGATGAAGGTCAGCCTGAAGCTGCTGCGCGACGGCGCCCGCATGGCGACGTTCGAAGACGAGATGCGGCAGGAATATGCGGTGGGCGCCCGCGTGGTGCAGCGGCACGACTTCCTCGAAGGCGTCCGTGCGGTGATCGTGGACAAGGACCACGCGCCGAACTGGAACCCGGCCACGCCCGAGGACGTCAGCGACCATCTGATCGACCAGATCTTTGCCCCCTTACGCGAGGGCGAGGCATGGCAGCCGGCACGGTGAACGGAGAAGCATGATGAGCAGCTACGAGACGATCCTGGTCGAGCGGCGCGAGGCCGTCACGCTGGTGACGCTCAACCGCCCGCAGGCGCTCAACGCGCTGAACAGCCAGGTGCTGGACGACCTGCTGGCGGCGATGGCGGCGTTCGATGCGGACGCGACACAGGGCTGTGCGGTGGTGACCGGCAGCGAGCGCGCGTTCGCCGCCGGCGCGGACATCAAGGAAATGCAGAGCCAGGGCTTTGCCGACATGTACGCGCATGACTTCTTCGCCGGCTGGGACCGATTCACGCGGACGAGGAAGCCGATCATCGCCGCGGTGTCCGGCTATGCGCTGGGCGGCGGGTGCGAGCTGGCGATGATGTGCGACTTCATCCTGGCGGCGGACAACGCGAAGTTCGGCCAGCCCGAGATCAAGCTGGCCGTCTCTCCCGGCATGGGCGGCTCGCAGCGGCTGACGCGCGCGGTAGGCAAGGCGAAGGCGATGGAGATGTGCCTGACGGGCCGGATGATGGACGCCGCCGAAGCGGAGCGCGCGGGGCTCGCCAGCCGGGTGGTGCAGGCCGCGGAGGTGGTCGAGGAAGCGGTGAAGACGGCAGCGACGATCGCCGGCATGGCGCCGCTGGCGGTGCTGGCGAACAAGGAGATGGTCAACGCCGCGTTCGAGACCAGCCTCAGCGCCGGCGTGCAGTTCGAGCGGCGGCTTTTCCACGGCCTGTTCGGCACGGCGGATCAGAAGGAAGGCATGGCGGCCTTCGTGGAAAAGCGCCCGGGGGCGTGGACCGGCAAATAAGGCGCAGCAAGCGCCATTCGGGAGAGAGAACATGGCACGGATCGGCTTTATCGGGCTGGGCAACATGGGCAGCGGCATGGCCGCCAACCTCGCCGGGAAGGGCCATGACGTTCGCGCGTTCGACCTGAGCGGCGAGGCGCTGGCGCGCGCGGCGGACGCCGGATGTCTGGCGGCAGGGGACGTGGCCGAGGCGATCGAGGGCGCCGAGGCGATCGTCACCATGCTGCCGGCCGGCACGCATGTGGAAAGCGTCTATGCCGATGGCGTGTTCGGCCGCGCCGCGCCGGGGACGCTGCTGATCGACAGCTCGACCATCGACGTCGCGACGGCGAGGCGGGTGGCGGAGCAGGCGCAGGCGGCCGGGCTGCTGGCGATCGATGCGCCGGTTTCGGGCGGCATCGGCGCGGCCAACGCAGGTACGCTGACCTTCATGGTCGGCGGCAGCGGGCAGGCGTTCGACCGTGCGCAGCCGATCCTGGCCGACATGGGGAAGGCGGTGTTCCATGTCGGCGCCAACGGCGCGGGGCAGGCGGTGAAGATGTGCAACAACCTGGTGCTTGCCTCCACCATGATCGCGACGTGCGAGGCGTTTGCGCTCGCCGGCAAGCTGGGGATCGACCCGCAGGCGTTCTTCGACGTGGCCAGCGTTTCCACCGCACAAAGCTGGTCCATGAACACCTACACGCCGGTGCCGGGTGTCGGGCCGGACAGCCCGGCCGACCACGACTATCAAGGCGGCTTCGCGGCGGCGCTGATGCTCAAGGACCTGCGCCTCGCCGCGGCGGCGGCGACCGACGCCGGGGCGCGCACGCCGATGGGCGACCGCGCGCGGGAGCTGTACGACGCGTTCGTGGAGCAAGGGCAGGGCGGCAGCGACTTCTCCGGCATCATCCGGATGTTCGGCGCGGATCACGCCGGCGCTTGACGATGGCGGCGCCATGATGCGACCCGCTTTCCATCCCTCGACCCGCAACTGCCGGAGAGTTGCCGCATGACCAGAAAGCTCTATCCCGATGCCGCCGCCGCCCTCGACGGGGTGCTGTTCGACGGCATGACGATCTGCGCCGGCGGTTTCGGCCTGTCGGGCATCCCCGAGCGCCTGATCGACGCGATCCGCGATGCCGGCACCAGGGAGCTGACCATCGCCAGCAACAATGCCGGCGTGGACGGCGAGGGCCTCGGCAAGCTGCTGCGCACGCGGCAGGTGAAGAAGATGATCTCCTCCTATGTCGGCGAGAACAAGGAGTTCGAGCGGCAGTATCTGTCGGGCGAGCTGGAGGTGGAGTTCTGTCCCCAAGGCACGCTGGCCGAGCGGTGCCGCGCCGGCGGCGCAGGCATTCCCGGCTTCTACACCAGGACGGGCGTCGGCACGCTGGTGGCCGAGGGCAAGGAAGTGAAGCAGTTCGACGGCGAGGATTACATCCTGGAACGCGGCATCCGCGCCGACCTGTCGATCATCAAGGGCTGGAAAGCGGACGAGAGCGGCAACCTGCTGTTCCGCAAGACGGCGCGCAATTTCAACCAGCCGATGGCCACCGCCGGTAAGGTATGCGTCGCCGAGGTGGAGGAGATCGTGCCGGTGGGCGCGCTCGATCCGGACCAGATCCATCTGCCGGGCATCTACGTGAACCGGCTGATCCTGGGCGCGCCATACGACAAGAAGATCGAGTTCCGCACCACGCGCAAGAGGGAGGCCGCCTGATGGCTGGGGATGCAAAGGGCTGGACCCGCGACGAAATGGCCGCCCGCGCCGCACGCGAGCTGCAGGACGGCTTCTACGTCAACCTGGGCATCGGCATTCCGACGCTGGTGGCCAACCACATTCCGGCCGGCGTTACTGTGACGCTGCAGTCGGAAAACGGCATGCTTGGGATCGGTCCCTTTCCCTATGAGGGCGAGGAGGACCCCGACCTTATCAATGCCGGCAAGCAGACGATCAGCGAGTTGCCGCAATCGGTCTATTTCGGTTCGGACCAGAGCTTCGCCATGATCCGCGGCGGACATATCGACCTCACCGTGCTGGGCGCGATGGAAGTGAGCCAGGACGGCGACATCGCCAACTGGATGATCCCGGGCAAGATGATCAAGGGCATGGGCGGCGCCATGGACCTGGTCGCCGGCGTCAAGAAGATCATCGTGGTGATGGAGCATACCTCCAGGGACGGCACGCCCAAGTTCCTGCCCGAATGCTCGCTGCCGCTGACCGGCCGGAACGTGGTGGACATGATCGTCACCGATCTTGCCGTGTTCCAGCGGCCCGACCACCAGTCGCCGTTCCGGCTGATCGAATGCGCACCGGGCGTCACGGCGGACGAGGTCGCGGCGAAGACCACCGCGCGCTTCGTCCACTAGGGCGCCAAAGCCACCTCGTCCGACGGGGCTGCCTTTCCTCCGCTGAACCAACGGAACCGATGCGGCGCTCTGCCGTAGGGGGGAAGAAGCCGCCGGCAACAAGGCCAGGCGCGGGAGACAGCAGCATGGAATATCGGAAACTCGGCAATACCGGCCTCGACGTCTCGCGGCTGTGCCTCGGCTGCATGACCTATGGCGATCCCGGCCGCGGCAATCACGAATGGACGCTGGACGAGGAGAAGAGCCGCCCCTTGCTGAAGCAGGCGATCGAACTCGGCATCAACTTCTTCGACACCGCCAACGTCTATTCGGACGGCAGTTCGGAGGAGATCGTCGGCCGTGCGCTCAAGGAGTTCGCCCGGCGCGACGAGGTGGTGATCGCGACCAAGGTCCATGGCCGGATGCGCCCCGGTCCCAACGGCGCGGGGCTGAGCCGCAAGGCGATCCTGCAGGAGATCGACGCCAGCCTCCTGCGGCTGGGAACGGACTATGTGGATCTCTACCAGATCCACCGCTTCGACCATGAGGTGCCGATCGAGGAGACGCTGGAGGCGCTCCATGACGTCGTGAAGGCCGGCAAGGCACGCTATATCGGCGCTTCCTCCATGTATGCCTGGCAGTTCGCCACCATGCTCCACACCGCCGACGCGAACGGCTGGACGCGGTTCTCGACCATGCAGAATTATGTGAACCTGCTGTATCGCGAGGAGGAGCGGGAGATGCTGCCCCTGTGCGAGGCGGAAGGCATTGGCGTCATTCCCTGGAGCCCGCTGGCCCGCGGACGACTGACCCGCGACTGGGACGAGACCACCGACCGCTCGCGCACGGACAAGTTCGGGAGCAGCCTCTACCGGCGGACCGCCGATGCCGACCGGAAGGTGGTGGAGGCGGTCGCCGCCGTCGCTGCGGAGCGCGGGGTGCCGCGCGCGCAGATCGCGCTGGCCTGGGTGCTGCAACACCCTGCCGTTTCCGCGCCGATCGTCGGCGCTTCCAAGGCGGGTCATCTGGAGGACGCGGTGGCGGCGTTGAACATCGTCCTGAGCGACGACGAGATCAGGCGCCTGGAGGAGCCGTACGTGCCCCACGGCATCGTCGGCTTCGAGTGAGCGGGTTCGATCGCAGCGCGTGAGACGGGAGGCGCAGGCCGAACCTGCGCCTCCCACCGGGGTTGAAGCGTCAGAGCGCTGCCGCGCGCGACCGCGTGGAGCTGTGCCCGCCGGCGCCGTACAGGATGTCGGCAGCGGCTTCCGGATCGATCCCGGCAGCGTTGGTGTCGACCGATACGAACACGCCGCCCCTGCCGATATGCTGCTCGTAATAGGTCGCGTCTTCCCGGCTCACGCCGTGATCGGTCATCACCTTTTCCAGGCCGCCGACCGCGCCGCCCAAGGCCGCGCCGGTCACCGCGGCGCCGGGCACGGCCGATGCGGCGATCGCCCCTGCGCCCACGAGCGGGCCGACCCCGGGGATGGCAAGAGCCGCGATGCCCAGCAGCGTGCCGATGCCGGCCCCGGCGGCAACCTTGCCGACGAACTCCTGCGTGTCGTTGCCGCCACCGTCCGTGGTGGTGTTCTTGCCGTCATGCTGCGCCACGATCGAGATGGCGCTGTCGTTCACACCGTTGCTGCGCAAGGCGGTGACGGCGCGCTCCGCCTCGGCATGGCTGTCGAAGACGGCGGAAATGAGATTCGAGTTCATACGCTCTCCATCGCTCGGGGGCACATCGCCCGTAAGGAGCCAAGCCGTTGAGGACGCGAACGTTCCGGCGGAAAGTGGGTGAACGATGGCGTTACCATCGCGAGGACCGGCGGTTGGTGGCCTTGTCCGGGAGCTATCGCCGGCCGCGTTGGAACGCCGCCACCACGGAACGGATCAGATGACCGGAATGAACGGGGCGTCCTGATATCGGGTGCTCGCGCATCGAGCCTCACCCGCTCTGTGTTCGAGGACAAGAGACTCGCCTTGCCGCCCTCGCGGAGGTGGACCCGCGGGCCTGGCAACTGCGCTGCTCGCGCAAAAAGCCTTAGCCTCCAGCGTGTGGTCAACGGCTTCATGGCTGCGCTGAACCACAACGTCGCGCTGCATCGCCGCGCCGTGCCCGCCGACCTGCCGAGTTCGGACTGAAGCTGGGGGCTCCTGACCTATCGACCACCGCTGCGCGCGATAACCAGATCCTCAGCGACGACGAGGTGCGACCATTGTTTGCCGGACGCGGCAAAGACGCCCCCCTTGATGGACCGGCGAGCACATAAGGCGCATCGATCCGAACGGGCGCAGGGCGGCGATGGAGGTCACCGCTTTCCGGCGACCAAGCGGCGCGTCACCTCGCACGCGGTGACTACGCCGGCCCGGCCATGGAACTCGCCGCCCCTCCCGAGCGCCCGCGGTCAGTCGCCCGCTTCGGCGGCGGTCTTGTACGGCCAGCTCCAGTCGCGGATTTCGGGCATGTCCTCGCCATGGCTGTTCACGTAGAGCTTGTGCGCGATCCGCTTGTCGCGGAACGCCTGCTTGGCGTGCGCGGCGGTGGCCGCGAGGCCCGGCACCCGGTCGATCACGTCCATCGCCAGGTGGAAGCGGTCGAGGTCGTTGAGCACTACCATGTCGAACGGCGTGGTCGTGGTGCCTTCCTCCTTGAAGCCACGCACATGGAAATTGTGGTGGTTGGTGCGGCGGTAGGTCAGCCGGTGGATCAGCCACGGATAGCCGTGGAAGGCGAAGATCACCGGCCGGTCGCGGGTGAAGATCGCGTCGAAATCGGCATCGGTGAGGCCATGGGGATGCTCCTCATGCGGCTGGAGCGTCATCAGGTCGACGACATTGACGACGCGGACCTTCAGGCCCGGAACGTGCTGGCGCAGCAGGTCGACCGCGGCGATCGTCTCAAGCGTGGGCACGTCGCCCGCGCAGGCCATCACCACGTCGGGCGGGGCGCCGTCGCCGTCGGTCCCGGCCCAATCCCAGATGCCGACGCCGGCCGCGCAATGCACCTCCGCCTCCTCGGCAGTGAGCCATTGCGGCGCCGGCTGCTTGCCGGCGACGATCACGTTGATGCGGTCGTGCGTGCCCAGGCAATGATCGACGGTCCGCAGCAGCGTGTTGGCGTCGGGCGGCAGGTAGACGCGCACCACGTCCGCCTTCTTGTTCACGACCAGGTCGAGGAAGCCCGGATCCTGATGGCTGAACCCGTTATGGTCCTGCCGCCAGACATGGCTCGACAGCAGATAGTTGAACGACGGCACCGGCCGCCGCCAATCGAGTTCGCGGCTGACCTTGAGCCATTTGGCGTGCTGGTTGAACATCGAATCGACGATGTGGACGAACGCTTCGTAGCAGTTGAACAGCCCGTGCCGCCCGCTCAGCGTATAGCCTTCTAGCCACCCCTGGCAGAGATGCTCCGACAATACCTCCATCACGCGCCCGCCGGCGGCGAGATGATCGTCATAGGGCTCGATCGGCGCCATCCATGCGCGGTCGGTCGCCTCGAACACGGCGTTCAGCCGGTTCGAATTGGTTTCGTCCGGGCCCATCACGCGGAAGTTGCGGGCGTCCGCGCTCATGCGCAGCACCTCGGCGAGATACTGGCCCGTCGCGCGGGTGGATTCGGCGATCGCCCCGCACGGATGCGGCACGTCGACCGCGAAGTCGCGCCAGTCGGGACGTTTCAGCGGGTGCAGCCCGCCCGCATTCGCATAGGGGCTGGCGCCCATCCGCTTGCCGCCTTCCGGCGCGAGCGCCCGCAGCTCAGGCAGCAGTCGCCCTTCCGCATCGAACAGCTCGTCGAGCTGGTAGCTGCGCATCCATTCCTCGAGCACCTTGCGATGCGCGTCGCTTTCACGCGCGGCATCGACCGGTACCTGATGCGCGCGCCAGAAGCCTTCGACCTTCTTGCCGTCCACTTCCTTGGGCCCGGTCCAGCCCTTGGGGCTGCGCAGCACGATCATCGGCCAGCGCGGCATCCCCTCGGCGGTGCCGGCACGTGCGGCGCGCTGGATCTCGGCGATGCGGTCGAAGCAGCGGTCGAGCGTCGCAGCCATCGCACCATGCATCGGCATCGGGTCCGCGCCCTCGACGAAGAAGGGCTCGTAGCCGAAGCCTTCGAACAGCTGGCACAGCGCCTCGTCGCTCATCCGGCCCATGATCGTCGGGTTGGCGATCTTGTAGCCGTTGAGGTGCAGGATCGGCAGCACGGCCCCGTCGTGCACGGGATCGAGGAACTTGTTGCCGTGCCACGACGCGGCGAGCGGCCCGGTTTCCGCCTCGCCGTCGCCGATCACGCAGGCGACCACCAGATCCGGATTGTCGAACGCGGCGCCGTAAGCGTGGACCAGCGCATAGCCGAGCTCGCCGCCCTCGTGGATCGATCCCGGTGTCTCGGGCGCCGCGTGGCTGGGGATGCCGCCGGGGAAGGAGAATTGGCGGAACAGCCGGCGCAGGCCATCGGCATCGTCGCCGATCAGCGGATAGATCTCGCTATAGGTGCCTTCCAGCCAGGTGTTGGCGACCATGCCGGGGCCGCCGTGCCCCGGACCGCAGATGTAGAGCACGTTGCTGTCTCGTTCCCGGATCACCCGGTTGAGATGCGCGTAGATGAAGTTCAGGCCCGGCGTCGTGCCCCAATGGCCGAGCAGGCGCGGCTTGATGTGCTCGGCCGCCAGCGGCTCGCGCAGCAGCGGATTGTCGAGCAGGTAGATCTGCCCGACCGACAGATAATTGGCCGCGCGCCAATAGCGGTCGATCAGCCGCGCTTCGTCGGCCGTAAGGGTGCTTTCCGGAGTGCTCATGTCTTTCTCCTTCGCTCAGGCGAGCAGATGCTGGCCGCTGTCGACCGGGATGATCGTGCCCGTGATGCGCCGTGCGGCATCGCTGACCAGGAACGCGGCCAGCGCGCCGACGTCGCCGATCTCGACGAGCTGGCCTTCGGGTGCACGCGCGGCGGCGCGGTCGAGCAGCTCGTCGAACCGGTCGATGCCGCTCGCCGCGCGCGTCGCGATCGGGCCGGGCGAGATCGCATGGGCGCGGATGCCCCTCGGCCCCAGCTCGGCGGCGACGTAGCGCGTCGCGCTTTCCAGCGCCGCCTTGACCGGACCCATCAGATTGTAGTGCTCGACCACCCGTTCGGAGCCGTAGAAGGTGACGGTGAGCAGGCAGCCACCGTCGCGCATCAGCGGCTCGGCGAGCCGCGCCATCGCAAGGAAGGAGTGGCACGACACGTCCATCGCGGTGGCGAACCCCTCGGCCGAACTATCGACGACGCGGCCGTGCAGATCCTCCTTCGGGGCGAAGGCGATGGAATGGAGCAGGAAGTCGAGTCCGCCCCATTCGCCACGGATGCGATCGAACAGCGCCTCGGTCTCGCCGGGCACGCGCACGTCGCACGGCGCGAGCCACTCGATGCCGAGCCGCTCGGCCACCGGCGCCACGAACGGCTTTGCCTTGTCGTTGAGATAGGTGCCGGCCAGCCGGGCGCCGCACTGGCGGAACGCCTGCGCGCAGCCGGTCGCGATGCTGTGTTCGTTGGCGATGCCGACGACGAGGCCGCGCTTGCCCGAGAGATCGACCAGCGGCTTCATCGTGCGGCGCTCCCGACCACGTCGCGGGCATGGATGGCGATCATGGCTTCCTCGTCGGTGGGGATGACCCGGACCGTAACGCGGCTTTCGGGCGTGCTGATGACGGGTTCGCCGCGCTCGTTCGCCTGCTCGTCCAGCACGACGCCCAGCCAGCCGAGCCGGGCGCAGACGCGGGCGCGGACCTCGGTCGCGTTCTCGCCGATGCCGGCGGTGAAGACGACGCCGTCGACCCCGCCGAGCGACGCGACCAGCGCCCCGCTTTCGCGGGCGATGCGATAGGTAAACAGGTCGATGGCTTCGGCGCTGCGCGGATCGTCGCTGTCGAGCAGCGCGCGCATGTCGCTCGATACCCCGGATACTCCGAGCAGGCCGGAGCGATCGTAGAGCAGGTGCTCCACCGCGTCGGCCGAAAGTCCGTGCTGGCGCATCAGGTAGAAGATCACGCCGGGATCGATCGTGCCGCAGCGCGTGCCCATCATCAGCCCGTCGAGCGCGGTGAACCCCATGGTGGTGTCGATGCTGCGCCCGCCGTGCATCGCGCAGAGGCTGGCGCCGTTGCCGAGATGCGCGGCGATTACGCGCCCGGCGGCGAGCGGCGGATCGAGCTCCGCCAGCCGCCCGGCGACATATTCATAGGACAGGCCGTGAAAGCCGTAGCGCCGCACGCCTTCTTCCTCCAGCGCGCGCGGAAGGGCGAAGCGCGTGGCGACCGCCGGCTGTTCGTGGTGGAAGGCGGTATCGAAACAGGCGACCTGTCGCAGCGACGGACGCGCCGCGCGCACCGCGCGAATCGCATGGAGGCTGTGGGGCTGGTGGAGCGGGGCGAGCGGGCAGAGCGCGTCCAGCCGGTCGAGCACGGTGTCGTCGATCGCCACGGGAGCGAAGAAGTCGCGACCGCCATGGACCACGCGGTTGCCCACGCCGATGAGCCGGTCGCCATCGACATGCGTGTCCACCCAGTCGAGCAGATCGCCCAGGAACGCCTCGTGGCTGAGGTCGGCGCCGTCCTCCCAGCGCTTCTCGGTCAGCACCGCGCCGTTGGCCGCGCGGGCGATCAGGTGCGGCGCCGTGCCGATCCCCTCGATCTTGCCGCGCGCGACCGCTTGCGGATCACCGGAGCCCTCGACCTGGAAGATCGCGAACTTGATGCTGGACGAGCCCGCGTTGAGCGTGAGGAGCGCACCGGCCATGTCAGCCCGCCTCCGCCGCGCGGGCCAGCAGCACGGCGAGCGCGCAGGAGGCGAGCCGCGTGCGCACGCTGTCCGCGCGGCTGGTAAGGACGATCGGCACGCGCGCGCCGAGCACGATTCCCGCGGCATCGGCACCGGCGAGGAAGGTCAGTTGCTTGGCGATCATGTTGCCTGCCTCCAGATTCGGCACGACCAGGATGTCGGCCATGCCTGCAACGGGCGAGCGGATGCCTTTCTCCTGCGCGGCGGCCGGGCTGATCGCATTGTCGAGCGCGAGCGGCCCGTCGATCAGGCCGCCGGCGATCTGGCCGCGATCCGCCATCTTGCAGAGCGCCGCCGCCTCCAGCGTCGAGCGCATCTTGGGGTTCACCGTCTCGACCGCGGCGAGGATCGCGACGCGCGGCGTCTCGATGCCGATCGCCTGCGCGAGACCGATCGCGTTGCGGATGATGTCGGCCTTTTCCTCCAGGCCCGGCTCGATGTTGATCGCCGCGTCGGTGACCAGCAGCGGGCGCGGATGGCCGGGCACGTCCATGACGTAGACGTGGCTGATCCGCCGCTCGGTGCGCAATCCCGCCGAGGCGGCCAGGACGGCGGAGAGCAGTTCGTCGGTGTGGAGCGATCCCTTGACCAGCAGCCCGGCCTCGCCCGAAGCGACCAGCGCGACGGCCTCGGCCGCCGCGGCGTGGCTGTGCGGCGCGGGGACCAGGCGGAACGCCGTGATATCCGCCGAGGCGGCTTCCGCGGCGGCCCGGATCTTCGCTTCGGGGCCGACGAGGATCGGCGCGATCAGTCCTGCATCGGCGGCCTGCACCGCCGCCCGGATCGCCTGTGGATCGCACGGATGCGCGATCGCGGCGCGCACCGGAGCCGCGCCGCTCGCCCGCTTGAGCAGCGCGTGATAGCGTTCGTGCCCGGCGAGCCGCACGTCCGGCAGCGCCACGCGCGGGCGGCTGACCTTGTCGCGCGGGGCCTTCACTTCGGCCCGGCCGGTGATGACGTCCTCGCCCGCCTGGTTGGTGCAGCGGCATTCGAGCACCAGCAGGTCATGCTCCACCCGCTTCTCGGCGACGGTCACCGTCGCGGTGATCGTGTCGCCGAGCGCCACCGGGCGGGTGAAGCGCAGGGTCTGGCTGAGATAGATGGTGCCGGGCCCCGGCAGCTCGGTGCCGAGCACGGCGGAGATCAGCCCGCCGCCCCACATGCCGTGCGCGATCACGCGGTGGAACATGTCGGTGGCGGCGAATTCCGGATCGACATGCGCCGGGTTCACGTCGCCGGAGACCAGCGCGAAGAGCTGGATGTCCTGCACGGTGAGCGTGCGGGTGACGCTGGCGGTGTCGCCGACGGCGATCTCGTCGAAGGTGCGGTTCTCGATGGTGGTGGGTGGGCTCATCGTTCAACGCTCCAGTATGTAGCTGCCGGGCGCGTCGGTGAGCGGCGGATAGGCGGCGCTGCCCGGCGCCGGCGGTGAAGCGTCGCGCGGGCCGGAGCGTTCCGCCAGCCACGCCTGCCATGCCGGCCACCACGAGCCCTCGCGCTGCTCGGCCCGGGCGGCCCAGCTCGCGGGATCGGCATAGGGCGCGCCGGCTTCGCGTCTCGCGATGCGGAAATGGCGGCGGGGGTGGCCCGGCTCGCTGACGATCCCCGCATTGTGCCCGCCGGAGGTCAGCACGAAGCTGATCTCGCCCGGGTTCAGCAGATGGAGCTTGTACACCGATCGCCACGGCGCGACGTGATCGGTTTCGGTTCCCACCACGAAGAAGGGCAGGTGGATGTCCGACAGGGCGATCGGCTTGCCCTCCACCTCGAACCGGCCGGCGGCGAGGTCGTTCCGCAGGAAGAGGCGGCGCAGATATTCGGAATGCATCCGCGCAGGCATCCGGGTGGCGTCGTTGTTCCAGGTCATCAGGTCGTTGGCATGTTCCTGCTCGCCGAGGAAGTAGCTGCGCAGCAGCCGCGACCAGATCAGGTCGCGCGAGCGCAGGAGCTGGAACGCGCCGCCCATCTGCCGCCCGTCGAGATAGCCCTGTGCGGCCATCACGTCTTCGAGGAAGGCGAGCTGGTCCTCGGTGATGAAGAGTTGCAGTTCGCCCGCTTCGCTGAAATCGGTCTGCGCCGCGAACAGCGTGACGCTCGCAAGCCGTTCATCGCCGTCGCGCGCCATTGCAGCGGCGGTGACGGCGAGCAGCGTGCCGCCCAGGCAGTAGCCGGCGGCGTGGACCTTCGCGCCGCCGCAGATCGCGGACGCCGCCTCGATCGCCGTCATCGCCGCGCGGCGATAGTCGTCGAACCCGGTGTCGCGCAGGTCCGCTCCGGGATTGCGCCAGGACATGCAGAAGACGCTGTGCCCCTGTTCGACGAGGTAGCGGATCAGCGAATTGTGCGGCGAAAGGTCGAGAATATAGTATTTCATGATCCACGCCGGCACGATCAGCACCGGCTCGGCATGGACCGTTTCGGTTGCGGGCGCGTACTGGATCAGCTCGAACAGCGTGTCGCGCCAGATCACCTTGCCCGGCGTCACGGCGAGGTCGCGGCCGACGCGCAGCGCTTCGCCGCTGCCGCCGGCACGGCCGCCCAAATCGGCGAGCAGGTTGCCATAGCCCGCAAGCAGGTTCTTCCCGCCCTCCGCCGCCGTCCGCGCGAGGATCTCCGGGTTCGCCCAGGGCAGGTTCGACGGCGAGACCATGTCGAGCCACTGCCGCGCGGCGAAGTTGACGATTCGCCCGTTCTCTACCGAAACGCCGGGGAGGCCGGTGGTGGCACGCTCCATCCAATCCTCCGCAAGCAGGAAGCCCTGTTCGAGCAGGTCGAACGGAGCTTCCTTCCAGCCCGGATCGGTGAAGCGGTGGTCTCCCGGGGCAGGCTGCACCGGCTCGCCGCCCGCAGCGATGTCGAACAGCCGCACCCAGCGCTGGAAAGCGTCGGTGGCGAGTTCGGCGCGGCGCGACGGCGCATTGGCGAGATGGCTCGCCCAATCGGCGCAAGCCTGCCACAGCGCAAAGGGCGACACGCCGCCGGTCAGCCGTCCCTGGAGCCCGTGCAGCCAGCGATCGGCGCCGGCGGTGGAGGCCGGCGCAGCGGGCGGCGTCTGCGCCGGAGGTGTGTGGACCTCGGAAGCAGCCGTGTCCGATCCGGCGATGCGGGCTTGTTCGTTCACTGCGCGACCCCTCGGCTGTGTGGCACGGCAGGCGATACGCGGTGACAGCCGCCGCGACTTTGACGACGGTCAAGTGGAACCCTAGAGGGCGCGCGATGACCGAGCCGAGTGAAGCATCCGCCAGCCCGTTCGGCTGCGACATCGCCAAGTTGCTGACGCCTGCCGAGCAGGAGCAGCTCCTGCGGGCCGGCACGCAGTTCTCCTGCGCGGCGGACGGCACGATCTACCGCGAGGGAGATGCGGCGGGGCACCTCTACCTGCTGGATCGCGGCATCGTGCGGGCGAGCCGCCTGCTGCTGGACGGAAATCGCCAGCTCGTCAGCTTCCTGTGGAGCGGCGACATGTTCGGCCTTTCGGAAGCGGGACGGTATGTGAACTCGCTCGAAGCGGTGTGCGACAGCGTGCTCCACCGCATCCCGATCGCCGCGATGGAAGCGATGCTGCGCGAGGATGCGCAGCTCGCGCTCGGCTTCGCCATCCGTGCCGCGCACGAGCTGCGGACCGCGCAGGGCCACATCCTGTGCCTCGGGCAACTGGACGTCCAGCGCCGCGTCGCGCGCTTCCTGCTGGATTGTACGGAACAGCCGGAGCTGTTCGATCGCGCGAGCGGCGTGCTGATCCTGCCGATGAAACGGCTGGACATGGCCGATTACCTCGGGGCCACGGTCGAGGCGGTGGCGCGCGCGCTCACCCGGCTGGAAAGAGAGGGGCTGATCCGGCGGCTGACGCGGCGTGACATCCTGCTTCCCGATCCCGAAGCGCTCGGCTGCTATGCCGGATGGGCACGGCAGCCGATTTGACGGAAGTCAAAGTCGCCGGGGCGATCGGGAGCTAGTCGGACCGCCTCAGCAAGGCGAGGCCCAGGCGTGCAGCACGACGCAGCAGCGAAGATCGGCAGAGTGGCGGCGGTGCGCGGCCCGGTGATCGACGTCGCCTTTCCCGGCGACACGCTCCCCGCCATCAACGAGGCGTTGCACGTGCGCGCGCCGGCCGGCACGCTCGTGGCCGAAGTGCAGAGCCATGTGGACGAACAGACCGTCCGCGCCGTTTCGCTCCATGCCACCAGCGGCCTCGCACGCTCGGTGGCGGTCGAGGCGACGGGCGCGCCGATCGCCGTGCCGGTGGGAGATGCCGTGCTGGGCCGGCTGCTGACGCCGACGGGGGACGTCGGCGACGGGGGCGCCGCGCTTGCCGCCGAGGTGCCGCTTCGCCCGATTCACCGCGCGCCGCCGCCGCTCGAGGAGCAGAGCGCGGCGACCCGGATGTTCGAAACCGGCATCAAGGTGATCGACCTGCTCGCCCCGCTGGCACAGGGCGGCAAGGCGGCGATGTTCGGCGGCGCGGGCGTCGGCAAGACCGTGCTGGTGATGGAGCTGATCCGCGCGATGGTCGCGCGCTACGAAGGCGTATCGGTGTTCGCGGGCATCGGCGAACGCTCGCGTGAGGGGCACGAGCTGTTGTCCGACATGCGCGGCTCGGGCGTAATCGACAAGACGGTGCTCGTCTTCGGCCAGATGAACGAGCCGCCCGGCGCGCGCTGGCGCGTTGCGCTGACCGCGCTCACGGTCGCCGAATATTTCCGCGACGAGCAGAAGCGCAACGTGCTGCTGCTGATGGATAACGTCTTCCGCTTCGTTCAGGCCGGCAGCGAGGTCTCCGGCCTGCTGGGGCGCCTGCCGTCGCGCGTCGGCTATCAGCCGACGCTGGCGAGCGAGGTCGCCGCGTTGCAGGAACGGATCGCCTCGGTGGAAGGTGCATCGGTGACGGCGATCGAGGCGGTCTATGTGCCCGCCGACGATTTCACCGACCCGGCGGTGACGACGATCTCCGATCATCTCGACAGCACCGTGCTGCTGTCGCGCGCGATGGCGGCGGAGGGCATGTATCCGGCGGTCGATCCGGTCGGCTCCTCCTCGATCCTGCTCGATCCGCTGGTGGTGGGCGAGGACCATTATGCACTGGCGCAGAAGGTGCGCGAGACGATCGCGCATTATCGCGAGTTGCAGGACATCATCTCGCTGCTCGGCATGGAGGAGCTGGGGCAGGAGGATCGGCTGGTGGTCGGCCGTGCCCGCCGGCTGCAGCGGTTCCTGACGCAGCCGTTCGTCGTCACTGAGGCGTTCACCGGACAGGCCGGACGCTCGGTGAGCCTCGCCGACACGCTGGCGGGCGTGCGCGCGATCCTCGACGGCGAGACCGACGACTGGCCGGAAAGCGCGCTCTACATGGTGGGCGACCTCGCCGAGGCGCGCGCCAAGGCGGGCGCGGGGGGATGAGGCTGCGCATCACCGATCCCACCGCGATCCTCGTCGATCGCGAGGTCGCCGCGATTCGGGCGGAGGACGCCAGCGGCAGCTTCGGCATCCTCGACGGCCATGCTGACTTCCTGACGGCGCTGGAAATCTCCGTCGTGTCGTGGCGCGAGCGCGACGGCAGGCCGGGCTATTGCGCGGTGCATAACGGCATCCTGACGGTGAGCGGCGGCAGGCAGGTGGCGATCGCGACGCGCGAGGGGCATGTCGGCGACGATCTGGACGAACTCGAACACGTCGTGCTCAGCCAGTATCGCGCCGAGCTCGACGCCGAACGGACGAGCCGCACCGTAGCGGCGAAGCTGCGGATGCAGGCGATCCGCCGCATGGTGCAGGCGCTGCAAGGCGGACCGGGGGAAATCGGGCTGTGAGCGGCGAACTGCCTCCCCCCGACAAGCCGCTGGCCGAGGCCGTGCGGCTGCGCGCGGAGCGGCGCAGGCGGGCCGGGCGGCTGCCGACGGTCACGCGCAATCTGGGTCAGATCGGCATCCTCGGCTGGCAGGTGACGGTGCCGATGCTGGTCGGGCTGGCGATCGGGCGCTGGCTCGATCACCGGCTGGCGAGCGGCATCTTCTGGACCGCGCCGCTGCTGATCGTCGGCACCGGGCTCGGCTGCTGGTCGGCCTGGGCATGGATCCAGCGGCAATGATCGGGCTCGTCCTGCTCTTCTTCGCGCTCGGCGCCCTGGCGGGCGCGGTGCATTTTGCGGCGCTCGCCCGCGATGCGGACCTGCTGGTGCGCGGCGGCTCGGCCCTCGCCGTGATCGGATTGCGGCTGGGGCGGATGCTGCTGACGGTCGCCATGCTTGTCGTCGCCGCGCGGCAGGGCTGGCCGGCCCTGGTGGCGGCCAGCATCGGCACCCTCGTCGCGCGGCAGCTCGTGCTGCGCAGGCTGGGCGCGGCATGAAGATCGCCTCGCCGCTCGAAACCCATGTGCTGTTCACGGTCGGCCCGGTGCCGATCGCGCAGCCGGTCGTCACCACCTGGGGCATCATGGCGGTGCTGACGCTCGTCTCCTGGGCGGTGACGCGCCGCCTCGCGCTCCATCCCGGCAAGGCGCAGGCCGCGCTCGAACTCACGGTCGACATGATCGCCGGCCAGATCCGCGAGACGATGGAGGTGCCGCCGGCGCGCTATCTGCCGCTGATCGGCACCTTCCTTATCTTCATCCTCGCCGCCAACTGGTCGTCGCTGGTCCCCGGCGTCGAGCCGCCGACCGCCGCGCTGGAGACGGACGCCGCGCTCGCGCTGATCGTGTTCGGCGCGACGATCTACTACGGCGTCCGTGTGCTCGGCCCCGCAGGCTATCTGCGCAGCTTCGCGCAGCCTTCGTTCCTGCTCGCGCCGCTCAACCTGATCGAGCTGTTCACCCGCAGCCTGTCGCTCACCGTCCGCCTGTTCGGCAACGTGATGAGCGGCGTGTTCATGATTGGCGTGGTGCTGAGCCTCGCCGGGCTGCTGGTGCCAATCCCGCTGATGGCGCTCGAACTGCTGACCGGCGCGGTGCAGGCCTATATTTTCGCCACGCTGGCCATGGTGTTCATCGGCGGCGCGATCAGCGAAGCATCCCACACTCACGAAGGGGCAAACCCATGAACTGGATCCACATTGTCAGCATCCTCGGCGCGGCGCTGGCCGTGGCGCTCGGCGCGATCGGGCCCGCGCTCGCGCAGGGCCGGGCGGTCGCCGCCGCGATGGATGCGATCGCGCGCCAGCCGGAAGCGGCGAACACCGTGTCGCGCACGCTGTTCGTCGGCCTCGCGCTGATCGAGACGATGGCGATCTACTGCCTGGTCGTCGCGCTGCTGCTGCTCTTCGCCAATCCGTTCGCCTGAAGGCGCCGCGACGGTGCATTTCGACGGGTGGACGCTCGCGCTCCAGACGATCAACGTGCTGGTGCTGGTCTGGCTGCTCAAGCGGTTCCTGTTCCGGCCGGTGGCGGATATGATCGCGGCGCGCCAGGCGGCAGCGGAGACGCTGCTCGCCGATGCCGAGGCGGCGCGTGCCGAAGCGGCGGCGCGCGCGACGGCGCTCAAGGCGCAGAACGACGCCTTCGCCGCCGAGGCGGTCGAGCGCCGCGCGGCGATGCAGGCGGGCGTCGAGGCCGATCGGGCGCGCCTGCTTGCCCAGGCCAAGGAAGCGGCGGAGGCGCTCTCGCGGCAGGCGCAGGCGGCGAGTGCGGCGGAGCGCGAACGGATCGAACGCGAGCTGGAGGCGCGCGCGGGCGTGCTTGCCGGCAGCATGGCGGAGAAGCTGCTGCGCCGCCTGCCCGAGCGCGAGACCACCGCGGCGATGTTCGCCGCCCTGCTCGATCGCCTGCGCGCGATGCCCGAGCCCGAACGCCGCAAGCTGGCCGCGGAAGGGACGCTGACCCTCGTCACCCCCGCCGCGCCCGGCGAGGCCGACCGGGTTCGCTACGCCGATGCGCTGCGCCAGCTCCTGCCGGACATGACGCCGCCCGAGTTCGCGGCCGACCCCGCGCTGGTCGCCGGGTTCGAGCTGCGCGGCCCGCACACCATCGTGCGCAACAGTTGGCGCGCGGATCTCGATGGCCTGATCGCGCGCCTGAATGAGGAGGAAGGCAGCCGTGCCGCACTCGCCTGACGACTGGCTCGCAAAAGCCGAGGCGCGCATCGCCGACGCCGCATCGGGGCCGGAGCTCCAGCAGATCGGCCGCGTCGAATCGATCGGCGACGGGGTGGCGATGGTCTCCGGCCTGCCGGACGCGCGGCTCGACGAGCTGCTTCATTTCGCCGGAGGGCAGGCGGGCTTCGTCCAGACGCTCGACCGCGACCGGATCGGCTGCGTGCTGCTCGACGCCGGCGATGACGTGCGTGCCGGCGCGCTGGTGACCGGCACCGGCGAAGTGGTGCGCACGCCGGTTGGCCCGGACCTGCTCGGGCGCGTGATCGATCCGCTCGGCCGCCCGCTCGACGGCGGCCCCGCCATCCGTGCCGACAGCTTCGAGCCGATCGAGCGGCCGGCGCCCGCGATCATCGATCGCGACCTGGTGGTGCAGCCGGTGCAGACCGGCACGCTGGTGGTGGACGCGATGTTCGCGCTCGGCCGCGGCCAGCGCGAGCTGGTGCTGGGCGACCGCGCGACGGGCAAGACGTCGCTTGCGGTGGATGCGATCATCAACCAGCGGTCGAGCGACATCGTCTGCGTCTATGTTGCGATCGGGCAGAAGTCCTCCAGCGTCGCGCGCGTGATCGACCAGGTGCGCCGCCACGGCGCGCCGGAGCGCTGCATCTTCGTGGTGGCGAGCCCCGCATCCGCGCCGGGGATGCAGTGGATCGCGCCGTTCGCCGGCTTCACCATCGCCGAATATTTCCGCGACCGCGGCGGACATGCGCTGGTGGTGGTGGACGATCTCACCAAGCACGCCGCCACCCACCGCGAGATCGCGCTGCTGACCGGCCAGCCGCCGGGGCGCGAAGCCTACCCGGGCGACGTGTTCTTCCTCCATTCAAGGCTGCTCGAGCGTGCGGCCAAGCTCGCGCCGGGGAAGGGCGGCGGCTCGCTCACCGCGCTGCCCATCGCGGAGACCGATGCGGGGAACCTCAGCGCCTATATCCCGACCAACCTCATCTCGATCACCGACGGGCAGATCGTGCTCGACGCCAAGCTGTTCGCCGAGGGGCACAAGCCGGCGGTGGACGTCGGCACCAGCGTCAGCCGCGTCGGCGGCAAGACGCAGGCGAAGGCGTTGCGCGCGGCGACGGGCACGCTGCGGCTGGACTATGCGCAGTTCATCGAGCTGGAGATGTTCACCCGCTTCGGCGAGCAGCCCGAGCCGCGCATACAGGCGCAGATCGAGCGCGGGCGGCGGCTGCGCGCGCTGCTCGCCCAGCCGCAGTTCCGGCCGCTGCGGGTGATCGACCAGACCGCGCTGGCGCTGGCGCTGGTGCAAGGGCTGTTCGACACGCTGCCGCTGGCCGAGGTGTCGAAGATCCGTGCGGCGCTGCCGGGCTGGCTCGACGCGCATGTGCCCGACGTGGTGACGGCGGTGGAGGCCTCGGGCGTGCTCGACGATGCGCACCGCAGCGCGCTGCTCGCCACCGTCGCGCAACTGGCGGCCCAGCCGGCCGCGGCGGCGGCGTGAGCGACCGGCTGGCCGAGGTCGGCTGGCGCATCGCCACCGTACGCCAGCTCGGCGCGGTGGTGAATGCGATGCGCGGTATCGCGGGCGCACGGGCGCAGCAGAGCCGTGCGCTGCTCCCCGCGATCCGCGCCTATGCCGAGGTCGCCGCGGGAGCGATCGCCCAGGCGCGGCGGCTGGACCGATCCGAGCCGGCAGAGCCGCAGCGGCCCGGCAAGGCCCGTCCCGGCCTGATCGTCTTCGGCGCCGAACAGGGCTTCGCCGGGGCGTTCGTCGAACAGGCGCTCGACGCGGCGCGGGGCGATTTCGGCCACGCTTATATCCTCCTCGTCGGCACGCGCGCGGCGGCGCTGGCGGGCGAGCGCGGTCTGGCGGCGGAATGGCAGACCAGCCTGCCCAACCGCGCCGCCGCCATCCCGGATACCGCGCGTCGCATCGTCGAGGCGGTTTACGATTATCTGGCGAGCGCGGGCCCCGCGCCGGTGGCGATGCTGTTTCCCGTCTGGCGCGCGGCCGGGGGCGTCACGATCGTCCGCCGCAGCCTGCTGCCGTTCGACCCGGCCGGCACGTCCGCGTCGGGCACGGGCGCGGTCCCGCTGACCAACCTGCCGCCCGCCGAGCTGATCGTCCGGCTGGCCCAGGAGCATGTGTTCGCGCAGCTGTGCGAGGCGGCGGCCGAGGCGTTCGCCGCGGAGAACGAGGCGCGCATGGCGACGATGGCGGCGGCCAAGACCAACATCGACGGCAAGCTCGCCGCCCTGCAGGCGGAGGAGCGGCTGACGCGGCAGGAGGAGATCACCGCCGAGGTGGTCGAACTCGCCGCAGGGGCGCGCTCCCGCCGCTGATTGACCACCGTCAAGGATCGCCGCCGGTCCTTTCCCCTACAGCGGCCGTCAAGGATCGCCGCAAGGAGCAGAGCAGATGCCGACCATGAAGGCCGCCGTGGCACGCGGGTTCCGCCAGCCGCTCGCCATCGAGGAAATGGAGATTCCCACGCCCGGTCCGGGCGAGGTGCTCGTGAAGATCGAGGCGACCGGCGTGTGCCATACCGATCTCCACGCGATCGACGGTGATTGGCCGGTCAAGCCGATCATGCCGCTGATCCCCGGCCACGAAGGTGTCGGTCATGTCGCCGCGCTCGGCCCGGGCGTGACCGAGCTGAAGGAGGGCGATGCGGTCGGCATCCCCTGGCTGCACGACGCGTGCGGCAGGTGCGAATATTGCCAGACCGGCTGGGAGACGCTGTGCGAACAGCAGCACAACAGCGGCTACAGCGTGAACGGCACCTATGCCGAATATGCGATCGCCAGCGCTCCCTATGTCGGCCACCTGCCGCCCAACCCCGATTTCGATGCGCTGGCGCCGATCCTGTGCGCGGGCGTGACGACCTACAAGGGGCTGAAGGAGACGGAGGCCAAACCGGGGGAGTGGGTGGTCATCTCCGGCATCGGCGGCCTCGGCCATGTCGCCATCCAATATGCCAAGGCGATGGGCCTGCACGTCGCGGCGCTCGACGTGGCGGAAGATAAGCTCGCCCTCGCGCGTGACCTGGGCGCCGATCTGGCGGTCAACTGCGCGACCGGGGATGCGCCCGCGCGCGTGATCGCGGAGACCGGCGGCGGCGCGCACGGGGTGCTCGTCACCGCGGTCTCGCCGGCCGCCTTCGGCCAGGCGATCGCCTGCGCCCGACGCCGCGGCACGGTCGCGCTGGTCGGCCTGCCGCCCGGCGATTTCCCGACGCCGATCTTCGATGTGGTGCTGAAGCGGATCACCGTGCGCGGCTCGATCGTCGGCACGCGCAAGGACCTGGCCGAAGCGCTCGCCTTCGCCGCCGAGGGCAAGGTGCGCACGACCGTGAGCGTCGAGCCGCTGTCGGCGGTCAACGACGTGCACGACCGGATGCGTCGCGGCAAGGTCGAAGGACGCATCGTGTTGCGCCCTTGAGCGAAGCGAAGAGCCGACCACACAGTCGCAGTCGTTCGCACCGCCTCCAGTGACGAGCGTCCCCTCAGAGATGCCGTGACGAGACGGAGGTGCCACCGCCGGCTCGGCCGCGGAGAACGCGCGTTCTTGACCAAGGTCAAGGAGAGTAAGCGGAGCGCGATCTACGCGGCGAGCATCGACCATCTTCCACCAAGGGAAGCCCGACATGTACGATCGTCAGCTGCGCCACATGGTCATCCTCTGCCACCCCGAGCAGGACAGCTTCAACGCATCCGTCGCCAAGGCCTATTGCGCAGCCGTTCACGAGCGCGGCCACGAGGCGCTCGTCCGCGATCTCTACGGGATGGGCTTTCACCCCGTCCTGAAATCCACCGAGCGCCCAGGCGAGCATTTCCGCGAATTCAGCGATGTCGAGCAGGAGCTGGACATCCTCGAGGGAACCGATGTGTTCGTGCTCGTTTATCCGATTTGGTTCGGTGGTCCGCCGGCGATGCTCAAGGGCTATATCGAGCGCGTCCTGGGGAGCGGCGTGGTCCCGCAGTCGGTGCACGATCGCGACGCCCGCGGGGTGCTGGCCGGCAAGCGCCTGGTCAGCTTCACCTCGTCCGCACTGGCTGCGGACTGGCTGGACCAGCAGGGACAACTCCAGGCGGTGATCACCGGCTTCGATCGTTACATCGAGCATGCGTTCGGCATGCAGCCTTCGGAGCATCACCACGTCGGCGGCATCGTGGCCGGCGTGACCTCCGACGTGATCGATCGTCACCTGCACGACGTGCGGGCACAGGCGCATGCCATCGCCGAGCAGATCGAGGCGCGGACAGGTGCGTGAAGCGGCAGACAGGGCCGCGAACAAGGCACAGGCAGCAGTCGCAGCCGGAGATCCGGCTTAGGACAAATTGGTTGTCCTGCACGGGCACCGCCGAATGAGATGGACAATGCTCGGTGCTGTACGAACAAGGAACCTTCGTCAGCTTCGCCAGGTCTGTGCAGCACGGCGCCGGCCAGCTATCCGCTCGCGGTGCCTTCGAGTGAGACGATCGCTCTCGGATCGGCTGGCGCTCCTCTTTCCGCCATAACAAGCCTCGGCGGCTGGTGACGGCAATTGAGCGGGTGAAGTCGCCGGCTGGTGCGTCGGTGGTTCGTCGCATCGGCTGAGGCGGTCCAATCCCGTGCTGATGCAAGGAAGTGTTACTGCAGGAACCTTCGCTCGTAGCTGGGAAGAACCTGTCCCGGGTGACCGATGCTCATGACGTACCCCGCATAGGGGGGGGCGGAGCCGATCGCCTCAGGACCGAACGCAGCTAATACCGGAGGAGCAGATGCACCGCGAGCTGGCCCGGATCGGAATGTGGTACACGCGCTGCCAAACGCAACCAATCAGTAGCGTTTATTGTTAATGTCGCTTAGGTCCTGCCCATAGAGTCGGAGGTTTGCTTGTCGGAAATCCTGTGCCGGGTTTGGATGGGCCATGCGCTGTGCTGCGCGTCCGCTCCCAACCAGGCCCTGGCTTTGGATCGGGTCGTTTCCCGGCTGCTGGCTAGCATCGACTGCGCTGACGAGGGACTGGTCGGATCCCTGCTGCCGAGAAACCGGCCGGCGATGGTGCCGAGGCTGCGGGTCTACGCAGGGTCGCTAGTGCGCGGCAGAGAGGTCGCCTTCGGTCCAGAGCAGGAGATCCCGTTGCGGACGTTGAAGGCGCTTATCGGCTTCCAAGCTGGAGCACGCTTATTGGCTTGGATCTTTGATGCGGTCGAAATCTCGCCGCGACGCAAGCGCTGGGCGGCGGCGAAAGTTACGGGGGGCGACGCTGTGGATCGGTTGAGAGTAGCATCGCAACGGCGCAAACCGTCGTCAGGTGCAGGTTCAGGCGCCGCCATTGAGCATGCCAATGTTGCGCGGGCGGCGGGCTCACGGCCACGGCGGATCGATCATTTTCCACCTTCCCGCCCGAAGGGAGGTCTTGCCGCGCGTGTGGGTAAAGGAGGCGCGCTCTTGGCGTTATGTGCGCTGGCTGCCTGTGCGAGCACGCCAAAGCGCGCGGCGTTCACTTCCGCCGATCTCGCGGTTGCCCGTGTTATCGAAGGCGATGACGTTCGTTTCTGGACGGACGATACCCCTGCGGCGTACCGGAAATGGGGTGAGGCCCTTTTGCGTCAGCGCGGCACGGTCGGCGCCATGCGCCTTCTTGCCCTGTCCGGCGGCTCCGACAAGGGCGCCTATTCGGCAGGTCTCTTGAACGGGTGGACCGAGCGCGGGTCGCGTCCGGTCTTCGACATCGTCACCGGCGTCAGCACCGGCGCCCTGATCGCACCCTTTGCATTCCTCGGCTCTGCGGAGGACCGCTCTCTGACGTCGATCTACACCGGCATCGACAGCGACAGCATCTTCCGGCCGCATGTTCTGAGCGGCTTGCTTGGGGGCTCCAGCCTGCTCGACACCAAGCCGCTGCAAGCGTTGATCGCCCGGCACGTCACGCCGGCGTTCCTCGCGCGCATCGCCGCCGAACACCGGCGCGGCCGCCGGCTCCTGGTGCTCACCACCAATCTGGACGCGCAGCGCGGCGTCGTTTGGGACATGGGCGCGATCGCCGCTAGCGGCTCGCCTCGCAGTGCGGCGCTGTTCCGCGACGTTCTCCTGGCTTCCGCGAGTATTCCCGGCGCGTTCCCCCCGGTGATGGTGGACGTGACCGGCAATGGCCGGCCATTTGCCGAGATGCATGTCGATGGCGGCGCGATCGGCGGCTTCTTCGTCATGCCGCGCGCAATGCTCGACGCTGCCACCGACCCGTCATCAGCGAACGGCGCCGTCCAGATATTGTACAACGGCCGGATCGCCCCGCAGTTCGAAGTGGTGAAGCCCAAGACCTTCGACATCATGAGCCGGGCGCTGTCCACCGTGCTGGGCGAGATCGACCGGTCGACCGTGGCGGACCTCCGCCGCTACGCCCGCGAGCGCCGCATCGCATTCTCGCTGTGCGCGATCGGCAACGACTTCGGCGAACCGGCCGGGAAGCTGTTCGACCCGGCCTATATGCGCGCCCTCTACGACTACGGCCTTCGCACCGGCAAAACCGGTGGCTGCCTGGCCCCGGAGCAGCCGCGGGCGCCGGAACAACCGAAGTGAGGCCCGCGAAACGCTCCCGCGGCGAAAGGCGCCGCGCTCCGGCCCGCTGACGGCGCCGCCTCGCCCGCCTTCGTCCGGCCTGCGCAAGGAGGAAGATCAGGTGACCCATGGCCAGCACTGAAGAGCAGGCCGGCGCTGGTGATCTCGTCGCAGATCGGCGGCTATGTCGCCGAAGTGCTGGTCAGCGACAACCGGCACGTCGCTGCGGGCGAGCCATTGTTGCGCATCGACTCACGTGAATATCAGGCCCAGATCGACCAAGCCGATGCCCCGGTCGCGCAGGCCGAAGCGGGATTGTGCATGGCAGCGGGCTTTCTCCTCGCGCCGGCTTCGGCTGCAGCAGCCGCGCGGGGACTGCGCCCGGGAGGCAGGGACCTGCTCGCGGAGCTCGTTCGCGACTGCGGTGCGGGGCTCTCGCTCATCCTGCGCCAGCTGGAACAGCCGCTGCGGTTTTCCGCCGGGCCGATCGTGCTCATCGGCGCGCTCTTGGCCGAGTGCGTCTGCACGCAGCCGGGCAGCAATCGCACGCTGCAGCCACCAGCGACCTGCTTTTCCACCTGAGCGAGCTGAGTGCCGACGGTATCACGATTGCGGTCAGCTGACGTCCGACGGGTCGATTCACCCATCACCACAACGAACGGAGGAGGTCAGGACGCCATCCAAGGTCCTAAGTACAGACAGCGCCCTATAAACCGACCCAACGTCAGTCACAAGAAAGGCAGGACATGCGAGTTTCAGAGGCTAAGCACGCGTTCATCACCGGGGGCTCAAGCGGCATGGGGTTGGGCATAGCCGACGCCCTCGCCAAACATGGGGTGGCCGTGACGATCGCCGATATCTTCGGCGAACGCGCCGAAGCGGTGGCGGCCGAGCGCGGCGAGCGATTTCAGGCCATCGTCCTCGACGCGAGCGATCGCGCTGCCTGGCCCGAAGCCAAGGCGAAGGCCGAGGCCACGTTCCGCCCGGTCGACATCCTGGTGAACAATGCGGGGATCGGTCCTGACGGCAAGGAGATCGCCGACATCGACCCGAAGTCGTTCGATCGCCTCATGGCGGTCGATGTGACGGGCGTGCTCAACGGCATCGTCACGTTCGCCGCCGACATGCGCGCGCGCCGCACCGGCTTTATCGTCAACAACTCCTCGGTTCTGGGTATCGTACAAGGTTACCCGACCATGGGTTCCTACAGCGCGGCGAAAGCGGCCGTGGTGTCGCTGAGCGAAGCCCTGCGCGCAGAACTGGCGCCGCACGGCGTCGGTGTTGGCGTTTTGTGCCCCGGCCCCGTCGCTACGGACCTCGATAACTCCACGCTGCGGGAGGGCGGCGAGATCGGGCAGTGGCCGGACGTGAAGCGCATGTCCGCTGCCGATGTCGGCGAATGCGTCGTTCGCGGGATCGACAACAACGAAGACTATATCATCAGCCATCCCGACCACATCGAAGGGCCGGCCGCACGGGCCACGGCTATCCGGAACGCCTTCCTGCGGCAGACGCCGGAGCAGGCCAGCGCGTAGTTGATCTCGGCGCGGCGGCAGGTCCCTGAAGCGATCTGCCGCCGCGAAGGCGCGCGGGGCGAAGGACAAGATCGTCCAAGGAGTCGTCAAGGCCGCCGAGGCCTGCGGGCTGATCGAGGGGGCGACGTTCGGCAAAAGGCGGCAGCTGGCGCTGCGCGGGACCGGGCGCCTGCACGAACGGATGCTCGCATTCTATCAGGATGCCCGCCCGATCTGAGGAAAGATGGCGGGGAAGGCGCAGGGATCGCCAGCCTGGTCTCCGGAGTCCGCGCCCGCCTTGAAGAAGCGACCGTGCTCTCTCCGGCGAGCGCCTGCTGCTTGAGGAACTGCTGCGGCGGATCGCGGGTGGCTAGATCCCGCGTCGGGGTGACCGGCCCATGACGCGCTTGAAGGCGACGCCGAATGCACTTTCCGAGGCGTAACCGGCGGCGCGGGCGATCTCGGCGACGCTGTCGCTCCCGGTGCGGAGCGCGTCCGCTGCCCGCAGCATCCGCCATCGGGTGAGGTATTCGATCGGCGCAAGCCCCACCATCTCGCGGAAACAGGCGGCGAAGCTGGTGCGCGACATGCCGGCGCAAGCGGCAAGCGCCTGGAGCGTCCAGCGATGGTCCGGCCGATGATGGACGGCGGCGAGCACGGGAGCCAGCCGGCGATCGCGGAAGGCGGCGAGCCAGCCGGTGGCTGGCGCCATGTCGTCCGCCATGTGCAGCCGCAGCGCCTCGATCAGGATCATCTGCGACAGGTGCTGCATCGCCAGCCGGCTACCGGGGCGAGGCGTCCGCGCCTCCTCGAACATCCGGTCGAGCAGGGTCCTCAGCCGTGCCTGCGCCCGGGCACTTTCGATCAGCATCGTGCGCGGCAGCAGTTCCGCCAGCAGTCGGGCATGGGCATCGTCCAGCGCGAACAGGCAGCCCAGCCCCAGGAACGCCCCGCCGCCCTGATGGACGGCGACCCCGCCGCGCTTGGCCGCGAAGATCGGATAGGCGGGGACGGAAGGCGCCGCGAGATCGCCCGCGAGGCGGAACCGTCCGGCGACCGACAGGAAACAGTCGCCGGCATTGAGCCGGATCGGCTGCGCCAGATCATCCGCCTCCAGCCAGCAGTCGCCACTCATGACCGCCTGCAGTCGTATCTGGTTCTCGCCGGGAAACTGGATCGACCAGCGCCCGCCTGCATCGAGGGCGGCGGCCACCGAGAAGCGCGGCTTCACCAACGCCAGCACTTCGGACAGGGGATCATCGTCCATGTCGGGCCACCATCGGTTACGGACGATCGAAACAGAGTTCGGGTCGATCACGCATAGAACGTCCGGTGCGCGATATCTACCTCGCCAAGCAACGACGGAGGACGATATGCGCGTGTTTCTCACCGGCGCGACCGGTTTTATCGGCCCGGCGCTTGCCAGGGACCTGCTGGCGCAGGGGCACGAGGTGATCGGCCTGGCCCGGACCGACGCGGCGGCCGACAGGCTGCGCGCGATCGGGGTGCAGCCGCACCGTGGCAGCCTGAAGGAGCCGGACACGCTGCGGCGGGCCGCAGGCGCAGCCGATGGCGTGATCCATCTCGCCTACACGTTCTCGCCGGGCGACCTTCCGCTCGGGCGCCTGCTCGGTGCGGTGCTGGGCGGCGCGCCGTGGCGAACCGTGCCGCGCATGATGCGGGCGATCACCGCCACCAACGATGCGGCGCTGGACGCTATCGGCATGGCGCTGGAGGGCTCGGGTCGACCGCTGGTGACGGCGTTCGCCACCATGGGCGTCGCGGGGGCGCCTGGCCACCAGGCGTCCCGCGCCGCGACGGAGGCGGACGGGCCGAACCCGGACTCGGCCGGCTATGTCCGCTCGGTCAGCGAGGCACGGGTGCGGCGCTGGGCGGAGCGCGGGGTACGCGCCTCCATCGTGCGGCTTGCGCCGGCGGTGCACGGGTCGGGAGACACGGGGCTGATCCCGCAGCTCGCCCAGGCCGCGCGCAAGCAGGGTGAAGTGCTCTACGTCGATGATGGCGCCCAGCGCTGGACCGGCGTCCACCACGGCGACGCGGTGACGCTGTTCCGTCTGGCGCTCGAACAGGGCGCGGCCGGCGGCGTCTACCACGGCGTGGGCGATCCCGGCCTCAGCTACCGCGAGATCGCCACGATCATGGGCAAGCGCCTGGGCCTTCCCGTGCGCGCCGGCACATCGGCGCAAGCACGCCGGCAGCTCGGCTTCACCGCGCCCTTCGTCGCGACCGACAACCCGGTCGCCAGCGATGGCACTCGACGCGAACTCGGCTGGACCCCGGTTGGCCCGACATTGCGCGAGGATCTGGAAGGACCGGCCTATTTCAGGAACTGACCCGGTGCAGGCGCCCGCCCGCTAATCGTCGCGCGCGGCCTCGTCGTTATAATGCTGGCGCGCCGCCTCGATCTCCGACTGGTGATCGCCCGCCCACAGCGCCAGTTGCGACAAAGGCTCGGTCAGCGAGCGACCGAGCGCCGTCAGCGCATAGTCCACCCGTGGCGGGATGGTGGCAAAAGCCGTCCGGCTGACGATCCCGTCGCGCTGCAACCCGCGCAGCGTGAGCGTCAGCATCCGATGCGACACGCCGGGGATCGCCCGCATCAGGCCGTTGAACCGCAGCGATTCCGCCTGGGACAGGTGCCCCACCACCATCACGGCCCATTTGTCCGCGATGCGGTCGATGATCTGGCCGAGCGCCTTGCATTCGGACGCCGTGCCGGATGCGGGAGCAACGGGGGGCTCTGCGATCATGGATGTGCCCAAGGTAGAAAATCCTGCGTTCTTGCGGCCGGAAGGCATCCTTTTATCCTTACGCACATACTGTTCGCAAGGAGTGACCGGATGACATGGACGACCGACAAGAGCCTTCCAGCATGAGGATCGCGGTGCTCGGCGCGACCGGCGCGACCGGCAGGCTGACGGTCGAACGGCTTCTCGCTCACGATCATCGCGTCGTCGCGGTGTCGCGATCGCCGCTCCGGGAGGCCAGCGACGAGCCGCGCCTCCTCAGCCAGGTCGGTGATCTGACCGATCCGGCATTCCTCCGCCCGGCGATCGAGGGCTGTGATGCGATCATCTCCTGTCTCGGGCAGAACCGCGCCTCCAGGAGCCTGTTCGCGCGGCGCACCTCGCCGGCCGACCTTCTTCGGCGTGTTGCCGAGGCGACCATCACGGCGATCGGCGGGGGGCCGCAGCACCTGATTTACATGAGTGCGTTCGGCGTCGGTGCCGACCGCCGGCGCCACGCGCTTCTCTTCCGCGTCATCCTGCGCCTGAGCAGCATCCACGCGGCGTATCTGGACCACGTGCAGGCCGAGGCGGCGATCGCGCGATCCGGGATCCGCTGGACGATCGTGCGCCCACCGGGGCTGTCAGACGCCGATGAGGAGATTGCCCTTGTCGACAAGAGCGACAGCTGGTCCTCGTTCGAGACGGTGTCGCGGCGGTCGGTCGCCGGCTTCCTCGTCCGGTGCGCAGAGCAGCACGGCCCGCTCGGCGGGACGATCACTATCGGCGCGCCCGCCAGCTGAAGGAGGGAGCCGGCGGCCCGGCCTGGATGTCGGGATAGAGGTCGTGCGGCAACTGCATCGGCCGCTCGAGCAACATCGAAACGACCGCAATCTTCATCGCGGATCAGGCGGCGCGAGGACCTTGCCAGGATTTACTGGGGCGTGCTTAGTCCTGCGGCCAAGGCACGTCGGGAGCGCGCCCCGGCGTTGCTCGACAAGTGGGCGTGACAGCGCAGATGATTCTGTCACGCAGCCTTCGCCTTTCGGCATGGCGAGTTGCCTACGGCCGGCCTTACTCCACATAGATCGGGTTGCCGATCAGCACGCGGCGGCCGTCGGCGGTGCGTATATCGGCGCGGATCCAGTGCGCCTTGTCGCCCGCGGCGATGGTGAAGGGCACGGCCGCGTCGGAGCCCACGACCTGTCCGCCCGCCGGCAGCGCGACGTGGCGACCGTCGACGATCAGATCCACGCGGTGGTCCGCTGCACCCTTGACCTGCACCGTGCCTCGGATCGGCCGCCCCGCGCGGCGGTGCAGCGTACCGCCCATCGCGACTGCCGGACCGCCGGCGACGCTGGCCGACAGGTCGAGCAGCCGCTCGGGATGCGCGCCTTCCAGATCGATGAACACGCGACCCGAACGCACGCCGGCGAGGATGCCGGCCTGCGACAGTTCGGCGGCATGCACCACGGTCGCGGGCGTGCCGACCGCCGACTGGGCGCCCACCGGCGAACTGCCGGCGCGGCCATCGATCGCGTCGTGATTGTCGCTGCCGCCGATCGCGGTCAGGTGAAAGCCCTGGTCGAGGAGCTTTTCCCACCAGGCCGTACCCGATCCCTCGCCGTCGTCGAACTTGTCACCATGCTCGGCCGCGATCCCGCCATTGGCGACTTCGATCGCGCCGACCTTTTTATAATCGGTGCCCGGCGCCGACCAGCCGCAGCCCAGGCAATTCTCGCCGGTCGGGATTTCGGGATGATTGATCGAAACCAGGGCGCCGGTGGCCTTTGAGGCATCGAACATCGCGTTGATGTCTTTGTGCCCGACCGGGCCGACGCGGAAGTCGACGAAATCGGTCACGCCGATCAGATTGTAGTGGCCATATTGGGTGGTCATTTCGCGGCCGGGGATCGTCAGCAGTCCGTCGAAATAGGGCGCGATCGTCGCCAGCTCGGCGATGTGCGAGGTCACGTTGTGATCGGTCACCGAGACGAAATCGAGTTTGTGCGCCCGGGCCGCCTGCAGCGTGAAATAGACCGGGCAGGGGACGGGATTGCGGCTGGGCTCGCTGCGGCACACGGCATCGCTGTGGCCGGTATGGGTGTGGAAGTCGCCGCGATACCAGCCGGCACCGGCCTTGAGCGGCGTGGCCGACAGTTGCTGCGCGGCCGGGCCGCGATCGAAATGGACGCGCAGCTTCCAGGGCGAGACCGCGCCCGGGCGCAGGAAGGCCACCGCTACGCTCAGGCGCCATTTCCCTGCCGGCAGCGGCCCCGGCAGATAGGAAGTGGAGGCGAAGGTCTCAGCGATGGTGATCCTTGGCTTGATCGCGCCGCCCCAACCGCGCTCGCGCTGCGGATCGTAGAGGCCGAGCACCAGATAGATGCCCTTGGCCGGATCGGCGCCCTCCATCTCGATCGTCATCCTGGTGACGTCGGCGGGCACATCGAACGGCAGCTCGCGATAGCTGCCGCGATCGGCATCGGTGAACGTGCCCGAAAGCACCAGGTCACCCGAAGCGTCCGGCTGCGCCGCCGCGGGCGAGGGGACGACCTGCGGCAGGGTGGGCTGGGGCAGGGCGGCGGAGGCGGCAAGCGCGAGCAGGTCGAACATCATTTTCCTCGTTTCGAGCGAGATTGCATGGAGCAGGGCGCCGTCACCGGATCGCAGCGGCGCAGGCGATCGCCGGGCAGCGCGGCGCGATAGGCATAGCCGTGCGGATTGGGGACGCCGTCATAATAGTCGCTGCTGACGAACTGCGCGCCCGAAGCGATCGCGGCATGGAGGCGGGTGCGATCGTTGCTGCGCGCCTCTCGGGTGTCCGCATCGGCACGGGTGCGCACCAGGAAGCCGGCGCGGACCAGACGCGTGATCTCCGCTTCATGCCCGCGTGGCTCCTGGATGTTGAAGATCGCCGCTTCGGCATCCGCTTCGGGGTAGTAACCGAACATCGCGCGCCCCTGCAGCGAGGGATGGCCGGCGCGATAGAGGGCGTAATGCCGCTCGTTTCCGTCCAGCACGAACAGGAAGCGCCCGCGCGCGGCATCGAGCCTGGGCCACGCATGGGCGCGGACCGCCTGCGCCAGCGTGGCGCGGGTCCCACGCACGTCGTCCGGGCGGATCAGCTTGTCGCGGCCGATCATCGCCAGGATGTCCGCATCGAGCGCGTCGAGATCGCCCGCCTCGAACTTTGCGTCCTGCAGCCAGAAGCCAGCGATCGGCGGGAAGTCGCTGGCGTTGACCAGCACGGTCACCGGCAGATGCCCCGGATGTCCGTCCGACCAGCGGCGCAGCACCGCCAGACAGTCGCGGAAGCTGAGGCAATGGCTCTCGAAGTCGATTTGCGGGAAGTGCAGCACCTTGGCGCCCGGTGCCATCATCGCCCCGTGCGCCGCCCTGGCGAGGAGCTGGTAGGGCGTGGCATAGCGGCCGCCCTGCGGATCGGGCGCGACGTCGATTTCGATCTGGCGGATACCCAGCGAAAGCTGCGCCTCCAGCGGAGGATGGCCGTAATCGAGGCCATCCCGATGCTCGGGCGCCAGTGCCTCGATCCGCGCCTGCGCGGCGGGGGAGGGATAGTGTTTGTAGCTGTTGTGCGAGCCGAGCTGCTGCACCTGATCGAGGCGCAGCGAACCCGGCAGGCCCTCGACCTGGTCCGCCTCCCGCGCAGGCGCGGGAGCGGCCAGACCGAGCGACAGCAGCGCCGCCGCAAGCAAGCGCAGCGCGCGCCGCCGCCTTACCATTGGAACGAGGTGGTCAGCTTAAAGAACCGGCCGGTTTCCACATAGGAGCCGTTGCCGCCGCCATCCTGGGTGCCGAGATAGCGCGTGGACTTGCCCATCGTCTTGTAGAAGCTCTCCTGGTTCAGGATGTTCTGCACCTGTCCGGAGATCGACCAGTTCGGCGTCAGGCGATACGTGGCGTTGAAGTTCAGCTGGCGATTGGGCTGGAGATAGGTGTCCAGCTGGTTGTTCAGGCTGAGCAGCTGGCGGCCGACATATTGCCAGGCGAGCCGGGCCGAGAAGGCCGGCCGCTCGTAGAACAGCTCGGCATTGTAGATCACGTGCGGCGCGCGGGGCAGCACGGTCTTGCCATGGCCGGCCAGGCCGCTGTCGGCCTTGCTGTCCTGCAGCGTGGCCGAGCCTTCAACGCCGAAGCCGCCGAGGAACCCGCCCAGTTCGAAGAACTGCTTCCGGGCATGAAACTCGACGCCGTAGAGGTCGGCGGCGTTGCCGTTCTCGGGCATGGTGTAGGTGATGCCGCCGATCACATCCGCGCCGTTGCTTGCGCTCGGCGTGCTGCCCGTGGCGCTGGCGGTGAAGACGAAGTTGGTCAGGTGCTTGTAGAAACCCGCGATTTCGATGACGGCGCTGCGATCCGGATACCATTCCGCGCCCAGATCGACATTGGTGGCCTCGGTAGGCTTCAGATCGGGGTTCGAGCGATTGACGAACAGCAGCTGGTTCTCCTGTCCGGGCAGGGTGCTATAGCCATAGGTCTCGGGACCGGCGATCAGCGCAAAGGCAGGACGGGCGAAGCTGCGGCGGGCCGCGGCGCGCACCACCATGCGATCGTTCGGGCGCCAGGCGAGGTTCAGGCTGGGCAGGAACTGGTTGTAGCGATTACCGTCGCTGGTGAAATAGCCGGTGTCGTTCGGCGAGGCGCCCGCGCTGTCGGTCACCGTGACCCAGTGCGTCGCACGGAAATCGGTGTGCTCGAAGCGAAGGCCGGCGACGAGCTGGACCGGGCCCAGCATCGCATCGCCCTGGACATAGGCGGCATAGACCGTCTCGGTGCCGGTTACCGTGTTCCGGTTGTAATCGTTGACCGTGTAATAGCCCGGGTTCGGCGATCCGTCCGGCGTGAACTGGTTTGAATAAGCGTAGGGCAGGATCGCATTCTCGAAATAGGCACGATCGTAGAAGCGGAAATCGGGATAGTTGCCGTTCATGAAATCGATGTTGCGGCCGGCCAGCGACCCCGCCGTCGGCCCCACCGCCGCCGTTGATCCCGGCCGGCTGCCATCGGCGGCGGGAATGACGAAATTGTCGCCATTGTTGCCCAGCAGCCCGCGATCATATTGGGCACGATCCGAGACGCTGAGGTTCGCGCCCCATTTCAGGTGCTGGAGCACGCCGCCGGCGGCATAATCCATGTCCAGCTTCAATTCGAACAGATTGTCGTCCGACTTCACGTCGCGGCCCTGAAACTTCCAGACGCGGATCGACTCCGCGCTGAGGATGCGGTCTCGATAGGCCGGGTCCATGAAGGTCAGGCCGATCCTGGTGGGGTCCGAGGTGTCGATGGTCGCGCCGCCCACCGGATTGCCTGCGCTGTCGATCAGCAGGCTGGTGTCGCTGTACATGCTGCCTTCGGCATAGTTCGGCCGGCGCTGCTCGCCATAGCCATAGGAGGCGCGCAGCGACATGCTGAGCTTGTCCGCCACGGCGAAGTCGGCGCCGCCCTGGATCGTGGCGAGCTGCGAGATCTGGTCGCGCGCCTGGAAATAGCTGCCTGCCAGCGTGCCGAGCGGCAGGTAATTGCCATTGGCGTCATATTGCGGCGCCGCGCCGATCTGCGCGAGGACCGAAGAGGTCAGACTGTGCTGCACATCGACCGACGACACGTTGTAGTGGCCATAGGAACCCCGCATGAAGGCGGAAAAGCCGTCGTCGCGAAAGTCGAGCGAGAAGTTGCCGCCATAGCGGGTGATCGAGGAGTCATAGAGGTCGAAGCGAACGCCCTGCGGCGTCAGTTCGTCGCGCGGGGCATTGGCGGTGGCGGGAACATATTGGATCGCCTCGGTGCTCTCCGCGGCCGATTTGCGCTGCTCGTAATAGCCGGTGGCGTAGAAGCCGATATTCTCGTTGGCGCCGAAGATGCCGCCAAGCTCGACCTGGCCGACGCCGCCAAAGGCCTTGAAGCCCAGCCGATCCGCGCGATCGTTGTAATTCGCGCCGCCGGTCACCTTCAAATGGCGGCGGCCGTACTGGAAGCCGTCGGGCGTATCGATGTTGACGGTACCGCCGATCGAATCGCCATAGTCCGACGCGCTCGGGGTCTTCGACACGCTGGCCGAGCGCAAGCCATAGGGGGCGACCATCTTGAGCGAGAGCGCGCGCGTGGCGGGATCCGCCTCGGCCACGCGCATGCCGTTGATCGAATAGGCGTTGTAGCTGGAGTCGATGCCGCGGATCGACACATATTCGGCCTCGCCCGTCGCCGCCTGGCCCAGGCCCATATCGGCATAGGCGGTGACGCCGGGGAGCACCGCCAGGATGTCGACGATGTTGCCGCCCGGTCGGCGCGCGATCGTCTCGCCTGACATCACGGCATTGGTGCCGATCTGCCGCCGCTTCCATTCCAGCGCCTTTTCCTCCTCCAGCGGCACCGTGCCGGTGACGACGATCTCCTGATCGGTCTGGGCTTCCTCGCCGGCGAGAGCGGTGTTGTCCTGCATGCCCGATCCGGCGGGCGCGTCGGGCAGTTGCAGCGCCACGGTCGCGGCACGGGCGGTTTCGGCCCCTTGTGCCACGCCCAGCACCACCGTCCGCCCATCGTCGCTGCGGACCTGCAACCCGCTGCCCAGGATCAGCCGGCGCAACGCCGCCTCGCGGCTCATCTGGCCGCGAACGCCGCCCGAGCGGAGATGGGCGATGGAGGCGCGCGGGAAGAAGATCTGCACGCCGGCCTGGCGGCCATAGTCGGTGAGGGCGCCGGCCAGCGGCTGTGACGCGATATCAAAGCGCCGCTCGGCAGCGGGCATCACGGGCGCCGCATAGGCGGCAGTCGTCATCAGCAGCGTCGCGGCGAGCGACGCCCCAGTGGTTTTGGCGAACATGGAGGAACCTTTTTGCGACCCGAAGGTTTAGGAGGGTTGGTTTTTTGAAGCCTTCCCTTGCAGAGACGATCCAAAGACCCGGCGCCGCCATATCGGCGCGGATTTTTTTACCGCGTCAGCAGATAGGCGCTGTTGGACTGCGACACGCGAACGCCGAGACCCGCCGAAATCGCGCGAAGGAAGGCGGTCGGATCGGTCGAGGTGAAGCGGCCGCCGACGGGGATGCTCGCCAGCTCGCGATCGACGATCACGATCTTGCGGGTGAGAAAGCGGTTATATTCCTCCACTGCGCTGCCCAGCGTCGCATCCTGGAACAGGATCTCGCCACTCTGCCAGGCAATCGTGCCGGCGACTTGCTCGCTGGTTGCAGGACGAACCACGGCGGTGCTCTGCGACACCAGCAGGCTGGGTAGCCGCGGATCGGCCCGCACGAGGCGGCCGCCCGCATCGGTCACGCTGGCGCTTCCGGCAAGCACGAGCAGGTCGACCGCCTCGCTGCGCCGGCGCAGATTGAATCGGCCCGGAGAGAGCCGGATTGCCTTGCCATCGTCCTGCACTATCGCGCGGGGACCGTCTCGCAGCGCGAACGACACTTCGCCGCGCTCCACCCAGAAGGTGCGCTCGCGGTCGGAGAAGCGCCACGACAGGCGCGAATCGGTATTGAGCGCGGCCATGCTGCCATCGGGCAGCCGCAGCCGCTTGTTCTCGCCCAGAGCGGTCGTCGCGCTGCTCCAGGCATAGGCACGGGTCACGCTGGTGCCGGCCGCGACGATGCCCACTGCCAGCACCGCACAGGCTGCCCGCAGGAGCTCGCGCCGGGCCGGGCGGACGGGAAGCGGCGGCTGGGCGGCACTTGCCGGCTGGGCCTCGAACCGGTCCCACATCGCCCAGGCGCGGGCGAAGGCGACCGCGTGTGCCGGGTCGGCGGTGCGCCACGCGTCGAATGCGGCTTCGTCGAGCGTGCCGAGCTGATAGCGTGCCAGCCAGGTGGCCGCCTGCGCCGCGGCCGTGTCGTCCGCGTGTACCGGTTCGGGATTGTCGCCTTGCCGCGTCACGCGGCGGTCATTTCGAGCAATGCCATATCCCTAAGACGAACCATGCCGTGCCAACCGCCATGCCGGCCGCCAATCGGCTGGCGCAAAATAAACGGGAAGGGAAGGTCGCGCGAAGGGCCGTTCGGGCTCAGCGCTCTTGCCGCAGCCGTTCGGAGGCTGCCCCGTCCGATGCGTCGCCCGCTCGGCCCGGTTCGAGTGCCCGGGTGAGCAGGTGGATGGCACGGGCGAGCCGCTTTTCCAGAGTCGAGAGGCTCACTCCCAACTCGCTTGCGATCTGACGAGGCGATTGGCCCTCGATGCGTCGCCGCTCGAACACCACGCGACAGCGTTCGGGCAAGGCGTGCAGCGCCTCGGCGAACGCCTTCATCTGCTGGCGGCCCTCGACGATCCGGTGCGGATCGGGCGCGTCATCCGGCAGATCGTATTCGTCGGCATCGGCGAAGTGGCGGAAATCGACGATCTTGGCCCGCCGCATGCGATCGATGGCGATGTTGCGCAGCATCTGGAGCATGTAGGTGCGGGGATTGGCGATTGCCGACCATCCCTCGGTGGTCAGCATCCGGGCGAAAACGTCCTGCACCAGATCTTGCGGCTCATCGCTGCCCGTGCGGAGCCGGCGCGCCACGATCAGCAGCTCGCGCTCATGCGGCAGCACTTCCTGCGCAAACCAGCAATCGATAGGTCGGATGACGGTCACGTGATCTCGCGACGTTGCGAACAGGCAGGCCGATAGCCGCAGCAAATGTCAGTTCGGGGACAGTCAGGGCAGATGATGCAGCGCTGCCGCACGAGCCGCGGATGCGCAGGTTGTCCGAAGTCGGGGGCGGAAAGGGCGGTGCGAGCGTCCGGACCCGGGTTCTTGCGGTGATGAAGGGGCAGAACTGTTGCGGGGCCGTGCCTTTCCTGCTGTCTACCCGCGCCGGGGCGTCAGCGCTGACTTCAGTATCGCGGACGAGGCCGGGAAGCGGCATAAGCGCGGGATGACCGCCGGCGATCCGACGACGAACGATGGGGAAGCGGTGCATCCCGAGGCTGCGGTCGCCCCGGGCTATCTGGCGAACCACGCTGCTCGTGTGTTCAACCGCAGCGTCGATGCAGCGTTGCGCGAGCATGGGCTCTCGCTCGGTCTCCTGGCGCCTGTCCTGCTGCTGTCGTGGAAGGGGCCTAGTCACCTCATTGAATGCGGCAGCTGTGGCCGAATCGAGGGCCCGTTCAGTCCGCAGGAAGCCTTGGACCGTGCAAGCAGGGCGGCCATGCTTCCGCAGGACCTGCGCTGCTCAACCTGCTGACAATCCACGGATCGGGGACCGCAACCGTATATGTACTAGCACCCGATCCGTGGATCGGGGCGCGAAGAAGCCGGGCCGGTGGGCCAGAGAGGAAGTGAGGAAGGAAAGCGGGTTTCATGAAAGGAGGAAAAACATGAGTAATACCCGTCAATGGCGCGCCAAGCCGCGCACTTCCAAGCCCAACTCTCGCCAGAAAAGGAATGGTCTGTTCCTGGATGCACACCCAGACTGCCAGGTGTGCGGGTGTCCCTCGATCGAGGCGCATCATACGCTGGCCAAGGGGCATCCCCTGCGCTTCGAGTGGCTTTACATGCTCGCTCTCTGCCAGCGGTGCCACGTAGAAATTCACCGCCCCAGGCCGGTGCCCAAGGCGGTGAATATGGCAGTCTCAAAGTAGGAAAGGGTGGGGCGCTCTAGTTCGAGCTAGGGCTGCCCCACTTGCCGCACCCAATCGGATAGACGCGGTACAGCGCCCACCAGAGAACCCGGCGCTGTTTGGCCGAGGGGAAGCGCTGGCGCATTGTCGTCAGGCAAACCCCTTTCTCGAAGTCGGTGAGCCACACCTTGTGGATGAGCAGGAAGCGGATCCAACGCCGATTGTTCATCTGGTTCATCTCCGCTCGCGGTGCCGGCACACTGGGCGTCCAATGGTGGGGCGGCCGCGGGCCGGTAATCTTGGCCCGCTGCGGCTTCGCGACGTGGGGCGTGGCTGTGACCTGCGGCACGACGATCCTTGGCGTAACGGTAGGCTCCACATCACGGTGGACCGGCGATCCGAGATCCAGCGCCATCTGCTCGGCTTCCTCGCCGCGGCTCACGCGGCAACTCCCGCGATTGTGTCGATGCAGGTGGCACGCACCAGCGTGCGGCCCCGCACCTTCACGGTCAGCAACTGCTGGTCCGAGATCAGGCGATAGACGGTTGCGCGAGATACCGAGAGGATACGGCAGGTGTCATTGATCGTGTGCAACTTCTGCATTGTCGTTCTCCGCTTTGGCGAACCGGGCTGATTCGCCTTCTGCGGGGATCCAATTGACGCATGCCGGAGCAGCGGTCGCAGTACGAACGGGTGTTAATAGGTGTTAATTGCCTCTGCCGGCTCGATGACAGCGTGCCATAGATCGCGAACGACCGGCTTCATCGTCTCTTCTGACATTGGGTTGTCGCCCATCCGATCCATGATGTTCCGGCGCAGGTTGGCTTGGCTTCTCTGCTCTCGTGCATTGAGCCGATCGTCTTGAGCGATGCTGACGACCGTGCACCAGAACCGAAACCAAGCATCATTGTCCCGTGGCCGCCCAGCTCGGCGGAGGGGAGGGGAGGCGGGTCTCGCCTCATCAAGCCCGTGCTGTCGAGCGAAGGACTCCAAGCTCACGCGGTCGAACCGTATCTGCTCGAAGCGGTAACTGTCGTCGCCTGACACTCGTTTCAGCGTGAAGACGTCGCCGGACCAGAATGGATCAAAGGCCTCGGCTTCGATCCGGTGCCAGTAGCTCCCACGCACCCGCGCATTGTTGCCGGGGTGCTCAGCCCCGCTGTCCATTATTTTGACACGCGAGTGAGCCCAGACCTCTACATCGCCGCGGCCGATCGCCGCTCCAATCTCGCGCATGGCGACGATGACGTCGCGACACCGTTGCAACAACCGGCGCGCCTCAATGGGCGACAGCGCGGCGGGTGGTGTCACCGAGGACGGGGCAGGAGAATCGAGCGACATGCCCGAACATCGGCCGCGGCTAGTAAAAATCCGGTCAGCGACGCTCCAAACAGTACAGCCTAGCTAATCAGCGAGGCGGACGCCTACGCCTGCCCGGCGGGATGTCTCGCCGTCCTGGATGAACACCACTCCCGCAGCTTCAAGCGCAGTGCGCATCGTATCGATCGAGATCTGCTGGACTGCTTGGCCGCTTTCGAAACGCCTGACCGTCACCGGGCCGAGTCCTGCCGCCTGCGCCAGTTCGGCCGACGACCAGCCGAGGAGTGCTCTTGCCGCGCGGCATTGTTCAATCTTCATCGACGGAGACAATTTATATCAGCAACCACTTGAACACCCTGACACGCACTGATACAAACTATATCGGCAGACGGCCGGAAGGGGAGGGCTCAATCTCCCTCTCCGGCCTGACCACACACCTATTCAGGAGGTGAATGGCTATGATGACCCTAACGGCCGACGTGCGCTCGGCCAAGATCACGCGCACATCTTCCGGTCTTAGCAAGAACACCGCACGTGCGGTGGATATGGCGCGCCTGCACCTGCGCACAGGCAATCCCGGCGCCTATGCCCGCGCTCTCGCTGGCGAGCACCGCGCCACCAACTCGCGCCAGCAGCGTGCGATCGAAGCGGTGATCGCCGCTGACGGTCGCGAACGCCTGTTCACCCGGCACCCGGCCAACGGCTGCCTCATGGCGCGGGAGGGCTGATTGATGCTTATGCTTCCCGCCACCGCGGCGAACGCCGCAGCCACAATCGACGCAGCGACCCCAATCCGGGTCATGCACACCCGCTACGAAGCCGCGATGTCCGCCGCCAACGCGCTGGACGAGGCGAAACTGGAGCTAGGCGACAGCCCCGCCGACAGGCAGCGCGAGACCCGCTATGAGGAAGCGATGGAGGCTGCCGACGCCGAGGGCGACGCACTCCGGACGGCGATCTTCTACCAGGTCCCGACGACCTGGACCGACGCGCTGATCTTGCAGTACCACATCACCGTCGCGCACGGCCTGCACACGCCAGGCAAGGAGCCGCCGCACGAGGCTGCCGCACTCACCACTGCGATAGACACGCTGTTCGACTTCATAGCCACCGAGGTGAACGTGGACCATGAGGCGATCGGCGACCGCTTCAAGGCCGCCACGATGCGAGTCTGGAACCGCCGCCGCTTCCGCACAGCAGAGCTGGAGGGCTGAGCATGCAAGACCTTGACGACGTTCAGCGCACCGCGGTCCTCCAGGAGGGCGTCTCATGCGCGCTCGCCACGGTGCACGCGATCAACGCGGCAGACCTGTTTCGCGACCTGCCGGCTGACCCGGCTTCGCAGGACCGGCACAATCACGGACTATGGCTGCTGGCTATGCTGAATGACCATCTCCGGCGCATCCAGGAGCAGGTCGACACACTCGACGCCGCTGCAACGGCAATGGTGGGGGGCTGACCATGCAGACCACCCGCCGCAAGCTGCTGGCTGGCGCAGTCGCGCTGACCGCTTTCGCCGCCGCCGGCATCTTACCGGCCGCACCTTGTCACGCCGCGAGCCTTGAAGCGCATTGGCAGGCTCGCCGCCGCGCCTATGCCGAGTTCGATGCCGATCCTGATTCGCTGGACGACCCCGAAGTGGGGCAGCGGTATTGGGATCGGATCGACGCGGCTGAGAGCGCCATTCTCAACAGCCCGGACACCAGCACCCGCGCCGCCGAGTTGCGGCTGTGGGTGGCGTGGTCCCACTGCGACGCCACCCGCCGCGAGGCTGTGGCTCAGGGCGATGTGACGGCGCTGCTTCGCGAACGAGCGAAGCTGGACTGGCAGGAAAAGCTGATCTTCGCCGCGATCCTCAACTTGCGCGGGGAGGGCTGAGCCATGATGCTTCAGACAATCGCGCCCTGCCCTCCGAAGGCAGTGTCCGATCGCACGGCGTGGGAGGAAGCAGCCGCTGCGCTCCGCCGTGAACAGGAACGGGATGCCGTCATTAATGCCCGCTACAAGCAAGCGGAGGCTGATGGCACGTTGACCGACCAGCTCGGGGAGGAGTGGTCCGACAGCATCGGCCCGGTCGGACAGGCGGAATGGGCCTTGTTCGCGATCCCCGCACCTGACCTAGCGGCATTGGAGTGGAAGCTCACTCTGCTCCGCAACAGCGGCATGCTCGATGATGACGGCCAAGCGGAGCGAGTGATCGCCGACGTGCGCCTGCTGGCGGGGGAGGCGTGACCATGACGACCACTCCGATCCGCAATCTCACGCTGATGCTGGATACGGTCAACAAGCGCCTGAGCGCCGTTGACGCGGCCGAGCAGCGCGACGACCTCACCCGCTCCGAGGCGGCACCGGCCAACAGGGTCTGGTGCAGACAGGCGAACGCCCTGACTTGCGCGATCATCGCCGAGCCGCCGCAGAACTTCGATGATGTCTTGGCCGTCCTTTCGGCCCTGAGCCGATGGCAGGATCTGATTACCACCGAGGACGACAACGAGCGGGATCTGCGTGACCTGCACGAGATGACCGGCGTTGCCGTCAACAACTGCGTTCTGCGGCTCGCCAGTCTGTTCCGCCCGGACGAAGAACCCACCGACACGCAGCATCAAGACCTCGTCTGCATCGGCAGGCAGGCGAACAGGTGGCTGCCTGAGCTGAAGGTTCAGCACCGTGCACGGGAGGACCGCTGACATGGCGACGCTCTATCCCGCCCAGGAGCAGGACAGCTTCGATGCAGCCGCGTGGCTGGCGGCGCTGACGCAGATCGGTGGCGGCTACGCGCTGATGTCCGGCCGGCGGCTCGCCTTTATGGTGGAGGACTGCGACCCTGAGGACCTTGCCGTCGTCATGTCGCACCTGATCGGCCGCGCGGACCGGCAGGAGGCGATCAAGGCGGCGATCGAGCGCCGACAATGTGGGGAGACCGCATGATGGCCAAGCTCCCGCTCTGGGCGCCCGGACGGCAGCCACCGCGCGCCCGTGGCCCCGCCGCCGATCCGGCCGCTGGATGCGGAGCACGGACGTGCTGTCGCCGGCCGCCCTCTTTGCCGCAATCCCCTCCTTGCCGCGTCCGGTACTTGCCCGACTGACAGAGCGCTTGATCGACCGGATGGACGAACTCGACGGCGACCCAGAGCTTGAGGCAGAGGAAGATTGCTGCATCGCTGGTGACGACGGCTGCGGCTCGGTCCCGAACCGACAGGGTGAAGTCGTGTGGGGCACGCAGGAGGAAGAGCCTGGCGCGCTGATGCCGATCTACGGCGTCGATCAATCGGCAGGGCCAATCAATGTCGAGGATGCAAACCGTCAGCATCGCGCGCGCGAGCTGGGGCTGGTTCGCAGTCCAACCGGCGGATGGATGTTCCCGAAGTGACATCCTGCTCCCAAAGCAGGCTGTCGCACCTGCGCTTCACCATTGGCCGTGCGCTGATCCATCTCGGGCTGAGGGCGCTGCCCCCAAGCCGGGTTCGATCGGAACTCTACATGCTGCTCGGTGGCTGGGCGACGCAGGCGCGCGCCTGCCTCGAAGCGCATGACCTTGATCAAGGGCAAGACAAGCCGGCCCCCGAGGCGATCCGCTGGGCGGAGCAGCAAGCCGACAATCTGACTGCAAACCCGTCCCGCTATCTCAATCCTGCCCGGCTGGCGGCATTTCGCCAGCGATTGTTCGGCACCACTCGCCAAGGTCGCTCTTGCGACGATCAGGAGAAGCACCACGATTAGCACCGCCCTCCGGGAGCCGGCCACCGCCCGGCTAGCGCCCCACCTGCCCGTCGCTCGGCACACCCGAACGGCGGGCTTCACGCGTGTCCACCGGTTCGAGGACAGCCTTGCCCTGGCAGAGAGCTATGGCCCAGACTGGTGGCTGCCCATCTACCGTCAGGCCTTCCCCACGCTCATGTCTGCGGTGGCGATCGAGAACGATGGCTGGGCACAGCGGGCAGGCATCGACCGTCTGCTCACCTTGGCTTGCGGTCGCACCTACACGGTAGATGAGAAGATCAGGACGGAGGAATGGCCGGACGTGCTGCTGGAACGCTGGTCGGACGAAGCGCGGCGCTCGCCAGGCTGGGTGCAGAAGCCGTTGGCCTGCGACTTCATCGCCTATGCCCATGCGCCAGCCGCCACCTGCGTGTTGCTGCCAGTGCCGGCTCTACAGCGTGCCTGGCGCCAGCATGGGCGGCAATGGATCGGCTTGTATGGGCAGCGCCGTGCGCAGAACCGCGGTTATACATCGGTCAGCGTGCCAGTGCCGCGTGGCGTGTTGATGCAGGCAATAGTGGAGGCGATGTTTGTGTCCTAACAGTGTGCCGGCGCTAAGCCGCCTCTGGCTGCTCGTCCGCACAACCAGCATATTGTTTCACTTTGCGCGGCGTGAAGGGCGACCGACAAATGCCGTTCTTCACTCGTAGAAACGTCTGACCGTTCACGTCGTCCCTCACCTCCATGAGCCGTTGAGCAACCCCGGCATCTAAGCTCGCTTCGGAAACGACCCGGGCTCGGGCGTAGAAGACGTAGGAGAGGTGGTGGAGCCATTCGTGCTCGTGCGCCTGCAAGATACAGGTGGCATCATGCGGCGCAGCGGTGACGGAGCAGACGCCTACCACCAGCACATTTCCGTGCTCGTCCGGATCGTTGCAGACAACATGCAGGTGCTTGCGATCAGGATCGTGCGCAGGCCCCGAGATAATCAGCAGCGTGCCCCGTTTCGCGACTGGCATGCGGCCTACTTCGCTAGCTCAGCGAAGATCCGACCGACGGCCGCCTGATCTTTCAGAAAACGAGCGTGCTCGTTGGCATTGCCGATCCCAACCGCACGCAACACACGTTCGAGCGGTATCGGATCGGAGCTGAAGCCTGGGTCTTCCCACTCGGGCACGTTGTCCGAGTTGTGGGTCCACTCGACCAGCTGCCACTGCGTCATGCCGCCGAACTTGCCCCAGACCTCATCGAGCACCTCGACCTCTGCGTCGCTGAGCTCGTCCAACTCGTTCGCGGTAATGTCCGGCTTCACGCCGATGAGGTGGTTCTCGCGGTCATCGAGCACGGCGGCCCAGCTCGCGTTCTCGACCTCGCCCTTGGCGTTGTCATAGGTCCAAGAATTAACTGGCCCGTGGCGCATTGATACGCGTGGCTCGTCCAGCATGGGGTAACCAAAGCGCCGGAGCGCCTCCCGATCGCTGATGTAGACCAGCTTGATCGCCTTCAGCATGTTGATCGACCGCGCTGGCGTCTTCAGCGCGAGATAGGCGATAATCTGCGCCGCCTTTGCCGCGTTATACATTGAAGATGCCTCTGACAGACAACCTGTCACGACCGCCATATAGCATATTTCGTTTGCAATCCCATACTGACGTCTGCTCACTTTGCCTGGAGAAGGGGGCGCTCACGCCAAATGAAAAAAAGGCCGCTTAAGACAGAGCTTCATCACTGGTGGCCGCGCACCCTCGCCGAGCACTGGGCAGACCACGAAGGTATGGTATCGGTCATTCGGCCCAACGGAGAGGTGCGACGAGCTCCGCCCGGTGCATTCGGAGCCATTACCAATGCACATCACATGAAAATGGGCGGGCCTTGGGACTCCACATTCGAACCGATATTCAACCAACCAGACGCCGAGATGTCTGACCTCGTGCGTTGGTTGTCGACGCTTGAAGCACCGATCGTGGCCGCGGATCAACCAATGGTGAAACGAATAGCGGCCCAATCTTTACCGCCAGCTAGGCAGCATCAGCTCGCTCGCGTCACAGCTTCGCTGCTGGCGCGCACCCCGCGTGTACGTCACGTAATTAAGTTGACGACGGAGCAGTTCCGCAGCGACTTCGGCCTTGCTGATACTAGGGCGGACAAGACGCTTATCGCGCTGAACCAGCGTGGGCTTTATGATGCTTACCGCAAGTACATGGAAGAAAGCGGTAGGTGGGCTGTCCTCTTCAGTGACGAAAGAGAATTCATTGCCGGAGACGGCTTCTTCCACAACCTTCCTTCGTCCAAGGATGGCCTAAATAGCGGCCGCAAGTTGGTCCTGCCCATTCTACCCACCGCGTCGATAGTATTTCTCCGCCCGATGTCACACCCAAGCGACCCGCGTCTCGTCACGTTACGGTTGAACTCGGATGAGGTCGAGAAATTCAACGATATAGTGCAAGTGTATGCTAGCGACTTCCTGTTCTTCCGCGAGCAGAAACCCATTCTGATAGATGACTTCAAGATCGAAGGACATAGAGAATTCAAATATCATGGCCACGATTGGTTGGATTCGATGCTTGACGATCTCTCTCAATATTGCCTTTGGGGCAGAGGCGGCTCGCCCGTAATCGGATCAGAGCGGCCATTTAGCGAATCTCTACAAGGAAACAGATGGCTAGAGCAGTTCATGGCCGAGCCACGCTGAAGGTTCATCGCGGTGGCGCTCAATCCTTTGCAGTAAGGGGAACAGACGCCCGACCAGATCGCAGCGCCTGAGGCGGCTCCGGTGCGTCGTCGAGCATACCCAACCGAGTGGCATGCAGATGCCGCAAGATAAGGGCGAGATCGGATTCTTTGAGCCCGGATGCTTGATCAATTAGAACTCCGGTGGGAAGCGGCTCTACCCACGCCGCAAGGCGATTGCAGGCGGCACCCAGTTCCGGGTCTACAGGATCATCGAACGCACCCATTCAATCCAACTTTCTCTACCTGCCAGGCTGCCACTTCGTGGCTGCCGCCGTCGACAGCCTCAAGACAACTTTACCCCTCGGCTTCTGGCACGGGCGCGTCCAGCTTCTTCGCGGTCCGGGCAACCTCCTCATCGCTTGGCTGCTCTGGCAAATCTTGCCCCGGCAGCAATGCATCATCCGGGATGCCGGCGGCGGTTCCGGCGATGTTCTCATCGACCGCGCGCTCGTTCGCGCCATCGGTGATCTTTTCTCTCGTCATCCCATCCTCCATGCTTCGGCAGGACACTTCAACGCATGGTGGAGGCATTGTGCGCATCTAATCGATGAGGCCGCAGGCGAGCGCAGGCTTCGCGACGATGTTGGCAGGATCGTCCCTGCACGTTCCCGCTTGGTTCAGGCTGTCTCAGCCTGTTCAGAACCGATCTATTACCGAAGTTCCGGCTAGTTCCCGCGATCAGGCAACTAAGTGCCTGTAAACGCTGGTGACCCCTACGAGAATCGAACTCGTGTTTTCGCCGTGAGAGGGCGACGTCCTAACCGCTAGACGAAGGGGCCGTGCTGAGCGGGAGCGCGGCCTTTACGGGGCCGCGCCTCCCGCGTCAAGCGCGTTCAGGCCGCGGCCTTGCGCCGCTCGGCCATTTCCACGTTGAGCATCTCGGCAAGCAGAAAGGCAAGCTCGATGCTCTGGCTGGCATTGAGGCGCGGATCGCAATGGGTGTGGTAGCGATCGGCAAGGCTCTGCTCGGTCACGTCCACCGCGCCGCCGGTGCATTCGGTGACGTTCTGGCCGGTCATCTCGGCATGAATGCCGCCGGCATGCGTGCCCTCCGCCCGGTGCACCGCGAAGAAGCCGCGGACCTCGGCCAGGATGCGCTCGAACGGCCGCGTCTTGTAGCCGTTGGCGGCCTTGACGACGTTGCCGTGCATCGGATCGCAGCTCCAGACCACCGGATGCCCCTCGCGCTTCACCGCGCGCACCAGCTTGGGCAGGCCGGCCTCGATCTTGTCATGGCCGTAGCGGGTGATGAGCGTCATGCGGCCGGGCACCCGGCCCGGGTTCAGCGTGTCCAGCATGCGCAGCAGCGCATCCGGCTCCAGGCTCGGCCCGCATTTCATGCCGATCGGGTTCTCGATCCCGCGCAGGAACTCGACATGCGCCGAGCCCTCGAAGCGGGTGCGATCGCCGATCCAGAGGAAATGCGCCGAGGTGTCGTACCAGCCGCCGGTCAGCGAATCCTGCCGCGTCAGTGCCTGTTCGTAGCGGAGGAGCAAAGCCTCGTGGCTGGTGAAGAACTGCGTCTGGGCAAGCTGTGGCACCGTTTCCGGGCTGATCCCGCAGGCGTTCATGAACTCCAGCGCCTCGCCGATGCGGTCGGCGGTTTCGGCATATTTCTTCGCCCACGGGCTGCGGCCCATGAAGTCGTGGGTCCAGCGATGCACCTGGGCAAGATTGGCGTAGCCGCCCTGCGCGAACGCGCGCAGCAGGTTCAGCGTGGCCGCCGACTGCGAATAGGCGCGGATCATGCGCTGCGGATCGGGCACGCGGCCTTCCGGCGTGAAATCGATGTCGTTGACGATGTCGCCGCGATAGCTGGGCAGCTCGGTGTCGCCGACCTGTTCCATGTCGGCCGAGCGCGGCTTGGCGAACTGCCCCGCCATGCGGCCGAGCTTCACCACGGGCAGCTTGGAGGCGAAGGTGAGAACCACCGCCATTTGCAGGATCACGCGAAACGTGTCGCGGATGTTGTTGGCGCTGTGCTCCGCAAAGCTTTCCGCGCAGTCGCCGCCTTGCAGCAGAAAGGCCTTGCCCTCCGCCACGCGCGCCAGATCGGCCGTGAGCGCCCGCGCCTCACCCGCAAAGACCAGCGGCGGAAAGCTTCCCAGCTGACGTGTCGCGGCATCCAGGGCGGCGGCATCGGGATAGTGCGGCATCTGCCGCGCTTCGGCGTTGGTCCAGCTATCGGGGGCCCAGTTTGCGGCCATGACGGGTTTTCTCGTTTGCAGCGGTTAGCGCGCGTCCATGCGCCCAATCCGAAAACCGTGCAACCAAGCTAGACTTGGGGGCGCCTCAGGTCTTGATGCCTCGCAGCCGGCGCCGTCGCGCGATCGAGCGGCGGCGATACACGATGCCGGCGGCCGAACCGGCCACGAGCAGAAAGGCGATAATCGAGTAAGCAACAATCAAACGCAGTTCCAACGCACACTCCCACGTGCATTCGTCCCAAACGGGAACCCTAGCTCATCAAGCCGGCAGTGCAACCGTGCAGGCGGAGAACAACAGCCGGCATGGCGCGGTCAATACCCCAGGCGGAGGTCAACCTCATTCTCCATCGGACGCCCGCCGAGGAACGCCTCCAGATTGCGGAGGAACAAGGCGGCGGCGCGCGGGAACATCCGGGTCTGGCTGCGCCCCGACAGGTGCATGGACAGCAGGGTATTGGGCGCGGTCCACAGCGGATGGCCGGCCGGCAGCGGCTCGGGATCGGTGGGATCGAGGAAGGCACCGGCGATCGTGCGCGTCCGCAGCGCGTCGAGCAGCGCCGCTTCCTCGATCATGTCGCCGCGCGCGATGTTGATGAGCCAGGCGCTGCGCTTCATCGCGGCAAGCTCCGCCGCGCCGATCATGGCGCGGGTGTCCCCGGTGGAGGGTGCGGCCAGGACCACCCAGTCGAACTCGCCGAGCCGCTCGCGCCATGCGTCCGGCGTCAACGTGCCGTCGCGGCCCGACCGGGTGACGCCCGTCACCGCCACGCCGAAGCCGGCGAGCCGCGTACCGATCAGGCGGCCGATCGTGCCATGGCCGATCACCAGCGCACGGGTTTCGTCGAGTTCCAGCTTGCCGGGGGCGTCGGTCAGCCATTCCCGCCGGTCGGCCGCGCGCACCACCTGGTCGAAACGCTTGGCGGCGGCGAGGATGCCGAGCACCGCATATTCCGCCACCGTCACCGCATTGATCCCGGTGCCGTTGGTAACGATCGTGCCCCGGCCCGCGAGCAGCGGCAGGTCCAGCGCATCAAGCCCGGCATAGAGGGTGAACAGCCAGCGCAGCCGCTCGCCCTTCGCCACCGTTTCGCCGGTCCAGACCGGGCGGTTCTGATCCACCCAGGCGATGTCGGCATCGGCGACCATCTCGCCCGCTTCCTCGCGACTGGTGAACCATCGCACCTCATGCCCGGCGGGCAGATGCTGCTCCAGCAGCGGGCGGGCGAGGGCGGGCAGGACGATCTTCACGCAAGCTCTCCGACAGCGCCTCTCATGGCCGGAGGCTTCAGAGCTTCCAATCCCATCCCAGGGGATCGCCGTCCATTACTTCCACGCCGGCGGCGGCAAGTTCGTCGCGCAGTGCATCCGACCGGGCGAAGTCCTTCTGCCCGCGCGCGTCCAGGCGCTCGGCGAGGCGGCGTTCGATGTCCGCCTCCGCGATCCCGGCCGCGGCCGGACGCGTGCGCAGGTCCGCGCGGGTGAGCGTCGCCAGGCGCAATCCGAGCACCGCATCGAAGTCCGCCAGCGCCGCCAGGCGATCGGCGGGCGACAGCTTCTTGTCGGCGAGCAGGGCATCGAGCACCGGCAGTGCCCTGGGGGTGTTGAGATCGTCCGAGATGGCCGCGTCGAGCTGGTCGCGATAGGCGGCGGGCGCGGTGCCCGGTGCCTCCGCCCGCTCGCGCAGTCGCTCCACCCCCTGGACGAGGCGCTTCAGCCGGATCTGCGCCGCGGCGAGGTTTTCCCAGCTGAACTCCAGCTCGGAGCGATACTGCGCCTGCAGGCAGAGCAGGCGGTAGGAGAGGGGGTGGAAGCCGTGATCGATCAGAACCTGCAACGTCAGGAACTCGCCCGACGATTTGCTCATCTTTCCCGTGCGATCAACGAGGAAGTTGTTGTGCAGCCAGAAGCGCGCGCCGGTATAGTCGCGGTCTCCCGGACAGGCGCAATGCGCCTGGTTCTGGGCGATCTCGTTCGGGTGGTGGATCTCGCGATGGTCGATCCCGCCGGTGTGGATGTCGAACCGTTCGCCAAGATATTTCTGGCTCATCACCGAGCATTCGAGATGCCAGCCCGGCGCGCCGCGACCCCAGGGAGAGTCCCATTCCATCTGCCGGTTCTCGCCGGGCGCGGAGGTGCGCCAGATGGCGAAATCCTGCGGGTGGCGCTTGCCGGCGACCGGCTCGATGCGGCTCTCCACATCATCGGCGGCGCTGCGCGCCAGCCGGCCGTAATCGGGCACGGTGGAGGTGTCGAAATACAGGCCGCTGTCGAGCCGGTAGCAGTGATTCGCCTCGATGGCCTCGCCGAACGCGATCATCTCGGCGATGTGGTCGGTCGCCACCGCCCAGCGGGCCGGCGGTGCGATGTTGAGGCGCGCCACGTCGTGCTTGAACACGTCGGTATAGTAGGCGGCGATCTCCCAAATGGATTTGCCCGCGCGGGCCGCGGCCTTCTCCATCTTGTCGTCGCCGGCATCGGCGTCCGAGGTAAGGTGGCCCACATCGGTGATGTTGATGATGTGGGTGGTCGGCCAGCCCTTCCAACGCAGCGTCCGGCCTAGTGTGTCGGCGAACAGGAACGCGCGCATGTTGCCGATATGCTGGTAGTTATAGACGGTCGGCCCGCAGGTGTAGACGCGCACGTTGGCGGGATCGATGGGCTCGAACGGTTCGAGGCGGCGGGACAGGCTGTTGTGGAGTTGAAGGCGCGCGGCGGTCATGCGCGCTGCCTTAGAGCAGTTTGCCGGGGGAGCGCACCCCCTCTCGCGCCTTTGCTCCGCCAGAGGAAGTGCATCGCACTTGGCGGATCGTCGCGGCGACGACTCGGCTGATCCGGTCCCTCTTGGTTAACGGACGCAAGGGCCGGAACCCCGACCGGCGACATGTCTTGCGTAAACATGTTCGAAGACGCCTCCGCCCCGCTCGACCATCTCCGACTTGCCCTGACCGAAGCGCTCCTCGTGGCGGATAGGGTCGATCCGCTGGCCGCGCTGCATATCACGGCGGCGATCGGGGCCTTGAACGGCAGCGCGGGCGAGCCGGACGCCAGCGGAGTACGCAACGCCGCCTGAGTTGCGGCTGAGGCGGCGGCCAGCCCCGGTGCTCCCGCATGACGACGCTGGCGGGTGAATGCCGATGGGGGCCGTTGCGCTGTAGCCGGCGCTGGTGCTGCCGGTGAACGCTGGGGTCTGCGGCGCGAGCCGGGCGGCGCTGGGTCGGCAAACACGTTGTCCGCTGCCAGGCTCCCCGACGCGCCTTTCGGCCGGACCGTGGCAATCGCGCAACATGCGCGCGGAGCGCTTGCCTTCCTGCCCCGGGGTTGCTAGGGGCCGCACCTTCACGACGTGGGGCCTGTCCCCGCGGCGCTCCCCTTTTATCGAATTGAGGTTTGACGGTTTATGCAGATTATCGTTCGCGACAACAACGTTGACCAGGCCCTGCGCGCGCTCAAGAAGAAGCTGCAGCGCGAGGGCGTGTATCGCGAGATGAAGCTGCGCCGTCACTACGAGAAGCCCTCCGAGAAGCGTGCGCGCGAGCGTGCCGCCGCCGTGCGTCGCGCCCGCAAGCTGGAGCGCAAGCGCATGGAGCGCGACGGCGCCAAGTAAGCCGTCGCGGGGGCTTCTGCCCTTCCTTGATTTACGCGGCCGTGGGCTGCCGGGCGTACCGTCACGCCGGCCGCCCGCGGCCGCTGTCATGTCTGCTGTCTCCCGGCTTGCCCGCCGTTCGAAGCGGCCCTAGAGACCAGCCTGAACAGGCGCCACCCGCCGACTTCCGGAGCACCCATGTCCACTGTCACCGCCGTTCCCCTGCTGCCCGTCAAGAAGGCCTATGTGCGCTGGATCTGGCTGGGCGCCGTGCTGGCGCTGATCGCGGCGGCCCTGCTGGCGTTCCAGGCGCCCGGCGACACGGCGGCGAGCTTCCTGGCGCGCAACAAGCGCGCGGCCGGAGTGGTGGAAACGCCCTCGGGCCTGCAATACCAGGTGCTGCAGAAGGGGAAGGGTGGCCCCACCCCTACCGACGCGGACATCACGCTGGTCGAGTATGAGGGCCGTCTGACCAGTGGCAAGCAGTTCGACAAGTCGCAGCAGCCGGTGCCGTTCCCGCTCGGCGGTGGCGCCATCCCGGGCTTCGAGGAAGGCCTCAAGCTGATGGGCAAGGGCGCCAAGTACCGCCTGTGGATCCCGCCGCAGCTCGGCTATGGCGACAAGCCGGTCACCAATCCGCAGACCGGCGAAGTGGCGATCCCGGCCCATTCGGTGCTGGTGTTCGACGTCACCATGGTCGATTTCCAGTCCAAGGCCTTTATCCAGCAGATGCAGATGATGCAGCAGATGCAGCAAGGGGGCCGCGCCCCGCGCTGAGCGGGCGCCCGCGCTTCGATGTGCCGGGTAGCTGCTTGTGTATGGTCCAGGCGAGCAGCAGCCAGCCGTAGCCTCGATTGACGATTGACAGGCTTGGCGGTGGCTCTGCCGCCAGCTGACGGTAGTGGTAGTCTGGGCTGGCGATGCCCGTCAAACCTTCCTCTATCTCGGCGCTTTCGCGGGGTCGCGGCCAAGACCCGGTCGGCCGCGGGAACTGCCTTGCGGCGAAATCTTCGACGTCAGTCGCGCCTTCAGCGCTGCGTGCTTCGCGCGCGTTGCCAAGATCGTGCGAGGGTCGAAGTTGTCCGCGGCGGGGGCAAAGCTCGGCAGGGCAGACCCAAGTTCCGCAGCGTCCGCTCCTCATCGCTAGCCATCGCGCTGCGTCGAGCCGTGAACCGGCACGAAAAGGATGTGGGTTGCTTCCACGCTGAGGCGCACCGCGTCCAGATCTTCCCCGAGATCGGTGCGGCAGGGCTTCGGCTTGGACAAGCGTTGATGGCGCGAGCGCCAAGCTGCCGCCTCGCGGCCGCGGGATCAGGTTAAACGCCAAACCCGCTCGGTTGCGCCTCCAACTCCGTCCTCCATTGACCGCCCGCGCGGCGGGATAGGAGCGGATGGCTGGCAGGTGACCGAACCTCGAGCCGTTCGTGGCCGCAGAGGGGAGGGTGGTTCGCCTCTGGACCTTGCGAGCGCCGAAGAGCTGCCACCGGATTGAAGCGAATGGCCGGTGGCACCTTACGCCGGCCGAAAATCGCGCCGCTTGGGGCAGGGACCGGAGTTGACGCCGGGCCTTCCGGGCGGGGTGCAGGCGGGGCCAGACCGGCAATCATACGAAGCTTCGCGCGAAGGCGCGTGGCGGGCGTTGCATCCGGCATGCCTCGTCGCGAGTACAAGGAGCGCGCGCGGAGCGGATGCAGGCGGGGCCAGACCGGTGATCGTGCGAAGCCACGCGAGAAGGTCCATCGCAGGCATCGGATCCGGCATGCCTCAGTCGCGAGCACAAAAAGAAAGGGCGACGCCAACGGCGCCGCCCTTCCCTAATCGTCGCAAAGGCGAGTCTTAGTTGCTGTCGCTGTCGTCGCCGTCGTCGTCAGCAACCACAACCACGCCCACCGCCACGGCAGCAGCCGCGAGCACAGCAACGATCACGCCAGCGGCGACCACGTTGTTCTTCTTGCCCGCCGAGGTGCCGGCGCGGACCGACTTGGCCACCGAGAGCGAGGCCGCCGGGTTGGCAGGAGCCGCCAGCGCCGGCGCCGCCGACATCGAAACGGCAGCCGCCGCCATCAGGATCTTCGCCAAACGCATATCAAACTCCCTTTAGTGCTCCGAAGGTTCGTTGCAGCGGCCATATGACATAGGCTCTGCGGCGCGACAACCCCCCGGCGGCGCATCCGGGCCCGTAAAAAGAACGCTGTTGTTGCGGCGCAACACCTAAGCCGATCTAAGCTGATCGTGTTAGTTTTCTTAAGGTTTTCAGGTTTGCAGCACCCAGCGCTGTGTTGATTCGAACCCCATGGCCGAAAGCCGGTCGGTGGAGAAGGCGCCGGTATCCAGGCCGATGCGATGGGGCATCTGCTGCACATCGTCGGCAATGCTGTGACCGTGCACGATCATCTTTTCCAGCCGCTCGCCATGGTCGAGGAAGCGGCCGCGAATCCAGCGAAGGTCGCCCGTCTTCTGCTCGGCAAGCGGCACGTCGGGGCGCACGCCGGCATGAACAAAGGCATAGTCGCCCACGATCACCATGTCCTCCATGGCGCGCAGAAAGGCGCGGTGCGCCTCCGGCACATGGGCGCGCATCAGCTCGAATAGCCCGTCATAGTCGGCTGCGTCGTAATCGGCGCGGTCCACGCCGTAGCTCAGGATGGTCTCGCGGCCGCCGATCCGAGCGAACAGTCGCAACGCCTCCCGGTCGGCGTCCAGCGACAGCAACATGACTTCCTCATGGTTGCCCATGAGAAAGCGGGTCTGCGGCGCCTGCGCCTTGAGCGCGATCAGCCGATCGATGACCTGGGCCGACTGAGGTCCGCGATCCACGAGATCGCCAAGAAAGACGAGCGTCGTGGACGCCGGCGCGCGGCCGGCATCGTCGTCCTCGATGCGCGCCAGCAGCGGCTCAAGCAGGTCCAGCCGGCCATGGACGTCGCCGACGGCGTAGAGCCGCTGGCCCGGTGGGACGGCGGGCAGGGCGGCCGTTTTCGCGGTGCGCGATCGAAAGATACGGGAAATCATCAGGGGTGTCGCTTGTTCGGGTGGCGCCTATACGGGGTCGCAACGCCGGGACGCAATCACTAGCTGTCCGACCGTTCCTGCCCATGATCCTGCGGAGCCGCTCGCTTGACCCGTCATTCCTGGCTTCTGACGTTCGCTGCCGCCGCCAGCATGGCCGCGGCTCCTGCTCCTTACAGTGCCGCGGAGGACCCGCAGGCCGTGATCGAGGCGGTGCGTACCGGGGACATGCGGGTGGCCGCTATCGGCTTCCGGCTGGCAACGGCGAATGCGGCCCTCTGCGACATAAAGCAGCCGGCCACGGGCGGGCAGCTTGCCACCGTGCAGCAATATGCTCCCGCATATCGCCCTGCGGCTCGGCAGGCGCTGGGCCTGGGGCGCCAGGAAGTCGCCTTCGAAGGCGTGGTACCCGGCAGCCCGGCTGCAAAGGTGAGCCTCCGCGCGGGCGATGCGGTGGAGCGGATTTCCGGCGTGGCGCTGCCGGCGCCCGCCCCGGCCGAAGCGCCGGCCAGCACGGCTGCGCTGGTTGCGTTGGAAAGCGGCATCGCACGCCTGCCGCCGTCCGCCCCGATCCGCATGGAAGTGAGCCGCGGAGGCGTTTCGCGCCAGGTCGTGGTGCAGCCGGTGCCCGCCTGCCGCAGCCGGTTCGAGCTGCTGCTGTCCGACGCCTTCGAGGCCAGTGCCAATGGCGAGATGGTGCAGATCGGATCGCGCTTCCTGGACGGGGATGACGACGCGCTCGCGGTGATCGTCGCGCACGAACTGGCGCACAACATCCTGCGCCATACCGAGCGGTTGAAGGCGGCGGGCGTGAACATGGGCCTGCTGTCCGAGCTGGGCAGAAGCGGCAAGCTGAACCGGCGCACGGAGGACGAGGCGGACGAACTCAGCGTCGCCTTGCTGTTCAACGCGGGCTACGACCCGATGATCGGCGCGCGATATTGGCGCGGAGCGGGCCGCAAGATCGGGGGCGGCCTGTTCCGCAGTCGCACCCACGCGTCCCCCGCCGCGCGCGCGGACGCGATGGAGCGGGCCGCGGCGGCGCTTACCGGCAAGGCGCGGCCGGTCGTTCCGGCACTGGTAGCCACGCGCGACCAGCCGTTCTAGGCTGGCCGCCGCAGCTTTACCCGACCAGCCGGAGTTCCTCTTCGGCGCGGGCATGCCGCGGCTGATCGGGCCAGAGCCCGCGCGTGTCGTAGACCTGCTTGCCGGCGCGCTCGTCGAGCGGGACGGACCGGAAGATCTCGTGGTCCACCAGCACGATCATCGCCGGGCACGCCTCGATCGCATCGTCCAGGTCGATCAGCCGTACGCCCGTGCCATCGAAGACGGCGGGGAGAATACGGGTGAACGGCTCCACCACATGGATCCGCTCGCCATAGCGGCGGGCAAGATGGGCGGCGACGGCAAGCGCCGGGCTTTCGCGGAAATCGTCGATGTTCGCCTTGAATGCGAGGCCGAGGCACGCAACGGGCGCACCCTGTGGCAGCGCATCGATCAGCGCCTCCGCCCGGGCGATGGTGTGGGCGACCTTGGCGTCGTTCACTTCCCGCGCCGTGCGGATCAGCGGCGTCTCCTCGGGCGCGGCGGACACCAGGAACCAGGGGTCGACCGCGATGCAGTGCCCGCCGACGCCAGGGCCGGGCGAGAGGATGTTCACGCGCGGGTGGCGGTTGGCGAGGCGGATCACTTCCCACACGTCCACGCCCATGCGGTCCGCAACCAGGCTCAGTTCGTTGGCAAAGGCGATGTTCACGTCACGGAAGGCGTTTTCGGTCAGCTTCGTCATCTCCGCCGCGTTGGCGGTGGTGGTGACGCACGCGCCGCGCACGAACCGGCGGTAAAAGGCGAGTGCCTTGCGCGCGCAACGCGGGGTGATGCCGCCGATCACGCGATCATTGTCGATCAGTTCGACCAGGATGCGGCCCGGCAACACGCGCTCCGGGCAGTAGGCGATGGCCACGTCGGCGGTCCCCGCGCAGTGGCCGGGGACGCGCAGGTCGGGCCGCAACTGCGACAGGAGCTTGGCCACCTGTTCCGTGGTGCCGACCGGCGAGGTCGATTCGAGGATCACCACGTCGCCGGCCTTCAGCACCGCGGCAACGGTGGTCGCCGCCTGGAGGACGTAGCCGATGTTCGGCTGGTGGTCGTCCTTGAACGGGGTGGGCACGGCGATCACGAATATGTCGGCGGGCTCGATCAACGTCGAAGCGCGCAGATGACCGCGCGCGACGACGCCGGAAACGAGACCGTCGAGGTCTACTTCCTCGATATGCACCTTGCCGGAGTTCACCGTATCCACGACCGACTGGTGCACGTCGATGCCGAGCACATGGGCGCCGGTGCGGGCGATCACCGCGGCGGTGGGCAGGCCGATATAGCCGAGCCCGAGAACGCAGACCTTCAGCTCAGACTCCGAAACCATCCGCGATCACCCTCGCTATGCGTGCCGAGGCGTGGCCGTCGCCGAACGGATTGTGCGCGCGCGCCATCGCCGAATAAGCCTGGCTATCGACGAGGAGCGTGAAGATTTCGGAAACGATGCGGTCTTCGTCGGTGCCGATCAGCCTGGCGGTGCCGGCAACGACGCCCTCCGGCCGCTCGGTGGTTTCGCGCATCACCAGCACCGGCTTGCCTAGGGCGGGCGCTTCCTCCTGCACGCCGCCCGAATCGGTGAGCACCACATGGGCGAGCTCCAGCGCGCGGATGAAGTGCGGATAGTCGAGCGGGGCGATGCGGGCGACGTTGTCCCGCTCCCCGAGCACCCGGTCCATGGCGGAAACCACGTTGGGATTGGGATGCATCGGAAAGAGCACGGCGGTGTCGCCGCGATCGGCGATGCGACCGATGGCGCGGGCGATCGCTTCCATGCCGCCGCCGAAATTCTCGCGCCGGTGCGTCGTGACGAGCACCACGCGCTTGCCGGCGAAGCGATCGGCAAGATCGTCCAGTCCGGCGGCCAGCGCGGGCTCCTGGGCGATCCTCGCGCGGGTCGCGAGCAGTGCATCGATCACGGTGTTGCCGGTGACATGGATGGTGTCGGCCGCGATATTTTCGCGGCGCAGCGCCTCGGCTGCGGTGTCGGTGGGAGCGAAATGGAGGGCGGCGATCGGCGCGACGATGCGGCGGTTCACCTCCTCGGGCCAGGGCTGATAGATGTCGCCGGAGCGCAGCCCCGCCTCGACATGCGCAACGGGCACGCGGCGGTAATAGGCGGCAAGCGCGCCGGCCATGGCGGTGGCGGTATCACCCTGCACGACGACCATGTCCGGCCGTTCGGCATCCATCACCTCGCCCAGACCCGTCAGCAGGCGGGCGGTGAGCCGGTCCAGCGTCTGCCCCGGCTCCATCAGGTCGAGGTCCACGTCCGGCGAAAGACCGGCGATCTCCAGCACCTGGTCGAGAAGGCCACGGTGCTGCGCGGTCACGCAGGTGCGCACCTTCAGGCCGGGTGTCTGCCCGAGGGCCTGCACCACCGGGAACAGCTTGATGGCTTCCGGCCGGGTGCCGAAGACGACGAGAACGGTTCTGCTCATGGGAACCGGCTAGCCCGTCGGGGCTTAAAACGGGACTAATCTCATGATCGGTGTGATTGTCGCCGCAATTCGGCACGGCTAAGACGCCGCCAGACAAGGGGGACCCTCGATGACCATCAAGCCTGTCCGCAAGGCCGTGTTTCCGGTTGCCGGCCTCGGCACGCGCTTCCTGCCCGCCACCAAGGCGATGCCTAAGGAAATGCTGACGGTCGTCGACAAGCCGCTGATCCAATATGCCGTGGAAGAGGCGCTGGAGGCCGGGATCGAGCAGATCATCTTCGTCACCGGCCGCGGCAAGGGCGCGCTGGAGGACCATTTCGACGTCTCGTTCGAGCTCGAGGCGACGATGCGCGAGCGCGGCAAGTCGATGGCGCTCATCGAAGGCATCCGCCAGAAGCCGGGTTCGCCCGTCTATGTCCGCCAGCAGGAGCCGCTGGGTCTTGGTCATGCCGTATGGTGCGCGCGCGACATCGTCGGCGACGAGCCGTTCGCCGTGTTGCTGCCGGACGAGCTGATGGTCGGCGAGCCGAGCTTCCTGGGCCAGATGATGCAGGCCTATAACCAACATGGCGGCAACTTCATCGGCGCGCTGGAGGTGCCGGAGGAAGAGACCAGCAAGTACGGCATCATCACGCCGGGCCAGGTGGACGGGCGCGTTACCGAAGTGCTGGAAGTGGTTGAGAAACCCGCGAAGGGCACCGCCAGGTCGAACCTGATGACGCCGGGACGCTACATCCTGCAGCCGGAGGTGATGAAGATCCTCGACAATCCGGTGAAGGGCGCGGGCGGCGAGATTCAGCTGACCGATGCGATGGCCCAGCTGATCGGCAAGCAGCCGTTCCACGGCTTCACCTTCGATGGCCAGCGCTTCGACTGCGGCGACAAGGCCGGCTGGATCCAGGCCAACATCGCGCTGTCGCTCGCGCGCGAGGACCTGAAGGGGCCGGTGCAGGCGTTCATCGACGACCTGAAGAGATAGGCGCTAGCCCCGCGCGGCGTCGATGGGGGCGCCGTGGCGGCGGTACCAGTCCACGAAGCGTGGAATGCCCTCCCCGATGCTGGTGCGCGGGCGGAAATAGAGATCGCGTGAGGCTTCCGTCAGGTCCGCATAGGTGGCGGGCACGTCGCCCGGTTGCATCGGCTCCAGCTGGCGAATCGCAGGCACCCCGCAGGCCTTCTCGAACAGGTCGATCACGTCGGTGAGCGCCTCGGCGCGGTTGTTGCCGAGGTTGTAGAGCGCGTGCGGGGTGCGATTGCCGCCGGCCTTCTCGCTGCCGTCATCGGCCGGGGGACGGTCGAGCGCCGCCAGCGCGCCGGTGACCACATCGTCGACATAGGTGAAATCGCGCCGCATCCGGCCCTCGTTGAAGACGCGGATCGGCTCCCCCGCCAAGATCGCGCGGGTGAACAGCCAGGGTGCCATGTCCGGCCGCCCCCATGGTCCATAAACGGTGAAGAAGCGGAGGCCCGTCTGCGGCAACCGATAGAGGTGCGCGTAGCTTTCGCTCATCAGTTCGTCGGCGCGCTTGGTTGCGGCATAGAGCGAAACGGGATGGTCCGCGCGGTCCGCGACGGAGAAGGGCAGCGCGGCGTTGGCGCCGTAAACGGAGGAGGACGAGGCATAAACGAGATGCCGCACGCGCCGTGACCGCGCCAGTTCGAGGATGTTGAGGTGCCCGGTCAGGTTGGAGCGGGCATAAGCGCGGGGGTTCTCGATCGAGTAGCGCACGCCGGCCTGTGCGCCGAGATGGACGATGCGGTCGATCTCGCGGCCGGCAAGCGTGGCGTCGAGTGCGGTTTCATCGGCGAAGTCGACGCAATGAAAGGCGAACGCGCCGCCGGATTTTTCCAGCTCCGCCAGGCGTGCCTTCTTCAGCGCCACCGGGTAATAGTCATTGAGGTTGTCGACCCCGATCACGGTTTCGCCGCGCGCGAGCAGCGCCTGCGCGACATGCATGCCGATAAACCCGGCTGCTCCGGTAACAAGCACTGCCATCCGTACCCCGCCTTTCACCCGCCACACCGTTTCCGCGTCGCCGCGGGGATGGGGCATTCCACTCGGCTCGACAAGCCGATGGCCGATCCGCACCTGGATTGATGCAGATCAGGCCGGGGAACTCCCACCCGGCGCGACGGGTTTCGCTCGCCGACAAGGAGAGCATATGGCCACCCGTTTCGCGCCGCAGCAGCAGCATATTTCGCAATTCCTTACCGACAGCTTCCAGCGGGGTCTTGCCCACTGGAATCGCGAGCGGCTGGAGCCGGGGTTCCCGACCGACGACTGGCAACGCACGCTGGACCGCGACACGCGGATGCAGCGGCTGGAGGGCGGGTTCCTGGAGGAACTGCGCGCCGAGGTGCGTGACGAGGCCGCCGCCGCGCCGACCGAGGTGGAAGGCTTCATCGAATGGTTCGAGGAGCTGAAGCAGGTCGGGCCAGGGCAGGGCGACCCGCTGTTCCCCTGGCTGCAGGACCATGCCAGCATGGAGCAGATGCGGTGGTTCTTCGAGCAGGAGGCGGCTGGTGAGGCGGGCTTCGACGATCTGGTGGCGATGACCCAGGTCAAGCTGCCGACGCTGCCGAAGCTGGAGCTTGCGCGCAATTATTGGGACGAGATGGGGCATGGTACCGCCAAGGGCATGCACGGCCCGATGCTGGATGCGCTGGTGGAGACGCTGAAGGTCGATCCCAAGATCGAGAACACCGTGTGGCAGAGCCTCGCCCTGGCCAATGCGATGACCGCGATGGCGACCAGCCGGCGCTATGCCTGGCACTCTGTGGGCGCCCTGGGCGTGATCGAACTGACTGCGCCGGGGCGCTCGCACATGGTGTGTGAGGGGCTGAAGCGGCTTGGCTTGAACGGCAAGGAGCGACGCTATTTCTCGCTGCACGCCGTGCTCGACATCAAGCATTCGGAGGACTGGAATCGCGAGGCGATCCGCCCGGCGGTCTCCGAGGATCCCGCGCGTGCTACCGCGATGGCCGAAGGTGCGCTGATCCGGCTGCGCTGCGGTGCACGCTGTTTCGAAGCGTATCGCGACGTGCTGATGGGCTAATCGCAGAAAAGGGTGCTACCGGCTGGTGCGCCCGTTTCCTGTTGGAGGAGAAGAGGCCGCGACCCTGTCGCGGCCTCTCCCATGTTCAGCGGCCGCCCAATGCCGCGATCTGGGCAGTTTCGGCGGTGGTCAGCGCCGGATCCTCGATCGGCGACAGGTCGCTTTGCAGCATGATCGGCTCCTCGACCACGCTGACGGTGGTGCCGACTTCCGTGGCGGCGAACAGGCGCTTGGCGAAGGCGGCCGGCAGCCGCACGCAGCCATGCGAATCGGGGAAGCCGGGATTGTTGCCGGCGTGCAGCGCGATGCCGTCCCAGGTGAGCCGCTGCATGTACGGCATGGGGGCCGAATTGTAGAGATTGGACTTGTGCTTCACCGCCTTCTGCAGGATCGGATATTCCCCTGCCGGCGTCTCCTTGCCGTCCTTGCCGGTTGAGACGGAGGCCGCGGCGATCATCGTCTCGCCGCGATACACATAGGCCCGCTGGTCGGCGATGCTCACCACCACCCGCAGCGGACCCACCGCACCAGGTACTTCGTTCCAGACATAGCTGTTGCGGGTCAGGGCCGCGGCCTGTGCTTCCACCGCCACCATGGCAGGCGAAGCTGCCTCGCGGGCATGCGCGGGCAAGGCGGTGGCGACGAGCAGCAGCGGAGCGATCCACAGCGACTTCATGGCATTTTCCCTCTTGACGATCACGAATTTTACAACGCGCGTGATCTAAGTTGGGTCCATGCGGCGAACCGCCACGGGAGCGCGGCGAACGGAGCCGAGGAGGTCGGAACTCACTCGAAAAGCAGGAGAAACTTTACCTGCGACGCCTTATAAGGAGTGCAGCGGGACTTCTCTGGGGCTGCATGATACCATGAACGATCTGTTGGGGCGCGGGGCAAGCCGTCGCGCGCTGTTGAAGGGTTCGGCGCTGATCGCCGGGGGCATGATGCTGCCGGAAGGCGCGGGTGCGACAATGATGGCGCCGGCTCCTGCTGCGCCGCTGCCGCTTATGCCGCGGGGTCTGCGCCCCGAATTGCTGCGCCGCGCGCTTGGTGCGCTCAACACGCACGGAACTGTGAAGCAGCGGGACCGGATGGCGGTGGTCGACTTTGCCCTGCCGTCGTCGCAGCCGCGCTTTCACCTGGTGGACCTCGCCAGCGGTGCGACCACCTCGTTCCTGGTCGCGCATGGCAGCGGTTCGGACCCGGCGCATACCGGATGGGTGCAGCGCTTCTCCAACGCCTTCAACTCCAACGCTTCGTGCGACGGGGCTTTCCTGGCGGCCGATTATTATGTCGGCAAGCATGGCCGTTCGCAGCGGCTGATCGGCCTCGACGGGAGCAACAACAACGCGCTCGGCCGCGCGATCGTGGTGCATTCGGCCTGGTATGCCAATCCCGACCTGGCGAAGACGCGCGGCATGCTCGGCCGCAGCCAAGGGTGCTTTGCCGTTGGGGAAAGGCAGCTCGCCGAGGTGTTCGAGCGGCTCGGGCCGGGGCGGATGATCTACGCGGCCAAGATCTGAGCCGATCGCATCCTGGTGACTGAGGGGCAGGCGGGTGCTGGCTCTGCGGCCCGTCATCCGCTAGCCGCTGGCGGGTGACCCTGCCTTCCCGCCTTCAGCTCGATTCCGCCGCTCTCCTGCACAACTGGCGGCTGCTCCAGCGGCTATCGGGCCCTGCGGCCTGCGGCGCGGCGGTAAAGGCCGATGCCTATGGCCTGGGCGCGCGCGAAGTGGTGCGCCGATTGCTGGAAGCGGGCTGCCGCGACTTCTTCGTCGCCAGCTGGGCGGAAGCCGCGGCGCTGGCCGACACCGGCGCGACCGTCTCCGTGCTCCACGGCGTGCGCGAAGAGGACATGCCGCTGGCGACCCGGCTGCGGCATGCTCGCCCGGTGCTGAACACGCCCGGGCAGGTGGCGCGCTGGCGCGGGCACGGCGCGTGCGACGTGATGGTGGATACCGGCATGAACCGGCTGGGCCTGGCGGCAGGCGATCTCGGCCTCGTCGAGGGGCTGGCGATCGACACGCTCCTCAGCCACCTGGCGAGCGCCGATGAGGACAGCGCGCTGAACGCCCGCCAGCGCAGCGCCTTTGCCGGGCTGGCCGGACAAACGTCGGCGCGGCGGATGAGCCTCGCCAACTCGGCGGGGATCGGGCTGGGCGCGGACTTCGCCTTCGACCTGACGCGGCCGGGCCTGGCACTGTATGGCGGCGTGCCGCGCGCGGCACTGGGCGGCGTCCGCCAGGTCGTATCCCCGCAGGCGCAGGTACTGCAGCGCCGCCGGGTGCCGGCAGGGCAGACGGTCGGCTACAACGCCCTCTGGACGGCGCCTGAGGATACCGAGGTGGCGATCCTCAACATCGGCTATGCCGACGGCTATTTCCGGGGGTTCTCCGATCGCGGCACGGCAAAAGCAGGGGACACAATCTTGCCCGTGATCGGTCGGGTGTCGATGGACCTGACGGCGGTGAACGTGAGCGCCGCTGCCGAAATAGGCGAAGGGGACTGGCTGGTGCTGGACTTCGCGCTGCCCGAAGCGGCGGCCCGGTCGGGCATGTCGCAATACGAGCTGCTGACCAGCCTCGGCGCGCGGTTCGAGCGCGTCTGGTCGTGAACGGTCAGCACCCGGCGATCGCCATGGCGGCGTCGCTGGCGAGCTTGTCGGCGCGCTCGTTGTCCGGATGGCCGGCATGGCCCTTCACCCACTTCCATTCGACCCGGTGGGGCTTGGCGGCGGCAAGGAGCTGCTGCCACAATTCGGCATTCTTTACCGGCTTCTTGTCCGCGGTCCGCCAGCCGTTCTTCAACCAGCCGTGGATCCACTTGGTCAGGCCGTCCATCACGTAGCGGCTGTCGGTGGACAGGGTGACGCGGCAGGGGCGCTTGAGAGCGCTGAGCCCCTGGATTGCCGCCATCAGCTCCATGCGGTTGTTGGTGGTGTTCGCCTCCCCGCCGGACAGCTCCTTTTCGGTTCCGCCCATGCGCAGCAGAACGCCCCAGCCGCCGCGCCCGGGATTACCCTTGCATGCGCCGTCGGTGGCGATCTCGACATGGGGCAGTTCGGTAGCGGAAAGGGTCACAGCTTCACTCGGGTCAGAAGTCGGGGATCGTAGTGCGCGAGGCGGCGCATATAGGCGAGCGGGTCCTTGCGGGTCACCAGCGCATCGGCGGGGGTGTTGAGCCAGTCCCAGGCGCGCGACAGGGCAAAACGGATGCAGGCGCCGACCGCCAGATCGTTGAAGGCCAGGCGTTCGTCGTCGTTCAGCGGAAAGTGTCGGCCATAACCTTCGATCAGCGCGTCTCCGATCGCCGCGTCGAACGTGCGGCCCTGCGCATCGAAGCACCAGGCGGTGTGCATGATGGCGAGGTCGTACAGCCGCAGGTCGGTGCAGGCGAAGTAGAAGTCGATCAGGCCGGTGATCTCATTGCCGAGCATCAGCACGTTGTCGGGGAACAGATCGGCGTGGATCAGCGAGCGGTCGAGCCCCGCGGGCCAGGCGACCGACAGCTTGGCGACGGCATCCGCCAGATCGTCGTGCAGGCCGGGGGCGATCTCATCGAGGCGGCGCCCGCAGCGCTCCAGCAAGGGCTGCCAGGTGTGGGAGCCCATCGTGTTCGGCCGCGTGAGCGGGAAGTCGGCGGCGGCGGCATGCAGACGGCCGAGCGCATCGCCGGCCGCGCGGGCCTGGGTGGGCGTGGGACTGGAGAGGGACACGCCGGGCAGGAACTGGATGAGGCAGGCGGGCCGCCCCTCCAGCGTCTGGATGGCGGCGCCCTGCCGGTCCTTGATGGCGGGCGGCACCGGCAGTCCCTTGGCCGCGAGATGATCGAGCAGCGCGAGGAAGAAGGGCAGGTCGCCCCCGTCCACCCGCTTCTCGTACAGGGTCAGGATGAAGCGGCCCGCCGTGGTGTCGACCAGATAGTTGCTGTTCTCCACCCCCTCCGCGATGCCCTTTGCGGAGACGAGCGCGCCGACGTCGTAGCGCGCGAGAAGGGCGGAAAGGGCTTCGGCGGAGACGTGGGTGTAGACGGCCATGTGGTCAAATCCGTGCAGCGCTTCCTCCGTCCGTACGGCCGGAGGAGCGGCTGAGCGAGAGCGAACGTCTCGAAGGATGATGTGGTTCGAGACGAGCCTTCGCATGCGCTCAGTCTCTCTTCACCACGATCGGTTCTGGTGACGGGAGAGGGCGCCTACGCTGCCGCTTCCAGCTCGCGGGGGAGCTTGAAGGCGATCGTCTCGCGCGTCGTTTCCTCTTCGCGCTCGGTCACGTCGTAGCGCTCGGCAAGCTTGGCGACCACTTCGCGCACCAGTATTTCCGGGGCGGAGGCGCCGGCGGTGATCCCCAGCGTGCCGACGCCGTGCAGCCATTCCCAATCGATCTCGTCGGCACGGCCGATCAGGCGGGCGGGGACGCCCTGTCGCTCGGCTACCTCGGCCAGGCGCACGGAGTTGGAGGAATTGGGTGCGCCGATCACCAGCACGGCATCGCACGACGATGCGATCGCCTTTACCGCCGCCTGCCGGTTCGACGTGGCATAGCATATGTCCTCTCCACGCGGCGCCTGCATGGTGGGGAAGCGCACCTGCAGCGCTTCCACGATCTGTGCGGTGTCGTCCACCGACAGGGTCGTCTGCGTGAGAAAGGCGAGGTTGTCGGGATCGGGCACCGAAAGCAGCGCCACATCCTCCAGCGTCTCCACCAGCGACATCGCGCCGAGCGGCACCTGCCCGAAGGTGCCGATCACTTCCGGATGGCCGGCATGGCCGATGAAGACGATGTGGCGACCGGAGGCGACCAGCCGCTCGGCCTGGCGATGCACCTTGGACACGAGCGGGCAGGTGGCATCGAGATAGGAAAGGCCGCGATCCTGCGCCGCGGCCGGCACCGATTTCGGCACGCCATGGGCGGAGAAGACGACCGGCACCCCGTCCGGCACCTGGTCCAGCTCTTCCACAAACACCGCGCCCTTGGCCTTCAGATCGTCCACCACGAACTTGTTGTGGACGATCTCGTGCCGGACATAGACGGGCGCGCCATGCTTCTCGATCGCCAGCTCGACAATGCGGATGGCGCGATCTACCCCGGCGCAGAAGCCGCGCGGAGCGGCGATCAGGAGCTCAAGCGCAGGCTTTTCGGAAAGGCTCATGGCCACGGGCTCTACGCGATTGCTTGCGTGCGCGAAAGGCGGTTCCTATGCTGCGCCCGTGTTCCGGGGCCGAGGCGTATCCAGCGCGGCGGCCCCTTGTTGTGAAAAAGGTGCGCCGTTCCGTGAAGAGCCGTTCCATCGCCGCCTCCGCCGTTCTTCTCGCGCTGGCGGGATGCGCCAACAAGGGCGAACTGATCGAGGGCGGCATCACGTCCGTGCGCACCGGCTGCCCGACGGTCGGCGTGCCTGCCGGCACGGGTGACATCACGCTGTTCGATCCGCCGGCCAGCACTGCGGCAAGCGCGATCGACGTCACGGGGGCGATGACGGACGTGCGCTCCACCTGCACCGAAACGGGCGAGGATATCGTCACCCAGGTGACCTTCTCGGTGAACGCCCGTCGCACCCGCACCGATGCGCCGCGCGACGTGCAGCTGCCGTATTTCCTCTCGGTGGTGCAGGGCGGCAGCGCGGTGGTGGCCAAGCGCGTGGGGCAGGTGAACCTGCATTTCGACGCCGGCCAGGCCCGCGCCTCGGCGACGGGCAGCGCCAGCGGCACGGTGAACCGCGCCGCCGCCACCCTGCCGGCGGACGTGCGCGAGCGGCTGACGCGCCGTCGCAAGGCGGGCGAGGAGGATGCCGCGGTGGATCCGCTGACGGTGCCGGAAGTGCGGGCCGCGGTGCAGCGCGCCACGTTCGAGGCGCTGGTCGGCTTTCAGCTGACCGGCGACCAGCTGCGCTACAACGCCACACGCTAATTCGCGGCGTTGACGACGCGCTTCGGCTCGGCCAGAGGAGCCGGGTCGAATCCGGGCAGCCGGATAGGCGACGCGCGGGAGAGTTCTCGGGGAACCGGGACGCCGAAGGAGCAACCGCCCCGGAATCTCTCAGGCACAAAGGACCGCGCGGAGCCACGACACTCTGGAAAGCGCCGACGCGGCAACGCGCCGGCCACCGAAGGGGTAACCCGCGGATGCGCGGGGAAAGCTCTCAGGTTCCGTGACAGAGGGGGCGACGAAAGGCGCGCAAGCGCGTTGTTCGTCGTTGATCCTCGTGTCTGAAGGCCTGTTTCATGAGCAACGCCAGCTCCATCGACCATGCGGACGCCTATGTGGAGGTCGAGCCCGGCACGCTGCCGCTCGACGCCTGGCACCGCGCCCGCGGCGGCCGGATGGTCGAGTTCGCCGGCTATTGGATGCCCGTCCAGTACGAGGGGATCATGGCCGAGCATCTGTGGGTGCGCGGGAATGCCGGGCTGTTCGACGTCAGCCATATGGGGCAGCTGCACCTGTCGGGCGAGGGCCTGGATGCGGCCCTGGAGCGGCTGATTCCGGCCGATGTCGCCGGCATCAAGCCGCATCATCAGAAATATTCGCTGCTCCTGAACGAGGAGGGCGGCATCCTCGACGACCTGATGCTCACGCGGTGGGACGACGGCCTGTACATGGTGGTCAACGGCGCGACCAAATATGACGACATGGCGCATCTGCTGGACGGCCTGCCCGATGACGTGACGCTGAACCACATGGACGAGCAGGCGCTGCTGGCATTGCAGGGCCCAAAGGCGGTGGACGCGCTCGCCCGGCTGGTGCCGGGGGTCGAGGAGCTCGTGTTCCTGACCGGCGCACGCTTCGAGTGGCAGGGCGCGAGCCTGTGGATCAGCCGTTCGGGCTATACCGGCGAGGACGGTTTCGAGATTTCGGTTCCGGCCGACCATGCCGAGGCGCTGGCCGAGGCGCTCTGCGCGCAGGGCGAAGTGAAGCCGATCGGTCTCGGCGCACGCGATTCGCTGCGGCTGGAGGCGGACCTGCCGCTCTACGGGCATGACCTCGATCCCGAGACCACGCCGATCATGGCGGCGCTGAACTTCGCCGTGGCCAGCAAGCGCCGGCGCGAGGAAGCGAACTTCCCCGGTGCCGCCCGCATCCTCGCCGAGCGCGAGAACGGTTCGGCGCTGAAGCGGGTCGGCCTGGTGCTCGACGGCCGCCAGCCGGTGCGCGAGGGCGCAACGGTGATGGACGACCGCGGCGCCGCGATCGGGCGCGTGACCTCCGGCGGCTTCGCGCCCAGCATCGGCAAGCCCATCGCCATGGCCTATGTGCCCGCCGCACTGTCGGCAGTGGGCACCCGCGTCGAGCTGGCCCAGCGCGGCAAGGTGCACACCGGCACCGTCACCGCCATGCCCTTCGTTCCCCACCGCTACCATCGTGGAGTTAAATGAGATGAGCCGTTACTTCACCGAGGATCATGAGTGGATCGACGTCGATGGCGACATCGGCACGGTCGGCATCTCCGAATATGCGCAAAGCCAGCTGGGCGACATCGTGTTCGTCGACGTGCCGGAGGACGGCAAGGAGCTGACCAAGGGCGACGAAGCCGCCGTGGTCGAGAGCGTCAAGGCGGCGTCCGACGTCTATGCGCCGGCTTCCGGCACCGTGCTGGAGGGCAATCCGGCGCTGTCGGACACGCCGGAACTCGTGAACGAAGACCCGGAAGGCGACGGCTGGTTCTTCAAGATCACACTGTCCGATCCGAGCGAGCTGGAAGAGCTGATGGACGAAAGCGCGTACGCGACCTTCGTGTCCAAGCTCTGATCCTTTCTCCCCTCCCTTCATGGGAGGGGCTGGGGGTGGGTCGGCCGGTTGGCTGGCGTGACCCTTCCCTCGCGGGCCGACCCACCCCCGACCCCTCCCGTTCAGGGAGGGGGGAGAAACCTGAATGCGCTACCTGCCCCTGACCCCCTCCGACCGCGATGCGATGCTGGCGACGATCGGCGTCGCCTCGATCGACGAGCTGTTCGTCGACGTGCCCGAGGCGGCGCGGCTCTCCGGCCCGATCGCCGGCCTGCCCGATCACGCCAGCGAGATCGCGGTGGAGCGGCACATGACCGCGCTCGCCCGCAAGAACATCGCGGCGGGGGACGGGCCGTTCTTTCTCGGCTGCGGCGCGTATCGGCACCATGTGCCGGCTTCCGTGGATCACCTGATCCAGCGCGGCGAGTATCTGACGGCCTATACGCCGTATCAGCCGGAGATCGCGCAAGGCACGTTGCAGATGCTGTTCGAGTTCCAGACGCAGGTTGCGCGCCTGCTCGGGACCGATGTGGCCAATGCTTCCATGTACGATGGCTCAACCGCCTGCTGGGAAGCGATCGGCATGGCGCGCCGTATCACGCGCCGAGGCAAGGCGATCCTCTCCTCCGGCCTTCACCCGCATTATGTGTCGGTCGCCAGGACGATGGCGAAGTACACCGGCGACGTGCTGGAAACCGGCACGCCCGAACTGGTGCCCGACACCGATTATCACGCGCTGGCAGAGGCGATCGACGCCGACACGTCCTGCGTGGTGGTGCAGTATCCGGACATTCTCGGCCGCATCGGCGACCTGAAGCCGCTGGCGGAGGCGTGCCACGCGAAGAAGGCGCTGCTGATCGTGGTGGTCACGGAGCCGGTGGCGCTGGGCGCGCTGAAGTCGCCCGGTGAGATGGATGCGGACATCGTGGTGGGCGAGGGCCAGTCGCTGGGCGTCGGCCTGCAGTTCGGCGGACCGTATGTCGGCCTGTTCGGGTGCAAGGAGAAATATGTTCGCCAGATGCCCGGACGGCTGTGCGGCGAAACGGTGGATGCCGATGGCCGCCGCGGGTTCGTGCTGACCCTTTCGACCCGCGAGCAGCATATCCGCCGCGAAAAGGCGACCAGCAATATCTGCACGAATTCAGGGCTTTGTGCGCTGGCCTTCTCCATCCACATGACATTGCTGGGCGAGAAGGGCCTGCGCGATCTGGCGCGGGTCAACCATGGCGCGGCGGCCGCGGCGGCGGAGCGGTTGCAGATGGTGCCGGGCGTGACGCTGGTGAATACCAGCTTCTTCAACGAGTTCACGCTGGAGCTGAGCCAGGAAGCACGGCCGGTCGTGCGCCAGCTGGCGGAGAACGGGATCCTGGCGGGCGTGTCGCTCGGCCGGCTCTATCCGGGCGAGGGGAGCCTCGCCAACGGGCTGGTGGTTGCGGTGACCGAGACGACCACCGCAGGGGACGTGGACGCGCTGGCGGGCGCGCTCGAGGAGGTGCTGAAGTGACGATCAACCAGAGCGGCTGGCGCCCGACGATGACCGAAAAGGGCGGCGAGAGCGCTGCCTCCACCTTCACCGGCAACAAGGCATTGATGCTGGAAGAGGCGCTGATCTTCGAGATCGGGTCCACCGAGACGACCGGCGTGGATTTCACCGGCACGCCTGCCGAGAGCGATGCGGCGATGCCGGCCAAGGCCTATCTGGCCGGGCTGGAGCGGGAGGCCCCGATCGGCCTGCCGGGCCTGTCCGAACCCGAGGCGGTGCGCCACTACACGCGGCTCAGCCGGCAGAACTACGCCATCGACCTTGGCCTGTTCCCGCTCGGCAGCTGCACCATGAAGCATAATCCGCGTCTGAACGAGAAGATGGCGCGGCTGCCCGGTTTCGCGGACGTCCACCCGCTCCAGCCGGTCGACACGGTGCAGGGCGCGCTGGAGGTGATCCATCAGCTTGCGCACTGGCTGGTGACGCTGACCGGCATGCATTCGGTGGCGATGAGCCCCAAGGCGGGCGCGCATGGCGAGCTGTGCGGCATTCTGGCGATCAAGGCGGCGCTGGCCGCGCGGGGCGAGGATCGGCGCGTGATCCTGGTGCCCGAGAGCGCGCACGGCACCAATCCCGCCACGGCAGCCTTTGCCGGCTTCGCGGTGGAGGATATTCCGGCAACGGCAGACGGCCGCGTGGACACGGCGGCGCTGAAGGCGCGGCTGGGGCCGGACGTGGCCGGGGTGATGATCACCAATCCGAACACCTGCGGATTGTTCGAGCGCGACCTCAAGGAGATTTCCGACGCGGTGCACGCGGCGGGCGGGTACGTCTATTGTGACGGCGCGAACTTCAACGCGATCGTCGGACGGGTGCGGCCGGGCGACCTCGGCGTGGACGCCATGCACATCAACCTGCACAAGACCTTCTCCACCCCGCACGGCGGTGGCGGACCGGGCTCCGGACCGGTGGTGCTGTCGGAGGCGCTGACCCCCTATGCGCCGCTGCCCTTCGTGGAGCAGCGCGACGGCCGGTTCGAGCTGGTGGAAGAGGAAACGGCAGGCGAGCATCATGCCGCCAGTTTCGGCCGCATGGTCGCGTTCCACGGCCAGATGGGCATGTTCACCCGCGCGCTCACCTATATCCTCAGCCACGGCGCGGACGGCCTGCGGCAGGTGGCCGAGGATGCGGTGCTGAACGCCAATTATGTCCTGCGCTCGCTGGAGGACGTGCTGGATGCACCGTTCGGCGGGGCGGGGCCGTGCATGCACGAGGCGCTGTTCTCCGACGCGAACCTTGCCGAGGGCTTCTCCACGCTGGACGTTGCCAAGGGGCTGATCGACGAGGGCTATCACCCGATGACGGTGTACTTCCCGCTGGTGGTGCACGGCGCGATGCTGGTGGAGCCGACGGAAACCGAGAGCAAGGCGGCGCTGGACCAGTTCGTCGGCGCGCTGCGTTCGGTGGCGGAGCGGGCGAAGGCGGGTGATCCCGCGCTCAAGACCGCCCCGCATTTCGCCCCGCGCAGCCGGCTGGACGAGACGCAGGCGGCGCGCAAGCCGGTGCTGGTGTGGAAGGATGCGGAGCCCGCCCTGGCGGCGGAATAAGCCTGGCGGACAGGTGCGCCAGGCTGCTAGCACACCCCTTGGGAGCAAGGGGGAAGCATGCAGGCGCACCATGTCCAGCCGGGGGGCTGGCTGCAGTTCGTGATCCCGCTGGCGATCGCCGGCGTCGTGCTGGCGCTGCGCGCGCGGCGGATGACGCGGGTGAGGGCGCTGCACCCCGGCCGGCTGTGGATGGTGCCGGCGCTCTACGCCGCGCTGGTGGCGGCGCTGCTGGTGCAGCATCCGCCCGCGCCGCTGGGATGGCTCGCTTGCGCGGCAGGGCTGGCGGCGGGCTGCGCACTGGGGTGGCAGCGCGGCAAGACGATGCGCATCCATCTCGATCCGGCAACGGGCGGCTTGCATCAGCAGGGATCGCTGGTGGCGATCCTGTTCCTCGTCGTGCTGATCGCGGTGAAGCAGGGTGCAGCGGCGGGCGGCGCGGCGCTGCACCTCGATGTCGGACTGATGACGGATGTGCTCGCCTGCCTTGCGCTCGGCATGTTCAGTGTGATGCGGGTGGAGATGTTCCTGCGCGCGCGGCGCCTGCTGGCGGGCTTCAGTCCTCCGGCATCGCCGTGACGGCGTTCTCGCGGTGGCGCACCCGCTCGCGCCAGACGATCACCAGCCCGCTGGCGGCGATGATCGGCGCGCCGACCCAGGTCGCCGGCGTCGGCAGCGCGCCGTACAGCCACCAGCCGAACAGGGTCGCCCAGAGCAGGCTGGAATAGTCCATCGGCATGACCACGGCGACGGGCGCGAGGCGCAGCGCGCCGGTGAGGCACAGCTGCGCGGCACCGCCCGCCACGCCGAGCAGCACGAGCAAACCATAGGTGGCCGCGTCATGCCGCTCGACCACGAATGGCAAGGCCAGCCCGAGCGGCACCAGCGAGGTGAGGGTGAACCAGAACACGATGGTGCCCGCGCGCTCCGTTTTCGATAGGTCGCGGATCAGGATGGTGACGGTGGCCGTGAGCACCGCCCCGGTCAGCGCCACCGCCGCGCCGAACGCGGAAACGTGATGCCCGCCGGGCTGGAGCGCGATCGCGACGCCGGCAAAGCCGATCCCCACCGCTGCCCAGCGCCAGGGGCCGGTCGGCTCCTTCAGGACCAGCGCCGACAGCACCACGGCGAAGATCGGCACGGTGAAGCCGAAGGTGGACGCCTCGGCCAGCGGCAGCAGCAGCACCGCGCCGAAATTGGCCGCCATGCCGGTGAGGCCGACGACCATGCGCCGGGCATGCGCGATCGGACGCGCAGTCCTGAGGCTGGCGAGGCCGGCGGTGGGCAGAACGCTGGCGAGCACCACCGGCACCGCCAGCGCCTGTCGCCAGAACAGGATCTCGAGGAGGTGCGCGCCCCGCGCCTCGGCGATCTTTGCGGAGGCGAGCATGACGGCGAGCAGGAACACGGACGCGAGGCGCAGGGCGATGCCGGCGAGCGGGCGGTCGGTGCGGGGTGGCGGCATGGGGAGGCTGGTAGCGGAACGGGGCAAGGGGGCAAGGTGGGAGGGCGATGGAAGTTGCTAGCGCCGGAAACCGGACCTTCCGCTTTCGCCCACTTGCAGACATTCGCTTATGCCGCGATTGTGGAAGCGTGGTCGATAAGCCTCCTATGTCACTCGGCTCCAAGCTGGCGTTTGCGGCCCTTGGACTGTGCGTGTTTGGAGCGGCTACCTTCGCGAGAGACTCGGATTTTGGAGCGGCAACTGCGTTCTCTGTCGGTGCCGTGACGGTGGCCGTGCACGCGTGCTGGCATTTGCATAAGCGGCTTTATTTCTGGCCTATCATCGCCCTCGTCAGTCTCGCTCACGGGGCCATCCTCCTTCGGTGGAGCATGCACCTGCCGAAACCAACGATCGTCGTTGCGCCCGTGGTTTATGCCGACTTCGTAGCCATCGTGGCGCTTCTGTTCGGCATTGATCGATTGCTCCACGGGCCGGCGAGCGATTGACCGTCCAATGTCCGCTTTCCCCCCAATTTCCGTCATGCCCGCGGGAGCCGGTACCCATGGAGGCGGTATCGCTTGGGAAGATGATCCCGGCCTTTGCGGGAATGGGCTGGCGCTGTTGGGACATGGGAGTCCCAGCGCGTACCCCTCGCGGTCGCCCGCGCGGCGGGGTGGACCCCGGAACAGGTCCGGGGTGACGATGCGGGGGCGGCGATACCCGCCGCGCCCTCTAGCCTCCTGCGCTCGCGGCGGTTATCGCCGCCCCCATGATCAAGCACGCTCTCCCCGTCACCCGTGAGGCGGACTTCGCCGCCTGGTACCAGGCTGTTATCGCCGAAGCCGACATGGCCGAGGATTCGGGCGTGCGCGGGTGCATGGTGATGCGGCCATGGGGCTATGGCATCTGGGAGCGGATCCAGCGGCTGCTGGACGATCGCATCCGCGCCAACGGCTATGACAACACCTACTTCCCACTGTTCATCCCGCTTTCGTATTTCGAGAAGGAAGCGGAGCATGTGGAGGGCTTCGCCAAGGAGATGGCGGTGGTCACGCACCATCGGCTGATCCCGGACGGGAAGGGCGGGCTCATGCCCGACCCTGCCGCCAAGCTGGAGGAGCCGCTGATCGTGCGGCCGACGTCGGAGACGGTGATCGGCGCCGCGTTCAGCCGTTGGGTGCAGTCGTGGCGCGACCTGCCGGTGCAGATCAACCAATGGGCAAACGTCGTCCGCTGGGAAATGCGCACGCGCATGTTCCTGCGGACGGCCGAGTTCCTGTGGCAGGAAGGCCATGCCGCTTACGCCTCGGCGGAGCAGGCCAAGGCCGAGACGATGAAGGGGCTGGAGCTGTACCGCGACTTCGCCGAAACCTGCTGCGCCATGCCGGTGGTGGCGGGCGAGAAGCCGGAGAACGAGCGCTTCCCGGGCGCGGAGGAAACCTGGTCGATCGAGGCGATGATGCAGGACGGCAAGGCGCTGCAGGCCGGCACCAGTCACTTCCTCGGCACGCATTTCGCCGAGGCGCAGAACATCCGCTTCCAGAACAAGGAAGGCGTGTTCGAGCCGGCCAACACGATCAGCTGGGGCATGTCGACGCGGATGATCGGCGGGATCATCATGACGCACGGCGACGATGACGGGCTGCGCGTGCCGCCGCGGATCGCGCCGTGGCAGGTGGTGATCGTGCCGATGTTGCGCGACGCGCCGGAGGACGAGCCGCTGATCGATTACTGCCGCGAGCTGCAGGGGCAGCTGTCGGCACTGACCGCGTTCGGCGAGCCGCTGCGCGTGCAGCTGGACCTCAAGCCGGCCAAGGCGGCCGCCAAGCGCTGGAGCTGGGTGAAGAAGGGCGCGCCGATCGTCGTGGAGGTCGGCGGACGCGACATGGCGGGCGCGAACGTCTCGGTGATCCGGCGCGACCGGCTGTACCGGGAGGACGGCAAGCTCGACTCGGCGGTGCTGTCGCGCAGCGCTTTCGTGGACGAGGCCGGCGGCATGCTGGAAAGCATCCAGACGGCGCTCCATGCCGAGGCGAAGGCGCGGCTGGATGCCAACATCCACCGCGATGTGGCGGACTTCGCCGCCCTGGAGACATTCTTCGCCGAAAGCGCGAAGTTTCCGGGATGGGTGGAAGTGCAATGGTCCAAGCCGACCGGGCCTGCGCTGGAGCAGGTGGAGGCGCGGCTCAAGGCGTTGAAGCTGACGCTGCGCAATACGCCGCAGGATGCGGCGCCGGCGGATGGCGCCTGCTTCTTCACCGGTGCGCCGGCGGTGGAGCGGGTGCTGATCGCGCGCGCCTATTGATGCGGCCCGCCATTGACCCGGCGCCCGCCCTGCGGTAAGGGCGGCGGGTTCGTGGCGGCTCGTTCGTCGCGGACATGCTTGAACATTGCTGGATGCAATCGTGGGGCCTCGGGGCGGCGTTGATGCTGCCCAGCGGTCCTTTTTGTATTCCGAGTTCATGACTCCAGCAAAGTAACCGCCGGTTTCATCCGGTAACAAAAGGTGAAGGGCTTCATGCCGACGATCAACCAGCTGGTCCGCAAGGGCCGCGAACCGCAGAAGGCCAAGTCGAAGGTTCCTGCGATGGAGCAGAACCCGCAGAAGCGCGGCGTCTGCACCCGCGTCTACACGACGACGCCGAAGAAGCCGAACTCGGCACTGCGCAAGGTGGCCAAGGTTCGCCTGACCAACAGCCGCGAAGTCATCAGCTACATTCCGGGCGAGGGCCACAACCTCCAGGAGCACTCGGTGGTGCTGATCCGCGGCGGCCGTGTGCGCGACCTTCCGGGCGTGCGCTACCATGTGCTGCGCGGCGTGCTCGACACGCAGGGCGTGAAGGACCGCAAGCAGAGCCGTTCGAAGTACGGCGCCAAGCGTCCCAAGTAAGCCAAAGTAAGCCCCGGACGGGTTCCGGAACCGGCTGAAGTTTTAGAAGGAAGTTCAAGATGGCTCGTCGTCGTCGTCCCGAGAAGCGGGAAATTCTGCCTGATCCCAAGTTCGGGGATGAGGTTCTGTCGAAGTTCATGAACAGCGTGATGCTGGACGGCAAGAAGTCCGTCGCGGAAGGCATCGTGTATTCCGCCATGGAAACGGTGGAGAACCGTGCCAAGAAGGATCCGCTGGGCGTGTTCCATGACGCGCTGAACAACATCAAGCCGGGCATCGAGGTCCGCAGCCGCCGCGTCGGCGGTGCAACCTACCAGGTTCCGGTGGAAGTCCGTCCGGAGCGCGCGCAGGCGCTGGCGATCCGCTGGCTCATCACCGCGGCGCGCAACCGTTCGGAAAACACCATGTCGGCGCGCCTGTCGGGCGAGCTGCTGGACGCTTCCAACAATCGCGGCAACGCGGTGAAGAAGCGCGAGGACACGCACCGCATGGCGGAAGCGAACCGCGCGTTCAGCCACTATCGTTGGTAACGACGGCGCTTATTGGCTATCGCTACCAAGGCACTATATAGCCGCTGAAAGGAGGCATGGATCGTGGCGACGCAACTGGACGATGGATCAATCGACCTGCGCGAACAGCTCGCTCGCATCGACAAGATCCATGCCGACATTCAGAAGACACTGGCCGAGAACGGCAAGCTTCTCGCCGAAACGAAGGTGGTGCCGTTCGCAGCCATCTTCCAGGGTCTGATCGCGATCGCCGGTCTCCTTGGAGCCGGCGCCGCCATCGGCAAATTGTTCTTCCCCTGAGCGGCGTCGTTTCGCACCGCTCTGCTCCGTACCGCTCAGTCTCAAGGACCTAGATCATGGCCCGCAGCCATCCGCTTGAACGCTATCGCAACATCGGCATCATGGCGCACATCGACGCCGGCAAGACGACGACGACCGAGCGTATCCTCTATTACACCGGCAAGTCCTACAAGATCGGCGAGGTCCATGAGGGCACCGCGACCATGGACTGGATGGAGCAGGAGCAGGAGCGCGGCATCACGATCACGTCCGCCGCGACGACGTGCTTCTGGCGCGCCGCCGAGGGCAAGGGCGAAGAGCACCGCATCAACATCATCGACACGCCGGGCCACGTGGACTTCACCATCGAGGTGGAGCGTTCGCTGCGCGTGCTCGACGGCGCGGTTGCGTGCTTCGATGGCGTGGCCGGCGTGGAGCCGCAGTCCGAGACCGTGTGGCGCCAGGCCGACAAGTACAGCGTGCCGCGCATGTGCTTCGTCAACAAGCTCGACCGCACCGGCGCCGACTTCTACTTCTGCGTGAATTCGATCATCGAGCGCCTCGCGGCGCGCCCGGCGGTGCTGTACCTGCCGATCGGCATCGAGAGCGACTTCAAGGGCCTGGTGGACCTGGTCGAGAACCGCGCGATCATCTGGCTCGAGGAGAGCCTCGGCGCGAAGTTCGAATATCAGGACATCCCGGCCGACATGGCCGAAAAGGCCGCCAAGTATCGCAGCGACCTGATCGAGATGGCCGTCGAGCAGGACGATGCGGCGATGGAAGCCTATCTCGAGGGCAACGAGCCGAGCGTCGAGGAGCTGAAGCGCCTGATCCGCAAGGGCACGCTGGAGATGGCGTTCGTGCCGATCATCTGCGGCTCGGCGTTCAAGAACAAGGGCGTGCAGCCGCTGCTGGACGCCGTGGTCGACTACATGCCGAGCCCGCTCGACGTGCCGGCGATCAAGGGCGTGAAGCTGGACGGCGAGACGCCGGACGAGCGTCCGTCGGACGACTCCGCGCCGTTCTCGGCGCTGGCGTTCAAGATCATGAACGACCCGTTCGTGGGTACGCTGACCTTTGCCCGCATCTATTCGGGCAAGCTCGACGCGGCCTCCACCGTGATGAACTCGGTGAAGGACAAGAAGGAGAAGGTCGGCCGCATGCTGCTGATGCATGCGAACAGCCGCGAGGACATCACCGAGGCCTATGCCGGCGACATCGTCGCTCTGGCGGGCCTCAAGGACACCACGACGGGCGACACTCTGTGCGCGCAAGGCGCGCCGATCATCCTGGAGCGCATGGAGTTCCCGGAGCCGGTGATCGAGCTGTCGGTGGAGCCGAAGACCAAGGCCGACCAGGAGAAGATGGGCGTTGCGCTCAATCGTCTCGCTCGCGAGGACCCGTCCTTCCGCGTGTCGTCGGATTCGGAGAGCGGCCAGACCATCATCAAGGGCATGGGCGAGCTCCATCTCGAAATCCTGGTCGATCGCATGAAGCGCGAGTTCAAGGTCGAGGCGAACGTGGGCGCGCCGCAGGTGGCGTATCGCGAATATCTCGCCAAGCCGGTGGAGCTCACCTACACGCACAAGAAGCAGTCGGGCGGCTCGGGCCAGTTCGGCGAGGTCAAGGTGCAGGTGAAGCCGGGTGAGCGCGGTTCGGGCTTCCAGTTCTTCGACGAGATCAAGGGCGGCAACATCCCGCGCGAGTACATCCCGTCGGTGGAAAAGGGCTTCCGCGAGACGGCCGAAACCGGTTCGCTGATCGGCTTCCCGATCATCGACTTCGAAGTGCACCTGATCGACGGCAAGTACCATGACGTCGACTCGTCGGCGTTGGCGTTCGAGATCTGTGCCCGCGGCGCGATGCGCGAAGCGGCGCAGAAGGCCGGCATCAAGCTGCTCGAGCCGGTCATGAAGGTCGAGGTCGTCACCCCGGAGGATTATCTGGGCGACGTGATCGGCGACATGAACAGCCGTCGCGGCCAGATCCAGGGCACCGACAGCCGCGGCAACGCGCAGACCGTCGAGGCGATGGTGCCGCTGGCCAACATGTTCGGCTACGTCAACGCGCTGCGTTCGTTCACGCAGGGCCGCGCGCAGTACAGCATGCAGTTCTCGCACTATGACGAAGTGCCGCAGAACGTTGCCGACGAGGTCAAGGCAAAGTTGGCCTAAGCCGCACGCGGGCAGGGTGACCTGCCCGCGAGACGGCGCCAGGCCGGCCGGGCTCGGGCCTGCCCGAGCTTCGACGACAGCGGATTCACTCCGCTGTCGGCCCCTCCGCCAACGAGGGGTTTGCGCAAGCGTACAACAGCCGCTATGGGGCCGCTTTCGCGGGGCTCCCCGAAGGCTCACGGAAACGAATCCAGAAGGTAGGAAGACAATGGCGAAGGCAAAATTCGATCGGAGCAAGCCGCACCTCAACATCGGCACCATCGGTCACGTTGACCATGGCAAGACGTCGCTGACGGCCGCGATCACCAAGATCCTGGCGGACGAGGGTCTGTCGGAGAAGGTGGACTTCGAGAACATCGACAAGGCTCCGGAAGAGCGCGAGCGCGGCATCACCATCTCGACCGCGCACGTCGAGTACGAGACGCAGAACCGCCACTATGCGCACGTCGACTGCCCGGGTCACGCCGACTATGTGAAGAACATGATCACCGGCGCGGCGCAGATGGACGGCGCGATCCTGGTGGTGGCCGCGACCGACGGTCCGATGCCGCAGACCAAGGAGCACATCCTGCTCGCCCGTCAGGTCGGCGTGCCGACCATGGTGGTGTTCCTCAACAAGGTCGACCTGGTCGACGACGAGGAAATCCTCGAGCTGGTCGAGATGGAAATCCGCGAGGAGCTGTCCAAGCGCGATTTCGACGGCGACAACATTCCGATCATCCGTGGCTCGGCGACCGCAGCCCTTTCGGGTTCGGACGCGAAGCTCGGCAAGGAAGCCGTTCTGGCGCTCATGGCCGCCGTTGACGAGTCGATCCCGCAGCCGGATCGTCCGCTCGACAAGCCGTTCATGATGCCGATCGAGGACGTGTTCTCGATCTCGGGCCGCGGCACGGTGGTGACCGGCCGCGTTGAGACCGGCGTGGTGAAGGTTGGCGAGGAAGTCGAGATCGTCGGCATCCAGGAAGCCGTCCGCAAGACCGTCGTGACCGGCGTGGAAATGTTCCGCAAGCTGCTCGACCAGGGCCAGGCCGGCGACAACATCGGTGCGCTGATCCGCGGCGTGGGCCGTGAAGAGGTGGAGCGTGGCCAGGTTCTGGCCAAGCCGGGCTCGATCAAGCCGCACACCGACTTCCAGTCGGAAGTGTACGTGCTGTCGAAGGACGAGGGTGGCCGTCACACGCCGTTCTTCGCCAACTACCGCCCGCAGTTCTACTTCCGCACCACGGACGTGACCGGCACCGTCGAGCTGCCCGAGGGCACCGAGATGGTCATGCCGGGCGACAACATCGCCCTGGGCGTGAAGCTGATCGCGCCGATCGCCATGGACGTTGGCCAGCGCTTCACCATCCGTGAGGGCGGCCGTACCGTCGGCGCCGGCGTGGTGAGCTCGATCACCAAGTAAGCCGCTTCTGATCCGCTCCTTCCGAGCGGTTCGTCGCAAAACAGCCGCCCGTCGCACAAATCGTGCGGCGGGCGGTTGCCTTTTAATGGGAGCACCGTTATGCGGCGCCCCTTCGAGATTTAGAGAACAACGCTCTTTCTCCGTCATCGCGGCTGGTTCGCCCAGTCGCGATCTCATCCCGCCGGCGTCTTTGCCTGCGGCACGAGCCCCCGGCGCTTCGCATCGGGGTGACGGCCGGAGGCGTTGCCAACGCATCGGTAGGGAACATGGACAGCAACATCCGCATCCGCCTCAAGGCGTTCGACCATCGCGTGCTCGACCAGGCTGCCGGCGACATCGCCGACACCGCCCGTCGTACCGGGGCGCTCATCCGCGGCCCGATCCCGCTGCCCACGCACATCGACAAGTTCACCGTGAACCGCGGCCCGCACATCGACAAGAAGTCGCGCGAGCAGTTCGAGACGCGCACCTACAAGCGCATGCTCGACATCGTGCAGCCGACCCCGCAGACGGTGGACGCGCTGATGAAGCTGGACCTCGCGGCCGGCGTTGACGTCGAGATCAAGTTGGCCTAATGCGCCGCATCCCGCGGTAGACTTTCGAGTCCCGCGGGTTTGCTCGTTCCGGTGGTAGCGGAACGATGATGGCTTCCGGTCCAGCCGGTGACCAACAGGCAAGAGATACCGCCGATGGTTCGATCCCCTGGGTTCGTGGCATCGGGACAGCGTCTCCCGTCACCGCCTCGTAAGAGGCAACCGGCCCGGGACGGGGGCACGCTTCGCATTTCCGGGCTGGACTGGTCGCCGCCTTCGGGGGGTGGCCGCAAGCACCTGTGGGATGGGCCTGCAGGTGCCTCTGTCAAAGGAGCAAGATCATGCGCACTGGCGTGATCGCGAAGAAGATGGGGATGACCCGCTTGTTCCAGGACGATGGACGGCACGTGCCGGTCACCGTTCTGCAGCTGGACGAGCTTCAGGTCGTTGCCCGCCGCGAAATGGACAGGGACGGCTACACCGCCGTCCAGCTTGGCGCAGGTAGCGCCAAGGCGAAGAACGTCGCCAAGCCGCAGCGCGGCCATTTCGGCAAGGCCGAGGTGGAGCCCAAGGCGATTGTTCACGAATTCCGCGTGACGGAGGACAACCTCCTCGACGTGGGCGCCACCATCTCCGCCGAGCATTTCGTTGCCGGCCAGCTGGTCGACATCCAGGGCCGCACGCAGGGCAAGGGCTTCGCCGGCGCCATGAAGCGCTGGAACTTCGGTGGTCTGCGCGCCACGCACGGCGTGTCCGTATCGCACCGCTCGCACGGCTCGACCGGTAACCGCCAGGATCCGGGCCGCGTCTTCAAGAACAAGAAGATGGCCGGCCACATGGGCGACAAGAACCGCACCCAGCAGAACCTGGAAGTGGTCGGCACCGACGCCGAGCGCGGCCTCATCTTCGTGAAGGGCTCGGTGCCCGGCTCGAAGGGCGGCTGGCTGTTCGTGAAGGACGCCGTGAAGGTCGACCGCCATGCGGACGCGCCGTTCCCCGCCGGTCTGAAGATCGCCAACAACAACAATGCTGACGTCGCTCCGGCGCCGGAAGCCACCGACGGCCAGGAGGGCTGAGAACGTGAAGGTCAAGGTTTCCTCCTTTGCCGGCACCGACGCTGCGGAAATCGAGCTCAACGACGAGGTCTTCGGCCTCGATCCGCGTGCCGACATCCTGCACCGCGTCGTGACCTGGCAGCTCGAGAAGCGTCGCGGCACCGCCCGCGGCACCCGCGAGCGTGCGGACGTCGCGCGTTCGGGCAAGAAGCTTGGTCGCCAGAAGGGCGGCGGTGTGGCTCGTCACGGCGATCGCCGCGCTCCCGTCTTCATCGGCGGCGGTAAGGCCCACGGTGCTCGCGTTCGCGACTTCAATCCGGGTCTCAACAAGAAGATCCGCGCGCTGGGCCTGAAGATGGCGCTGTCGAGCCACGCTGCGGCGGGCACGCTGGTGGTCATGGACAGCCTGGCTGTTGAGAACGCCAAGACCAAGACGCTGAAGGCGGACTGGGCGAAGCTGGGCTTCGGCAAGACGGCGCTGGTGATCGATGGCGACATGGTGGAGACGAGCTTCGCGCTCGCCGCCGGCAACCTGTCGCAGGTCAACGTGCTGCCCGCCGCCGGTGCCAACGTCTACGACATCCTGAAGCATGACACGCTGGTGCTCACCCGCGCCGCTGTCGAGAAGCTGGAGGCTCGCTTCAATGGCTAAGCAGCAGAAGGACGCGATCGACAATCGTCACTATGACGTGATCGTCGCGCCGCACATCACCGAGAAGGCGACCCTGGTCTCCGAGCAGAACGCGGTTGTGTTCAAGGTGGCCAAGGATGCCAGCAAGCCCGAGATCAAGGCGGCGGTGGAAGCGATCTTCGACGTCAACGTCGTGGGCGTGAACACGGTTGTCCAGAAGGGCAAGACGAAGCGCTGGAAGGGTGCGCCCTACCGCCGCTCGGATTTCAAGAAGGCGATCGTGACGCTCCGCGAGGGGCAGACGATCGACGTGACGGAGGGGGCCAACTAAGATGGCACTCAAGAACTACAACCCGACCAGCCCGGCGCGCCGCGGCCTGATCCTGGTGGACCGTTCCGGTCTGCACAAGGGCGGCCCCGTCAAGTCGCTGACCGAGGGCAAGCGCAAGACCGGTGGCCGCAACAACAAGGGCCATGTGACCAGCCGCGGCATCGCGGGCGGCCACAAGCAGCGCTATCGCATCATCGACTTCAAGCGCCGCAACTGGGGCGTGGACGGCGTGGTGGAGCGGATCGAATACGATCCCAACCGCACCGCGTTCATCGCACTGGTGAACTACGGCACGAAGGCGGATGGCAAGGACGACCTGGCCTACATCCTGGCGCCGCAGCGTCTGGCCGTCGGCGACCGCGTGATCGCCGATCGCAAGACCGACGTGAAGCCGGGCAATGCCATGGAGCTGGGCCAGATCCCGGTCGGCACCATCGTCCACAACGTGGAGATGAAGCCGGGCAAGGGCGGCCAGATCGCGCGTTCGGCGGGCACCTATGTGCAGGTCGTCGGCCGCGACAAGGGCATGGTGATCGTTCGCCTGAACTCGGGCGAGCAGCGCTACGTTCATGCGAACTGCATGGCCACGGTGGGTGCGGTGTCCAACCCGGACAACCAGAACCAGAACCTGGGCAAGGCCGGTCGCAACCGCTGGCTGGGCCATCGTCCGCTCACCCGCGGCGTTGCCAAGAACCCGGTCGACCACCCGCACGGCGGTGGTGAAGGCCGGACCTCGGGCGGCCGTCACCCGGTCACCCCGTGGGGCAAGCCGACGAAGGGCGCGCGCACTCGTCACAACAAGTCGACCGACAAGATGATCATCCGGTCGCGTCACGCGAAGAAGAAGGGCTGATAGATGGCTCGCTCCGTTTGGAAGGGTCCGTTCGTGGACCTTCACCTGCTGAAGAAGGCAGAAGTCGCGCAGGACGCGGGTGGCCGCGCGCCGATCAAGACCTGGTCGCGCCGCTCCACCATCCTGCCGCAGTTCGTTGGTCTGACGTTCAACGTCTACAACGGCCGCAAGTTCGTGCCGGTGAGCGTGAACGAGGAAATGGTCGGCATGAAGCTCGGCGAGTTCGCGCCCACGCGCTACTTCCCGGGCCACGCCGCGGACAAGAAGGGCAAGCGCTAAGATGAGCAAGCCTGCATCCCCCCGCAAGGTCGGCGAAAAGGAAGCGCTGTCCGTCGGCACGCAGATCCGCGGCTCGGCGCAGAAGCTGAACCTGGTCGCGGGCCTCATCCGTGGCCAGAAGGCCGGCGACGCGATGAACATTCTGTCCTTCAGCAAGAAGGCCATGGCCATTGACGCGCGCAAGGTGCTCGCCTCGGCGATCGCCAATGCCGAGAACAACCACAACCTCGACGTCGACGCGCTCGTCGTCGCCGAGGCGTCGGTCGGCAAGTCGATCGTGATGAAGCGCTTCGCGACCCGCGGCCGTGGCAAGTCCACCCGCATCCTGAAGCCGTTCAGCCGTCTGCGCATCGTCGTGCGCGAGCAGGAAGAAGCATAATGGGTCACAAGAGCAACCCCATTGGTCTGCGCCTGCAGATCAACCGCACCTGGGACAGCCGCTGGTTCGCCGAGGGCGCCGATTACGGCAAGCTGCTGATCGAGGATCTCAGGATCCGTCAGTACATCCTGAAGACGCTGCCGCAGGCGGCGATCTCCAAGGTGGTGATCGAGCGTCCGGCCAAGCTGTGCCGCATCTCGATCTATGCCGCGCGCCCCGGTGTGATCATCGGCAAGAAGGGCTCGGACATCGAGAAGCTGCGCAAGACGCTGGGCAGCATGACCTCGTCGGAGGTTTCGCTGAACATCGTCGAGATCCGCAAGCCGGAAGTCGACGCCAAGCTGGTCGCGCAGGGCATCGCGGATCAGCTGGAGCGCCGCATCGCGTTCCGTCGCGCGATGAAGCGTGCGGTGCAGTCGGCGATGCGTCTGGGTGCCGACGGCATCCGCGTGGCCTGCGGCGGCCGCCTCGGCGGCGCCGAGATCGCCCGCTCGGAAAGCTACCGCGAGGGCCGGGTGCCGCTGCACACGCTGCGCGCCAACCTCGATTATGCCGAAGCCGAAGCCCACACCGCGTACGGCGTGTGCGGCGTGAAGGTGTGGATCTTCAAGGGCGAGATCCTCGGCCATGACCCGATGGCGACCGACCGGCTGATGATGGAGGCTCAGACCTCCGGCGTCCGTCCGGCGCGCGATGATCGCCGCTAAGGAGTAGATGAAGTGCTGCAACCAAAGCGCACCAAGTTCCGCAAGGCGTTCAAGGGCCGGATTTCCGGCGACGCCAAGGGCGGCACCACGCTGAACTTCGGCGCCTACGGCCTCAAGGCCCTGGAGCCGGAGCGGCTTACCGCTCGCCAGATCGAGGCGGCTCGCCGCGCGATCACGCGCCACATCAAGCGCCAGGGGCGCTTGTGGATCCGCGTGTTCCCGGACGTTCCGGTTTCCTCCAAGCCGGCCGAAGTCCGCATGGGCTCGGGCAAGGGCTCGCCGGAGTTCTGGGCCGCCCGCGTCAAGCCGGGCCGCATCCTGTTCGAGCTGGACGGCGTTCCCGGCGACATCGCGGCCGTGGCGTTCAGCCGCGCGGCGATGAAGCTGCCGATCAAGACCAAGGTCGTGGCCCGCCTGGGCGACACCTCGCACCTGGGAGTCATGTAAGATGGCCCGGATCGACGACATGAAGACCAAGTCCGACGACCAGCTCAACGAGCAGCTCGGCCAGCTGAAGCGCGAGCAGTTCAACCTGCGCTTCCAGGCGGCCACCAACCAGCTGGAAAAGGCGAGCCGCGTCAAGGAAGTCCGCCGCGACATCGCGCGGATCAAGACCCTGCAGTCCGAGCGCGCGCGCTCGGCTGAAGCGAAGTAAGGAAGAGAGTCATGCCGAAGCGCGTGCTGACCGGGGTGATCGTCTCGGACAAGACCGACAAGACGGTGGTGGTGAACGTGGAGCGCAAGGTGAAGCACCCGCTCTACGGCAAGATCATCCGCCGTTCGAAGAAGTACCATGCCCATGACGAGGGCAACGAGTTCAAGCAGGGCGAGACCGTGCGGATCGAAGAAACCGCGCCGATCTCCAAGCTGAAGACCTGGAAGGTGATCGAGCGGGTGAACACCCATGCGACGCCGGAGCGCGTGGACGTCGACGCGTAACTCGTGCGGCCGGGTTCGCCCGGCCGGCGGGATGGGTTGGCTTGCCAATCCATGACGGAGCGGTTACAGGGCCGCTCCCCTCGGTTCGGGCTCGCGCTCGCGCCGGGGGTCGTTTTTTAAGGCGAGGTCGGGTCGGTATCCGCCTCAGGGAAAGGAATTGGATCCATGATCCAGATGCAGTCGAATCTCGACGTCGCTGACAACAGCGGCGCGAAGCGCGTGCAGTGCATCAAGGTGCTTGGCGGGTCCAAGCGTCGCACGGCAGGCGTGGGCGACATCATCGTCGTCTCCGTGAAGGAAGCGCAGCCGCGTGGCCGCGTGAAGAAGGGCGACGTTCACCGCGCGGTGATCGTGCGCACCGCCAAGGACATCCGCCGCGCCGATGGCTCGGTGATCCGCTTCGACGGCAACGCCGCCGTTCTGGTCAACAAGAACGAGGAGCCGATCGGCACCCGTATCTTCGGCCCGGTCGTGCGCGAGCTGCGTGGCAAGGGTCACATGAAGGTCATCTCGTTGGCTCCGGAGGTGCTGTAATGGCCGCTGCGAAGATCAAGAAGGGCGACCAGGTCATCGTTCTGTCCGGCAAGGACAAGGGCAAGACCGGCACCGTCACCCAGTCGATGCCCAAGGACGGCAAGGTCGTCGTTGCGGGCGTGAACGTGGCCGTGCGCCACACCAAGCCGAGCCAGGCGAACCCGCAGGGTGGCCTGGACCGTTTCGAGGCGCCGATGCACGTCTCCAAGGTCGCGCACGTGACCGCCGACGGCAAGCCCACCCGCGTCCGTTTCGAGACGCAGGACGGCAAGAAGGTCCGCGTGGCCGTGAAGACGGGGGACAAGATCGATGGCTGATTACAAGCCCCGCATGAAGGCGATCTATGACGATCGCATCATCCAGGCGATGACCGACAAGTTCGGCTACAAGAACGCGCTTGAGGTTCCGCGGATCGAGAAGATCGTGCTGAACATGGGCGTGGGCGAGGCCACGCAGGACAAGAAGAAGGTCGACCAGGCCGCGTCCGAGATGCAGCTGATCGCCGGCCAGAAGCCGGTCATCACCAAGGCCAAGAAGTCGATCGCGCAGTTCAAGCTGCGCGAGGGCATGCCGATTGGCTGCAAGGTGACGCTGCGCCGCGAGCGGATGTACGAGTTCCTCGACCGCTTCATCAACATCGCGCTGCCGCGCGTGCGTGACTTCCGCGGCCTGAACCCGAAGTCGTTCGACGGCCGCGGCAACTATGCCTGCGGCCTGAAGGAGCAGCTGATCTTCCCGGAAATCAGCTACGACAAGGTCGACAACATCCGCGGCATGGACGTGATCGTCACGACCAGCGCCAAGACCGACGAAGAAGCGCGCGAGCTGCTGCGCCTGTTCGGCTTCCCGTTCCCGCAGGAGCAGGAAACCGAGCAGAAGCAGGCCGCGTAAGGAAGAGAGCTTAAGTCCATGGCGAAACTGAGTTCCATCAACAAGAACGAGCGCCGCAAGCAGCTCGTGAAGAAGTATGCCGGCAAGTATGCCGCGCTCAAGGCGATCGCGAACGACGAGTCGCTCGACGATGGCGAGCGCATGATCGCCCGGCTGAAGATGGCGGAGATCCCGCGCAACGGGAACCCGACGCGCATCCGCAATCGCTGCGAGCTGACGGGTCGTCCCCGCGCTTACTACCGCAAGTTCCGTCTTGCCCGCGTCATGCTGCGCGATCTGGCCAACAAGGGCCTGATCCCGGGTGTCGTGAAGTCGAGCTGGTAAGGATCAGAAGATGGCTTTGACCGATCCCCTGGGTGACCTGCTCACCCGCATCCGCAACGGCCAGCGCGCGCGCAAGGATTCCGTCGTGTCGCCCTCGTCGAAGCTGCGCACGCGCGTGCTCGACGTGTTGCAGCGCGAAGGCTATATCCGTGGCTACAGCGAAGAAGACATGGGCCCCGCCAAGGGCGTCCGTATCGAGCTCAAGTATTTCGAGGGCCAGCCGGCGATCAAGCACGTCGCGCGCGTCTCGAAGCCGGGCCGCCGCATCTATTCGGGCAGCCAGGAGCTGCCGCGGGTGATGAACGGCCTGGGCATCACCATCGTGTCGACGCCGAAGGGCGTTCTGTCCGACGCCGAGGCGCGCGAGCAGAATGTCGGCGGCGAAGTGCTGGCGGAGGTGTTCTGATGAGCCGCATCGGCAAGAAGAGCGTGTCCATCCCGTCCGGCGTGACCGCGACGGTGAACGGCAACCAGTTGTCGGTGAAGGGGCCCAAGGGCACCCTGTCGCTGACCATGTCGGAGCTCATCAGCTACGACGTGCAGGCTGATTCGATCGGCGTGCAGCCGGCCAACGACAGCAAGCAGGCGCGGGCCTTCTGGGGCATGCAGCGCACGCTGGTGCAGAACCTGGTGACGGGCGTCACCGAGGGCTTCACCAAGAAGCTGTTGATCAACGGCGTGGGCTATCGCGCCGCCGCGCAGGGCCGCAAGCTGAACCTGAAGCTCGGCTACAGCCACGATGTCGACATCGACGTGCCGGAAGGCCTGGAGGTGAAGACGCCGGATAACACGACCGTGGAGATTTCCGGGTCGGACAAGCAGAAGGTCGGCCAGCTGGCCGCGGAGATCCGTCGCTGGCGCAAGCCCGAGCCGTACAAGGGCAAGGGCATCAAGTACGACGGCGAGTACATCTTCCGCAAGGAAGGGAAGAAGAAGTGATGACCAAGGGTCTCTCCCTTTTCGAAAAGCGGCGTCGCCGCAACCGCACCGCGCTGCGCGCGCGCTCGGGTGGTCGGCCGCGCCTGTCGGTGCACCGTTCGGGCAAGCACATTTATGCGCAGGTGATCGACGATGCGGCCGGCCGCACCGTGGCTTCCGCCTCGACGCTGGAGAAGGACGTGCGCGGCACGTCCGGCGCCAACGTCTCGGCGGCGTCCGAGGTCGGCAAGCGGGTCGCCGAGGCGGCCAAGGCTGCCGGCGTGACGCAGGTCGTGTTCGATCGCGGCGGCTTCCTGTTCCACGGCCGCGTCAAGGCGCTGGCTGATGCGGCTCGCGAAGCCGGTCTGGAGTTCTGAGAATGGCTGACACCAACGATATCCAGGCGCAGCAGGGCGCGCCGGCCGAGGTCGGCGGCGAAGCTCCGGCCACCAACGACGCTCCGCGCGGTCGTGGCGGCCGTGGCCGTGGCGGTCCGGGCGGCGGCGGTGGCGATCGCGGTCGTGGCGGCCGTGACGGCAACCGGGGTCGCCGTGACGATCGTCGCGGCAACACCGACGAGCAGGGCGAAGAGCTGATCGAGAAGCTCGTCCACATCAACCGCGTGTCCAAGACGGTGAAGGGCGGCAAGCGCTTCGGCTTCGCGGCGCTGGTCGTCGTGGGCGACGGCAAGGGCCGGGTCGGCTTCGGCCATGGCAAGGCGCGCGAAGTGCCGGAAGCCATCTCCAAGGCGACCGCTTCGGCGAAGAAGGCGATGGTCCGCGTTCCGCTGAAGGACGGCCGCACGCTGCATCATGACGGCAACGGTCACTTCGGTGCCGGCCGCGTGACGGTGCGCACCGCTCCGGCGGGCACCGGCATCATCGCGGGTGGCCCGATGCGCGCCATCTTCGAGAGCCTGGGCGTGGCCGATGTGGTGACCAAGTCGATCGGCACGTCGAACCCCTACAACATGATCCGCGCCACCTTCGAGGCGCTGACCACGCAGACTTCGCCGAAGTCGGTGGCACAGCGGCGCGGCAAGAAGATCGCCGACCTGCTCGGCCGCGGCGCGGGCGCTTCGGCGCAGACCGCCGAGGCCGAAGCCGCGGCGATCGTGGAGTAAGCTGACATGGCGACGATCAAGGTCACCCAGACGGGTTCGCCCATCCGCCGCGAGAAGGATCAGCGCGCGACGCTGATCGGCCTCGGGCTCAACAAGATGCATCGCACCCGCGAGCTCGAGGACACGCCCGCGGTGCGCGGCATGATCCAGAAGGTCGCGCACATGGTGAAGATCGAGGACTAAGCGCCTCTTTCTTCGTTGCGAACAAGAGACGGCGCGGGGTCAGGCGATCCCGCGCCGTTTCGCGTATCAAAGGGTAGGTGAGGGGTGACAGAGCGGCGGGAAGCCGCTATGCGCCGCCGCTTCCAATCAACGCGCGAACATAGCGAAAGCGAGTGCATATCATGAAACTGAATGATCTCCGCGACAACCAGGGCGCCCGCAAGTCCAAGATCCGCGTCGGCCGCGGCATCGGCTCCGGCAAGGGCAAGACCGCCGGCCGCGGCCAGAAGGGCCAGAAGAGCCGCGAGGGCGTGTCCATCGCCGGCTTCGAGGGCGGCCAGATGCCGCTGCACATGCGTCTGCCGAAGCGCGGCTTCAACAACATCTTCGCCAAGGATTATGCCGAGGTGAACCTGGGCGCGATCCAGAAGGCGGTGGATGCCGGCAAGCTGACCGGCGACACGGTGGACCACGAGACGCTGAAGGCCGCTGGCCTGGCCCGTGGCGGCAAGGACGGCGTTCGCGTGCTGGCCAAGGGCGAGCTGACCGCCAAGCTGACGTTCACCGTCGCCGGCGTTTCCGGTTCGGCGCGCGAGGCGATCGAGAAGGCGGGCGGTTCGGTCAACGTGATCGAAGTCGTGCCCGCCGCCGAGAAGGCCGCTGCCAAGAAGGGCGTGAAGTACAAGGAGCGCCAGGCGCACAAGGCGTCGTTCAAGGCCTGAGGCCGCGAACGATGCGGCGTGCTTCCCGGCCGGTGTCGGGAAGCCGCTAGGCAAGCCCGCTTGCGTGATTATATGAGCGGCGGGGCGGTTAAACGTTTCCCGCCGCTTTTGTTTCCAGGACCGATACTCACATGGCATCCGCAGCCGACCCGATGGCCCAGGGCCTCAGCCTGTCGAAGTTCACGCAGGCGACCGATCTCAAGAAGCGGCTGTGGTTCACCATCGGTGTGCTGATCGTGTTCCGCATGCTTTCCTACGTGCCGCTGCCGGGGATCGACCCGACCGCGCTCGGCCTGCTGAGCCAGCAGACGAGCGGCGGCGTGCTGGACTTCTTCAACGCCTTTTCCGGCGGTTCGCTGAAGCGAATGAGCCTGATCGCGCTGGGCGTGATGCCGTACATCACCGCGTCCATCGTGGTGCAGCTGGCGACCTCGCTGTCGCCGACGCTGGCGGCGATCAAGAAGGACGGCGAGAGCGGTCGCAAGCGGCTGAACCAGTACACCCGCTACGGCACGGTCGCGCTGACCGCGGTGCAGGGCTATTTCATCGCCCGTGGCCTGGAGGCGATCGGCGCGAACAACGGCGTGGCCGCGGTGATCGAGCCGGGCATGCTGTTCCGGGTGGTTGCTGTGATCTCGCTGATCGGCGGCACCATGTTCCTGATGTGGCTGGGCGAGCAGATCACCAGCCGTGGCATCGGCAACGGCATGTCGCTCATCATCATGGCCGGCATCGTCGCCAACCTGCCGACCACGCTCGTCAACCTGCTCCAGGGCAGCCGTTCCGGTTCGATCGATCCGGTTCGCCTGATCGGCATCGCCGTGGCGGTGATCGGCCTGATCCTGTTCATCTGCTTCATGGAGCGCGCGCAGCGCCGCATCCTGATCCAGTACCCCAAGCGCCAGACGCAGCGCGGCATGCAGGCCGATCGCAGCCACCTGCCGCTGAAGATCAACACCGCGGGCGTCATCCCGCCGATCTTCGCCTCGTCGCTGCTGCTGATGCCGCTGACGATCTCGCAGTTCGCCGGCCAGCGCGTGGCGGGCGAGAGCCGCTGGGGTGACATCATCATCACGCTGAACCAGTATCTGCAGCACGGCGCGCCGCTGTACATGGCGCTCTATGCCGCGGGCATCGTCTTCTTCTCGTTCTTCTACACCGCGGTGGTGTTCAATCCGGAAGAGACGGCGGACAACCTGAAGCGCTATGGCGGGTTCATTCCCGGCATTCGTCCGGGCAAGAACACCGAGACCTATTTCGATTACGTGCTGACGCGCATCACCGTGATCGGCGCGGCGTATCTGGTGATCATCTGCCTGCTGCCGGAATATCTCGTCTCGGCGCTGTCGATCCCGTTCTACCTGGGCGGAACCAGCCTGCTGATCGTGGTGAACGTGACCATGGACACGGTGACGCAGATCCAGTCGCACCTGCTGGCGCACCAGTATGGCGATCTCATCAAGAAGGCCAAGCTGCGCGGCGCGCGCGTGCGCTGACGTGGCGCCAAGGGGGAGTTTGTCTGAGGTGAACATCATCCTTCTGGGGCCGCCGGGGGCGGGCAAGGGCACGCAGGCGAGCCGGCTGGAAAGCGGGCGCGGCATGGTGCAGCTCTCCACCGGGGACATGCTGCGCGCCGCCAAGGATGCGGGCACGCCCGTCGGCCAGCAGGTCAAGGCGATCATGGAGCGTGGCGAGCTCGTGTCCGACGCGATCGTCTCGGCGCTGATCGGCGAGCGGCTGGATGCGATGGAAACGGGCACCGGCGCGATCTTCGACGGCTATCCGCGCACCGCGGCGCAGGCCGAGGCGCTGGACCTGCTGCTTGCCGAGCGGGGCCGCCAGCTCGACTTCGTCATCGAGCTGGAGGTGGACGAGGAGGCGCTCGTGGAGCGCATCACCGGTCGCTACACCTGCGCCAAGTGCGGGGCAGGCTATCATGACACGTTCAAGCAGCCGGCCGTGGCCGGCGTGTGCGACGTGTGCGGCTCTACCGAGTTCAAGCGCCGGCCGGACGACAATGCCGAAACCGTCCGCACGCGCATGGCGGAGTACCGGGCGAAGACCGCCCCGATCCTGCCGATCTACGAGGCGCGGGGGTTGGTCCGCCGCGTGGACGGGATGGCGGACATCGACCAGGTATCGCTGGCGATCGAAGGCATATTGGACAACGCGCCGGAGCCTGCGTGAGGCGTTGACGCCCGGCGCGCCGGCGGGGGCTGGACCGGCCGGGCTTGCGTGTCGGCCGGCCGGTGCCCGTTCGAGCACCGCAACATGACGAACTCTTCATGTGCGCGTCACCGCAGGCGCAGGCGAGGGTAGCTAGAACCGAATCGTGGCCGGCATGGTCGCCCGAGTTTCACGGTTCGGCACCCGAACAACTCCCGGGGGTGTCGAGGGCCGGCGGAAGGCATCTGCTTTCCGCCGGTCTTGCTTTTCGGTACCGCGGGAGGCGAGATTGCACGCCCATGACCCGCAAGATCCTGATCGTCGAGGATGATGCCGCCACCTCCGCCTATCTGGCGAAGGGACTGGCGGAGGCCGGCTATGCGGTGGAGACCTGCGGCAACGGCCGCGACGGCCTGTTCCTGGCGAGCGAGGGCATCTTCGACCTGATCGTGGCCGATCGCATGCTGCCGGGGCTGGACGGGCTGGCGATGCTCAATGCGGTGCGCGCCGCCGGGATCATGACGCCCACGCTGGTCCTGTCGGCGCTGGGGTCGGTGGACGATCGGGTGGACGGCCTGCACGCCGGGGCGGACGATTACCTGACCAAGCCCTTTTCCTTTGCGGAGCTGTCCGCCCGGGTGGAGGCGCTGCTGCGCCGTTCGGACAACCAGACCGCGGCGGTGGCGAGCCAGCAGACGAGGCTGACGGTCGGCGATCTGGAAATGGACCTGCTGGCCCGCACGGTGACGCGCGCCGGTCGCGCCATTCCGCTGGGCGCGCGGGAGTTCAACCTCCTCGAGTATCTCGCGCGCCACGCCGGACAGGTGGTGACGCGCACGATGATGCTGGAGAAGATCTGGAACTACCATTTCGACCCCGGCAGCAACGTGGTGGACGTGCATATCGGCCGATTGCGCCGCAAGCTGGAGGAGGGGTTCAGCGACCCCATCCTCCACACGGTACGTGGCGCCGGCTACCGCCTGTCGGCGGACGGCTAGGTGCGGCTGCGGCTGTCGGTCACCGCGCGCATCGCGCTGCTGGCGATCGCGCTGGCGCTGATCTCCAACGTCGTGCTGGTCGGGTTCGTGTGGCGGCAGGTCCGCGGCGTCGCCGTGGAGGCGCTGCGCCGGGACACGATGGAGCAGGCGGACACATATCTCGGCATCTATCGTACCGGAGGGCGTCGCGGGCTCGACGCGGCGCTGCGCCAGGCGGACGATCCCGCGGACCCGTTCCAGATCGCGGCGCTCGTCGATGCGGACGGGCGGCGGATCGTGGGGGCAGGTCCGCAGCGGATGCGGCTGGCGACGGGCAGCCCGTCCTTCACGATCGGGGGCATCGCCGATGCCGCGCCATGGTCGCAACATGAGGCCGGCTATACCGTGCGCCGGGTCGGGCAGGTGCGGCTGGTCAGCGGGCACCTGCTGAACGACTGGGCGCAGGAGCAGCGCGGGATCGAGCGGGCGCTGTTGCTGGCGGTGCTGCTGTCGCTGGCGCTGGGCGTGGGCGGCGGGCTGGTGGTGGCGCGCTATGTCGGCAATCGCCTGGGGCGGATCGTGCGGGTGATCGACGGGGTGGGGCAGGGCGACCTTTCGGCCCGGGTCGGCCATCTCGTGCAGGGCGGCGGCGACGCCTTCGATCGGCTGGCGCACCGGCTGGATGCGATGCTGGACAAGATCGAGCGGTTGATGGGCGAGGTGCGGGTCGTTTCCGACAGCCTGGCGCACGACCTGCGCTCCCCGCTGGCGCGGCTGCGCAGCAAGGCGGAGGCGGCGGCGCTGGCGGAGGACGCGGGCGCGCGGGAGGCGGCGCTGTCCGGCCTGCTGGCGGAAACGGACCTGGTCCTGCGCATGCTTTCCACCCTGCTGGAGATCAGCCGCTCCGAATCGGTGGGAAGCGACCGGTTCAGCCCGACGCCGCTGGCGGAGCTGGTGGAGGAGATCGGCGAGCTCTATGCTCCGGTGGTGGAGGATGCCGGGCTTGCCTTCACCGTCTCGATCGAATCGCGCCCGGCGGCCCGGCCTCTGCACCGCGAATTGCTCACGCAGGCGGTGACGAACCTGATCGACAATGCGCTCCGCCACGGGGTGAGCGGCGGGGAGATCACGCTGCGCTTGTCGGACGCGCAGGGGAGGCCGGCGATAGCGGTGGAGGATCGCGGACCGGGGATCGCGAAGGCCGACCGGGCGCAGGCGCTGCGCCGGTTCGGGCGGCTGGATGGCGCGCGGACGCTGCCGGGCGCCGGGCTCGGCCTGGCGCTGGTGGAGGCGGTGACGCGCCTGCACGGCGGCGCGTTCGAGCTGGCGGACAATGCCCCGGGCCTCGTGGCGCGCATCCTCCTGCCGGCGCGGCCGGTTGCGGAACCGATCGCTTGACACGGCGTTTGCGCGCCCCTACCTGCACCAGACCCCGAACCACCGCTGTCCGGCGGCGCGCTCGCGCGCTCGCCGCTATCGTGCGTGATGCGGGGTGTAACGCGATGAGATGGGGTGCGTGGCAGCCATGCCGCACCTTGTGGAGCTAGGAGAACAAAGTTCATGGCACGTATTGCGGGTGTCAACATCCCGACCAACAAGCGCGTGGTGATCGCGCTGACCTACATCCACGGCATTGGCAACACCAAGGCCCAGGAGCTGACCACGAAGCTGGGCATCGCCCCGGAAACGCGCGTGCAGGACCTGACCGATCAGGAAGTGCTGCAGATCCGCGAGGCGATCGACGCCGATCACACGGTGGAAGGCGATCTTCGTCGCGAAACCGCGATGAACATCAAGCGCCTGATGGACCTGGCCTGCTATCGCGGCCTGCGTCATCGCAAGGGTCTGCCGGTCCGCGGCCAGCGCACGCACACCAATGCGCGCACCCGCAAGGGCAAGGCCAAGCCGATCGCCGGCAAGAAGAAGTAAGCGCGGGGCGCTTACTTCTCCGCCGGAGGCAGGTCACAGGCTGACCGCCCGGCGTTCTCCGTATTCAGGTCAGGAACACCACAATGGCACGTGAACCGCAGCGCATTCGGCGCCGTGAACGCAAGAACATCACCAGCGGCGTGGCGCACGTCAACGCCAGCTTCAACAACACCATGATCACCATCACCGATGCGCAGGGCAATGCGATCAGCTGGTCCTCGGCCGGCATGATGGGCTTCAAGGGCTCGCGCAAGTCGACCCCGTATGCGGCCCAGGTCGCCGCCGAGGACGCGGGCAAGAAGGCCGCCGAGCACGGCGTGCGCACGCTTGAGGTCGAGGTGAAGGGTCCGGGTTCGGGCCGCGAGTCGGCGCTGCGCGCGCTGCAGGCGGTCGGCTTCCAGATCACCTCGATCCGCGACGTGACCTCGATCCCGCACAACGGCGTGCGTCCGTCGAAGCGTCGCCGCGTCTGATTGATGCTTTTCGCGCCAGCTGACGAGTTGGCGCGCTTTCTTCCTCCCGGCTGGGGGCTGCCCCTTGCTTCCGGCCCAAACTAGGGGACACACGTGTCTGTCAACGCAAAGAACTGGCAGGAACTGAAGAAGCCCAACGCCCTTGAAAAGAAGGGTGGAGACGGCAAGCGCCGCGCGACGTTCGTCGCCGAGCCGCTGGAGCGCGGCTTCGGCCTGACTCTGGGCAATGCGCTGCGCCGCGTGCTGCTGTCCTCGCTGCAGGGCGCCGCGGTTACCTCGATCAAGATCGAGAACGTGCTGCACGAATTCTCGTCGCTCGCCGGCGTGCGCGAGGACGTGACCGACATCGTCCTGAACGTGAAGCAGATCGCCATCCGCATGCAGGGCGAAGGCCCCAAGCGGCTCCAGCTTTCCGCCACCGGCCCGGCCGAGGTGAAGGCGGGCGACATCGCGGTGTCGGGCGACATCGAGGTGATGAACCCCGAGCTGGTGATCTGTCACCTCGACGACGGCGCGACGCTCAACATGGAGCTGACCGCCGACGTGGGTAAGGGCTATGTCGCGGCGACGGCGAACCGTCCGGCCGACGCGCCGATCGGCCTAATCCCGGTGGACGCGCTCTACTCGCCGGTGCGCCAGGTTTCGTACAAGGTGGACCCGACCCGCGTGGGCCAGGACCTCGACTACGACAAGCTGACGCTGACGATCGAGACCGACGGCACCGTGACGCCGGAAGATGCGGTGGGCTATGCCGGCCGCATCCTGCAGGACCAGCTGGCGCTGTTCGTGCACTTCGACGACTCGGCGGTGACCCGCTCGGCGCCGATCGGCCAGGCCGCTCCCGTGGCGGACACCGCCGCGACGGGCGACACGCAGCAGATCAACCGCTACCTCCTCAAGAAGGTGGACGAGCTGGAACTGTCGGTGCGTTCGGCCAACTGCCTGAAGAACGACAACATCATCTATATCGGCGATCTGGTGCAGAAGACCGAGGCGGAGATGCTGCGCACGCCGAACTTCGGCCGCAAGTCGCTGAACGAGATCAAGGAAGTGCTGTCCTCGATGGGGCTGCGGCTGGGGATGGAAATCCCGGGCTGGCCGCCGGAGAATATCGAGGAAATGGCCAAGAAGCTCGAACAGGAGATCATGGGCTGAGGCGCACGCGAGTAGCGCGAGCTACTCGCGAGACGGCGAAAGCCCGGCCGGCGGATGGGGGAGCGGCAAGGCCGCGATCCCGTCCGTCCGACGTCACGACGCGGCTTCGCCGCGGCGCTGCTTGAGTGGCTGGACTCCGACCTCCGCCGGGGAACAGAAAGGCAAGGACAAGGGACCCCGGCCTGCGCCGGGATGACGGAAACGGGGTGGTCCCGCGTCGCCACCTGGTCTGGGGTTCCGTGAGACGGCCCCTTAACGAACGAAGGAAGAAATCATGCGTCATCGTGTTGGCGGCCGTAAGCTTCAGCGGACCTCGGCCCACCGCATCGCCCTGTTCCGCAACATGAGCGCCGCGCTCATCAAGCACGAGCAGATCACCACCACCGTCGCCAAGGCGAAGGAGCTGCGCCCGTACGTGGAGAAGCTCATCACGCTGGCGAAGAAGGGTGGCCTGTCCAACCGTCGCCTGGCGCACGCCCGGCTGCAGGACGACGCGCAGCTGGTGAAGCTGTTCGACACGCTGGCCGAGCGCTACGCCGGCCGCAACGGCGGCTATACCCGCATCATCAAGGCCGGCATCCGTGCGTCGGACGCGTCGCCGATGGCGATCATCGAGTTCGTCGACCGTGATGTCTCGGCCAAGGGCCAGGATTCGGGTCCGGTGATGACGGACGAGGATTTCGACCAGGCGGCATAAGCGCCCGGTCCGATTGGGAAAGAAGGGGTCGCGCTCGCAAGGGCGCGGCCCCTTTCCGTTTGCGCGAACCGCAAAGGTTATTTTGATGGAGATTTTGCGCGCGAACCGGGCTAGGGATCGCGTCATCGTTCGTCCTTCGGATCGGGGGTTCCCCGGCCCTGCGTTGGAGTTTATCGCCCGCCCATGACCCAGCCCAGCGATTCCATCCTCATCCTCGATTTCGGCAGCCAGGTGACCCAGCTCATCGCCCGCCGCGTGCGCGAGGCCGGCGTGTACAGCGAGGTGGCGCCGTTCCAGTCTGCGGCGGAGGCGTTCGAACGGCTCCAGCCGAAGGGCGTGATCCTGTCCGGCGGCCCGGCTTCCGTCACGCTGGAGACCAGCCCGCGCGCCCCGCAGGGGATCTTCGACGCCGGCGTGCCGATCCTCGGCATCTGCTACGGCCAGCAGCTGATGAGTGCGCAGCTCGGCGGCAACGTGATCGTGTCCGGCGATGGCGGCGAGTTCGGACAGGCGTTCGTGGAGGTGCACAAGCCCTGCGCGCTGTTCGATGGCCTGTGGAAGCCGGGCGAGCGGCACCAGGTGTGGATGAGCCATGGCGACAAGGTGGATGCGATCCCGCCCGGCTTCGAGGCGGTGGCCACGTCGCCGGGCGCTCCCTTCGCGATCGTCGCGGACGAGGCTCGCCGTTATTACGGGGTGCAGTTCCATCCGGAGGTGGTGCACACGCCCGATGGCGGGCGGTTGCTCGCCAATTTCGCGCGCCACGTCTGCGGGCTGGCAGGCGACTGGACGATGGCCGAGTTCCGCCAGACCAAGATCGCCGAGATCCGCGCGCAGGTGGGCAGCGGGCGCGTGCTGTGCGGCTTGTCGGGCGGCGTCGACTCGGCGGTCGCGGCCGTGCTGATCCATGAGGCGATCGGCGAGCAGCTGACCTGCGTGTTCGTGGATCACGGCCTGCTGCGCGCCGGAGAAGGGGAACAGGTCGTGTCCCTGTTCCGCAACCACTACAACATCCCGCTCGTCCATGTGAACGCGGAGGAGCAGTTCCTGTCGGGCCTCGCCGGCGTCACCGATCCGGAGGCGAAGCGCAAGTTCATCGGCAAGACGTTCATCGACGTGTTCGAGGCCGAGGCCAGGAAGATCGGGGGCGCGGACTTCCTGGCGCAGGGCACGCTCTACCCCGACGTGATCGAGAGCGTGAGCTTCACCGGCGGCCCGTCGGTGACGATCAAGAGCCACCACAATGTGGGCGGTCTGCCCGAGCGGATGAACATGCAGCTGGTCGAACCGCTGCGCGAGCTGTTCAAGGACGAGGTGCGCGAGCTGGGCCGGGAGCTGGGCCTGTCCGAGCAGTTCGTCGGCCGGCATCCGTTTCCGGGGCCGGGCCTGGCGATCCGCATTCCCGGCGAGGTCACCAAGGAGCGCTGCGACATCCTGCGCAAGGCGGATGCGATCTACCTGGAGGAGATCCGCAAGGCCGGGCTCTACGACGCGATCTGGCAGGCGTTCGCGGTGCTGTTGCCGGTGCGCTCGGTGGGCGTGATGGGCGACGGGCGCACCTACGATTCGGTGCTGGCGCTGCGGGCCGTGACGTCCACCGACGGCATGACCGCGCAGGCGTTCCAGTTCCCCGGCGACTTCCTGCCGCGGGTGACCACGCGCATCATCAACGAGGTGCGCGGCATCAACCGCGTGACCTACGATTATACCTCCAAGCCGCCGGGCACGATCGAGTGGGAATAAGCCGGCAGAAGCAGCCGTCCAGGGGATGGCTGCCCGGCTTGTTCGGCGGTGCAAGCCGCCGCTGGGCCACGCGCCGCTTCGCCCTTGCCTGCGCCGCGTCGGTTTGCGCCGCGCCGGCCCTTGCGCAGGACCCGCCTGCCTGGACGCGCCCGATCGCGCCGTTCCATATCGTCGGGCCAGTCTGGTATGTCGGCACCGAAGGGCTCGGCTCCTACGCGATCAGGACCCGGGCGGGCGTGATCCTGATCGACGGCACGATGGCGGAGAACGTGCCGGCGATCCTTGCCAATCTGCGCCGCATCGGCGTGCGCCCGCGCGACGTGAAGCTGATGCTGAGCAGCCATGCGCATGCCGACCATGCCGCGGGTGACGCCGCCCTTCAGCGGGCCACGGGTGCGCCGGTGCTGGCGGGCACCGGCGATGTGGAGGCGCTGCGCACCGGCATGCCGCCGGGCGAAACCAGCTACCCCGCCGTGCGCTTCCCCGCGGTGCCGCGCGTGCGGCCGCTGCGCGACGGGCAGGTGGTGCGGCTCGGCGGGGCGCGGCTCACCGCCGTCGCGACGCCGGGCCATACGCCGGGCTGCCTGACCTGGACGATGCGGGTGGAGGAGGAGGGGCGGCCACTCGACCTGGTGTTTCCCTGCAGCCTCACCGTTGCCGGCAACCGGCTGGTCGGCAACCGGCGCTATCCCGGGATCGTCGAGGATTTCCGGAAGAGCTTCGACCGCGTGGATGCCTTGCACGCAGACGTGGTGCTGCCGATGCATCCGGAGTTCGCCGAGGTGATGGAACGGCGCCAGCGCGGCGACTGGGTTGCGCCGGGACTGCTCCAGCGGATGGTGGCGGATGCGCGCCGGGCCTTTGCGCGCGACCTGGCGGCGCAGCAGGCGCGATGATCCGGGCCGCGATGCCGGGCGACCGCGCGGCGGTGGTGGCGCTCTGGCAGCGCTGCGGCCTGACCCGGCCGTGGAACGATCCGTTCGCGGACTTCGATCGCGCGCGGGCGGGCGGCGCGGTGCTGATGACGGCGGACGGCGCAGGCGCGGTGATGGTGGGCGATGACGGGCATCGCGGCTGGATCTACTATCTCGCGGTTGCGGCCGAGCGCCGCGGCGAGGGGATCGGCCGCGCGCTGATGACCGCCGCAGAGGAATGGCTGCGCGCACGCGGCTGCCCCAAGGTGCAGTTGATGGTGCGCGAGGACAATGCCACGGCGCTGGGCTTCTACGCGGCACTCGGGCTGGAGCGTCAGGCGGTGGTCACGCTCGGCCGCTTCCTGGACTGATCCGCGCACGCGAGAGGACGCGACATGTTGACCCTGTACGGCATCCCCAATTGCGACACGGTGAAGAAGGCGCGCACCTGGCTCGACGCGCAGGGCGTGGCCTATGACTTCCATGACTACAAGAAGGCCGGCGTCGACCGCATGGCGCTGGAGCGGTGGTCCGACGCCCTGGGCTGGGAAGCCCTGCTCAACCGGCAGGGGACGACGTTCCGCAAGCTGCCGGACGCGGACAAGGCGGAGCTGTCGCGCGAAAAGGCGATTGCGTTGATGCGGGCGCATCCGTCGATGATCCGGCGGCCGGTGCTGGAGGGCGAGGGCACGCTGCTCGCCGGGTTCAAGCCGGAGCTCTGGGCGGCCCGGTTCGGCTGATTTGCCTTTTCCTCCGGCTTGCGGCAGCCTCCGCGACGGGAGAGGGGATCGGCGAGCATGCGCAGGCGACCGCGTTGGTATTATCTGGTGGCGGCGCTGCTGACTTTGTGGGGCCTGGCGGGCTGCTTTGCCTGTTTCCAGCAGATCCGGCTCGGCGCGGAGGCGATGGGACCGGCGAGCGCCTATGACCGGGCGGTCCATGCATCGCTCCCGGTCTGGTACAATCAGGTCTATGCCGCCACCGTGGGCTTTTCCGCCGCGGGCGGGATCGCGCTGCTTGCGCTGCGTCGATCGGCGACCCTCTTCTTTGCGGTCTCGCTGCTTGCCGTTGCGGTGCAGTTCGGCTGGCTTTTCGCGACCACGGACATCGTGGCGCACAAGGGCGCGGCGGTGGTGCTGCCGTTCCCCATCCTGATCGTCGCCGTCGGCCTGTTCGCCTTGTGGTTCGCCCGGCGGGCGCGGCGGCGGGGCTGGACGCGATGAACCGGATCGGGGTGAGCTTCACCCCGCGTTCAGCGCGGCGGAGCGATGGCGCTCCCTGAATTCTTTCGCTATGGCGCAGGCGCGGATACCCTCCGCGTCCTTTCCGCCCTTCGGAGCACAACTTGGCCCAACCGCCGAAAACCGACGAAGCATTCCTGCGCGAAGTCGATGAAGAACTGCGCCGCGACCAACTCGCGGGCGTGATGACCCGATATGGCCGCTGGCTCATCGCGGCGATCGTGGTCGGCCTTCTCGCCTTTGCCGCCTTCCTGTTCTGGCAGCATCGGCGCGAGCAGGCGGCGGGCGAGGAAGGCGTGCACCTGCAGGCTGCGTTCGACGATGTCGGCGCCGGCCGCACGGCGGAAGCGAACAAGAAGCTGGCGCCGATCGCCGCCTCCGACATCAAGGGCTATCGCGCCGCCGCATTGTTCACCCAGGCCGACATCCTGCTGGAGAAGCAGGACAACAAGGGCGCCGCAGCCAAGTTCGCGGCGATTGCCGGCGACTCCGCACTGGCGGAGCCGTATCGCGATCTCGCCCTCGTGCGCCAGACCGCGGCCGAGTTCGACACGCTGAAGCCGCAGGTGGTGGTGGATCGCCTGCGCGGCCTGGCGGTGAAGGGCAAGCCGTGGTTCGGCAGCGCGGGCGAACTGGTGGGCGCGGCCTACCTTGCCATGAACCGGCCCGATCTTGCCGGCACGATCTATGGACAGATCGCCAGTGACGAGCAGGTGCCGGAAACGATTCGGCAGCGCGCGGTGCAGATGGCGAGCACGCTTGGCGTGGATGCCGGCGGCGCGAACAAGAAGGCACAATGATGAACCGGACCAGGGCTTCCGTCGCGATCGCATGCATGCTGGCGCTCAGCGCATGCGGCATCTTCAAGGGCAGCGGGCCGAAGAAGACGCCCACGGTGGGCGACCGCGTGCCGATCCTGCTGACCGAGGCGGACGGCGGCGCCGATCCCAAGATCGCCGACCTGCAGGTCCTGCTGCCTGCCGCCACCGCCAACGACAGCTGGACCCAGTCCGGCGGCAGCGCGTCCAAGTCGATGGGGCATCTGGCGCTGGCCGCCAACCCGAGCCGCGTCTGGAGCGCCTCCATCGACGGCGGCTCCAACCGCCAGCGGCTGGGCGCGGCGCCGGTGATCGCGGACGGCAAGCTGTTCGTGGTGGACGTGGACGCCAACGTGCACGCATTCGACGCCGCATCCGGCGCCAAGCTGTGGTCCAAGGCACTGGCCGAGGGCAAGGAGAACGCGCCCGCCCGCTTTGGCGGCGGCGTGAGCTATGACGACGGCAAGCTCTATGCCACCGACGGCCTGGGCGACGTGGTCGCGCTGAAGGCGGCGGATGGCGGCGAACTGTGGCGGGCCAAGCCGGGCGGTCCCCTGCGCGGCGCGCCGACGGTCGCCTTTGGCCTCATCTATGTGCTGAGCCAGGACAATCAGCTGTTCGCCCTCAACGAGGCGGACGGCAAGACGACCTGGACCCAGGCAGGCAGCATCGAGACGCAGGGCGTGTTCGGCGTGGCGGCGCCGGCGGCGGGGCAGGGCACGATCGTTGCCGGCTTCTCCTCGGGCGAGCTCAACGCCTATCGCTACGAGAACGGTCGCACGCTGTGGCAGGACGCACTGGCCCGGCGCAGCGCCTCCACCTCGGTGTCCAGCCTGTCGGACATCGATGCCGATCCGGTGATCGACCAGGGCCGCGTCTATGCGCTGGGCCAGGGCGGGCGCATCGTGGCGGTGGAAGTGACCACGGGGCAGCGCATCTGGGAACGCAACTTCGCCGGCATCTCCACCCCGGCGGTGGCGGGCGAGTGGATCTTCCTCGTCACCGACGACGCGCGCCTCGTCTGCCTGAGCCGCGCGAGCGGTCAGGTGCGCTGGGTCAGCCAGCTGCGCCGCTATCAGAACGAGAAGAAGCGCAAGAACGCGATCACCTGGTACGGCCCGGTGCTGGCCGGCAACCGGCTCGTGCTGACGAATTCGCGCGGCGAGATCGTTTCCGCCTCGACCGACAAGGGCGAGGTGACCTCCACGATCGAGGCCAAGGAGAGCTTCAGCCTGCCGCCGGTGGTGGCGAACAGCACGCTCTACGTGCTCGACCAGAAGGGTCGCCTGTCGGCCTATCGCTGACAGGTGACGCGCAGCCGATAGGTCGCTACAGGCGGCGGGATGCCCCAACTTCCCGTCGTCGCGATCATCGGCCGCCCCAATGTCGGCAAATCGACGCTGTTCAACCGCCTGGTCGGCAAGAGGCTCGCGCTGGTCGATGACCGGCCGGGCGTGACCCGTGATCGCCGCGAGGGCGATGCCACGTTGCTCGGCAGCGATTTCCGCGTGATCGACACCGCCGGCTACGAGGATCAGGACGCCGCCTCGCTGCCGGGGCGGATGCGGCAGCAGACCGAGGCCGCAGTGGCGCAGGCCGATGTCGCCCTGTTCCTGATCGACTCGCGCGCCGGCATCGTGCCGCTGGACGAGGAAATCGCCCGCTGGCTGCGCGGCTCCACCACGCCGGTGGTGCTGGTCGCCAACAAGGCCGAGGGGCGGGCGGGCGAAGCAGGGGTGCTGGAAGCGCTGGCGCTCGGCTTCGGCGATCCGGTGCAGATCTCGGCCGAGCATGGCGAAGGCGTGGCCGACCTGTTCGAGGCGCTGCAGCCGTTCATCGATCGCGAGGATACGGACGAGCCGGAGGAAGAGGCTTTCCCGGAGGACGGCCCGCTGAAGCTGGCGATCGTCGGCCGTCCGAACGCCGGCAAGTCCACCCTGATCAACCGCATCCTGGGCCAGGATCGCCTCATCACCGGCCCGGAGGCGGGCATCACCCGCGATTCGATCGCGATCGACTGGACCTGGACCTCCCCGGACGGCGAGGAGCGGGCGGTTCGCCTGATCGACACGGCGGGCATGCGCAAGCGCGCGCAGGTGCAGGACAAGCTGGAAAAGCTGTCGGTGGCGGACGCGCTGCATGCGGTCGATTTCGCCGAAGTGGTTGTGCTGTTGCTCGACGCCACGCGCGGGCTGGAGGCGCAGGATCTCAAGATCGCCGATCGCGTGCTGGAGGAAGGCCGCGCGCTGGTGATCGCGCTCAACAAATGGGACGTGGCCGAGGACGCCAGCAGCCTGTTCAACGGCGTCAAAGCAGCGCTGGACGAGGGGCTGGCGCAGGTGCGCGGCGTGCCGCTGCTCACCGTTTCGGCGGCGACCGGCAAAGGCATCGACACGCTGATCCGCGTGGCGTTCGAGACGCGCGCGGCCTGGTCGAAGCGGGTCGGCACGGGCGAGCTCAACCGCTGGTTCGAACGCGCGGTGGAGGCCAATCCGCCGCCCGCGCCCGGCGGCAAGCGGATCAAGCTGCGCTATCTCACCCAGGCCAAGACGCGCCCCCCCGGTTTCGTGCTGTTCGGAACGCGGGTGGACCAGTTGCCGACGAGCTACCAGCGCTATCTGGTGAACGGCATCCGGCGCGACCTGGGTTTCGGTGCGGTGCCGGTTCGCCTGACCTTGCGCGCGCCGAAGAATCCGTTCGGAAACAAATAGCCGGCGGCTCCGTCAACGCATCCTTTACCCCGCCGGCCTATGGTTTTGCCGGGATCGCTCGTGGCCGTGCACGGCCGCGAAGGGGAGAGAAACTACCGTGTCGTTCGAAGGCAGCACCCTGGTCGATTGGCAGGCGTTCCAGCGCGCGCGCAGCGAGCTGGGCACCGGCTTCGTCCGCATCCTGGGCTATTTCCAGGAGGACGGGTACAAGTCGGTCTCCGCGGTGGAAGCGGCGGTGCGCGCGAACAATGCCACCGCGCTGGTCATCCCCGCGCATACCCTCAAGGGCGAGGCACGTCAGTTCGGGGCGGAGCCGCTGGCGGAGCTGGCCGAGCAGCTCGAGATGATTGCGCGCGGCTGCGTCGAGACGCATGACACGCCGGACGAAGCCGTGCCGCATGCGGCGAAGCTGCGCCCGCTGTTCGAGGAAACGCTGACGCTGCTCCTGCGCGAGGCGACGCCGCTGCAGCAGCGCCGCCCGGTGGCCGGTGGCGGCTTCGGCCGCCGGGTGATCTGAGCGGCCCGCCCGGGAACGGGGGTGCGGCAGGAAGTGAATTTCTGCCGCCGTCCTGCCGGCAGTGTTACGGCGTCCACCGATCGGCAAACCAGACCGTGCGAAAGTGGTGGGGTGGACCCCGGCACAGGGCCGGGGTGACGCCAGAGGGACGTCCGCGGCGCGCCCCCGCACCGGCGCGCCGTGAGCCTTACGCCTTCAGATACGGCGCCGCGTCCGAGTGGCCGGCATCATATTCGGACATCGAATTGAGCTGCACGTAGTTGCCCAGGCCCATGCGCTCGATCATCTCGAACTGGCGCTCCAGCGTGTCGACATGCTCTTCCTCGCTGGCGAGGATGCGCGCGAACAGGTCACGGCTGACGAAGTCCTTCACGTCCTCGCAATAGGCGATCGCGGCGCGCAGCTGCGCCACGGCCTCGATTTCCATGGCGAGATCGGCCTTGAGCGCTTCTTCCACGGTTTCGCCGATGCGCAGGCGGCCGAGCAGCTGGAAATTGGGCAGGCCGTCCAGGAACAGGATGCGCTCTGCCAGCCAGTCGGCGTGCTTCATCTCGTCGATGGATTCGTGACGCTCGAACTTGGCGAGCTTGTGCAGGCCCCAATGATCGAACAGGCGATAATGCAGCCAGTATTGATTGATCGCGGTCAGCTCGTTCTTGAGCGTCTCGTTCAGAAACTCGATGACCTTGGGGTCGCCCTTCATGCCTGCCTCCGTTGGGGAAGGCGGCTCCTTAACCCGGATCGCGTCGATCGAACAGGCGGAAACGGCAGAAAACCGCCATTTTCAGGCAGTTGCGAGTGCTACGCAGCCGCGCGCTCCGAATTGATTATCTCTCGCGCGAACGGCACGCACTGGCCGCATTTCGCCTCGCACCCGAGCGCCCGATAGGCGCGGCAGGCGGTGTCGGCACCGCTGCGGGCCGCCTGACGGACCTGATTTTCGCGAAGGGCATTACAGATACACACGAGCATTCGGCGACAACTCCCGCTTGCACGGGAGCGTCTAGCGTTACTGCGACGCGTTCGCAAGGCTTCTGCGGGCGATTCGCATTATGCTTCCACTTCGCCGGCCATCAGCTGCGGGAAGAACCCTTCATGGGCGCTGCGCAGGTCGGCGATGCTGACGCAGTGATCGCCCCTGGCGAGTTCGAAGATGACGCGATTCGCGATGGTGCGACCGATCCGCTCCACCTTCACGCCCGCCGCATCGCCCGCGCCCAGGAAGTCGAGCAGCTGCGCGTCGTCGATCGTGGCGAGATACAGGCCCTGATCCTCGGCGAACAGCTCCGCCGGGTTTCCGACCGGCAGGTGCGAGATGAGCGCGCCGATATTGCCCGCCAGCGCCATTTCGGCGACGGCCACGGCGATGCCGCCGTCCGACACGTCGTGGCAGGCGGTGATCGCGCCCTTGGTGATCTGCGCGCGCACGAAGTCGCCGGCGGCCCGCTCGGCGGCGAGGTCGACGCGCGGCGGCGGCCCTTCCTCGCGGCCGTGCAGCTCGCGCAGCCATAGCGACTGGCCGAGCTGGCCGCGCGGGGTGCCGATCAGGACGAGCACGTCGCCGGTCTGCTTGAAGGCGATCGTCGCGGACTTCGACCAGTCGGCGAGCAGGCCGACGCCGCCGATCGCCGGGGTGGGCAGGATGGCGGAGCCGCCACCCGTCGCCTTGCTCTCGTTGTAGAGCGACACGTTGCCGGACACGATCGGATAGTCGAGCGCGCGGCACGCCTCGCTCATGCCCTCCAGGCAGCCGACGATCTGGCCCATGATCTCGGGCCGCTGCGGATTGGCGAAGTTCAGGCAGTTGGTGATGGCGAGCGGCTGCGCGCCCACCGCCGTGAGGTTGCGCCAGGTCTCGGCCACCGCCTGCTTGCCGCCCTCGACCGGATCGGCATAGCAATAACGCGGGGTGCAGTCGGTGGTGATCGCCAGCCCCTTGTCCGTCCCGTGCACGCGCACCACCGCCGCGTCGCCGCCGGGGCGCTGCACGGTGTCGGCGCCGACCTGCGTGTCGTATTGCTCCCAGATCCAGCGGCGGCTGGCGATATCGGGCGAGCCCATCAGCGTGAGGAGATCGGCGGCGGGATCGACGCACTCGGGGACGTCGACCAGCGCCTTTGGGGCGGGCGTCGGCACGTGCGGGCGGTCGTAGAGCGGGGCCTCATCCGCGAGCGGGCCGAGCGGAATGTCGCAGACGGTCTCGCCATCGAACGTCAGCACCATGCGGCCGGTGTCCGTGACATGGCCGATGACCGCGAAGTCCAGTTCCCATTTGCGGAAGATGGCCTCGGCGAAATCCTCGCGGCCGGGCTTCAGCACCATGAGCATCCGCTCCTGGCTTTCCGACAGCATCATCTCATAGGGCGTCATGCCCTCCTCGCGCTGCGGCACCGCGTTCATGTTCAGCTCGATGCCGACGCCGCCCTTCGACGCCATCTCGACCGAGGAGGAGGTGAGGCCGGCCGCGCCCATGTCCTGAATGGCGACGATCGCGTCGGAGGCCATGAGTTCGAGACAGGCCTCGATCAGCAGCTTCTCGGTGAACGGATCGCCGACCTGCACGGTGGGGCGCTTCTCGTCGGACTTCTCGTCGAAATCCGCCGACGCCATGGTCGCGCCGTGGATGCCGTCGCGGCCGGTCTTGGAGCCGACATAGACGATCGGATTGCCGATGCCGGAGGCGGCCGAATAGAAGATCTTGTCCTGATCGGCGATGCCCACCGTCATCGCGTTGACCAGGATGTTGCCGTCATAGGCCGGGTGGAAGTTCACCTCGCCGCCGACCGTCGGCACGCCCACGCAATTGCCGTAGCCGCCGATGCCATGGACGACGCCCGAGATCAGGTGCCGCATCTTCGGATGCTCGGGCCGGCCGAAGCGCAGCGCGTTCATGTTGGCCACCGGCCGCGCGCCCATGGTGAACACGTCGCGCAGGATGCCGCCCACGCCCGTCGCCGCGCCCTGATAGGGCTCGATGTACGAGGGGTGGTTGTGCGATTCCATCTTGAAGATGGCGGCCTGGCCATCGCCGATGTCGATCACGCCGGCATTCTCGCCGGGGCCGCAGATCACCTGGGGGCCGGTGGTCGGCAGCTTTTTCAGGTGCAGCCGGCTCGACTTGTAGCTGCAATGCTCGGACCACATGACCGAGAAGATGCCGAGTTCCACCAGGTTCGGCTCGCGACCGAGCGCGTGGAGCACGCGGTCATATTCTTCCGCGGAGAGCCCGTGCTGGGCGACGATCTCTGGAGTGATTTCGGCCATGTGTCGCGCCTGTAGCGGGCAAGGCGGCGTTCGTCACCCCAGCCTGTCAATGCGGCACGGCGCCCAGCTCCACGCCGGTCTTGTCGTGCAGTGCGAAGCGGTCGATCAGGTCGGCGCTGGCGCGGTTGTAGCCGACCACCTCCACCTGAATGCCATCGCGACGCAGGCGGGCGACGATCTTGTCGAGCGCGCCCACGCCCGAAATGTCCCAGAAGTGCGCGGCGGTGACGTCGATCACCACGCGGCGCGCCGGCTCCGCGGCGGCAAAGGCGCTGGTGAAGCGATCCACCGACGCGAAGAAGATCTCGCCCGAGACACGGTAAATCGCGATGCCGCCTGCCTCGCTGCGCTCCACCGCGAACATGCGGCGCACCTTGCCGGCGAAGAAGATGCCCGACAGCAGCACGCCCGTGGCCACGCCCGCCGCGAGATTGGCGGTGGCGACCACCACCACGACGGTGGCCAGCATCACGGCCGAGGAGGTCGGCGGATGGCGGCGGAGGTTCGCGATCGAGTTCCAGCTGAAGGTGCCGATCGACACCATCACCATGACGGCGACCAGCGCCGGCATCGGAATGCGACCGACCACCGGGCCGAGCACCGCCAGCAGGAACAGGAGAAACGCGCCGGCGACAAAGGTGGAGAAGCGCGTCCGCCCGCGCGAGGTGACGTTGATGACGGACTGGCCGATCATCGCGCATCCGCCCATGCCGCCGACCATGGCGGCCGCCACGTTGGCCGCGCCCTGGCCCCAGCATTCGCGGCGCTTGTCGCTGGCGGTGTCGGTCATGTCGTCGACGATCTGCGCGGTCAGCAGCGATTCGAGCAGCCCTACCGCCGCCATCGTCAGCGAATAGGGCAGGATGATCCGCAGCGTCTCCAGCGTGAGCGGTACGTCCGGGAGAGCGAGGCTGGGCAGGCCTTCCGGCAGGCGCCCCATGTCGCCCACCGTGCGCACCGGCAGGCTGAGCGCGATGCTGGTCGCGGCGAGCACCAGGATGGCGACCAGCGGCGAGGGCACGGCCCCGGTGAGCCGCGGGAACAGGTAGATGATCGCCAGCCCGGCCGCGACCATCGCATAGGTGTGCCAGGTGACGCCGGTGAGTTGCGGCACCTGTGCGAGGAAGATAAGGATCGCGAGCGCATTGACGAAGCCGGTGATGACCGAGCGCGAGACGAACTGCATCAGCAGGTCGAGCCGCAGCAGCCCGGCGATCGCCTGGATCACGCCCATCAGGATGGTCGCGGCGAACAGGTATTGCACGCCGTAGTCGCGCACCAGCGGGGTGACGACCACCGCCACGGCAGCGGTGGCGGCGGAAATCATCGCCGGGCGTCCACCCAGAAACGAGATGACCAGCGCAATGGCGACGGAGGCGTACAGGCCGACGCGGGGGTCGACCCCGGCGATGACCGAAAAGCCGATAGCCTCGGGGATCAGTGCCAGCGCGACGACGATGCCGGCAAGCACGTCATGGCGCGCTTGTGCGGCGCCGGTGAACCATTCGGTCCGGTTGAACAGCATGGGAAATCCAAAATCAGGCACCGGCGCTCGCCCGCGGGCGAAGCATTTCTCGCCGGTGTGGTGATTGTCCGGCGGATCGGCGGCCGGAAGAGCCACCCGGGATTGCACCGGGTCCTTGTGGATGGCGCGGGCTTTAGCGGAGCGTAGCGGCCTGAGGCAAGCGCAATGCTCCTCGGTCGTGCTCCCGCGCAGGGGAAAGGCTCAGCGCCGCCGCAGGTGCCGGAGGAGGCCGCCTTTCGCCATCGCCTCGAACGGGCTGTCCTCGCCCGAATCCAGCACCTCGTTGTCGGCCAGCCACTTCTCGACCCCGCTCAGGTCCGGCACCTCGTAGGGCACGAACGTGCGGCCGGGCCGGCGCAGGCGGTCGACCGTGGCGATCAGCGAGCCCGTCTCCGCCAGCGTGGCCGCCACCGTCTCGCGATCGCTGCCGAGATGCTCGGCGAGCAGCCCGTTGCGGATGGCGGCGATGCAGGCGGGGTCGGCGCCCTGTTCCTCATCGATCGTGACGTCGCATTCGGTGTCCAGCCGCAGCGAGCGATTGTTGAAATTGGACGAGCCGATGCGCAGCACGGCCTCGTCCACCACCAGGATCTTGGCATGAACGTAGATCGGCGTGCCGCCCTCGGTCTGCGGGTGGAACAGGCGCAGGCGGTCGTGCGTGTCGCGGTGCTTCAGCGCCTGGAACAGGCGGGCGCGGGCGGTGTCCATCGCCACCGGCTCCAGCCAGCCCTCGGCCGTGTCCGGGTTGACGATCACGATTTCCGGGCCGTCCGGCTCGGCCAGCCGCTTCGCCAGCGCCTCGGCGATGCGGCGCGAGGCGAAATACTGGCTTTCGGCATAGATGTGGCGGCGCGCGCGGGCGATCAGGTCGAGGTAAAGCTGCTCGATCTCGTAGATCGGCTCCTGATCGTCCATGGCCGGCTGGGTGCGCGAGATCGCCACGTCGACGGCGGTGAAATCGGGTTCGAGATCGTCCGGCCAGCAATCGTTGGTGACGTTCGGCGCCGCGATCGGGTCGCCGCCGGCGCGTTCCCAGCGGTCCCGGCACAACGTTCCCAATGCGGCGGCGGCCTCGCCCATCAGCGCGGTGGTGGCGTCGTGCCACGGCTTCAACTGCTTGCCGCCCGGCCGCAGCGCGCGGCAGGGCTGGTCGTCCAGATGCTCGCGCGTGTCCCAGCGGCCGGAGGTCATGTCGATGCCGCCGGCAAAGGCGAGGCAATCGTCCACCACCACGATCTTCTGGTGATGCGAGGCGCCGACCGGATGCTTGCCGTCGAGCTTGGCATGGATGCGCGGATGCGCCAGCCACCTGGCGAGCGTGACGACATTGCTGCCCCGCGCCAGCGTCTTCAGCGCGCCCACGTCCCAGCGCAGCGTGTAGACCTGCAGTTCGGGATCGCGCTCCACCAGCCAGTGGATGAAGTCGACCACCCGGGTGGGCGCGCCGTCCTGCGGATCGTGGCCGGGCATCAGGTCGATCCGCGCGTCGAAGTCCCATCCGATCAGCAGGATCTGCTTCTTCGCCTTCAGCATCGCCGAGCGCGCGGCGCGGAAATAGCGATCCGCGTCGATCAGCACGGTTGCCTTGTCCGCCCGCGCCAGGCGCCAGCAATTGCGGCCGGGCGCGAGCATGGTCACAGGATCTCCCGCACGCGTTCGGGCGGGCGCGCGAGGCGCACGCCCTTCGCCGTTTCGACCAGCGGCCGCTCGATCAGGATCGGATCGTCCGCCATGGCGGCGAGGATGGCCTCGTCACCGGCGCCGGCCAGCGCCTTTGCGCCCGGCTCCGCCTTGCGCAGCCCGTCGCGTACGCTCATCTCCGCCCGCGCGTACAGGGAGGCAAGCACCGCGGCGGTGGGCGGCGTGCTGAGATATTCGATCACCTGCAGCTCGATGCCGGGCGTTTCGCGCAGGATGGCCAGCGCTTCGCGCGATTTCGAGCAGCGCGGATTGTGCCAGATGGTCGCCTTCATCCCAGCAGGTCCTCCACATCGTCGGCCGGCCCGAGATCGAGCGTTCTCACGCGATCGGCGAAGACCCTGCGAAAGCGTTGCATCTTGTCCAGCATCCAGCCGTGAAGATCGGCGAAGTGCCGCGGATCCGACGGATCGACCTCGCCGCGGAACAGGGCGATGCGACTTGCCTTCTTGGTCGGAAGTTCCTGCCAGTCGAGCCGCTCGCCGAAGTCGTGCTCAATGGCGCGCCGCTGATCCAGCAACTGCCTGATGCCGGACTTGTGCCGATCGTTGTGGAAATACAGCTCCACGCCGACCCGCCGCTTCTGCGTGCTGATCGTGGCGGAGATGACCACGCCGCCACGACCGATCGGGAATTCGAACCAATGATCGCGATTGTCGCGCCGGATCACGAAGCTGGGATCGTGCGCTTTCAGATACTCGGCGAAGGACGCCCAGTAGGCCAGCCGAACGCGGTGACGCTCCTTGTCTTCTGCGCTCTCGACCCGTGCCGTCGCGCGAACCGACTTTGTCCAGCTGTTCGGCTTGGCCACCACGTTGAAGAACGGGGCGGGATCGCTGTTGCCGATGCGCAGCGCCTCGATCTCCACGGCGAAGAAGCTGTATTCTTCCGAGGTGCTGGCGTTCAGCCAGTCGATCGCCGCGCGGTGGCTGTCCTTGAACTGCTCGGCGACCCAGATCGTCGTGGTCGGGCGGCTCTGGCTGGCGACATAGCTGATGAGCTGGCCGAGATGCCCGTGATCGGTGCGGCCGAACTGGTTTTCGATCACCACCGGATCGCCCGAACTGTCCGTCGCCAGGATGTCGAGCCGGAAGTCGCCCAGGATCACCTCGGTGCCGCTATGCTCCAGCTCGCCGAGTTGCAGCGCCCCCGCCAGGAGATCGAGGTTCTGCGCCAGCCACGGCGTGAACACCCGTGCCTCGTCGCCCCACACTTCGCGGGCGGGGAGTGCGACCAGCCGGCCCGGCGCCGGATCCTTCACGCGTCCTGCCGCTCCAGCTGGCTGTCGCGACAGGGGAAGGCCGTGCCCCGCACGCCCATCATGATCCCTGCCGCTCCAGCCAATCCTCCAGCCACTTGATCGTATACTCGCCGGCCTGGAACTCCGGATCGTCGAGCAGCGCCTGGTGGAGCGGGATGGTGGTGGTCGGCCCCTCGATCACGAACTCCTCCAGCGCACGGCGCAGGCGGCGAAGCGCGCCCGCGCGCGTGGTGCCGTAGACGATCAGCTTGGCGATCATCGAGTCGTAATAAGGCGGGATGCGATAGCCGGCGTAGAGCCCGCTATCGACGCGCACGTTCATGCCGCCGGGCGCATGGTATTGCGTAACGAGGCCGGGCGAGGGCGCGAAGGTGCGCGGGTGCTCGGCGTTGATGCGGCACTCGATGGCATGGCCGCGGAAGACGACATCCTCCTGCCGCAGCGTCAGCGGATGCCCCTCGGCGACGCGGATCTGCTCGCGCACCAGATCGAGCCCGGTGATCGCCTCCGTCACCGGATGCTCCACCTGCAAACGGGTGTTCATCTCGATGAAGTAGAACTCGCCGGCTTCCCACAGGAATTCGATCGTGCCGGCGCCGCGATAGCCCATGTCGGCCATCGCCTTGGCGCAGACGGTGCCGATCCGGTCGCGCTCCTCGGTGGAGAGAACGGGGGAGGGCGCCTCCTCCAGCACCTTCTGATGGCGGCGCTGGAGCGAGCAGTCGCGCTCGCCCAGGTGGATCGCCTGGCCGTTGCCGTCGCCGAACACCTGAATCTCGATGTGGCGCGGATTGCCGAGATACTTTTCGAGATAGACGGTGGCGTCGCCGAACGCGGCCTTCGCCTCGCTGCCGGCCTGCTGCATCAGCGTCTCGAGTTCGTCCTCGGAGGTGCAGACCTTCATGCCGCGGCCGCCGCCGCCCGATGCCGCCTTGATGATAACGGGATAGCCCGCGCGCGCGGCGATCGCCTTGGCCTCGGCCAAGTCGCCGATCGCGCCGTCCGAGCCGGGGACGAGCGGCAGGCCGAGCGCGCCGGCGGTGCGCTTCGCCTCGATCTTGTCGCCCATGGTGCGGATATGCTCGGGCTTCGGGCCGACGAAGATCAGCCCGTGCGCCTCCACGATCTCGGCGAACTTGGCGTTTTCGGAGAGAAAGCCGTAGCCGGGATGGATCGCATCCGCGCCGGTGATCTCGGCGGCGGAGATGATGTTGGCGATGTTGAGGTAGCTGTCCGCCGCCGCCGGAGGGCCGATGCACACGGCCTGATCGGCGAGGCGCACGTGCATCGCATCGGCATCGGCGGTGGAATGCACCGCCACCGTCTGGATGCCCATCTCGTGGCAGGCGCGGTGGATGCGCAGCGCGATCTCGCCGCGATTGGCGATCAGGAGCTTCTTGATCTCGGGCACGTGCTTACTCGACCACGACCAAAGGCTGGTCGAACTCCACCGGCTGGCCGTTCTCGACCAGGATCGCCTTCACCGTGCCGGCGGCGGTGGCGGTGATCGGGTTCATGACCTTCATCGCCTCCACGATCAGCAGCGTGTCGCCCTCGGCCACCTGCTTGCCCACCGCGATGAACGGCGCGGCGCCCGGCGTGGCGGCGAGATAGGCGGTGCCGACCATCGGCGATTTCACCGCGTTGAGGGCAGCGGCCGGAGCGGCCTCGGCGGGCGGTGCGGCGAGAGCCGGGGCGGCCTGCACCGCGGGTGCCGGCGCATAATGCACCCCGGCGGGCGCAGCGGCCACCGCCGGCGCCTTGCGGGCGATGCGCAACTTGCGGTCGCCATCCTCCACCTCGATCTCGGTGAGGCTGGTGTCGTCGAGCAGCTGTGCGAGCTGGCGGACCAGCTCGACATCGATGCGCATGGAATTGTTGTCGTCGTGGCTCACGTCTTGAGCTTCCCCTTTATCCGGCGAGCGCCTTTGTCAGATGCGTGCCGCCGCTTCAAGCGCGAGGAGGTATGACAGCGCGCCGAACCCCGCGATGGTTCCCTTCGCCGCGCGCCCGACAAAGCTTGTGTGGCGGAATTCCTCGCGCCGGTGCGGGTTGGACAAGTGGACCTCGATCACCGGCGTCGTCACCGACTTGATCGCATCATGGATGGCGACGGACGTATGCGTGAAGCCACCGGCGTTGAGCAGCACGGCTTTCGCCTCCTCCGCCTGCGCCTCGTGCAGCCAGTCGACCAGATGGCCCTCGTGATTGGACTGGCGCATGTCGATCGAGAGGTCCAGCTCGCGCGCCCGATCCTCCAGGAGGCCGGCAATGTCGTCCAGCGTGTCGTGCCCGTAGATCTCCGGCTCGCGCAGGCCGAGCAGGTTGAGGTTCGGGCCGTTGAGGACGTAGATGGTATCGGGCATGGCGGCTCCCGGTTGAATGGCGGACGGCGCGGGACTAGGTGCGTTGCATCACCTCCTAGCCCGTTCGCCCTGAGCTTGTCGAAGGGCAGTTCTTCTTTTCGCCGGGTAGAGAAGAAGAGCAGGGCTTCGACAAGCGCAGCCCGAACGGAAAAGGGCGGGGCCCAAGGCCTCGCGCACATGCTCATGCCGCATACCGATGGAACCGTCTCGATCAGCGTCAATGGCGAGCATCGCCGCGTGCCGGCCGGCTTGTCGATCGCGCAGCTGGCCGCCGACATGGGGCTGGTGCCGGAAAAGGTCGCGGTGGAGCGCAACCTGGAGGTGGTGCCGCGCTCCACGCTGGCGCAGGTGTGCGTGGAGGATGGCGACGAGCTGGAGATCGTCCATTTCGTGGGCGGCGGCGACCATGCCGCGCCGATAACGGACGATAGCTGGACGGTGGCGGGCCGTACCTTCCGCTCGCGCCTGATCGTCGGCAGCGGCAAGTACAAGGACTTCGCGCAGAACGCGGCGGCGCTGGAGGCATCGGGCGCGGAAATCGTCACGGTGGCGGTGCGGCGGGTCAACGTGTCGGATCCGAACGCGCCGATGCTGACCGACTTCATCGATCCGAAAAAGGTCACCTACCTGCCCAACACGGCCGGCTGCTTCGATGCCGAAAGCGCGATCCGCACCCTGCGGCTCGCACGGGAGGCCGGTGGCTGGGATCTGGTGAAGCTGGAAGTGCTGGGCGAGGCGCGCACGCTCTACCCCGACATGGTGGAAACGCTGCGCGCGACGGAGGTGCTGGCGAAGGAAGGCTTCCTGCCGATGGTCTATTGCGTGGACGATCCGATCGCGGCGAAGCGGCTGGAAGATGCCGGCGCGGTGGCGATCATGCCGCTGGGCGCGCCGATCGGCTCGGGCCTGGGCATCCAGAACAAGGTGACGATCCGCCTGATCGTCGAGGGGGCCAAGGTGCCGGTGCTCGTCGATGCCGGCGTCGGCACCGCGTCGGAGGCGGCAGTGGCGATGGAGCTGGGCTGCGACGGCGTGCTGATGAACACCGCCATCGCCGAGGCCAAGGACCCGATCCTGATGGCCGCGGCGATGAAATCGGCGGTGGAAGCGGGGCGGCTGGCGTACCGCGCCGGGCGCATGGGGCAGCGCCGCTATGCCGACCCGTCCAGCCCGCTTGCCGGCCTCATCTGAGCGCATCCGGGGGAACCCGGATCGGCCCCTGTCCGTTCTTGATCCAGGTTTGGCGGAAAGCGTCAAAGCACCGGGATTTCAGGAGACGAACGATGGGCGAACTGACCGACAAGATCAAAGGCAACCTGAACGAGGCCGTAGGCAACGTGAAGGAAGCGGTTGGCAAGCACAACAACGACGCGGACCTCGCCGCAGAGGGCAAGGCCCAGCAGGTCGAAGGCAAGGGCGAGCAGTTCAAGGGCAAGGTCAAGGGCGCGCTCGGCGACGACATCTGACCCCAGGGCTCCACGCAGGAGAAGGGCCGTCCCGGAACACCGGGGCGGCCCTTTTTTTATTTCGCCGGCATCTTGTTCCCCCCTCCGCCAGCGGCCAGCGCACATAAGTTCGCGCGTGCCCTTGTGCGGCGCAACATTCGCGCGCAGCATGGAACAACAAGGCTTACGGAGGCTTTACCGTTTCGATGGGGCAACGAGCGTTCGACGAGGTCAGGGGGCAGGGCGCAACGGCGCGGCCGGAGCTTCATGCGCTTGAACGCTGGATTGCCGAAACCCCGCCGGGCGAGTTGAAGCGGCGGCAGCAATCGGCCGAGGCGACCTTCCGGCAGCTCGGCATCACCTTTGCGGTATATGGCGAAAGCGATGCCAGCGAGCGCATCATCCCCTTTGACATCGTGCCGCGCGTGTTCCTGCCCGGCGAATGGGCGCGCCTGTCCGAAGGGCTGGTGCAGCGGGTGGAGGCGATCAACGCCTTCCTGAAGGACATATACGGCCCGCGGCGCATCCTTGCCGAAGGCGTGCTGCCGGCCGACCTCATCTTCGGCAATCCGCAGTTCCGCCCGGAGATCGCCGGCCTGCGTCCGCCGCACGACGTGTGGGCGCATATCTGCGGCATCGATCTCGTGCGCACGGGTCCGGACGATTTCTTCGTGCTGGAGGACAATGCGCGCACGCCGTCCGGCGTCAGCTACATGCTGGAAAACCGGGAAGCGATGCTGCGGCTGTGCCCCGAGCTGTTCCGCAACTTCCGCGTCGCGGCGGTGGACAGCTATCCGGATCGCCTGCTGGAGACGATGCGCTCGGTGGCGCCGCACGGACGCGGCGTCAATCCGGTGTGCGTGGTGCTGACGCCCGGCCACTACAACTCCGCTTATTACGAGCACAGCTTCCTGGCCGATTCCATGGGCGTCGAGCTGGTCGAGGCGGCGGACCTGGTGGTGGACGACGACAAGGTGTTCATGCGCACCATCGGCGGGCTGGTGCAGGTGGACGTGATCTACCGCCGGGTGGACGACGACTTCCTCGACCCGCTGGTGTTCCGCCCCGATTCGATGCTCGGCGTACCCGGCCTGATCGCCGCCTTTGCCGCCGGCAACGTCGCGATCCTCAACGCGCCGGGCAACGGCATCGCCGACGACAAGGCGATCTACAGCTACATGCCCGAGATCGTCCGCTTCTATTCGGGGGGCGAGGCGAAGCTGCCGAACGTGGAGACGTGGCGCTGCCGCGAGCCGGAGGCGCTGCGCTACACGCTCGACCACCTGGAGCAGCTGGTCGTCAAGCTGGTCGACGGGTCGGGCGGCTATGGCATGCTCGTCGGCCCCACCGCGAGCCGGGCGGAGATCGAGGCGTTCCGCGCCGCCCTGATCGCCGAGCCGCACCGCTATATCGCGCAGCCCACGCTGGCGCTGTCCACCGTGCCGACGCTCAGCGATGCGGGGCTGGCGCCGCGCCATGTCGATTTCCGCCCCTTCGTGCTGACGGGCGCGAACGGCGTGCAGGTGGTGCCGGGCGGCCTCACCCGCGTCGCGCTGAAGGAGGGCTCGCTGGTGGTGAACTCCTCGCAGGGCGGCGGGACCAAGGACAGCTTCGTGCTGATGGACGAGCCCGAGCCGGGACAGTCGCAATCGCAATCGCAATCGGCGGGCGGCATGTCCCAGAGCCAGGGGAGCTGACGCGCATGCAGATGCTCTCGCGCACCGCTTCCTCCCTTTACTGGCTCGGCCGCTATGTCGAGCGCGCGGATTTCATCGGCCGGCTGGTGGAGGCCACGGTACGGCTGGACGTGCTGTCGCCGCGCCCCGCGGGCGATGCCGCCTGGGCCAGCGCGCTGGCGGTGACCGATACCGACGCCGCCTTTGCCGCCAACGGGCGCACCGTCGGCCCGCAGGAAGTCGCCCGTTTCCTGACGATCGACGGCTGCCATCCGGGCTCCATCGTCCGCTGCCTCGACATGGCGCGCAACAACGCCCGCGCGGTGCGCACCGCGCTGACGCGGGAAGCATGGACCGCGATCAACCGCGCATGGCTGATCTTCGACAAGCGCGCGGGGCCTGCGGGGCCGATGGCGACGCTGAACCTTGTGGAGGCGGTGCAGACCGAAGCGCGCGGGTTCGAAGGCGCGATCCATCGCATGCTGCGCAATCAGACGACCTGGTTCATCCGCCTGGGCCAGGCGGTGGAGCGCGCCGACAACACCGCGCGCCTGCTCGACGTGAAGTACCACCTGCTGCTGCCCGCGGGCGAGCGGGTCGGCGGCGTGGTGGACCGCGACCAGTGGACCACCATCCTGCAGACCGTCTCGGCGGTCACCGCCTATCGCTGGCTCTATTCCGAGGGCTTGCGGCCGGCCAACGTGATCGACCTGCTGATCGCCCGCAGCGAGCTTCCGCGCAGCCTGGCGGCGAGTTGCGAAGAGGCGGTGGACATCCTCAACCTGCTGGCCAAGCGCACCGGCCTGCACGGCGAGGCGGATCGCATGGCGCGCATGCGTCAGGCGCGCATGGCCAAGACCAAGAGCGGCGAGGTGATCGCCAGCGGTCTGCACGAGTTCCTGAAGGCGTTCATCGAGGAGAATGCGCAGATGCATTTCGCGATCGGCCGGCAGTTCAAGTTCGGCTGATGCGTCTCGCGATCGATCACCGCACGACCTATCGCTTCAGCGAGCCGCAGCGCCGCCTGACGCAGTTGCTGCGCCTGCATCCCGGCGACACCAGCAACCAGACGGTGGCCGGCTGGCACGTCCATGTCGATTGCGACGCCCGGATGCGGCACGGGCGGGACGGCTTCGGCAATCACACCACCATGTTGTATGTCGACGGACCGGTACGCGAGATCGAGATCGCGGTGTCCGGCGAGGTGATGACCAGCGACGCCGGCGGCGTGGTGAGGGGCGGTGCCGAGCCGCTGCCGCCGGCCCTGTTCCTGCGCTTCACGCCGCTGACCACGCCCGACGACGCGATCCGCGCCTTTGCGGAGGGGGTGCGCGGCGGCACCGCGATCGAGCAGCTGCACCGGCTGAACGTCGCCCTGTTCGAGCGCGCGACGGTGAAGGAGATGCGGCTGGTGCCCCGGCGTACCGCCGCCCAGGCCTTTGCCGCCGATGCGGTGACCCCGCGCGGCATGGCGCACATCTTCGTCGCCGCCGCGCGCGTGCTGGGGGTGCCGGCGCGCTATGTCAGCGGCTATCGCTCGGACGGGGCGCACCATTCCATGCCGCACGGCTGGGCGGAGGCGTGGGTCGACGATCTCGGCTGGATCGGTTTCGATGCCACCGCCGGGCTGTCGTGCGACGACCATTATGTTCGCGTCGCGGCGGCGCTGGATCATGCCGGCGCGGCGCCGGTGGCAGGCTCGCGGCTGGGCGAGGGGACCGAGCGGATGGACGTGGACGTGGTGGCACGCGAAAGCTGAGCGCCTTCACCCCTCCCCTTTGAAGGGACGGGAAGTAGGTTACGCCAGCACGTCGCTCAGCACCTTGGGCGCGGCGGGGGGAGCGATCACCGCATCCTCGTCCGTCAGCAGCATCCAACCCTGCGGCCCGAGCACCTCGATCGGGCGATAGCGCACCTTGTAGGCCATGCGCGCCGAACCCTTCACCCAATAGCCGAGATAGACATAGGCCAGGCCGACGCTGCGCGCGCGCAGGATATGGTCCATGATGATGAAGTTGCCGAGGCCGGGACGGTCGCCGTCCGTTTCGAAGAAGCTGTAGATCATCGACAGGCCGTCCGCCTGCTGATCGGTGAGGCAGGCGCCGACCAGCCGGCCCTGCGCGCCGTTCACGCCGGGCTCGCGATATTCCACGATGTAGCTGTCGACGGGCGAATGCTCGACCATGTCGGCATAATCGCTCTCGTCCATGCCGGACATGCCGCCGCTGGGATGGCGCGCGGCAAGGTAGCGGCGCAGCAGCTGGAACTGCTCGTCCGTCGCCCAGGCCCGGCAGGCGGAAACCTCGAGGTCGCCGTGCCGCTTCATCAGCTTGCGCTGGCTGGCATTGGGCTGGAAATCGGGTGTCACCACCCGCACCGATACGCAGGCCGTGCAGCCCGCACAGGAGGGGCGGTAGGCCACCGACTGGCTGCGCCGGAAGCCGATACGGCCGAGCGCGTCGTTCAGCTCGCCGGCGTGCGGGCCGTTGAGCTCGGTGAACACCTTTCGCTCTTGCCGGCCCGGCAGATAGGGGCAGGGCGAGGGGCTGGTGACGAAGAAACGCGGAAAGCGGAAAGGCGCGGTCACCGGCAATGTCCCTGGCGCGCGGAGGGTCCGAACCGCGCTGCGCGGCCGTTATGAATCGCCGGACTCATCCTGAAAAGCCGCTTTACCATGAAAGAGAGTTAACGCCCCCCGCGTCCCCGCAAAAGCCCGGATGCGGGCTTTGCGCGGGAGCTTAGCGCAGCGGCACGCCGTTGGAGAGACGGAGTTCCCTCCGCCTGCCGCACGCCCGATTCCGTCTGGCTCAGGCGAGCTCGACCAGGCTCACCTGATAGCCGGCGTCGCGGATGGCGGAGATCAGCCGCTCCAGATGCGCGCGGTCGCGGGTCTCGCATTCCACGTCGAGGCTGAGGCCCTTGGCCGGCAGGTTCGTGAAGATGCGCTGGTGCGACAGTTCCAGGATGTTCACCCGCTGCGCATCGAAGATCCGCGCCACGTTGTAGAGCGCGCCCGGCTGGTCCTGCAACCGGATGCGCAGCCGCGCGAGCCGGCCGGACCGGGCGAGATCGCGCAGCAGCACGTTGGCGAGCAGCCGCGTGTCGATGTTGCCGCCGCACAGCACCACGCCGACCGTGCGGCCTTCGAACCGTCCGGGGTGCTGGAGCAGCGCGGCGAGCCCTGCGGAGCCCGCGCCCTCCACCACCGTCTTCTCGATCTGGAGCAGCAGGCTCACCGCTTCCTCCAGGCTGCGTTCGGAAACGAGCACGATGTCGTCCACCAGCTCGGACACCATCTGCGCGGTGACGCCGCCCGGCTCCTTCACCGCGATGCCCTCGGCCAGCGTGTCGCCCTCGCACGGCATCTGCGTGCCGTTGATGCGGTTGTACATGGAGGGGTAGAGCTCGGCCTCCACCCCGATCACCTCCACGGGAGTGCGCCAGTTCTTGGCAACGGTCGCCATGCCGGAGATCAGGCCGCCGCCGCCGATCGGCGTCAGGAACGTGTCGATGCTCGGCACGTCCTCCAGCATCTCGATCGCGGTGGTGCCTTGCCCCGCGATCACGCGCACATCGTCGAACGGGTGGACGAAGGTGATGCCGCGCTCCGCCTCCAGCAGCCGGGCATGGGCATAGGCCGCGTCGAACGTGTCGCCGTGCAGCACCACGTTGGCGCCGTGGCCCTCCGTCTGCACCACCTTCACCGTGGGCGTGTTGGTGGGCATCACGATGGTGCAGGCGATGCCCAGCCGGTTGGCATGATAGGCCAGCCCCTGCGCATGATTGCCGGCCGAGGCCGCGATCACGCCCTTGGCGCGGGCTTCCGCGTCCAGTTGCAGCAGCGTGTTGAGCGCGCCGCGCTCCTTGTAGGCGGCGGTGAACTGCAGGTTCTCGAATTTCAGGTAGACGGTGGCGCCGGTCAGCTCGCTGAGCGTGCGGCTGATGAGGGTGGGCGTGCGCACGATCGCGTCGCGAATCCGCATGTGCGCCGCCATCACGTCCCCGAGGGAGACGGGGAGGGGAGCTGCGGTCTTCGCGAGAGTTGCCATGTGTTCGTCCAATCGCCCCGAGCTTGCCGAAGGGCCGCCTTTTCCGCCTCCGCGCTCCCGGAAAAGGGGCGATGCTGCGACAAGCTCAGCAGGAACGGAGGATGCAACCGCCTAGACCATCTGGCGTCGCGGGGGAACACCGCCTATCGCGTGGAGCCATGACCAGGATCGCCTTTATCGGCCTGGGCGTAATGGGCGCGCCGACGGCCGGTCATCTCGCCAGCGCAGGCCACGACGTCACCGTCTACAACCGCACCCGCGCCAAGGCGGAAGCGTGGGTGGAAAAGCATGGCGGCTCGCTGGCCGAAACCCCGGCGGAGGCCGCGCGGGGGGCGGAAGTGGTCGTCACCTGCGTCGGCAACGACGACGATCTGCGCGCCGTGACGCTCGGCCCCGATGGTGCGTTCGGCGCCATGGACGACGACGCCCTGTTCATCGATCACACCACCGTTTCCGCCGCGATCGCGCGCGAGCTGGCGGCGGCGCGTCCGGGGTCGGTGGACGCGCCGGTATCCGGCGGGCAGGCGGGTGCGGAGAACGGCAGGCTTTCCGCCATGTGCGGCGGCTCGGCCGAGGCGTTCGCGCGCGCCGAGCCGATCCTTGCGGCGTACTGCGCCAAGGTCGTGCACATCGGGGAAGCGGGCGCGGGGCAGACCGCCAAGATGGTCAACCAGATCTGCATCGCCGGGGTGCTGCAAGGCGTGTCGGAGGGGCTGCGCTTCGCCCAGGCGAGCGGACTCGACCTCGACCAGGTGCTGGAGGCGATCTCCGGCGGCGCGGCGCAGAGCTGGCAGATGGTCAATCGCTGGCCGACCATGGCGCGGGACGAGTTCGACTTCGGGTTCGCGGTCGACTGGATGCGCAAGGACCTGGGCCTCGCGCTGGACGAGGCGAAGCGCAACGGCGCGGTGCTGCCGATGACGGCGCAGGTCGATCAATTCTATGCGGAGGTGCAGAAGATGGGTGGTGGCCGCCAGGATACGAGCGCCCTCGTGCGGAGGCTGCCGCGATGATCCGCACGTTCCTGCTGGCCGGCGCCGCCGCCGTCGCGCTCGCGCCTGCCGCTCATGCCGATGCGCTGATCGACAACGTCAACGGCATGACGATGGACGCCAACGGCAAGGTGATCCGCTTCACCGGCCTGCTGCTGACGCCGGACGGCAAGGTGTCCAAGCTGCTGAAGTCCGGCGACAAGCGCCCGGAAAAGCTGGACTGGAGGTCCGACATGAAGGGCCGGGTGCTGCTGCCCGGCTTCGTGGACGCGCACGGCCATGTCTTCGCGCAAGGCTATCGTGCGCTGGAACTCGACCTGTCCGATACCACCTCGCTGGCGGATGCGCAGACGAAGATCGCCGCTTATGCCCGCGCCAATCCGGAGAAGCGCTGGATCACCGGCGGCGGCTGGAACCAGGAGGTGTGGAAGCTGGGCCGCTTCCCGACCAGCGCGGACCTGGACGCCGCATTGGGCGACCGTCCGGTCTGGCTCGCCCGCGCCGACGGCCATGCCAGCTGGGCCAACAGCGCCGCGCTCCGCGCCGCCGGTGTCACCTCGAAAAGCGTCTCCCCGGCCGGCGGGCGGATCGAGGGCGGCGTGTTCGTCGACGCGGCGCAGAGCCTGATCGACAAGGTGGTGCCGCAGCCGCTGCCGCGCGACATGAGCCAGGCGTTCCTTGCCGCGCAGAAGATCCTGCTGCGCTACGGCGTGACGGCCACGGCCGACATGGGCACGAGCGTGGAGGAATGGCTCGCCTATCGACGGCTGGGCGATGCCGGGTCGCTGCGGGTGCGCATCATGTCCTACGGCATGGGCGTGGACACCGCGGTGAAGGTGGCGGGCGCGGGGCCGACGCCGTGGCTCTACAACGATCGCCTGCGCATGGGCGGGATCAAGCTGTACGAGGACGGCGCGCTCGGCTCGCGCGGGGCGTGGCTCAAGCAGCCTTATGCCGATGCGCCCGGCCAGTCGGGCGCGGGCTTCATGGCCGACGACGTGATCCGCAACCTGATGGTGCGCGCCGCCATGGACAATTTCCAGGTCGCCGTGCACGCGATCGGCGACAAGGCCAATGCCGAGGTGCTCTCCGCGATCGAGGACATATCGGACAGCTACAAGGGCGATCGCCGCTGGCGCATCGAGCATGCGCAGATCGTCGATCCGGCCGACCTGCCGCGCTTCGCCAAGGACAATGTGATCGCCTCCATGCAGCCGACGCATGAGACGAGCGACTGGCGCATGGCGGAGGCGCGGCTCGGGCCGGCGCGGCTGCGCGGTGCCTATGCATGGAACGCGATGCTGCAAAGCGGCGCTAGGCTCGCTTTCGGATCGGACTTCCCGGTCGAAAAGCCCGATCCCTTTGCCGGCTGGGCCGCGGCGTTCACCCGCCAGGACGCGGCCGGCGAGCCGTTCGGCGGCTGGCAGCCGGACGAGCGCATCACCCGCGAACAGGCCTGGTGGGCGCTCACCGCCGGCGGCGCCTGGGCCGGCTTTGCCGAGGACAAGTTCGGCCGTCTGGCGGCGGGGCAACGCGCCGACTTCATCATCGTCGACCGCGACCCGCTGCTCGCCAGCCCCACCGAGCTGCGCGCCACCAAGGTCCTCCAGACCTGGATCGGCGGGCAGAAGGAATATGAGGCGAACTGAGGGGGAGGTTCTCGTCGGATTATCAGTGCGGGGTGGTAGCTAGGATCATGTCATGGCCAAGTACCTGATATCCTTTCCCAGCCGCGCGATGCAGCTTGGCGCGGAGGAGCTCGTGGCGGCGGGTGTCGATTCGCGGACCGTGATCGAGCAGGCCAAGGCGGCCGGGGTCTATGTCTTCGCCGGCGGGATCGACGAGAGGGCCGCTCCGGTGCTGGTGGCAGCCGATGGCTCGACGACGCCGAACATCTATCCCGACAGCCACCTGAACGGCGGCTTCACCGTGCTGGATGTGTCAACGCGCGAGGAGGCGGTAGCGTGGGCGGGCAAGCTCGCCGCTGCCTGCCGGTGCTCCCAGGAATTGCGCGCGTTCCTGTACGATCCGGCGAGTTGAGTCGGGCGAGCTGTCGCCCCACACAAGAAAAAGCCGCGGACGTTCCCCCGAACGCCGCGGCTTCTTCGTCCCCGCTCGGGTGAAATCAGGCGACCGCGGCCACCTCGTCCGGCTCGCGCAGCACATAGCCGCGGCCCCAGACGGTCTCGATATAGTTCTCGCCATCGCAGGCCAGGCTGAGCTTCTTGCGCAGCTTGCAGATGAACACGTCGATGATCTTCAGTTCCGGCTCGTCCATCCCGCCATACAGATGGTTGAGGAACATTTCCTTGGTCAGCGTGGTGCCCTTGCGCAGCGAGAGCAGTTCCAGCATCGCATATTCCTTGCCGGTCAGGTGCACGCGCGCGCCGTCGACCTCTACGGTCTTGGCATCGAGGTTCACCGCCAGCTTGCCGGTCTTGATGACCGATTGCGAATGGCCCTTGGACCGGCGCACCACGGCATGGATGCGGGCGATCAGTTCCTCGCGGTGGAACGGCTTGGTGACATAATCGTCCGCGCCGAAGCCGAACGAGCGGACCTTGGAGTCCATCTCGTTGATGCCGCTGAGGATCAGCACCGGCGTCTGCACCCGGGCGACGCGCAGCTTCTTGAGCACGTCATAGCCGTGCATGTCCGGCAAGTTCAGATCGAGAAGGATGATGTCGTAATCATAGAGCTTGCCCAGATCGAGGCCTTCCTCGCCCAGATCCGTGGTGTAGATATTGAAACCTTCGCTCGTCAGCATGAGCTCGATCGCCTTTGCGGTCGTCGGCTCGTCTTCGATCAGCAGCACGCGCATCTGCAAGTTCCCCTGTGAAGGCGAGCGCCCGTGCCCCCTGTTCGGCCCCGCGCGCTTCCCGGCACAATCCATTAACCTGAACGGATGTGAACGCAAAAGGTTAATATTGTTCTAACCCGCGGGCATCCGCGTGTCGCGGCTGGCAGGCTTCACCCGGCCACCGCCAGCGGGCGCGTCGCCTCGATCATCGGCCGTTCGGCGCAGACGGTGCGGAACCGGTTGGTGAGGAACTCGATCAGGCGCTCCACCCGCGCCGGACGCAGCGCGCCCGGCGGGGTCATCAGGTGCAGCGCCAGCGCCGGGCCCCACCAGTCGGTGAGGATCGGCACCAGCGCGCCGCTGGCGATCTCCTCGTCGACGATGAAGTCGGGCAGCATGCCGACCCCCAACCCGGCGCGCAGGGCCGGCAGCAGCGCGTCGCCGCTGTTGGCGCGCAGCGGGCCTTCGGCACGCACCGTCACCTCCGCCCCGCCGGCACCATAGAAGCGCCAAGGCCCGGAGGCGTTGGTATAGCCGAGACACGCATGGTCGCCGAGCTGCCCCGGATGGGTCGGCGTGCCGGCGCGCGCGAGATAGGCGGGCGCGGCGACCACATGCGCGCGGATCGGCCCCAGCCGGCGCGCGCGCAGCGAACTGTCCGGCAGGTCGGCGATGCGCAGGGCGATGTCGATACCTTCCGCGACGATGTCCACCTTCACGTCCGTCAGGTTGAGATCGACCTGGATGCCGGGGTTCTCGACCAGGAACTCCGCCACCGCCGGCGCCACCGCCAGCAGCCCCAGCGTCATCGGCGCGGTCACGCGCACGAGGCCGGCCGGCTCCGTCGCGCTGTCGTGCGCGGCTTCCTCGGCGGCCAGCGCGTCGGCGAGCAGGCGCTGCGCATGCTCGGCCAGCATCCGGCCGCCCTCGGTGAGCGACAGGCGGCGCGAGGTGCGGTGAAACAGGCTTTGCCCCAGCCGCTGCTCCAGCCGTGATACCGCCTTGGACACGGTCGCCTTGGACACGCCGATCGCCTCGGCCGCGCCGCTGAAGGAGCGATGCTCCACCACGCTGGCGAAGATCGCCCAGGCTTCCAGATCGGGCAGACGCATGACGGTACCTCCGGCCGGCTCCGTATCAGGGGAAACGATAGGTTTCCACCGTTTCCATTTACGCGAGCCGTGTGACGGCGCATGTCGGCGGAAACGTGATGGTTCTCCAGGCCAGGTCGATCGTTCTGACCGAGGCTCACGGCATCAACGAAGGAGCATGCAATGCCCAAGGTTCTCGTTCTTTATTATTCCTCCTACGGCCATATCGAGCAGATGGCCGATGCCGTTGCCGAAGGCGCACGCGCGGCCGGCGCCGAGGCGGACGTGCTGCGCGTGCCCGAAACCGCGCCGGACGCGGTGGTGAAGGCCGCGCACTTCAAGACCGACAGCGCACATGCCGTCATCGAGGGGCCCGAAAAGCTCAAGGAATATGACGCGATCATCGTCGGCGCGCCCACCCGCTTCGGCCGCATGCCGAGCCAGATGGCCGCTTTCTGGGACACCGCCGGCCCGCTCTGGGCCACCGGCGCGCTGAACGGCAAGGTGGGTGCCGCCTTTACCTCCACCGCCACTCAGCATGGCGGCCAGGAAGTGACGATCTTCTCCATCCTGACGAACCTGTTTCACTTCGGCATGGTACTGGTCGGGCTGGACTATGGCTATGAAGGCCATGCCGGCGGCGGCGAAGCGCATGGCAGCACGCCGTACGGCGCCAGCACCATCGCCAATTCGGACGGCAGCCGACAGCCGAGCACCGTCGATCTGGACGGCGCCCGCTACCAGGGCCGCCGCGTCGCGGAGGTCGCCGCCAAGCTCGCGAACTAAGCGCCCCGACGGGGCGGGGGGGCGGTCTCGCTGCGGTGCGGCGAGGCGCTCTTTTGCACTTTGCATGCACCCGAAGCACGGCGTAGGACGTTTCGTTGGAATAACTTATGTCAAGCGATCGGTACGTCCATGCTGTATGACGCCTATGAGTGGCAGCGATCGATGCTCGCAGGTGCGAGCGCGATGGCCAATTTCGGGGCCGACTGGCTGACCCATCCGGCCAATCCGCTGTCCCGCATGGGCGGATCGGTGATGGGCTCCGCCCTCGAAGTGTTCGCCCATGCGTCCGCGCCGCGCGGCAAGCCCGCTTTCGGGTTCGACCATACGACCGTGGGTGGCGAGGACGTGGAGGTCGGCGAGGAAATTCTCCTGCGCAAGCCGTTCGGCCAGCTGAAGCGCTTCCGCCGCGTCCGCGCCGACGGCAGCGAGGCGGGCGAGGGACAGCCGAAGCTGCTGATCGTGGCGCCCATGTCGGGCCATTACGCCACCCTGCTGCGCGGCACCGTGCAACGCATGCTGCCGGTGGCGGACGTGTTCATCACCGACTGGCGCGATGCCCGCAACGTGCCGCTGTCCGAAGGGTCGTTCGATCTGGACGACTATATCGATTACCTCGTCGCGTTCCTGGAGAGGATCGGCGAGGGCGCCGCCGATCCGCGCGCGCACATGCTGGCGGTCTGCCAGCCGTCCGTGCCCTGCTATGCCGCCGCCTGCCTGATGAGCGCGGACAACCATCCCAACCGGCCCAGGACGCTGACCATGATGGGCGGCCCGGTGGACACGCGCGAGGCACCCACCGCCGTCAACACGCTCGCCACCGAGCGTCCGCACGCCTGGTTCCAGCAGAATGCGGTGCAGACGGTGCCGGCCGGCTATTCCGGCGTCGGCCGCCGCGTCTATCCCGGCTTTCTCCAGCTCGCCGGCTTCATGTCGATGAACCTCGGCAACCACATGATGAGCCATTGGGAGATGTTCAAACATCTCGTCCAGGGCGACGGCGAGAGCGCGGACGCAACCAAGAGCTTCTACGAGGAATATCGCTCCGTCTGCGACATGTCGGCGGAATTCTACCTCCAGACGGTGGATCTCGTGTTCCAGCGGCATGCTTTGCCCAGGGGCGAGATGACCCATCGCGGCCGCCCGGTCGATCCCGCCGCGATCACCGATATCGGCATTCTCGCGATCGAGGGCGAGCGCGACGACATTTCCGGCATCGGCCAGACCAGGGCCGCGCTGACGCTGGCGACCAACCTGCCGGACGAGAAGAAGCGCTACCTGCTTGCGGAAGGCGCCGGCCATTACGGCATCTTCAACGGCAGCCGCTGGCGGACGAAGATCGCGCCGGTGGTGGAGGAGTGGATGGCCGCGAACGGCGGCTGATCCCGCTGCCCTCCCGCCGATCCGCTCGCCCCGTCGATATGCCAGTTCCGCAGGCTCCGGCCGCTTCCGGTGGCGCGCAAGAGCCCTGGCATGCGCGGACAGGAACCAGCCAAGGGGCGACAAATGGTTGCGATTGCTCGTTTCACCGCTAATGCTGGCCTGGTGAGTGCCGGTTTCTATCGCTTTCCGTTGCGTCGCGCCCGCGGGTGAAGGCGCACCTCGCCCTGCGGCACGCCACCCGCGCACGCCATGAGGAAGTCGATGCGGCGTTCGGTCGCTTCCGGCTGGACGATCGCGCCGGCTATGCCGCGTTCCTGCAGACGCAGGCGGCCGCGCATCTGCCGGTCGAACGCGCGCTGGAGGAGGCCGGGGCAGGGCAGGTCCTGCCCGACTGGGCCGCACGCCGCCGTGCCCCGCTGCTGCGCGCCGACCTTGCCGATCTGGGCATGGCGGCGGACGAACTGCCCCCGCCATCGCTGACGGGCGAGGCGGCGATCCTCGGTGCGATCTACGTGCTGGAGGGCTCCCGCCTTGGCGGCGCCTATCTCGTTCGCGGCGTGCCCTTGTCGCTGCCGCGCCGCTTCCTGTCCGCGCCGGCCGCGCCGGGTTCCTGGCGGGCGCTGCAAGCGCATCTGGACGCGCGGCTCGCCGACGATGCCGCCCTCGAAGCGGCGATCACCGCCGCCGACACCATCTTTGCCTGTTTCGCCACGGCCGGACGGCAGCAACTGGAGCTGAGCTGAAACCCGTGGCCACGAACCTGAAGCCGGTGCTGCCCGGCGACCTGATCGATCTCACCAATTGCGATCGCGAGCCGATCCACCAATTGGGCGCGATCCAGCCGATCGGCTTCCTGCTTGCGCTGAACCAGCACTGGATCGTCGAGCGGGCCTCCGCCAATCTGCACGACTTTCTCGGCATCACGCTGGCGGAGGCGATCGGCGAGCCGCTGGGTGCGCTGATCGGCGACACGGCGGTGCACAGCTTCCGCAACCGCGTGGCCATGCTGCGCGGGGCCGATGCGGTGGAGCGCATCTTCGGCTGCTCACTGCGCGACGACATGCGCGCGTTCGACATCGCGCTCCACGTCTCCGGCGACCAGATCGTCATTGAGGGCGAGCCGGCGGCGGGCGAACATGGCGACGCCACCAACACCGTGCGTTCCATGATTCTGCGCTTGGATCAGACGGCCGACCTGCCGCGCTTCTTCAACGAGGGCGCCCGCCTCGTGCGCGGGCTCACCGGCTATGACCGGGTGATGGTCTACCGCTTCTCCCAGGACGGGTCCGGCGAAGTGGTGGCGGAGGCGGTGAAGCCCGGCATCGGCAGCTTCAAGGGCCTGCATTACCCCGCCACCGACATTCCCGCCCAGGCGCGCGAGCTGTACCGCCGCAACCTCCTGCGCATCATCACCGATGTGGATGCGACGCCCGTGCCCGTGCATCCCGCGCTCGACCCGCGCGGCCGCCCGCTCGACCTGTCGCTGTCGATCCTGCGCTCGGTGTCGCCGATCCATATCGAATATCTGAAGAACATGGGCGTGCGCGCGTCCATGTCGATCTCGATCATGGTGGACGACCAGCTGTGGGGGCTGTTCGCCTGTCACCATTACAGCCCCATGTCGCCCAGCTTCGAACGGCGCTCGGTGTGCGAGCTGTTCGCGCAGATGTTCTCGATGCGGCTCGAAAGCCGCGAGCGCAAGGATCTGGTCGAGTTCGAGCGGCGCGCGCGCGACATCTCCGATCAGCTGCTGGGCGCGGTGGCGTCCGACGAAACGCTGCTCAACGATCCCGACTGGCTGGGCAGCATCCTCACCAGCGCCATTCCCGCCGACGGCGTGGGCGTGTGGATCAACGGCAGCCACGCTTTCTGGGGCCAGACGCCCAATGCCGAGCAGTTCCGCCGCATCGTCACCCAGCTGAACGAGGTCAGTGACGGGCGGGTGCTCGCCACCGATCGGATCGGCGACGTGGTGCCCGGCGGGGAAAGCTTCTCGTCCTCGGCCGCCGGCATGCTGGCCATCCCGATCTCGCGCCAGGCACGCGATTTCGTGGTGCTGTTCCGCGCCGAGATGATCCGCTCGGTCAGCTGGGGAGGGGACCCGCACAAGCCGATGGAATACGGCCCCAACGGCCCGCGCCTGACCCCGCGGCAGAGCTTTGCCGAGTGGAAGGAACTGGTCGAGGGGCGCGCCAAGGCGTTCACCCCGTCCGAGCTGCGGGTGGCCGAAACGTTGCGCGCGACGCTCATCGAGGTGGTGCTGCGCATGGCGGACGAGGCGCAGCGCCTGCGCCAGGCGGCGAACGAGCGGCAGGAGCTGCTGATCGCCGAGCTCAACCACCGGGTGCGCAACATCCTGGGCGTGATCCGCGGGCTCATCCGCCAGTCCAAGCCGCATGACGGCTCGCTGGAAAGCTTCGTCAAGCTGGTGGACGGGCGCATCCATGCGCTCGCCCGCGCGCACAACCAGATCACCGACGACCATTGGGGGCCGGCGCCGCTCCATGCGCTGATCGACGCGGAAGCCGCCGCCTTCCTTGCCGAAGGGCCGACCCGCATCCGCACGCATGGCGATTTCGTGCTGCTCAATCCGCAGGCCTATTCCACCATGGCGCTGGTGATCCACGAACTGGTCACGAATTCGGCCAAATATGGCAGCCTGTCCGACAGCGGCACGGTGGATATCGACTGGCGGCGCAGCCCGGCCGGAGACCTGCTGGTCGACTGGGTGGAGCAGGGTGGCCCCGCCGTCGTGCCGCCTACCCGCAAGGGCTTCGGCACCACCATCGTCGATCGCTCCGTCCCCTACGATCTCGGCGGAGAAGCCCGGATCGAGTATCTGCCCGCCGGCGTGCGGGCCTATTTCCGCATTCCGGCCCGCCACGTCCATGATGGCGGCGAGGACCGCACGCCCACCATCAAGTTCCCGCGTCCGGCGCTGGGCCACCCGGTGGCGCCGCCGACCCAGGTGCTGGGCGGGCAGCGCGTGCTCCTGGTGGAGGACAGCCTTATCATCGCGCTCGATGCCGAGGACGTGCTGGAACGGCTCGGTGCCGACCGGGTGACGACGGCGGCGACGGTGGACGCGGCGCTCGAGGCGCTCGACGTGTTCGAGCCGACTCTCGCGATGCTCGACATCAACCTGGGCGACCGGACCAGCTATCCGGTCGCCGATGCGCTGGACGCGCGCGGCATCCCGTTCCTGTTCGCCTCCGGTTATGGCGAGCAGGCGCAGCTGCCCGAACAGCATGGCGGCCGGTCGGTGGTGCAGAAGCCCTACACGATCGAGAACGTCGCCCGCGCTCTCGACCAACTGCTGACGAGCGTTCGCTGATCGCCGGGCGGGCAAGAACGCCGTTCAGGTGAGTTTCGGTACCTACCCGGCCTCGCTTGCCCCTTGTGGGAGAAAGCGTGGCCGGCGCGGGTTCGGAGTGAGCGGGCGGGCGGCCGCTCCCTCGCTCAGGCGGGGCTGCCCTCCGCGGTGGTCGCCACCTTGGCGTGGCTGCTGCTCTCGCTGGCGGTGATCGTCCCGCCGAACAGCATCTTCACCCGGCCGCTGATCGACACGTCGGTTTCCCAGAGTTCGGCGCTCTCGATGTCGATGCGCAGCAGCGCGAGGTTCGGATCTTCCTTGCCGCCCGGAAACCAGGCCTCGACCTGCTTGTCCCACAGCTTGTCGATCAGCGCGCGGTCGTTCTGGATGCTGGCGTTGCCGGCCAGGCAGGCGAAGAAGTCGTGGCCCTTGGACACGAACTGCACCATTGCCGGGCCGCCCTTGGCCGCGCGATTGTCCTTGCCGACGAAGAAGAACAGGGTGTCGACCTGATCCTTGTCGAGCTGCGCCGTCAGCGGTTCGCTATGCTGGCCGTCCATCAGGCCGACCATCATGTAGGGGCTGTCGGCGACCTTCTGCCAGAAGGTGGTCTTGATCTCTTCCACGTTCGTGTTCTGCACCTCGGCCATGTCCCGTCTCCTTTTCGGTTCGGCAGGAGAACGTTCGCGCGGGCGGAGGTTTCCACTTCCAGGCAATCCACAGCGTGCCGGCAACGCGGCGGGTTGCGGCCCCGATTTGTTCCGGTCATATCGGAAGCGGCGGCAATCCTGCCGTCACAACAGAAAGGTGGATGGAATGTCCTTCGCCGATCTGTGCCTGTTCCTGGGCGTGCTCTTCGCCTTTGCGACGCTTGTCGTGAAGATCATCGAAGTGAGACGCAGGGACTAGGTGCCGGGCGGGGCACGGACCGACATCCGTGCCCCAAACGATTTGAGCCCCGATCGCCGACACGACCGGGGCTCACAGAAAGGCGGCGGAATGTCCTTACGCCGTGCCTAGAAGATAATCCGAACAGCCGTCTTGTTCAAGCAACAGAAAAGGGGCGGGCGGCCCGTTTCCGGCCGCTCCGCCCCCCTCTCCTCCCGCTCGTCGCGGTAACTGGTTACAGGACCTCGAACAGGCCGGCCGCGCCCATGCCGCCGCCCACGCACATGGTGACGACCACATGCTTGGCCCCGCGGCGCTTGCCCTCGATCAGGGCATGGCCGGTGCAGCGCGCGCCCGTCATGCCATAGGGATGCCCGATGGAGATGGAGCCACCGTTAACGTTGAGCAGCTCGTCCGGAATGCCCAGCTTGTCGCGGCAATACAGCACCTGCACGGCGAACGCCTCGTTCAGCTCCCACAGGCCGATATCGTCCATCTTGAGGTTGAAACGCTCGAGTAGCTTCGGAATGGCATAAACCGGGCCGATGCCCATCTCGTCCGGCTCGGTGCCCGCCACCGCCATGCCGACATAGCGGCCAAGCGGGGTGAGGCCGCGCTGTTCAGCCAGCTTCTCTTCCATCAGCACGCTGGCCGACGAGCCGTCCGACAGCTGCGAGGCGTTGCCGGCGGTGACCGTGAAATCCGGGCCCAGCACCGGCTGCAACGCGCGCAGCCCGTCGATGTTGGTCTCGGGCCGGTTGCCCTCGTCCTTGGTGAGCGTCGTTTCCTTGTGCGAGACCTCCTTGGTCTCCTTGTTGGTCACTGCCATGGTCGCGGTCACCGGCACGATCTCCTGGTCGAACAGGCCGGCGGCCTGCGCGGCGGCGGTGCGCTGCTGCGACTGGAGCGCATACTGATCGCATTCCTCGCGGCTGATGCCATAGCGCTTGGCGACCACCTCGGCGGTCTGCAGCATCGGCATGTACACGTCCTTGTGCATCGCCAGCAGCTCGTCGTCACGGCCGACGCGCATCTGCGGCGTCTGCACCATGGAGATGCTCTCCACGCCGCCGCCGATGGCGACGTCCATGTTGTCGACGATGATCTCCTTGGCCGCCGTGGCGATCGCCATCAGGCCGGACGCGCACTGGCGATCCAGGCTCATGCCGGCGACCGTCACCGGCAGGCCGGCGCGAAGACCCGCCAGGCGCGCGATGTTGCCCGCCTGCACGCCCTGCTGCAGCGCGGCGCCGAACACCACGTCCTGCACCTCGGCCGGATCGATCTTCGCACGCTCGACGGCCGCCTTGATCGAATGGCTGGCCAGCGTGGGCGAGGGCGTGTTGTTGAACGCACCGCGATAGGCGCGACCGATGGGGGTACGGGCGGTGGAGACGATAACGGCGGAACGCATGGATCATATCCTCTGCAAGGGAAGGGGGAGGAGGCGCCCGGGGGCGCCCGCGAAACTCACACGAACAGCATGCTCATCCACTCGGCGATCAGCGCCGGCTTGTCGCGGCCCTCGATCTCCACGGTGAACTCGGTGGTCTGCTGCCACTGGTTCGGCTTCTTCTCGGCCAGCTCCAGCAGCTTAAAGCGCCCGCGCACCCGCGCGCCCGACGGCACCGGCGTGATGAAGCGGGTTTTGTTGCCGCCATAGTTGATGCCCATCTTCAGCCCCTCGATCTGCGGCTGGTCGGCGACCTTGGACGACAGGAGCGGCATCAGCGACAGCGTCAGGAAGCCGTGGGCGATGGTGCCGCCGAACGGCGTCATCTTCGCCATCTCCGGGTTCACGTGGATGAACTGGTGATCGCCCGTCGCATCGGCGAAGGTGTTGATCATCTCCTGCGTCACCTCGACCCAGTCCGACACGCGCTCCGTGCCGATCTGCTGGGCATAATCCTGGATCGAAATGGCGGCCACGCGAGTTCCCTTTCAGCGATGGAGTGAGCGCGCAAATGGCACTGCCGCCGCGCGGACGCAAGCCCGCCCCGACCGCAATCTCCAAAGCGACAGCAAACGTAACGGAAGGCTGGCCACCGGCGCCGAACCCGATCTTCAAAACCGGCTTGAGGACGCCGTCGAATCGCTTACCGCTCTTCCGGTTGCAGATCGACCCGCTTGACTGGCTGCACGTCCGGATACGGCATCACCAGGTGACCGTCGGGCGCCGCGGTGAACGTCGTCTGCGTGGGGTAGGGGATCGAGATGCCTTCGTCGGCGAACCGTCGCAGGATGGACACGAGCAGGCGGTTGCGCACGCCGTGCGCGGTGCCCCAGTCGTCGCCGGGCACGTCGAACTGGATCGCGAAATCCAGGCTGCTCGCGCCGAAGCTCTCGAACCCGGCACGCGCGGCGGTCGCGCCCTCCGCCTCGATCAGCTCCTTGAGCATGCCGGGCACGCGCTCCAGCACCTCGGGCGGGGTTTCATAGGCGACGCCCACCGTCAGGCTCACCCGCGTATGGTTGCGGGTGGTGACGTTCAGGATTTCCTTGTCGAGCAGGTTCTTGTTGCTGATGACGATCAGCTCGCCGGTATAGGCGCGGATGCGGGTGGACTTCAGCCCGATCGCCTCGATGATGCCGGAATGGCTGCCGAAGCTGATCTTGTCCCCGCGGCGGAACGGCCGGTCGAAGATGATGGCGAGCGCCGCGAACAGGTCGCCGAAGATGCCTTGCGCGGCCAGACCGATGGCGATGCCGCCCACGCCCAGGCCCGCCACCAGCCCGGTGACGTTCACGCCCAGATTGTCCAGCACCACCACGAAGGCGATGGCGAACACCGCAAAGCTGACGAGCAGGCGGATCAGCCCCATCGCCGTCATCAGCGCTTCGCCATGATAGGTATCGGACGAGGTGCGATGCTCGATCGCGCCCAGGATGATCTCGCGCGCCCAGATCGCGACCTGGAACGTGGCCGCCACCGTGAACAGGAAATTGATCGTCTGCGACAGTTCGGGCGGCGTCGCGGCGTAACCGGACACCAGCTTGGCCGCGAGCATCACGATGAAGAAGTTGTTGGTGCGCGTGATCGCGCGGCCGAGGATCGTGTACCAGCCGGTGCGCCGTTTTTCCTCGTCGCTGCCCCCGCGGGAGCACAGGCGCGCGCCGAGCGAGCGCAGCGCGTTGAGCGCAATGACGATCACCGCGCCGATCCCCACGGCGATCAGGATCTGCAACCAATGCGCCTGCAGCCACACCGTGCTGGACCGCCACAGGCTGCTTACCTGCTGGTGGATGTCGGCGGGGTCGATCTGGAGGACGGGAGCGGTCTTGTTCTTGGCACTCATCAGGCCGCTTTACGCTCCGTCGCCTGCCCCTGTTCCAGAAAGTCGATCAACCCGCGTTCGTAGCGGGTCAGATACTGCGTGGATCGCGGCAGCTTGAGCCCGGCCTTGAACGCCGCCTGTGCCGCCTTGTCCTTGCCCAGCTCGATCAGGGTCGGGTGGACATAGGATTTGCGCGCGATCGCCGGCGTGTTGCCCAGCTTCTCCGTGACCGGCTCCAGCAGCGTCTTCAGCCCGATCGGCGCCGGCGCGCTCGCCAGCGTCTCGAACGCCACGACGCTGGCGCCCCAGGTGCGGAAATGCTTGGCGGTGAACTCGCCGCCGGTCGCTTCCTTGATATAGGCGTTGACGTCCGACGAGGTGACGCCGTGCGGCTCGCCGTCCGCGCCGACATACTGGAACAGCTGCTGCCCCGGCAGGTCCTGGCACTTCTTGACGAACCGCGCGAGGCTGCGGTCGGTGATCTTCAGCTTGCGGATCTTGCCCGATTTCGCCTTGTATTCCAGGCTCAGGGTGCCGCCCTTGAACTCGGCATGCTGGTCCCTGAGCGTGGTCAGGCCGTAGCTCTTGTTCGCCTTGGCATAGGTCTCGTTGCCGATCCTGAGCGCCTCGGTATCCAGCAGGCGCACCACCGCGGCCACCGTGCGCTCCTTGCTGTGCCGGCGCTGCGCCAGGTCGCGTTCCACCCGCGCGCGCAGCTTCGTCAGCGCGCGGCCGAACGGCGCGCACAGCTCGTATTTCGCGCTTTCCTGCTGTTCGCGAAAGGTGGTGTGGTAGCGATATTGCTTGCGGCCCTTCTCGTCCCAGCCCACCGCCTGGATGTGCCCGTTCGGGTCCGGGCAGAACCAGCAATCGGTATAGGCGGGCGGCAGGCCCACCGCGTTCAGCCGGTCGATCTCCTCCCGATCGGTGATGCGCGCGCCGTCCGCGTCGTAATAGGCCCAGCCGCCATGGCGCGCGGGCTTGCGGGTGATGCCGGGATCGCTGTCGTCGGAATAGCTGCAGGCGGTGCAAGAGGGTTCGGCCATCGTACCGTCGAAAATGCGCACCCCGTCGCTTCGTTCCTGAAACCGCGCGTGGTTCCGCAACGGGCGTGGCCGACGATCGTTGAGACGGCTCCCCCCAAGCACAGGAATCTCCCATGGCCGATCTCTCCAACGCGCACGTCCTGATCCTAGCCACCGACGGTTTCGAGGAAGCCGAGCTGTTCGATCCCCGCCAGGCGCTGCTGGATGCCGGCGTGAAGGTAACGCTCGCCAGCATCAAGACCGATCCGATCCAGGGCATGGTGCACGACACGCAGCTCGGCCGCACCATCGTGCCCGATCTCACGGTCGAGGACGTCGATACCGACGATTACACCGCCCTGCTGCTGCCCGGCGGGGTCGGCAATCCGGACAAGCTGCGCATGAACGACCGCGCCGTGGAGATCGCCGAGGAGTTCGCCGACGACGGCAAGCTGATCGCCGCGATCTGCCACGGCCCGTGGCTGCTGGTGGAAGCCGATGTGGTGGACGGCCGCCGCCTCACCAGCTGGCCGTCTCTCCGCACCGATCTGGAAAATGCCGGCGCGGAGACGGTGGACGAGCAGGTGGTGGTCGACGGCAATTTCATCACCAGCCGCAAGCCGGACGACATCCCCGCCTTCAACGAGGCGATCCTCAAGGCGCTGAGCGAAGAGCTGGAAGAGGCCTGAGCCCCAACAGCTCGGTCAGGCCTTGTTCGTCACCCCGGCCTTGTGCCGGGGTCCACCCGTCCCTGGGCGACGACCTTCGGTTCGGAGCGATGTCCTTGCGGCGCGGTGGACCCCGGAACGAGTCCGGGGTGACGGGTAGCAGCGAGCGGGGCAGGGAAAAGCCGCCAGCCGTTCACCAAGCGTTGCCCCGGGCGCTCCACCCACCGATACAGCAGCCCCGACGCGATCAGCACCAGCAGCAGGAACGCCGCGATCATCCCCGGCGGCACCGCGTCCGCGTCGCGCACCGCCACCAGCTTGAACCCGCGCCACAGCAGGAAATGGCTGAGATAGGTCGCATAGCTCACCTCCCCCAGCCAGTGCAGCCAGCGCGCCTCCAGCGGATTGCCCGCCCGTCCCGATGTCAGCGCCAGCGCGAGCAGCAGCGCGGCAAAGGTCGGCGGCACCGCGAGCGTCTCCGGCACGCCCAGCGCCCAGGCGATCGCGCACGATCCGGCGACGCCCGCACAGCCCAGCGCCACTCGCGGCCGCTCCCGCCAGCGCAGCCACAGCGCGCACATCGCGGTTCCGGCGGCGAACTCGCACAGGCAGCGCACCAGTCCGAACCGCGCGATGTCGGTGCCCAGCGTCAGCGCCGGCGCCATCGCGCTCGCCAGCAGCACAAACGCCGCCGCCACCGCCGCCAGCACGGCCGGTGCCGGCAGCCGCCGCCAGTCCACGGCGAGCACCAGCAGCGGGAACAAGAGGTACGCGCCCAGCTCCGCCGAGATCGACCACGCCGGATCGTTCCATGCCAGCCGGTCGGTGAAGCCCCAATTCTGCACCAGCAGCACGTGGAGCGGCAGTTGCGCCCAGGGGAAGCTCACCGGATCGGCGCGACGGGTGATCTGCAACAGCGCCGCCAGCGCCACCGCGCCGGCCAGGGTGAACAGGTGCAGCGGCCAGATCCGCGCCACCCGCTTCTTCAGGAACGCCGGCACGCCCGCCGGCCCGCTCTTGCGCAACCGCTCGCCCCAGGCCAGCCAGATCACGAAGCCGGACAGGAGGAAGAAGAAGTCCACCGCCAGGTAACCCTTGGCGAGCACCGCTTCCGCTCCCGCCGGCAGCCCTGCAATGCTGCCCCGGATATGGTAGAGCACGATCCACCACGCCGCGATCCCGCGCGCGGAGGTGAGCGCGCGAAGCTCGCCCGTCACACCGCCACCGCGGCGGCCCGGCGGCGCACGATCGGCCGCCACGCGCGCTCCTCGCGCCGACGCTTGAGGTACGTGTCCAGCCCGATCTGCGCGCCCACCAGCATGTAGATGAACGGCTGAAACGCGATGGCGATGAAGCAGGCGCCCAGCAGGTAGCACAGGTGCGCCGATTGCAGGGCGGAGGCGAGCGGGGCGACCCACTCCTCGCCGGGCTGCGGGCGGCGGTATCGGCGGCGCAGCACTTCCATGCGCAACAGCCCGCCGACGCTGATCCCCAGCCACATCAGGAACCCCGGCCAGCCCTGTTCGCCCAGCATCTCGAAATAGGCGGAGTGGAACGCGCGCGCCTTGTCATAGACGACTTTGGACCCGCTCGTATCGGCGGGCGCCCCGGCCGGCGCCGCGCCCGGCTGCCCGCCCGCCGCCACGTCGGGCGAAACCTGCAGGTCCAGGCGGATGCGGTTCTGGCGGTACATCTCGAACCCGCCGCCCATCGGATGCTCCTTCACATACTCCCAGGTCCACGCCCAGACGGCGAGCCGGGTGGAGGCGCTTTCGTCGCCCTTGTAGGTCTTGATCGTCTCCATCCGCCCGGTGAAGGATTTGGGCAGGAACGGCACCGCGGCCAGCCCCATCGCGCCGATCAGCCCCAGGTACAGGAACTTGCGGCGCGTGTTGCGCAGCATCAGCACCGCGAGCAGCCCGATGCACAAGAGCCCCGTGCGCGTGGAGGTGCCGATCGGGATCAGGAGGCAGGCGAAGATGTAGGCGGCGCAGAAGCCCTTCACCTTCCAGTCGGGCTTCACGATCGTGCCGTGCTTGGCGAACCACAGGATAACCGGGATGATCGCGATCGCCACCGTCGAGATCGTCGATCCCTCGTACAGGCCCGAATTGCTGCTCACCATCAGGTTCAGCGACCCGTAGCCGCCGCCGCTCGCCAGCGTCTTGATCCCGCCCACGATGACGATCGACGCGGCCGACGCGATCATGAAGAACAGCAGCGCCTCGATGCGCAGCTTGGTGCGGAGCGTCAGCGGCAGGAAGATCGCGAACGCCAGCGCCTTCCACACCCATTCCCATTTCTCCGCCGCCTCCACCGGGAAATCGGCCGCCTTGGTGGTGATGAAGCACCAGACGAGCAGCAGCAGCATGAGGCCCTGGCGTGGGGCGAAGCGGCTGTCCGCCTTGTTGTCCATCAGCGCCCAGCCGAGAATGCACAGGCCGAAGGCGATGGCCGAGATCGGCACCGAGTTGAGCAGCAGGTAGGTCAGCCGCTGCGGCGAGACGTTGTCGATATAGACATAGGCCAGCACGAAGATGAACGGCTTCTTGAATCCCGCCCCGAAGATCGCGAGCAGAAAGGCGATAAAGACGAGGTCACGCATCGCCGGGGCCCATGGGGGGCGGGCTCGCCTCGTCGCGCAGCGATGGCTCGACGTCGAGGTCGGGCCGCTGCAACAGCATCCACACGCACAGCAGCATCAGGCCATGACTGATCGCCAGCGCGAAATTGTCGATCATCGTGCCCGTCCCATGCCGAAGGTGGCGGCATAGGGCAGGGGAGTTGAGGCCGGGTTAAGCGGTCGAGAGAGGCGGCTCCCTTCCTGTTCCCCGGCGAAGGCCGGGGTCCGGTTGGAAAAACGGCCATGGGAAGCTGCGGCGCTTCATCACCGAAACCTTGCCAGCTGGACCCCGGCCTCCGCCGGGAAACCCCGAGAGCTACGTCACTGGCCGAGCCAGCTCTTGCGGAATGCCGCCTGCTGCGGGTTCAGCGTGCCGCCGGTGGCTTCCACCCGCACCACTTCCAGCATCGGATCGGCCGCGGCGGTCACCGTCGCCCGCTGTTCCCCGCCGCGATTGCGCCACACGAGCGCGACCTTCTGGCCGGGCTTCAGCGCCGCCGTCGCCGTCGACCAGGTTGAGGCGTCCGCCACCGGCGCACCGTTCACGCTCACCAGCACGTCGCCCCTGTCCAGCCCGGCGGTGTATAGCGGGCTCCCCGTCACCGGGATCTGGTCCAGCGCCACGGCGCCGCCTTCCACCGACACGCGCGTCGCGCCGAGCCAGCCATGGTCCGGACGCGCGGGGCGCAGCACCAGCCCGGCCGGCGCCAGCAGCGGGGCGAAGTCGGGCAGGGCGGAGCCGCGCACGGAGGTGTCGAAAAAGCTCCTGGCGAACGCCGGATCGCGCGTCAGCTGCGCCAGCGCGGTCTCGATCGTCGCCTGCGTATAGGGCCTGGCCGGCGCGTAGTTCGCCTGAAACTGCCCGTTGCTCGTCCACAAGGCGCGCATCAGCGCATCCAGGCTCGATCCGTACCGCTCGCGCAGCGTGAGGTCGAGCGCCAGCCCGATCACCGCGCCGTACGGGTAGTAGGACAGCGAGATGTTGCCGTTCGAGGGATCGATCGCGGTGGCCGCATCGCTGAACGGCGCGCGCAGGCTCTGCTCCTGCGGCCCGCCATAGCGCCGCGCCGGCGAGTTGAGGACGCCGCCCAGCGTGCCGCCGAGCACCCGCAGATAATCGTCCAGGCTGCTTTCGCCCGCACGGCGGATCATCAGCGGGCCGTAATATTGCGTGAAGCCCTCGGCCACCCACAGGCTGGGCGTGGCGTTCGCGCGGGTGAAGTCGAACGGCTCCAGCTCGGCCGGGCGCAGCCGCTCCACGTTCCAGGCATGGACGAACTCGTGGCTCGCCGTGTCGAGCTGGCGGAAGTTCGCGTCCTTCAACGAGCGCGGCTGGCTGATGAAGGTGGAGTTGCGATGCTCCATCCCGTCGCCGTCGATCTGCGGCATATAGTCGGCAATGAAGGTATAGGTGCCGAAGTCGAAGGCCGGCGGCCCGCCGAACAGCTTGAAATGCTGGTCGATCGTGCGCCTGAGCTTCGCGGTGAACGTATCCACGTCCGCGTCCGTGTCCTCGCTGTGCACCGCCAGCCGCATGGTGTAGCTCTTGCCGCCGGCGCCGGCCTGCTGCCATTCGCGCAGGCGGAAGTCGGCAAGCTCGGTCGGCGAGTCCATGAAATATTGCAGGTGCGGCGCCCAGAAGGTGGTGGTGCTGCCCGCCGCAGCCGGCAGCTGCGTTGCCACCTTCCAGCCCTTCAGCGGATGGAAGGTCACCCGGATCGGCCGATCGTCATAGCCGCGCGCCCACAGGAACGTCGCCGGCATGTTGAGGTGCGCGTGCGTCGGGTCGATCTGCGCATAGGTGCCGTCGCCGCGATCGCCGTACAGCGTGTACGAAACCGTCACCGTGTCGCCGGTCGCCGCCACCCGCCAGCTATAGGGATCGGTGCGATCCACGCGCAGCGGCTTGCCCGCGCCGTCGGTCGCCGTCACCGAATAGACGTTCTTGGCGAACTCGTGCAGCGCATAGCGGCCGGGCGAGGAGCGGGCCATGCGGAACTCCACCGGCCCCGGCGTCAGCCCGCGATAGGTCACGCTGATCCGCGCCTCGTGATGCGCCGCGCCGTCGAAGCGCACGTCGTAGCTCACCGGCGCGCGCGGCCCCGGATCGCGCGCCTGCTGCCCGTGCGCCGTACCCGCCACCAGCGCCGCCAGCGCCGCACCCCACCAAAGCTTCATGCTGTTCCCCTGTTCCACTTTCGGTGGCAGCATAGGCGGCGTGTTGTGCCGCTGCCAACTGCCAAGCGGCGGCGCGACATGGCGGGCGGCGCCCCCTGTCGGCGCTCGGCCGCACCTTGCGACAAGGAGTTCGATCCATGAAGCTCACGATCACCGCCGCTCTTCTCTTCGCCGCGGGCACGCCCGCGCTCGCGCAGCAGACCCCCACGGCGCCCCCGCCCGCCGACACGCAGCTGGGCACCGCTCCCGAAGCGTCGGCCCCCGCCGCTTCGCCGGACTCCACCCTGACCGACGCGGAGCAGAAGACGCTCGCCAGATGTGCCGCCATGTCCCCTGCGCAGCAGGCGCAGAGCTCCAAATGCTCCAAGGTGATGGTCAAGGCCGGCAAGGGCGATCCCGCCCATTATCGCGGGCCGAAGCCGGGAGCGAACGAGCTCCATTGATCCTCCGTGCCGCCGCCCGGCTCGTCAGAACGGCGGGGGAGGCGGCGGCTTCAGCCGGCAGCGGCCGCGCTTCGCCTCGCGCAGGCCGTTCTGCCACCGCCGCCGCGCCTCGGTGGTCGCCCGGCGCAGCGGCAGCGGTGCGTCGATCGCCAGCCAGGGGACGGCATCCGGCCGGTCGGCGAACGTCCAGCGCAGCCGCCCGCCCTTTTCCAGCGCGGCGATGCAGCCGCGCTCGTCCTGGCCGATGAACGGCACGGGAAAGACAAGCGGCGCACGCACGCTGTCGGACGGCGGCTCGGCCGACAGATCCGCCGACAGCCTCACGCCGGAGCCGCAGTCCAGCCGCAACGAGCCGATCCCCTTGCGGTGGCCAGCCGAGTCGCGGAACTCGTACCCGGCAAAGCCGACATGCGGCGAGGTGAGGGGAGAGGCGCCGCCCGCCGTCTCGAAGCGCATCTGGCTGAACGTCACGCGGAACGGCGCCGTCATGCGGGCGCCGTGCAGCGTCATCGCGGCCGCGGGCACCTCATGGTCCAGCGCGAAGTCGGACTCGCCGTTGAACAGATACTGGGTCAGGCGAAAGCCGCTGCCGATGTCCCGATCCGCACCGCCGCCGCACCATGGCGTCGGCGGGCTCGCCGGGCCGCTTCCTTGTGCCAGCAGCAGCCCGATCGCCGCCGCCAATGCCGCTCCGTTCATGCGCGCCTCCGCCATGTTCTCCCGGACACACGGTAGAGACGCCGCAACCGAAGCGCCACGTCCGGCCGTGCTTACCCTGCCTTAATCCTGCCGCGCTACTTATGCCGCATGCGCATCCTCCATGTTCTCGATCACGGCCTGCCGCTGCATTCGGGCTATACCTTCCGCACCCGCGCGATCCTGAAGGCGCAGGAGGCGCGCGGGTGGGAGGTCGCCGCCGTCACCGGCCCGCGCCACCAGGGCGAGGCGCCGCCGGAGGAAGTGGTGGACGGTTTGCGCTTCTTCCGCACGCCGCCGGCCCGCGCGCTGCCCGCGCCGCTGGGCGAGGCGGCGGAGATCCACGCCTTTTCGCGCCGCATCGACGCCGCGGTGGCGGCGTTCCGGCCGGACATCCTCCACGCCCATTCGCCGGTACTCGACGGGCTGGCCGCCCTGCGCGTGGCGCGCCGTCGCGATTTGCCGCTCGTCTACGAGATCCGCGCCTTCTGGGAGGATGCGGCGGTGGGCAACGGCACGGGGCGCGAGGGATCGCTCCGCTACCGCGCCACCCGCGCACTGGAAACCTGGACCGTGCGCCGCGCGGACGCGGTGGCCGTGATCTGCGAGGGGCTGCGCGGCGATCTGGTCGCGCGCGGGGTCGAGAGCGACAAGATCATCGTCTCGCCCAACGGTGTCGACCTTTCCGTGTTCGGCACGCCGCTCTCACACGACGCGGCGCTTGCCGCCGAGCTCGGCCTCGCCGGCAAGGAAGTGATCGGCTTTCTCGGCAGCTTCTACGATTATGAGGGGCTGGACGACCTGATTGCCGCCATGCCCCGGCTCGTGGAGTCGCGCCGCAATGCGCACCTGTTGCTGGTCGGCGGCGGGCCGATGGAGGCGGCGTTGCGCGCGCAGGCCGCGGCGTCCCCGGCAGGCGATCGCATCCATTTCGTCGGCCGGGTGCCGCACACGCAGGTGGATCGCTATTACAGCATCGTCGACGTGCTCGCGTATCCCCGCAAGAAGATGCGCCTGACCGACCTCGTCACGCCGCTGAAGCCTCTGGAGGCCATGGCGCAGCGCAAGCTGGTCGCCGCCTCCGATGTGGGCGGGCATCGCGAACTCATCCGCGACGGCGATACCGGCACCTTGTTCGCCCCTGATGACCCATCGGCCCTTGCCACGGCGCTGGCCGGGCTGCTTGCGGACCGGTCCGGCTGGGAAGCGCGCCGCGACCGTGCCGCGGGCTTCGTCGCGGCAGAGCGGGACTGGGCGGTTAACGTGGCCAATTACGAGGTCGTTTACCAAAAACTCACCGGTCAGCCGGTATCCCCGTCGTCATGGTCGCGTATCTCCGCTCTCAACGCCTGACGCTGCCGATCGCGCCGACCCTGGCGGTGGCGGCCGGGCTTCTGCTGGCGCTCGGGTTCCTGCTGGTGCCGATCGGCTGGCTGGAAGCCGCCGCGGTGAACAGCGGGTTGGCCGGCCTGCTCGGCGCCGCGCAGCCGCCGCTGGGCAACACCGCGCGCATGGTGCTGATCTCCGGCGTGGCCGGCGGCACCACCTTTCTCGTGTGGCTGGCGCTGTACCTCTCCCTTGGCGAGCGTTCGATCACGCTTCGCGCGCCCTCCGCACACGCGCGCGCCAGAAAGTCGCGGCCGGCACGGGCTCGCCCGAAGACCCGGCGCGCAGACGCCCATCCCGACGCGCCGGCCCGCAAGCCGCTCAGCGCCACGCAGGAGCTCGGCACGCCCTTTCTCGACGTCCGCGCCCCTGCCGCGCCGCCTGCCGAGCGCGCGCTGCCGACCGATCTCGACACGCCCCTGGCGGCCTTTGATCCCGCCGCCATTCCGGCCGAGCCGCTCGCCTGGGAGGCCCCGCGCCCCGCGCCGCGCGCTGTCGTGCTGGAGCCGGGCGAGCGGATCGAGACGTTCGACCTCACCCCATTGTCGAAGGCGCCGACGGAAGCGGGGTCGCCCATTCCGCTGCGCGCCGCCCGCTGGCTGGCCGAGGATCCCGCGCCCCTCCCGGTGCCGGCGCCCGCCGCGGAGCAGACCGCGCCGGCTGTCGCCCAACCGCCGGCTGCGCCCGCTGCCGCTCGCGAGGCCACGCCGCCGCGCCCGGAGCCTGCGCGCGATCCTTCCGCCAGCATCCATGCGCTGCTGGACCGGCTGGAGGCCGCCGCCCGGCCGCTGCCGCCGCTACCGGTCAACGGCGTGCAGACCATGCTCGCCTCCCTGCGCGAACTGGCGGTTCGCGCCTGAGCAAGTGCCGGGCGCGGCGCGGGCATCAGGCCTCCACCAGCGTCAGCGCCTCGATGCGCACCACGGCGCCGTCCGGCTCGCGTTGCACCGAGGTGACCGATACGTCCGCAACCAGATGCCCGCGCAACGCGATCTCCGCCTCCGGCAGCGACGAAAGCCACGCATCCAGCGCCTCCGTCGCCGGTCCGGCCAGCAGCAGATCGTGCCGCGCCCCGGTGAACGTGGCGCTGGACCAGCTGGTGGCGATCGATCGAGCGACCACCAGCGAACAGCCCGCGTCCCGCGCCGAGCGGATCATCCACCGGTCGAGCTGCGCCTGCGCCGAGGGCGGGGCGGCATCGCCTGCGCGGCCAGGAACGCGCGGATGGAGGCCGTCACGCGGTCGCTGGTGACGCGGCCGCGACGCAGGTCGTGCACCAGCCTCGGGTCGCGGATCGCCAGCCGCCCGAACCGCGTCTCCGCCATCTTTGTTTCGCGCAAAAAGCATTCGACCTCCTCCAAAACCGACATGAGCTCGCCCCGTGATTCTCATGTTCCGTATCTGTTCTTATCAGTGGCGCTTGTCTAGGAAAAATTCCTAGGCTAGGTCATTTTGATGGAAATGGCCGATTCCCGCGCCACGCTGCTCGCCCTTGCCGAGGAGCATGGCGAAACCCTCGCTGCGCTGTCCCGGCTGATCGGCCGCAACGAGGCGTACCTCCAGCAGTTCGTCCGCCGCGGCACGCCTCGCCGGCTGGCCGACGCCGACATCACGCGACTGTCCCGCTATTTCGGCGTCAGCGAGGCGGAGCTGTCCGGCGCGGCGGTCGTGCCGCCGCTCCCGGTCGTCCCCGCGCGACGCCTCGATGTCGCCGCGGCGGCAGGTTCGGGTAGCTGGGTGGAGGAGGAGCGCCAGCTCGGCGAGGTGCAGTTCGACCGCGGCATGCTCGGCCAACTGGGGGTCGCAACCCGGCGCCTCGCGCTCGTCACCGCGCGCGGCGAGTCGATGCTGCCGGCGATCCGCGACGGCGACCAGGTGCTGGTGGACGAGGGGGACACGGGCGTACCCGCGGCCGGCGCGGTGTTCGTCCTGCGGCTCGACGGCGTGGTGATGGTCAAGCGGGTGCAGCGGCTCGGCGACCGCCTGCTCCTGTCCAGCGACAATCCGGATTACCCGGCCATCCCCGCCCGCCGCGTCGAGGAGGTGACGGTGCTCGGCCGCGCCGTCGCCATCACCCGCCGGCTCTAGCGGATCAGCGCACCGGCACCGGGCTGCGCCACGGTGTGGGCGTCGCGGTCGGCACCGGGCTGCGCCACGGCGATGGCGTGGGAGGGGGCGTGGGAGCCGGCGTCGGAACCGGCGCGGGCATCGCCGCGGGTGCCCGCCACCCGGTCAGCGGCGTTCCCGTGCTCAGCCGCACCGCCTGGATCCAGCGGTCGCCCGCATCGTTCACCCGCGGCTCGCCGGGGAACTGCCGCCGCGCGCGCACGAACGTCACCCGCGCCGCCGCCGCGCCGGGCTCGGTGATCGCATAGCCGACCCAGCGCCAGTGCCACGGCTCCCAGGTGACGCCCTGCGCATTGTCGTGCGGGAACGACATCTCGAACCCGAAGCGCGGGCCGTTGGCGATCAGCCAGCGCCCCGCCGGCGTGTTCGCCAGGCACGGGCTCAGCACCGCGCACCCCCGGTCCGCCACCGCAAAGTCCAGCGCATAGCCGGTGGCGTGCTCGCTGAACCCGGGCGGCCCGGAGGACCGCGCCCGCGCCGCCGCGTCATGGCAGGCGTCCACCCCGCGGCAGAACACCTGGCTCTGATAGGCGACCGACCGATGGCAGGAGATGCCGAACAGCCGGCCCTTCACCTCCGGCACTTGGTTGGCCGCTTCAAGCAGGCGCAGGAGGTCCGGCGCCATGTCGCGGTGCACGCGGCATTCCTTGCTGTAGCCGAAGCCCGGGATCGCGACGAGCTGCCACGACGGCGCCTCGGCATAGGGCAGGTGGCCGAGCAACCGGCCGTCGCCGCCCGGCGCGACGAACTGCGCCGTGCACAGCAGGATCGCGCCGACATGCGCCTGCGCCGACGCGGTGGGCAGCAACGCCGCCGCCCAGGCAAACAGCCTGCCGATTCCCCCGATCATTCCGCGCATAGCCAGCAGGAGGTCTGGCATGACGGGCAAGGGAATGGCAAGGCGTTGCGATGCTCGCAAACAATGTTCTTTTCCTCGACGGCGAGGCGCTGGTGATCGACAAGCCCGCCGGCCTCCCCGTCGATCCGCCGCGCAACGGCGGCATCAGCCTCGACAATCACCTCGCCGGCCTCACCTTCGGCTTCAAGCGCTGGCCGGTGCCGGTGCACCGGCTGGACCGCGACACCTCCGGCTGTCTCCTCCTGTCGCGCAATCCCAAGGCGCATGCCCGGCTCCAGCAGGCGTTCGAGCAGGGGCTGGTGCAGAAGCGCTACATCGCGGTGCTCGACGGCATTCCTTCCGGCGAGGAAGGCATGATCGACCTGCCGCTCGCCAAGGTCAGCACCCGCGAGGCGGGCTGGCGCATGACGGGCGACCCCTCCGGCAAGTCCGCGCGCACGGCCTGGCGCGTTCTGCGCGTGGCGGACGGCCGCGCGCTGGTGGAACTGCGCCCGGAGACCGGCCGTACGCACCAGATCCGCGTCCACGCCGCCGAAGGGCTCGGCGCGCCGGTGCTCGGCGATCCGGTCTACGGGCAGGGGCAGGGGCCGCTGATGCTCCACGCCGCCGAACTCACCGTGCCGCGCGAGGGCAAGGAGCCGGTCCACGCCGTCGCGCCCACGCCCGAGCGCTTCGTTGCCGCCGGGTTCGCCCCCGACCCTGTCGATGCGTGACGTGCCGGAGGACGCGATCGAGGAGCGCTTCCTCGCCGCGACCGGCCCGGGCGGGCAGAACGTCAACAAGGTCGCCACCGCGGTGCAGCTGCGGGTGGACGTGTTTCGCCTCGGCCTGCCGCCTTATGCCTATCAGCAGCTCAAGGTGCTCGCCGGCAGCCGGCTCACCTCCGGCGGCACGCTGGTGCTCACCGCGCGCCGGTATCGCACGCAGGAGGCGAACCGCGAGGACGCGCGCGCGCGCCTGGCCGAGCTGCTCGACAAGGCGCACGAGCGGCAGGCGCGCCGCGTCGCCACCAAGCCGAGCCGCGCGGCCAAGGCGCGACGGGTGGATGCGAAGAAAGGGCGAAGCACGATCAAGGCCGGCCGCGGCAAGGTGCATCTCGACTGACGCCGGCGGCGCTCCTATCTGCGCGGCCATGTACCAGTTCGACATCGCCGCCGGCTCCAAGGCCGAGCTTCATCACGACCTCCACGCCGCGCTCGACGCGCTCACCGCGGACGAGCCGGACGCGATCGCCAACATGGCCAACGCCGCCGCGCTGATCTGGCAGTATCTGCCCGACCTCAACTGGTCCGGTTTCTACCGCATGGTCGGCGATGGACTGGTGCTCGGCCCGTTCCAGGGCAAGGCCGCCTGCATCCGCATTCCGCTCGGCAAGGGCGTGTGCGGCGCCGCCGCCGCCACCCGCACCACGCAGCTGGTGGCCGACGTGCATGCCTTTCCCGGCCACATCGCGTGCGACGCGGCGAGCGCATCCGAACTCGTCGTGCCGATCGTGCACGAGGGCCGCCTGCTCGGCGTGCTCGATCTCGACAGCCCCTCGGCCGGCCGTTTCGATGCCGAGGACGCGGCCGGGTGCGAGGCGCTGATGACCCTGCTTGCGCCCCGCATCGCCGCCTGACCCAGATCGGGACGGCCGTTAAGGCTATCGCTGGACTCGCTCGCCTGCGTCCGAAATGGTAACGGGGGCGTTAAGAACCAGGCGAGCGCGGGGGCGGTACGCCAAGGCAGGGAGTGCGGAAACCATGAAGACCCTCACCGTCGCGTCCATCGCGATGACGATGCTGGCAGCGGCGCCGGCGGAAGCGAACCCCGGCGGCCCGCGCACGGGCGGCGCGCCGCGCCCGGCCGGCATGGTGGGCGGCGGCATGCAGGCGCACCCGATCCCCGCCCGCCCGGGCGGAACCTGGCAGGGGCGCCCGGGAGGCACCTGGCAGGGTCGTCCGGGCGGAACCTGGCAGGGGCACCCCGGCGGCACGGTCCGTCCGGGCACGCCGATCGCCAACCATGGCGGCCATCGCTGGGGCGGCCAGATCGGCGGGCACTGGTATGGCGGGATGCGCGCGCCGGGCGGCTGGGGCGCGTATCGCCGCCCGGTGCGCGGCTGGACGCTGCCGAGCTATTGGATCTCGCCCAGCTGGTACATCGCGGACTTCGGCGCCTACGGCCTGGCGGCGCCGCCGTACGGCTATAGCTGGAGCCGCTATTACGACGACGCCGTGCTGGTCGACGGCCGCGGGCAGGTGTGGGACTCGGTCAGCGGTGTCGATTGGGATCGCTATGACGACGGCTATGCCTATGCCGATGGCAGCTATGGGGGCGTCGACCAGGGCTATGCCTATGCCGACGGCGACGACTATCCGGTCGCGCCCGATCGCGCGCCCCCGCCGCCAGCCGGCTATTACCAGCGCGAGGACAACGGCGTCGGCGGCGCCGTGGTCGGCGGCATCGCCGGGGGCGTCGCGGGCAACCTGATCGCCGGTCGCGGCAATCGCCTGGGCGGCACGCTGATCGGCGCCGGCGTCGGTGCGGTTGCCGGCATGGCGATCGACAAGGCCGAGGACAAGCGCAGCCGGCCCGCTCCGGGCTATGGCGCGGGCTACCCGCCGCCTCCCGCCGCGTACCCGCAGGGCCGTTACGCGCCGCCCGCGCCGGGCTATGGTGCCGGCTATGCGCCGCCGCCGGTCGCCTATGCGCCTCCGGCCGAGGTGGTGCAGTCCGGCGGCACCTATGCCGGCAGCGCGTCGGGCAGCACCAGCTACACCACCGTGTCGCGCGGCTATGTCGCGGGCGGCTATTGGTACCCGCCCGTCACCACCACGGTGACCACGCTGGCGCCGGTCGTCACGGAAACGACCACCACCACCTATGTGGAGGAGCGCGTCGCGCCCCGCGTGAAGTATCGCGCGAAGAAGGTGTGGCGTCCCACCAAGACCAAGACGATCTGCACCTGCTCCTGCCGCCCGAGCTGCTGAGGCTTTTGGTCTAGCTCTTCGGAGCGGGGGCGGCTGGCGGCGCGGGGGGCGTCGCCGGCCGCTGCGCCCCCGTCGCTGCCGCGCGGATCGCCGCCGTGCCCGCCATCGCCGGCAGCGCCGCCACGATCGTCCAGTTGCGCGAGCGCGCGACATCGCCGAGCAGGGCGTCCCCAGCCGCCCCGTCCACCAGCGCGAAGACGATGGTCGGGCCGAAGCGCTCGGACGACAGTGTGCCGGCCGCCGCCAGCAGCGCGCTTGTCGCCGCGCCGTCGCCTGCCGGTGCGGTGACCAGCACGATCCGCTTCGCCTCTGGCCCTTGCTGGAAACCGAGCAGATCGACCACCTCGCGGCCTTCCGAAGTGCGCGCGATGTTCGCCACCACCAGACAGCCGCTGCAGCCTTCCGCGATGCGCGTCATCTCGGCGGCCACCGCCGCGCGCGGGCTGGCCGCCTCCGGAGCCGCCAGTTGCAGCAGCAGCGCCGCCAGCATCAGCTGAGCCGGTCGATCGCGTCCTGGTCCAGCCCGCCCGGAACGATCATCAGCGGCACCGGCAGGGCGCCCGCATCGGCCGCGAAATGCGCGACCAGCGGCCCGGGGGCGCCGGTGGCGGAGGCGCCGAGCACCAGGGCGGCGATCTCCGCATGGGCGGCGAGATGCTCGCGCACGATCTTCGCCGCCTCGCCCTGTTTCAGCGTGATGGAGGGATGCAGCCCGGATTCCGCCAGGATCGCCCCGGCGGCGCTGGCCACCAGCGCCTCGGCCTGCTGCCGCTGCTCTTCCTCGATCGTCGCCTGCACGCCACCCCAGCCGACGAACTCGGCGGGCGGCAGCACGGACAGGATCTCCACCCCGCCGCCCGTCTTCACCGCGCGGCGGGCCGCGAAGCGCAGGGCGATCCCCGCTTCCGGGCTGTCGTCCACCACCACCAGATAGATGCGCATCGTCGTTTCCCGTTCGTCAACCGGAGGTGACGGTGGCGTGCGCATGCGCCGAGCGCAAGTGCCGCCCGGATGGAAGCCCGTCGCAGACCTTGACCCGCAGGGGTCCGGAGGCGAAGAGGAGCGCCACCCCTCCCCGGGAATCAAGAGGACGTTCATGCCCATCGAGATCAAGATGCCTGCGCTGTCTCCGACCATGGAGGAGGGCACCTTGGCCAAGTGGCTCGTCAAGGAAGGCGACCAGGTCAAGTCCGGCGACATCATGGCCGAGATCGAGACCGACAAGGCGACCATGGAGTTCGAGGCCGTCGACGAGGGCACCATCGCCAGGATCACCGTGGCGGAGGGCACCGACGGCGTGAAGGTCGGCGCGGTGATCGCGCTGCTCGCGGGCGAAGGCGAGGACGTCTCCGCTGCCGCCTCGTCCGAGCCAAAGGCCGAAGCGCCCAAGCAGGACGCGCCCGCCGCGCAGCAGGGCGACACGCTCGGACGCACCAAGGAGATGGCCGAGGATCACGGCCTTGCTCCCCAGAACAGCACCGGCGGTTCCTCCGCACCGACTTCGGCTCCGGCTCCGTCGCCCGCCGCTGCGCCGGCGTCCTCCGGCGAGCGCGTGAAGGCAAGCCCGCTCGCCCGCCGCATCGCCGCCGACAAGGGCATCGAGCTGTCCGGCGTGTCCGGCTCCGGCCCGAACGGGCGCATCGTCAAGGCGGACGTGGAAGGCGCCCAGCCGGGCGCCGCCGCTCCCGCGCAGAAGGCAGCCGAGGCGCCCGCCGCCGCGCCGCAGGCCGCCCCGGCCGCCGCGCCCGCCCCGGCCAAGGTCTGGTGGGACGAAAGCATCCCGCACGAGGTCGAGAAGCTTTCCAACATCCGTAAGACGATCGCCCGCCGGCTCACCGAGTCGAAGCAGACGGTCCCGCACATCTACCTCACCGTGGACATCCGCCTGGACGCGCTGCTCAAGCTGCGCGGCGACCTCAACAAGGCGCTGGAAGCGCGCGGCGTGAAGCTGTCGGTCAACGATCTGCTCATCAAGGCGCTGGGCGTGGCGCTGGAGGCGACGCCCAAGTGCAACGTCACCTTCACCGGCGACAGCCTGGTCAGCTACAAGCGCGCGGACGTGTCGGTGGCGGTGTCGACGCCCACCGGCCTCATCACCCCGATCATCCGCGATGCCGCCAATGCTTCGCCGTCGTCCATCTCCACCCAGATGAAGGAGCTTGCCGGCCGCGCCAAGGAAGGCAAGCTGAAGCCCGAGGAATATCAGGGCGGCACCGCCAGCCTGTCCAACATGGGCATGTTCGGCATCAAGCAGTTCGAGGCCGTCATCAACCCGCCGCAGGGCATGATCCTGGCGATCGGCGCGGGCGAGAAGCGGCCGTACATCGTGGACGATGCGCTGGGCATCGCCACCGTGATGTCGGCGACCGGCAGCTTCGACCACCGCGCGATCGACGGGGCGGACGGGGCGCAGCTGATGAAGGCGTTCAAGGAGCTGGTCGAGGCTCCGCTCGGCATGATCGCCTGAGGAGGGCGGGGGCAGGATGCCGCGTCGCACGCTGATCGAGGCGTTGCACCTTCTCGCCGGCGTGATCGGCACGATGGCCGTGGCGAAGGCCGCGGCCTGGGGCGTGCCGCTCGCCCGCGTCGACATCTGGCGCGTGGCGGGCGTGTGCGTGCTGGTGGTCCTGCTGTGGTCGGTGCGCCCGCTGCTGCTCGCCTGGCGGGCCGATCATGGCGACGACGGCGCCCTGCGAAAGCTGCGTGGCAATGTCTGACCTGATCGATCCCGTGCCCGCCGGCGAACCGGCGATCCGCGTCACCACCATGCCCGCCGACGCCAACCCTTACGGCGACATCTTCGGTGGCTGGCTGATGAGCCAGATGGACATGGCGGCCGGCCTCGTCGCCTCGCGCCATGCCCGCGGTCGTGCGGTGACCATCGCGGTGGAGGGCATGAAGTTCCACGCGCCCGTCGCGGTCGGCGACGAAGTGTCGGTCTATGCCGATCTGGTCGCGACCGGCCGCACGTCCATGACCATCGACGTCCAGGCCTGGCGCCGCGGCCGCCATGTCGAGGAACGCTGCCGCGTGACGCAGGCCCGCTTCGTGTTCGTGGCGATCGACGAGGCGCGGCGCCCGCGCGCGATCGACGCTTCCGCAATCTGATCTCTTCCCCAGGAGTATATCGTGGCTGAAACCTATGACGTGATCGTGCTCGGCTCCGGCCCCGGCGGCTATGTGGCCGCGATCCGGGCGTCGCAGCTCGGCCTGAAGACCGCCATCGTCGAGCGCGAGCTGCTCGGCGGCATCTGCCTCAACTGGGGCTGCATCCCGACCAAGGCGCTGCTGCGCTCGGCCGAGATCATGCACTACATGCAGCATGCCAAGGATTACGGGCTGGCGGCGGACAACATCACCGCCGATCTCGCCGCCGTGGTGAAGCGCTCGCGTGGCGTCGCCAAGCAGCTCAATCAGGGCGTCACGCACCTGATGAAGAAGAACAAGATCGCCGTGCACATGGGCACCGGCAAGCTGACCGGGAAGGGCGGCCTCACCGTCACCGCGGAAGGCGGCAAGACGACGGAGCTGTCGGCGAAGAACATCATCGTCGCCACCGGCGCGCGCGCCCGCGAGCTGCCCTTCGCCAAGTCGGACGGCAAGCGCATCTGGACCTATCGCCATGCGATGACCCCGGCCGAGATGCCGAGCAAGCTGCTGGTCATCGGCTCGGGCGCGATCGGCATCGAGTTCGCCAGCTTCTACAACGACATGGGTGCCGAGGTGACCGTGGTCGAGATGCTCGACCGCATCGTGCCGGTGGAGGATGCGGACGTTTCCGCCTTTCTCGAAAAGTCGCTGAAGAAGCAGGGTATGACGATCCTCACCAAGGCGGGGATCAGCGGGCTGGACGTGGGGGCGGACAAGGTGACCGCCAGGCTGAAGGACAAGGACGGCAAGGAAACCGTCCAGGAATTCAGCCACGTCATCGTCGCGGTGGGCATCGTGCCGAATACCGAGGATCTCGGCCTCAAGGAACTGGGCGTCGCCATGGACGATCGCGGCTTCCTGAAGACCACGCCCGATTGCCGCACCAACGTTGAGGGGCTGTGGGCGATCGGCGACATCACCGCGCCGCCCTGGCTCGCGCACAAGGCCAGCCACGAGGGCGTCATCGCCGCCGAGGCGATCGCCGGCGGCCATCCGCATGCGATGGACGTGCGCAACATTCCGGCCTGCACCTATTGCCACCCGCAGATCGCCAGCGTCGGCCTCACCGAGGCGAAGGCGAAGGAGCTGGGCTATGAGGTCAAGGTCGGCACCTTCCCGTTCATCGGCAACGGCAAGGCGATCGCGCTGGGCGAGGCGGAAGGCTTCACCAAGACGATCTTCGACGCGAAGACCGGCGAACTGCTCGGCGCGCACATGGTCGGCGCCGAAGTGACCGAGATGATCCAGGGCTACACGGTCGGCAAGACGCTGGAGACCACCGAGGCCGAACTGATGGAAACGGTGTTTCCGCACCCGACGATCAGCGAGACGATGCACGAAAGCGTGCTCGGCGCCTATGGCAAGGCGTTGCATATCTAGCCGAAACGTCACCCCGGCCTCGTGCCGGGGTCCACTCGGCGGCGGGGCGCGCTCCCGGCGAGTGGCCGCCGCGTTCGCGACATGGTGGACTCTGGAACAAGTCCGGGGTGACGGGGGCGGGAAACCCGATGCCTGTCGCGACGTTCCTTCTCTCGAAGGAGAGCCGGCGATGGATGCAGACGAGCGCAAGAAGATCCGCGACGACTTCCACGACGCGGTGAACATGACCCCCGCCGAGCTGGAGAAGTTCCTCGACACCGACGACAGCAAGCGCGTCGGCTGGAAGGGCGAGGACGGCCAGGGTTCCGGCGAGAGCGTCGGGCACAAGTCCGGCAAGCGCATCGTCGAGATCAAGCGCGCGCATCAGGCGGACCTGTCCGACGACGACTATGCGCACATGAAGAAGGTGGTCGGCTATGTGCACCGGCACATGGCGCAGGGCGGTCCCGCGGAGGACAAGGAACATTCCGACTGGCGCTATTCCCTCATGAACTGGGGGCACGATCCGTTGAAGAACTGACGGCCGCTCGCCTGTAATCCGGTGTTGCCACCCTCGCCGGGCGCTTGCGATCAGGCGCCCGCGGTGAGACGATGCCGCCGCCGAGTCACCATCATCCCCGGGAGACACCGACATGGCCGACGACCAGAACGACGCGACCAGCACCGCCACCACCGCCGCGGAGCAGGCGATGGAGCGGGGCAATGCGGTGAGCATGCGCCTGCTGGACCAGGCGGAGGTGACCGCCCGCGAAACCTTCGCCGCCCTCCGCGCCGCCGCAAGGGCGAAGGACGTGACGGAGGTCATGAAGATCCAGTCCGACTTCCTGCGCGAACAATCGACCCGCAACATGCAGCACGCGCGCGAGATGAGCGAACTCATCCTGCAATATGGCCGCGATGCCGTAACCCCGTTTACCGGACGCAAGCCGGACTGACCGGCCTTACCCCTGCGGCGTGACCAGCTGCGGTCCGCGCGGCGTCACGTCCAGCAACTGGTCGCCGCCCAATGTGCGGTACAGCGTCACCAGGTTGCTCGCCGCCACCAGCCGCGTGTTCACCAGCGTACGCTGCGCGGTGTAGAGCGATCGCTGCGCATCGAGGCTGTTGAGGTAGGTATCGATGCCGCCGCGGTACCGTGCGGTTTCCAGCCGGGCGGTGTCCTCCGCCGCCGCCGCGTTCGCGGTGCTCGCGCGGAGCTGCTCGGCGATGGTCCCGCGGCGGGCGAGGGCGTCCGACACCTCCTGGAACGCGGTCTGGATCGTGCGCTCGTAGGTGGCCAGTGCGACGTCGCGCTGTGCCCGTGTCTGCTCCACGCCTGCGCGACCGGCGCCGGCGCGGAAGATCGGGAAGTTCACGTTGGGCGACACCGAATAGCTGAAGCTGCCGCCCTTGAAGAGGTCGGTCAGCGCGGTGCTCGCAAAACCGACCAGCCCGGTCAGCGAGATGCGCGGGAACAGCTCGGCCCGCGCCGCGCCGATCTCGGCATTGCTCGCGCGCAGTTCGTACTCGGCCTGCACCACGTCCGGCCGCCGCAGGAGCACGCCGGAATCCAGGCCGGCCGGCAGCGCCGACAGGTTCGCCGAGGCGTCCTCGATCGTCTGCGGCAGCAACGCCGGATCGACCGGCGCACCGACCAGCAGTTGCAGGGCGTTGGCGTCCTGCGCCACCAGGGTGGTCTGCTGCGCGATGTCGGAGCGGGCGGTTTCCAGCACCTGCTCGGCCTGGCGCAGGTCGGTGCGCGGCGCGATGCCGCCTTCCAGCCGCGCACGCGTCAGCCGCACGCTCTGCTCGGCGCTGGCGGCGGTCTGCTGCGCGATCAGCAGCAGGCTGCGGTCCGAGGCATAGGTCAGCCACGCGGCGGCGATGTCCCCCACCAGCGTCAGCCGCGTGGCGCGGGCCGATGCTTCCTGGCCGAAATAGCGGTTCAGCGCCGCTTCGTTCAGCGAGCGGATGCGGCCGAACAGGTCCAGCTCGAAGGCGGTGATCCCGACTTGAGCGGAAAAGCTGCTGTTCGAGCTGGAGTTGGTGGTGGTGATCCCGGTCGCACCGGTTCCGGTGCCGACCCCGCCGGTGCCCGTACCGATCCCGCCCGTGCCCGTGCCCGTGCCCGTGCCCGTGCCCGTGCCGGTCGAGCCGGTTGTCGTCGCGCTGTTCAGGCTGGAGCCCCGGCCGCCGTCCGAATAGCGATAGCTGCCACTCGCCGTAACTTCGGGGAACAGCTCGGCGCGCTGGATGCGATATTGCGCCCGCGCCACGGCGATGTTCGCCGCCGCGATGCGCAGATCGCGATTGTTGGCCAACGCCTGCTCGATCACGCGCTGCAGCCGCGCATCGCGGAAGAGGTCGCGATAGGACACCGCTGGCAACGAGGCCTCCTGCTGGCGCAGATAGGCGTCCCCGCTCGGCCAGGAGGCGGGCACCGGCAGTTCGGGCCGGACGTATCCGGGCGCCAGCGAGCAACCGGCCAGCGCGGTGGCGAGGAGAAGGAGGGCAGGGGTGCGACGGCTCATGCCTGCGGCTCCGGCTTGGCATCCCCCGTGGGAGGCGGGGGCGTGTGCCCCGGCTCCTCATGGTGGAAGCGCTTCATCGTGTCCCGCGTGGTGCGGCGGACGAGCACGAAGAACAGCGGGATGTAGAAGATAGCGAGGATCGTCGCCGTCAGCATGCCGCCGATCACCGCGGTGCCGATGGCGATGCGGCTGTTCGCCCCGGCGCCGGTCGAGATCGCCAGCGGCAGCACGCCGAAGATGAACGCCAGCGAGGTCATCAGGATCGGGCGCAGACGGATGCGCGCCGCCTCCAGCGCCGCCTCGATCACGCGCTTGCCCTGCCGCTCCGCCTGTTCAGCGAACTCGATCATCAGGATGGCGTTCTTCGCCGCCAGGCCCATCGTCGTCAGCAGGCCGATCTGAAGGTACACGTCGTTCTCCAGTCCGCGCAGCGTCACGGCGAAGATCGCGCCGACCAGGCCGAGCGGGATCACCAGCAGCACCGCAACCGGGATGGTCCAGCTCTCATACAGCGCCGCAAGGCACAGGAACACCACCAGCAGCGACAGGCCGTAGAGGATCGGCGCCTGACCGGACGACAGCCGCTCCTGATAGGATTGCCCGGCCCAGGCGACGCCCACGCCCGAAATCTGCCCGGCCAGTTCCTCCATCCGCGCCATCGCGTCGCCGGAGCTTACGCCCGATGCGCCCGAGCCCTGGAATTCGAAGGAAGGGATGCCGTTGAACCGCGACAGGGTGGTGGGCGCCGTGGACCAGGCGGTGGTCGCAAAGGACGAAAAGGGCGCCATCTCGCCGGAAGACGAGCGGACGAACCATTTGTAGATGTCTTCGGGCAGCGCGCGATACGGTGCGTCGCCCTGCACGTAGACGCGCTTCACGCGGCCGCGATCGATGAAGTCGTTGACGTAGGAGCCGCCCCAGGCGGTGGACAGCGTGGAGTTCACGTTGGCCTGGGTCAGGCCCAGCGTGGACAGCTTCTGCTGGTCGATATTGACCTTCAGCGTGCCGACATCGGGCAATTCGGTCAGGCGCACCTGGCTGAGCGCCGAGTCCCCGTTCGCGGCCGCAAGCAGCTTGTCGCGCGCCGCGGCGAACTCCTGCTGCGACAGGCCGCCGCTGTTCTGCAGCTCCATGGTGAAGCCGCTCGACTGGCCGAGGCCGCGGATCGCGCCGGGCTGGAGCGCATAGACCTGCGCGTCGCGGATGTTGCCGAACGCCCCCGTCGCACGCTGCACGATCGCCGCCGCGCCCCGTTCCTTGTCGGAGCGCTCGTCGAACGCGGCGAGGTTCACGAAGCCCTGGCCGGTATTCTGCCCCGCCGCCGCGCCGCCGCCGCCGCCCGCGACGGAGAACATCACGGACGTGTCGCGCTTCTCGTTGTTGAGGAAGTAATTCTCCACCTGCTTCTGCACTTGGGTGGTGCGGCCCAGGGTGGCGCCGGCAGGCAGGCGGAACTGCACGGAAATCGCGCCCTGGTCCTCCGTCGGCAGGAAGCCGGTCGGCAACCGCAGGAACATGAGCACCAGCAGCGCGCAGGTCACCGCGTAGATCGCGAGAAAGATCCACTTGCGATCCACCACCGTCTGCACCGCGCGGGTGTAGCGATCCACCCCCTTGTCGAAGCGCGAGTTGAAGCCGTGCTTGAAGCGGTGAAAGAACCGGCCGACCGCGGGGAAGCGCCGGTCGATCCAGCCGCCTTCCTCCTCGCCATGCTTCTTCTGCTTCAGCAAGGTGGCGGTGAGCGCGGGCGACAGGATCAGCGCCACCAGCACCGACAGCACCATCGCCGACACGATGGTCAGCGAGAACTGGCGATAGATCACGCCGGTCGATCCGCCGAAGAACGCCATCGGCAGGAACACGGCGGACAGCACCAGCGCGATGGCGACCAGCGCGACCTGGATCTCCTCCATCGACTTGATCGTCGCGTCGCGGGGAGAGAGGTTCTCGTCCTCCTCCATCAGGCGCTCGACGTTTTCCACCACCACGATCGCGTCGTCGACGAGCAGGCCGATCGCGAGCACCAGGCCGAACAGCGTCAGCGTGTTGATGGAGAAGCCGGCGACGTAGAACACCGCAAAGGTGCCCAGCAGCACCACTGGCACCGCAATCGTCGGGATCAACGTCGCGCGCCAGCTTTGCAGGAACACGAACATCACGATCACGACGAGCACGATCGCTTCGAAGAGAGTGTGCTCCACCTCCTCGATGGACAGCTGGATGAACTGCGTGGTGTCGTTGGCGTAGGCGAACTTGTAGCCGGGCGGGAAGCCCTGCGCCGCCTTGCTCACCAGTGCCTTCACCAGCTCCGCGGTGGTCAGCGCATCGGCGCCTGGCGCGAGGCTGACGGCGATGCCGGCGCCCGGATGCCCGTTGATGCGGCTTTGCGCCTGGTAGCTTTCGGCGCCGAGCTCCACCCGCGCCACGTCCTTGATGCGCACGGTGGCGCCGTCGGCTTGCGTCTTGAGGATGATGTTCTCGAACTGCGCCGGGGTCTGCAGCCGCGATTGCGCGGTCACCGTCGCGTTCAGCATCTGCGTGTCGGGCTGCGGCTGTCCGCCCAGCTCGCCGGCGGCGACCTCGGTGTTCTGGTTCTGGATCGCGGTCGTCACGTCGCTGGGGATCAGCTGGAAGCTGGCGAGGCGATCGGGGTTCAGCCAGATGCGCATGGCATATTGCGAGCCGAACACGTTGGACTCGCCCACGCCGTTCACGCGGCCGAGCGGGTCCTGCAGGTTCGAGACGAGCCAGTCGGACACGTCGCGATTGGTGTCCTTGTCGGACTCGTCATAGACGCCGACGATCAGCAGGAAGTCCGGATTGGACTTGGACACGCGCAGGCCCTGTTGCTGCACCTGCTGGGGCAGGCGGGAGAGCGCCTGCTGTACCTGGTTCTGCACCTGAACCTGCGCAATGTCCGGATCGGTGCCCTTGGAGAAGGTCGCGCTGATCGTCACCTGCCCGCGCGAGGAGGAGGTGGAGGAGAAATACAGCAGGCCGTCGATGCCGGTCAGCTGCTGTTCGATGATCTGCGTCACCGAATTCTGGATCGTCTGCGCGTTGGCGCCCGGATAGGTGGCGCGGATGTTGACCTGCGGCGGGGCGACGTCCGGATATTGCGCGATCGGCAGCGACATGATCGCGCCCACGCCCGCCAGCATCACGATGATCGCGATCACCCAGGCAAAGATCGGGCGGTCGATGAAGATCTTGGACATGGCCTAGCGGCTCCCGCTTTGGCTGGTCCCCTGTTTGTCCTGGCCGCCTCCGCCGCCCTGGGAACCGGCCTTGCCGTTGCCCTTCTGCGGCGCCTGCACCCGCTGCGGCGAATTGGCCGGCACGGGGCGGATCTGTGCGTTCGGCTTCAGGTTGGCGGTGCCCTGCGTGACAACCTTGTCACCGGGGTTGAGCCCCTTGGTGACGACCCAGAATGCGCCCTGCGTGCTCTCGGCCGTGACCTCGCGCTGCACCGCCTTGTTGTTCGGCCCGACGACGAACAGCGTCGCATTGCCCTGCGGATCGCGGGTGACCGCCTGTTGCGGCACCAGGAAGGCGCCCTTGTAGATCGACTGGACGAAGACGGCGCGCACGAACATGCCGGGCAGCAGCACATTCTGCGGATTGGGAAAGCGCGCGCGCAACGTCACCGTGCCGGTGGACTGGTTCACCGTCACCTCGGCGAACTGGATCGTGCCGGTCTGCGCATAGTCGGAGCCGTCCTCCAGCTTCAGCCGCACCTGCGCGGTGGCCGGCAGCACCCCGCCGGAGGCCAAAGCACGGCGCAGAGTCAGCAGCTCGGACGCGGATTGCTGGATGTCGACGAACATCGGATCGGTGCGCTGGATCACCGCCAGCGGATCGGTCTGGCTGGTGGTGACCAGCGCGCCCACCGTGAACAGCGAACGCCCGATCCGGCCGGAGATCGGCGCCGGTACGTTGGTGAAGTTGAGGTTGATCCGCGCCGTCTCCAGCGCCGCGCGGGTCTGCTGCACGGCGGCGCGCGCCTGGCGGGCGGACGCGACGGCGTTGGTATATTCCTGCTTGGACACCGCCTCGATCTCGGCGAGCGGGCGATAGCGCTCCGCCTGGATGCGCGTCGCCTCGGCATTGGCCTGCGCGCTGGCCAGATTGCCGCGCGCCTCGTTCACCGCCGCCGAATAGACCCGCGGGTCGATCTGGTAGAGCGTCTGCCCGGCGCGCACATAGGAGCCCTCCGTGAACAGCCGCTTGCGGATCAGCCCGGCGACCTGCGGGCGCACTTCGGAGGTCTCGAACGCGGCGGTGCGGCCGGGCAGCTCCGTGGTGGTGGGCACGTTGGTCGGCTGCACGACGACGAAGCCCACCTGCGGAGGGCCGCTCGGCCCGCGCTTGCCCTTCTTCTCGTCCGTGCCCCCGCCGCAACCGGAAAGCGTTGCGGCCACCAGCGCCAGAGCGATACCTGCGACAAGTCGCTCCCGCGCCCGTTCGTTCACTATCGTTCCTCGCTACTTGCAGACTGGCCAACGGCTGGACGACCGCGAAAGGCCTGCCCTCCCTCCACATGTCGCGAACGGGATTCAAGCCCTTTTGTGTAACCAGATGTAACGAAACCGCAGCACGGCCGATACGGAACGAAGTGCAGCTTTATGCGGGCGTTGGCGTCACTGTTTCTCGCGCCCGCGGAAGGGCTTGGGCCGATGGCGCACCGGCGCCGGCCCGCTTCGCGGACGCGGGCCGGCATCCTGCGGCTTGCCCTCGGAAGCGGCGATGGTGATCCCGCCCTCGTCGTTGCGGTCGGGGGTGAAGGTGCGCTTCACCGCCGCCGCGAACTTGCCGGCAATCGCGCGCGGCACCTGGAAATAGGTGTCGTTGGCGCCGATGCGGATCGCGCCGATCTCGGACTTGGTGACGTGGCCGCGACGGCAGATCAGCGGCAGGATCCAGCGCGGATCGGCATTCTGCCGGCGACCGATGTCCATGCGGAACCAGGCCACGTCGTCGAAGCCGGGCCGGTGATGGTCGGTCGGGCCGGGCGCCGCCCCGCTCGACAGCAGCTCTTCGGGCGCCGGCATGGCGGCGCGGTGCGCGCGCACCAGCATGGCTGCGATCTCCTCCGCGCTGCGTTCCGCCAGCAGCTCCGCGCCCAGCGCGCGATCGTCGTCCTCCAGCTCCACCGGAGCGAGCAGCGAGGCGCGCAGGCGCTCGCGATCCTGCGCGCGGATGTCCTCGGCCGTGGGCGGCTGCACCCATTCGGCGGGGATACGCGCGCCGCGCAGCATGGATTCCACCCGCCGCCGGCGCGGATAGGGCACGATCAGCACGGCCGTGCCCTTGTTGCCCGCGCGGCCGGTGCGCCCCGAACGATGTTGCATCGTCTCGGCATCGCGCGGCAGCTCCACATGCACCACCAGGGTCAGCGTGGGCAGGTCGATGCCGCGCGCCGCCACGTCGGTGGCGACGCAGACCCGGGCGCGGCGGTCGCGCAGCGCCTGAAGCGCCGCGTTGCGCTCGTTCTGCGAATGCTCGCCGGACAGCGCCACGGCCGCGAACCCCCGCTCGGTGAGCCCGGCATGGAGGTGGCGCACATTGTCCCGCGTGGCGCAGAACAGGATCGCCGTCTCCGCCTCATGGAAGCGCAGCAGGTTGACCACCACCTTCTCGATATCGGCCGGCGCACAGGTCATCGCCTGGTAGGTGATGTCGCCGTGCCCGCGCTCCTCGTCCATGGTGGACAGGCGCAGCGCATCCTTCTGATAGCGCTTGGCCAGCGCCACGATCGGCTTGGGCAGGGTCGCGGAGAACAGCAGCGTGCGCCGGCCCTCAGGCGTCATGTCGAGGATCTCTTCCAAATCCTCGCGAAAGCCCATGTCGAGCATCTCGTCCGCCTCGTCCAGCACCACCGCGCGCAGCGAGGAGAGGTCCAGTGCGCCGCGCTCCAGATGGTCGCGCAGGCGGCCCGGCGTGCCCACCACCACATGCGCGCCGTGGTTGAGGGCACGGCGCTCCTTGGCCACATCCATGCCGCCCACGCAGGTGACGATCCGCGCGCCCGCCTTTTCGTACAGCCAGCCGAGCTCGCGGCTCACCTGCAGCGCCAGTTCGCGGGTGGGCGCGATGCAAAGCGCCAGCGGCGCGGCCGCGACCGGCAGGCGGGCATCGTCGTCCGACAGCAGCTCGGTGGCCATGGCGAGGCCGAAGGCCACGGTCTTGCCGGAGCCGGTCTGCGCGGAGACGAGAAGGTCACGCTTGTGCGCTTCCTCCGTCAGAACGGAGGACTGCACGGCAGTGAGCTGCGCATAACCACGCGCGGCGAGCGCCTCGGAAAGAGGCGAGGGGAGGTCAGGAAATGTCATGAGTTCGCCCAGATGGGGGCAGGGGGCCTCGGGGGCAAGCACAATCGCATGCCACGCACGGTTCGCCGCCGTGCTGCACCGCAGCAATACAATGAAACCGACCGCTCATGGACCATCCGTCTGGCTATCCTAGATCATCGCTCCACGCTTGCAGGAGTTCCCATGCCCCCGTCCGACGACCGCCGACTCTCCACGCTCAAATCCTCGGTGCTGATGCTGTGCTTCGGGCTGGGAGTTCTTGCCTTTCTCGTCGCCATCGAGCGGCCGCACTGGTTCGAGGTGCGCCCCGCGACGGGCACCGCCGCCGCCATGTCCGCCGCGGCAGCGCCGGCGCCGGCCAAGCACCTGTAAGCTACAGCGCCTGGGCGGCCGCCCAGCCGCTCGCCCAGGCCCATTGGAAATTGTAGCCGCCCAGCCAGCCGGTGACGTCCACCGCCTCGCCGATGGCGTACAGGCCCGGCACCCGCTTTGCCCCCATCGTCTGCGACGACAGTTCGGCCGTGCTGATCCCCCCGGCGGTCACTTCGGCCTTGGCGAAGCCTTCCGTGCCGTTGGGGTGGAAGCGCCAGTCGGACAAGCGCCGCTCCGCCTCCGCCAATGCCTTGTCCGAACAGCCGTTGAGCGGACCGGCCAGCGCCAGTCGTTCCGCGAGGCGGTCGGCGAGCCGCGCCGGCAGCTGCTCGGCCAGCACGGCGGCGGGCAGCGCGCGCGGGCGCAGGCGCTTGGCATCGAGCAGCCAGCCGGGGCGCACATCGGGCACGAAGTCGATCGCGACCGGCTCCCGCGCCCGCCAGTAGCTGGAAACCTGCAGGATCGCCGGCCCCGACAGGCCCTTGTGGGTGAACAGGGCCGCTTCCCGGAAGCGCGCCTTTCCGGCTCCGGCGACCACGTCGCTGGCCACGCCGGACAGCTCGCGGAACAGCGCTTCGTCGCCGCCCAGCGTCAGCGGCACCAAGGCCGGCCGCGGCTCCACCACCTTCAGCCCGAAGCGCCGCGCCAGGTCATAGGCGATGCCGGTCGCCCCCATTTTCGGGATCGACGGCCCGCCGGTGGCGATCACCAGCGCCGGTGCTTCATCCCCGCCGATGCGGAAGCGACCGTCGGCATGGGCCACCTCGCCGATCGTCCGCCCCGTCTCCACCGTCACCTCGCCGGCCGCGCATTCGTCCAGCAGCATCGCCACGATCTGTCGGGCGGAACCATCGCAGAAGAGCTGCCCCAGCGTCTTTTCGTGCCAGGCGATACCGTGACGCTCGACCATCGCCAGGAAATCCTGCGCCGTGTAGCGGCTCAGCGCCGACTTGGCGAAATGCGGGTTGGCGGAAAGGTAGCGGTCGGGCGCGGTGTCCCGGTTGGTGAAGTTGCACCGGCCGCCGCCGGAAATCAGGATCTTCTTGCCCACCTCGCCGGCATGGTCGATCACCAGCACCCGCCGCCCGCGCTGGCCTACCACGGCCGCGCACATCAGCCCTGCGGCGCCGCCGCCCAGGATGATCGCGTCGAAGGTGCGGGAGGGGGGCAATGCTTGCTCCGTGTTCCCCGGCGGAGGCCGGGGTCCAGTTAGAGGGACGGTTGGGGGACGTGGGGTGGCGTGAGCGGACCTGCACGGCGGTTGTCGCGCCTGGGCCCCGGCCTTCGCCGGGAACGGACTAGTGCAGCTTGGCGATGTTCAGCCCGTCTTCCTTGGCGCGCTGCTTCACCGATTCCTCGCTGCGGGTCAGCGCCTTGGCGATCGCCTTCAGCGCCATGCCCTTCTTGGCCAGCGTGTGCAGCTTCTGGATCTCGTCGGGCCGCCAGGGCTGCTTGTGCCGTTCGAACTTCTCGGCCATCAGCGGTCCTCCTCGACGGCGACGATCTCGATGGCGTCGTCCCTGCCGTTGAACGGCAGCGTTTCGCCGATCTCGGCGCCGAGCAGCGCCTGCGCCAGCGGCGCGGCAAAGCCGATGCGGTCGGCTGCCGGATCGGCCTCGTCGCTGCCGACGACCGTCAGCGTGCGCGTGCGGCCGGCAAGCGTGAAGGTCACGCGCGAGCCGATCCCCACCACGCCGGGCAGCGGCGGCGGCGCCAGCTCGGCGGTGGCGGCGCGCGTGTGCCAGTAGCGAAGCTCGCGCTTCAGCGGCTCGGGCTCGTCGGCCGCAGCGATCGCCGCTTCCAGCTCGGCCACCTTCCCGCCGATCAGCGAGAGGCCGCGCGCCGTGACGAGGTTCGGTCCCGGCGGGATCGGCAGCTCGAATTTCGGCTCCAGATGTTCCTCGTCGCTTTCGCGGCGAAACGCTACGCTCATCACTCATTCCTCCGATCAACCTACATGGCGGTTTGCAACGCAACATGCTAGGCGGCGCGCCATGCTGACCCTGAACGGAGTTACCGTGCGCCTCGGCGGCCGCACGATCCTCGACCGCGCCTCCGCCTCGCTCCCCCCTCGCAGCCGCGTGGGCCTGATCGGCCGCAACGGCGCGGGCAAGTCCACGCTGATGAAGGCGATGATCGGCGCCATCGATCCGGACGACGGCGAGATCGAGATGCCGCGCAAGACGCGCATCGGCTATCTGCGCCAGGAAGCGCCGAGCGGGCAGGGCAACCCGCTGGAAACGGTGCTGGCCGCCGATCTGGAGCGCGCTGCCTTGATGGTGGAGGCGGAGACCTGCGAGGATCCGGACCGGCTGGGCGAGGTCTATGAGCGGCTGATCGCGATCGACGCCTATTCCGCCGAGTCCCGTGCCGCGGGCATCCTGGTGGGCCTCGGTTTCGACGAGGAGATGCAGGCGCGTCCGCTGGACAGCTATTCGGGCGGCTGGAAGATGCGCGTGGCGCTGGCCGCCCTGCTGTTCTCGCAGCCGGACCTGCTGCTGCTCGACGAGCCCTCCAACCATCTCGATCTCGAGGCGACCTTGTGGCTGGAGGATTTCCTGAAATCCTATCCGGCGATGATGGTGGTCATCAGCCACGAGCGCGATCTGCTCAACAATGTCGTCGACCACATCCTGCACCTGGAAGGCGGCAAGACCGTCCTCTACACCGGCGGCTATGACAGCTTCGAGCGCCAGCGCGCCGAGCGGGCGGCGCAGCTCGCCGCGGCCAAGGCCAACCAGGAGGCGCAAAGGGCCAAGCTGCAGGACTATATCGCCCGCAACTCCGCCCGCGCCTCCACCGCCAAGCAGGCGCAGAGCCGGCAGAAGATGCTCGCCCGGATGCAGCCGATTGCGGAGCTGGCGAACGATCCGACGCTGAGCTTCGACTTCCCGAGCCCCGAGGAGCTGAAGCCCCCGCTCATCACGCTCGACATGGCGACCGTTGGCTATGGCGAGAAGCCGATCCTGCAGCGGCTCAACCTGCGCATCGATCCGGACGACCGCATCGCGCTGCTCGGGCGCAACGGCAATGGCAAGACCACGCTTGCCCGCCTGCTCGCCGCCCAGCTGGCGCCGATGGACGGCGGCATGGCTTCGTCGGGCAAGATGAAGGTCGGCTATTTCACCCAGTATCAGGTGGAGGAGCTGGACACCGACGACACGCCGCTGGAGCACATGACGCGCGTCATGGCGGGCAAGACGCCCGCCGCGGTGCGCGCGCAGCTTGGCCGGTTCGGCTTTTCCGGGGACCGGGCGACCACCAAGGTCGGCAAGCTTTCCGGCGGCGAGCGCGCCCGGCTGGCGCTGGCGCTGATCACCCGCGAGGCGCCGCACCTGCTGATCCTCGACGAGCCGACCAACCACCTCGATGTCGACGCGCGCGAGGCGCTGGTCCAGGCGCTCAACGCCTATGACGGCGCGGTGATCGTCGTCAGCCACGATCGCCACATGGTGGAGCTCACCGCCGACCGGCTGGTGCTGGTGGATGCGGGCACCGCGCAGGAATTCTCCGGCAGCCTGGAGGATTACATGGCCTTTGTCCTCGCCGGCGATGGCGGCAAGGCCTCTGGCGGCGGCTCCAAGGCCGATCGCAAGAAGGACAAGAAGGCCGCCGCGGAGGCGCGCGAGCGGGGCACGGCGCTAAGGAAGGCCGCGCAGGAGGCGGAGGCCGAGGTGGTGAAGCTCACCGCCGAGCGCAGCGCCATCGACCGCGCGATGTTCGATCCGGCGGGCGCCGAGGCGCGCCACAAGGGCAAGGCGATGAGCGAGCTGATGCAGTTGCGCAAGCAGGTCGACAAGCAGCTGGCAACGGCGGAGGAGCGTTGGCTGGAGGCGAACGAGGCGCTGGAAGCGGCCTGACGGGAACGGGCCCGCGCCGAGCCCGTTGGTGATCGCAAGGAGATCGCCATGACCGAGAAGAACATTCCGCGGGAAGCCGGCAAGCAAGCGCCCTATGCTCCCCCGACGGTCGAACCGCCCGTCGGCGAGGTCGGCACGGGCGAGGGCTATTCCGGCCAGGAATATGACAGCAAGGACCAGGCGCGCTGGCGGGCCGACCAGGCGGCCGCTGCCGCGTCTGCCGGCGGCGATGTCCATGGCAGCGGTACCGGCATCGGCGGCGGTGCGGAGGGCGAGGACTTCGACAGCGATTCGGCACAGAGCGAACGCTCCGCGCCGCTGCAGAAGTGAGCGCGGTGGCGCGGCGCCCGCGATCGCGGTAACGCACGGCATGGATTTCGATCAGCTGCTCGTCCGCTTCTTCGGCACCGACGACATCGCCGCGCTTCCGCCCGAACAGATCGCCGCCGGGGTGGAGCGCCTGCGCCTCCAGTTCGGGCTGGAAAAGGACGGCGGGCGCCGCTTCGCCTTGTGGTGCCTGATGTTCATGCTCGGCGTCGCGCCCGACCTCGACACGGCGTTCGAGGACGAAGAGGATCGGGAGGCCGCCCGCGACTTCATGGACGCGGCCGAGCGCGAGATGGACGACGAGGACTGAGGAGCGCGGCAATGCAAAGCGAGGGTGTTGAGGTTCTGGACGGCGACGCCCTCGTTCTCATCGATCCGCAGGTCGATTTCTGTCCCGGCGGGGCGCTGGCGGTGGCGGAAGGCGACGAGATCATGGCGCCGATCGCGCGGCTTGCCGATCGCTTCCGCCATGTGGTGGTGACGCAGGACTGGCATCCGGCCGGCCATTCGTCCTTTGCCAGCAGCCACCCGGGCAAGGCGCCCTTCGACGCGGTCGCGCTGCCCTATGGCGAGCAGGTCCTGTGGCCGGACCATTGCATTCAGGGGAGTGCCGGGGCGCAGTTCCACCCGGCGGTCGCGCCGGCCGTCGCGCGCGCGCAGCTGATCGTGCGCAAGGGCTACAATCCCGCGGTCGATTCCTACTCCGCCTTCTTCGAGAACGACCATGCGACGCCGACGGGGCTCGCCGGCTATCTGCGCGACAAGGGCGTGCGGCGCTGCGTGTTCGTCGGCCTGGCGTATGATTTCTGCGTCGGCTGGTCGGCGCTGGACGCCCGGCGGGAAAGCTTCGGCGCGGTCGTGCTGAAAAGCCTCACCCGCGCCATCGCCGCGCCGCACGCTTCCGGAACCACGGTGACCCTGGTGGAGGAGCGATTCCACGCAGCCGGCGTCATCGTCGCCGAATAGCTTGCCGTTGCAGCAGGACCGAAGAAGGGAATGGTGGACGCACTTGGGCTCGAACCAAGGACCCGCTGATTAAGAGCCATGATCAGAGGGTCCTAGCGCGTCCGCATGGGTCCAAGAATGGCGGAAATCTGCGATTCATAGTCCGCATTGTTCTTGAAATGTTCGCCAGTATCCACTACAAAAAGCGGCACTTATCCCCTTCAAACATGTACCATCAACATATTGCGTCGGCGGGAGGTGATGGCATGATGGGGGGATGGGGCTTCCGATCAGGGAAGGGGCTTACGGCTCCGGCGTCGGCGTGATTGGCGGCGGCTTGGCATGGGCACTTCCTGATGCCCGTTTTATCGGATGGCTTGTTGTTGTTCTTGGCGTTGGTATTTTGATTTGGGGTATCTGGCGTCAGGAACAGAAGCCCAGAACCGCTATCACGCCTATCGGACTAGATGACGCATTGCGCTACTTGGCACGAGATAGCGCATGGTCATGCGCATTTGATAAGAACGATCCGGCGTTCTCTAGCATGGTTGCAAGAGCCCTATTGTCCGCGCTTTCGAGCGGCGATCTTAGGGCGCGCGGGCGTTATTATCACGAGCTGCAAGGCGGAGTAAAAAGCCCTCCTCTGCATCCTCGTTTGCCAATTGATCCGGGTTACTGGCGCGATACGAACATCAACGCATGGTGGGCGTTGAACGATCAAGGGCAGCGCCTTGGTGGAGTGGTGGAGCCCAATGGTATTCCACCCTATTCCGGTTCTCACGAAGGGCTGCACGACGTTCGCCTAGATCGTGATCGCCTTCGCCAGATTTGGCCGCCAGCGGACCGCTAGCCAACACCCAAAATCCGACATACAATCTGCGAGCCGCCCCGATCTTGGTCGTGAGGGGTGGCCGCATTTTTGCGTGAGCGTGAGCCGCCTTGTCTGGTGGCTCCCGGAATACAATAGCGCCTCGCGTAAAACGGAGGGCTTTAAGGCAGCGTGGCAGCTTTGCGCAGCAAGCTAGTTTCCGTGCTATACCGCTCGTATGTCCGACGAACTCAACAACCGTTTCGATGCGCTGCTAGACGCTATGGCCCCGCGTGAGGCGCCGCAAAAACGTGTGAAGCCAGATGCCAAAGAGAGCGGTGGCGGTAAGTCTGTGGAGGATGAGAATGGAGGAACTGCAAAAACTGATGATGCAGTATAGCGATACGCTATCCGAATATATTGGCGCTATCGTGCGCGCGCTCCATGAATCTGGAACATGCGAAATACCGCGTATGATAGAAATATTGAAAGAGGGACAAGAATGGAGGGATGAGCCAAATTCGACCGTTCTTGCTTTTGTTGAGGGCTTGCAACGCGCGACAGATGAGCAAGGCAAGCCTCGTTTTCAATTGATAACGGGCGGCAAGCCAGAGCCGCTAGACCAGCAGTAAATGCCTTTTCAAAAGCGTGTTGATCGGAGCAGTTCATATTTGATGTATAGATCAATTACCGAGAAAAAGAAACCATCAACCGATCCAACATCAAATGCGGCTGATCCCGCATATTCCAGCGGTATTCGAACTCGCCTAGATATTTGGGCAGGTGCTGCGGGCTGACGTGAATATGCGTGCCGTTGATGCCGCGCTTCACGTTGGCCCAAAAGCCTTCGATGGCGTTGACCGTGGTTCCGGTCTTGCTGACATATTCTTCGCGATTGTGGTTCACCGTCTTGTGCCAGTAGCCCATTGTGCCCAGCCCGCCATAGGAGCGCAATTCGTCGGTATGCACTTCGCTATGCTGACGCACATTGGCTTTGATGACCGGCATTAGCGTGCCGCTGCGGCGATCCGGCACAACCTGCGTGATAACGTCGCCGCCACGCTCCAACATGCCGACAACAACGGTTTTTCCTTTGCCGCCCATACCGCCAGCGCGATAGCCGCCGAAGAACGTCTCATCGACTTCCACGCGCTTCATGAAGCCGCCTACAGGCTCGTTGCCGTCAACCTTGCCCATATACTCGCGGATCATGTGGCACATGCGCCACGCGGTTTTGTAGGTCACGCCTAGCTGACGTTCGACTTCCTTTGCCGCCACGCCGTTTCGCGAAGCGCAGAACTGGAACATGACGAAGAACCAATCGCGCAGCGGCGTGCGCGTCTTGTCGAACGGCGTTCCCGCTGTTGGGTAAACCTGATGCGCGCACCACTGGCACTGATAGGCGCGGCGCTTGGCAACGCGGCTGAACTTCGCGGACCGATCGCAGCCAGGGCAATTGAAATCCGTGCCGAATCGCACCTTAAACAGATGGTCTAGGCACGCATCCTCCGTGGGGAAGCGGTCCTGAAACTGACGGAGCGTGGGAGCCTTGGGTTTCATTTTTTCAATCTTTATGATAATAAAAACAGATGGTGACTGATGTTCTTCTAGAATACGTTTTCAAACGAGCCGAAGATCAGGCGTCTTGCTACCCCGTTGCTCAATTACATCAGCAAAAAAAGCCATCATTTTTTCTATTGAGTTTTCATTCGTGGATTTCTCGCCACGTAAGGCGTTCGCGATAACGCTTCTGTCGGGGCCTCCTGCGATTTCATTTTGCAAAACAATAGCCTGCAAAGCGAGCGCAACCGCGCCCATCAACTCGGCTGGATTTACGACAAATCCGTTTTCCATATTTCACCCCTTTTTGACCTCTACCAATGGTATGCCAAACCGGCTTACATGTTTCAAGGGGATAATTGCCCAAAAAGCTACCTAAGGTAGCAGGTACATATGGCGAACAAAGTAGGTTTGACGGATGCGAAGATCGCAGGGCTGAAGGCGCCGACTGCGGGTCAGGTTGAGCTCGCCGATGGTATCGTACCCGGCCTCAGGCTCCGCATGGGTGCCAGTGGTATCAAGACGTACATTCTGCGCAAGCGGGTTCAGGGCAAATGGTTGAATGTGACAATCGGACGCCATGGGCCAAGCTTTACACTGGCCCATGCCCGAAAGAAGGCGCGCGATCTGCTTGTCGATGTCGAGCAGGGCAAGAGCATCGCCAGAAAGGCGGGGGCAAAGAGAAAGGGATCAAAAGGGGTCGGGACAGTCGCGGAGCTCTACGAGACGTACCTTGCTCAGCAGATCGAGGGCAAAAAGCGGAGCGCGAGGGAGTTCGATCGAGTGTTCCGAAAATACATCGAGCCCGAGATTGGAGACCGGCTCGCGGACTCCATTACCCGAAGTGACGTGAGCCGCTTCGTTGAGAAAATTGCGTTCGAGCGGGGCAAGGAAACCCTGACGATGGCGCGGATCGTGTATCGCCACCTCTCAACTTTCTACACTTGGGCGCTCACCAGATTGGAGCATATGCCCGCCAATCCTTGCCGGGATGCATGGCGGCCGAAGCGGAATGAGCCTCGCGACCGTGTACTCAGCGACCGTGAGCTTGCTGCGCTGTGGCAATCTGCGGTCGAGGATGGCTAAGGAGGTAATGCAGATTGCAGCCAAGTACCCAGTCGAAGTCAAAAACGGCTAATCTCACAGGGGTTCGCAACCGCTACGAGTCCGCCCAGCTAAAAACCGCAGGATGATGGGCCGTGCTCTGGCCATCGTGGGTCGATTTTTAGAAACGCCATTGTTGAAGGACCTCTCGGACATATCCGGGCGTCTCGCCATTCCGGGGAATGCCGCCTGCGCGTTCCACGGCGCCGGGACCCGCATTGTAGGCCGCCACCGCGAGGTGAACCACGCCGAACCTGTCGAGCATCTGCCGCAGATACCGCGCAGCGCCGAAGATGTTTGCCATAGGATCGAAGCGATTGAAGACCCCGAGTTCTTTTGCCGTGGCTGGCATCAGCTGTCCAAGACCTGCTGCGCCTGCGGGGCTGACGGCGAAGGGGTTGTATCGAGATTCTGTCCATACGAGCGCATCGAGCAGGCCTGCGGGCAATGAGTACTTCGCTTCCGCCGCATAGATGTGGGGAAGGTAGCTTGCTCGCCTGAAGTCGGACGGGCCACGTTTGGCCTTGGGTTCGTATCTGTATGGCAGGTTCACGCGGCCATTTTGTGGCACAATAAGACCAGATGCCGGGCCGGCCTGACGGCCTGACCACAGCCCATGCTCGACCAGCTGGAAGCCGTTCGATGTTTCAGCAATCCGGATGCCCTCGGAGTGACTGGCGGGGGCTTCGATTGTGGCTGGCGCGGACAATTCCTGGGCTCTGGCGGAGGTAGCAGAGGTGATCGCGAAGCCTGCGACCAAGATAGCTTTCATTGTCATTTCTCGATCCTTCTATAGCCGAATCGAGTGAGAACATATAAAGAACATATGAAGTAGGAAAATGGTTTGGCGCTGGTGCAGAGCGGAGGCTGCGCGGGGAGGGCACCTCAACCGGAGAAGGTCGATGCCCCCGTTAGACAATGCTCATCAACTCGAACCCCGCGCGCGCGCCATCGTCGAAAGCCTTCAGGGGATTTGGAGTCGGGGCAAAGGCATGTGCTGCTGCCCGGCGCATGATGACCGAACTCCCTCACTAAGCGTGACGCTGGGAAGAAAGGCGATCCTGTTTCATTGCTTCGCGGGATGCTCGAACGAGGAGGTCATAGCGGCACTGGACCGCCAGGGTGTTCGCAGCCGTGACCTGTTCGATGGCTCTAGTGCCGTGGTCGCTGATCGACAGGAAAATAGGGCCTTCGATTCCAACGCGCGGCGTTTGTGGCAATCGGCGACGGCGATCTCCGACAGCCCAGCCGAAGGATACCTCGCACAGCGCGGGATCCTGCGTGCCTCTGATCAGCTCCGTTACCTCGAGCGCACGCCGCTCGGACCACGTGGCGCGGTCCAGTTCCTCCCTGCAATGTTGGCGGCCGTCACGACTGACATCGGCATAATAGCGGTGCACAGGACGTTTATTGATACTGCGAGCGGCAAGTTGGCGGGTTTCGAGCGTCCCAAGCGTGCGCTGGGACGCCTCAGCTGTGGTGCTGTCAGACTTGCCCCGCCAGCCGCGGGCCGGTTGGGCCTTGCCGAAGGTATCGAAAGCGCCCTGTCAGCCATGCAGCTGTTTGGGATTCCTTGCTGGGCAACGCTCGGGAACGAGCGGTTCGGCCTCGTCGCGATTCCCGAGAGTGTGCGCGAGCTCCACTTGTTCATCGACAATGATCCGGGGGGCGAGCTCGCGGATCGTCTCGACGGCAGAGGCCATGCTGAACCGCCGGCTTGCGGACCTCTCGGACGAAGAACGCGAAGCGCTGGAGATCGACCTCTCACCCTCTATGTCGACAATGCTGGCAAGCTCGAAGCGGCGGTCGAGCGCAATGCCGGCATGAAGCGCTCGGCGCTGGAGACAGTCGATTTCCTCCGCGATGCGGCAGCCAAAGGGCAGGTCAAAGATCGTGTGGCTCCTGCACCGGAACGCAAGCCGCCAGAGCTTGACCGGTCGATCACCAAGCCATTCGAAATCGGCATATAGCGTGCTGCTGTCCCCATCCGTCCGCACACTGCCGGTTGACGCGAAGTTCTTTATTTGTTCTCATTAGCCCATGCCCCGAAACTCCGATGATATCCTCCTCACGCATCTCGAAGTCGCGCTGGCCGTTGCGCCGGAGCACACGCTCGTCCGCCTCAATGCCGATGAACCGGAACCCCTGTCGCCCGTCTGTGCCCGGCCGCGCACCGATCCTGCGCCAGAGACTACCGGACGGGATACGGGCTGTCCGGGGACGAGTACGAGGCGCTCGTCGATCCCGTTGCGAAGCTGCTCGGCATAGCTTTCGATGAACTTTGCCTGCAATGCTTGGCCTTCCGGGCTGAGCTGGAAAGTGACATCGTCAAACCGCGCATTGCTATAGAAATCGCGGTTGCTCTCGATCTCGGCTAGGCCCCATTCGCGGTAGGCTTGGGACAGATTGAGACTGCCTGCAGCGCTGTTTCCTTCGAAGAAAGACGCCTGCCTCTCGAGACGATTGGCAAGCTCCTCGGCCCGGCGAGCTTCGATTGTGAAGCTCTGAGCTTCTGTCAGAGAGGCGTTCATGCCGCTCGCGGTGCTCGAGATAGACGAGCTTGATGATGTACTGACTGAGCGCACGAACCCATCGCGGGTGCTCGACCAATTGCGGCTGTCAGACATCTGGGACAGGCTCCCAAAGATCCGGGAACGGTCTTCGGACGCGATGCCGATGTCGCTGTCGGTCCATGTGCGTGTCCCACCGCCCTTCGCTCCTATCGCCCTATTACACGGGCCGCATGGTCGGGATGTCGATCAAGCCGCAGCCGACTGAGCAGTGGATCGAGGTGACGATCGAGAGCTATCTCGCGACGCTCACGGCCGCATCCAACCGGACCTACCTCGACCAGGCGGACTTCGATCCGGGCGACAACTCGGCCGCGCTGACGATCGCGTGCGCCAATGGCGCGGGGCGCGCGCAGTGATCCGCCGGCCAGACTGGGAGCAGCGCCTGGCAGACTATCTCGCCAGCGTCGCGGATGTCCCGCACGCCTATGGCCGGCACGATTGCGCCTTGCACGGTGCTAACGCCGTGCTGGCGCTGACGGGGGAGGACGCGGCGACGCGCTTCCGCGGTCGCTACCAGACCGAAATCGGCGCCGCGCGCGCTCTGCGCCGCTTCGGCGCCGGCAGCGTGGAAGCGACATTCGATGCCACGTTCCCGGCGATACCGCCCGCTCTGGCGCGTCGGGGCGACCTCGTGATGGCTGATGGCGCGATCGGCGTCTGCGTCGGCGGTGAAGCTGTTTTTGCCGGCGAGACCGGGCAGGTGCGGTGGCCTCGCGCCGACTGGACACGTGCGTGGAGGGTCGGCGCATGAAGACCGTCGGCAAAATCCTGAAGGTCGGCGCGATTGTCGCCGGCGTGGCCGGCCTCGCCATCATCACCGCCGGGGTCGGCGCGGGGCTCTCGCTGAGCGCGGCCTCCGGGCTCGGCATCGCTGGCATCGGCGCAAGCGCCAGCAGCCTGCTGCTCGGCGCCAGTATCGCCGGTACGATTGGCGGCGCGCTGACCAAGCCCGGGGTGCCGCCGAGCTCCGCGACGACGGGGGCCGGCTTTCGCTCCAGATATTCCACAACGACCTCGCTACCCCGGTCGTGGACTTCGACGCGGGCGACGTGCTGGGCAACGTCAGCTGGGAAACCGGGCCGAACGGGGACGCGCGCAAGAACATCGTGCGTGGCAAGTTCACGGACCCGAGCCCGAACTCGCTCTTTCAGCCGATCGACTATCCGGCCGTGTCGATCCCGAACCTCGACGGCATCGACCGGATCGATCCGTTCACCGTGGCGATCGTCCAGTCGGGCGACCACGCGCAGCGCCTCGCCAAGCTCCGCCTGATGCGCCTACTCTACAGTTCGCGGTTCGCGGCCGACATCAACGCGAAGGCCTGGGGCGTGAAGGACGGGCAGGTCGTCCGGCTCACCTTCCCGGCGCTCGGCTTCTATCAGAAGCTGTTCCGGGTCGAGGCTGTGACGGTGCAGCCGTCCGGCGTCGCGCCCATGGTGCTGATTGAGGAGGATGCCTCGATCTATGCGCCGTTCACCGACGTGCGCTCGCCTGTCTCGGCCGCCGCGCCGATCCGATACGATCCGCTCAACCTGCCACTGGTGCAGGCGATCGATCAGGCGGGCCAGACGGCCGAGTGGCCGCAGATCGTGGGCGAGGGAAAGCCGGCCGACAACGCCACGAACAGTGCCGATCCCGACAGCCCCTTCGGCTCCGGCAAGGTGCGGGACGCCTTGGCGGAGATCGAGCGGATCGATCCGCTGACCAGCGACCTATCGGCGTTGCAGGAGGCCAAAGTCGGCACCGACAGGGCGCTGGAGGCGCTTGGGCGCTCATACGTCGATCAGGAGGCGACGCTCCGCCAGATCGACCGCGACGCCGGCCGGATTGATGAGACGCTGCTGCGGCTGCTGGCGGAGAGCAACCGCACCCGCGAGGTGCTGCGCGACGCCGGCATCGTGGTCGATCCGGAAACGGGCATCGTGCGCCTCTACGCGATCGATCAGCTCGCCGAGCGCACCAGCCGCGCGGAGGTCACGCTCGACGGGCAGGCGGCGCTGATCTCGCAGAAGGCGAGCGTCTCCTACGTTGCCGAGCAGATCGCGCTGGCGGTGCTCGACCCAGCGCAGGCCGCGCAATTGGAGCCGATCATCGCCCGCCTGACCGAGGCCGAGCAGACGATCGACGGCCTCAATGCCGCGGTTGCGCTGAGGGCGACGGTGGTGGACGTGACGGCGCAGGGCGGCCGCCTCACCGGTGTGGAGCAGGATCTCGACGCGTTGGCGGGTACGGTTTCGACCAAGGCCAGCCAGACGACGGTAGACGATCAGGGCGCGCGGCTTGCCTTGGCCGAGCAGCAGCTGACGGCGATCGGCGAGACGACGAGCTATTCCGTGGTGATCCGCCAAGCGCGCGCCGTGGCTGACGATGCGGCGGAAGCGGCGCTCCGCGGGCTAGTCGCCGGCGACGCCGCAGATCGCCGCTCGATCGCGGTGCAAGCGGAGATCCGCCAGGAACTTTATACTCGCATCCTGAGCGGCGAGGCAGCTGAGGCAATCGCCCGCACTCAGCTCGGTGTCCAGATCGGCCTGCTCGATGCGCGCAGCGTGCAGGAGACGGCGCTTCGGATCGCCGGCGACAAGGTGAGCGCGGATCGGATCGACGGGACGGCCGGTAAGCGCGTGCGCGTGGATGTGCAGCTCAACGCCTATGGCAGCGAGGGCGGCGCCCTGTTCGTCGCCACGGCTCAGCTGATGCGTCGCGGGCCGGACGGATCGGTGGTGGCGATCGGGCGCGAGGTCGATGTCCGCGGTCCTGGCCTCGCTTACCCGCAGCCGTTCGGCTGGTGGGCGATCGACTACCCGCCGGCCGGCACCAGCTCGTACTTTCTGCGCGGCAAGCTGGTCCTGAACCAATCCGGCTCGCGCATTTTCCAATTCGTCAACATCCAGATCGCCGCCGAGGAAACGAAGCGGTGATCGCTCCCGAGAGGACAAGCTAGATGGCATGGTATCGTACGGGCACCGTGGCGGTGACGAACGGCTCTCCCGTCGTCACCGGCACCGGTACTAATTTCGTCTCCAACACCCAGGCGGGCGAGGCCTTTCTCGGGCCGGACGGTCTGCCATACGAGATTGCCCAGGTGGTCTCGGCCACGCAGTTGACGCTGGCGCAGGGCTATCGCGGCGGATCGGCCGGCGGCCAGGGCTATGCGGTGCTGCCGACGCAGAGCTTTGTGCGCGATCTGGCGCTCGGCGCAGCCGAGCTGCTCGGCTCCTTTGCCGAGGTGCGCGACGGGATTGGCCAAGGATTGATCGGCGATGGCACCGCCGCCACGCCCGGCATCCGCTTCGGGGCGGATCAAGACACCGGCATCCGCCGTGCGGGCGCAAACGCCTTGTCGCTTGTCGCGGGCGGCAAAGATGCATTGGTTATCAACTCGGATGGCGCGCAAATGTCTCGGCTGGTGGTGGACAACCTCCTGCTTGCAGGGGTGCCGGATGGCTCTTCTCATACCGTCTACAAGGCCGCGGCAGTCGGCGCTCCCATCCTGTCCATCGAACAAGCAGGCCGTCTGCCAATCGCAGTCGCATATGGTGTCGACTTCAACGGGGTGGAGTCTGCAAACGCAGCTTTAGCAGCCTTCAAGCTCGGGCGAAGCACGACAGGTCGATCTCTTAGCACGAGCGGCACTCTTAACGCCAACGGTGCCGACTATGCCGAGTATATGACCAAATCGGACAGCTGCGGCATGATCGCACCGGGCGATGTCTGCGGTGTCGATGCCGGCGGCAAGCTCACACGCACCTGGGCGGAGGCGATCAGCTACGTCGTCAAGAGCACCGACCCCGCCTATGTCGGCGGCGATAGCTGGGCCGCGCACCTGCCGCCCCGGCCCGCGCAGGAGGCGGGCGAGGACGATGCCACTTTCGCCGCGCGCCTGGCGCCGTGGGAAGCGCAACTCGAAGCGGCGCGGTTCAAAGTCGATCGCATCGCCTTTGCCGGGCAGGTGCCAGTCAACGTCTCCGGTGACTTCGCGCCCGGCGATTACCTGATCGCCGCCGCAGCCGGTGCGGGGATCAAGGCCGTGGCAGTGTCCGAGGCGGACATCACGTTCGACCAATACCGCCGGCGCCTCGGCAAGGTCTGGGGCGTCCGCGATGGACGTGCCTGGCTCGACGTGCAGCACGGCTGAGGAGATCGCAATGCCAGACAATGTGAGCCTTGCGGCCCAGGCGGTCGCGAGAGGATTGAACGCGGCCATCCCCGCCACCAGCAACTATATCGGTGAGGCGATGCGTTCGGCCGCCTTGGCGCCGCCATCGCTGGCGGACAATCCGGGGCTATTGGCCTGGAACCTGTTCGTGATGACGGCTGCCGTCTGCCTGGGCATGATGATGGCGGGCAAGCAGGTACGGCGCATCTGGCGCGCGCGAGAAATCGACCATCCAACGCATCCGGTATCGATTTACCGGTTCATCGTCCTGCTCGCCGGCTGCGGCTTCGCGCTACGCGGCGGGGCTGAGGCAATGAGCCTCTGGTCATGGTCCTCCGGTGATACCGCCACGGTGGTGCGCATTGCCGAACTGAAGCGATGGCTGGACCCGATCGCTGTGGCTTGCGGCTTTGCGTGGATGACACTGCATACCCTCGCCGAGCCGATGCTGGAGCACCAGCTTCGCAAGGCGCCGCTCCCGGTCGACATGTGGTCGCGATGGCCGCAGCTTCGCCGGCCCGTGCTGATCCTCGTCGTCAGCCTGCTCATGGCGACTGCCGCCGTAGGTCTGCGATGATGAAGGAGGGGGCAATCTCCGCGGCGCCGGGGGTGACGGTGCCCGTCGTCTGGTCCTTCCTGGGCTACCATTTCCCCGCCGGCTCGATGCTGGTGGGCCTGCTGGCGTGCTTCATGGTGCGCCTGTTCATCACGCTGGACGCGCCGGGGCCGAAGCGCTGGCTGCTGGACGGGATCGTCACCGGCGTTGCGCTGCTGGTGACTGCCGTGTGGATCGCAGAGCAGCAAGTGGACCTTTTCGCCGCGCTGGGCACCGGCGGCATGGCGGGCGCACTGGGTGCCGGCATCATCTCGTTCTTCAAGCGCCGTGGTCAGAGCGCGATCGATGCCCTTGATGCGGTCATCCCCGGCAAGCCGGCGATCCCGCCCGAGATGACCGCAACCCTGCGAGAGATCGACAAGCACGGCGGCTGAGCCGCCGAGAACAGGAGCAATCGACATGACCAAGGAACCTGCGTGGCTCACGGCCGCGCGGGCGAAGCTCGGCACGCGTGAAGCGCCGGGCGTCGCCAACAGCCCGACAATCATGGGCTGGGCCAAGCGGCTCGGCGTCAAGGTGCTGGGCATCGTCTACAATGCCGACAGCGTGCCGTGGTGCGGGCTGTTCGTTGCTACCTGCATGGCGGAGGACGGCATCACGCCGCCGCCGATCGCCGTGCGCGCAAAGGCCTGGGCAACGTGGGGCGCACCGCTGACCTCCGCGCAACTCGCGCCCGGTGCGGTGCTCGTGTTCGAGCGCAGCGGTGGCGGGCACGTCGGCTTCTACGTCGGCGAGACCGCTACCGCCTATCAGGTGCTGGGCGGCAACCAAGGCGATCGAGTCTGCCTCGCCTGGATCGACAAGGCGCGCTGCGTCGCCCGGCGCTGGCCGAGCGGACGGCCATTGATCGGGCGCCCAGTGAAGCTCGCCAGCAACGGTGAGCCGACGTCCCGAAACGAAGCCTGAGGAGATCACCATGAAGGGCATTATCGCCGCGGGCCTTGCGCTCGCGCTGTCGGCGTGCGCGAGCGCGCCGCGCATCGACCTGTGCAAGGGCGCCGAGCTTACAGCACGGCCATCGCGACGGCAGATGCATGGACCGCCTCCGGGCGGCCGGTGCCGGCAGAAATCGTGCTGGCGCGACAGGCCGCGGTCGCCGCGCTGATCCTGCTCAACAGCCATTGCCCGCCTGCGGCCTGAACATCCGCCTCCACCACCACGAAAGGAACCACCATGGCAGACAAGTTCGGCCCCTATGTCGACACCCCGACCGCGCCATCCCGCCACGTCACCACTCTGGTGCCGAGCGACAGCACCGACCTCACCGACACGCCCAAGGGTATCTATGTCGGCACCGGCGGGGACGTGAAGCTGATCGCCGTCGATGCGCCGGCAAGCGCGCCTGGTGTGACCTTCAAGAACGTGCCGGCCGGCTCGCTTCTGCCGGTGCGCGCCCGCCGCGTGCTGGCAACCGGCACGACTGCCGCCGACATGCTGGTGCTGCTCTGATGCCGGGGATCGGGATCGGGCTGGGCCTGGAGCTTGGTGGTGGCGGCGGTCAGCTCACCGAAACGGCGATCGCAGCGGCACTTGTCGCCAAGGGGCTGACGGACGCGCAGGGTCGGGCTGCGATCGGTGGGGCATCGTCGGTCGCCGCCGGCCTGCGGGCTGTCGGTTTGACGGTCATGGCGAGCCCAGCGCCAACGCCGACACCGGGACCATCGCCCACGCCGTCGGCTTATTTGCCGTCGCTCGCATCCGCTCCGGTCGCCGCCTATGGTCCGGCCAAGATGGTGGAGGGCTATAGCGGCCCGGCCATGCGCGTGCGCGCAGCCTCGGGCGGTGCCGAACAGGACATCGCCTTTGGGGCGAACGGGCAGGCGGACCTTTCCGGTCTCTCGACGGCGGGCAACGCCTATACCGTTTCGATCGTGTACGATCAGACCGGTGCGGGGCGGCACTTGACGCAGCCCACGGTGGCGAACCAGCCGACATTGAACATTGTGGACGGCCGGGGCGAGTTCATCACGGACACAACGGCACGGTTCTTCCTGGTGCCAGCAGCGGTGACATTCGATCGCGCCGACCACGCCGCCTATTTCGTCGGCCGGCAGGTGCGCTCGGCGGCATACAGCTCCTGGTTGACGATGGGCACGGCACCGGACCTCGCGTATCAGGCTTTTTCCGGCACGCCGACGATGCAGGGCATCGGCACTTCCACCGTCAGTCCGGCACCCGCCTACACCAGCAATCCGGGTGCCTCGCGCTCGGTGGTGTCGATGGTTTCCCGATCGAGCGGTCTCACCACCATGCGGGACGAGGACGCGGCGACCAGCGCCACCTCGCTGGGCGCTCTCGCCCTCACCACTGGCGGCAAGGTCGGCGGCGGCCACATCAACACCAGCCTCATCATGGAGGCGTTGGTCATCTACCCGGCCGGGCATCCTTCCGCGGACGCGACCGCAGTGCGAGCATCGCTGCGGACGCGCTACGGCACGCGCGCAGCGACGACGGCCAGCGTCTATTTCCTTGGCGACAGCATTACCAACAGCACCGGCGCCTTGCCGGGGCGCGGCATTGCCCGCCTTGTGTCGGACGCGCTCAGCGATCAGGGGATCGTCTGCTACGGTGCTGGCACCAACGGTGCTACCGTCGCGGCCAACACGCGGCCGAACTGGCCGATCAGCACCGCCGCCAAGCGCGTGCTGCACCTGTGGCTGGGCACCAACAATTACCTGGTCAACGCCGCCAGCTTCACGGGCTCTATCACCGGCACGACTCTCACGGTGGAAGCGACCGGCTCGGGCACCATCGCGATCGGCGCGATCCTGTACGGCCCCGGCGTCGCCGCCGGCACCACGATCACCGCCGGGTCGGGCACGTCGTGGACGGTAAGCGCGGCCCAAGCGGTTCCGTCGGCCGCGCTCAAGACCACGCAGCAGGCGTCGCAGGTGGTCTCCTGGCTGGAGGCGGCGGCCGATTGGGCGCGCGCCAATGGCGGCTTCACGCACGTCGTCTGCGGTACGGCGCTCCCGCGCTCCACCGGCTTTGACGACACGATGGAGGCACAGCGGCTCGCCATGAACGCGGCGATCCGCTCCAGCGCCAAGTGGGAGGCGGTGGCGGATTACGCGGCGGACTCGGTCTATGGCGTCGCGGGAACATCCGTCAGCGATCCCAACCGAGCGTCGAACAAAACTAGCCTCTACAGCGACGGGACGCACCCCGGCGCCACCGGTGGGCACGCGTTCATGGTGCCGATCGCCAAGGCGGCAATCGAGGCGGCGCTGGCGACAGCCGGCAGCGGCGGCGGCAGCTCCGGCACGCCGGCTCCTGCGTGGACCGTTGCTCCGGCGATCACCGGCCCCGCGCAGGTCGGTCAGACGCTGACCGGGGCCGACGGCACGATCAGCAACGGCACCGTCTCAGTACGCCAGTGGGTGCGTGACAGCAGCTCGATCACCGGGGCGAACGCCAACACCTATACGTTGACCAGCGCCGATCTGGGCGCGCAGATCACGTACTTGGTCACCGCCACCGGTGCCGGCGGCAGCGCGGTACAGGGCAGCAGCCCCACCGCCGCGGTGACGGCGGCGTCCACTACACCCACCGTCACCCTGTCGGGTGCTCAGACCAAAGCGGAGGGCAATAGCGGCGCGACGCTCTTCACCTATACCGTCGCGCGGTCGGCGGCGACGGGCGCGGTATCGGTGCCTTGGACGTTCACAGCGGGCGACACCGGCGCTGATGACTTCACCGGCGGCGTTTATCCGGCCGGCGGCACCGTCGACATGGCGGACGGCGCTGCTGCGGGCACCATCACGATCAGCGTGAATGGCGACACGACGGTGGAAGCCAGCGAGACGTTCACTGTCTCGATCGCCGCGCCCAGCGGCTACTCGGCAGGGGCGGCGATGAGCGCCACCGGCACCGTCTCCAACGATGATGCTCCCGCGCAGACGGGCGACCTGCTCGACAACGTGACCGCTGCGCCGGCTGGGGCCTATTCGCTGCGCCGGCTCAAGACGAGCTATGCCGGGCCGGCGATCAACGTCGTGCGCGCGGATGGAACGGCGCAGGACATTGGCTTCACGTCGTCGGGCGACCTCGACACCGCTGCCCTGCTGGCGTTCACCGGCACCACCAGCTCCTCCACCGGCACGGTCGCGACATGGTACGATCAGTCCGGCAACGGGCGGCACTGGACGAACGCAACAGCCTCGACCCAGCCTTCCATCGTCGCCACCGGCGCCGTGCTGACCCGCAACGGCAAGCCGATGATCCTGTTCGGGGCAAGCAAGCTGCTCAATTCGCCGTTGTCGGCCAGTGCCACCGTGCGCTCTCTGCGCATCGTGGCGGACCATCGCAGCAACTCCAACAGCGACATTCTTCGGGCCAGTGCCAGCGGCGGGTGGGAGGTGCGCTACAGCGCCGCCCACGGGCTTCAGGTGCTGGTGCAGGGTGGCAGCGTTCAGTTCACGACCTCAACGCTGGAGACGCTGAACGTCTCCTCGACGCTAGCGATCGACTGGAATGCCGGGGCCTATTCCGCATCAATCGACGGCGGCACGGCAACCACCGGCACGGCCAGCGGTACGTTCACGGCGGGGCTCACCTCGGTGCTCGGCGGATCTACATCGCAGGCGTTCGGCGTCGCCACCGTGCTCGACTTCCAAGGCGCGATCCTGTCTTCGACGGACAGCACCGCCATCCAGGCGAGTCAAAAGGCCTATTGGGGCACGCCGTAAGCGGGGATCAGCCCGCGATGGCGCAGGCCTTCAGTCCTCAAGGTCCACAAGGTCCTCAAGGTCGCTCATGCGGGCGTCTTTACCCGCTCCACCACGAAGTCGGGCGCGCTTTCGCCGTGGATCTTCTCCACAAGCACCGCCTCTCCCCAGCGCTCCCGGTCCGCGTTCATCCGTTCAGCTTGCCTCAGCCTTCCCCAGGCGTCCACGGGTCACGCGCGCCGAGCAAGCGCTCGTCCACCTGCAGGTGCTTGGCCAAGGCTAGGCGATCGTCCGGATCAAGCCACTTCGGCGTACCGCGGTGCACGAACTGCTGCATGTAGGCGGCGTTCTTGCCGAGCAGGGCCGATAAGCCGGCCAGTGTCTCTCCCCTCTCGGCTGCTATCGCGCCCAGATTCGCGCGCGCCATGTCGGCGGTGATCACCAGGCGAGCGCGGGGCGGGGGAGTCATCTCCAACGGTAGGCATGGCAGGTCGATTCGGCCAAGCGTTCGCGTGCATAGCTCGCAGTAGAACGAGACGGGAATTTGTCGGAACGGCCTGTCGGAAAATGTCGGACGGTCGCAGTTCTCCTAGCGAAGAAATCGAGGATTTCTGCGGTGGAGAGTGGTGGACGCACTTGGGCTCGAACCAAGGACCCGCTGATTAAGAGTCAGCTGCTCTACCAACTGAGCTATGCGTCCATTCCGGGGCGGACCAGATGGCGCTTGGTGGCGCCGCCGCGTTCGGGAGAGGCGCGTTTAGCGTCGGTTTTCCGGATTGCAAACCGAAAAATCGGCTTCGCTCGCACTTTTTTCAGGGCCGGGCGGTCTGCCGGTTCTCCCGGTCGATCGCCATCAGGATGCCGAGGCAGATGAGCACCGTCATCTGCGCCGATCCGCCATAGCTGACGAGCGGCAGCGGGATGCCGACCACCGGCGCCATGCCCATCACCATCGCCAGGTTGATCGAAACGTAGATGAAGATGGTCGTCGCCAGGCCCGCGGCGGTGAGGCGGGCAAAGCGGCTTTGCGCGGCCAGCGACACGCGGATGCCCCAGTTGATGACGAGCAGGAACGCCACGATCAGGAAGATGCCGCCCAGCAGGCCCCATTCCTCCGACATGGTGGCGAACACGAAGTCGGTATGCCCCTCCGGCAGGTAGTCGAGATGGCTCTGCGTGCCGTTGAGGAACCCCTTGCCCAGCACGCCGCCGGAGCCGATCGCGATCTTGGACTGGCTGATATGATAGCCGGTGCCCAGCGGGTCGCTTTCGGGATCGAGGAAGATCAGCACGCGGTTGCGCTGATAGCCATGGAGCAGGAAGTTCACCGCCAGCGGGATCGCCGCGGCAGCCGCCAGCGCGCCGCCGATGAACAGGCGCAACGGCACGCCGGCCAGGAACATCACGGTGGCCCCGCCGAAGCAGATCATCAGCGCGGTGCCGAGATCGGGCTGCTTCATCACCAGCGCCGCCGGCACGCCGATCAGCAGGGCGGCCGGCCAGATCGCGCCGAACCGCCGCGTGTCGCTGGGCGGCAGCATGTCGTAGAATTTGGCGGTGGCCAGGATCACCGCCACCTTCATCAGCTCGCTGGGTTGCAGGCGAAAGCCGAAGCCGAGGTCGAGCCAGCGCTGGCTGCCCCCGCGCACCGCGCCGAGCAGTTCCACCGCGACCAGCAGCACGACGAGCACGCCGTAGGTGGGGAGCGCCATTCTCGCCCAGAACGACACGCGTACCCGCGACAGCACCAGCGCGCCGGCCAGGAACACGAAGAAGCGGATGCCCTGGTTCAGCGCCCAGGGACGCAGGCTGCCGCCCGCGGCGGAATACAGCACCACCAGGCCGAAGCTGCCGATGGCGACGACGAGGAGGAGCATGCGCCACGGCAGGCGCGCCAGCGGCGCGGGGACGAAGGCCAGGCTGCTCATGGGAAGGCCTTCACGGCTGCGGCTCCGGAGAGCCGGTGGTGGCGACGCCGCCCCCGGCGGCGGTTTCGCGCGCCTGGACCTCGGCGGTGACGTTCTGGGCGTCGGTGGCGGCTTCCACCGCCGGCGCATCGCTGGGGACGGCCGGGCTGCGCTCGGTGGCGACGGCGGCGGCCGGAGCGGGGGCGCCGGCGGCCTGGCGATAGGCGTTTTCCTGCGCGGCCATGCGCGTGCGGATGTCGCCGCCCCAGCTGCCCTCGATCTCGGCCAGCGCTTTCATCGCGCGTTCGCGGTCCAGCAGATAGGTCATGATGTCGCGCCCGATCAGCGGCGAATCGAGATTGCGGACGGTGTGGCCGTTATGTTCCAGCACCACCGCCATGGCGTAGCGCGGGTTCTCGGCCGGCGCGAAGGCGACGAGCAGGGCATGGTCGCGCAGCTTGAACGGCAGCTGGCCGTTCTTCAGCACGCCCGCGCGCCGCTCCGCCATGGTGATCCGCCGCACCTGCGCGGTGCCGGTTTTCGCCGCAATCGCCACGCCCGGGATGGTGAGCCGCGCCGCGCCGCCGGTGCCGCCCTGGTTGACCACGCCGAACATGGCATTGCGGACGATTGCGAAATGCTCGTCCGAGACGGGCAGGGCAGCGGCCTGCGGCGCCGGCCCGTCCACCACGATGCGCGGCTGAAGCTCGCGCCCGGACGCGATCCGGGCCGCCATCACCGCCAGTTGGAGCGGGTTGGCGAGCACATAGCCCTGGCCGATCGAGGCGTTGAGCGAATCGGCGACGGTCCAGTCGTGATGGTATTTGCGCTGCTTCCAGGCGCTGTCCGGCACCGTGCCGTAGCGCTGGCTGGAAAAGGGCAGGTCGAACTTCTGCCCCAGGCCCAGCATGCGCGCAACGGGCGCGACATGGTCGTAGCCCAGCCGGCGCACCATCTCATAGAAATAGATGTCGCACGACTGCATGATCGCGTTCTTCAGGTCGAGCGGCCCGTGCCCGCCGCGCTTGTGGCAGTGGAACACGCCGGTGCCGACGCGCAGCGCGCCCGAGCAATTGACGCGGGCATGCGGATCGACGCCGCCCGCCATCAGCGCCAGGCCGTTCATCGGCTTCACCGTGGATCCCGGCGGGTAGAGCCCCTGCAGCACCTTGTTCATCAAGGGCACATGGTCGTCGTCCGACAGCATCTTCCATTCGAGATGGCTGATCCCGTCGGAAAAGCTGTTCGGGTCGTAGGCCGGCATCGAGACCATCGCCAGGATATCCCCGGTGGCGGTGTCGATCACCACCGCCGAGCCGGAGTTCGTGCCGAGCCGCCGCGCGGCATATTCCTGCAACCCGGCATCGATCGTCAGCCGGGTGGTGTGGCCGGGCACGTCGGGCCGGGTGGCGAGTTCGGCGACGAGCTTGCCGCGCGCGGTCACTTCCACGCGCTTGGCACCGGGACGGCCGCGCAGGCGCTGCTCCAGGGACTTTTCCAGCCCGTCCTTGCCCAGCTTGAAGCCGGGGGTGACGAGCAGCTGGTCGCGCGTTTCCTTGAACTGCTCGGCGGTGGCCGCGCCGACATAGCCGGTGAGGTGCGCAACGGCAGCGCCGGCGGGATAGTTGCGCGAGAAGCCGCGCGTCGGCTGCACGCCGGGCAGCTCGGGCAGGCGCACGCTGACCGCGGCGAAGCGGTCCCAGTCGAGGTTCTCCGCCACCTGCACCGGCTGGAAACCGGCGGCATGGCCGATGTCCGTCCGGATCCGCTCGATCTCCTCCGGCGGCAGCTTCAGGATCTGCGCGAGCAGCGCCAAGACGCGCGGCTGGTCCTCCTTGCTCAACCGGTCCGGGATGATATCCACGCGAAAGTCGGTGCGATTGTTGGCGATCGCATGGCCGTTGCGATCGACGATCCAGCCGCGCCGGGGCGGGATCAGCGTCATGTTGACGCGGTTGCTTTCGGAAAGCGTGCTGTAGCGCTCGTTCTCCGCGATCGAGAGCCAGCCCATCCGCCCGATCAGCGCCACCCCGACCAGCCCCTGCGCGGCGCCCAGGGTCACGGCACGGCGCGTGAAGCTGTAGGACTGCGCGGCTTCCGTCATGCGGGGCGGGCGCTTGGCCGGGCCACGGTTCATTGTTCCTCCCGCTCCCCGGTCCAGCGTGCGGCCATGCGAAGGCATAGGGGGAAGAGTAGCACCGAAGTGAGGAACTGGAACAGCAACGCCGTGTCGACATGCGTGCCGAGCGGCAACGCCAGCCAGCGCCCCGCCAGCAGGCAAAAGGCGATGCCGCCCGTGGCGACCAGCCAGTCCTGCCAGAAATCCCGAAACGGCAATTTGCTGTCGATCACGTCCAGCATCAGAAAGGTAAGCGTCCACAACAGCATGGCACAGCCGAATGGCTGGCCGCTGAACAGGTCATCGAACAGGCCGAGCCCCAGCGGCGCCCAGATAGGAAGCGCCTCCGCATCGCTCAACCGCCAGGCGAGCAGCAGGAGGAGGCCGAGCGGCGGCAGGACCGGCACCTGCGCGATCACCGGCACGATCGTCAGCAACGAGCCGGCCATGATGGTGATCGCCGGACGCCACCGCGTCCAGCGCGTTTCGGGCTCCGGGTCCATCGGGCGATGCAGGCGCCGCCGGCGCTGGGCGGGGGAGATCATTTGGGCGCGGGAGGGGCGGCAGGGATCGGCAGGAACGCCTGCTCGACGATGGCGAAGTCGAGCGTGTCCGGGGTGGTGAACGGGCGCGCCTCGGCGGTGTCGCCGGAGCGGGCCAGCACCCGGGCGACCGGAATGTCCGGGCGGTAAAGGCCGCCGGTGCCCGAGGTGACGAAGGTATCGCCCGGCCGCAGCACGCCGGAGCCGATCGTCACCACCCGGATGTCGAGCCGGCCGTCGCCCCGCCCTACGGCGAGGGCGGGCAGCCCGTCGCGCGTGCGGCGCACGGGCACGATGCTTTCGGGGTCGGAGATCAGCAGCACGCGCGCCGCGTTCGGCCCGGCCTCCGTGACGCGGCCGACCAGCCCCTCCGGCCCGACCACCGGCTGGCCCGGGCACACGCCCTGCCAGCGCCCGGCGTTGAGCACGGCGAAGCGCCGGGTGCTGGTGGCGCTGGAACTCACCAGCCGCGCGCTCGTGACGGGCGCGGCGGCGCGGTCGCGCATGGCGAGCAGGCGCTTGAGCCGCGCATTGTCATACGCGAGCATGCGCGCGCGGGAGAGCACGCGGCGCTCGCGCTGCAGCGTGGCGCGCAGCCTCGCATTCTCGCCCATGACGTGGAAGTGGTTGCCGATGCTCTCGGGCACCGCTGCGATGCCCCGGCCGACCGCGGCGACCCCGGAGGAAACCGGCGTGGTCACCTCGGCCGCGGCGGACCGGAACACGGCAAAGGCGGACGGCGCGACGATGCTGACGACCAGCAGCACCAGCGCGACGAGCGCGCCCGCGCCCGCCACCACATAGCTGGTGAAGATCGCCCATTGCGCCCGTCGCGAAAAGCCGGGCCCGCGATTGCGCGACGGCGCCACCCGTTTCCGCTCCGTCAGAAGAGGCGGGGCTGCCGAACCGTCACGCGCTGTGCAGCACGCCGCGGAACGCCGGATCCTCCAGCGCGCGGCCGGTGCCGAGCGCCACGCAGGTCAGCGGATCGTCCGCCACCGTCACCGGCAGGCCGGTTTCGTCGCGCAGCACCTCGTCCAGCCCGCCGAGCAGCGCGCCGCCGCCGGTGAGCACGATGCCCTGGTCGACGATGTCGGCGGCCAGTTCCGGCGCGGTGTTCTCCAGCGCGATGCGCACGCCCTCGACGATGGTGCCGACCGGCTCCGACAGCGCTTCGGCGATCTGGCCCTGGTTGATCGTGATTTCCTTGGGCACGCCGTTCACCAGGTCGCGGCCCTTGATGTGGATCGTCTGGCCGATGCCGTCGAGCGGCGGCTTGGCGACGCCCACTTCCTGCTTGATCCGCTCCGCCGTGGCATCGCCGATCAGCAGGTTGTGGTTGCGGCGAACGTAGCTGACGATCGCCTCGTCCATCTTGTCGCCGCCCACGCGCACCGAGGTGGTGTAGGCGAGGCCGCGCAGGGAGAGCACGGCGACTTCGGTGGTGCCGCCGCCGATATCCACCACCATGGAGCCGATCGGCTCGGTGACGGGCATGTCGGCGCCGATCGCGGCGGCCATCGGCTCCTCGATCAGCCACACCTGGCTGGCGCCGGCGTTGAAGGCGGCGTCGCGGATCGCGCGGCGTTCGACGGAGGTGGAGCCCGACGGCACGCAGATCACGATCACCGGGCCGCGGAACGCGCGCTTCTTGCCGCCATGCACCTTCATGATGAAGTGGCGGATCATGTCCTCGGCCACGTCGATGTCGGCGATCACGCCGTCGCGCAAGGGGCGGATCGCCTGGATCGTGTCGGGCGTCTTGCCCATCATCAGCTTGGCGTCGTCGCCAACCGCGCGCACCTTCTTCTGGCCGTTCAGCGTCTCGATCGCGACCACCGATGGCTCGTTGAGCACGATGCCGCGCCCGCGCACATAGACCACGGTATTCGCCGTGCCGAGATCGATGGCCATGTCATGCGACATGAAGCGGAAGAGATTGGAAAGGGGCATCACTGTTTCCGTATTCGAACCGCCCGAAGGGGAGGGCGGCATCAGCGCCACGACCGGTCTCGCGACCGTTATGCCGGATCAGTCGGGGCGGGGGGACGCTCCGGTGGCCGGTCACTTCGCGGGTCGCGGGATGCCGTCGCTTGGGCTAGAGGCTCACCCATGTCAATACGGCGCCTGCCCTCGCATCTGGTCAATCGCATCGCCGCCGGAGAAGTGGTGGAGCGGCCGGCGAGCGCGCTGAAGGAACTGGTCGAGAATGCGGTGGACGCGGGCGCCACGCGCATCGCCGTACGCCTTGCCGGCGGCGGGATCGAGGCGATCGAGGTGGTGGACGACGGCTGCGGCATGGGCCCGGCCGACATGGCGCTCGCGCTGGAGCGGCATGCCACCTCCAAGCTGCCCGACGAGGCGATCGAATCGGTCACGACGCTCGGTTTTCGCGGCGAAGCGTTGCCCTCCATCGCCAGCGTCGCGCGGCTGACGCTGGAGAGCCGGGTGCGCGGCGCGGAAGGGTGGAGTCGAAGTGTCGACAACGGCGCGCTGCTGGCCGAGGGGCCGGCGGGATTGCCGCCGGGAACGCGGGTGCGCGTGGAAGCACTGTTCGAGCGCGTGCCGGCGCGGCGCAAGTTCCTGCGCAGCCCTCGCGCTGAATATGCCGCCTGCCTGGATGCCGTGCGGCGGCTGGCGATGGCGCGGCCGGAGATCGCCTTCAGCCTGGAGCATGACGGCCGCCGCATCCTCTCCACCGCCGCCGACGAGCCGCTGCCGGCGCGAGTCGCGGCGCTGACCGATCGCGGGCTGGCGGAGAACGGCATCGCCATCGACCTGGAGCGCGAGGGGTTCCGGCTGGGCGGGATCGCCGGCGTGCCGACCTTCAACCGCGGCATCGCCGACCATCAATATCTGTTCGTCAACCGGCGCCCGGTGAAGGACCGGCTGCTCGCCGGCGCGATCCGTGGCGCCTATGCCGAGCTGCTCGCGCGCGACCGGCACGCGGTGGTGGCGCTGTTTCTCGACGTTCCGGCGAGCGAGGTGGACGTGAACGTGCATCCCGCCAAGACGGAGGTCCGCTTTCGCGAGCCCTCGCTGGTGCGCGGGATGATCGTCTCCGGCCTGCGCCGCGCGCTGGACGAGGCGGGGCACCGTGCGGTGCAGCGGCCGGCGGAAGAGGCGATGGCCGCCTGGCAGGCCGAGCCGGTGGCGCCCTGGCCGGAGCAGGCCGACCTCCTCGCGCCGGCCGGGCGCCGCCCGGCCTCGTCCTTGGCGCCGGCCTCAGCCGGTTGGCCCTCGACGGACGTTGCAACGGCGGAGGTACAGGATCGCCGGGCGGCCTTCGCCTTGCCCCAGGGTCGCGCCGAGCCGGCCTGGGCGCGGCCGCCGGAAACCACGCGCTTCCCGCTCGGCGTGGCGCGCGGACAGGTCGCCAAGACGTATATCGTCGCGGAGGCGGAGGACGGGCTGGTGCTGGTGGATCAGCACGCCGCGCACGAACGGCTGGTGCTGGAGCGGATGCGCCGGGCGGTGGCCGGCGGCGGCGTCGCTGCGCAGGCTCTGCTGCTGCCGGAAGTGGTGGAGCTGGACGAGCCCGGCTGCGACCGGCTGGAGGCGCGCGCGGGCGAGCTCGGCGAACTGGGGCTGGAGCTGGAGCGGTTCGGGCCGCGCGCGATGCTGGTGCGCGCCGTTCCCGCGCCGCTCGGCCAGAGCGACGTCAAGGGACTGGTCGGCGATCTGGCCGACGAACTCGCCGCCTTCGACGAGGCGCTCAGCCTGAAGGAGCGGCTGGACCATGTCGCCGCGACCATGGCCTGCCATGGCTCCGTGCGGGCGGGGCGGGTGCTGTCGGTGGCGGAGATGAACGCGCTGCTACGCGAGATGGAGGTCACGCCGCATTCCGGCCAGTGCAACCATGGCCGGCCGACCTGGGTGAAGCTGGCGCATGGCGACATCGAGAAGCTGTTTGGGCGGAAGTGACCCGCGTCAGAGCGGGGTGCCGGCGCGGCACGCCTCCAGCTCGACGGGATCGTGGGTGCAGGTGACGGTCACCGTGTCGCGCCGCTCCACCGAGAGTGCGCGCAGCCGCTGCTGATTGGACAGCCGGCTGGTGGCATCCACCTCCATCAGCCGCTGATAGGCGCGCAGGCCCGGCGTGCACGTGCGCCGCGCCGACCGCATCTCGCCGCGGTAGAAATAGGCGTCGCCGGCATGCAGCAGCCAGCGGCCGTCGTCGCGGCGGACGGCGACGCCGGCATGGCCCCAGGTGTGGCCGGGCAGCGGCACCATCAGGATCTCGGGCGGCAGCCCGTCCAGATCGCGCACCGCGTCGAAGCCGAACCAGGGCTCGCCGCGCGCGCCATAGCGGCGCCAGTTCGTCACGTCGTTCAGCTGCCGCGTGCGCCAGCGGTTGCGCGCGACGATGCCGGCGCGCGGGCCGGTGGCATCGTCATATTCGCGCTGCATCACGTGCACGGTGGCGCCGGGAAAGTCCTCCAGCCCGCCGGCATGGTCGAAGTCGAGATGCGTGGTCACGATGTGGCGCACGTCGGCGGCGCGGAAGCCGAGCGCCTCGATCTGGCGGATCGCCGTTTCGCTTTCGCGCAGGCGGATGTTGAGCATCAGCCGCCAGGGCAGGGTGATGCGCGGCTCGGGATGACGGTGCGGATGCGCCACGTCGCGCAGGCCATAGCCGGTGTCGACCAGCACCAGCCCATGGGCATCCGTCTCTATCAGGAGGCAGTGGCAGACGATCCGGCCGAGCGGCCCCACGCTGCGCCCGTCGAACAACGCGCCGCCGAGCGGACAGTCCGTGCCGCAGTTCAGGTGGTGGATGCGCATCCTGTCCGTCCCGTTTGTCAAAGGCTTGGCCTGATCGGGGGACGATCGGTGCGGCGCGTTGTTCCCTTGTGCCCGCCTCGGCGAAGCGAGTTCTCGCCGGGTGCGAGCGACTGCTCGGTGGCCACTGCCGAACAGCCCCGCGGGCGCCTTTGCGCTAATCTCCGCTGTGTAAAGGTGAGCGAGCGCAAGCTTCCCAGCATTCCGCCAAGTGACTCCATCATCAGTTCGCTGGAGATCGGTGGGGTGCTCGGGTTCGCGATCCCGTTGGAAAGTGGGCAGTTCAAGGTGGTCATGTTCTCCCTGACGGGCGGCTTGAAGGCGACAGGCCGTGCACTCGAGCTTTCGCCCGCCGGCCGCAAGGACGATGGAAAGGGGCTGCGCGCGTACACGCTATAGTCCCGCCTCGGCTGGGGGCATGCCATGGAAACATGGGGATCGGGCTGGCTATGCGAGGGCCAGAGAGCCGCAGGATCGTTCACCTGCGGGAAACATTTGGCGAGTCGCGCTTTGTAGCGAGCGAACGATGCTTACTCGAGTATTGCCATGAACAAGATCGTGCCCGTCTTTCTCGCCCTGATCCCGCTGGCGGCAGTGGTCGGCGCCTGCGTCGCCTGCCCCTGAACCGACGGGCGCGAACAAGAAAAAGGCCGCCGGGAGCGATCCCGGCGGCCTTTTCTGTTGGCCGAGGCGGCGCGGGCGATCAGCCCTGCGCCTGCTCCTCTTCGCCCTGCGTCTCGGCAGTGGCGCCCGGCTCGGCGTTGGGATCGTACTCCTCGGTGAAGCCGGCCTCGTCGCGCTCGAACATCTGGGCCATCACGTCGACGCCCTGCGCCTGCATGTCGGCCTCTTCCGGCGAGCGGGCGACGTTGACCTTGACGGTCACCGCAACCTCGGCGTGCAGGGCGACCTTCACCTCGTACAGGCCGATCGCCTTGATCGGCTTGTCGAGCACGATCGCCGACTTGGCGATCTTGTGGCCGTCGGCTTCCAGCGCCTCGACCAGGTCGCGAACCGCAACCGAGCCGTAGAGCTGGCCGGTGTTCGACGCCTGGCGGATCAGGGTGATCGTGGTGCCCTCGATCGACTTGGCCTCGACCTGCGCGGCCTCGCGACGCTGGCCGTTCTCGGCGACGATCCGCTCGCGGTTCGCCTCGAACACCTTCTTGTTGGCTTCGTTCGCACGAAGGGCCTTCTTGCGCGGGAGAAGGAAGTTACGGGCAAAGCCGTCCTTCACCTTCACCACATCGCCGATCTGGCCGAGCTTCTCGACGCGCTCCAGCAGAATAACATCCATCTGGGTTGCTCCTTACTTCACGACGTAGGGCAGCAGGCCCAGGTGGCGGGCGCGCTTGATCGCCGTGGCGAGCTCACGCTGTTTCTTTGCGCTCACCGAGGTGATGCGCGACGGCACGATCTTGCCACGCTCGGACACGAAGCCCTGCAGCAGGCGCACGTCCTTGTAGTCGATCCGGGGCGCATCCTTGGCGCTGAACGGGCACGACTTGCGACGGCGGAAAAACGGACGAGCCATTACGCGATCTCCTCTTCACGCTCGCGACGCGGACCACGGTCCGGACGATCGCCACGGCCTTCGCCGCCCCGACCCTCGCCCCGGCCGCCTTCGCGGTCGGCACGACGCTCGCGATCGCGCTCGTTCTTGCGCATCATCGCCGAGGGGCCTTCCTCCAGCTCCTCGACCTTGACGGTCATGTAGCGGATCACGTCCTCGTTGATCTGCGTCTGGCGCTCCAGCTCGGCGACCACGCCCGCCGGCGCGTCGATCTCGAGCATCACGTAATGCGCCTTGCGGTTCTTCGCGATGCGATAGGCGAGAGAGCGCAGGCCCCAATTCTCGGTCTTGGTCACCCGGCCCTTGTTGTCCTGGATGATCTTGGTGGCGGTTTCCGCCAGCGCGTCCACCTGCGCCTGTGCCAGATCCTGGCGCGCAAGGAACACGTGCTCGTACAGAGCCATGTGTCGTCCTTCGTGTTGGCCGATCGCTGACATGGCCCCGTGCCATGCCCCTCCGGCTGTCGTCTCTTTCAACAACCAAAGGCGCGAGGAACTGGTCCCCGCGCCCGGTTGCTGGCTGCTCTACGGATTTCCCCGCAAAAGGCAAGGCTTGGCGGACCGCCCCCTTACCGGATGGCGTTGCCGATCACCGCGCCGATGATGCCGCTGGTCAGCGCGACCAGCACCGCGTCGTTGCCCGAGCGGACATAATGGTAGCCGCGCGGCGGGGTGCGCAGGTTGTAGCGGCGATAATCGTTGATCACGCGGTAGTTGCGGGCCTGGCGATAATCGAACCGCTGGCCGCGGCGCCAGTCGTTGAGATAGGCCGGGCGACGATCGCGCTGCACGATCACGGTGCGGTGCGGGCCCTGGCGGACCACCTCGGTATGGCGATAGCTCTGCGCCTGTGCGGGAACCGCGGCAAGCGGCGCGGCGAGGATGGCGGCGGCAACGGTGCCCAGGATGACCTTCTTCATGGTGACAACTCCCTCGATGGATCGTGGCGCCATCATCGGCGTCGAGGGATAATCTGGTGCCTGCGTGTATCAGGCCTATCGCACACCGGGGGCGGAATGGTCGCAGTTTGTCGCAGGATCGCCGCGGAACTGAACCGGTGTTCAGGCTTGCCCTTGTTCGGCCCGCTTCATAAGGCCGCGAGCCTGTGAAAAAAGGAGAGGCACGATGCGCGCTTTCATCTTCCCGGGCCAGGGCAGCCAGACCGTCGGCATGGGCCGGGCGCTTGCCGAGGCGAGCCCGCATGCCCGCGCGGTGTTCGAGGAAGTCGACGACGCGCTCGGCCAGTCGCTGTTCCGGCTGATGACGGAAGGGCCGGCGGACGAGCTGACGCTGACCGAGAATGCACAGCCGGCGATCATGGCCAATGCCATCGCCACCCTGCGCGTGCTGGAGCGGGAGGGCGGCGTGAAGCTGGCCGAGAAGGCGGACTTCGTCGCGGGCCATTCGCTGGGCGAATATACGGCGCTGTGCGCGGCGGGGGCGTCCGATCTCGCGACAACCGCGCGGCTGCTGAAACTGCGCGGCCAGGCGATGCAGGCGGCGGTGCCGGTGGGCGAGGGGGCGATGGCGGCGCTGCTCGGCGTCGATCTCGAAAAGGCGCAGGCGATCGCCGGGGCGGCGGCCGACAGCATCCTGGCGGAGCGCGGCGAGCAGCGGATCTGCACGGTCGCCAACGACAATGATCCCTCGCAGGTGGTCATCTCCGGCCACCGCGACGCGATCGAGCGCGCGGTGGCGCTGGCCAAGGAGATGGGCGCCAAGCGCGCGCTGCTGCTGCCGGTTTCCGCCCCGTTCCACTGCGCGCTGATGGAGGATGCGGCGACCGCGATGGAGAACGCGCTGGCGGAGTCGGCGATCTCCGCGCCGCTGGTGCCGCTGTACAACAATGTCGATGCCGCGGCGATCAGCGATCCCGGCCAGATTCGCCCGTCGCTGGTGGCGCAGGTGACAGGCATGGTGCGCTGGCGCGAATCGGTGCTGGCGATGAGGCAAGCGGGCGTGGAGCGGTTCGTGGAGTTCGGCGGCAAAGTGCTCGCCCCGATGGTCAAGCGCATCGCCCCGGACGTGGAGGCGGCCAGCGTGGTGACGATGGACGACATCGAGGCTTTGCTGAAGACGCTCTGACCTTTCAACTTTCCCGTCACCCCGGCGAAGGCCGGGGTCCATCTCTCCACCTGCGCTTGCGTCGCGGTGGATCCCGGCCTCCGCCGGGATGACAAAAGGCTTTATGATGTTCGATCTCACAGGAATGACCGCCCTCGTCACCGGCGCTTCGGGTGGCATCGGGTCCGCCATCGCGCGGTCGCTGGCGGCGCAGGGGGCGCGGCTTGCCTTGTCCGGCTCCAACTTGGACAAGCTAAACGCGTTTCGCGGCGAGCTTGGCGGGGAGCATGTCGCGGTGGCGGCGAACCTTGCCGACCCGGCGTCGGTGGACGGCCTGGTGCCGGCCGCCGTGGAGGCGCTGGGCGGGCGGCTCGACATCCTCGTCAACAATGCGGGCGTGACGCGCGACAATCTCGCCATGCGGATGAAGGACGAGGAATGGAGCCAGGTGCTCTCGGTCAACCTGGAAGCTGCGTTCCGCCTCGTGCGCGCGGCGGCCAAGCCGATGATGAAGCAGCGGTTCGGCCGGGTGATCTCCATCACTTCCGTGGTCGGGCAGACGGGCAATCCGGGGCAGGCGAACTATGCCGCGTCGAAGGCCGGGCTGGTCGGCATGTCCAAGGCGCTGGCGCAGGAGCTGGCCAGCCGCAACATCACGGTGAACTGCGTTGCCCCCGGCTTTATCCGCTCGGCCATGACCGATGTGCTGCCCGAAGCGCAGAAATCCGCGCTGTTGACGAAGATTCCGGCAGGCGATCTGGGCACGGGCGAGGATATCGGCGCGGCCGTCGTCTACCTCGCCAGCAGGGAAGCCGGCTATGTCACCGGACAGACCTTGCATGTGAACGGCGGAATGGCGATGATCTGAACCCATGCTTGCCGCCCCTTGCAAGGCCCGCGGGGCCGCTCTAGGTGCGGGAGCCAACAAACAGACAACACCCTAATGCTAGAGGGACATAAAGCATGAGCGACACCGCAGAGCGCGTGAAGAAGATCGTCGTGGAGCACCTCGGTGTCGAACCGGCAAAGGTGACCGAGAACGCCGTGTTCATCGACGACCTGGGCGCGGACAGCCTCGACATCGTCGAGCTGGTGATGGCGTTCGAGGAAGAGTTCGGCGTGGAAATCCCGGACGATGCCGCCGAGAAGATCACGACCGTGAAGGACGCGATCACCTATATCGACGAGCACACGGCCTGATCCGCCGACCCCGCGCGGTTGGCGCGGGGGCAAGAGACAGAAAAGCGGCTCCCGTCCCAGGGCATCCAGGGGCCGGGAGCCGTTTCGTTTTGGAAGTGAAGTGGAGAGCGCGATGCGTCGTGTCGTGGTAACCGGTCTTGGTCTTGTCACCCCCGTCGGGGCGGATGTGGAGACCGCGTGGAAGAACATCATCGCGTCCAAATCCGGCGCGGCCACCATCACCCGGTTCGACGCCACCGATTTCCAGAGCAATTATGCCTGCGAGGTGAAGGCCCCCGACCATGAATGGGGCTTCGACGCGAACAAGCGGGTGGATCACAAGATCCAGCGCCAGGTCGATCCCTTCATCGTCTACGGCATCGATGCCGCCGGGCAGGCGCTGGAAGATGCCGGCCTGACCGACATGAGCGAGGAAGAGCGGTTTCGCGCCGGCTGCTCGATCGGCTCGGGCATCGGCGGGCTGCCGGGCATCGAGAGCGAATCGCTGGTGCTCGCGGCCAAGGGGCCGAAGCGGGTTTCTCCGCACTTCGTCCACGGCCGCCTCATCAACCTCATCTCCGGCCAGGTTTCGATCAAATACGGCCTGATGGGCCCGAACCACGCTGTCGTCACCGCCTGCTCGACGGGCGCGCACTCGATCGGCGATGCCGCGCGCATGATCGCGATGGACGATGCCGACGTGATGCTGGCGGGCGGCGCGGAAAGCACCGTGTGCCCGATCGGCATTGCCGGCTTCGGCCAGGCGCGCGCGCTGTCCACCGGCTTTCGCGACGATCCGACGCGCGCCAGCCGGCCGTGGGACAAGGACCGCGACGGCTTCGTCATGGGCGAGGGCGCCGGCGTGCTGGTGCTGGAGGAATATGAGCGGGCCAAGGCGCGCGGCGCCAAGATCTATGCCGAGGTGCTCGGCTATGGCCTGTCGGGCGATGCCTATCACGTCACCGCGCCGCATCCCGAAGGCTCGGGCGCGTTCCGGTCGATGGAAATGGCGGTGCGCAAGTCCGGCCTCGCCCTTTCCGACATCGACTATATCAACGCGCACGGCACCTCGACGCCGCTCGGCGACGAGCTGGAACTGGGCGCGGTGCGGCGGCTGTTCGGCGACGCGCTGGAGGGCGTGTCGATGAGCTCCACCAAGTCGGCGATCGGCCACCTGCTGGGCGGCGCAGGGGCGGTGGAATCGATCTTCTGCATCCTGGCGATGCGCGACGGCATCGTGCCGCCAACGCTGAACCTCGACAATCCGAGCGACAATTGCGTGGGCGTGGATCTCGTGCCGCATGTCGCCAAGGAGCGGAAGGTGAAGGCGGTGCTGAACAATTCGTTCGGTTTCGGCGGCACCAACGCCAGCTTGGTCATGCGGGCGATCTGAGGAAGTCCGTCCCGGTACGCCGGGGTGCAGTTGCCGTCGGTCCGATCCTGGAGGCCGGCGTGTTGCCGGGGTGGTGATTGAGGATGCGCAAGCTCGGTTGTTTCGGTCTGCTGATCGTGATCGCTCTGGCGGTGGCGGCCTTTGTCGGGCTGCGCGGGTGGCAGGGGGCAGGGCCGCTGGAGCGCCCGACCACCATCTCCATCGCGCCGGGCACGGGCACCGTGGGTGCCGCCCGCCAGCTGGAGCGGGCCGGCGCGATCCGCTCGTCGCGCCAGTTCCGCTGGTTCTCGCGCTTTCTGGGCGGCGGCAAGGGGATCAAGGCCGGCGAGTATGAGATTCCGGCCCATGCCAGCGCGTCCGAGATCCTGGACCTGCTGGAAAGCGGCAAGACGCTGCAGCGGCTGGTCACCGTGCCGGAGGGCTGGCCTTCGGTGATGGTGGCGGACGCGATCAACAAGGCACCGGAGCTGACCGGCCGGGTCGAGGCGCCGCGCGAGGGCTCGGTGCTGCCCGACAGCTATTCCTACGGGCGTGGCGACAGCCGCCAGGCGGTGCTGGCGCGGATGCAGAAGGCGATGCAGACCTATCTCGCCAAGGCCTGGGCCAGCCGCAAGCCGAACATCGCCGTGAAGACGCCGGAACAGGCGCTGGTGCTCGCCTCCATCGTCGAGAAGGAGACGGGCAAGCCGTCCGAGCGGCGCACGGTGGCCGCGGTCTACGGCAACCGCCTGCGCCAGGGCATCCCGCTCCAGGCCGATCCCACGGTGATCTACCCGATCACCAGGGGGCGCCCGCTCGGCCGCCGCATCCGCCAGTCGGAGCTGCACGCGAAGAACGGGTACAACACCTATGCGTCGGCCGGGCTGCCGGTCGGCCCGATCGCCAATCCGGGGCGCGCCAGCATCGATGCGGTGCTCGATCCGGCGCCGAGCAAGGCGCTGTATTTCGTGGCCGACGGCACCGGCAGGCACGTGTTCGCCAACACGCTGGCCGAGCACAATGCCAACGTGCAGAAATGGTACGCCATCCGTCGCTCGCGCGGGGAGATGTAGCTGCACGGACGCCGTCGCTGCGGGGGCGGGGATCGTCGTGGGACGGCGGTGTGGCTGACGCGTGGGGGTGGGGGCTTTGGAGGGCTGCCGTTGCGGGGACGAGGGAAGGCGGTCGCTTGCGGGGACGCCCCTCCACCAGCCTGCGGCTGGTCCCCCTCCCCGCGGAGCGGGGAGGATCGGGAACGACGAGGGCGGTCGCTTGTGGAGGCGCCCCTCCACCAGCCTTGCGGCTGGTCCCCCTCCCCGCGGGGCGGGGAGGATAAACAGGAATAGCGGGCGCGCGTGTACGCGGCCCGTGAGCACGAGGGAAAGGGATCGACCGGCGCGTCCTAGCCACGGTTTTGCACCCGGGGCTCGACGACTTTTGAGACACTCGCTACACTACGAAGCGTCGAGACTTCTTGTGTCTGCCGGGTATCGGCGACGCCCCCGGTACTCTGCCGCACCGGCTCTGGCATGGAGATTGAGTTGAACCGCTGTCACCGGTTCCTCTCGCCCTCCGGACGTCTTCAAACCTTCCCCGACCCTGATGAACGGACATCCGACTTTAGTCCCGGATGGCTCCGCGCCGGTCGATCGCCGGGCATGGTGCTTGTGACGGCACCACCACCGGCTGCTTTCGCTCAAACCCGCCGCAGGCCCTTACCGCGGTTCTGAACTGCTGCGGCGTATAGCCATATGGGTTCGTGTTGTCAAGCTTCTTGTTCCCCGGCGGAGGCCGGGGTCCAGGTGGGGGCGGGGGGGTGGGGGTTCGCGCGCTATACTCCGGCCATCCCAACTGGGCCCCGGCCTCCGCCGGGGAACGGAAGAAGGGTGCGCAAAGGCGCGGGGCGGGGCGAGTGCCCCTCGGGCGTCAGCCGCGCAGAGCGGACGCGGCGCGGGCCTTTGCCTCGACTTCCGCCATGGTGCCGGCGGTCACCCAGCTGCCGCCGACGCACAGCACCTTGTCGAAGGCGAGCCAGTCGGGCGCGTTCGCTTCGGTGATGCCGCCGGTGGGGCAGAACTTGCACTGGTAGAAGGGCGCGGCGAGCGCCTTCAGCGCCTTGAGGCCGCCCGACGTTTCGGCCGGAAAGAACTTGAAGTGGGTAAGGCCGAGGTCGAGGCCGCGCATGATGTCGCCGGCATTCGCCACGCCGGGCAGATAGGGCACGCCGCTGTCGACGATGCGCTTGGCCAGCCGCTCGGAGAGGCCCGGCGAGACGATGAACTCGGCGCCCGCCTCCATCACCTGCTCGAACTGGTCGGTGTTCACCACCGTGCCCGCGCCGACGATGGCGCCGGGCACCTTCTTCATCTCGCGGATCGCGTCGAGCGCGGCGGGGGTGCGCATCGTCACCTCCAGCGCGGTGAGCCCGCCCGCCACCAGCGCCTCGGCCAGCGGCCGCGCGGTGGCGGCGTCCTCCACCACGATCACCGGGATCACGGGGGCGGCCAGCATCACCTTGTCGACACCGTTCATCGTGCATGCTCCTGGGCAAAGGCGGCCGCGGCGCCGAACAGGCCGGGCTGGGGATGGGTGATGAGCTTGACCGGGATGTTGGCCATCATCGACTGGAAACGGCCCTTGGCGGTGAAGCGCTGGGCGAAGCCGGAGCGGTCGTAATGGTCCTTGAGCCGGAGGCCAAGCCCGCCGGCGATCACCACGCCCTTGGCGCCGTGGGCGAGCGCCAGGTCGCCGGCCACCGCGCCGAGGCTCAGCACGAAGCGGTCGAGCGCGGCGATGGCCAGGCTGTCCGTGCCCTCGAACGCGCGCGTCCAGATCGCCTTGTCGTCCAGCCGGTGGACGGGCTGGCCCTCGATCTCGGCCAGCGTCTCATAGATCGACTGGATGCCCGGGCCGGCGACCACGCGCTCGGCGGAGACGCGGGTGTAGGTGTGGCGCAGGCGCTTGACGATGCGGTCCTCCACCGTGTCGAGGGGCGCGAAATCGGTGTGCCCGCCCTCCGTTTCCAGCACATGGTAGCCGTCGCGCGCGCGCAGCACCTGCGCCACGCCCAGCCCGGTGCCGGGGCCGCAGATGGTGAGCACCCCCTTGTCGGCGAACGGCCGGTCGGGGCCGCAGATGTGCTGGAACTCGCTGTCGGGCGCCTGCGCCACGGCATGGCCGATCGCGCCGAAATCGTTGACCAGCGTCCACGTCTCCGCCCCCAGCCGTTCGGGGATCAGCGCGGGACGGATGATCCACGGATTGTTGGTCAGCTTGATGACGTCGCCACCGATCGGCGACGCGACGGCGATCGCCGCCGCCTTGGGCATTGGCCGGTCCAGCGTCTCGCCGAACGCCTGCCAGGCGAGTTGCAGGCTGGCATGTTCGGCGGTCTTCAGCGTCACCTCGGGGTGCAGCGCCTGCACGCGGCCGCCTTCCACCTCGGCGATGGCGAAGCGCGCGTGGGTGCCTCCGATATCGACCGCGACGACTTCCATTCTTTCTCTCCTTACCAGCCCATTGCGGCGAGAACGGCGGAGGCGCCGCGCTCGGCCTCGGTCGCGTCCTGCCGCAGCAGCGCGAACAGCTCGCGACCCGTGCCCTGTTCGGGCGGCGGGGCGGGGGCGAGATCGCGTGCGTCCCATTCGCCTGCATCGACCAGCGCGTCCAGCGTGCCGGCCTCGGCATCCAGGCGCACCACATCGCCGTCGCGTAACCGGCCGATCGGCCCGCCGCCCAGCGCCTCGGGGCTCAGGTGGATCGCGCACGGCACCTTGCCGCTGGCCCCCGACATGCGCCCGTCGGTGACCAGCGCGACGCGGTGCCCTCGGTTCTGGAGCACGCCGAGCGGCGGGGTGAGCTTGTGCAGCTCCGGCATGCCGTTGGCGCGCGGACCCTGGAAGCGGACGACCACCACCACGTCGCGATCGAGCTCGCCGGCCTTGAACGCGTCGAGCACCGCCTGCTGATCGGTGAACACGCGCGCGGGCGCCTCGATCACCCAGCGGTCGCGCTCCACCGCCGAGACCTTGATGCAGGCGCGGCCGATATTGCCGGTGAGGATGCGGAAGCCGCCCTCCGGCGAGAAGGGCGCCGCGGCGGGACGCAGGATGGCGTCGTCGCCGCTGGCGCCCGGATCGACCCAGGAAAGCGTGCCGGCGTCATCGACCTGCGGCTTGCGGCCATAATCGGCGAGATCGCCGCCGGCGACCGTCAGGATGTCCCGGTGGAGCAGCCCGGCGGACAGCAGCTCGCGCACCACATAGGGCGTGCCGCCGGCATCCTCGAACTGGTTCACGTCGGCATTGCCGTTGGGATAGACCCTCGCGACCAGCGGCACCGTGCGGGAAAGGCGGTCGAAATCCTCCCAGTCGATGACGATGCCCGCGCACGCCGCCATGGCGGGCAGGTGGATCAGGTGGTTGGTCGAGCCGCCGGTCGCCAGCAGGCCAATGGCGGCGTTGACCACCGCCTTCTCGTCCACGCACAGGCCGAGCGGGCGGTAATCGTCGCCGTTCCAGCCGATCCGCGCCAGCTGGTGCACGGCGGCGCGGGTCAGCTCCTGGCGCAGCTTCGTGCCGGGATTGGCGAAGGCGGCGCCGGGCACGTGCAGGCCCATCATCTCCATCATCATCTGGTTGGAGTTGGCGGTGCCGTAGAAGGTGCAGGTGCCCTTGCCGTGATAGGCGGCGATTTCGGAGTCGAGCAGTTCCTCGCGCGTCGCCTTGCCCTCGGCATAGGCCTCGCGGACCTGCGCCTTGGCCTTGTTGGCGATGCCGGAGCGCATCGGGCCGCCGGGAATGAAGATCGTCGGCAGGTGGCCGAAGCGGAGCGCGCCCATGAGGAGCCCCGGCACGATCTTGTCGCAGATGCCGAGCAGCGCGGCGGCCTCGAACATGTTGTGGCTGAGCGAGACGGCGGTGGACAGCGCGATGGTGTCGCGGCTGAAAAGGGACAGCTCCATGCCGGCATAGCCTTGCGTGACGCCGTCGCACATGGCCGGCACGCCGCCGGCCACCTGCGCCGTGGCGCCGGCTTCGCGCGCCCAGACCTTCATCTGTTCGGGATAGCGGTAATAGGTCGCGTGCGCCGACAGCATGTCGTTGTAGGCGGTGACGATGCCGATGTTGATCGCCTGGCCGGCCTTCAGCGTCTCGCGATCCTCGTCGGTGCCGGCAAATCCGTGCGCGAGGTTGGCGCAGCCGAGTTGCGGGCGCTTGACGTTCCGGTCGCGCTGGTCGGCGATCAGCTGGAGATACGCCGCGCGGGTGGGGCGCGAGCGTTCGATCACGCGATCGGTGACGGCGGCGATTTCGGGGTTGAGGGTCATGGAAGTGCCTTTACCTCACCGTTCGTGTCGAGCGAAGTGGAGACACCTGTGTGCGGCTTCTCGACTTCCCTCGACACGAACGGGAGGGGGTGAGTGGGGTCAGGGCGCCCAGTGGATGTCGACGGGCAGCTCGGCATCGGCGAGCACGCGGCCGATCGGATGCGGCGAGGAGGGGCCCTGCTTGATCGCCTGTTCGATCACCTGCTTCTTGGCGTCGCCGGTGACGGCCAGCATCAGCGCGCGGGCGGAGACGATGGCGGCGCGGCTCAAGGTGACGCGCGGCACCGGCGCTTCCTTCGGCAGCGGCTCCGGCAGGACACCCAGCGCGCGACGTTCGCGCGGGCCGGAGACGGCTTCGTCGAAGTCCGGGCCGGGGAAGATCGAGGCGGTGTGCCCGTCCGCGCCGACGCCGAGCAGGCACAGGTCGAGCGGCCAGTGCAGGTCCTGCATCAGCGCATCGGCGGAGCGGCCCGCCGCCTTGTAGTCGGCAGTGGCCTGCGGCACGATCGGCATCACCCGCGCGCCCTTGGGAAGGAACGCCTTGCCGATCATGGTGATGTTGGACAACGGGTCGCCCAGCGGCACCACGCGCTCGTCGGTGGGGATGATCGTCACCCGCTTCCAGTCGATCCTGGCCTGGGTCAGCCGCTCGTAGATCGGGATCGGCGTCTTGCCGCCCGACAAGGCGATAACGGCGGCGCCGCGCGCGTCGATCGCGCTGTCCAGGATGAACTGGATGTCGCCGGCGACGGCGTCCGCCATCTCCTCGGCATCCTCATAGTCCCACCATTCGATCTCTTCGGACATGTTCTTCTCTTTCGTATTCGTGGGACGGGGCAGGGGATCGCTCAATCGTCCTGCCAGGTGACGCCGTCGCGCTCGGTCAGCGCGATGGAGGCGGCCGGGCCCCAGGTGCCGGCGGGATAGTGTCTCGGCTTGGTGCGGTTCGCGTCCCAGCCGGCGCGGATCGCATCGGTCCAGGTCCATTGCGCCTCCACCTCGTCGCGACGGACGAACAGGGTGGGATCGCCTTCGATCAGGTCGAGCAGCAGCCGCTCATAGGCGATGCGGCGGCGGGTGCCGGCGAATTCGGCGTCGAGGCTGAGCTTCAGCGGCACCTCGCGCAGGCGCACGCCCTCGCGATCCAGCCCCGGCTCCTTGGCCATCACCAGCAGCTCGATATATTCCTCCGGCTGTAGGCGGATGACGAGCGTGTTGGGCTGCAGCAGCCCGCCGCGGCCGGAGAACATGGAGTGCGGCACCGGCTTGAACTGGACGGCGATCTCCGAGCGGCGCACGGCCATGCGCTTGCCGGTGCGGATGTAGAAGGGCACGCCCTGCCAGCGCCAGTTGTCGACAAAGGCCTTGATCGCGACAAAGGTCTCGACATCGGAATCCTTGCCGAGCTCCTCGTCATAGCCCTTGACGATCTCGCCCTTCACCGCGCCGCCGACATACTGGCCGGTGACGGTGTAATGCGGCACTTCCTCCGGCTTCATGAGGCGGAGCGAGCGGAACACCTTGGCCTTTTCGTCGCGGATCGCGGTGCCGTCATAGCGGGCCGGCGGCTCCATCGCGATCAGCGCGAGCAGCTGGAGCATGTGGTTGGTCACCATGTCGCGCAGCGCGCCGGCGCCCTCGTAATATCCGGCGCGATCCTCCAGCCCGACCGTCTCGGCGATGGTGATCTGGACGTTGTCGATCCCTTGCGCGCTCCACACCGGCTCGAAGAAGCTGTTGCCGAAGCGCAGCGTCAGGATGTTCTGCACCGTCTCCTTGCCGAGATAATGGTCGATGCGGAAGATGCGCTCCTCCGGGAAGACCGCGGCCACCGTGTCGTTGATCTCGCGGCTGGAAGGAAGATCGTAGCCGAGCGGCTTTTCCAGGCCGATGCGCACCGTTTCGCCGGCCAGCCCGACCTTCTGCAGGCCTTTCACCGCCGGCTCGAATAGCGACGGGGCGGTGGACAGGAAGATGGCGAGCCCGCCGGCAACGTCGCCCACCTTGTCGGCCAGCGCCTGGAACGTGCTCTCGTCCGACAGGTCGGCGGCCTGGAAGTCGAGCCGGTCGAGGAAGCCGGCCAGCGCCGACTCGTTCTTGCGGTCCTCCGACAGGAACTGGTCGAGCGCCTTGCGGGTGAAGGCACGGAAGCCCTTGTCGTCCAGGTCGCTGCGCGCCGAGCCGGTGATCGTCAGCCCTTCCGGCAGCAGGCCATCGGCATGCAGGCCGTAGAGCGAGGGCAGCAGCATGCGCCGCGCCAGATCGCCCGTTGCGCCGAACAGCAGCAGCTTGCCTACGGGCTTGCGCTCCATGCGTGTGTCCTTTCCCAAACGGCCGCAGCCGAATAACGCTGCGTGCCTAGAGCACCAGCCCGGCGACCGGATCAAGCCCGGCCATGATGTTGAGGTTCTGCACCGCCGCGCCGGCCGCGCCCTTGCCGAGATTGTCGAGCGTGGCGATCAGCAGCGCCTGTCCGGTCGCCGGATTGCCGGACACGCGCACGGTCAGCCGATCGGTACCGGCATCGTCCTCGATCGAGACGGTGCCGACATCGCCGTCCGCCACCGCGATCAGCGGACTGTCCTTGTAGGCGTCGCGCAGCGCCGATTCGACCGCCTCCAGGCTCGGCCGGCGGTGAAAGGCGTGCAGCGGCAGCGGCACTTCCACGATCATCCCGCGATAGGTGTTGACCACGGACGGCTGGAAGATCGGCGGGTGCTCGATGCGGGCATGCTTCTGCATCTCGGGCAGATGCTTGTGCGCCAGCGACAGGGCATAGGGGCGGGCGGCCGGGGCACGGTCTGCCCCCTCGAACTCGGCGATCATCGCCTTGCCGCCGCCCGAATAGCCCGACATGGCGTTGACCGTCAGCGGCCAGTCCACCGGGATCATCCCGGCGCGGATCAGCGGGCGAACCAGCGCCAGAAAGCCGGTGGGATAGCAGCCGGGATTGCTGACGCGGCTCGCCTCGGCGACGGCGGCCTGCTGGCTGGGTTCCAGCTCGGGAAAGCCATAGGTCCAGTCCGGCGCGACCCGGAACGCGGTGGACGCGTCGATCACCCGCGTGTGCGGGTTGGCGATGAGGGACACCGCCTCGCGTGCCGCCTCGTCGGGCAGGCAGAGGATCACGAACTGGCTGTCGTTCAACGCCTCGGCGCGCGCGGCGGCGTCCTTGCGCTTGTCGTCGGGCAGGGTGACGATCTCGATCCGGTCGCGCCCGGCCAGCCGCTCGCGGATCTCCAGCCCGGTGGTGCCGGCCGCGCCGTCGATGAAGACGCTGATGCTCATGCCGCGCCCCGGCCCAATGCGGAGAGCGGGAGATAGCCGACCAGCCCCTTGCCCGGCGCGATGCCCCAGGCATGGCCGCCGGCGAAATCCAGCGCTTCGAACACGTCTCCCGCAGCGAGTTGCGCGAGCATTTCGGCATCCGCCGAAGGACGCTCGACAAGGGCGGCGGCGGCGGTCAGCACGAGCGGCATGGGCGCGGCATAATGGGGCGCGAACACCTGATCGGCGAGGCGGACGTCCGCAATGTCCGCGCGCACCGCCTGGGTACGGCGATCAAAGGCACGCGAGCGTCCGGTCAGCGCGAAACTCTTACGCGTTGCCTGCCCGAGCGACGGGCTGTTCGGCATCGCCGATGAACTGACCGAATTCTTCAAGAAACTCTGCCCCTTCGGAGGTACGCGCCACGAAGATGTTGCGCTTGTCCGTGTCGTCACGTTGGCGGCGCAGATAGCCGAGCGACCCGAGCCTGTTCAAGGCGCGCGTGACCACCGGCTTCGAAACGTTGAGCGCGCGGGCCAGGCCCCGCACCGTGTGGGGACCGGGATTGAGATACACCACCAGCAGCAGCGCCATCTGGCGATTGGTCAGATCGGGTTCGCCGGAACGGACATAGTCCACCAGCGTGTTCATCCAGGATCCCAGAGATCGGTCGATGGCTAATGTCACGTCACCTACCTGCCTTGAGAATGGCTTGCACCAAGTGACGGTCTTAACGCCGCCGTTCACGTTTCGGTTTCAGTGCGGAGGCGAAATGTCTGACGCCCGAGGGGCTTGGCGGTTGATCGCTGCGGCCGGCTCGCTTATGTGCGCGCCTTCCCCTCCCACACCAGGTCTGCCCCGCACCGATGCTGTTCACCTTTCTGCTCGTCGTCCACGCGATCATCGCGGCGCTGCTCGTTGCGGTGATCCTGATGCAGAAGTCGGAAGGCGGCGGGCTGACCACCGGCGGCAGCCCGTCCGGGCTGATGTCGGCGCGCGGCGCGGCGGACTTCCTGACGCGCGCCACGGCGACGCTCGCGACCTTGTTCATCGTTATGTCCATCGTGCTGGCGGTGATGGCGTCCACGCGCGGGACCAGCACAATCGATCCCAATTCGATCAAGCCGGTCGCCCCCGGCGCGCAGCCCGCGCCGCGCTCGGCCCCGGGCGAGGGGCCGCTGTCGGGCGGCACGGGCGTGGGCCCGTTCTCCGGCGCCGCCGGTGTCGCGGCCGGCAACGAGTCGGCGCCGGCGACGGGCGGCAACAGCTCGGTCCCGCTCGCGCAATAAACGCACCGGTTCGTCGTTCCATCGGCACGCTCGGGAGAACCGGGCGCTTGCCGTGCGTGCCCCATTCAAGCTAGGCGATTCCTCCCATGGCGCGGTTCATCTTCATCACCGGCGGCGTGGTTTCCTCGCTCGGCAAGGGCCTCATGGCGGCCTCCCTCGCGGCGCTGCTCCAGGCGCGCGGCTACAAGGTCCGCATCCGCAAGTTCGATCCCTATCTCAACGTCGATCCGGGCACGATGAGCCCGTATCAGCACGGCGAGGTGTTCGTGACCGACGACGGGGCGGAGACCGACCTCGACCTCGGCCATTACGAGCGCTTCACCGGCGTGGCGGCGCACCAGTCCGACAACGTCACCTCCGGGCGCATCTACCAGACGATCATCCGGCGCGAGCGGCGCGGCGAGTATCTGGGCGCGACGGTGCAGGTGATCCCGCACGTGACGGATGCGATCAAGGCGTTCGCGCTGGACGATGTCGACGGGCTCGACTTCGTGTTGTGCGAGATCGGCGGCACGGTGGGCGACATCGAGTCGCTGCCCTTCATCGAGGCGATCCGCCAGCTGAAGAACGATCTGGGCCGCGGCCAGTCGATCAGCGTGCACCTGACGCTGGTGCCGTACATCGCCGCGGCGGGCGAGCTGAAGACAAAGCCGACGCAGCATTCGGTGCGCGAGATTTCCGCACTGGGCGTCGCCCCGGACGTGCTGGTCTGCCGTTGCGAGCATCCGCTGCCCGCGACCGAGCGCGCCAAGATCGCGCAGTTCTGTAACGTGCGCCGCGAAGCGGTGATCGCGGCGCTGGATGCTAGGTCGATCTATTCGGTGCCGCTGCAATACCATGCCGAGGGGCTGGACAGCGAAGTGCTGCGCGCGTTCGGCATCGAGCCGGAAGGCACGCCGGACCTGTCGCGCTGGACCGACATCATGGACCGGGTCGCCAATCCGGAGGGCGAGGTGACGGTGGGCGTGGTCGGCAAATATGTCGGCCTGCCGGATGCCTACAAGTCGCTGAACGAGGCGCTGACGCATGGCGGCATCGCCAACCGCGTCAAGGTGAACATCCAGTGGATCGATGCCGAGCTGTTCGAAGGCGAGGAAAGCGACATCGCCGCCCGGCTGGAGCCGTGCCACGCGATCCTGGTGCCCGGCGCGTTCGGCGAGCGTGGGGCGGAGGGCAAGATCGCCAGCGTGCGTTTCGCGCGCGAGCGGGAGATCCCCTATTTCGGCATCTGCTTCGGCATGCAGATGGCGTGCGTCGAGGGCATGCGGAACCTGGCCGGCGTGCCCAACGCCTCCTCGACCGAGTTCGGCGAAACGAAGGAGCCGGTGGTCGGGATGATCACCGAATGGATGGGCCGCGAGGGGCTGGAGAAGCGCGAGGCCGAAGGCGACCTGGGCGGCACCATGCGGCTGGGCGCGTACGACGCCAAGCTTGCCGGCAATTCGGTGGTCGCCTCGATCTACGGCTCGACCGACATTTCGGAGCGGCATCGTCATCGCTACGAGGTGAACACCGCCTATCGCGAGCCGCTGGAGAAGACGGGGCTGGTGTTCAGCGGCATGTCGCCGGACGGCACGCTGCCCGAGATCGTCGAGCGGCCGGACCATCCGTGGTTCGTCGGCGTGCAGTTCCACCCGGAGCTGAAGAGCAAGCCGTTCGACCCGCACCCGCTGTTCAAGAGCTTCATCGAGGCGGCGGTGCGGCAGAGCCGGCTGGTTTGAGGCCCAAACCGTTCGTCTCGAGTAAGGATCGAGCTTGTCGAGAGCCTGTGTCGAGAGATTCCGCACGGCGCGATCTCTCGATACGTCATCTCGACAAGCTCGACGGCTACTCGAGACGAACGGTGATTGGCAAAAAGGAAGGGCGCCCGAGCCGTTCGGCCCGGACGCCCTCGCGGCGCGTGAAAGGGAGCTAAACGCGCCGACCTCTTAGGCGGCCTGCGACTGGGCGTCGACCTGGCCGCCGTCGATCGCGGCGAGCGGAGCGCCCGTCTTGATCGCGATCGTCTTGGGCTTCATCGCTTCGGGCACTTCGCGCACCAGATCGACGATCAGCAGACCGTCGTTCAGCCGAGCGTCGTCCACCCGGACGAAATCGGCCAGCTCGAAGCGGCGCTCGAAGCTGCGATTGGCGATGCCGAGGTGAAGAAAGGCGCCGCCCTGGGCGTCCTTGTCTTCCTTCTTGCCCTTCACCGTCAGCAGGTTCTGCTGCGCGACGATCTCGATCTCGTCACGGCCGAACCCGGCCACCGCGAGCGTGATGCGGTAACGGTCCTCGGCGAGGCGCTCGAGGTTGAAGGGCGGGTAATTGTCCGCCGCCTGCTGCCGCGCGCTGGTTTCGAGCATGTCGAACAGGCGGTCGAAACCGATGGTGGAGCGGCGGAACGGGGTAAGATCGAACTGACGCATGTTGGTCTCTCCTCATTGCTAAGCGAGATGATGCGAGAGGCGCCCGCTTGCTGCGCGACACCTCGTCGGCACGGCCCTGTGTGGCGCCGTACGCTTCACAATGTGGGAAGGAGGTCGCGCGTTTCAAGGGCCGGAGCGGCACCAAATGCGACGAAGCGCAACTATCGCCGCACAAAGAATGCAGCCGGCTGATATCCGAGCAAAGTAGTGGAGATTGCTCCCCGAAGAGGGAGATTCGACGATGACCGCTCCGGCTACGCTTCTGCTCGCGCTGCAGATCGCCGCCAGTCCCGCGCCGGCACCCCCGACCGCCGGGCCCGACGTGCAGACGACCACGCCGCCCGCCGCACAGGAGGATGCCGAGCCCGTACCCGGGCGGCTCGGTGCGGCGCAGCAGGGCGGGGGCGACATCGTCGTCACCGCGCGGCGGCGCAGCGAGTCGGTGCAGCGGGTGCCGATCGCGATTTCGGTGATCGGCGGCACGGCGCTGGCGGAAACCGGCGCCTACAACGTCAACCGGCTCACCCAATTGCAGCCGAGCCTGCAATTCTACTCCACCAACCCGCGCAATTCGGCGGCGAACATCCGCGGCCTGGGCGCGCCGTTCGGTTTAACCAACGACGGGATCGAGCAGGGCGTCGGCATCTATGTGGACGGCGTCTATTACAGCCGCATCGCGTCGGCGACGTTCGACTTCACCGACACGCAGCGGATCGAGGTGCTTCGCGGGCCGCAGGGCACTTTGTACGGCAAGAACACCACGGCGGGCGCGATCAACATCATCAGCCGTGCGCCGAGCTTCGAGCCCGAAGCGCGGGTGGAGCTGTCCGGCGGAAACTACGATTTCTTCCAGGCCAAGGGCTCGGTGTCCGGCCCGCTGGTGGCCGACCAGATCGCCATCCGCCTGTCCGGCTCGCTCACCACGCGGCGGGGCACGATCTACAATCTGCGTGCCGACGAATGGCAGAACAGCCAGGACAATCTCGGCCTCAAGACGCAGATCCTGTGGCGCGCCGCGCCGAACCTGGATGTGACGTTCGCCGGCGACTATAATCGGCAGAACCCGCGCTGCTGCGTGCAATATTATGCGCGGGTCGGCGCGACGCAGCGGCCGCTCGCGCGGCAATATGCGGCATTGGCGGCGGCCCAGGGCTATGCCGTGCCGTCGACCGATCCGTTCGACCGCATCACCGATGTCGACACGCCGCTTCAGGCCAGGCAATCGCTCGGCGGCCTGTCGCTGACGGCCAACTGGGACGTCGGAGCCGCGACCCTGACCTCGATCACCGCCTGGCGCTTCTGGAACTGGAACCCGTCGAACGACCGCGACTTCATCGGCCTGCCGGTGACCACCGTGTCGGCCAATCCGTCGCAACAGCGCCAGCTCACGCAGGAACTGCGCGCCGCCTCCAACGGCCGGCGCGCCTTGGATTATGTGGTCGGCGCCTTCTTCTTCCACCAGACGATCGACACGCAAGGGCTGCAGGTGCAGGGCGCGGCGGCGCCGGCGTTCCTCAGCGCGGCGGGTACGGCAGGGCTGACGGCGCGCAACACGATCGGCTTCACCAACATTTCGGCCGCGGTGTTCGGCAAGGTGACGTGGCATGTCACCGACCGGCTCTCGGTCGCGCCCGGTCTGCGGGTGAACTATGACGAGAAGGAGGGCGACTACCTCTCCCTCGTTACGACGGGCGCCGGCAGCACGACCCTGACCAGCGCGCAGCGCGGCGTGCTGGCGCCGCAAAGCTACCAGCCGAAGTTCGACAACTGGAACGTCACCGGCGACATCAACCTCGCTTATGATTTCAGCGACGACGTGCACGGCTATCTCACCTATGCGCGCAGCAACAAGTCGGGCGGCATCAACCTGTCGGGCCTGCCGCTGGATGCGGGCAACAACCCGATCCTGTCCTCGGCGACGGTGAAGCCGGAAAAGGTCAACCATTACGAGCTGGGGCTGAAGACGCAGCTGCTCGACCGGCGTGCGACCGTGAACCTGGCGGCGTTCTGGACCGACATCTTCGACTATCAGGCGACCGTCACCAACGGGCAGCTGGGCGTGCTGCGCGGGTACCTGGCCAATGCGCCGCATGTGCGCACCCGCGGGGTGGAAATCGACAGCGCGTTTCGGCCGAGCGAGCGGCTGAACGTCTATGCCAACGGCACCTTCACCGATGCCAGATACGTGCGCTTCACCGACGCGCCGTGCCCGCCGGAGCTGTCCGGCGGCACCAATGCGGCGGCGGGGCAGGCCGCCAGCGCGCCCGGGACGCCGGGCGGGATCAGCCCGGCCAATTGCAACGTCTCCGGCCAGATCCTGCCGGGCGTGTCGAAATGGGCGTTCTCGTACGGTGCGGAATACGACCATCCGGCGGCGTTTGCCGGGCTGCCGGGCAATTTCTACCTCGGCTATGAGGGCAGCTATCGCTCGAAGTTCTCGGCCAACCCGTCGCGGTCGATCTACACCGACATTGGCGGCTATTCGCTGAGCAACTTCCGGCTGGGCTACAAGGAAGAGGGCGGGATCAACGTGTTCGCCTGGCTGCGCAACGCGTTCAACCAGGACTATTTTGAGCTGCTGGCGACGCAGTCGGGCAGCACCGGCCTGATCGTCGGCCAGCCGGGCGATCCGCGGACCTATGGCGCGACGGTGAGCTTCGCGTTCTGAGGGGGCGAGGCGAGCTGAGCGCTCTGGTTAAAGAGCGGAATGCCGGTCCTCGCCCCGTCATCTCGAAGGGGCCGGGATTAACCTTGCCGCGGGTGCCTGATCCTGTGCGTCGCGCTTGCGAGCCATGGACCCCGGCGTTCGCCGGGGTGGCGGGAGTGAGAGGGCGGCGGCCTCTTCCGTTCCGTCATCCCGGCGTAGGCCGGGATCCACCTTGCGGCGGGTGCGCGGCTGATCCTGTGCGTCGCGCTTGGGGAGCTATGGACCCCGGCGTTCGCGGGGGCCAGGGGGAGTGAAGGGCGGCGAGTGAGCGGACCCGTTCGCAGACAATCAGGGCGGAACCCCGCCGGCTTCGCGCCTTCGCCCCGACGTCGGCAAAGCCGCCGTCGCTCGGGCGGGCAGGCCCGCCCGGCGGCCGGTTGGGGCGATGCTTGCTTCGCTCGCATCGGCGGCTTTGCGCCTTCGCCCCAACGCAAACGCCCGGGCTGCTCATCGCAACCCGGGCGTCCTGCGTGACGATTGCTCGTCAGCCCCCTTGTGCTCCCGCCCGCACGCTTCGTTTCGAAGCGGAGCTTGAAGCTGTCCCCGAACCACGGCCTTTGCCTGTGTCCCAGTGATTGTGTTGTTAGGCGAGCGACAGCTTCTTGTCATGAGAGATGTGGCCGCAACGAAACGATTGCGCGCGTGCTGTGACGATTCCGCCACAGCGGTTGCACCCGTCGGGACCGCAGCCTAGAGCAGGGGGACCATCACCCGGCGGACTTTCCCCCACGCCATGTTCCTTTCTTCCTACGAACGCCTGATCGCGCGGCGGTACCTCCTGCCCGGCAAGGGCGAGGCGTTTATCCTCCTTGTTGCGGGCTTCAGCCTGGGTGCGGTGATGCTGGGCGTCGCGGCGCTGGTGATCGTGATGAGCGTGATGAACGGCTTTCGCGCGGAGCTGTTCGACAAGATCGTCGGGCTGAACGGCCATGCCGTGATCCAGGGCTATAACGGCCGCCTGCCGGACTGGCAGGAGATCGTGCGGCAGGCGCGCGCGACGCCGGGCGTCACCTCCGCCACGCCGATGATCGAGCAGCCGCTCGCCGCCACCTATAACGGGCGCGCCGAAGCGGTGCTGCTGCGCGGCATGCGGGTGGAGGACATCCGCACCAACCCGACCATCACCGGCAAGATCGTCGGCGGCGACATTCGCGCGCTGACCAACGGCAGCGGGCAGGTGGCGATCGGCTCCCGCCTGGCCGAAGCGTTGGGCGCGGAGGTGGGCAGCGAGATTTCGCTGTTCAGCCCGCAAGGCCAGACCACCCCGTTCGGCACCGTGCCGCGCATCGTCAGCTACCGCGTGGGCGCGATCTTCGAGATCGGCGTCTACGACTATGACAAGGCCTATGTGCTGATGCCGGTGCAGGATGCGCAGACGCTGCTGCTGATGGGCGACGAAGTGGGCATCGTGCGCATCGACACCGACAATGCCGATCGCGTGCGCCAGATCCTCAGCCCCCTTGCGCGCAAGGTCGAGGGCCGCGCGGCCATTCAGGACTGGCAGCAGATGAACGCGCAACTGTTCGATGCGCTGGCGGTGGAGCGCGTCGCGATGTTCACCGTGCTGTGCATCATCATCCTGGTGGCGGCCTTCAACATCGCCAGTTCGCTGATCATGCTGGTGCGCGCCAAGACGCGCGACATCGCCATCCTGCGCACGATGGGCGCGAGCCGGGCGGCGTTGCTGCGCATTTTCATGACGGTGGGCACGACGATCGGCGTGCTGGGCATCCTCGCCGGGCTGGCGCTCGGCGCGCTGTTCCTGTTCTATCGCCAGGCGGTGGTGAACTTCGTGCAGTTCGTGACCGGGCAGAACCTGTGGGATCCGTCCATCCGCTATCTGACGGAGCTGCCGTCCAAGCCCAATCCGGTGGAGATCGTCGCCATTGTGCTCATCACGTTGCTGATGACGTTTCTGGCAACCGTTTATCCGGCGTTGAAGGCGGCGAGCACGGACCCGGTGCAGGTGCTGCGCTATGAGTGACGCGAGCAGGAGCGAGCGCGGCCGGCGCGGCTCCGCCGCGTCCGACGCGGTCACGCCCATCTTGGAGACGCGCGGGCTGTCGCGCAGCTTCAGCCAAGGCGGCGAGACGATCCACGTGTTGCGCGGCGTGGACCTGACCGTAGGGGCGGGGGAGATCGTCGCGCTGCTGGGCCCGTCCGGCTCCGGCAAGTCGACGCTCCTGCAGGCGGTGGGCCTGCTGGAGGGCGGGTTCGCCGGATCGATCCGCATTGCCGAGGAGGAAGCGGCCAAGCTCAACGCGCATGGGCGCACCGTGATGCGGCGCGATCGTCTGGGCTTCGTGTACCAGTTCCACCACCTGCTGCCGGATTTCTCCGCGCTGGAGAATGTCGCCCTGCCGCAGCTGATCCATGGTGCCGAGCGCCCCGACGCCGATGCCCGCGCCACGGCGCTGCTGAGCGCGCTGGGCGTCGGCCATCGCCTGAGCCATCGGCCGAGCCAGCTTTCCGGCGGCGAGCAGCAGCGCGTGGCGGTGGCGCGCGCGCTGGCCAACCGCCCGGCGCTGATCCTGGCGGACGAGCCGACCGGCAATCTCGACGAGGGGACCGCCGATGTGGTGCTGGCCGAGTTCCTGCGCCTGGTGCGCGAGGAAGGATCGGCGGCGCTGATCGCGACCCATAACGAGCGGCTGGCCGGCCGCATGGACCGGGTCGTCCGGCTGCACGAGGGCGTGCTGGCGTGACCGCCTGGCGCGAGACGCCGGTGCTTTCGGGGCGCCACGTCTCGCTGCGCCCCTTGCGGCACGACGACAAGGCGGCGCTGGTGACGGCGGCGGCGGCGGGCGATCTGTGGGACACGTTCTACGCCAACGTCTCGCAGCTCAAGGACGCCGACGCCTGGCTTGCGGCGAGCTTTGCCGAGCAGGAGTTCGGACGCGCCCGGCTGTTCGCGGTGTGCCTGCCGGGCGGCGAGGTGGTCGGCACCACCCGCTTCCTGCGAATGGCGGAAAAGCACCGCCGGCTGGAGATCGGCGGCACCTTCTATGCGCGCGCGGTGCAGCGAACGGGCGTGAACACGGAGGCCAAGCTGCTGCTGCTGGCCCATGCCTTCGACGTGCTGGGCTGCCAGTGCGTGCAGATCCGCACCGACTTTCTGAACACGCGCAGCCAGGCGGCGATCGAGCGGCTGGGTGCAAGACGGGACGGCATCCTGCGCGGGCACCAGATCGTCGACGGGCGATTGCGCGACAGCGTGGTTTATTCCATCCTCGACCGCGAATGGCCCGGCGTCCGGGCCAACCTGCAATTCCTGCTGGCGAGGCATGCATGACGGCGATCACGGACTTCACGGTACGCGCGGCGGACGGCACGCCGGCGGATCTCGGCGCCTATGCCGGCAAGGTGCTGCTGCTGGTCAACACCGCCTCCAAATGCGGGTTCACGCCGCAATATGCCGGGCTGGAGGAATTGCACCGCGCCTATGAGCAGCGCGGCTTTGCGGTGCTGGGTTTCCCGTGCAACCAGTTCGGCGCGCAGGAGCCGGGCGACGCCGCGGAGATCGCCAGCTTCTGCTCGCTGACCTATGACGTGACCTTTCCGGTCTTCGCCAAGATCGACGTCAACGGCGCAGGCGCCGATCCGTTGTTCGCCGAGCTGAAGAAGCAGGCGCCCGGCGTGCTGGGCACCGAGGGCATCAAGTGGAACTTCACCAAGTTCCTGGTCGGCCGGGACGGGCAGGTGGTGAACCGCTATGCGCCCACCACCAAGCCCGAGGATATCCGCCGCGACATCGAGAAGCTGCTCTAGCCTTTGCCGGCGGCCGCGATCAGGCGGTCGGAGCGGCGAAGGCGGGTGCTCCCTTGCGATGGGCCAGACCGCCCAGGATGGCGGGCACGCCGCCGAACAGGAAGCTGATCCCCAGGATATAGCCCGGCAGGGTCAGCGCGCTGAACGGCAGCGACCACAGCACCAGGAACGCGAGCAGGACGTTGACGACGCCGAGCACGATCATCAGCGCCTTGCCGCGACGCATGCGGGCGCCGAGCACGATCTCCATCACCCCGCGCACGCCTAGCCAGACCGTGACCGCCAAGGTCAGCGACAAGGCGCCGGACAGCGGATCGAACAGCATGATGAGGCCGATCACCAGGCTGACCACGCCGAAGCCGATGGCATAGCCGCGGCCTTCATACCCCTTGCCGAACAGGCCGGCCCCGAGCGACAGCGCGCCGGCGATCAGGAAGAACCAGCCGATCACCGCCGTTGCGGCAAGCGTCGCCACGAACGGCTGTGCGAAGGCGAAGATGCCGAGCACGATCGAGAGAATGCCATAGGCCAGGATCCAGCCCCAGCCGGCCCCGGCCGGGCTGCCGTCGAAACCACGTGTCGCCATTTCGGATGCTCCCTCTTGTTCTCCGGCCGTAACGATGAGGGGAACGGCGAGTTCCGTTAGAAATCTGCGGCTCCGTCACGGTGTTTGGGGCATCGTCCCCGAAGCCACCATCCGCTATCCACAGCGATCCGTCGCACCCGGCCTGTCGAATCAAGCCGCCATGCGCTACAGGACCAAGATGCCTCACGCCGGTTTCGTGCCCCTTCGCATCTTTTCCGCTTACACGATGCTGGACGGCGCCATCGATCCCAAGGCGATCGCCAAGCGCGCGCGCAAGCTCGGCTTTCCCGCCGCCGGCCTGACCGACCGCAACGGCCTGTATGCCGCCATGGCGTTCTCCGATGGCGCCAAGAAGGAGGGCGTCCAGCCGGTGGTGGGCACCATGCTGGCGGTCGCGCGGCCGGACATGCCGGAGGGCGCCGAGCCGGTGATCGACTGGCTGGCCCTCTACGCGCAGGATGAAGCCGGCTACGACAATCTGTGTGCCCTGGTGTCGTCGGCGCATCTCGACCGGCCGGTGGAGCAGCCGCCGCATGTCCTCTTCGAAAAGCTGGCAGCGCATGGTGCCGGGCTGGTGGCGCTGACGGCGGGCGGCGAGGGCGCGCTGGCACGGCTGTTCGCCGAGGATCAGCCGGACCGCGCACTGGCCTATGCCGACCGCCTGCAGGCGTTGTTCGGCGACCGGCTGTTCATCGAGCTCGTCCGACGCGAGAACGAGGTTGAGATGCGCGCGGAGGACGCGCTGATCGATCTCGCCTACGACCGCAACCTGCCGCTGGTCGCGACCAATCCGTGCTGTTTCGACGATCAGGATTTCGGCGAGGCGCATGACGCGATGCTGTGCATCGCCAACTCCACCTACGTCGAAACGGAGGATCGGCCGCGCTCCTCGCCGCACCTGTGGATGAAGCCGGCCGACGAGATGCGCCGGCTGTTCGAAGATTTGCCCGAGGCAATCGAGAACACGCTGGTCGTGGCGCAGCGCTGTGCGGTGATGGCGCCGTATCGCAAGCCGATCCTGCCCAGCCTTGCCGGCGACCGCGAGGGGGAGGCGGCCAAGCTGCGCGAGGATGCGCATGCGGGGCTCACCGCACGGCTGGAGTTCGCGGGCATCGCCGACGACGAGGCGGTGGCGAGCTACCGCAAGCGGCTGGATTTCGAGCTGGACGTGATCGTCCAGATGGGCTTTCCCGGCTATTTCCTGATCGTCGCCGATTTCATCAAATGGGCCAAGGAACAGGACATTCCGGTCGGCCCGGGTCGTGGTTCGGGTGCAGGCTCGGTGGTCGCCTGGGCGCTGACCATCACCGATCTCGATCCGCTGAAACTGGGCCTGCTGTTCGAGCGCTTCCTGAACCCGGAACGCGTGTCGATGCCCGACTTCGACATCGATTTCTGCGAAACCCGGCGTGGCGAGGTGATCCGCTACGTGCAGGAGAAATACGGCCGCGATCAGGTGGCGCAGATCATCACCTTCGGTAAGCTGAAGGCGCGCGCGGTGCTGAAGGATACTGGCCGCGTGCTCCAGATGAGCTATGGCCAGGTGGATCGGCTGGCCAAGCTGGTGCCGAACCACCCGACCGATCCGTGGACGCTGGACCGCGCGCTGAACGGCGTGTCGGAGCTTGCCGCCGAGTACCGGAATGACGGCCGGGTGCGCCATCTGCTCGACCTGGCGATGAAGCTGGAGGGGCTGCCGCGCCATTCCTCGACGCACGCCGCCGGCGTGGTGATCGGCGACCGGCCGCTCAGCCAGCTGGTGCCGCTCTACCGCGATCCGCGCTCGGACATGCCGGTCACGCAGTTCGACATGAAGTTCGTCGAAGGTGCGGGCCTCGTGAAGTTCGACTTTCTCGGCCTCAAGACGCTGTCGGTGCTGAAAAAGGCGGTGGAACTGCTGAAGAAGCGGGGCATCACCATCGATCTCGACCGGCTGAGCTGGGACGACGAGGCCGTGTACCAGCTGCTCCAGAAGGGCGACACGGTGGGCGTGTTCCAGCTGGAATCGGAGGGCATGCGCCGCACGCTGTCCGCGGTGCGGCCGACCAATTTCGGCGACATCATCGCGCTGGTCTCGCTCTACCGCCCCGGCCCGATGGACAACATCCCGAGCTTCGGCCGGCGCAAGCAGGGGACGGAGGAGATCGTCTATCCGCACCCGCTGCTGGAAGGCATCCTGTCCGAAACCTACGGCATCTTCGTCTACCAGGAACAGGTGATGCAGGCCGCGCAGATCCTGGCCGGCTATTCGCTGGGCGGCGCGGACCTGCTGCGCCGCGCGATGGGCAAGAAGGTGAAGGCGGAGATGGACGCGCAGCGCTCCACCTTCGTGAAGGGCTGTGCCGACGCGCACAATATTCCGGCGCAGAAGGCGAACGAGCTGTTCGACCTGATCGACAAGTTCGCCGGCTATGGCTTCAACAAGAGCCATGCCGCGGCCTATGCGCTGCTGGCGTACCAGACGGCGTGGCTGAAGGCGCATCACCCGGCGGACTTCTTCGCCGCCTCGATGTGCTACGACATCCATCTCACCGACAAGCTGGCGATCTTCTCCGACGACATGCGCCGTTCGGGGATCAAGGCGCTGCCGCCGTGCGTGAACGCCAGCGAGGCGGAGTTCTCGGTAGAGCAGAGCGAGGAGGGCGTCGCCGTCCGCTACGCGCTGGGCGCGCTGAAGGGCGTGGGCGAGGGCGCGATGGAGAAGCTGGTCGCCGAGCGCGAGGCCAAGGGCGTGTTCCGCGACATCGACGATTTCGCCCGCCGCGTCGATCCGCGATTGCTCAACAAGCGGCAGCTCGAAGGCTTGGCCGGGGCGGGCGCGTTCGATGCGCTGGACCTGAACCGCGCCGGCCTGTTCGCCTCGTGCGAGACGATCCTCGCGACTGCGGCGCGGGTGCAGGCGGCGGCGGCGAGCGGGCAGGGCGGGCTGTTCGGATCGCCCGAAGCGTCCGAGCCGCCGATCAAGCTGCCGGCGAACGTGCGCTGGAGCCTGTCGCAGCGCATGGAGCAGGAAAAGGAGGCGTTCGGCTTCTATTTCTCCGCGCACCCGGTGGACCGGCACCGGCGGCTGGCCGAGATGCACGGCGCGCGCGAGTTCGGCGCGCTTTCCGAGCTGCGCATTCCGGAGGACGGCACGCGGGCGGGCGCGACCATGGCGGTGCTGGTGGAGGAAGCGCGCTGGCGCACCTCCGCCAAGGGCCGGCGCTACATGATGGCCACCCTGTCAGATGCCTCGGGCCAGTTCGTCGCCACCTGCTTCGACGATCCGGTCTGCGCCGATCTGGAGGCGGCGGCCGAGAATGGCGGCTGCGCGCTCATCACGGTGGAACTCGATCGCCGGCCGGGCGAGGAGATGCCGCGGGTCAGCGTCAAGCGCGTGCAGCCGTTCGAGGCGCTGATGACCAACGCGCGCTTCGAGGTGGAAGCGCAGGTCGCCTCCGCCGCGGGGATGCAGGCGCTGGCCGCGCAGCTGGCGGAGCATCGTGGCGGCCGCTGCACGGTGATCGCGCATGCCGCGCTGCCGGAAGGCGGCACCGTGCGCCTGCTGCTGGGGCGCGACTTCCTGTTGGACGCGGAGACGGCGGGGCACCTCGAGGATCTGCCGGATGTGAGCGACGTGCATCTCAATGCGTCGAGCAATCGGCCGTCCAGCGCGGCGGCGTGAGGCCTGCTGAAAGAGATTGAGGGCTGCCTTATAATCAAGGCAGTTCCCCGGCGAAGGCCGGGGCTCAGCTGGGAAGGCCGAAGTAACCGGACGCAGCGCGCATCACGAGCGTCCCCCAACTGGACCCCGGCCTTCGCCGGGGAGGCCCGCTTCTGTTCAGGCCTGTGGGTCCTAGACAAGGATACTTCAGCGACCATCCTCCATCATGAGGAAACGTCTGCTTTCGTCCATTAGCGGCCGTTCTGCTTACGCCCAATAGCGGACGTTCAGCTTTCGAGAACGGGATAGCGGTAGGTGAAGGTTTGCTTCTCCCGCCGAACTGGCGAACGGGCGTCCAGCGTCTCAATGGCTTTCGCCCACTCAATGAACTGTGGGATACCCTCGCTCTCAATGGCCGCCCTAATGAAAGACGCCTCTTTGGATGGCACGGCTTTGCTGCTCACCCATATCAATTCGCCCTCTTCCCCGGCCCATGATCCGTCTGGATAGAATTGTGCCTTTAGTGTTGGATCGAACTTGTCCCACCGGGTGACCGTAACCGGCAGAGCCAATCCGGCCGCACCGATTGCATCTGCCAACGAAGTTGGCCTCAAAGGGTGGCTGCGGCCCTTCGGCAACCTTTCTGTTCGTGACTTCATAGCCCTAGATTGGCTGTCACAGGAAAGAGCGTCAACGTCCGCTTCCCACCCAACAACTGTCATCCCGGCGTAGGCCGGTATCCATCGTGCCGCAAACCTCGCAGCTTCTTATCTGCGGAACCGTGGACTCCGGGACAAGTTCGGCGTGAGGCCGGGCGCAAAGCCAGCCGTCCCTCAGAACAACTCCCCCTGCGGCCCCGCCGGTGGCCGGAACAGGTCGGTGCGCAAGGCCATGCGGCGGTGCTCCAGGCCATGGCGGCGGCAGGCGATGGCGAAGCGCGTGCGCAGCAGGTCGCCCCAGGGCCCTTGTCCACGCATGCGGCTGAAGAAGTCGGGGTCGTTGTCGCGTCCGCCGCGCAACGACTGAATCGTCGCCATCACCTTGGCCGCGCGATCGGGAAAGTGGGTGTCCAGCCAGGCGCGGAACAGCGGCGCGACTTCGTGCGGCAGGCGCACGGGCAGGAAGAACACGCCGCCCGCGCCCGCCTCGGCCGCGGCGCCGACGATCGCTTCCAGCTCCGTGTCCGTGATCTGCGGCACGACCGGGGCGATCGACACCCAGCAGGGCACGCCGGCCTCCACCAGCCGGCGCACGGCCGCCAGCCGCCGACGCGGCGCCGGGGCGCGCGGCTCAAGCGTCATGGCGATGCGCGGGTCCAGCGTGGTGATGGACATGCACACGGCGGCGAGCCCGCGCACGGCATGCGGGGCGATCAGGTCGAGGTCGCGCACGACGCGGTCGGACTTGGTGGTGATGGTGAACGGGTGGCCGAACTCGACCAGCACTTCCAGGCAGGCACGGGTGATGCGCCACTCGGTCTCGATCGGCTGGTACGGATCGGTGTTGGTACCGAACGCGATCGGGCGGCACACATAGCCCTTCTTCGCCAGCTCGGCCCGGAGGAGCGCGGGCGCGTCCGGCTTGGCGAACAGCCGCGACTCGAAGTCCAGCCCCGGCGAAAGATCGTGAAAGGCGTGAGTGGGCCGCGCGAAGCAGTAGATGCAGCCATGCTCGCAGCCGCGATACGGATTCACCGAGCGGTCGAAGCCGACGTCCGGCGACTGGTTGCGGCTGATGATCGTGCGCGGGGTTTCGACGGTGACGGTGGTGCGCAAGGGCGGGGCTGCGCCATCCACCTCCTCCTGCATGTCGAGCCAGTCTCCATCGGCGTCGCGCACCGGCAGCGCAAAGCGGCTGCTTTGCCGGTTCAGCGTGGCGCCGCGATGCGGGCGGGGAGGAGGGCGAGACTCGGCCATGCGGACAACCTACTCCCTTCGCCAGAACAAAAACAGAACGAATAGGCGATTGCCGGACCGCCGGTCGCTCGCTAGCCTGTGCGCCTAGACAGAACCGGGGGGTTACGAGAATGCGCACCTTGTTGCGGCTGACCATGGCGGCCGGCCTGTTGGCGAGCGGCACGGCAATCGCGCAGGACCGGGTGGTGGACACCGGATCGGTCAAGTCGATGGCGACGCTGTTGCAGGAAGCGGGCTACAAGGCCGAGATCAAGAAGAACAAGGAAGGGCAGGACTATATCGTCAGCGGCAGCAACGGCGCGTCGTTCCAGATCCTGTTCTACGACTGCAAGGCGGGGAGTTGCGGATCGTACCAGTTCTTCAGCTGGTGGAAGAAGGCGCCGTACTTCAGCGACGCGCTGGTGAACGAATGGAACCGCGACCATCGCTTCCTGAAGGTGGCGATCGACAGCGAAGGGGACCTCAGCGAATATGCGGACGTTTCCGCGGTCGGCAAGCAGACCTATGCCAACTTCGTCGACCTGATCGAATGGTATTCCAGCGCCGATGCGGAGCTGGGACGGTTTCTGAGCGAAAAGGAAGCCGCGGCGGGGAAGACGGCGCCCGCGCCGGCCAGGTCGTGAGGGCGGCGGCTGCGTCGCGATCGCCGGGGATGGAAGCAGCAGCTGCCGCGAGGCGGTAACGGCGGATCGCCCCTGTGCGGCGGTGCCGGAACGCCATGTTCGACCGGCGCCACGCCCTGGCCGGGCGCGGGCTCACGAAGCTTACCGCTCCGGATAGCCGGCGCGATAGCCCTGATAGGTGGAGGCGCAGTCCTCGCGGCCTTCCTTGCGGCATTGCTTCAAGGCCTTCTTGCGCTCGCGGCCTTCCCTGGCCTCCTGCTTGCGCATCTTGCGGCCGTAATTGCGGTCCGCCTCGGACTGGCTGGTGGTGGCCCAGTCCACGGCCTGGCTGCCCGCCCTTACCGGAAGGGTGGCGACGTTCCAGGCCGTCTTGGCGACGCAACCGCCCGCCAGGAGGAGAAGGCAGCCGAGAAGCAGGAACTTGCGCATGGTCACTCCGCGTTTCTGGCAGCGACGCCGATATCGGGGAAATCGGTGAAGAAGCCGTCCACCCCGGCCTTCAGATACGCCGCGATTTCGTCCGAAAGACGGCCGTGCGCCCGCGGGTCCATGCCGCTCCACAAATGTTTGGGCAGGAAGAAGTTCTCGGCGCGGAACGTCCAGGGGTGCACCCGCAGGCCGGCCCGGTGCGCGTCGGCGATCAGCGGGGCGGGCGAGGGCTCGGCGGCGCGGATCATGTCCTTGTTGGGGCCGATCCCCCAGGCATAGCGCGCGATCTCGCGCAGGCCCGCCGGGGTTGCCATCCCGGCATAGCTTTCGGCCGCGCCATCGGCGGGCGCGCCCTTGGCGTCCATCAGCTGGATCAGGCGAACCTTCGTGATCCGGTGGAGGTGCTGGAGGTTCTTCACCTCGAACGACTGGATGAAGACCGGCGCCCCGGCCGAGTTCCAGCCGGCGGCCTGCAGCTCCGCCACGAGGCGATCGTCCGTCGGAAGGCCGATGGAGGCGAAATAGGTCGGGTGCTTGGTTTCCGGATAGACGCCCACGCCATGTTTTTTGGCCAGCGCGATCACCTCGGCAAAGGTGGGGATGGCGAACTGGCCGTCATGGTGCCGGTTGTCCGGCCGGAGCATCGGCAACCTCTCCCTGGCGCGCAGCGTCTTCAGCTCGGCAAGGGTGAAGTCCTCGGTGAACCAGCCGCTATGCTGCTCGCCGTCGATCGTCTTCGTCGTCTTGCGGGCGGCGAACTCCGGATGATCGGCCACGTCCGTGGTTTCGGTGATGTCGTTTTCGTGCCGGGCGACGAGATGGCCGTCCTTCGTCGGCACGACATCGGGCTCGATGAAATCGGCGCCCTGCTCGATCGCCAGCTCGTAGGCGGCGAGCGTGTGTTCCGGCCGATAGCCGCTGGCTCCGCGATGCGCGATCAGGACCGGCTTGGAGAGAGCCGGGGAGAGGGGTGGGGCGGAAAGCGGCTCGGGCATGGCGGCTCCTTGCAGGCATAGCGCAAGCGCGCCGGTGATAACGGATCGCAACAGGAACGCGGGCCCGCGACCCGCATTGAGGCTGGAGCGAGCCTTACGTTCCTCAATGACGTCAACCAACGGGGCACCCCATGCATTTCACCATCAACGGGCAGGCCTATGATGCTGACCTGGACATCCGCACCTCGCTGCTCGATCTGTGCCGCGAGCATCTCGGCCTGACCGGCAGCAAGAAGGGCTGCGACCACGGCCAGTGCGGCGCGTGCACGATGCTGGTGAACGGCCGTCGCATCAACTCCTGCCTGACGCTCGCCGTGATGCATCAGGATGACGAGATCGTGACAATCGAGGGGCTGGGCACCCCGGAGAACCTGCACCCGATGCAGGACGCCTTTGTGCGGCACGACGGCTATCAGTGCGGCTATTGCACCCCGGGGCAGATCTGCTCGGCGGTTGGCATGCTGGACGAGGTGAAGAAGGGCTGGCCGAGCCATGTGTCGGGCGACCTGACCTCGGCGGCGCTGAGCGACGAGGAGATCAGCGAGCGGATGAGCGGCAACATCTGCCGCTGCTCGGCCTATCCCAACATCGTGGACGCGATTTCCGAAGTAGCGGGCCTGACGCCCGCCGAGCGCGAGGTGGCCGGGGCATGAAGACCTTCACCTACACCAAGGCGCAATCGCCCGAGGCGGCAGTTGCCGAGGCCGGCGAGGGCGTGCGCTTCATCGCTGGCGGCACCAACCTGCTCGACCTGATGAAGCTGCAGGTGATGACGCCGGACAAGCTGGTCGACATCAGCCGGCTGGACCTCGGCCGGATCGAGCAGCGCGAGGATGGCGGGCTGACCATCGGCGCGCTGGTGCCGAACAGCGACCTGGCGGCCGACCGGCGGGTGATCGACGGGTACCCGGTGCTGAGCCGCGCCCTGCTGGCGGGTGCTTCCGGCCAGCTGCGCAACAAGGCGAGCACCGGCGGCAACCTGCTGCAACGGACGCGCTGTTATTATTTCTACGACACGGCCACTGCCTGCAACAAGCGCGAGCCGGGCAGCGGCTGTGCGGCGATCGGCGGCTTCAACCGCATCCATGCGATCCTGGGCGCGTCCGACAAGTGCATCGCCACGCACCCCAGCGACATGGCGGTGGCGATGCGCGCGCTGGATGCGACGGTGGTGACGCTGAAAGGCGATGGCGATCGGCGGCGCATCTCGATCCACGATTTCTACCGCCTGCCGGGCGACACGCCCGAGATCGAGAACGTGCTGGAGCCGGGCGAGCTCATCACCCATGTGGAACTGCCGGGCCCGCCGCAAGGCGAGCAGCTGTACCGCAAGGTGCGCGACCGTGCGTCCTATGCCTTTGCGCTCGTTTCGGTGGCGGGCGTGGTGAAGGTGGAGGACGGGAAGATCGCATCCGCCGCGCTCGCCTTTGGCGGGCTGGCGCACCTGCCGTGGCGCGATTTCGAGATGGAGGCGATGCTGGTCGGACAGGCGCCGTCCACCGCGCTGTTCGAGGCGGCGGCCGACAAACTGCTGGCCGGCGCGCGGGGCCATGGCTCCAACGACTTCAAGATACCCCTGGCGCGCCGCACGCTGATCGCGTGCCTGCGCGACCTGACCGGAGTTTGACCGATGCTGGGCCTGGGCGACAAGCACACCAACAGCCTGACGATGGACCAGCCGGTCCCGTCGAGCCTGCTCGACACGGGCGCGCAGAACATCATCTCCAAACCGCTGCCGCGCTATGAAGGCGCCAAGAAGGTGTCCGGCACCGCGCGCTATTCGGCCGAATTCACCGCCGAGAACATGGCCTACGGCGTGCTCGTCGGTGTCGGCCATGGCTCCGGCACGGTGACGGGGGTGGATGCCGATGCGATCCGCGGCCTGCCGGGCGTGATCGACGTGGTGACCGACTTCAAGTCGTTCCTGCGCAATGCCGGGCAGGGCGGCGAGACGAAGGCGCCGACGCAAGGCGTGGAAGAGGTGGCCTATTTCGGCCAGTTCGTCGCCATCGTGCTCGGCGAGACCTATGAGGCGGCGCGCGGCGCGGCCTTGCAGTTGCCGCTGACGGTGGAACCGGCCGAGGGCCGCTTCGATTTCGACGCGCTGAAGGGCGAGACGGACACGCCGCCGCCCAACAACATCCCGGCGCATTATACGCAGGGCGATCTCGACCGCGCCATGGCGGAGGCCCCGCTTACCTTCGACGCGACCTATACCACGCCGAGCCAGAACTCGGCGGCGATGGAGCCGCATGCCTCGCTCGCTTATTGGGACGAGGGCAAGCTGACGATCTACGGATCGTACCAGATTCCGACCAAGGACGCGATCGCGCTCGCCAAGGCGCTGGGCGTGTCGCAGAAGAACGTGCGCATCGTCGCCGAATATGTCGGCGGCGGGTTCGGCTCCAAGCTCGGCATCTCGCCGGAAAGCGCCGCGGCGGCGATCGCCTCCAGGCAGCTTGGCCGCCCGATCAAATGCGTGATGCTGCGCCAGCAGGTGTTCGACGGAACGGTGCGCCGCTCCAATACCGAACAGCGCGTGCGCCTGGCCGCGGAGGCGGACGGCACCCTGGTGGGCATCGGGCACGAGACGCTGTGCGCCAACCTGCCCGACGAGGATTTCTTCGAGCCCGCCGGGATCGGCACGCACTCGCTGTACAAGGGCGAGCACCGCGTCATCACGCACGATCTGGTGCGGGTGAACCTGACGCTGTCCGGCTCGATGCGCGCGCCGGGCGAGGCGGTGGGCATGCTGGCGATCGAAAGCGCGATGGACGAGTTCGCCGAGCAGCTCGGCATCGATCCGATCGAGCTGCGTCGGCGCAACGATCCGGACAAGGACCCGGAAAAGGGCGTGCCTTTCTCCTCGCGCCAGCTGACGCGCTGCCTGGAAGTGGGCGCGGAGCGGTTCGGCTGGTCCAAGCGTCAGCCCAAGGCGACCCGCCGCGACGGCGAATGGTGGGTCGGCCTGGGCGTCGCGGCGGCGACGCGCAACAACCTGCTGGAAAAGAACGCGGCCAAGGCGCGGCTCAATGCCGCCGGCCACCTGTTCGTCGAGACGGCGATGACCGATATCGGCACCGGCAGCTACACGGTGCTGGCGCAGATCGCCGGTGAGGTGATGGGCCTGCCGTTCGAGCGGATCACGGTGAAGCTGGGCGACAGCGAGTCGCCCGAATCCTCCGGTTCCGGCGGCTCCTGGGGGGCGTGCGGCTCCGGCTCGGCGGTGTATCTCGCCTGCGAGGAGATCCGCAACCAGCTCGCCAAGAAGCTGGGGGTCGATCCGGACGCGATGACGCTCAAGGACGGCATGGCGATCGCCGAGAATCGTTCCACCCCGATCGGCGACCTTGCCGGCGAGGGGATCGAGGCGACCGGCGAAATCAACCCGGGCAAGCAGAAGGACGCGGTGACGCAGGCCTCCTACGGCGCGCACTTCGCCGAAGTGGCGGTGAATGCGGTGACGGGCGAGGTGCGCGTGCGGCGGATGCTGGGCGTGTTCGCCGCGGGGCGCATCCTCAACAGGCAGACGGCGCGCTCGCAGTGCCTGGGCGGCCTGACCTTCGGCATCGGCGCGGCGCTGACCGAGGAGCTGATCCATGACGTGCGCAACGGCAAGGCGGTGAACCACGATCTTGCCGAATATCATGTGCCGGTGAACGCCGATGTGCCGCAGCTCGAGATCGAGTTCCTGGAGGAGCGCGACGTCCATTCAAACCCGCTTCATGCCAAAGGGATCGGCGAGCTCGGCATCTCCGGCGCGGGCGCGGCGATCGCCAACGCGGTCTACAATGCCTGCGGCGTGCGGGTGCGCGACTTCCCGCTGACCCTGGACAAGATCCTGCCTCATTTGCCGGCCGACTTGCCTAGCGCCTAGTCGCGGGTGCATGGAGCCGCTCATGGCGGAAATGGTGATGGACCAGGCCCAGCGGCCTGGCGGACTGGACCGGGCGGAGCAGGGCCTTCTCGGCGCGCCCGTGCCGCGCTGGGAAGGTGCGGCCAAGGTCACGGGCGCGGCGCCCTATGCTTATGAGCAGTCGCCGCCGGGCACCGTGTACGTCGCCATTGTTCCGGCGGCGATCGGGCGCGGGCAGGTGACGGGGGTGGACGCCGGCGGGGCGGAAGCGCTGCCGGGTGTGCTGGCGGTGATCCACGACGACCCGCGCATGCCGGCGGGCGAGGGCAACAGCCGCGCCAAGCCCCAGCCGAACACCGGCCGGGTCTATCATTACGGCCAGGCCGTCGCGATGGTGGTCGCCGAGGATGGGGAGGTCGCCAGGGCGGCGGCGCGATTGGTTCAGGTGCGCTACGAGGAGACGCCCGGCCGCTTCGACGTGGAGAAGCAGGCGCCGATCCGCGAGCACGGCCTGGGCTTCCTGCCGGCGATCGACAAGGGCGATCTCGATGCCGCCATGGCCGCCGCGGAGGTCACGCTGGACGAAACCTACACCACGCCCGTCCACTTCCCCGCCGCCTTGGAGCCGCACGCGACCACCGCCTGGTGGGAGGATGGGCAACTGACGGTGCGCACCAGCAACCAGATCGCCGGCGCCGCGAGAAAGACGATCGCGACGGCACTGGGCATCGAGGCGTCCCGGGTACGGGTGCTGGCGCCGTTCGTCGGCGGCGGGTTCGGCGGCAAGACGGGGGTGGGGCCGGAGGCGGTCTATGCCGCGATCGCGGCCGAGCGGGTCGGCCGCCCGGCCAAGGTGGTGCTGTCGCGCCGGCAGACGGCCTATGTCGCCCATCATCGCAGCCACACGACGCAGCGCATCCGGCTGGCCGCCGGCAGGGACGGCCGCCTCTCCGGTATCGGTCATGAAAGCGTTGCCGCACAGAACGAGATCGGCGAGTTCCTGGAGCCGGTGCCGTTCGGCACGCTGCCGCTCTATGCCGGCGAGAACCGGCGGTTCCGCACCGATCTGGTCCGCGTCGACCTGCCCGCGACGGGGGCGGTACGCGCGCCGGGCGAGGCAGTGGGCACGTTTGGCGTGGAATGCGCGATGGACGAGCTTGCTCATCGGCTCGGGATCGATCCGATCGAGCTGCGGCGCCGCAACGAGCCGGAGGTGGACCCGACCAACGGCAAGCCATTCACCACCCGGCGCCTGCTCGATTGCTACACGCAAGGGGCGACGCGGTTCGGCTGGGAGCGGCGGGATGCCACGCCCGGCTCCGTGCGCGACGGCGAGTGGTTGATCGGCATGGGCATGGCGGCGGCCCTGCGCGGCAACTTCACGGTCGAGGCGCAGGCGCGGGTGCGGCTTGAGGTCGGCGGACGCGCGGTGATCGAGACCGACATGACCGATATCGGCACCGGCACCTATACCATCCTGGCGCAGGTGGCGGGCGACATGCTGGGCCTGCCGATGACCGCGATCGACGTGCGGCTGGGCGACAGCGACTTTCCGGCCAGCGCCGGCTCCGGCGGATCGTTCGGTGCGGGCTCGTCCGCCGCGGCGGTGGCGCTGGCGTGCGAGGACGTGCTGGCGGAACTGGCCCTGCGCATGAACGCGGCGCCCGAGGACCTGCGGCTGAAGGGTGGCCAGGTTAGCGCCGGCGGGCGATCGGCGGCGCTGGCCGATCTGGTGCGCGACAAGGCGGTCGAGGGCCATGGCCGGATGGCGCCCGGCAAGGTCAGCCGCGCCACCAGCCAGGCGAGCCATGGCGCGCAGTTCGCGGAGGTCGCGGTGAACGCCGTCACCGGCGAGATACGGGTGCGGCGGATGCTGGGCGTGTTCGACATCGGCCGCGTGCTGAACCGCCGCACGGCGCAGAACCAGGCGGTCGGCGGCATGGTGTGGGGCCTGGCCTATGCGCTCAGCGAGGACGGGGTGGTGGATACGCGGGACGGGCGCTTCGTGAACCCGGATTTCGGCGAATACCATGTTGCGGTGAATGCCGACGTACCGCAGATCGAATGCGAGTTCATCGAGGAGGTGGATGACGCCGCCAATCCGGTCGGCGCCAAGGGCGTCGGCGAACTGGGCATCTCGGGCGCGGGCGCGGCGGTGGCGAACGCGATCTTCAATGCCACGGGCGTGCGCGTGCGCGACTTTCCGGTGACGCTGGACAAGCTCCTGGCGGGGTTGCCGCCGCTATAGACAATATCGTGCGTTCGTCCTGGCGGGCAGGCTGAGCGGAGCGGAGACTCGTCTCGACGGGCCGGTGAGCGGTGCGTCGAGACGCTGGTTCGACAAGCTCGATGGCTCCTCGGGACGAACGGTGCTGGAGAAGATACATGGCCGATAACGACACCGTGCTTGCCGCCGCCCGCGACTGGAGGGGTGCGCCGCTCGCCCTCGCCACGGTGGTGTCCACCTGGGGCTCGGCGCCGCGCCCGCGGGGCAGCCACATGCTGGTCCATGCCGACGGCCGGTTCGAAGGATCGGTGTCGGGTGGATGCGTGGAAAGCGACATCCTGCAAACCGCGGCGGAAGTGATCGCCGGCGCGCCCTTCCAGGTCCGGCGATACGGCGTGGCCGATGCGGCGGCGTGGGAGGTCGGCCTGCCCTGTGGCGGCGAGATCGAGGTAATGGTGCAGCCCGTGTCGGCCGAGGGCTTCGACCCCGAACTGTTCGACCGCATCGTCGACGCGCGCGAGCGCGGCAAGAGCCTGGACGTGCATACCTCGCTGGAGAACGGCCATTCCGATCTGCGGCCGGGCGAGACGGGCGCGCTGTTCGTCAACCGCTACGATCCGCCGCGCCGGCTGCTGATCGTCGGCGCGGTGCAGATCGCCCAGGCGCTGGCCGGGCTGGCGCGCGAGCTGGGCATCGCGACGGTGGTGATCGACCCGCGCGGCCGCTTCCTCACCGAAGAGCGGTTCCCCGGCGTGACCCTGGACGACCGCTGGCCTGACGAGGCGGTGGCGGCGCTTGATCCGGGGCCGTCCACCGCCGTGGTGACATTGAGCCACGACATCAAGATCGACGATCCGGCTTTGCTGGAGGCGCTCAAGCGTCCGACATCTTATGTCGGCGCGCTCGGCAGCAGGAAAAGCCATGCCGCGCGGCGGGAGCGACTTGCCGCGGCAGGCGTTTCGGCGGCTGATCTGGATCGTATCGATGGCCCGGTGGGGCTGGACATCGGCGCGATCGGCCCTGCGGAGATCGCCCTGTCGATCGCCGCGGCGATGGTGAAGGCGTTCCATGCTGCAGATTGAGCGCACCGTTCTCCTCCTCCTGGCCGCCGGCAAGTCCGAGCGGTTCGGCGATGTCGGGAGCAAGCTGACGACCGAGTTCCTGGGCAAGCCGCTCGGCCTGCACGTGGCGGTCGCGCTGGAGGACCTGCCGTTCCTTGCCCGCCTGGCGGTGGTGGCGGACGAGGCGCTCGACTATGGCGCGCATCGTTTCGAGACGCTGCGCAACGCCGATCCCGCCCGCGACATGGCGAGTTCGGTGCGACGGGGCATCACCCGCGCGCGGGAGCTGGGCGCGGATGCGGTGGTGATCGCGCTGGCGGACATGCCGCGGGTGACGGCGGCGCACATCCAGCGCCTGTTCGATGCGTCGAACGGCGGCGACAGCGTGATCGCCTCCAGCGACGGCGTGAGCCCCAAGCCGCCGGCATTGTTCGGGCGCGACCGCTTCGAGTTCCTCCTCGGCCTGACCGGCGACAGCGGCGCACGGGACATGGTGGCGGCGGGACGGCACGTCGTCACCGCCCCGGCCGAATTGATCGACGTGGACACGCCCGAGGAGCTGCAACGCCTGCAGGAACTGGTCCGCGCGCCCGAAGCGCTCACCCGCCCGCATTCGCGACGGTACCAGCAAGACTGAACGGCCGGGTTATTCGTGCCGCAGCGCGTCGATCGGGTTGAGCGCGGCCGCCCGGCGCGCGGGGAAGTAGCCGAACACCACGCCGATCAGCGCCGAAACGGCGAAGGCCAGCGCGTTGATCTCCGGCACGAACAGGAAGGGCAGGCCGCCTGCCCACGACAGCAGGCCGACCGCCAGCTGCGCGACCAGCAGGCCGATCACCCCGCCCAGCATCGACAGGGCGATCGCCTCCACCAGGAACTGCGTCAGCACCTCGCGCGCGACCGCGCCGATCGCCAGGCGGATGCCGATCTCGCGGGTACGCTCGGTCACCGATACCAGCATGATGTTCATGATGCCGATCCCGCCGACGACCAGGCTGATCGCGGCCACCGCGGTGACGATGCTGGTTAGAAGGGTGGTCGTGCTGGAAAGGGTGTCGCTGATCTGCTTGGTGTCGAAGATGTTGAAGTCATCCTCCTTGCCGCCGCCGATGTTGCGGCGCTCGCGCAGAAGGTCGCTGAGCGCGGCCTGGACGGAGGCAGTGGAATAGGCTTCGTCCACGCCGACCAGCATCAGGCGCACATCCCGGTTGCCGGTGAAGCGGCGTTGCACCGCCTTGATCGGCATCATCACCACATCGTCCTGGTCGCCGCCGAAGCCCGCCTGGCCGCGCGTGGAGAGCACGCCGACCACGTCGCAGCTGATCGCGCCGATGCGGAAGCGGTTGCCCACCGCCTCGCCGCCGCGGAACAGGTTCTGCTTCACCGTGTTGCCGATGATGCACACGGCCTTGCCAGCCTGCTCCTCCTGCGGCGACCATTGCCGGCCCTGCGCCAGCGGCCACGGCTGGACGCGGAAATAGGCCGCGGTGGTGCCGTTGATCGTGGTGGACCAGTTCGCCCCTTCGTAGATCGCGGTGGCGGTGGATTGCGCCTGAGGGGCGACCGCCGTGACGCCGGCGATCTGGTTGGCGATCGCGTCCACGTCCTCCGGCTTGAAGTCGGGCGGACGCGGACCGCCGCCGCCGCGGCCGAAGCCCTGGCCGGGCCGCACCTGGAGGATGTTGGTGCCGAGCGACGCGATGTTCTTCTGCACTTGCGCCGTCGTGGCGCGGCCCAGGGTGACCATGGTCACCACGGCGGCGACACCGATGATGATGCCGAGCGTCGTCAGGAACGACCGCAATTTGTGCCGCGCGATGGAGCGCAGCGCGAGAAGGAGGGTGGTGCCGAACATCAATGAGCTTTCAGCCCCTCCCCTTCAGGGGAGGGGTTGGGGTGGGGGAGGCGCCAGGCGCGGCGCGGCGGGAGGGCAGCGGCGACCTCGACGATGCGCAGGAGAACGCCTTCCATATTGCCCATGGCTTCCGCATTGGTGAATCGCACCGTCGTGAAACCCGCGTCCGTCATGGTCCGGTCCCGACAGATATCGCGTTCCCTTCGATGCGTGTCGCCATCCACCTCGACGATCAGGCCGATCGCCGGGCAAAAGAAATCCGCGATGTAGCGGCCGATCACGTGCTGGCGGCGGAACTTGAGGCCGCGAAGCTGGCTGTTCGAAAGGGCGCGCCACAGCCTTTTCTCGGCTTCACTCGGGTTGCGGCGCATGTGCCTTGCTCGCTCCGCGAGCGAGCCGTTTGGGGCCCCCCACCCCAACCCCTCCCCTGAAGGGGAGGGGCTTGAAGCGTCGCGATCACTCATCGACCTTCTCCCCCGGCCGGTGGTTCGCCTCAATCCGCTCCACCAGGCCGTCCTTGAAGTGCACCACGGTGTGGGCGAAGGCCGCCATGTCGGACTCGTGCGTGACCATCAGCACGGTGATGCCGCTGTTCGCATTGAGATCGGACAGGAGCTCCATGATCTCGACCGAACGCTCCGAATCGAGATTGCCGGTCGGCTCGTCGGCGAGAAGCACGTCCGGCTCCGTCACGATCGCGCGGGCGATGGCGACGCGTTGCTGCTGCCCGCCGGACAGCTCGGCCGGCGTGTGGTCCCACCAGCGGCCGAGGCCCACCTTGTCCAGCGCGGCCATGCTGGCGTCGCGCCGGTCCTTCTTGCTGTCCCCGCGATACAGGAGGGGCAGCTCGACATTCTCCAGCGCGGTGGTGCGCGAGAGGAGATTGAACCCCTGGAACACGAAGCCGAGATAGCGACGGCGCAGCAGCGCGCGCTGATCCCGGTCGAGGCTCTCCACATGGTGCCCACGGAACAGGAACTCGCCGCCGGTCGGCACGTCCAGGCAGCCGAGGATGTTCATGGTGGTGGACTTGCCCGAGCCCGAGGCGCCCATCACCGCGATGAAATCGCGCGCCTGGATGTCGAGGTCCACGCCCTTCAGCGCCTGAAAGGCGGTTGCGCCCTCGCCATAGGTCTTGGTGATGTTCCTGAGGCGGATGAGCGGCTCCGGGTTACTGGCCACGACCCGCCCCGTTCCCGCCGGCACCCGCTCCGCCGCGGCGCTGGCGCTGGCCGCCGCCGCTCCCCTTGTCGCCCGACAGCTGCCCGGTGATGACCTGCATGCCCGGCTTCAGCCCGCCGCCCAGCACCTCGGTGACCTGGCCGTTGGTGTCGCCGGTGGTGATCTGCACCGGGCGCGGTTGGCCGTCGGGCCCCTTGACGTAGACGGTCTGCGTGCCGCCGCGGCCGACCTGCACCTGGCGCTGCGCCCCGCCGCCGCGCCGGGGACCGCGCATGGTGAGCGCGCCGGCCACGCCGCTGTTCTGGCCGATGCCCTCCGCCGTCGGCTTGAAGCGCAGGGCGGCGTTGGGGACGAGCAGGACGTTCTGCTTGTCCGAGGTCACGATGTCCGCCGTTGCGGTCATGCCCGGGCGCAGCTGCAAGGTCGGGTTCGCCACGGAAAGGTCCGCCGCGTAGCTGACCACCTGGCCGGTGGTGCTGGTGGTGGAGGCGCTGGAGGTGGATGCGGTGGCCGCGCTTACCGTCAGGTTGGAGCCGAGATCCACGCGGGTGATCTGTGCGGGAAAGGTCCTGCCGGGGAAGGCGTCCACGGTGAAGTTCGCCTTCTGGCCGAGCTTCACCTCGCCCACGTCCGCCTCGTCGATCGCCACTTCCAGCTTCATCTTGGACAGGTCTTCGGCGATGACGAACAGGGTGGGCGTGTTGAAGGAGGAGGCAACCGTCTGGCCCGGATCGACCTGACGGGCGAGCACCACGCCGGTGACCGGCGACTTGATGACCGCGCGCGCGCGCTGGGTCTGGATCTGGGCGAGCTGCGCCTGGGTGGCGAGCACGGTGGACTGGCTGGCCTTCAGGGCGGCGAGGGCGCGCTGATAGTCGGCGCGGCCGGCCTGAAGCTCGGTGCCGGAGGGCACGCGCCCGCCCGACAGCTTGTAGACTTCCTCCAGGCGCGCGAGCTGCGCCTGCGATTCGGCGACGGTCGCGCGTTGCTGGCCGACCTGCGCGCGGTTGGCGGCGATCTGCGCCTGGAGCTGGCGGATCTGGTCGTCGAGCTGCTCCGGATCGATCAGCGCGAGCGGCTGGCCGGCGACCACCCGGTCGTTCACGTCCACCACGACCTTGGTGACGAGTCCGGACAGCTGGGAGCCCACCGTCACCTGGTTGGTCGGGGCGAGCTTGCCGGTGGCCGACACGGTGACCTGAAGCGGCCCGCGGGCGACCTGTTCGGTCGCATAGCCCTGTGTCGCGGCGGGCGCGAGGAAGTGGCGCAGGAGCAGCGCCAGCAGGATCACGCCGATCGCGACCAGCACCCATTTCAGGTAGCGGCGCCAGCGCGGCACCTGCCGGGTGCCGAGGAATTCGTCGAGGTTGGTATCGGTTGCCATCGGTTCAGTCCTGCGAGGTCGCGCGGGCGGGCACGGAGGCGCGCGCCGGTGTGGCGGTGGGAACGGTTGTGGCATCCCAACCACCGCCCAGTGCGAGATAAAGCTGAACAAGCGCGCTTGCCTGGCTGGCGCGCGCGTCCGCCAGCCCGTTCTGGGCGGACAACAGGCTCGCCTCGGCGGTGTTCAGCGTGGTGATGTCGGTCAGCCCGGTGCGGTACTGGCTGCGGGCGAGGATGGCGGTGTTGCGCGCGGCGTCCAGCGCGACGGCGAACTCGCGCTGCTGGTCCTTGGCGGCCTGCAACGCGGTGAGGGCGTTTTCCACGTCCTCCAGCGCGATGAGCACCACCTGCTTGTAGTTGGCGAGCGCACCCTCCGCGGCGGCGCGCTGTGCCCGCACCCGCGAGCGTGTGCGACCGCCATCGAAGATCAGCTGCGTCAGGCCGGCGAACAGGCCGCCGGTGACGAGGTTGGTCAGCGAGCCGATCGAGGAGGCGGCCGTGCCGATATTGCCGGTGATGTTGAGCGCCGGGTAGAGCGCGGCCTGCTCCACGCCGATCGCGGCGGTGTTGGCGGCAAGCGTCCGCTCCGCCGCGCGCACGTCCGGCCGCTGCCGCAGCACGTCGGCGGGCACGCCGATGCCGCCGGGCTCCTGCCCGACAGGGATCGGCCGGGCGGCGGTCAGTTCGCTGCGCAGCGCGCCCGGCGCCTGGCCGGTGAGAACGCCCAGGCGGTTGATCGCGGCTTGCAGGTTCTGTTCGATGATCGGGATCTGCGCGGCGGTCTGCGCCCGCTGCGCGCGCGATTGCTCGACATCCAGCGAGGAAACGAGGCCGGCCTGCACCCGGAAACCGGTGATTTCGAGGTTCTCGTCCTGCACCCGCAGCGAATCGCGGGCGATCTGCAGGTCGGTCTGCGCGTTGCGCACGAGGATGTAGTTGCGCGCGACCTCCGAGGCGACGGAGGTCTGCACCGTCGCAAGATCGTAGCCGCTGGCGGCGTAGGTGGCCCGGTTCGCCTCCACGTTGCGGCGGATCTCGCCGAAGATGCCGGCCTGATAGGAGGCGTCGGCGCCAAGGGAGAAGTTGTCGCGGTCGCCGACATTGTCGAAGGCGAAGCGGTTGTATCCGGCCGATCCGCTGACGGACGGCAGCGCCGCGCCGCGCGCCTGTGCCAATCCCTCCCGCGCCTGGCGAAGGCGGGCCACGCCTTGCGCGATGTCGAGATTGTTCGCCCTTGCCCGCTCCACGATGCCGGTGAGCAGCGGGTCGTTGAACCGCGTCCACCAGGTCGTGATGTCCGGCAGGGTGCCACCCGGATTGGCAGTGGAATAGCCCGCCGGCACGCCGAGCCCGGCGGAGGAGGGCGGCGCATAATCGGGGCCGACCGCGCAGGCCTGAAGCGGCAGGGCGGTGGCGAGCAGCAGCGCGAGAGGTCGGTTGCGGGCCATGCGTGCCAGTTGAGCAGCGCGGATATGTACGGCAACTTAAATATTGTCGCAGTTTGTCGCGCCTTCCCCCACGCCGGGTGACGCCGCTCACCGTTTCGGGCAGGCGAGGCGAGTGGCTGGCAAGGCGGCCGAACTCTGCTAGGGCGATGCGCTCGACATGCCCAGCGCCGATACCTCCCCCGTCAATTTCAGCATGCCCGACGATCGTGGCCCTGGCTTTGTGCGCCGGCTGTGGGGGCGCTGGTGGATAAAGGCGCTGGTGGTGCTGGCGGCGATCGCGGCGGTCGGCATGGGCTTGCTGTGGCTGCTTGTGGTTCGGACGCTGCCGTCGGTGGATGCGCTGCGACATTACGAGCCGGCCTTGCCCACCAACGTGCGCGGGATCGACGGCACGCCGATCCGCTCCTATGCGCGCGAGCGGCGCGTGCTGCTGGCCTATTCGGAATATCCGCCGCTGCTCGTGCGCGCGTTCCTGGCGGCGGAGGACAAGACGTTCTTCGAGCATCACGGCCTCGATTACCCCGGCCTTGCCCGCGCGGCCTGGACCGGGCTGACGACGGGGCAGACCCCGCGCGGCACGTCCACCATCACGCAGCAGGTGGTGAAGAACCTGCTGGTCGGCGCCGAGGCGAGCTATTCGCGCAAGCTGAAGGAGGCGATCCTCGCCTACAAGATCGAGGACACGCTGACCAAGCAGCAGATCCTGGAACTGTACCTCAACCAGATCGCGCTGGGCCGCAATGCGTTCGGTGTGCAGGCGGCGAGCTATGCCTATTTCGGCAAGGAACTGAAGGACCTCGGCCTTGCGCAGATGGCGTACCTCGCCATCCTGCCGAAAGGCCCAAGCAACTACGATCCGATCCGCCACACCGAGCGCGCGCTGGAGCGGCGCGGCTATGTGCTGCGCGAAATGCTGAAGAACGGCTGGATCAGCCGCGGCCAGTATGACGGCGCGATGGCCGAGGACCTGGGCACCGTACCGCGCCAGACTCCGCGCCGCGAGGTCGAGGGCGCAGGCTATTTCGTGGAGGAAGTGCGCCGGCAGCTGATCGACAAGTTCGGCGAAAAGGAAACGGACGGGCCGTACAGCGTCTATGCCGGCGGCCTGTGGGTGCGCACTTCGCTTGACCCGCGCATCCAGAAATATGCGCAGGACGCGCTGCGTCAGGGGCTGCTGCGCTTCGATCGCGGCCGCGGCTGGAGCGGGCCGATCGCGCACAAGGAAATCACCGCCGAGAACTGGCGCGGGGTGTTCCTCAACACCAACATCGCGCTCGATTACCAGGATTGGCGCGCGGCGATGGTGATCAACAAAAGCCGCGGTGAGGCGACCATCGGCTTTGCCAGCGGGCAGACCGCGACCATGCCGCGCTGGGCCGCGCAGATGCCGGTGCGCAATGTCGGCGGGCAGGCGTTCAACGCCCTGCAAGTGGGCGACATCATCGCCGTGGCGCCGGCTGCGGGCGCGCCGGGCGACTTTGCGTTGCGGGCGATCCCGAAGATCTCCGGCGGCTTCGTGGTGGAGGAGCCGGCGACCGGCCGCGTGCTCGCCATGCAGGGCGGGTTCGACAGCCGGGTGCAGAGCTTCAACCGCGCAACGCAGGCACTGCGCCAGCCGGGCTCCACCATCAAGCCGATCGTCTACGCCGCCGCGCTGGAGAACGGGATGACGCCGGCGTCGATCATCGTCGACGGGCCGTTCTGCGTGTTCCAGGGTGCGCGGCTGGGCAACAAGTGCTTCCGCAACTTTGGCGGCGGCGGTTCCGGCCCGCATACCATGCGCTGGGGCGTGGAGCAGTCGCGCAACCTGATGACGGTGCGCGCCGCGGCGCAGACCGGCATGCCCAAGGTCGTCAAGCTGATGGACCGGATCGGCGTGGGCAAGTACCCGTCCTATCTGTCGTTCGCGCTGGGGGCAGGCGAGACCACCGTCAGCCGCATGGTGAACGCCTATTCGATCCTCGCCAACCAGGGGCGGGGCCACCCCGCGACATTGATCGACTTCGTGCAGGACCGGCATGGCAAGGTGATCTGGCCGGACGCGTGGCGATCGTGCGACCGCTGCAACGCGCGCGACTGGGACGGCAAGGCGATGCCGCGCCCGGTGATCCGCGGGCGGCAGATCGTGGACGCGATCAGCGCCTATCAGATGGTGCACATCGCCGAGGGCGTGATCCAGCGGGGCACCGCCACCGTGCTGCGCGACCTCGACCGGCCGATGTTCGGCAAGACCGGCACCAACTCCGGGCCGACCGATGTCTGGTTCATCGGCGGCACGCCGCAGATGATCGGCGGCGTCTATATCGGGTTCGACACGCCGCGCAGCCTGGGCGGCTCTGCGCAGGGCGGCACGATCGCGGCGCCGATTTTCAAGGATTGGGCGGAAAAGGCCTATGAGGGGCTGCCGAAGCTGCCGTTCCAGGCGCCGGCCGGCGTGCGCATGGTGCGGATCGATCGGGCGTCCGGACGCCCGGTCTATGGCGCGTGGCCGACCAGTGACCCGAAGGCGGGGGTGATCTGGGAAGCGTTCAAGCCGGAAAGCGAGCAACGGCGCGCGATCAAGCGTCAGACGCCCGAGGAGATGATGGCCGCCGCCGCCGCGGCCAGGGCGAAGGCGGCCGCCGCCGCACAGCGGCACAGCGAGCAGCAGCGCGACAGCGACTTCTTGCAAAGGGAGGGCGGGATTTACTAGGCCCGCTCCCTATATCGTGATCGTGTTCGCCATGTCCGTGGCGACGGGCTGTCGACCGACGGCGGCGAGACAAGTTTGAGAGGTTACACCCATGCGCGCCGAAGCGCAGGCTCACGTAGACACCATCAAGGCGGCCCTGTCGCTGCTGCGCCGTTTCCTCGACTGGGACCGCGCGCGGCGGCGGCTCGACGAGCTCAACGCGCGCGTCGAGGATCAGGCGCTGTGGAACGATCCCAAGGCCGCGCAGGAGGTGATGCGCGAGCGTCGCCGCCTGGACGAGGCGATCACCGCCACCCGCGCGATCGAAACCGAGCTGAACGACACCGTCGAGCTGATCGAAATGGCCGAAGCCGAAGGCGACGAGGAGATGGAGCGCGATGCCGTCGCCAGCCTCGGCGAACTCGCCGAGCGCGCCGAGCGCGACAAGGTGAAGGCGCTGCTGGCCGGCGAGGCCGACGCCAACGACACCTATGTCGAGATCAACGCCGGCGCGGGCGGCACCGAGAGCCAGGACTGGGCCGGCATGCTCAACCGCATGTACCAGCGCTGGGCCGAGCGGCACGGGCTGAAGGTGGAACTGGTCGACCAGCATTCGGGCGAGCAGGCCGGCATCAAGTCCGCTACCCTGCTGCTGAAGGGCGAGAACGCCTATGGCTATGCCAAGACGGAAAGCGGCGTGCACCGGCTGGTGCGGATCAGCCCGTACGATTCGGCGGCGCGGCGGCATACCTCCTTCGCCAGCGTCTGGGTCTATCCGGTGATCGACGACAATATCGAGATCGAGATCAACGACGGCGACCTGCGCATCGACACCTATCGCGCGTCCGGCGCGGGCGGGCAGCACATCAACACCACCGATTCGGCGGTGCGCATCACCCACCTGCCGACCGGCATCGTCGTGCAGTGCCAGAACCAGCGTTCGCAGCACAAGAACAAGGCCGAGGCCTACAACCAGCTGCGCGCGCGCCTGTACGAGCGGGAGCTGGCCGAGCGCGAAGCGGTGGCCAATGCCGAGAACGCGACCAAGAGCGACATCGGATGGGGGCACCAGATCCGCTCCTACGTGCTCCAGCCCTATCAGCTGGTGAAGGACCTGCGCACCGGCATCACCTCCACGGCGCCGTCGGACGTGCTGGACGGCGATCTCGATGCGTTCATGGCCGCCGCCCTGTCGCAGCGGGTGACCGGCGAGGCGGTCGAGGTGGAGGACGTGGATTGATCCGCCGCCGGCGTGCTGCAGTGCTGACGGGCGCGCTGGCGCTGCTGGCGCTGGCCGCCTGCGACGGCTCGCAGCCGCTGCTCAAGCGCAAGCCGAAGGAGCCGGGACCGTTCCCGGCGGCGGACCGGCCGGTCGCCCGCATCATCTCCTCGCGCTGGTCCACCGAGGAAGCACGCGACCGGCTGAACGAGGCGGGCGAGGTGATGGACAAGGCGGGCATCGCGCCCGGCATGACCGTGGCCGATATCGGCGCGGGCGAGGGCTATTACACCATCCGCCTGGCCCAGCGGGTCGGCCGCGGGGGCAGGGTGCTGGCGGAGGACATCATGGCCTCCGTGCGCGATCAGCTGGCCGAGCGCGTGGCGCGCGAGCGGCTGGAGAACGTCAGCGTGCGGCTGGGTGCGCCGTCCGATCCGCGGCTGCCGGCAAACAGTTTCGACCGGGTGCTGATGGTGCACATGTACCATGAGATCGAGCAGCCGTATGAATTCCTGTGGCGCATGCGTCCGTCGCTCCGGCCCAGCGGGCTGGTGGTGGTGGTGGACGCGGATCGCCCGACCCGGGACCATGGCACCCCGCCCGCGCTGCTGCGGTGCGAGATGGCGGCGGTGGGCTATGCGCAGGTGGCGGTGAAGGACATGCCGTCCGCGGGCGGCTATCTGGCGACGTTCCGTGCGCAAGGGCCTCGGCCAGAGCCCAAGGCGATCCGCGCCTGCCGCATCGCCTGAGCTAGAGAAGGCCCATCGTGCGAAGGCTGGACCATGCCTCTCCAGCCAGGATCAGGTGGTCGTGCAGCGGCGCTCCGAGCGCCTCCAGCACCCCCGCCAGGCGCCGCGTGGCGAGCAGGTCCCCCTCGCTGGGAACGGCATCGCCGCGCGGATGATTGTGCGCCATCAGCACGCGCGCGGCGCGGAATGCCAGTACGTCCAGCGCCACTGCCCGGATCGACAGCGCGGCGGCGGAAGCGCGGCCGGGTGCGTGGCGCGTCCCCAGCAGGCCCCAGTCGGCATCGAGATAGGCAAAGGCGCTCACTTCCTGCAGGCAGTGTGCCAGGGAGCCGAACAGTGCGCGGGCGAGGTGACTGTCGGTGATGCGCCCCGGCGCGCGCGAGTGGGCCATGCCGTCGGCTATGAGGGGAACTGCGGCGGCGGCCAGCGGGGACGCCTCCATTTCGGAGCCAAGCCGCGCCGTGCTTGGCGGCGCTGCCGGGCGGCGCTACCCTGGCGCGATGCGGCAATATCTCGACCTCATGCAGCGCGTGCTCGATTCGGGGGCACGGCAGATGGACCGGACCGGCACCGGCACGCTGAGCGTGTTCGGCCACCAGATGCGGTTCGACCTGGCGCAGGGCTTTCCGGTGCTCACCACCAAGAAGCTGCACCTGCGGTCGATCATCGTGGAGCTGCTCTGGTTCCTGCGCGGGGACACCAACGTGCGCTGGCTGCAGGATCGCCGGGTCAGCATCTGGGACGAATGGGCCGACGAGAACGGCGATCTCGGCCCCGTCTACGGCAAGCAATGGCGGGACTGGGAAACGGCGGACGGCCGGCACATCGACCAGATCAAGGAGCTGATCGAGCAGATCCGGACGCAACCCGCCTCCCGCCGCCAGATCGTCACCGCCTGGAATCCGGGCGAGCTCGGTGCCATGGCGCTGGCGCCGTGCCATTGCCTGTTTCAGACGCATGTCGCCAACGGCCGGCTGTCGCTCCAGCTCTACCAGCGCTCGGCGGATATCTTCCTGGGCGTGCCGTTCAACATCGCCAGCTATGCGCTGCTCACCCATCTGCTGGCGCAGCAGTGCGGGCTGGAGCCGGGCGAGTTCATCTGGACCGGCGGCGATTGCCACCTGTACCTCAACCATCTGGATCAGGCGCGGGAACAGCTCGGCCGGACGCCCGGTCCCCTTCCGCGTCTGGAGATCGTGCGCAAGGCGCCGGCGATCGACGCGTACGAACTCGAGGATTTCCAGCTGATCGGCTACGAGGCGCAGGCGCATATCAAGGCGCCGGTCGCGGTGTGAGGTGCCGGTGATCACCTTTCACCTGGCGCGGGCCGACAACGGGGTCATCGGGGTGGACGGGCGCCTGCCCTGGCACCTTCCGGCGGACCTTCGGCGCTTCAAGGCGCAGACCATGGGCAAGCCGATGGTGATGGGGCGCAAGACGTTCGAGAGCTTTCCGGCGCCATTGCCGGGCCGCCGCCACATCGTGCTGACCCGCGACCGTTCGTGGCGCGCACAGGATGCAGAAGTGGCGCATTCGCCCGCCGAGGCGCTGGCGCTCGCCGGCGGGGACGTGGCGGTGATCGGCGGGGCGGAAGTGTTCGCCTTGTTCCAGGCGGAGGCGGTGGAGCTGACCGAGGTGCATTGCGCGCCGGCGGGCGACGCGGTGGTGCCGCCCTTCGAGGGGTGGCGTGAGCTCTGGCGGGAGGATCATGCCGCAGAGGACGGGCGCCCCGCCTACAGCTTCGTTCGGCTGGAGCGGTGACGCTCTAGCCGCCCCCGCCGCTACCCGCTAGAGCAGCGCCATGCAGCGGCTGGACGGCAGCGCGCGCGTGCCCGAGGCCTTGCGCGGCGGGATCGTGGCGCTCGGCAATTTCGACGGCTTTCACCTCGGCCACCAGGCGGTGGTCGGCCGCGCGATCGAGCGGGCGCGGGCCGAGGGCCGGCCGGCGATCGTCGCCACGTTCGATCCCCATCCGGTGCGCCATTTCAAGCCCGACGCGCCGTGGTTCCGCCTCACCACGCTGGATCAGCGCGAGCGACTGTTCACGGCGGCGGGCGCGGATGCGATGCTGGTGTTCGGCTTCGACGGTGCGCTGGCCGGGCTGACCGCAACGCAGTTCGTGGAGGATCGGCTTCTCGGCCTGATCGGCGCGGGCGGCGTGGTGACGGGCGAGGACTTCACCTTCGGCAAGGCGCGCTCCGGCGACGTTGGCGTGCTGCGCGCGATGGGCGACGACCGCGGCTTCTCGGTCGATACGGTGGGGGCGGTGAGCGATGCGGGCGGGGTGATCTCGTCCAGCCGGATCCGCGAGGCGCTGCAGGCGGGTGATCCGCGCGAGGCGGCGCGGCTGCTGACGCGGCCGTTCGCGATCGAGGGCGTGGTGCAGCACGGCGACAAGGTGGGGCGCACCATCGGCTATCCCACCGCCAATATCGACATGGGGCATTATCTGCGCCCGGCTTACGGCATCTATGCGGTGCGCGGGCATCTGGAGGACGGGCGGTGGCTGGACGGCGCGGCGAACCTCGGCATCCGGCCGCAGTTCACGCCGCCCAAGGAGCTGCTGGAGCCGTATTTCTTCGACTTTGCCGGTGATCTTTACGGACAGCGGCTGGAGGTGGAGCTGATCGAGTTCCTTCGCCCGGAAGCGAAGTTCGACGGGCTGGAGGCGCTGATGGCGCAGATGGAGGCGGACTGCGCGCGGGCAAGAGCGGCGCTTGCATGCCGCTAATTGGATCCTCCCCTGCAAGGGGAGGTGGCACGCGCAGCGTGACGAGGGGTATACCGGTCGAAGAGGTTTCCGTGCTGCGCCGACGGGGACACCCCTCCGTCCTGCCTGCGGCAGGCCACCTCCCCTTGCAGGGGAGGATCAAAGACAGCATGCATCTATCCGTTTAAGATAATCGCCGCTAATCCCGCCTTCGACATGACCGATACCGCCAAAGACTATCGCGACACCGTCTTCCTGCCGAAGACGGACTTCCCCATGAAAGCCGGCCTTGCCGCCAAGGAGCCGGGCATTCTGGAGCGCTGGCAGCGGATCGGCGTCTACGATCGCCTGCGCGAGATGCGGCACGGCGCCACGCGCTTCATCCTCCATGACGGCCCGCCCTACGCCAATGGCGACATCCATATGGGCCATGCGATGAACAAGGTGCTGAAGGACATCATCGTCCGCTCGCAGAGCCTGATGGGCAAGGATGCGCCGTACGTGCCCGGCTGGGACTGCCACGGCCTGCCGATCGAGTGGAAGGTCGAGGAGGCATATCGCGCCAAGAAGCTGAACAAGGACGACGTGCCTGTCGACCAGTTCCGCGCCGAATGCCGCGCCTATGCCGAGAAGTGGGTGGCGGTGCAGCGCGCCGAATTCGAGCGGCTGGGCGTGATGGGCGACTGGGACGATCCCTATCTCACCATGAAGTTCGACGCCGAGGCAGTGATCGTGGGCGAACTCCTGAAGTTCGCCGAGTCCGGCCAGCTGTATCGCGGGGCCAAGCCGGTGATGTGGTCCCCGGTGGAGAAGACCGCACTGGCCGAGGCGGAGGTCGAATATGAGGACATCGTCTCGACGCAGATCGACGTGGCGTTCGAGATCGTGGAGGCGCCGAACGCGCCGGAGCTGGTCGGCGCGCATGCGGTGATCTGGACGACGACCCCGTGGACGATCCCCGTCAACCAGGCTTTGGCCTATGGGCCGGAGATCGAGTATCTCCTCGTCCGCTTCGACGACATGGCGGAAGGCCCGCGCACGCTGCTGGTGGCGCATGATCTGCTGGACAGCTTCGGCGCGCGGATCGGCCATCCCGTTGTTCTCAAGATCGGCGATGCAGCGGGCAGCGTGACGGCGCTGGCCTCGATCAAGGGTTCGCAACTGGAAGGTGTGGTGGCGCGCCACCCGATGCATGCGCTGGGCGGGTTCTTCGCCAAGCCGCGGCCCTTCCTGCCGGGCGAGTTCGTCACCACCGATGCGGGCACCGGTCTGGTGCACATGGCGCCGGACCATGGCGAGGACGATTTCGAGCTGTGCAAGGCGTACGGGCTCGATCCCGTGTTCGCTGTGGATGGCGCGGGCATGTACCGCCAGGACTGGGCGTGGCTCGGCGGGCAGGGGAGCGTCATCAACAAGAAGTTCACCGCCAGCGACGGGCCGATCTGTTCGGACCTGCGCGCGGCGGGGGCGCTGCTCGCGGCTTCGGACGATTTCAAGCATAGCTATCCGCATTCGTGGCGGTCCAAGGCGAAGGTGATCTTCCGCGCGACGCCGCAATGGTTCATCCCGATGGACAAGAACCCCTCTCCCCTTGTGGGAGAGGGAGGGGCCCGCTCGGCGGCAGCCGAGTGGGAGGGTGAGGGGGATGTTTCGAGTCTCACTCCCCCTCATCCTTCCGCGCCTGCGGCGCTCCCTCCTTCTCCCACAAGGGGAGAAGGGAATGGCGCCACCTTGCGCGAGACCGCGCTCGACGCGATCGAGCGGACGCGGTGGGTGCCGGCGCGGGCGGAGAACCGCATCCGGTCGATGGTGGAAGGGCGGCCCGATTGGGTGATCTCGCGCCAGCGGGCGTGGGGCGTGCCGATCGCGCTGTATGTGGACCGGGCGACCGGCCAGTATCTGAACGATCCGGCCGTCAACGCGCGGATTGTGGCCGCCTTCCGCGAGGGCGGGGCGGATGCGTGGTTCACCGCGGATCATCAGGCGCTGCTCGGCCCGGACTACGACCTCGCCAACTACGAGCCGCAGCGCGACATTCTCGACGTGTGGTTCGACTCCGGCTCCACCCACGCCTTCGTGGTCGAGGCGCGCTATGGCGAAGGCGTTCGCGCCGATCTCTATCTCGAAGGCTCCGACCAGCATCGCGGCTGGTTCCAGTCGTCGCTGCTGGAGTCCTGCGGCACGCGCGGGCGGGCGCCGTATGACGCGGTGCTGACGCACGGCTTCGCGCTGGACGACAAGGGGCGCAAGATGTCCAAGTCGCTCGGCAACGTGGTCGATCCGCTGAAGGTGATCGGCGAGAGCGGCGCGGATATCCTGCGCATGTGGGTAGCCTCCACCGACTATTTCGAGGACGTGCGCATCGGCAAGGAGGTGCTGGGCACCGCCAGCGACGCCTATCGCAAGCTGCGCAACACGTTCCGCTATCTGCTGGGCGCGCTGGACGGGTATGAGGCGCACGAGGCAGTGGGTGTGGCCGAGATGCCGGAGCTGGAGCGTTATGTGCTCCACCTGCTTGGCCGGCTGGATGTGGAGCTCAAGGCGGCGGCGGACGCGTTCGAGTTCAACCGCTACCAGCGGCTGCTGACCGATTTCGCCAACGAGGACCTGTCGGCCTTCTTCTTCGATATCCGCAAGGACGTGCTCTATTGCGATGCGCCGGAGAGCGTGACGCGACGGGCGTATCGCACAGTCCTGAACCTGCTGTTCCATGCGCTCGTCCGCTATGCCGCGCCGATCCTCTGCTTCACCGCGGAGGAAGTGTGGCAGGCGCGCTATCCGACCGAGGATGGTTCGGTGCACTTCCTCACCTGGCCGGAACTGCCGGCGCTGCCCGGTGACGATGCGGTGTCCACCAACTGGCAGGAGGTGCGCATCCTGCGGCAACAGGTGACGGAGGCGATCGAGCCGCTGCGTCGCGAGAAGCGCGTCCGCTCCAGCCTGGAAGCGGAGGTGACGGTGCCCGACCTGCCCCTTCCCGTGGACAAGCTGACCGAAACGTTCATCGTCGCGAAAGTCAGCCGCGGCGATGCGGTGGCGGTGACCCCCACCGATTATCTCAAATGCGGCCGCTGCTGGCGCCACCTGCCCGAGGTGAAGGAGGACGGCACCTTGTGCGACCGGTGCGCCGGGGTGGTGGCATGAGCCGGGTTCCCGTCGCGGGCCTCGCCACGGCGGCGGTGCTGTTCGCTGCCGACCAGGCGGTGAAATACGCGGTCACCGACGTGATGCAGCTCAACGAGCTGACCGGCGAGCATGTCGTCACCGGCTTCTTCAACCTGCGCTTCGTGGCCAACCGCGGCGTGTCGCTCGGGATGCTGCATGCGACCTCCGACACGATGCGCTGGGGCCTTGTCGCGTTCACCGCGGCGATCGCCGCGATCGTGCTCGTGTGGATGATCCGCGAGCGCAACCGCGGCGACCAGATCGCGCTCGGCCTCGTGCTGGGCGGTGCGATCGGCAACATCCTGGATCGCGTGCGGTTCGGGTACGTGGTCGATTATGCCGACCTGCACTTTGGCGAATGGCGGCCTTTTCTGGTGTTCAACCTTGCCGATGCGGCTATTACGATCGGCGTGCTGGTGCTGCTTGTCCGTGCGATCGTGTCGGGCGGCAAGGCGGACGCTGAGTCTGATCGGGTGGAGAATGGGAATGCGTAAGTCTGTGGTCGCGGCGGGTCTCATCGGCGCCGCGCTGCTGTCCGGCTGCGGCAAGCGCGGCTATGACCGTGCGCGCCCGGACGAGTTCGCGGTAGCGCGGCAGGCGCCGCTGGTCATCCCGCCCGATTTCTCGCTGGTCCCGCCGCAGCCGGGCGCCGCACCGGTGTCGCAGGCCGGTTCGCCCAGCCAGCAGGCGCTGTCGGCGCTGTTCGGCGGCCCCGCCGCGCGCAGCGGAACGGAGGCGCAGGCGATCCAGTCGACCGGCATCAGCGCCGATCCGGGCATCCGCTCGGCCGTGGGCGATCCCGACACCAACGTGGTCGACAAGGGCCAGATCACGCGCGACATCGTCGCCGCGCCGGAAGGCGACGGGCAGGCCGCGCGGGTTTCGGCCCCGAACTGAATGATCTGGCGCGGCCGGGCCCGGGTCCGGCCGCGCACAAGCGAGCGCCAACCACGGCGCCGCGCGTTTTTTGGAGAGCATGATGGCAGGAATGGCGCGTTTCGACTGGTCGGACCCGTTCCTGCTGGACGACCAGCTTTCCGAAGACGAGCGGATGATCCGCGACACCGCGCGCGCCTATGCCGATGACCGGCTGGCCCCGCGCATCGTGGAGGCATTCCAGCACGAGCATACCGATCCCGCGATCTTCCGCGAAATGGGCGAGCTGGGTTTGCTCGGCCCGACCGTGCCGGAGGAATATGGCGGCGTCGGCGCGAACTATGTCAGCTACGGGCTGGTCGCACGCGAGGTGGAGCGGATCGACTCGGGCTACCGCTCGATGATGAGCGTGCAGTCGAGCCTCGTCATGTACCCGATCTACGCCTACGGATCGGAGGAGCAGAAGCGACGCTACCTGCCGAAGCTCGCATCGGGCGAGTATATCGGCTGCTTCGGACTGACCGAGCCCGACGCCGGTTCAGATCCCGGCGGCATGACCACGCGGGCCAAGAAGACGGAGGGCGGCTACGTCATTTCCGGCGCCAAGACCTGGATCTCGAATGCGCCGATCGCCGATGTATTCGTCATCTGGGCGAAATCCGACGACCATGGAGGCGCGATCCGCGGCTTCGTGCTGGAAAAGGGCATGAAGGGCCTATCCGCGCCGAAAATCGAGGGCAAGCTTTCGCTCCGCGCGTCGATCACCGGCATGGTGATGATGGACGAGGTGGAGGTCGGCGAGGACGCGCTGTTGCCGAACGTGGAGGGGCTGAAGGGCCCGTTCGGCTGCCTCAACCGTGCGCGTTACGGCATCAGCTGGGGGGCGCTGGGCGCGGCGGAGTTCTGCTTCCATGCGGCGCGCCAGTACGGGCTGGACCGCAAGCAGTTCGGCACCCCGCTCGCCGGCCGCCAGCTGTTCCAGAAGAAGCTGGCCGACATGGAGACGGAGATCGCGCTGGGCCTGCAAGCGTCCTTGCGCGTGGGCCGCCTGATGGACGAGGGCCGGTTCGCGCCGGAGATGGTTTCGATCGTCAAACGCAACAATGTCGGCAAGGCGCTGGATATCGCGCGGGTGAGCCGCGACATGCATGGCGGCAACGGCATTTCAGGCGAGTATCAGGTCATGCGCCATCTGATGAACCTGGAGACGGTGAACACCTATGAGGGCGCGCATGACGTGCATGCGCTGATCCTCGGCCGCGCGATCACGGGGCTGGCGGCATTCTGATGGGGGAGCGGCCGCTCGCCGGCGTGCGGGTGGTGGAACTCGCGCGCATCCTCGCCGGGCCATGGTGCGGGCAGTTGCTCGCCGATCTGGGCGCGGAGGTGGTCAAGATCGAGCGGCCGGGCGCGGGCGACGACACGCGTGGCTGGGGTCCGCCCTTCGTCACCGGGCCGGACGGCGGGTCGCTCGGGGCGGCCTATTACCATGCGGCCAATCGCGGCAAGACGGCGCGGGCGATCGATATCGCCACGCCCGACGGCCAGGCGGCGGTGCGCGCGCTAGTGGCGGACGCCGATGTGGTGATCGAGAACTACAAGGTCGGCGGGCTGGTCAAATACGGGCTCGACCATGCCAGCATGGCGGCAGTCAACCCGCGGCTCGTCACCTGCTCGATCACCGGCTTCGGCCAGGACGGGCCCTATGCTCACCGCGCAGGATACGATTTCATCGCGCAGGGGATCGGCGGGTTCATGTCGATCAACGGGGAGCCCGATGGCGAGCCGCAAAAGGCGGGCATCGCCTATGCCGACATCTTCACCGGCGTCTATTCCGCGGTGGCGATCCTGGCGGCGCTGCGCCGGCGCGACGAGACGGGCCAAGGCGCGCATATCGACATGGCGCTGCTCGACACGCAGGTGGCGGTGCTCGCCAACCAGGCGATGAACTGGTTCGTGTCCGGCAAGGCACCGGGCAGGGCGGGGAACGGCCATGCCAATCTGGTGCCCTACCAGGCGTTTCACGCGAGCGATGGCGAACTCATCATCGCGGTGGGCAACGACGCCCAGTTTCGCAGCCTTTGCCGGGTGCTGGACATCGGACTGGCCGACGACGCGCGCTTCGCCACCAACGCCGCGCGGGTGACGAACCGGGCGGCGTTGATCCCGCTGCTGGAGGCGGCGATCGGCGGGTGGCGCAAGGCCGATCTCGCCTGGAACCTGGAGGAAGCGGGCATCCCCGCCGGGCCGATCAATTCGATCGCGGAGGCCTTTGCCGATCCCCAAGTGAGGCATCGCGGCATGGAGATCGCGCGGGACGGCATTCCCGGGATCGCGAGCCCGATCGTGATCGACGGCGAGCGGATGGTTTCCGACCGGCCGAGCCCCGCACTGCCGACAAGCTGAGGCTCAGCCGTCGCGGGCAGCGCGAAAGCGGGCAAGGCCGTGGGCGAGATCGTCGATCAGGTCGGCGGTGTCCTCCAGCCCGATCTGGAGGCGGACGAGCGGCCCGGCGAACTGCGGCCTGGTCACGCTGCGGAAGCGTTGCGGGTCGATCGGCAGAGCGAGGCTTTCGTACCCGCCCCAGCTATAGCCGATGCCGAAATGGTCGAGCCCGTCGATCAGCGCGGCGCGTGCCGCTTCCCCGCCGCCCTGCAGGGCAAAGGCGAACAGGCCCGCCGGTCCCTCGAAGTCGCGGACGAACAGGTCGTGGCCGGGACAGGCGGGCAGGGCGGGGTGCAGCACGGTCGCTACCTCTGGCTGTTCGCCCAGCCAGCGCGCGATGGCGAGCGCGCTTTCGCCATGCTGCCTGAGCCGCAGCGCCATGGTGCGCAGGCCGCGGGCGCCGAGCCAGGCGTCGTCCGGGCTCACCATCAGACCCAAAGCGCGGCTGGTTTCGACCAGCGGCGCCCAGCGTTCGGGCGTGGTCGTGACGGAGCCGAGCATCACGTCCGAATGGCCGACCACATATTTGGTCGCCGCTAGGATCGTCATGTCCACGCCCCTGGCGATCGCGGGAAACAGCAGCGGGGTCGCCCAGGTATTGTCCAGCAGGGTGACGATGCCCCGCGCGCGCGCGACGGCGACGATGGCGGGGACGTCCTGCACCTCGAAGGTGAGGCTGCCCGGGCTTTCGAGGAAGATCGCCCGCGTTCGCTCGCCGATCAGATCGGCAATGCCGCCGCCGATCAGCGGGTCGTAGAAGCGGGTGGTGATGCCCATCCGCTGGAGAAAGCCGTTGGCGAAGTTGCGCGTGGGATCATAGGCCGAGTCGACCAGCAGCAGCTCGTCCCCGGGCGAGAGCACCGACAGCAAGGCTGCGGTGATCGCGGTCACGCCGGACGAATAGAGATAGGTGCCCGCCGCGCCCGGCTCCAGCTCGGTCAGCGCCTCGGCCAGGCTCCACTGGGTGGGCGTGCCGCGCCGCCCGTAGAACAGACGGTGCGGATCGTCCCGGCTGCCGGCGGCGCGCAGATCGGCCACCGAATCGTAGAGGATGGTGGAGGCGCGCCAGACGGGCGGGTTGACGATGCCGCCCGTCCATTCCTTGCGGCGGCCGGCCTGGACGACGCGGGTGGCGGGTTGCTTGTCGGCAGGCGAGGACATCGGGATCTCCGTTCGCCCTGAGCTTGTCGACGGGCTGCTCTTCTTTAGCGGGGTTCATAAAGAAGAACGGTGCTTCGACAAGCTCGGCACGAACGGAGAATGCGCTCAGGCCGCGCCCATCGCCTTGGGCGTGGAGCGATCGGCGCCCCATTCCGACCAGCTGCCGTCATACAGGGCGGCCTGCTTGCCCAGCAGGTGCAGCCCGAACGCCAGCACCGCCGCGGTGATGCCCGAGCCGCAGGTGGTGACCACCGGCTTCTCGATGTCGATCCCCGCACCCTCGAACGCGGCGCGCAGGGCGTCGCCGGTCTTCCACGTCCCATCCGCGTTGAACAGCTGGCCCTGCGGCAGGTTCTTCGAGCCGGGGATATGGCCGGGATGCGTCGCCGGACGTGGATCGGGCTCCTCGCCGGAGAAGCGCGCGGCGGAACGGGCGTCCAGCACCTGCTCGGCGCCGCTGTCCACATTGGCCTTCATCTGGTCCAGCGTGCGGACGGTCTTGTTGTCGGCCCAGACGGTGAAATGGCGATGGCGCAGCTGCTCCTTGCCGCTGGCGACCTCGCGCCCCTCCGACTGCCATTTTGCGAAGCCGCCGTCGAGGAGCGCCACGTCATGTGCGCCGAACACGCGCAGCATCCACCAGGCGCGCGCTGCGGTGTGATAGGGCGAGTTGTCATAAAGCACGATGCGGCTGCCGTCGCCGAGGCCCAGCGACTGCATGCGGCTGGCGAACTTCTCCGGGCTCGGCAGCATGGAGGGCAGATCGGTCGAGGTGTCGGCGAGCTCGGCCAGGTCCATGAACACCGCGCCGGGAATGTGCGCCGCCTCATATTCCGCCGCCGCATCGCGCCCGTCGGTGGGCAGCAGGTAGGTCGCATCCACGATCCGCAAGTCGATCGCCTCGCGCTCGTTCTGCAGCCAATCGGTTGTCACCAGGGCGTCCATGGTCATCTCCTCGCGCTTCTTGTCGTTGCGCAGGAGTGTAGCTTTGCCCGGCGGGGGCGTCGAGCCGGCGCGAAATCGGCGCTGCCGTAGCGGCGCGCATCCGGGCGCCGCCCGCGAGCGCGCGCGACTCGAAGCGCGGGCGGCGAGCGTCAGGCCTCGTCTTCCGCCCGCGTCATCTTCAGCTTGCCGTTCTTCACGGCGAAGGCCAGCCGCCCCTCGACCAGCGCCAGAGCGTCGCGGCCGAACTGCTCGAAACGCCAGCCCTGGAGCATGGACAGGCCATCGCGCTGCCCGGCGGCCAGTGCTTCCAGATCGTCGGAACGGGCGAGCAGGCGGGAGGCCACGTCGATCTCCTTGGCGCGGATCTTCAGCAGCAGCTTGAGGAGGTCCGCGACCAGCGCGCCGTCCTTGCCGAGGCCGGACTTGCGGTCCTCCCGCGCGGGCATCTCGTCCGCCGGCATCGGCACCGCCGACTCGATCGCCGCCATCAGCCGGCCGCCGATATCGTTGGCCGCCCAGGTCTGCGACAGGCCGCGCACCTTGGCGAGATCGGCCTGGCGGCGCGGCGGATGGCTGGCGAGGTCGGCCAGCGTCTCGTCCTTGACGATGCGGCCGCGGGGCAGGTCCTTGCCGCGCGCCTCCAGCTCCCGCCAGCGGGCGAGCGACTTCAGCCGGCCGAGCACGTCCGCCTTGCGGCTGGGCACGCGGATGCGCCGCCATGCCTCGTCGGGATCGTTGGCGTAGTTGGCCGGGTCGCCGATCCGCTCCATTTCCTGGTCGAGCCAGGCGCCCCGGCCCGTGCGCCGCAGCCGTTCCAGCATCTTTGGAAAGATCTTGGCGAGATGGGTCACATCGCCGATCGCGTAGTCGATCTGCCGCGCATCGAGCGGCCGGCGCGACCAGTCGGTGAACCGCGCGCCCTTGTCGATCTGAAGCCCGAGCCAGGCATCGACGAGGTTCGAATAGCCGATCTGCTCGCCCTGGCCGAGCGCCATGGCCGCGATCTGCGTGTCGAACAGCGGATGCGGCGTCTTGCCGGTGAGGTTGTAGACGATCTCCAGATCCTGCCCGCCGGCGTGGAAGACCTTCAGCACGTCTTCGTTGGCGACCATCAATTCCAGCAGCGGGGCAAGGTCCAGCCCCGGGGCCTTGGGGTCGATCGCCGCGGCTTCGTTCTCGTCGGCGATCTGGATCAGGCAGAGCTCCGGCCAGAACGTGTTCTCGCGCATGAATTCGGTGTCCACGCACACGAAGTCTGATTGGGCGAGCCGGGTGCAGAGATTGGCGAGGCTGGCGCTGTCGGTAATCAACGGATGGATATGCATCGCCCCGCCATAGCCCCATGGGCGCGGCTTGACAAAGAGGGGTTGGAAGGGGAAGCGCCAACCACCCGCACCATCGCCACCCCGGCGCAGGCCGGGGTCAAGTCGCGGCTTGCTCGCCGCCCGACCCACGGCCTGCCGAGAACGCGCATGGTGGATGACACACACGCGAGAACCACCATGCACGCCTATCGTTCGCACACCTGCGCCGCGCTGACCGCCGCCGATGTCGGCACCGATGTCCGCCTGTCCGGCTGGATCCATCGCAAGCGCGACCATGGCGGCGTGCTGTTTGTCGATCTGCGCGACCATTATGGCATCACCCAGATCGTCGCCGACAGCGACAGCCCGGCGCTGCCGGTGCTGGAGGGCCTGCGGGTCGAGAGCGTCGTCACCATCGACGGCAGCGTGAAGGCGCGTTCCGCCGGCACGGTGAACCCCAACCTGGCGACCGGCGAAATCGAGGTCTTCGCGCGCGGCGTGACGGTGCAGAGCGAGGCGGCGGAGCTTCCGCTGCCGGTGGCGGGCGAGCAGGAATATCCCGAGGACATCCGCCTGCGCTATCGCTTCCTGGACCTGCGCCGGGAGACGCTGCACGCCAACATCGTCACCCGCACGAAGATCATCCGCGACATGCGCCGCCGCATGGAAGATGCTGGTTTCACGGAATATTCCACCCCGATCCTCACCGCTTCCTCGCCAGAGGGCGCGCGCGATTTCCTGGTGCCCAGCCGTATCCACCCCGGCAAGTTCTACGCGCTTCCCCAGGCGCCGCAGCAGTACAAGCAGCTGTTGATGGTCGCCGGGTTCGACCGCTATTTCCAGATCGCGCCCTGCTTCCGCGACGAGGACCCGCGCGCCGATCGCCTGCCGGGCGAGTTCTACCAGCTCGACCTGGAGATGAGCTTCGTCACGCAGGAAGACGTGTGGACGACGATGGAGCCGGTGGTCGCCGGCATCTTCGAGCAGTTCGCCGAGGGCAAGCCGGTCACGCCGGCGGGCGAGTTCCCGCGCATCCCGTACGACACGGCGATGCTGAAATACGGCTCGGACAAGCCGGACCTGCGCAACCCGATCGAGATCACCGACGTGACCGACCATTTCGTTGGCTCCGGCTTCGGCATCTTCGCCGGCATCGTGGAGAGCGGCGGCGTGATCCGCGCGATCCCGGCGCCGGGGGCCGGGGCCGGCAGCCGCAAGTTCTTCGACGACATGAACGTCTGGGCGCGCGGGGAGGGCTATTCCGGCCTTGGCTATATCAACATCAAGGACGGCGTGCCCGGCGGCCCGATCGCCAAGAACCATGGCGAGGAAGCCACCGCGAAGCTGATCGAAGCGCTGGGCCTCGGACCCAATGACGGCGTGTTCTTCGCGGCCGGCAAGGCGGCGCAGGCGGCCAAGCTCGCCGGCCTCGCCCGCACCCGGACGGCTGAGCAGCTGGACCTGATCGACAAGGACCGCTTTGCCCTGTGCTGGATCGTGGACTTCCCGTTCTATGAATATGACGAGGACGAGAAGAAGCTCGACTTCGCGCACAACCCGTTCTCCATGCCGCAGGGCGGGCTGGAAGGGCTGAACGGCCCCGATCCGCTGAGCCTGAAGGCGTTCCAGTACGACATGGTCTGCAACGGCTATGAGATCGCGTCCGGCTCGATCCGCAACCAGTCGCCAGAAACCATGGTCAAGGCGTTCGAATTGGTCGGCCTGAGCAAGGCGGACGTGGAGGAGCGCTTCGGCGGCCTGTATCGCGCGTTCCAGTACGGCGCGCCGCCGCACGGCGGCATGGCGGCGGGCGTCGACCGCATCGTGATGCTGCTGTGCGGCGCGCAGAACCTGCGCGAGATCACGCTGTTCCCGATGAACCAGCGCGCCGAGGACCTGCTGATGGGCGCGCCGTCCCCGGCAGGTGCCAAGCAGCTGCGCGAACTGTCGGTGCGCGTGGTCGAGCAGGCGCCGGCGCGCGCTGTCAATGTCGACGCGACGGTCGCGCCCAGCGCCGGCTGAGGGAACCGAAGGGGCAGGACAGCGCTCTTGCCCCCATGACCATCAAGCTCTCCGACTTCGAAGCGGGCACGCCGTTCGACGGCAAGTACGACAAGCAACTGGCCAGCCTGCAGGAGCGGCTGGCGCACATCCAGGTCGCGCACATCGTGCACCGCCGGCCGGCGATCATCCTGTTCGAGGGGTGGGACGCCGCCGGCAAGGGCGGCATCATCCAGCGCCTGACCGCCGAATGGGACCCGCGCAACTTCGAGGTCTGGCCAATCAAGGCGCCCACCGAAGAGGAACTCGCGCGCCATTTCCTCTGGCGCTTCTGGCGGCGGCTGCCGGCCAAGGGCGACATCGCCGTGTTCGACCGCAGCTGGTACGGCCGCGTGCTGGTGGAGCGGGTGGAGGGCTATGCGAGCAAGCCCGACTGGAAGCGCGCCTTCGGCGAGATCAACGCCTTCGAGCAGCAGCAGGTGGAGGCGGGCGCGACGGTGATCAAGCTGTTCGTGCACACCACGCAGGACGAGCAGGATCGCCGCCTGCTCGCGCGGCTGGATCATCCGTGGAAGCGGTGGAAGACCGGGGCGGACGATTACCGCAACCGGGCGAGGCGCGACGACTATCTCCATGCCATGCACGCCATGTTCAAGCACACGGACACGCCCGTGGCGCCCTGGACGGTGATCGACGGCAACGACAAGAAGGCCGCGCGGATCGCCGCGCTGACGTACATCGCGGACCGGCTGGAGGCAGCGGTGGACATGACGCCGCCGCCGCTCGATCCGGAGGTGGAGAAGATCGCCCGCACCGCGTTGGGCGGGGAAAACGGGCGCGATTGAACCCGTCGCGCCCGGCTCCGCCCGGCTTACCAGAAGATGTCGTAGATCGCGTCCACCACCTGGCCGCTGCGCACATCCACCAGCAGCGCATCGTTGTAGTAGCGCACCCAGCGATACGGCCCATAGGCGGGGGGCAGGCGGTAAGAGATCGGATCGTCGATCCAGTAGCTCTGGTCGAACAGGATCGAGCTTAGCGTGAAGCCAATGCCGAACCGGCGATAGCCATAGCTCCAGCTGCTCGGCGCGTAATAAAGCGGGAGGCGATAGAGGCTGCGGTTCTGCGCGCGATAGCGGCCGTAATCGTAACGGCTATCGCGTCGCCAGTTGCGGTTCCACTCCATCCGGTCCCGCGTGTCCCAGCGGTCGCGCACGCCGTCGCGCCAGTCGGCTCCGCTGCGCGTCCAGTCATGCCGCGCCGCGCCACGATCCGGTGCAGGGCGGGTCCAGTCCGGCCGCCCGCCCACCGCGCGGTCGGGGCGCTGAAAGCCAGGACGGCTGGCGCCCGGTCCGCCCGGCCGATTGAAGCCATTGCCGTCAGGACGCTGAAAGCCGGGTCGATCGCCGCCCGGCCGGTCCGCGCGATTGAACCCGTTGCCGCTCGGACGCTGCCAGTTTGGCCGCTCCGAGCCTGGCGCAGGCCGCTGGGCGTTGGGCCGCTGCCAGTTCGGACGGGTTCCGTCACCGGGTCCCGGCTGCTGGAAGTTCGGGCGACCGCCTAGGCCTCTATCCGGCCGCTGCCAATCGCCTCGCCCGGGAGCGTCACCACCGGCGGAGCGCTGCCATTGGGGGCGAGTCGCGGGCGGCGATCCGCCGGTGTTGCCGGGCGCTGCCGGCGCAGGAACGGGCCGGGGGCGTTCGCCCGCAGCCTCGCGCATCGCGCGCCACTCGCCCCGCCGCGAGAGGCCGGAGTTCGGCGTCCCATTCGCGCTGTCCTGCGCCAATGCGGGCACCGGAACAATCGCCGCAGCCATCAGCGCCGCAAGTAACGAGATCCGCATTCTCCAGGCCTTCCAATCGCCGGCGCACCTGCCGGCCCGATCATGACTGGAATATGGAAGAACAGCGATGAGCGGATACTGAATTGCCGTGACAGCGATCAGAAAGCTTTGTCGTCGCGCGCCGGCGTGAGCGCCGGAACGGTGCGCGACGCTTCGGCGGGACTGGTGCCCGGGCGGGCGACCGGCGCCACCCGCTCGTCGCCGCGCGCGATTCGCCCGGCGCGCTGCACCGCCTCGACGATGCGCGGATACACGCCGCATCGGCACAGGTTGGTGATCGACGCGCGGATCTCCTCCTCGGAGGGATCGCGCACGCGCTTGAGCAGGGCCGCGGCCGCCATCACCATACCCGGCGTGCAGAAACCGCACTGGCCGACATTCTCGGCCATCCACGCAAGCTGTACCGGGTGGCTGCGATCGCGCGACAGCCCTTCGACCGTGGTGACGAAACTGCCCTCGATCGAGCCGATCGGCACCTGGCAGGATCGCACCGCCCGTCCGTCGATATCCACCGTGCACGCGCCGCACTGGCCAACACCGCATCCGTATTTGGTGCCGGTCAGGTTGGATGCATCGCGCAGCGCCCAGAGCAAAGGCGTTTCCGGATCGAGCCGATATTCGACCGCCTGATTGTTCACGGTGAAGCGCGTCATGCCTGCGACCCTAGCCCAGGCTCCGGCCGCGGGCAAAGGCCGCCGACAAGCATGGGGCAGCCGGCATTTGCCTTTCGCCGCGGTTCGGAGGAAAGAGCGGCAACACAAGCGACAGAGAGGGGCCTCCGAGGCATGCACGCGGACACATCCAGCCAACACGCTTCCGGCGGAGGCACCCAGGGCGTCAACGCTCCGCACCTGCAATTCTTCGTGTTCGCGCTGTTCTTCATCTTCGGCGGCATCACCAGCCTGAACGATGTCATCATCCCGAAGCTGAAGGAGCTGTTCACGCTCAACTACACCCAGGCGATGCTGGTGCAGTTCTGCTTCTTCACCGCCTATCTGGTGGTCGGCATCCCCGGCGCCATGCTGGTGAAGCGCATCGGCTATATGCGCGGCGCGGCGGCCGGGCTGATGATGATGCTGGTGGGCTGCCTGCTCTTCATCCCTGCCTCGAGCAACGCCGTTTATGCGCTGTTCCTGTTCGCGCTGTTCGTGCTGGCGAGCGGCGTGGTGATCGTGCAGGTCGTCGCCAACCCGCTCATCACCCTGCTCGGCAAGCCTGAAACGGCGTCCAGCCGGCTGACCTTCGCGCAGGCGTTCAACTCGCTGGGCACCACCATTTTCCCCTTTTTCGGCGCGATCATCATTCTTGGCAGCCTGGCGAGCCAGAGCGCGGACACGTTGAGCGGCGCTGCCCTGGACGCATACCGCGCGGCGGAGAGCCAGGCGATCGTCAACGGCTATCTCGGGCTTGCGGTCGCGCTCGCGATCGTCGCCGCGGTGGTGTGGATGTTCCGCAATGCGCTGAAGGGCGAGGGGCATCAGGCGGGGGGCAGCCTTGCCGGCTTCGACCTGCTGCGGCGCCCGCGGTTCGCGCTCGGCGCGCTGTGCATCTTCCTGTATGTGGGGGCGGAGGTCTCGATCGGCTCGCTGATCGTCAGCTACCTGTCGCAGCCAGGCGTGCTCGCCATCGACTCCGGCGCGGCGGGCAAGCTGATCCCGCTCTACTGGGGCGGGGCGATGATCGGCCGTTTCATCGGCTCGCTGGTGCTGCGCTACATCAATCCGGGCAAGGTGCTCGCCGGCGTGGCGATCGGCGCCATCGCGCTGATCCTGATCTCGACGCAGAGCAGCGGCACCGTCTCGGGCTACAGTCTGCTGGCGATCGGCTTCATGAACTCGATCATGTTCCCGACGATCTTCAGCCTGGCGAGCGAGAAGCTCGGCGCCCGCGCGGCGGATGGCTCGGGGATCATCAACGTGGCGATTTTCGGCGGCGCCGTGGTGCCGCTGGCCACCGGCGCGCTGGCGGATGCGTCGGGCAGCCTGGCGCTGGCGCTGGCGCTGCCGGCGATCTGCTATGCGGTGATCTGCGGCTTCGGGCTTTATGCCCGCCGGCCCGCGCCCGATTACGCGGACGCCTGAGGAGGCTCAGGCGTCCAGCACGCGATCGTCGAACAGGCCGAAGGCGAGAGTCGAGGCGTAAAAGGCGATCGCGCGCTCCCGCGGCATGGTGGCCGCCCATTTGCGCATGTCAAAGGCGGCGTTCTGGAGCGCCATCAGCGCCTGCGCCGCCACCAGCGAGTCGATGGGCCGGATCGAGCCCTCGGCCACCCCGTCCATCATCATGCCGGCATAGCGCCGGGCGATGCGATTGGAGCGGTCCACCATGTCCTGCCGCACGTTGCCGGGCAGGCCGGACAGGGCGGTGGTGCGCAGCAACGGTCCGCGGTGGGAGAACTGGACGTCCAGCAGCGTGGCCATGATGCTGGACAAGCGGTGCCAGTGGCTGCCGCCCCGCGTCTCGGCCAGTCGCTGCGCATCGGCGATGGTGTCGAAACTGCGCTGGTAGCAGGCGATCACCAGATCGTCCTTGGCATCGAGGTGGTGGTAGAAGCTGCCCTTGGTGACGTTCAGCTCAGAGGCGATCCGCTGCACGCTGGCGCCGCGATAGCCCAGTTCGTTGATGAGCCGCGTGGCGGCCAGCAGGAACGCCTCGCGACCCGGCTCGGCGGTTTCGTGGCTGAGATCGAGCAGGCGCGGCGTCCAGCGCGCGTCGCCGGCTGCGATGCCGTGATCGAACACATCGAACAGTCGATCCTCGACCCGCTCGTACTGGTCCCGCTCGTACCGGTTGAGCCATACCGGCACCCAGAAGGTGTTCTCCAGCAGCACGTGCGCGCGGGCGCCGAACAGGTCCGTCTGGGTCCGGTTCGCCGCGGCGCCCCACAGGCTGCGCGTCTTGCGGAACACCTCGCGCCAGCCGTTCATCAGCGGGGTGAGCATCGGCTCTTCCATGGCGCGCAGATCGGACAGCACGGCCATAGGCTGCTCCACGCCATCGGCGATGCGGGTGAGGCGCGCCATGTTGAGCGACAGGAATTTCGCGACGCGCGCGCGCGGCGTCGCCTCCTCCGCCGCCTCGTCGAGCATCGCCTGAAGCCGGTCCAGCGTGGATTCGAAAGCGGCAAAGGCGAGGTCGTCCTTGCGCTTGAAGTAATAGGTCACGCTGGTGGTGTTCAGGCCCACGCGCTGTGCGACGTCGGCAAAGGTCATGCCCTTGGCCGATTGCTCGTTGATCGCCTGCGCTGCGGCGGCAAGGATCGCATCGCGCTTCGCCCGAAAACGCTTGGTGCCGAGATCCTCCTGCGGCGGGTCGATGCTGGTGGCCATTGTCATGGTCTAGCAACTTCCTTTTGAAGGGGCAGTCCCTTTTCGGACGTGCCGCGACGCAGCGGGATGTTCGTGCAAAGTCGCTTTACCGAAAAGCGGGTATGGTCTACCCCGCCCCTCGAGAAGCATAAAGCGAGGAGCGGTGGCATGGATTTCACGCTGAGCGAACGCGAGACGTATTTCCGCGATCGTGTGGCGGCCTTCATCGAGAAGGAGATCAGGCCGCGCCAGCACCTCTATCACGAGCAATCACACAGCGGGGAGCGCTGGAAGGTGATCCCGGTGATCGAGGAAGTGAAGGAGATCGCTAGGGCGCAGGGTCTGTGGAACTTCTTCATGCCGCCGCATTCCGGGCAGAGCCATGTGGACGACACGTTCGAGTTCGAGGGCACGCAGCTCACCAACCTCGAATATGCGCTCTGCGCCGAGGAGATGGGCAAGGTCGGCTGGGCCAGCGAGTGTTTCAACTGCTCGGCGCCGGACACCGGCAACATGGAGGTGTTCCACCGCTACGGCACCCGCGAGCAGAAGGAGCAGTGGCTCCGCCCGCTGATGGACGGCACGATCCGATCCGCCTTCCTGATGACGGAGCCCGCGGTCGCCTCCTCCGATGCCACCAACATCGAGACCCGCATCGAGCGCGACGGCGACCATTATGTCATCAACGGCCGCAAATGGTGGTCCAGCGGGGTGGGCGATCCCCGCTGCAAGGTCGCGATCGTGATGGGCAAGACCGATCCCGAGGCAAAGCGCCACGCGCAGCAGAGCCAGATCCTGGTGCCCATGGACACGCCCGGCGTACGCATCGAGCGCATGCTTTCGGTGTACGGGTATGATCACGCGCCGCACGGGCACGGCGAAGTGGTGCTGGAAAACGTGCGCGTGCCGGTGGAGAACCTGCTGCTCGGCGAAGGCCGCGGGTTCGAGATCGCGCAAGGCCGCCTGGGGCCGGGCCGCATCCACCATTGCATGCGCACGATCGGCGTCGCCGAGACCGGGCTCGAGGCGATGGCCAAGCGGCTGCAAAGCCGCGTCGCGTTCGGCAAGCGCATTTCCGACCATTCGATCTGGGAAATGCGCGTGGCGCGCGCACGCATCGACATCGAGATGACGCGCCTTCTCTGCCTGAAGGCGGCCGACATGATGGATCGTGCCGGCAACAAGAGCGCGCAACAGGAGATCGCGATGATCAAGGTGCAGGCGCCGACCATGGCCCTGCAGATCTTCGACGATGCCATCCAGGCGCATGGCGGCGGCGGCGTTTCCGACGACTTCCACCTGGCGCATGCCTGGGCCAGCCTGCGCACGCTGCGCTTTGCCGACGGGCCGGACGAGGTGCATGCACGCGCCATCGCGCGCCATGAATTCGGCAAACATGCCGACTACAAGGCGGAAGCCGCGCGCGACTTCTCCAGCGGCGACATGGCGGTGTCCCGCTGATGAAGGCCGCAGTCCTGTTCGAGGCGAAGCAGCCGCTGGAGATCCGCGAGGTCCAGGTCGACAAGCCCGGCGCGCACGAGGTGCTGATCCGCACCGTCGCCTGCGGCGTCTGCCGGTCGGACCTGCACTTCGTGGACGGCGCCTATCCCACGCCGCTGCCGGGCATTCCGGGGCACGAGGCGGCGGGCATCGTGGAGGCGGTCGGGTCCGAGGTGCGCACGGTGAAGCCGGGCGATGCGGTGGTGACCTGCCTTTCCGCCTTCTGCGGGCATTGCGAGTTCTGCGTCACCGGGCGCATGTCGCTGTGCATCGCCAACGACGTCAAGCGGCCGCGGGGATCGACGCCGCGGCTCAGCATGGACGGCCAGCCCGTGCACCAGATGCTGAACCTGTCGGCCTATGCCGAGATGATGCTGGTGCACGAGCATGCCTGCGTGGCGATCGACCCGGACATGCCGCTCGATCGCGCGGCGCTGCTCGGCTGTGCGGTGACCACCGGTGCCGGCGCGGTGTTCAACACCACCGACGTGACGCCGGGCGAAACGGTGTGCGTGGTCGGCTGCGGCGGGATCGGGCTGGCCGCGGTGAATGCGGCCAGGATCGCCGGCGCGGGCAAGATCATCGCGCTCGACCCCGTGCCGGAAAAGCGCGCGCTTGCCGAGAAACTGGGCGCGACGCACAGCTATGACGCCACCGCTGAGAACGTGGTGGCCGAGGTGGTGGAACTCACCCGCGGCGGCGTGCACCACGCGATCGAGGCGGTCGGGCGCGAGGCGTCGGCGAAGACCGCGGTGAACGTGCTGCGGCGGGGCGGCACCGCCACGATCCTGGGCATGATGCCGCTGGCCAGCGGGGTCGCGTTGTCGGCGCTGGACCTGCTGTCCGGCAAGAAGCTGCAGGGCGGGCTGATGGGCTCGAACCGGTTCCCGGTGGACATCCCGCGCCTGGTAGATTTCTACCTGCGCGGATTGCTCGACCTCGACACGATCATCGCCGAGCGCCTGCCGCTCAGCCGGATCAACGAGGCGTTCGACGAACTCCGCAAGGGCGATGCCGCCCGTTCGGTGATTACCTTTGACTGAGGCAGCCGACGATGCCGGCATGATCGCCGCGCCCGGTGCGCTCGAGACGGTGCACGATCTCGACGCCGATCGCCTCGCCGGGTGGATGGAGGCGCATGTTGAGGGCTTTGCCGGTCCGCTGACCTACGGCAAGTTCCCCGGCGGTCAATCCAATCCCACCTACCGCATCGATGCGGCAAGCGGCTCCTATGTGCTGCGGCGCAAGCCGTTCGGGCCTTTGCTGCCGTCGGCGCATGCGGTGGAGCGCGAGTACCGACTGATCGCGGGCCTGCATCCGACCGGCTTCCCGGTCGCGCGTCCTTACGGCCTTTGCGAGGACGAGGCGGTGATCGGTTCCGCCTTTTATGTGATGGAGATGGTCGGGGGCGTCACGCACTGGAACGGTGCCTTGCCGGACCAGGCGCCGGCGCAGCGCACCGCCATCTACCACGAGATCGTCGACCGCCTCGCCGAGCTGCACGGCATCGATTTCGGGGCGGCGGGCCTTGGCGACTATGGCAAGCCGGGCAGCTATTTCGAGCGCCAGGTGGGTCGCTGGACCAAGCAGTACCGGCTGGCGCAGACCGACGAGCTGCCCGAGGTGGAGCGGCTGATCGAATGGCTGCCGCGCACCCTGCCGCCGCAGACGCGTACCTCCATCGTCCATGGCGACTATCGCATCGACAACATGATCTTCGATGCCGGCCAACCGCGGGTGAAGGCGGTGCTGGACTGGGAATTGTCGACGCTCGGCGATCCCATGGCGGATTTCAGCTACCTGCTGATGAACTGGTTCACGCCGCCCAACGGCGGAGCGGGCATTGCCGGGCTGTCCGGCGGCGACAGCGGCATCCCCACCGTGGAACAGATGGTGGAGCGGTACTGCGCGGCCACGGGACGTGACGGCATTCCGGACCTCAACTGGTATTTCGCGTTCGGCATGTTCCGCCTGATGAGCATCGTGCAGGGCATCAAGAAGCGCTGGCTGGAGGGCAATGCCTCCAACGCCAAGGCAGAGGCGCATGCCGCGCGCGTGCCGATGCTGGCAGCCGCGGCCTGGAACTTCGCGCAGCAGGCCGGCGCCTGACGATACGGGGGAGAAGTAGAATGTCGCTGTTCGATCTGACCGGCAAGGTCGCCATCGTCACCGGATCGTCGCGCGGCATCGGCCGGGCCGCGGCCGAGCAGATGGCGTTGCAGGGCGCCAGGGTGGTCATCTCCAGCCGCAAGCAGGACGCCTGCGACGCGGTAGCCGCGGAGATCAACGCCCGCCATGGCGAGGGCACGGCGATTGCCGTGGTGGCGAGCATCTCCTCGAAGGAGGCGCTGCAGAACCTGGTGGATCAGACGCGAACGGCGTTCGGCCGGATCGACGTGCTGGTCTGCAACGCCGCGTCCAACCCCTATTACGGGCCGATGGCGGGGATTGCGGACGAACAGTTCCGCAAGATCCTCGACAACAACATCCTGTCCAACCACTGGCTGATCCAGATGGTGGTGCCGGAAATGCGCGAGCGGAAGGACGGGGCGGTCATCATCGTCTCCTCGATCGGCGGCCTGCGCGGATCGCCGATGATCGGCGCCTACAACGTCTCCAAGGCGGCGGACTTCCAGCTGGCCCGCAACTATGCGGTGGAATACGGGCCGGACAATGTGCGCGTGAACTGCATCGCGCCCGGCCTCATCAAGACGGACTTCGCGCGGGCGCTGTGGGACACGCCGCAGGCCGAGGAGCGGTCCAGCAAGCACACGCCGCTACGCCGCCTGGGCGAGCCCGACGACATCGCCGGCGCGGTGGTGTTCCTCGCTTCCGATGCCGGCCGCTACGTCACCGGACAAGCCATCGTGGTGGATGGCGGGGTCACGATCTAGTCGGAGAAGAGCATGCGGTTCGCGGGCAAGTCGATCATCGTCACCGGTGCAGGCTCCGGCATCGGCCGGGCGGCGGCGGTGCAGTTCGCCGCCGAGGGCGGCCGCGTGGTCGTGGCCGACAGGACCGGGGGCGCGGACGAGACCGCACAGCTGATCGCGGACGCCGGCGGCACGGCCGTCGCCATCCGGATGGATGCGGGCAGCGAAGAGGACGTGACGCGCACGGTCGGCCTCGCCGCAGAACGGTTCGGCGGACTCGACGTGCTGTTCGCCAATGCCGGCATTTCGGGCGGCATGGCCAACATCTTCGATACGGACGTGGCGTTGATTGCAGAGGTGTTGCGCGTGAACCTGATCGGGCCGTTCCTGGCGATCAAGCACGGCGCGCCGCCCATCGCCGAACGGGGCGGGGGCGCGATCGTGCTGACCGCCAGCGTGGCCGGTATCCGCTCGGGCGCGGGCTCGCCGGCCTATTCGGCGAGCAAGGCCGGCGTCATCAACCTCGCCCAGGTTTCGGCGCAGCAATTGTCGGGCAGCAACGTGCGCGTGAACGCGATCTGCCCCGGCCTGACCGAGACGGGCATGACCAAGCCGACCTTCGATTACGCGCGAGAGGCGGGCAAGATGGACCGGGTAGGGCGGCTCAACCCGCTGCGCCGCGGCGCGCAGCCGGAGGAGCTGGCGCGCGTCGCGCTGTTCCTCGCCTCCGACGATGCGAGCTACGTCAACGGCCAGGCGATCGCCGTGGACGGCGGGCTCTCGTCCAGCCACCCGGTGACCCGCCAGGAATATGGGAAGACCGCCGTCTGACGCTTTCCTGTCACCTTTCTCCTGTTACAAGGGGGGCACAAGGAGAGGTCGCATGCGGGATCGCTGGAAGCTGCTTGGTTGGTCGTCGGTCGCCTTTTCCAGCCTCGCCGTTGCGCAGTCCACGCCACCCCCGCCGGTGCCGCCGGCACCGACCCCGGTTGCTCCCGCACCTTCGCCGATAGCGGCGGCGCCGTCGGCCGGCCCGCCGCCCGCGCCGCATATCCTGCCGCGCTATCCGCCGGCGTTGCCCGCACTGGCGATCTGGCGAGCGGGCGCCGTGCACTGCGGTGGCAACCCGGTCGCCGCGGTGCGTGCGCCCAATCCGCTGCCGGCGTTCAGCTGGACAACGCAGAGCAACAGCAAGCCGGTGCGCTTCACCTTCCGGGTGGATGCGGGCGGCCGACCGCTGGGCATCAAGGCAGCGCCGGACGCCTTGCTGTACGAGGCGCCCGATCTTGCCCCGGCGCTCGCCGCCAGCCGCTTCGCGCCCGCAGCGCGGCAGGACTGCACGGTGCAGTTCGACGTCACGCGACAGCCGATCGCCGAGGCGCCGGTGGAGCTCGCAATGGCTTATACGGTGTTTCCGACGAACAGCGTGCGCCTGCCTGCCATCTGGGACCGGGTGCGGCCGGAAGGCGCCACCTGCACGAAGACGCGACTGCAGGTCCTCAATCGCGCGTTTCCGGACTTCCGGTCGCTGCCCGGCGAGCAGGGCCGCCCGCTGTGGAGCATGGTGGCGTTCGACATCGATAGGTCGGGCAAGCCGGTGAACGTGCGCACGGCGGCGGGCTCGCGCTCCACCCCGCTGGATGCCGCGTCCCGGCGCGCCGTCAGCCAGTCCCGTTTCGGTCGGGAAGCGCGCACGGGGTGTCTGTACCCCTATTGGAAAGTCGCGGACCCGATGCCCGCACCCGAAATGCCGGCGCGTGACATGTTCCCGACGAACAGTCCCGTATGCGAGGCGGTGGCGCCGGGCGTGCGACCGCCCCGGCTTGCCTACCCCGACAATTACCGCCGTCGCGGGATCGAGGGCTGGGCGGTGATCTCCTACGACGTTGCGCCCTGGGGCGCGATCGGCAACGCCAAGGTGCTTGCCGCCGAACCAAGCGAGGATTTCGGGCGCGCCGGGATCAGCACGGTCCAATCGATGCAGAAAGCCGCCTCCACCGTCGGCGCCAGCGGTTGCATCGATCGGGTACGCTTCGTGATGCACCAGCCGGGCGAGCCGGTGCCGATCGAGCCGGACGCGCCGATCTACTGATCCTTCGGCTGGCGCTGCCGGATCAGGCCTTCCTGCGCGACGCTGGCGACCAGCCGCCCGTCGCGCGTGAAGATCTGGCCCCGGTTCATGCCCCGGGCATGGCCGGCCCAGGGGCTGTCGGTGGCATAGAGCAGCCATTCGTCGGCGCGGAACGGCTCGTGAATCCACAAGGCATGGTCGAGGCTGGCGGACTGCATGCCCGGCGTCATCCAGTTGACGCCATGCGGCATCATGCTCGTCGCCATCAGCGCCATGTCGCTGGCGTAAGCGAGGATCGCACGGTGCAGCGCCGGGTCGTCGCCCACCGCCGAGACGATGCGGAACCAGCTATAGTTCACCGGCTCGCGCTTCACCGGGTGGAACCAGCTGCGTGGGTAGAGCGGCCGCACGTCGATCGGGTTCGAGCGGCGGAGAAAGGCGGAACGCAGCTTTTCCGGCAACTGCTCGGCGGCTTCGGCGCGCAGTTCCTTTTCGGACTTCAGCTCCTCGGGCGGCGGGATGTTCGCCGGCATCTCGGCCTGATGGTGAAAGCCTTCTTCGGGAACCTGGAAGCTGGCGGCGAGATTGAGGATCGGCTGGCCGTTCTGCGTGGCGATCACGCGCCGCGTGGCGAAGCTCTTGCCGTCGAAGTCGCGCACGACGCGGAACAGGATCGGCAGCGCATCGTCGCCGGCGCGCATGAAATAGGCGTGCAGCGAGTGCGCGTCCTTGCCCTCGGTGGAGCGCTGCGCCGCCTGCAGCGCCTGCCCGATCACCTGCCCGCCGAACACCCGTCCCCGTCCGCCGGGCAGCCGTGCGCCGCGGAACAGGTCGACATCCAGCTGCTCGACGTCGAGGAGGTCGATCAGGCCCCGGGTCAATTGTTCGGGCGTGGGATCGGGCTTGTCCATCGCCTCAATATCCGGCGGCGCGCGCGAGCTTGTCGGCGTGGTAGTTCGCGTCGCCGAACATCTCGGCAAGCACGCGGTGGCGCTTCATGTAGAAGCCGATGTCATATTCGTCGGTCATGCCGATGCCGCCATGCATCTGCACGCCTTCCTGCACGCTGAGCGCCGTGGCCAGGCTGCTCATCGCCTTGGCGACGGGAACCGCCTCGTCGGCCTTCGGGTCGGCCGCATCCAGCAGTTGCTGTGCCTTGAGGACAGCGGCGCGCGCGACCTCCAGCTCGGAATAGAGGTGGGCGGCGCGATGCTGGAGCGCCTGGAAGCTGCCGATCGTCACGCCGAACTGCTTGCGCTCCTTGAGGTAGCCGACGGTCATGTCCATCGCGCCGGCGCCGACGCCGAGCAGCTCGGCCGAGGCGCCCGCACGGCCAGCGGCAAGCAGCCGATCGAGCAGGCCGCGCCCGCCATCCACCTCGCCGATCACCGCGTCGGCGTCGACTTCGACGCCCTCGAGCGTGAGGCGCGCGGCGACGCTCGAGTCGGCCAGCCGCTCGGCCTCCGCGGAGAGGCCGGCCGCGCCCTTGTCGATCGCGAACAGGGTGACGCCCTCCGCGTCGGCCGCCGCGCCCGCGGTGCGGGCCGAGACGATCAGGAAATCGGCGACATGGCCGTGGGTGACGAACTGCTTGGTGCCGGTGAGCTTGAACCCGTTGCCGGAGCGCTCGGCCTTGAGGCCGACGGTGTCGCGGAACTTGGCGCCCTCATCGAGAGCGAGGGCGGCGATCGTCTCGCCCGAAAGGATGCCGGGAAAGCGTCGCTCGGCCTGCGCGCTGCCCTTGAGCGCCTCCACCGCGGCCACGGCCGTGGCGAGAAAGGGGGAGGGGGTGAGGTTGCGGCCGATCTCCTCCAGCACCACGCCGGCCTCGACATGGCCCAGACCCAGGCCGCCCTGATCCTCGCCGATCAGGATGCCGGTGAAGCCCATTTCCGCGAACTGCTTCCACAGGTCGCGGCTGAACCCGTCGGGGTTCTTGCTGTCGCGAAGCTCGCGCAGGTGACGAACGGGGGCGGCATCGGCGACGAAATCGCGCGCGGTGTCGCGGAGCATGGTCTGTTCGTCGTTGAGGTAGAGGGGCATGGGGTTGTTCCTGTGCGTCACCCCGGCCTTGTGCCAGGGTCCACCGCGTCTCGCAGGCGACACGCTGGTGGAAAAATGGACCCCGGCACCAGCCGGGGTGACGGGTGTGGCTACGCGCTCGGCAGGTCGAGGATGCGCTTGGCGATGATGTTGAGCTGCACTTCGCTGGTGCCGCCCTCGATCGAGTTCGCCTTCGTGCGGAGCCAGGCGCGCGCCTTGCCGCCCCCGCCCGACCGCTCGCTTTCCCATTCCAGCGCGTCCGAGCCGCCGGCCGCCATGACCAACTCGTTGCGCGCCTTGTTCAGCTCCGTCCCGTAATATTTCATCATGCTGGGCTGCGCGGGGTGCGCCTGACCGGCTTTCAGTTCATCGATGAACCGCTCGGACATGGCGCCGAACGCCTTTGCGCGAACCTCGAACAACGCGAGCTCGGCGCGCAGGATCGGATCGGCAAGCCGACCGCTCTCGTCCAGACCGATCGTGGCGACGGCGCCGTCGATCAGCGGGTTGCCGCCGGGGCCGGCCAGACCCATGCCCGAGATCATCTCGCGCTCGTGGCCGAGCAGGTATTTGGCGACGTCCCAGCCCTTGTTCTCCTCGTAGATGAGGTTGGCCTTGGGCACCTTCACATTGTCGAAGAAGGTTTCGCAGAAGGGCGAATAGCCGCTGATGAGGAGGATCGGCTTGGTCGAGACGCCGGGCGAGTCCATGTCGAACAGGACGAAGCTGATGCCGCCCTGCTTCCTCGTCTTGTCCGTGCGGACGAGGCAGAAGATCCAGTCGGCCTTGTCGGCGTAGGAAGTCCAGACCTTCTGGCCGTTGACGATATAATGGTCGCCCGCGTCTTCGGCCGAAGTCTGCAAGCCCGCCAGATCGGAGCCGGCGTTCGGCTCCGAATAGCCCTGGCACCAGCGGATCTCGCCGCGCGCGATTCTGGGCAGGTGCTCGAGCTTCTGCTCCTCCGTGCCGTATTTCAGCAGCGCCGGTCCGAGCATGGAAATACCGAACGAGTTGAGCGGGTTGCGGGCGGTTATTCGCCCCATCTCTTCGCGCAGGACCTTGGATTCCGCGGGCGACAGGCCGCCGCCACCATAGGCCTTGGGCCAATCCGGCACCGTCCAGCCGCGGCTGGCCATTCGGTCCATGTAGAGCTTCTGATCGGGGTTCTTCGAGTAATCCGCCTTGCGCCCACCCCAATTGGCGTCGCTATCGGATCGGACGGGCTCGCGCATGGAGGCGGGCACGTTCTCCTCCAGCCAGGCGCGGGTTTCGGCGCGGAAGGTGTCGAGATCGGTCATCGTCATCCCCTCAGAACTTCTCGCCCGCTTCGGCCTTGCGGCGGAGCATCGGCGCGACCGGCACGTCGTTGGCGTCAAGCCCGGCGACGACCTTGTCCAGGCCGACGGTGTTCGCCCAGAACATCGGGCCGCCGCGATAGACCGGCCAGCCATAGCCGTAGATCCACACCACATCGATGTCCGACGCGCGCTGCGCCATGCCTTCGTCGAGGATCTTCGCGCCCTCGTTCACCATCGGATAGAGCGTGGCGGCGAGGATTTCCTCATCGGTGAAGGTGCGGCGCTGGAGGTTGGATCGCGAGCGGAAATCCTCGATGATCTCCTTCACCTCCGGCGACGGCGTGGGGTTGCGCTTGTCGTCGTAATCGTACCAGCCCTTCTTGGTCTTCTGGCCCCAGCGGCCGCGCGCGGCGAGCGCGTCGCGGATGCTCTCGATCCGGTTCGGATCGCGGTGCCAGCCGATATCGACGCCGGCGAGATCGCCCATCTGGAACGGCCCCATCGGCATGCCGAACTCCACCAGCACGCGGTCGATCTGCTCCGGATCGGCCCCCTGCATCAGCATGGCGTTCGCCGCTTGCTGGCGCTGCGAGAGCATGCGGTTGCCGATGAAGCCGGGGCACACGCCCGAGACCACCGCGACCTTGCCGATCGGCTTGGCGAGCGCCATCACCGTGGCGAGCACGTCCGGTGCGGTCTGCGCGCCGCGGACCACTTCCAGGAGCTTCATCACGTTAGCGGGCGAGAAGAAGTGGGTGCCGATCACGTCGCCAGGGCGCGAGGTGACGGCGGCCATCTCGTCGATGTTGAGGTAGGATGTGTTGGAGGCGAGGATCGCGCCGGGCTTGGCAATGGCGTCGAGCTTCGTGAACAGCTCCTTCTTGACGTCCATGTTCTCGTAGACCGCCTCGATGATGAGGTCGCATTCCTTGAGATCGTCCAGCGAAAGGGTGGGGGTGAGCGCGCCCATCATCGCCTCGACCTGCTCGGGCTGGAACCGGCCCTTGGCCGCCGATGCTTCGTAGTTCTTGCGGATCGTGCCGGTGCCGCGGTCGAGCGCTTCCTGCGCGGTCTCCACGATGGTGACGGGGATGCCCGCCTGCAGGAAGTTCATCGAGATGCCGCCGCCCATCGTGCCGGCACCGATCACGCCGACGCGCTTGATCGGGCGAAGCTGCGTGCCCTCCGGAATGTCGTCCACCTTGGCCGCCTGACGTTCGGCGAAGAACAGGTGGCGTTGCGCGGCGGATTGCGTGCCGCCCATCAGCTTGGTGAACTGCTCGCGCTCGAACGCGATGCCCTCGGCAAAGGTCGCGCCGGAGGAGGCCTTCTCGACGCAGGCGATGTTCGCGGCGGGGGCGTCGAAGCCGCGGAACTTGCGGGCGTTCGCTTTCCTGAACGCTTCCACCGCTTCCCGATCGGCGGCAACGGTGCGCTCGGAGGCGCGGGGGATCGGGCGATGGCCGGCGACCTCCTTGGCAAAGGCGAGGGCATCGGCTTCCAGCGAGTCCTCCCCGGCCAGCCGATCGACAAGGCCGGCCTCCTGCGCCTTCTTCGCCGAGATCGGATTGCCAGTGGCGGTCATCTCCAGCGCGAGCGCCACGCCGGCGAGGCGCGGCAGGCGCTGCGTGCCGCCCGCGCCGGGCAGCAGGCCGAGCTTCACCTCGGGCGTGCCGAGCTTCGCGGAAGGCACCGCGATGCGGTAGTGACAGCCGAGCGCGACCTCGCACCCGCCGCCCAGGGCAGTGCCGTGGATCGCGGCGACCACCGGCTTGCCGCAAGCCTCGATGGTGTCGATCACTTCGCCCAGGCCCGGGCCGCGCATCGGCTTGCCGAACTCGGTGATGTCGGCGCCCGCGAAGAAGGTGCGCCCGTCGCAGCGGATGACCACGGCGGCGATGCTGGCATCCCCCGCGGCTTCCTTGATGCCGGCGTCCAGCCCGGCGCGGACGGCCGCGCCCAGTGCATTCACCGGCGGATTGTCGGAAACGATGACGAGCACGTCGCCGTGCCGTTCGGTGCGGATGGGGGAGGTCATGTGTCTCTCCTGGTCAGACGAGCGCCGAGTAGATCAGCGTCTTGAGTTCGCGGCGGATGGGGTAAAGCATGGAAGGGCTGAGCTGCGTCATGAACACCATGGTGATGCGCTCCACCGGATCGATGAAGAACGCGGTGGAGAACATGCCGCCCCAATAATATTCGCCCGGGCTGCCCGGGATCATCGAGCGGGCGACGTCGTCCGTCACCGCAAAGCCCAGGCCGAAACCGGTGCCGCCATTCTGTGTCTCGCTGAACAGCGAGCGCGACATGCTCGACAGGTCCGACTTTCCGGGCAGATGGTTCATGGTCATCAGCTCGATCGTCTTGCGCCCGACGAGACGGACGCCGTCGAGCTCGCCGCGATGGAGGCAGAGCCGGCAGAAGCGGTGATAGTCCCGCGCGGTGGAGACGAGGCCGCCGCCGCCCGACAGCAGCTTCGGCGCACGCGACCAGGCGCTCGCTGCCCCGCGATCGTAGAGGATGCGGCCCTTGCCCGGCGCCATGGTCCAGCAATCGGTCAGCCGGTCGACCTTCTCCTCCGGCACCTGGAAGAAGGTGTCGTTCATGCCCAGCGGCTGGAAGATGCGGGTGCTGAAGAACTCGTCCAGCGGCATGCCGGCCACCCGCTGGATCACCGCGCCGAGCACGTCGGTGGCGACCGAGTAATTCCATGCCTCGCCCGGCGAGAATTCCAGCGGGATGTCCGCCAGCGCGGCGACGAACTCGTCCAGCGTCAGGTTGCCGTGCCAGCTTTCCAGCTTCTTCTCGCGATAGGCGGCATCGACATTGGAGCGGTTCTGGAAACCGTAGGTGAGGCCGGCGGTGTGGCGCAGCAGGTCCACCATGCGCATCGGCTCGGCGGTCGGCCTCGTCATGAACGGCACGCCCGCGCCGCCGCCGTTGTAGACGCCGAGCTTCTTGAACTCCGGCAGGACATGATGAACCGGCGTGTCGAGCGCCACGGCGGCGTCCTCCACCAGCATCATGAAGGCCAGCGAGGTGATCGGCTTCGTCATGGAGGCGATGCGGAACAGCGACTCCCCGGAAACCTGCGCCTCGCCATCCTCGCGCGCGCGGCCGTTGCTGCTGAAATGCGCCACCTGATCGTCGCGTCCGATGAGCAATTGCGTGTGCGGCAGCTTGCCGGAGGCGACATAGCGATCCGCGAGAAACGCATCGATGCGGGCGAGGCGTTCGGGATCGAAGCCAAGCCCGAGCGGATCGACGGTCTGCATGTGCTGTCCCATACCTCTAATTCGAAACCCGTTCCTCTATTGCCTTGAGCAACGCGCAAATCAACACTAACCTGCACCGGAAATCGGGATAACCGAAACCCGAAACATGGAGAGACTCGCCGTGGACACCCAGCCGCTCGTCGCGCTCGATCCCGCCTGGCCCAGGATGACGTTGCCGCAGATCGAGGCGGCGATGACGGCGCCCGGCCAGAAGTTCGAGATCGAGACGATCCCGATCCGCGGCGTGCCGACAAAGGTATGGAAGAACGCGCCGGCCAACCTCGCGCAGCTGCTCCATGCTTCGCGCGCCTGGGGCCAGCGGGAGTTCACCATCCTGGAGGACGACCGGGTCACCTTCGAGGCGAATTTCCGCGCCACCGCCGTGCTGGCCCGGGCGTTGCAGGCGATGGGTGTCGCCAAGGGTGACCGGGTGGCGCTGGCCATGCGCAACCTCAACGAATGGCCGGTGGCGTTCTTCGCGGCGGTGTCGATCGGCGCCATCCTGGTGCCGCTCAACGCCTGGTGGACCGCGCCGGAACTGGAATACGGCATCAGCGACTCGGGCGCCAAGATCCTGATCGTCGATGCCGAACGCTGCCAGCGACTGGCCGAGCACGGCGCCGCACTGCCGGGGGTGGAGCGCGTTCTCGTCGCCCGCGGCAGCGCTCCGCTGGAAGGACGGTTCTCGGCCCTGGAGGCGATCATTGGCCGGCCGTCGGAATGGGCGGACCTTGCCGATAAGGGCCTGCCGGAGGTGGCGGTCGGCCCCGACGACGATGCGACGATCTTCTACACCAGCGGCACCACCGGAGCGCCGAAGGGCGCGCTGGGCACCCATCGCAACTTGGCGACCAACATCCTGTCGGGCGGCTATGCGGCCGCGCGGTCGTTCCTGCGCCGCGGCGAACTGCCGCCCGAGCCGCAGCCGCGCAAGGCGCTGACGGTCATTCCGCTGTTCCACGTCACGGCATGCAGCGCCAACCTGATGGGCACCATGGCGGCCGGCAACACGCTCGTTTTCATGCGCAAGTGGGACACGGTGCAGGCAATGGAGATCATCGAGCGCGAGCGGGTGAACATCACCGGCGGCGTGCCCACCATCGCCTGGCAGCTGATCGAGCATCCCGACCGCGCGAAATACGATCTCTCCAGCATCGAGGCGATCGCTTATGGCGGCGCGCCGGCCGCACCCGAACTGGTGAAGCGCATTCACGAGGAGTTCGGCGCGCTGCCCGGCAACGGCTGGGGGATGACGGAAACCATGGCCACCGTCACCAGCCATTCCAGCGAGGACTACCTCAACCGGCCGTCTTCGGCGGGGCCGGCCGTGCCCGTCGCCGACATCCGCATCCTGGCCGACGATGGCGTGACCGAGCTGCCCCGGGGCGAGGTGGGCGAACTCTACGCCAAGGGGCCGATGATCGTGAAAGGCTATTGGAACAAGCCGGAAGCGACCGCGGCGACCTTCCTGGACGGGTGGGTGCGCACCGGCGATCTGGCGCGGATCGACGAGGAAGGCTTCCTCTACATCGTGGACCGGGCCAAGGACATGATCATCCGCGGCGGCGAGAACATCTATTCGGTGGAAGTGGAGAATGCGCTGTACGAGCATCCCGCCGTCACCGACGCCGCGCTGATCGGCCTGCCGCATCGCACGCTGGGCGAGGAGCCCGCTGCCGTGGTGCACCTGGCGCCCGGCAGCGAGGCGAGCGAAGCCGAGTTGCAGGCCTGGGTGCGCGAGCGTCTGGCCGGCTTCAAGGTGCCGGTGGCGATCCGCTTCGTGCACGAGACCCTGCCGCGCAACGCCAACGGCAAGATCCTGAAAAAGGATCTGAAAGGCCTGTTCGACGACCGGCTGGAAGCGGCGGCCTGAGGCGTATCAGTCGATCACCGAGCGGACTGCTCGGGCCCAGTCGGCAAGACGGGTTTCGCGGCGGTTCGCTTCCAGGCTGGGGAGGAAGGTCTCGACCGGTCCTCGCATGCCGGCAGCCTCCTCCAGATCGGCGAACAGGCCCGCGCCTAGCCCCGCCAGCATGGCCGCGCCCAGCGCCGTGGTCTCGATAAAGGCGGGCCGTTCCACCGGAATGTCGAGCAGGTCCGCAAGGTCCTGCGCCATCCAGTCGTTGGCGACCATGCCGCCATCGATGCGCAGCCTGTGCCAGTCGGCACCATCGGCGGCAAAGGCGGTCTTCAGGTCGTGTGTCTGATTGGCCATCGCCTCCAGCGCCGCGCGCACCAGATGGGCCTTGCCGGAAGCGAAGGTAAGTCCGGTGAGCGCCGCTTTCGCCTCCGGCGCCCACCACGGCGCGCCGAGACCCGCCAGGGCGGGGACGAGCATCACCCCGCCGCTGTCCGGTACCGAGCGGGCGAGCGCTTCCGTCTCGGCCGCGCTGCCGATCAGGCCCAGCGAGTCGCGCAGCCATTGCACCAGGCTGCCCGCGACGAACACCGAACCTTCCAGCGCATAGGCCCGCCGCCCGGAAAGTTGCCAGGCGACGGTGGACAGCAGGCGGTGGCGGGAGGTGGGAACGCGCGCGCCATATTGCGTGAGGATGAAGGCGCCGGTGCCGAACGTCGCCTTGCTTTCGCCCGGCGAGAGGCAGGTTTGGCCGATCGTCGCCGCCTGTTGGTCCCCGGCCAGCCCGCAGATCGCGATGGGATCGCCGAAAGCGTGCGTTTCGCCGAACGGCCCTGCGCAATCGACGATCTCCGGCAGGGCCTGGCGGGGCACGTCGAACAGGTCGAGCAGCGCATCGTCCCACGCACCGCTGGCGATCGCCATCAGCCCCGTCCGGCTGGCGTTGGTGGCATCGGTGACGTGCAGGCCGCCGGTCAGCTTCCACACCAGCCAGCTTTCCACCGTGCCGATCGCCAGGCGATCCCCGGCTTCCGCCAGTTGCGGCCAGTTCCGCATCGCCCAGGCGATCTTGGAGGCGGAAAAATAGGGGTCCAGCAGCAGCCCGGTCTTGGCCTGCATCGCGGGCTCGTGCCCGTCTTCCCTGAGCGCACGGCACAGCTCGGCCGTCCGCCGGTCCTGCCATACCAGCGCCGGAGCCAGCGGCTCGCCGGACACACGATCCCAGAACACCACCGTCTCGCGCTGGTTGGCGATGCCGATCGCGGCGATCCGCGCGCCGCCACCTGCCTGCCGCACCATGGCCGAGGCGACCCGATGCGTCTTGCGCCAGATCTCCGCCGCATCATGCTCGACCAGCCCCGGCCCGGGGTGATGCTGCGTGATCGCCTCCTGCGCACAACCGCAACAGCGCCCGTCCGGGGCGAATAGCATCGCGCGCGTCGAGGTGGTGCCCTCGTCCAGAACCAGCAGCAACTCTCCCATGGCGCGATGCTAGCCGCGATGAGGTGCGCGCGCTAGGATCGCGGGCAGGAGGACAGCGTGGCGGATCGGAACGAGACCTTGGGAGAGATTGTCGCAGTGTCCGACGAGGAGGCGCGGGTGGCCATTCGCCGCGATCGCCTGCTCGCCGCACTGACGCTGATCGCCGGCATCGGCCTGGTGGTCGGCCTGCCGTTCGCGCTGAAATCCGGTGCCGAGTTCTTCCTGCCGACCACCATCTCGCTGGTCATCGCCATTGCCCTGGTGCCGGTGCTCGAATGGCTGGAGCGCAATCGCGTGCCGTCGCCGCTTGCCGCCTTGATCTGCGTGCTGCTGTTCCTGATCGCGGCGAACATCGCGCTGGCGGCGATCATCGTTCCGGCGACCGAGTTCTTCCGCCTGCTGCCGGAGCGGCTCGATCGCATCCAGTCCAACCTCCAGCCGCTGCTCGACCTGTATTCGAGCCTGGAGAAGTACGTGAACCGCACGATCCGGCACCTCGCCTCCGGTCCTGTGCCCAAGCAGACGAGCGCCGCCGTCGCCCCGCCAAGCTCCATCCTGGAACTGGCCGCGACCTCCGCGCCGACCGCGATCGTGCAGGTCGTGTTCGGTGTGCTGGTGGTTTATTTCTTTCTCTCGCACTGGACCCGGATGCGGCGCGAGACGATCAGCAATCGCGCGAGTTTCGGCGGCGCGATGGCGACCGCCCGTGTGATCCAGAACGTGGTGGACGACGTTTCCGCCTATCTCGGCACCATCACCGCGATCAATCTCACGCTGGGCGGCATTATCGCCTTTGCGCTGTGGATGCTCGGCATGCCGTATCCGCTGATGTGGGGCGGCATCGCGGCGCTCCTCAACTATGTGCCGTATTTCGGACCGATCGTGGCGGCCCTGCTGCTGGCGATCGGCGGGTTGATGACCTTCACCGACGTGTGGATCGCGCTGGCTCCCGCGGCGATCATGGTCGGCTGCCACCTCGTCGAGGCGAACGTGTTCACGCCGCTGATCGTGGGCCATCGCCTGACGATCAACCCGGTGCTGATCCTCATTTCGCTGAGCTTCTGGGGCTGGGTGTGGGGAACGGCGGGCGCCGTGCTGGCGGTGCCGCTGCTCATCATCCTGCAGACGGTTGCACGTGCCGCGGGCAAGCCGGACATCGCCGGATTCCTGTTCGAACACGGTACGCTGACCCAGCAGCACCGGGGCGGTTCGCGGGTATCGCAGGAAATTTCGCCCGGCGCTGTTGACACCCCCGGAGGCGTCGCCTAGTTGGCGCGCCTCAACGCTTTCAGCGGGTGTAGCTCAGTTGGTTAGAGCGCCGGCCTGTCACGCCGGAGGTCGCGGGTTCGAGCCCCGTCACTCGCGCCATTCCCTGCCTTTCGGTACGCAGGAATGGCCCATAAGCGATTGCTGTTACAGAAAATGGTCGTTCGGAAAAACTGCGGCGCCGGTCAGCGCCAGCGCCCCGTTTCCATCCACAACAGCAGCCGGCGCATCGGCATCAGCCAGAGCCAGACCACGCCCGCGACAAGGTAGAAGCCGAGCTGCAGCAGCCAGTGCCATCCGCCGACGATCGGCGAGAGGCTGGCGACCAGCACCACCCAGATCGCGATCAGGGCGAGCAATATCAGCATTCCGACGGGCTTGCGCCAGCTTGGGGTCATGACAGGGCAATCCATTCGCGTTCGGTAAGAAGGGCGTGCAGCGGCACGTCCCAGGGATCGGCGGGAAGTGCGGGCACCTCCTGGACGGACCAGGCCAACCCCACACGCCATGCATCGGGGTGGGCGACGAACGCCCGGTCGTAATGGCCTGCGCCCTGGCCCAGCCGGTTGCCCGCGCGATCGAAGCCGAGAAGGGGCGTGAGGATGATGTCCGGCGCTACCGTGCCGGCCTCGGCGCCCGGCTGCGACAAGCCGAACGGCCCGGCGACGAGCGCCGCGCCTTGCTGCCAGGCAACGAAGCGGATCGGCGTGGCGCGATCGACCACATGGGGCAGGGCGATCGTGCACCCGGCCGCGAGCGCGGCGCGGACGAGGGGGGCGGGGTCCGCCTCGCTGCCCAGGGGCATGTAGCTGGCGATCACGAGGCCAGGCTGCAGGCGGCGGAGAAAGGCCGCAGGAGCCGCGAGCGAGGGGCGGTGTTCCGCCACGAAGGCGTCGCGCAGCCCGCGCAGGCGCGCCCGCAGGGCCTTCTTATCCATGATGGAGAGCGGTGGCGGGACCGCCATGGCCGTTTGCCAGAAGATCCACTGACGCCCAAAACGTCAGGTGGGGACCATGTGCTTCGGACCAGGATCCTAACAGGGACAGCCCCCTTGGATGATGAATAGCCTCAGGGATGCTCGAAGGCTCGCACCTGGCAGTACCCGCCACCGGCAATCTAGGCGCTGGGTCCCGATTGCTCAAGTCCCGACTGTTCAGGGCCCGACCGCTCAAGGGTGGATGCGAGATCCTCCAGCCGCTCGGCCAGGCGCAGCAGCCCCGCTTCGCTGAGCCCGCCCATCGGCGGGTTGCGCTGCGCATCGTCGAGCGAGTCGGCGAGCAGCAAGGCCAGCAGCAGAAAGGTACGTTCGTTGTTCAGCCCGCCCGAGGCGCGCTGGGCGGTGGACCAGTAGCGATCCACCATGGCGCCGAGATGCTGAAGATGGGCTTCCTCGCCGTCGCGACAGGCGACGGTGCGCGGCCGTCCGCCGATGGTGAGCGTCACGTCGGCCATCAGCCATTGCCTCGCGCCAGCACGTCGTCCAGCGCGGCCACCGCCTCCGCCATGCGCTGCCGCAATGCCGAGTGGCGGGCGGCAAGGGCGGCGCTGTCCGCGGCCCTGGCCCGTGCGGCCGCCTCGATCCGGGCGAGCGCCTGTTCGATGCGATCGGCGGCGGAGAGGGGCTCGTCTGCCATACCTTGCCGATAGCATGGCTGGCCGGCGCGACAAGCGTGTTTCACCCGCGGTTGACGGATCATCTTCGCAGCCGCAAAAGCCGCGGGCATTGTATCGATCGCCCTGTTGTCCGCGGGTCACGCGGGGGCCGGGCCGCTGCCAGGAACTCGGATGCCCGCCGCCGAACGCCTCGCCCGCTTCATGCGGCCCTGCGCTCGGTACTCGGGCGAGGGGCGGGCAATAACAAGGGCATAGAGGAGAATCATCGTCATGGCTGTGAAGGTTGCGATCAACGGTTTCGGGCGCATCGGCCGCCTTGTCGCGCGCGCCATCCTGGAGCGTCCGGACTGCGGGCTGGAGCTGGTGACGATCAACGACCTGGCGGACGCCAAGTCGAACGCCTGGCTGTTCAGCCGCGATTCGGTGCACGGCAAGTATCCGGGCACCGTTGCGGCCGAGGGCAACGACCTGGTGATCGACGGCAAGCGTATCCACGTCACGGCCGAGCGGGACCCGGCCAACCTGCCGCACAAGGCGAATGAGGTGGACCTGGTGCTGGAGTGCACCGGTTTCTTCACCGACCGGGCGAGCTGCCAGAAGCATCTCGATGCGGGCGCCAGGAAGGTGCTGATCTCCGCGCCGGGCAAGAACGTGGACCTGACGGTGGTGTTCGGCGTCAACGACGACAAGCTGTCGGCCGAGCACACGATCGTGTCCAATGCCAGCTGCACCACCAACTGCCTGGCCCCGGTCGCCAAGGTGCTGAACGACGCGATCGGCATCGAGCGCGGCCTGATGACCACCATTCACGCCTATACCAACGACCAGAAGATCCTTGACCAGATCCACCCGGACCTGCGTCGCGCCCGCGCTGCGGCGATGAGCATGATCCCGACCACCACCGGCGCGGCGCGCGCTGTGGGCGAGGTGCTGCCGGAGCTGAAGGGGCGGCTGGACGGGTCGGCCGTTCGCGTGCCGGTGCCGGACGGCAGCCTGGTCGACCTGACCTTCACGCCGAAGCGCGACACCACCAAGGAAGAAGTGAACCAGCTCCTGAAGGATGCGGCGGAAGGCGCGATGCAGGGCGTGCTGCACTTCTCGGACGAGCCGCTCGTCTCGGTGGACATCGTGCACACGCCGTTCTCCTCCACCGTGGACAGCCTGGAAACGGCGGTGATCGACGGCAAGCTGGTGCGCGTGGTCAGCTGGTACGACAACGAATGGGGCTTCTCCAACCGGATGGTGGACACCGCCGCCGCGATGGCGAAGCTGATCTGATGACCTTGCGGTGCTGAACGGGGGCGTGCTGGCCGGCATCGCCCGGCACGCCTTCCCGAAGGCCGCGATGGAAGTGCTCGATGAGGTCGCGGTGACGGTCGAGGGCGGCCTCCATGGCGACTTCCGCGGCGCGGTGAAGCCGGGCGGCAGGGGGCGGCGGCAGGTCACGCTGATGGAGCGTGGCGACTGGCAGTCCGCCCTGGCCGAACTGGGCGCGGTCGCGCCCTGGCAGGAGCGGCGCGTGAACCTGCTGGTGGACGGGCTCGATCTGCCGCAGGTGCCCGGCGCCCTGCTCCGCATCGGGGCGGACGTGGTGCTGCGGGTGACGGTCGAATGCGACCCGTGCAGCCGGATGGAAACGGTGCTGCCCGGGCTGATGGCGGCGCTGACGCCCGATTGGCGGGGCGGCGTCTGCTCGCGGGTCGTGGCCGGCGGCATCCTTCGACTGGGTGACCCGATCACGGTGGAACTGAACTGACGAAGGGAGACGGACAGGTGGCACGCAGCTTCAGGACGCTGGACGATATCGGCGAGGTTTCGGGCAAGCGCGTGCTGGTCCGCGAGGATCTGAACGTGCCGATGGCGGATGGCGCGGTGACCGACGACACCCGGCTGCGCGCGACGATCCCCACCGTCACCGAACTGGCGGATCGCGGTGCGATCGTGCTGATCCTCGCGCATTTCGGACGCCCCAAGGCGCCTTCGCCGGAATTCTCCCTGGCGCAGATCGTGCGCCCCTACGAAAACGTGCTCGGCCGCCCGGTCCGCTATGTCGACTGGGAGGGCGACGAAGCCGCCGTGGCGACGTTGAAGGCGGGCGACATCGCCGTGCTGGAGAACACGCGCTTCTTCGGCGGCGAGGAGAAGAACGACCCGCAAGTGGTTGATCGCTTTGCCAGGCTGGGCGACTTCTACGTCAACGATGCGTTCTCCGCGGCGCACCGTGCGCATGCCTCGACCGAGGGACTCGCGCACAAGCTGCCGGCCTTTGCCGGGCGCCAGATGGAGGCGGAGCTGGACGCGTTGGACAAGGCGCTCGGCTCGCCGGAACATCCCGTGGCCGCCGTGGTCGGCGGCGCGAAGGTCTCCACCAAGCTCGACGTGCTGAAACACCTCGTCGCGCAGGTCGATCACCTCATCATCGGCGGCGGCATGGCCAACACCTTCCTCGCCGCGCGCGGGGTGAATGTCGGCAAGTCGCTGTGCGAGCATGACCTGACCGGCACCGCCAACGAGATCTTCGAGGCGGCCGAGCGGGCGAACTGCACGATCCACCTTCCCTATGACGTGGTGGTGGCCACGGAGTTCCGGCCCAACCCGCCGACGCGCACCGTGAACGTGCACGAAGTGCAGGCCGACGAGATGATCCTCGACATCGGCCCGGCGGCGGTGGAAGCGCTGGGCGATGTGCTGAAGAATTGTCGCACGCTGCTGTGGAACGGTCCGCTCGGTGCCTTCGAGACGCCGCCGTTCGACGTGGCCACGGTGGCTCTCGCCAAGACCGCCGCGGCGCTGACCCGCGACGGCAGCCTCGTCTCCGTGGCCGGCGGCGGCGACACGGTGGCGGCGCTCAATCAGGCCGGCGTGTCGGGCGATTTCACCTTCATCTCCACCGCCGGCGGCGCCTTTCTGGAGTGGATGGAAGGGCGGGAACTCCCCGGGGTCAGGGCGCTGACCGCTTAATGAGCGACAAGGAGCGGGCGCACCACCCGCTCCAGCTCGTCCCGCGTGAAGGCGCCGCCCTGCACGTGCGCGATCCTGCCGTTGCGCGCGAGAACGTAGCTGGTCGGAACGCCGCCCCGCAGCGGATAGGCGCCCTGCAGCTCGCGCGCCTGCGGGTAGCGGATCCAGGGCGAGATCCACCGGCCGCGACCGGTGCGCGCGGGGTCGAGCGCGATGCCGATCACGCGCAGGCCCTGCGCACGATGGGCTGCGTACGCGGCGTTGAGCAGCGGCACTTCCCGCTTGCACGGCCCGCACCAGGTTGCCCAGAAGTTCAGCACCACCACCTGGCCGCGCAGATCGGCAAGCGACAGCCGGGTGCCGTCGGACAGCGTCAGGCGGAGCGGCGGGGCGACAGGCGCGCCCAGCGCCGGAGCGGCAAGCGCGAGGAGCAGGGCGGTCCACCTCATCACGCCGCGATCTTCGCGCGGCGACGAAGCGGGCGCAAGCGGCCTGCTGCATTGCGGCACGATTGTGGTGACGGGCGTTGCGGCGAACGGCGGGGCTGGCTATCAGCCTGCCACAACATAGCTGCCGCAAGGGGGATCAGATGACGCCGATCGTGAAGGCCATTCTCGCGAACTACGAGTCCGACAACCCCGGCGTGAAGGCGAACCTCGCCCGCATCCTGATGCAGGGCAAGCTGGGCGGCACGGGCAAGCTCATCATCCTGCCGGTGGACCAGGGCTTCGAACACGGCCCGGCGCGCAGCTTCGCGGTGAACCCTGCGGCCTATGACCCGCACTATCATTACCAGCTGGCGATCGACGCCGGCCTTTCCGCCTATGCCGCGCCGCTCGGCATGATCGAGGCGGGTGCCGACACCTTTGCGGGCCAGATCCCGACCATCCTCAAGGTCAATTCGTCGAACAGCTGGGCGACCAGCATTTCCCAGGCGATCACCGGCACGGTGGACGACGCGCTGCGGCTCGGCTGCTCGGCGATCGGCTTCACCATCTATCCGGGCTCGGACGGCATCTTCGATGCGATGAACGAGATTCGCGAGATGTCGGCCGAGGCGAAGGCCGTCGGCATCGCCACCGTGATCTGGTCCTACCCGCGCGGCGGCAAGCTGACCAAGGATGGCGAGCTGGCGCTCGACGTGGGCGCCTATGCCGCGCACATGGCGGCGCTGCTGGGCGCGCACATCATCAAGGTGAAGCTGCCCACCGACCATATCGAGCAGGCCGAAGCGCAGAAGGCCTATGAGGGCCATGACTGGTCCAGCCAGTCCGACCGCGTGCGCCACGTGGTGCAGAGCTGCTTCAACGGCCGCCGCATCGTGGTGTTCTCGGGCGGCGCGGCGAAGGGCGCGGACGCGGTGTACCAGGACGCGATCGACGTTCGCGACGGCGGCGGCAATGGCTCGATCATCGGCCGCAACACCTTCCAGCGCGAGCGCGGCGAAGCGCTGGCGATGCTCGACAAGCTCGTTTCGATCTACAAGGGCGAGCAGTAAGCGTGGCGCCGGTCACCCGGCGGGCCGTTGTCGCGGGAGCGGCGGCGCTGACGGTGACCGGCCCCGCGGCGGCGGCGGAGCCGCTGTACGGCATGGTGGGGCGCATCCGCGCGCTGCCGGGCCGGCGCGCGGCGCTGATCGCGATCCTGGCCGAGGGTACGGGCGCGATGCCGGGCTGCCTGTCCTATGTGGTCGCGGAGGATCTCGCCGACCCCGATGCGATCCTCGTTACCGAAATCTGGCGGACGCGCGAGGCGCACGCCGCCTCGCTCCAGCTGCCGGCCGTACGCGATGCCATCGTCCGCGGGCGGCCGCTGATCGCCAGCTTCGAGCCCCTGGCGGAGACACGGCCGGTCGCGGGCGTTCGCTAGGTCGGCAACGGCCCACCGCACCGACGTTGGCCGTACGCGAGAACCTCTCGACCGCCCCCGGCCGGAGCGCTACCTGCGGGGTCATGGATATCGAAGACCCGCTCGGCCCGCTCGACCCCGGTTTCGCGACGCGGTTCGTGCGCGACGACCGGCGGCCGCCGTGCCAGCTCTACCTCATCTCGCCGCTGGACGTCGGCGGGGGCTTCCCGGACCGCCTTGCCCGCGCGCTGGATGCGGGACCCGTGGCGGCGTTCCAGTTCCGGGTGAAGGACGTGGACCAGCACCGGGCGGCGGCGCTGGCCGAACCCTTGCAGCGCATCTGCAGCGATCGCGACGTGGCGTTTCTGGTCAACGACTCGATCGGCCTTGCCAAGCGGCTCGGGGCGGACGGGGTGCATCTGGGGCAGGACGACGGCGATCCCCGCGAAGCGCGCGCGGCGCTGGGTCCGGATGCGCAGATCGGCGTGACCTGCCACGACAGCCGCCACCTCGCGATGGAAGCGGGCGAGGCGGGCGCGGATTATGTCGCGTTCGGTTCCTTCTATCCGACGACCACCAAGGAAGTGCGACATCGGCCCGAGCCGGTGATCCTGAGCTGGTGGACCACCCTGTTCGAGGTGCCCTGCGTGGCGATTGGCGGCATCACGCCGGCCAACGCCGCCCCTTTGGTCGCCGCCGGTGCGGATTTCCTCGCGGTGTCGGGCGCGGTGTGGAGCGGCGACGAAGCAAGCGCCGTGCGCGCCTTTGCCGAACTGCTGGGCTGATCCGCGAAGGCGGCGCGTCCGCTACCGGTCACATGGCGGCCGAATGTCGTAGAATGCCATCCCTGCGGGGACTGCCGGCGGATCATCGCACGACGGGCGAGGGCGTGCGGTTCTTGCGTGCGGGCACGCTGGACCGGGCGGAAAGGCTGGTGCCCCGCGTGCATTATTTCGTTCGCTCCGAGCACCCCTGGATCGTGCTGCCTGAGGGCGTTCCGGCCCTCCACACGCTGCCGAACCGTTCCGGCGAGGAAACAACGGGCTGATCCAGCCGTTTCGCCTTCGATGCGGATCGAGTGGAGAGTGTAATGAAGGCAGGATGGATCGCAGCCATGGGGCTGCTGGCGGCACCGGCGACGATTGCGGCGCCCGCGCCTGCGATCGACCGCAACCTGTTGCAGGTGCAGGTGATCCTCGACCATTTAGGCTTCTCCCCGGGGGTGCTGGACGGGCGGCCGGGCATCTCCCTGACGGCGGCGCTGAAAGGCTTCCAGATGAGCCGCGGGCTGCCGGTCACCGGCAAGACCGATCCGGCCACGGTGCAGGCGCTGAACCGCTACAAGGCCTGGGCGCCGACGCGCACGCTGACCTTGACGCGGGAAGCGCTTGCCGGGCCGTATATCAATCCCATTCCGAAGAACGAGAACGATCAGGCCAAGCTGCCCGCGCTCGCTTACCGCTCTCTCATGGAGAAGCTGGCGGAGATGTTCCACACCACCCCTGCCGTGCTGATGGCGCTGAACGGGCCGGACACGCGGCTCGCCCCCGGCACGAAGGTGGTGTTCCCCAACGCGCTGCCCTTTTCGCGCGACTATGATCCCAAGCTGAAGCCGGAATGGCGGCAGACGCTGAACATGCTGAACGTGTCCGCGCAGCAGCCCCAGGCCGCCAGGATCGTGGTGGACAAGTCGGAGAAGGTGCTGCGCGCCTATGACGCGGCGGGCAAGCTGGTCGCGCAGTTCATGGTCACGACGGGCTCCGGCCACGATCCGCTGCCGCTGGGCACCTGGTCGATCCCGGTGGTGGACACCAATCCCAAGTTCCACTTCAACCCCGCGCTGTTCTGGGATGCCAGCAAGGGCGACGAGAAGGCGATGCTGCCGCCGGGGCCGAACGGCCCGGTCGGGGTCGTGTGGATCGACCTGTCCAAGGAGCATTATGGCATCCATGGCACGCCCGAGCCGCAGAATATCGGCCGCACGGAGAGCCATGGCTGCGTGCGGCTGGCCAATTGGGATGCGGCGCGGCTGGCGCAGATGGTCACCGCGGGCAAGACCAAGGTGGTGTTCCAGGCGTGAGGCGGCTGGGCATTGCCGCGGCTTTGGTGCTGGCGGCCGTGGTGGCGCTGTGGATCGCGGCGCTCAAGCTGCTGCCCGATGCGCCCGCGGATCGGCCGCGGCCGGTACCCGCTTCGACGGCAGCGGTGGCGCAGTTGCCCGGCCTCCTGCACGTTCCGGTGCGCGGCGTCGCGCGGTCTGCCCTGCGCGACAGCTGGGGCGACGCGCGCGCGGGCGGGGCGCGGGCGCATCACGGGCTCGACATCCCGGCCCCTGCCGGCACGCCGGTGGAGGCCGCCGCGGCCGGGATGGTCGAGAAGCTGTTTGAGAGCCATGACGGCGGCACCACCGTTTACGTCCGCTCGCCGGACCGCCGCTGGAGCTATTACTATGCGCACCTGGCCGGCTACGCGCCCGGCCTTGCGGAGGGGCAGGCGGTGCAGGTGGGAACGCCGCTCGGCTTTGTCGGCGACACCGGCAATGCGGGGGCCGGCAACTTCCACCTTCATTTCGGCCTCAGCCGCACCGCGCCCGACCAGCATTGGGCACAAGGCGAGGAGGTCGATCCCTTCCCCTACCTTGTCGGCCGGGCGCCGCGACGCTAAAGGCCCACGTTCTCGCTCTTTCCAGCAGGTTCAGCACCCATGAAGATCAGCGGCGTGGACATTCGTCCCGGCAACATCATCGAGTATGAAGGCGGCATCTGGCGCGCCGTGAAGATCCAGCACACCCAGCCCGGCAAGGGCGGCGCGTACATGCAGGTGGAGCTGAAGAACCTGCGCGACGGGCGCAAGAACAACGTCCGCTTCCGCTCGGCCGAGACGGTGGAGCGCGTGCGTCTGGATACCAAGGACTTCCAGTTCCTGTTCGCCGATGGCGAGCAGCTGACGTTCATGGACAAGGACACGTACGAGCAGACCACGCTGCCGCGCGATCTGCTGGGCGATGCCGCTGCGTTCCTGCAGGACGGCATGGACGTGGTGATGGAGCTTTACGACGAGGAGCCGATCAGCGTGCAGCTGCCGGACACGATCGAAGCCACCATCGTCGAGGCCGACGCGGTGGTGAAGGGGCAGACCGCCTCCTCCAGCTACAAGCCGGCGATCCTGGACAATGGCGTGCGCGTGATGGTGCCGCCGCATATCGGATCGGGCACGCGCATCGTCGTGGACGTGTACGAACAGACCTACGTTCGTCGCGCGGACTGAGATGGCTGCCGCAAGCTGGCCGCGCCCTTCGCCGACCGGCCGGCGAGCTTGTTGATTGAAGCATCGCTCCCGAGCGCGGGAGCGTGGAGTAACTGAGATGCCAGCACTTTCCGGCCTCCTCACCGTTCTGGACCGCGCCGCGCGCAAGACGGCGCCGCGCCTTCGCCGCGACTTCGGCGAGGTGCAGAAGCTGCAGGTAAGCCGCAAGGGTCCGGCCGACTTCGTCAGCCAGGCGGACAAGCAGGCGGAGGCGACACTGGTCGAGGAGCTGCGCAAGGCCCGGCCGGACTGGGGCTTCCTGCTGGAGGAAGGCGGCGAGATCGAGGGCGATCCCACCAAGCCGCGCTTCGTGATCGATCCGCTCGACGGCACCAGCAATTTCCTGCACGGCATTCCGCACTTCGCGATCTCGATCGCGGTGGAAGAGCCGCTGGCCAACGGCAAGCGCGAAGTGACGACCGGTCTCGTCTACCAGCCGCTGACGGACGAGAGCTTCTGGGCGGAAAAGGGGCGGGGCGCCTGGGTCCAGTCCGAGCGGCTGCGCGTGTCCGCGCGGCGTGACCTGTCCGAGGCGCTGATCGCCACGGGCATTCCGTTCCTTGGCCACGGCAACTTCGCGCAATGGAGCCGTATCTTCGGTGCGATCGCGCCCGAAGTGGCGGGCATCCGCCGCTTCGGTGCGGCGTCGCTCGATCTCGCCTGGGTCGCGGGCGGGCGGTTCGACGGCTTCTGGGAGAGCGATCTGCAACCCTGGGACGTCGCGGCCGGCACCCTGCTGGTGAAGGAGGCAGGCGGCTTCGTGACGGACTATCGCGGCGGCGACCGGCCGATGGAGCGCAACGAGTTCCTGGCCGCCAACGATGCGCTGCATGGCAAGCTGCTGAAGCTGGTCGCCGGCGCGCTGCGCTGAGTTCCCGGGCGGCCCGTGGCTCCCGGACTCTGTTGCGATTCATTCTCATCGGCCGGCGGCCTTGCTCCGGGTAACCGGGAGGCCTAAAGCCCTCAGCATACCTTCGCACCTGCGAGAAATGCCCTTGGTCGACCTTTCGCAATACCTCCCCATCCTCCTGTTCCTCGGCGTGGCGCTGGTGCTGTCCAGCGCATTCGTGTTCCTGCCGATGATCGCCGCGCGCTTCACGGGCACGAACAAGCCGACACCGGAAAAGCTCTCCGAATATGAGTGCGGCTTCCCGGCGTTCGAGGATTCGCGCAGCCAGTTCGACGTGCGCTTTTATCTCGTCGCCATCCTCTTCATCATCTTCGATCTCGAAGCGGCCTTCCTATATCCCTGGGCAGTAAGCGTTTTTTCGCTCGGCTGGGTGGCCTGGAGCTCGATGATGATCTTTATCGCCGAACTCGCGCTGGGCCTGGTCTATGCGTGGAAGAAGGGTGCGTTGGAATGGGAGTGAGCAACAACACGACCGGCGGCGGTTCGGTCACGATCCAGCCGCCTGCGGGCGCCGGCCAGGCGATCGTGCCGCCGGACCAGGGCTTCTTCGACGATCTCAACGGTGAGTTGACCGACAAGGGCTTTCTGGTCACCTCCACCGAGGAGCTGTTCCAGTGGGCGCGTACGGGCTCCTTGTGGTGGATGACGTTCGGGCTGGCGTGCTGCGCGGTGGAGATGATCCACGTGAACATGCCGCGCTACGACCTGGAGCGGTTCGGCGCCGCACCCCGCGCTTCGCCGCGCCAGTCGGACGTGATGATCGTGGCGGGAACGCTCTGCAACAAGATGGCGCCCGCGCTGCGCCGGGTCTACGACCAGATGAGCGAGCCGAAATACGTCATCTCGATGGGCAGCTGCGCCAATGGCGGCGGCTACTATCACTACAGCTATTCGGTGGTGCGCGGCTGCGATCGCGTGGTGCCGGTGGACATCTACGTCCCCGGGTGCCCGCCGACCGCAGAGGCTTTGCTGTACGGCATCATGCAGTTGCAGCGGAAGATCCGCCGTATCGGCACGGTTGAGCGTTGAGGGGCGGAGCGATGAGAGCACCGGCGCCAGCCTTTGCGCCCAATGACGGGGTGATCGACGCGGCCACGGCGGCGCTCGGCGGCAAGCTGCGCTCGCCGGTCGAGGCGGTCGGCGAGGTCGCGCTGCATGTCGAGCGTGACAGCCTGGTCGAGACGATGGTGGCGCTGCGCGACACGCCGGGGCTGGAATACCAGCAGCTGATGGAGATCGCCGGCGTCGACTATCCCGATCGCGGGGTGGAGCGCTTCGAGGTCGTCTATTGCCTGCTCAGCGTCACGCGCAACCACCGCCTCCGCGTGCACGTGCAGACCGACGACGTGCATCCGGTGCCGTCCGTCACCGGCCTCTGGCCGGTCGCGGGCTGGCTGGAGCGCGAAGTGTACGACATGTTCGGCGTGCTCTTCGACGGCAACCCGGACCTGCGTCGCATCCTGACGGACTATGGCTTTCGCGGCCACCCGTTCCGCAAGGATTTCCCGCTGACCGGGTATCTGGAGATGCGCTATTCCGAAGCGGCCAAGCGCGTGGTGTACGAACCCGTCAGCCTGGCGCAGGATTTCCGCACGTTCGACTTCCTGAGCCCGTGGGAGGGCGCCGAGTACGTGCTGCCCGGCGACGAGAAGGCGCCGCCCGCGCCGGGGGCTCTCCCGGAGGCCAAGGGTGCGCCGACACCGCTCAAGGCCGACACGATCCAGAAGGCGGATGCCGCACAGACGCCACAAAAGGGCACGGTGCATCCGGGCTCCGGCTATGGCGTGAGCACCGACAGCACCAGGGATACCGGTGCGGGCAAGGACCAGCCCGGCAACCAGCCGCAGGAGAAGCCCCGTGACCCGGACGTGGTCACGAGCAAGGGCGAGGGACAGAACCAATGAGCGACCAGCTCGAGAAGATCGCCGGCATCACCGACGCGGAAGACCCGACGCCCGGCGACGTGACGATCGACAATTACACGATCAACTTCGGCCCGCAGCATCCGGCCGCGCACGGCGTTCTGCGTCTCGTCATGGAGCTGGACGGCGAATTGATCGAGCGGATCGATCCGCATGTCGGCCTGCTCCACCGCGGCACCGAGAAGCTGATCGAGTACAAGACCTATACGCAGGCGATCCCCTATTTCGATCGCCTCGATTACTGCTCGCCGATGTGCATGGAGCACACGTTCGTGCTCGCGATCGAGAAGCTGCTCGATCTCGAGGTGCCGATGCGCGCGCAGTATATCCGCGTGATGTGCGCCGAGCTGACGCGCATCATGAACCACATGCTGAACCTCGGCAGCCATATCATGGACGTCGGCGCGATGACGCCGAACCTGTGGCTGTTCGAGATTCGCGAAGACACGATGAACTTCTACGAGCGCATTTCCGGCGCTCGCATGCACGCCAATTACTTCCGCGTCGGCGGCGTGCACCAGGATGTGCCGCTGAAGCTGCTCACCGATCTTGCCGAGTGGCTCGACACGCGCCTGCCGCGCCTGTTCGAGGACGCGATCAGCCTGGTTGCGGACAACCGCATCTTCAAGCAGCGCAACGTCGACATCGCGGTGGTGAGCCGCGAGGACGCGCTGAAATGGGGCTTTTCCGGCCCGATGATCCGCGCCGCCGGCATCCCGTGGGATCTGCGCAAGTCGCAGCCCTATGACGTATATGACCGGATGGACTTCGAGGTGCCGGTGGGCACGCGCGGCGACTGCTACGACCGGTTCATGGTGCGCGTGGAGGAGGTCCGCCAGTCGGCGCGCATCATCAAGCAGTGCATTGCGGAGATGCCCGAAGGCCCGACGATGACGACCGATCGCAAGGTCGGCCCGCCCAAGCGCGCCGAGATGAAGCGCTCAATGGAAGCGCTGATCCACCATTTCAAGCTCTTCACCGAGGGTTATCACGTGCCGGCAGGCGACGTGTATGTCGCGACGGAAAGCCCCAAGGGCGAGTTCGGCGTGTACCTGGTGAGCGACGGCAGCAACAAGCCGTACCGCTGCAAGATCCGCCCGACGGCGTTCAGTCACCTGCAGGCGATGGACTTCATGTCCAAGGGCCACATGCTGGCGGACACGACCGCGATCCTGGGCGCAATGGATATCGTTTTTGGTGAATGTGACCGCTGATGGCTGAAGCACCCCAGATCCCCGACGAGGCCGAGACCCGCGCGCGCTGGGGCGCGTTTGCGTGGACCGAGGAGAATGCGCGCAAGGCCAAGGAGGTCATCGGCCGCTATCCCGAAGGGCGGTCGCAATCCGCCTCGCTCCCGCTGCTCGATCTGGCCCAGCGGCAGGTCGGTGCCGAGACGCAGACGCAGGGCTGGCTGCCCGTGCCGGTGATCGAGTTCGTCGCGCGCGAGATCGGCGTGCCGTACATGCGCGTGTTCGAGGTTGCGACCTTCTACACCATGTTCAACCTGGCGCCGGTCGGTCGCTATCATGTGCAGGTGTGCGGCACGACGCCGTGCATGCTGGCGGGCAGCGACGACGTGATGGCCGCGTGCAAGAACCACGGGCTCGTCAAGGGCCGGACCACGCCGGACGGGCTGTTCACGCTGAGCGAAGTCGAGTGCCTGGGCACCTGCGCCAATGCGCCGATGGTGCAGATCAACGACGATAACTTCGAAGATCTGGACTATGACAAGACCACCGCGATCCTGAAGGCGCTGGCCGAGGGGCGCGAGGTGAAGTCCGGATCGCAGACCGGCCGCACCTCGTCCGAGCCGGCAGGCGGGCCAACCTCGCTCACCGCGATGGTGCAGGAAAATCACGATTACCGGGGGGAGTGGGCGTAATGGCGCTCGCCGACAAGGACCGCATCTTCACCAACGTCTACGGGTTCCAGCCGTGGAACGTCGACGCGGCGATCGCGCGCGGTGACTGGGACAACACCAAGGATCTGCTGGCGCTCGGCCAGGACAAGATCATCGACATCATGAAGGCCTCGGGCCTCCGTGGTCGCGGCGGCGCGGGCTTCCCGACCGGCATGAAGTGGAGCTTCATGCCGAAGGAGAGCAAGGACGGGCGGCCGAGCTTTCTCGTCATCAATGCAGATGAGTCCGAGCCGGGCTCGTGCAAGGACCGCGAGATCATCCGCCACGATCCGCACAAGCTGATCGAAGGCGCGCTGGTCGCGGGCTTCGCGATGCGCGCGCGGGCGGCCTATATCTACATCCGCGGCGAGTATATCCGCGAGGCCGAGACTCTGTTCGCGGCGGTGGCGGAGGCCTATGACCGCGGGTTCCTGGGCAAGAACGCCTGCGGTTCGGGTTACGACTTCGACGTGTTCGTCCACCGCGGCGCCGGCGCCTATATCTGCGGCGAAGAGACCGCGATGCTCGAAAGCCTGGAGGGCAAGAAGGGCCAGCCGCGCCTCAAGCCGCCGTTTCCGGCGGGTGCGGGCCTTTATGGCTGCCCGACCACGGTGAACAACGTCGAGTCCATCGCGGTCGCCCCGACCATCCTGCGCCGCGGCGCGGCCTGGTTCGCGAGCTTCGGGCGCGAGAAGAACGAAGGCACCAAGCTCTTCCAGATCAGCGGGCACGTGAACACGCCGTGCGTGGTCGAGGAGGAGATGAGCATTTCCTTCCGCGAACTGATCGAGCGGCATTGCGGCGGCATCCGCGGCGGTTGGGACAATCTGCTTGCGGTGATCCCCGGCGGCTCGTCGGTGCCGCTGGTCCCGGCGGCGCAGATCATGGACGCGCCGATGGACTTCGACGGGCTCAAGGCGCTGGGCTCGGGCCTGGGCACCGCGGCGGTGATCGTGATGGACAAGTCCACCGACATCGTCCGGGCGATCAGCCGGCTGTCCTATTTCTACAAGCACGAAAGCTGCGGCCAGTGCACGCCGTGCCGCGAGGGCACGGGCTGGATGTGGCGCGTGATGGAGCGGCTGCGCACGGGCGATGCCGACCTCTCCGAGATCGACACGCTGCAGCAGGTGACCAAGCAGGTCGAGGGCCATACCATCTGCGCATTGGGCGATGCGGCGGCCTGGCCGATTCAGGGACTGATCCGGCATTTCCGGCCCGAGATCGAGCGGCGGATCACCGAGAAGCGGGGTGGTGGCCTGGCGCCGATGATGGAAGCGGCGGAATGATGCGGGTGATTGTCGGCATCGGCGCGGCCTGCCTGGCATCGGCGGGCGGCGCGCAGACGCTTGTGTCCAAGCAGGCGCAGCTGTCGCAGCTGGGCACCTGTCTGGTGTCGCAGGCGCCCGCCCTGTCGAACAAGCTGTTGCGTGCGCCCTTCGGCGCGCCCGGCGAACGGGATGCTGCCACGACGCTGGTGCGTGGGCACCGTCACTGTATCCGTGGGTACAGCGTCAGCGGCCATACCGGGGAAATCCGTGGAGCGGTTGCCGAAGCGATGTTCTTGCGGCAGCCCGGGTTGCTCGACACGCTGGCGACGCGAGCGTCGGTGCCGGCGGTGAGACCTGCGGAAAAGGCCGGGCGCGCCTTTCTGGTCGGGTATGCCAAGTGCCTTGTTGCCGCCAGGCCAAAGGAAACGGTGGCATTCCTGCGCTCGCCGGTGCAGACGGTCGGCGAGAAGCAGGCATTCCTCGGCTTCGGGGATGGGCTGAAGACCTGCATGCCTGAGGGCGCCGAGTACAAGGTCGACATCACCGATCTGCGCAATCACATCGCCGCTGTCGCCTACATGGCGGTGGCGCTTTCGGACGCGAAGTAACGCCATGCCCAAGTTGAAAGTAGACGGGATCGAGGTCGAAGTGCCGCAGGGCGCGACCGTGCTCCAGGCCTGCGAGGCCGCCGGCAAGGAAATCCCGCGCTTCTGCTATCACGAGCGCCTTTCCATTGCCGGCAACTGCCGCATGTGCCTGGTGGAAGTGAAGCCGGGGCCGCCCAAGCCGCAGGCGAGCTGCGCGCTGCCCGCGGCCGACAACCAGGAGGTGTTCACCACGACGCCGATGGTGAAGCAGGCGCGCGAAGGCGTGATGGAGTTCCTGCTCATCAATCACCCGCTCGACTGCCCGATTTGCGATCAGGGCGGTGAGTGCGACCTCCAGGACCAGTCCATGGCCTATGGCCGCGGCCAGTCGCGCTATGACGAGAACAAGCGCGCGGTCACCGAGAAGTATATGGGGCCCATCGTCAAGACGGTGATGACCCGCTGCATCCAGTGCACCCGCTGCGTTCGCTTCGCTGAGGAAGTGGCCGGCGTGGAGGAGATCGGCGCGATCTATCGCGGCGAGGACATGCAGATCACTTCCTATCTCGAGCAGGCGGTAACCTCCGAGCTCTCGGGCAACGTGGTGGACCTGTGCCCGGTGGGCGCGCTCACCTCCAAGCCCTATGCGTTCGAGGCGCGGCCCTGGGAGCTGAAGAAGACGCTGGCGATCGACGTGATGGATGCGGTGGGCACCAACATCCGCCTCGACAGCCGCGGCCGTCAGGTGCTGCGCGCGCTGCCCGTCATCAACGAGGACGTGAACGAGGAATGGGCGTCGGACAAGACGCGCCATGCGGTGGACGGGCTCGTCCGCCGGCGGCTCGACCGGCCGTACATCCGCGTGAACGGCAAGCTGCAGCCGGCAAGCTGGGAAGAGGCCTTCGCCGCCATCAAGGCGGTGGACGCCGGATCCAGCGTGGCGGCGATCCACGGCGACCTGGTCGACTGCGAAACCCTGTTCGCGGCGAAGGCGCTGCTCCAGTCGCTCGGCTCGTCGCTGCTGGAAGGGCGGCAGACGGGCATGGATTATGACGCCAGCAACCTGGCGGCGGTGAACTTCAACACCACCATCGCCGGCACCGAGCGCGCGGACGCCATCCTGATCGTCGGCTCCAACGTGCGCTGGGAAGCGCCGCTGGTGAACACGCGCATCCGCAAGGCGATCAAGCGCGGCGCGCGGGTGTTCGCGATCGGGCCGCAAACGGAGCTGACCTACAAGGTCGAATGGCTCGGTGCGGACCTGTCGATCCTCGGCAAGCTCCCGGAAGCGGTGCTGGACGCCTTTGGCAAGGCCGAGCGACCGATGGTGATCGTCGGCGGCGCGGCGCTGAAGGGCGGGCAGGGGGCGAGCCTGGCGCTCGTGGGCAGCCTGAACCTCGTGCGCACGCTGGAGGACGGCACTGCCTGGAACGGCTACAACGTGCTGCACATGGCGGCGGCGCGCAACGGAGGCCTGATGCTGGGCTACCACCAGCCCGGCGGCCTCGCGGACGTGGTTGCGGCCAGGCCGAAGCTGGCGTTCTTCCTCGGCGCGGACGAGGTGGATTACGCGCGCTTCGACACCAGCTTCAAGGTCTATGTCGGCCACCACGGCGACAAGGGCGCGGGCGCGGCAGACGTGGTGCTGCCGGGCGCGAGCTATGCCGAGAAGTCCGGCACGTGGGTGAACCTGGAAGGGCGCGTGCAGCGGGGCGAGCGGGCGGTGTTCCCGCCCGGCGACGCGCGCGAGGACTGGACGATCTTCCGGGCGCTGTCGGCCGTGCTCGGCCAGACGCTGCCGTTCGACACGCTGGAGGAACTGCGCGCGGCCATGGCCTATGACACGCCGCTGCTGGCCGGGCTTGGTCTCGCCGCGCTGGAGTGGAAGCCGCCGGTGCTGGACGCGGTGGCGTCGGGCACGCTTGCCGGCTACCCGATCCAGGACTTCTACCTGACCAACGCGATCTGCCGCGCAAGCCCGACCATGCAGGAATGCTCGTCGGTCATCACGCACGGCGCGCAGCTGGCGGAGGCCGCGGAATGACCGACTTCTTCCAGACCACGGTGGGCCTGCCGTTCGGCTGGGCGTGGTTCGTCGCCACCATCGTCGGCATTCTGGTGATCGCGCTGCCGCTGATGCTGGCCGTGGCGATGATCATCTATGCCGATCGCAAGATCTGGGCGGCGATGGCGCTGCGCCGTGGTCCCAACGTGGTCGGTCCGTTCGGCCTGCTGCAGTCCTTTGCAGACGGACTGAAGGTGTTCCTGCAGGAGACGATCGTTCCTGCGGCGGCGAACAAGGGCCTGTTCCTGCTCGCGCCGATCATCACCTTCACGGTGGCGCTGATCGTGTGGGCGGTGGTGCCGTTCTCGCCGGGTGTGCTCTTGTCCAACATCAATGTCGGGCTGCTCTACGTGCTCGCGGCCTCGTCGCTGGGCGTGTACGGCATCATTCTGGCGGGCTGGGCGTCCAACTCCAAATATCCGTTCTACTCGGCCATCCGCGCGGCGGCGCAGATGGTGAGCTACGAGGTCGCGCTTGGCTTCATCCTGATCTGCATGGTGATGTGGGCGGGCAGCTTCAACCTGACCACGATCGTGGAGGCGCAGCGCAACACGCTGGGCATCCACATCAACGGGTTCGGCATCAATCCGCTGCTTTTCCCGATGTCGATCATGTTCCTGATCTCCGGCATGGCGGAAACCGGACGCGCACCGTTCGATCTCACCGAGGCGGAGTCGGAGCTCGTCGCGGGCTATCAGACCGAATATTCGTCCATGAGCTTTGCGCTCTACTGGCTGGGCGAATATGCCAACGTGATCCTGATGTGCGCGCTGAACGCCACGCTGTTCTGGGGCGGTTACCTGCCGCCAATCGACTGGGCGCCGCTTTATGCCGTGCCGGGCATCCTGTGGCTGTTCGCCAAGATCCTGTTCTTCTTCTTCGTCTTCAGCTGGGTGAAGGCAACGGTGCCGCGGTACCGCTACGACCAGCTGATGCGGCTGGGCTGGAAGGTGTTCCTGCCGGTGTCGCTCTTCTGGGTGTTCCTGGTGTCCACCGTGCTGATGTTCTATCGCGTGGGCTCGCCGCTATGAGGTCGCCGGCAAGCTGGCTGGCCGCGCGGGGCATGAACCCGGATGCGGTGAAGCGCCGGGCGCTGGCCGGCATGGTGATTGGATTGACGGTCGTGGCCATCGACCGCGTGATGGGGTTCGGATCGTGAGCGTTGCTCATTACATCAAGACATTCACGCTCTGGGAGTTCGTGAAGGCGCACGCCCTCACCTTGAAGTATTTCTTCAAGCCCAAGGCGACGATCAACTATCCGTTCGAGAAGAACCCGGTTTCGCCGCGCTTCCGCGGAGAACATGCGTTGCGCCGATATCCGAACGGCGAGGAGCGCTGTATTGCGTGCAAGCTGTGCGAGGCGGTGTGCCCGGCGCAGGCGATCACCATCGAGGCGGAGCCGCGCGACGACGGTTCGCGGCGCACCACGCGCTACGACATCGACATGACGAAGTGCATCTATTGCGGCCTGTGCCAGGAGGCCTGCCCGGTGGACGCGATCGTCGAGGGGCCGAACTACGAGTTCTCCACCGAAACGCGCGAGGAGCTGATCTATGACAAGAACAAGCTGCTCGACAACGGCGACCGCTGGGAAAGCGCGCTTGCCGCGAACCTTGCCGCCGATGCGCCGTACCGGTAAGCGCGCCAGCAACTAGGGGCCATACGATTCCGTGATCCAAGCAATCGCCTTTTACCTGTTCGCGGCGGTGGTGCTGCTGTCGGCAGCGCTGACGATCACCGCGCGCAACCCGGTGCATGCCGTGTTGTGGCTGATCCTGGCCTTTTTCAACGCCGCGGGGCTGATGGTGCTGGTGGGCGCCGAGTTCATCGCGATGCTGCTCGTCATCGTCTATGTCGGCGCGGTCGCGGTGCTGTTCCTGTTCGTGGTGATGATGATGGACGTCGACTTCGCACAGCTGCGTGCCGGGTTCGCGCGCTATGCGGTGATCGGCCTGGCCTTTGCGGTCGCGCTGGCGGCGGAGATCATGATCGGCGTGGGCGCCTACAGCGCCGGTGCCATCCAGCTTGCCCGCCGCGCTGCCCCGGTGGCCGAGAACGTACCCAACATCGTTGCGCTCGGCAGCCTGCTCTACACCCGCTACCTGTTCGTGTTCGAGGGCGCCGGGCTGGTCCTGCTGGTGGCCATGATCGGCGCCATCGTGCTGACCCATCGCGAGCGCGCCGGCACCCGGCCGCAGAACGTGACCCGCCAGGTCATGCGGCGGCCCGGGGACGCAACGCGCAACGTCAAGCCGGCGGTCGGCCAGGGGGTGGAGCTGTGATCGGGCTTACGCACTATCTCGTCGTGGCGGCGATCCTGTTCGCGCTGGGCGTGCTGGGCATCATCGCCAATCGCAAGAACCTCATCGTCATGCTGATGGCGGTGGAGTTGATCCTCCTGTCGGTGAACCTCAACCTCGTCGCCTTCTCCGCCTTTCTCCACGACATGGTGGGCCAGGTGTTCGCGATGTTCGTGCTGACGGTCGCGGCGGGCGAGGCGGCGATCGGCCTGGCGATCCTCGTGATCTATTTCCGTAGCCGCGGCACGATCGCGGTGGACGATGTCAACCGGATGAAGGGGTAAGGGTTCGGTGACGTCGATCCTGTTCATTGTTTTCCTGCCGCTGCTGGCGGCGGTGGTGGCCGGCTTTGCCAACAAGTCCTTCGGCACGGTGTTGCCAAAGGTGGTGACCACCGGCGCCCTGTTCGTGTCATGTGCGCTTTCCTGGCCGATCTTCCTCCAGTATCTGGGCGGCGGGCAGGAGGTGCTCACCCCGGTGCTGACCTGGATGAACTCGGGCGAGTTCACCTCGTCCTGGACGCTGCGGGTCGATGCGCTGACCGCGGTGATGCTGGTGGTGGTGACGAGCGTGTCGGCGCTGGTCCATCTCTACAGCTGGTCGTACATGTCGGACGATCCCGACCAGCCGCGTTTCTTCGCCTACCTCTCGCTGTTCACCTTCGCGATGCTGATGCTGGTGACGGCGGATAACCTGCTGCAGATGTTCTTCGGCTGGGAAGGCGTGGGTCTCGCCTCCTACCTGCTGATCGGCTTCTGGTTCCGCAAGCCGACGGCCAATGCGGCGGCGATGAAGGCGTTCGTCGTCAACCGCGTGGGCGACCTCGGCTTCATGCTCGGCATCTTCGGCACCTTCCTGGTGTTCGGCACGATCTCGATCCCGGCGATCCTGGCCGCGGCCCCGGGCATGGCCGGCTCGACCATCGGCTTTCTCGGCTACCGTTTCGACACGATGACGGTGCTGTGTCTGCTGCTGTTCGTCGGCGCGATGGGCAAGTCGGCGCAGCTCGGCCTGCACACCTGGCTGCCGGACGCGATGGAGGGCCCCACGCCGGTGTCCGCGCTGATCCATGCCGCGACCATGGTGACGGCGGGCGTGTTCATGGTGTGCCGCCTGTCGCCGATGTTCGAGACCTCGCCGGCGGCGCTCTCCGTGGTCACCGCGATCGGCGCAGCGACCTGCTTCTTCGCCGCGACCTGTGGGCTGGTGCAGACCGACATCAAGCGGGTGATCGCTTATTCGACCTGTTCGCAGCTCGGCTACATGTTCTTCGCCGCAGGCACCGGTGCCTATGGCGCGGCGATGTTCCACCTGTTCACGCACGCCTTCTTCAAGGCGCTCTTGTTCCTGGGTGCGGGCTCGGTGATCCATGCGATGCACCACGAGCAGGACATGCGCTATTATGGTGGCCTGCGGAAGGAGATCCCGGTCACCTTCTGGGGCATGATGGCGGGCACGCTGGCGATCACCGGCGTCGGCATCCCGGCGATCTTCGGCAACACGCTGGCGATCGGCTTTGCCGGCTTCCATTCCAAGGACGCGATCATCGAGGCGAGCTGGGCGTCGGGCGCGCTGGGCGCGTCGATCGTCGGCATGCTCGTCGCTCTGCTGACCAGCTTCTACTCCTGGCGGCTGATGTTCCTCACCTTCTGGGGCGCGCCGCGTTGGGCCAATTCGGAGCACATCCAGCACGCGGTGCACGACGCCCACGGGCACGACCATGCGCACGACGCCGGCCACCATGTCGGTGCCGATGCCGCGCACGCGCACCATGGCGAGGATGCGGAGGAAGGCGCCGGTGCCACTCCCTCGGCCCATGCGCCGGGAGCGGCCGAACTGCGCGACGGGACGGGCGGCTACCACCCGCACGAGAGCCCGTGGCCGATGCTGGTGCCGCTTGTGCTCCTGTCGATCGGGGCAGTGCTGGCCGGCTTCGTCTTCCACAACGCGTTCATCGAACCGACGGCGGGTGAAACCTACTGGCATGGGGCGATCGCGTTCCGCGAGCATCTGATGCATGCGATGCACGAGGTGCCGCTGGCGGTGAAGCTGTCGGCGACGATCGCGATGCTGCTGGGCCTGTGGAGCGCCTGGCTGGCCTATATCCGCCAGCCGCAGCTGCCTGCCGCGGTTGCGGAGCAGGCGGGGGTGATCTACACCTTTCTGCTGCACAAATGGTATTTCGACGAGCTCTACGACCTCCTCTTCGTGCGCCCTGCCATGGCGATCGGCCGGCTCTTCTGGCATCGCGGTGACGAGAAGACGATCGATCGCTTCGGGCCGAACGGCTCGGCGGCGGTGGTCGCCCTCGGCAGCCGTGTGGCGGCGCGCATCCAGTCTGGATATGTCTACACTTATGCTTTCGTCATGCTGATCGGGCTGACCGCGGCCGTTACCTGGGCGATGACGCGATGAGCGGCTTTCCGATTCTTTCGATCATGCTGGCGGTGCCGGCCATCGGCGCAGTTGCCTGCTATCTGGCGAGCGCGCAGGCTGCCCGCTGGATCGCGCTGATCGCGACGCTGGTCGACTTCGTGCTGGGCGTCGTGCTCTGGGCGAGCTTCGACGTGGGCGGGGCGCAGTGGCAATTCGTCGAGCATGCGCAGGTGTTCGGCCAGTTCGGCTGGGCGCTGGGCATTGACGGCTTCGCGCTGCTGCTGATCATGCTTAGCGTGTTCCTGATGCCGATCTGCATCGGGGCGAGCTGGGAAGCGATCCAGACGCGGGTGCCCGAATATATGGCGGCGTTCCTGCTCACCGAAGTGCTGATGATCGGCACGTTTGCGGCGCAGGACCTGCTGCTGTTCTACATCTTCTTCGAGGCCGGCCTCATTCCGATGTACCTCATCATCGGCATCTGGGGCGGTGCGAACCGGATCTACGCGTCGTACAAGTTCTTCCTCTACACGCTGCTCGGCTCCGTGCTGATGCTGGTGGCGATGCTGTGGATGGCGCACAGTGCCGGAACGACGGACATCCCGACCCTGATGCGCACGGACTTCCCGTTGCATGCGCAATATTGGTTGTGGCTCGCCTTCTTCGCGTCGTTCGCGGTGAAGATGCCGATGTGGCCGGTCCACACCTGGCTGCCGGACGCGCACGTGCAGGCGCCGACCGCCGGCTCGGTGATCCTGGCGGGCGTGCTGCTGAAGCTGGGCGGCTATGGCTTCCTGCGCTTCAGCCTGCCGATGTTCCCGCAGGCGAGCGCCTATTTCACGCCGCTGGTGTTCGGCTTGTCGGCGGTGGCGGTGATCTACACCAGCCTCGTCGCGCTGGTGCAGAGCGACATGAAAAAGCTGATCGCCTATTCGTCGGTTGCGCATATGGCGATCGTCACCATCGGCCTGTTCGCCTTCAACCCGTACGGCATCGACGGCGCGATGATGGTGATGCTGGGCCACGGGCTGGTCTCGGGCGCGCTGTTCCTGTGCGTGGGCGTGATCTACGACCGGCTGCATACCCGCGAGATCAGCCGCTACGGCGGGCTGGCGATCAACATGCCGCGTTATGCCGTGCTGTTCCTGTTCTTCACCATGGCGTCGGTCGGCCTGCCGGGCACGAGCAATTTCGTTGGCGAGTTCCTGTCGCTGATGGGCACCTACCAGATCTCGACCTGGATCGCGCTGCTGTGCACCACCGGCATCATCCTGGGCGCTGCCTACATGCTGTACCTCTACCGGCGTGTCGTGTTCGGCGACCTGACCAAGGATGACGTCCGCGCCATGACCGACCTGACCCCGCGCGAGATCGCGCTGCTGGCGCCGATTGCGGCGGTGGTGCTGTGGATGGGCGTTTATCCGGAAAGCTTCCTCGCGCCGATGCGCGCGGACGTGGCGATGCTGGTGGCGCGGGTCGCGCCCGCCGCACCGCCCAGCGACTCCCGCCCGACCGCCGGCACCGGCCCTAGGACAATCGGGGCCGCCCCCGTTGCGCGCGAGGAGGCGCACTGATGAACGCTTCCCTGCTCATGACCCTGCCCGAGCTGGTGCTCGCGGCGGGCGCCATCCTCCTGATGCTGGTTTCCGCCTGGGGCGGGCAGACCTCCACGCGCGGGGTCTCGATCGCGGCCGTGGCGGTCCTGGTCGGCGCCGGCGTTGCGCTCGCCGGCCCGGCGGGCGCCGGCGGCGAGGCCTGGGACGGGCTGTACCGTGCCGACAGCTTTGCCGCGTTCGCCAAGATCCTGATCTTCGCCGCGAGCGCGGTGGCGATCATCCTGGCGCCGGGCTTCTTCGAGCGCACGGCCGGAGACAATCTGCGGCCGGAATATCCCGTGCTGATCCTCCTGTCGGCTGCCGGCATGAGCATGATGGTGTCCGCCAACGACCTGCTGGTCCTGTATGTCGGCCTGGAGCTGCAGAGCCTGGCCGCCTATGTCCTTGCCAGTTTCATGCGGCGGGACACGCGCTCGGCGGAAGCGGGGTTGAAGTATTTCGTGCTCGGTGCGCTAGCGAGCGGCATCCTGCTCTACGGCATCAGCCTGGTGTACGGCTTTTCGGGCTCCACGCTGTTCCCGCAGATCGCCGACGCCTATGCGGGTCCGCGCTCGCTGGGTCTGACCTTTGGCCTGGTGTTCGTGTTCGCCGGCCTCGCGTTCAAGATGGGTGCGGTGCCGTTCCACATGTGGACCCCCGACGTCTACGAAGGCGCTCCGACCCCGGTGACGGCGCTGTTCGCTTCCGCGCAGAAGGTGGCGGCGATCGTCATCGCCGTGCGTGTCGCCGTAGCCGCCATGGGTCCGGTCACCGAGGAGTGGTACCCGATCGTCATCTTCGCGAGCCTCGCGTCGATCTTCCTGGGTGCCGTTGGCGCGATCGGGCAGACGAACATCAAGCGACTGCTCGCTTATTCCTCGATCAACAATGTCGGCTTCGCGCTCGTCGGCCTGGCCGCGGGCACGCAGCAGGGCGTCGCCTCGGTGCTGGTCTACCTGGCCGTCTATGTCGTCATGACGCTCGGCAGCTTCCTTGTGGTGCTGCAGATGCGCGATGCCGATGGGCAGCAGGTCGAAAGCATCGCCAGCCTTTCCGGCATGTCGCGCACGCGTCCGGGTCTCGCCTTTGCGCTGATGATGTTCATGTTCAGCCTGGCCGGCATCCCGCCGCTGTTCGGCTTCTATCCGAAGCTGGCGATCTTCAACGCGGCGGTGGACGCCGGGCTGTTCCCGCTCGCCGTGGCGGCGGTGGTCGGATCGGTGGTCGGTGCCTATTATTACCTGCGGGTCGTCAAGACGATGTTCTTCGACGAGCCGGGTGAGGTGTTCCGCCCGGTGGAGAACCCGGTGGAAGGCGGTTTGATCGCCGTGGCGGCGGTGCTCGTCTCGCCGCTCGGCTACCTCGCCATCCCGCTGCTCACGGTATGGACGACAACTGCGGCAAAGGCGCTGTTCTGACGCAGACCCTTCGCGCGGTTGCCGAAACCGGTTCTACCAACGCCGACATGCTTGCGCTGGCGGCGGACGGCGCACCGGAAGGCCTCTGGCTCCGCGCGGATCGGCAAACCGGCGGCCGGGGTCGGCTGGGCCGGACCTGGGTATCGCCCAGCGGCAACCTGTACGCCTCGACCCTGGTCCGGGTGAGGCCGGGGGACCCTCCACCCGCGACGCTGGCCATGGTTGCCGCGGTGGCTCTGGACGAGGTGGTGGCGCCGCTCGTCGCCGGCGCCGCGGCGCCGCGGCCGGTGCATGAACTGGAGGCCGGGCACGCGCGCGAAGTGGCTTCCGTCAGGATCAAATGGCCGAACGACGTGCTGGTGGGGGATGCCAAGCTTTCCGGCATCCTGCTGGAGCGGAGCGGCGATGCGGTGGTGATCGGCCTCGGCGTCAACGTCGCGTACCATCCGGAGGGATTGGGTCGGGCGACGACCAGCCTGGCACAGGAGGGGGTGGCCATCGCCCCCCCGGCCTTGCTGGAGGCCCTCGCGCCTGCGTTTGCGCGATGGGTGGAGATCTGGCGGGGCGGGCTGTCGGCGCTTCTGGCGCGCTGGCTGGCGCGGGCGCATCCGGTCGGCACTCCGCTCTCCGCGACGCTCCCGGACGGCGACATCCGCTCGGGTACCTTTGCGGGGCTCAACGCCGATGGAGCCTTGCTGCTGCGCGGAGCGGACGGCGCCACCGAGGTGATCCATGCCGCGGACGTGTTCCTCGTCTGAAAGGGTGGAGTTTCCGCGCGGCCGCACCCATATAACAGAAGTCGCGCTCGCGCCGGGTTCTCCGGCCGGCGGGCGCCCCAAGTTCAACAGAAAGACCTGAATGACTCCCAAGAACGAACTGCTCTTCGTCGCGCTCGGCGGCTCGGGCGAGATCGGCATGAACGTCAATCTCTATGGCTGCCAGGGCAAGTGGCTGATGGTGGATTGCGGCGTGACCTTCGCCGACCATGCCTATCCGGGCATCGACGTGGTTCTTCCCGATCTGTCCTTCATCGAGGAGCGGGCAGGCGATCTGCTCGGCATCGTCCTCACCCATGGGCATGAGGACCATATCGGTGCGCTGCCGTACCTGGCGGAGGATCTGGGCGTCCCGCTGTATGCGACGCCGTTCACCGCCGGCCTGATCCGCGGCAAGCTGGAGGAAGAAGGCAATGCCAGCCGGGTTCCGCTGAAGGTGATCGCGCCGGGCGACGGGTTCGACCTCGGTCCGTTCGGCATCACGTTCGTGCCCTTGTCGCACTCGATCCCGGAGGCCAACGCGCTGCTGATCGACACGCCGCATGGCCGCGTGATGCATACCGGCGACTGGAAGCTCGATGCCGCGCCGTTGCTCGGGGCGCCCGCTACCGCGGAGGAGCTGACGCGCATCGGCGACAAGGGCGTGCTCGCGCTGGTCTGCGACTCGACCAACGTGTTCAACGCCGAGGCGTCCGGATCGGAGGCGGATGTCCGCGCCGGCCTGCTGGATGTCGTCACCAAGGCCAAGGGGCGGGTGCTGGTCACCACCTTTGCGTCCAACGCCGCGCGCCTGCAGACGCTGGGCGAGGTGGCGCAGGAGACCGGGCGCAAGATCTGCGTGGCGGGGCGATCGCTGGATCGCATCCTGAAGGTCGCGCGTGCCACCGGCTACCTGAAGAGCTTCCCGGCGCCGATCGATCCCGAAACCGCGATGCGGCTGCCGCGTGACAAGGTGCTGGTCGTCGCGACGGGCGGGCAGGGCGAAGATCGCGCCGCGCTTGCCCGCGTTGCCGCGCGCAACCACCCGATCTCGCTCGACGCGGGCGACACGGTGGTCTTCTCGTCCAAGCAGATCCCCGGCAACGAGGTCGCGATCGGCCGCATCCAGAACCAGCTGGCCGCGCAGGGCGTGCAGATGGTCACGGAGCGCCAGGCGCATGTGCACGTTTCCGGCCATCCCGGCCGCCCCGAACTGGCGGCGATGTACCGCTGGATCCGGCCGCAGACGCTGCTGCCGGTCCATGGCGAAATGCGCCACCTGATGGAGCAGGCGCGCTTCGGCCTGGCCGAGGGCATCCCGCATACGCTGGTGCAGACGGACGGCGACATCGTGCGCCTGGCGCCGGGTGCACCGGTCAAGATCGGCCATGCGCCGGTCGGCCGGCTGGTGCTGGACGGCGACGTGATCCTGCCGGGTGACGGCGCGACCATCAACGAGCGGCGCAAGCTGGCGATCAACGGCCAGATCTCCGTGGCCGTCGCGATCGGCGGCCGCGGCCTGATCGGCACCCCGCAGGTGCGGCTTCAGGGCATTCCGGTCGAGGAGGAGCGCGGGCCGTTCATCGACGAACTCGCCGACGAGATCGCCGCCGCGGTCAAGCGTGCGCCGCGCGACCGCGAGAAGTTCCGCGAAGCGCTTCGCCTCGCCGCCCGTCGGGTGGCGACGCGCTGGACCGGCAAGAAGCCGGTGATCGACGTGCTGATCGTCGAGGCTTGAGCCCATGCGCTGGCAATCCGCGCTCGCGATCTACGTCCTGTTCTGGTCCTTCTCGGTCTTTCTCGTCCTGCCCTGGGGCGTGAAGACCGCGGATGAGGCAGGGATCGAGCGCGTGCCGGGGCAGGCGGAAAGTGCGCCCCACGAATTCCGGGCCGGGCGGATCGCCTTGCGCGTAACGATCGTGGCGACCGTGCTGTGGGGCGCGTTCCTGTTGAACTATCTGTACGGCTGGGTCAGCGCTGATTCCCTGAACTTCGCCAATCTCGATTGAGCCGATGTGGCGGCGCGATCCGCCACGGCTGGCCGGCTCTCCCTGTGGCAGCCGTGGACCCGCTGATCGGCTGAAGCCCCGCGATCGGCAATCGATCGTGCGGAGCCTTGCTCACGGTTGAAGCGCGCCGGCGGCGGCACCTCGATCCCCCAGGCCGGCGCCTCCCAGCCTGTCAGGTGCGAAGCCGCTCGATCGCCTGGGCAAGCGCGACGTAGAGTTTCCCCATGTCGGACGAGAGCAGGGTGACGCCCAGCGGCGAGCCGTCGCGCTGGGTCAGGACGCCGCGCAGCATGGCCTCGAAATCGTGGATGTAGCGGTTCACCTGCTCGCGCAGGGTTTCGTCCTCGTCGTACAGGCGCAGGATCTCGCGCGCCTCGCCCGCGTCCAGCAGGCGCACCGCGCGCCGGGTGAAGACGCCGCGATCTCCCTTCAGATAGGCGGCCCAGGCGCTGTCGGAAACTTCGGGCGAGAAGCTGCGGGTGATGTCGATGGCGGCCGAGTTGAGCGATTCGATCAGCAGGGAGGCGCGCCGTGCGAAATTGTCGCGCTCGGTCGCTTCCCGCTCCGCCCGTGCGTCCTCGATCCGCGATTCGACAATCGCGCCGGCGTCGGAGATCGCCAGCACCTGTTCGCTCAAGCGCTGCGCCACCCGCTCCGCGGCGGCCGCGGCAGAATCGGCGGCCGCGCCGATCGCGTGCAGGCGCGCTTCCAGGCTGTCGGTGGCCGCCCGGCGCATCGCGTCGCCGCTCGCCTGTTCCAGCGCGGCGGCGGCCTCCGGGATGACGTTGGCGAGCGTCTCGCGCGCCCGATCCGCGGCGGCAGCGGCGGTGTCGCGGACCCGGAGCAGCGCGTCCACCAGGCGCGGTGCGGCTTCCTCGGCAAAGCGATGCGTGCTGCCGATCGTCTCGTCCACCATCTGGCCGAGCGCATCGGCCTTGGCCCGGCCGCTGTTCAGCGTTTCCAGCAGCGTGCCGGAAAGCTTGTCCAGCGTGTCCTTCTGCCCCGAAATGACCTGCGCGATCGCCTCGATCGCATCGTGGGTGCTTTCGGCGGCGGTGACGAGCGCGAGCAGCTCGGGCTTGGCTTCGGCCACCGCCCGGCGGCTGGAGGCGATCCGCGTGTCGAGCCGGCCGAGCGCATCGGGCAGCGTTTCGTCGATCTCGCGGGCGGCGGCATCGAGGGCGACCAGCAGGCGTTCGGTCGAGCCGATCGTGTCGTTGGCTTGGAGCTCGCCCGCGCGCAGCGCCTCCGTCATCGCGTCGGCGGAACCGCCCAGCGCGCTGATCGAGGCGGCCAGCAGCTGGCTGCGCTCCACTCCTTGCGTGTGCAGGGTTTCGAGCTGGCCCGACACGCGCGACAGATCGCGGTCGAGCTGGACGAAAACGGTGCTGCCGACGTCGCGCTGGTCCGCGAGGCGTGCGGCAATACGGTCGATCACCTCCTCGATGGCGGCGATCCGCTCGGCCAGCGCGTCGGCCGAGGTGCGGGCGGTCTGATCGAGCGCAGCCTGGTTGGTGCCGAGCATCGCCAGCATCGCATCGCCCTGCGCGGCGATGCCCTTGCGTGCCTCGTCGATGGCGTCCGCCGTGCGGCCGAGAAGCCGGTCCACCGCCTCGGACATGGTGCCCGTGACCTGTTCCAGCCGGTTGCCGGCGGTTTCGCTGGTCGCCTCCATCCGGGTGATGTGGGCGGCGAGCTTCTGCGCGGCGCCCACCGCGACCGTGTCCGCATCGCGTCCGCGCTCGGCGAGGGCGGCAAGCTGCGCGTGGAGCGCGGTTGCGGCCTCGGTGGCGCTGGTGGCGATCTCGTCCATCTGGCGGGTGATCGCCGCCGTCTCGTCCTGCGCCTTGGGCAGGAGGGTGCTGACCAGGTCGAGCGTCGTTTTCGCGCTGTCTCCGGCATCGGCCATGCGCCGCGCGTGGATCTCGGCGATGTTGAGCTGTTCTGCCATGCCGCTGCCGATCGACTGCAGGCGGGTGACCGCGCCGTCGCCCATTGCCATCAGCGCGGTGGTCTGGTCCGCCAGCTTGTGGCGGTTGTCGTCGATGCGCCTGCTCAACTCGGCAACGGCACGCTCCAGGCTGGCCGCTTCGCCGCGCATCGCGGCGGCGGTCCGGCCGAAGCGATAGGCCTCCGCGCGCGACGTGCGCAGCGCCAGCAGCAGGAGGATGCCGAGCAGCGCCGGCGGCACGCACAAGGCCGCGATGAAGACGGTAAGCGAAACCGGATCGAGCGCCGGGAGCCGCGATGCCGAAAGCCAGACCATGCCGCCGATCCAGGCGGCCGACGCCAGTCCGGCGAGCACCGGCACCACCAGTCCGCGACCGAGCGCCGCGGGCTCCTCCACCTCGTCGAACATGACCTCAGGCTCCGCTGGCGTATCGAGCAGAAGCGGCTGCGGGTCGGCGCCTTGCCGGATGCCGATGATGCGTGAACCCCCGTTCATGCCCGCTGTTTACCACGAAACGCCCGCGCACAAAGCGAATAGCGAACCCTTCGTTAAGCTGTGCGCGCTAGCATGCGACCATGGCTTATGATCCCGGACAGATCGACGCGACGCTCGCAGCCGCCGTTGGCGACGAACCCGGCCTCATCGCCGAACTGCGCGAGGCCTTTCTGGACAGCGCCAAGCGCACGCTGGCCGTGCTCGACGGCGCGAGCGATGCCGATGCCTGGCACACCGGCGCGGCGCGGCTGAAGGGCCTGGCCGCGAGTTTCGGCGCGGTGCGGCTGATGGCACTGGCGGACGAAGCCATGGCCGCGCCGCCGCGCGAGCCCGCGATGATGCGTCGCCTGCATCGAGCCGTTTCAAGGCTGTAACCGGGTTTACCTTTCCCTTCGCCTGGGCAACAGGCAAAGGATCATGCTCGCAGGACTGATCTTCGCCACCGGCGACGCCGAGGACCGACCGGGGGCGCTGGCCGCGACCCTGCCGTTCGGGGGGGTGACGCTGATCGAGTACCAGGCACGGCTGCTGGTGTCGGCGGGCGCGGCGCAGATCATCGTCGTCGTCGCGCGGCTGACCCCCGAATTGCTGGGCGCGATCAACCGCATCGCGCGGCGCGCTCCTGCCGTGGACGCGGTCCGCTCCGCCGCTGAGGCGCTGGAAAAGCTCCATCCGCTCGCGCGCGTGCTGGTGCTCGCCGACGGGCTGGTGACAACCGCCGACACGCTCGACATCCTGGCCGGGGAAGGGCGGGATGCCCTGCTCGTCACGCCGGACAGCGATCAGATGCCGGGGCTGGAGCGTGTCGGCGTGGCGACCGGCTGGGCAGGGCTGGCGCGGGTTTCCCCCAAGCGGCTGGCCGACGTGGCGTCGCTCCCCCGCGACTACGACTTTCAATCCACGCTGTTGCGGGTCGCGGCGCAGGCGGGCGCGGAGCAGGTGCGCCTTCCCGCGCGCGCCGGCGCCGGCGGCCATGGCATCGAGCGCAGTGCCCGGGCGCTGGCGGAGCGCGGCAACGCCGTGCTCGCCGCCCGCGTTGCGAATCGACAGCGCTGGGTGGAGCGCTGGGTCATCGCGCCGGTGGTGCGCCGCCTGGTGCCGCTTCTGACCAGCCGCGCCCTGCCGACCATCGCGGTGGCAGGGGGCGGCGCACTGCTGGCGGTTGCAGGGCTCGGCGGCCAGTGGCTCGGCTGGCTCGCGGTCGGCACGCTGCTGGCCGTGCTGGGCATCGCCGGCTTCTATACGGGCATTGCGCTGGCGTGGCTGCGCGACGAGGCGTCGATCGCACGGGCGCAGGCGGCGGCGGTGCTGGGCACCGTTGCGCTGGGCGCGCTGCTGGTCGGGCGCTGGTCCTGGCTGGAGACGGACAGTGCGGTCGGGCTCGTGCTCGCTCTCGGCGTGATCGCCGCCGCTGGCCTGGCCGAGCGCGCATCGAGCGAGCGGGGGCGGCGACGCTGGTGGGGCGCGCCGGCGGCCTATCCCATCGTCATGCTGGCTCCGCTGGCCGCAGGATGGCCGGTCGCGGCACTGACGCTGGCGGCGCTTTATGCGGTGGCGACGCTGGTGGCCGCTATCGAGACAGTGCGGGAAAAGCCTTAGGTCGCTTTTAACGACGAAAGGCGTAAGTCGGGGCATGTCGATCGATCCCCGTGACCCGCAAGCGCTTTTGACGCGCGCCGCGCGCGCCGATGCGCGCGCCGCGTCGCGTCTGGCGACGGCGATCGACGACTTCTTCCTTCCCGATGTCAACCGGCTGGACGATCGCACCAGGGCGGCGATCGGCGCGGCCATGGCCCGCGTCGTCGGCGCCGTGGAACAGGGCATCGCCCAACATGCCGCACGATTGCTCGCCGGGCGCGGCGCGCCGGAAGCGGCCACGGCGCTGCTGGCGGCGGAGCGGCCGGTGCTGGATCGGCTGGCCCATGCCGGCCTGCTGCGCGACGTCGAGTTGATGCGGGAGATCGAGGCGCGCGTGCGTCAGGATCTGCTCTCGGATGCGCTGCCGGGCGGCACGCCGGAGGGAGATGCTGCGGGCCTGCTGGCAAGGCTGGCGGCGCATTCCGACGCGGTGATCGCGCGCGCGGCAACCGCGCTGGTGGAGGCGGAGGGGCGCCGGCGCTTCGGCAGCGGCACAACGGAATTGCCGGCGGAGCTGCACCACCGCCTGGTATGGTGGACCGCGGCGGCGCTGCGCGAGCGGGTGGAGCGGCCGGATGCGCCACTCGACCGCGCGCTGGCGGAGGCCGCCACCCGCAGCCTTTCCGCGCATGACGAGGCGGACCGGGCCGAAGCGATCGGCTTGCGGCTGGCCGCGGCGATCGACGCGGATGCGGCGCAGCTTGCCGATCTGCTGCCCCAGGCGCTGGACGACCGGCGGCTGGCGCTGTTCGTGGCATTGCTGGCCCATGCCCTGGGCGTGGATTATGCGGAGGCCCGTGCCCTGGCGCTCGATCCGGAAGGCGATCGGCTGTGGCTTGTGCTGCGCGCGCTGGAGATCGGGCGGGAGGCGATCGCCCGCATCGGCCTCGCGCTCGCCGAGGGCGACCCGAGGCGCGATCTCGATGCCTTTGCCGATCGGATCGACGTGATCGCGGCCACGCCCGCCGACATCGCCCGAGAGGCGGTGGCGGGTCTGCGGTTGCATCCGGATTTTCGCGGCGCCATGCTCGCGCTTGCCCGGCGTCCTACGGCATGAGCGCGTTCGAGCCCGCCTCCACCGTGTTGCATGCCGTTCTCGATGGCGAGGGCCGGCTGTTGTCCGCCGACGCGCGCTTCCTGGAGTGGAACGCGCGCGCCGGGGGAGCGATCGGCGAGCCGCTCGGCTCCGCCCCGCTGGCGCGCCTCGTGCGGCTGGCGGCCCGGCTGCGTATCCTGATCTCGCGTCAGATCGTCGTCGCCGACCAGCGCGGTGACCTGGTGCTGTGGGCCCGCGCCGAACCGCGGGACGGCGGCGTGGCGCTGGCGATCACCGGGGTGGAGGAGCGCGCCGCCTGGATTCCAACGGACGAGTCCGCGCGCGAGTTCGTGGCAGCGGACGCGGAATGGATGTGGGAAACCGATGCCGCGTTGCGCCTCACGTTCCTTCCTGCGGCGGACTTGGCGAGGTATGGACTGGACGCCGCCGCGCTGCTCGGCGCGCCGTTGACGCGATTGTTCACCCTGGATGCGGGGGATGACGGGGCGCTGCCGATCCTGAACGGCATCGCGCTGCGCAGCGCCTTTGGCGACCAGCCGGCACGCCTTCGGGATGGCGGGCGACCGCTGCGCCTCAGCGCGGCTCCGCGCCTGGATCGTCACGGGCAGTTCGCCGGCTATATCGGCGGCGCGCGGGACGCAACGGAGGAGCCGGTACGGCCGGCCGCCGAGACGCTTTCCGGCGGTTTCACCGGGCGCCTCGACCGGGCGTTGCGGGGATCGCTCGATCGCATCATCGCCAACGCCGACAGCATCAACGCGCAGGCCGACGGGCCGCTCGCGCCCGATTATGTCGGCTATGCCGCGGACATCGCGCAGGCCGGGCGGCACCTGCTTGGGCTGGTGGGCGATCTTGCGGACCTGGAAGCGGTCGAGCGGCCGGATTTCACCATCGTCCCGGAAGTGATCGACCTGGCCGATCTGGCGCGCCGTGCCGCCGGCCTGCTCGCCGTGCGCGCCGGCGAGGGGGGCGTGCGGATCGATGCGCCCAAGCCGGACGAGGAGCTCCGGGCGCAGGGCGAGTTCGGGCGTGTGCTGCAGATCCTGGTCAACCTCCTGAGCAATGCGCTGCGCTATTCGCCGCGCGGCGCGATGGTCTGGATCCGTCTCGAGCAACTGGGCGAGATGGCTGCCGTGACCGTGGCCGACCAGGGCAAGGGGATCGCGATGGAAGATCAGGCGCGCATCTTCGGCAAGTTCGAGCGGGTCGATCCGCAGGAGGCGGGGGGATCGGGGCTGGGCCTGTACATCGCCCGCCGGCTCGCGCGCGCCATGGGCGGCGACCTTTCGGTCGATTCGGCTCCCGGCCAGGGTGCGCGGTTCGTGCTGACCCTGCCGCTGGCGAGCTGACCGGTCAGTTGCCGGAAAGCGCGTCCGGATAGGCGAACAGGCCGGGCGTGCCGCCGGTCATCACGAACAGCACGGCCTTGTCGCGCCACCCGCCCGATTTCGCCCGGTCCAGCAGGCCGGCGAACGCCTTTCCGCTATACACCGGATCGAGCAGCAGGCCTTCGGTTCGCGCGAGAAGGCGCAGCGCATCGACCATGGCGGCGGTCGGCGCGCCGTAAGCCTCGCCCCGTTGCGACCCGTCGACGCGGATATCGTCCGCCCCCAGGCAGCGATCCGGTGCCAGCAGCTGGAGCGCGGCGGCCGCGAGGCGCCGGGTTTCCGCGAGCGCCTCGTCGAGCGGCGCCAGAACGGTGAAGGACAGCACGCGCGCAGGATCGTCTCCCGCGGCTGCCAGGCCGGCGGCGAGCCCGGCATGGGTGCCCGAGCTGCCATTGGCGACGACGATCGCCTCGAAGCGGAGGCCCGCTTCCTCCTCCTGTTGCAGGATCTCCGCCGCGCATCGGGCATAGCCGAGGCACCCGAGCGGCGACGACCCGCCGTTGCCCACGACATAGGGGCGGCGGCCCTCCGCGGCGAGTTCCTGCGCGCGCGCCTGTGCTGCGGCGAGCGGATCGGCGCCCACCGGCAGGCGGTGCACGGTCGCACCGAACAGGTCGTCGAGCAGGAGATTGCCGTTGCCGCGATAGGCAGCGTCATGACGCGGCACGACATCCGCGAGCATCAGTTCGCAGGCCAGCCCCGCCCGGGCAGCGGCGGCGGCGCTCTGGCGGGCATGGTTCGACTGCAGGCCGCCGGTGGTGATAAAGGTGTCGCACCCGCGCGCCTGCGCGTCGGCGAGGAGGTATTCCAGCTTGCGCAGCTTGTTGCCGCCGCCGCCCAGGCCCATCAGATCGTCGCGTTTGGCATAGAGCCGGGCGCCGCCCAGCAGGTCTCCGGCACGGGCCTCCAGCCGGGAGAGGCGCTGGACCGGCGTCGTGCCCTCCAGCAGCGGGAAGCGCGCGATGCCGTCCAGCGCGCTCATCCCCGCCGCCGGCGTGCGCGAATCAGCAGCAGCACGCCGACCACGAGGAGGACAGCGCCGCGCCACGCCCATGGCCGCTGATCCAGCATGAAGCTGGATTGCGGCCAATGGACGAAACCAAGCCCCTGGCCGATCCACAGCAGCCCCATCGCGATGGCGAGGGCGGCCAGGATCGTCAGGGCAGGGCGCATCGGCTCAGCGCTCGCCGACCGGAACGTAGTCGCGCTGCGTCGGGCCGGTATAGAGCTGGCGCGGACGGCCGATCTTCTGCGCCGGATCGGTGATCATCTCGTTCCACTGCGCGATCCAGCCCACGGTGCGGGCCAGCGCGAACAGCGCGGTGAACATGGTGGTCGGGAAACCGATCGCCGACAGGATGATGCCCGAATAGAAATCCACGTTCGGGAACAGCTTCTTCTCGACGAAATACGGATCGTTGAGCGCGATCTCTTCGAGGCGCAGCGCCGTCTCGAATACGGGATCGGAAACCTTCAGGCTGTCGAACACCTCGCGCACCGTCTTCTGCATCACGGTCGCGCGCGGATCGTAGTTCTTGTACACGCGGTGGCCGAAACCCATCAGGCGGAACGGATCGTTCTTGTCCTTGGCGCGGGCGATATATTCCGGGATGCGGTCGGGCGTGCCGATCTCGCGCAGCATGTTCAGCGCCGCTTCGTTGGCGCCGCCATGCGCCGGGCCCCACAGGCAGGCGATGCCCGCCGCGATGCAGGCGAAGGGGTTCGCCCCCGACGAGCCGGCAAGGCGCACGGTGGAGGTGGAGGCGTTCTGCTCGTGATCGGCGTGAAGGATGAAGATCCGGTCCATCGCGCGCTCGACGATCGGGTTGACCTCATATTCCTCGGCCGGCACGCCGAACGTCATGCGCAGGAAGTTGCCGGTGTAGCTCAGCTTGTTGTCCGGGTAGAGGAACGGCTGGCCGACGCTGTACTTGTACGCCATCGCCGCGATCGTCGGCATCTTGGCGATCAGCCGGTGCGACGCGATCATGCGCTGCTGCGGATCGGTGATGTCGGTGGAATCATGGTAAAAGGCCGACAGCGCGCCCACCACGCCGCACATCACCGCCATCGGGTGCGCGTCGCGACGGAAGCCGCGATAGAAGGTCGCCAGCTGTTCGTGCAGCATGGTGTGGCGGGTGATGGTGCTGGTGAAGCCGTCCAGCTCGCCCTGGTTCGGCAGCTCGCCGTTCAGGAGGAGATAGGCGACCTCCATGAAGCTCGACTGCTCGGCCAGCTGCCCGATCGGGTAGCCGCGGTGCAGCAGCACGCCTTCGTCGCCATCGATATAGGTCAGCGCCGATTCGCAGCTCGCCGTCGAGGTGAAGCCGGGATCGTAGGTGAACATGCCGGTGTCGGCGTAGAACTTGCGGATGTCGACCACGTCGGGGCCGACGGAGCCGGACAGCACCTTGTAGTCGTGGCCCGCCATCGGGGTGGTGTTCTCGCTCATGGCTGTTCCTCTTGGCAATCGGTTATTTGGCCATCCGGTCGGCGATCCGGCCGAGGCTTTCGGCGCGCCCGAGCAGCACGAGCACGTCGAAGATGCCCGGCGAGGTCTTGCGGCCGGTAAGCGCGGCGCGAAGCGGCTGGGCCACTTGCCCCAGCTTCACACCCGCGTCCTCGGCCACCTGCCGCACCGCAGCGTCGAGCGTCTCCGTATCCCAGTTGGCCCCCGCGTCAAGCGCCGCGTGCACCCGCGCGAGCAGCGCCGGTGCGTCTCCGGCGAGCAGGGCCGAAGCGGCTTGATCGGGCTCAAGCGGACGTTTCGCGAAGAGAAAGGCGGCGTTCTCGGCCAGTTCGTTCAGATTGGCCGCGCGGACCTTCAGAACGGGCATCGCCTGCGTCAGAAGCGGCAACGCATCGTCACCTTCCGGCCGGCGGGCGGCAACCAGCGCGGCGAGCCGCGCGTCATCCGCCTCGCGGATGTAATGGCCGTTCAGGTTCTCCAGCTTCTTCAGGTCGAAGCGCGCCGGGCTCTTGCCCACGCCCGCGAGATCGAACCACTCCGTGGCCTGCGCGCGGGTGATGATCTCCGCATCGCCGTGCCCCCAGCCGAGCCGCAGCAGGTAATTGTCGAGCGCTTCGGGCAGGATGCCCAGCTCGTCGCGATAGGCGTCCACGCCCAGCGCGCCGTGCCGCTTCGACAGCTTCGCGCCGTCCGCACCGTGGATAAGCGGGATATGGGCGTAGGTCGGCTCGGCCCAGCCCATCGCGCGATAGATCGGCAGCTGGCGGAAGGCGTTGTTCAGATGGTCGTCGCCGCGGATCACATGGGTGACGCCCATGTCGTGGTCGTCCACGACGACCGCCAGCATGTAGGTCGGCGTGCCGTCCGACCGCAGCAGGATCAGGTCGTCCAGCTCGGCATTCTGCACCGTCACCGAACCCTGCACCTGGTCGTCGATCGTGGTCGCGCCCTCGCGCGGCGCCTTCAGGCGAACGACAAAGGGCTGGTCGGCCGGGCCTTCGCTCGCATCACGGTCGCGCCACGGCGAGCGGATGCGCAAGGGGCGCTTGGCGGCTTCGGCCTCGGCACGTTGCGCGGCGATCTCTTCCTGGGTCATCCAGCAGCGATAGGCGGTGCCGCCTGCCACCATCTGGTGCGCGACCTCGGCGTGGCGATCCGCGCGCGAGAACTGGAACACGGCGTCGCCGTCCCAATCGAGGCCGAGCCAGGTCATGCCATCCACGATCGCGTCTATCGCGCCTTGGGTGGAGCGGACGCGATCGGTGTCCTCGATGCGCAGCAGGAACGTGCCGCCGTGATGGCGGGCGTAGAGCCAGTTGAACAACGCCGTGCGCGCGCCGCCGATGTGCAGGTAACCCGTGGGCGACGGGGCGAAACGGGTGACGACGGCGCCGGAGCTGCGCGTCGCGAGATCAGATGTTGCGCTCAACCGCGCGGTCTCCCAGACTTCGGAATCGATGGCCAGTTCAGCCGCCGAGGCCCCTAGCACGCAGGTGCCCCGCATCCAAACCTGGCGCCCCGCCCGTCCGCGCCCGGGCGGGTGGCGCGACGCCCCCGAGCTGTGGCTGGAGGCGGAGCGCGACCAGCTGGTGCTGTGGATCCCCGTGGCGCTGGGCGTGGGCATCGCCTGCTGGTTCGTGCTGCCGACCCGCGCGCAGTGGCTGGCCGCGCTCCTGGCGGCAGGAGCGGTCGGCTGCGCGGCGCTGGCGCTCGGCCGAGGAGGGCGGCTGGCGCGGGCGGTGGCGGTGGCCGCCGCCCTGTTCGCGTGCGGTCTGGCGCTGATCTGGGTGCGGGCGGAGCGCGTCGCCGGCCCGCCACTCGTCCGGCCGACGATTGCGGAGTTCGAGGCCCGGGTGGAACGGGTGGACCCTCTCCCCGCGCGCGAGCTGGTGCGGTTGCGGCTTGCCCCCGATCCGGCCGCGAAGCTGCCGGCGCATGTCCGCGTGAACCTGTCGACCGGGGACATGCCGCAAGGGCTGGCGGCGGGCGCCACGATCCGGCTGCGTGCCCGCCTGATGCCGCCGCCCGAGCCTGCCGTGCCGGGCGCTTACGACTATGGCCGTGTCGCGTGGTTCGACGGGATCGGCGCCACCGGGCGGGGCTTTGCGCCGGTGAAGGTGCTGCGGGCCGGAAGCGACGCGGCCGGCGGCCCGCGGCAGAGGCTTTCGCGCCACATCCAGGATCGCTCGCCCGGTGGGGCGGGGGCGGTGGCGGCGGCGCTCGCCACCGGAGACCAGGGGGCGATCCCGATCGAGGATGCCGACGCGATGCGCAACTCGGGGCTGGCGCACCTGCTGTCCGTCAGCGGGCTGCACATCACCGCAGTGGTCGGCGCCACCATGGTGATCGTGCTGCGCCTGCTCGCGCTCAGCCCGTGGCTCGCCATGCGCTGGCGGTTGCCGCTGGTGGCCGGCGGCGCGGGGGCGGTGGCGGCGATCGGCTATACCTGGCTGACGGGCGCGGAAGTGCCCACCGTTCGCTCCTGCGTGGCGGCCTTGCTGGTGCTGGCCGCGCTCGCGCTGGGGCGCCACGCGATAACCCTGCGGCTGGTCGCGGCCGGTGCGCTGGTCGTCCTGCTCCTTTATCCGGAAGCGATCGCCGGGCCCAGCTTTCAGCTTTCCTTCGCTGCCGTCACCGCGATCGTCGCTCTGCACGAACAACCGCGGGTGGCCGCGCTGTTTGCCCGGGCGGAGGAATCGCGCGGGCGGCGTCTTTTGCGGCACCTCGGCTCCTTGCTGCTGACGGGCGTGGTGGTGGAACTGGCGCTGATGCCGATCGGCCTGTTCCACTTCCACAAGGCCGGGTTGTACGGCGCGCTGGCCAACATCGTCGCCATCCCGCTGACGACGTTCGTCACCATGCCGCTGGAAGCGCTGGCGCTGCTCCTCGACCCGCTGGGGCTGGCCGCGCCGTTCTGGTGGGGGATGACGTGGTCGCTGGAGCTGCTGCTGTGGATCGCGCACCGGGTGAGTTCGCTGCCGGGGGCGGTGGCGGCGCTGCCGGCGATGCCGTCGGGCGCCTATGCGCTGGTGGTCGCAGGCGGGCTGTGGGTCGCCTTGTGGCGAACGCGGTGGCGGGCGATGGGGTGGTTGCCGGTGCTCGCCGGGCTCGCCTGGACGTGGGCGACTCCGGCGCCGGACCTGCTGGTGACCGGCGACGGGCGGCACCTGGGCGTGCGCATGGCGGATGGCGCGGTGGCGCTGCTGCGCGATCGCACGGGCGACTATGCCAGCGACACGCTGAGCGAGAATGCCGGCGGGCAGGGCACGCCGCTGCTGCTTTCCGGCCATCCCGAGGCCCGCTGCAACCGCGACCTGTGCCTGGTGCGACGCCGGGCGGGCGGACGCGAGTGGCGGGTGCTGGCCACCCGCAGCGCCTATCTGGTCCCGGTCGCCGACCTGATCCGGGCGTGCCGCACGGCGGATATCGTCGTCAGCGAACGCCGCCTGCCGCGCGGCTGCACCCCGCGCTGGCTGCGGCTGGACGCACCGACCCTTCGCCGCACCGGCGGCGTCGCCGTCTCCCTGGCGACGCGCACCGTCGCCACCGTGCGCGAGCCCGGCGACGAGCATCCGTGGCGGAACGGCGCGCCTGCCGCTTCGTTGGCGCCCCGCAGCAGCGACGGAGAGAGAAAGTGGAAGACGGGCGCGTTTGGGCTTTCGAGGAAAGCCTCTGGACCGGCGATGCGGAGAATTATCGGGAGAAGATCGACGACGAATGCCTGATGGCGCTGCCCACCAAGCCGTTCGTGTTCACCGGGCAGCAGGCGATCGAGGCGGTGTCGAACACGCCGCGCTGGAGCGAGGTCCGCTTCTCCGACCAGCAGATCGCCCGCCCACAGGAAGGCCTGATCGTGATCGCCTATGCAGCGGAAGCACACCGGGGAGATGAGGTCTACCAGACCTATTGCACCTCCACCTACCGCCGGCTGAGCCACGAGGAATGGCGCGTGGTCCAGCATACGCAGGTGCTGCCGCCCACGGCGGAGTGACAGCGGAAACCAGCGGCAGCGGCGGAGAGCGAATGCTTCTCCGCCGCGACAATCCAGAGCTTCAGTTCAACTGGTGCACGAGAGGGTCGCACCGCGGCCGCGCTGCGACAGAACAGCGCGATAGCTGAAGGAGTCCCCGCCATATGTCTTGTTCGGACCGAAGCTGAGATCCAGCCGATCCCCGGCGTTCAGATTGACCAGCAGCGCATGGATCTCCGACTTGGCGGTGGTCACGCCCGAGGCGAGCAGCGTGCCGTTCTTCTCGATGCGGTAATCCACGCCATCGCCCGACACCGTCTTGGTGAAGCAGGCCTCCAGATCGAACTGGCCCGTCATGGGTGCGGTGTAGCGCATGATCGCGCGCATCGGATTGGCTCCATCTCCGGCGGGCGCGGCGGTGGTGTTGTTGATGCGTAGCGGCTTGGACCAGCGATCCCCGTAATAGCTGGTGAAATCGTTGTCGAAGATCGGCAGGCTGATGTCCTTGCCGTCCTTGCCGCGGCGCCAGTAGCTCCACGGTGCCGATCCGTATTGGAGCAGCGTGTCGGCGACCGTCGCCGACGCACCGAGCGAATAGCCGCTCGCGCCCTCCACCAGGATCGGATCCGCGCCGATCGTGACGCTGTTGCCGCCCAAGCCGCTGCCCAGCATGTCGCGCAGCACGGGGTTGCCCGAGAAGGTGATGGTGCGCGGCGAGCCCCACACCACCCAGCGGTCGGCGCCGGCGCGATAGAGATAGACCAGATTGTCGCCGGTATCGACACGCACCGCGCGACCCGCGCTGAGAACGCGCTGGGTCACGGCGGCATAGGCAGCGCCGGTCGGCTTCATCGTCTTGGCCGTGAACAGGCCCATGTTCGGGAAGCTAGACTGGTCCACCAGCGCGTACCAGAAGGCGCGATCCACGCCGGACGCGGACAACTGCACCGCCGATTTGATCAGGCCCGATGCGTTACGGCGCTGGTCGGCATAGTTGTAGGAGAACTCGGTTGCCCAGATCGGCACGACCTTGCCGTACTTGGCCATCACCTGCCTGAGGTTGGCGATCTCGCCGTCGATGCCCTCGCCATCGTTGCGGTAAGGGTGCACGGCAACCGCATCCATGTAATTGAGCGCACCCGCCGCGAAGAGCGTCTCCAGAAATCCCGTGCCGATCGCGTTGGTGGAGCCGCCCAGGATCGAGACATCGGCGAATTGCGGCTTCACCGTCGCATACAGCGTCTGGAGCAGGGCGACATAGGTCGAAGCCTTGCTGACGCCGGCCGGGTAAACGAGGCCGCTGCTGTTGTTGATCTCGTTCCCGACCTCGATGGCGGTGATGCAGCCCTTGTAGTTGGCCAGCAATGCGGCGACATACCGGGCGTAGGCAGCGCGGCCCTGATCGGTGTAGACCGACGATCCGCCGTCATAGATCGGGTTCTGCGGCTGGATCGTGAGGCTGAGCTTGCCGCCCTGCGCACAGAAATTTGCCAGCGAGGCCGGCGCGCGGGAGAATTCATACACGCCCGGCGTCCGCTCGATGCTGGTCCAGGTCACCGTGTCGCGCAGCGCCGGTGCCTGGACCTGGTTCGCAAAGCCGAGCCAGGCCGGGTTCCAGCCCTGGCTGAAATGGGTCTGCACGCCGAACATCATGGGCGTACCGGGCGCTCCGATGAGGCCCCACCAAGCCGAATTCGCGGCCGGACCGGCGGCGGTGCTGCCCATGGCGGAGGAGGAAGGCACGCTCGCCGCGTTCTGCCCGGCAGCGGACACCACCGTGATCGTCGGCGCCACGCTTGCGGCCGATTGGGCGGCGGCATAGGCGGCAAGCGCCCAAAGGCTGCCGCCGGCGAGAGTCGTCACCAGGGCCATCTTGGCCCGCTTGCTGATATGCATATTTGTTTCGCCCGTGCTGGTTGCGGCAGGCAAGAGCCCCCCCGCCGTCCCGAGGCGAAATACGGGCAGAACGGAATTTTTCCGTGAAACTCTGCGGTTTACGAGGATTGATCGAGCAGGGTTTAGGCCGCGTTAGGCACGCCCCGGTGCGGCCGAAAACCCCTGCTGCCGCGCGGCGGGGGTGACAAGCGGCAGGGCTTCAGCGGGAGCGGTGGTTAAAGGTGTTGCAAGAGGTTCATGGCAGGCGCCGCTTGCCAAGCGCGGGCTGGACGGGGTAGCGGCGCGTGATCGTTCGGGGGAACCAGCATGCCCAGGTTGTACGTGATCATCGCGACGGTCGGTCGCGCTGACCTGACACGGCGAACGGTCGCATTGCTGCACGACCAGACGCGACCGCCGGATGGAGTGGTCGTCGTCGGCGCAGCCCCCGCGGACATCGAGGGCGTGGCGGACGCCGCCGGACGGGTGGAAGCGATCATCGGCGACCGTGGCCTTCCGCGCCAGCGCAACCGCGGCCTGGATGCGGTGAACGGGCGCGCCGATCTGGTGGTGTTCTTCGATGACGATTTCGTGCCCGCGCCCGACTATCTGGAGCAGGTAGAGGCGCTTTTCACCGAGTTCCCCGACGTCTCGGGCATCACCGGCAACCTGATCGCGGACGGGATCAATGCCGGCGGTTTCTCCCTGGAACAGGCGCGGGAACTGGTCGCCAACGGCGCCGCGGCGATGGATGCGGCGGTTAAGCCGCGCTCGGCGCTTTATGGCTGCAACATGGCCATCCGGCTTTCGGCGGCACAGGGGCTTCGGTTTGACGAGAAGTTGCCGCTGTACGGCTGGCTGGAAGACATCGACTTCACCGTTCTTCTCGGCAGGCGCGGGCGCCTGATCTCCAGCGGGCGCGTGACGGGCGTCCATATGGGCGTGAAGGGCGGGCGCACCTCGGGGCGCAAGCTCGGCTATTCGCAGGTCGCCAACGTCGTCTATCTGTACCGCAAGGGCTCGATGCAACCCGGACTGGGGCGCAAGCTGCTCCTCAACAACGTGGTGTCGAACCTCGTGAAGAGCCTGCGGCCGGAGCCGGATATCGACCGCCGCGGCCGCTTGTACGGCAACGCGCTCGCGATCGCGGACGTGCTGCGCGGCCGCGTTGATCCGCGCCGCATCGAGCGGCTGTGACCGGCATGGCGCCGACCAACTTCAAGCCGCTCCTCTTCAACGGCAAATTCTACGCCGGTGCGCTGAACGGCGTGCACCGCGTGGCCGACCGGCTGATCCGCGAATGCGATGCACGGCTTGCCGCGATGCCGGAGCGGCAGCGACCCCCTGCTCGGCTGCTGGTGCCGGCGCGGCGGACATGGGAGCCCGAGCTCACCGCGATCGAGCTGGTGGAGGTGGCCGGGGCCGACAGCCAGGCATGGGAGCAAATGCGCCTGCCCGCCGCGGCGGCCGATGGCGTGTTGGTCAACCTCGCCAATCTCGCGCCCGTGCGCGCGCGGCGCCAGCTCCTGCTGCTCCATGATGCGCAGTTCCTCTTCCCCGACAGCGGCTATCCGCTCAAGCAGCGGCTTGGATATCGCTGGCTGACGCCCTTGATGGCACGGCGCAGCTCGGTTGTGCTGACGGTGTCCAGCTACTCGCGGCAGATGCTGGAGCTGCTGGGCGTGGCACCGCGCACCAAGACAGCGGTGCTGTACAACGGCGCCGACCACATTCTCGATGTCGAGCCGGATCCCGCCGCCCTTCAGCGGCTGGGGCTGATGCCGGGCGGCTATGCCCTCGCATTCGGCAGTCCCAAGGGGTACAAGAACAACGCGGTGCTGTTCGCCGCCTTTGCCGATGGCGCAATGCAGCCGCGTCGGCTGGTGATCGTGGGGCCGGACCGTGCGGCGCTGGAACGCGCTGGCTTGACGCCGCCTGCGGATACCGTCTTTGCGGGACGCTGCGACGATGCGGCCTTGCGCACGCTCTACGCCGGCGCCCATGCGGTGCTGGTTCCCTCGCGCACCGAGGGGTTCGGCCTTCCGCCACTCGAAGCGATGCTGTGCGGCGCACCCGCGGTGATCGCACCGGCGGGGGCGCTGCCCGAGATCTGCCGCGACGCCGCGGTCTATGCGGACGTGGACGATCCGCTTGCCTGGCGCGAGGCGATCCGGGCGCTGGACGATCCTGCGCTCCGCACTGCCAAGCTGGCAGCGGGTCAGGCGCGAGCCGCGCAATTCACCTGGGCGCGCGCGGGCGATCAATTGTTCGCGCGCCTGCTCGATCTCGCCCGCTGATGCGCGCCGGCTTGCGCAGCGCAGCCGCTGCGTTCCTGGCGATGGGATCGCGGGCAAGCAGCCAGTTCTTCCTGATCGCGGTCACGCTTGTCGCGACCCGCTATCTGTCGCCGGCCGATTTCGGCGTCTTCGCGATCGCCACTGCCTTTGTCACGCTGGCACGCACGCTGCTATATACCGGACCGTTCGAATATCTGATGAAGGCCAAGGACCTGGACGGTTGCGTTGTCGAGTGTCTGGTTGGCAACGCGCTGATGGCCACGATCGCCGGCCTCGTCCTGCTGCTGCTCGCCGGCGCATCTCCCTGGCTGTTCTCCTCTCCTGATGTCGCATGGCTGATGCTGGTGTTGATCCCCAGCAATTTCGTGGCCGCGTTCGCCAGCTGGGAAGAGGCGCTGCTCCTGCGAAAGGGGAGCGTGCGCGCTTATTATGTCAGCACCACCCTGGTGGAGCTGGCCAGCTCGCTGGCCGCGATCGGCCTGCTTGTCGCCGGCTGGAAGCTGGCCGCGCTCGTGGTGCAGATCTACCTGCGGCTGGTCCTGCTCGCGATCGCCTACCGATTGCAGGTCCGCCCGCCCTCGCTGCACCGCCCGGACATGGCCGTGGTCGGCACGGTCGCGCGCTGGTCCAACAGTCGCTACGGTGCGACGTTCGTCTCGTTCCTGTCGAACTATAGTGGCGACTTGATTTTGGGCGCGTTTCTATCGCCCGCGGCGACGGGCCTGTTTCGCGCCAGCAACCGCGTCGTCACCGCTGCGTCGGACATGTTCAGCCAGCCCGCACGCCTGCTCGCGATGACCGGATTGTCGCACCGCTTCGCCCAGGGCAAGCCGGCGGATGGCGACTGGTTTGCGATGTTCGTCGGCATCGCCTTTATCGGCTGGCCCGCGCTGATCGGCGTAGCGATGCTGGGCGACTGGCTGGCGCCGGTGGCCCTCGGACCGCGCTGGGCCGGCGCTGGCCCGGCCATCGCCATCCTGGCCTGTGCGCGGCTCTGGACGATCCTGACGGCGGTCACCTCCTCCTTGCTCGTCGCCTATGACCGGCAGCGCCGCGTGCTCGCCAACCAGCTTGCTACCGCCATCGGCGTTGCCGCCTTGACCGTGGCGCTGTCGCCCTGGGGCGTGACCGGCGCGGCGGTCGCGTCGCTGGTGGTGACCGCCGCGACCACCCTGTGGCTGGTGGCTGACGCCTTGCGCGTGGGGCAGGTGAGCAAGGCGCGGTGGCGACGCCTGCTGCCGACCCTCGGCCTGCCCATGGTGTTCACTTCGATTGCCGTGCTGGGTGGTCGCGCGGTTGCACCCGAGATCGCGCGGAGCCCGCCGGTGCAATTGGCCGTTGCGGTTGCGTGCGGGGCGCTTGGCTGGTTGATGGCGGTCGTGCTGGTCCGTCGCGAGGCGCTGCGCTCGCTGCGACTTCTCACCCATCGCGGCTGAGCGTCCAAACGGAGAGAGGCTGGGGAGCGGGGTCCGCAAACGCCTCCTCTTTTAACGTCCGATCGCGTTCAGGATGCGCCATCTCAGCAGAAGGGCGAGCCACGCGGTCAGCAGCATCTGGAGTCCCGCTCCCACCAACCCGAAAAGTGCGATGCTGGCTATCCCGATCAACGGCGCGGCGATCAGTCCGATAAGATTGACCCGTACCCAGCCAGCATCATCCCCCGTGCTCGCCAAGGCCATCTGCAGCACGTCGGCCTGCAGCCGGACGACCGATGCGGCGATCATGAGGGCGGCCAGGCCGAGGATTTCCGTGCCATGGCCGATATGCACGACGGGCAGCAGTGCCACGAGGGTCACGAACAACGCGCCGCCCAGCAGGAGTGAGAGCCGAAGCGTCTGCCGCTGTCCTGCGTGCAATATCTCCTGCCAGGATGCGCCTTCTTGTCCATGGCTCGACACAAGTGCGGGCGTTAAGTGGTTGAAAACTGCGGCCTGGACGAGCGGAACGACCGCATTGGTGAAGCCCCACAGAAATACAAAGGCGCCCGCGGCCGTCACGCCGGCCAGCGCCGAGACGAGGTAACGGTCGCTGTAGATCATGCCAACCTGGCCCAGATCGGCGAGATAGGCGAGCGGCATGGCCGCCGGCGCCGCGCGCATCCACATCCAGTCGATCGTGGTTCCGGCAGCGGCCCGCAGGTCCGGCCGCCGCATCGCCGCGGCAACCGCGACCGCAACTCCCGCAACCAGACCTGCGGCCCAGCCGGCAAAGACAAGGTCGAGGGATCGATATGCCTTGTCCAGCACTCCCAGCGTTACCACCGGCAGCACCCATCCGCCGGCGCGGGCAAACAGCAACGCGTTGGCCGCCACCGGGCGCCGCCGTGAAACGAGGCCCTCGTGAAGATCATAGATAATCGGCTCAAGCAGCAGAATCATCGCCACCGCCCAATGCATCAGCAGCGAGCGCGGATCAGCCTCGGCCAGCGTCAGCGCCCCCGCGCCGATCAGGACCGCGCTCATGATCGCGCGAAGAAGCAGCCGATCGCGCAGGCGCCGGGCCGCGTCGCCAGGCTGTGCCCTCACCAGGTAGCGATGGATCGGCTGATCGAGACCGAGACCGGTGAGCGCGGTCAGTGCCGCCGATCCGCCCACGACGAACCCGTATGCCGCCGCCGCCTGCAAACCCAGGAACCGGGCAACATAGAGCGTCAGCACCATGCGGCCGGCGAGGCCAAGCAGGCGCAGTCCGGCGCTGACAGAAGGCAGGGGCCGGGCACGACCAGCGAAAGGGCGGAAGATGGTGCTCCCCGGTTCGGAAGAATGGACGAGTTCTCATAGGCCGATCTGTTCCGCCCGAACAGCGCCATCGATGGAGGACAGGCAGGATGGCGCTTCGGACGGCGTGGTTCCGGCACGTAGCCGGATCAACGCGCCGCGGGTGCAAGGCGGTGAGCCCGTCGAGCAAGGCCTGACGCACTTGTTCCTCTTTGGCGCGCAAGGCCGCTCAAGCTTCCGCGATGGCTCAGCCGTGCGATTGAGGAATGTTTTCGCTGATCCGCAATCGGAGGATCAGCGTCGACGAGATGGGGCGTGCGAGTCCCCAAACCGGTGATCCGCGTCGAAAGGCGTGCGTATCGCCATCCAGACGAGCGGGAGGCGCCACCGGGGCTCATTGCATCCCGCGATCGACGAGGCGTTACATGCAAAGGCGCACCAAGGCTCGTACGGCGAGCGGTGATGTGGCTGAAAGAGAGAGAGAGAGCCATTTCCCCCGGCGATCGGCATGATTGAGGCGATCTGTGGCGAGGAGATGGAGAAGGCCGGTTAGGGCGGCTCCCCCCGCTGCCAAGCCTTGAACCAGCCATGCTACAGGCGCGGGTGGCGTACGCACGAGTGAGGCACGGCACGTCTCCGCGACTGCGCTCGCCTATATCGGGTGACCTGGCGAGTTGCGGGACTCCGGGGGCGTTCGTCTGGCGATCACCGCCCCGCGGGAAAGCACCTGATCTGAGGCGTCGCGGAGGCGCGATGCTTGGGTGCATAAAAGCGGCAACTTATAGGTAATCAAATAGGCCGGGTATGACCCCGGCCTATTCTACCGCGAACTTGCAAGTTCGTGGTTGCAAGTTCGGTTAAATCAAGACGCCCGTCTCTTCGATCCGGGAGTAGAGATCGGCGGCGCTGATCACAGTGTTCTCGTAATTGACGGACTGGCCAGCAGCGTCCGTCGTGATGTTACGGAACGTGAATTGCTCCGCACCGTAGAACGTGACGGCGTCTCCGTGAGCCATCCCGTTCGCGTCCGTCTCGCCCAGATACTGGATCTTGATGCCGCCATCCGAGCGGAGCGAGAACACATAATCGGTGATCGCGTGGGTGAGGAACACCTGATCGAAGTCGTTGGGACCATCGCCCATCTTCACGATCCCGTTCAGATCCTTGAGCGTGGTGTTGGTGCCGAAGACAAACAGATCGTCGCCAGCGCCCAGGTTGATGACCTGATCCTTGTCGCGCTCGAGATCGTAGAGGGTCGCGCGGTCGGCGCCGGTCGAGCCGGTCACATAGCCAGCCCGCGTCTCGGTCGGCAAGACATAGGAGGTGCCGTTCGCCGTGCTGGTCGGCGTGACGTCTGCGCCCGGGCGCGGCTCAGCCGAAAGCGTATTCGGATCGGTGATCGTGAAAGGCATGGTTTTTCTCCCTAAGAGCAAAGAACGTTAACCAGATGCACGCGGCACACCCGGCTCTATTCCACCTGTTTCGCCCCTGATGTGCGCGTAGGTGCCAGAGCTTGGCTCGCGATGGCCCGGGATCGCTCCCATCCTCATCGTCGTCGTGAACCGCGCTCTCCGCTGGGAATGGCCTTACGCACATCTTCGTAAATCGCCAAGTAACTTTTAATCCAATATTAACCAACTCGCAGGAAGGGTGACGGATCAATACCGCTGAATCTCAGTGTTTTCGGCAGAAAAGGAGCCGAAATCGCGCGCGGGAGCGAACGGAGTCCATTTCGCTATTGTGTCCCAAACAGGGGCAGTTAGTGGCCCCAATGCTTGGAGATGCGGCGAGTCGGCACCTTTTCGTCAAGTTTAGAGCGGTCGAGTCGCAAGTGATTCTGTACAAAAGCGACATTCCACCCTTCCTCGAGTGAGGCAGGGCAGGTCGCTACACTCAAAAGAAGTAACCCGTCGCGGACGGGTCTTGCATGCGGCAAGGGCAGCGGCTGTGATCGCGCCGTGCTGCTCGGGTTTATCGTTCTTCCAGCATCCACCCGGTGATCGCCAGGCGCGGGTTCGCCGCAAGCGGGGTTACCCAGCTCACCGAATGTGCCTGGGGCACGGCAAAGACCGCCAGCGTGTTGAAGGCGGGAGTGAAGGCGCGAACCACGTTGCCGCGCGCATCGAAGAACTGCAGCAGCCCGCCCCAATCGGGATGCCATTGTCCGCTGAGGTTCATCACATAGGCTGCGCGGCGACCCTTGCCGGCGATATGATCGTCGTGTGTCGTCAGGAACTGCCCGGGCCCATAGCGGCTGGCATGTCCGTCGAGCCGCTCGATCGTGTCAAAGCCGGTTACCTGACGGACAAGCGCCAGCATGTCCGGACTGTTCATGAACCGGTTGAACCGGCGCAAGGGAGCGTCCGGCGCTATCGCCTCCGTTTCGCGGATGGTGTCGTAGCAGAACTGAAAGCCGCGCCTTCCGCCGTCCACGATGTCATGGGCGATCGCGCGCCGCGCGTCCTCGTCCAGTTGGGCGTAGGCCGCCTGGTCGTAATCGAGGACCGTTGTTCCGCGGTTGAACGTAAGCTTCCAGTCGCCGCTGAGCGAAAGGTCGCGGCCGAGCGCGCGTGCGGTGTCGTCCGTCAGAAAGCCGCTTATCTGAATGCGCCCATGCGTGTCGAACGCGGCCGACAGAGCGGTGACGTCCAAGTTCTCGGCCCTTCGCAGATCCAACAATGCGTTCCTTTTTCGATCTCTGTTTGACAGCACTGACAAAGTTCGTAGACATTAACAACATATCAACACTTCGGTGCGGGCGAAAAGTTCGACGGTGTTCGGTATGTGTGACCGTGGGTCGCGGGGCGCCATTGGGAGGCTCCGGACCATGCGGGTCGGGGAGGTCGAATGTGGTCGCATGGACAGGGGTGGCGTCGGTTGCGTTCGTTGCGGTGCTTTCCCTTACGGTTGGTGACGGTTTGGGGCACCGGGCAGCGGAGCAGTCGGCTCCGGTGAAGTCGCAGGCCGGCGCGGGCGCGCGTGACATCCGCTATCGTGGCGTGAAGCGGGCCGTGGTGCTCGCGCAATATGGCCCGCGGGGTGAAATTGCCGGCGGGGAAGCCTCGCAGGCGCTGGGCGCGGAGATCGTCGATCTCGCTCGCGTGAACGCCCCGGTGCCGGTTGATGGGGTCGAGGTCGGCGATCCTAGCCTGCGCGACGGCGCAACGCTGGTGGTGATCGTTCAAGCTTCCGTTGTTTCCGATCCCTCCGGTGTCGGCAGGCTGTTCGCCGTGACCGCACGTCCGCTGTTTAGCGGCGGGCGTGAGCCGGCCCCACAATATTTTGGCGCTGCGCCGCTGGTGGTCCGCTTTGCGGAGACCCCGGGCGGCCGCGCCGACCGAGCGCGCGCGATCAACGCGGTGCTGGACGAGGTTCTGCCCTGGCGCCGCCGTGGCGAGGGCAGGGCAGCAGGACTTACAGGGGAGTAAGCAATGGCGTACACACGTAACATCGAAGACGGCTATCATGACGACTGGTCGGTCGGCCGGGTCTATGCCGAAGACGTCGCGGCTCCGACGCACACCGCGCCTCTCGAGCCGCTGGACGCATCCGTCGACGGACAGGGCGGCACCATCCGCGGCAAGCCGGTTTTCACGATCGACCAGGCCGCCTATTACCTCAACCGCGGCGACGGCCTGATCACCGAGGGCGGCGTCACCTACCGCTCCGGCGCGAACTGGGACGGGGCGCAAGGCACCGCCAACAACGATTACTATACGCTGGCGAACTCGAAGGGTCATGTCGCGGGTACGCCGCTGACCACGCTCGCCTTTGGCTTCTACGAAACCAAGGCAACGCTGCCGGACCCGTATGTCTACACGCAGCTCGCCGACGGCACGAACCAGCAATATATCGGCCTTGCCGTGGCGAACGGCTTTTCCGCGCTCAGCGCCGATCAGCGCGTGGCCGCACGTCAGGCGATCGGCATCTGGGACAGCCTGATCAAGGTAACGTTCGTGGAGAAGGCGTTCGGGGACGCCGACATCAACTTCATGAACACCACCACGGGCCCGGCGCAGGCATCCGCCTACCTCCCCTATGACTACGGCCGCACCAACATCGTGCAGGACGACGGCACGCTCGTGACCTATGAGGAGATTTCGGGCGACGTGTTCATCGCCACGCCCAGCATCAACTCTTCCAACGCGCTGTTCGACGAAGGGCAGTACGGCCTCACCACGCTGATCCACGAGCTTGGCCACACGCTGGGCCTGGAGCATCCGGGTTCGTACAATTTCGGTCCGGACTTCTCCGCCACGTACGAGAACGGTGCGGAATATTATCAGGACTCGAACCAGTATTCGATCATGTCCTACTGGGACTCGGAAGAGACCGGCGCCAACCATGTCGATTGGGAGCTGCTGACCTACCGCTATCCCTCCACGCCGCTGGTGCACGACATCGCCGCCATTCAGCGCATCTATGGCGCGGACACGACCACCCGCACCGGCGACACCGTGTATGGCTTCAACAGCAATGCCGGCGACGAATCGTTCGATTTCAATCTGACGCCGATGCCCGTCGCGACGATCTGGGATGCCGGTGGCAATGACACGATCGACGTGTCGGGCTATTCCACTCCCTCGATCATCGACCTGAACGAGGGCCAGTTCAGCAGCGTGGGCGGTTATTATTCCACCACGGTCCCGACGCTGGACGAGATCAACGCGCGTCGCGCCGCCGCCGGTCTCGCCCCGCGCACCCAGGCGACCTATGATCTGTATCTCGAGATCACCGGCGACACCTATCGCAACGGCCTGATGACCGACAATCTCTCGATCGCTTATGGCGCGATCATCGAGAATGCGATCGGCGGCTCGGGCGACGACCTGCTCATCGCCAACGGCGTCGCCAATCGCCTGGTCGGCAATGGCGGCCTCGACACGGTGAGCTATCGCAGCGCCACGGCGGGCGTGGTTGCCTCGCTGACGACGGGCGGCACCGGCGGCGCGGCAGCCGGCGACACCTACAGCACGATCGAGAACCTGCAGGGCAGCGCCTTTGGCGACACGCTTTCCGGCACGACGGGCAAGAACGTGCTCACCGGTCTGGCCGGCAACGACACGCTGCTGGGCACCGGCGGCGGCGACACGCTGGATGGCGGCGCGGGCACCGACACGGTGAGCTACCGCAACGCAACCGGCGCGGTGACCGCGTCGCTCGCTTCCAACACCGGCACGGTCGGTCTGGCGGCTGGCGACGTCTACATCTCGATCGAGGGTCTGGAAGGCAGCGCGTTCAACGATACGCTGTTCGGCGGCGCCGGCGACGATCTGCTCTATGGTCTGGCGGGTGATGACCGGCTGATCGGCGGCGCGGGCAACGACTCGCTGTACGGCGGGCGCGGTACCGATACGCTGCGCGGCGGCATCGGCAACGATGTGCTGTCGGGCGATGCGGGCGACGACACGCTCTATGGCGAAGATGGCAACGACACGCTGCTCGGCGGCGATGGCAGCGACACGCTGGTCGGCGGCGCGGGCAACGACGTGCTGCGCGGCGGTGGCGGCTATGACGGCCTCACCGGCGGCACCGGACGCGACGAGTTCGTGTTCCGCCAGGCCGACGCCATCGATCCGGCCACGGCGACGGGCGGTAATGCCGCGCTGCGCGGCTACAATCGCGGTGGCTATGGTGCCGTGGACCAGTGGGCGAAAATCGGCGACCTGAACTTCGGTGAGGGCGACTTCGTCCGCATCACCGGCTTCACCAAGCTGTTCGCGGCGGCCGGCACGGCAGCAGGGAGCAGCTATGCCAGCAGCTCGGGCGACTTCGTCCTGGACTCGCAGGCGGACGTCAACAACCTGGCATCGTTCCTGCGCAGCCATGCCCAATACGGCGCCGTGACCGAGCGTTTCGGCAACCAGGACGGGACCAGCTTTGTCATGATCGACGACAATGGCCGCGCCCAGGTCCTGGACCTCGGGTTCATCCATACCGGCCTTCCGATGCTCTGATCGCAGACGAACTGGTGCGTTGAGGAACGCCGGCCCGACTCGACGTCGGGCCGGCGTTTTCTTTTCTCATGCCGGGCAAATCTCGAAATCGGTCGACCGCAAGGCGCCGTCTGCGGATATGGGGGCGGCAATGCCGATCTGTTCTTCCTGCTTCTTTATGAGACAGAATGTTGGTAAATGGTCGTTATGACCTATTAACAAAAGATTGCTTCGATAGTTCTCCTCTGGTCTTTGCGCTTCTTAGCTGGCGTGCGGGGCGCCTGCGACCAGGTAGATCCAGGGGGCTGGGGCATGACTGTAGCTAAGACGACCACGATCGTGGGTTCCAATCGCGACGAGACGTACACCTACAACATGTCCGCCAACGCCGGCAAAAACATCGACGTCGATGGCAAGGGCGGCTGCGACACACTGCAGCTTGAATTCACGCGTGAACAATGGATGTCGCCGGCCGTGCAGGCCGACATCGCTCGCCTGCGTTTCTACCTGCTCACCAACTTCTTCGACTGCGACTTCACGTTCAGGGCGTTCAACCTGACGATCAACGACTTCGAACGCGGCCGCATCTTCGTGGATGGCGTCGAGATCTCGCTGGCGGACAATTGCGTGACTGCACGCAATGACTCGTTCGCGCTGAAGCAGGATGGGCGCATCTCGGGTTCGGTGGTCGCCAACGACACGGCGTCCGACCTGATCCGGTCGGTGTCGCTCCTCTCCGGACCCGCGGCGGGAACGCTGGAGCTGAGAAATGACGGCACCTTCACCTACGCGACGGGCGACGCCTTCGATTATCTCGCCGCCGGGCAGACGGCGCAGGTGAGCTTCACCTACAAGGTGGTCGATGCGGATGGTGACTGGGACACCGCGGTGGCCACGCTGACCATCACCGGCGTGAACGACGCCGCGGTGATCGGCGCGCCCACGGTCAGCCAGGTTGTCGAGGACAAGGACATCGCCTCCGGCAAGCTCGTCGCCAAGGGAACGCTGTCGATCACGGATGCCGACAAGGGCGAGGCAAGCTTCCGAACGGCGGTGGTGCCCGCGTCCGGTACGCTCGGCACGCTGACGCTCGCGGCCAATGGCAGCTACACCTATGCGGTCGAGAACGCTGCCGTGCAGTACCTCGCCGCGGGCGAGGCCAAGACCGAAACCTTCACCGTGACCGCTTTCGACGGCACGCAAAAGGCGATCAGCTTCACGATCACCGGCACCAACGATGCCCCGACGATCACCTCGGCCGCGCAGAAGGGCGCGGTGATCGAGGACGCCGCCAGGACGACCGCAACGGGCACGATCGCCTTCAGCGACGTCGATCTGAGCGATCGCCACACCGCCAGCTTCGCCGCCGCGACCGGCCAGGGCGCGCTCGGCGCGTTCGCGCTCACGGGGGTGTCGGAAGCGGCAAACGCCGCAGCCGGCAGCGTCGGCTGGAGCTACACGATCGACAACGCCAAGGCACAGTTCCTCGCCGCCGGCGAGACGCGTATCGAGACCTACACCGTCACGATCGCGGACGGGAAAGGCGGCACGCTGCAGCAGGCGGTCAGCGTCACGATCACCGGCACTAATGATGCGCCGACGATCACCTCGGGCGCCTTCACGGGCTCGGCCGCCGACGGTTCGCCGTCACCGGACGTCACGGGAACGATCGCGTTTGCCGATGTTGACCTTGCGGATCTGCACCGGGTGAGCGCGGCGCCGGTCGGCTCCACGCTGGGCACCCTGACGGCGAGTGTCACGGCCGACAGCAAGGGCACCGGAACGGGCGGCGCGGTTACCTGGTCCTACCATGTCGACCCCGCGGCGATCGCCTTTCTGGGCGCCGGCGAGACCAAGGTGGAGCATTTCGCCGTCACGATCTCGGACGGGCAGGGCGGCGCGGTCGCTCGCGATGTCGCGATCACCCTCGTCGGCAGCAACGATGCGGCCGTGATCGGCACGCCTGCGGTTACCGCCGTTGTCGAGGATGAGGCGGTGAACGCGGCGGGTCAGCTGACGGCGGTTGGCACCCTGTCGATCGCCGACGCCGATCAGGGGCAAGCCTATTTCGCGGGCGTGGACAGCGCGCCCGGCAATCTCGGCACGCTGACCCTGGCCGCCGACGGCGCCTATACCTACGCCGTCGACAACACGCTGGTGCAATCGCTCGGCGAGGGGGTCGTGCGCAGCGAAAGCTTCACCGTTCGCGCCGCGGATGGAACGAGCGAGCAGGTGGCGTTCACCATCACCGGCGTGAACGACGCGCCCGTCGCCCGGGACGATCACTTCACCGTCTCGGAAACAGGGCTTGCGACGCTCGACGTGCTGGCGAACGACAGCGACGTGGATGCAGGCGATGCACTCGCACTTTCGATCGTCAGCCAGCCGGTCGAGGGGCAGATCGTGCTCGATCCGTCCGGATACTTCGTCTTCAATCCCGGCGCGGCGTTCCAGACGCTGTCGGTGGGGCAGAGCGCGGAAGTCGGCTTTGACTATCAGGTGTGGGACGGTCACGGCGGCAACAGCACCGCGCATGCGACGATCCTCGTGGAAGGCGCCGGACGCTTCGTTTCGCCGTTTCAGACCGATACGCAAAAGGCGCTCGTCAATCACCAGAACGTCTCGCTGTCGCTCACCGGACCCAAGCAGACGGGTACGCTGGACGGCCATGTCGATGTGGCGATCGATCTCGGCGCGGCCTCGGTCAACAAGAAGAACATCTTCTTCGTTGTCGATATCTCCGGCAGCACCAGCCTGAAGTTCGCGGGCACGCCGGTGGGCGACCTCAATGGTCGCGACGGACCCAACACCATCCTGGATGCCGAAATCGCCGGGCTGCTCAAGCTGAACGGGAAGATCAACGCGCTCGGTTATTCGCCGGACGACGTGACCGTCACCGTGGTGCCGTTCAATTCCAAGGCGAATCCGGCCGACTGGGTCAGTTCCAAGCCAACGCCCAACATCCAGACCCAGACGTTTCAGCTCGGCAGCGGCGGGATCGATCCGTTCCTCAAGACGCTGGATGCCGGCGGCGGCACCAATTACGAGGAAGCGTTGCAGGGCGTCATCGAAAAGTTGCAGGTGCTCGACCCGACGGGCGTGGAAGGGAACATCGTCTACTTCCTGTCGGACGGCGAGCCGAACCCGGTCAACAGCTTCGGCGACGAGATCGAGTTGCTGAACACCAAATATCACGCGCTGATGTCGGCGATCGGGGTGGGCGCATCGGTGCCGCTCCAGTATCTCGACATGATCGACAACACCGGTGGAGCGGAGCGGGTGACGTCCACCGACCAGCTGAGTGCGGCGCTGCTCGGCTCACCATTGTCGCCGAACCATGTCGTCGACTTCGACCTGTTCGTGAACGGTGTCCAGATGGCTGACATCGACTTGGACGATCTCGTCTCCGGCCCGTCCGGCTTCACCTTCGGCACGGACATCGATCACCTGCGCGCGCTTGTGGGGCAAAGCAACACCATCACCACGTCCATCACGCTGGACGACGGCAGGACGATCACGTCGAGCATCGACACTGCCGGCGTGCTTCCGGTGTCCACCGTCGATTTCCTGATCTGACCTCCGAACGGTTCGACCGCTTCCGGTTTCACGCCGGGTGCGGTCGCCCCGCCTGTCGGGCGAGCGCCGGATCGCCAGCCATCACCAAGCGACGGGTTTGCCGTCTCCGCTCCCACATCGCGAGCGCCTGTTGACGCAAGGCCCCCGTTCAGGGCTTCGCGGCGGAACTCGTCGCCGGCGCAAAGACCGGAGCGCTTGGCAGCGGCAGCGCGGCGTCCACCGCGAGCGCGGCACCGGCATCGCGCGAGTACCGATCGGCCTGCGTGTTGCGGTTCGCCACGCCGTCCAGCCCGCTGAGCGCCGGCGTCAGCAGCGGAATGTCGCCGCGCCGCCGCACATGCTCGAAATGCTCGTCCGCGTCATAAGGTGCCAGCCCCTGCACGATCATCGGCCCCTCGAGCATGCCGGCGGCCGCCAGCAGCGCTGCGCGCGCGAGATATTCATTGGCGAGCGTGGCGTTGTAGGTGGTGCGCACCGTCAGCAGATCACGGGCGAGATCAAGCACGTCCAGCGTTGAGCGATCGCCGGCGCGTTGCTGCAGCACCGCGCCCTGATACGCCCGCTCCGCCGCATCGATGGCGGCCTGATATCCGGCAAGCGACGCACGCGATGCCGCGACCTGGTCCCACGCGCTGGCGATCGCGGACCGGGTTTCGCGCAAGCTGGTGTCGAGCAGGCGCCAGTCCGACTGGTTGGCCTCCCGCGCCTCATCCACGCGCGCGCGACGCAGACCGGAATCGAGGATCGGCTGTGACAGGACCACCTGCCCGATCAGCTGCGTGGTACGCAGATCGTCGGTATAGGACGAAACGGAGCCATAGTCCGCGGTGCCGCGAAGATCGACGCGCGGCCGGCTGTCCGCCCGGGCGAGCTCGAGCGACGCGCGGCTGATCTTTTCCCGCGCGTTCGCGGCACGGATCAGCCCGCTGTTCGCCTCTGCATAGACATAGGCTGCCTCGATGTTGGCGAAGCGGATGTCCAAGAGGTCGGGCGGCGCGAGATCCCCCGGCGGCGCCCCGACATATTGGAGAAAGCTTGCCTGCGAGATCCCCAACTGACCCTCGGCCGTGACGAGCTGCGCCCGCCCGAACTCGACCCGGGTTCGCGTCTGGTCGAGATCGGTCTGGGTCAGGTCGCGCACGTCATAGCGCTTCTGGTTGTCCGAAAGCTGGCGCTCGAGCAACGACAGGTTCTCGCGGGCGATCGTCACCGCCTGGGCATCGCGCAGGGTCGACACATAGACGTCGACCACGTTGCTGAGCACCTGCGCCTCGGTGACGCGCAGCACGTCGCGTTGATATTGCGAGCCGGCGATCGCCTGGGCCTCGGCGGCGGCATTGCGGCCAAAGGTGAAGACGGGCTGGTTCAGGATCAGCGAGGCCGTGCTCGTCCAGCCCCTCGCACCCGCGAACTGGCCGGGCAACACCTCGGCGCGCGTGCGGGTGAAGGTATAGGCGCCGTTCGCCGACAGCGTGGGGCCAAAGGCGGAGCGCGCCTGCGGCACCCGGAAATCTGCCGAACGCGCGGTGGCGCGTGCCGACAGCAACTGCGGGTTGGTGCGATAGGCGAGGGTGATCGCTTCCGTCAGCGTGGTGATCGGCGCGATCGGGGGCGAGACGGGTGCCTTGCGATCATAGGGCAGCCCCGAAAGCGGCCCGCCATTGTCCGGCCGGTAGTCGCGCGGGCCTGCGGGCGCACGGTTCGAGGCGACGGGTGGAACGGATACCGGCGAAGCGGTGGTGCTGCGTGGCTCCACCGGAGGGCCGAAGGCGATGGCCTCAACGGATTGCGGTGCCTGCTGGCGCACCTGGGCGAGTGCCGGCGTCGCCGCGCAAGCGGCACACCCGGCGAGCAGTACCACCCTTCGCGAAAACGCCATCGGCCTCGTCCTCAATTGTCGCGGAATGCGCGGGCGAACTGGTCGCGCAACGGCTTGGTCAGATAGCTCAGCATGGAGCGGCTACCCGTCTCGATGAAGATCTCCGCCGGCATGCCCGGGCGCAGCTTCAGCTCCGGCCAGCGCGCCAGGTCACGGGGGTCCACCTCGACGCGAACCGCATAATAGGACTGGCGGGCCTCCGCATCGGTGGTGCGTTCCGGCGCCACGAAGATGACCTTGCCGCTGATCTCCGGCGTGGCCGTGTTGCTGAAGGCGGTGAAGCGGATGCGCGCGCGCTGGCCGTCGCGGAGCTGGTCGATGTCCGCCGGGCTCACCATTGCCTCCACGAGCAGTCGGTCGCGGTCGGGCACCACCTCCATGATCGTCTCGGCCGGGCGGATGACGTCGCCGATCGTGGAAAAGGCGATCTTGTCCACCGTTCCCGAATAGGGCGCGCGGATGACGCTGCGTTCATGCAGGTCGGCCGCGTTGACGTTGCGGATCTGTTCCTGGTTCAGCGTGCCGTTGACGGTGGAAAGCTGCGTGCCGGCATCGCTGCGCCGGGTTTCGCTCATCTGCAGCATCTGCTCGTTGGCCTCCGTGATCCGTGCCTGCGCCTGGGCGATCTGCGACTGGAGGTTGGCGATGCTGCCCTGCATGTCGGCGCTGGTGCGCTCGATCTGGTTGAGGCGGCCGATCGTGACCAGGTTCTTTTCCCACAGTTCGCGAACGCTCGCGCGCTCCGGCTCGATCAGCGCCTGCTGCTTCTGCAAAGCCGCGATCTGGGCGTTGAAGCCGTCAATCTGCTTGCGATACTGCACCACGCGGGCGGCAAGCTGCGCGCCGATGCCGCCCTGTTCGGTGCGGCGGATCCGGAACAGCTTTTCCTCGTCGGCCATCGCCTGGCGGGCGCCCGCATCGGTGCGCGCGCGGGTGCGCAGTTCGGCGGGAAACGCGATGGCGCCGGTGCCGAGCCGCTCCGCTTCCAGGCGCGCGCGCTGCGCCATCAGCTGGTCAACGGTCAGCGAGGAGAGCGTCGACTGGGTGCCCGTCACCTGATCGTCTAGGCGCATCAGGATGTCGCCCTTGTTCACATGATCGCCATTCTTGACGTAGATCGCGGAGATGATGCCGCCCGTGGGGTGGGCGACGCGCTTGATCCGCGATTCCACACCGACCTGCCCGCTGCCGACAACCGCGCCGCCGATCGGGATAAAGGCCATGGCGGAGCCGAAGCCGAACACCAGCACCGCGATCGCGATCAGCGACAGCTTCAGCCGCAACCGGATCATCCGGTCGGGATCATAGTCCACGAGAGCGGCCGGTACGGTACCGGCGAGCGCGGCGGGAAGGTTGCTGGCCATGATGTTTTACGCTTCCTTGGCGGCGGGCGGGCCGCCGGCAGTGCTGCCAACCGCGGCCGGCGGGCGATGCAGGGGGACCGGCTTGGCGGTGATCTTCTCCAGCACCTCGTCCCGCGGCCCGAACGCTTCGATGCGCCCATCGCGCAGGAAGCAGACATGGCTTACCTTGGCGAGCGCCGACGGGCGATGCGCGATCAGGATCGCGATGCCGCCGCGCTGGCGGATCATGACAACCGCGCGCTCCAGCGCCGCCTCGCCCGCGGCATCAAGGTTCGAGTTCGGCTCGTCCAGCAGGACAAGGAACGGGTCCTTGTACAACGCGCGCGCCAGTCCGATGCGCTGACGCTGACCCGCCGACAGTTGCGAGCCATCGGCGCCGACCGGCGTGTCATATCCCTGCGGCAGGTTGACGAGCATCTCGTGCACGCCCGCGGCGTCGGCGGCGGCGATAACCGCGTCCGAATCCGGCGCCGGGTCGAAGCGGGCGATGTTCTCGGCAACGGTGCCGTCCAGCAGCTCAACCGTTTGCGGAAGATAACCGATGAACCCGCCCAGCGTATCGGGATGCCATTGGTCCAGCGTCGCGCCGTCCAGCCGCACCGCACCGCGCACCGGCTTCCAGATGCCGATCACCGCGCGGCCGAGGGACGTCTTGCCGGCGGCGGACGGCCCGACGATGCCGAGCGCCTCGCCCGCGTTCAGCACGAAGTCGGCATTCTGCACCGTGACGCGCTGCGTGCCCGGAGGAGCAACAACGAGCTGCTGCACCGCCAGCTGCTGGCGCGGCCGCGGCAGCAGGGTGGAAACCGCGTCCGTGTCCGGCAGCTTGAGGAGCATCTCGTTCAGCCGCTTCCACCCCAGCCGCGCCTGGGCGAAGCCGCGCCAGTTGGCGATGGCCGCGTCCACCGGCGCCAGCGCGCGGCCCGACAGGATGGAGGAGGCGAAGATCACGCCGCCGCTCGCCTTGCCATCGATCACCAGCAACGCGCCCACGGTCAGGATCACCGACTGGAGCAGCATGCGGAAGATCTTGCTGATGCCGCCCAGCGCGCCCACCGTGCGGCTCATCCGGTCGTTGGCGGCGAGGTACACGCCGTTCACCTCCAGCCAGCGATCGCGCATCCGGTTGCGCATGCCCAGCGCGGTCAGCATCTCCGAATGGCGGACGTTCGACTCCGCCATGCCGTTGCGCACCGCGCCGATCTGCGACAGCTGCGCGATCGGATCGCGGGTGCGCCGATCGGTGATGACGGTCAGCAGGATGAGGATGATCGCGCCGATCAGCGCGGTGACGCCCAGCCAGTAGTGAAGCAGAAACAGGATGCCGAGGAAGAAAATGATCCACGGCAGGTCGATCAGCGCCGCCGGACCACCCCCGGCCAGAAAGGCGCGGATCTGATCGAGGTCGCGCATCGGGATCAGCCCGTCGCCGGTCTGCTGGGCGCCGCTGCGCGCGAAATCGGTGATGACGCGCTGCACCTCGGGCGCAAGCTCCCGGTCCAGCGCACCGCCGACATCGGCAAGGATGCGCGACCGCGTGCCGTCGAACAGGCCCTGGAACAGGTACACCACGACGATCATCGCCAGCAGGCTGAACAGCGTCGGCAGGCTGTGGCTCGGCAGCACCGAGTCATAGACCATCATCATGTACAGCGAGCCGCCGAGCAGCAGCACATTGAGCACCGCACTCAGGATGGCCACCGTGATGAACGCAGTCCGATAGCGAGCGATTGCCCAGCCGAGGCGCGACATGCGCGACCTACCCGTGAAGCCCAACATTGATGTTCCGATCCTACCCCGCCGCTGCGCCGCTCAAGCTACCCCCGAAGCCGCGGCACAGCGCCCAGGCGTTGCCATACCATGATGGCCGGTTTGCGCCAGAGTTCTTTGTGATGCGATGGTGACCACCGGATGTTCCGTCATGGGTCGCCCGACGCCGACATGCTCGAGTTGCTAGGCGCGCTGCCGCTTGCCCCGCATCGCGGCGCCGGGCGCCAGCAACGGCTGCAGCAGGCGGGGCTCCATGCTGAACCGCGCCGCGGACAGCCGCGCCGGCGCCAGCAACCGCAACCGCCGCAGCGACAGGGCGGCTCCCGCCAGCAAGGCGAATTCCGGACCTGGATCGGGGGAAGGCAGCGCGATCGACTGCACGCAGAACAGCATCAGGCACGCCCAGCCCGCTGCGGCGCCGGTTGCCGCCGGATCGGGGGCCCGGCCGGTCCATGTCGATCGTCCCCACGGTTTCCAGACGGACAGGAGAAGCCACAGGAAGGCCACGGCGCCGATCACACCGACCGACCCCAGGATCGAGGTTGCGATGCTGGACGAGCGATAGCTGCCCGGGCCGATCCCGAGCCCGTGAGATGCCAGAAACGCATGCCATCCCTGCCTGGCCCAGAAGGCCCGCTGCAGCCCCGACAGCGAGTCTCCCTTGTCGACCGTGAAGTGGGTGAGCACCTCGCCCAGGGAACTCGCCAGCTTTGGCTCGGCGGCGCACACGCCAAGGACGATGATCGCTCCACCCAGCAGGACGCACGCAAGGGCGATCACCGCCGTAACGCCGAAGCCGCGCGGGATCAGCATCACGCGCAGGACCAGCATGGCGCCATACAAGCCCAGTCCGAAATAGGCGGTGGACGAGGTGGAGGCCGCCAGCACCGCCACCAATACGAGGGCGGCGGCCCCGGTCAGGCGCGGGCGCACGCCGCGCAGGGCGCATTCCGCAAGAAAGACCAGCCAGACAAAACCATAGATGCCGTAGCTCGACGCTTCCGGAAGGATGCCCGAGATCCGCGAAAAGCCCTGAAATTCGTGGGTCAGCTGTGCGTAGGAGCCGTTGCGGAACACGTCGAGCACCACCGCCGCGGGCGTTCCGGCGGCGAGAAGCCCGAACACGCCCAGAAAGGAGTGGGTCAGGCCGATCAGCGCGGCGGTCCTGACCAGGGTGTCTCGTCCGCGCGGCATGCCGAGCGCGACATGCGACGCAAAGGCGAGCAGGAGCGTGCCGATCAGATAGACGGACGTGGTGACGTTCTGCGGTGAGGGACGCAGCGGCGCCGTGGCGTAGATAAAGGCCATCTGATTGGTGAAGTGGCCGAAATTCGGCCGCAGCGGCGTCACCTCCAGGCCGTGGGCAAACAGGCGCGGGCCTATATAAGCCATCAGCAACCCGTAGAGAACGAAGACGATCAGCGGCGCAAGGTCCACCGCCGCGCGGCGGAACAGCGCGCCTTGCTGCCCCGCCTCGCGCAGCAGGCGAAGCACCAGAAAGCCGAGCGCCACGTCGATCGGCGGGATCGACGATCCGCCCAGCGCCGGCAATTGCAGCGCCGCCGATCCGCCCATCAGTCCCGACAGCATCACAAAGGCAAGCATCGCCGGCACGCTGCCAAACAGCAGCAGCGCGCCGATGAGGATCTGCGCCACGCCGATAAAGGTTGGGATCATGGTTCAGCTCGCCGGATAGGGACGTTGCGGGCAGGGCACCGGGCGCGCGGCGCCGCGGGCAAACAGCCGCAGCCGGTAGTTGAAGGCGTCGCCGCCGGCGGTCCGGTTCGGCCCGGCGCTCAGCTCCACCGTCTGCCCGGCGGCGAGATCGACATCCACCCCGGCGATCGCGGCCTCGCCGGTCAGCACCTGCCGCCAGGCGGGCCGGCCGGCGGCGGTCAGCACCAGGTCGACCCCGTCGCCCTTGCTCGCCTTGTGAAAGCAGCCGGCGATGCTGATCCGCTGGCTCGCCGGCGCGGTGTAGCGCAGCACCGCGCGCGTCGCGCTGGCGGCGGTGCCGGCAACCGCCGCATTGGTATCCGCCAGGCGCAAGGGCTGATAGGCACGGCTGAAGAAGCTGCTGGTCCAGTCCCAGTCGGCGAGCGACAGCGGGTGGGCCGTTCCGTCCCGCGTCTGCGCCAGATAGGACCACGGCGCGCGGGCATAGCCGAACAGGCTGTCGGCGATCACGCCGCTGGGCGCGGCAAGGCGCAGCGCGCCCGTTCCCGACACGACCAGCGGCATCTCGTCCACGCGGACGGTGCCGCCCGCCTTCACCGGCAGGCCGCGAGCATCGCGCACAACGGCGGCCGGGTTGATCGCCACGCTGCCGCCGGCGCCCCACAGCACATAGGTGCCGGTCCCCAGGCGGAACGCCTGGATGCCCGCATCGCCCAGGTCCACGCGCACGGCGCGCGCCTTTGCGATCAGCGGCGCGATCTGGCGAAAGGCCTGCGCCGCCGGCTTGGTGCCGCCGCTCGCGGCAAACAGCCCCATGTTGCGGAACCAGCGCTGATCGACCAGCGCATACCAGTATGCGCGCGCGACACCCGATGCGCTCAGCAGCGTCGTCGCCTTGACCAGCTCCCCGGCCGCCAGCGCCGGCGTCTGGTAATTGTCGCTGAACTCGGTCGCCCAGATCGGCAGCACCCGGCCATGCCGACGCATCACCGATTGCAGGTGCGCGATCTCCACGTCGACATTCTCGGCCTGCGACCGATAAGGGTGGACCGCCACCGCATCCGCCGCCTCCAGCAACCCGGCCGCGAACAGCCGGGCCAGAAACCCCGTCCCAATCACGTTGGTCGACCCGCCCAGCACCGCGGCCGCCGAGTGGCGGCGGGCAAGCTCCGCCTTTGTCGCGCGAACCAGCGACACGTAAGCGGCGGCCCGGTCCACGCCAGGCGGGTAGGGCAGGTTGCTCGCCGTGTTGATCTCGTTGCCGACCTCGATCCCGGCAAGGCAGCGGCCATAACGGTCCGCCACCCTCCCGACATAGGCCGCATAGGCGGCGATCCCCTCGGCGCTGTGCACCGTCTGCCCGCCGTCATATGCCGGATTGCGCGGCACGATCGTGAGCAGAAGCGACGTTCCCTGGCGGCATAGCGCCATCAGCGACGCGCCCCCGGCCATGTTGGCGCCATACGTGCCCCGGCTCGGTTCGCCCGCCGACCAGGCTGCGCCGTCCCGCACCGACACCGCGCCCACCTCTGCAACCAGGTCGCTCAGGCGCGGTGACCATTGCTGGCTGAAATGCGTCTGCACCCCCAGCACCATCGGGGCGGCGTCCGCCTGCGTCGGCGGGGCCGCATCGCCCTTCACGCCGCAGCCGGCGGCCAGCGCCAGCGGAAGCAGCAGGGCACGCGTCGGTTTCACCGCGCCAGAGCCGCTAGGATACCGGCGTCGAAACGGTCCGGCGCGAAGTCGCGCGCGCGGCGCACGGCATCGGCCGGGTTGAAGCCGGCAAGCCACGTCTCCGCCTGCTGCACCGTTTCCGCCAGCGAGGCGGCGGTCTGCTCCTCGAAGAACAAGCCGGTGACGCCCGGCACCACGCTGTCCAATGCGCCGCCGCGGCCATAGGCGATCACCGGCCGCCCGGCCGCCATCGCTTCCACCGGCACGATGCCGAAATCCTCCTCCGCGGTGAAGATCAGCGCTCGGCAGGTGGCATAAGCGCGGCGCAGCTGGTCGAAGTTCAGCCGGTCCACGATCTCCACCGTCGGTCCCGCGCGCCGGCGCAGCTCCGCGCCCATCTCGCCGTCCCCGACCATCAGCAACGGCAGGCCCAGCCGGTTGAACGCATCCAGCGCGATGTCGGCGCGCTTGTAGGGGGTCATCTGCCCCACCCACAGATAGCGGTCGGTCACGTCGGCCGGCGCGGCGGGCGTGAACAGGTCCACCTCCACCGGCGGATGCACGACAACCGATTCCCGTCCCCAGGACTTGCGGATGCGGCCCTGGACGAAGTTCGAGTTGGCCACCAGCCGGTCCACCCGCTGCGCCGAGGTCACGTCCCATTCGCGCAGGCGGTGGAACATCCACGGCATCATCAGCCGCGCGACCCGTCCCGCGGCGCTCTTGTACTGGTGGTAATGGTCCCACAGATAGCGCATCGGCGAGTGCACGTAGCTCAGGTGCACGGCATCCGGCGCGACGATGACGCCCTTGGCCGGTCCGGACTCGCTGGAGATCACCAGGTCGTAGCCCGACAGGTCGAGCTCCTCCAGCGCCATCGGCATCAGCGGCAGGTACTTCTGGTAGTGTTTGCGCGCGCCCGGCAGCCGGTTGATGAAGGTCGTCCGCACCGTGCGGGCGCGGATCATCTCCGACATCGCGCCTTCGTCATAGACGTGGGTGTAGATGTCCGCATGCGGGAACATCCGCAGCAGCTGCTCCACCACGCGCTCGCCGCCGCGCATGGTGACCAGCCAGTAATGCACGATGGCAACCCGCCGTGGCCAGCCGGCCGGGCGGCCCGGAATGGTTGCAGCAGGTTCAGCCGACACGTTGTTCTCAGGCATAATAGCTCTTGTAGCGGTCATAATAGAAGGACTCGTCGCCAAAGCCGAACCGAGTCAGCTTCTTCAGGTCCACCCGGGTGAGCAGCACGCCCGACACACTGTCGCGGCCGCGCGGCAGCTGGCGGAAGGCGGCGCGCACGGCATGGTCGGGCGTCTGGCGCCAGCGGACCGCGAACACGGTGGCGTCCGACTTGTCCAGCATCAGGCGGGCATCGGCCACCGGCAGCACCGGCGCAGTGTCCAGCACCACCCAGTCGAAACGGTTGCGCAGCTTGACGAGCAGTTCGTCCATTTCCGCTCCGGTCAGGAGCTCGGCTTCCTGCAGCGCATAGGCCACGGGCAGGATGTAGAGGCCGGTCTGCTGGTCCAGGATCAACGCCTCGTCCAGCGTGTTCGCGTTGCGCAGCACCTCCACCAGGCCGGGCCGCTCCTGGCTGCCGCGCACGAACCGGCTCACGCCTTTCTGCCGGAGGTCGCAATCCACCAGCACCGTGCGATCGCCGGACAGGGCCATGGACCGGGCCAGGCAGATCGCGGTCGCCGTCTTGCCTTCGTTGGGCAGCGCGGAGCTGATCGCCACCACCTTTGCCTCGGGGCCGGCGGCGAAGCGGATCGATGCCCGCAAGGAGCGGAACGACTCCGCAAAGGCGGAGCGCGGCTCGGACACGATGGTCGTTGTCGGCTTGTCGCCCGACTTCGATACGGACGACAGGGTCGGGATCAGGCCGAGGTAGCGGACGCCCAGCCGCCGCGTGACGTCGTCGCCCGTGGTGACGCCCGAAAAGGCCAGCTCGCGGCCAAACGCGGCAGCCAGGCCGAGGCCGCAGCCGAGCGCCAGCGCGAGGGCCATGTTGAGCAGGCGATTGGGCGAGGTCGGCCGGCTGGGCACCTGCGCCGCGGTGAGAACGGCGGCGGTGGCCTGTTCCGTTCCTTCGCGCGCGCTCAGGTCCTTGTACCGGTTGAGATAGCTTTGATAGAGCGCCTGCGAGGTGTCGGCGCGCTGTTCGAGGTCCTTCAGCCCGACCATGGCGCCATTGTTGGCCGCAAGCCCGGCGCGCGCGCCCGACAAGGTGCCGCTGAGCGAGCCCAGCCGCTCGCGGGAAACCTGGGCCTTGGCCGCCAGGTTGGAGATCACGCGGTCGATTTCCGCCTTGATCTGCGCGTTGATGGAGGCAAGCTCGCTGCGGGCGCGCACCAGGTCGGGGTAGCGCGGACCGTAATGCGCCGAGAGGTCGGCGACCTTGGCGGCGGCGGCGGACTGTTGCGAGCGCAAGGAGGAGACCACGCCCGATCCCAGCGCCTCGCCGACATCGTCGCCTTGCGAGCCGGAGCGCAACTGCCCGCGGGCGGTCGCCAGCCGCGCCTGGTCCTCGGCCGCCTGCGCGCGCGCTTGGGCCACTTCCTGGTTGTAGCTGGAAATCTCCTGTTCCGTCAGCGTGGCGCCGGTGGTGCTCAGCAGGTTGTGGGCGATGCGATAGCGCTGCACCGCTTCGGTGTCCGCCAGGGCCTGCGCGCGCAGCTGTTCCATGCGCTGCGCCACCAGTTCGTTGGCGCGGCGGCCTTGTGCTTGCTGATCCGACAGGTCGTAATTGGCATAAGCGTTGGCATAAGCGTTCGCGACCTGTGCCGCCTCCTTCGGGTCACCCGAATCCACCTGGATCTGGAGCGCCCAGGTGCTGCCCGAACGGCGCACGGTGATCATGCGCTTGAGGTACTCCACCGCGGCGTTCATCCGTTCCGCCGCCGTGCGTTGCCGCGGCTGCGCGGCGGGTGCCGTGCCGAGCAGGCGGGAAAGGAACCCCCGCCGCGGTTGATCCACCGCCAGCTTGGGCAGATCGGCCGTCCCCAGGGCGGCCGCAACGCGCCGCGCCATCTCGTCGGAGGTGATCACCGCCACCTGCGTGTCCACATACGCATCGCTGGGCAAGGTTGATACGGGCATGCGGTCGCCCGGTGCGCTGGGCGCGATCTGCTCGGGTGTGCCTTTCAGGGCGACGCTGGCCGAGGCGGTATAGCCCGGCTCCGTGCGCAACGTGATGAACAGCCCCAGCGCCAGCACGGCGAGCAACACCGTCAGGAAGGTTCCGAGCCGCCGGCGGAAGATCGACCAGATCGATCGAAAGCCGATCCGGTCGTCCGCAACGTCGGTTCCGGGCATCTCCACGGGCAAGCCAAGGGCGCCGTGTTCCGCGCTCCCATACATCACAACCGCTTTATTCACCGGTGTTTCCCTCGGATTGACTGTGCAGGAAGAAGCGCGGCTGGCATCACAGCTGCACCCGGGCCCCGGCCGAAATCACGGCGCGATCATAGTCTCGGCCCAGCACCGAAGCACCTGCCCGCCGCTGGCGCGCGGCGTCCAGCGTGGCGAACAGCGACAGGTTGCGATTGGCCAGGTAGCGGGCGGTCGCCGCCCCGCCGAAACGGCGCTCGCGCCGCGACAGGCCGGTGTAGCTGTTCACGACGTAATACAGGCTGCTCTCCAGCACGAGGTTGCGAAGCAGCTCGTAATTGACCGCCACGTCGGCCGTGTCGAGCCGGATGCCTGCCGAGCCGAGCAGGGGGCTGCGCTGGAACGTGCGATCGACATTGGCATGGATGTCGATCAGCGGCGACAGGAACCAGTCCAGCTTGAAGACATAGTTGAACGCACCGATGTCGCGATAGACCGCGGCGTTGAAGTCCTGCTTGAGATAGCCGACGCCGATCTCGCCCGTCAGCAGCCGCGTCAGTCCGAAGGCGACGCCGCCCACCGCGGAAAAGCCGTGCGAGCCGCGATCGGGAAAGCGGTCGGAGGGAACGTAGTTGGCTTTCGAATAGGTGCCTTGTGCGAACAGGCCCATGGCGGGTCCAAGCTGGTAGAGGATGCGACCGTTGGCGCTGTACGCGCTCGAGTTGTTGTCGCCGAGCCGGACGGGAACGCCGTTGAGCCGCGTGTCCTCGTAGTTGAAGTCGCCGGCGGTGCCGCCAATCGCCACCGTCACGTTGCCGAAGCGGCGCTGGCCCGTGATCGTGCTGCTGAGTTCGCGATAGGCAACCGGGTCGGTCAGGCCGATCAGCACCTCGTCCTGCGTGCCGCGCGCCTGGATGCGCCGGGCAAGCGTGACGGCGGTCACCAGCTGCGTGTCGCGGTCGATGTCCAGCCGGCCGCTCACCACCCCGCTGACGCTTTCGTTGTTCTCGATGGTGCGGGTGGCAAAGCGATTGATGGCGCCGCTGACGTCCACCGAAAGAGCGTGGCGGCCCCAGGTCGAGGCCAGCCGCAGATCGGGTGCGATGCGCACGCCCGCATCATCGATCTTGTTGTTGTCCAGCGCATAGATGTTGCTGTTGTAGAAGCCTGACACGTCCACTCTCGGCGTCAGGCGAAAGCCGCCAACGCGCAGTCCGACGGCATCGTATGCCGGCCGGCTGCGCTCCAGCACGCCGGGCAGGACGTCGCGACTGACTTCGGGCGGCAGCGTCGCGCTACCGGGGCGTGTCGGGCCCGCCGGCACCGTCTGCGCCTGCGCGGTTTGCGTCGCCAGCGCGACAACCGCAGCGCTCACCAGCCCCGTAGCCCGAGCCAAGCGTATCAAAATCACTACCCCCAAATGGCACGGAAGCCGCCGATCGTGCATATCCGCGCGGCAGGTCGATTGTAAGAGCCTTAATGGTCTGCTCCGTATCGCGCCTGCGACCACACGAATCGTCAACGGGACCGTCTGTCCCGAGCGGGGGCATGCGACCATGACAAGCGCTGCGCGGAAACCACCGCGTGATCCGATCTACGGACTTGATTTCGTGCGCTTCATCGCCGCGCTGCTGGTGGTGCTCTATCATCTCGGGTTCAGCCATTACGACGAACTCGTCGGCGCGGGTGTCGGGCCCGTTCCGCTGCCGGCCTGGTGGCAGCAGACATGGTTCGGCTGGATCGGCGTCCAGATCTTCTTCGTGATCTCCGGCCTGGTGATCGCCTATTCGCTGGAAGGCGCCACGCGGAAGAGCTTCATCCAGTCGCGGATCGCGCGTTTATGGCCGGCCATGCTGATCTGCGCGACGCTGGCCGCGGCCGTGCAGATCGGCGTCAATGACGCGCCGGTCGGCCGGACGGCCTATCTCTGGTTGAAGGGAGTTCTCTTTGCCCCGTTCGGACCCTGGATCGCCGGCCAGATCTGGACGCTGCCGATCGAAATCGTCTTCTACGCGCTGATGTGCGTGGTTGCGGTTGGCCATCCTTCGCGGCTGGTTCCGCTCGCCTGGGCACTCGCGCTGTGTAGCGCGGGCTATTGGCTGGCTGTCGCATTTGGCGGCTTCGTGGACACGCACGGCCGTCTCACGCAGCTCGTGCCGCTCCAGCACGGCTGCTATTTCGCGCTGGGCATGGCGATCAGCTGGTGTCACTAGCGTCGCTGGCCGTCCACGCTCGCCCTGATCGCGATCACGGCCGCAACGTCGTTGCTGCAGGTACAGGCAGCCGCCGGCAGCGAGCGACTGCCGCATGGCATTGATCGGCTCTGGCCGGTCGCATGGAGCTGCTTCGCGATCGCCACCATCCTGATCCTGCTGTCCGTTCTCTTCAGACGCCCCATCGTGCGGTGGATCTCGCCCAGCATCGGCCGAATGCTGCGGTGGATGGGGCTGATCACCTATCCGCTGTATCTCATCCACATCCATGTCGGCCTGCCGATCGCAACGGCGGTGGCGCGAGGCGGGGGCCCGGTTCCGGCCGGCATCGCGCTGGGCATCGCCGCTTCGATCGCCGCGGCCGCGGTTGTGGCGATCTGGCTGGAGCCGCCGCTGCACCGGCTGGTCAAGAAAGGATTGACGCTCGCGTTCGATCAGACTCGTCGAGCGGAAGGGGGCGAATAAGTCTAGCAGGACATCCAGCGTATAATCCATTAGGCGCCAGATTGCGTGTGACAACGGAACCCGCTCCGACAACGCAGCCTTCGCCGATTATCACTCCCGGCAGGATGGTGACCCGAGCGGCAATCCAAGTTCCCCGTTTTATTCGCACTGGTTTAGCGATTGTTCCTTTCGAGAGGTCCCGCCGCAGCACGTTTGCTTCAATATCGTGAGTTCCTGTTATGATGGTCACCTGACTTCCTAAGCGGACATTATCTTCAAGGATTAGGTCCGCTGCGCCATCAAGAAAACAATAGCTGTTAATACCAACTCGTTCCCCGATCCGAACAAGGTTGCTACCGATGATTGTGCCTGCTACGACATACGAACTTTCCGGGATATTGACACCAATGATTTTCATCAGTGATCGCCTTAGAAAGGCAGTGGGCATAAACGGCGACATAGCTAAGTGCATGGTGGCGCCCCAAAAGAAATTGCCGATGTTTCGTTTCATCACGCATAATCCCTGACCGAACTTGGAGACGTATACCTTTCCAACAACGCCCTGTCTTGCGGCAAGGGGTTAGTTATGAAGCAGCGGCGAACCGTACTGATCGGCGGAGATCTCCACAATCTCGGCGATCTCAAGCTGGTGCTTCAGAACCTGAAAGTCGACGCCCCGGCGCTGGTTCGCCGGTGGCGCGCCCTGCCGCCGGAGGTCGAGCGGCAGGTGCGGGAGGCCGGCGGCACGCTGGTCGACGGGCGTGACCTGATCGGCTTCGCCCGCCGCTGCTGGGGCGCCGATCTGGTCATCGGCGGCGGCCAGCTCGTGCGCGACAACCAGTCGCCGCGATCGCTCGCCGGCCTGCTCCTTGCCGCGATCTCGGCGCGCGCTGGCGGCGGCCGCGTCCTGACGCGGGGCCTGGGGGTCAGCCGGGTGTCGACCCGTCCGGCGCGCTTCTTCTGGAGCCGTATCCTGCGACGGGCGGACCAGGTCCGGGTTCGTGATCGGAGATCCGCCGATCACGCCGCGCGCCTGGTCGCGAAGGGCAAGGTGCTGGAAACCGCCGACATGGTGTTCCTTTCCTTCGATCCTTCCCGCGCCGGGCCGCAGGCCGGGGAGCACCGCGACGCCGTGATCGTCGCGCCCTGCGTCGACGCCGGGGAGAACCGCTTTCTTCCGCCCGAGCTGGTGGATGATCTGACGCGCGCTGCCCTGTCCACCGTCCCGGACGCACGCTTGGTCCTGGCCTGCCATGATCCGCAGCCCGAGATGGACCTCGCCGCCGCTCGCGCGATCGCCGCGCGGCTACCGGAAGTGCAAGCGTCGATCCTCGCCGGCTACGATCTGTCCACCCTAGAGCAGGCATACCGATCCGCAGCGCTGGTCATCACCAACCGGCTGCACTCCGTCATATTCTCGCTGCTCAACGGCGCGCCCGTCATCATCATCGACGACGGCAATCCGAAGCTGCGCGCCGTCGCGGCGACGTTCGACCTTCCCCTGATGGACAACGCAACGGCCGCGGAGGTGCCGGGGATCGTCGCGGGTGCCCTGGCGGTAGATTACGCCGCGCGACGCGCCCTCCTGTCCGACCTCCACGCCCGGGCGCAAGCGAACGTGACATCGTAACCGCTGGCCCGCCGCCGCTCGCTCGACGGGGGGAGCCGCCCTTTCACGCCGTTCCCCACCACGCCTTCTGGCTCGCCTGCACCGTGTCGCGATCCGCATCGGACAGCAGCGCGCCGTCGAACAGCAGCACTTCGCCGACATAGCCGTTGAGCACGCTCCCGCCTCTGCCGAGCTGCACGGTGCTCGCGCCATACGCCGCGGTCGTGGTGCCGCTGCCGGCATCCGCGCCGTTGATCCGGTAGGCATAGCCGGCCGGGCTGTCGGCGATCAGCAGCGTCGCGGGCACCAGCACGGTCGCCGCGCTGGTCGAGGTGACGGCCGCGCTCGCGGACGCGCCCTGCGCCAGCATCTGCAACGCATGCGTGGCGCTGAAGCGCACCTCGCGCCCGCCATTGGCGCTCGCGCCCAGGATGGTGCCGGCAGAGTTGTTGCGGTGCGACAAGGCCGCCGCGATCGTCCGCGTCGCCACCGCTGCCGAGAGCGTGCCGGCGAGGAAGGGCGCGTTGTTGAAGTAGAGCGCGGCATGCCCGTTGATCGGGATGATCGCGCCGGCACCGGTGGTGACCTGCGGCTGGCTGGCGGTTGCCGCTTGGCTCAGGTGGTTGCCCGCGCCCGACTGGTCGTAGAGCGTGTCCACGAACCCCTGCGCGCCGCCCAGGAACGCTGCCAGCGCCGCGGTGTCGAGGTCGCCGCCGCCGGCAAAGCCGATGTCCACCGTCGCGCCATCGGACGCGCGCCGCACCTTCAGCGCCGGCCCGGCATAGCCGCTGCGCAGCTTGCGGGTGGACCAGGCCGCGGCCGTGACCGCGGCCAGCGTGTCGAGCAGCAGTCCGCCCGGCGTCGGGGTGGGCGTCGGTGTCGGTGTCGGCGTCGGTGTCGGTGTGGCCGCGGCGATCACCGCCGCCGTCGGCGTGCTGGTCGCCGTGGCGCTCCCGCCTGCGCCGCTCGCGGTGACGCTAAACGCGAGCGCATGGCCGACATCCTCGGCGACCGGCTGGTACGTCTGCCCGCTCGCACCGGGGATGATCGAGGCATCGCGCGTCCATTGCCGGCCGGAAACCGCGCCACCCGCGATCGTGCCGTCGCTGCCGGTCAGCATCTGGCCGACCTGCGCCGTGCCGCTGATCGCCGGCGACACGCTCCAGGTCGGCGCCGGCGTGCCCGTGCTGCCCCCGCCGCTGCCCGCCTTGCCGAGCGCCGCCTCGATCGCCGCCAGCGCGATCGGCGCCATGAAGGCGTGCCCGGCCGCAGCAGTGCCCGGATGCGTGCCGTCGCGGTACAAGGCGGCGATGTTGGAGGCGCGCGCCGGGTCGCTCACGGAGCTGCCCGCCACGCCGAACACCGGGTCCGCGGCATAGTCGGCCACCGCGTCGAACTTGGCTGACGCGCGGATCGCCGCGTTCAGGGCCAGGCGTTCCGCCTCCATCGCCTCGGTGAAGTTCTGGGAGCGCGGCAGGGCGGTGCCGCACACCACGTGCGTGAAACCGCCATTCGCCCGCGCCCAGTCCGCCGCCGCCTCCAGCAGCGCGATCGTATCGCTCGCCAGCGCGCCGTTGATGACGTTGTTGGTGCCCAGCCACAGGTGCAGCACGCGCTTCGCAGCGCTCGGCACCGGCCAGCTCGGCCTCGTGCTCGCCGCCACCTGCGCGCCGTTGGTGCCGGCATTGTAGCACAGCAGCCCGGGGTCTCCCGCCGCATCCGCCACCAGCCGCCCGATCGGGCACCCGGGCAGCCCGCCCACGCCGTTGGTGATGCTGTCGCCCAGGAAATAGACGCTGGCGGTGGTGGCGCTACGCGTGGCGAAGATCGCGCGCAACGCCGCGCGGACCGCCCCCGCCGTCGCCGCATCCGGCGCGCCGGCGTAAAAGGCGACCGCCTCCAGCGTGAGGTTGCCGTCGGCATAGCCGCCGCCGATCTGCCCGCCCGCCGCCAGCGCCAGCGCGCCGAGCGAGGTGGCGCTGGTCGCCGCGTCCTCGTCGCGCATGGTCGTCAGCCCGCTGCCGCGCGACAGCATCGACATCACCGACCGCGCCGATCCCGCAAGGCTGGCATAGCTCGGCGCGGTGTTGACCGTGCCCGCACCAAAGGCCTGCATGGTGAAGGCGGACGAGAAATCGAGATAGCGCAGGTCGGGCGCGGCGCCCATCGCCAGCCACTGCGTCGCGAATCGGGACTTGGGCTGCCGGCCGACGAGGAACACGCCGTGATCGGCCCGGTCGAACGCAATCGAGGCGGGCACCAGCAGCGCCTGGTTCGCCCCCGTGATCTGGATCTCGGGCCGCCCGCCGGCCAGCGACAGCACCGGCTGGGCGGCCGGCGTCGGCTGCGTCAGGTGCCGCCCCGCGCCGGTCTGGTCGTAGAGCGTCGTCACGTACCAGGTGACGGCCGCAGACAGGGCCGAGCTGTCCAGCGAGCCGTCAGCGGCGAACGCCACGTCCTGCTCCGCCCCGCTGCTGCCGTTGCGCAGGCGGACGGCCGGGCCGGCATGGCCCGGCACCATGCGGCGCAGGCCGAATGCTCCGACCGGCAGGCCGGGCAGGGGTGCCGCCAGCGCGGAACCCCGTCCATACAAGGTCATGGGGCGTTCGCGGCGCCCGCTGCCGAAACCGAACGGGCGCATCAGGCGAGCCCCACCAGGTCGCCGGCGGTGGTGCCCGTCGCACGAACGAAGATGGCCCGCACGTCGATCACCGCGCCCGAAGGCACATTGGCGAAGCGCACGTCGGCCTCGCCGTCCACGCCGCGCAGCACCAGTGCACCGCCGGTCCCGACATAGATCGCTTTGGGGCAGGCCGGCAGGGAAACCGAGTCGCTCGGCACGATGGCGAACGGTGCGCGAGACGGGCTGTTGGCCGAATCGGCGAAGGCGGAAAAACTGTCGATCATGGGGCACTCCCGTTGATGAGAGCCAGTCTCCTATGCGCGATGCGCGGCTGTAGGACAGCATTAAATTCACGGTTTGTTCTTTTTCCGCGATGCTGCTTGGAATGAAGGCCGTCCACTGCTAGCGCTGGAGCCGGATCAAAGGGGGTGATCGATGAAACGCTGTGCTGCGCTTCTGATGCTGGTGTCGCTTGCTGCGTGTGGCGGGCCGCTGCCACCGGCGCTGTCGGCCACCCAGGCCGCCCAGACGGGCTATACGCTGGATTCCGGCGACAAGCTGCGCATCACCGTCTATGGCGAGCAGGCGCTGACCGGCGAGTATAGCGTCGGTCCGGACGGCAACGTCTCGTTTCCGCTGGTCGGCTCCGTCCCGACGAAAGGGCAAACGCCCGAGCAGCTTGCCCAGGCGCTGATCGCCCGTCTCGGCAACGGCTATATCAACGATCCGCGGGTGGCCGTGGAGGTGCTGAACTACCGCCCTTATTACATCTTCGGCGAGGTCGCACGCCCGGGCGAATATCCGTTCGTGAACGGCCGCTCCATCGAACAGGCGATCGCCGCCGCCGGGGGCTACACCTATCGCGGCAACGAGGACCGCGTGACCTTGCGCCGCGGCCAGGAGGGTGAGCGACTGGTCACGCGCGATCTGATGACGGCGCGCGTTACGCCCGGCGATACGATCCGGGTGGGCGAGCGCTACTTCTGATCCGCCGGAGCCGCCGGTAACCTAATCTGAAGGGGCCGGCGCTAGGGCGGGGCGCATGGCTCGCTTGCGCCCCTATCTTGCGCCGTTTCACGTGATGCAGGCCGCCCGTGTCGGGTTGGTCCCTTGCATCGCCAGCCTGCTGCTGCTGGCGGCGGCCTGGCCGGTGGCGCCGGTGCTGGCCACAATGGTGTTGTACGGGGCGACGGTGGTGCTGCACCTGGCATTTCCCCGCTTTCGCAGCAGCGATCTCAGCGCCGCCATGGCCATCTGGGCGACGCTGCTGGTGTTCCTGTCGGAAGAGCCGTCCACCGTGGCGGCCCTGCGCTGGCTGTGGGCGCTGGCGGCGATCGGCCTGGCGATCCTGCCGATGAAGGTCAGCCGGATGCGGGCACGCATGTCACGCGCGCCGTTTCTCCCGCTTGGCCGCACACGCCGGCGCGGCGATCCCCCGCAAGAGGCTGCCGAAGAGGAGGTTCTGTCGCCCGCTCCGCTCCTGCTGACCGGACCGGCCGCAAAGTCCTAGACGTCGCCGGCCAGGCGCCCGCGGTAGGTGTCGATCAGGCGGTCGGTCCAGCCCTCGGGCGACAGGGCCAGCGACCGGGTCCCGGCAAAGGCCGCCTCGCTCATCGCGCGGCATCGATCGTCATCGTCCAGGATCGCGCGCAATGCCGCGGCGAACCGCGCCGTGTCGCGCGGTTCCACGGCCAGCCCGGCACCTGCCGTCACGATATCCTCGGCGAGCAGCGCGGTATCCGTCGTCACCACCGGCAGTCCGCTCCACAACGCCTCGGTCGCCACCAGGCCAAAGGGTTCGGGATAGCGGCTCGGCATCACCAGCAACCGTGCGGTGCGCGCGATCTCGCGGATCTGCTCGGGCGTGCGGCGACCGAGAAAGTGCATCTCCGGATACTCGGCCTGCAACCGCTCGCGCAGCACGCCGTCGCCCACGAAGGTGATCGTGGCGCCCGCCGCCCGCGCCGCCGCCGCCGCCAGGTCCGGTCCCTTGGTCTCCTCCAGCCGCCCGACGAAGAGCACCTGCCGGTTGCTCTCCGCCTCGATCCGGGTGTCGCTCCACGGCGTCACCGGGTTGGGCACCGCATGGATGCTCGCCGACGGAATGCCCGCCCGCATCAGAAAGGGACGCATGCCCTCATGGATCGCCAGCACCGGCGGAGAGCCATGCCGGTCATAGAAGCGGCGCTGCACGCCCTGCCGCGCGACGCGCCACAATTTGTGGCCGTAGTTTCGCCGGTCGCAATTCGCCGACACGCAGGCCGGGGACATGGGGGTAAGCGGGCACACCTGGCCCGTTCTCAGGAAAGCATAGCTGCCGTTCGGGCACGCCAGGAAGAAGTCATGGGCATGCAGCACCACGCGCTCCTCCACCCGCTTCAGCGCGCGGAACACCGCCGGCGACAGGATCTGCGCCCAGCCATGCAGGTGGTACACGGTGCCAGGGGTGTCGTTTGCGTCGATCCACCGCTGTACCATCGCGCCCGCTGCGCGGTTGTAGAGCCCGGCCGCCAGCCCGGCCACGCCGGCCTGTCCCAGCCGCTCCTGGCCCAGCGCCACCACCTCCACCCCGGCTTGCGTCAGGGCCGGATTATCGCCGGCGTCGCCCACCAGCATGGTCACCGCCAGCCCGCGCGCGCGCAGTTGATAGGCGGACAACAGCGCCAGCGCCGTGGCACCGCCCTTTGGCTGGGCGATGTCGTTCAGGATGACGACGCGGTCGATCAACGCCGGGATCCTGCGGCCTTCCTCAAGGTCACGGCGAGTGCCGCCACACTGTCGCTGGCGGCATCCAGCAGCTCGCGGTGGCGATCGGCCGCCACGCCCTCGTTCCGCGCGCGTTCGGCGAGCGTCAGAAGCGCGGGCGCATCGGTCGCGGTCGTGTCGATGATGAACTCGTCCCGGCCGGAAAGCTGAAAGAAGCTGTCGAGCTTCGGATCCCAGCGCAGCCCGATCGCGGGCACGCGAAAGGAATAGGCGCCGATACAGGCATGCATGCGGTGAGCAATGACCAGCTGGGCCGACGCCAGTTGCCGAACAAGGTGGGCAGGTTCGTGCGAAGGCGGCGCCATCCTGACCTTGCCATCGGGCCGGCTGGTCCAGAGCGGGGCATGCTTCGCCAGGAAGGCCGCGTCTTCCGGACTGCCGTTGGTGAAGAGCGTGACCGACCAGCCCGCATCGGCAAGCGCACCGATCGCCGCGGTGTACCATGCGGTCAGCATATGGTCTCCACCATGCTCGCCGCCATGGTAGCGGACGAGAAGCGGGTCCGTGATCCCGAACGCAACGTGCCGCTCGCCCGCTGCCGGCGCTGCCGGGTAACAGCGTGAGGCGAGCAGGCCCGGATCGCGCGCAATGCCGGCGGCGCGGATACCGTAAGGCACAAGCCGCCTGTTCCACACCGATTGGGAGCGTTCGTCGCGCACGTCAGCCGCCACCAACTCCGCGGCGCCGAATCCGTCTGCAAAGAGGCGCTCGCCGGTCGCGCTCCAGTCGTCGGATACGCCCACGGCATATACCGTCACCGGCAGGCGGCGTCGCGCCGCCTCGTCCAGGGCGAGGCCGATCTTGATGGGGAAGTTCAGGTCCGCATCTGCGAACAGGTTGCCGCCGCCGATCACCACCACGTCGCTGTCCGCTACTGCCCGCCGAAAGGACGCGCGCAGCTTCACGCGGCTCAACAGGTTCAAGAGGGTATGTGACAGAAGCTGGCGCGCGAAGCCCGGCAGTCGCTGCAACGTGCGCAGCATCAACCCGCGATAGCGGTTGACCTCGCCGTAGCCGCCGCGACCCGCAAGATCGACAGCCACGATGCGAATATCGGGATCATGCCGCACGAGCGTTCGCTCCAGGCATTCGGCCAACAGGCCGTCGCCCAGATTGGGGCTGTATTTCACGTTGAAGATAGCAACCTTCACTATGCGCTCCGGCTCGTGGGAAAACAGCGTGCGGTGACGTACCCCGTCCATGTTCCGGTAAAAGCCGCCTTCTCTGCTGGCAACTACCGCAAGGACCGGGATTGTGTCGATTTGTTAGCCTTGTTTCATTCCTGAACGCCACACTTCAAATCTGTCAGACGGCGTCTGAAGGAGGATTGTGGTGAAATTGGGCGTTCCGACATATATTTGCAGAGCTTCAACTTGACCTTGGTCAAGAAGAACGCCCCGCCTGATCGGAGGGCCCATTCGCGACGTCGTAGGTGGGAGCGCGGTGGAACAGCGCCGCGACAGCGGGCGTACGCATGTCCCCGACAGGACTGCAACTCTACCGCAACGACACCGTCAGAAATCGGCGAGGCAGGATAGCGGCGTCACCAATCTCGGGGTCTGGCGGGATTGATGGTGTGGCGTTGCTCCTTTTCCGCGACAACGCCGGAGTCTCGTCGGCGAACTGGCAGCGTGCCTTTCCGGGCTGAGCCGGAAAGGCACGGTGCCCGTCCTGATCGGTCCGACCGAGGTCAGTCGGCGACGGTGCCGATCACGCCGCCGGCGACGCCGCCGACTGCTGCACCCTTTTCCACATCGCCGCCGGTCACGGCCGAGACACCTGCGCCCCCCGCACCGCCGATCGCCGCGCCCTTCAGGGTGGAGCAGGCGGGCACGGCGGCGAGAGTGAGGCCGAGCAGGGCGGCGGTGGCGATCTTCTTCACGGTGGAAGCTCCTTGGTAGGCGTGGTGAATGGGACCATAATGCCCGCTTCGCCGGAGCCGTTCCGATGTTCCCGGTTGCAAAACGTTTCCGCCGGCATGCGCGCCGCGGCCGGTCAGGCCCAGCCTTCCAGCACCTGGTCCGGCGGGCGGTGTCCATCTGCCCACATGCGGATGTTGGCGATCACCTTCTCGCCGGTGGCGATCCGTCCCTCCAGCGTGGCCGAGCCCATGTGCGGCGTCATGACCACGTTCGGCAGCGCCAGCAGCCTTGGGTCTATCTCCGGCTCGAACCGCCAGACGTCGAGCCCGGCGCCCGCCAGCCGGCCGGCCTCGAGTGCCTCCACCAGCGCGCCCTCGTCCAGGATGCCGCCGCGCGAGGCATTGATGACATAGACGTGCGGGCGGAGCAGGGCGATGCGGCGCGCGTCGATCAGGTCGCGGCTGTCGTCGTTCAGCGGCGTGTGGAGGGTCAGCACGTCCACGCTGCCCAGCATCTCGTCCAAATCGGCGTGCCAGGTCGCGCCGAGCTGCGCCTCCAGCACCGCCGGCAGGCGTCGGCGATTATGGTAGTGGATCGACAGCCCGAAGGCACGCGCCCGCGCGGCCACCGCCTGGCCGATCCGGCCCATGCCGACGATGCCCAGCTTCTTGCCGCCGATACGATGGCCCAGCATGCCGCCGGGGCTCCATCCCTTCCACTGGCCCGACCGTACCAGCTTCTCGCCCTCTGCCAGCCGCCGCGGAACCGACACGATCAGCGCCATGGTCATGTCCGCCGTGTCCTCCGTCAGCACGCCGGGCGTGTTGGTGACGAGGATGCCGCGCGCGCGGGCGGCGCGGAGATCGATATGGTTCACGCCCGCGCCGAAATTGGCGATCAGGCGCAGCCGCTCGCCGGCGCCGGCGATCAGCTCCGCATCGATCGTGTCGGTGACGGTGGGGACCAGCACGTCGCAGTCGGCGACCGCCTGCGCCAGCTCGTCGCGCGAGAGCGCGGCGTCGGTGCGGTTGAGCCGGGTGTCGAACAGCTGCTCCATCCGCCCGGTCACCGCACCGGGCAGGTCGCGGGTGACGATCACCCTGGGATGCGCGCAGCGTCTGGTGTCGGACATGGGAGAAGGCTTGGCGGAGCGACGCAGATGCGTCAACTCGGTTGAACCGGGGGCGCGGATCGCGATAGACACCCGCTTCGGCAACAAGGGGAAGACGGAGCGATGCGCGTCACGCACGGGATGCTGGCGGCAGGCGCCGCGGCGATATTGGCGGTGCCGGCGGTGGCGGCACTGGTGGATCGCAAGCCGCCCTGGTTCGGCTCGATCGCGGCGGGCAAGGCGCGGATGCGCAGCGGCCCCGGACGCACCTATCCGGCGACGTGGCTGTACCAGCGCGCCGACCTGCCGGTGCGGGTGCTTGCCGGCTTCGAGAAGGGGCAATGGCTGAAGGTAGAGGATCCGAGCGGCACGCAAGGCTGGATGCTGGGCAGCCTCGTCTCGGAGCGGCGCACCGCCATCGTCACGCCGGGCGAGCCGCTGGAGATGCGGGAAGGCCCTGGGCCGGGCACCCGGGTCAGCTGGCGCGCGGAGGCGGGCGTCGTAGGGCGGCTCAGCAAGTGCGGGCGTGGCTGGTGCTGGTTCGACGTGAAGGGGCGGGGCGGCTTTGTCGATGCCACGCGCCTGTGGGGCGTGGGGCCGGGCGAAGAGTTTTCGTGATCCGGATCGAGCGCGACGATCTTTCCCGCGCCGACGTGGTGGCGCTGGTCGCGCTGCATGTCGCCGCCGCGCGCGAGAACTCGCCGCCCGAACAGGTGTTCGCGCTCGATGCCTCCGGCCTGCGGGAGCCGGCGGTCGCCTTGTGGACGGCATGGGACGGCGGCGAGCTGCTCGGCATGGGCGCGCTGAAGGAGCTCGATCCGCGACACGGCGAGATCAAATCGATGCGCACCGCGCCGGTTCATCAGCGCAAGGGCGTGGCGCGCTTGATGCTCGATCATCTGATCGTCGAGGCGCGCGGGCGCGGGTATCGCCGGCTCAGCCTGGAAACCGGCGGCAATGCGGCCTTCGCGCCGGCGCGCGCGATGTACGAGGCGGCGGGCTTCACGCCGGCCGAACCGTTCGCCGGCTATACCGACCGGGCGTTCAGCCGTTACTACACGCTGGCCCTGTAGCGGCTCACATCAGTTCCACCGCGATGGCGGTCGCCTCGCCGCCGCCGATGCACAGCGAGGCAAGGCCGCGCTTCTGGCCGGCGCCCTGCAGCGCGGAGAGGAGCGTGGCGAGCACCCGCGCGCCGGACGCGCCGATCGGATGGCCCAGCGCGCAGGCGCCGCCATGCACGTTCAACGCGTCGTGCGGCAGGCCGAGATCGCGCATGGCGATCATCGCCACCGCCGCAAAGGCCTCGTTCACCTCGAACAGATCGACATCGCCCGTCGACCACCCGGCCTTTTCCAGCGCCTTTTGCATGGCGAACACCGGGGCGGTGGTGAAGCGCGCAGGCGCATGGGCGTGCGCAGCGTGGCTGACCACCCGCGCGATCGGATCGAGGCCCAGACGCTCGGCCACGGAGGCGCGCGTCATCACCAGCGCCGCGGCGCCGTCCGAGATCGAGGAAGCGTTGGCGGCGGTGATCGTGCCGTCCTTCGAAAAGGCGGGCTTGAGCGTCGGGATCTTGGCCACGTCACCACGCGAGGGCTGCTCGTCCAGCCGGATCTCGGTGGTACCCTTGCGACCGCGCACCTCCACCGGCACGATCTCGCGATCGAACGCGCCGGATTGCTGCGCGCGCTGCGCCCGGTGGAGCGACTCGATGGCATACTCATCCATCGCCGTGCGCGTGAACTGGTATTCCTCCGCCGTCTCCTCGGCGAAATTGCCCATCAGCCGGCCGGGTTCGTAGGCGTCCTCCAGCCCGTCGAGATACATGTGGTCGTAAAACGTATCGTGCCCGATCCGCGCGCCGCCGCGATGCTTGCGCGAGAGGTAGGGAGCGTTGGTCATGCTCTCCATGCCGCCGGCCACCAGCAGGTCGCACGAGCCGGCGGCGAGCGCGTCGGCCCCCATGATCGCGGCCTGCATGCCCGATCCGCACATCTTGTTGACGGTGGTCGCCTCGACATGGGTCGGCAGGCCGGCCCCGATCGCCGCCTGACGCGCCGGTGCCTGGCCGAGCCCTGCCGGCAGCACGCAGCCCATGTAGATCCGCTCCACGGCCTCGCCCGAAAGCCCGGCCCGCTCCACGGCCGCGCCAACGGCGGTTGCGCCGAGCTCGGTCGCGGTGGCGCCCGCGAGACAGCCCTGGAACGATCCCATCGGCGTGCGCGCGTAGGACAGGATCACGACGGGATCGGCGGCGCTGAACGGCATGGGAACTCTCCTGAAATTCGTTGCCCGCGATTTAGGGTGCCGGGCCGTGCTTGGCAAAGGGGAGTGAAGGCGGAACCGGCAGGCACCTCGCTTCGTCCTGCCGCGGCATGACCTTCATCACCGCCCTCAAATGGTTCGCCGCGATCAGCGGCATCATCGCCGCCTCCATGGTGTCGCTCGACAGCGGAAGACGGGTGACGGGCTGGGGCTTTGTCCTGTTCGTCGCTTCCGCCTGCGCGTGGATCGGCGGCGCGGTGCTGACCAGGGACTGGGCGCTGGGCACGCAGAACGTGGTGCTGCTCGCCATCGATGTGTTCGGCGTGTACCGCTACCTCGTGCGCAAGAAGGCAGACGGTTGAGATCTTGAACGACTGGTGGCTCTGGCCGGCGGGCCTCGCGCTGCTGGGCGCGGTGCTGGGAAGTTTCCTGGCGACCATCGTCCTCCGCTGGCCGCACGGGCGATCGGTGGTCGGGGGGCGGTCCGCCTGCGATCGCTGCCACCGCACCCTCACCGCGCGGGACCTCGTGCCGCTGCTGAGCTTCGCCGCGGCGGGTGGGCGCTGCCGGTATTGCGCCGAGCCGATCAACTGGACCCACCCGCAGATCGAGTTCGCGGCGCTTCTCGTCGGCGGGCTGGCCGGGCTGGCGGTGCCCGGGCCGGCGGGGCTGGCCGGTGCGATCTTCGGTTGGCTGCTGCTGGTGCTCGCCGCGCTGGACATCTCCGATTACTGGCTGCCGGACCGGCTGACCGCCACGCTGGCGCTTGCCGGGCTGGCCACCGGGCTGCTCGGCATCGCGCCGCCGCTGGCGGAGCGACTGATCGGCGGGGCGGGAGGGTTCGCCGCCTTGTGGGCGATCGGCGAAGGCTATCGCCGCCTGCGGGGGCGCGAGGGACTGGGCGGCGGGGATCCCAAGCTGTTCGGCGCGATCGGTCTCTGGCTCGGCTGGCGGTTGCTGCCGGTGGTGCTGTTCCTGGCCGCGCTGACCGGGCTGTGCGTGGTGCTGGTCGGCATGCTCACCGGGCGCCGCGCGGCGTTGACGGACCGTGCTCCGTTCGGCGCGCTGCTGGCGGTGGCCGCCTACCCGGCCTGGCTGTTCCTGCTGGGAAGCTCCTGATAGGAAGCGGGTCATGAGGATCGCCTTCGTTCTGCCGCTCCTGCTGCTCGTCGCGGCCAAGGACAAGCCTCGCCCGAAGCCGACGCCCACGCCCACGCCGCTGCCCGCGTCGATCGACGGCCTGCCCATCGGCGCACTGCCGCGCCAGTCGCTGCCCGCGCGCGGGTGCGCGGCCTATCTGTGGAGCGCGGGCGTGACCAAGGTGCTGATCGCCATGGCGGGCGCCGATCCGGCGCAGCTCCGGCTGTCGCTGAACGGGAAGATCACCGACCTGCCGCGCACGGCGCAGCGCGGCGGCGGGCTGTTCGGCCTTTCCGAAACGAACGAATATGCCGCGGGCGGGATCACCGCCGTTCTCGACCTGTCGATCACCACGCGCGGGGACGTGACGCGCGGCGCGCTGGTGCCGCAGGGCACGCTGCGCCTGGATCAGCCCGGCGCGGACAGCGTGGTGGTGCCGCTGGGCGGTCTGATCGGCTGCGCCTGACCCTCAGCGGAGCCGGAGCAAAAAAAGGCCGCCCCGAAGGGCGGCCGGATAAGTTTTAGGAGAGGATGCCTGAAAGGCCCGCTCCTTTTGCGCTGCAGCGCGGCATGCTGCAAGTGCGAAGAGGGTTGAGCTGGTTGCATAAAGTGCAACTTGCCGGCATGCGGCGGCCGCGAAGCAAAATTCCGCCGCGTCGGGAACCCTTTGCAGCCGGGCGACGTTTGCAGCGGTCGGGGGAAATGGAGCGTCAAGCCGGCCCCGAGCCGAAAGGGGCGACAGAGCTTGAGTTTGGGTCTCACGTCTGGGTGGATGGCGCTGGCAGCGGCATCGCTGCTGGCTCCGCAACAGGCGCCGACGAATCGTGATCGGCAACAGGCACCCGCGCCGACGCCGGCACCCGGTGCCGCGCCCGCCGACGACACCCCCATCGTCCCCGATGAAGCGTTCAACCAGGCCCTGCCGTCGCTGTCCGGTGATATCAACGCGCCGCTCGAAGCCATGCCGCAACTTCCGCCGGCCGCCACGCCGGCGCTGCCGGGCGCCGTTCCCCTGCAATCGGGGCAAGCCGCGGCCGATACCGGCGACACGCTGACGCCGCCGGCCGCGAATGACCCGGAGCTGGCCCAGCCACTGTCGCCGCTCGGCACCTTCAACGCCACGCCACCGGTCGAGGTCGCCGAGACGCGCGACAAGGAAACCGTGGAGATCCGCTACGAAACCGAACTGCGCGGGCTGGAGGAGATCGGCCTTCAAGCACAGTTCCAGTCGCTGTCCGCGCTGCGCGAAGGCAAGGGCAAGGCGGCCAATACCAGCCAGATCAACGCGCGCGCGAAGGAGGACGAGGCGCTGGCCGTGCGCCTGATGCAATCGCGCGGCTATTATGACGGCACCGCCCTCTCGACGATCGAGGCCGGCCGGGAAGGCCAGCCCGCCAAGGCGATCGTCAGCGCCACGCCCGGCAAGCTCTACACCTTCGGCTCGGTCACCGTGCAGGCCGATGCGACCGTGCCGCCCAATCTGGTGCGCGACCAGCTGCCGCTGAAGGTGGACGATCCGATCGAGGCGGATCGGGTGCAGGGCGCGGAAGCGAACGTCGCGCTGAAGCTGCCGCAGCAGGGCTATCCCTTCGTGAAGGTCGGCCAGCGCGACATCCTGCTCGACGAGCAGACGTTCAAGGGCGACTATACGCTGCCGGTGGAAACTGGACCACGGTCGTCGTTCGGCGGTGTCACCACCGAGGGCGATCTGGCGTTCGATGCCGAGCATGTCGCCGTGCTGCAACGGTTCAAGGCCGGCGAACTGTACGACGTGCGCAAGGTCGACGACCTGCGCGAGGCGATGGTCGCCACCGGCCTGTTCGCCAATGTCGGCGTGGAGCCGGTACGGACGGGCCGGCCGGGTCCGGACGGCACCGAAGCGGTGGACCTGAAGGTGATCCAGGACGCCGGCCCGGCGCGCAGCCTGTCCGCGCAGGCCGGCTACCAGACGGGGCAGGGCTTCACGCTGGAGGGCACCTTTACCCACCGCAACCTGTTCCCGCCCGAAGGCGCGCTGATCCCCTCCATCGTGGCGGGCACGCAGGAACAGGGGGCGGGCCTCACCTTCCGCCGCTCCAATGCCGGCAAGCGCGATCGCACCTTCTCGATCATCGCCTCGGCCAACCATTCCAACTACGACGCCTTCGACGCCTTCACCGGGACGCTGGCGGCCAAGATCAGCTATGATTCGACGCCGATCTGGCAGAAGCGCTTCACCTATGCCTATGGCGTGGAGCTGACCGGCACGAACGAGAGCGTGTACGACTTCAACCGGCTGGAGCGCCGGCGCGGCACCTATGGCATCGTCGCACTGCCGGGGCAGGCGATGTGGGACACGTCGAACGATCTGCTCAATCCCACCAAGGGCTATCGCCTCAAGGTGAACCTCAGCCCCGAGACCTCGGTGCGCGGTGCGGTGCGCCCCTATGTCCGCGCGATGGTCGAAGGCACCGTGTACGTCCCGGCCGGCAAGAGCTTCGTGATCGCCGGGCGCGCGCGGGCGGGCACGATCCAGGGCATCGAGCGCGACGATCTCGCGCCGTCGCGGCGCTATTATGGCGGCGGCGGCGGCTCCGTCCGCGGCTATGGCTATCAGCGCCTCGGGCCGTTCGATCCCAATGGCGATCCGGTGGGCGGACGCTCGATCAACGAATTCTCGCTCGAGGCGCGCTACCGCTTCGGCAATTTCGGCATCGTGCCCTTCATCGACGCCGGCAATGCCTATGAAAGCAGCCTGCCCAAGGGCAGCGACCTGCGCATGGGCGCCGGCATCGGCGGACGTTTCTACACCAATTTCGGGCCGATGCGCATCGACGTGGCGACCCCGCTCAACCCACGGGAAGGCGACGGCAAGATCGCGCTCTACATCTCCATCGGGCAGGCCTTCTGATGGCGACCGCACCCGAAACCGTCATCGTGGTCGATCGCCGGCCGTTGTGGCAGCGTATCCTGAAATGGATCGCGATTGCGCTCGCCGCGATCCTGCTGCTGCTCGTTCTGCTGGTGCTGGGTATCAACACCAGTCCCGGGCGGCGGGTGATCGCCAATTACCTGAGCGGCTACACGCTGGCCAACGGCCTGAACGTGAAGGTGGGGCGGATCGACGGGTCGATCTATGGCGCCATGGTGCTGCGGGACGTGCGGGTGCAGGACAGCAAGGGCACCTTCCTTACTTCGCCGCAGCTGAACGTCGACTGGCGCCCGTTTGCTTTCGCGCGCAGCCACGTCGACGTGCGCTCGGTGACGAGCCGCCTCATCACCTATCAGCGCAACCCCGTGCTGAAGCCGTCCACCGAGCCGACCGATCCGAATGCGCCGACGCTGCCCGACCTCGACATCGACGTGAACCGGCTCGCTGTCGATCGCCTCGTCATCGGCAAGGCGGTGACCGGTCAGGCGCACGTGCTGAAGGTGGCCAGCGCCGTGCACATCGCCGATCGCCGCGCGCAGGTGACCGGCAATGTCGATGCGCTGCGTTCCGCCGGGATTGCCGGTGGCGATTCGCTGGTGCTGAAGGTCGACGCGGTGCCGGACGACAACAAGCTCGACATCGACGCCCGTCTGCGCGCGCCCAAGGACGGCGTGGTCGCCGGCATGGCCTCGCTCACCCAGCCGCTCGAGGCGACGGTCGCCGGACGGGGCAGCTGGAAGGCCTGGACGGGCCGGGCCAATGCGCTGGTCGGCGGGCAGAGCTTCGCCGACCTTTCCATTCAGGCGAACAACGGCCGCTTCCAGGTGCGCGGGCCGACCCGCCCCAGCCTGTTCATGGATGCCCGCGCGATCTCGCCTGCTGCCCCGAGCACGCCGGCCAAGGTCGCCGCGCGGCCCGGCGGCAACCGCGCGCAGGCGCCGACCGCGGCCAATCCGATCGCGGCGCTCACCGCGCCCGCACTCGACGTCACGCTGGACGTGACGCTCGGCGAGCGGCGGGCCGACGCGAAGTTCGGCTTGCGCTCCGACGCGCTGGCGGTGGACGGGCAGGGGCTGATCGACCTCGCGCAAAGCCGGTTCGGCAACTTCCGCGTCGCCGCGCGCCTGCTGACGCCGGGGGCGATCCTGCCCAACCTCAACGGCCGCAATGTTGCCGCCAACGTCATCCTCGACGGTGCCTTTGCCACCCCCACCGTCAACTACACGGTCCGGGCGGACAGCCTGGGCTTCAACGAGACGCGGGTGGAAGGGCTGTTCGCCACCGGCATCGCCAAGGTGGACGCCGATCACATCCGGGTGCCGGTACAGGCCCGCGCGCGTCGCGTGCTCGGGCTCAACCAGGCGGTGGGCGGCCTGCTGGAGAATGTCGCCATCGGCGGCGATATCGCGATCAACGGCGACCAGATCCTGTCCGACAATCTGCGCGTCCGCTCGCGCAACATCGACGCGACGGCGATCGTCGTCGCCGATCTCTCCTCCGGTCGCTACACCGGCGCGATCAACGGCCGCGTCAACAACTACCGCGTGGAAAGCATCGGCATCGTCTCCGTGGAGACGAACATGAAGCTGGTGACCGCGCCGCAGGGCGGCTTCGGCATCACCGGGCGCGTGGTGGCGCGGACGCAGCAGATCTTCAACGCGGGCGCGCGCAACTTCCTGGGCGGCAACGCCTATGTCCGGACGGACGTGGGCTATTCGCCGGAGGGCGTGGTCACCTTCGCCAACCTGCGCATGACGGCGCCGCAATTCCGCATCACGCGCGGTTCGGGCCGGTACGATCCACGCGGCGGCATCCTCGTCAACGCCGATGCCTTTTCCACCCAGTACGGGCCGCTTTCCGCGCGGGTGACGGGCACCGTCACCTCGCCGGTGGTGCTGCTGCGGGCGGCGCGGCCAGGCGTGGGCATCGGTCTCGTCAACCTCGAAGCGCGCGTGCGCGGCAGCAATGGGGCCTATGCCGTGACCGCGAGCGGCGGCACGACCTATGGTCCGTTCAACGCCGACGTGCTGGTGCAGCCGAGCCCGCGCCTGACCGTCGACATCCGCCGCGCCGTGTTCGCCGGCGTGAACTTCAATGGGCGCGTGCAGCAGACGCCGGCCGGTCCGTTCGCCGGCCGCGTGGCCTTCAACGGCTCCGGTATCAGCGGCGCGGCCACCCTCGCCAGCCAGGGCGGCGTGCAGCGTGCGGACGTCGCTGCCCGCGCCAACAACGCCACCATCCCCGGCACCGTCGACTTCACCATCGGCCGCGCGATCATCGACGCCAGCGTCGTGCTGTACGCCAAGGGGCCGCAGGTGGTCGCCGACGCACAGCTCGCCGACATGCGCTATGGGGCGATGGTCCTCCAGTCGGCGCGGGCCAAGGTGAACTACCGGAACGGCTCGGGCACGGCGCAAGCGGTGGCGACCGGCTCCAACGGCGTGCCCTTCAACATCGCCGTCAACTCGCAGCTCCGGCCAGATCTGTGGCTGGTCGCGGCGCAGGGCCGGGCGAACGGGATCGGCTTCCGCACGGCGGGGCCGGCGCGGATCAAGCCGCTGACCCCGGGCTATCAGCTGCTGCCGACGCGGCTCGACTTCGATCAGGGCTCGATCCGGCTCGCCGGCACGTATCGGAACGGCATCACCGCGCAGGCCCGGCTCGACCGCCTCGATCTGTCGGTTGCCAACGCGCTGGTCCCGGGCCTCGGTCTAGGCGGCAACGCGACCGGCAGCATGGACTTCCGCCAGACCGGCAACGCTTTCCCGACGGCGCTGGCCAACGTGCAGGTGACCGGCTTCACCCGGTCGAGCCTGGCCGCCGTGTCCGAGCCGGTGGACATCGTGTTCCAGGGCCGGTTGCAGCCGACCGGCGGCGATGCGCGCGCGTTGATCAAGCGTGGCGGCGGCACCGTCGGCCGGATGGTCGCGAGCCTCCAGCCGGTGGCAAGCGGCGGCTCCTGGGTCAGCCGCCTGATGGCGGCGCCGCTGAGCGGTGGCTTGCGCTATAGCGGGCCGGCGGGCGTGCTGTTCAGCCTTGCCGCTTTGCCGGACCAGCAACTGACGGGGCCGATCGCGGTGGGTGTCGATTTCTCCGGCCGCCTGCAGCAGCCGAGCTTCAACGGCATCATCCGCGCCGACAACCTCACCTATGAGAACGAGACCTACGGCACCCGGCTGACCAACATGCGGATCGGCGGCCGCTTCGACGCCTCGCGCTTCGAGCTGACGCAGTTGCAGGCCAAGGCCGGCGACGGCACGGTGCAGGCGTCCGGCACGGTGGGCCTCGCCTCGGCAGAAGGCTTCCCGATGAACATCCAGGCGCGGCTCGACAACGCCCGGCTGGCGCGCAGCGATGCGCTGGGCGCCACGGCGACCGGCACGTTGCAGGTGACCAACGGGCGCGACGGCGGCCTGATCCGCGGCGACCTCACCATCCCCGAGGCGCGCTACCAGATCATCCGCCAGGGACAGGCCGACGTTCCGGAGCTGACCGGGATCCGGCGCAAGAGCCAGCTGGTGAAGCGGCCCACCGATCGTCCGGCGGCCAAGCCTGCGGGCCTGTTCAAGCTCGACATCCGCATTCGCGCGGAGAACCAGCTGTTCGTGTCCGGCATGGGGCTGGAATCGGAGTGGCGGGCAGACATGCGGGTCGGCGGTACCTCGGCCGCGCCGCAGGTGAACGGCGGGATCGATGTGGTACGCGGCACCTTCTCGTTCTCGGGCAAGCGGTTCGAGCTCGACAGCGGCACCGTCCGCTTCCAGGGCGGCGCGCTGACCGATCCGACGATCAACATCTCGGCCTCCACCGAGACGGACGGCATCACCGTCACGATCAACATCACCGGCACCGGCCAGAACCCGCGGGTGGCGTTCACGTCCTCTCCGGCGCTGCCGCAGGACGAGGTGCTGAGCCGCCTGCTGTTCGGCAGCTCGCCGGAGAACCTGTCCGCCACCGAGGCGCTGCAACTCGCTTCCGCGCTGAATTCGCTGCGCGGATCGGGCGGCGGGCTCAATCCGCTGGGCAAGCTGCGTTCGGCAACCGGGTTCGATCGGCTGCGGGTGCTGGGCGGCGACGAGTCGACGGGTCGCGGCACCGCGCTGGCGGCGGGCAAGTACCTGACGGACGATATCTATATCGAGATCATCACCGATGCCCGCGGCTTCACCGCCACGCAGCTTCAGATCGCGCTGACCCGCGCCTTGAGCCTGCTGTCCTCCACCGGATCGTTCGGCGGATCCAATGTCGGGTTCCGCTACCAGCGCAACTTCTGACAACCGGGCGCCTGCCTCCCTTTGATCTCCGCCGTTCCCGCGCCTAGCGTGGACGGCGGAGAGTGGCATGACCGTGCAGCATTTCGACGTGATCGTGGTGGGCGCCGGGCTTTCGGGCATCGGTGCGGGCTATCACCTGAAGACACGATGTCCCGACTGCAGCTTCGTGCTGCTGGAAAGCCGGGCGGCGCTGGGCGGGACATGGGATCTGTTCCGCTATCCCGGCATCCGCTCGGACAGCGACATGCACACGCTCGGCTATTCCTTTCGCCCCTGGACGGAGGCCAAGGCGATCGCCGATGGCGCCTCGATCCGCCGGTACGTCGAGGAAACGGCGCGCGAGCACGGGATCGACGCGCATATCCGTTACCAACATCGCGTCATCGCCGCGGCCTGGTCCACGGCAGAGGCGCGCTGGACGGTGACGGTGGACACACCGGAAGGCCTCGTCGAGCTGACCTGCGGCTTCCTGTTCTTCTGCTCGGGCTACTATGATTACGCGCGAGGACATGCGCCGGTCTTTGCGGGCGCAGAGGATTTCGCCGGAAGGATCGTCCATCCGCAATTCTGGCCTGACGATCTCGACCTTGCGGGACGGCAGGTGGTGGTGATCGGCAGCGGTGCGACGGCGGTGACGCTGGTGCCGGAGCTGGCCCGCGCGGGCGCCCGGGTCACCATGCTCCAGCGCTCGCCGACCTATGTGGTCTCGCGGCCGTCCGAGGACGGCGTCGCCAACTGGCTGAGGGCGCGACTGCCGCAGCGGCTGGCCTATCGGCTGACGCGGCTGAAGAATGTCGCGCTCAGCATGTTCTTCTACCGTCTGGCGCGGCGTCGCCCGGCGCAGGTGGCGAAGCGCATCATCGCCATGGCGCAGGAAGCGCTTGGCCCCGATTACGACGTCGAAACCCATTTCACCCCGCACTACAAGCCCTGGGACCAGCGGGTCTGCCTGGTGCCGGATGCGGACCTGTTCACGGCGGTTTGCGAGGGGCGCGCGAGGGTGGTGACGGACACGATCGACCGCTTCGTTCCGCAGGGCGTCCGCGTTTCCACCGGAGAAGTGCTGGCGGCGGACGTGATCGTCACGGCAACCGGGCTGGAACTGCAGCTGCTCGGCGGCGCAACGCTCTGCGTCGATGGCGACAAGGTGAACCTGGCCGAGCGCTTCAACTACAAGGGCATGATGTTCTCGGGCGTGCCGAACATGGCGTCGTGCTTCGGCTACACCAACGCTTCCTGGACGCTGAAGGCGGACCTGACCTGCGCCTATGTCTGCCGGCTGCTCAACACCATGCGCCGTCGCGGCCTGCGGCAGGCGACACCGCGTCCCGGCACGGCCACGATGCGACCGATGCCACTGCTGGATTTCACGTCAGGTTATGTGAAGCGCGCCGAGCACCTGCTGCCGCGACAGGCCGACCGCGCGCCGTGGCGGGTCAACCAGAATTATGCGCTGGACCTGCTGAGCCTTCGGCTCGGATCGGTCGATCGGGAGATGGACTTCAGCAATCCTGCCTGATGAGCGCGGCGCCAGGGCGCGCGGTCGATGCTGCGCAATAGTTGCGATCAGGCGAGCTGAACGCTTTTTTTCCGCGTCCCTGTTCCGGCGCGGGTCGGAATGGCTCGCTTCGCGCTGAGCCCGACGGAGTCGAAGCCCTTACGCGCGAGAGCGAGCCGTAACGGTTACCAGGGGTGGATGTCTTCGCCGTAGATCAGCGCGAGCACGAATGCGAGCATGTGATTTCTCCCAAAAGGTACCTCGTTGGGTACCAATCTTAGTTAACGCATTCTTTACCATATTACAACCGGCCCGAGGCGGAGATCGCTGCGCCGCGGCACAGATTTAACGCTTCCTTCAATGCCCCGGCGCTAGGCGCAGGATGCGATGACCTGCATGCCGCCCGCCTCCGATTTCGAGGACGCCGCTCCGTTCGAGCCGGAGCCGCCGCTTCGCGACATCGCGACAGCGGAGAGCATCGCGGACTCGCTGGCCGAGACGCTGCAGGACGAGGCGGGCGGCCGCTGGCGCTTCCTGATGCTGGTCGAGATCGGCAACCATGCGGTGCTGCGCAGGCATGTCGGCCGCGCGCGGGCCAACAGCGTCGGGGAGATCGTCGGCGAGCGCCTGTCGCGTTCCCTGCGCGGGGTGCGCGTCGCCGGAGCCGGACGCAACCTGATCGAGGTGGAGTGGGTCGGATCGGCGCTTTGCGAGCTGGAAGACGCCTTGACCGACGCACAGGTGAGCTTCGATGCGCCGGTCGCCATCGACGGGGAGGAATATCGGATCGAGCTGGTGGTGGGTGCCGCCGCGACATCCGGGGTTGAGGACGAGGACGGCCTGCGCCTGCTCGAGGAGGCCGAGGTCGCGCTTGAGAAAGCGCGCAGCGAAGGCCGGCCGATCTGGCACGACATTTCTGGCGAGGCGCGGGTGCTGGACCGGCTGGCGCTGTCGCGCGAACTGGGCACCGCAATCGACGACGGCCAGATGTTCCTGCAATATCAGCCCAAGCTGCATTGCCGGCGCCAGGAGATAACCAGCGCCGAGGCACTGGTCCGCTGGCAGCATCCCACGCGCGGGCTGATCCTGCCGGGCGACTTCATCACCATGGCCGAGGACATGCGCGAGATCGGCGCGCTGACCTTGTGGACATTGGCGCAGGTGATCCGGGACCAGGCCACGCTGGTGGCCGACGGGCGCGATCTGGAAATCTTCATCAACATCTCCGGCCAGCTGCTCAGCGACAAGAAGTTCGTTGCCGAGGCCTGCGCGATGATCGCCGACGCCTCGGCGCGGATCGGCTTCGAGATCACCGAAACGGCGGTGATCCGCGATCCGGAGATCGCGATCCAGAACCTCAACAAGTTCGCTCGCGCCGGGATCACCATCGCCATCGACGATTACGGTGCCGGCTTGTCGAGCCTGGCCTATCTGAAGCAGCTGCCCGCGCGCGAGCTGAAGATCGACAAACTGTTCGTGCTCCAGCTGACCAGCAGCAACCGCGATCCGCTGATCGTCCGTTCCACCATCGATCTGGCGCATGCGCTGGAGATGGAGGTCACCGCCGAGGGAGTGGAGACGGAGGCCGCGATGGCCCTGTTGACGGTGATGGGCTGCGACATGGCGCAGGGTTTTCTCATCAGCCGTCCGCTGTCCCTCGATGCTTTCCGTGCCTTTCTGCGCGAGGAGCGGGTGCGCGCGACGGATCGGCCGGCGGATGGGGCGATGCTGCAGCGGCCGGCGAGCTTCTGGCGCAGCTCCGCGGCAGGCGGGGCATGAGGCGCCTTGCCCTGCTGCTGGCCGGCTTGCTGCTCGCTTCCGGCGCGGCGCAGGCGCAAACGGATGCTCCGACCGCCGGGACGCGCTTCGACGCGGCGGTGGCCGACGCGCGGGCCAGCATGCTGCCCGACCCGAAGCGGGCGGCCCGGCGCGCGGCGGAGGCGCAATCGCTGGTCGATCAGCTACCGGCGAACCGCCGCGCCGATGCGATCACCACCGCGGAGTGGCTGGGCGGCGAGGCGCGGGTGCGGTTCGGCGATCTCGCCGGCGCCACGCCGCTGATCGCCGACGCCCTGAGGCGTGCCCCGGCCGGATCGAAGCTGCGCGCCGATGTGCTGCTTTCCAGGGGCCGGCTTGCCTTGGAGCGCTCGCAGGTGGCCGAGGCGCTCGCCAGCTTTCAAAAGGCCCACGATCTTTTTCGCACCATCGGCGAGAAGCGCAGTCAGGCCACCGCGCTGCTGAGCGTGGCCCTTCTGTATCAGAATGCCCGGGACTACCGGCGCGCACTTCCTTATTATGGCCAGGCGATGGAGGCCTATCGCGGCGATCCGTCGTTGTTGCTGGCAATCTACAACAACCGCGGAAACGCTCTGACCGAGCTCGGCCGCTACCCCGCCGCCGTCGCCGAGTTCCGCCGCGCGCTGGCGCTCGCGCGTTCGATGAAAAGCGACGGAACGGAGGCACGCATCCTGCGCAACATCGCGCGGGTGCAGCTTTCCGCCGGTCGCCTCGACAATGCCGAGCGCACCATCGCCGACGCGATGGCCGTCGGCCGGCGAAGCGATGCGCCCGGTGACGGGCAGGACGAGGTGCTGCTGGCGCGATTGGCGCTGCTGCGGGGTCAGCTGGAGCGGGCGCGGATGCTGATCGGCAAGACCTTCGCCGGGCAGGATCTTGCCACCACGCCGCTGACCTACCGGGAAGCGCACGGCACCGCGTTCGAGATCTACCGGCGGTTGAACGAGCCTTCGATGGCGCTGGCGCATCTGGAAGCGATGAAGCGGCTGGACGACAATACCGGCGCCCTGGCGGCCACCGCCAACACTGCGCTGGCGGCGGCGCGGTTCGACTTCGTCAATCAGGAGGCGCGCATCGCCAACCTGAAGGCGACGGAAGCGGAGCGCAGCGCCGAATACGAACGCGCGCGCGCCACCACCCAGCGGCACGTGTTTGTCGGCTCGGCGGCGGTGGCGCTGGTCGTGCTGACACTACTCAGCTTCGGCTTGCTCACCATCCGCCGCAGCCGCAACGAGACGCGCGCCGCCAATATCGACCTGGAAGCCACCAACCTCGCCCTGGGCAAGGCGCTCGCGGCGAAGACCGAGTTCTTGGCCACCACCAGCCACGAGATCCGGACGCCCCTGAACGGCATTCTCGGCATGACGCAGGTGATGCTCGCCGATGCCAGGCTGCCGGCGGCGATGCGCGACCGCATCGGCGTGGTGCACGGGGCAGGCACGACGATGAAGGCGCTGGTGGACGACATCCTGGACGTCGCCAAGATGGAAACCGGCCATCTCACGGTAGAGGAGGCGGTTGTCGATCTGCCCGCATTGATGACCGAGGCGACCCGGTTGTGGGCGGAGCAGGCACGGGCCCGCGGCATCGGCTTTGCGGTTGATTGCGAACAGGCGCCGCGCTGGATCACCGGCGACGCCGCGCGCCTGCGGCAGATCGTCTTCAACCTGCTGGCCAACGCGCTGAAGTTCACCGCGGAAGGCAGCGTCACGGTGCGCATCTATGCCGAGGGCGATCGGCTGCGCATCGCGGTGGCCGATACGGGCATCGGCATCCCGGCCGACAAGCAGGCGCTGATCTTCGAAAGCTTCAAGCAGGCCGATGGCGGCACGACGCGCAAGTTCGGCGGGACGGGCCTTGGCCTTGCCATCTGCCGCAATCTCGCGCGCGCGATGGGCGGCGACATTTCGGTGGAAAGCAGCGAGGGGACGGGCGCGACGTTCACCGTCGACCTGCCGCTGCGGCTCGCTGCCGCCCCCGAGGCGCCGGCGCCGTGCGCACCGGACAGCGACGAACCCTGCGGCCTGCTGATCGTGGATCGCAGCCCGATCACGCGCGCGATGCTGAAAACGGTGCTGGAGCCGCACGCCGGGCAGGTCCGCTTCGCCGGCACCGTCGAGGAAGCGGTGGAACAGATCGGTGCCGGCAATCTCAGCCATGTGCTGATCGACGAGGCGACGATCCGTGCCGCCGGCGACGTTCCGGCCGCACTTGCGCGTGTCGCCGCGGCAGCGGGACAAATCCCGGTGGCGCAGTTGTGGACGGCGCCCGATCCGGCTCAGCGCCAGGTGCTGGAAAGCGCCGGCGCGACGCAGGTGATCGCCAAGCCCGTGTCCGCCGCGACGCTACGGCAACTCTTGTTCGGTAGCCGAAATGAATCCGTTGCGGAGCATCTTGTAACGCAGGCGGCTTGAGCCGATAGGACTTTCATGAATGCGTGTTGCCGCACCTTGCTGGACACCGGCCGATGAAGGTTCTCTTCATCGAGGATGACCCGATGAACAGGCGGGTGGTTGGCGACATGCTGGATGTCGCGGGCGCCGCCATGGTCGAGGCGGAGAATGCCGAGATCGGCCTTGCGCTGATCGACGAGCAGGATTTCGCGGTGGTTCTGGTGGACCTGCGCATGCCCGGCATGGACGGCGTCACCGCCATTCAGCACATCCGCGCGCGGCCGGACGCCAAGGCCGAAATGCCGATCATCGTCGTCACCGCCGACACGGCGGTGGACCTGCGCGAACGGTGCCTCGCCGCCGGAGCGGACGAGGTGCTGTTCAAGCCGGTGGCGATGGATGCGTTGTTCGAGGCGATGGGTCGCGTCCTGGCAAAGGGCGGCGGCGGCGATCCCCTGATCGGCTGAACGGACGGCCGGCGGCGGCCGCAGCGACCCTCAGGGGCGACCCAAAGCGTGTGCCAGCGACGCGGTGCCACTGCCGCGCCGCGCGGGTTTCGGCTGGTCCGGTGAAGGCGACCAGCCGGTCACGAACACGATCTGAAACTGTTCGGACGTGCGCCCGTCGGCGTCGGCGCGCGCCGCGAACTCCGTCGCCATCCGCCCCACCGTCCCGCGGGTGAGCGGGGTTCGCTCCGCAAGCGCGTTGCCTGCACCCATGCCGCGCACGTCGCCGAGCAGCCGGGCAAGGTCGCGGTAGCGGGCGGAAAGCGTTTCCTGATCCGCGACCGGGAGGGCAAAGCCGGTGCGGAAAAGCAGGTCGCCGGCCGAACGCACGTCGATCTGCGGATGCAGCCGGGCGGCTGCGCGCTCCGGTTCCGCGGCACGGATCACCCCCCGCAACGTGGAAAGGCTGCCGGCCCCCAGGAACGCCCCGAGGAACAGACCGTCCGGCCGGAGGACCCGGCGAATGAGCGTCAGCGCGCCGGGCAGGTCGTTCACGCTGTCGAGCACGCCCGCGGAGACCACCAGGTCGAAGCTGGCATCGGCAAAGGGCAGGCGGTCCTCCTCGCACTGCACGTCCGGCGCGAAGCCGGCGGCAAGGTCGGCGCGCACCACGCGGGCACCTGTCGGGGGCGCGAAGCCATGGTCGAAACAGCCGAGGTCGAGCACGTCCACGAAGTCGCGCTTCACCGCGGCGAGCCGGTCGTAGATGCCGTCGAGCATGGCGGCGCGCACGAAATCGTGCTCGGCATAGCCGCGCGCGGCGCGCTCGCGTTGCAGGCGGCGTGCGGTGCGGCTGAAGATTTCGGGGGCGCTCACAGCGGCGCTTGTGCCTGCCCGTGGGAGCGGCGACAAGGGTGTATGCGCCTCCTTGCCCCCTTGCGGATCGCGGCGGATCTGGCGCTGCCGCCACGCTGTCCCGGCTGCAACGCGGTGACGAGTGCGGACCATCGCTTCTGCGCGGCCTGCTGGGGCGACCTGCGCTTTCTGGGGCCGCCCTGGTGCGCCGCCTGCTGCCGCCCGTTCGGTCATGATCGCGGGCCGGCGGCGTTGTGCGCCGAGTGCCAGGCCTCGCCGCCCCGACATGCCGGCGTCCGTGCCGCCGTCGCTTATGGCCCGGTGGCCAGAACGGTGGCGCTGCGGCTGAAATATGGCGGGCGGGCGGCCTTTGCCGAGACGGCCGCCCGGCAGATGCGCCGCCTGCTGCCGCCGGACGCGGAGCTTCTGCTGCCGGTGCCGCTGCATCGCTGGCGGCTGTGGTCGCGCGGGTTCAATCAGGCCGCGCTGATCGCCGGGGCTCTGTCGCGCGCTAGCGAGGTCCCGCACGATCCCCTGCTGCTGCGCCGGACGCGCGCCACGCCCGTGCTGCGCGGGCTCGGACCGGCGGCGCGGGCGCGGGCGGTGAAGGGCGTTTTCGCCATACCGGAGGCGGTGCGCGGGAGGGTCGCCGGGCGGCGGCTCGTGCTGGTCGACGACGTGCATACCAGCGGCGCGACAACCGACGCCTGCACCGCCACGTTGCTGTCGGCAGGCGCGCGATCGGTGACGATCCTGGCCTGGGCGCGCGTGCTTGATCCGGCGCAGGTGGATTGACAAGACCGCCCCGCGATCACACCTCCGGCACATGGCAAAGGTGGAAATCTACACAAAGGCGTTCTGTCCCTATTGCTCGCGGGCCCTGCGGCTGCTGTCCGCCAAGGGCGTGAAGCCGGAGGAGTTCGACATCACCATGGGCGGTCCCAAGCGCGCCGAGATGATCGAACGGGCGAACGGGCGCAGCACGGTGCCGCAGATCTTCATCGACGGGCGGCATGTCGGCGGGTCCGACGATCTCGCCGCGCTCGATCGCGAGGGCAAGCTGGACCCGCTGCTGGCGGCATGAGGATCGCGCTGCTGCAGATGACGAGCGGGATCGATCCCGCCGCCAACGCGCGCGTCCTCTCCACTGCCATCGCCGACGCCAGCGAAGGCGGCGCGTCGATGCTGTTCACGCCGGAAATGTCGGGCCTGCTGGATCGCGACCGGACGCGCGCGGCGGAGCGGATCGCGCCGGAATCGTCCGACACGGTGCTGCACGCGGTTTGCGAGGCGGCGGCGGCGCACGGGATGTGGGTGCATCTGGGCTCGCTGGCCGTGCGGTGCGAGGACGGCCGCCTGGCCAATCGCGGGTTCGTGATCGACGGGTCCGGCGAGATTCGCGCCCGCTACGACAAGATCCACCTGTTCGACATGGACCTGCCCGGCGGCGAGAGCTGGCGCGAGTCCGCCGCCTATGCGCCGGGCGAAGCGACGGTGGTGGTGGAGACGCCGGCCGGGCTGCTCGGCCCCACCATCTGCTACGACCTGCGCTTTCCGGACCTGTACCGCACCTTGAGCGATGCCGGCGCGACGATCCTGTCGGTTCCTGCCGCCTTCACGCGTCCGACCGGCGCCGCGCACTGGCACCTGCTGCTGGGTGCCCGCGCGGTGGAGGCGGGGGCGTTCGTGATCGCGGCGGCGCAGACCGGGGTGCATGAGGATGGCCGCGCCACTTATGGCCATTCGCTGGTGGTGGACCCGTGGGGCGAGGTGCTGCTCGACATGGGGGAGGAGGCCGGGCTGGCCTTTGCGGAGATCGAGCCGGCGACGCTGGCCGACGTCCGCGCGCGCCTGCCCGCCTTGCAGCACCGCCGCCCGATCCCGGCGCCGAGCCGCGCATGATCGTTTTCGACCTGCGGTGCGCCAACGGCCATGTGTTCGAGGCGTGGTTCGCCTCGTCTGCGGCGTTCGAGGAACAGCGGGGGCGAGGGTTGCTGTGCTGTGCGGTATGCGAGGATCGCGCAATCGGGAAGGCGGTCATGGCGCCCAACGTCTCGGCCAAGGGCAACACGCGGGACGTGGCGCCGCGCGCCGCGCCCGGTGCGCCGATGCCGCCCGAGGTGATGAAGGCGGCGATACAGGCGCTCGCCGCCGCGCAGGCCAGGGCGCTGGAAACGTCCGAGTGGGTCGGCCGCAGCTTCGCGTCCCGCGCCCGCGCCATGCACGAGGGGGACGAGACCGAGGCACCGATCCACGGCCAGGCCACGATCGCGGAGGCCAAGGCACTGGTGGAGGAGGGCGTACCCGTCGCTCCGCTGCTGTTGCCGGTCGTCCCGCCCGACGCACTCAATTGACCGGTCGCGGCGCTGCGGTTACTTCCGGTGGCGCGTGCGCGGCCCCGTAGCTCAGCAGGATAGAGCATCGGATTCCTAATCCGGGGGCCACTGGTTCGAATCCAGTCGGGGTCACCACGCCGGGACGAGAGCGGTCAGATCCGCCGCAGCAGCAACTCGTCGGCCGAATGATCGGCGCTCTTGTGGATCACCACGTCCGCCCGCAGCCGGGTGGGTGCGATATTCTCGACCAGGTTGGGCAGGTTCACGTCGCGCCACAAGCGCTTGGCAAAGGCGGAGACTTCGTCACGCGGCAGATGCGCGAGATGGTGGAAATAGGAGGCGGGGTCCTGCATCCGCGTGCGTTGCAGCACCATGAACCGTTCGAGATACCAGCGCTCCACGTCCTGCGGCGCGGCATCGATGTAGATGGACAGGTCGAAGAAATCGGCCGCGGTGTAGACGGGCGCGCGTGCCCGCTGCACGCCGTCGCCGATCTGGAGGACGTTCAGCCCTTCGAAGATCAGGATATCCGGATGGTCCACACTGTCGAACCGGCCGGGGACGATGTCGTAGCTCTGGTGCGAATAGACCGGCGCGCGCGCTTCGCCGTTGGAGCGGACCTCCGCCAGGAATTCGATCATGCGGCGCACGTCGTAGCTTTCGGGAAACCCCTTGCGCGACATCAGACCCGCCTCGAGCAGCACCTGCGTGGGCCACAGGAAACCGTCGGTGGTGACCAGGTCGACCCGCGGGTGCTCCGGCCATTGCGACAGCAGCACGCGGAGCAGGCGGGCAACCGTGCTCTTGCCCACCGCCACGCTGCCGGCGATCGCGATCACATAGGGCCGCTTCACCGGCGGCCGGCCGACAAAGGCGTCGGTCACCTGCGCCAGCCCGCGCGCAGCGCCGACATGCAGGTTGATGAGGCGAACGAGCGGCAGGTAGATGTCCTCCACCTCGGCCAAGGACATCGGCTCGTTGGTGCCGCGCAGCCGCTCCAGCTGCGCCTCGTCCAGCGTCATCGGCACGGCCGAACGCAGCGCGCTCCACGCGTCGCGACTGAACCGGCTGTGGCTCTCCACCTGCATCGTGATGCGCGCCTTGCGCAGGTTCGACACGGAATCGCAATAGTCGGCGTCTCGCACTTGCGTTAAAGACTGCGCTGCGATGCGGTACAAGCCGCGGGGAGGGGACGGGAACGGATGATCGCGACGCAGGTGTTGCTGTCGACATTGCTGGCGGGAGCGCAGGCGCAGGAAGTGCCGGCGGCCGCCGGGCCGGGCGCGGTGGGCGAAGTGGTGGTCACTGCGCAGCGTCGCGAACAGTCGGCGCAGGATGTCGGCGTCGCCTTGTCCGTGCTGTCGGGCGAGGAGCTTGCGAGACGCGGCGTGACCAACGTCAACGACCTGCAGTTCCAGACGCCCAGCCTCGAGGTCGTGCCTGCCTTCGGCGGGGGGCAGCCGCAATTTCGCCTGCGCGGCGTCGGCTTCGAGGATTACGCCACCAACAACACGCCCACCGTCGGCATCTATGTCGACGAGGTCGCCTATCCGGTGCCTGCCATGACGCGGGGCGCGTTGTTCGACATCGAGCGGGTGGAGGTGCTGCGCGGGCCGCAGGGCACGCTGTACGGCCGCAACACGACCGGGGGCGCGGTGAACTTCATCAGCCGCCGGCCGACCGATCGCTTCTCCGCTGGCGCCGATCTGGAATATGGCAGCTTCGGCCTGTTCAAGGGCGAGGCGTTCGTTTCCGGGCCGATCAGCGACACGCTGAAGGTCCGCGTGTCCGGCATCGCCGAGCAGGGCGGGGCGTTCCAGCGCAACCGTGTCACTGGCGAGCGGCTGGGCGATGCGGACCGGCTGTATGGCCGCGCGCTGCTGGAATGGACGCCGGCCGCCGGGGTGGATCTTCTTTTCAACGTGCATGGCGGCCGCGATCGTTCGGAGCAGACGGGGCTTTACCTCTTCCGCCCGTTCCAGACGCGCGGCTATGGCATCGGCACGCCCGGCCCGGTGATCCCCGCCGACCCGGAAGACGGCAAGCAGACCGGCTGGGGGCTGCAGGGGCTTTCCGCGCTGGTCGGCACCGCGCCGGGCGCCAGGCCGTCGCGGGACAATGACAGCTGGGGCGCCAGCCTGACCGCGTCGCTCGATGTGAGCCCGGCCGTGCAGCTGACGAGCATCACGTCCTACGAAAAGCTGAAGCGGCGCGAGCTGGCGGATTGGGATGCCTCGGCCAGCCGCGAATCCGACGTGTTCTGGGGCAGCGATGCCGAGGTCTGGTCGCAGGAGGTGCGGCTCGCCTCTTCCGGGCAACAGCGGCTCGGCTGGGTCGCGGGCGCCTATTATTCCTGGCAGGGCCTCGACGAGCGGTTCCTCAGCGATCGCACCGACAGCCAGGCGGCGGTGGTGGACATCTCCTATCGCCAGCGCGCGGACTCGATCAGCGGCTTCGGGCAGGCGAGCTATGCGCTGACGCCGGTGCTGACCCTCATCGCCGGTGCGCGCTACGAACATGAGAGGCGCCAGCTGCGGGACTTCGTCACGCTGCGCAACGGCGTGCCCAATTTCACCGACGGCAACCGCGACACCGGGCTGGACGAGGCGAGCGGCAAGCTGGGGCTGGAGGTGCGGCCCGCGCGCGGCCTGATGCTGTACGCAAGCGCCAGCCGCGGCGTGAAGTCGGGCGGGTTCACCGTCTACAATTCGCGCGTGCCCGATCAGATCGACCCGTTCCGCCCGGAAATCCTGTACGCCTATGAAGTCGGCTTCAAGAGCGACCCGGCGCGCGCGGTGCGGCTGAACGGCTCGGTGTTCTTCTACGATTATCGCGACCAGCAGGTGTTGAGCGTGGTGATCAATCCGCAAAGCGGCTCGATCGGCCGCATCGTCAACGCGCCCCGCTCCGAAATCTATGGCGGCGAGCTGGAACTGCAGCTCGCCCCCACGGCCCGGCTGCATGTCAGCCACGCGATCAGCTACAAATACGGCCGCTACAACGAGTTCGACGACGTGGACGCCGCCTCCGTCGTGCGCGGGCCGGACGGGCTGTATACCGGCCGCACCATCGACAAGGCCGGCCTGCCGGTGCCGATCGCGCACTGGGGCTATCAGGGGGCGGTCAGCTACGCGCTTCCGCTTGGCGCGCGCTATTCGCTGGAGACGCAGGCGGACTGGAGCTGGCGGGACGAGCTGCCCTCCTTCCTGGGCCCGGTCTACGATCTGCCCGACCGCTGGATCGCCAATGCCACGCTCACGCTGCGCCCGGATGAGGGGCGCTGGTGGATTGGCGCCTATGCCCGCAACCTGTTCGGCGAAAAATACGACCTGACGCGCAATTTCTTCCTGCCGAATGCAAGCATCGCATCGCCCGGCCGGCCCGCAAGCTTCGGCGTGCGGCTGGGCTTCGGGCTGTAGAAAGCGACCGGCCGCATGGTGCGGGCTCTCCTTTGCGCCCTGTGCGCGATGTTGCTGCTCGGCGCGCCCTCGCCGGCGCGCGCGGCGGATGGGGCGATCACGATCGGCCTGCAACTGGAGCCGCCCAACCTCGATCCCACCTCCGGCGCGGCGGCGGCGATCGACGAGGTGGTCTATGCCAACGTGCTCGAAGGCCTGGTGCGGCTGGCCGCCGATGGCAGCGTGCGGCCGCTGCTGGCGCAAGGCTGGCAGGTGTCGCCCGATGGACGCACCTATACGTTCGCGCTGCGTCCCGGCGTGCGCTTCCATGACGGGCACATCCTCACCGCAGCCGACGTGGCGTTCAGCCTGAACCGGGCACGCGCGCCGGGCTCCAGCAATGCGCAGGCACAGGCATTCGGGACGATCGCGCGCGTCGACGTGATCGATCCGCTGCGCGTGCGCGTCACCTTGCGCGCGCCGGACTCCGGCTTCCTCACGCTCCTGAGCTTTGGCGATGCGGTGATCGTGTCGCCGCGTTCCGCCGCCTCGCTGGCGACGGCGCCGGTGGGAACCGGACCGTTCCGCTTCAACGGCTGGCGCCGCGGCGATTCCCTCACGCTGGCGCGCAACCCGGCCTATTGGGGAAGGCCCGCCTCTCTCGCGAAGGTCACCTACCGCTTCATCGCCGATCCCACCGCGGCCTATGCCGCGATGCGCAGCGGCGACGTGACGATCTTTCCGGATTTCCCCGCCCCCGAGACGCTGGCCCAATTGCGAAGCGACCCGCGGCTGCGCATCGTCACGGCGCCGAGCCAGGGCGAGGTGATCCTGGCGATGAACGAGCGCGCCGGGCCGCTTGCGGATGTGCGTGTCCGGCGCGCGATCTCGCAGGCGATCGACCGGCGCGCGATCATCGATGGAGCGATGTTCGGCTACGGCACGCCGATCGGCAGCCACTTTCCGCCGCAAAGCCCGGACTATGTCGATCTCACCGGCCGCTATCCCTTCGATCGCGCCGCCGCGAAACGCCTGCTTGCGGAGGCCGGCTATCCGCATGGCTTTACCCTGACGCTGAAGCTGCCGCCGCCTTCCTATGCCCGGCGCAGCGGCGAGCTGATCGCGGCGCAGTTGCGGGCGGTCGGCATCGCCGTGCGGGTGGAAAGCGTCGAATGGGCGCAGTGGCTGGATCAGGTGCTCGCCCGGCATGCCTTCGATCTCACGATCGTCGCCCATGCCGAACCGTTCGATTATGACATTTACGGCCGCGAGGATTATTATTTCGGCTATGACGGGCGCGCGGTGCGGGTGCTGCTGTCGCGCCTGCGGGCGACGACCGATCCTGCGGCAAGGCACGAGCTGCTGGGGGCGATCCAGCGCCGCATCGCCGACGATGCCGCCAATGCGTTCCTGTTCCAGTTCCCGCATCTCGGCGTGCAGGATGTGCGGCTGCGCGATGCCTGGATCAACACGCCGAACCAGACGCTGGACCTCGCCGCCGCCCGCTTCGACGGAGGGGAGAGCGGGGCGGCCGTAGCCGCGGCAGGAACGGGCCATGCGGGGCTCGGCTGGCTGCTAGCGGCTGCGGTGGTGCTGGCGGCGGTGGCGGGGCTGGGCGTGCGCACCGTGCTGCGCCGGGCGGGCGTGCTGGCGGCCACCATGCTCGCCGCGACCGTGGTGATCTTCGTTCTCGTGCAGATCGTGCCGGGCGATCCGGCCGCGTACATGATGGGGCTCAATGCGAGCCCGCGCGCCATCGCGGCGCTGCATGCCGAACTGGGGTTCGGAGGCTCCGCGCCGCTCCGCTACGCGCGCTGGATGGCGGAGCTTGTGCGGGGAGATTTCGGGACCAGCTATACCTATCGCGTACCCGTGGCGGGCCTGCTGGCCGAGCGGCTGGCCGTGTCGCTGCCTCTGGCGCTCCTGGCGACCCTGCTGTCGGTGGCGATCGGCGTGCCGGCCGGCTATCTCGCCGCGCGGCGGCGGGGCGGGTGGACCGACGTCGCCTTCAGCTGGGCGGCCCGGCTCGGCATCGCGGTGCCCAGCTTCTGGCTGGCGCTGGTGCTGCTGCTGGTCTTCGCGGTGCGGCTGCACTGGGTTCCGGCCGGTGGCTTTCCCGGGTGGAGCAGCCCCGGCGCCGCGCTGGCCGCGCTGGTGCTGCCGCTGGTCGCGCTGGCGGTGCCGCAGGCGGCGATCCTTGCCCGCGTGACGCGCGGTGCGCTGCTGGCGGCCATGGAGCAGGACTATCTGCGCACCGCGCGCGCCAAGGGCCTGTCGCGGGATGCCACCCTGTGGCGCCATGCCCTGCCCAATGCATTGGGCCCGGCGGTGACCGTGCTGGGCCTGCAGGTGCCGTTCCTGCTCGCCGGGAGCGCGATCATCGAGAACGTGTTCTTCCTGCCGGGTCTCGGCCGCCTGGTGCTCCAGGCCGTCGCCCAGCGCGATCTGGTCGTGGTGCAGGCGGTGGTCGTGCTGCTGGTCGGCATGACCGTTCTCGCCAGCTTCCTGGCCGATCTTGCCGCCGCGTGGCTCGACCCGAGGCTGCGGGCATGAAGCGCAACCTTGCGCTTCCGGCAGGGGCCGTGCTGTGCGGCGTGTTCGTGATCGCCGCGCTGGTGGCGACCGTGTGGACGCCGTACGACGTCGCCGATCTGGACATCGGGCGGCGGCTGCTGGCGCCCTCGCCCTCGCACTGGTTGGGCACCGATCAATATGGGCGCGATCTCCTTTCCATGATCCTGGCCGGGGCGACGGTGTCGCTGTCGGTGTCCCTGCTGGCGGTCGGCGCCGCGCTGCTGGTGGGCGTGCCGCTCGGCCTGCTTGCGGCGGCGCGCGGCGGCTGGGTGGACGCGCTGGTGACGCGAGCGGGCGACGTGCTGTTCGCCTTTCCCGCATTGCTGCTGGCCGTGCTGTTCGCCGCCATCCTCGGTCCGGGCGCGAGCAACGCGATCCTTGCCGTCGCCCTGTTCAACGTGCCCGTGTTCGCGCGCGTGACGCGGAGCGAGGCGCGGCGGCTGTGGCGGCGGGATTTCGTCGCCGCCGCGCGGCTCGCCGGCAAGGGCAGGGCGCGCATCTCCGCCGAGCATATCCTGCCGAACAGCGCCGGCGTGCTGCTGGTGCAGGCGACGATCCAGTTCGCGCTGGCGATCGTCGCGGAAGCGGGCCTGTCCTATGTCGGACTGGGCGTGCAGCCGCCGCTGCCGAGCTGGGGGCGGATGCTGGCCGATGCGCAGACGCTGATCGGCGTCGCGCCGCGGCTGGCGATCGCGCCGGGGCTGGCCATTGTGCTCGCGGTGTTCGGCATCACCCTGCTCGGCGATGGGCTGGCGCGGCGAGTGGCGCGCGATGATTGAACTGCGCGAAGTCTCGGTGCGGCTCGGCGAGACGCTGGCGCTCGACCGCGTGTCGCTGTCGGTGGCGCCGGGCGAGATCCTGGGGCTGGTCGGGGCGTCCGGTTCCGGCAAGTCGACCTTGGCCTATGCCGCGATGGGCCTGCTGCCCGAGCGGGCCGTGCTGTCGGGCAGCGTCCGCGTCGAGGGCGGCGACCCCGCTGTGATGAATGCGCTCCGCGGCGGCGCGGTGGGCATGGTGTTCCAGGAGCCGATGACCGCGCTCAACCCGGCCATGACGATCGGCGCGCAGGTGGCGGAGGCCATCCGGCTGCACGAGCGGGTGTCGCGCCGCGCCGCGCGCCGCCGGGCCGCGGAAGCGCTCGCCCGGGTGGGGCTGGACGTGCCGCCCGGCCGCTTTCCGCATCAGCTTTCCGGCGGTCAGCGCCAGCGGGTGGCCATCGCCATCGCCATCGCCGCGCGGCCGCGCTTCCTGCTGGCGGACGAGCCCACCACCGCGCTCGACACCGTGACGCAAGGCGCGATCGTCGCCTTGCTCGTCCGCCTGGTGCGGGAGGAGAGGATGGGCCTCCTGTTCGTCAGCCACGATCTGGCGCTGGTCGGCGGCATGGCGGACCGGATCGCGGTGATGGAGGGCGGCCGGATCGTGGAGGAGGGGGCAACGTCGTCCGTGTTGCGTGCCCCGTCTCATGCAGCCACCCGGCGCCTTCTCGCCCGCGCGCTGCATCGCCCCGCGCCCCGCCCGGACCCGGTTCCGGGACTGCCGCTGCTGGAGGTGCAGGGCCTCACCCGGCGGTACACGGGCGGAGGCGGCGTGGAGGATGTCAGCTTCGCCATCCGGCCGGGCGAGATCGTCGGGCTGGTCGGCGCATCGGGTGCCGGCAAGACGACGATCCTGCGCAACGTGCTTGCCTTGGAGAAGCCCGAGACCGGGCGCGTTCTTCTCGCCGGCGAGGATTTCCACCATGCGCGTGGGAGCCGCCTGCGAGCGCTTCGGCGCCAGGTCCAGGCCGTCTTCCAGGACCCGGCGGGCAGCTTCGATCCACGACAGACGGTGGGCCGGATCGTCGCCGAGCCGCTCCACCTCGTGCCGTCGCTGGCCCCCGCGGAGGTCCGGTCGCGCGTGGCCGCGGCGCTGGCGAGGGTAGGGCTGGACCCCGGCACCGCAGAGCGCCTGCCGCATCTCTTCTCCGGCGGGCAGCGGCAGCGGATCGCCCTGGCCCGCGCGCTGGTGGTGGAGCCGCAGCTGCTGGTGCTGGACGAAGCGCTCTCCGCGCTGGATGCGTCCACCCGGGCGGACATGCTGGACCTGTTGTCCGGGCTGAACGTCGCCATGCTGTTCGTCAGCCACGATCTGGCGCTGTTGCGCGGTTTCGCGGACCGCCTGCTGGTGCTGCACGAAGGGCGGATCGTCGAGGAGGGGGCGACGGCCGAGGTGCTGGCCCACCCGCGTCATCCGCACAGCCGCGCCCTGGTGGATGCCATGCCGGATGCGGGCGCTCTGCCGATCCCGCCCGAGCCAGCGCTCCGCTAGCGCGCCTCGAACACGCCGCGCGCGATCGCTCGCGCCAGGCAGTCGGCGGCCACCGTGCCGATGCGTGCCACGTCCACCTCGCGCGGCAGGCGCTCGCCCAGCGGCACCGCGCCGCTCGCCAGCGAAAAGACGAGGTCGCCGTCGAAGGGCGTGTGGATCGGGCGGATCGCGCGGGCCATGCCGTCCTGCGCCATGATCGCCACCCGCTTGGCCTCCGCCTTGGTCAGCGCGGCATTGCAGGCGACCACCGCCAGCGTCGTCGCCGCGCCCGGCATCAAGCGGCCGAGATCGGCGAGCGGGTCGAGGTCCGGCATGACCGCGCCGGGCCGGTGCCCGCCGAACTCGTCATCACGTTCGAACGGCCACGCCCAGAAGGTCTCGCCATCCGGCATCAGCGTCGACCCGATCGAGTTCACCGCCGCCAGCGCGCCGACGACGATCCCGTCGCCGAGGTCCAGCGAAGCAGAGCCGATGCCCCCTTTCGCCGTGCCCGCCTGCGCGCCGCGCCCGGCGCCCACGGCACCCAGCGCGAACTGCTCCGCCGCGGCATCCAGCGCCTGGACGCCCAGCGCCCGGTACGGCGGCGCCTCTCCCCAATCCTTGTCGCCCGGGTTCATCAGGTCGTGCAGCACTGCTGCGGGCACGATGGGGATATGTTTGGAGCCGGGCCGCAATTGCAGGCCGGTCCCCTGAACGGAAAGGCGCGCGGTCACCGCGTCGGCGGCGGCAAGGCCGAACACCGAGCCTCCCGTCAGCACGATGGCGTGCACGCCCGGCACGAGGTTTTCCGGTGCCAGCGTCTCCGTTTCGCGAACGCCGGGCCCCCCGCCGCGCACGTCCACGGCGGCGACAAAGGGGTGGGCGCAACGCAGCACCGTCACGCCCGTGCCGACCCGCTCGTCCGTGGCATGGCCGACGGTGAGGCCGGGCACGTCGGTCAGCAGGTTGCGTGGACCGGGACGGGGGCTCATCGGCGCTCCTGAAAATGCCATCCGATCGGACGCGCCGCCTGCGAGCGAGTCGGCAGCGCGGCGGGCCTGATGGCCAACATGGCGAAGGAGATCGGGCGCCGCGGCGGTTGCGCGCGCGACGCCCGATCCGGCCTCAGGCCTTTACGTGCTGCGAGATGTACTTGTTCATCTCGAACATGGTCACCTTGTCGCGACCGAAAACCTTCTGCAGCTTCTCGTCGGCGAGGATTTCCCGCTTGTTTTCCGGGTTCTGCAGGTTGTTGGCCTTGATATATTCCCACACCTTGCTGATGACTTCGCTGCGCGGCAGCTTGTCCTTGCCCACGACGGCGCCGAGCTCGTCCGAAGGCTGCACGGGGGCGTGGATGCCGCCCGTCTTGGCACCGGTGGTCGGGGTCTTGGCCATGTAACTCATTCCTTCCTGTGCGTGCCGTTCGACCGGCATCGGGTTCACGCCTCGACGGGCGTCTCCCTCTTGTGCGCTGCCTTGCCCGCGTTGTCACGCTCCCGCGTGCGCAGTGGTTGCATCCGGGCCTGCGGCATGGAACAGGCAGGGCCATGATCGACGAAGAGGATGGTGCGCTGGACTCGGGCGACATCGTGGGCCCGCCGCCCAAGCTGCCCGTGCCGGAAGAGGTGGCGGAGGCGATCCGCACGCTGATCCGCTGGGCCGGCGACGAGCCGTCGCGGGAGGGCCTGCTCGACACGCCGCAGCGGGTGGCGCGCGCGTGGAAGGAATATTGCCAGGGCTATGGCGAGGATCCGGCGATCCACCTGTCGCGCGTGTTCGAGGAGGTGGGCGGCTATGACGAGATCGTGCTGCTGAAGGACATCCCGTTCCAGTCGCATTGCGAGCACCACATGGCGCCGATCATCGGCAAGGCGCACATCGCCTATCTGCCGCGCGACCGCGTGGTCGGCATCTCCAAGCTCGCGCGCGTGCTGCACGGCTTTGCCCGGCGGCTTCAGGTGCAGGAACGGCTGACGGCGCAGGTCGCCGACTGCATCTGGGCGCAGCTCAAGCCGCAGGGGGTGGCCGTGGTGATCGAGGCGAGCCATGCCTGCATGACCGCGCGCGGGGTGCGCACGCCGGGCGTCGGCATGGTCACCAGCCGGATGATGGGCGTGTTTCGCGAGGACGAGCGCAGCCGCAAGGAAGTGCTGGCGCTGATGGGCTTCTGATGCCCGGCGCGGTGCTCGTGACCGGCGGCGGCAGGCGGCTCGGCGCGGCGATCGCGCGGGCGGTGGCGGCGGCCGGATTTCGGGTGGTCATCCACCACAACCGCTCTTCGGAGGAAGCCGCTGCACTGGCGGGGGAGATCGGCGGGGCGACGGTGCGGGGCGATCTTGCCGATCTGGCGGGCCTGGACGCGCTGTTTGGCCGCGCCGTGGCGGCGGCGGGCGAGCCGATCCTGGGGCTGGTCAACTCGGCCTCGCTGTTCGAGTTCGACCGGCCGCCGCAGGTGGACGTTTCGCTGGCGGCGCGGCTTTATGCCGTGAACACGCTGGCGCCGGTGCGGCTCGCCGAGGCGCTGGCGCGGCAGGAGGCGCCCGAGGGCGGGGCAGTGGTCAATCTGCTCGACCAGAAGGTCGCCAACCCCAATCCCGATTTCTTCTCCTACACGTTGACCAAGGTCGCGCTGGAGGGCGCCACGACCCTGCTGGCGCAGGCGCTGGCACCGCGCGTGCGGGTGAATGCCGTCGCGCCGGGGCTGACCCTGCCGAGCGGCGACCAGAGCGCGGCGGAGTTTGCCGACACCGCCACCCGCAACCTCCTGCACCGCGAAGTGGGGGCGGAACAGGTCGCCGCGGCGGTCGTCTACCTGCTTGGGGCACGGTCCGTCACCGGCCAGACCCTGTTCGTGGACAGCGGCCAGCGGTTCCTCAAGCGGGAGGGCGACGTGATGTTCGAGGGACGGGCGGATGCCTGACTATGTGATCCATCTCGAACGGCTGGCCGTCCGGATGCGAATGGGCATCCACCCCGCCGAGCGCTCGGCGCCGCAGCGCGTGCTGATCGACGTGGCGCTCACCGCCACCTACCCGCGGGCGCCGCGCGAGGATGCGATCGAGGAGGTCGCAGATTACGACTTCGTCCGCACCGGCATTCTCGCGCTGGCGGCCGAGCGCCACTTCAACCTTCAGGAAACGCTGTGCGATGCCATCGCCGAGCTTGCGCTTTCCGACACCCGCATCCGCCAGGTGCGGGTGCGGTCCACCAAGCCGGACGTCTACCCGGACGCCGCGATCGGCTGCGAGGTGGTCCGCCCCTGACCAGGCGGGGGGCGGTTTTCAGCCGCGAACCGCCACGTTCGCCGCGCTGAGCACCGCGCGCACGCTGGCGGTCGCCACGTCCGCGTCGATGCCGACGCCGAAGACGGTGCGCCCGTCATCCGTTCGGCACTCCACATAGGCCGCCGCCTGGGCGTCCGCGCCATGGCCGATGGCGTGCTCCGAATAATCCACCACGTCGAGCGCCGGGCCGGTGCTTTCGCCCAGCGCGGCGATCACGCCGGAGATGAGGCCGTTGCCGCGCCCGGAGATCGATTGCTCCTCCCCGCCCATCGACACGCGGCCGACGAACACCCGATCGCCGGCAGAGCCGCTTTCGTGATAGTCGACCAGCGCAAAGCGATCGTCGGTCTTGGCGAGATAGGTCGCCTCGAACCGGTTCCAGATGTCGTCGGCGTTCAGTTCCCGGCTGGTCTCGTCGGCCAGCGCCTGGACGTGGCGGCTGAAATCGGCTTGGAGGCGCTTGGGCAGCTTCAGGCCCTTGTCCTGCTCGATCACCCAGGCGACACCGCCCTTGCCGGACTGCGAATTGACGCGGATCACCGCCTCGTAGCTGCGGCCGAGATCCGCGGGGTCGATCGGCAGGTAGGGAACCTCCCACAGCCCGTCGTTGCGCGTGCCCTGCGCGGCGAAACCCTTCTTGATCGCGTCCTGGTGGCTGCCGGAAAAGGCGGTGAAGACGAGGTCGCCGGCATAGGGCGTGCGCGGGTGCACCGGCAGCTGGTTGCAATAGGTGACGGTGTTGATGATCGCGTCGATGTCCGAAAAATCGAGCTGCGGATCAACGCCTTGCGTGTACATGTTGAGGGCGACTGTCACCAGGTCGCAATTGCCGGTCCGCTCGCCATTGCCGAGCAGGCAGCCCTCCACCCGGTCCGCGCCGGCCATGATGCCGAGCTCCGCCGCCGCCACGCCGGTGCCCCGGTCGTTGTGGGTGTGCAGGGAGATGACCACCGCCTCCCGGTTGGGGATGTTGCGGCAGAAATATTCGATCTGGTCGGCATAGACGTTGGGCGTCGCGCACTCGACCGTCGCCGGCAGGTTGAGGATCAGCGGCTGGTCGGCGGTTGGCCGCAGCACGTCCATCACCGCGGCGCAGACCTCCAGGCTGAAATCCAGTTCGGCGGTGGAGAAAGTCTCGGGCGAATATTCGAACTGCCAGTCGGTGCCGGGCTGCGCGGCGGCGCAGTCGCGCAGGATGCTGGCGCCCTCGACCGCGATGGCCTTCACTTCCTCGCGGCTCATGCCGAACACGATGCGCCGCCATGCGGGTGATACCGCGTTGTAGAGGTGCACGATCGCGCGTGGGCTGCCGCGCAGGCTCTCGAAGCTCGTCTCGATCAGGTCGCGCCGGGACTGGGTGAGCACCTGCACCGTCACATCGTCCGGCACGCAGCCGGAGCGGACGAGGCCGGAGATGAAGTCGAACTCCGTCGCCCCGGCGCTCGGAAAGCCGACCTCGATCTCCTTGATGCCCACCTTGACGAGGAGGTCGAAGAAGCGCCGCTTCTTCTCCCCGTCCATCGGATCGATCAGCGCCTGGTTGCCGTCGCGAAGGTCGGTGGAAAGCCAACGGGGCGCCTTGGTGATGGTGCGGCCGGGCCATTGGCGATCGGGCAGGGCGACGGGCGGGAAGGGGCGGTACTTGGTCGAAGGATCGCGCAGCATGGGGCCTCGCAGGAAAGCGGTTCGTCTGTCTGGTCGAAGCTTGCCCTTAGGCGGAGCCCGGCGCGGGGCGCACGGAGGAAACACCGCCTAAGGGCGGATAAGTCGCAGCAGAAGAAGGGCGTCGGTGCGCATGCGCGATCTTTGTGCCCGCACAGCCCGGCCGTGTCCAGCCCGTAGATGGCGCGGCGTTAGCGGCGCGGATCGATGGTCGCCGTCGCCGGGTGATGCTTATCCAGATAGCGCTTGATGATGCGGACGTTGCGCGTATTCGACCGAAAGAAGAAGTCCGGCACGGCGCCGACAAAGGGGATGAGGCCCAGCGCGAAGTCCACGCCGACATTGCCGAACATGCGCGCGATCTGCACCTTCGACATGCCGAGGTTGCGTGCCTCCCAGGCCAGCCAGGCACCCATGGCCGCGGCAACGGTGGTGCCACCCACCGGAATGAAGTCCAGGATCACGTCGAGGCCGAACTTGCGCTGCGTGCCCGGCACGGTGAACAGGCCTTCCAGCACGCGCTCCATTGCCTCCACCCGCGCCCGCACCGCGGCGGCATCCCGGCCCAGGGGCAGCTTGCCGCCCATCTTGCTCAACAGATCGTCCGGGATGCGCGTGGTGTTGGCCATGCCGTCTAGTTGGGAGTGCCGCGCAGGCGATTCAACGGGTGCCACGCCCGGGCGTTCGGTTGCCAGGCACGCAGCCGCAGCGCCACCACCGACCAGCGCAGGGGCCGCGCCAGCGGGATGAACGCGCCGTCCGCCGCAAGCGCGGCATCGGCCTCCGCGATCCGCCGCCCGCGCTCGGCAAGGCTGGGCGCGTCGCGCGCGGCGACGAGCGCCGCCTCGGCCTCGGGGCTGCACGGCTGGCAGGCGGTGGCGAGATACCAGCGGGCGCTGTCATAGGGCGCCACGGCATCGACCAGGCGCAGGTCGGCGGCGGCGTCCACGGGCACGCGGATGCTGGCAATGCCGATCTGGCGCAGGTCGCGCGCGAGCGAACCGAACAGCACGGTCGCGCCCGGCCCGTCGGGCAGCGCGATGCGCAGGGTGATCGGCCCCTGCGCGGTGAGCCAGGCCGCCACGCGGGTCTGGGCCGCGGCGAGCCGGTCGTCGGTGGACAGCGCGGCCCAGTCGCCGCGGGCGGGCAGGGCGGCGGAGTCGAGCTGGTCCGGCAGGATCTGGTCCGCCACCTGCCAGTCGGAGGTGAAGGCGGCAGCCAGCGCAGGGCGGTTGAAGGCGGCGGCTATCGCGGAACGCCCGGCAGGGTCGGCCAGAAAGCCGGTGCGCTCGGCAATGGCCAGGCCGAACAGGCCGACCGCCGGATCGAGCCGCTGGTTGGCCGGCGCGATGGCGGCGGCGGCGACCAGCGGGTAATCGGCAAAGGTGCCGCCGGTCACCATGTCGGACCGGCCCGCCGCGAACCGCGCCAGTCCCTTGGCGGTGCGCTCGCCGACCAGGCGTACGTCGTCGCGCGCGTCGGGCGCCTGGGCATCCGGATCGCGGTTGCGATCGGGCACCGGGCGCAGCAGGACCGCGGAGCGGGCGGACGGTGCGTCGCGAAACGGGCCGGAGCCGGATGGCCGGGCGAGCCGCACCAGCGCCAGTTCCGGCTGCGCGAACAGCTTCAGGAGATCGGGCCGCGGCCTGAGGAGGCGCACCTCGATCACCTCCGGCGTCATCTCGACGATCTCGTCGATGGCGGTGAGGAACGGCTTCAGCGGATTGCGTTCGCCGGCCGACACGCGACGCCGCAGAATGGAGACGATCTGGGCAGCGGTGACCGGGGAGCCATCGGACCAGTTCGCCTCCCGCAGGCGGAAGATATAACTGGTGCCCTCATCCGTGACGATCCAGCGCTCGGCCAGCCCCGGTTCGATGCCGCCGGCCGCATCGAAGCGCACCAGGCCTTGCGCGGTGGCATCGGTGAACAGCCGCGCGGCGGGATCGGTCGGCACCCGACCGAAGTCGATCAGCCGCGCCGCGCCGGGCGCGCTGACCACCACCGCGCCGGCATCCCGACGCCGGTCGCATCCGCCGATCAGCAGGAGCAGGCAGGCAAGGGCAAGAACGCGGACCATCGGGAAGGAGAGCTAGCGTGCCGAAGCGCCGGGCGCCAGAGGCGCGGCGGCAATGGTGCGGATGGCGGGACTCGAACCCGCATGCCCATGGGGCGAGGGATTTTAAGTCCCGTGCGTCTACCAGTTTCGCCACATCCGCAGCTGCCCGCCGTGAAGCGCAGAGCGGCGGCAGCGTCAAGCAAGGACCTCCGCAAGCGCGAAGGCGTGTCCGTTGTCGTCAGACGTTCAGGCGCTGGCGCATTTCCTTGCCGGGCTTGAAATACGGCACGCGCTTGGCGTTGACTTCCACGGTTTCGCCGGTGCGCGGATTGCGCCCGGTCCGTGCGTCGCGCGCGCGGGTGGAAAAGGCGCCAAAGCCGCGCAGCTCCACGCGGCCACCTTCCGCCAGACGGCGGGTGATCTCGTCGAAGAACACGGCAACGATCGCCTCCACGTCGCGCGCCGACAGATCCGGGTTCTCCTCGGCCAATCGTTGCACCAGTTCGGAACGGATCATTGCGCCAAATCCTCGTCGTTCGCCGGTGGCGTCCTGCCAACCATTTGCCGCCAGATCGGCGGCATGCGCCGTGATCTACATCAGGCCAGTTCGGCACGATAGCAGATTGCGAGGCGTCTATGCTGCAATTGCGTCGGTTGGGCGAAAAAATGAAGTGAACACAAAAGAAAGGGGCGGGTTTGCGGCCCGCCCCTCGCTTCAACCTGGCTGGAAACCGCCGATCAGCGGTTCTGGCGAGCCTTCAGCGCCTCGCCCAGGATGTCGCCCAGCGACGCGCCCGAGTCGGACGAGCCGTACTGCGCCACCGCTGCCTTCTCCTCGGCGACCTGCATCGCCTTGACCGAGAAGGTCGGCTTCTTGGAACGATCGAAGCCGGTCACCATCGCGTCGAACTTCTGGCCGACCTGGAAACGCTCCGGACGCTGCTCGTCGCGGTCGCGGCCGAGATCGGTGCGCTTGATGAAGCCGGTCGCGCCGTCCTCGCCCACCTGCACTTCGAGGCCCGCGTCGCGGACTTCGAGAACGGTCACGGTGACGACCGCGTTCTTGTTCAGGCGATCGCCCGCGGCCGAGATGCCGCCGGCCACCGGGCCGCCGCGCTCCAGCTGCTTCATGCCGAGCGAGATGCGCTCCTTCTCGGCGTCGATGTCCAGAACCACGGCCTGCACCGTCTCGCCCTTGCGGTGGAGGTTGAGCGCGTCCTCACCCGACACGCCCCAGGCGATGTCGGACATGTGAACCATGCCGTCCACGTCGTTGTCCAGGCCGATGAACAGGCCGAACTCGGTGGAGTTCTTGACCTCGCCCTCGACCACGGAGCCGACCGGGTGCGCTTCGGCGAAGCTCTCCCACGGATTGCCCACGGCCTGCTTGAGGCCCAGCGAGATGCGGCGCTTGTCCGAATCGACCTCGAGCACCACCACGTCCACCTCCTGCGAGGTCGACACGATCTTGCCCGGATGGACGTTCTTCTTGGTCCAGCTCATCTCGGACACGTGGACGAGGCCCTCGATGCCCGGCTCCAGCTCGACGAACGCGCCGTATTCGGTGATGTTGGTCACGCGGCCCGACAGCTTGGCGCCGACCGGGTACTTCGCCGCGGCGCCGTCCCACGGATCGCTCTCGAGCTGCTTCATGCCCAGCGAGATGCGCTGCGTGTCGCGGTTGATGCGGATGATCTGCACCTTCACCGTGTCACCGATGTTGAGCACTTCGCTCGGGTGCGCCACGCGCTTGTAGCTGAGGTCGGTGACGTGCAGCAGGCCGTCGATGCCGCCCAGGTCCACGAACGCACCGTAATCGGTGATGTTCTTCACGACGCCGTCGATGATCTGGCCCTCGGCCAGGCTCATGATGAGGCCCGAACGCTGCTCGGCGCGGGTTTCCTCCAGGATGGCGCGGCGCGACACCACGATGTTGCCGCGCTTGCGGTCCATCTTCAGGATCTGGAACGGCTGCGGAATGTCCATCAGCGGGGTGACGTCGCGCACCGGACGGATATCGACCTGCGAGCCCGGCAGGAAGGCCACGGCGCCGTTCAGGTCGACGGTGAAGCCGCCCTTCACGCGGCCGAAGATCGTGCCCTCGACGCGCGCCGACTTGGCGAACTCGGCTTCCAGATTGTCCCAGGCGGCTTCGCGGCGCGCGCGGTCGCGCGACAGCATCGCTTCGCCATGCATGTTCTCGACGCGGTCGACGTAAACCTCGACCTCGTCACCGACCTTCAGGTCGGCCTTCTGGCCCGGCGCAGGCGCGAACTCGCGCAGCGGCACGCGGCCTTCGCTCTTCAGGCCCACGTCGATCACGGCCAGATCGTTCTCGATGCCGGTAACGGTGCCCTTCACGACGCGGCCTTCGAAGCCGTCTGCGTCGCCGAGCGTCTGCTCCAGGAGGGCCGCGAAATCGTCGCGGGTGGGTTGTGCCATGGTGGCCATAAAGTGGTTCAAGTCCTCAGATATTTTGCCGGCCGGCTGGTTGGTTCCAGCGGTCTTCAAGCCGAACTGCCGCCCGGGCCCCACGCCCGCACGGCGCCCTTGAAGCGGAGCAACGGAGGTTCGCCGATCAAATGCGAAAAGGGCGCGACGGATCGCTCCACGCGCCTTCCTCCGCGAGACACCGCTCGCCGGACCGCCGCCCCATAGCTTTTTGCCTGCCCGCTGGCAAGCCGCCGCCCTTGGCGCGCCGCCCGGGCGGCATACATATCGCTGGGGGCACATCCGCCTCTCCCTTCGGATCGCACGTTCTTGGACTTCCTTTCCTCCGATCTTCAGGCGCATGCGCCGCTCTACCTCGGCCTCTTTGCGCTGGTGCTGGTCGCCGCGGTGGCCCGCCGCATCCCGGTGCTGCGCACGATCACCTCGATTGCCCTGTGGGGCATCTTCGCGGTGGTGCTGGTGAACGTCGTCAGCCAGCGGCAGCGCTTCGATCCGTTCCTCGGCCGCATTGCCGACGTGCTGCAGCTCGACGATCAGAAGGTGGTCGGCGGCGAGGTGCGCATCCGCCTGAGCCCGGACGGCCATTTCTGGGCGCGCGCCACCATCAACGGCGTGCCGCGCCGCATGCTGGTGGATAGCGGCGCCACCATCACCGCCTTGTCGGTGAACACCGCCGCTGCCGCGGGGCTCCAGGTGCGCGAGGAGCTGTTCCCGGTGGTGCTGCGCACCGCCAACGGCGCGGTTCAGGCACAGACGTCGGACGTGGGCGAACTGCGTCTCGGCGCCATCCGGGCGAGCGATCTTGCCGTCGTGGTCTCGCCCGCGTTCGGCGACGCGGATATCCTGGGAATGAACTTCCTGTCGCTGCTGAAAAGCTGGCGGGTGGAAGGCAACACGCTGATCCTCGTGCCGCATCATCCGCAGGAGGTGGCCCCTTCGACTTCCCCGTTCGCCCTGAGGAAGGACTGAGCGCCGGCGGAGGCCTGTCTCGAAGGGGGCTCAGTAGCTCCTCGGCACGAACGGTGAAGAGCCGGGGTGACGTGACGGGTGACGGCAAGCCTCGGACCTCCTATCTCTCCCCCGATGGCAAAACCAAAGCGCCCGGCGGGCTTTCCCACGCGCGAGCAGGTGCTCGACTTCATCTCTTCCTCCACCAGCCCGGCGGGCAAGCGCGAGATCGCCAAGGCGTTCGGCCTGCACGGCGCGGAGAAGATCGCGCTGAAGGCGCTGCTCAAGGACATGGCCGACGAGGGCCTGATCGATTCCGCGCCGGGCCGGGCGTTCCACAAGATGGGCGGCGTGCCAAAGGTCACCGTGCTGCGCGTGGTTGATGTGGACGACGGCGGCCAGGCCTTTGCTGTGCCCGATGTCTGGCATGCCGACACTCCCCCGCCGCAGCTGCGCGTGCGCGAAAAGGGCAGCGGTGCTCTCGGCGTCGGCGATCGCATCCTCGCACGGACGGAGGAAGCGGGCCGCGGCTGGATCGCGCACCCGATGAAGAAGCTCGGGCGCGGGGAGGAGCAGATCCTGGGGGTGCTGCGCGGCGAAGGCGACCGGCTCTGGCTGCAAGGCGTGGAGAAGAAGGAGCGGCGCGAGTTTCCGGTGTCCGATGCCGGCGGCGCGCAGGTCGGCGATCTGGTGATGGCGGAAAAGGCCGGCCGCCCGCCGCGCATCACCGCCCGCGTGGTGCAGGTGCTGGGCGACCCGTTCGCGCCGCGCAGCTTCTCGCTGATCGCCATCCACAAGCTCGGCATCCCGGACGTGTTCTCCGGCGAGGTGCTGGACGAGGCGAGGAAGGTGTCCGCGCAGCCGCTGGGCGAGGGGCGCGAGGACCTGCGCCACCTGCCCATCGTCGCCATCGACCCGGCCGATGCGCGCGACCATGACGATGCGGTCTGGGCCGCGCCCGACGACGACCCCGCCAATGCCGGCGGGTGGAAGGCGATCGTCGCCATTGCCGACGTGTCCTTCTACGTCCGCCCCGGCTCCGCGCTCGATCGCGAGGCCCGCAAGCGCGGCAACAGCGTCTACTTCCCCGACCGCGTCGTGCCGATGCTGCCGGAGGAGCTGTCGGCCGACATGTGCTCGCTGAAGGAGGGCGTGGACCGGGCGGCGCTCGCCTGTCACCTGCAGGTCACGCCGTCCGGCACGCTGAAGAGCTGGCGCTTCACCCGCGCCGTGGTGAAGCTCGCCGCCAACATCGCCTACGAGGATGCGCAGGCGGCGTATAACCTTCAATCCTCCCGCGAAAGCGGGAGCCCAGAGCTACACGAGGCAACGCCTGACGCTCTGGACCCCCGCCTGCGCGGGGGAACGCTGGCGGAAGCACTGGTTCACCTCTGGGATTGCTGGGGCGCGCTCTTCAAGGCGCGGGAGAAGCGCGAGCCGCTCGATCTCGACCTGCCCGAGCGCCGCGTGGTGCTGGACGAGAAGGGCCGCATCCTGTCGGTCGCGCCGCGCGAGCGGCTCGACTCGATGCGGCTGATCGAGGACTATATGATCGCCGCCAACGTCGCCGCGGCCAAGGCGCTGGAGGCGAAGAAGGCCCCGGTCATGTACCGCGACCACGAGCCGCCCAGCCGCGAGAAGCTGGTCGCGCTGAAGGACTATCTGGCGACCTTCGGGGTGGAGTTCGCGCTTGGCCAGGTGGTCAAGCCCGCGACGTTCAACCGCGTGCTCGACCGGATCGGCGATGCCGACCACCGGCCGCAGGTGATGGAGCAGGTGCTGCGGACGCAGACCCAGGCCTATTACGGGCCGGAGAACCACGGCCATTTCGGCCTGTCGCTCGGCAGCTATGCGCATTTCACCTCGCCGATCCGGCGCTACGCCGACCTGATCGTCCACCGCTCGCTGGTCGCCGCCTATCATCTCGGACCGGGCGGGCTGACCGAAGGCGAGGCGGAGGGAATGACCCGCATCGGCGAGTCCATCTCCATGCTGGAGCGCCGGGCGATGGAGGCCGAGCGCGACACGATCGACCGCTATGTCGCCGCCTACCTTTCCGAGAAGGTCGGCGAGATGGTGGAGGTGCGCATCACCGGCGTGCAGAATTTCGGCTTCTTCGCCACGGTGGAGGGGATCGGCGGCGATGGCCTGATGCCGGTGCGCGACATCGGGGGCGAATATTTCCGCTACGACGAGGCCGCGCAGAAGCTGGTCGGCGAGGACACCGGCGCCGAATACGCCTCGGGCCAGCGCCTGCAATTGCGGCTCGCCGAAGCCAACCCCGTTTCCGGCGCGCTGCGCTTCGAAATGCCGGAAGGGCGCAATGCGCCTCCCCCGCGCACGCACAAGGGAAAGCCGGTGCGCGTGCTCAAGCGCCGCGGCCGGCCCGGCAACATCCGGCATCAGGGGAGGAAGTGAACGCGCCGGTCAACCTGCTGCGCGTGCATGGCGCCACCCCCGCCTGGTTTGCCGAGCGCCATGCGCTGGCGCCCGGCGACGCGGTCGCGTTTTCGCCAGCTGGCGCGCTTGCCCGTCGCCGTTTCGAGCAGTTGCTGGGCGCGGGCGTCCTGCGGCCGGCGGGGGAAGGGCGCTACTGGATGGATCTGGCCGCCTGGCATCGCTGGTCGGAGCGACGGCGCCGGCTCCACGCCGCTGTCGCGGTGGCGATCTGCCTTGCCGCTGCGGCGGTGCTGATGCTCTTCTATCGCGGCTGAGGCCGTGGCATGCTTCGCCCCGCAACAGGAGGCGGAACCATGGGTGGAGCAGCAAACGCGGTGGCCATCGCGAAGGCGCGAGCGAGGCACAGGGTGATTGCGCACTTCGTCTCGGCCGAGGCGACCAGCCCGGCCAAGGCGGTGACGTTCGATCCGCAGCGCCGCTTCGAGCGCAAACTGGTGGACGAGTTCAAGGACAAGGGCATCCTGCGCCCGGCCAGCAACGGCGGCCATTACATCGTCCCCGACAAGCTGGAGGCATGGCAGCGGGAACGCCGCAAGCGGACGGGCCTGATCTTCGCCGGAGCCATGGCCATCGCCGCCGCAGCGATCGGGATCGCGGTGGCGAGCTGATGCGCGCGCTCCTCTGCCTCGTCGCCGCGACTGCCGGGGCGGCGCCCGCGCCCGCGCAACAGCAGGCCGCGGCTGCTGCCAGCCCCGCTGTGGCCCAGCGGATCGCAGGGTTGCTCGCGACCCTGCGAGGGGAGGGCGACTATGCCGCCTATTTCTCCGCCGCCTTTCGGCAGGCGGTGCCCCGGCCGCAGTTCGCGGCAGTGACGGCGCAATTGGGCGCGACACTCGGGCAGCCGCTGGCGATCGCATCGGTGCAGCCGGTCGGCGCGTGGTCGGCCACCGTGGTGGTGCGGTACGAGCGCGGCACCGCGACGATCGCGCTGACGGTGGATGCCGCGCCTCCGCATGTCGTCACCGGGCTGCGCATCACCGGCACGCAGCTCGCCGGCGACGATTGGCGGAAGCTCTCGGCGGATCTCGCCGCGCTGCCCGGCCGCACGGCGTTGGGCGTCTATCGGCTGGGCGACGGCGCCCCCAACGCCGGTCGCGGAGCTGCATGGCGGCCAAGCAATGCCGCTGGGCTCCGGCTTCAAGCTCTGGGTGCTTGGCGCGCTGGCTGAGCAGATCGCCGCCGGGCGGCACAAGTGGAGCGACGTGGTTCCGCTCGGCACCCCCTCGCTGCCGAGCGGCATGCTCCAGAACTGGCCGAAAGGCGCACCCGTCACCGTGCAGACGCTGGCGACGCTGATGATCTCGATCAGCGACAACACGGCGACCGACACGCTGATAGGCCTTGTCGGCCGCGACGCCATCGATGCCCATGCGCGCGCCGGCGGCCTTTCGGTGCCCGTGCTGACCACGCGGGAGGCGTTCGCGATCAAGGCCGAGGCCGGCCTGACCGCCGCATGGAAGGCCGCCGATCCGGCCCGGCGCACCACGTTGCTGCGCCGGAACGCCGCACGGTTTGCCGCCGCCACGCTGGATGTCGCCGCCATGACGGGCAGCCCGGTGGCGAATGGCGAGGTGGAATGGTTTGCCAGTCCTCAGGCGGTGGCGCGGCAGCTCGATCGGCTGCGGCGCCTGCCGGACCCGGTCGTGCTCCAGATCCTGTCGGTCAGCGCTGGCGCCGCGCCGGCGGTCGCCGTCCGCTTCGCCTATCTCGGCTACAAGGGGGGTTCGGAACCCGGCGTGATCGCGCTCAACTATCTGGCGCGGGACAGGAACGGTGGATGGTGGGTCATCTCCACCGCCTGGACCAGACCGGACGCGGCGATCGACGGGGCGGCATTCGCCGCGCTTGCCGGTCGCGCGCTGTTGCTGGTCCAGCCCTGAGCGCGCGAGAAAGGGCGGAGCCTTGCGGCCCCGCCCCGGGAAGGAAGCACTGGAAAGGGGATCAGCGCTTCTTCTTCTTGCCCGTATTCGCCGTCTGGTCGGTGGAGCTGTCGCCAGTCGTGGCAGTCGTGTCGCCCGACGTCGTGGCAGTCCCGGCCGTGGTGTCGGTCGGCGCGGTGCCAGTTGTCGTGGTGGTGGACGAGTCCACCGGCGGCGTGGTCGAAGTTGTCGGCGATGCCGTCGAAGTATCGGTCGGCGGCGTCGTCTGCGTCGGCGTGGTCTGCGCCAGTGCGGAAGTGCTGCCAATCAAGGCGATTGCTGCGATAGCACTTGCGGTGTGAACGATCTTCATCGGGAAGCTCTCCTTTGTCCCGGTGGCCGTGCACACCAATTGGGAAAGGAAGGTCGCCCCGTCATCCCCTTCTGCGATGGCATGAGCCTGAACGGGGACGGACAGAACGACAACGCAACGATCGAACACTTGGGCGTTCGATTGCTGCGCGTGACATCACCCGCAGCGGAAACTCAGCCCTGCCTGCCCCTCCAGACGTGTCCGCAGGGGCTTGGCCATCAGCGCGCCGGGCGTCCAGATGCCGCCCTTGCCCTCCGAGGGGACATCCTGCGCCAGACACAAGGCGGCCTGTGCGATCATCTTGCTGGTGGAGCCATAACCGGGATCGCGGTCCCCGGTGACGACGCATTCCACGCGCCCGCCATCGGGCATCAGGCCCAGGAACAGGATGTCGTAATGGCCGCTCTCGCGTTCCTCCCTCGTCGGGCCCTCGCCCGGCTTGGGGCCGCTGTCGCCCGAAAAGGGATTGAACTTGGCGAGCATCTCGGCCGCCGCCTTGCCCATGTCGCCCAGGCCGGTGACCTGCATCTCGTCATAGACGAAGTCCGGCCCGTAGGGCTGGCCGGCGAGGAAGTTGGTGCGGTGGACGTTCTTGGTGTTGATGGTCGCCATCACGAACGGCGCCACCCAGGCGCCGATGTCCGGATCATATTCCGGCACCATGCCCGTGGGCTGGTGCGGTCCGGCAAAGCCGGGCGTCAGGCCGAAGGGCGAGGCCAGCACCGGCACCAGCGCCGGCTGGCGCGCGGCCGCGGCCAGGGTTGCCTTGAGGCTGGCCGCGGTGCCCCCGGAGAAGGTGCCTTTCATCCGCCGCACGCGCCCCTTCACCCGCGGCGCCGGACGCCCGAACCTCGCACGCGCCGCCTCCTGCAACGTCCAGACGCCCAGATCGAACGGAATGGAGTCGAAGCCGCACGAGAAGACGATGCGCGCGCCGGTCTCCCTGGCGCGCGCCTCGTGCGCGTCGATCATCTGCCGCATCCAGCCCGGCTCGCCGCACAGGTCGACATAGCCGGTGCCCGTCTCGGCGCAGGCGGCGATCAGCTCGGTTCCATATAGCTGGTAGGGGCCAACCGTGCTCAGCACCACTTCGGTCCGCCCGCACAGGGTGCGCAGGTCGGACGGGCTTTGCGAGTCGGCAACGATCAACGGCGTGTCGGCCGGTGCGCCGATCTCCGCGCGGACCTGTTCCAGCTTGGCCGCGGAGCGCCCCGCCATGGCCCAGCGCGGCGCGCCGATCTGCGCCAGATATTCCGCCACCAGGCGCCCGGTATAGCCGGTCGCGCCGAACACGATCACGTCGAACTCGCGCCCCATGTCTCTCTCCCTCGTTTCGCCCCGGATGTGTGCCGGGGCGCGGGGAGGGTCAAGCCATCTCGCTGAACTGCAGGCTGGCGAGCCGCGCGTAGAGGCCGTTCTGCGCGATCAGGTCGGCATGGCTGCCGGTTTCGACGATGCGCCCCTCGCGCATGACCACGATCCGCCTGGCCGCGCGCACCGTTGCCAGCCGGTGCGCGATCACCAGGGTGGTGCGATCAGCCATCAGCCGTTCCAGCGCATCCTGCACCAGCCGCTCGCTTTCGGCGTCGAGTGCGCTGGTCGCCTCGTCCAGCAGCAGCACGGGCGCATCGCGCAGCAGGGCGCGGGCAATGGCGATCCGCTGGCGCTGCCCGCCCGACAGCCGCGCGCCGCCTTCGCCCAGGTGCGTGTCGAGGCCCTCGGGCAGGCGGCGGAGGAACTCGGCGGCATTGGCCGCCTCCGCCGCGGCCCACAGCTCGTCGTCGCCGGCCTCCCAGCGGCCATAGCGCAGATTGTCCCGTGCCGACGCGCCGAAGATCACCGTTTCCTGCGGCACCATCGCCACGCGCGCGCGGATGGCGGCCGGATCGGCGTCGCGCAGGTCCACGCCGTCCAGCAGCACGCGCCCGGCCACCGGGTCGTAGAAGCGCTGGAGGAGCTGGAACAAGGTGGTCTTGCCCGCTCCGGACGGCCCCACCACCGCCACCGTCTCGCCCGGGGCGATTTCCAGCGAGAAATCGTGCAGCGCCGGCATGTCCTGCCGCGTGGGATAGCGGAACTCGACCCGGTCGAACGCGATCCTGCCCTGCGCCGGCTCGGGAAGAGCCACGGGCTGTGCCGGCGCGCGGATCTCCGGTTCCTGCGCCAGCAGTTCGGACAGTCGCCCGGCCGCCCCCGCCCCCCGGAGCAGGTCGCCGTAAACTTCGGTCAGCGCGCCGAACGCGCCCGCGACGATGCCGCCGGTCAGCACGAAGGCGGCGATGGCGCCGCCGCTGATCCGCCCTGCCGCGACATCCTCCGCGCCCTCCCACAGCACCAGGGTAATCGAGCCGAACACCAGGAAGATGACGATCGCCGTCATCACCGCGCGCAGGGCGATGCGCCGGCGCGCCGCGGCGAAGGTCGCGTCCACCGCGCCGCGGAAACGGCTCGCCTCGCGCGCTTCCTGCCCGAACGCCTGCACGATCTTCATCGCGCCCAGCGTCTCCGTGGCAAGCGAGCCCACATCCGCCACCCGGTCCTGAGAGGCGCGGGAATAGCTGCGCACCCGCCGGCCCAGCAGCACCATGGGCAGGATGATCGCCGGGATGCCCAGCAGCAGCATGCCCGCCAGCTTTGGCGAGATGGCGAACAGGTAGACGAGCCCGCCCACGCCGGTGAAGGCGTTGCGCAGGGCAATGGAGACGGTGTTGCCGACCACCTGCTCGATCAGCGCGGTGTCCGATGTCAGCCGTGAGGCGATCTCGGACGGCCGGTTCTCCTCGAAGAAGCGCGGGCTGAGCCGGAGCAGGTGCGTGTGCACGCGCGTGCGGATATCCGCCACCACCCGCTCGCCCAGCCACGACACGTAGAAGAACCGCACCGCGGTCGCCAGCGCGAGCACGGCGACGATCATCAGCAGATAGTGGAAGCTGGACGCGACCGACCCGCTCGCACCGGGGCCGAAGCCGCGGTCGATCACCCGCTTGAAGCCGTAGGGAATGGCGATGGTCGCCGCCGAGGTGACCACCAGGGCAAAGCCGGCAAAGGCGATCTGCCGGGGATAGTGCGCCGCCGTGGACCAGACCATGCCGAGGCTGTCGAGCTTGCGGGGGCGCGGTGCGCGCGGAGGGGAAGGGGCGGGGTCGGCCATGGTGCGGCGCGTTAGCACCGCGGCGGCGTTTTTCGCAAACGCCGCCCGGCGTCAGCCGCGGGAGCGATCGCCCTTGCTGCCCTGCCACCAGATGGCGATCGCGGCCGCCGTTCCGATGCTCAGGCCGGCGAGGAAGCCGATCGTCGGCTGGCCCAGGAACAGGCCCACCACCGGGCCGACCAGCGCGCCGACCGCGATCAGGAAGCCGCCGGCGGCGGGGGAGCGGGAAGGAGGTTGCATGGCGATGCCCTGCCACGTCCCGTGCCGGGACGCCAGTGTCCCGCCGCGACACGGCCGGCACAGCGCGCGGGCGAGCGCGGGGAGGCGGTTAACCAGTAAAAACGGCCGTTGCCGAGAAAACTTTAGAGCTGGCACGTGGCTTGAACCCTGCGGCGCGAACAAGATCGGAAAAAACGCCATGTCGCAGCTTTTCGTCGCCAGCCGTGCCGCGCTGGACGATGCCTCCACCCTTATCGCGCAGTTCGGGGAGGATGCCGGGTTCGAGGCGGCGGCGCGCGCGGATCGCAGCCGCGATCTCGGCAACGCCATCCGCTTTTGCCACTGGCGGCAGATCGAGCGGCTGATCGTGCTGCTCGAAACCGATGCAGCGGTGGGCACGGTCCACTGAGGGCCAGGCGGAGCGCCGCAAGCGCCGAAATCGGCTGAAAATCGCGCGCGCCGGCCTGTTCGTTCGCGGAACGGTCGGCTACAGCCTTGGCCATGTCGGTTCCGGTCGGGCGGCGTGGTGCAATGGTGGGCGCCGCCGCGGGTCTCTTCTTTGCGGCCGGTGCCGCCCAGGCGCAGGTGGCCGTGCCTGCGTCGTCGCCGGCGCAGGATGCCGCGCTCGATCCGAACTCCCCGCTTGCGCCGCTGCCCGATCTCGGCGTGGACTGGCCCGATCTCGACAAGGCGCCCGCCGAGCCGGCGCCTGCGGCAACGGCCGAGCTGGTCGGGGAGGCGCGCTACGGCTGGGCGCTGGAGGGCATGGACGGGGTCGGCTCGGCCCTGCTGCGTCAACGCTTCGCGCAATTGTCCTCGCTCGATACCCATGATGGCCAGCCCTCCAACGCCGCGCAGCTCGACCGCCGCGCGCGGGAGGATGCCGAGCTGCTCACCGGCCTGTTGCGGGCGGAGGGGTATTACGACGCGCGGGTCGGCTCGCGCGTGGAACTGCGCGGCGGCCGGCCGTTCGTCACCCTGACGGCAGAGGCGGGGCAGCTCTACCGCTTCGGCGCCGTGACGGTGAACGGCCTTGCCGCCGCCGGGGACAAGGCGGAGACGCTCGCCCGCGCGTTCGGCGTGAAAGCGAACGATCCCGTCAACTCCGATGCGGTGGCCGCGGGCGAGGCGAACCTCGACACCGCGATCGGTCGCGAAGGCTTTCCCTTTGCCCGGGTGGGCAACCCCGAGATCGTGGTCGATCGCGCCGCGCGCACCGCGACGCTCGCGCTCAACGTGCAGCCGAACGGCGCGCGGCGGTTCGGCCGGATCGTCACCGCGCCCGGCAACCGGGTGTTCGATGCCGATCACGTCCAGGATATCGCCCGCTTCCGCCCCGGTCAGTCGTTCGACGAGGCGGGCCTGGTCGATCTGCGCCGCACGCTGATCCAGACGGGTCTCGTCTCCACCGCGGACGTGAAGCCGGTGGAGGGCTCCGCGCCCGGCACGGTGGACATCGCCGTGGCGCTCACGCCCGCGCCCCCGCGCACGGTTGCCGGCGAACTCGGCTACGGCACGGGCGAGGGCGCGCGCGCGGAACTCAGCTGGACGCACCGCAACCTGTTCCCACCCGAAGGCGCGTTCACCGTGCGCACCGTTGTGGGCACGCGCGAGCAGCTCGGCGCGCTGACGCTCCGTCGCAACAATTTCCACGCCCGGGACCGGGTGCTGACCGTGCAGGCCTCGGCGGCGCATACCGACCGCGACGCCTATGACGCGCGCACGCTGTCGCTGTCCGGGACGCTTGAGCGGCAGACGAACATCTTCTTCCAGAAAACCTGGACCTGGTCCGTCGGCGCGGAGCTTGCCGCTTCCGACGAGCAGGACGTGATCGTCGCGACCGGCGAGCCGCGCCGGCGCACCTATTTCATCGCCGCCGCGCCGACGAGCCTCGCCTATGACGGTTCCGACGACCTGCTCAATCCGTCGACGGGCTTTCGCCTGTCGGGGCGGCTTTCGCCCGAACTGTCGCTGGTGGGCCGGGCGTTCGGCTATACCCGCACGCAGATCGACGGATCGGCCTATCATCAGGTGCGCGACGGCGTGGTGCTGGCCGGGCGGCTCAGGCTCGGCACGATCTTCGGCGCACCGCGCGACGCGGTGGCCCCGTCGCGGCGCTTCTATGCCGGGGGCGGCGCCTCGGTTCGCGGCTATGGCTATCAGGATATCGGTCCGCGCGATCCCAACAACGATCCGATCGGCGGCCGATCGCTGACCGAGTTCAGCCTGGAAGCCCGTGTGCATGCGTTCGGCAATTTCGGCGTGGTGCCGTTCTTCGACGGCGGCAACATCTACACATCGCCGCTGCCCAGGTTCAGCGGCTTCCGGTACGGCGCCGGGCTTGGCGTGCGATATTATTCGAACTTCGGGCCGATCCGCATTGATGTCGGCACGCCGCTGAACGCGCAACCCGGCGACCCGCCGGTCGCCGTCTATGTCTCGCTGGGGCAGGCGTTTTGACGGAGGAAGCCATCGTTGCGCCTGCGCCACGGCGCTGGCCGCGTCGGCTGGCAATGGCGCTTCTCGCGCTCCTGCTCGCGCTGGGAGGGGCCGCCTGGCTGCTCGACACCGGGATCGGCCACCGCTTTCTCGCGAACCGGATCGCCGGACTGCGACCCGCCAACGGCCTGCGCTACTCCGTCGCGCGGATCGATGGCTCGATCTACTCGGACGCGACGCTGGTCGGCGTGCGGATCGCCGATCCGGCGGGCGCGTTCTTCGCCGCGCCGCGCGCCCATCTCGTCTGGTCGCCGCTGCGCTGGTTCCACCATCGGCTGGACATCACCGAGCTGACGATCCCGCGCGCCACCCTTGCCCGCCTGCCGCGTACGCGACCGACCGGCCGGCATGGCCCCATCCTGCCGGGCTTCGACATCCGCATCGGTCGCCTCGCGGCGGACCGCCTGACGCTCGGCCCGGCGCTTGCCGGAACGACGCGGGTCGCCCGGTTGCTGGGTCGCGCCGATGTTCGCTCCGGCCGCGCGCTGGTCGACCTCGCGGCGGAGGTCGCCGGTACCGACACCGTGCGGGTGAAGCTGGACGCCGAACCCGATCGCAACCGCTTCGATCTCGCCGCCCATGTGCGCGGTGGCCCGTCCGGGGTGCTGGCGCATCTCGCCGGCATCGCCCGGCCGCTCGCGGTGGACGTGGACGGCCGCGGCAGCTGGCGCGCCTGGTCCGGCACGGCGGTGGCCAGTGCCGGAAACCTGCGGATCGCCGATCTCCGTCTCGGCAATCGGGCCGGCGCGTACACGCTGAACGGAACCCTCGCGCCGTCGAGCCTGCTGCGCGGCAAGCTCCAGCGGCTCACGGCGGGGCGCATCCTCGTCAATGGCGGCGCGACGCTGGCCGACCGGCAGCTGGCCGGCACGCTGTCGCTGCGCGCGCCGGCGCTGGCCGTGGAGGGGACCGGCGCGCTCGATCTCGCCGCCAGCGCCTATCGCCGCCTGCGCGTGTCCGCGCGCCTGCTGCGCCCCTCCGCGCTGTTCCCCAACATGAGCGGCAATGCGATCGGGCTGCGCCTGATCCTCGACGGCGCCTTTTCCACCGCCCGGTTCGACTATCGCCTGACCGCCGACCGCTTCGCCTTCGATCGCACCGGTTTCGAGCAGGCCCGCGCGGCAGGGTCGGGCCGGCTCGGGCGCGCGCCGGTGGCCGTGCCCGTGCGCTTCACCGCGGCGCGGGTGACCGGGGTGGGCGACGTGGCGGGCGGCATCCTGCGCAACCTTTCCGTCGCCGGCACGCTGGACGTCACGGCGCGCGAGATTGCGGCCACGAACCTCCTGCTGCGCTCCGACAAGCTTTCCGGCCGGATCAACCTGCTGCTCGACCTGCGCACCGGACGCTACGAGGTCGGTCTGAACGGCGCGCTGGGGCGGTACCTGATCCCGGGGCTTGGCGTGGTGGACGTCACGTCCCGCCTGCGCGTGGTGCCGGGGGCGAACGGCCATGGCACGCGGATCGTCGGCACCGGCGAGGCGCGCGTCCTGCGCCTCGACAATGCGTTCTTCCGATCGCTGGCCGGCGGCCTGCCGCGCATCGTCACCGCGCTGGAACGGACACCGGATGGCGTGCTGCATTTCAGCAACCTGCGGCTTTCCGCGCCCAGCCTCGCGCTTGCCGGCAACGGCTTCCGCCGGCGGGACGGTTCCTTTCATTTCGAGGGCGCCGGCCGGCAGGCGAACTATGGTCCGCTGACGCTCAAGCTGGACGGCCGGATCGAGCGGCCGACGCTCGATCTCGTCTTTGCGCGACCGAATGCCGCGCTGGGGCTGCGCAACGTGGTGGCGCACCTCGATCCCAGCGCCTCGGGCTTCACCTTCGCGGCGCGCGGGGACTCGCGTTTGGGGCCGTTCGCCGGCGAGGGGGCGATCCTGCTGCCCAAGGGAGGCACCGCCCGGATCCAGGTGGCCCGGCTCGACGTCACCGGCACGCGGGCAGCGGGTGCGCTGGACATCGTTCCCGGCGGCTTTCAGGGCCGTCTGGCGGTTGCCGGCGGCGGCATCTCGGGCGAACTGCTGCTGCGCCCCGCCGATGCCGTCCAGCGGATCGAGGCGCATCTCGATCTCGCCGGCGCCCGGCTCGCCGATCTCGGCACGCTGCGTCGCGGGCGCATCGATCTCGTGAGCCTGCTCGATCCGTCGGGCACGTCGGTGGAGGCCACCTTGCGCGGTGCGGGGCTGCGTCGCGGCGCGCTTGCCATCGGACGCTTTGCCGCGAACGTTTCGCTGCGCGGCGGGACCGGCACCGTGCGCGCCTCCATTGCCGGCACCCGCGGCCGCGCTTTGGACATCCAGACCGTGACGGAGGTCACGCCCGATCGCTTTTCCATGCTCGCGCAGGGCACGCTGGACCGGCGGCCGTTGCGTTTCCTGTCGCCCGCCGTGCTCAGCCGCGAAGGCGACGGCTGGCGGCTCGCGGCCACCCGGCTGAGCTTCGCCGGCGGCGAGGCGACAGTGTCGGGGCATCTGTCGGAGGCCGGCATCGCCGTGGACGCGAGCCTGGCGCGCATGCCGCTTTCCATCCTCGACATCGGCTATCCCGGTCTCGGCTTGGGCGGCAACGCGTCGGGCACCATCGCGTTCGCCAATGCGGGGGGCGCGCCGACCGGCCGCATCGACATGACCGTGCGCGGCCTCACGCGCTCCGGTCTGGTCCTTTCCTCGCGGCCGATCGACCTGGGCGTTTCTGCCACGCTGCAACCGGGCAAGGTCGCCGCGCGCGCGGTCGTGGCGACGGGCGGCCAGACGGTGGGACGCGCGCAGATGCTGCTGTCGCCGCTGCCCGGCGGCGATCTTGCCGCGGCCATCGCGCAGGCGCCGCTGTTCGCGCAGCTGCGCTACAGCGGGCCGGCCGACACGCTGTGGCGACTGACCGGCATCGAGCTGTTCGACCTGTCCGGCCCCGTGGCGATCGGCGCGGACGTGCGCGGCCGGCTGGCGCGACCGGAAATCCGCGGCGTGGTGCAGGCGCGCGGCGCCACCATCGAAAGCGCGACCACCGGCACCGTCCTCACCAACATCCAGGCGAACGGCCGCTTCAACGGCTCGCGCCTCGTTCTCGACCGTTTCGACGCCGCTGCGGGCAAGGGAGGCAGGGTGACCGGCACCGGCGCCTTCGATCTTGCCGCCGCAAACGGGTTCGGCATCGACGTGAACGTGCAGGCGAACGATGCGCTGCTCATCAACCGCGACGACATCGCCGCCGCCGTCACCGGCCCGCTGTCCTTCAAGTCCGACGGCTCGGGCGGCCTCATCTCGGGCGACGTGCGGCTGGTGCGCAGCCGCTACCGCCTCGGCCAGGCGACCGCTGCCGGCGCCGTGCCGCAGCTCAACATCCGCGAGATCAACGTGCCCGGCGGCGACGATGACGACGAGCCGGCGGTGCGCCGCCCGTGGAAGCTGGACGTCCGCGCCCGCGCTCCCGGCGCTCTCTCCGTCTCCGGTCTGGGCCTGACCAGCGAATGGTCGGCGGACCTGAAGATCGGCGGAGTGCCCTCCAACCCGGCGATCACCGGCCGTGCCGACCTGATCCGCGGTGATTATGAGTTCGCCGGCCGCGAGTTCGAGATCGATCGCGGGCTGATCCGCTTCGGCGGCGAGGTGCCGGCCAATCCGTCGCTCGACATCACCGCCAACGCGGACTCCACCGGCCTCAACGCCACGATCCGCGTGACCGGCCAGGCGCAGAGGCCGGAAATCGCCTTCACCAGCGTGCCCGCGCTGCCCCAGGACGAGCTGCTCTCCCGGCTGCTGTTCGGCACCTCCATCACCAACCTGTCCGCGCCGGAGGCCTTGCAGCTGGCGGCGGCTGTCGCCGCGCTCCAGGATGGCGGCAACGGGATCAACCCGATCAACGCGGTGCGCCGCGCCGCCGGGCTCGACCGGCTGCGCATCCTGCCCGCCGATCCGCAGACCGGGCAGCAGACCTCGGTGGCGGCCGGCAAGTATATCACGCGCCGGCTGTTCGCCGAGATCATCACCGACGGGCAGGGCTATTCGGCGACCCAGCTCGAGTTCCAGGTGACGCGCTGGCTGTCGGTCCTGTCCAGCATTTCCACGCTGGGCCGGCAGAGCGCCAACGTGCGCGTGTCCAAGGATTATTGATCGGGCGAGCGGGCGAAGCGCCGCGCCCGGCCCAGGAGCGGCTCAGGCGGGACCGCCGATGATCGCCTTCACTTCCATGAAGTCGGCAAGGCCGTATTTGCCGCCTTCGCGCCCGTTGCCGGACTGCTTGTAGCCGCCGAACGGGGTGCCGTTCCCGCCGGACCAGCCGTTGATCGTGACCATGCCTGCGCGCAGTTCCGGCGCGATCTCGGCGGCGGCGGCCGGATCGCCGGAGACGGTGGCGGACAGACCGTACTCGGTGTCGTTGGCCAGCTCGATCGCGTGGTCGCGGTCGCGATAGGTGGTCACCGTCGCCACCGGACCGAACGTCTCCTCTCGCCAGATGCGCATGTCCGGCGTCACGTCCGCGAACAGCGTCGGCTTCACGTAGAAGCCGGCATTGCGCCCGTCCGGACGGCCGACGCCGCCGGTGACCAGGGTCGCGCCCTCGTCGATCGCCGACTGGATCAGCCCCTGGATCTTGTCGAACTGCGCCTTGTTGACGACCGGGCCGATATGCGCGCCCTGTTCGGCCGGATCGCCGACCCGGGTCGCCTCCATGATCCCCCGCGCCGCTGCGACAGCCTCTGCGATCTGTCCTTCGTGCACGAGCAGGCGCGTGGGCGCGATGCAGCTCTGCCCCGAATTGGCGAGCACGCCGTGCAGCGTCGGCGGCAGCACCGCCGCGAGGTCCGCGCCCTCCAGCACCAGGTTCGGCGCCTTGCCGCCGAGTTCCTGGTGCACGCGCTTCACCGTCGCCGCCGCGGCCTGCGCCACGGCCACGCCGGCGCGGGTCGATCCGGTGAAGCTCACCATGTCCACGTCCGGGTGCGAGGCGAGGGCGGCGCCCACCGTTGGCCCGTCGCCGTTGACGAGGTTGAACACGCCGGCCGGCACGCCCGCATCGTGGAGGATCTCCGCCAGGATCATCGCGCAGCTCGGCGCTTCCTCGCTCGGCTTCAGCACCATGGTGTCGCCGGCGGCCAGGGCGGGGGCGACTTTTGCGCAGATCTGGTTGAGCGGCCAGTTCCACGGCGTGATCATCGCCACCACGCCGATCGGCTCGTGCACCACGCGCGCCTTGCCGACCCGCTCCTCGAACGCGAACTCGCCCAGCGCCTTCAGCGTGCCCAGGAAATAGCCCAGCCCCGCCGGCGCCTGCGCGGCGTTGGCGAAGCCGATCGGCGCGCCCATTTCGCGGCTGGTCGCGGCGGCGAGATCGGGCATGCGCGCCTTGTAGCCCTCGATCACCCGGCCGAGCAGCGCGGCACGCTCCTCCACGCTGGTCCTGCCAAAGGTACGGAACGCGCGACGCGCCGCCGCGACCGCCTTGTCCACGTCCGCACGGGTGCCCAGCGTGATCGTGGTCACCGGCTGTTCCGTGGAAGGATCGATCACCTGATAGGGTGTGCCGCCCTCGCTGTCGCACCACGCGCCGTCGATGAAGAACTGCCGGCTGTCCATGCCTCGCCTCGCTTTTCGTGTTTCCGGTATGCCGGGCGGAGTCATGCGCGAGGTGCGCCCGCGTTGCAAGCAGCGCCGCCGCGCGGGCGCGTCCTGGACAAGGGAGAGGCCCGGCCGCTGATGGCGACCGGGCCTCCCGAAAGTCCCGCAATGGCTCGCCGCGGGCGCGTCAGTGCGCGACCGCGCCCTTCACCTTTTCGGCCACCTTCTCGAGCAGGCCCTTCTCGGCCTCCTCCGCTTCCGCCTTCGTCTTGAACGCGGCGCCTTCCGGCTCGGCCGGGGGGGCGTAGACGGAAAACAGCTTCAGCTCGCCCGAGCCCTTGTTGGTGATATTGTGCTGCGCGCCCTTGGGCACCACGATCATGTGGTTCGCCCCCGCCCTGGTGTTCTCGCCGTCGATCACCACCTGCGCCTCACCCGAGACGATAAAGGTCGTCTGGTCGGCCGGGTGCGTTTCCATGCCGATCTCTTCGCCGGCAGGAATGCTCATCAGCACGATCTGCACCTTGTTGTCGCGATACACCTCCTTCTGCCAGAAGGTGTTCTTGGTCGCGAGATCGACCATGTCCTTGTTGAAGATCGCCATGTTCGGTCGCTCCTTACTTGTTCTTCTCGGCCGTGCCCGGCTCGGCCATGCCGCGATGCATTTCGGCCAGCGCCGCTTCCGGCGTGACATTGGCGATGGTGCCCTGCAGCTTCGTCTTCCAGCCGGAAAAAATCGAGCTCTTGCCGCTCATCACCGCGTCCCAGCCGTCCTTGGCCACATCCTTCGGATCGCTCTTGTTCGGATCGGTGCCGACCTGCGTGTCCATCATGTCGCCGCGCTCGAAGAACTCGGTATCCACCGGCCCCGGCATCAGTGTGGTGACGGTGACGTTCGTGTCCTTCAGCTCGTTGCGCAGCGCCGCGGTGAAATTGTCCACAAAGGCCTTGGTGGCATTGTACACGGCTTGGAACGAGCCGGGCATGTACCCCGCGACCGAGCCCGTCACCAGCACGCGCCCTTCGTTGCGCGCCACCATCTTCGCCAGCACCTGCTGGAGGAGGTAGGTGGTGCCCACCACGTTGGTGTCGATCACGTGGCGCCATTCCTTCGGGTCCTGGTCGAGAAAGGCGCGGCCAAGGCCGTGGCCGGCATTCGCGCAGAGCAGGTCCACCTGCCGGCCGCCGGCCGCCGCCATCAGCTTGTCCACGCCCTCGAAGGTCGACAGATCGATCTCCAGCGTCTGGGCGTTCGGGAAATTGGCTGCCTCGCCCGTGAACGGGGTGTCGGCGGCGAGGAGCAGTTCATAGCCGTCCGCTGCGGCCAGCTTCGCCAGCTCCAGGCCAATGCCGGCGGAGGCGCCGGTGATGATCGCAAACTTCGCCATTGTGTCTCTCCTTATCCATGGAACGCCGCGGCGAAGCCGCGTCGTCGATCCTCCGGCGTTGCCGAGGTCGGCCGGCATTCGCGGTCTCGGCGGCAGCTACGCTGTCGCCGTGCCGCTCATGCCATGCCCGGCTTCAGCACAATCTTGGTGGTCTCGTTCTGCTGGTCGTGGAACATCTTGTAGCCCTTGGCCGCGTCCTCCAGCGGCATGCGGTGCGAGATGAGGAACTCGGTGTCGATCTTGTCCTCGAGGATCGCGTTGAGCAGCCCGGGCAGGTAATGCTGGACATGGGTCTGGCCGGTCTTGAGCGTCAGGCCCTTTTCCATGAACGCGCCCAGCGGGAACTTGTCCACGAACCCGCCATAGACCGCCGGCATGGAGACGCGGCCGCCCTTGCGGCAGGCGATGATCGCCTGGCGGATCGAGTGCGGACGATCGGTGCCGAGGAAGGTGGACGCCTTGATCTGGTCGATCACGTTGTCGACGAACAGGCCGTGCGCTTCCAGGCCGACCGCGTCGATCACCGCATCCGGGCCGATCCCGCCGGTCATCTCCATCAGCGCCTCGTAGGTCGCCGATTCCTCGAAGTTGATCGTCTCCGCGCCGAACCGCTTGGCGAGCTCCAGCCGGTGCGGGAAGTGATCGATCGCGATCACGCGCTCGGCACCCATCAGGAACGCCGACTGCACGGCGAACAGGCCGACCGGGCCACAGCCCCAGACCGCCACCGTGTCGCCCGGCTCGATCTGCGCGTATTCCGCCGCCTGCCAGCCGGTGGGCAGGATGTCCGACAGGAACAGGACCTTGTCGTCCGGCACGCCGTCCGGGATCACGATGGGGCCGACATCGCTGAACGGCACGCGAACATATTCCGCCTGGCCGCCGGCATAGCCGCCGGTCATGTGGGAATAGCCGAACAGCCCCGACATCTCGGTGCCGTACAGCTCCATGGCAATGTCCTGGTTGTCCGCCGGCAGGCCGTTCGGACAGGCCGAATATTGGTGCTTGCCGCAATGGTAGCAGCTGCCGCACGAGATGGTGAACGGCACCACCACGCGCTGGCCCTTCTTCAGCGTGGAGTTCGCGCCGACCTCCACCACTTCGCCCATGAACTCGTGGCCCAGGATGTCCCCCGCCTTCAGCGTCGGGATATACGCGTCGTACAGGTGAAGGTCGGAGCCGCAGATCGCGGTGGACGTGATCTTGATGATCGCGTCGCGGGAGTTGATGATCTCCGGATCGTCCACCGTTTCCACGCGGACGTCGTGCTTGCCGTGCCAGGTGAGTGCGCGCATCTCATTCGCCCTTTCGGTATTCGAGGTCGGCCTGCGTCCGCGCGCCGGTGGCGATCTCGCCGGTTTCCATCAGTTGCTTGAACCGGCGCAGGTCGCGGCGCGCCTGCACCTTGGGCTCGCGCTGGAACATTTTGGCGACCACCTTGCCGATCGCGCCGCCGGGCGGATCGTACAGGATATGCGCCGTCACCACCGTGCCGCGGGCGCCGGCATCGCGGAATTCGATCTTGCCGGAGTTCGGCACGTCGGCGCCTTCCTCGGAGGTCCAGGCGATCATCTCGCCTTCGCGCTCTTCCGTGACGCGCGCGTCCCATTCCACCGTGCGCCCGCCCGGCGCCTTGACCACCCAATGCGAGCGGGTCGCGTCGCTGGGCGTGATGCTCACCACATTGTCCAGCACCTGCGGGAGGTTGGAGAAGTCCCGCCAGAAGGCGTAGAGCTCGGCGGCGGGGCGGTTGATCGTCACGGCATTGCCGATCAGCGACGAGCCCTGCGCCTCGGGAATGGCGCTCGTGGCTTCCTCCGCCGCGTCGCTCCTTTTGGAAGCGGTCAGCGGCGCATCGTCGCGCGTCGTGTCTGTCATGCTGGTGGCTCCGTGGCTTCTCGGAATGCCCACAAACCGCATGGTGAACACGAAAGTTCCGGCCCGTTCCGGGGCCTGACATCGATCAAGGCGGCTTTGCGGCAGGCGGAGCCGCGCTCGTCACAGAGCGGTCACGATCCGGCGGTAGCGGCGCTCGCGGGGGGCGGCAGCGGCCAGCATAGGCGCGCCGCCGGTCGGAGTATTTGGGGGAATATCGTTGACGACGAAGATGCTGAAGCGCGCCCTGCTGGGCGGCGTTGTTATCGCCATGGGCTGGTCCGTGAGCGCCGCTGCACAGGAAGTGTCGCCGGCCGCCGCGACCGCGCAGGACGAGGTTTCCGGCGTCGGTGACATCACCGTCACCGCCGAACGCCGCGAGGAGAACCTGCAGCGCGTGCCGGTCTCCGTTGGCGTGCTCGCCGGCGAGGACCTGCGCACCATCACCGCCGGCGGCGACGACACCTTGCTGTCGCTGGCCGGGCGCGTGCCGAGCCTCTATGTCGAGACGACCACCGGCCGCATCTTTCCGCGCTTCTACATCCGCGGCCTCGGCAACATCGATTTCTACCTCGGGGCGTCGCAGCCCGTGTCGATCATCCAGGACGACGTGGTGCTCGAGCATGTCGTGCTGAAGTCCAACCCGGTGTACGACGTGCGCCAGGTGGAGGTGCTGCGCGGGCCGCAGGGCTCGCTGTTTGGCCGCAACACGACCGCCGGCATCATCAAGTTCGACAGCATCGCGCCTTCCGAAACGTGGCAGGGCCGCGCCGACACCAATTATGGCGAGTATAACAGCGTGTCGGTGGATGCCGGCATCGGCGGCCCGATCGCCAACGGCCTGTCCTTCCGCGCCTCCGCGCTCGTCCAGCACCGCGACGACTGGGTCGACAACACCTTCGCCGGCGCCACTCCGGACGGCACGCGCACCCCGCGCAAGGACGCGATGGGCGGCTTTGACGATCGCAACGTCCGCCTGCAGCTGCGCGTCGCGCCGGAAGGCAATTTCTCCATGGATTTCCTGGCGCATGCCCGCTGGTACGAGGGCACGTCCACGCTGTTCCATCGCGGCGCGCTGAAGCGCGGCTCGCGCGACGTCAGCGCCGAACCGCGCAACCGCGTCGCCTATGACGAGGCGCAGGACAACCCGCAGAAATACGACACCTATGGCGGCTCGGTCCGCTCGGCGCTGGACCTCGGCGGCGTGACGCTGTCGGCGATCACCGGCTACGAGACCACCGCAGGCTTCAGCCGCGGTGACACCGACGGCGGCGCGGGCGCGCTCTACCCGTTCAACGGGGTGGCCAACGGCTTCGGCCAGTCGCAGGGCAATATCCGCGACCTCGACCAGATCTCGCAGGAGCTGCGTCTGGCCAGCAACGGCGAACGCCGCTTCAGCTGGCAGCTCGGCGCCTATTATTTCGACAGCCGCGACATCACCGAATTCTACCAGCGCGGCTTCTTCCTGAACCCGGGTGTCGCGGGCGCCAACCCGAACAACTATGTCCGCCTGCGTGACGTGAACACCTCCTGGGCGTTCTTCGGCCAGGCCAGTTTCAAGATCACGCCGGAGCTGACGCTCACCGCCGGCGGTCGCGAAACCAACGACACCAAGAAGACGACGCTGCTCCAGGCCTCGCGCACCGCGGCCGGCGCTGATCAGTTCCCCGCCACCGCCGCACGCCGCATCCGCCTGTCGGACACGACGCCGAGCTGGGACGTGAGCCTGGGCTATCAGGCGAACCGTGACGTGTACCTGTACGCCCGCGCCGCCCGCGGCTTCCGCGGCCCGACCATCCAGGGCCGCTCGGCGGTGTTCAACTCGGCCTTCACCACCGCGGACTCGGAAACGATCACCTCGGGCGAGGTCGGCTTCAAGAGCCAGCTGTTCAACGACACGCTGCGCTTCAACGCCACCGCCTTTGCCTATCGGGTGAAGGACATCCAGCTGAACGGCAACGACGCCAACGGCAACGGCGTGCTTTTCAACGCCGACAAGGCGGATGCCTATGGCGCCGAGTTCGAGGCGGAGCTGCGCCCGGTGCGCAACTTCACGCTGTCGGCCGGCGTGTCGCTGCTCCATTCGGAGATCAAGGACGACCGCGTCTACGCTCAGGTCTGTGCGCTCAACGGCCAGGTGGTCTGCACGGTCGAGAACCCGACGATCACTCGCCCGCTGTTCGGCGCGCCCACGGTGTTCGCACAGATCGACGGCGAACCGCTGCCGAACGCGCCGGAATATAACGTCAACCTCGCCGCCCGGTACGACCTGCCGCTCGGCAATGGCGGGAAGGCGTTCCTCTCCACCGACTGGACGCTGCAGGGCTACACCCAGTTCACACTCTACCGCGCCAAGGAGTTCGCCGCGAACGGCAATTTCGAGGGCGGCCTGCGCGTCGGCTATGCCTCGCCGGATGGCTGGGAGATCGCCGCCTTTGCCCGCAACATCACCAACGAGAAGAACCTGAAGGGCGTGATCGAGAACTACATGGCGGCGGTGTTCAACGAGCCGCGGATCATCGGCATCTCGCTTTCCGGTCGCTTCAACTGATCGGGGCAGGGCAGGGGCGCTTTCCGCTCCTGCCCGCCCCACAAACCACGGCGAAACCGTCTCGACTTCCCGGCGGCCGCGGCGCTAGGGAAGTCGGCATGACCGACATTCCGAACATCCAGCCCGACAGCCGCGAGACCACCCTGCTGGAATCGCCCGACAAGATGGTCGACGTGCGGCAGATGTTCGGCATCGACATCGATTGGCAAGTGCCCGCCTTCTCCCAGGCGGACGAGCGTGTGCCCGACCTCGATCCGGCCTATGTGTTCGATCCCGACACCACGCTGGCGATCCTGGCCGGCTTTGCGCACAACCGCCGCGTGATGGTGCAAGGCTATCACGGCACCGGCAAGTCCAGCCATATCGAACAGGTCGCCGCGCGCCTCAACTGGCCGTGCATCCGCATCAACCTGGACGCGCATATCAGCCGCATCGACCTGATCGGCCGCGACGCCATCGTGCTGCGCGACGGCCAGCAGGTCACCGAATTCCGCGAAGGCCTGCTGCCCTGGGCGCTCCAGACGCCCACCGCGCTCGTCTTCGACGAATATGACGCGGGCCGTCCGGACGTGATGTTCGTGATCCAGCGCGTGCTGGAAACGGAGGGCAAGCTCACCCTGCTCGACCAGAACCGCGTGATCCGCCCCAGCCCGTGGTTCCGCCTGTTCGCCACCGCCAACACGGTGGGCCTGGGCGACACGTCCGGGCTCTACCATGGCACGCAGCAGATCAACCAGGGCCAGATGGACCGCTGGAACATCGTGGTCACGCTGAACTACCTGCCCGCCGCTACCGAGGCGAACATCGTGCTCGCCAAGTCCGGCGAATATGACAAGCCCGAGGGCAAGCAGCTGGTCGAGAACATGGTCCGCGTGGCGGACATGACCCGCCGCGGCTTCATCAACGGCGACATCTCCACCGTGATGAGCCCGCGCACCGTCATCACCTGGGCGCAGAACACGCTGATCTTCAACGACGTGGGCTTTGCCTTCCGCTTGTCGTTCCTCAACAAGTGCGACGAGGCGGAACGCGCGCTGGTGGCCGAATATTACCAGCGCGTGTTCGGCAAGGACCTGCCGGAGAGCGTCGCCGCCAAGGCGTGACGCCGCGCCTGTCAACCCGGCCTTAACCGCGGGCCGGGCACGCCTCCGTGCAAGGGGGCCGAATGCAGCTGATTCGCGGATGCCTGATGATGCTTGGGCTGGTGGCGCTGCTGTTCGTCACCTCCTGCGTGGTCGGCGTGTCCGGCTGCAACCGGATGGTGAACCCGCGCGAATTCGGACAGACCGTTCGGGAAGACCCGGACAAGACCCGGCGCATGGTCAGCGACTTCCTCGAATCCGCCACGTATGAGGACACCGACGTGGCCGGGCGCACGCTCGCCGCCAAGGTCCAGGACTATACGGACGGCTCCGTCCACCTGACCGGCGATGCAAACGGCGAGCGCCTGATCGAGATCACCGTCACCTTCCAGCCGGCAAGGGACGGCAAGGCAACGCGGGTCGACGTGGTCAGCGACGCCGGGCCGCTCGCCGCGGCCCTCGATGATGGCAGCACCGCGCCGGAGCTGCACCGCGCCATCCGTTACCAGCTCGACGGCGCGCTTGCCGCGATCGACGAGCATCGCGTGCTGCCGCGTGGCATGACGATCCGCCGGCTGATCGCCGAGGCGAAGGGGAGCAAGCGCCGGTGAAGCGGGCGGAGCTGAAGAACGCGGCCACGATCCGCAGCTATCTCGACCAGTTCGAGCGCCGCTTCGTCCAGACCGACGAGGGCGTGGTCTATCTGCCCGGCGAGACCGGCCATGGCGTGCGCCTGCCCTCGGGCGAGGCCGCCGCGATCATCGCCGGCATGCGCGCCACCATGGCCGAGGCCGATGCGCGCCAGCTGCTCTGGGGGCAGGACGCCTTCTTCGCCGCCGGCTTCGCGCTGTGCGTCACGATCATGCTGGGCGCGGTGACGGGCTATCAGCGGATCGCCACCGCTGCGCTGATGCCGATCGGGCTGGGCATCATCGTGCTGGGTCCGCTGCTGGGATCGCTGCGCGTCAATCTCGCCTGGCGTCGCGCCCTGAAGGAAACCGCGCGCCGGATGGAGCGGTTCGAACGGCTCGACCTGTCCGCCACCCGCAGGATGGTCCGCCCGAATGCCGTCAAACCCGTCTTTGTGGTCGCCGCCACCCTTGCCGTGGCGGTGATCGCCGGGCTGATGTTCGCCGCGGCCACCGCGCCCAGCTACGGCGCGGCCGCGATTGACCGCTTTGCCGCCGGCATCGTCTGGCCCGCCGCCATGGTGCTGATCGTGCTCGCCTTCGTCTACAAGGCGGTGGACGCCCATGTCCGCCCGCGCGTGTCCGAGGCGGAGGTGCGCATCGCCGCGCGCCGGCAAGAGCATCGCCCGCTTTCTCCCACCGACGCGGCCTGGCACGAGGCGGCGCTCGCCGACAGCCGCGCGCCCGAACCGGAACCCGCCCGCACCGGCTTCGGCCGCCGCACGCCGTCGCCCTACGGCCGCCGAACGCCCCGCTAGCGCTTGCGCACCGGCGCCCCTCCGGTTCATGGAAGGGCATGGCACAGGAAACTCCCCTCGATCAGTTCAAGGCCGTGCTGGGCGGCACCGCACGCGCGCTGGCCAACGAGCCGGAGATCGAGCTGGCCTATACCGCGGACGCACCGGCGCAGTCCGGCAAGCACCTCAAGGTGCCGATGCCGGCGCGCACCCTGCCACCCGAGCAGGTCGCCGAGGCGCGCGGTTTCGCCGACAGCTTCGCCCTGCGCCTGCGCCTGCACGACGCCAGGCTCCACCTGAAGGGCGCTCCTGCCGAGGCGGTGGCGCGTTCCGTCTTCGATGCCGCCGAAACCGCGCGGGTGGAGGCGCTGGGCGGGCGCGGCTATGCCGGCATCACCGCCAATCTCGGCCAGGCGCTGGAAATGCGCCTGCGCAGCGACCCGATCACCCGCGCGCGCTCCCGCGACGAGGTGCCGCTCTCCACTGCCGTGTCGTTGCTCGTCCGGGAGCGGCTGACCGGGCAGGGAGCGCCTGCGGTGGCGCAGCCCGGCCTCGCGCTTGTCCGCGAGTGGATCGAGGACAAGGCCGGCGCGGAACTCGATGGCCTGGCGCTGGCGATCGACGACCAGCGCGCCTTCGCCAGTCTCGCCACCCGCCTGCTCGAAGACCTCGAGCTCATCGAGGGCGAGCAGGTGCCCGAGGAAAGCGACGAAGGCGGCTCCGACGACGAGGGCGAGGACCAGCAGCAGGGCGACGAGCCGGACGAAGGCGACGCGGAGGGCGATCAGGACCAGGGCGAGACCGAAGCCCGCGGCGAGGATCGCCAGAGCGAGGGCGAGCAGGGCGACGAAACCGAACAGGGGGACGATCCCGCCGAGGATGCCGAGGGCGAGCCCGGCGACGAGGGGGAGGACGGCATGCTGCCGGTGCGGCCCAATCGCCCGTTCTCCGACATGCCGCCGCAGTTCGAGTACAAGGCCTGGACCCAGCGGTTCGACGAGGTGGTCGCCGCCACCGAGCTGTGCGACACGGACGAGCTCGCCCGGCTCCGCGCCTATCTCGACCAGCAGCTCGTCCATCTGCAGGGCGCGGTGACGAAGCTGGCCAATCGCCTGCAGCGCCGGCTGATGGCGCAGCAGAACCGCTCCTGGGATTTCGACCAGGAGGAAGGCTTGCTCGACGCCGCCCGCCTCGCTCGCGTGGTCGTCTCTCCCGGGCAGTCGCTCAGCTACAAGGTGGAGCGCGAAACCGACTTCCGCGACACGGTGGTCACGCTCCTGATCGACAATTCCGGCTCGATGCGCGGAAGGCCGATCTCGATCGCCGCGATCAGCGCGGATATCCTGGCGCGCACGCTGGAGCGGTGCGGCGTGAAGACGGAGATCCTGGGCTTCACCACCCGCGCCTGGAAGGGCGGGCAGAGCCGCGAGTCTTGGCTCGCCGCCGGCCGCCCGCCGCATCCCGGACGGCTCAACGACGTGCGCCACATCGTCTACAAGCAGGCCGACGAGCCCTGGCGCCGGGCAAAGTCGTCGCTGGGCCTGATGATGCGCGAAGGCCTGCTGAAGGAGAATATCGACGGCGAGGCGCTGCTCTGGGCGCACAGCCGGCTGATCGCGCGGCACGAGGAGCGCAAGATCCTGATGGTGATTTCCGACGGCGCGCCGGTGGACGATTCCACCCTGTCGGTGAACTCGGGCTCCTATCTGGAGCGTCACCTGCGCCAGGTGATCGGCTGGATCGAGGCGCGCTCCCCGGTGCAGCTCGTCGCCATCGGCATCGGGCATGACGTCACCCGCTATTACAGCCGCGCCGTCACGATCATGGATGCGGAGCAGCTCGGCGGCACGATCATCGAGCAGCTGGCCGCGCTCTTCGATACGGAATGAGGGCAAGGCGAGCGCTTATTTTCCGTCACCCCGGCCTTGTGCCGGGGTTCCCGTGCCGCGCCGCCTGCACTCCGTGTCTGCGGCATCGTGGATGCCGGAACAAGTCCGCCACGAAGGTTGCGAGACCTTCGACAATTGCCCCTCCCGGCTCTAGAGAGTCCGCGATGTCCGAATCCGATCCTGCCTTCGATCTCGGCGAGCCCCCGCAGCCGGCCGCGGCAGACCCGTATCGCGTGCTCGCGCGCAAATACCGGCCGCAGACGTTCAAGGAACTGGTCGGCCAGGACGCGATGGTCACCACGCTGGAAAACGCGATCAAGCGCGGGCGCCTCGCGCATGCCTTCCTCCTCACCGGCATCCGCGGCACCGGCAAGACCTCCACCGCGCGGCTGATCGCCAAGGCGCTCAACTGCGTGGGCCCGGACGGGCAGGGCGGGCCGACGATCGATCCGTGCGGCGTGTGCGAGCCGTGCCGCTCGATCGCCGAAGGCCGCAACATCGACGTGATCGAGATGGACGCGGCCTCCCATACCGGGGTGGACGACATGCGCGCGGTGATCGATGCCGCGCGCCTCGCCGCGTTCGGCGCGCGGTTCAAGATCTACATCATCGACGAGGTCCACATGCTGTCGCGGAACGCGTTCAACGCGCTCCTGAAGACGCTGGAGGAGCCGCCCGCCCATGTGAAGTTCCTGCTGGCCACCACCGAGGTCAACAAGGTGCCGGTGACGGTGCTGTCGCGCTGCCAGCGGTTCGACCTGCGCCGCATCCCGGCGGAAAAGCTCGCGGCGCATTTCACCCATGTCCTGTCGCTGGAGGGAGTGGAGGCGGAGCCCGAGGCACTGGCCCTGATCGCCCGCGCGGCGGAAGGCTCCGCGCGCGACGGCCTGTCGATCCTCGACCAGGCGATCGCCCATGCCTCGCTGGACGGCGGCGGGGTGCGCGCCGATGCCGTGCGCGAGATGCTGGGCCTGTCCGACCGCGGTGCCGTCCGGACGGTGCTCGGCCAGGTGCTGGCGGCCGATGCCGCGGCGGCGCTGGCCAGCCTGCGCGCGCAGTACAGCCTGGGCGTCGATCCGCAGGCGGTGTTCCGCGGGCTCCTGGAAACGGTGCACGGCATCACGCTTGCCAAGGTCGGCACGCCGCCCGACGCGGCGCAGCCGCTGGAGGAGCAGGCGGCGGTTGCCGACTGGGCCGGCCGGCTCAGCTTCGCCGTGCTGCACCGCTTGTGGCAGCTCCTGCTGAAGGGCCATGACGAGATCGCCCGCGCCGCCCTGCCGATCGAGGCGGCGGAAATGGCGCTGCTGCGGGTGATCCACGCCTCCACGCTGCCCGATCCCGCGGATCTGGCGCGCCAGCTTGCGTCCGGTGTCGCGCCGTCCCCGACCGCGTCGGCGCCCGCTCCCGCTCCCGCACCCGCGCCGGCACCCGCCCCGGCCGAGGCGGCGCTGCCGGGGACGATCGAGGCGATCGTCGACCTTCTCGCCAACAGCCGCGAACAGGCGCTCGCCTCGCGCCTCGAATATCACGCCTCGGTGGTGCGGCTGGACGGTAGCGAGCTGGTGTTGAGCGCGGCGCGCCCGCTGCCGGCCGATCTGGTCGGCGAGACGGCTGCCACGCTGAAGCGGGTCACGGGTCGGCCCTGGAAGGTCACCACCGATCCCGCTCCCGGCGAGCCGACGATCCGCGACCAGGCGGCGGCGCACCTCGCGCGCACCGAAGCGCAGCTGCGCGCGGCGCCTGCGGTGGCCGCCGCGTTCGACGCCTTTCCCGATGCCCAGTTCGCCGAGGGCGAGGTGGAACGCATCGCTCACCAACGGAGAGAAGCATGAAGACACTCGAAGAAATGATGGCCATGGCGCAGAACGTGCAGGCCGAGCTGCTGAAGGCGCAGGATGGCCTCGACAAGCTCGAGGTGGAGGGCGTCTCCGGCGGCGGGCTCGTCAAGGTCAAGGCCAGCGCCAAGGGCCGCATCATCAGCCTGGCGATCGACGACACCCTGATGGTGCCGTCCGAAAAGCAGATGCTCGAGGATCTGATCGTCGCCGCCTTCAACGACGCACGGATGAAGGCCGATGCGGTTTCCACTGACGAGATGGCCAGGATGACCGAGGGCTTCCCGCTCCCGCCGGGTTTTAAGCTTCCGTTCTGATCCCGGAACGGACCCAAGGGATGGGCGTTCGTCTCCCCAGCGTAACAACAATGGGAGACGGACCATGGCTGAAGAACGGGTTGTCCACGAACATGTCGTCAGCGACGCGCCGCACACCACGGTGATCGAGCGTCGCGGCGGCGGCGGAGGCACGGCGTTGCTCGCCGTTATTTTGCTGATCGCGGTGGTGATCGGCGGCTATTTCCTGCTCAATTCCAGCCGCAACGACGATGCCCGCACCAGCGCGGTGACCAGCGCCGCCAAGAGCGTCGGCTCCGCCGCCGACAAGGCCGGCACCGCGGTGGAAAAGGCGGCCGACTGACGCCGCGACTGCCCGTGCAAGCGATGCCGGTGGGGCAAGCCGCGCAGTGACGCGCGGCCGCCCGCCGGCATCACTGCCCGGTCGTCCGACCTCACTTCTTCAGGCAGGCGTCCAGTCCGGCCCGGCGCACCACGCCGACATAGCGCGCCAGCGCATTGCCGTGCCGCCGTACGAACCCGCGCGGGTCCACCGCTTCCCGCTTCTTCGGCAGGGGCAGCACCGCCGCGATCCGCGCCGCCTCCTTCGGCGTGAGGCTTGAGGCATCGTGGTTGAAGTAGCGGATCGCCCCGGCATTCGCGCCATAGGTGCCGATCCCCGTCTCGGCGAGGTTAAGGTACACCTCCATGATCCGGCGCTTGCCCCAGATCGCCTCGATCAGCATGGTGAACCAGGCCTCGCCCGCCTTGCGCACATAGCCGCCGCCCTGCCACAGAAAGGCGTTCTTCGCGGTCTGCTGGCTGATGGTGGAGCCGCCGCGGATGCGTCCGCCCTGCGCATTGTGATAGGCGGCGCTGGCGATCCCCTTCCAGTCGAAACCGTGGTGCGAGCAGAACCGCGCATCCTCGCCGGCGATGGCGGCGCGCGCCATGTCCGGGTCCATGCCGTCCAGCGACATCCAGCCGTTGGTGATGCGGTGCCCGCTCATTGAATCCGCCAGCATCGTGAACGTGAAGGGCGGGTTCACGAAGCGATACGCCGCCACCCACAGCAGCGAGCCGGCGACGAACGCCAGCACCAGAACGACCAGCCAGCGGAGAAGGCGAAAGACCATGGCGGCTGCTTATTATCGCCTTGCAGGGGCGGCAAGGCGGGGCGTTGCGGAACGCGGGCGCGCAGGGCAGGTTACCTTCAAACAGAAGGAGAGAATGGCATGTCGATCCGCAAGATGATGGCGCTGCACCCCAAGGCAGAAGGGCATACCAACGAGCCGATGGCGGTGGCCGCCAAGCACGCCATGTATTGCGCGCTGTTCTGCACCTCCTGCGCCGATGCCTGTTCCGCCGAACCGATGGACATGGCGCAGTGCATCCGCACCTGCATGGACTGCGCCGACGTCTGCACCGCCACAGCCAAGATCGCCGCGCGCCAGACGGCGGAGGACAATGCGCTGGTCCGCGCCATGCTCACCGCCTGCATCGACGCATGCCACATCTGCGCGACGGAATGCGACCGGCACGACCACGAACATTGCCGCCTGTGCGCCACCATGTGCCGCGAATGCGCGGACGATTGCCGCGAGGCGCTGGCGACGCTGCACTGAGCGAGGCGCGGGCGGTTTCGGCTCGCGCAAGCGTGCCGAAGACTCGCCACGACGGGCAGCGGGCCGGCGTAGCCGGTCCCGTCTGACGGCGTGGCGGCTCCGGCCGGGAGCGTCGCCGAGGGAGTGCAATGAAGGAACGGCCGATCTGGGACGCCTGACTGGGCGCACGCCTGGATGAGCGCTGATCCTCGTGCATTGACCTGAAGCAAGTGCACGGGACGGTGATCGCGAGACCAGAGCCGCGGCATCACCTTGCGGCTGGAGGGCAGGCGGGCAGGCGAGACATACCACCTTCCGCCCGATCTGCGGGCGTTCGATCCCGCACCGCCCGGTCACCATCGGTTGCGAGAGAGTGGAGAGACGGTGATCGATCCGGATTTCACCGCTACCCGGGGCATCCTGTCTCCGAACAGCTGATCGGCCACCCGGCGGTCAGATGGCGCTCAGCACCGCCTCGGCCGCCGTCACGCCCGTCTCAAACGCGCCGTGGGCCGTCGAGAAGTCGCTCTCGTGGCAGGCCTCGCCCGCGAAGAACAGCCGGCCATCCACCGCCTCCGCCAGCACCCGGCGCTGTCCATGCGCGCCGATGCGGGCATGGCTGTAGCTGCCGTGGATGTACGCCTCGTGCCGCCAGCGTGTCGCGCGGATCGGCCGGAGGCGCGCCCGCCAGTCGCTGCCGAGCAAGGCCACCAGTTCGTCGATCGCCAGCGCGGCCGCCGCCTCGCCGCTCTGCGCCTCCTCCGCGCCGGTGCCGCCGATGAAGCTTTCGATCACCGGCCAGCCGAACGGCGACAGCCGATGGCTGAAGGTAACGGCGGAGTGCGGATTGCCGGCCAGGTGGCTGTGCGCGGGCCAGGGCAGGGGGCCGTCCACCGCCAGGAACACCTTATCGGCCAGCCCAAGCGGAAGGTCGGCCGCCGCGGCGTGCTTGTCGGGCAGCGCAGGGTGAAAGGCGAGCCGCGCATAGGCAGGCGTCGGCAGCGCGCAGATCACCGCGCGCGTCTCCAGCGGGCCGGCGGAGGTTTCCACCCGCACCAGCCGCCTCGAATGGTCGATCCGCTCGGCCACGCAGCCGAGGCGCACCGCCAGCCCCTCCGCATGGCGGGCGACCAACGTGCCATAACCCTCGCGCAAGGCCCAATTGTCCTCGGTGGAGGCATCCTCATAGGCAAGCCAGTCCACCGCCGACACGGCATCGAGCGGCGCGCCGTTGGCATAGCCGGAGATCGCGTCGAGATAGGGGTACCAGCGGTCCTCGCGCGGCAGAAAGGCGGAGAGCGGCTGGTCGCCCGCGGCCACGCCTGCCCGGACCCGCCGCTCCCAGCTTTCCCATGCCTTCCCGAACGCCTCCTGCTCCCCGGGAGGAAAGCCGAGGTGCTGCCACTGAACGCCCCAGTTCGGCGACGAGCGATCGACGGTGAACCCGTAGCGCTCCGCCAATCCCGCCCAGGGATTGCGCCGCGCCGAATGCAGCCAGCCACATCCCAGATCGAGCGTCATGCCCGCTCCCGCGGCAAAGGAAAGCGCGCGACCACCCAGATGGTCGCGCGCCTCGATCAGCAGGACGTCGCGTCCCGCATCCTGCAATGTCCTTGCCGCCGCGATCCCCGCCGCGCCGCCGCCGATGACGACGGCGTCCGCCCCCGCCGTCACATCAGACGGCCGCGAGCAGCCGCTTCTCGCCGGCCAGGCGCATCATCGCCTTTTGCAGCTTCTCGAACGCCCGCACCTCGATCTGGCGCACGCGCTCGCGGCTGACGCCATAGACCTGGCTGAGCTCCTCCAGCGTCTTGGGGTCGTCGGTCAGCCGGCGCTCGGTCAGAATGTGCTTCTCGCGATCGTTGAGATCCTCCATCGCGTCCACCAGCATGGTGTGGCGCACGTCGGCCTCCTGCGCTTCGGCAACCACCTGGTCCTGGAGCGGGCCGGTGTCCTGCAGCCAGTCCTGCCACTGGCCTTCGCCATCCTCGCGCATGGAAACGTTGAGCGAGGTGTCGCCGCCCATCGCCATGCGGCGATTCATGCTCGTCACCTCATCCTCGGTGACGCCAAGATCGGTGGCGATCTTGGTCAGGTGCTCCGGCGACAGGTCGCCGTCCTCGAACGCGTCGAGCTTGGACTTCATCCGGCGCAGGTTGAAGAACAGCTTCTTCTGCGCCGCGGTGGTGCCCATCTTCACTAGGCTCCACGAACGCAGGATATATTCCTGAATGGAGGCACGGATCCACCACATGGCATAGGTCGCCAGGCGGAAGCCGCGATCCGCCTCGAACTTCTTCACGCCCTGCATCAGGCCGATATTGCCCTCGGAGATCAGCTCGGACGTGGGCAGGCCATAGCCGCGATAACCCATCGCGATCTTGGCGACGAGGCGCAGGTGCGACGTGACGAGCTGCGCCGCCGCATCGGTGTCGCCATGTTCCTCGAAGCGCTTGGCGAGCATGTATTCCTGCTCGGGGCTGAGGATCGGAAACTTCTTGATCTCGGCAAGGTAGCGGTTGAGGCCTGCCTCGCCGCCCAGTGCGGGGATCGTCGCGGGGACGTTGCCGCTGGCCATGATCGTTCTCCCTTCAAAGTGGCGCGACCGTCCCTACCGGAGGCGACGTGCGCACGTGAACCTATACGTAGAGTCTACTGAACAGTTCCTGCATGTCCGCAGGCATCGGGCTTTCGAACGACAAAGCGTTGCTTGTGATCGGGTGGATGAACCCCAGCACCGCGGCGTGCAACGCCTGCCGCCGAAAACCGAGCAATTCCAGAAGCGCCTTGTGGCTGTTCCTCGTGCGCCCATACACCGGATCGCCGACCAGCGGATGGCCGAGGCTCGCCATGTGAACGCGCACCTGGTGCGTCCGCCCCGTCTCCAGCCGGCATTCCACCAGCGCCGCATCGCGCAGCCGCTCCAGCGTGCGGTAATGCGTCACCGCGCGCTTGCCGCCGGCCACGATCGCCACCTTCTTGCGGTTGGTCGGCGAGCGCGCGAGCGGCGCGTCGACCTGTCCGGCCGGCGGGGTCGGCTGGCCCGACGTGATCGCCTTGTAGCGGCGGTCGATCGAATGCGCGGCGAACTGCTTCGCCAGGCCTTCATGCGCGCGGTCGGTCTTGGCCGCCACCATCAGGCCGGACGTGTCCTTGTCGATGCGGTGGACGATGCCCGGCCGCGCCACCCCGCCGATGCCCGACAGCGAGCCCTGGCAATGGTGCAGCAGCGCGTTCACCAGCGTGCCGTCGAGATTGCCCGCCGCCGGATGCACCACCAGCCCCGCCGGCTTGTCGAGCACGATCAAATGTTCGTCCTCGAACACGATGTGCAGCGGAATGTCCTGCGCCTCGTTGTGCGCCGGCGCCGGTTCGGGCACCGCCACGCGGAACTCGGCACCCGCTTCCGCCTTGCGCGCAGGGTCGCGGGCAAGCGCGCCCACCGCATCGCTCACCGCACCGGCGGCGATCAGCACCTTCAGCCGTTCGCGCGACAGGGTCGGCACCGCGTCGGCCAGCGCACGGTCCAGACGCCACCCGCCGGCAGCCTCCGAAATCGTCGCGGTGATGATGGAAACCCCCCGGTCCATTGCGTAACGAAGATGGGGATGAAGACGGAAATTTCAAGGTACGCTGCCGAAACGATCCTGCGCGAAGCGGCGGCTTCACCCCTGGCCGAAGTCTGCGGACTGCTGCTCGGGCAGGGCGGCAGGATCGCCGAGGCACGCCCCTGCCGCAACATCGCCGACGATCCTGCCCGCCGCTTCGAGATCGATCCCGCCGCGCTCCTTGCCGCGCACCGCGCCGCCAGAGGCAGCGGCCCGGCGCTGCTCGGTCACTACCATTCGCATCCCTCCGGCAAGCCCGAGCCGTCCGCCTGCGACGCCGCCCACGCGCTGGACGTGGGCGCCTTGTGGATTATCACCGACGGTTGCCGGCTTTGCGGGTGGCGGGTGGTCGCGCCGGGCCGGTTCGACCCGGAGGAACTGGTCGTCGCCTGAGCAACGCTTTGTTTCAGTGCGGCAGCGGAACGCAGCGCCCGTTCTCCTAGATGCACAGGGTCGATCCCGCCCGCCAAGAGCCGGGGCGCTTCGCACAGGAGACCATGGATGTTGACCCTTGCCCTGCTCACGCTCGCGAGCCTCGCTTCCGATCCCGCCGCAACGCCGTTGGAACACAGCAGCCGGGCGGATCACCCGTCCGGCGTCGCGCACGCGCGGTATCGCGGCGACCTTGCCATCGAGCATCGTCAGGTCGGCAGCGCGGCGCCCGGCGGGCGCATGTCCACCCTGTCGTGCAGGTGGAGCGCGCGCCTCACCGTGCGGCGGGAGGCACGCCACGCGACCGGCGCGGCGCTTCACCGCAGTTTCGAGCGGGCCGAGGTGCTCGAAGGCCGCCGTCCGGGCTGGTGCGATACCCAGCGCGCGGCTATCCGCCAGGAGGTTGCGCAGCGATCCGGCGAGCTGCGCGGCCATCTCGTCAGCCTCGCCGCGGAGGACAGCGCCGTGCTGCACGCCGAACTCGACCGCCTGCACGAGGCGAGCCGCACCGGATGAGCGTTCCCCGTCCGGCCACGCTGGCCCTGATCCTCGGCCTGCTCCCCGTCGCTGCCCACGCCCAGGTCAGCGCGGGGGTGGAGGCAACCACCGACGAGCGGCGCCGCGGCTTGAGCTGGAGCGACGGCGACCCCTCCGTCTCCGCCGACGTGCAGGCGGATGTCTGGAGCCTTCAGGCCAGCGCCCGCGCCGTGGCGTTGCGCGGGTCGCCGCGCCACCGGGGCGCGGAGGCGGTGGCGGACCTCACGCTGGCGAAAAGCATCGACCTGTCGGCCTTCCGCCTGCGTGCCTCCGCAACCGGCCACTTCTTCGTCGATGCCGCCGATCGCATGGATTACTGGGAGGCCGGCGCCGACGCCAGCTACTCGCTCGGGCCGTTGCAGGTGGAAGCGGGCGCCAGCATCGCCCCGGCGCAGCGCGCGATCGGCGGGTCCAACCTCTACGTCTATGCCGGTGCGAGCGCAGGCATCCCCGCCACGCCGGTCACGCTCAGCGCCGCGGTCGGCCACACCAGCGGCAGCGAAGACAGGCTCTATTCCGACCGTCTGCGCCCCGGCGGCGACTATACCGATTGGCGCGTCGGCATCGAGCGCACGATCTTTCCGCTGACGCTGGGGCTGGATTATGTCGGCACCGATCGATCGGAACGCCGGCCCGCCCCGATCGGAGACCCGCGCAACAGCGGCGACCGCGTGCTCGCCCGGGCACGCCTCTCCTTCTGACCGCCGCCGATCCCGCGCGGACGGGTTGCGCGCAGGGGTCCGCATCGCCACAACAGCGGCAACCCAAGGGAGAGTATGTTGCCCACCAGCGCCGTCGACTTCGCCAGCCTGCTCTGCTCGCGCCTGTGCCACGATCTGCTGTCGCCCGTCGGCGCGCTGAACAACGGGCTGGAACTGCTGGCGGACGAACAGGATGCGGACATGCGCGCGCGCTGCATGGCGCTGCTGGCGGACAGTGCGCGGGCGTCGGCCAACAAGCTGAAGTTCTTCCGCCTCGCCTTCGGGGCGGCCGGCGGCTTCGGCGAGGTGATCGACACGCGCGAGGCGCAGGGCGCGCTGGAGGGCCTGTTCACCGACAACAAGCGGCTGGCCGTGAACTGGCTGGTCGAAAACCCCACCTTGCCCAAGGCGGCGATCAAGGTGCTGCTCAACCTCGCGCTGATCGCCGGTGACGCGCTGGTGCGCGGGGGGCAGCTCGATATCGGGGCGGAGGACAACGGCACGCAGGTGGAGATCGTGATCCGCGCCGAAGGCCCGCGCATCGTGCTGGACGACGAGCTGCGCCATGCCCTCACCGGCGTCAGCCGGGATGCGATCACCCCGCGCGCGGCCGCCGCGCACCTGGTGGACCTGCTGCTCCAGGAAGGTGGCGGCGAATTGCAGGTGTCCCCGCCGGATTCGCCCGTGCTGCTCTTCGGCGCCACCTTCGCCGGGTAAACCCGCTTTTAACCGATCTCGTCCAAGGCTCCCGGGTGGAAGAGCCAAGGGGTCCCATGGACGATCTGCTGCAGGAGTTCATCGCCGAGACGCGCGAAACGCTGGAGGCGCTTTCCGGCGAGATCGTCGCGTGGGAGGCCGCGCCCGGCGACCGGCAGCGGCTGGATGCGATCTTTCGCTTCGTGCACACGGTGAAGGGAAGCTGCGGCTTTCTCGACCTGCCGCGCCTGTCGCGCCTGTCGCATGCCGCCGAAGACGTGCTCGCCGCCGTCCGCTCGGGGGAGCGGGCGCCGGACACGAGCCTGGTCAACGCCGTGCTCGCCATTGTTGATCGCATCGGCGAGCTGGTGGAGGCGATCGATGCCGGCGCCTCGCTCGATGATTCCGGCGAGGACCTGCTGATCGCCGCGCTGGACGAGGGCTCCGCAGCCACCGTCCACGCCAACGCACCCGTTGTTCAGCGCGCACCCACCCGCTCCGTGCGGCTCAGCGTCGACCTGCTCGATCGCATGATGAGCGGCATGTCGGACATGGTGCTCGCCCGCAACGAGCTCGCCCGCCGCCTGCGCGACGACGGCGCCGATCCGGTGGTGGAGGCCGCGCTGGAACGCCTGTCGCTCACCGTCGCCGAAATGCGCGACACGGTGACGCGCACGCGCATGCAGAAGATCGAGGCACTGTTCTCCGCCCTGCCGCGCATGGTGCGCGACACCGCGGCCGAACTGGGCAAGTCGGTGACGCTCGCCATCGAAGGCGCGGACGTGGAGCTCGATCGCGAGATGATCGAGATGATGCGCGATCCGCTCGTGCACATCGTCCGCAACGCGATCGACCACGGCATCGAGGCGCCGGCCGAACGCCGCCGCGCCGGCAAGCGCGAGAACGGCCGGTTGACGGTCAGCGCGCGCCAGTCGGGCAACCAGATCATCGTCGAGATTTCCGACGACGGCCGCGGCATCGACGTGGACCGGGTCATCGCCAAGCTCGCCCGCACCGGCCGCGCCGAACACGAACTGCGCGCGCTCAGCGACAAGGCCAGGCTGAACCTGGTGTTCGAGCCCGGCCTCACCACCAAGGACGACGTTTCCGCCATTTCCGGCCGCGGCGTGGGCATGGACGTGGTGCGCGCCAACATCGAGCAGATCGGCGGCCGCATCGAGCTGCTGAACACCCCGGGGGGCGGCCTTTGCCTCGCCATCCACGTCCCGCTCACGCTGTCGATCATCTCCACCATCGGCGTCGGGGTCGCCGGGCAGCGCTTCGCCATCCCGCGGCAGGGGATCGAGGAGATCGTGTCGGCCCATGCCGAGGCGATCCGGGTGGACATGATCGGCGACACGCCGGCGGCCACCGTGCGCGAGCGTCGCATGCCGCTGGTCGATCTCGGCCGCCTGCTCGGACTGAACGCTGGGGACGAGGAGCGCCATCCGGACATGCTCGCGATCGTCGGCGTGGCGGGGGGCAGCTATGCGCTGGCGGTGGATGCCGTGCTCGACAGCGAGGAACTGGTCATCAAGCCGGCGGCGCCGGCGGTGATGGCGGTGGGCACCTATGCCGGCCAGACACTGCCCGACAGCGGCCTGCCGATGCTGCTCCTCGACTGCGCCGGCATCGCCGCGAAGGCCGGGCTCCGCTTCGACCGCGCGGCGGCGGAGGAGGAGGAAGTTCACGGCGGCGTCTCTGAGGGCGTCCAGGCACTGCTGTTCCACGATCTGGACGGTGCCCGGCGTCTGGCCCCCTTGGCCGCGATCGACCGCATCGAGCCGATTGCGGCCGAAGCGATCCGCTTCTCCGCCGGCCGCCTGCGCCTGTCGATCGACGGACGCATCGTGCCGCTGGCGGCGCAGGGCCGCTGGGAGGAACGCGCGCACCTCTCCGTGCTCCGTCTCCATGACGGCGCGCAGGAAGTCGGTTATCTCATCGCCGAGGCGCTCGACATCGTGCACCTGCCCGAGGAGCTCGTGCCCGCCGCGGAGGAAGGCCCCGTTGCCGGCGTGGTCGCGGTCGAGGGCGAGCAGATCGAGGTGCTCGATCTCCACTGGCTCTTCGCCAACCATGCGGAGGATGCCACGCCGGCTGCGGCCCCGGTCTGCCTGCTGGAAGGCGAGGGGAGCGACTGGATGCGCACCTTCCTGAAACCCGCGATCGAGGCGGCGGGCTACCGCGCCGTCACCCGCCTCGCCGCCGGGGAGAAGGCGGCGGTGGTGCTCGCCATGGAGGAAACCGTCATGGCCGCACCAACCAGCGTACCCGTCGTGCGCCTGCGCACCCAACGCGAGGGGGCAAGCGCCGACTCGATCTACCGCTATGATCGCGCCGCGTTGCTCGGCGCACTGGCAGGCGCCGCGGGGAGGCGGGCATGAACGCACTTTTCCTGATCGCCCGGCTGGGCGGCCGCAACGTTGCGATCGAATCGGCGCAGGTCGAATCGGTGGTGGACATCGGCGCGGTGGTGCCCGTTCCCGGGGCGCAGGCCGAAGTGCGCGGGCTCGCCGCGCTGCGCAGCCGCGTGGTCACCGTGATCGACGCGCGGGTCGCGCTCGGGCTGCCGCCGCTTGCCGATGCCGGCGGGCGCGCGGTCATCACCGCGGTGGACGGACATCATTATGCGGTGCTGGTCGATGCGCTGGACGACGTTGCCCCCTTCACCCTGGAGCCGCTGTCGCCGGGCATCGCGCTGGACCATGGCTGGCGGCTGGCGGGCTGCGGCATCGTGGAGCGGGAAGGCGAGCCGATCCTGGCGATCGAATTGCGTTCGCTGATCCCGCAAACAGCCGTGGCGGCCTGATTTCCGGTTCGAGATTAACGAGCCGCTTACGCCTTTTGGTGCAAGCCATGCGAAACAAGGTCGCAAAACAACGGATGGTATCGATGAAAACGTGCCTGGTGGTCGATGACTCGAAGGTGATTCGCAAGGTCGCCCGCCATATCCTGGAGACGCTCAACTTCTCCGTGTCGGAGGCCGGCGACGGCCGCGAGGCGCTGGACAGCTGCATGGCCTCCGCTCCCGATGTCATCCTGCTCGACTGGAACATGCCGGTGATGAGCGGCATGGATTTCCTGCGTGCGCTGCGCGACAGCAACGTGGCCAGCCGGCCCAAGGTGGTGTTCTGCACCACGGAGAACGGCATGGGCCATATCCGCGCCGCCATCGAGGCGGGGGCCGACGAATATGTGATGAAGCCGTTCGACCGCGAGACGCTGGAAAGCAAGCTCCAGATCGTCGGCCTGGCCTGATCCCCTGCCCGTGCCGCTGAAGCCAGCCCCGGCGCCGCGGTCCGAACCGACGGCGGCGGCGGACCTGCCGCGCATCCTCATCGTCGACGATTCGGTGGTCGCCCGCACGATCATCGCGCGCCTGATCGACGGCACCGGCCGCTACCTCGTCGCCGCCGCCGTCTCGGGCGCCGGTGCTGCGCTCGCGTTCCTGCGCACCGCGCGGGTGGACGCCGTGCTGCTCGACATCGAGATGCCGGGCATGGACGGGCTCACCGCCTTGCCCGATCTCATCGCGCATGGCCGCGGCGCGCGCTTCCTTGTCGTGTCCTCCTCGGTGGACGAGGGCGCGGCGGCAACCGTCCAGGCGCTGGCGCTGGGCGCGGCCGACACGCTGGTGAAGCCGGGTACCGGCGCGCTCGCCGGCCGCTTCTCCGAGGCGCTGTGCGACAAGCTCGACCGCCTCCTCGGCAGCGACGACCTGCCCGCGCTGCCGGTCCGCGCGCCGGTGGCGACCACGGGGACCGGGTTCGACATCGTCGCGATCGGCGCGTCCACCGGAGGCATCCATGCGCTTGGCCAGGTGCTGCGCCAGCTGCCGGCGGAATGCACCGTGCCCATCCTGGTAACGCAGCATCTGCCGGCCTCCTTCACGCCCTATTTCGCCGCGCAGGTGGCGGTGCTCGCGGGGCGGCCGTGCGATGTTGCCACCGATCACCTGCGCATCCGCCCGGGCCGGGTGATCGTCGCGCCGGGGGATGCGCATGTCCGGGTGGTGTCGCTTGGCGACGGCAGCGCCTCCGTCCGCCTGCTGCGCGGCGCGGTTCGCAGCGGCTGTACGCCCTCGGTCGACCCGATGTTCGCCAGCATCGCCGAAGTGTTCGGCCCGCGTGCGCTGGCGGTGGTGCTCAGCGGCATGGGGCGCGACGGCAGCGAGGGCGCAGGGCTGGTCGCGCGTGCCGGCGGCTGCGTGGTGGTGCAGGATCGCCAGAGCTCGGTCGTCTGGGGCATGCCCGGCACGGTGGCGACCAACGGCCACGCCGCCGCGGTGCTGCCGCCCGACCGCATCGGCGCGCTGATCGCGTCGGGACGGCGGCCGGCATGTTGACGCCCACGGCGCCACGGCGCGGCGCGATCAACGTCTTCGCCGCGCTGCTCGAACAGCGCACCGGGCAACAGATCGCCGCCAACCGCGAGTGGCTGGTGGAAACCGCGCTCAAGCCGCTGATGCGCGCGCGGGGGCTGGCGTCGCTCGACGCGCTGGTCGCGGCGCTGGTGGGCGGCGCTGAGCCGGCGCTGGCGGAGCAGGTGGTGGATGCCCTCCTGAACCAGGAAACCTCGTTCTTCCGCGATGCGGGCGTGCTCGACATGGTCGCGGACGCCGTGAAGTCGATCAGCGACGAAAGCGCGATCTCCCGCCGCCCGCGCATCTGGTCGGCCGCCTGCTCGACCGGGCAGGAACCGCTGTCGCTCGCCATGGCGCTGGACGAGCGGCAGGTGCGCGCGGAGATCATCGCCACCGACGTGTCCGAAGCCGCGCTCGTCCGCGCGCGCGCCGGCCGCTTCTCGCAGTTCGAGATCCAGCGCGGCCTGCCGGTCCGCCGCATGGTATCCTGGTTCGAGAGCGACGGCGGTGACTGGGTCGCCAGTCCCGATCTGGTCCGCCGCATCCAGTTCCGCCGGCTCAACCTGGTCGGCGATCCGCTGCCCTTCGGCCGCTTCGACGTGATCCTCTGTCGCAACGTGCTGCTTTATCTCAGCCCGTCGCTGCGGCGCACGGTGCTCGATCGCCTGGCGCTCAGCCTGCGTCCCGGCGGACTGCTGGTGCTGGGCGCGGGCGAAACGGTGATCGGCCAGACCGAGGCCTTCCGTCCCTCGGCGCGCTGGCGCGGGCTCTACGAGCCGAGCCTTGCACACCCTATTCCGCTCGGGCGCTTGGCACGGTAGAGCGGGGGAGAGGGCCGGCGCGGTGGCGCTGGCGGGGGGACCTCCTGTGTTGATTATCGAAACGCCGTCACCGAACCACGACAATCGCACGCTGGGCGTGTCCATGCTGGTGCTGCACTATACCGGCATGACCAGCCCGGAAGCCGCGCTGGAGCGTCTCTGCGACCCCGAAGCCAAGGTGTCCGCGCACTATTTCGTCCACCAGGACGGCCGGGTGCACCGCCTGGTCGCCGAGCCGCACCGCGCCTGGCATGCGGGCAAGTCGCACTGGCGCGGCATTGCCGACGTGAACTCCGCCTCGATCGGCATCGAGCTGTGCAATCCGGGCCACGAACACGGCTACCGCGCCTTTCCCGATGCGCAGATCGACGCGCTGATCCCGCTGGTCGCCGAGATCAAGGAGCGCCACGGCATCACCCGCGGCAACGTGGTCGGCCATTCGGACATCGCGCCCACCCGCAAGCAGGATCCGGGCGAGCTGTTCCCCTGGCACCGGCTTGCCCGCGTGCGCCTCGCCTTGCCGCGGCCGACCCGGAACCTGATGGACCCGAACTGGACCGACGCGGGCTTCCTGCTGGCGCTCGAACGGTTCGGCTACGAGGTTTCCGACAAGCTCGCCGCCGTGGTCGCTTTCCAGCGCCGCTTCCGCCCCGAGCTGATCGACGGCGTGATCGACATGGAATGCCGCTGCCTGCTGCTCGCGCTGCTGTTGCCAAAGCCGCAAGGGGACGAGTAAGGCCGGTTTCGCCAGAGGGCCGGGCGGCCGCGTCATGTGTCGAACATGCCGAGGAAAGTCCGGGCTCCACGGAACAACGGTGCCGGGTAACGCCCGGCGGGGGCAACCCCAGGGAAAGTGCCACAGAGAGAAGACGGCGACCGTTTCGACGACGCCACGGTGAAAGGGTGCGGCAAGAGCGCACCGCGCCTCCGGCAACGGCAGGCGGCATGGTAAACCCCACCGGGAGCAAAACCGAATAGGGGCGGCACAGGGGCGTGTTCCCGCCCGTCGCCCGGGTTGGTTGCTGGAGCCGGCGAGCAATCGTCGGCCAAGAGGAATGGTCGCCTATCCCCGTTCGCGGGGTGGACAGAACCCGGCTTACAGGCCCTCTGGCGTTTCAGTTTCGCGGACGTCCGCCGATATGGGCGGGCGGTGGGGGCGACCGGACCCCGCGGTAAACACCGCAACCGCGTTGCGACCTCCCGCCGGTCCGCCTACATTGGGCGGATGGCGCGTTCCTCCCGATCGGTCGACTGGGGCTTTCCCCGCTGGCGCAGCTACGGCGCCGAGCGGGAGGCCGTGACCGTGCGCCTGTGCGACCGCGAAGGCTGCGACCAGCCCGGCGACCGCCCCGCGCCCAAATCCCCCAACAGCCCGGAACGCTGGTATTTCTGCCAGGAGCATGCCGGCGAGTACAATCGCAACTGGAACTATTTCGAGGGCCTGTCCGCCGAGGAAGCGGCACAGCGCGAGGCCAACGAGCGGCGTGACGCCTCCGGCTTCTCGCAAAGCAAGCACAACGCCTGGGCCGGTCCCGGCGACGGCACCCGCTCGCGCGACGAGATGCGCGCGCTGGAGGTGCTCGGGCTGGAAGCGGATGCCGAGTTCGAGGAAGTGCGCACCGCCTGGCGCCGCCTCGCCAAGAGCAACCACCCGGACGTGAAGCCCGGCGACGCCGATGCCGCCCAGCGCTTTCAGGCGATCCAGGCCGCCTATGACGTGCTGCGCACGGCCGAGGAACGCCGGCAATGGCGCCCCCCTGCATGAAGCAGCGCCCTGCATGAAGGAAACCGTGCGCGCCGACTGGGACCGGGTGGTCCTGGTCTGCGGCAAATGTTCCAAGAAGATGGACGGCGGCTTCGGTGAGAAAGGCCGCCGATCGCTGGCCAAGGCACTGCGCGCGCATCTCGGCCTCAAGAAGGGGCGCAAGGGGCGGGCCGGCGTGGTGGAGGTGAAATGCCTCGGCATCTGCCCGCGCGACGCCGTCACCGTGGTGAATGGCGCGCGGCCCGGCGAATGGTCGCTGGTGCGCTGCGGCGCCGACCTCGATCAGGTCGCCTCGTCGCTCGGGCTCGGCGAGCGCTGATCCTCGCCGATGGCGGCGATCGCCTGTTCCAGCCGCATGCCGACCAGCGACAATCCCAGCGTATCCGCCGCGTCCAGCGCGGCGTGCAGGTCGCTCAGCAACTGCAACTCGTCCAGCGTGGTGCTCGTGGCGGAGTGGAAGCGGGACATGGCGCCAGGGTAGCGCACCGGATGTTGCGCGCCGCTGAAGCCCCCGCCGCGCCCGGACCCGCCAATTACATAGCGGTCCGTGGGAGGATCAGCCGGCCAGCCGCCCGGCCGTTTCGCGGATCAGCGCGATCATGTTCGGGACACCCTGCGTGCGGTTGGAACTCAGCTGGTTGCGCAGGTCGAACGGCGCCAGCGCCCCCTCGATATCCGCCGTGGCGATCTCGGCCGCCGGCCGGTCCTGCACGGTCAGCAGCACCAGGGCGATGATCCCCTTCGTGATGGCGGCGTTGGAATCCGCCAGGAAGTGCAGGGTGCCGTCCCCCCGCGCGGTGGGATAGACCCAGACGGAGGCGGAGCAGCCGCGCACCAGCGTCGTCTCGGTCTTCAGCGGCTCGGGCATCGGCTCCAGCGCGCGGCCCAGATCGATCAACAGGCGGTAACGGTCATCGGCGTCGAGGAATTCGTATTCGTCGCGGATGTCAGCAAGTTCGGCCATGGCCCGCCGCTACCCGCGGGCGCGTCACAGGTCCACCCCGGCGGCGATCGCCTCCAGCTTGCGGATGCGTTCCTTCAGGTCGGCGATCTCGATCCGGGCCGACGCGGTCGGCACGCCGGGGCCCTGCGCGTGAACGAAGTGATGCTGCAGTTCCTGCTGCTTCAGCGACAGCCAGCCGCGCCATCCGGCAAGCGCCGCCACCGTGACGATCGCCAGGCCCAGCAAGCCGCTCGCCGCGGCGGTGAGGTACAGGTTCGGGTCGGACATGGGAAATGCCTCCTCAATGCTTGTCGCGCAGCCGCTCGATCTCGCGGTCGAGACGGGCGCTGCTGTCGTTGTTGTCGGTGGCGAGCCGTTCCAGCACGGCCAGGCGCTCCTGCATGGCGCGCAGTTCGCGGCGCAGCTCGCGGTTCTCCTGTTCCACGTCGGTCGGCTCGATTGCCGCCTCGCGGTGGCGGGCGGCGTTCGCCCGCGTTTTCAGCACCGCGCCCACGGTGACGATCAGCACGATCAGGACCACCATCTCGAACGGGTTCATGCCTCTCTCTCCTCAGTTCAGCGGGGCGGGGCGATCGTCGCGCAGCCGCTCGATCTCGTCGGCTAGGTCGATCCCCTTGTCCGTCACGATCCGTTCCAGTACGCGCACCCGCTGCTCCAGCCGCTCGGTATGGGCGGCATATTGCGCGGCCTTTTCGGCGGTTTGCGCGTTCAACGCCGCCGCCATCTTCTCCTTGTGCTTCAGCCAGTCGGAAAAGATGCTGCTGCCGATGCCCAGGATCACGGGGAGGCCGATCACCACGAACACCAGCATGAAGACGGTGAATCCGTTCATCGCTCTTGCTCCTATTCGGCGGGCTGGGCCTGGGCGCGCGCCTCGCGGCGGCGGACCCGGTCGACCCGTTCGATGAAGTAGACGGCAGCCGCCGTCGGCACGGCCAGCACGGCCGCGAAAATCACAAGTGCCATCGCTGTGTGTCCTTGGTTCTGGGGCCGGGCGATTGCCGCCCGGCCGGTCCGCTCAGTGCGTGTCGCGCAGCGCCTCGATCTCGCGCGCGGTGCGCTCGGCGGGATCGGTGGCGATCCGCTCCAGCACCCGCAGCCGCTCCTCCAGCCGGCCGATCTGGCCGGTCAGCCGCTCGTTCTCGCTCGACAGCAGTTCGATCTTGCGCTGCGATTGCAGCTCGTCCTCGCCGTCATCGTAGCGGGCGGCCATGCCCCGGCCGATCGGTCCGAAGGGGCGGCGCATCGCCCGGCGTGCGCGGCGCCCTTCCTCGATCGGATAGCCGTGACGCGCCTTGATCGCGGTACGGACGATGCCGGCGAACATGGTCATCGCGATGATCAGCAGAACAAAGACCTGACCCGGTTCCATTTTCCCGTTTTCCCCTGTTGAAGCCCTGGCGACTAGCGCAGGCTCTCGATTTCGTCCGCCAGGCGCGTGTTGCGGCTGGTGTAAAAGGTCTCGATGTCCGCCAGCCGGCGATCGATGTCGCGGAACTTGGAGCGGACCTCGGCGGTGGAGCGCTTCGGATTGGAGCGCACGCCCTGCCAGAACTTCTGGTCCTCGGCGCCTTCGTAGAGGCCGTAGGGCTTCTTCTCGGCGACCCAGGCGACGATCATGTAGGCGACCACGATCCACCATTGCTGGGCGATCACGGTGAGCCCGGCGACCCCCAGGCGGACCCAGAGCGCATCCACCCCGGTATAATCGGCGATCCCGGCGCAGACGCCCTTCCACTTCCCATCCTGCGGATCGAGGTAGAATTTGGTGCGGCTCGACATCTCAGTTCCTCCGGCTGATTTCATAGTTGGACTGGGGCAGCGAGCCCTGCTGCGATTGCGTGATGCTCGGCTTCCAGTCGGGATTGTCGGCGGCGACGATCCGCTCGACGGTGTTCATGCGATCCTCCAGCCGGCGGGCGAGATTGAACATCTCGTCCAGCAGGTTCTCGTCCTCGGCGGTGATCTTCGGCGTGCCCTTCCACTTCGTCACATAGTGGAGGATCATCCACGGCAGGCCCAGGAACAGGATGCCGCAGACGAAGATCGGAACGATGACCTCGTCCATCTCAGCCCTCCTTGTTCAGGCGCGCCTTCAGGGCGGCGAGTTCGGCGTCCACCTTGTCGCTCGACTGGAGCTCGGCGATCTCCTCCTCCAGCGTCTTGGCCGGTGCCCCCAGGCCCAGCGCGTCGGCGCGGCCTTCGGCCATGTCGGCGCGGCGCTCCATCACGTCGAAGCGGCTGAACGCTTCCTGCACCTTCGATCCGGCATAGGCCTCGCGCAGCTTGAAGCGGTTCTGCGCACTTTCGAGGCGCGTCTGGATCACGTTCTGCCGGGCACGGGCGTCGCGCAGCTTGTTCTGCAGCTTGGCGATATCCTCTTCCGAGGCGCGCAGCGCGTCGTCCAGCACGGACACCTCGATGCCCAGCTGCTCGGCCATGTCGAACGCCTTCTGCCGCTCGACAAGCGCCGCCTTGGCCAGGTCCTCGCGGTCCTTGGAGAGCGCCAGCTCGGCCTTCTCCGTCCAGCTTTCCTGCAGCTTTTCCAGCTTGGCGATGTGCCGGCGCATTTCCTTCTGGTCGGCGATGGTGCGGGCGGCGGAGGCGCGGACCTCCACCAGCGTTTCCTCCATCTCCAGGATGATCATGCGGATCATCTTGGACGGGTCCTCCGCCTTGTCGAGCAGGTCGGTGAAGTTGGCGGCGATGATGTCTCGGGTGCGGGAGAAAATGCCCATCGGGTGCTCCTTGGATACTTGAACGGAAGGATGAACCGGGGCGGGCGAGGGGTATAAGGCCCGCCCCGGCCATGCCGTCACGCGACCTGGGTGACGGCAACCCCGGCGGCGTTCATCGCGGGCGCCACGGCGCCGCCGACGAACATGCCACCCACCAGCAGGGCGGCGATCGCGGTCAGAACCGTCTGGCCGATGCTGGTTTTCATGTTGGTCATGGTGTCTTCCTTCCTGAACCTTTGTGCGCCGTGTTCGGCGGATGCACCAAGCTTTGCACGGCGCGTGCCAAGTCGCGAGAGGCGCGGAAATCCGCCATTTCCTTGCTGCTGGAGGAACATCCTCCATCTTTGCGCTTGCCACGGATTGGGAAATTGCACCAAGCTTTGGCCATGGTCGAGCGAACAACACAGGTGATCGGGCAATCGGGCGCCTTTCTGGACGCGCTGGAGCGTGCCAGCCGCGCCGCCACGCTGGATCGCCCCGTGCTGGTGATCGGCGAACGCGGCACCGGCAAGGAACTGGTCGCCGAGCGCCTGCATCGCCTGTCCGGCCGCTGGGACCAGCCGCTCGTCACGCTGAACTGCGCCGCGCTGCCCGAAACGCTGATCGAGGCGGAGCTGTTCGGGCACGAGGCGGGCGCGTTCACCGGCGCCACCAAGGCGCGCGCCGGCCGCTTCGAGGAGGCGGACGGCGGCACCCTGTTTCTCGACGAGCTCGGCACGCTCAGCATGGGCGCGCAGGAACGCCTGCTCCGCGCGGTCGAATATGGCGAGGTGACGCGGATCGGCTCGTCGCGGCCGATGCGCGTGGACGTGCGCATCGTCGCGGCAACCAACGAACACCTGCCCGATCGCGCCGCCGCCGGCACTTTCCGCGCCGACCTGCTCGACCGGCTGTCCTTCGAGGTGGTCACCCTGCCGCCGCTGCGCGCGCGCGCCGGCGACATCCCGGTGCTCGCAGAATTCTTCGGCCGCCGCATGTCGGCGGAGCTTGGCCGCGACCGCTGGCCGGGCTTCGGACCTGCCGCGCTGGACATCCTGTGCGAATATGGCTGGCCCGGCAACGTGCGCGAGCTGCGCAACACGGTGGAGCGCGCGGTGTACCGCTGGGAGCGGGAAGGGCCGATCGACGCGATCCAGCTCGACCCCTTCGCCTCGCCCTATCGCCCGGGCGGCGGCGCGGTGCCGACCCTCGTCGCCGAGCCGGTCGGCGCACCCGCGCTCGCCGAGGCGCCGCTGATCGCCGAGCCGCAACCCACCGACTACAAGGGCCGCATCGCCCGCTTCGAGCGCGAGCTGCTCGCCAAGGCGCTGGCCGAGCATCGCTTCAACCAGCGCGCCGCCGCCAAGGGGCTGGGCCTCACCTACGACCAGCTCCGCCACGCGCTGAAGCGCCACAACCTCATCGCCGCGGGCAGCTGACTTTTCATCGGCAGCCATGAATCGGTTGCGTAACGATCGCGCCGGACCCAAATCGCTTCCGTGGGCGTTCCGCCCCTATCCCGTTTCCAAGGAGGATGACTCATGGCTTTCGAACTCCCCCCGCTGCCGTACGACTATGACGCGCTGGAGCCGGTCATTTCCAAGGAAACCATGACCTTCCATCACGACAAGCACCATGCGGCCTATACCGCCAAGCTGAACGAAGGCGTCGCCGCCGATCCCTCGCTGGAGGGGCAGAGCATCGAGCAGATCCTCGGGCGTATCTCCTCGCTCCCGCCGCTCGTGCGCAACAATGGCGGCGGCTATTGGAACCACGATTTCTTCTGGAAGATCATGGGCCCGAAAGGCTCCACCCAGCCGTCCGGCAAGCTGGCCGAGGCAATCGAGACCTATGGCGGGCTCGACAAGCTGAAGGAGGATTTCAACACCAAGGGCGCCGGCCAGTTCGGTTCCGGCTGGGCCTGGGTGATCGTGGACGACAGTGGCGCGCTGAAGGTCACCTCCACGCCGAATCAGGACAACCCGCTGATGGACGACGCCAAGGACAAGGGCACGCCCATCCTCGGCAACGACGTGTGGGAGCATGCCTACTACCTCACCTACAAGAACGACCGCCCCGGCTATCTCAAGGCCTGGTGGGACGTGGTGAACTGGGACGAGGTCGGCCGCCGCTTCGACGCCGCCGCGCGCTGATCGACGGCCGGGGAGGAGCGCGACAAGTTCGGCTCCTCCCCTTGACCGTTCTTCCTGAGTAGAGACTGAGCGCTGGCGAAGGCTCGTATCGAAGGACTGTCTCGCGAGCAGTGCTTCGGTGCAGCGCCTGGCCGCTACTCAGCACGGCGATCATCGGGAGAGGGAGCCGGAATGCCCCGCACGCGCGATCTCACGACCGGGCCCATCGCCCGCACGCTGATCGTCTTCGCGCTGCCCACGCTCGCCTCCAACGTCCTTCAGTCGCTCAACGGCTCGGTCAATTCGATCTGGGTCGGCAAGTTCATCGGCGAGGGCGCGCTGGCCGCCACGTCCAACGCCAACATCGTCATGTTCCTGATGTTCGGCCTCGTCTTCGGCTTCGGCATGGCCGCGACCATCCTCGTCGGGCAGAGCTTCGGGCGGCATGACCTCGATGGCGCCCGGCGCGCCTTCGGCTCGGCTGTCGGCCTCGTCCTGCTCGGCGCCTGCATCATCGGCTTTGTCGGCTGGGCGACCTCCGGTGCGATCCTGCGCCTGCTCGATACGCCGGGCGAGGCGCAGGGGCTGGCGGAGGAGTATCTGCGCGTTACCTTTCTCGGCATGCCTCCCTCCATGCTGCTGGTCCTGCTGATGATGGGCCTGCGGGGCTCGGGCGACAGCCTGACGCCGCTGTGGTTCATGGGGCTCAGCGTGCTGCTGGACGGCGCGCTCAACCCCGTTTTGATCGCCGGGCTCGGCCCCGCGCCACGGCTCGGCATCGCCGGCTCGGCCACCGCGACGCTGATCGTCAACACGCTCTCCTGTGCCGCGCTCCTTGCCTATATCTATGCCCGCGACCTGCCGATCCGGCTGCGCGGGGCGGAATGGCGCTACCTGCTGCCGGAGCCCGCGCTGATGCGCGTGGTGCTCGCCAAGGGGCTGCCGATGGGCGCGCAGATGCTGGTCATGTCCACCGCCGGCCTGTCGATGATCGGCCTCGTCAACAAGCTCGGCGTGGATACCGCCGCAGCCTATGGCGTATCGCAGAACCTGTGGACCTACCTCCAGATGCCCGCGCTCGCCATCGGTGCGGCGGTCAGCGCGATGGCGGCGCAGAATATCGGCGCCGGCCGGTGGGAGCGGGTAGGGCGGATCACCCGCTCGGGCGTGCTCCTCAACCTGCTGCTCACCGGCGTGATGATCGCCGCGATGCTCGCCTTCGATCGCCCGGTCATGCGCCTGTTCAACCTCGGCGCGGAGGCGCTGCTGATCGCCCGCCATATCCAGCTCGTCGCCAGCTGGACCTTTATCCTATTCGGCGTCACCATCGTGATCTTCTCCACGGTGCGCGCGAACGGCGCGACGATCCCGCCGCTCCTCATCCTGATCGTGTCGCTCTACCCCGTGCGGCTGGGCTTCGCGACCCTGCTCCGCCCGGCGCTCGGGCCGGACGCGATCTGGCTCAGCTTCCCGATCGGCTCGCTCGTGTCCATGGCGCTGGCGCTGGCCTATTACCGCCTCGGCCGCTGGCGCACGGAAATGCTCGTCGTCCCCGAGGAAGCCCGCGAACAGACCCACGCGCAAAGCGAACCCGTCGGCCGCGCGCACCCGACCGGCTAGGCATGGCCGGTGCTTCGCCGGCGTCGGAAGCAGGAGCGGGATCTCGCGAAGGTGCGCAGCAGGTTCGTTCGCGCGAAGACGCGAAGACGCGAAGAAGAAGGTTGGTTCGCGCAGAGGCGCGAAGGCGCGGAGAGAGAGGATCGACGCGCAAAGCGCGTCAGGAATCCCGTCAGACGGCCACCGCCCTCCTCAAGCCTGCCCTCCTCCGCGCCTCCGCGCCTCCGCGTGAACCCTCTTCTTCTGCCCTTCTCTTCGCGTCTTCGCGCCTTCGCGTGAACCCAACCCTTCTCCCTGTTCCCCGGCGAAGGCCGGGGCCCAGCTGGGAAGGCCCAGGTTGCAGCACGGCGACCCCCAACCCCCCGCCCCCACCTGGACCCCGGCCTCCGCCGGGGAACAAGAGGCTTGACAACGCGAACCCATATGGCTATAAGCCGCAGCAGTTCAGAACCGCGGTAAGGGCCTGCGGCGGGTTTGAACGAAAGCAGCCGGTGGTGGTGCCGTCACAAGCACCATGCCCGGCGATCGACCGGCGCGGAGCCATCCGGGACTAAAGTCGGATGTCCGTTCATCAGGGTCGGGGAAGGTTTGAAGACGTCCGGAGGGCGAGAGGAACCGGTGACAGCGGTTCAACTCAATCTCCATGCCAGAGCCGGTGCGGCAGAGTACCGGGGGCGTCGCCGATACCCGGCAGACACAAGAAGTCTCGACGCTTCGTAGTGTAGCGAGTGTCTCAAAAGTCGTCGAGCCCCGGGTGCAAAACCGTGGCTAGGACGCGCCGGTCGATCCCTTTCCCTCGTGTTCACGGGCCGCGTACGCGCGCGCCCGCTTTCCGTCGTTCCGATCCTCCCCGCTCCGCGGGGAGGGGGACCAGCCGCAAGGCTGGTGGAGGGGCGTCCCCGCAAGCGACCCCGCTCAAGGTTTTCGACGGCATCGTCCGCTACCGCCCGATTGCGATCCCCCGGCGGTATGATAGTCTGCCGCCCTGCCGTTCGGAACGCCTCGCCCCTGGCGGGCCCCGAAGGACGCTGCTGGTTGCAGCCAACAGGGAGAGGGAAACGATGCGCCTCCGCGCAGCCGCGGCGATTGTCGTTCTGACAGGGGCGACCCCGCTGGCGGCACAGACCGGACCGGTCGCCGTGGCAGAGGCCTTTCTGAAGGCCGTGATGGCCGGCGATGTGGTGGCGACCCGCCGTCTGCGCACCGGCGATGCCGCGATCGCCGCCGGCGATGTGGCCGGTCCGATAGCCGAAGCGGAAGAAGTCCTCGTCCGGTTCTCGCAGATGAAATGCTCGGTTGGAGCGCTCGCGCTTTCCCCTGAGCCCGTTGCCGCGAACCTGCTGGGTCTCTCTTCGGTGAAGTCGGGCGGCGGCAGGTGGGTGGAAGGAACCATGTCCTGTCCGATGGCCACCGGCGACACCAAGAAGACACCGGTCAGGATCGCGGTCGTTGCCGGAAAGGTCGCGCTGTTCGGCTTCTGACTGCGGCAAGAGCGCCCAGGAAGGCTGCCCCCTCACGGCACCACCACCTCGATCACCCCCGCCGCGATGCTGGCGGTCACCGGCGTTTTCGCCAGCACTTCGCCGTCGATCGAGATCGGCAGCCGCGGCTCGGTGTCGATGCGCAGGGACTTGCCCTGGAACGTCCGGGTGTCCTCGTGCCGCGCCTCCAGCCGCAGGATGCTCGCCGCCCAGTTCTTGATCAGCCGCCGCTTCACATGCCCGCACACCGCCTGCACCACGATCTCGCCCGACGCCACGTCCGCCTCCTGCACCAGCTCGGTGCCGCCATGGTACGGCCCGTTGGAGATGCGCACTTCCACCACCCGCAGCCGCTCGGCCGCCGCGCCTTCGCCGACGATCAGCGTGAACGGGCGGAACTTGGAGAATTGCCACGCCGCCCAGCTGAGATAGCCGAGCTTGCCCAGCACCTTCTTCAGGCCATGCGGCACCGTTTCCGCGATCTTGGGCGAAATCCCCATTGCCGCGCAATTGGCGAAATAGTCGTCGTCGATCCTGCCCAGGTCGATCCGCTTCGTCCGCCCGCCCGCGATCGCCGCCACCGCGCCGGCCACGTCCAGCGGCAGCCCCAGCGAGCGCGCGAAGCTGTTCGCCGTGCCCAGCGGCAGCACGGCCAGCGTCACGCCGCGCCCGACCAGCAGGTCCACGAGCCCGCTTATGGTGCCGTCGCCGCCGCCCAGGATGACGAGGTCCGGCTGCTTCGCCAGCGCAGCCTTCACCGTCGCCTCCAGCTCGTCCGGATCGTCCACCGCATGCGCGTCGACCGGAAAGGGCAGCCCCGCCATCGCCGCGCAGGCCTCGCGGAACATGCGCTGTCCTTTCCGCGACTTGGCGTTGACGATCATCGCGGCGGATCGAAACGCGGGTCGAGACTGGGCCATGCGCTTTCCCGGGGCTAAAGGAACGGGGGCGTAACGCTTGGCAATCGCTTCCCGATCCCGCAGAGAGGCGCGCATGTCCGCCCGTTATCCGCAGCTCCGTCTTCGTCGCACCCGCGCCACGCCGTGGAGCCGGCGGCTCCATGCCGAAACATTGCTCACGCCCGCCGATCTCATCTGGCCGCTGTTCGTGGTGGAAGGGAAGGGCGTGGAGCAGCCGATCGCCAGCCTGCCCGGCGTTTCGCGCTGGTCGGTGGACCGCATCGTCGAGCGCGCCCGCGAGGCACGGGACGCCGGCATCGCCTGCCTTGCGCTGTTCCCCTACACCCAGCCGGAGCGCCGCACCGCGGACGGCCGCGAGGCGCTCAACCCCGACAACCTGATGTGCCGCGCCACCCGCGCGCTGAAGGAGGCGGTGCCCGAGATCGGCGTGCTGACCGACGTGGCGCTCGATCCCTATACCAGCCACGGCCATGACGGCCTGCTGGACGAGGCCGGCTACGTGCTCAACGACGCCACCGCCGACATGCTGGTCGGCCAGGCGCTCAACCAGGCCGCGGCCGGCGCCGACATCATCGCGCCGTCGGACATGATGGACGGCCGGGTCGGCCTGATCCGCGACGCGCTGGAGGGCGACGGCCGCCACAACGTCCAGATCATGTCCTATGCCGCCAAATATGCCAGCGGCTTCTACGGCCCGTTCCGCGACGCGGTCGGCTCGGGCGGGCTGCTCAAGGGCGACAAGAAGACCTACCAGATGGACCATGCCAATGCCGAGGAGGCGCTGCGCGAGGTCGCGCTGGACCTTGCGGAGGGCGCGGACAGCGTGATGGTCAAGCCGGGCCTGCCCTATCTCGACATCATCCACCGGGTGAAGCAGCGCTTCGAGGTGCCGGTGTTCGCCTATCAGGTGTCCGGCGAGTACGCGATGCTGGAGGCCGCGGTCGCCGCCGGCGTTGCCGATCGCGACGCGGTGGTGCTGGAAACGCTCACCGCCTTCAAGCGCGCCGGCTGCTCGGGCGTGCTGACCTATCACGCGCTCCACGCCGCCCGCCTGCTCGGGTGATCGAAACCGCCCGCCTCCTGCTCCGGCCGTGGCGCGCGGAGGACAAGCCCGCCTTTGCCGCCTTGGTGAACACGCCGGCGATGACCGCGCATCTCGGCGGGGTGCAGCCGGAAGCGGACCTGCACCGGCTGATCGACGACCAGATCGCCGGCCAGGCGGCGCAGGGCCATTCGATGTGGGCGGTGGAGCTGAAGTCGGAGGGCGTGCTCGCCGGCATCTGCGGCCTGCGCATCGGCGGCCATCCCGGAACGCCGGTGCCGCGCGTGCTGGAGATCGGCTGGCGCATCGGCGAGGCCTGGTGGGGGCAGGGCATCGCGCGGGAGGCCGCGGAGGCGAGCCTCGCCTTCGCCTGGGCCAACACCGACGAGCCGCTCGTCGCCGCCTGGACGGCCGCCGCCAACACGCGCAGCCGGGGGCTCATGGAGCGGCTGGGCATGCGCCGCCGCGCCGATCTCGATTTCCGCCACCCGCGCTTCGCCGCCGGTGATCCGGTCGGCGCGATGATCGTCTACACGATCGACCGCCCGGCACCTCGCGCCGCCGGATGACCGAGCCCGATCAGACGGCGCCGCGCGGCCTGCCCACGCGCCTCCTGTTCGTGGTGGCGATCCTCACCGGATCGTTCCTCCTGTTCCTGGTCCAGCCGATGGTCGCGCGCATGGCCCTGCCGCGACTGGGCGGCGCGCCTGCCGTGTGGAACTCGGCCATGGTGCTCTACCAGGCGCTGCTGCTCGGCGGTTACGCCTATGCGCACGGGCTGGGGCGACTCGCCCCGCGGCGGCAGGCGCTGGCGCATCTCGGCGTGCTGCTGGCCGCGGCTTTGTGGCTGCCGATCGGTATCGGCGCGCTGGTGCCGCCGCCCGGCGCCGAGCCGGCGCTGTGGGTGCCCTGGCTGCTCGGCCTGGGCATCGGCCCGCTGTTCTTCGCCGTTTCCGCGCAGGCGCCGCTGCTCCAGCGCTGGTTCTCGATCTCCTGCCCCCAGGTCGATCCTTATGCCCTGTATGCGGCCTCCAACCTCGGCAGCTTTGCCGGGCTCGTCGCCTATCCGCTGCTGGTGGAGCCCGGCCTCGCGCTGCGCGGCCAGAGCGTGCTGTGGAGCATCGGCTATGCGCTCCTCGTGCTGCTTGTCGCCGCCTGCGCCCTGACCCTGCCGCGCCGGGCGGCGGTGCCGGCGGAGCCCGTGCTCGACTTCCACGGCGCGCCGACGCGGCGGCGCATCGCCTTCTGGCTGCTGGTGTCGTTCGTCACCTCCGGGCTGATGCTGGCGACCTCCACCTTCCTCACCACCGATCTCGTCGCCATGCCGCTCCTGTGGGTGCTGCCGCTCGGCCTGTATCTGCTCAGCTTCACCGTCGCCTTTGCCGCGCGCCGGGGTGTCGCCGATTTCGTCACCCGCTTCGCCCCGATCACCCTGGTGCTGTTCGGGGGAGGGCTGGTGAGCGGCGCCGGAGACGCCTCCTGGCTCAACGCGGCGGTCGCCCTGCTGCTGCTGACGGTGGCGTGCATCGCGCTCCACACCGCCCTGTTCCGCGCGCGACCGGGGGCGGAGCGGCTCACCGGCTTCTACCTCGTCATCGCGATCGGCGGGGCGCTGGGCGGCGTGTTCGCGGGCATCGCCGCGCCCCTGCTGTTCGACGGCACCTACGAGTTCCCGCTGCTGATCCTCGCTGCCGGCGCGCTGGTGCCGCAGCACTTTCTCCTCCACGCTTTCCGCGGCCTCTGGCGCCGCCGCGCCGCGGTGCCCGCGCTGGCGGTGTTGCTCGGCCTCCTGCTGCTGCTGGTTATTCGCTTTCCGGCCGCCGACCGGCCGGGTCCGGTCCAGGGGCTCGCCTTTGTCGGCGTGGTCCTGCTCGGCCTTCTCGCCATCGGCAGCCGCCGCGCCTATGTGCCGGTGCTGGCCGCCTCGCTCCTGATCTTCGGCGGCTGGCGCTCGCTGGAGATGACGATGGCGGGCGGCGCGCGGATGCGCAGCTATTTCGGCGTCTACACCATCCGCCAGGGCCCGCGCGAGCGCCAGCTGAACCACGGCACCACCGTGCACGGCGCGCAGCTCCTCGGCAGCCCCGCGCGCGAGCGCACGCCCACCACCTATTACGTGCCGGATTCGGGCATCGGCCGGGCGCTGCGGCTGGCGCCTGCTCTCTTTGGCCCGTCCGCGCGCATCGGCATCGTCGGCCTCGGCACCGGCACGCTCGCCTGCTATGCCCGGCCGGGGCAGGACTGGCGCTTTTTCGAGATCGACCCGCTGATGGAGCGGATCGCGCGGAGCCGCTTCACCTTCCTCTCCGACTGCGCTCCGCGGGCCAGCGTCGCGATCGGCGACGCGCGCCTCAGCCTTGCCGCCGAGCCGCGCGAGCGCTTCGACCTGCTGGCCCTCGACGCCTTCTCGTCGGACGCGGTGCCGATGCACCTGATGACGCGGGAAGCCTTTGCCACCTATGCGCGCGTGCTGCAGCCGCGCGGGCTGCTGCTCGTCCATGTGTCAAACCGCTTTCTGGACCTCGCGCCGGTGGTCGCCGCCGCCGCGCGGGACGGCGGCTGGCAGGTGGCGATGCTCACCTATCGCCCGCCCGCGCCGCGCACGTCCTGGCAGGCTGCGTCCGACTGGATCGCGCTCAGCCGTGACCCCGCGACCCTCGCCCGGCTCCGCGCCGGCGGCGGTCGGTGGGTGAGCTTGCACCCGCGCGCCGGCCTTGCCGCCTGGACAGACGATTATGCGACCATCCTGCCGCTGCTGAAATTCTAGACGCCCGGATCAAGCCTCAGGCGCGCGGCACCGTCGCCTCCAGCCGCTCGATACGCTGCGTCTGGGCGGCGAGTTCCGCCGCCGCCGCCTGTCGCGCCTGCTCCAGCGCGGGATAGTCGGGCAGCCCCTGCGCCGCGCGCGCGATCGCCAGCTGCTCCAGGTCCGTCACCGCTGCCGAGGCGGACGCGCGCAGATCGTCCAGCTCCGCCAGCGCGCTCTGCGCGGCGATCCACCGTTCGCTGCCCACCGCCGCACCGCGCGCCGCCGCGGCCGCCGCCTGCGCGCGCTGCGCGATCGGCTCCAGCCGCCGCGCCGCGGCAGCGCGCGCATCGGCATTGCGGGCGATGGCGGCGTCCAGTTCCGGGTCGGCGACCAGCGGCGGCGGCGTATAGGCCGGCAGCGCGTCGCCCCGGCTCTCGATCGCCCGCGGCAGCAGCGACGGCGCATCGCCGCCCCCCGCACCGGCGGCGCATCCGCCCAGCAACAGGCCAAGGGCGCCCAGCAGGGCAGGGCTCGCGGAAAGAAGGCGGGTGCTCATCGCGCATCGATGTGGCATGTGAAATTTTCCTGCGCAACGGGGTTGCCAGCTTCGGAAACCCCTTCTATCAGCGCCCCTCCACTGCGCGCCCGTAGCTCAGCTGGATAGAGCATCAGACTACGAATCTGAGGGTCGGACGTTCGAATCGTTCCGGGCGCGCCAACAAAAGCCTCACTGAGCCACGTGCTTAGTGAGGCTTTTCTGTTTCCGATGGTTGCGCCCGCTTCGGCAGGGACCGGAACCGCACCCCGCTCGTTCTTCGCGCTCCCTCGAAAGAACAGCTCGTGCCCTCCACACCCCTCGAAATCCTCATCGCCGAGAGCGAACCGGCCGACGCGCGGAACAAGCGCCGCGACAGTGTCGGGCGCAGCTCCGGCGAAACCTTCGACGCGCTGCTGGCCAAGGTCGCGCCCGGCGCGCGGACGACCCGGATCAAGCCGGTCGACACCGCCAGCGAGCTGCCGCCGCGCCAGGAGCTGGCCGGCTATGATGCGGTGTTCCTGACGGGCTCGCCGCTGCACCTCTACAAGGAGGCGCCCGAGACGCGCCGCGTAGTCGAGTTCATGTGCGCCGTGTTCGCCGCCGGAACGCCCGCCTTCGGCTCCTGCGCGGGGCTGCAGGTGGCCGCGGTCGCCGCGGGCGGTTCGGTGCGGCCGATGGGCGAGCGGCGCGAGGCGGGTTTTGCGCGCCGCCTCCATCCCGTGGGGCCGGGAAGCGGGCACCCGCTTCTCGCCGGCCGCCCGCCGGTCTTCGATGCGCCCGCCATCCATACCGATGAGGTCGCCGAGCTGCCGGACGGCGCCACCTTGCTCGCCTCCAATGCCGTCACCCGCATCCAGGCGGCGGAGATACGCTGCGGCGACGGCGTGTTCTGGGGCGTGCAATATCATCCGGAGATCAGCCTGTTCGAAGTCGCTGCTGCGCTGCGTCGCCAGTCCGACGACCTGATCGAACACGAACTGGCGCGCGACGGCGACGCCGTGGAGAAGCATGCGGCCATGGTCGAGGCGCTGCACAATGCGCCGGATCGCCGCGACCTTGCCTGGCAGCTCGGCCTCGACGAACAGGTCACGGTACCGGAGCGCCGCTCGATCGAGATCCGCAACTTCGTGGACCGGCTCGTCCTGCCGACCCGCTCGCGCCGGGGTCGGGGCTAAAGCCAGCGCATCTGCCGGAAGCGGGCATACAGGCCGACGCACATGACCACGATGACCGCGAGCACCGCCGGATAGCCGTAGCGCCAGTGCAGTTCGGGCATGTGCTCGAAATTCATGCCGTAGATGCCGGCGATCGCGGTGGGGACGGCAAGGATCGCCGCCCAGGCGGCCAGCTGCCGCGTGATCTCGCTCTGGCGCTGTTGCTCCAGCAGGTTGGACATCTCGAACACGCCGGTCAGCGCCTCCCGCACGCCGTTGGCCATCGCTTCCACGCGGCGATGATGGTCGTGCACGTCCTTGAAATAGGGCCGGGTGTCCACGTCGATGCAGGGCATGTCGAGATTGACCAGCTTGTTCGCGACCTCGCCCATCGGCCCCACCTTGCGCACAAAGGTCGCCACGCCGCGGCGCAGGCGGAAGATGCGCCGGGTTTCCTCCGGGCCGAGCGGCTCGCTCATCGCGTGGCCCTCCATCTCCGCGACCGCCTCCTCGATCCCGTCGATGATCGGCTGGTAGCCGTCGACGATGAAGTCGAGAATGCCGTGCAGGACATAATCGACGCCGTGCTTCAGCAGCTCGGGCGCGGCCTCCAGCTGCTTGCGCAGCTCGTGGTGGCTGCGCGCCGATCCGTGGCGCACGGTGATGATCGCGTTGGGCCCGACGAACACCGCCGTCTCGCCATAGTCGATATGGTCGTCCACCATCGCCGCGGTGCGCGCGACGACGAACAGCTGGTTGCCATAGATGTCCACCTTGGGCAGCTGGTGCGCTTTCAGCGCATCCTCGATCGCCAGCGGGTGCAGGTCGTAGCGTTCCTCCAGGATGCGCAGTTCGGCCTCGTCCGGCTCGAACAGGCCGATCCAGACGAAGTCGTCGCGATCCCCGGTGGGCCGGGGCTCGTGGATGTCCACTTCGCGGACGCGGCGGCCTTCATGGTAGAGGAATGCGGAAACAACGGTCATGGCTCCGTCCGAATAGCCGCCGCCCGGTTATTGTTCCACCTGCGACACGGCCGCCAGCACCGCCGCGGCATATTCCTGGCGGCAGATCAGCAGGTCCGGCAGCAGCGGGTCCGCACGGTTGTAGACCAGCGACGCGCCGTCGATGCGCGAGCAATGCAGCCCGGCAGCGCGGGCGACGGCGACGGGCGCGCAATTGTCCCATTCGTACTGCCCGCCGGCGTGCAGGTAGATTTCCGCCTGGCCATCCACCACCGCCATCGCCTTGGCCCCTGCGGAGCCCATCGGCACCAGCTCCCCGCCGAGCGCCTCCGCCACCGCGAGCGCCAGCGGCGGGGTGCGCGAGCGGCTGACCACGATGCGCGGCCGCTCGGGCAGGGGCGGCGGGGGCACCGCGGCATCGTCGCTGGCGAACACCTGGCCGCTCGCCGGCAATGCCACCGCGCCCGTCTCCGCCGTGCCGTCGATCGCCAGGCCGATATGCACCGCCCAGTCCTCGCGCCGGTCACAGAACTCGCGCGTGCCGTCCAGCGGATCGACGATCCACACCCGCCGCGCGCCGCAACGCGCCGGATCGTCCGCGGCCTCCTCCGACAGCACGAAATCGTCGGGTCGCGCTTCGTGCAGCAGGGCGAGGATCAGCGCATTGGCCTCGCTGTCGCCGCGGTCGCCCAGCTCCTTGCCGTCGCAGGTTCCGCCGGCGCACAGGTCGCGGAGCAACCGCGCCGCCTGGATCGCCACTTCGCGGGCAAGCTCGGCATCGCTGAGCGCGGGATTGGCGAGCGGCGTCACAGGTCCGGGCTCCACACGCCCAGGATATGCTCGGCGATCCGCTCGGCCGCCTGCTCGGGCGTTTCGCGCGTGGTGTCGATGCGGATGTCGGGTCGTTCGGGCGCCTCATACGGGCTGGAGATGCCGGTGAAGTTGGCGATCTCGCCCCGTCGTGCCTTGGCGTAGAGCCCCTTCACGTCGCGCCGCTCCGCCACCTCCAGCGGCGTGTCGATGAAGATCTCCACGAACTCGCCTTCCGGCAGCATCGCGCGCACCATCTCCCGCTCGGCGTGGAAGGGCGAGATAAAGGCAGTGAGCACGATCAGCCCCGCATCCGTCATCAGCCGGGCGACTTCGCCCACCCGGCGGATATTCTCGATCCGGTCGGCATCGGTAAAGCCCAGATCCTTGTTGAGGCCATGGCGCACGTTATCGCCGTCCAGCAGGAAGGTATGCCGCCCCATGGCATGCAGCTTCTGCTCCACGAGATTGGCGACCGTCGACTTGCCCGATCCGGAAAGCCCGGTGAACCACAGCAGCTTCGGTTTCTGCCCCTTCTGCGCGGCATGCGCCTCGCGCGTGATGTCCACCGCCTGCCAGTGCACGTTCTGCGCCCGCCGCAGCGCGCCCTTCAGCATGCCCGCCGCGACGGTGGCGTTGGTCACCTTGTCGATCAGGATGAACCCGCCGAGGTCGGCCGAGATAGCATAGGGTTCGAACACCAGCGGCCGGTCGGTGAACAGCTGTGCCACGCCGATGTCGTTCAGCCCCAGCGTCTTCACCGACAGCTCGGCCAGCGTGTTCACGTCGATCGCATATTCCGGCGGCTGCACGGTGGCGCTCACCGTCTGGGTGCCGAGCTTCAGCCAATAGGCGCGGCCCGGCAGCATCTCGGCCTCGCCCATCCAGACGAGCGTCGCCTCGAACTGTTCGGCGGCCTGCGGCGGCGCGGCGGCGGCGGCGATCACGTCCCCGCGCGAGCAATCCACCTCGTCGGCCAGGGTCAGCGTCACCGACTGGCCCGCGCCCGCCCGCGGCAGGTCGCCATCGAACGTCACGATCCGCGACACGGTGGTGGTGCGGCCCGATGGCAGGATGCGCACCGCGTCCCCCGGCCTCACCGTGCCGCGCGCGATCAGCCCGGCAAAGCCGCGGAAGTTCAGGTCCGGGCGGTTCACCCATTGCACCGGCATGCGCAACGGCTCCGCGGCCGGCCCGTCCTGTGCCAGATCGATCTGCTCCAGATGCTCCAGCAGGGCAGCGCCGGCATACCAGTCCATCGCCGCGGAACGGCCCGCGATATTGTCGCCGGCGAGTCCGGACAGCGGAATGGCCTGGAAGCGCTCGATCCCGATCGAGTCCGCAAACGCCCGGTACTCGTCGACGATCGCGTCGAAGGTGCCTTCGCCATAGCCGACCAGGTCCATCTTGTTCACCGCCAGCACGATGTGCCGGATGCCGAGCAGGTGGACGAGGAACGAATGCCGCCGCGTCTGGGTCAGCACGCCCTTGCGCGCATCGATCAGGATCACCGCCGCATCCGCCGTGGACGCGCCGGTCACCATGTTGCGGGTATATTGTTCGTGGCCGGGCGTGTCGGCGACGATGAACTTGCGCTTCTCCGTCGCGAAGAAGCGATACGCGACGTCGATGGTGATGCCCTGCTCGCGCTCGGCGGCAAGCCCGTCCACCAGCAGGGCGAAGTCGAGGGCGCCGCCCTGCGTGCCCACGCGCCGGCTGTCCGCCTCCAGCGCGGAAAGCTGATCCTCGAAGATCATCTTGGTGTCGTACAGCAGCCGCCCGATCAGCGTGGACTTGCCGTCGTCCACCGATCCGCAGGTCAGGAAGCGCAGCATGGTCTTGCGCTGATGCAGGTCGAGATAGGTCTCGATATCCTCGGCGATCAGCGCGTCGGGCGTGTAGGCGGGGGCGGCAGAAAGCTCGGGTGCCATCAGAAATATCCCTCCGCCTTCTTCTTCTCCATGCTGGCCGACTGGTCATGGTCGATCGCGCGGCCCTGTCGCTCGCTGGTGGTGGTCAGCAGCATCTCCTGGATCACCTGCGGCAGCGTGGTCGCCTCGCTCTCCACCGCGCCGGTCAGCGGGTAGCAGCCGAGCGTGCGGAAGCGGATCGAGCGTTCCACCGGCTTCTCCCCGGGCTCCAGCCGGAAGCGGTCGTCGTCCACCATCAGCAGCATGCCGTCGCGCTCCACGGTGGGGCGCGGCGCGGCGAGATAGAGCGGCACGATCTCGATCCCCTCGGCCAAAATATATTGCCAGATGTCGAGTTCGGTCCAGTTCGACAGGGGGAACACGCGCATGCTCTCGCCCTTGGCCTTGCGCGCATTGTAGAGCCGCCACAGCTCCGGCCGCTGGTTCTTCGGGTCCCAGCGTTGCGCGGCGGTGCGGAAGGAGAAGATCCGCTCCTTCGCCCGGCTCTTCTCCTCGTCGCGCCGGGCGCCGCCGAACGCGGCATCGAAGCCGTGCAGCGCCAGCGCCTGTTTCAGCCCCTCGGTCTTCCACATGTCCGTATGCAGCGAGCCATGGTCGAACGGGTTGATCCCCTGCGCTTCCGCTTCCGGATTGCGGTGCACGATCAGTTCCATGCCGGCCTGCCGCGCCGCCCGCTCGCGAAGGGCGTACATGTCCCGGAACTTCCATGTCGTGTCGACATGCAGGAGCGGGAAGGGCGGCGGGGCCGGGAAGAAGGCCTTGCGGGCAAGATGCAGCATCACCGCCGAATCCTTGCCAATCGAATAGAGCATCACCGGCCGCTCCGCCTCGGCGACGACCTCGCGCAGGATGTGAATGCTCTCCGCCTCGAGCCGCTGGAGATGAGAAAGGTTCATGCTGCCCAGATAGGCATGCCGCGGCGGCGCGCGACGAACTTATCCTGTTGCCCGCAAAAGCTCACTCCTCCCGCGCGCGCTCCAGCGAATCGAGAATGCGCGCGCCGGCCATGAACACGGCGACCGGCGTGACCGCGAACAGCATCTTGCCGCCCCAGCCCGGATATTGGTGGAGGTAATGAATGCCTCGCTCCACGGCGCCGGTGCCCAGGCCATAGATGACGAGGAAAGCCTCGAACTTGGTCTTGATGACGAACAGGCGGGCGAAACGGGTCCACATGCCCGTGTCCGACGCAAGAGCCGGGCCATCGGCGGATTTCCGCCACTCATCACCCGGCTCCCGTGGTTAACTGTCAATTAACTCGACAGTGCCGATCGTCTCCAGCAGGGCCGCTCGTGCCCGTTCGGCGCGCGCGATCAGCTGCGGGTCGGAGAGATCCGCCGGTGCGATGCTTTCCGGCCATTCGGCGGCAATCACCGCGGCGATCCCGTCGAGCTTGTCCTCGTCCACGAGGAAGCGCGGGTCCACCGTCGCCGGATCGCACACCACCCGCAGCCGCAGACAGGCCGGGCCGCCGCCATTGGCCATGGACTGGCGCACGTCGACCACCTCCAGCCGCCGGATCGGGCCGTTGCCCGCCACCAGTTCCTCCAGCCAGCTCCATACCGCCGGATTGTCCTTCGCCTCGCCGGGCAGAACCAGCGCCATGCCGCCGCCCGGCAGCGAGACGAGTTGCGCGTTGAAGAGGTAGGAGGCGATCGCGTCGGCCAGGCTCACCCGGGCGGCCGGCACTTCGATGATCTCCACCTCGGGCAGCAGGCGGCGCAGTGCCGCATGGAGGTCCTCGCGGTCGGCAAAGGCCTGTTCGTGGGCAAACAGCACCCGCTCGTTCGCCACCGCCACCACGTCATTGTGGAACGCCCCCGCCGCGATCGCCGCTGCGGATTGCTCGGCGAAAAGGGTGCGCGCAGGGTCGAGCCCGTGCCGCCGCGCGACCGCCGCGCTCGCCTCGCGATGCTGGCGCACCGGGTAAGGCCCGCCGGCCGTGCCGTAGACGAAGACCTCGACGCCAGGCTCCTCATGCCCGGCGCAAAGCCGCATGTGGTTGGCGGCACCTTCATCGCCGAACGGGGCCGGCACGGGCGCGTGCACCGCGAAGCCGGGATCGGCGAAGGCGAGGCGCAGTTGCGCCAGAGTGGCCGGCCATTCGTGGCTGCGATGGGGAAGCGTGACGAGGTTGGCAACGGACAGGTGGCAACGCCCATCGGCCGTGTCGGGCGCCGGCGACACGGTCGCCGCATTCGCCGCCCACATGGCGGACGCGGACATTGCCTGTGCCCGCAGATGGGACGGAGCAGTGTCGTGCGCCGTGCCGAGCGCCGCCAGCCAGCGATGGTCCGGCCGCGGATGGGGCAGCAGGATCCCCTGCCGCAGGCCGAGCGCGAGGTTGGCGCGCATCTTGGCAATCCCCTCCAGCGCCGCGGCTCGGGGAAAGGCGATGCGCCCGGCATTGCTGGTGGCGGCGAGATTGCCCGGGCTCAGCCCGGCGAAATTGTGCGTCGGGCCGACAATGCCGTCGAAGTTGATCTCCTCCTGCATCAGACGCGCGCCACATGCGTGACGGTTGCGCCGGTCTGGACCTGCAGCGCCGCGGCGGAGGCGGCATCGATCGTCACCCCCTCGGCGGAGGGGCGCGCCCGACCGAGGCAGCAGCGGAAGCCGGCCAGCTCGCCGGTGGCAATCAGCGCTTCCTCGCCTTCTTCGTGGAGTTGCAGCAGCGGGCCGGTCTGCGCCTCGCGGATCGTCCGCACGCTGCTGGTGCGTGCCGTCATGGTCGGCCCGCCGTCGAAGATGTCGACATAGGAATCGTGGGCAAAACCCTCGTTTTCCAGCATTCGCATCGCCGCCCGCCCGCTGGGATGAGGCATGCCGATCACCGCGCGGGCGCTTTCGGTCAGCATTGCGGTATAGATCGGGTGCTTGGGGAAGAGGTCGGCGATGAACTGGTGGCCGTTGATCGCGTTGAACTCGTCGGCTTCCTGGAAATTCATCGCGAAGAACCGCCCCGCCAGGCCGTCCCAGAACGGCGAGCCGCCGCTTTCGTCGATCACCCCGCGCAACTCGGCCAGGATGCGATCGGCAAAGCGCGCCCGGTGCTGGCGGATGAAGAGGTAGCGGCTGCGCGCCAGCAGCAGCCCGAGGCCGCCCGCGCGCTCGCCCGGATGGAGGAAAAGCCCGCCCACCTCGCTGCATCCCTCCAGGTCGGTGCACAGGGACAGCATCTCGGCGCGAAACGTGCGGCTGAGCGCGGCGGAATGCTGGGTCAGCGTGCCCAGCCGATAGCTGTAGAAGGGATGGCGCTGCCCGACCTGGGTGAACAGCTGGCAGGTGCCGCGCACCTCGCCGGTGGCGGTGTTCTCCAGCACCAGCACGAATGCCTCGTCGGTGATCGGCCCGTCGGTCCGCGCGAAGGCCTCATGGCTGCGGTCAAGCTTTGCCCGCAAGGCCTTGCGGTCGGGCGGAAGATTGGTGAACCCGCCGCCGGTGAGCTTGGCCATCTCGTAGAGGAACGGCAGGTCGGCATCGGTTGCGGCGCGGATGCAGAAGGTCACAGCGCCGCTCCCGCTGCCAGGCGCAGCAACGTGACGGCGGAGAGCGCCGCGCGCTCGGGCAGGCTTTCCACGATCAGGAACTCGTCAACCGAATGGATCGCCCCGCCGCGCGCGCCCATCGTATCGACCACGGGCACGCCGCAGGCAGCGATGTTGTTGCCGTCACACACGCCGCCCGTATCCTTCCAGGCGATGGGGATGCCGAGGTCGGCGCCGGCGGCACGCACGGTCTCGAACAACCGGCCCGCGCCCGGGTCGATCGGCTTGGGCGGTCGATTGAAGCTGCCGTGTCGTTCCACCTTCACCTCGTAAGTGCTTGCAACGTCGTTGAGGAGAGCATCGATCAGTGCGTCCGCCCGCGCGATGGCGGCGGCGCTTCGCGGGCGGAAGTTGACCCGCAGCACGGCCAGGTCAGGAACCACATTGTTCGGACCGCCGCCCTCGATGCGGGCGGGATTGACCGACAGGTCCGGCCCGCCTGCCTCGGCGAGCCGTACCGCGAGCGCGGCGGCCGCGACGATCGCGTTGCGCCCGTCTTCCGGATTGCGGCCGGCATGGGCGCTGCGCCCGCGCACCACCAGCGAGAAGTTGCCGGTGCCGCCGCGCGCCCCTGCCAGGGTGCCGTCCGCCAGCGCGGGCTCATAGGTGAGCGCCGCCGCCTTGCCGCGCGCAGCCTCCGCCAGCAGCGCGGCGGAGGAGAAGGAGCCGGTCTCCTCGTCCGAGTTGAGGACCACCTCATACCCGATCCGCGTCGCCAAAGGGCTCGCTTCCACCGCGCCCAGCGCCGCGCGCATCAACGCAAGGCCGCCCTTCATGTCGGCCGCTCCCGGCGCGTTCAGCGCGCCATCGGAGCGCCACCGGGCGGCCTGAAAGAAATGGTCCGCCGGGTACACGGTATCCATGTGCCCGGTCAGCAGCACCTGCACCGGCGCTTCCGGCCGCACCTTCAGGTGGAGATGCCGCCCGTGCGTCACCTCCGCAAGCCCGCCATCGGCGCGGACCTGCGATGCCGGGGCGGGGTCGCGCAGGTGGAGGTCGCCGGGCAGGGGAGAAAAGCTGTCCGCCAGCAGTTCGGCCATCGCCGCCAATCCCGCGAGATTGCCGGTGCCGGAGTTCACGGCGACCCACTCCTGCACCTGGGCGAGCATCGGGGCGGCGGAGGCGTGCTCGGCGGCGGCGGCTTCGGTCGAGGTCAGGGCCATGCCGCGACCCTAGCGGGCCGGACGGGAAGGGTGAACCCCGTCCTTCCCCGCGGGATCGGCCGCTAGAAGCTGTAGACGAGCGAGGCGCGCCCGGTCGTGTCGGTGGTGCGGCGCCCTTCCGGCGGCTCGCTTTCATATTGCACGGCGTAGGAAATCCGGGCGGCGAGCGGACCGAAGAGCTTGGCGCTGAGCGAACTGGTGCTGCTCACCGTCGAATTGAACTGCTGCACATAGGCAGAGGCGTTCTGCGCGAAGGAGACGGAGGGCGTCAGCTTCCAGTTCATGTTCACCGATCCGCGCCCGGCGATGCTGCTTTCGCTGGTTTCGTCGGTGAACTCGGTGGAACGGAACGCCGGCCCAAGCTCCACGTCCAGCGTCAGGTTCGGCTGCTTGATCGCGCTGTATCCGGCGCCGAGCGACGCCGAATAACGGTTGTAATAGCCCAGGAACTTGTCGCTCTCATATTGCGCCGCGCCATAGACGTAGCCCAGCCGCGAGAACTTGAAGTTCGGCTCGTAGGCAGCGAGGTAATGTTCGCGGTTGGTGACACCCAGGCTTTCCTGATAGTCCGCCTGGGCGGTGATCTTGTGGCGCCAGCGCACCGACTCCCGCGTCAGGGCGAGCACACCCGTCAGGCCCTTGTTCTCCGTGTTGCCGGTCGTAATGTAGCCGCCAAGCTCCACCTTGCCGGTCCACAGGTCGAAGAAGCCGGCCTCGCGGATGGTGAAATCGTGGCGGGTCTGGCGTTCCTTGCGCCATGCATCGGCCAGCTTGGCGACTTCGTCCGCGCTGCCCGGATCGACGACCCGCGCATATTTGACGATGGTGCTGACCTCGCCGTCATTGCCGGCGGCGATCGCGGCGTCGAGCATGGCGCGGATCGTGGTCGGGATCTCGGGCGCATCCTGCGCCGCGGCCGGTGCGGGCGCCGGGGTCACGGGATCGGCATTGGCGAGCAGCGCCGGCACCGCCAGCGCGAGGATCAGAAGCTTGCCCATGCCGCCGACATATCGCAGCCGCACCGCTTTTTGAACCCGTCCCGCCGCGCCGCACCATCGCTTCGCCGCTGGCTCACCCCGGCAGATGCGCGGCAAAGGCGGCCAGCACATCCTGGTAGAGCTTGCGCTTGAACGGCACGATCACGTCCGGCAGCGCCGAAGGCTCCAGCCAGCGCCAGGCGCGGAACTCCGGATGCGGCGTGTCGATGCGCACGTCGCCGTCCGCGCCGTGAAAGCGGAACAGGAACCAGCGCTGCCGCTGGCCACGCCACTTGCCCTTCCACACCTTGCCGACGAGTTCGTCGGGCAGGTCGTAGAACAGCTCGTCCGGCGCCTCGGCGATCAGCTCCACCAGATCGGGAGCGATGCCCGTCTCCTCGCCCAGCTCGCGAAGGGCGGCGGTTCGTGCGTCCTCGCCGGGATCGATGCCACCTTGCGGCATCTGCCAGGCCTCCAGCGTGGAATCGAGCCGCTGTCCCACGAAGACCTGTCCCTCGCGGTTCAGCAGCATGACGCCGGCGCAGGGGCGATAGGGGAGATCGGCCGGGTTCGTCATGCTGCCTGCTCCATCACGCGCTGCCCCTCGGCCTCGACGATCATGTCCTTCAGCGCGGCGAGTGCCACCGACACATCGGCCGCGGCCGACGGGATCGCCCGGCGCAGCGTGATGAAGCCATGAATGTTGCCCAGCGCCTCTCGGTAGACGGTTGCGACGCCGGCCCGGATCAGCCCGGCGGCATAGGCCCGGCCCTGGTCGCGTATCGGGTCGAGGCTGGCGGTGACGACCACCGCGGGCGGCAGTCCGGCGAGATCGGCGACGAGCGGCGAGGTGCGCGGGTGCTGCGGATCGGAGGCATAGGAGGTGCTGAACCACTGCATGGAATCGTGGGTCAGGAGGAAGCCGTCGCGGAACAGGTCGTAGCTGGGATAGTCGCGCGTCCAGTCGGTCGCCGGGTAGAGCGGCATCTGCGCCACGATCGGCACCGCGGCGGGCGCGTCGCGCAAGGCGAGAGCGGTGACGATCGCGAGATTGCCGCCCGCACTGTCCCCCATGACCACAAGCGAGGTGACCGCACGGCCGAGCTCCGCCGGACTGCCGGCCAGCCAGCGCGCGGCCGCTTCCGCATCGTCGGGTGCCGCGGGCCAGGGATGCTCGGGCGCGAGGCGGTACTCCACCGAGACGACCGGCAGGTCGAGCTGCCGGCTCACCTCCGCGCAGAAGCTGGCATGCGTCTCGACATTGCCGATCACGAAGCCGCCGCCATGATAGAACACGACCAGCGGCCCCGGCTGGCGGTGCGGGCGCACGTCGAACAGTTTTGCCGGGATGGTGCCCGCGGGGCCGGGGACGGCAAGGTCCTGCACGGTCGCCAGCGTGCCCATCGGCAGGTCCACCAGGTCCTTGGTGGCCGCATAGAGCTGCCGTGCCGCCGGCGCGCCGATCTCGTGCATCTTCGGCCCCTGCAAGGCCGCCATGTTGGCAAGCAGCGCTGCCACGTCGGGGCGGACATAAGGCTCGGTCATCGGCGGGTCTCCTGGCAGGTCGGCTTGGCCGCGCCTAGATAGGCGGCGATGCCGCGTCTCGTCCATCATCCCGATTACGTCACCGATGTTGCCAGCGCCACCGCGCAGCTCAAGAGCAAGAACGGCTGGATCCGCGACCTCCTGCGCGAGGCGCTGCCCGAGGCACGCTGGATCGTGCCGGAGCCGATGCCGGTCCGCTGGCTGGAGGCGGTGCACGATCCCGATTACGTCGCCGAAGTGCTGGAGGCACGGGTGCCCCGCGCCAAGGAGCGGCGCATCGGCTTTCCGGTGACGCCCGCGGTCGCGCGACGCGCCCAGGCGGTGCCGGGCGGCACCTGGCGCGCGGCGGTCGAGGCGCTGGAACATGGCTATGCGGCCAACACGGCGGGCGGCAGCCATCATGCGCTGGCCGAGACCGGGGCGGGCTTTTGCGTGTTCAACGACCTTGCCGCCGCGGCCGTGCGGCTGGTGGAGGAGGGCTCGGCACGGCGCGTGCTGATCGTCGATTGCGACGTGCACCAGGGCGACGGAACCGCCGCGCTGACCGCGGGGCGACCGGAGATCGCGACCTATTCGATCCATGCCGAGAAGAACTTCCCCGCCCGCAAAGCGCGCTCCACGCTGGACGTGCCGCTGGCGGACGGAGTGGGGGATGATGGCTATTGCGCGATCCTGGGCGAGACGCTGGAGCCTTTGTTGGGTCGGTTCGCGCCCGATCTCATCCTCTACCAGGCCGGGGTCGATCCGTTTGCCGGCGACAGGTTGGGCCGCCTTGCGCTGAGCGAAGCGGGGCTGGCGCGGCGCGACATGCTGGTTGCCGATCTGGCGCTTGCGCGCGGCGTGCCGCTGGCGAGCACGGTGGGCGGCGGGTACGGCGCCGACATGGAGCCGGTGGCGCGGCGGCACGTCGCCACGATCGTCACGCTCGCGCGGCGCTTTGCCGGCGCAACATCGTCGCAACCGCTTGGGACAAACGTGTGATTTCCTATGGTTAGCCGCGCCTCCTGAGAGAAGGATGGAGCCGCCCACTTGCCGATGGTTGCGGCGCAAGCGAGCGGAGGGAGGAACCGGCGCGCGGTTGGCGAGTAGTCGGCGCGATGACCTCGCTTCTGTGGCTTCGCCAGGACCTTCGCCTGTCCGACCATCCGGCCTTGCTGGCTGCCGTGGAGGAAGGGGCGGTGATCCCCGTTTATGTTCTGGACGACGAGACGCCGGGCGAGTGGCGGATCGGCGGGGCGCAACGCTGGTGGCTGCATGGCAGCCTTGCCGCGCTGGACGAGCGGCTGCGCGAGCGCGGGTCCCGCCTGATCCTGCGGCGTGGTGCCTGCGCGCAGGTCCTGCGCGACCTGGCGGCGGAGACCGGCGCTACGGTTATCCATGCCCTGCGCCATTACGAGCCCTGGTGGCGCGATGCCGAGCGTGCGCTGGGCGACCGGCTGTGCCTGCACGACGGCAACCATCTCGCGCCGCCCGAGCGGGTGACAACGGCGGCCGGCGCGCCGTTCCGCATCTATGGCAGCTTCTGGAAGGCGCTGGCCGCCCATCTGCCGCCCGAAGCGCCGCACGCCGCCCCGGAGCATGTCCCCGCGCCTGAGACATGGCCGGCAAGCGACACGCTGGAGGAATGGAGGCTGCTGCCCACCCGGCCGAACTGGGCCGCGGCGTTCGGGGAGGATTGGACGCCCGGCGAGGAAGAGGCGCTGCGCAAGGCCGAGTCGTTCGCGCTTCAGGTGGATGTCTATGAAAAGGAGCGCAACCTGCCGGCCCGGCAAGGCACCTCCCGCCTCTCGCCGCACCTCCATTTCGGCGAGATCTCCCCGCGCCGGATCTGGGCCGCGGTGGAGGGGCGGGCGGATGCCGACAAGTTCCGCAAGGAGCTGGCCTGGCGCGACTTCACGCAGGGGCTGGTGCTCGCGCTGCCGGATTATGGCACCAGGCCCGGCCGCGCCCGGTTCGAGCACTTCCCGTTTCGGACAGGTCGGGCGGCGGAGGCGGACCTTGCCGCGTGGAAGCAGGGTCGGACCGGCTACCCGATCGTCGACGCCGGCATGCGCCAGCTATGGGTCAGCGGCTGGATGCACAACCGCGTGCGGATGATCGCCGCCTCGTTCCTGGTGAAGCACCTGCTGATCGAGTGGCGCGAGGGCGAGCGCTGGTTCTGGGACACGTTGATCGATGCCGATTACGGCAACAACGCGGTCAACTGGCAATGGATCGCCGGCAGCGGGGTGGATGCGAACATGTGGGGACGGATCATGGCCCCGCTGGCCCAGTCGGAGAAGTTCGGCGCCGGCGACTATATCCGCCGCTGGGTTCCCGAACTGGCGAACGTGCCAGACCCGGCGATCCACGATCCGGACGAGGCCGGCTGCCGCCCTGCCGACTACCCGCCCAAGATCATCGGCCACCGCGAGGCTCGTGCCCGCGCCTTGGAGGCAGGGCGCAAAGCCCGGTAGACTTGACGGACGCCCGCGGTAAACGGGCGTGGATGAACGAAGCCGCGCCCGTCCGGTCCTCCTCGCCGCGCGGCGCCGATCCGCTGCGTGCGCTGGCGCCGCTGTTCCACCGCATGCTCGACCGCATCGACCGCGGGCTGGAAGCCGGTGAGCTGGAGGCGATCCTGCCCGATGGCCGCCGCCGGATGCTGGGCGGCCGCGGCGAAGGGCCGCTTGTGGTGGTGGAAGTGGTCCGCTGGCGCGCCCTGGTACGGCTGGCGCGGAGCGGCTCGGTCGGCTGGTACGAGGGCTGGGCGGCGGGGGACTGGACCAGCCCCGATCCGGTGCCTTTGTTCGACCTGTTCATGCGCAACGGCGTCAGCCTGGGGGAGGTCGCCCGCGCCAAGGGGCTGGCGCGCGGCGTGCAGCGCCTGCTCCACTGGAGCCACCGCAACAACCGGGCCGGCGCACGGGACAACATCCACGCGCATTACGATCTCGGCAATGCGTTCTACGAGCTCTGGCTCGACGCGGGCATGACCTATTCCAGCGCGATCTTCGCGTCGGCCGACGAACCGCTGGAAGCGGCGCAGGGCCGCAAGCTGCAGGCCATCCTGGACCGCACCGGCGCAAAGCCCGGCGAGCGGATCCTGGAGATCGGTTGCGGCTGGGGATCGTTCGCGGAAGCCGCCGTGCGCTCCGGGGTGGCGGTGCATGGCATCACCTTGTCCACGGAGCAGAAGGCCTATGCGGAAGCGCGGCTGGCCGATGCGCAGAACGCCAGTTTCGGCCTCACCGACTATCGCGACGTCGATGGCCAATATGATGCGGTGGCCAGTATCGAGATGGTGGAGGCGGTGGGGCAGGCCTATTGGCCCGATTACCTGTCCACGATCGCGCGCGTGCTGAAGCCGGGCGGCCGCGCGGCGATCCAGCTGATCTCGATCCGCGAGGAACTGTTCCCCGCCTATGCGCAGGGGGTGGACTTCATCCAGCGCTACGTCTTCCCCGGCGGCATGCTGCTGTCGGAGGCGCGTTTCCAGGCGATGGCGGCGGAGCATGGCCTGCGCTGGCAGGACCGCGAAGGCTTCGGCCTGCATTATGCCGAGACCCTACGACGCTGGCGCGTCTCGTTCGACCGGGCGGTGGAGGTCGGCGCGCTGCCCGCGGGCTTCGACGCGCGCTTCGTGGCGCTCTGGCGCTATTACCTGATGTATTGCGAGGGCGGTTTTCGCGGCGGGGGGATCGACGTGGCGCAGGTGACGTTGGTCAAGGACTGACGCCGCGCCAAACCGGCCCGTTCGTCAGTCCACCCGCTCGAAATGGCCGGTTTCGAAGCCTTCGCCGACCAGCGCGGCGATGCGATCGCCGACGATTTCCGGCGCCTTCACGTCGGCGGGATTCTCACCTGGAAAAGCGCGCTCGCGCATCCTGGTGCGCGTGGCGCCGGGATCGACGATCGCGGTGCGAACCTTGCTGATGCTCGCCATCTCGTCGCCATAAGCGCCGACCAGCGTCTCGAACGCGGCCTTGGATGCGCCGTACAGGCCCCAAAAGGCACGCGGCGTGCGACCGACGCTGGAGGTGATGCCGATCAACCGGGCGTTCGCGGACTGGCGCAGCATCGGATCGAACGCGGCGATCAGCGCCGCCTGTGCGCTGACGTTGAGGGTCAGCACCGAGGCGAGTTCCTTTGCGTCGATCGCCGGGACGGCCGAAAGCGAGCCCAGCGTGGCCGCGTTCAACACCAGCACGTCGAGTGCCTGCCAGCGGCCGGAGATCGCCGCGGCAAGGCGGGCGATCGAGTCGGTTTCCGTGAGGTCCAGCGGCGCGATGGTGGCGCTGCCGCCCGCCGAGAAGATCGCGTCCTCGGTCGCCTCCAGCGCCTTGGCGTCGCGCGCGGTGAGGACCACGTGCGCGCCTTGCGCCGCCAGCGCGCGGGCGGTCGCCGCGCCGATCCCGCGCGATGCGCCGGTGACGAGCGCGAGCTGGTTCGAAAGGGGAAGATCGGTCATTGTCACGTCCACTTGTCGTCACCCCGGCCTTGTGCCGTGGTCCACCTGGCCGCGAAGGCCGGCGTCGCGGCGCTTGCCGCACGGTGGATGCCGGAACAAGTCCGGCATGGCGGAAAAAGAAGCCTCAGCCGACCCGTTCGGCCAGCATAGCGAACTGGTCGATCGAGACCGCCTCGTCCTGGTCGGTCAGCGTGGTCGGGTAATCGCCGGTGAAGCAGGCGTCGCAATGGCTCGGCCGGATGTCCGCACGGCGCGGCTCGCCCAGCGCCTTGTACAGCCCGTCGATCGACACGAAGGCCAGGCTGTCGGCATGGATGAACTCGCTCATCCCCGGCACGTCCAGCTTCGCGGCGAGCAGCTTGGCGCGCTCCGGCGTGTCGACGCCGTAGAAGCAGGAATGGCGGGTGGGGGGCGAGGCGATGCGCATGTGCACCTCGGCCGCGCCCGCTTCGCGCATCATCTGCACGATCTTCAGCGAGGTGGTGCCGCGCACGATCGAATCGTCGATCAGCACGACCCGCTTGCCCTTGATGAGCGCGCGGTTGGCATTGTGCTTCAGCTTGACGCCAAGATGGCGCACCTTGTCGCCCGGCTGGATGAAGGTGCGGCCGACATAATGCGAGCGGATGATGCCGAGCTCGAACGGAATGCCCGATTGCTGAGCATAGCCGATTGCCGCCGGCACGCCCGAATCGGGCACGGGGATGACGAGGTCCGCGTCCACCGGCGCCTCGATCGCCAGCTGCGCGCCGATCTCCTTGCGTACCGAATAGACGCTGCGCTCCTCCGAGATGGAGTCCGGCCGCGAGAAATAGACATATTCGAAGATGCAGGGCCGCGGCGCGACAGGCGCAAAGGGGCGGTGCGAGGTGATGTCCTCCAGGCCCTTCACGATCACCAGCTCGCCCGGCTCCACCGAGCGGATGAACTCTGCGCCGACCACGTCCAGCGCCACCGTCTCCGACGCGAAGATGATCGACTCGCCCAGCTTGCCCATCACCAGCGGCCGGATGCCCAGCGGATCGCGGCAGGCGATCATGCCTTCCGGCGTCATCACGATCAGCGAATAGGCGCCCTCGACCTGCTTCAGCGCATCGATGAACTTGTCCACGAAGGTGCGGTAGCTGCTGGTCGCGACGAGATGGATGATCGTCTCGGTGTCGCTGGTCGACTGGAAGATTGAGCCGCGCCGCACGAGGTCACGCCGCAGGCGCATCGCGTTCGACAGGTTGCCGTTGTGCGCGATGGCGAACCCGCCCGAGGCAAGCTCCGCATAGAGCGGCTGAACGTTGCGCAGCGCGGTGTCGCCGGTGGTGGCATAGCGGACGTGCCCGCAGGCGATCTGGCCGCGCAGCGACCCGATCACGTCGTCGCGGTCGAAATTGCCCGCGACATGGCCGGTCGCACGATGCGTGTGGAAATCATGCCCGTCATAGCTGGTGATCCCCGCGGCTTCCTGGCCGCGGTGCTGCAGCGCGTGCAGCCCCAGCGCCACGAGCGCGGCGGCGCCATCGGAGCCATATACTCCGAAAATGCCGCATTCCTCGTGCAGCTTGTCGTCGTCCAGCGGGTTCGTGGTCAGCATGGCGCCCTCGGTTCGCGTTGCTGGCGGGCATATAGGGAGGCGATGTCCGTTTGTCGCCTGTTTGTAACGCAATCGGGATCGATTGACCGCATCGGTGCGTTCGGCGCCTCCAACAGGAGGCGAGAATGGCGAGGGATCACGGGTCGCAGATCAAGGACGAGAAGCTCTACGAGGACCTGCGCAAGCAGGGTAATTCGAAGGAGAAGGCCGCCCGCATCGCCAATGCCAGGGCGAACGGCTCGTTGCAGCACCGATCCACCCATCTGGAGGATCGCAGCCGGCAGGACCTGTACGAGGAAGCCAGGAAGATCGGCATCGAGGGCCGCTCCAGGATGAACAAGGCGCAGCTCGAACACGCCATCCGCGACCACAAGTAGCGCGGGCGTCCACCCGGCGCTAAACGGCACGGGTGACCGATGCACGCGACCAGGGCCTGACCCTCAATCCCCGATACGACGCCAATGGCCTCGTCACCGCCGTGGCGACGGATCGCGGCACCGGCGAGGTGCTGATGGTGGCGCACATGAACGCCGAGGCGCTTGCCGCGACGCTGGCGAGCGGGGAGGCGACCTTCTGGTCGCGCAGCCGCGGCCGGTTGTGGAAGAAGGGCGAGACGTCCGGCAACGTGCTGCGCGTGGCGGAGGCGCGTATAGATTGCGATCAGGATGCGGTGTGGCTGCTGGTCGATCCGGTCGGCCCCGCCTGCCATACCGGCGCGCGATCGTGCTTTTTCCGCCGCATCGACGGCGACCGTCTCGCGCCTGCCGAATGAGAGGGGCGGCTGCCGCCTTGCTGCTGCTGGCCGCCTGTTCGCGCGAAGCGACGCCGCAGGCGACGCCGGCGACGCCGGGACTGGAAGAGGCGGCGGTTGCGGCCGGCATCGTCGCCGATCCCCGGAAAGCGTCGTTGACCGGCCTCTATGCCCGCGACACCGACCGGCTGTGTGTGGTTCCGCAAGGCGACAAGTGGCGGGTCGGCGTTTCCGTCGACTTCGATGAGCGGCAGGGTTGTTCGGCGGCCGGCACCGGCACCCGCTCGGGCGAGCGGCTGACGATCGTTTTCCCGAACTGCACGGTGGAGGCCGAGTTCGACGGCGAGCGGCTGTTCTTTCCGGCCACGCTGCCGGCCGGCTGCGCGCGGCTCTGCACGGACCGCGCGACGCTGACCGCGCTGGAGGTGGAGCAGCTCAGCGCCTCTGCTTCGGAAGCCGCGACGTTGCGCAGCCGCGACGGACGGCTGCTCTGCGCGTCTTGACGCTCCCGTAAACGTCAACTACCTCCAGCGGCATGTCGACTGCCGGTGCCCCTGGTGCTGCCTATGCCGCGATCGAACCGCGGCCCGACCGGGAATGGTTCTCGATCTCGGACCTGTCGTCCGAGTTCGATGTCACCGCCCGGGCGCTGCGCTTCTACGAGGACGAGGGGCTGATCGCCCCCGAACGGCGCGGAACGCAGCGCATCTACTCGCATCGGGACCGTGCCCGCCTGGCGTGGATCCTGCGGGGCAAGCGGGTGGGTTTCTCGCTCAGCGAGATCCGCGAGATGATCGACCTATACGACGTCGGCGACGGCCGTTCGACCCAGCGCGCGGTCACCATCGAACGCTGTCGCGCGCGTGTGGATCTCCTCGAACGGCAGAAGCACGACATCGACGCCGCAATCCAGGAACTCAACGAATTCATCGGGCTCGTTCAGGGCTCTCAGGACAAATAGGAAGAACGATGCCCCAATATACGCCGCCGGTGCGCGACACCCGCTTCATTCTCGAGAACGTCCTCAACCTTCAGGGCTACAGCAACCTGCCCGGCTTCGCCAATGCGACGCCGGACGTGGTGGACGCGGTGCTGGAAGAAGGCGGCCGCTTCGTCGCCGAGGTGCTGTTCCCGCTCAACCTTTCGGGCGATCAGGAGGGCTGCACCCGGCACGAGGACGGCAGCGTCACCACGCCGGAAGGCTTCAAGGAGGCTTACCGCCAGTTCGTGGAAGGCGGCTGGGGCACGCTGTCGGCCCCTGAGGCGTTCGGCGGGCAGGCCATGCCGCACGTCGTCTCGACGGCGTTCCAGGAATACATGATCTCCGCCAACATGGCGTTCGCCATGTATCCCGGCCTGACGCATGGCGCGATCGCCGCGCTGATCGCCAAGGGCTCGCCGGAGCAGCAGCAGAAGTACCTGCCCAAGATGATCTCGGGCGAATGGGGCGGCACCATGAACCTGACGGAGCCGCAGTGCGGCACCGACCTGGGCCTGATCCGCACCCGCGCCGAGCCGCAGCCGGATGGCTCCTATGCGATCACCGGCACCAAGATCTTCATCTCGGCCGGCGAGCATGACCTGACCGACAACATCATCCACCTCGTCCTCGCCAAGACGCCGGGCGCGCCGGACTCGTCCAAGGGCATTTCGCTGTTCGTGGTGCCGAAGTTCCTGGTCAATGACGACGGCTCGCTGGGCGAGCGCAACGGCGTGGTCTGCGGCTCGATCGAGCACAAGATGGGCATTCACGGTAACTCGACGTGCCTGCTCAACTATGACGGGGCCAAGGGCTGGCTCGTCGGCGAGGAGATGAAGGGGCTCGCGGCCATGTTCATCATGATGAACGCCGCGCGGCTCGGCGTCGGCCTCCAGGGTCTCGGCGTGGCCGTTACCGCCTACCAGAACGCCGTCCAGTACGCGCAGGACCGCCGCCAGGGCCGCGCGCTGACCGGCCCGGCCGAGCCCGCGGAAAAGGCCGACACGCTGTTCGTCCACCCGGACGTGCGCCGCATGCTGATGGAGGGCAAGGCGCTCACCGAAGGTCTGCGCGCACTGTGCCTGTGGGGGGCGCTGCAGGTCGATCTGGAGCATCATGCCGCGACGGAGGAGGAGCGTCAGGCGGCGGCCGATCTCGTCGGGCTGCTCACCCCCGTCATCAAGGGCTATGGCACCGACAAGGGCTATGACGTCGCGACCAACGCGCAGCAGGTCTATGGCGGCCACGGCTACATCGCTGAATGGGGCATGGAGCAGTATGTCCGCGATGCCCGCATCGCGATGATCTACGAGGGCACCAACGGCGTGCAGGCAATGGACCTGGTCGGCCGCAAGCTGCCGGCCAATGGCGGCCGTGCGGTGCAGCTCCTCTTCAAAGTCGTCGGCGAGGAGATCGCCGCCGCCAAGCAGGACGAGGCGCTGGCAGACTTCGCGACCCGTCTGGAGCGGGCCAATGGCGAGCTGCAGGCGGCCACTATGTGGTTCCTGCAGAACGGCATGAAGAACCCGAACCATGTCGGTGCGGGTGCGCACAGCTACATGACGCTGATGGGCGTGGTCGCCACCGGCCTGATGTGGCTGCGCATGGCAACCGCCGCGCAGAAGATGAAGGCGGCGGGCGAGGGCGATCAGGCGTTCCTCGACGCCAAGCTCGTCACCGCGCGCTATTTCGCCGAGCGTATCCTGCCCGAGGCCGGCGCGCTGCGTCGCAAGATCGAGGGCGGTGCGGACGCGCTGATGGCGCTGGAGCCGGAAGCGTTCCTGGCGGCATAAACCGTTCCTACCCTCCCCGCCGCGCGGGGAGGGGGACCATGCGCAGCATGGTGGAGGGGCGTTTCCGCAGGGACCGTCCAGTGGAAGCGTCCCTTCCCGTTTCCGACGGCCGCGCCAGCGACGCCGGAGGGGGCGTCAAGGCGTCGCGCTGGGTGCCGGGACGGGCGTCGGCTCGCCCCGCCGACGCACGCCGGACAGCGTCGGCGGCTCGGGCGCTGCGGCCGGCGCCGGCTTCAGCGGCTCCCCTTCGCTTGCCGGCACGAACACCTGCTGCTTCATGCACTCCGGCGGATTGCTGCGCGGGAACTGGCGGCAGTTCCAGAGGCTTTTCTCCAGCTGCCGTTCACGATCGCGCAGGAAGCTGAAGCCCATGGACGCGATCTGGTCCGGCTTGAGCGGCAGGAAATGCGGCGTCTTCGCCTTGTCCGTCCAGCCGAGCACCTTGCAGTAACTCCGCGCCCCGCACAGCCGCTGCGCCAGGGCGGCGAAGCTGTCGGGGCCTGCCTTGGCGTTCAGCGTCACCACGAAGCTGTTCTCGTCGTCGGGCTGCGGCCTGGGCGTGTCCGTGCCGAGAACGGCTGCGGCTGCCAGCGCGCCTTCCGCTTCGTCCAGCGCCGCGCCGGTGCGGTGCGCATCGGAATAGGGCGCCAGCGCGGCGATCACCGGCTCGCTGGTGGAGACGGTGCGCCGGAACGCCGGCGGCGTGCCCCACCAGCCGGTCCAGCGGAAGAACAGGTGGCTGCCGACCGCGGCAACCTTGTCGAGGCTCGACTGCCAGTACGGCACCACCCAATCGGTATGGTAGTGCGTCGCATAGCCGACCTGCTTGTAGACCTGTCCGCCCAGCATCAGCTCCGCCACCTGCCGCGCGCGCTTCCACGCGGCGTCCGCCCAGCCATGCGCGGCCAGCGCACCGTCGCAGGTGAAGGTGAACTGGCAGCCGGTGCTCCGTTCCGATCCCTGGAACACCACGCCGCATACCGTCTTCGGAAAGGCAGGATGGCGCAGCCGGTTGAGCACCACCTGCGCCACCGCGCGCTCGCCGGTCGTGTCGTCGCCCGCCTCGTAGAGCTGCGCGGCGGCGAGGCAGTCGATCGCCCGCGCGCGATCCTCGCCGGTCGCGGCCAGCCGGAACGGACGCGCGGGCGGGTTCGGGCCGGTGACGAACGGCACACTTTCGTTGAACGCGCGCGCCTCCGCGGGATCGAGCGCCACGAAGTCGACCGGCTCCACCGCCGGAACTTCGGCCGGCGGCACGACGCGCGGGCGCGGCAGCCTCACCTTGGCGCGAGGCCTGACGGGGATCGGCGGCGCATGCGTCACCAGCCAGGAGGGCAGCGCGACGGCGCCGAGCGCGATTGCACCCAGCGCCGCGGCTACTCCCGGCGTCAGGCCCGTGCGGGCGGGAGCGACGGTCGTCAGAACCGTCAGCCTTCCGGCAGGAAGTCCGGCACCGACAGGTAGCGCTCGCCGGTATCGTAGTTGAAGCCGAGCACGCGAACGTCGTCCGGCAGGTCCGGCAGCTTCTGGAGAATGGCCGCCAGCGTTGCGCCCGAGGAGATGCCCACGAGGATGCCTTCCTCCCGGGCCGAGCGGCGCGCCATGTCCTTGGCGACGTTGGCGTCCACCTCGATCACGCCATCCAGCGCCTGGGTGTGGAGATTGGCGGGGACGAAGCCGGCGCCGATGCCCTGGATCGGGTGCGGACCCGGCTGGCCGCCGGCGATGACCGGCGAGGCGGCGGGCTCCACCGCGAACACCTTCAGGTTCGGCCATTCCTTTTTCAGCGTCTCCGCCACGCCGGTGATGTGCCCGCCGGTGCCGACGCCGGTGATGATGACGTCGATCGGCTGGTCGCGGAAGTCGTTCAGGATCTCCTGCGCCGTGGTGCGCACGTGCACGTCGATATTGGCGGGGTTCTCGAACTGCTGCGCGAGCCAGGCGCCGGGGGTCTGCTCCACCAGTTCCATCGCGCGCTCGATCGCGCCCTTCATGCCCTTTTCACGCGGGGTGAGGTCGAAGGAGGCGCCGTAAGCCAGCATCAGCCGCCGCCGCTCGAGCGACATCGACTCGGGCATGACGAGGATGAGCTTGTAGCCCTTCACCGCCGCCACCATGGCAAGGCCGATGCCGGTATTGCCGCTGGTCGGCTCGACGATGGTGCCGCCGGGCTTCAGCTCGCCCGATGCTTCCGCCGCCTCGACCATGGCGAGCGCGATGCGGTCCTTGATCGAGCCGCCGGGATTGGACCGTTCGGACTTGATCCACACCTCCGCGCCGGGAAACAGCCGCTGCAGGCGGATGTGCGGCGTGTTGCCGATCGTCTCCAGGATGGTGTTGGCCTTCATAGCTTGGGCTCTCCGTGCTGGGGCTGTGTTTGCAGCATGTCGGGCGGATCAAAGGTTCGCGCAAGCTTCAGTTCCGGGAACAGGCGCGCCCAGACGAGAGTGATGGCGATCGCGCCCACCCCGCCGAACACCACCGCGCCGACGGGGCCGAGGAAGGAAGCCATGACGCCGCTCTCGAACTCGCCCAGTTCGTTGGAGGCCGAGATCGTCAGCTGCGACACGGCGCTCACCCGCCCGCGCATGGCATCGGGCGTATGGAGCTGGATCAGCGATTGCCGGACATAGACCGACACCATGTCCGCACCCCCCGCCACGATGAGCGCGGCCAGGCTGAGCGGGAACCAGGTCGACACGCCGAAGGTGAGGATCGCCACACCGAAGATAACGACCGAGATCAGCATCTTCACGCCCACGTTGGACTTCATCGGCCGCACCGAGAAGAACACCGCCGTCACCGCCGAGCCGATGCCCATGCCGGCCGCCAGCAGCCCGAGCCCCTGCGAGCCGACATGCAGGATGTCGCGCGCGTAGATCGGCAGCAGCGAGGTCGCGCCGGCCAGCAGCACCGCGAACAGGTCCAGCGTGATCGCCGCCAGTACCAGCCGGTTGTTGCGCACGTAGCGGAAGCCCTCGGCAATGCGCGCCAGCGGGCGATGGTCGGTCTGCGCCGGCGGCTGCGGCACCGGTCCGATCAGGAACATGAAAGCGAGCGCCACGGCGAACAGCGCGGTGGAGGTGGCATAGGCCACGTCCGGATGGATCGCGTAGAGCAATCCGCCCACGCTCGGCCCCGCGATCGTCCCCACCTGCCAGGCGATCGAGCTTACCGCGATCGCGGTGGGCAGGCTTTCGCGCGGCACCAGATTGGGCGCGAGCGCCGAATAAGCCGGCCCGGCAAAGGCGCGCGCCACGCCGAAGCTCACCGCCGCCCCGAACAGGGCCGGCAGCGTCAGCCGGTCCACCCAGGTGAGATAGCCGAGCGTGCCCGCCGTCACCAGCAGCAGCGCCGTGGTCGCGCGCACGATCCAGCGCCGGTCATAGGTATCCGCCGCCAGCCCGGTCAGCGGGGTGAGCAGGAACAGCGGCACGAACTGCGCGAAACCGATCATGCCCAGCAGGAACGCCGCTTCCCGCACGTCCATCGTCTGGCGCGCCAGATTGTAGACCTGCCAGCCGATCACGATGGACATGGCCGAGGTGGCGATGGTGCCGGTGAAGCGCGACAGCCAGTAGGCGCGGAAATTGGCGATGCGAAAAGGATGGGGGCGAAGGGGGTGGAGAGCGTCGGCCATCAGGCCCTTGCTTTGGGGCCAAGCTGCCGCAACGGCAACCGTGCTTGTCCCTCATCGCGACAAAGCTTTGCTCGGGGCGTTGCCGAACCCGCCGCTTGGCGCTTATAGGCGGCGTTCCTTCCCCAGGAACAAGGGTTCACGTCCGTGGCAAAAGCCCCCGCGCGTCCAAGCGCACCTCCCGTCCCGAACCGCGAGCGGCCGAACGAACCGGCGCCGTTTCAGGCGACAAAGGAGGAGCTGCTCGACTTCTACCAGCACATGCTGCTGATCCGCCGCTTCGAGGAAAAGGCCGGCCAGCTCTATGGCCTCGGCTTTATCGGCGGCTTCTGCCACCTGTATATCGGCCAGGAAGCCGTGGCGGTGGGCCTCCAGTCCGCGCTGGATGGCGAAAAGGACTCGGTGATCACCGGCTACCGCGACCATGGCCACATGCTGGCTTATGGCATCGATCCCAAGGTCATCATGGCCGAGCTCACGGGGCGTGCCGCCGGCATCTCCAAGGGCAAGGGCGGGTCGATGCACATGTTCTCGACCGAGCATAAGTTCTACGGCGGGCACGGCATCGTCGGTGCGCAGGTGTCGCTGGGCACCGGGCTTGCCTTCAAGCACAAATACTCGAACGACGGCGGCGTGTGCCTCGCTTATTTCGGCGACGGCGCGGCCAACCAGGGCCAGGTGTACGAGAGCTTCAACATGGCGGAGCTCTGGAAGCTTCCGATCATCTACGTGATCGAGAACAACCAATATGCCATGGGCACCAGCGTGAACCGCGCGTCGGCCGAAGACCAGCTCTACCGCCGCGGCGAGAGCTTCCGCATTCCCGGCATCCAGGTGGACGGCATGGACGTGCTGGCCTGTCGCGGTGCCGCCGAGGAGGCGCTCGCCTGGGTGCGCGCGGGCAAGGGTCCGATCATCCTCGAGATGAAGACCTATCGCTATCGCGGCCACTCCATGTCGGACCCGGCCAAGTACCGCAGCCGCGACGAAGTGCAGGCGGTGCGCGACAAGTCCGACCCCATCGAACATGTGAAGCGCCTGCTGGAAGAGCAGGGCGTCAAGGAAGACGAGCTGAAGAGCGTGGAACAGGCCATCCGCAAGCAGGTGAACGAGGCGGCGGACTTCGCCGAGCAGACGCCGGAGCCCGAGGCGGGCGAATTGTACACGGACATTCTGGTGGAGAGCTACTGAGATGGCGATCCAGATCAAGATGCCCGCCCTTTCCCCCACGATGGAGGAGGGCACGCTCGCCAAGTGGCTCGTGAAGGAAGGCGACCAGGTCAAGTCCGGCGACATCATGGCCGAGATCGAAACCGACAAGGCGACCATGGAGTTCGAGGCCGTCGATGAAGGCACCGTCTCCCGGATCGTCGTCGCCGAGGGCACCGACAACGTGAAGGTCGGCACCGTCATCCTCGAGCTGACCGGCGAGGGCGAAGAACCCGTCGCGACCGGTGAGGGCAAGTCCGAGATGGAAGCGCCGCGCATCGAGCAGGGCGAAGCGGCCGACCAGAAGACCGAAGCGACGCCCGAGCCCAAGCAGGCCGAGACCGGCGCGCGCCAGATGTTCGAGGCGGCGAAGAACGACGCGACGGTCGCTGACCCGGAAGTGCCGGAGGGCACCGAGATGGTGCGCGTCACCGTCCGCGAGGCATTGCGCGACGCGATGGCCGAGGAAATGCGCGCCGACGACCGCATCTTCGTGATGGGCGAGGAAGTTGCGCAATATCAGGGTGCCTACAAGGTGACCCAGGGGCTGCTGGACGAGTTCGGCGACCGCCGCGTGATCGACACGCCGATCACCGAATACGGCTTTGCCGGCGTCGGCACCGGGGCGGCGATGGGCGGCCTGAAGCCGATCGTCGAGTTCATGACGTTCAACTTCGCCATGCAGGCGATCGACCACATCATCAACTCGGCGGCCAAGACGAACTACATGTCCGGCGGCCAGATGCGCTGCCCGATCGTGTTCCGCGGCCCCAACGGCGCGGCGAGCCGCGTTGGCGCGCAGCATTCGCAGAACTACGGTCCGTGGTACGCGAGCGTTCCCGGCCTGATTGTCATCGCTCCGTACGACGCGCAGGATGCCAAGGGCCTGCTCAAGGCCGCGATCCGTTCGGAAGACCCGGTCGTGTTCCTGGAGAACGAGCTGCTCTACGGCCGCACGTTCGAGATCCCCAAGCTGGATGACTGGGTGTTGCCGATCGGCAAGGCCCGCATCATGAAGCCGGGCAAGGACGTGACGGTCGTGTCCTATTCGATTGGCGTCGGCCTGGCGCTTGAGGCCGCCGAGACGCTGGCGGGCGAGGGCATCGACGCGGAAGTGATCGACCTGCGCACGCTGCGCCCGCTCGATCGCAAGACGGTGCTCGAAAGCCTCAAGAAGACCAACCGCATGGTGGTGGTAGAGGAAGGCTGGCCGACCTGCTCGATCGCGTCGGAAATCGCCGCTTTCGTAATGGAGGAAGGCTTCGACGATCTCGATGCGCCCGTGCTCCGCGTCACCGACGAGGACACGCCGCTGCCGTATGCCGCCAACCTCGAGAAGCTCGCGCTCATCAGCGCGGACAAGATCGTGGCGGCGGTGAAGAAGGTGACGTACAAGGCCTGAGGCGCTTCTCGCCCGGGCCGTGTGCCCGGGCGAGAACTCGCCGGCGCGCTCAGCAGGTCTTGGGCGTGACGCCGGCGACCGGATAGATGCCGCTGTTCGCCCCGCCGGTGTCGCGCCGGTCGCGGACCATCATCGACGCGATCTCCGTGATATTCTGGTCGGCGAGCAGCAGGCGCGTGGCACTGATCAGCGGCTTGTACTCGTAATACACCTCGACGAACATCGTGACGCCGTCCTGCGGCGCCACGGCCTGACGGCCGGAGGGGCCCATGCCATCGAGATTGGTGGCCCCGGCCACGCCCCATGCGGAGGCATGCGACGTCTTGGAGCCGGCGCATCGCTGCCACCGGATACGCGACTTGTTCGCGGTATTCGGGGCCGGCATGGATTCAAGGCTGGACACGATGATCCGGCCATTGCGCAGGAGATCGAGCTTGCCCGACTGCAATTGCGCGCCGTCCACCAGATCGTAGATGTCGGATTCGTAGATCTTCTTCGCCTCGCGCCGGGTGCCGGCGCCGATGCGCGCCGCATTGTCCGCCAGGTGCAGCGCAAGCTGGCTGATCCGCATGCGGATGGTGATGTAGTTGGTCAACTCCGCCCCCGTCAGGCTGAGCGTCAACAAGATAGGCAATACGAGGGCGAATTCGATCAGCGCCACGCCGCGGCGCGCGCGATACAGCCGGGAGAGAAGAGCCCTGCCGCGGCGCATCAGCAATTCCTCCATACCGTCGCGCCGTAGCTGTCCTGGTCGTTATAGGGCTGGTTGCGCAGGATGGTGGTGGCGGACACCGAGTTCTTCCAGCCGACCCGCTTCAGCATCTTCCACAGCGGAAAGAAGGGCGTGAACGTCAGCGAGACGGTGTAGAGCGTGGCATCTTTGGCGCCGCCCTGTCCGGCATTGCCGCCGTCCGCGTCCCAGACCATGTTGCCGTTGGCGTCGCCGTAGCGCTCGCCCGCGTCGCACGTGCCGTTGCCGTTGGTGTCGTCCCAATCCTCCGGCGTTGCGGCCGCCGCTTCCGAGAAGGTGCGATAGAAGCGCCGCTTGAACTGCGGCGTGACGTTGCTCGCCAGCTCCCGGACCTGCCGCGTGACCGTGGCATCGATCACGTTCTGCTGCGTGACGGTGTTGCCGGACTCCAGCGTGGCATCGCGCGCCGCCTTCTGGACGACGCCTTCCAGCGCCGTTTGGAGATACAGGGTATGGGCGATGTCGAAGGCGCCGACGAGAAACAGGCACAGGACCGGCGCGACGATGGCGAATTCCACCACCGTCACGCCGCGCCGATCGCGGCGGAGCCGCCGGGGGAGGCCGTTCCTCACTTCGTCAACCGCAGCTGGCTGATGTCGTCGGCGATCTTGCGGAACGCCGCCTCGAGTTCATCCGAGTCACTCGCATCGAAGAAGTAGTCGGGCGAGGTGGCGCAGTTCTGAAGCCGGGTCTTGGTGGCCGATCCCGTGCCGTTGCCGAAGTTGATGACCCACAGGGTGATACCCTTGGGGTTGTTCTTGATCGCCGTGCACAGCGCCGCGAAACGCCGGTTCACCTGATCGTTCAGGGTCGTCTGGTTGGGCGCCGAGTTGGTGCTCGTCTGCCGCCGGTCGAACCAGGGGAGACCGTAAGCGGTATAGTCGTAAGCCTGGGTTTCCGTCTCGCCATCGGTCATGAAGATGATGTGCCGGTCGATCTCGCCGCCGCGATCGGTATACTCGTTTTCCGAGCGGAACAGGCCGGTCGGCCACATCAGACGAGCGCCCCACAACAAGCCGATATCGTGATAGGTGTTGCCGGTCGCGCGAAGGCTGTCGACATAATTGTCGAAGTCGGTTGCGCTGTCATAGCTCTGCAGCTTGCGCGCCGCCGTCGGGCAGAAATAATTCGGGCCGTTGGCGATGCCGTTGTCGTTCGTCTGCAGCGGCGTGAGGCTCCAGTTGTTCGTGTTGGTGATGGCGGGGCTGGTGCTCCTGGACGAGCGCTGGAAGATCGCATAGCGCAGCACCGGACCCCATTGTGTGGACACGTCCGCGCTGGACGGCGTCAACTCGAGGTCCAGGTCCTTGGCGTCGGTTGGGATCGGGGTGTAGCTGGTCGTGCGCACCGTCTGGCGTTCCTCGACGCAGCCGTCCCAGGTGAGGAAGCGGTCGGCGCCGTCATTGCCGATCGGCAGGACGAGGCCCGACGCCCAAGTGCCGTCCGAGTTCTTGAGGCCGGGCACGCGGGTGCCGTCCAGCCGCGTCCAGCCGTTCAGCGGCAGCCGGTTGGCATTCTGGTGGTCTGGCGCCTGTGGATCCATGGCGCTCGTCGCGCCATAGTTCCAGGTCGAGAACGTCTGGCCTGTTGGCCGCCTCTCGAAGGTAGTGGTTGTCGTGACGATGACGCCCGAACAGGTGCCGCCATTCGTGTTCGTCCAGGTGACGTTGGTGACTTCCGTTTGCGTTCCTGTCTTGGTGTTGCCGCTCTCGGTTTCGCGATAGGGCTGTCCGTAAAGCGCCTGCGCGTTTGCCTTCGTGCAATAGTTCTCCGGTACGTTGGTTCGGCTGGCGCTCTGGTTGTCGGGCTTCTGCCCGGTCTGCACCCAGCCGTAGCTGGTGGTGTAGCTCGGCCAGCGCGACTGATAGTACCAGTTGTCCGCCATCCATTCCGGTTTCAGCAGCCGGCCGACGTTCACGTTGGTGGAATAGGGCACGAAGCCGAAGCGGATCTGCACCTGGTCGCCCGTGCCGCCGCTCGGCGCGCCGCCCGAGCACTCCGCATCGGTGTCGAGCCGGGCGACGATCTCGAAGAAGCATTTCACCGATTTCTTGAGCGCATCGATCTTGATGTCGCTGTCCCCGGGGATCGGGCGGGCCATCGAGCCGGTGGTATCGAGCACGAACATGATGTCGGTATTGGGCAGCCGCATCTCGGCGTCGCAGGCGACGCTGACCGTCTCCTGCGTCCGCCCCAGCACCCGCATCAGCGTCATCGGCACGACGGCAGAGGCCGTGCCGGAAACCTTGCCGGCCGTCTCTGAATAGGCCTTGATGATCGAATTCGAGCCATAGGCGTTGGGCGCGATGTTGGCGTTGAAGAAGCGTTCCGCCTGTAAACGCGGGGCGTAGTTGCTCTGCGCCCAGGTGCCGCCGCCCATCGCCTTGCGCCCGGCCAGCGCGCCCGCGTCGCAGGCATGCTGGAGGCGCGTCTTGACGATGTACATGCGGCTGAGATCGATGCCCCCGCCGACCATGCCGATCAGCGGGATCATGGCGGCGGCGCCGATCGCCAGCGTGTTGCCGCGCACATCGCGGGCAAGCCGCGCCATGAAGGAGCGGTCCTCCCCAGCCATATCGTGCCGCGTTTCGTCCATTCCCTTGCCCCACCGGTCTTCAAGCTGCCGCGTGCACCCACGGCCCCTAAGCCTCCTTGACAGTCCGAGGTTAACAAGGCGCATACCCCGGCGATGACGGTTGATCCCCGGTCCGCCTTGCCGCTCGCATATTCGCCCGCCGCCGCGCGCGCCGGCCTCTCGGCGCTGCTGGACCTTGACGCGCGACTGGGCGCGATCCTGCGCGCCACCGGCGAGCCGCTGGTGGGGCAGATGCGGCTTACCTGGTGGCACGATGCGCTGGCCCGGCTGGACACCGCGCCGCCGCCGGCCGAGCCGGTGCTGCAGGCGCTGGCCGCCCATGTCGTGCCGGAGGGCGTGACCGGACGGGAACTCGCGCAACTGGTCGAGGGGTGGGAAGCGCTGCTGGAGGACGACCTCGACGAGGCTGCCTTGAACACGCATGCGAGCAGGCGCGGCGCTTGCCTGTTTGGGTTGATGGCCCGGCTGGCGGGGGCGGCCGGGAGCGATCCGGTGGCGCCGGCAGGGCGGGGCTGGGCACTCGCCGACCTTGCCACGCACATCACCGATCTCGACGTCGCCGCCCGGGCGCGGGCGATGGCCGTCCCCGCATTGGACGCTGCCCGCACCCATCGCTGGAGCCGGGCGGGCAGGGGGCTGGGCGCGATGGCGCGGATCGCTGCGCACGACCTCGAACATCAAGGCGAAGGCGGCTGGCAGGGAATGCGCCACGTCGCGCAGCTCGTCTGGCATCGATTGACGGGACGCTGACCCTCGGCTTTGTTCAGCGGAAGAGCGTCTCGGACGCGACAGGGGTGGGGAGAACGAGGATGTGGCGCTATCTGGTGGGCGCGGTAGCGGCGCTGCTGCTGGCGGGGGCGGGCGTGATCCTGTTCAACTCGCGCGCGCGGCCGCCATCGCCCCTGCCGGCCGCCGCGCCGCCCAAGGCCACTACCGACGAGGCGCAGGAGACCGCCCTGCCTGATACGCTGCCGGAGGCGACCGCCAAGACGCGCGAGGAGAAGCGCTTCGGCCGCTATGACAAGAACAAGGACGGCAGCATCACGCGGGAAGAATATCTGGCCTCGCGCCACAAGGCCTATGCGCGGCTCGATACCAACCGCGACGGCGTGCTGTCGTTCGAGGAATGGTCCGCCAAGACGATCGCCAAGTTCGCGACCGCGGACGGCGATCGTTCGGGGGCGATGAACCCGGCCGAATTCGCGACAACCGCGGCGAAGCGAAAGGCAAGGCCCAAATGCGTCTGCGCGCCGGCGCCCAGGGAGAAGGACGAGGCGGAGGACTGACCCTCGCCCCGTACCGATTCGCCTACGCCGCCTGCCACCCGGCAAAGGCGGCGCGGGCACGGTCGGTGTACATCTTCTTGCGGTCGGCCTTCTTGGTGCGCCCGGGAATGGGGGGCATCAGGCCGAAATTGATGTTCATCGGCTGATAGGTGTCCGCCTCCGCCCCGCCGGTGATGTGGCTGAGCAGGGCGCCCAGCGCCGTCTCTACCGGCGGCGGCGTCATCTCGCGCCCGGCCAGCTCGGCGGCGGCGAAGCGGCCCGCGAGCAGGCCGATCGCGGCGCTTTCTACATAGCCCTCGCAGCCGGTGATCTGCCCCGCGAAGCGGATGTTCGGGCGGAACTTCAGCCGCAATGTCGCATCCAGCAGCTCGGGCGAGCGGAGAAACGTGTTGCGGTGCAGCCCGCCCAGCCGCGCGAACTCGGCGTTTTCCAGGCCCGGAATGGTGCGGAACAGGCGCACCTGCTCGGCATGTTTCAGCTTGGTCTGGAAGCCCACCATGTTCCACAGCGTGCCCGTGGCATTGTCCTGCCGCAGCTGCACCACGGCATAGGGCCAGCGGCCGGTGCGCGGATCGTCCAGCCCGACGCCCTTCATCGGCCCGAACCGCAGGGTTTCCGGCCCGCGCTCCGCCATCACCTCGATCGGCATGCAGCCCTCAAAATAGGGCGTGTTCTTCTCCCACTCGCGAAATTCGGTCTTCTCGCCATCCACCAGCGCCTGGACGAAGGCGTGGTATCGATCGCGGTCCATCGCGCAGTTGATGTAGTCGGAGCCTTCCCCCTTGTTCCAGCGCGACTGGAACCAGGCCTCGTCCATGTCGATGCTGTCGCGATAGACGATGGGCGCAATGGCGTCGAAAAAGGCGAGGGCGTCGCTTCCGGTGGACGAGGCGATGCTCGCCGCCAGCCCCGGGGCGGTCAGCGGGCCGGTCGCGACGATCGCCGGCCCTTCGGCCGGCAGGGCATCCACCCGCTCGCGAACGACCGTGATGTTGGGGTGCGCCGCCAGTGCCGCGCTTACCGCGGCGGAAAAGCCGTCACGGTCCACCGCCAATGCCGATCCGGCGGGCACGCGGTGCGCGTCCCCCTCGCGCAGGATGAGCGAGCCCAGCGCACGCATTTCCTGGTGGAGAAGGCCAACCGCGTTGCTTTCCGCGTCGTCCGAGCGGAAGCTGTTGGAGCAGACGAGCTCGGCCAGGCCGTCCGTCTGGTGGGCGGGGGTCATGTCGCCGCTCCCGCGCATTTCGGAAAGCTTTACCTTGTGCCCGGCCTCGGCGAGCTGCCAGGCGGCCTCGGACCCGGCCAGCCCGCCGCCGATGATGTGAATGTCGTGCGTCATCGGTGCGCCTTGCCGTCATTCGGCCGGAACGGCAACGATCTCCTCGAACCAGACGCCCGAGCGGACCACGGCGGCGCAGGCCAGGCCCGTGATCAGCAGCGCGATGGTCGGCGAGGCGCCGGCATCGAACAGGCCGGCAATGGCAACGCCCATGGCCCCGCCCGTGACTGACCAGGCAAGCGGGTGGCGCGCCCTCTCCCAGCGTTCGCTGGCGAAACCCATCACCACCGTGCCGAGCAGCACCGGCAGCAACGCCAGCACCGCGCCGAACGGCACGACGATGGCCGACAGGAGGACGGCGCCGGCCAGGCCCGCTACTGCGGAGCCCGTGGTTCCGTGCGCCGCCAGCCCCTCGCACGCCATCGCCGCAGCAAAAAAGATCGGCCCCGCCGCCGTCAAGGCCAGCAGCATGTGCCGGAATGCATGGACGACGATCTTCGGGGCGGGCGCGTTGTCGATGTCCGGCACGGCCGGCAGCATCGGGCCGTCGCTGTCCGGCAACCAGTCCGCTTCCGGCGCGAGCCAGAACGCGCTCGGGCATTGCCGGTAGAGATCGGCACGCTGGCGCTCGGCCAGGCTCGGCATCTGGGCGTCGATGGTCATGCTGCGTCTCCCACGTGCGTGCCGGCAGGCCGCTCGGCACGGGCCTTGATAATCGCCAGCAGGTTGTTCTCGAGATCGCCGAGAAACAGCTCACCCCACAGCGTCGCATAGAGGTTGACGGGCGTGGTGATGCGATACCGGGTATGCAGAAGAACGCGGGTGCGATTGGGCCCGAGCGGCTCCAGGCGGTAGCCGCCGGTGGTCACCCGGAAGTATGGGCTGTCCGGCATCAGATGGCGGTCGGTATAGCCCCAGCCGGCCATGTCATCGAACACGAAGCGCCAGCCGATCTCCCGGCCGGGTACCCAGGCCGTGATCTGCTCGCGAAAGCGGATGTGCTCGCCCCAGTCGGCGAAGCGGGTCGCCCCGATCCCCCGACCGACCAGCCGCGCGGCGACCGGACGGGGAACGCCGATTACGTTTTGGGTGAGGTTCCAGCGTCCCTCGCCCGGCCGCACATCGGGGATGCCGCGCAGCATCGGCCAGAGTGCCGCCGGCGGCGCGTTCACCACGATCGACCGGGCCACGACCGGCTCCGCCACGGGCAGGGGAACGCCCGGCTCGACCTGCATCGCAACGAGCGGAACGGCGATCAGCGCCACGCAATAGGTGCGGCCCTCGCCGGTCCGTCGGCGCAAGCGCCAGGTGAGTTCGGTGCCGATCAGCCCGCTCGCCAGCCACAAGGGCGCGAGCAGCACGACGCAGATCACGCCTTCGTGCAGCAGGAACACGGAAGCGACCACGACTGCGCCGAGCAGCCACAGCGGCACAGCCAGATAGAAGCGGTGGCTGCGCTCCTTCCAGGGGTCCGCGACATAGGCGATAAAGGCGCACAACGCGGCGGGCAGGGCGAGCAGGAAGGAAAAGCTCACCAGCCCGTCGTTCGGACGCGCCGCCTCCATCAGCATGTAGAAGCCCAGCGCGAACATCAGCGCCGCGCCGATCGCCGCACCGATCCGGGTGAGGGCGGGACGGATCGGATGACGTGGAGACTCATCGTTCACTGCTGTCATTCCTTTCCGGAAAGAGCGAAATCGCCGCGCGTGCGTCGAGGGCCGGGCTGATCGTCAATCCTTGCGGGTAGGCAGAAAGCGGGCGACCCTGCCGCCGAGCTTCATCAAGGCGACAAGCGTGGGCCTGGGCAGCACGCGCACCTGATCGTACCAGTCGCCGAGCGTGCCCAGGAACTCATGCATCCGCGAAACGCGCTCGCGCAGGTGCGCCGGTGCGCTGCTGTCACCGCGCAGCCGTTCGGCAAGGTCGCCGAGCATGGCAATGGTGGGATCGATCTCGCGCTTCTTCCGCTCCGCCGCGATACGCATCAGCATCTCCCACAGGTCCGTTTCGGCGACGAAATGGTCGCGGCGATCGCCTTCCACATGCACGCGGCGGACGATGGCATAGCCCTGCAACTCGCGCAGGGCGGTGGACACGTTGGACCGGGCGAGCCCGAGCGCCTCGACGATCTCGTCCGCCGTCAGGGGGTGGTCGGAAAGGTAGAGCAGCGCATGGATCTGCGCGACGGACCGGTTCACGCCCCAGTGCGTGCCCATCTCGCCCCAGTGCAGGATGAAAGCCTTGGCGTCCGGGTGATCGGCTGTGCGCATCTGCCGTCCTTTCTGTCAAAACAGAAATAACGGAAGGCGAGTGACGGAGTCAAGCCGTTTGCGGCACCGCCCGCGTTTCGGGATTCAGTCGCGCAGTTGCTCGATGCGGGGGCGCTCGCCCTCGGGGATAAGGCCCTCCAGCACGGCCCAGAACCCGCTCACCGCCTGCTGGCCCGCACTGGCATAAGCGGCGGAGAGCCGTTCGCGCAGGGCATCGAACAGGTTGTTCTCCAGATCCCGGCCCACATCCGTGAGGCGCAGCAGCCGCTGGCGCCGGTCGCGCTCGCCCTGGCGCACTTCCACCAGGCCGCGGTCCACGAGTTCGGTCAGCACCCGTCCCAGCGACTGCTTGGTGATCGACAGATGGCCGAGCAACTGGCTCACCGTCAGGTCGGGCTGGCGCGAGATGAAGTAGAGCGCACGGTGATGCGCCCGGCCCATGCCCTGCGCGGCGAGACCCTGATCGATGCTTCGCGTCAGGTGGGAATTGCCGAAGTACAGCAGTTCCAGTCCGCGTCGAAGTTCGGACTCGCGAAGGAAGAGCGGGGAGGCGGGCGTTCCGGTGGCGGCCATGTTGACCGCCTCTGCCATCGGGCTTAGGCGGCTGCAACCCACCAGACGGCTTCCACGTCCGTCTTCCCACGAGAGAAACGATGAACGCCGATCCGCAGCTCTTCGCGCTTGAGCCGACCGCCACGCCTTTGCCCGCCAGCGAGCGGCAGGCCCGGCTCGTGGATCCGGGTTTTGGCCGGGTGTTCACCGATCACATGGCGGTGGCGCGCTGGAGCGACGAGCGCGGGTGGCACGATGCCAGGATCACTGCGCGCACGACGCTGACGGTGGATCCGGCCTCGTCGGTGCTGCACTATGCGCAGGAGATCTTCGAAGGCCTGAAGGCGTATCGTCAGCCGGATGGCAGTGCCGCGCTGTTCCGCGCGGAGCAGAACGCGCGCCGCTTCAACCGTTCGGCGCAGCGGCTCGCGATGCCCGAGCTGCCGGAGGAGTTGTTCGTCGAATCCTGCCGCGCGCTGGTTCGCGCCGATCGCGACTGGATCCCGGAAAGCGAAGGCGGCGCGCTTTATCTACGCCCGTTCATGTTCGCGAGCGAGGTGTTCCTGGGGGTGAAGCCGTCCAGCGAGTATCTATACATGGTCATCGCCTCGTCCGTTGGCAATTACTTCAAGGGCGGCGCGCCGGCAGTGTCGCTGTGGGTGAGCCAGGAATATACGCGCGCGGCGCCGGGCGGCACCGGCGCGGCCAAATGCGGCGGCAACTATGCGGCGAGCCTGCTCGCCCAGTCCGAGGCGATCCGCCACGGCTGCGACCAGGTGGTGTTCCTGGATGCGGTGGAGCGTCGCTGGATCGAGGAACTGGGCGGCATGAACGTCTTCTTCGTGTTCGCGGACGGCTCGGTGTCGACCCCGCCGACGAGCGGCACGATCCTGGCCGGCATCACCCGCGACTCGATCCTCCGGCTGCTGCGCGACGAGGGCGTTGCCGTGCGCGAGGAGCCCTATGCCTTCGACCAGTGGCGCGACGATGCGCAAAGCGGGCGCCTTGCCGAGAGCTTTGCCTGCGGCACTGCTGCCGTCGTGACGCCGATCGGCACCGTCAACAGCCCGGAAGGCAGCTTCACCATCGGTTCCGGTGGTGCGGGGCCGCTGACCGGCCGCATCAAGCAGCGGTTGACCGACATCCAGTTCGGCCGCGCGCCCGATCCGCACGGCTGGCGCCAGCCACTGGACTGAGCGGGCTTTTCTTTCGCGCGCGGCGGCGATAGAGCCGCGCGTTCTGCTGGGGCGTCGCCAAGTGGTAAGGCAGCGGCTTTTGGTGCCGCCATTCGCAGGTTCGAATCCTGCCGCCCCAGCCAGTCTCGACCGTCAGTTCTCCTCGATGCGGCGGTCCTGCGCGTCCATCAGCGACAGTTCGCGCCAGTCGAGTTCCTCCTGCAACTGCTCGTACGTGTCCTCGCCGATCGCGTGGCGATGGCGCAGCTCCTCCAGCTGGCGCCGTTGCGCGCGAACGGCATCGCGGCCGAGCGCGCGAAAGCGTTGCCGGGCTTCGCGATCCTCCTGCCTGTCGAGCGCCGCTCCCTCGGCGGCATAGAAGCGGCGCAGCGTTTCCGCCTGCTCGCCCTGCGCGGGCTGCAATGCGGATCGCGCGGCGGCGACGAGCGCATGGCGCGCTTCGCCCATTTCACGATCGCGGTCCTCGGCCTGGTCCAGCCGGAGCCAGCGGATCAGCGGCGCAAGGGTGATCCCTTGCAGGACCAGGGTGGCCAGAACGACGGCAAAGGCGGTGAGCACGATCAGGTCGCGCTGGGGGAAGTCCTGCGGCAAGGCAAACGCGGTGGCCACCGTCACCAGCCCGCGCATGCCGCTCCAGCCGACAAGGAAACCCTGCGCGAGGGAAGAGGGCTCGTAGTCGCCGCGCAGGACGGCGAAGCGGGCGGACAGGCGATTATAGGCCATCACCCAGGCAAGCCGCACGACGATCACGGTCGGGACGATCATGGCCGCGAAGCTCGCCGCGTTCCACAGGCGTGAGGGCGGCATGGCAAAGACGATGACCTTCGCCTGCAAACCCATCAGCAGGAAGGCGAGCACGTTGAGGAGGAACACCACCGTTTCCCAGACCGCATAGGAATGCACGCGGTCGCGCGGGTTCGCTTGCTCCGGCTGTCGCCAGGCGATCGCCATCCCGAACGCCACCACGCAGAGCACCCCGGAGAGGTGAAGGCGCTCGGCAAGGATCCAGACCCAGAAGGTATTGACGAACTGAAGGAGGTTGCCGCCCAGAGTTCCGGCAACATAGCGGCTGAGCGGGCGGTAGATCAGCGCAAGGCCGAGCCCGAGCAGAATGCCGCCCGGCGCCGCCAGCCCGAGTTCCAGCGCGATCCTGCCGTCGATCGTGCCATGGCCCTGCACCTCCACGGCGGCCGTGAACAGCAGCAGCGCCATGGCATCGTTCATCAGGCTTTCGCCCTTCAGCACCGCGGTGGTTCGGTGCGGCAGGGAGAGGTTGGCGATCACCGCCGTCGCGGCTGCCGCATCGGGCGGGGCGACCACTGCGCCCAGGGCGAGGGCTGCGGCAAAGGGTAGCCCGGCGACGGCCCAGCCGAGCACAGCCACGCAGCCCGCCGTCAAGGCGGTCGCGAGCACCGCGAGCGCGAACAACGGCCGCCACAGGTGCGCCACGGCGCTGGCGGGGAAATCGAAGGCGGCGTCCAGCAGGATGGGCGCGATGAACAGCGCCAGCGCGGTCTGCGGATCGATGGCAATGGTCGGTACGCCCGGCACCAGCGCCACGGCGACGCCGGCCGCCGCAAGCATCGCCGGATAGGGCAGCGACAGCCGGCGCGAAACCTGAAGCAGCACAATGGCCACCAGCAGCAGCGCGAGAAGGGTTTCGAAGAAACTCACCCGCGGCACCTTAGGAGAGGCCGGCGCGTTCCCCAAGAGGATGCGGGCCAGAGGAGAATGGCGGATGTGGCGATGGACGGCGGCGGTGGCATGGCCGGGCCTGCTTGCGGCCGATCTGCCGCCCCGGGAGCTGCCCCCTTCCGAGCGCTTCCCCGGCCTGTTCGCCGCCGTGCAGGAGCGCGCGCTGTTTCCCGATTCGAAGACCTTTGCCGATGCGGTGCCGCGGGGGCCGGCGGCAAGGATCCTTGCCGAGTGGCGCGGGCGTAGCTGGTCCGATCAAGGCCTGCGCGCCTTCGTGCTGGCGAACTTCGACGTGCCGCAATCCGTGTCCGCCCCGCCTCCGGAACTTCGTCGCCTGCCTCTACCACAACATATCGCCGCCTTGTGGCCGCAGCTGACGCGCCGGGTGACGGAGGTGCCGGACGGCGGCACGGCCCTGCCGCTCCCGAAGCCGTTCGTCGTTCCGGGCGGGCGATTCCGGGAGCTCTATTACTGGGACAGCTACTTCACCATGCTCGGCCTCAGGCGCGACGGCCGGCAGGACATGGTGGAGGCGATGATCGACGACTTCGCCAGCCTGATTGATCGCTATGGCCGCATCCCGAACGGCACGCGCAGCTATTATCTCAGTCGCTCGCAACCACCCGTCTTCTACCTGATGGTGCAGCTTTCGTCCGATCGCACGGCCCTGAAGCGGCGCAATGACGGGTTGCGTGCGGAACATCGGTTCTGGATGGCGGGCGAGGCCGGGATGCCGGTGGGCGGTGCGAGCCGGCGGGTCGTGCGCCTGCCTGACGGCGCGGTGCTGAACCGCTATTGGGACGATCGGCCGGCGCCGCGCGACGAGAGCTGGCGGGAGGATGTCGCGCTCGCTCGCGCCACCCCGCAGCGCGCGGCACCGGAGTTGTGGCGCGACCTGCGCGCGGCGGCGGAAAGCGGCTGGGATTTCTCCTCGCGGTGGCTGGGAGACGGGCGCACGCTCGGCACGATCCGCACGACCCGTTTTCTGCCGGTGGACCTCAACAGCCTGATGTTCGGGATGGAGCAGGCGATCGCCGCCAATTGCCGGACGTTGGCGGACGATCCGTGCGTGCGCGAGTTCCGGGCGCGGGCTGCCGCCCGGCAACGCGCCATCGGGCGCTACCTGTGGAGTCCTGCCGGCTTCTACGCGGACTATGACATCGACGCCCGGCAACCTTCGGCGGCGCGGACCGCCGCCATGGCCTTTCCGCTGTTCGTGGGCGCAGCGGACCCGGCGCGGGCAAAGGCCACGGCCGCCGCCATGAAGCCGCTGATCGGGACGGGCGGGCTTGCGACAACGATGGAGCGGACCGGGCAGCAATGGGATGCCCCGAACGGCTGGGCGCCGTTGCAGTGGGTGGCGGTGGAGGGGCTCGGCCGCTACCGGATGGCCAAACCCGCAGCGCGGATCGCCACGGCATGGCTGTCCACCGTCTCGCGCGAATATTGCGCAAGCGGGCGCTTGCTGGAGAAATATGACGTGGTCGAACGCCGCGCGGGCGGCGGTGGCGAATATGCCACGCAGGACGGGTTCGGCTGGACCAATGGCGTGGCGAGAAGCTTCATGGATCGCTGGCCCGGTGCGGTGCAGCGCTGCGCCGCCCCCGACCGGACCGCCCTGGTTTCCAGCCGACGCGGCGCGCCCTTCCCAACGGGGCGTCCCTTCCGGTAGGAACGTGCCCGCACAAGGGAGGGCACGCGTGAACAAGGGATTGCTGAGGCGCAAGACGATCGAGGCGCAGCCGGCGGGCCAACAACTGGCGCGCACTCTCGGCTGGCCGCATCTCGTCGCCCTGGGCGTGGGCGCGATCGTCGGCACCGGCATCCTCACCCTGATCGGCGTCGGCGCGGATCGTGCCGGGCCCGCGGTGCTGCTGAGCTTCGTGGTGGCCGGCGCGATCTGCGTCTGCGCCGCGCTCTGCTATGCCGAGATGGCGACCAGCATTCCGGCCTCGGGCAGCGCCTATACCTATAGCTACGCCGTGCTGGGCGAAGTGATCGCCTGGGTCGTGGGCTGGTCGCTGATCCTCGAATATTCGCTGGTGGTGGCCACCGTGGCCGTCGGCTGGTCCGGCTATGCCACCGGCTTCCTGAAAGGCATGGGCATCGTCCTTCCCGATGCGCTGACCCATGGGCCGGTGCTCGCCGGGCGCGCGTGCACCGGGGCGGTGCGCGAGGCCGCGTTCGGGATCAACCTGCCGGCGGTGTTCATCATCGCGGTGGTGGCCGGGCTGCTGTCCCTGGGCACGCGGGAAAGCGCGCGTATCAACTCGGCGCTGGTGGTGCTGAAGATCGTGACTTTGGTGCTGTTCGTCGCGGTGGCGCTGCCGCATTTCGACGCCGCCAACCTCCACCCGTTCGCGCCGTTCGGCTATGGCAGCGGCAACCTGCATTGCGATCCGAACTCGGGCGCGGTGGTGAAGAGCGGGGTGATGGCCGCGGCGGCGATCATCTTCTTCGCCTTCTATGGCTTTGACGCGATCTCGACGGCGGCCGAAGAAGTGAAGCGGCCGGAGCGCGACCTTGCGATCGGCATCGTCGGGTCGATGGTGGCATGCACGGTGATCTACATGGTGGTGGCCGCCGCGGCGATCGGCGCCCTGCATTTCAGCCGCTTTTCCAACAGCACCGAGCCGCTGGCCCTGATCCTGCGCGAGATCGGGCAAGGAAGTGTGGCGACGATCGTCGCCGCTGCCGCCGCAATCGCGCTGCCGACGGTGATCCTGGGCTTCCTGTACGGCCAGAGCCGCATCTTCCTGGTCATGGCGCGCGACGGCTTCCTGCCGCCGGCGCTGACGCGGCTGTCGAAGCGGGGAACGCCCGCGCGGATCACCGCGGTGACGGCGGTGCTCGTCTCCGTCCTGGCCGCGGTCACGCCGCTGGACGTCATCGCCAGCCTGGCCAATGCCGGCACGCTGTGCGCGTTCGTGGCGGTGGCGGCCTGTGTCCTGGTGTCGCGTCGGCGCGAGCCCGGGGCGCACCGGCCGTTCCGCACGCCGCTTGCCTGGCTGGTGGCGCCGCTTGCCATCGTCGGCTGCCTGTACCTCTTCACGAGCCTGCAGGCGGTGACCCAGATCGCCTTCTTCGCGTGGAATGCGATCGGACTGGCGGTGTACTTCCTCTACGCCCGCGGCCGGGCACGGGTCTGAGCGCCGCCGACCGGAAGAGGGACCGGCATGCGTCTGGCGGCCTGCGCGGCATCGATGCTCGTCGGTATGTCGGTCGCGGCGGCCGCTCTGGCACCTGCGCAGGAGACGGCCGCCCCGGCCGAGGATGTCGTGGTCATCGGCAGGCAGTTGCGGACGGTGAAGATCACCTTCTACGCTCAGGGATCGCACCTGCGCCGTTGTGATGTGACCGCATCGAGCGGGGTGCCGCTGGTGGATCGCACCATGTGTGCACTGGTGCGCTCCTGCCTCGCCGCCGGCGAGACCGGCCGCGAGCGCGCGATGCGCTGCGTGAACAACCGGATCGCTACGCTGGAAAGCGGAGAAGGTGCCGACCCGGAAAGCTTGTTCGACGTTCCCGAACCCCCTGCGGCTCCGGGCGGCGCTCGTGCCGCGGTGGAGGCGGAGAAGGACGACGTGGTGGTCACCGCGCGCAGAAGCGTATTGCGTGCCGGATTGTGGTCTTTCACGGAGATCAGCTGGGGGCAAGGCTATGGCCAGAAGCCGGCCGGCCCCTACGGCCAGAAGTGGAAGCGGTGCATCCCGCCAAACCAAAGCGATGCAGGCTTCTCCCGCGCGCTGGAGCCCCAGCGGGCGTTCGGCGCGAACGTTCTGCTGCCCAAGGAATGCAACTGGCAGGTGAAGGCCGGAAACGGCCAGGTGAGCGGCCGGCAACGCTGCGGGTGGGGTGACGGGTATCGCACCGGCGAATTGCAGGGCAGCTATACCAGGGACCGCCTGGAGGTGAGCAAGCAGCGGCATTGGCGCGATCTCGGCAGTGCCAGGCGGGGCGACGCCACCTATGAGATCGCCGCAATCCGTGAAGGCGATTGCTGAACACGGCACTTCGGCTGCCCGGTGGCTACCTACCGGCGTCCAGACAAAAACAAGGCCGGCCCCGCTTGTTAGCGGAGCCGGCCTGTCTGTCAGCAACGATGCCGGAGCTTACGCGGCAAGCTTGCGCAGCACGTACTGCAGGATGCCGCCGTTCAGGAAATATTCCAGCTCGTTGACGGTATCGATCCGGCAACGGGTCTTGAACGTCTCGCTGGAGCCATCGGCGCGGGTGAGCTTCACTTCCACTTCCTGGCGCGGGCGCAGGCCGGCCACATTGGTGATGGTGAAGGTCTCCGAACCGTCCAGGCCCAGCGTCTGGCGGGTCACGCCGTCGGCGAACTGGAGCGGCAGCACGCCCATGCCGACGAGGTTGGAGCGGTGGATGCGCTCGAAGCTCTCGGTGATGACAGCGCGCACGCCGAGCAGGTTGGTGCCCTTCGCCGCCCAGTCGCGCGAGGAACCGGTGCCGTATTCCTTGCCGGCGACCACGACCAGCGGCGTGCCCTCGGCCTTGTAGGCCATGGCAGCGTCGTAGATCGGCATGATCTCGCCATTGTACTTCGACATGCCGCCTTCGACGCCCGGCACCATCTCGTTCTTGATGCGGATGTTGGCGAAGGTGCCGCGCATCATCACTTCATGGTTGCCGCGGCGCGCGCCGTAGCTGTTGAAGTCGGCCCGGCTGACCTGATGCTCCTGCAGATACTTGCCGGCCGGGCTGTCCGCCTTGATCGAGCCCGCCGGGCTGATGTGGTCGGTGGTGATCGAGTCGCCCAGGATCGCTAGCGGGCGGGCATCGATGATGTCCGTCACCGGGTTCGGCGTCATGGTCATGCCCTCGAAATAGGGCGGGTTGGCGACATAGGTGGAGCCGGCGCGCCAGGTGTAGGTATCCGAGCCCGCGACGTCGATCGCCGACCACTTCTCGTCACCGGCATAGACGTTGCCGTAGCGCGAGCGGAACATGTCGTCGTCGATGTTGGCGGCCATGAGGTCCGCGACCTCCTGGTTGGTCGGCCAGATGTCGCGCAGGAACACGTCCTGGCCGTCAGAACCGGTGCCGATCGGCGTCTCGACCATGTCGGTGGTGACGGTGCCCTTCAGAGCATAGGCCACCACCAGCGGCGGCGAGGCGAGGAAGTTCGCGCGCACGTCCGGCGAGACGCGGCCCTCGAAGTTGCGGTTGCCCGACAGGACCGAGGCGGCGACGATGTCGTTGGCGTTGATCGCCTCCGAGATCGGCGCGGCGAGCGGCCCGGAATTGCCGATGCAGGTGGTGCAGCCATAGCCGACGAGGTTGAAGCCGATGGCATCGAGATCCTCGGTGAGGCCGGCCTTGTTGAGATAATCGGTGACGACCTGCGAACCGGGAGCCAGCGAGGTCTTCACCCACGGCTTGGGCGACAGGCCCCGCTCACGCGCCTTGCGGGCGACGAGGCCGGCGGCGACGAGCACGGAGGGGTTGGAGGTGTTGGTGCAGGAGGTGATCGCCGCGATCACCACGTCACCGTCGCCGATGTCATGGTCGCGGCCGGCAACGGCGGCGCGCTCGGCGCCTTCCTTCTGGTAGATCTTGGTGAGGTCGCCGTTGAACACCTCGTCCACCTTGGTGAGCGAGACCTTGTCCTGCGGCCGCTTCGGGCCGGCGAGCGACGGCACCACCGTCGACATGTCGAGTTCCAGCGTGTCGGTGAACACGGGATCGACCGCGTCCTCCTCGCGCCAGAAGCCGTTGGCCTTGGCATACGCCTCGACCAGCGCGATGTCCTCGTCAGGACGCGCGGTGAGACGGAGATATTCCATCGTCTTGTCGTCGATCGGGAAGAAGCCGCAGGTGGCGCCATATTCCGGCGCCATGTTGGCGATGGTCGCACGGTCGGCGAGCGTCATGGAGGACAGGCCGGGGCCGTAGAACTCCACGAAACGGCCGACCACGCCCTTGGCGCGCAGCATCTGCGTGACGGTGAGCACCAGATCGGTGGCGGTGATGCCCTCCTTGAGCGCGCCCGTCAGCTTGAAGCCGACGACCTCGGGGATGAGCATCGACACCGGCTGGCCGAGCATCGCGGCCTCCGCCTCGATGCCGCCCACGCCCCAGCCGAGCACGCCCATGCCGTTGACCATGGTGGTGTGGCTGTCCGTGCCGACCAGCGTGTCCGGATAGGCGATCGCCCTGCCGTCAGGACCTTCCGACGACCACACGCCGCGGCCGATATATTCCAGGTTCACCTGGTGGCAGATGCCGGTGCCCGGCGGCACGACCTTGAAGTTGTCGAGCGCCTTGCTGCCCCATTTCAGGAACTCGTAGCGCTCCGAATTGCGCTGATATTCCAGGTCCACATTGTCCTGGAACGCCTTGGGCGTGCCGAACTCGTCCACCATCACCGAGTGATCGATGACGAGGTGCACGGGGACGAGCGGGTTGATCTTGGCCGCATCGCCGCCGAGCTTGGTGATGGCGTCGCGCATCGCGGCGAGATCCACCACGCAGGGCACGCCGGTGAAATCCTGCATCAGCACGCGCGCCGGGCGATACTGGATCTCGCGATCCGAGCGACGCTCCTGCTGCCAGTCGACGATCGCCTGGATGTCGTCGGCGGTGACGGTGACGCCGTCCTCGAAACGCAGCATGTTCTCCAGCAGCACGCGCATGGAAAAGGGCAGCCGCGAGATGTCGCCATACTTTTCCGCCGCCTTGGCGAGCGAGAAATAGTCGAACGACTTGCCGCCCGCGGTAAGCGTCGCGCGCGCGTTCAAGGTGTCCTGTCCGATGGCGGTCATATCTGTCCTTCCCTGGGAGGCCCGAGAAGCGCCGTCGCGGGGAGGCGGCGGAAAGCCGCGCGGGAAGACGCCTGGCGGACCCCCGACGTTGCGAAAATACGAGAGTCGAGGGGGCCTGTAGCAAGGGGTTGGCGGTGGGGGAAGGGCTGGCGCGGGCAAGTGGATGAAGAGACACGTTTTGCTGCGCGCTGCCCGCTGCGGCGAACGTGGCGGGGCTTGCCAAGCCTGGCGCGATCGCCAAAGCGCTCCCGGCCGCCAGCGGCGGGGCGGTGGCTCGGGGCAGGGCGGAGGCGAAAAGGAAGGCTTGATGGCGCGGGTGCTGATCGTCGATGACGAACCCTCGATCCGGCGACTGCTTCGCCAGACGCTGGAACGCGCCCGATACGAGGTGATCGAGGCGGGCGACGCGCGGCAGGCGCTGGCGGCGATGGAACAGGACCGGCCCGATGCGGTGCTCCTCGACCTGGGGCTGCCCGGACGCGATGGCCTGGAACTGGTGCCCGTGATTGCGCGCAAGCCGGCGGTCGCCCTGTTGATCGTTTCGGCCCGGGACCGCACGGACGACAAGGTGGCGGCGCTGGACCTGGGGGCCGACGATTATGTAACCAAGCCGTTCGACAGCGAGGAGTTGCTTGCCCGGCTGCGCGTGGCATTGCGCCGCCGCGACGGCAGCACGGCAACGATCGTGCAGTCCGGCGGGGTCGCGATCGACCTGACCACCCATGCCGTCCGCCGCGATGGCGAGGACGTGCACCTCACGCGCAAGGAATACGAGGTGCTGGCCCTGCTGGCGGAACATGCCGGCCGCGTCGTCACGCACCGGCACATCCTGCAACGGGTTTGGGGCGGACACGACCCGCGCATCGAATATCTGCGGATCGTCGTCCGCAACCTGCGCCAGAAGCTGGAGTCGCCCGGCGCGATCGGCAGCCTGATCGGCAACGAGCAGGGGATCGGCTACCGCCTGCGGGTCTGAGCCACGCCCCGCTGCTCAGAACCAGCCGGGAACGAAGCGCTTCACCCTGCCGGCATAGAGATCGTAGGCGCCGCCGAATTGCGCTCGCAGCAGCCGTTCCTCGTGCCGCACCCGCAGGAGCGTGCCGATGCAATAAAGCGGCACGCCGATGGCCAGCGCGCGCTCATGCCCATAGGCAAGGGCGAAAGCCGGGAGCAGCAGAAACAACGCGACGTAGATCGGGTGGCGGACATGGGCGAAGGGACCGCACTGGACCAACTGGTGGTCGGTGCGGGTCCGCGCCACGATGCTCCAGTTCCGTCCCATGGCGCGAGAGGCGGCATGGAAAAGACCCGTCGCGCCCAGCATCAGCAGCAGAACCGTCCCCGCCCGAAGCAGGGAAGGCCCGGACAGCGGGTCCAGCCCCACCCGGACGGGGCCGATCGCGACCGTGCCGATTGCCATCGCCTGCAGCGCGATCCCCGCCCACGAGCGATTGCTCCGGCGTGCCTCCATGGCCGTCGGGCCGCCAAGGGCGCGCCGGCGGGCCGCGAACAGCGCGAGCAGGAAGAGGAAAAAGCCGAGCGCCAGGGCCGCAAGCCCGGGCAGGCCGACGGGCGCCGGGCGGAACACCCGCGCGCCTATTGCCGCCCTGCGGTCCGGCGGGCCATCTGCTCGGCGCGCCACTGCTGCGACGCCTCGTTCGCCAGCGAACGCTTCAGGATCTTGCCGGCTGGATCAAGGAGCACGTGCGCCCCCGGCGCCACGGCCAGGCTGTCCTTGCCGCCGGTCATCGCCAGCGTCGTGACCTTGCCGTCCACCGACACCTCCACGGGCATGGGGAACGGCAGGTTGGCGGGCGTCTTCCACGCCAGCGACAGCGTGCCGCCGCTACGCGTCTGCGTGAGTTCCGGCAACGCCGCCTGGCGGAGGTACACGTCGAAGAACCAGCGATAGTCGCGCCCGGTCACCTGCCGCACGAAGCCTTCATATTCCGCGGTGGAGCCGAAACGCGGCGCGAAGTTGCCCGGCTTGGGATCGGCACGGCCGTAAACGGCCAGCCGGGTGATATCGAGGAAGGCCTGATCGCCGACAAGGTTGCGGAAGGTGTGCATCACCCACGATCCCTTGTTGTAGATGTCCTGCCCCGGTCCGCCGAGTTCGAGCTCGTAGACCTCTTCCTCGGTGCGTACCTTGCCGGAGACGATCGGCTGCTTGTTCATGATGGCCTCGCGCTGGCTGGCCATCATCGCGTCATAGCGCATGGTGCCTTCGCGCCAAAGGCCGTAGAACGGCTGCATGTACTGGCCATAGCCTTCGTGCAGCCAGTAATCGTCCCAGTTGGCGGCGGTGAGCTGGTTGCCGAAATATTCGTGGCTGAATTCGTGCTGAAACAGCCAGTCGAAGCCTTCCGGCGCCTTGGCATATTCGTTGCCGTAGGCGTTGATCGTCTGGTGCTCCATGCCCTTGTGCGGGGTTTCCACCACGCCGAGCTTCTCGTCGCCAAAGGGATAGGGGCCGATCTGGGTTTCGAAGAAGTCGAGCGTCGGCGCGAACTCCGCGAACAGGGCCTCCGCCTTCTCCTTTTCGCCCGGCAGATACCAGTAGAACATCGGGATCGTGTTGCCGAAGCGGCTCTTGTACGTCCCGCTGATCTCTTCATACGGGCCGACGTTCAGCGCGATGCCGTAGGTGTTGGGCTGGCGGATCGACCAGTTCCAGGTGGTGCGCCCGTCCGGAAGCGTATCGACGCCCAGCAGCTTGCCGTTGGAGGGCGCCTTCAGCCCCTTGGGCACGGTGATGTGCAGGGTCACGCGGCCGGGCTCCCCGGTCGGGAAATCGAGGCAGGGCCAGAACAGGTCGCAGCCATAGCCCTCGGCCGTGGTGGCGAACCAGGTGCGGCCGTCCGGCGTCTTGGACCAGACCATTCCGTCGTCCCAGGGCGCGCGCACCGCGACATGCGGCTGCCCGCCATAGGTGATGGTGGCGATGACCTTCTGCCCGGCCGCGACCGGCCGCGGCAGGTCGACCGTGAGCTGACCGTCCGGATCGCGAAAGGCGGTGCGGGGCAGGGGCTTGCCGTCGATCGCCACGGCGGACGGGGCGATATTCTTGTCGAGGTCGATCACCAGCCGCGTGAGCCGCGCCTTTGCAGTGAAGGCGAGCGTGGCGATGCCGTTCAGCACCTGCCGCTCGGGCAGCACCTCGAACTTCAGGTCGGCGCTGTCGAATTGCAGCTTCGCCTGATCAGGGTTGATGGGCCCGCCCGAGCGCTGGGTCTGCTTGCTGATCGCCGGCTCGCCCTTTTTCGGCAGGGTCTGCGCAGTGGCCGACGCCGCAAGCGCCGCGGTGGCGAGAAGCGCGGCGCGGATCACTTGGCCGCTCCCATCTGCGATGCACGCCATGCCTGGAACGCATCGACCTGATCGGACTGGCGCAGGATCTTCATGCTGGGATCGAGCACCACATGCGCGGTTGGCGCCACGGCCAGCGTGTCCTTGCCCCCGGTCATCGCCAAGGTGGTCACCTTCCCGTCGACGGAGACCTCCACCGGCATGGGGAAGGGCTTGTTCCTGGGCGTCTTCCACTGCAGCGTCAGCGTGCCGCCGGTGCGGGTCTGGACGAGTTGCGGCAGCGCCGCCTCGTAGAGGTAGACGTCGAAGAACCACTGATAGTTGCGGCCCGTCACCTGGTTCACATAGGCGATGTATTCGGGCGTGGTGCGATAGATCGGCTGAAAATTGCCCGGCTTCGGATCGTCGCGGCCATAGATGGCGAGGCGCAACGACTTGAAGAACGCCTCGTCGCCGATCAGCCCGCGCAGGGTGTGGAGTGTCCACGAACCCTTCTGGTAGATGTCGCCGCCGCGGCCGCCCTTGTCATTGTAGACGTCCTCGGCCGATTGCGGCTTGCCCATCACGATCGGCGTCTCGTTGCGGATGCCCGGACGTCCCGCCAGCATCATCGAGATGTAGCGTGCGTCACCTTCGCGCCACTGGCCGTAGAGCGGCTGCATGTAGCTGCCGGGGCCCTCGTGCAGCCAGAAATCGTCCCAATTGCTGGCGGTCAGCTGGTTGCCGAAAAACTCGTGCGCGAATTCATGCTGGAACAGGTCGTCAAAGCCGTTCGGCGTCTTGGCGTAATTGTTGCCGTACGCATTGATCGTCATGTGCTCCATGCCCTTGTGCGGCGTTTCCACCACACCGAGCTTCTGGTCGCCGAAGGGATAGGGGCCGATCATGGATTCGAAGAAGTCGAGCGTCGGCGCGAACTCGGCGAACAGCCCTTCCGCCTGCGCCTTCTCGCCAGGCAGATACCAATAGTACATCGGGATCGAGTTGCCGAAGCGGCTCTTGTAGGTGCCGCTGATCTCCTCGTACGGGCCGACGTTCAGCGCCACGCCGTAGAGCGTCGGGTGCTTGACCCGCCAGTTCCAGGTGGTGCGCCCGTCCGCCAGCGTCGTCGTGCCCTGGAGCACGCCGTTGGAGATGCCCTTCACGCCCTTGGGCACGGTCAGGTGGATGTCGAGCTGCTGCGGCTCGTAGGTGGGATAGTCGATGCACGGCCAGAACAGGTCGCAGCCTTCCATCTGCACGGCTGTCGCGACCCAGGGCTGGCCGTCCTTGGTCTGGCTCCAGACAAAGCCGCCATCCCAGGGCGCACGCACCGCGACGTGCGGGGTGCCGCCATAGGTGATGGTGGCCGCCACCTTCTGGCCGGTGCCAACCGTGCGCGGCAGGGCGATGCTGGCGCGGCCCTCCGGGTTCGACCAGGCGGAACGAGGCAGGGGCTTGCCGTCGATGGACACCGCCGAGATCGGCAGGTTGCGATCGAGGTCGATCACCAGCCGCTTGACCGGAGCGAGCGCGGTGAAGTTCAGCACCGCCTTGCCCGCGATCGACTGCGTCGCCGGCAGCACCTCGATCGACAGATCACCGGTGTCGAAGCGGACCTTCTTCTGGTCCGGGTCGAGGGGGCCGCCCGAGCTGGTCGTCTGCGGGGTAAGTGGGGGCATGCCCTTTTCGGGCGGTGCGGCAGCGGTCAGCGCGACGAGGCTCGCGGCGGCGAGCAGCAGGCGATTGATCATGGTCCCCCTTCTTGTTTCTGACCCGGTGTTTGGTCGCACTAGGACATCAATCGCCGCGGCTGCGCAAGAGCGGGAAGGGGGCAAAAGGTTGCGTCCGATTGATGGATCGTCCACCCTCCCCATATAGGGTGCGACAGGCGCCTGTGTTTGGCGCCACCGGAGTAAGCATGAACCAGACCTACCCTGTGCTGCCGCTGCGCGACATCGTCGTCTTCCCGCACATGATCGTGCCGCTGTTCGTCGGACGGGACAAGTCCGTGTCCGCGCTGGAAGCGGCGATGAACGCCGACAAGGAGATCTTCCTCGTCGCGCAGCTCGATCCGGCCGAGGACGATCCTGCCCGCGACGACCTGTACGAGATCGGCGTCACCGCCACCGTTCTCCAGCTGCTGAAGCTGCCGGACGGTACCGTGCGCGTGCTGGTCGAGGGCAAGCAGCGCGCCACGCTGGAGAAGCTGGAAGCGGCGGATGGCCACCTGGTCGCCGAGGTCTCGCGCGTGGACGAGGCCGATCCGGTCGGCTCCAACGAGCTGTCGGCGCTGATGCGCTCGGTCGTCGACCAGTTCGAGAACTATGCCAAGCTCAACCGCAAGCTGCCGGCCGAAACCGCCGTGCAGCTCGGCGAGATCGAGGAAGCCTCGCGGCTTGCCGATGCGATCGCGGCCAACCTGTCGATCAAGGTGTCCGACAAGCAGACGTTGCTGGTCGAGCAGGACGCCGCCAAGCGGCTGGAGATGGTGTTCGCCTTCATGGAGGGCGAGCTCGGGGTTCTGCAGGTCGAGAAGAAGATCAAGAGCCGCGTGAAGCGTCAGATGGAAAAGACGCAGCGCGAATATTACCTCAACGAGCAGCTGAAGGCGATCCAGCGCGAGCTGGGCAACAGCGACGACGAAGGCGACGGCGACGAGATCGCCGAGCTGACGCAGAAGATCGCCACGCTCAAGCTTTCCAAGGAAGCGCGCACCAAGGCGACTGCGGAGCTGAAAAAGCTGAAGACCATGGCGCCGATGAGCGCCGAGGCAACGGTGGTGCGCAACTATCTGGACGTGCTGCTGGGCCTGCCCTGGGGCAAGAAAAGCAAGATCAAGCGCGATCTGGTCGCCGCCGAGACGATCCTCAACGAGGATCATTATGCGCTGGACAAGGTGAAGGACCGCATCGTCGAGTACCTCGCGGTGCAGGCGCGCACCAACAAGCTGAAGGGGCCGATCCTGTGCCTCGTCGGCCCGCCCGGCGTGGGCAAGACGTCGCTGGGCAAGTCGATCGCTAAGGCGACCGGCCGCGAGTTTATCCGACAGTCCCTCGGCGGCGTGCGCGACGAAGCCGAGATCCGCGGGCATCGGCGCACCTATATCGGCTCGCTGCCGGGCAAGGTGGTGACGAACCTCAAAAAGGCGGGCGCCAGCAATCCGCTGTTCCTGCTCGACGAGATCGACAAGCTCGGCCAGGACTTCCGCGGCGACCCCGCCTCGGCGCTGCTCGAGGTGCTGGATCCGGAGCAGAACGCCAAGTTCAACGACCATTACCTCGAGATCGACATCGATCTGTCGGACGTGATGTTCGTGTGCACGGCCAACTCGCTGAACCTGCCGCAGCCGCTGCTCGACCGCATGGAGATCATTCGGCTTGAGGGGTATACCGAGGACGAGAAGGTCGAGATCGCCGAGCGGCATCTGATCGCCAAGCAGATCGACGCGCACGGCCTGAAGGCGGGCGAGTTCACGCTCACCACAGAAGGTCTGCGTGCGTTGGTGCAGGGCTATACCCGCGAGGCCGGCGTGCGCACGCTGGAGCGCGAGATCGCCAAGCTCGCCCGCAAGGCGCTGCGCCAGATTCTCGAAGGCAAGGTGCAGAGCGTGACGATCACGCCCGACAACCTTGCCGAGTTCGCCGGCGTGAAGAAGTTCCGGCATGGCCTGTCCGAGGAGGAGGACCAGATCGGCGCCGTTACCGGCCTCGCCTGGACCGAAGTCGGCGGCGAGTTGCTGACCATCGAGTCGGTCACCGTGCCCGGCAAGGGCGCGGCGAAGGTGACGGGCAAGCTGGGCGACGTGATGAAGGAATCGATCGAGACCGCCTTCAGCTTCATCAAGGCGCGCTCGCCCAGCTATGGCATCAAGCCGAGCATCTTCCAGCGCAAGGACGTGCACATCCACCTGCCCGAAGGCGCGACGCCCAAGGACGGGCCGTCCGCGGGCATCGGCATGGTCACCTCGATCGTCTCGACGCTCACCGGCGTGCCGGTGCGCAAGGACGTGGCGATGACCGGCGAAGTGACGCTGCGCGGCCGGGTGCTGCCGATCGGCGGCCTCAAGGAGAAGCTGCTGGCGGCGCTGCGCGGCGGCATCACCACCGTGCTGATCCCGCAGGAGAACGAGAAGGATCTGGCGGAAATTCCCGCCAACATCGTTCAGGGTCTCAAGATCGTGCCCGTGACGCATGTCGACGAGGTGCTGCGCCTGGCGCTTGCAGGGCCGCTCACGCCGATCGACTGGACGGAAGCGGACGAACTGGCGGCCACGCCGCCGGCCGGCGTGGCGGCGATCGGCGGCGAACTGCACCACTGATAACCTTTGGCGCGCAGGGCCTTAACCCAGATTGAGGCAGAGGCGGCGGGGCTGTCGGGCAATTAGCTTTTGACAGCCCTTCCGCCGCGCGCCTTTACTGACCGTCCGGCCATGGGCCGTCAGCGATTCGTATTGTACCAGAACGGGGGTTTTCCGGCATGAACAAGCAGGAGCTGATCGGCGCTGTCGCCGATACGGCAGGCATCGCCAAGGGTGACGCCGTGAAGGCCGTGGAGGCCGTGTTCGACACCATTTCCGCCGCCCTGAAGAAGGGGGACGAGGTTCGTCTCGTTGGCTTCGGCACCTTCACCGTTTCCAAGCGCAAGGCGTCCACCGGCCGCAACCCGCGCACCGGGGAGCCGATGACCATCAAGGCGTCGAGCCAGCCGAAGTTCAAGGCGGGCAAGGGACTGAAGGACTCGGTCAATTAATTGCAACCTTGGGCTGGACAGGCGGCGAACCGCCGCCTAAAGGCCCGCTTCCGGTTTCGCCCCGCACCATCGGCGCAGGGCATCGGGCGCGTAGCTCAGCGGTAGAGCACACCCTTCACACGGGTGGGGTCACAGGTTCAATCCCTGTCGCGCCCACCATGGATCGGCCCGCCAGGCGTCATGCCTCGGCGGGCTTTTTCCTGTCCTGCGCGCGCGGGATCGCTCCGGCAGCCCGGTCGTTCTCGCCGCAACGACAGGAGTGAACGCCATGACCGATCCGGACACCCTTCCCATCACCGAAGGCGAGCGACCCGAGCGTGACGCCGCGCGCACGATCTGGCTGGAACGGTTCGGCGACCTCGACGTGCTGCACTTGCAGGATCGTCCTGTGCCTCAGCCCGTCGACGACGAGGTGCTCGTCCGGGTGCGTGCCGCCAGCATCAATCCGGTCGACTGGAAGATCGCGGCGGGACAATATCCACCCAAGCCGGCGGACCAGCTGCCCTTCGCCCTCGGCCGCGATCTGGCCGGCACGATCGAGGCGGTCGGCACGCGCGCCCACAACATGCTGAGCCATGGCGACCGGGTGTTCGCCTTTATCGGCCAGGACCGCGGGGCACAGAGCGACTATGTGGTGGTGCGCGCGACGGAGCTTGTCGCCATGCCCGGGAACATGGATTTCGAGAGCGCCGCCGCCATTCCGCTGGCCGCCATGACCGCCTGGCAGGGATTGCTGGTCCATGGCGGATTGCAGGCCGGCCAGCGCGTGCTGATCCATGGCGCCGCGGGCGGAGTCGGCCACCTTGCGGTGCAGATCGCGCGGTGGAAAGGCGCAACCGTGTTCGCCACCGCCGGTACCGACGACCTCGATTACGTGCGCTCGATCGGCGCGGACACCGTTATCGACTACAAGAACGAGAGATTCGAGGATGTCGCGACGGAGCTCGATCTCGTCTTCGACACCCAGGGCGGCGAAACACAGGCCCGCTCCTTTGGCTGCATCCGGCCAGGCGGTTGCCTGGTGTCCACGCTGGAGCCGGACGAACAGGCCGCCGCCGAGCATGGCGTGCGCGTGCCCCCGCGCTGGCATGCCGAGCCCAATGCGGCGCAACTGGGCGAGATCGCCAAACTGCTGGAGGCAGGCACACTGCGGGTGGAGGTCGCTCGTAGCTTCCCCATCGAGGAGTTTGATGCCGCCTACCGCTTCGCGCGTGACGGCCACCCGCGCGGAAAGGTGGTACTCACCCTGGACTGAGCCGATGGCCACCGCCCGGCGTCACACGAACGTCTCGCATCTGTAACGTTTCTGTCTCTCAGGTTGCACACGGCCGTCATGTCCCGCGCCTACCCGCGGCTCGTGATCGGCAAGGGGGTGCCTGGTCGATCTTGGGCGCACATGCCCAAATGTCACAACAACGACCATCGACCTGGGAGCATTCCACATGGCGACCTTCACGCGCTACGGTTCTTTCCTTCTGGCGACCACGGCCAGCCTCGCGCTGAGCGCGTGCGGCGGCGCCGACGACGTCGCCTCGCCGGGCGCGGGCAGCGTAACGATCGTGCAGCCGGCGCCGACGCCGACGCCGGCCCCCACCGGCACGCCGACCCCGAGCCCGATCACCGCGGCGCAGTTTGCTCAGGCCACCACGCAGAGCGGCATCACCATCACCGCCGACGAGCAGCTGGCGATCGTGAATGCCGGCACCAACAACAACGTGAACGGCACGGGCTCGGCCATCAACGGCATCGCGCCGGTCGGCACCGCATCGCTGGCAACTGCCAGCAACCCGACGAGCATCGACAGCTTCTTCACCGCGACCAGCTATGTCGGCGCGCTGAGCGGCCCGAACGACAATGCCTTCCAGGGCTGGACCTGCAACTCGAGCTCGGCCAATTTCGGCGGAACTTCGGCCTCCTGCGCGGCGGTGCCCGCGATCGGCACCGGCGGTTCGGCGGCGGCCTGCCCGACCGGGACCATCGCGGAAGACGCTCTGGTGCAGACGTTCCGCGTGTGTCGCCTGCCGCAGCTCATCACCTCCAGCCTGACCCTGCCGCGCATCCAGGGCGTGGTCTATCGCCTGCGCGGCGAGACGGTGGTCGGCAACGATGTCGGCACGACGGGTGCGGACAGCGGCGTCACGCTGACGATCGCGCCGGGCGTGACGATCGCGGCCGACAGCTCTGAGCCGACCACGGACGTTCTGGTCATCAATCGCGGTTCGCGCGTCAACGCGGTCGGCACCGCCAGCGAGCCGATCATCTTCACCTCGCAGCAGAACCTGACGTCGGGCAATGTCGGCGAGGGCACGCAGGGCCAGTGGGGCGGCGTGATCCTCCTCGGCCGCGCACCCACCGCGGTCTGCGCCGCGGGCACCGGCCCGAACAATGCGAACGGCACCAGCACCACCTGCCAGCTCAACATCGAGGGCCTGTCGACCGGCCGTCCCTATGGCGGCCCGAACGCGGCCGACAACAGCGGCAACTTCCAGTACGTGCAGATCCGCTTCACCGGCGTGGCGCTGGCCGACGGCAACGAGCTGCAGGGCCTGACGCTGGGCGGCACCGGCTCGGGCACGACGATCGATCACGTGCAGAGCCACAACTCGGCCGACGACGGCATCGAGATCTTCGGCGGCACCACCAACATCCGCTACTTCGCGGTGACGGGTGCGGACGACGACGGCTTCGATATCGATAACGGCTATCGCGGCTTCATGCAGTTCATCATCGCCGCGCAGAAGGTCAGCGGCGCGACCAACGACTCGTTCTCGACCGAGATCGACTCGAACGCCGCCGAGGATCTGCTCCCGCGCACCTTCTCCACCTTCGCGAACTTCACCTTCATCCAGACGGCGGCGGCGCCGGCCGCGATCCGTCAGCGGGGCGGCTCGGACATGCGGTTCGTCAACGGCATCGTGAAGACCCCGGCGAACGTGGCCTGCATCAACCTGATCGCCGGCGAGAAGTCGGCTACCGATCGCTCGACGATCCGGCCGGCAGACCAGGCCCTGCAGGAGTTCGGCCCGCCGTCGTTCAACTCGGTCTACTTCGCCTGCCAGGGCCGCTGAGGAGCGGGCGGCTTCGCCCTTCCTCCAGCACTCGGTTCCGGGGTGGCGGCAGCGCCGCCCCGGCAACCCGTTAAAGCCTACTGAACCGGGGACCACGGCCATGCAGCAGCGGCTTGCTTTCGCGACACTTCTTCTTCTTTCTTCCAACTTCGTGGCACCGGCCGTGCTCGCGCAGGTTTCCGGCGGCACTTCCTCGCCGACGACCAGCTCACCCCCGCCGGCCCAGACCTCCACCACCGGAACGCAGGCGGACACCGCCACAGGCGTGGCCGCAGGCAGCCAGGCGGCGCCCGCGGAGCAGGACCAGGTCGAGATCTCCGCCCCGGGTGCGGGCAGCACCGGCGAGGACATCGTCGTGGTCGGCCGCAACATTCCCAACACGGTGCGAGCGACCGGGCAGGTCGTGTCCGTCCTCTCGACGGCCGACATCGCACGCACCGGCGAAGGCGATATCGCCGGCGCCCTGACCCGCGTGACCGGCCTGTCGGTCGTGGGTAACGGCTTCGTCTACGTGCGCGGCCTGGGCGATCGTTATTCCTCTTCGTTGCTGAACGGCTCGCCGCTCCCCAGCCCGGAGCCGCTGCGTCGCTCGGTGCCGCTGGACATCTTCCCGACGACGATCGTCGGCTCAGCGCTCGTCCAGAAGACCTACTCGGTCAACTATCCCGGCGAGTTCGGCGGCGGCGTGATCAATCTCACGACCAAGGCGATTCCGGACAAGAATTTCATTTCGGGCGGCGCGACCATCTCGGCCGATGATGCGACCACCAGCGAGCTCGGCTATACCTATCATGGCGGCGATGCCGACTGGATCGGCTTCGACGACGGCACGCGCGACGTTCCGTCCTTCATCCGCAACGCTCCCAAGGGATCCGGCATCATCCCGGCGGCGCAGGTGGCCCAGCTGTCCAATGCGTCCACGACGCTGCTCCAGCGCAACAACCAGCTGCCGGCCAACTGGTCGGGCGAGATCAGCAGCGGCACCGTGTTCGATTTCGGTTCCGACCGGCTCGGCATCATCGCCTCGCTGAGCGCGAGCAACACCTTCCGCACCCGCTCGTCCTTGCAGCAGGATACGGTGACGGCCGAAGGGACGCTGCGCAACAGCTTCCAGACGCTCATCACCGACAACCGCATCGTCGCCAACGCGTTGCTCGGCTTGGGGTATGAGTTCGGCGAGAACACGATCCGCTGGACCAACGTCTACATCCACGACACGCTGAAACAGGGTCGTGGCTCGGCGTCCGACACCTACAACAATTTCAGCGGTGTGCGCTTCCAGCAGAACACCAACTGGTTCGAGCGCCAGCTGATCGAAAGCCAGCTGGTCGGCGAGTTCAAGCCGACCGACGCTTTCAGCCTGGACGTGCGCGGGGCCTACGCCAATTCGAAGCGCAACGCTCCCTACGAGCGCCAGTTCGACTATCTCTGCTCTTCGACCACCACCAACGGCCTTCCGATCACCAACGACGGGCTGAACCAGACCGGCGGTCTGCAATGCGCGGGTGCCTATCAGGTCACGCAGCGCTTCAGCCCGTTCGCGTCGATCATCTTCAGTGAGCTGAACGAGGATCTCTGGACCGGCCAGGCGGACGCTTCGTACAAGATCGATGCCGGTCGGCCGATCACGCTTTCTGCCGGCTATTTCTACCAGGGCACGGACCGTACGTCCTCGCGCCTGCAGTTCAACTATCAGACGTCAAATGGCGGCGGCACGGCGCCGCAATATCCGTACAACCTGCTGCGGCCGGATTACCTGCTGAGCCCGGACGTGATCAACAATGCGTGTCCGCAGACGGCGAACACCGCTCCCTGCACGATCGAGCTGCAGTTCAACACGCAGGCGAGCGCCTATCTGTATGACGCGTCGCTGGACGTCCATGCGGGCTATGTGCAGGCCGAGGCGGAGCTGCTGGACGGTTTCCGCGCCGTTGCCGGTGTCCGCTACGAAACGGCCGACGAGCGCGTCACGCCGGTGAACGCGACGACCACGCGGTTGAACAACGATTATTGGCTGCCGGCTCTCACGCTGACGTGGAACTTCGCGCCCGACATGCAGCTGCGCACCAGCGTGTCGAAGACGATCTCGCGGCCGCAGTTCCGCGAATTGGCGCCGCAGTTGTTCCGCGATCCGGACTCGGATCGTCTCTTCTACGGCAATCCGCTGCTGCGCGACTCGAAGCTGTACAATGCCGAGGCCCGCTACGAGTGGTTCTTCGGTCGTGACCAGCGCTTCACGCTGGCGGGCTTCTACAAGCGGATCGACAATCCGATCGAGCAGGTCGGCTTCTATACCGGTTCGGACGACCGCTTGCAGACCGGCTTCACCAACCTGCCCAAGGCGAAGCTGTACGGCGCCGAAGTGGAGTTGCAGAAGTATTTCCCCCTGGCCGACCTGATCGGTGGCGACTTCTTCGCCACGCGCCGGGCGGTGCTGATCGCCAACTATACCTATACCAAGTCCGAGATCACGGCCGACGCCACCTGCGTGCCGAACGTGCTCAACCAGACGCTTCCGAGCTGTCCGGCAGGTTCGGGGTTGGGGCCGGCATTCTCCCAGTTCCGCGACGGTGCGCCGCTCACCGGGCAGTCCGACCATCTGGTGAACGTGCAGGTCGGCATTGAGGACACGGCGCGGTTGTCGCAGCTGACCTTGCTGTTCAACTATGCCAGCGACCGCGTGACCAACCGCGGCCCGTCCTTGCTGTCCGGCGACGGGTTCCAGCCCGACATCGTCGAGCATCCGGGGATCCGCCTCGATCTCGTGGCGCGGCAGGGCATCGAGGCGTTCGGCGGCCGGTTCGAGATCAAGGCCGAGGCGCGCAACCTCACGCGCACCAAGTATCGCGAGAGCCAGACCTTCGCCAACGGCAACGAGGTGTTCATCAACCGGTACAATCTCGGCCGGGTGTTCTCGCTGGGCGCCAGCGTCACCTTCTGACGCTTCAACCTAGGACGGGATGGAGGGGAGGGCGGCGACGTCCTCCCCTTTTTCGTGGGTCAGCCCCAGGGGCGCTCGCGAAACCACTTGGTGATGACGTATTTCACCCCGGCGCGCACCTTCATGCCCTGGTGGAGCGTGGAGGGATTCAGGGTGCCGTCCGTCCGCCGGTTGTTCCAGGCCAGCAGCTTGCCGGTTTCCGGCTGCACGATCTTGTCGACCGCCTTGAACCGGGTCGCGCCCCCCGCCTCCGGCTCGTTGAGGTAGATCATGACCGTCCAGGTGCGATTGCCGGCGACCGAGCAGAAGCGGAGATAGTCCACGCCATTCGGCTCGAAATAGTCGGTATGCCCCTTGAACTCCTGCCCGACAGCGTAACGCTGCCCTTGCATCGGTTCGCCATATGCCGGGTCGAGGCCGGTGAAGGAGGCGATGCGGGCGTCAACCGCCGCCACCAGCGCATCGCCAGCGTCCAGGTCGCAGGTTGCGCTGGTCCGGAACGCTGCGTCGCCGTTCGGGTCGGAGATGGTGGAGGGCCGGCGATGCGCGTCGATGCGCGCCACGAGCCCCGCGCATTCGTCCCGCGAGAGGAAGGCGCGGCGCACGAACAATGTCAGCTTGGCGCTGGGCACCTTCTGCACCCCGGGCTGCGCGCCCAAGGCGGCGACCATCTCCTCTGCCAGAAGGCCGGAACCGAAACGGGCGGGAGCGCCGAACTGCGTGGTCATGCGGCTATGCCTGCCAAACGGGCGCGCGCATTTCCACCCCTTCCGCTGCGTGCAATCCGCCTGTAACAATCGGGCCTTAGCGGACATTCCGTCGCGGGGAGACACGATTGCGCCTGGAACTCGATGCGCGCGCACGCCGTCTCTTGCGGCGGTTGCCGCGTACCAACCCCTATTCGCTTGCCGAGATCGTCCTGCTGGCGGTGCTCGCCTGGCAGTGTGCCGCGCTGATCTGGGCGATCCTCACCCCGGTCGATCCGCTTGGCCGGTGGAAGCCTGTCGCCCCGTCGGGCCCGGCGCTGCCCGGCGCGGTGTTGCGCGGCTTCGACCCCTTCTTCCGCCTGCAGCAGCAGGCCGGGCCGGCGACCGTGACGTCGCTTCAGCTGAAGCTCTTCGGCACCCGGATCGACGAGGCCAATGGCGGCGGCTCGGCGATCATCGCGGCGGCAGACGGCATCCAGAAGAGCTTTGCCGTCGGCGAGGAGGTCGCCCCCGGCGTCCGCCTGAAGGCTGTGGCGTTCGATCATGTCAGCCTCGACCGCGGCGGCGCGAGCGAGGACCTGTTCCTGGATCAATCGAGCGGCGCCCCCGCGCCAGCTCCCGCCGATGGAGCGCCCGCTCCGGGTGGTGCGGCAACGCCGCCGTCGCCGGCCCCCGCCGCGGGCGGCAGCAGCATCGCGCAACTGCGCGGCGAGGTCGGCGCCATTCCGCGCATCGACGGCGGGCGGGTGTCCGGCCTGGTCGTCCGCCCGCAGGGCTCCGGCGCGGCGTTCCGCCGGGCGGGGCTGCGCGAAGGCGACGTCATCACCGCGATCGGCGGCCGCCCGGTCACCGGGCCGGGCGACCTCGACCGCATCGGCACCGAGTTTGCGGGAGGCGGAACCTTGTCCGTCACCGTTGAGCGCGGCAACCAGACGCTTCCCCTCGCGATCACGATCACAGGCCAATGACCAAGACCTTTCTCAAGACCGTGCTCGCCCCCGCCGTGGCGCTGGCCCTCGCCGCGCCGCTCGCGGCGCAGACGACGCTCAACGTTCGCGACGCGGATATCCGCGCCTTCATCGCGGACGCGGCGAAGGTGACCGGGCGCACCTTCATCATCGACAACCGGGTGCAGGGCAAGGTGACCGTGGTCACCGATCGCCCGCTCTCGCGCTCGGAATATCTCGAGGTGTTCCTGTCGACCCTGCGCGCGAACGGCCTCGTCGCGGTGCCGACATCGGGTGGCGCGTTCCGCGTGCAGCCGATCGACAATGCGGCACAGCAGCCGAGCCGCATCGGGGTGGGCGGGGCGCAGCGAAATGCGTTCGTCACCGAGATCGTCCGCCTGCGTTCGATCGACGCGCAATCCGCTCTCGACACCGTCCGCCCGCTGGTGAGCGCGCAAGGATCGGTCACCGCCAATCGTGGCGGCAACTCGATCGTGGTGGTCGATTTTGCCGACAACGTCCGGCGCGTGCGCGAGGTGCTGCGCCGGATCGACACGGACAATGCGTCCACGCGCGTGGTGGCATTGAAGAATGCGGGCGCGCGCGAGATCGCCACGGCGCTGCAGACGCTGGCGGGCGCAGGCGGCGGCGGGCAGCAGGGAGGCGCGCAGGGCGCCGGCGCGGGCGTGAGCGTGGTGGCGATCGCCAGCTCCAATTCCGTCGCGCTGCGCGGTGACCCGTCCACCGTGGCGCGCCTTGCCGCGGTCGCCGAGGATCTCGACCGCCGGGCCAAGGACGGCACCGAGATCAAGGTCATCTTCCTCGAAAATGCCGATGCGGAGCAGCTGCTGCCCGTGCTCCAGCAACTGGTCGGGCAGCAGCCCACCATGCCGCAGGAACGCCAGCTCTCGTCCTCCGGCTCTGCCTTCGGCGGCAACGGCAACAATACGGGGGGGCAGGCGAACACCGGCTTCTCGCAGGCGACCTCCGCCCCCGCGCCGACGCAGGCGGTTTCGACCGGCAGCGGCACCGGCCAGCCCGCCGTCACTTCCGATGGCGGCCGCACGGCTTCGGTGGTCACCCGCTTCCTGGGCGCGAACGCCATCGTCATCGCCGCGCCTGCCGAGGTTCAGCGCCAGCTCGCGGAAGTGATCCGCCAGCTCGACACGCGCCGCGAACAGGTGCTGGTGGAGGCGATCGTCGCCGAGGTTTCCGACCAGACGGTCAACCGGCTCGGCGCGCAGTTCCTGATCGGCTCGCCTTCGGGCGGCGCGTTCGCGGCGTCCACCTTCGGCAACTCGGCACCCAACATCCTCCAGATCGCCGGCGCGATCGGCGCGACCGAGCTCAACACCTCGACCACGACGACGGTGAACACCGACGGCAGCACCACCAGCACCAGCACGCAGAGCGGCGCCGCGGATTCGCTGCAACAATCGGCGATCCAGTCCATCCTGGGTGCCAGCGGCGGCTTCGGCGGGTTCGGCGGGCAGATCGGCGACACGATCTTCGGCGCGATCATCAACGCGGTGAAGAGCGACACCCAGTCGAACCTGCTCCAGGTCCCGCACGTGGTGACGCTCGACAACCAGCAGACGCGTTTCCTGGTCGGGCAGGAGATCCCGATCACCACCGGGCAGGCGCTCAGCCAGAATTTCGACAACGCCTTTCGCACGGTGCAGCGCGAGAATGTCGGCATCCAGCTGGAGGTGCGACCGCAGGTGAATTCTTCCGGCTCGATCAAGCTGTTCCTGCACCAGCAGGTCAGTTCCATCGCCGGCCCGGTTTCCAGCGACAACAGCGACCTCATCCTGAACAAGCGCGAGGTGGAGACCACGCTGACGGTGGACGACGGGCAGATCGCGGTGATCGGCGGCCTGTTGTCGGACGACGAGCGGCGCACCATCGAGAAGATCCCGCTGCTCGGCGACATCCCGCTGGTCGGCAACCTCTTCAAGAGCCGCGCCAAGCAGCGGACCAAGACCAACCTGATGATCTTCATCCGGCCCACCATCCTGCGCAGCGCCGCCGACAGCCGCAAGCTGACCGAGCAGCGCTACGGCTATCTCCGCCTGCAACAGGCGGGCCAGGATCCCGACAGCGAGCCGAGCATCGACCAGCTGGTGCGCGATTACATGGGTGCTGCTACCCCACTGCCGCCGTCCGGACAGCCCGGCAGCATCGAGGACCCTCGCGTCGCCGTGCCGGTGGAGCGCCAGTCGCAGACCGTGTTCCGGCCGGCGCAGCGGTAACGCCATGCAGATCGCCTTTGGCAAAGCGCCGGACGGCCCCGTGGCGGAGAGCGATGCGGTGGAGGTGCCGGCAGGCGACGCGACCTTGCCGGCGCTGCCGATCGTCGACGTGCCCTATGCCTTTGCCCGCAAGTTCGGCGTGGTGGCGCTGCTCGACGAGCGCGACGGCGCGTTGCGGGTGACGTTGCGCGAAGGTGCCGATCCCAAGGTGCTGATCGAACTGCGCCGGTGCTTCGCCCGCCCGTTCGAAATCGATTTCGCCGCCCCGCCGGCCTTCGACCGGCTGCTTTCCGACCGCTATGCCATGGACGGGCAAGCGGCGGCAGCGGCGGCAGGCAATCTGGGTCTTGGCGGCGAACTGGACCTGCTCGCCGGCGATCTGCCCACGGCGGAGGATCTGCTCGACTCCGCCGACGACGCGCCGGCGATCCGGCTGATCAACGGCGTGCTGGCCGACGCGGCGCGGAACGGCGTGTCGGACGTCCATGTCGAGCCTTATGAGAGCGGCCTGGTGGTGCGCATGCGCATCGACGGCGTGCTGCGCGAGACGTTGCGCATGCCGCCCCACGTCGCGCCGGTGGTGGTCAGCCGTATCAAGGTGATGGCGCGCCTCGACATCGCCGAGCGGCGCGTGCCGCAGGATGGGCGCATCGGCATTACGCTGGGCGGCAAGAGCCTGGACGTGCGCGTATCCACCCTCCCGAGCCGCGCGGGCGAGCGGGTGGTGCTGCGTATCCTCGACAAGGATAACGCCGGCATCGACCTGGAAGCACTGGGGCTCAGCCCCGAAATGTATGCCCTTCTCAACGAGGCACTGGCGGAGCCGAACGGTATCCTGCTGGTCACCGGGCCGACCGGATCGGGCAAGACGACCACGCTCTATGCCGCGCTGCGCACGCTGAACGACGGCAGCCGCAACATCCTCACCGTGGAGGATCCGGTGGAATATGCGGTGGACGGGGTGGGTCAGACGCAGGTGAACCCGAAGGTCGGCCTCACCTTTGCCGCCGGTCTGCGCGCGATCCTGCGCCAGGATCCGGACACGGTGATGGTGGGCGAGATCCGCGACCGCGAAACGGCCGAGATCGCCGTGCAGGCCTCGCTGACCGGCCATCTGGTGCTGTCCACCGTGCACACGAACGATGCGGTGGGTGCGATCACCCGCATGCGCGACATGAAGGTGGAGCCGTTCCTGCTTGCCTCCACCCTGCGCGCCGTCATCGCCCAGCGCCTTGTCCGGCGGTTGTGCCCGGTCTGCCGGGAGGCCGTGCCGTCAAGCCCCTCCGTGGCCGCGCTGATCGGGCTGAAGGCGGGCGAGACGGTGTACGAACCGCGCGGGTGCGAGGCATGCGGCCAGACCGGGTTCAAGGGCCGGCTCGGCGTGTTCGAGGCGGTGCGCGTGGATGAGACGATCCGCCGCCTCATCAACGAAGGCGGGGACGAGGCGGCGATCGCCCGCCACGCCTTTGCCCATGGCGCAACCCTGGCGGGCGCGGCGCGTGATCTCGTGCGGCGGGGCGAAACCACGCCGGAAGAAGCGGTGCGGGTGTCGCGGCGCGACGCGATGGACGTTGACGAGGCGGCGCTGCCGCCTGCCGACCATGGCTGACTTCGATTATCTCGCCATCGACACGCGCGGGCGCGAGATGCGCGGCCATGTCGTGGCGGAGGATGCGGCGGATGCGCGCGCAAAGCTCGACGCGCGCAGGCTCTACGTCGTGCGGGTGGAGCCCGGCTCCGGAGCGCCGGCCAAGCCCAAGTCGCTGGTTTCAGGCATCTCGCTGCGCGGGCGGCGGATGGGCGGCAAGCAGTTGACGTTGTTCACGCGGCAGCTGGCCACGCTCAACCGGGTCTCGCCCCTGGAGGAAAGCCTGCGGACCATCGTGCGGCAGACCGAGCAGGAACAGGTGCGCGAGATCGTGTCCTCGGTGCACGCCGGGGTGACCGAGGGCCGGCGGCTGGCGGAAGCGATGGGGCGCGAGCCGAAGAGCTTTCCGCCACTCTATCGCGCGATGGTGTCCGCGGGCGAGAGTTCGGGCTCGCTGCCGGTGATCCTCGAGCGCTTGTCGATCCTGCTGGAGCGGCAGGCGGAGATCCGCGGCAAGTTGATGACGGCCATGGCCTACCCCGCGGTGCTCGCGGTGGTGGCACTCGGGGTGGTCACGTCGTTGATGATCTTCGTGGTGCCCCAGGTGGTCGAGCAATTCGACACGGTGGGGCAGGAGCTTCCGCTCCTCACCCGCCTGGTGATGGGCCTTTCCGCGCTGATGGCCGGATATTGGTGGCTGATGCTGGCGGTGCTGGCGGGGCTTGCGCTGTTGTTCTGGCGGGCGATGAAGGAGCCGGCGATCCGCCTGTCGTTCGACAGCTGGCTGCTGCGCATACCCCTGCTGGGGCGGCTCATCCGCGACCTGCATGCGGCCCGCATGGCGCGAACGCTCTCAACGATGGTCGCCAGCCGTCTTCCCCTTCTGGAAGGGCTCGCGCTGACCGCGGGCACGATCCACAACCGTCGCCTGCGCCTCGCCTCCGACGAGATCGTGGAAGCCATTCGCGGCGGCGGTTCGCTGTCGGCCGCCATGCGGCGCGCGGGCGTGTTCCCGCCGCTGCTGACCTATCTCGCCGCCTCGGGCGAGTCGGCCGGTCGGCTGGACGAGATGCTGGAGCGCGCCGCCGATTACCTGGAGCGCGAATTCGATCGCTTCACGGCAACCGCGCTGTCGCTGCTCGAGCCCGCGATCATCGTCGTGATGGGCGGCATCGTCGCCACCATCGTGCTATCCATCCTGCTGCCGATCCTGCAGCTGAACACGCTCGCGGGGCAGTGAGCATGAGGACCCATATGCGTATCGAACAGAAGAAGCGGCGTCGGCGGGAAGACGGTTTCACCCTGGTGGAGCTGATGGTGGTGATCGTCATCATCGGCCTGCTGGCGACCATCGTGGCGCTCAACGTGCTGCCCTCCGGCGATAAGGCCCGGATCGAGAAGGCACGCGCGGATATCTCTACCATCCAGGCGGGGTTGGACCTCTACCGGCTGCAGAACGGCAGCTATCCGAGCACTTCGCAGGGGCTTCAGGCGCTGGTCACCGCCCCGCAGGGCGCCGATCCGGCCAAGTACCAGTCGGGCGGCTATATCAAGAAGCTGCCGGACGATCCCTGGGGCCGCCCGTACCTCTACGCCTCGCCCGGCCAGCACGGTCAGGCGGACGTCTGGACCCTGGGCTCCGACGACAAGGAAGGGGGCGAGGGGCCCGATGCCGATATCGGCAGCTGGCAATAGGCGGTCGCGCGCGGCGCGCGTCCCCGAGCGCGGCTTCACACTGGTCGAGCTGATGATCGTCATCACGATCATCGGCCTTGCCTCTGCCGCTGTCGCGCTCAGCCTCCCCGATCCGCGCGGGCGGCTGGACGAGGAGGCCGAGCGCTTCGCCGCGCGCACCCGTGTCGCGCGCGATTTCGCCATCATCAATGCGCGGCCCGCCAGCGTGTGGGTCACGGCCGGCGGCTATGGCTTCGAGCAGCGGCGTGGCGGCGCGTGGAGCGCGGCGGCCGACGGCCCGTTGCAGGTCACGCAATGGGGGCAGGGCACCCGCCCGCTGCTGGCAACGCAGCGTGAACGGATCGTGTTCGACCCTACCGGCCTTGCCGATCACGGCTTCGACCTGCAACTGGTGCGCGACGACGCCAACCGTACGGTGCGCATCGGCGCGGACGGGAGCGTGCGCCTTGTCGGCTGAGGCCCCCGCCGCTTCGAGGCCGGAGACCGGCTTCACGCTGATCGAGATGATGGTGGCGCTCGCCGTCTTCAGCCTGGCGGCCCTGGCCCTGTTGCGGCTGGAGGGCGCGACGATCCGCGGCGCCGGCATCGTTGACGAGACCTTTCTTGCGCAGACGGTTGCCCGCAACGTGGCGATCGAGGCGTTGACCGATGCCCGCCCGCCGACGATCGGCGTCACCCGCGGGGTGGAGCAGAATGGCGGGCGCGCCTGGACCTGGTCGCGCGAGGTGCGCCCGGCAGGCGGCGGGCGCGTGCTGACGATCGCCGTGTCCGTGGCCGATCCGGGCGGGGCGACGCTCGGGCGGCTGACCGTCGTGCGCGCGGGAGCGGGCGCATGACGGCTCCGACCGGTCGCACCGGCGGGTTCACGCTGGTCGAGATGATGATCGCGCTGCTGATCTTCGGCATGCTCGCGGCGGCAGGAGTCGCGCTGCTGTCGGTCAGCATCCGTGCGCAGGCCGCGACCGGCGCCAAGCTGGATGATGTCGCGGCGCTGAACCGCTTTTCCTCCGTTTTCTCTGCCGATCTCGCCGAGGCGGTGGCGCGACCCACACGCAACGAAGCGGGCGACAGCGTCCCGGCGTTCTTCGGCGCGCCGGGAGAGATGGTGCTGGTGCGCGGCGGCTGGACCAATCTCGATTCGGCGCCTCGCGCGAGCGCGCAGAAGGTGCAGTACCGGGTAACCCAGGGAGCGCTGGAGCGGATCACCTGGCCGATGCTGGACGGCGCTCCGCCGCTCGCACCCACCGTCCTGCTCGACCATGTGGCGAGCGCGACACTGCGCTACCGGTACAATGGCGCGTGGAGCGACCGCTGGAATGGTGCGGCAACCGCACCGCCGCTGCCGCAAGTGGTGGAACTGTCGGTGCAGCGCGAGAACGGCACGGTTTTCCGCCAGCTGGCGCTGGTCGGCGCTGGCTATGATCCGCGGCCGCCACGCGACGAGGCCGGGGGGCAAGCCAATGCCGGTGCCTGACCGGGAGCGCGGTGCCGCGCTGCTCACCGTTCTGCTGCTGGTGGCGATCATCTCGGTGATGGCAGGAACGGCGCTGGAGAAGATGCGCCTGTCCACCCGCCTCGCGAGCAATGCGGTGGCCGGCAGCCAGGCGCGCGCCTGGGCACAGGCGGCCGAGACGATGGCGCTGTTGAAGGTCACCGACGTGTTGGGCCGCGATGCGAGCCGGGTGACGCTGGCCGGCAATTGGAGCAACACGCCCGTCCCGCTGCCCATTCCCGAGGGCACCGCAGTTGCGCGGGTGCGCGACGGCGGCAATTGCTTCAACCTCAATGGCCTGGTCACCGAAACGACCCCGGGCGTGTACGCCGCCTATGCGCCGGCGATGGTGCAGTTCACGAACCTGATGCGGCTCGTCGGCGTCACCGGCCAGAACCCGGAGGCGATCACCGCCGCTACGACCGACTGGATCGACAGCGGCAACGATCCGCTGCCGAACGGCGCGGAAGACAGCAGCTACAAGGGCTATCGCACCGCCAACACGCTGATGGCCGATGTGAGCGAGTTGCGCGCGGTGAGCGGCATGACGGCGGAAACCTATGCCCGGCTGCGCCCGTGGCTTTGCACCCTGCCCAAGGCGGAGCCGTCAAAGGTGAACGTCAACACGCTGTTGCCGGAACAGGCGCCGCTGCTCGCCATGCTGCTGCCGCAGTCGGTGGCGCCGCAGACGATCTCGGGGCTGCTGCTCCGTCGCCCGCCACAGGGCTATGAGAGCGTGACCGCCTTCTGGCAGGGGCTGGCGCTGGGCGGCCAGGCGGCCGGGCCGGAGGCGGAACGGCAGACCGCGATCACCACGCAATGGTTCGCGCTCGACATCCAGGTCGTGTTGAACGATGCGGAACTGGAACAGCATGGCCTGATCGATGCGACGCGGTTGCCGGCACGCATCGTGTCTCGCGCCTGGGGGGAGCGTTCGTGACTCTGGTTGTGTTTTTGCCGCGGCCGGGCGGCGAGTGGCGCTGGCTGCGGACGGCCGAAACGGGGGTGGTCGCCCGCGGCAGCGGCGTGCCCGTGCCCGCCGCGGAGGAGCCCGTCGTCGCCGTGACGCCGGCCGACGCGGTGGTGCTGCACTGGGCGGAGCTGCCGGACCGCTCGCCCGCGCAGGCGATCGCGGCGGCGCGCCTGCTGGCGGCGGAGGCGAGCCTCACGCCCTTGGCAGACCTTCATGTTGCCGTCGGCCGGGAGGATGGCCGCGCCGAGCGCCCGATCGCCGTCGTGTCGGCACAGGTGATGCAGGCCTGGCTCGCCGACCTCGTGCTGGCCGGCCTTGATGCGCGCGCGATCGTTCCGGCCCCACTGCTGCTGCCCTTGCCCGAAGAAGGGTATGTCGCCGCCGACCTCGGCGGGGAGCGCGTTCTGCGGGGGGTGACGAGCGGGTTTGCTGACGCGCCGGGCCTGACCGAACTCGTCACGGGCGGGGACGAACCGACCCTGCTGGCAGCCGACGCGGTGGATGCCGCCATCCTGGCCGCCGTGGCGGCGCCGGCTCTCGACCTGCGGCAAGGCGCGTTTTCGCGGCGGCGGCGGATCGGGATCGAGTGGCCGCTGGTGCGGCGACTGGCCTGGCTCGGAGCGGCGATCCTTCTGGTCACCCTGCTCGTCAGCCTCACGCTCATCCTGCGCTACAACATCGCCGCCGGCGCGCTGGAGGACCGGGCGGAGGCGCTGGCGCGCGAGAACCTGCCGCGCGGCGAAACGGTGAACAATGCGGACCGGCAACTCGCCGACCGGCTTGCCCGCCTGCGCGGCGGCGGGCTGGGCTTCAGCCGCACGGCCGCCGCGCTGTTCGCGATCATGCGGACGCTGCCCGACGCGGAGGTCACGGCGTTGAACTTCGACGCCACCGGTGTGCTGAAGCCGTCCGTGTCGCTGGCCAGCGAGGCGCAGGCCGCCGATCTCGTCACCCGTCTGCGGGCGCAGGGCTTTGCCGCGACCCCCAGCACCTTTACCAACAATGGCGGCCGGCTGACGGGCGACGTGACTGTGGGGGCTCCATGAGCGGTCTGCGACTCTGGTTCGCGGGACGATCGTTGCGCGAGCGGCGGCTGATCCTCGTGATGCTTGCCCTGCTGGCCGTCACGCTCGTTTGGGCCGGCATCCTGCTGCCGGTGACGGATGGGCTCGCCAGTGCCCGCACGCGGCATGCGGACGCCGTTCTGCGGCTTGCCGAGACGCAGGCGCGCGTGGCGGCGATCCGCGCCGTGCCGCGGGCGGCGCCGCTCGGCCAGCCGCTCGATGCAGAGGTGCGCGCGCGCGCCGACGCCGCCGGCTTCACCGTTGCCAGCCTTGCGCCCCAGGGCAGCGACCGGGTGCAGCTCAGCATCACCCAGGCGCGCCCCGGCGCCCTGTTCGCGTGGATCGCCGGCCTGGAGGAAGCGGGCATCCTGGTGGAGACCATGGCCATCACCAACAATGGGGACCAGACCGTGTCGCTTCAGCTCACCCTGAGGAGCCAGGCATGAAGCGTTTCCAGCTGGCGACGCGCCGTCCCGTCCTTTTCGGCGCCTTCCTGGTGGCGGCGCTGCTCGTCTCCCTGCCGATGCGCCTCGCGCTCGACTGGCTGGGGCTCGACGCGTCCCGTTTCGCCGCCCGCCGCGTGAGCGGGGCGGTGTGGCTGGGCTCGCTGGCCGAGGCACAGATGGGCGATCTGCCCCTCGGGGATCTGCGCGCGCGGGTTTCGCCCTTTCCCCTGCTGATCGGGCGCGCACGGGTGGAGCTTGCGCGGCGCGGCACCGATCCGGCCCAGCCTCTTTCCGGCGGGATCACCATCACGCGGCACAGCGCCGGGCTAGACGATGTCACGGCCACGCTGGCGGCGGGGCGTGCCTTTGCCCCGCTGCCCGTCACAATGCTCGACCTCCAGGCCGTGAGCGCGCGCTTTGGCGATGCGGGTTGCGAGCGCGCCGAGGGCATGGTGCGGGCCACGCTTGCCGGCGACATTGGCGGCGTTCCGCTCAGCCAGGCGCTTTCGGGCGCAGCGCGGTGCGAGGGCGGGGCCTTGCTGTTGCCGCTGGCGGGGGCCGGCGGGACGCAGAGCGTGTCGGTGCGCCTGTGGCCGGAAGGTCGGTACCGCGCGGAGTTGACGCTGGGGGCCAGCGATCCGGCGCAGGCACAGCAACTGGCAGGCGCCGGGTTCCAGCAGACCCCCGCTGGCTGGCGGCTTTCCGCGGAAGGTCGCTTCTGATAGCTTGACGGGGCCGGCATGCTGCCGCTAGGGGCTCTGGCCTTCGCGGCGACCGTAGTTCAATTGGTTAGAGCGCCGGCTTGTGATGCCGGAAGTTGCGGGTTCAAGTCCCGTCGGTCGCCCCACTTTTCCCGAGAGATCAGATGACCTGGGGCTTGCCGGATTTCGACGCCCATGAGGGCGTGCACCTGTTCACCGATCGCGCCAGCGGCTTGCAGGCGGTGATCGCGATCCACTCGACGGCGCTGGGCGCCGCGGCGGGCGGGGTGCGCTTCTGGCATTACCCGGACGAGGCTGCGGCGCTGACCGACGCGCTGCGCCTGTCCCGCGGCATGAGCTTCAAGAACGCCATGGCCGGCCTGCCGATGGGCGGCGGCAAGGGCGTGGTCCTGGCCGAACGCCCGGGCGCGACCATCTCCACTGCGCAGCTGGAGGCGTTCGGCGAAGCCGTCGAGTCGCTCGGCGGCAAATATGTGACGGCCGAGGATGTCGGCATGTCCGAGGAGCGGATGAAGGTCATCGCGACCCGCACGCGCCATGTCTCCGGCCTGCCGGTGGAAAGCGGTGCCGCCGGTGGCGATCCGGGGCCGTATACCGCGCAGGGCGTCTATCTGGGCGTGCGTGCGGCGGCGAAGCGCGGCCTGGGCGCGGACGAGATGCGCGGCGTGCACGTCGCGATCCAGGGCGTGGGCAGCGTCGGCGGCGGCTTGGCCCGGCTGCTGGCGGCGGATGGCGCGCGCTTGACGCTGGCCGACGTGAACGTCGCCAAGGCGCAGGCGCTGGCCGAGGAGCTGGGTGCGGACGTCGTGGCGGCCGATACGCTGCTGGCGACGGAAGCGGACATCGTCAGCCCGAACGCGCTGGGCGCGATCCTGACCGAGCAGTCGATCGACGCGCTGCGCACCACGGTGATCGCCGGCGGCGCCAACAATCAGCTCGCCACCGCCGATCTCGGCGCGGCGCTGCACGCGCGGGGCATCCTGTACGCGCCGGATTACGTCATCAACGCGGGCGGCATCATCAATGTCGGCCTGGAATACCTCGGCCAGGGGGACGAGGCCGAGGTGCTGGCGCGGATCGGCCGCATTCCCGTCCGCCTGGAGGAGATCTGGGCGGAAAGCGTGTCCACCGATACGCCTGCCGCGGATGTTGCCGATGCCATGGCGATGCGGCTGATCGGCCGCGCCTGAGGTTGCCGCAAGACAGGTGACGCCGGCCTTTCGAACACGTAAGGAAAGCCGCGTGGCCAGCCTGCATGCCTTTGCCAATCCGGCACGATTCCTGAAGATCGCTCGCCCGCTGACCGGATGGCTGTTCTGGACCGGCGCGGCGCTGATCGCCTTCGGGTGCTGGGCCGGCCTGACGCAGACGCCGCCCGATTACCTGCAGGGCGACAGCGTTCGCATTCTCTACATTCATGTCCCCACCGCCTGGCTCGGCATGGGCGGATGGAGCGGCATCGCCCTGTCCAGCATCGCCTATCTCGTCTGGCGACACCCGCTGGCGAACGTCGCGGCGCGCGCCATCGCCGTTCCCGGCGCGATGTTCGCGGCGCTGTGCCTCATGACCGGCTCGATTTGGGGTCGGCCGACCTGGGGCACCTGGTGGCAATGGGATGGCCGGCTCACGTCCATGTTGCTGCTGTTCTTCGTCTATCTCGGCTATATCGGGCTGGCTCGCGCCGATCGCGAGCAGGGCGGCGACGGCCGCATTCCGGCTCTGTTCGGCGTCGCCGGGTCGGTGCTGCTGCCGATCATCCGCTATTCGGTGGTGTGGTGGAACACGCTGCACCAGGGCGAGAGCATCGGCCTGGCAAGCTCGACGATCGACGGCAGCATGCTCTGGCCGCTCGGCTTCACGCTGGCGGGCTTCAGCCTGTTCTTTGCGGCGGTCGTGCTGATGCGGATGCGCGACATGCTGGCGCGCGCCAGGAACGAGGCGCGGTTGCGCCGCATGGCGCGCGCATGAGCCACTGGGCGTTCGTGAGCGCCGCGTATGGCGTGACCTTGCTGACGGCGGCGGCGCTTGCCTGGATCAGCTGGCGGGCGATGCGGGGCAGCGAGCGCCAGTGACCGCCAAGAACCAGCGACTGGTGCTGGCCGGCCTTGCCGTGCTGGCCGTGGTCGGCGCGGCATTGCTGGCGCTGTCGGCGCTGAAGGATCAGGCCGCCTTTTTCTATGCGCCGGGCGACGTGGAGAAGAGCGGCCTGCCGCTGGGCCGGGAAGTGCGGTTGGGCGGCATGGTCGCGGCGAACTCGATCGCACGACAGCCGGACGGCGTCTCCATCCGCTTCCGCGTGACGGACGGCCGGGCGACGGTGCCGGTTGCGTTCACCGGCATCGCGCCGGACCTGTTTCGCGAGCGTTCGGGCGTGGTTGCCGAGGGGCATTTCAACCCGGACGGCAGCTTCACCGCGACCAACCTGCTGGCCAAGCACGACGAGAAATACATGCCGCCTGAGGTTGCCGGCGCCATGCACGAAACCAAGACGCTGGAGCGGTGACCGCCGAGCTTGGCCTTGCCGCGCTGTGGCTCGCCGCCGCGCTTGCCCTGCTGCAGATTGCCGCCGCCACGCTCGGCCTGCGCCGCGAGGGCGCGTTGGGAGAGCAGCTGCGTGGTGCCGTGCGCCCCGTGGCGGTCGCCCAGGGGCTGCTGACGGCGATCGCCTTTGCGGCGCTGCTGGCGGTGTTCTCGGGGTCCGACATGTCCGTCGCGCTGGTGGCGGAGAACAGCCACACCGCCAAGCCGTGGCTCTACAAGGTTGCGGGCGCCTGGGGGAACCATGAAGGCTCCATGCTGCTCTGGGTGACCATCCTCGGGCTGGCGGGGGGCGCCGTGGCGCTGCTGGAGCGTCGGCTTCACGAACGCACGCTGGTGGCGACACTGGGCGCGCAGGCGGTGATCGCGCTGGGCTTCTACGCCTTTCTGCTGTTCTCCTCGAACCCCTTCGCGCGGCTCAGCCCCGCCCCGCCCGATGGTCTGGGCCTCAATCCGCTGCTCCAGGACCCCGGCCTCGCCTTTCACCCGCCCACCTTGTACATCGGCTATGTCGGGATCTCCGTCGCCTTCTCCTTTGCGGTTGGCGCATTGGTCACGCGCGATGTCGGGCCGGCCTTTGCCCGCGCGATGCGCCTCTGGGTGCTGGGCGCGTGGATATTCCTGACGCTCGGCATCACCGCCGGCAGCTATTGGGCCTATTACGAGCTTGGCTGGGGCGGCTGGTGGTTCTGGGATCCGGTGGAGAATGCGTCGCTGATGCCCTGGCTCGCGGCGACGGCGCTGCTGCACTCGGTCACCGTGGTGGCCACCCGCGACGGCTTGCGGGCCTGGACGATCATGCTGGCGGTGGTCGCCTTTTCCATGTCGATGCTGGGCACCTTCCTGGTCCGCTCCGGCATCCTGACGAGCGTTCATGCCTTTGCCGTGGATCCGGAACGCGGCACGTTCATCCTGGCGCTGCTCGCCTTGTACATCGGCGGCGCACTGGCGCTGTTCGGCGCGCGGGTGGGCACGGTGCGCGCGGGCGCCACGTTCGAGCCGTTGAGCCGGGAAGGCGGGCTGGTCGCCAACAACCTGCTGCTGTCCGTGATCCTGGGGATCGTGCTGATCGGCACCTTGTACCCGCTGCTGGCGGCGGCGATGGGAACGCAGCTTTCGGTGGGGCCGCCCTTCTTCAACGCCACGGCGGGGCCGATCGCGCTGGGGCTGGTCGCGCTGATGGGGGTGGGACCCTTGCTGCGCTGGCGGCGCGACGACAAGGACGCGCTGGTGTCCCGCACCTTGCCGGCGCTGGGCACGACCTTGCTCGGCATGGCTGGCTTCTTCGCGCTCGGCGGGGTGACGCGTCCGCTGCCGCTGCTGGGGCTCGGCCTGGCCCTCGGGCTGGCGGTGGCGAGCATCGCCCCGCTGTGGCGGCGCAATCTGCGGCGTACCCCGCTGTTTACCTACGGCATGGTGGTGGCCCATCTCGGCATCGCCGTGAGCCTGTTCGGCATGGCCGCGGACAGCGTATTCACCGAGGAGAAGCTGGTGGCAGCGCAGGTCGGACAGCCGGTGCTGGTCGGTCCGTTCAGCGTGACGCTGCAGGGCATCCGCCCTGAGATCGGCGACAACTGGTCCGCGCTGGAGGGCGTGTTGCGGGTCCAGCGAGGCGAGGGCACCCCCTTTCTGTTGCGACCGCAGCAACGGTTCTTCGCCGCCCCGCCCACCACCACCAACGAGACCGCCATCCGCACGGAGGCGGATGGGCAACTCTATACCGTGCTCGGCCGGCAAGGCGCGGATGGCCGCTGGCAGCTTCGCCTGTGGTGGAAGCCATGGGTGACGTGCATCTGGCTGGGCGGCGCGTTGGTGGCGCTGGGCGGGGCGCTGTCGCTACTGGGCCGGCTGCGTCGTGAGCGGCAGGTGCGCGTCGATCCCCATCCGACGGAGCGCTGGACATGAAGCGGTGGCTGCTCTGGGTGCCGCTGGTCGGCTTCGCCGCGCTGCTCGGCGTGATCGCGCAGGGGCTGCTCAAGCCGGCGGATCGCACCGTCCGCTCGGCCATGATCGGCAAGCCGGTGCCGGCATTCCGTCTGGCGGCGATCGCACCGGGCAAGCCCGGCCTTGCCAGTGACGATCTCCAGGGCGGGCAGCCGCGGCTCCTCAACATCTTCGCCAGCTGGTGTATCCCGTGCATTGCCGAGGCGCCGCAATTGCTCCGCCTGAAGCAGCTGGGTGTGCCGATCGACGCGGTGGCGGTGCGCGACACACCGGATGCGGTGGCCGATTTCCTGCGGCGCAACGGCGATCCCTATGCGCGGATCGGCAGCGACCGGGAAAGTGCCGTCCAGCTTGCCCTCGGCTCCTCGGGCGTCCCGGAAAGCTTCGTCGTCGACGGGCAGGGCCGCATCGTGCTCCAGCATGTGGGCGACATCCGCGCCGACGATGTGGATGCGATCGCGGCCGCGGTGCGGAACGCGCGATGAAGCGCCTTCTCCTCCTTGCCGCAGTCCTGCTTTCCGCGCCGGTCCTTGCCGACAGCCGCCTGCCGCCGGCCTCGTTTGCCGACACCCAGCTTGCGGATCCGGCAAAGGAGGCCCAGGCGAAGGAGCTGATGGCAACGCTGCGCTGCCTCGTCTGTCAGGGCCAGTCGATTGCCGACAGCGATGCGGAAATGGCCGGCGACATGCGCGCGCTGGTACGCCGACGCATTCAGGGGGGCGAGCGGCCGGACGCGATCCGGCGCTGGCTGGTCGAGCGCTACGGCGATTATGTCACCTATGACCCGCCGTTCGGCCCGGCGACCGCTCTGCTCTGGATCGCGCCGCTGCTGATGCTGGCGGCAGGGGTGCTCCTGGCGCGCCAGGCGTTCCGGAAAAAGCCGCGCTGATGGGCTGGCTGATGCTCCTGCTGCTGGGTGTCGCCACGGCGGCGCTGATGTGGCGGATGGGTCTTGCCCGTCCGGTCTGGACACTGGCGGGTGCGGCCCTGATGCTGGGGGCTGCCGGCTATGCGCTGCAGGGTCGGCCGACCCTGGCCGCGGCGCCGCGCGTTGCCGACGCGCAGGGCATGGAAGTCGAGCCGGCGATCGTGGAGCTGCGCGGCGCGCTGTTCGGCCGCTTCACGCAGGAAGCCGCCATCATGACCGCGAGCGACGCCCTGTTGCGTGCCGGTGCGCAGCAAGGCGCGGTGCGGGTGATGCTGGGTTCGCTGAACCGCTATCCGCGTGATTTCGCGTTGTGGACCGGGCTCGGCTCCGCTCTCGCGGCGCATGATGGCGGGCAGGTGTCGCCGGCCGCGCTGTTCGCCTTCCGCCGCGCGATCCAGTTGGCGCCGGAGCACCCCGGCCCCCGCTTCTTCCTTGGCCTGGCGTACGTGCGCGCGGGGGACTATGCAGCGGGCCGAGCGCAATGGCGCGCCGCGTTGCGCTTCAGCGAGCCGGGGACAGGATATCGCGCGGAGATCGCGCTGCGGCTCGGCCTGCTCGAGCGCCTGATCGCTGCCACCGGCTGAGCCGATCGCTCAGCGCTGCTGCGCGAGTACCTCATAGGCCATGACAGCCGTGGCCACGGCCGCGTTGAGGCTGTCGGCCTTGCCCAGCATGGGTATCTTGACGAGCAGGTCGCAGGCAGCGGCGTAATCCTCTGGCATCCCGCGCGCTTCGTTGCCGGTGAGCAGGAAGGTGGGCGCGGCATAGCGGGCAGCGCGATAGTCGTGCGTGGTGTCCAGGCTTAGGCCGACGAGCTGGCCGGGCCCGCCGCGTAGCCACTGGAGGAAGTCGCCCCAGCCGCTCTGCACGACCGGCACGGTGAACAAGGCGCCCATCGACGCGCGCACCGCCTCAACCGAAAACGGGTCCACGCAGTCGCCGATCAGGATCAGGCCGCCGGCGCCGACGGCATCGCCGGTGCGCAGGATGGTGCCGAGATTGCCCGGATCGCGCAGCCGCTCGGCCACCAGCCAGATGCCCGCCCTGGTCCTGTCGAGACTGTCCAGCGTGCGCGTGAACTCCTCGTACACGCCGACCACCGCCTGCGGATTGTCCTTGCCCGACAGCTTGGAGAGGATGTCGGCATTGGTCTCGATCGCGTCGCCGCCGCGATCCTCGACATCGGCGATCAATGCCCGGACGAGCGGGTGCGCGGCGCTGTCGGCGGCGAAGAACAGGTATTGGGGCAGGTGGCCCGCTTCGCGAGCTTCGGTCAGCACGCGCAGGCCCTCGGCGAGGAACAGCCCCTCGTCGCGCCGGTGCTTCTTCTCGCGCAAGGTGCGGATGCGTTTGACGAGCGGATTGGAAAAGGCGGTGATCTCGCGAGGCATGACGCGCCCTATCGCAAGCGTGCGCGGAGCGGAAGCGAGGCCGCCGCCTTCGCCCGGCTATTCCTCGCCGAACTTGTCCTCGACCAGTCGGCAGAGCACCGCCACGGTTTCCTCGGCGCCCTCGCCATCGGCGGAAATGGTAATGGTGTCGCCCATCGCCGCGCCCAGCATCATCAGGCCCATGATCGAGGTGCCCGTCACCGAACCGGCGCCGTCCTTTTCCACGGCGACGTCCACCGGTTGCGTGGAGGCAAGCGTCACGAACTTGGCGGAAGCGCGCGCGTGCAGGCCGCGGCGATTGGTGATCTCCACCGAGCGGCGTACCGCCATCACGCCGCCGCCTCGCCCAGCACCTCGGAGGCGACCGAAATGTACTTGCGGCCGGCCTCGCGCGCGGCGGCAACCGCGTCCACCACCTTCATGGTCTTGCGCGCGGATTCCAGGCGGATCAGCATAGGCAGGTTGATGCCCGCGATCACTTCCACGCGACCCTTTTCCATCAGCGAAATGGCGAGGTTCGAGGGCGTGCCGCCGAACAGATCGGTCAGCACGATCACGCCGCGACCGGCATCCACCCGCGCGATCGCGTCGGCGATGTCGCGCCGGCGACCCCCCATGTCGTCCTCCGGCCCGATCGCGACGGTGCCGACGCGCTCCTGCCTGCCGACCACATGCTCCATCGCGGTCACGAACTCATCGGCAAGGCGACCGTGAGTCACCAGAACCAGACCGATCATTAGCTAGACTGTCCCACCCCAACCGTCTCGACCGGGGCGCCTTCCAGCGAGTCCTGGGGCGCGGCGGCGAGATCACGATGGCTCACCGTGGGCGAAAAGCCCGCCGCGCGCAACCGCGCTGCCATCGCTTCCGCGACGTGAACGGAGCGGTGTCTCCCGCCGGTACAGCCGAAAGCGACCGTAACGTAGGATTTCCCCTCCGCCCTGTAGCGCGGGAGCAACAGCTTCAGCAGCGACTCGATCTGGTCCACCGCAGCGTGATAGGCCGGGTCCGCCTGCACATAAGCGGCGACATCCGCGTCCAGCCCGGTGCCGGGGCGCAGGGCCTGGTTCCAGTGCGGATTGCGCAGAAAGCGCATGTCGAACACGAGATCGGCGTTCACCGGCAGGCCGCGCGCGAAGCCGAACGAGAGGATCGAAAAGGTCGGCTCGCCCTGTCCCTCTTGCCCGAACGTCGCCCGGATCTGCTGGGCGAGCTCGTTGGCGGAAAGGCGGGTGGTGTCGATCAGGCGATTGGCGAAGCGCCGCAGCGGCTCCAGCAGCTCGCGCTCCCGCCGGATGCCTTCCACGGCGGGCCGGTCCAGCGCAAGCGGGTGACGGCGACGCGTTTCCGAATAGCGACGCTCGAGCTCGGCGCCGGCACAATCGAGGAACAGCGTGCCGACTTCGTGGCCGTGCGCCTCGCTCAATTGCCGGACGCGGCGAACGATGCGCTCGGAATCGAAGCCACGGGTCTGCGCGCCGATGCCGAGGGCAAGCGGGCGCGCTGCCTGGACCCCCTCCGGCTCCGGTGCGGCGAGCAGGCGGTCGAGCAGCAGCAACGGGAGGTTGTCCACCACCTCCCAGCCGAGATCCTCCAGGGTCCGCAGCACGGTGGACTTGCCGGCGCCCGACAGCCCGGTGACAAGCAGGATGTCCTTGCGCTCGCTCACGTTCCGAGCACCGCCGCCAGCGCCCGCTCCACCTTGATCGGTGCGGAGGCTTCCAGACCCGCCAGGTCCACTGCCGGGAGCTCGACGCCCGCAATGCGGCTGATCTGCGGCTCCGGCAGCCGGGGCACGGCAGCGCCCAGGCGCACCACCAGCGCTACCGGCGCCTCGGGGAGGTGCGGCATGTCATGGATGCCAAGGCCACGTATTTCCATCTTGCCCGCTATATTGCCCGGCGCGCGCGCCCGTACAACCGCGCCGTCGCGGCGGAACAGGGTATAATCATCGCTGACAAGGGTCGCGCCGCGATCGATCAGGCGCAATGCAAGGTCCGACTTGCCGGTGCCGGACGCACCCTCGATCGCCACGCCCTTGCCGCCGATGGCGACCGTCGTGGCGTGGCGCACTTCCTCGACCCCCTCGCTCATTCGAAAGCCAGCGGCAGGCGGACGACGAAGCGCGCGCCGCTCAACCGGTCTTCCCGGTCCTCCACATGAATGGTGCCCTGGTGAGCGTCCACGATGGTGTGGGCGATGGCGAGGCCGAGGCCGGAATGCTGTCCGAACTCCTCCGCCGCGGGGCGGATCGATTGAAAGCGGCGGAACACGGCGTCGCGCGCCTCCGCCGGGACACCGGGGCCCTCGTCCTCCACCCGCAGGACAATTGCGTCGGGCTCACGCGAAACCGCCACCACGATCAATCCGCCATCCGGAGAGAAGGAGATCGCGTTGTCGATCAGGTTCTCCACCACCCGCTCCAGCCGCGCGCCTTCGCCCATCACGATCAGCGGCCCCGGCAGGCCGCGATCGAAGCGCAGCCGGATGTCGCGCTCGATCCCGCGGGCTTCGCGGTTGGCGATCAGCGCCTCCACCATCGCGGCAAGATCCACCGGATCGAACTTGGCGCGGCTGAGCTGCGCATCGAGGCGCGACGCTTCGGAGATGTCGGTGATCAGCCGGTCCAGCCGATGCACGTCGTCGCGCACGATCGCGAGCAGGCGCTCCTGCAGCTCCGGGTCGCGTACCTGGCCAAGACCCTCCACTGCGGAGCGCAAGGACGCGAGCGGGTTCTTGAGCTCGTGGGTGACATCGGCGGCGAACGCCTCGGTGGCGTCGATCCGGGCGCGCAGGGCAAGGCTCATGTCGGACAGCGCGCGGGCGAGCATCCCGATCTCGTCGCGGCGAGAGGGCAGGCGCGGCACCACCACCTCGCGCGCGCGGCCTCGGCGCACCCGCACCGCGGCGCGGGCAAGGCGGCGCAACGGGCGCACGATGGTGCGCGCGAGGAACAGCGACAGGAGCACGGAGACGAGCGCGACGATCAGCAGGACCACGCTCAGCCGGAAGCGCTCCACCCGCACCGTTTGCGTGATCTCGCGGGCGTTCAGCGTCGTCATCACCACGCCCGCCCCCGTGACCGGCGCGGCGGCGGTGAAGACGGGCGTGCGGTCCGGCGCGCGCCAGACCCGCGCGGACACCTTGCCTCCTGCGGCGACCTGAACGTCCGGCCACGCCTGTCCGTCCCGGCGTTCGCGGTAGAGCGGCGCGCGCTTCGCCTGCACCACGGTGTCGATCACGGCATCCAGGAAACGCGCAGCATGCTGCTGCCAGCCTTCCTTGTCGGGATCGAGCAGCCGGAAGTTCCTGAGGCCCGAGGCGCGCGTGTCGAGGAGCAGGCGCCCGGCCGGGTCGAACAGTCGCAGGCGCGAGCCGGTATCCTTTGCCAGCCGCAGCGCCAGCGCCTCGCGCTCCCCCGGCTCGGCTGCCGCCATCGCCTCCGCGATCAGCCGTGCCTCGCGGTTGACGCGCAACAGGGTCGAATCGACGATCCGGCTGCGATAGGAATCGAGATAGAAGAACCCGCCGGCCAGCAGCGCCAGCGCGATGATGTTGACCGCAAGGATGCGCGGGGTGAGGCTGACCCGGCCGGACCAGCGCAGGGACAGCTCGCGCCCGTCCTGCAGCGACAGGTCGCCCGCGTCCTCCGCGTCATTCCTCGGAGAAGCGATAGCCGGCACCGTAGAGCGTCTCGATGGCGTCGAATTCTGGATCGGTCTGGCGAAACTTCCGCCGGATCCGCTTGATGTGGCTGTCGATGGTGCGATCGTCGACATAGATGTCGTCCTGATAGGCAGCATCCATCAACTGGTTGCGGGTTTTCACGATCCCGGGGCGCTGGGCAAGCGTCTCCAGGATCAGGAATTCGGTCACGGTGAGGGTCACGTCCGCGCCGCCCCAGGTGACGCGGTGGCGGGCCGGATCCATCGCCAGGCGCCCGCGCACCAGCGCCTCGCTGGAGGTCGCCTGGTCCTTGTCGGTGCTGGTCTGCACCACCTCCGCGCGGCGCAGGATGGCGCGGATGCGAGCGATCAGCAGGCGTTGCGAGAACGGCTTGGCGATATAATCGTCCGCGCCCATGGCGAGACCCAGCGCCTCGTCCAGCTCGTCATCCTTGCTGGTAAGGAAGATCACCGGCGTCATCACCCGCTCGCGCAGGCGGCGCAGCAGCTCCAGCCCGTCCATGCGTGGCATCTTCACGTCGAAGATCGCCAGGTCCGGCGGATTGTCGACCAGCGCCTTCAGCGCCGTCTCGCCATCCGAATAGACGCGGGTAAGGAAGCCCTCCGCCTGAAGCGCGATCGACACCGAAGTCAGGATATTGCGGTCGTCATCGACCAGCGCGATCGTCGCCGTCACGGAGCGGTGCAGCCTTCGACACTCATCCCCGCAGAGTAGGACAGGCGGGCGACATTCTCAACCGTCGCGCTGAAGCGACGGCCTGCCGCCGGAAGCTGTCGCCGACCCGTAACAGGACACACCCTAGCGCCAGCCGCCACGCGCGGTTACATGGGCCGCCAACTCGCGACTCAGGAGCTTGGCACTTTCATGGACATTCGCCTCGGCCTTACCTTTGACGATGTCCTGCTGGTGCCCGCCGAAAGCGACGTGGTGCCCAGCCAGACGAGCACCGCCACACGGCTGACGCGGGAGATCTCGCTCGACATCCCGATCGTGTCCGCGGCGATGGACACGGTAACGGAGGCGGACATGGCGATCGCCATGGCGCAGTTGGGCGGGCTCGGGGTTCTCCATCGCAATCTGTCGGTGGAGGAGCAGGTCGCCGCCGTGCGCGCGGTGAAGCGGTTCGAAAGCGGCATGGTCGTCAACCCGATCACCATTCGCCCCGACGCCACGCTGGCCGATGCGCAGGCGCTGATGGCGCAGCACCGCATCAACGGCATTCCGGTGACGGAGGCGAGCGGCAAGCTCGTGGGTATCCTGACCAACCGCGACGTGCGTTTCGCGGAGAATCCACGCCAGCCGGTCGCCGAGCTGATGACGCGCGACAATCTCGCCACCGTCTCGCCGGGCGTCAGCTCGGAAGAAGCCCGCCGCCTGCTGCACCAGCGGCGCATCGAGAAGCTGATCGTGGTGGACGAGCACTATCGCTGCATCGGCCTCATCACGGTGAAGGACATCGAGAAGGCCGTCACCTATCCCAACGCGACCAAGGACGCGGCCGGCCGCCTGCGGGTGGGCGCGGCGTCCACGGTGGGCGACAAGGGTTTCGAGCGGACGGAAGCGCTGGTCGATGCCGAGCTCGACCTCGTCATCATCGATACCGCGCACGGCCATAACCGCGACGTGGCGCGCGCCGTGGAGCGGGTGAAGAAGCTGTCCAACTCCGTGCAGGTCGTCGCCGGCAACGTCGCCACGGCGGAGGCGGTGCGCGCGCTGGTGGATGCCGGTGCGGATGCGGTGAAGGTCGGCATCGGGCCGGGCTCCATCTGCACCACCCGCATCGTCGCGGGCGTTGGTGTGCCGCAGCTCACCGCGGTGATGGACTGCGCGGAGGAAGGCGCGAAATCGGGCGTGCCGGTGATTGCCGATGGCGGCATCCGCACCTCCGGCGACATGGCCAAGGCGCTCGCCGCCGGTGCCTCGTCGGTGATGATCGGATCGCTGCTGGCCGGCACGGCGGAAGCGCCGGGCGAGACGTTCATCTATCAGGGACGCGCCTACAAATCCTATCGCGGGATGGGCTCGGTGGGCGCAATGGGCCGGGGTTCGGCCGACCGCTACTTCCAGGGCGACATCAAGGACCAGCTGAAGCTGGTGCCCGAGGGGATCGAAGGCCAGGTGGCCTTCAAGGGCCCGGCCAAGGACGTCATCCACCAGCTCACCGGCGGCATTCGCGCAGCGATGGGCTATACCGGCTCCCCGACGGTGGCCGAGCTTCAGAAGCGCGCGCAGTTCGTGCAGATCACGGGCGCGGGGCTGCGCGAAAGCCATGTGCATGACGTGACGATCACGCGCGAGGCGCCGAACTACCCCGTCGGATGACGCCGGCCGCTCGCACCCAGGCCGCGATCGAGTTGCTCGACGCCGTTCTCGCCGCCGCGCGCGAGGGCGGGGCGGCGGCGGACACGCTGGTCGCGCGCTATTTCGCGACGCGCCGCTATGCCGGATCGAAGGATCGGCGCGCGATCCGCGAGCTGGTCTATCGCGCCATTCGCGCGTTCGGGGAGCCGCCGGAAAGCGGGCGTGCGGCGCTGGCCGGCCTTGCCGACGAGGACCCCGCGCTGGCGCAAACCTTCGACGGATCGGCCCGCGGGCCCGCCGCGATCGCCGCCGACGAGCCGCGGGCGGTTCCCGGCGTCGCCCCGGCGTGGCTGCTCGAACAGCTCGCCGTGTCCGGGTTCTCGAGGTTCGAGCTTCCGGCGCTTGTCGATCGGGCGCCGCTGGACATCCGGATCAACGTGCTTCGGCCCGGCCCGCTGGACCTGCCGGAAGCGGAGCCAATCGCCGGGCTGCCGAACGGACGGCGCCTGCCCAGCGGCACCGATGTCGAGCGGCTCGACGCGTGGCGCGAGGGGTGCATCGAAGTGCAGGATGGGGGCAGTCAGTTCGTCTCCCTCGCCGCGCAGGCGGAGCCCGGACAGCGCATCATCGACCTGTGCGCCGGGGCCGGCGGGAAGACGCTCGCGCTCGCCGCCGCGATGGAAAACAGGGGCGAGCTGCTGGCGACGGACACAGACCGTGCCCGGCTCTCCCGCCTCCCGGCGCGGGCCGAGCGCGCCGGGGCGAGCATCGCGACCACGCGGCTGCTCGATCCCGGCCGTGAGCTGGCGGCGCTGGACGACTGGCGCGGCGGCAGCGACACGGTGCTGATCGACGCACCCTGTTCGGGCACCGGGACCTGGCGACGCAATCCGGAGGCACGATGGCGCCTGACGCCGGAGCGTCTTGCGCGCCTGGTCGATACGCAGGAGCGGCTGCTCGAGATCGGACGCCAGTTGGTTCGCCCCGGCGGCGCGCTGGTGTTCATCGTCTGCTCGCTGCTTGATGCCGAGGGCGCCGATCGCATCGACGGGTTCCTGGCCCGCCATCGCGACTGGGAGGCCGAGGCGCTGGGGCTGGCCGCCGGCCGCCCGCGCGGCGAAGGCGTGCGGCTCACGCCCGCGCATGACGGCACCGACGGCTTTTTTGTCGCACGCCTGCGCGCGCCCTGCTAACCACCCGTCCCGTGTCCACGCTGGAGCAAGTCATGCGTTATACGACCCTCGCTGCCGCCCTCGCGCTGACGCTGGTGACCGTTTCCACATCGCTTCATGGGCAGCGGCCCGACGACCAGATCGACGCTCGCTCGGTTGCGCTCGTGCAAAAGGGCATTGCCGCCCAGGCTGCCGGCAATCTGGACGGAGCGACCGACCTGTTCGAGTCTGCGCTGGCGGTTGATCCCCGTAACCGCGCGGCCTTTATCCACCTTGCCGAAGTGGCGGAGAAGCGCGGTCTGGATGGCAGCGCGATCCGTTACTACCGCGCGGCGTTGCTGCTGGAGCCGACCGATCGCGCTGCCCTCGCAGGTCAGGGCGAGGCACTGGTGATGAAGGGCGCCGTGCGCCAGGCGGAAGCCAATCTGGTGAAGCTGCGGACCCTGTGCGGCAAGTCAGCCTGCCCGGAGGCGACGAAGCTCGCCGCGGTGATCGCCAAGGGTCCGCCGGTGGCAACCGCGGCCGCCACGCCGACAACGGTGCCTCCCGCCTCCGCGCCGGCCAAGAACTGAGCCAGGCGTTCAGCGCCCGCGACGTCGCCGCGGGCGCTCGTGCGGTTCCGGCAGGTCGAGGGACAGGCGCGGGATGACCGCGCACCGCGCCATCACCGTGTCGATCATTGCCAGCAGCCGCGATCGTGCCTCGCCGAGCTGGTCGGGAGCGACGCCGCGCTCCTGCGTCTCCAGGTTCACATACGGAAGCCCGCGGAACACGGCGAAGTTCGACGCGCTGCCATCCGACGTGACCACATGCTCGAACATGATGTTGAAGTCCGCGTCCGAGAGCGGGCGCGCGCAGAAGCCGCTGAACGGGCTACGCTCCCCGAGGTAGGAGACGATCGCCACGCTGTCCGTATCGTCGAACGGCCAGCGCCCGGCGATTGAGCGACGGGGCATGTAGAGGTCGTTGCATAGCAGCACCGAGATGGTGCCCTTGCCGGTTTCCTCGCCCGACTCCGGCGGCAGGCAGCTGGACCCGGCCGCATCATAGCCGGGATCGTTCGTGTGCAGCGCCACGCTCAGCCGCGCAGGGTTGCCGAGATCGGCCAGCATCGCGCCGGCGAAATCTGGCGTGTCGGGGCGGAAGTTGCGGTTCGGGTCCACATCGCCGCCAGCGGCGACATCGCCGTTGCCGCGACTGTCGGGCCCGGCGAGGCTGCGTGCTTCCTCCACTGCCATGACGACGCCGCCATACGAACGCGCCGCGTAGACCGCCGCCTGGAACGCCGCATTCTCGTTGTCGTGCGGCACCAGCCAGAGCGGGCCGTCCGGCCGCCGGGTGTTGGCGATCCGGTATAGCCGCCAGAAGGTGCGTCCTTCACGGAACTCGATCCGGCGGACCTGGAGATCGCGCCATATCTCCGGATCGGCCAGCCGCCGGAAGTCGTCCAGCTCGATCGTCAGCGGGTCCACCGCCGTGACGATCTTCTGCACCGGCGGCGGCGGCACCTGCGCGGCGGCAGGGACGGCGGCGAGCAGCAGGGCGAGAAGGGCAGCGCGCATGTCGCTGCTTACCGAACCGAACGACAGGTTTGAACCCGCACGCCCGGCCCGATGCGGGACAGATCAGGCCGGCACGCCGTACAAGTCGTGCTCGTCTGCGTCCTCGATGGTCACCCGCGCGAAGTCGCCCACCGCCAGATGCCCGGCATCACGCAAGTGGACCTCGCCGTCGATTTCCGGCGCGTCGGCCTGGCTGCGGCCAGTGGCGCCGCCCGTCTCGGCGTCCACCGCATCGACAAGGACTTCCAGCGAACGGCCGATCTTGGCCTGGAGCTTGGCCGCGGAGATGGCCGCGGTCTTCTCCATGATGCGGGCGTAGCGCTCTTCCTTGACCTCTTCCGGTACGTGATCCGGCAGCAGGTTGGCGGCGGCACCCTCGACGGGCTCGAAGCGAAACGCGCCCACGCGGTCGAGCTGCGCCTCGTCCAGCCAATCGAGAAGGTACTGGAAGTCCGCTTCCGTCTCCCCGGGAAAGCCGACCACGAAGGTCGAGCGGATCGCGATGTCCGGACAGATCTCGCGCCACTTGTGGATGCGCTCCAGCACCTTCGCCTCGTTGGCCGGGCGGCGCATCAGCTTCAGCACGTTGCGGCTGGCATGCTGGAACGGGATGTCGAGATAGGGAAGCACCAGCCCCTCGGCCATCAGCGGGATGACCTGATCGACATGGGGGTAGGGATAGACGTAATGGAGCCGCACCCATGGCGCGATCCGGCCCAGTTCGCGCGCAAGATCGGTCATATGCGCGCGGACCTCGGCGCCTTTCCACATGCGCGGGTGATGCTTGATGTCCACGCCGTATGCCGACGTGTCCTGGCTGATGACCAGCAGCTCCCGAGTGCCCGCTTCCACCAGCTTTTCCGCTTCGCGCAGGATCGCATCGGGACGCCGGCTGGCAAGGTCGCCGCGCAGCGAGGGGATGATGCAGAAGGTGCAGCCGTGATTGCAGCCTTCGGAAATCTTCAGATAGCTGTAGTGGCGCGGCGTGAGCTTCAGGTCGGTGAGTTCCACCGCGCCGCCCGGCACGAGATCCAGATAGGCGGAGCGCGCCGGCGGTGCCGCTTCATGCACCGCCTCGACGACCTGTTCGTACTGGTGGGCGCCGGTGACGGCGAGCACCTGCGGGAAGCGGGCGCGGATCGCCTCGGCTTCCTGTCCCATGCAGCCGGTGACGATAACCCGGCCGTTTTCGGCGATGGCCTCACCGATCGCCTCCAGGCTCTCCTCCTTGGCGGAATCGAGAAAGCCGCAGGTGTTGACCAGCACGATGTCCGCACCGGCATAATCGGGCGACATCTGGTAGCCGTCGGAGCGCAGCTTGCTGAGGATCCGCTCGGAATCCACCAGGTTCTTGGGACAGCCAAGCGACACCATGCCGACACGCGGCGGGGAGGGGAGAACAGTTGCCATGGGAGTTCGGGCGCACATAGGCGATGGCGGCGAATTTTTCCAGCCGTCCTCTTCCGCCAGGCGCAAGCTTGTCGAAGGGCGTGCGCCGCACCTACACGGGTGGTGCAGCGGCCCGGTGGAAAGCGCGGCACAGGAGGACAGGTGATCTACGATCTGGTGCCCCATCCGAGCCATCCACCCGGCGGGGTGCAAGGCGTCCGCGTGCAACTCGACCGACAGGACGGCGCCGTGCTCCGGCTCGAATACATCATCCGCCACACCGCTCCGCTCGCCCTGCCGTCGGTTGGGCCGGCAGAGCGCGCGGATGCGTTGTGGAAGACCACCTGTTTCGAGCTGTTCCTGTCGCAGGAAGAGGTCGGCTATTGCGAGTTCAACTTCTCGCCGTCGACCCGCTGGGCTGCGTACCGCTTCGACAGCTATCGGGGAGGCATGGCTGACCTCCCGCTGGCATCGGCCCCCGAGATCGCAGCATCACGCGCCGCGGGAACCTTCACGCTGGCGGTTGAGGCAGAGCTCCCCGTCACCGCCTCATCTCCGAGAATGAGCTTGACCGCGGTGATCGAAGAGCAGGACGGGACCAGGTCCTTCTGGGCGCTGGCGCACGCGGACGGACCGCCCGACTTCCACAACCCGGCTTGCTTCACGGCCACGCTCCCGGCACGAGGAGCGGCATGAACTTCGGTATCGATCGCCTCCTGTCCGACCCCGAACTGCGGCGTCCGTTGGAGGGAAAGCGCGTGGCGCTGCTTGCGCATCCCGCTTCCGTCACCCGCGACCTGACGCACAGCCTGGACGCGCTGATTGCCGCCGGGCTGAACGTGTCGGCGGTGTTCGGCCCCCAGCATGGCGTACGCGGTGACCTGCAGGACAACATGATGGAGTCGCCGGACTTCACCGATCCGACCTATGGCATGCCCGTGTTCAGCCTGTACGGCGAGGTGCGCCGTCCGACCGGGCAGTCGATGGGCACCTTCGACGTCCTGCTGGTCGACCTGCAGGACGTGGGCTGCCGCATCTACACGTTCGTCACCACGCTGCTCTACGTGCTCGAAGCAGCGGCCAAGCATGGCAAGCAGGTGTGGGTGCTGGACCGCCCAAATCCGGCCGGGCGGCCGGTGGAGGGGCTGACGCTGCTGCCCGGTTGGGAGAGCTTTGTCGGCGCCGGTCCGATGCCGATGCGGCATGGCATGACGCTGGGCGAACTCGGCCATTGGTTCATCGCGCACTACAGGCTGGACGTCGACTATCGCGTGATCGCGATGGACGGATGGCAGCCGGCAGCGGCGCCCGGCTTCGGCTGGCCGGCCGAGCGGCCGTGGATCAATCCCAGCCCGAATGCCGCCAACGTCAACATGGCCCGCGCTTATGCGGGAACGGTGATGCTGGAGGGTACCACCCTGTCGGAAGGGCGGGGCACCACACGCCCGCTGGAGATGTTCGGCGCGCCGGACATGGACGCGAAGGCGGTGATCGCGGAGATGCGACGGATTGCTCCGGAGTGGCTGAACGGCTGCACCCTTCGCGATTTCTGGTTCCAGCCGACGTTCCACAAGCATGTGGGCCGATTGTGCAACGGCGTGTTCCTCCATGCGGAGGGGCCGTCCTATGTGCATGACGCCTTCCGTCCATGGCGGGTGCAGGCCGCCGGGTTCAAGGCGATCCGCTCGCTTGCTCCGCAATACGATCTATGGCGCGACTTCCCGTACGAATATGTGTTCGACAAGCTGGCGATCGACGTGATCAACGGGGGCCCTGGCCTGCGCGAGTGGGTGGACGATCCTGCGGCAACCGCATCTGATCTCGACGCCGTGACCCGGCCCGACGAACTCGCCTGGGAAGAGGAAAGGCGGACACACCTGCTCTATTAGGACCAGTGCGGTTCGTTTCGTCGGATGCTGCGCGCAATTCGACGCAGGTTAGGTGATCGGTAAGACTAGATCGCGCAACAGTCCGGCAACGAGTCGGGGTGGGTCGTCGATGGAATCGGACAATCGCTATTATGCGCGCCGGGCGGCGGAGGAATATGTCGCCGCACGTCGCGCGATCACCGAAGAAGCACGCAACCGCCGGCTGGCCCTTGCCGCCAGCTTCGAAGCGAAACTGGCGGCGCTCGCGGCCTGATCTCGGGCGTCGCGGTTGAAGCTACCGCTTGCGCGTGAGTTCCCGCATCGCCTCGTCCAAACCCTCCAGGGTCAACGGGAACATGCGGTCGTTCAGCAGGTCCGCGACCATCCTGATCGACTGCGAATAGGTCCATTGCGCCTGCGGGATCGGGTTGAGCCACGCCGCCGCCGGGTAGGTGTTCGTCAGGCGTTGTAGCCACACCGCGCCCGCTTCCTTGTTGAAATGCTCCACCGATCCGCCCGGATGGCTGATCTCGTACGGGCTCATGGAAGCATCGCCGACGAACACGAGCTTGTAGTCGTGACCGAATTTATGGAGCACGTCCCATGTCGGCGTCCGCTCCTGAAAGCGGCGGCGATTGTCCTTCCACACGCCCTCATACGGGCAGTTGTGGAAGTAGAAGAACTCCAGGTTCTTGAACTCCGATGTCGCAGCGGAGAACAGCTCCTCGCAGAGCTTCACGAACGGATCCATCGAGCCGCCCACGTCGAGGAAAAGCAGCAGCTTGACGGCGTTTCTCCGTTCGGGGCGCATCACGATGTCGAGATAACCCTGACGCGCGGTGCCCGCGATCGTGCCGTCCAGATCCAGTTCGTCCGCGGCGCCCTCGCGCGCGAAGCGGCGCAGCCGGCGGAGCGCGACCTTGATGTTGCGGGTGCCGAGCTCGCGCGTGTTGTCCAGATTGCGGAACTCGCGCTGATCCCACACCTTCAGCGCGCGCTTCTGGCGGCTCTCCCCGCCGATCCGCACCCCTTCGGGATTATAGCCGGAATTGCCGTACGGACTGGTGCCGCCGGTGCCGATCCACTTGTTGCCGCCCTGGTGCCGCCCCTCCTGTTGCTCCAGCCGCTTGCGCAGCGTGTCCATGATCTCGTCCCACGAGCCCAGCGACTTGATCTGCGCCATCTCCTCCGGGGTAAGATACTTTTCCGCCACGGCCCTGAGCCATTCGTCGGGGATGTCGGCATTCTGCGTGCCGTACCCACCGGCCACACCGCGGAAGACCTTGGCGAAGACCTGATCGAAGCGGTCCAGCAGGCCCTCGTCCTTCACGAAGGTGGCGCGGGCGAGATAATAGAAGGCGTCCGGCGAGCGCTCGATCACCTGCCGGTCGAGCGCTTCCAGCAGGGTAAGGTGCTCCTTCAGGCTGGCGGGAATGCCGGCGGCGCGGAGCTCATCCAGGAAGCTGAGGAACATCGGCCAATCATGGCGAGCTTGCCGGGGCGTGGCAATCGCCGGCGCGCAGCTTACTCGTAGGCGTCGATGATCGCCGCCACATAGTCCGGATCGGTCCCGGTCAGCTCGGTCGCCGGCCGCGCGCGGGGAACGCTCGCGCCTTTCACCGGCGTGCCGTAGACGAAGCCGTAGACGGGGTAGGTCGAGCTGCCGAGGCCGTCCATGTCCTTGTACCAGACCTTGACCATGCTCCAGTCGTTGTCGCGGCTGACATCGGTGAGCGTCACGTCCTGCTCCGCATGGCCCCGCTCGCCATTCTGTCGGGACCAGTTGGCGTGGGTGAGCATCAGCACGCGCTGGGTGACGACCCGGCTGACCACGGCGACATGGCCGAGCCGGAGCCGGTCGGACCGGGCGAACACGATCACCGCGCCCTGTTTCGGCCTGGAACCGCGCTGATAGCGTCCCTCGGCCTGATCCCACCAGGTCCAGGCATTGCCGAAAATCTGGATGCCGGAGGCGGCGCGAGCGAACGGCACGCATTCGCCGACATAATCCAGCAGCCGAGCCTGCGCGGGCAGGGCCAGCGCCCCACCGCATAGCGCCGCACCGAGGACGGCGAAAAAGCCTTTGCGAACAACACCCCGCATGTCGCCGCGCTAGCACGCGGGGGTTGGCGAAATGTTGGAGCTTGTGGTTAACGCCCGATTACCCGGCGGCTACCCCGCGGGGGTAGCGAGGCCTACGCCTTGCCGCCCTGTCGCCGCGCCATGAACGCCAGCCGCTCGAACAGCATGACGTCCTGCTCGTTCTTCAGGAGCGCGCCATGGAGGGGAGGGATCGCCTTTGTCGGATCGCGGTTCTGCAGCACCTCCAGCGGCATGTCCTCGTGGAGCAGCAGCTTCAGCCAGTCGAGAAGCTCGCTGGTGGACGGCTTCTTCTTGAGGCCGGGCACCTCGCGCACGTCGTAGAAGATGTCCATCGCCCGGCCGACGAGCAGCTTCTGGATGCCCGGGAAGTGGACATCGATGATCGCCTGCATCGTCTCGCGATCGGGGAACTTGATGTAGTGAAAGAAGCAGCGACGCAAAAAGGCGTCGGGCAGCTCCTTTTCATTGTTCGACGTGATGACCACGATCGGGCGTTCGGCGGCACGCACCGTCTCCCCCGTCTCATAGACGTGGAACTCCATGCGATCGAGTTCCTGCAGCAGGTCGTTGGGGAACTCGATATCCGCCTTGTCGATCTCGTCGATCAGCAGCACGGAGGTCTGCGGCGCGGTGAAGGCGTCCCACAGCTTGCCGCGGCGGATGTAGTTGCCGATGTCGTGAACCCGCGGATCGCCCAGCTGCCCATCGCGCAAGCGGGCGACCGCGTCATATTCGTACAGGCCCTGGTGCGCCTTGGTGGTGGACTTCACGTTCCACTCGATGAGCGGCGCGCCGACTGCCTTGGCGATCTCATAGGCGAGCACTGTCTTGCCCGTCCCCGGCTCGCCTTTCACCAGCAGCGGCCGGCGCAGCTGCACCGCCGCATTCACCGCGACCTTCAGGTCGTCGGTCGCGACATAGCTCTGGGTTCCCTCGAAGCGCTGCATGGTTCGTCCTGTCCCGTTCGATCTTCGGGCATGGACGTGCGGGATTTCGCGACGGCGCGCAAGCGGGCAGCGGGGCGCTGCGTGTCAGGTATCCCGCCGCGCCGAGGAACGCGCTTCCAGCAACTCCCACAAGCCGCGATGCTGGGCGAGCAGCTGCTGCGCGCCGAAGCCGATGGCGCGGCCCAGGCCTGCCGAGGTGGTGGCGGCGGCAAGCATTGCGGTGGTGGTGTCGGGCTCGGGCAGCTCGCTGGCGATCGACTCCACGCCGAACCGAGACGCCGCTGCATCCAGGACCGCGCGCAAGGTACGCCAATCGAGGATGAGTGCCGCCGCTGCGCCCAGCGCGCAGCCGGCGCGATCGGACTGGGCCAGCATGTCCAGGGCATGGCGCTGCCCGGCGATCGCCGCCTCCGTTTCGGCCTGGCCGGGCGTGGAGGGCAGCGGCCCGGCAGCGGAGGTGAGGCGGGCGAGATAGGCACGCTCGGTGCCGATGCCGCGCTCCGCCGTCGTCAGCCATGCGGTTGCCGGTGCCAGGGTGTTCCGGGCCGCCGCATATTCGATCATGCCGGGCAAGCGGCCGTGCAGCGAGCAGAACGCATGAACGGCGTCCGCCAGGTCACGTTGCGCCGCACCGCGCTCGGTCAGCTGCCACACCATCGCCCGCGACGCGCTGCCATCGGTCGCGACGAGCGCAGCGACACTTGCCTCGGGCCGGATCGCGACATTGTTGGTTGCTGCGTTCACTTGACCCCCGAACCGGCACGCTGACATCGCCACTTCCAACAACGAAGCGGCGCAGCCCTTGAACTGCCGGACACCGTTATACCGAAGCACGTAAAGATGCGGTTTATGCGCCGTTTAGCATCCGGGGCTGCGTACCCCGCCTTTCGGGCAGCGGGCGGCAAGCTATCGGGCCGCGATCAGGCCGATGCGCGCGCGATCAGGGCGGTGACGCCGCGGACGGCACCGTTCAGGCGCAAGGCCGCCAGGCCGATCCGCACGGGCACCGGTGCGCTGCGGTTGACGAGCAGCCTGGCATTGACCACCTGCGGCTCGCCGCTGGCGATCACCGCTTCGATGGCATCGCCCGTCAAGGCCCGGGCGGAGATGTCGAGGAGGCTGACGAAGCGGACGCTGGCAAGCGCTTCGCCCGACAGGCCCGTAAGAGCCTCCAGCAAGGAGTCCGGCGCTTCCAGATAGCCGCGCAGGTTGATCCGGGCGACGGCCATGTCGCGCATCGCCTCCAGCGCCTGACGCCGGGCATCGTCAACGGCGCGCGCCTCCGCGAGATCGGCGGCCAGCGTCGCATCGCGCGCGGTGAGGGTCACGCCGCCGCCATGGGGCGCGATCGCCACCATCAGCGTCCGGCAGGGATAAGTCGGCGAAGGAAGTTCCAGACTTTCGGCGACGCCGGTGCCGGCCACGCGGCGCACGGCCTCCGCCAGGATCGTGCCGGCGCTGCTCGAACTGAGGCCGGCCACGTTGGCGCCCACCGCCGCTGCCTCGCCGAAATAGGCCCGCGCCGCCTGGTTGGCGAAGCTGACGCGCAGGGAGCCATCGGCGACCACCACCAGATCGCTGACCCCATCGACCAGCGTTCCATCGATATCGGCCGAGGTCCCCGCCTCTTCGCCTGACGGCGCACATAGCGCCTCCATCACATCAATGGTCGTCAACACGAATCGCGGGCGACCGCGCTGCAGCACATAGACGGGCGAGCGGGCCGCCCGATCCTGCCAGATGCCGAAATGACGTACGAGATCGGAGGAGGTGACGACCTGGTCGCGACCAGGCTCCAGGCGGGCGATGCGAGTGGGGGCGTTCATGCGCCAAAACAACAAGCTAACCCGCAGTCGGGCAACGTGATACTGCCCGATCGGTCCCGCTATTCACGAAGAAACCGGCCATTTCGCGCCGGAATGGATCGAAACAGACGATCTGTTCGACCAAAGTTGGTCCCACACCGCCCCGTCTGTTCCGCAATTCACGGAATAAGCGCGCGCGCGGCATTGTCGCCGTCGCAAGCTCGGGCGGGCAAAAGAGGGTGAGGCCGCAGCGATGCTGCCGGTCTCCTGCTTCGGTTGCGGAAGAGGCGCCGGTCCCGCGCCCTTTTCCTCCGATCGAAGGAGCGCGCCGCTTCTCCCCCGCCTGTCCGCGGTGCGCATGGGGGCGGCCCCGGCGAAGACTGGTCCTCCTCGCCGGGGCCGCTTGCCGCTTACTGGTCCAGGAACGACCGCATCTTGCGGCTGCGCGACGGGTGTTTGAGCTTGCGCAGCGCCTTGGCCTCGATCTGGCGGATGCGCTCGCGCGTCACCGAGAACTGCTGGCCGACCTCCTCCAGCGTGTGATCGGTGTTCATGCCGATGCCGAAGCGCATGCGCAGCACGCGCTCCTCACGCGGGGTGAGGGAAGCCAGGACGCGAGTGACGGTTTCCTTCAGGTTGGCCTGGATCGCGGCATCCACCGGGATCACGGCGTTCTTGTCCTCGATGAAGTCGCCCAGATGGCTGTCTTCCTCGTCGCCGATCGGCGTTTCGAGGGAGATCGGCTCCTTGGCGATCTTCATCACCTTGCGCACCTTCTCGAGAGGCATCGAGAGGCGCTCCGCCATTTCCTCCGGCGTCGGCTCGCGGCCCTGCTCGTGGAGGAACTGGCGGCTGGTGCGGACCAGCTTGTTGATCGTCTCGATCATATGCACCGGAATGCGGATCGTGCGCGCCTGGTCGGCGATCGAGCGGGTGATCGCCTGACGGATCCACCAGGTCGCATAGGTCGAGAACTTGTAGCCGCGGCGATATTCGAACTTATCGACCGCCTTCATGAGGCCGATATTGCCCTCCTGGATCAGATCCAGGAACTGCAGGCCGCGATTGGTGTACTTCTTGGCGATGGAGATGACGAGGCGCAGGTTCGCCTCGACCATCTCCTTCTTGGCGATCCGCGCCTCGCGCTCGCCCTTCTGGACCATGTTCACGATGCGGCGGAACTCGCCCAGCGCCATGCCGGTCTGCTGGCTGATCTCGCTGATCTCGATCCGGATACGGTCCACCGCATCCGCCTCGTTGGCAGCGAAATTGCCCCACTTCTTGTCCACGCCCTTGACGCCCGGCAGCCACTGCTCGTCGAGCTCGTGGCCGACATAGCGGTCGAGGAAGTCCTTGCGCGGCACCTTGTGGCGCTCGGCCAGGCGCAGCATCTGGCCGCCCAGCGCGGTAAGGCGGCGATTGAAGCTGTAGAGCTGATCGACGAGATACTCGATCTTGGCATTGTGGAACTGCACCGATTCCACCTCGGCGGTCAGTTCCTCGCGCAGCTTCTGGTACTTGCGCTCGTCCGCGGCCGACAGCTCGCCGCCGGCGCCCATCTGATCCAGGCGGCTTGCCTGCATCTTGGAGAACTTCTTGTAGATCGCGGTGATGTTGGCGAACCGCTCCAGCGCCATCGGCTTGAGCTGCTCCTCCATCTGCGCCAGGCTGAGGGTGTTGTCCTCCTCCTCGTCGTCGCTGGGGCGCGGCGCGCGACGCTCGGTCATGTCGTCGTCATCGTCGTTCGACGCGACTTCCTCGGGCTCCTCCTCTTCCTTGAAGGAGGGACCGGCGGCACTTTCGCTGATCTCGCCCGAATCGTCCTCGGCGCCCGCGACCTGCTCGGCCGACGGACCCTTGGAGAGCATGGCGTCGAGATCGAGGATCTCGCGCAGCTGCATGGTGCCTTCGTTGAGCGCGGTGGACCAGTCGATGATCGCGTTGAAGGTGATCGGCGATTCGCACAGGCCCAGGATCATCGTGTCCCGGCCGGCCTCGATCCGCTTGGCGATGGCGATCTCGCCCTCGCGCGACAGCAGCTCCACCGCGCCCATCTCGCGCAGGTACATGCGAACGGGATCGTCGGTGCGATCAACCGTTTCCTTCTTCTTCTCGACGACGAGTGCAGTGCCGTCGTCGGAAGATTCCGCCTCGGGCGTATCCTCGTCGTCGGCGCGCTCCTCGGTCTCGCCGTCCTCGCCCTGTTCCTCGTTCTCGACGATGTTGACGCCCATCTCGTTGAGCGCCGACATGATGTCTTCCATCTGGTCGGACGACATCTCGCCTTGCGGCAGCGCTTCGTTGAGCTGGTCATAGGTGATATAGCCGCGCTTCTTGGCGCGGGCGATCACCTTCTTGATGTTCGCATCGTTGAGATCGATCAGCGGCGCGTCCCCGGTGTCGCTCGTGTCCTGGACGTCCGCCATATCCGTCTTCGCCATCAATTGCCCTCGGCCTTGAATGCTCTTGCGTCTTCGTTTGCCTGCACGAGATTTGCAAGCCGCGCTTCGAGCGCCTGTTTTTCCCGCACCAGCGATACCTGCCGCTCGAACGCCTCGTCCGAGTAATGGGCCTGCATCGCCGCCGTCGCCTCGGCCAGAGCCGCGTTCACCTCCGGCCCCGCGACCAGAATCGCGATCGCTTCATCGAGATCGGCCCGAGCCATGGCTGGATCGGCATCCCTCTCGGTGAAAGAACAACGAAGCTGGTCGGCGCGCAAGAGATCACCCGCGATCTGGTCGAAGCCGGATTTCGCCAATATGGTAACCAGGCGCTCGGTATCAAGCGCCCTGTCCTCCACCGCGAGATCGACAACAGCCTCGAACAGGCGTCCCAGCGCACCATCCGCGAGCTTCAGGGAGCCCAACACCTCCATGTGGCGGGCGATCTCGGCGGGATGGCGGATGAGCCCGGCGAGCACCGCCTTGGCGAGCACGCGATCGATACCCGCGGCCTTCACCGCCAGCGCCTGCTCGGTCGCGGGGGCGAGCGGCGGCTTCCACCTGGTGCCGGGTGCACGCGGCGTCCACTCGCGGCGCGCCGGGCGCGCGGCCTCGCGCAGCGCGTCGAAGCGAGCGCGAAAGTCCGCCTTGTATTCCGCCTGAACACCCGGATGCGCGATCGTCTGCGCGAGTTCCTGCATGCGCTGGCGAAAACCGGCACGCTGCTCGGGTGTGGCAAGCGGTTCTGCGGCGTGCTCGTGCGCCCAAAGTCGGTCGACCAATGGCTGCGCCTGGGCGAGGAGCGCCTCGAACGCGCCAGCGCCCTTGCCGCGGACGAGGTCGTCCGGGTCTTGGCCGTCCGGCAACGTCACGAACGACAGGCTCTTGCCCGGCTGCAGCAGCGGCAAAGCGCGGTGGGCGGCGCGGATCGCTGCCTTCTGGCCGGCCGCATCGCCGTCGAAGCAGAGGATCGGCACGTCGGACAGGCGCCACAGCCGTTCGAGCTGCGCCTCGGTGAGCGCGGTGCCGAGCGGCGCGACCGCCTCGCCGAAGCCGGCCTGGGCGAGCGCGATCACGTCCATATAGCCTTCGACCACCAGCACGCGGCCCGCCTTGCGCGACGCAGGGGACGCGCGGTCGAGGTTGAAGAGCGTGCGCCCCTTGTCGAACAAGGGGGTCTCGGGAGAGTTGAGGTATTTCGGCTCGCCGTCACCGATGATCCGGCCGCCAAAGGCGATCGTCCGGCCGCGTTGGTCGCGGATGGGGATCATCAGCCGCCCGCGGAAACGGTCGTAGGGCTCCTTGTTGTCGACCTGGATCAGCAGGCCGGCTTCCACGAGCAGCTGGTCGCCATATTCCTTGAGATCGGCGCGCAGCTTGCCGCGACTGTCCGGCGCGAAGCCCAGGCCGAACGCCTTGGCCGTCTCCGGCTTGACGCCGCGCTTGGCGAACACGGCGCGCGCCTCCGCGCCGGCAATGCCGCCCAGTTGCTGGACGAACCAGTCGGCGGCGTCCTCGCACGCCTCGACCAGGCCCTTGGCGCGCTCGGCCTTTTTGGCCGCGTGGCGATCCTGTGCCGGCATGGCGAGGCCGGCGGCCTGCGCCAGCTCCTTGACGGCATCAATGAAGGGCAGGCCGCGCTGGTCGGTCATCCAGCGAATGGCGTCGCCGTGCGCGGAGCAGCCGAAGCAGTGATAGAAGCCCTTCTCGTCGTTGACGTAGAAGCTGGGCGTCTTTTCGTTGTGGAACGGGCAGCAACCGCGAAACTCGCGACCGGCCTTGGTCAGCTTGGTCGTCTTGCCGATCAGCGCGGACAGGTGCGTGCGGGCACGCAGTTCGTCCAGAAAGGCGGGCGAGAGACTCATGCCTGCGAGTATAACTTGTATTGCTCGGATGCGCGGAAATGGCAATCGGAGGAAAAGAAGAAAGGTGGTTCACGCGAAGGCGCGAAGGCGCGAAAAGGGCGCATGATTGGTCACAATCGGGTCCCGCCCTGCTCGCCGCGCCAGCAGCTGTGAACCCTTCTTGATCGGCGCTGACGCGCCAATCATCAGGCTGACCTCTTCGCGCCTTCGTGCCTTCGCGTGAACAATCTGCCTTCTTACGAGAGCGCCGCCTTCACCAGCCCGCTCGCCTTCGACATGTCCAGGTTCGCCGCGTGGCGGGACTTCAGCTCCGCCATCACGCGGCCCATGTCCTTCCTGCCCGACGCGCCCAGCTCCGCCTTGATCGCCTCGATCGCGGCGCGGGTCTCGTTCTCGCTCATCTGCTGCGGCAGGAAGCGCTCGATCACCGCGACCTCCGCCTCTTCGCCCGCGGCAAGCTCCTCGCGCCCGCCCTGGCGATACATGGCGATCGATTCGCGGCGCTGCTTCACCATCTTCTGGAGCACCTCGACCACCAGCGCGTCGTCGTCGGCCACCGGCCCTTGCGTGCGCGCCTCGATGTCGCGGTTCTTGATTGCGGCCTGCATGAGGCCGATCGCGGCGCGGGATTCCTTGTCGCCGGCCTTCATGGCGGCGATCTGGGATTGCTTGATGTCGTCTCGAATCATGGAGAGCCGTGTAGCGACGGTTGACGGATCGGGGGAGGGGGTCTAGCCGCCGCCACTTAGCGAACATCGCCGACCACCAACCAGGAGTGCCCGCCCGCAATGGCCGACGCCAACCCTCATGCTGCGCCCGCCAAAGCCCCCGAGGGCGCCACGGGCGTTCTCGTCCTCGCGAACGGGGAGGTGGCGTGGGGCCGAGGCTTCGGCGCGGAAGGCGAGGCGGTGGGCGAGGTATGTTTCCACACCGCGATGACCGGCTATCAGGAGATCATGACGGATCCGTCCTTTGCCGGGCAGATCATCACCTTCACCTTTCCGCATATCGGCAATGTGGGCGCCAACCCGGACGACGTGGAGGCGGACGACCCCCACGCGCTGGGCATGATCGTGCGCGAGGACGTGACCGCGCCGTCCAACTTCCGCTCGGCCGAACGGCTGGACGAGTGGATGAAGAAGCATGCGCGTATCGGGCTGGCGGGAGTCGACACCCGCGCGCTGACCAAGCGCATCCGGCAGGGCGGCGCGCCCAACGGCGTGATCGCGCATTCGGCGAGCGGCGAGTTCGATATTCCGCTGCTGCTCGACATGGCGCGCAGCTGGCCGGGGCTCGAAGGCATGGACCTCGCCAAGGACGTGTCGACGGAAACGCATTACGGCTGGGCGGGCGGCGTGTGGCGGCTGGGATTCGGCTATGGCGCTGACGAGGACGCGGCGGACCGCCCCCATGTTGTCGCCATCGACTATGGCTCCAAGCGCAACATCTTCCGCAATCTCGCTCATGCCGGTGCGAAGGTGTCGGTGGTGCCGGCGACCGCCACGGTCGAGCAGATCATGGCGCTCAAACCCCAGGGCATCTTCCTGTCCAACGGCCCCGGCGATCCCGCCGCGACTGGCGAATATGCCGTGCCGGTGATCCGCGCATTGCTCGACACCGGGCTGCCGCTGTTCGGCATCTGCCTTGGCCACCAGCTCCTTGCGCTGGCGGTGGGCGGGCGCACGACCAAGATGTTTCAGGGCCATCGCGGCGCCAACCACCCGGTCAAGCGTCTGGCGGACGGCGTCGTGGAGATCACCAGCATGAACCACGGCTTCGCGGTGGAACGCGAGAGCCTGCCCGCCAATGCGCGCGAGACGCATGTGTCGCTGTTCGACGGCTCCAACGCGGGGCTGGAGCTGACCGACCGGCCGGCGTTCTCGGTGCAGTATCATCCGGAGGCGAGCCCGGGGCCGCAGGACAGCCTGTATCTGTTCGAGCGATTCGTAGGGATGCTGCGGTGAGGCCGGGCCGGCTCATCGTGCCGATGCTGCCGGCTCTGCTAACTGGATGCGCAATCATCTTTGGCCATCCCATGACCGAAGACGAGTTTGCCCAAGCCGAGGATCGATGTGACCTGAAGGGCGCGACACTGATCGAGGGCAGCTTGATAAAAGGCAATCCTTCAATCATCGAGGCACCTGCGAGCATCCGGCCTTCTGATTGGGACGGCAAGTTAGATTGCGTAGCTCGCCTGTTCGGCGGCGATGGGGTCTCCAAGGCAACGTCCAACTCTTTCGTAATTAGGTTCTCGAGCTAATGCCCAAGCGCACCGACATCTCCTCCATCCTCGTGATCGGCGCGGGGCCGATCGTTATCGGTCAGGCGTGCGAGTTCGATTATTCGGGCGTGCAGGCGATCAAGGCCCTGAAGGAAGAGGGCTATCGCATCGTCCTGGTCAATTCGAACCCGGCGACGATCATGACCGATCCCGAGCTCGCCGACGCGACCTATGTGGAGCCGATCACGCCCGAGATCGTCGCCAAGATCATCGAGAAGGAGCGGCCGGACGCCGTCCTGCCGACGATGGGCGGGCAGACCGCGCTCAACACGGCGCTGGCGCTGTTCGAGGACGGCACGCTGGCGAAGTTCGGCGTTCAGATGATCGGCGCCGATGCCGAGGCGATCGACAAGGCGGAGGACCGGCAGAAGTTCCGCAATGCGATGGACAAGATCGGGCTGGAATCCGCCCGCAGCCATGTCGCGCATTCGGAAGCCGAGGCGCTGGAAGGCCTCGCCAAGGTCGGCCTGCCGGCGATCATCCGTCCGAGCTTCACGCTGGGCGGCACTGGCGGCGGCGTGGCGTACAATCGCGAGGAGTTTCTGGAGATCGTCCGCAAGGGGCTCGACGCCTCACCGACCACCGAGGTGCTGATCGAGGAATCGCTGCTCGGCTGGAAGGAATATGAGATGGAGGTCGTGCGGGATCGCAACGACAACGCCATCATCATCTGCTCCATCGAGAATGTCGATCCGATGGGCGTCCATACGGGCGATTCCATCACCGTCGCGCCGGCGTTGACGCTGACGGATAAGGAATATCAGATCATGCGCAACGCCAGCATCGCGGTGCTGCGCGAGATCGGCGTGGAGACGGGCGGCTCCAATGTGCAGTTCGCGGTCAATCCGAAGGACGGCCGCCTCATCGTCATCGAGATGAACCCGCGCGTGTCGCGCTCCTCCGCGCTCGCCTCCAAGGCGACCGGCTTCCCGATCGCCAAGGTCGCGGCGAAGCTGGCGGTGGGCTATACGCTGGACGAGATCACCAACGACATCACCGGCGCGACGCCGGCGAGCTTCGAGCCGACGATTGACTACGTCGTCACCAAGATTCCGCGCTTCGCCTTCGAGAAGTTCAAGGGCGCCGAGCCGATCCTGTCCACCGCGATGAAGTCGGTCGGCGAGGTCATGGCGATCGGCCGCAATATCCATGAGAGCCTGCAAAAGGCGCTGCGCGGGCTGGAAACGGGGCTCTCCGGCTTCAACCGCGTCGATCACCTCGCCGGCGCACCGCGCGCGGAGATCGAGGCGGCGCTGTCGCGAGCGACGCCGGACCGGCTGCTGGTCGCGGCGCAGGCGCTGCGCGAGGGCTTCACCGTCGCGGAGGTGCATGCGATCGCCAAATACGATCCATGGTTCCTGGAGCGGATCGCCGAGATCGTCGCGGCCGAGGAAGAAGTCTGCCGCGAGGGGCTGCCGATCGAGGCAGCGGGGATGCGCCGCCTCAAGTCGATGGGCTTCAGCGACAAGCGTCTCGCCTGGCTGGCGCTGCAATCGGCGAACCTGCGGGGCATGCAGCGCGGCATCGCGCGCGGCTCTGGCCTGATTCACGATGCCGTCGTGGCGATGACCGGCGGGGTGACCGAAGGTGAGGTGCGCGCGCTGCGGCATCGGCTGGGTGTGCGGCCGGTGTTCAAGCGGATCGACACTTGCGCGGCGGAGTTCGACGCGAAGACGCCCTACATGTACTCGACCTACGAAGCGCCGACCTTCGGCGAGCCGGAGAACGAGAGCCAGCCGACAAGCGCGCGCAAGGTCGTGATCCTGGGCGGCGGTCCGAACCGCATCGGGCAGGGGATCGAATTCGATTACTGCTGCTGCCACGCCTGTTTCGCGTTGGGCGACGCGGGCTTCGAGACGATCATGGTCAACTGCAATCCGGAAACGGTGAGCACCGACTATGACACCTCCGACCGCCTCTATTTCGAGCCGCTGACGGCCGAGGACGTGCTGGAGATCCTGCATGTCGAGGCGAGCGAGGGCGAGCTCGTCGGCGTCATCGTGCAGTTCGGCGGACAGACCCCGCTCAACCTCGCCAAGGCGCTGGAGGAGGCGGGCATCCCGATCCTCGGTACCTCGCCCGATGCGATCGACCTGGCCGAGGATCGCGAGCGGTTCGCGGCGCTGGTCAACAAGCTTGGCCTGAAGCAGCCGGCCAACGGCCTTGCGCGCAGCCGCGAGGAGGCGATCGCCGCCGCCGAGCGGATCGGCTATCCCGTGCTGATGCGGCCGAGCTACGTGCTCGGCGGGCGGGCGATGGAGATCGTCGACGGGCGTACGCAGCTTGAGGAATATATCCAGACCGCAGTGCAGGTGTCCGGCGACTCGCCGGTGCTGATCGACCAGTATCTGCGCGACGCGATAGAGGTCGACGTGGACGCGATCTGCGACGGCACGGACGTGGTGGTCGCAGGCGTGCTCCAGCATATCGAGGAGGCGGGCGTCCATTCCGGCGACAGCGCCTGCTCGATCCCGCCCTACAACCTGCCACGGGACGTGATCGCCGAGATCGAACGGCAGACCGTCGCCCTGGCCAAGGCGCTGAAGGTCGTCGGCCTGATGAACATCCAGTTCGCGGTGAAGGACGGCCTGGTCTACCTCATCGAGGTCAACCCGCGCGCCAGCCGCACCGTGCCGTTCGTCGCCAAGGCGATCGGCGCGCCCATTGCCAAGATCGCGGCGCGGGTAATGGCCGGCGAAAAGCTCGCCAACCTTCCGGCCATTGATCGCGACATCGGCTATTCGGCGGTGAAGGAAGCGGTGTTCCCCTTCAATCGCTTCCCCGGCGTCGACCCGGTGCTGTCGCCGGAGATGAAGAGCACGGGCGAGGTGATGGGGATCGATCCCGATTTCACCCTGGCCTTCGCCAAGTCGCAGCTCGGCGCCGGCACCGTCCTGCCGGCGAGCGGCACCGTCTTCATCAGCGTGAAGGACGGGGACAAGATGGCGATCCTCCCGGCGGCCCGACTGCTGGCGGAACAGGGCTTTGCCATCGTCGCGACGGGCGGCACCGCGGACTTCCTGACGGCAAACGGGGTGCAGGTGGAGCGCATCAACAAGATTGCGCAAGGCCGTCCGCACATCGTCGACCGGATCAAGGATGGCGATGTGCAGCTGATCTTCAACACCACGGAAGGGTGGCAGAGCCTGAAGGACTCGCAGCCGATCCGCGCCACGGCGCTGTCGTTGAAGATCCCGTACTTCACGACGGCACCTGCCTCCGTGCAGGCGGCGGAGGCGATTGCCGCCCTTGCAACGCGGCGGCTTGAAGTGCGCCCGCTCCAGTCCTACTATTCGCGCTCGCACAACTGATCTCCGGACATGCTGATGTAAGTGCGGGCGCGGCCCTTCGGGGACGGGCTAGGGGGAAGTTTTCAGACGAGCGAAGGACAGGGAATGGCGACCGTCGAAAAGATGCCGATGCTGCAGGAAGGCTATGACAAGCTGACCGCGGACCTGCGTCGCCTGAAGGAAGAGCGTCCGCAGGTGGTGGATGCGATCGAGGAAGCGCGCGCGCATGGCGATCTTTCGGAGAACGCCGAATATCATGCGGCCAAGGAGCGCCAAGGCCAGATCGAGGCGTCGATCGCGGACATCGAGGACAAGCTGTCCCGCGCGCAGGTGATCGATCCCAAGGACCTGTCGGGCGACAAGATCGTGTTCGGCGCGACGGTGACCCTGCTGGACGAGGACGACAAGCCGGTTCGTTACCAGATCGTCGGCCAGACGGAGGCGGACGCCAAGACCGGCCGCATCTCCTACAATTCGCCGATCGGCCGCGCGCTGATCGGCCGGTCGATCGACGACGAGGTGGAAGTGTCGGTGCCGGCTGGCGACCGCTATTATCTCGTGTCCAAGATCGAGTTCATCTGAACGGGTTCCATCTTCCTCGCGGGCGGGTGACGGATGCACTTGTTGCGTTCGCGTTGTTCGTCGCGCTTCTGCTGATCCTGCCGACCGGCGCGGCAGGCTGGGCGGGCTATTTCGCGTTCCTGCCGGCCGACATCCTTGGTGGAGCCCTGCAGGAGACGCCGGTGCGCGCGGCGCTGTCGCCGCTCGTGTCGCAGTTCCTGAGCGTCGGCGTGCTGGGCACCGCGCTCAACCTTGTGTTTCTGCTGATCGTCGGCCGGTATCTGGAGAAGGCGCTGGGCGGCGCCGGCATGCTCGCGCTGTTCGTGGCGGGAGCATATGGTGGCGCACTGGCGCGGTTGTTGCTGACGCCGGGATCGCTTGTGCCGACCATCGGTTGCGAGTCCGCGATCCTCGCGATGATCGGCGGCTATCTCATGCTGTATGGCCTGCCGCGGGCGGTGCCGGTGATGCCGGGTCGTCCGCGATTGCACCAGATTGCGGCCGTCGCAGCGATCTGGACCGCGTTTCAGCTGCCGTTCGTGCTGCTTTCGGGTGCGGGGGCGCTGTCGGTCGGGCTCGTCGAGCCGCTCGGCGGCCTGATCGCGGGCGTGGCGCTTGCCCGGCCGCTGCTCCTGTGGCGGTATCGCAAGGCGTAGCGGCCCTGCGATAGCCCGTGCACACGCGGTTCCGATCGGCCCGCGCCGCGAGCCGATCGACCGAGCCCGGTTAGGCCTGGACTTCCGGAGAGGTCAGCAGGTTCGGCTCGAGCAGCCGGTGCAGGTGCACCACCACGAACTTCATCTCCGCATCGTCCACCGTGCGCTGCGCGGCCGCGCGCCAGGCGCGCTCGGCGCTGGCATAATCGGGGAAGACGCCGACGATCTCGAGGTTCGAAGGGTCGGCGAAGTCGAGGGTGCGCGGGTCCTTCACGCGACCGCCAAAGACGAGATGCAGCTTGCTCATATCGGTTTCCGCTGGGGAGGGGGTTCTCCCCCTCCCTAGCGGCGACGGTCAGCCTTTGGAACCCTCGGCGGGCGGATTGGCTGCCTTGCTGGCGGCGAGCGCTGCGGTGCTTGCCGCGATCACCGCGCGGAGCACGTTCTGCGCCACCTGGCTGCCATGCTGGCTGGCGCTGTCGCGGGTAAGCCCTAAGGCACCGAGTTCGGCGCGGCCGCTGTCCTTCGCGGCTGCAACCGCGTCCTTGGTCGTGGAGGCAAGCTTGCGCCCGACCGGCGCGAGCAATTGCCTTTCCTGCTGTGCGCGCGGGAGCAGGGCGCCGGCGATCACGCCAACGGCAAGGCCGCCGACAACGGCCGGCAGCGGATTGGCCTCGATCGCCTCCACCGTCCGCCGGGCCGCCAGGCTCGCCTGCTCCCGTGCGTCGGTGACCGCCCTGCCGAGCGTGTCCTTCTTGGAAGCCGCGTCTGCCTGGCTTGCGCCCTTCGGCTTGGCTGCTGTGTTCTGCGTGTCCGCCATGGTTGGTTTCCTTATTTCTGCTGATCGGGGGAGCGGCGAGTGATCCGCCGCAATGCGCGAGCGAGCGGCTTCCGCGCCATGAACAGGGTCAGGGCTCCGGCGGCGCCGGCCAGCGGCACCTTGTTACGCACGGCCGCTTCCTTGACGTCCTCGGCCACGTTGGCCGGGCGTGCCCGCTCCTGGAGTTCGGCCAGGGTCTGCTGCATCCGCGCCTTTGCCAGATCGGCCCGCGCCTGCGCTGCCTTCACTTCCGGGGCGCTCATTGCCCGCCTCCAAACGCCACGGCGAACTTCCGGGCGGCCAGCCATCCGAGCAGGCCGGCGATTGCCAGGGTGACGATCACCACGACCGCGGTGGCGCCGCCTGGCCCGATCAAGGTCGCAAGCGTGAAGATCAGGCCCACCAACAGCGCAACCAGCGCCGACAGGGCCAGCACGAGCGCGGCCACGCCGAAGATCGCTCCGGATTTCGCCGGAGCGGAGCGGGAAGAGACCTCCGCCTTGTAGACGCCGATCTGCGCCCGGCCATATTCAACCGCATCGTCCCGCAGGCGCAGGACAAGCGTGCCGATGCTCTCTTCCTCCGCCGGGCGCATGCTGGCTTCAGGCATCGGTCTTGTTGGCATCGATCCCCGCCTTGACCACGCGCATCAGCACGAAGCCGAGCGCCGCGGCAGTGCCGATCGCAACGGCCGGGCTTTTCTCGACGAAGCCGCGGGCCTCGGCGACGAGTTCGTCCAGATCCTTGTTCTTCACCTTGCCGGAGAAGTCCGACACGGTGCTGGCCGCCGAGCGGGCGTAGTTGCCATATTGCTCGCCCAGCTTGCCGTCGACATTGCCCGCGGCATCCTGGAGCAGCCTGGCGAAATCGTCGAGCAGCGAGCCGGCCTTCGCCTTGCCGTCCTCGGCATAGGCGCGGGCCTTGTCGCCGGTGAAGGCGGTGAGCTTCTGCGAGGCATCGGAAAAGGCCTGCTTGGCGGTGCCCGCCGTCGTGCCGCCTGCCGTGCTGCCGGTTTCTTCCGACTTGTTCGCCTGCGGGCCGCCGGCGGCGCTGTCGAACTCGACTTCCATGGTGTCGAGCGGCGCGGCAGGAGAGAATTCGGTGCCGGTCGGCGGGGTTTCGTTTCCGCTGTTGTTCGTATCGGCCATGTTCAATGCCCTTCGTTCCGATGGTCGCCCGGTTCAACCGGCCTGCAAGCGTAACGTTCCATCCGCCCGGCCTGATTTGCCCCGTTGCGGCTTACTGGCTAGAGGCTCGCCTGCGCTCTGCCGCATCCACAGGATAGAGGATCGTTTCGTGACCGCAATCATCGACGTGCATGCCCGCCAGATCCTCGACAGCCGGGGCAATCCGACCGTGGAAGTGGACATGATGCTGGAGGATGGCAGCTTCGGCCGCGCCGCGGTTCCGTCCGGCGCGTCGACCGGCGCGCACGAGGCGGTGGAGCTGCGCGACGGCGACAAGAGCGTGTTCCTCGGCAAGGGCGTGCTGAAGGCGGTCAACGCCGTGAACGAGGAGATTGCCGACGCGATCCTCGGCCTGGAGGCGGAAGACCAGGCAGAGCTGGACGCCGCGATGATCGCGCTGGACGGCACGGAGAACAAGGGTCGACTGGGCGCCAACGCGATCCTGGGCGTGAGCCTGGCGGCGGCGAAGGCGGCGGCGGATGCGCGCGGGCTGCCGCTCTATCGCTATGTCGGCGGCGTGGCGGCGCATGTGCTGCCGGTGCCGATGATGAACATCATCAACGGCGGCGAGCATGCCGACAATCCGATCGACTTCCAGGAATTCATGGTCATGCCGGTCGGCGCCGCGACGCTGGCCGAGGCGGTGCGGTGCGGCGCGGAGATCTTCCACACGCTGAAGAAGAACCTGCACGACCAGGGGCTGGCGACGGCGGTGGGCGACGAGGGCGGCTTCGCTCCCAACATCGCCTCGACCAGCGACGCGCTGGATTTCATCATGCGTTCGGTGGAGCAGGCCGGGTACAAGCCGGGCGACGACGTCATGCTGGCGCTGGACTGCGCCGCGACCGAGTTCTTCCGCGACGGCCAGTATCATATCAGCGGCGAGGGCAAGGTCCTGTCGAGCGGGGAGATGGCCGAGTACCTCGCCGACCTCACCCGCCGCTATCCGATCCTGTCGATCGAGGACGGGATGAGCGAGGACGATTTCGAGGGCTGGAAGATCCTGACCGACCTGGTCGGCGACAAGGTGCAGCTGGTCGGCGACGACCTGTTCGTCACCAATCCGAAGCGCCTGCGCCAGGGCATCGCCGACGGCCTGGCCAACTCGCTGCTGGTGAAGGTCAACCAGATCGGCACCCTGTCGGAGACGCTGGAGGCGGTGTCGATGGCGCAGCGGGCGGGGTATACCGCCGTCATGTCGCACCGGTCGGGCGAAACCGAGGACGCGACGATCGCGGACCTGGCGGTTGCCACAAATTGCGGGCAGATCAAGACGGGCAGCCTGGCGCGTTCGGACCGGCTGGCCAAGTACAACCAGCTCATCCGCATCGAGGAAGAGCTGGCGGACGCGGCCGTCTATGCCGGGCGCAGCATTCTCAAGCGCTGATCAGGCTTGCTAGCTTTGGCCGGGGCGGGCAAAATGGCCACATGGCCAAACGCCCCGGCAAAGTCTCCGTCCTCCTTCGCCGCGCGGGTCCGCCGGCGCTGATGTTGATCGTTGTCGCCGTGTTCGGCGGCTATGCCGTGTTCGGACCGAACGGCGCGCTCGCTTATGGCGACATCCAGCGCCAGCTCGCCCGGCGTGAGGCAGAGCTTGCGGCCCTGAAGAAGCGCCAGGCCATTCTGGAGAACCGGGTGGCGCTGCTCGATCCCAAGCATGCCGATCCCGACATGGTGGACGAGCTGACCCGCAAGGACCTCAACGTGGTCCACCCGGACGAGATCATCGTGCCCCGCAACTAGGAAGGGTCGTCCCGGAACGTCGCTCCGGGGCGATGCGACCATCAGGGCTGGAGCAGCGCAGCCTCCTGTTCGCTCGACACGCCGCCGGGGGCCGCGCCAAGGAAGGTCAGCAGGTCTCGCGTGAACCGGTCGCTTTCGGTCACCGTCAGGCCGTGCGGCGCGCCGTCATATTCCACAAGCTGCGACTGCGCGATGCCCTTTGCCGCCGCGCGGCCGGTCGGGTCGATCGGCACGGTGTTGTCCGACGTGCCATGGACCACCAGCGTCGGGACGCGGAAGGCGGCCAGATCGCCGCGGAAGTCTGTATGGCCGAAGCTCTGCGCGCAGGCCAGGATCGGCTTCAGCCCGGCCATGTTGGCCACCTGTACCGCCCAGTCGATGGTATCGGACGTGACCGGAGCGGAGAGCATGCCGACGCCGAAGAAGTCCTTGAAGAAGCTGGGGAAGAAGCCGTGGCGATCCTTCTGGATGCCGGCGGCGATCTCCTGCAGCTTGGCTTCGGGCACGCCATCGGGATTGTCGTCGGTCTTCAGCATGTAGGGTACGACCGACGAGATGAGGCCGGCACCGATCACGCCCTGGCCGTTGTGCCGGCTCATGTAGCGGGCAACCTCGCCGCCGCCCATGGAGAAGCCGACGAGCGTCGCATCGGAGGTCGCGCCGGTTTCGCGCAACACGTCCGCCAGATCGTCGGCGAGCGTGTCATAGTCGTAGCCGGACCAGGGCTGACCGGACCGCCCGAAGCCGCGCCGGTCATAGGCAATCGCGCGGAAGCCGGCATTCGCCAGCGCCATGGCCTGCTTGTCCCAGCTGTCGGAGGACAGCGGCCAGCCGTGGATCAGGACCACGGGACGGCCCTCGCCCCAATCCTTCACGTACAGGTCCGTACCGTCGCGCGTCTTGATGTAGGGCATGGCGTTTCTCCGCTTTGATGCAGATCATTCAACGGGTGCACCCGCGCCCCGTTCCGCCGCCTATCGCGACTGTTTGAGGGTCGGCACCTCATCCTGCACTTCTGCAGGCGCGGGGTTGCGGATGGACGGGCGCAGCCGTGCAAGGCTGCACAATCCGGCGATCAGCGCCATCCCGGCGGCGACCAGCGGCGGCGTAGCGCCCGCGCCGAGGCCCAGCGCCAGGAGGACGGCGACGAGGGTCGCGCCGGTGGTCTGGCCCACCAGGCGCACCGTCGCGACGAGACCGCCCGCCGCCGCCGCGCGCTCTCGTGGAGCAGAGCCGATGATGAGCCGCGCATTGGGGGGCAGGAATGTCCCGAAGCCCGATCCGCAGAGCGCCATCCGCCACGCCACGTCCCAGTAGCCCGCGTCCGGCGGAAGGGTGGCGAGCAGGGTCAGCGCGGTGATGGAGATGGCCATGCCGATGCCGCCGAGCAACCCGGCGGGAATCCGGTCGGAAAGGAAGCCGGAGAGCGGCGCCACCAGCATGTTCGTCAGCGGCCAGGGCGCGATGGCGGCGCCCACCGCCGTGGCTGTCCAGCCGAACTCGTGCGTGAGCCGGAAGGGGGTGGACACGAGCAGCGTCTGCGAGGCGATAAAGGCGGTAAAGGCGCCGATGACGGACAGCGCCAGCACGGGCCGGCCAAGCAGGTCCACCGGCAGGATCGGCGCGGGGTCGACCAGCTCCCGGCGCACAAAGGCGACGCCCAGCGCGATGCCGGCGAGGACGATCGCGGCGGAGACAACGGGGCTGCTGCCATGAACGCCCGTTTCCGCGCCGCCGATGATGAGCCCGAACATCGCCGCGCACATCGCCGCGCCCAGCACGTCGAAGGGCTGCTCTCGCGGTTGCGGCGCCGGAAGAGCGCGGCCGAGGAGAAGGCTTATCACCGCAAAGGGCACGGCGCTGGCGAACACCCAGGGCCAGGGCGCGACCGCCAGCACCAGCCCGCCCAAGGTCGGCGCCGCCGCCGCGGAGCTTGCCACCACAACGGAGTTGATACCCAGCCCGCGGCCGAGCTGCTTTGCCGGATAGATCTGGCGCAGCAGCGCCGAGGACACGCTGAGCGCCGCGGCCGCGCCCACTGCCTGGCAGGCGCGCACGATCAGCAGGAAGGCGAGCGAATGGGCGAAGAAGCACAGCAGCGTGGAAACGGTGAAGACCAGCTGGCCGAGCTGATACATCCGCTTCAGGCCGATGCGCTCTCCCAGTCCTGAAAAGGGCAGGAGGAGCATGACCAGGAAAAGCTGGTAGACGGTGACGATCGCCACCACTTCCGAACTGGTTGCGTGAAGATCCCGCGCGATGGTGGGCAGGGCGACGTTGGCGATGCCGCCGTCGATGATGACCAGGGCGGAACCCGCCGAGATCGCGGCGATCGCGGGGTAACGGCGAGGCAGCGGCAATCCATCGCTCATGCGCAGGAACCCTCGCCGCCGGGCCGGGCGCCGAACGACGCTCGCCCAAGTCGAGGCTGGCGGACCGGTTCGGACGGGAGAGAATGCGGCATGGCGATGTTTGTAGGCCCAGCGGGGAACAGACGGAAAGCCCAAAGGTTCTTGCTGCATCGCAGCGAGAGAGGGTATGGTGCCCTTATGTCCGGAACTCTGACCCTGAAGCGCCCCGCCGTGGCGGCGGCCCCGGCGGCACCCGCCTGCACGCCGATCATCTTCGAAGCGATCGTCCGCAAGATGTGCCTTTCCGCCACCTACAATCGGGTGGAGATGACGCTGGCGCCGCACATCCTGTACACCAAGCATGACGAACTGTTCATGGACGCGGAGCCGATCGCGCGCGAGGGCAAGCCGCCGCGCGAGCCGAAGATCGCCACGTTCAAGCTGGCGGGGTTGTCGGCCGTCCGGCTCACGCCGCGCGCCTTCCAGCGCAGCCCGCTGTTCGAGGCGGATGCCGAGCGGTATTCCGGCGTCACGCTGATGGCGATCGAAGGCTGACGTTTTCCCGGAGCAAGAGATCGGGGCGACCTTCGCAGAGGCCTAACATCGTCGCCGCATGGCCTTCGCGGTGAGGGAAACGCGCGGTCGGCGGATCGCTCGCTGGCTGTTGATGGGCTTTTACGCGATTGCCGGGATCGCCCATCTCCTCGTCGCGCCGGCGATGGTGTCGATCATGCCGCACTGGGTGCCGACCCCGCATCTGGTCGTGCTGGTGACGGGACTGTGCGAGCTGGCGGGCGTGGTCGGCCTGGCGACGCGTCGCTGGCGCGTGGCGGCGGCGTGGGGCCTCGCCGCCTATGCCGTGTGCGTGTTCCCCGCCAATGTGCAGCATGCGATCCGCGACCTCGGGACCGGCACCGGACTTCCGATCTGGTACCATGGTCCCCGCCTGCTGCTGCAGCCGGCGATCGTCTGGTGGGCATTGTGGGCAGGCGGTGCCTGGCCGCGTCGCCGATCAGTGTAGCGCGGCGAGAAGCTGTTCCTTGTTCATCCTGGAACGGCCGGGAATGTCCCGCTTGATCGCCGCCTGATAGAGCTCGGCGCGCGTGCGGTGATCGCGAAAGGGCGCGGTCTTCTGGGCCACGTCATGCGGCTGGGCGGAGTGCTGTTTGCCCTTCTTCGTGTCGGCTCGCTTCTTGGCCGTGGTCCGGCGGTATTCCGCGTCGCTCAGCGCCTCCCGGGCCTGTTTGGGGAGGTAGCGCTCGCCCGTCTTGCCGCTCTCCTCGCCCGACTTCGTTCCCCAATCCTCCTCCGTCCACTGGTGCAGCGAGTTGTCCTCGTCCTTGCCGCCGACATAGCCGCCGCCGCGCTTCTGATATTCCGCAACGGCCATTTGCGCCTTGCGCGCAGACCATTGCCCGCGCTTGCCGCCCTTGGCGCCGGCGGTGATCTCGTGCTTCACCTTTTCCCAGAGTTCGGGATCCGTCTTCTGCGCTGTCTCGGACATGTCGGCCTCCTCTCGCCAGAATGCACGAAACCGAGAAAAGGAGGCAGGATCGCGCCGTCAGGCTGCGGTGACGAAGCTGTCCATCACGCGCTTGCGGCCGGCCTGCTCGAAATCGATCTCCAGCTTGTTGCCCTCGATCTGCGCGATGTCGCCGTACCCGAACTTCTGGTGGAACACGCGCTGCCCGACGCTGAGATCGCCGCGGCCCTTGTTGCCGATGCTGACGGCGGACGCGCGGGATTCAACCACACGCTGCGGCTCGCGGGTGAAGGTGCGGCTGGTCCATTCACCCCCGGGCCGGGTGCCCGTGGAGGTAGCGCCCAGCGTGCCGGCCGCGCGTTGCCAGCCCGGCCCTCGACCGGTGCCGCGGCCGACATCGGCAAAGGGATCGGCGCGTTCCGACCAGTTCGCCCGCCACAGCGACTCGCCGCCGCTCATGGTCGTCTCCGTTTCCACATGATGGCCGGGCAGCTCCGCCACGAAGCGCGAAGGGATGGACGACGTCCATTGCCCGTAGATGCGCCGGTTGGCCGCATGGAGGATCACCGCGCGGCGGCGGGCGCGCGTGATCGCGACATAAGCGAGCCTGCGCTCTTCCTCGAGGCTGGCGAGCCCGCCTTCGTCCAGCGCCCGCTGCGACGGGAAGAGGCCTTCCTCCCATCCCGCCAGGAACACGGTGTCGAATTCCAGTCCCTTGGCGGCATGGATGGTCATGATGGTGACCTTGGGCTCGTCCGCCGCATTCTCGTTGTCCATGACGAGGCTGACATGTTCGAGAAAGGCGCCGAGCGACTCGTATTCCTCCATGGCCCGGACGAGTTCGTTCAGGTTCTCGAGCCGGCCTGCGGCTTCCGCCGACTTTTCGGCCTGCCACATGGCAGTGTAGCCGCTTTCGTCCAGCACCTGGCGGGTGAGATCCGGATGCTGCAGCTCGCCCGCCATGCTGCGCCAGCGGGCCATGTCGCCGACCAGGCTGCCAAGCGCCCGGCGTGCCTGGGGCGTGAGCTCGTCGGTGTCGAGGATGCGGGCGGCGGCCGTGGCAAGCGGGATGCCCTCGCGCCGGGCGAGCTGGTGGACCTTGGCCAGCGCCTTGTCGCCCAGACCGCGCTTCGGCGTGTTGACGATGCGCTCGAAAGCGAGGTCGTCCGCGGGCTGCGCGACCACGCGCAGATAGGCGAGGGCGTCGCGGATCTCCTGCCGCTCGTAGAAGCGAAAGCCCCCGACGATGCGGTAGGCGAGGCCGATCGCGATGAAGCGGTCTTCGAACTCGCGCGTCTGGTGCTGTGCCCGGACGAGGATGGCGATTTCGTCCAGCGACTTGCCCGCGCGCTGGCACGCCTCGATCTCGTCGCCGACCCGGCGGGCCTCCTCCGGCCCGTCCCAGACGCCGAGCACCTTCACCTTCTCGCCCGCGTCGAGCTCGGTCCACAATTCCTTGCCGAGGCGGCCCGAATTGTTGGCGATCACGCCGGAGGCCGCGCCAAGGATATGCGGGGTGGAGCGGTAGTTCTGTTCCAGCCGGATGACCTTCGCGCCGGGGAAATCGCGTTCGAACTTCAGGATGTTCTCCACCTGAGCGCCGCGCCAGGAGTAGATCGACTGGTCGTCGTCGCCGACGCAGCAGATGTTCTTGCGCTCCTGCGCCAGGAGGCGGAGCCAGAGATACTGGACGCTGTTGGTGTCCTGATACTCGTCCACCATGATGTAGCGGAAGCGCTGCTGATACTGGGCCAGCACGTCGCGCTCGCGCTTCAGGATGGTCAGCATGTGCAGCAACAGATCGCCGAAGTCGCAGGCGTTCAGCGCGCGCAGCCGATCCTGATAGGCGGCATATAGCTGCTGGCCACGGCCGTTGGCGTAAAGCTCCGACTCGCCGGCATCGAGGTCGGCGGGGGTCAGGCCCTTGTTCTTCCAGCCATCGATCAGCCCCGCCAGGCTTCGCGCCGGCCAGCGTTTTTCGTCGAGATCGGCCGCCTGGATGAGCTGCTTCAGCAGGCGCAGCTGATCGTCGGTGTCGAGGATGGTGAAATTGGATTGAAGTCCGACCAGCTCGGCATGGCGCCGCAGCATCTTCGCCCCGATCGCGTGAAAGGTGCCGAGCCACGGCATGCCTTCCACCGCATCGCCGACCAGCCGGCCCACGCGCTCACGCATCTCGCGCGCGGCCTTGTTGGTGAAGGTGACCGACAGGATCTCGGACGGGTAGGCCTTGCGGGTCCACAGGAGATGCGCGAGCCTGGCGGTGAGCGCCGCGGTCTTTCCGGTGCCGGCGCCGGCGAGAACCAGCACGGGGCCGTCGGTGGTGAGCACGGCGTCGCGCTGGGGCGCGTTGAGCGAGCGCAGATAGGCGGGTTCGGCGGCAGGCGGAGAAAGGTCGTTCACCGCCGAACAGGTAGGGAACGACGCGCCGCAGAGCAACCTTCGGGCTTGACTTTCCGCGGCCGCTGTGAGAACAAACGGGCAACGGGAGAAGAGCGATGGCGATCAATGGAGGGTGCCGCTGCGGGGCGGTCCGGTACGAAGCGGCAGACGCACCGGAGCATCATGCGGTCTGCCATTGCGGCGACTGTCGGGCGAGCGCGGGCGCGCCGATGGTCGCCTGGCTGGCCTTTCCCGAACAGGGCGTGAGCATCACGGGCACGCCGACCACCTTCGAATCCTCGCCGGGCGTGTTCCGGCAGTTCTGCGGCACCTGCGGCACCGGCCTGTTCTATCGCAACGAAGCGGTGCTGCCGGGGCTGGTCGATATCCAGAGCGCAACGCTGGACTCGCCCGAGGAGCACGCGCCCGGCGCGCAGATCCAGGTGGCGGAGCGGCTGGGCTGGGTGGAACGGATCGCGGACCTGCCGGCCTTTGAGCGCTATCCGGGCTGAGCGGGCAAAAGGCCGGGAGCGACCGCCGAACGGCCGCTCCCGTGAGTTCGGGGTGCCGGATGCGCAGGGGGGCATCCGGCAAGGACCGGCAGCATCGCCGGGAGAATTGGGCGTGGCCGGTGGCGACTTATTGGCGGAGCGGCATTGCCGGCATGTTGCGCCTGTGAAATGTTCCTGGCGGATGGCGTCCGTGTCTTGGGGCGCAGGTATCAGGCATGAGGCGTCGGGTTTCTCCGGAGGGCGGGTCGGCAGCAGCCGCCATTGTCTTGACGCAGCCGCTCCCGGCAGCGAGCTTCCCGGTATGACCGGCAACTCCCCGCGACGCGTGCTGCTCGCCAGCTTCATGGGCACCACGATCGAGTTCTACGATTTCTACATCTACTCCACGGCGGCGGCGCTGGTGCTGGGGGAGCTGTTCTTCCCGCGCTCGGCGCCGGGCACGCAGCAGCTCGCCGCCTTCGCTACCCTGGCGGTGGCGTTCTTTGCCCGGCCGATCGGCGCGGCCTTTTTCGGGCATTTCGGGGACCGGATCGGGCGCAAGTCGACACTGGTGGCGAGCTTGCTGACGATGGGGCTGTCCACCGTGCTGATCGCGGTGCTGCCGGGCTATGCACAGGCGGGGATCTGGGCACCGGTCCTCCTGTGCCTCCTGCGTTTCGGACAGGGGTTCGGGCTGGGCGGCGAATGGGGCGGGGCGGCGCTGCTGGCGGTGGAGCATGCCCCGCCGGGCTGGCGCGCGCGATACGGCATGGCGCCGCAGCTGGGCGCGCCGGCAGGGTTCATCGCGGCCAACGGCCTGTTCCTGGTGCTGGGCGGGGCGCTCAGTCCGGCGCAGTTCCATGACTGGGGATGGCGGCTGCCGTTTGCACTGTCGGCGCTGCTGGTGATCGTGGGCCTCTATATCCGCCTGAAGCTGACCGAGACGCCCGAGTTCGCAGCCGCGCTGGCGGAGGCTCCGCCGCCTGCCGTGCCCTTTGCCGAACTGGTGCGGCATCATGGGCGGGCGTTGGCTGGCGGCACGGTGGGCGCGATCGCCTGTTTCGCGCTCTACTATGTCGCAACCGCCTTTGCGCTGGGCTACGGCACCAAGACCCTTGGGCTTTCAATGACGACGATGCTGCAGATCCAGCTTGGCGCCATCCTGTTCATGGCAGCGGGCATCGTCGTGGCGGCCTGGGCGGCGGATGCGCGGTGGGACGAGCGCCGGGTACTGGGCGCCGGCTGTGTCGGGGTGATCGGCATCGGCTTCGTCATGGAGCCGCTCATGGGCAGTGGGTCGCCTGCGCTGGTGTTCGCCTATCTCGCCGCGGCGCTGTTCCTGATGGGGCTGGTTTATGGGCCGCTCGCCGCCTGGCTTCCCGGCCTGTTCCCGCCGCGGGTGCGCTATACCGGCGCCTCCATGGCCTTCAACGTCGCGGGCGTGCTGGGCGGCGGGCTGACCCCGCTCGTCGCGCAAGGCCTGGCCATGCGCGGCGGACTGACCCTTGTCGGCCTGTACGGCAGCGCGGCGGCGGCCCTCAGCCTCGTCGCGCTGCTGATGCTGCGCAGCGAGGAGAGCCCCGCAACGGTCGCGCTAGAGGTGTGACGCCGGGCATCAGCTGGTGCGACCGGCCTTCGGCTTGGCGTAGGGCACGAACTTGTCGAGGATGACGAAGTTGCGCGGGAAGCCGGAATAGCGATCAACCAGGCGGATCGAATCGATGCTGCACAGCTGGCTGCCGTAGATGCGCGTGACGAGGATATCGTCGTCGCTCAGGTTCTCGGCGCCCGAGCGCGGCTGGTTCACGTACAGGGTTCCGCCGACCTGATAGACGATCGCCTTGCCCTCCACGATGCGGGTGGACCAGGCATTGGTCGGGTTGATGCAGTTGACCGGCTTGCCCGCCACACGGCCCTGCAGCAGCTTGGCGAGTTCGGCGTCGGGAGAAAGCTTGTCCTTGGCGAGCACCGGCGAGGACAGCGTGAGGGCCGCCAGCGCGGCCGCGGTGAGTATCTTTCGCATGCGAACGTTCCTAGAACATGGTCGCTGAACAACGCCTGACCCGGCGTCCGGTTCGCTTGCTTGATCCCGATCAGGCAGGCCGCAGCAGCGTGAGCTTCGCCTTGCCATGGACGCGTTCGCCATCAACGACGAAGCCGGCCGGGGTGACCGGTTCCTCCTTGGCGGTTTCCAGGCTGATCCAGGTGCCAGAACCCGTCCAGCCGAGCCGGGCGAGCTTGTCCAGCGCGACCAGGCCCGCGCCGGTGCGATAAGGCGGGTCCATCATCAGCAGATCGAGTGGCGCGCGCGCAGGGGGCAGGGCGAGAACCGAGCCGGCGCGCACATCCGCGCCACTGGCGCCCAGCTTGGCGACGTTCGTGCGCAGCGCGTCAAGCGCCGCCTTGTCCTGTTCGACGAACAGGCAGGTCGCCGCACCGCGCGACAATGCCTCAAGGCCCAGAGCGCCGGACCCGGCGAAGAGATCGACCACCGCCAGTCCCTCGAAGCTGCCGAGCCGGCTGGCGAGCATGGAGAACAGCGCTTCGCGGGTCCGGTCGGCAGTCGGCCGGGTCGCGTCGCCCCTGGGCGCGAGCAAGGGACGGCCGCGCCACTGGCCGGCGATGATCCTCATTTCGGACGCCGCGGCGGCCGCTTGGGCTTGGCGCCGGTGGGGCGGACGGTGCGCGGCTCGCCCGCATCGCGGAAGGTGCGGGCGCGCTTCTCCCGCGCGGAGCCTTCGCGCACCGCGACCGTGCCATCAGCGCGCGTGCGCGGGCCCTTGGCCTTTCTGCCATTGGGCTTGCCGGAGGGAGCATCCGCACCGACGGGTCGGCTGGCGGCCGCGCGGGCCGGCCGTTCGCCGGCCGCGGTTCGGGACGGCCGGTCGGTTGCGCGGTCGCCTCTCGCCGGTTGCCTTCCGGCAGCGGCCGATCCCTGGGAAGGCGCCTTGGGCGAGACGGGCGCGGCGAAACGCTGCGGCCGGGGTGCGGGCCGGCGCACCGGCTCGCTCTCCGCCGGAGCCTCCGCACGGATCGACGGGGACGCGCGGCGCGCCGGTTGCGGCAGGTCGAGCCGGGTGGGGTTCTTGCGGAAACTGTCCACGTCGTGGGGGCGCACTTCGGCCACCGCGCCGACCGGCAGGTCGCCGAGCACGAACGGGCCGTAGCGCGTGCGCAGAAGGCGGCTCACCTTGAGGCCGAGATGCTCCAGCACCCGGCGCACTTCGCGGTTCTTGCCCTCCTTGAGGACCACTTCGATCCACACATTGGTGCCGGTCCGGCGCTCCAGATTGGCGTCGATCGAGCCGTAGCGGATGCCGTCGATCTCGACGCCATGGATCAGGTCTTCGAGCTGCGCCTGCGTCACCGGGCCATAGGCGCGCGCACGATAGGCACGCTCCACGCCGGTGGCCGGCAGCTCCAGCTGGCGCTTCAGTTCGCCATCGGTGGTGAGGAGGAGCAGGCCTTCCGTGTTGAGATCGAGCCGGCCGACCGGAAGCAGGCGGGGCCGGCCGCTTGGCAGCCGATCGTAGATGGTCGGCCGCCCGCCCGGGTCGCGCTCCGTGACGAGCAGGCCCACCGGCTTGTGATAGAGAAAAAGGCGTGCCGCCTCGGGCTCCGCCACGGGATTGCCGTCCACGGTGACGCCGGCAAGCGAGGGAAGCAGCGTGGCCGGGGTTTCCACCAAATTGCCGTGGAGCGCCACGCGCCCCTCGGCGATCATCCGCTCGATCTCCCGCCGGGAGGCGACGCCGGCGCGCGCGAGCAGTTTGGCGATCCGCTGTTCGTCGCGGGGAGGTTCGTTTTTGGCCACGATCGGGCCTCTACATCAACACGCCGGGGTGCGACAAAAATTTTGCGCACCCGATCGCAGCTCGGCGCGTTGGTGTCTCGCGCGTAACGATCGGCGGTTTTTTCGGCGCCATGTGGAATGGCACGCCGTGCAGTGTTGGACGGGGCAGGGCATGTTCGGCAGGAAGAAGCGACAGATCGAGCGGTTGCTGATCGTGGAGGACGAGCCGCTGGTCGCCTTCGACAACGAACACTTCCTGCGGGACGAAGGCTTCGAGATCGTGGCGACAGTGGACCGGGTCGCCGATGCGGTGGCGGTGCTGGCCGATGGCGTGGCGGTGGATCTGGTGCTGGTGGATATCGGGCTTGCCGATGGCAGCGGGCTGGACGTGGCGCGGGCGGCAAAGGCGCGCGGCATCGCGGCGCTGTTCGTCACCGGCGCCTGCCCGGACGGGGGCCGGGAGGTTGCCGCCGGCTGCCTGACCAAGCCCTATACCCAGCGCGAGCTGCTGGGGGCGATCGATGCCATCGGCGATGCCCTGGCGGGAAAGCGGGCGCGGCGGGTGCCGGCAGGCTTCACCCTGTTCCAGCAGGTGGCGGATCGCGGCGGCTGAAAAGGCCGGCCCGGCCGAACGCATCGGACGAAATGCCGCGCCGCCTGTCCCCCGCGCGGCGCTTGCGCTAACGCCTGCCGTTCGAACACTTGAGAGGATGGCGGAGTTGGTTGCGGCAAGCAGGACATGGACGGACGGTGTGCGTCCCTATTTCGAGCGTGCGCCGCTCGCCTCGTTCTTTCTCGGCATCTCCTCGGGCCTGTGTTTCACGCTGATCGGCGCGACCCTGACGACGCGGCTGGCGCAGAGCGGCATCGACAAGAAGACGGTGACCGCCTTCACCCTGGCGTTCCTGGTCTACAACCTGAAGCCGCTCTGGGCCTGGGTGGTGGACGGCGTGCACCTGCCGGGCAGCGCGCGACTGGGCCAGCGGGTGACGTGGATGCTGTTCGCCGGCCTGCTCGCCATGGCGGCGGTGGCCAATCTCGCACGGGTGGACCCGGGCACGCAGCTGGGCGCGACGATCACCGCCGCCCTCCTCGTCGGACTGGCGGGGGCGACCTACGACATCGTCATCGACGCCTATCGCATCGAGATCCTGAAGCCCTATCAGATGGGCGTCGGGTCCGGCATGACGCAATATGGCTGGCGGATCGGGTCCGTGCTGGCGGGGAGCCTCGCGCTGGTCCTCGCGGCGCGCGTGGGCTGGTCGTCCGCTTATCTTGCCTGCCTCGTGTTCGTGCTGCCGGCCATGGCGGTGGCGCTGCTGATGGGCGAGCCGGAGCGCCACCGCGAGCCGGTCGGCCGGCGTGGCCTTTCCGAGATCGGCGCCTCCATCATCGGCCCGTTCACCGAGTTCTTTCGGCGGCACGGCGCCTGGCTGGTGCTGGCCTTCGTGCTGATCCACAAGATCGGCGATACGTTGGGCCAGCTGGTGCTACGGCTGCTGCTGGACGATCTGGGCTTCTCCAATGACGAGATCGCCTTGTACGATGTCGGGGTCGGCTTCTGGGCGTTCTGGGTCGGCGTGTTTCTGGGCGGGGTGCTGTACGCCCGGCTCGGCCTGCGCCGGTCGGTGCTGTTGAGCCTGGTGCTGATGGCGGTTTCCAACGCCAGCTTCGCCCTGCTGGCGGCGGCAGGACACAGCAACGCGGGGCTGGCCGGCGCGATCGGGTTCGAGAACATCGCCAGCGGGATCGGCGGGGTGACGGTGGTCGCCTATTTCTCGGCCCTGTGCGACCTGCGCTTCACGGCGGCGCAATATGCGCTGATCTCCTCGGCGGCGAGCGTGGTCGGCCGCCTGCTTAACGTGGCGGTGGCGGGCGATCTGGTGGACGCGCTCGGCTGGGTCGGGTTCTACTGGATCACGGTGCTGGTGGCGCTGCCCGGCGTGGTGCTGTTCTGGTGGATGGGCCGCCGCGGGCTGGTCGAGGAATCGATCGGAACGGCGGGCGTCCCGACCGGAAGCGAACGCTAGCCGCTACGCGCCGATGGGGCGGCCCGCGTCGGCAAAGGCGGCGGCGACCGCGGTGGCGCTGGCCAGCGCGCCGTCGATGCGGCGGTGCCCAAGCAGATCGGCGAGCAGGAGCCGGGCGGTCTCCGGCGCGGTTTCCGCCCGAGCGAGGATCGTGAGGAACGCCGTTTCCGACGCGGTTGCTCGCGGGCAGCAGCAGGGCGCGATGGCGATGGAGCAGGCCGCATTGGCCGCGATGTCCGCCATCAGGGCGCGCATGAGCAGCAGCGGCCGGCGGAACTGCGCACCGAACGCCGTGAACATCATCTGCGCCGCATGCGCGTCGGCCAGCCCATGCGCGCCCATCCGGCGGAACGCGAACAGGGCGATGCGGGCATTGGCATCCAGCGGCAGGGGATTGGGGAGCAGGGTCGTCGTAGCGGGCGCGTCGGTCATGCGGGACTCCGATGTCGTTGAGGACATCTTCACCGCCGCGCTATTGATAGTCAATCTCAATAAACGACGTCAGACCGGCAGTTCGTCGTTCAGCCTCAACGCTTCGCCGGCAAGGTAGAGCGAGCCGGCGATGAGAACCCGCTCCGCTCCGCCAAGTACCGCGAGTGCTCCCGGGAGATCGACGGCGGCGCGCGCGGGAAGGCGGAGCTCGGCGGCGATCCCCGCGAGGCGCTCGGGGGCGTGATGGTCATGTCCCGGGATCGGCACCGCCACCACCTGGTCGACCAGCGGGGCAAGCGCGGCGAGGAAGGGCTCGGCCGGCTTGTTGGCGAGCATGCCGAGCACAAGCGAGACCCGCCCCGGCAGTCGCGCGCGGATCGCCGCGGCAATCGCCCGGGCCGCATCCTCATTGTGCCCGCCGTCCAGCCACAGGTCGGTGCCGGGCCGGAGGAGCCCATGGAGAGGGCCCGGCGAGAGATGTTGAAAGCGCGCCGGCCATTGCGCCCAGTCGCCGGCCGCGCGCATTGCCGCCTCGGGCACGTCGATGGCGCCCTGGTGCCGGAGCATGGCAATCGCCAGCGCGAGGTTGCCAGACTGGTGCGGTCCCACGAGGCGCGGCGCGGGCAGCACGACGGAGAAGCCGGGATCGCGATAGCGAAGCGTCTCTCCGGCCGTCTCGTACCACCAGTGCCTGCCCAGCGCATGGACGGGGGCACCCGCTTGCTGCGCGAGGGAGCCGACATGCTCGGCGATTTCGGCCGGGTAGGCCATGGTGACGAGGGGGCGTCCGCGCTTGGCGATGCCCGCCTTCTCGCCGGCGATCTCGCGCAGGGTGGCGCCGAGAAACGACTGGTGGTCGATGCCGAGCGAGGCGATACCCGTGACCGCCGGCGCGGAAAGGACGTTGGTGGCGTCCAGCCGGCCGCCGAGCCCGACCTCCACGATCGTCGCCGCTGCCGGCGTGCGGGCAAAGGCGAGAAAGGCCGCCGCCGTGGTCACCTCGAAGAAGCTGGCGCCGATCGCTCCATCTCCGCTCCCTGCCGCATCCAGCACTTCCGACAGGAGCGGCGCGAGCTGTTCGTCCTCGATCAGCCGGCCGGCAATGCGGATACGCTCGTTGAAGCGGACGAGGTGCGGCGAGGTGAAGACATGGACGTCATGTCCGGAAGCCTCGATCGCGGCGCGAAGAAAGGCGCAGGTCGAACCCTTGCCGTTCGTGCCCGCGACATGGAACACCGGCGGCAGCGAAAGGTGCGGATCGCCCAGCCGCGCCAGCAGCCGCGTGATCCTCTCCAGCCCCAGCACGTCGGCGCCGGGCGAGAGGCGCCACAACCGGTCGAGCTGCGCCTGGACGGCGGGATGGCTGGAGCTGGCATGATCGGGCATGGGATGCTCGCGGCTCCGCTGGGGCAGTGCCTTCGCTTGCTCAGGCCGCCTTCGCCACGGTGAGGAAGTCGATCACCTGCGCCAGCGTGGCGGGCAGGTCCCGGCGATGGGTCACCATGTCGAGCATGCCATGGGCGAGCAGATATTCGGCGCGCTGGAAGCCTTCCGGTAGCTTTTCCCGGATCGTCGATTCGATCACCCGCTGGCCCGCGAAGCCGATCAGCGCGCCCGGCTCGGCGATCTGCACGTCACCCAGCATGGCATAGCTGGCGGTGACACCGCCGGTGGTGGGATCGGTGAGCACGACGATATAGGGCAGCCCCGCATCGTGCAGCATCTGGATGGCGACGGTGGCGCGCGGCATCTGCATCAGGCTGAGAATGCCCTCCTGCATGCGCGCGCCGCCCGCTGCGGTGAAGATGATGTACGGCGCGTGCTCGGCGATCGCCGCCTCCACGCCGCGGACGAACGCCTCACCCACGGCAAGGCCCATCGATCCGCCCATGAAGGCGAAGTCCTGCACGCCGACGACCGCCTTGTGCGCGCCGATCGTACCCACCGCGTTCAGTAGCGCGTCCTGCTCCTCCGTGGCGGCGCGGGCGGCCTTGAGCCGGGCGGGATAGGGCTTCTGGTCCCGGAACTTCAGCGGATCCTCCGCCACCCTAGGGGTCGGCAGCATCGTGTACGCGCCGTCGAACACGTAGTCGAAGCGCAGCGCCGCACCGATGCGATCGTGATGGTCGCAGTGCGGACAAACGTGGAGGTTCTCCTCCAGCTCCTTGTGGAACGTCATCTGCCCGCAGCCCTTGCACTTGTGCCAGAGGTTGTCCGGCGTCTCGCGGGAGGCCGGAACAAAGGACGAGAGCGCGTTGCGGACGTTGCTGAGCCAGCTCATGCGGCGATTTCCTTGCGTGCCCCGGCCAGGGCCGAGGCGAGACTTTCGATATAGGCGCGCACCGGCTGCGGCGCATCGGGGCCATGCTTCTCGACCAGCTCGACGATCGCCGAGCCGACGACCACGCCGTCCGCAACCCGGCCGATGGCGGCGGCCTGTTCGGGGGTGCGCACGCCGAAGCCCACGGCGACGGGCAGGTCGGTGGCGGCCTTGAGCCGGGTGACGGCGTCCTCGATCGAGGCTTGGGCTGCCTGTTGCAGGCCGGTGATGCCGGCGACGGAGACGTAGTAGAGGAACCCGGATGCGCCCTCCAGCACCGCGGGCAGGCGCGCGGCGTCGGTGGTGGGGGTGGCGAGGCGGATCACGTCGAGCCCCGCGGCGCGGCAATGCTGAAGCTCGTCGGCCTGTTCGGGCGGGATGTCGACGCAGATGAGGCCGTCCACGCCCGCTTCGGCCGCGCGGCCGGCGAAGGTGCACGGATCGGGGCGCGTCATGGTGTTCGCGTAGCCCATCAGGACGAGCGGCACGTCCGGGTGGCGCTGGCGGAAGTCGGCAGCGATCTTCAGGATGTCCGCGGTGCGCGTGCCGGCGCCGAGGCTGCGCAGGTTGGCGCGCTGGATCGCGGGGCCGTCCGCCATCGGATCGGTGAACGGCAGGCCGAGCTCGATCACGTCCGCGCCCCCTTCGACGAGCGCGTCGAGGATGGCCGAGGTGGGGCCGTCGCCCGCGGTGACGAAGGTGACGAGCGCGGCGCGGTGCTCCGCTGCCGCGCGGGCGAAGGCGGGGGAAAGGCGCGTCATGCGGCGCGCTCCTCCGTCCTGCCGGACCTTTTCCGGGATCCACCCTGCCGCGCACCAAAGGGCTGCGGCGCTTGCGGATCGGTGGCTCCCGGAACAGGTCCGGGATGACGAGTGAAGAAAAGCGCCCTCACATCTCCACTCCCAGCGCCTCGGCCACCGTGAAGATGTCCTTGTCACCGCGGCCGGAGACGTTGACGAGCACGATCTGATCGTCGCGCATCGAGCGGACGACCTCGGGCAGCGCGGCAAGCGCGTGGGCGCTTTCGAGGGCGGGGATGATGCCCTCCAGCCGGCAGCATTGCTGGAAGGCGTCGAGCGCCTGATCGTCGGTGATCGGCAGATACTTCACGCGACCGATCTCGTGCAGCCAGCTATGCTCCGGGCCGATGCCCGGATAGTCGAGCCCGGCGGAGATCGAGTGCGCCTCGGTGATCTGGCCGTCCTCGTCCTGCAACAGGTAGGTCTTGTTGCCGTGCAGGATGCCGGACGCGCCGCCGGTGAGGCTCGCCGCGTGCTTGCCGGTGTCGACGCCATGGCCGGCCGCCTCGACGCCGATCATCTGGACGTCGGCATCGTCGAGGAAAGGGTGGAAGAGGCCGATGGCGTTGGACCCGCCGCCGACTGCGGCGATCAGCATGTCGGGCAGGCGCCCCTCCGCCTCCAGCATCTGCGCGCGCGCCTCGGTGCCGATCACGCTCTGAAAGTCGCGGACGAGCTCGGGATAGGGATGCGGGCCGGCGGCGGTGCCGATGATGTAGAAGGTGTCGTGCACGTTGGCGACCCAGTCGCGCATCGCCTCGTTCATCGCGTCCTTCAGCGTCTCCGCGCCCGAGGTGACGGGGTGCACCTCCGCGCCGAGCAGCTTCATGCGAAAGACGTTGGGCTTCTGCCGCTCGACATCCTTGGCGCCCATGAAGATGGTGCAGGGCAGGCCGAAGCGCGCGGCGACGGTGGCGGTGGCGACGCCGTGCTGGCCCGCACCCGTCTCCGCGATGATCCGCGTCTTGCCCATCCGCCTCGCGAGCAGGATCTGGCCGATGCAGTTGTTGATCTTGTGCGCGCCGGTGTGGTTCAGCTCCTCGCGCTTGAAATAGACCTTCGCTCCCTTGCCGGGCTCCGCGCCCTGGCGCAGCTCCGCCGTCAGCCGCTCGGCGAAGTAGAGCGGCGAGGGGCGGCCGACATAGTTCTTCATCAGGTCGTCGAACTCGGCCTGGAACGACGGATCGGCGCGGGCGGCGCGATATTCGCGTTCGAGATCGAGGATCAGCGGCATCAGCGTTTCGGCAACATAGCGGCCGCCGAATGCACCGAAATGCCCGCGGTCATCCGGTTGTGTGCGAAAGGAATTTGGGGCGTTCATCCGGCGCGTTTAGGCCGGAGCGGAGCCAAGTCCAAGCCCCGTATGTCAGGCGTCGGCAACCGCGCGCAGGAAGGAGGCTATCCTCCCTGCGTCCTTGGCTCCCGGCGCGCTTTCCACGCCGGAGGACACATCTACCAGCGAGGCACCGGTACGTCGGATTGCTTCGGCGACATTGGCTGCGTCCAGCCCGCCGGACAGCGCCCAAGGCAACGGATGGGAGAAGCCGTCGAGGAGCGTCCAGTCGAAACGCAGGCCCATGCCCCCGGGCAGGGCGGCACCCTCCGGCGTCTTGGCGTCGTAAAGCAGCCGGTCGGTCGCGCCGACGAACATGCGTGCGGCGTCGAGATCGGCACGGGTCTTCACCGCCACCGCAGCCCAGGTTTCCAGCCCGGTGAGGCGACGCAGATGCACGACGCGCGCAGGCGCGGTCTTGTGCAGCTGCAGCACATCGAGCCGACCGTCACGGGCGGCCTGAAGCACGAGGTCGTCCGCCGGATCGACGAACACGCCCACGCGGCCGATGCCATCGGGAACCCGCGCGGCAAGGGCGCCCGCCCGGTCGAAGGTCACGTTGCGCGGCGAGGCCGCAAAGAAGACAAAGCCGACATGGCTGGCCCGACCGGCAATCGCCGCGTCGAGCGCTTCGTCGGTGGAAAGGCCGCAGATCTTGGCGGTGGTCATTGGCGGCAGATCGGCGCTCGGCGCGGGAAACTCAAGCGGCTTCGGAAACATGCCAGAGGACGCCGGCCGGATCCCACAGCATGCCGACGCGCAGGCCCCAGGGCTTCAGCACGGGAGCGGCGGGCGGCTGCACGCCAAAACGCTGCGGGAGGTCTGCGGTGCGCTGCCACCATTCGTCCAGATCGTGGACGAACAGCTGAAACATGGTGTTTTCGGCCCAGCTGCGCTCATAATAGTTCTGCAGCAGCAGACCGGCGCCCTCGAGGTCGTAGATGGCCAGATCGTCGGCCGCGTAGGTGCAGGAAAAACCCAGCGCCTCGTAGAAGCCGCGGGACAGCGCGAAATCGCGCGCGGGCACGAACGGGCGGATCAGCGCCATGGGCTACAGCGTGGCCCCGATCTCGCGCGCCGCCATGTCCGGGTCTTCAGCGCTCGTGATCGGGCGGCCGATAACGAGAATGGATGCGCCTGCATCCAGCGCGGTGCGCGGCGTCACTACCCGCTTCTGATCGCCCACGGCGCCGTTCGCCGGGCGGACGCCGGGAACGACGAAGAAGCCGCGCGGCCACAGCGTGTGCGCGGCGGCCACTTCCGCGCCGGAGCAGACGATGCCGTCGATCCCGGCTGCCTGGGCAAGCTCGGTCATCCGCATCACCTGCGCATGCGGATCGGGCGCAAGGCCGATGCTCGCCATGTCCTGCGCATCGAGGCTGGTGAGCATGGTCACCGCGACGACCTTCGTGCCCGCCGGCGCGGCCGCTTTCGCGTCCTCCAGCATGGCGCGACCGCCTGCGGCATGGACGGTGAGAATGGCCGGCTCGAGATCGCCAAGCGCCTGGATCGCCTTGGCCACCGTGTTGGGGATGTCGTGCAGCTTCAGGTCGAGAAAGATCGGCAACCCGATCTCGGCCATCTCGTGAACGCCGTGCCGGCCGTTGGCGAGGAAGAATTCGAGACCCAGCTTGATTCCGCCGACATGATGGCGGACGCGGCGGGCGAGTTCCTTTGCGGTGGCCAGCTTGGGCGTGTCGAGCGCGACGAAGACGCGGTTCATCAGGCGGGCTCCGGGGGAACGTCAGGCGCGGCGGACGGGGCAGGCGCTGGCGCCGGGATCGGCTCGTTCGCCATCACAGGAGGTGGCGGCGGTACCAGCCGCAAGTCGTTCACGGCGCGCTGCGCGCTCGCCAGCCGCTGGCGCAGCCGCCACCGCACCGTGTGGTGGTACAGCCACATCGGCAGAAAGCCGCACAGGAACAGGAGGAACAGCAGCAGCGGCAGGTTGATCTCGGCGATCAGCCCGCCCCACAGCCGGATCGGCACCGTGGTCCAGTTGCCATAGGTGAACAGCGCGGCGAGAAAGGTGAGCAGGCACCAGAACAGGATCTTCAGGAACTGCATGGCGCAACGCTAGCCGCGTCCCGCCGCGATTGCCAGCCCGCCGCGGCTCAACCGATCTCCTTGCGTAACGATTCCACCAGGCCGGGAATGGCGGTGAGCTTCGGTTCTTCCTCGTCGAGGATGGCTCGGAATGCGGCGCGCTTCGCCGCGGCCAGCCGTCCCGGCTTCAGCCGCGCGCCGGGCGGCAGCGAGGAAAGGAGAATGTCGATCAGCCTTTCCGCACCGTGCAGGCGGCCCCACAGATAGTCGTTCTCGCGATAGGCGCGGCTGAAAAAGGCGCCGAACGAGTTGAACTGGATGCCCTTGAGCGTCGCCTCCGCCCCGCCGCCGCGGATGGAGGTGGCGTCGTCGGGCGAGATGCGGTCCACCTTCACCGGATCGAACTCGTCCAGACCCTCGCCCTGAAGCAGCGGCAGCGTGGCCGCATCGAAGAACGGAAAGCCGAGATAGGTGAGGAGAAGCGGCCGCAGGATCTCGCGCCGGGCGCCGGTGAACGCCGCCGCCAGCCGCGCGTCGGTTTCCAGGTCGAGGCGCCTGAGGTCCAGCTGGGCGGCCAGGCGGGCAAGAAGCGGGGCGGCATCGCTGCGCAGCGAGCGCACGGCGCGGCGCAGGCCCGCATGCGGCTCGGAGCGGCCCGCCTCCAGATAGTTTCCCAGCGATTCGTACACCGCCTCGCGCATGGCGGCGAGGCCGGTCTCGTCCTCATCCACCTCCAGCTCGGAGATGCGGCGGCTGAGCAGGCGAAGCCGGCGGATGCGAAAACCCAGATCGAAGTCGCGCAGGAAATCCGCGGTCGCCGCTCCGGTGTCACCGGACGGCGCCGCGTCGGCGACAAGGCGACGGAGCCGGGCGGTGGGCGCCGGTCCCGGCTCGTCCCCGACACGATCCAGAAGGTCCGCCACGGAGTCGATCACCGATGCCAGCTTCAGGTGGACATAGGCGGCATAGGCATAGCCGGCATTGCGCGCTGCGGCGGCATGGGCCCGGGCGCGCCAATGGCCAAGCCGGGTTGCCGTGGGGCGATCGAGGAAGAGGGTATAGCCGAACAAACCCTCGATCTGCGCCTCCACCTGGGGCCGGAGGCTGCGGATCACCGCGCGCATCCGGTCGATCCGGTGCGAGCGCTCGGCGATGGCCTCCAGATTGTCGCGGATCGGCTGCTGGCGCGGCAGCTCGGACACGGCGCCGATGATCGTCTGGAAGAAGCCGGGCTGTTCGCTGGCGATGGCACGGACGCCCAGCTTGATGCCGGGCGAGGGATCGATGAACACGAAGCGGCGATCGATCTGCCGACGCGCGGGCCGCTCGCGGAGCGCCTCGATGGCCGGGCGGAACGGCGCGTTGGCCAGAACCGACCCGTCGATCAGCACCGCCTGCTCGGCTCCGTTCACCGCCGCATGCCGGGGCAGCGCGCGCGCCAGGAAATCGGCGCGCCCCGGCCAATGCGTGCCACGGGCGGCGAGAACCTGGTCGAGCTCGGTTACGCGGAACGGCGGAAAGGCGCCTGGAAAGCTCGAAGTCGCCCGCGCGGCGAAGGCGAGCTCGGCGGTGTGCGCCAGTGTTTCACGTGGCGCCCCGCCATCGGTGAAGTCGATAACCAGGCGATGCTCGGTTTCCACCACTTCCGCGGGGGAGTTGAGGCTGAGCCGCTCCGGATGGCCGCGGAAATCGGTGACGGTGACGGAGAGGTCCAGCGGCTGTCCGTCCGGCAGCAGGCGCGGTCCGCGCGGTCCGGCCGCCATCGCGTCCAGCGCATCCAGGATCATGTTGGTGAACAGCTCGCCCCCGAACGGCGGCTCAAACCATCGCGAGCGGACGAAATGGGACAGCTTGGCGCGCACTTCGTCGCGCGCGGCGGGCTCCACCGTTTCGTCGATCCGGTCGCCGCTGCGATTGGCGGCCAGACAGGCAAGCGGCAACGCCCAGGCCTTGGTGAAGCGCGACTGCGGCGCCTGGCCGGGATCGATCAGCGCGGTGACGTCCGCCGAATCGAGCCACAGATCGGTAAGCGGCTCCAGGCTCTGCCCGGTGGCGATCGCCTGCGCGAGAAAGATGCCGTTGAGCGCCCCGGCGCTTGCGCCCGAAATGATGTCCACCAGCACGCGCATCCGGGTGCCGGTGACCTCCTCGATCTCGGTCAGCAGCTGGCGGTAGACGCCCTGGCTGCCGAGTTCCGGCTCCTCCCCGTCGTGAAAGGCGCGGCTCGCGCGGGCCATGCGCCAGATCTCCTTGGAGATGCCGTGCATGTAGACGGCAAGGCTGATCCCGCCATAGCAGACCAGTGCGAGGCGTAGCTCCTTTTCGCGCATCGCCTAGGCAGGCTCCAGCACGGCCCAGATCGGGAAATGGTCGCTGGCCTTGCGCGCGGTGGCGCTGGCATGGACGCCGCAGTCCACCACGCGCAGTTCCGGCGACACCATGATGCGGTCGAGCTTGCCGACAGCGTGGCGGACGTGGAAGCTCGCTGCGGTGGGCGCAAAGGCGAAGCCGCGGGCGAAGTCGCGCAGGCAGCCCGCATTGCCCCATTCGTTCAGGTCACCCATCATCACCGTCGGCAGGGGCTGTCCGGCGGTCTCGAGGTGGCCAAGGATCGCCGCGGCCTGGCGCCGGCGCCACAGGCCCGACAGGTCGAGATGCATGCCGACCGCGCGCAGCGGCATGCCGCCAACGCGCACGTCCGCCATCACCGCGCCCCGCGGCTCCAGCGCCGGAAGGTGCAGCGCGGCACAGTCGAGCAGCGAGTCCTCGCGGCGGTGAAGCAGGACGTTGCCATGCCACCCCATACTGGAAACGCGATGACCCAGCGGCGCGGCGGCATAGGGGCTATGCTCTTCCAGCAGGTGCGGCGGAATGACGCTGACCCGCGCGCCGAAGCGGCGGTCCGCCTCCTGCAGCGCCACGACATCGGCGTCGATCTCCCGCAACACCTCCAGCACGCGGGCCGGATCGCGCCGGCGATCGAGGCCGATGCCCTTGTGGATGTTGTAACTGGCGACCTTGATGGTGTTGCGGCGGATCATTGCGCAGGCGGAACGCACCAGTGGGGAGATGGTGCCGGCTGAGGGGATCGAACCCCCGACCTTCGGTTTACAAAACCGCTGCACTACCGCTGTGCTAAGCCGGCCCGAGCGCTCCTTTGCGTCAGGGGATGCCGAACGTCCAGCCCTCCGTGCGACGAAGATCGGCGGTGAGGGCCGGGGGCTGCCACAAGCGGGCGTCGCCCGCCGCGATGCGCAACCATGCGGCGCCGAGCAGGGCATCGCTGCGGTGATCGTCGATCGCCCCGTGACCCGGCACGAGCGGGCTCCCGAGCACGGCGAGCGCGGCGTTCAGTTCCTCCACCGTGCGCATCTTGGCCCGGTTCTTCGGGCGCCCGGCGGCGACCGCCGCGATGGTAGTGTAGATCTCCACGATCAACGAGCCGGTCCCCGGCCGATCGAACGGCCAGATCGGCAGCGCGCCGGCCAGGCGATGAAGAACACGCATGCCGGTGAGGCTCGACTTGCCGACCTGCGCGGCGCCGACGAGATTGAGGTTGCTGTACGGGTTCAGGCCTGCCGCCCGCTGATGCTCTTCCGTGACGCGGAGGCGGCCGCGGCCTGCGCCGAACAGGTCGCCGGTGCGCCCGCCATGGCGGCGGAAGTGGCGGGCGGCCTGTGGGTGATCGACGAAGCTGGTGGCGGCGAGATGCGGGTCGTCCCTGCAGAGCCGGTCGACCAGCGCCCAGAGTGCGCGCGCGTCCGCCGGGCTTTCCTCCCAGCCCGGGAAGAAGGCGCCTTTGTCCGCAAAGGGCAGGGAAAGCCCGAGATCGAGACCGACAAGCGTGTGTGGCGGCAGTTCGGTGGCGAGCCAGTCGAGCACCGCCACCCGCGACCAGGACCGGTCGAGGAGCCGCGGCGCTCCGTCCCTTTCGCAGATCGCGACGGCGATGCCGCGCTGCACCGGACCGATCGCGCCGGACCAGTCGATTGCGACGAAATGATCGAACGAGGTCAACGCTTTCGTGGCGGCTTCAACCCGGAAACGTGATCGCGCGAGCGGGCGATCGCTTCCGGTTCATGGCCGACCTTCAGGAAGAAGCGGCCGTTGGTGACGACCCGCACCGCCGGTTCTCGATAACAGGTGCCGAGTTCCGTCCCGGGCAGCGTCAGCGCGTGCGCGACCACCGCTTCCCAGCTGTCCAGCCTCAACCCCGCTTCCTCAACTCGTCCCAGTAGGACAGGCGTTCGGCAAGGCGCTTCTCGAACCCGCGGCCCGTCGGTTCGTAGAAGGTCTGCGGCGGCAGGTCCTCGGGCCAGTAGTTCGCGCCGGAAAAGCCTTCCTCCGTGTCGTGATCGTAGGCGTAGTTCGCGCCGTAACCGATGTCGCGCATCAGCTTGGTGGGCGCATTGAGGATATTGGCGGGCGGCATCAGCGACCCCGTCTCCTTTGCCGTGCGCCAGGCGGCCTTTTGCGCCTTGTAGGCGGCGTTCGATTTCGGAGCCGTGGCGAGATAGAGACAGGCCTGCGCGATGGCGAGTTCGCCCTCCGGGCTGCCGAGGAAGTCGTAGGTGTCCTTCGCGGCGATGCACTGCACCAGCGCCTGCGGATCGGCGAGGCCGATATCCTCGACGGCCGCGCGGGTCAGGCGGCGCAGGACGTAGAGCGGCTCCTCGCCGGCCGTGAGCATGCGGGCGAGATAGTAGAGCGCAGCCTGCGGATCGGACCCGCGGATCGATTTGTGCAGCGCGCTGATAAGATTGTAATGGCCCTCGCGATCCTTGTCGTAGACGGCCACGCGGCGTTGAAGAAAGCCGGACAGGCCGGCGGGATCGAGCGCCTTCGGCAGATCGACCGCGAACAGCGTCTCGGCCTGGTTGAGCAGGAAACGTCCGTCGCCATCGGCACTGGCGATCATGGCGTCGCGCGCCTCGGGGGTCAGCGGGAGAGGGCGGCCTTCCACTCCCTCCGCGCGATCGAGGAGCTTGCCCAGCGCCTCGGGGCCGAGCCGATGCAGGATCAGCACCTGCGCCCGGCTGAGCACCGCGGCGTTGAGCTCGAACGAGGGGTTTTCGGTGGTCGCGCCGACCAGGGTGACGGTGCCGTCTTCGACATAGGGCAGGAAGCCGTCCTGCTGTGCGCGGTTGAAGCGGTGGATTTCGTCCACGAACAACAGGGTGCGCGAGCCGAGCCGGGCATGGTCGCGGGCCTCGGCGAACGCCTTCTTCAGATCGGCAACACCGGAAAAGACCGCCGAGATCGCCTGAAAGCGCAAGCCGACTGCATCGGCGAGCAGCCGCGCGATGGTGGTCTTTCCCGTGCCGGGCGGTCCCCACAGGATCATGGAGGAAAGCCGGCCCGCCGCGACCATCCGGCCGATCGCGCCTTCGGGGCCGGTGAGGTGCTCCTGCCCGACGACATCCTCCAGCCGGCGCGGTCGCAGGCGGTCGGCCAGCGGCGCGTCCGTGGCCGGCTCGGCGGATGGCGGCGGGGGATCGAAGGCGGCGAAGAGGTCGGCCATCCCAGCCATGTAGGGCCGGCCGCCACCATCATCAAACACCCGGAAGAGAATGCCTGCGATATATCTTGAAGAATGCTCCAGAAGATATATCTTTGCTGCATCATGGATACGGAAGGACATGGGATGTTTCAGGGAATGAACGGCCGCCATCGGGGCGGCGGATGTGGCGGGCGCGGCGGAATGGATCGCGCGATGATGGCAATGGCCTGGGGGATGCGCGGCGGGCCCGGAGGACGCGGCTTCGGCGGACCGGACGGCTTCGGTCGCGAGGGTGGCCGGGCACGGCGCATGTTCGATGGCGGCGAATTGCGGCTGGTTCTGCTGAAGCTGATCGGCGACGCGCCCCGCCACGGCTACGACCTGATCCGCGAGATCGAGGCGCTGACCGGCGGGGCCTATGCGCCGAGCCCGGGCGTGGTCTATCCCACGCTGACGCTTCTGGACGAGATGGGCCTTGTCGAGGAGCAGCGATCGGACGGCGCCAAGAAGCGTTTCGGCGTGACGGAGGCGGGCCGCCAGCACCTGGCGGAGAACCGCGAGCAGGTCGATGCGCTGATCGCGCGTTTGGCGGCGCTCGGCCGCCAGCAGGAGCAGGGCGATCGCGCGCAGGTGCGCCGCGCCATGGGCAACCTGCGTGAGGTGCTGAAGAACCGGCTGTTCGCCGGGGACATTAGCGACGAGCAGGCACATGCCATTGCGGCGCTGATCGACGAGGCGGCGCAGAAGATCGAACGGCTCTGACCCCTTGCCGCCGACTGGCCTGCACCAGATCTTTCAACCTGTTCGCGAGCCGGCCCGGCTACCTCCCGGTCGGCTCCCATAAGGATTGTTTCGATGACCATCAGCGCCGTGGCTAACGTGCCGACTGCCCATGCCAGCCGCTACCTTCAGCAGCTCTGCAAGCACTGGGAGCACAATCTTGAGGTGAGCTTCACCCCCGAGCATGGCACCGTCGTCTTCCCGCGGGACGCGCGCGGAGCCGACTGGCCGGGGGATGGGCTGTGCACGTTCGATGCGGCAGCGGAAGTACTGGACGTGCGCATCGATGCGAGCGTCGAGGGGCAACTGGAGGCGCTGAAGGGCGCGGTTGCGCGTCATCTGGACCGCTTCGCCTTCCGCGAGGCGCCGCTGTTGTTCGACTGGCAGGCGGCCTAGCCGCCCAGAAGTTCCAGATAGGCCGCCAGCACCGCCTCGTTCGCCGGCTCCCAGCGATAGGCGGCGGCGCGGGCATGGCCTGCCTCGCCCATGCGGGTGCGAAGCGCCGGGTCGGCAACGATGCGGCCGATCGCATCGGCATAGGCGTTCACGTCGCGGGGCGGCACGAGGAACCCGGTTTCGCCCTCGAGGACCAGATCCACCGCGCCGGTGGCACGGGCGGCGACCACCGGCACGGCGGACGCCATCGCCTCCGTGGTCACGTTGCCAAAGGTTTCCGTCACGGACGGGTTGAAGAACACGTCCATGGAGGCAACAGCGCGGCCAAGCGCGTCGCCTGCCTGAAAGCCGGTGAAGACCGCATCGGGTACGCGCCTCGCGAACCAGTCGCGTGCGGGGCCTTCGCCCACCACCAGCACCTTGTGCGGGACGCCGCGCTCGCGGAGGCGGGTCACCACGTCGGCGAAGATGTCGAGCCCCTTCTCCATGACCAGGCGGCCGAGGAACCCGATGGCCATCTCGTTGTCGGCGATGCCGAGCGAGCGACGCCATGCAAGGTCGCGCCGGCCCGGGTTGAACCGCTCGTGGTCGATCCCGCGCGACCAGATGCCGATCGGCGTGGTGACGCCCCAGCCGGCGATCAGCTCCGCCATGCTGGGGCTGGGCACCAGCACGCGATCGACACGATTGTAGAGCCGGGTCTGGATCTTCTGGATAAGCGGCTCGACAAAGCCGATGCCGTAATAGCGAAAATAAGTTTCGAAGCGCGTGTGGACCGAGGCGACCGAGCGCACGCCGTGGCGGCGCGCCCAGGTGACGGCGGCATGGCCGAGGAATTCGGGCGCGGAAACATGGACGAGATTGGGGCGAAATGCCTCCAGGTCCGCGCGCGGCCTGGCCGGCAGCCCGCGGCCCAGCTTGTACTCGCCGCGCCCGCCCGGCATCGGGATCGCCGGCACGTCCACCAGGTCGCCGGTGGGAGGAAAAGCAGGGTTGGCGATTGTCGGCGAGTAGACACGCACCGCCGCCCCGCGCGCCAGGAGGTGGCCCACGAGCAGGTTCAACGCCTGATTGGCGCCGTCGCGAACGTAATTGTAGTTGCCGCTGAAGAGCGCCACACGAAGATCGGTCGGCTGCATCGCGGCGCGCATAGCGGCCACCGCGCCCAAATGCCACCCGCGCTGGCATCCGCCGCCATCCTGGCCTAGCAGAAGGCGAGCCGCGAGTGGAGAGCGCCATGCCTGCCGACCTGTCCGCCTTTCCGATCACCGGGCGCTGGCCGCCGCGGCATCCGGATCGCCTGCAATATTACGGATTGCCGACGCCCAATGGGGTGAAGGTCTCGATCGCGCTGGAGGAATGCGGGCTTCCCTACGAGGCGCATCGGCTCGACATCTCGGCGGGCGAACAGAAATCGGCGGCGTTCGAGTCGCTCAACCCCAACGGCAAGATTCCGGCGATCCTCGATCCCGACGGCCCGGGCGGCGAGCCGTTGGCGCTGTTCGAAAGCGGCGCCATCCTCCTCTACCTGGCCGAGAAGACCGGTCGCCTTCTGCCCGCCGCCGCGGCGGAGCGCTGGCGCGCGGTGCAATGGGTCTTCTTCCAGGTCGGCGGGGTGGGGCCGATGTTCGGGCAGCTCGGCTTCTTCCAGCAGGGCGGCGGCGCAGACTGGGAGGATCGCCGGCCGCACGGGCGCTTTCTGGACGAGACGCGCCGGCTTCTGAGCGTCATGGAACGTGCGCTGGACGGGCGCGAGTGGTTTGCGGGGGACGACTTCTCGATCGCCGACATCGCCCTGCTGGGCTGGGTTCGCGCGCTGGAGCACAGCTACCATGCGGGTGCCATCGTCGGACTGGACCGGTTTCCCCGGCTTGGCGACTGGCTCCAGCGCGGACTTGCGCGTCCCGCGGTGCAGCGCGGCCTGCACATCCCGCCGCGCGAGTGATTCGCAACGGGAACGGTGCGCCGGGGGCGGGGGTTTAGCCGGCGTATTGCACGGGAGATCGACCATGGCCACCACCAGCACGCGCAGCCGTTCCGGCGCGAACCGTTCCACCTCGAAGTCCGCCACCACCGACAGGACGCAGGACAAGCCCGTCTCGTCCAATGGCGATCGCGGCCTCAGCAACTTCACCGTCGTGGCCGGTGCGGCCGGTGCGGGCATGGCGCTGGGCGTGCTGGCGATGCTGGGCCGCAAGGTGGCGGTGCAGGCGCCGACCTATTTCGCGGGCGAATGGGATCAGGCGCTCGCCGCCGAGCACAAGGCCGTTCTGAAGCTGTTCGACGCCCTCCAGGCGACCGAGGACAGCGAGACGAGCAAGCGTTCCGTGCTGCTGACGCAGATGAAGCACGCGCTCGCCAAGCATGCGCTCGAGGAAGAGAATGCGGTGTACCCCGCGCTGCGCGACGCCGGCGAGATCGCGGGTGCGGACGAGCTCAACAGCGAGCACGGCTATGTGAAGCAGTATCTCTATGACCTGGAGAACATGCCCAACAACTCGCCGGAGTTCCTGGTGAAGGTGGCGAAGTTCCGCGCCGACATCGAGGAGCACATGCAGGAGGAGGAAGAGGCGCTCTTCCCGCTGCTCCGCTCCAAGCTGACCGCGGAGCAGAACAAGCTGCTCACCCAGCAGATGAACAAGGAAGGCTTCAAGCTGGCATAATCCACGCTGCCGAGGGCTGATCGACGCCTCCGCCGCTCGATCGGCGGGGGCGTCGTCGCACTCCGGTGTTCCCTTCCTGTTCCCGCTGCGCTACACCGGCGGCATGGCCAAGCTCCAGAAGCGTTACGTGTGTCAGGCATGCGGCTCCGTCGCCACCCGGTGGCAGGGGCAATGCGCCGACTGCGCCGAGTGGAACACGCTGGTCGAAGAAGCGCCGGCGGTGGTCACTCCCTTTCAGGCGAAGCACAACCTTCAATCGGGGGGGCGCGCGTTCCAGCTGGTCGCCCTCGATGCCGAGGTGGCGCTGCCCGAGCGGATGGCGAGCGGCATCGCGGAGTTCGATCGGGCCCTCGGCGGTGGCTTCGTGGAGGGATCGGCGACGCTGATCGGTGGCGATCCGGGCATCGGCAAGTCCACCTTGCTGTTGCAGGCGGCAGCGAAGATGGCGCTGGCAGGTCTGCCCGTCGCCTATGTCTCCGGTGAGGAGGCGGCGGATCAGGTGCGATTGCGGGCGCGGCGACTGGGGCTTGGTACCGCGCCGGTGCAGCTTGCCTCGGCGACGTCGGTGCGCGACGTGCTGACCACGCTGGGGCAGGGACGAGCGCCCGCCTTGCTCATCATCGATTCGATCCAGACCATGCATTCGGACCTGATCGAGGGCGCGCCCGGCACCGTCAGCCAGGTGCGGGCTTCCGCGCAGGAGCTGATCCGCTTCGCCAAGGAGCGCGGCACCGCGCTGGTCATGGTCGGGCACGTGACGAAGGACGGCTCGATCGCGGGACCGCGCGTACTGGAGCATATGGTGGACACGGTGCTCAGCTTCGAGGGCGAGCGCAGCCATCAATACCGCATCCTGCGTGCCATCAAGAACCGCTTCGGCGGGACGGACGAAATCGGCGTCTTCGCCATGCAGAGCGAGGGGCTGGCCGAGGTCTCCAACCCGTCCGCGCTGTTCCTGACGCAGCGGGACGAGGGGGTGACGGGCACCACGGTGTTTCCGGCGCTGGAAGGCACGCGGCCGGTGCTGGTGGAGATCCAGGCGCTGGTGGTGCGGCTGGCGAGCGGCGCGACGCCGCGCCGGGCGGTCGTGGGGTGGGATTCCGGGCGGCTGGCGATGATCCTCGCCGTTCTGGAGGCGCGCTGCGGGCTGAGCTTTTCCAGCGCCGAGGTCTATCTCAACATCGCCGGCGGGTACCGCGTGCAGGACCCGGCGGCGGACCTTGCCGTCGCCGCCGCCCTGATCTCGGCCTTGTCGGAACGGCCGGTGCCGGCCGACGCGGTGGCGTTCGGGGAAATCGCCTTGTCGGGTGAGGTGCGTCCGGTGGCGCATGCGGCGCTGCGGCTGAAGGAAGCGGGCAAGCTCGGGTTCGAGCGCGCGTATCTGCCGATGGCGCTGACGGCCGAGAAAACCGGATTGCGGCTGAGCGGGTTCAAGAACCTTGGCGGCCTCGTTGACCATATGCTGGGGCGCGGGTAGCGAATAGCCTCCTTCCACCCCACCTGTTACGCGGCCGGCACGAACGGCGGCTGGAACGTGAGCGCAAATGGGCCTGACCGCACTCGACATCCTGGTGCTTCTCGTCGTCGGCGGAGCAGCCGTAATGGGCGTGTTGCGCGGGTTCGTGACGGAAGTGCTGTCGCTGTTCGCCTGGGTAGCGATCGTGTTCGGGGTGAAGCTGTTCCATGCGCCGCTCGCTTTGTGGCTCACGGGGCCGGTCGGCACGGTGACGGGTGCGGCGGTGCTCGCCTTTGCGCTTATCTCCGGCGTGACCTATTTCGCCGGTCGCATGGTGGCAAACGCCCTGGGCAGCCGCACGCGTGACTCGATCCTTGGCCCGGTGGACCGCGCGCTCGGACTGGGCTTTGGAGCGCTGAAGGGGTTGATCCTTGCGACGCTCGGGTTTCTCGTCGTCGTCATGCTGACCGACACGATGCGCGGCGGCCCCAGCCGGCGCCCCGAATGGCTCACCCAATCCCGAACCTATCCGTTGCTCAATGCGACGAGCGCTTCCATGGCCGACTTCATCGACCGGCGGCGCAAGGGCCAGCCCGCCTTCGGCCCGCGAACCGATCTGCCCAGCAGCGATGCGACGGCGGCCAACGTCAGCGAGGCGCGGCGGTGAACGCTTCCCTGTACCAGAACCGCGAGATCCTGAGGCTTGCGAGCGAGATCCCCTTCGATGAGCGCCTTGCCGACCCGATGGGCACCGCCGAGCGGCGCTCGCCCATTTGCGGCAGCCGGGTGACGGTGGACGTGAACCTAGCGGAGGGCCGGGTCAGCGAAGTCGGCCTGCTGGTGCGCGCCTGCGCACTGGGGCAGGCGTCCGCGTCCTTGCTGGGTGCGGCGGTGATCGGACGCACGCCGAAAGAGCTGGCCGACGCGCGGGATGCGCTGGCGGCCTGGCTGGACGGCAGCGGCGCGGCGCCGGGCTGGCCCGGCCTATCAATATTCGAGCCGGCCTTGAGCTACACGGCGCGGCATCCCTCCATCCGGCTGGCGTTCGAGGCGGCAGCCGAGGCGGCGGAAAAGGCGAGAGGCGCATGACCCACGGCACCGAATCGATGTTGCGCGATGGGGTTCTGATGCTCGGCTTCGGCCTGGTCTTCGTGCTGCTGTTCCGCCGGCTGGGCCTGGGTGCGACGCTGGGGTATCTGGTGGCGGGCGCCGTGGTCGGGCCGCAGATGCTCGGCCTGATCGGCGACGCCGAAAGCAAGATCGGGGTCGCGGAACTCGGCATCACCCTGCTGCTGTTCATTGTCGGGCTGGAGCTCAATCCCACGCGCCTGTGGAAGATGAAGGAGGACATTTTCGGCCTCGGCCTGTTGCAGGTGGTGCTGTGCGGCCTGGCGATCAGCGCCATCATCTGGGTGAGCACGAAGTGGACGGTGGCTGCGGCGTTCGCGCTCGGCCTGCCGCTGGCGCTGTCGTCCACGGCGCAGGTGCTGCCGATGCTGCAATCGTCCGGGCGGCTGCGCACGCCCTTCGGCGAACGAGCGTTTTCCATCCTCCTGTTCCAGGACCTGTCGATCGTGCCGCTGATCACGATCGTGACGGTGATGTCGCGCAACCCGGCGGACCAGAACGGCCCGCCGGGCTGGTTGCTGTTCCTGTACACGGTGGCGGCGATCGTCGGGCTGGTGCTCGCGGGACGCTTCGTGCTCCGTCCGATGTTCCGGGTGATCGGCAACATGGGCGAGCGCGAGATGTTCGTCTTCGCCGCGCTGTTCACGGTGATCGCCAGCGCCGCGTTGATGGAGGCGCTGGGCCTGTCCACCGCATTGGGCGCGTTCGTGGCGGGCGTGATGCTGGCGGACAGCCCCTACCGGCATGAACTGGAGGCGGACGTGGACCCGTTCCGGTCGATCCTGCTGGGGCTGTTCTTCCTGTCCGTCGGCATGCTGCTGAACCTTCAGGCGATCGCCGACCGCCCCTTGTTCGTGATCGGCATGGCCGCCGCGCTGATCGCCACCAAGACGCTGCTGATCTTCCTGATCGGCCTGGTCTTCAGGATGGGCTGGCGCGGCGCGCTGGGCCTGGGCCTGCTGCTCAGCCAGGGGGGCGAGTTCGGCTTCGTTCTGTTCGGCCAGGCGCAGAACGCGTACCTGATCGCTCCCGAGGCCGCGAGCCTGTTCAGCGCCATCGTCACCCTGTCCATGGCGACCACGCCCTTCCTGATGATGCTGACGCGCGGGCTGCGCGAGGAGCCGATCGTCACGGGGGAGCGGGACGGGCCCAAGGCCGATGGCGCGAACGCGCTGGTGGTCGGCTATGGCCGGTTCGGACAGACGGTGGCGCAGATGCTCCTGGCGCAGGGAGTGCCGGTGACGCTGATCGACACCGACATCGAGATGATCGACATTGCCGGCGAGTTCGGCGCCAAGGTCTATTATGGCGATGGCACGCGGATCGATCTGCTCCGCCAGGCAGGGGCGGACGATGCCGAACTGATCCTGTTCTGCGTCGACGACGATCAGATCACGCCCGACATCGTGGAAGCCGTGCACGAGGCGTTCCCCCGCGCCGCGATCTTCGTGCGCGCGTTCGACCGCCGTGCGCTGGTCAAGCTGATGAAGGATGCGCCGGTCGCCGGAGCGGTACGGGAGGTGCTCGAATCGGCGGTGAAGATGGCGCGGGACGCTCTCGCCTCGCTGGAAGTGCCCGCCGACGAGATCGCCCGCGCCGAGGAAATCTACCGCGCAAGCGACCGCGAGCGGCTGCGCATCCAGGTGGAAGCCGGCGACATCCGTGCCGCCCGCGCGATGGTGGCGCAGCAGCAGCCATGGGGGACCGACCGGCCGTGAAGCTCCGAGTCCGTCCCGATCGGCGGGGGTCGGCGCTTTCGGCTTCGGTGCGGTGTTGGCGGAGGTAGAAGCATGAACATTCTGGCGATCCTTGCGGGGCTGTCGGGTGCCCTGGCGGTGGCGGCGGGCGCGTTCGGCGCGCATGGCGCCAGCGGGCAGGCGGCCGAGTGGCTGCGGACCGGCGGGCAATATCAGTTGCTCCATGCCGTCGCGGCACTGGTCGCTCTTCGCTTGGAGGCGCGCGGGCCGGCCTGGATGTTCGTGGCGGGCGGCGCGATCTTCGCCGGCACGCTGTACCTGATGGCGCTGGGCGTGCCGCGCTGGCTGGGCGCCGTGACGCCGATCGGCGGAGCGGCGCTGATCGCCGGATGGCTGTGGCTCGCCTGGAGTTTGCGCCAGTTCTAACCGCGGTTCTTGGCATCCTGCGGCTTGGCATTGCGAGGGGGCGCGGCTAGGGTCCGCGCCGCTTCTCCGTCTTTGTTGGACCCGATGACCGAACCACGCTTCAAACGCATTCTTCTGAAATTGTCCGGCGAAGTGCTGATGGGCGAGGGCGGGCTGGCGATCGACCCCGCCGTCACGTCCCGTGTTGCCGGCGAGATCAAGGACGCGCGCGATGCCGGCTACGAGCTGTGCGTGGTCGTGGGCGGCGGCAACATCTTCCGCGGCCTTTCCGCCGCCGCCAAGGGCATCGAGCGGGCGACGGCCGACTATATGGGCATGCTGGCGACCGTCATGAACGCGCTGGCGGTGCAGAACGCGCTGGAGCAGATCGGCGTGGAAACGCGGGTGCAGTCGGCGATCCCGATGGCATCGGTGTGCGAGCCGTTCATCCGTCGCCGGGCCGAGCGCCACCTCGAAAAGGGGCGCGTGGTGATCTTCGCGGCCGGTGTCGGGTCGCCGTTCTTCACCACCGATTCCGGCGCGGCGCTGCGCGCGGCGGAAATGAAGTGCGACGCCCTGTTCAAGGGCACGTCGGTGGACGGCGTCTACGATGCCGATCCGAAGAAGGTGGCAACCGCCAAGCGCTATGCCACGGTGAGCTACGACAAGGTGCTGTCGGACAACCTGAAGGTGATGGACGCCAGCGCCGTGGCCCTGTGCCGCGACAACAACATTCCGATCGTCGTGTTCAACATCCGCGAACACCACAACCTCGCCACCATCCTGGCCGGCGGCGGTGTGTCGACGATCGTTCAGAAGGAAGGATAATCCATGGCCGCCTATGACAAGGCCGATATCGCCCGCCGCATGGCCGGCGCCGTCGAATCGCTGAGGCACGATCTGGGTGGCTTGCGCACCGGTCGCGCGTCCACCTCGCTGCTCGATCCGGTGACGGTCGAGGTTTATGGCGCGCACATGCCGCTGAACCAGGTGGCGACCGTGTCCGTGCCGGAGCCGCGCATGATCTCGGTGCAGGTGTGGGACAAGTCGAACGTCGGTCCGGTGGAAAAGGCGATCCGTTCGGCGGGGCTCGGGCTCAATCCGATCAACGACGGCCAGGTGCTGCGCCTGCCGATCCCGGACCTCACGGAAGAGCGCCGCAAGGAGCTGGCCAAGCTCGCCGGGCAATATGCGGAAAAGGCCAAGGTCGCCGTGCGCAACGTGCGCCGTGACGGCATGGACGCGCTCAAGGCCGACGAGAAGAAGGGCGTGTTCGGCGAGGACGAGCGCAAGCGCCACGAGACGGAGGTGCAGAAGGTGACCGACGCGACGATCGCCGAGATCGACACGGTGTCCGCTTCCAAGGAAAAGGAAATCCTCGGCAAGTGAGCGGGGTGGGGGCCCTTTCCGCTCCGCGGTCTGCGCAGGGGGACGCGTAGGTGGCGGCCAGAGCACCGCAGGAAGCCGCGGCGCTGCTGCCGCGGCACGTTGCCATCATCATGGACGGCAATGGCCGCTGGGCCAAGCAGCGCCACCTGCCGCGGTTCGCCGGGCACAAGGCAGGTGTCGAGGCGGTGCGCCGGGTGACGCGCGCCGCCCGCGCGATGGGCATCGAGGCGCTGACCCTGTACGCCTTCTCGTCGGAGAACTGGCGGCGCCCGGCGGAAGAGGTCAGCGACCTCATGGGCCTGCTGCGGCTCTTCATCCGCGCCGATCTGGCAGAGCTGGTGCGCGAAAACGTGCGTCTGCGAATCATCGGCGACTATCGCCGGTTCCCGGCCGATCTGGTGGCCATGCTGGATGATGCGCTTGGGCGCACGGCGGGCAATAGCGGCCCGTTGCTGGTGATCGCGCTCAATTACGGCGCCCAGGCCGAGATCGCCGCCGCCGCGCGGAGACTGGCGGAACAGGCGGCCGCCGGCAGCATCGATGCCGCCGCCATCGACGAGGCGGCCATCGAGCGGGAACTGCTCACCCGCGAACTCCCGCCGCTCGATCTCGTCATCCGCACCTCCGGCGAAGTGCGCCTGTCGAATTTCCTGCTGTGGCAGGCGGCCTATGCCGAACTGATGTTCGTGGACACGCTGTGGCCGGACTTCGACGGCGCGGCGCTGGCCGAAGCCGTTGCCGCCTTCGGCCTGCGCCAGCGACGGTTCGGGGGCCTGTGAGCGGGCGCGACGTTCCGAAATCGCGGGAGCTGGCGATCCGCACGGCCGCGGGCGTGACGATGATCGCCGCGGCGGCGCTGGCGCTCTGGGCCGGCGACCTCGTGTTCTGGCTGTTCTGCTCGGTGCTCGGCCTGGTGATGATGTACGAATGGGGCGGGCTGGACAGAGCAACGCCGCGGGCCATCCGGCTGGCGCAACTGGCCGTCGGCGTGCCGCTGGCGATCCTTTCGCCGCTGGCCGCGGGGCCCGGCTTCTTCGCGCTGGGGCTGATCGCGGGCGCGGCCTTCTTCATCGTGATCGTCACCCGCCGGCCGCAGCTGGCGTTCGGCGCGGTCTATGTCGGGCTGCCGATCCTCGCCCTGCTGCTGATCCGGGAGGAGCCGCGCGGGATCGAGTTCACCTTCTGGACGCTGGCCGTGGTCTGGGCGGCGGACACGGGCGCTTATTTCTCCGGCCGCACATTCGGCGGGCCCAAGCTGATGCCGCGGGTAAGCCCGAACAAGACCTGGGCGGGCCTGGGCGGCGGAATCGTCGCGGCCGGCCTGTTCGGCGTGGCGATGCATTACGGCACCGGGCTGCCGCTGCGAATGGTGCTCGCCTCGCCCGCCCTGGCCGTGCTGGCGCAGGCTGGCGACCTTTATGAGAGCTGGCTGAAGCGCCGGGTGGGCGCGAAGGATTCGGGCACGCTGATCCCCGGCCATGGCGGGGTGCTCGATCGGCTGGACGGGCTGGTGCCGGTCGCCCCGGTCGCCGCGTTGCTCGTGGTGGCGCCGCGCTTCCTTTATCCGCTGCTGGGGGCGTAGAAACTTGAAGACCGTGACCGTGCTGGGCGCGACCGGATCGGTCGGCGGCTCCACGCTGGACCTGATCGAACGCGCGCCGGACCAGTTCGAGGTCCTGGCACTCACCGCCAATTGCGACGTGGCGCGGCTGGCCGAGGCGGCGAAGCGGACCCGGGCCAAGTGCGCTGTGGTGGCGGACGAGAGCTGCTACCCTGCCTTGAAGGACGCGCTGGCTGGAACGGACACCGAGGCCGCCGCCGGCGCTGCCGCCGTGTGCGACGCGGCTCGGATGGGGGCCGAGTGGACCATGGGCGCGATCGTCGGCTGTGCCGGGCTGAAGCCGGTGATGGCAGCTGCCGAAGGCGGGCGGACGGTGGCGCTGGCCAACAAGGAGGCGCTCGTCTCCGCCGGTAACGTGATGCTGCACGCGGTGCGGGAGTCCGGAGCGACGTTGCTGCCGGTCGACAGCGAGCACAACGCGATCTTCCAGTGCCTGGACTTCGCCCGGCCCGAGCGGATCGCGCGCATCCTCCTCACGGCGAGCGGCGGCCCGTTCCGCGACACGCCGCTGGAGGCGATGGCCGCCATCACCCCGGAACAGGCCGTGGCGCATCCGAACTGGTCGATGGGCGCAAAGATCTCCGTCGATTCGGCCACGATGATGAACAAGGGCCTGGAACTGATCGAGGCGTTTCACCTGTTCCCGGTCGCGCCGTCGCAGCTGGAGGTGCTGGTGCATCGCCAGTCAGTGGTCCATTCCATGGTGGAATATGTCGACGGCTCCACCCTGGCGCAGCTGGGCACCGCCGACATGCGCACGCCGATTGCGCATGCGCTCGCCTGGCCGGACCGGATGCCGACACCGGGCGCGCGGCTGGACCTTGCCGCGGTCGGCCGCCTGGATTTCGCCGCGCCCGACCCGGTGCGCTTCCCGGCGCTCGCGCTGGCCCGCCAGGCGCTGGAGGCGGGCGGGGCGCGGCCAGCGATCCTGAACGCCGCAAACGAGGTCGCCGTGGCAGCATTTCTCGCCCGGCGCGTTTCGTTTCTTGAAATTGCCGCAATCGTTGCGGATACCTTGGTGCGCTACGACCCGTCCGACCCGGAAACGCTCGATGCCGTGCTGGCCATCGATGCGGAGGCCAGGCGGATCGCGGAAGAGCGCGTGAAGGATTGCGTCGCTTGATCCAGTCTCCCGGTTTTCTGCTGACGATCCTGGCGTTCGTGCTGGTGATCGGCCCGCTCGTCTTCATCCATGAGATGGGTCACTACCTCGCCGGACGCTGGTTCGGCGTGAAGGCGGAGGCGTTCTCGATCGGCTTCGGTCGGGAAATCGCCGGCTGGACCGATCGCCGGGGCACGCGCTGGAAGCTCGGCTGGTTGCCGCTGGGCGGGTATGTCAAGTTCGACGGCGACATGAACCCGGCCAGCCAGCCGGATGCCGCCTGGTTGTCGCTGCCCGCCGCCGAGCGCCAGCGGACGTTCCAGGCCAAGCCGGTCTGGCAGCGCGCCATCATCGTCGCGGCCGGCCCGGCGGTGAACCTGACTGCGGCGGTTCTGATCCTGGCGGGCTTCGCGTTCTTCTATGGCGTGAACGCAACGCCTGCCGTGGTCGGCCGCATTGAGCCGAACAGCGCGGCGATGCGGGCAGGGCTCCGGGCAGGGGACCGGATCACGGCCCTTGGCGGACGGACGATCACGACCTTCGCCGACATGGCGACCTATACCGCTCTGCGCCCGGACGAGCAGATCCGGGTCGATTACGCGCGCGGCGGCAAACCGGCGAGCACGAGCCTGAAGATCGGTGTGACGACCGAGCGCGACCGCTTCGGCAACACCTTCCGCAAGGGCGTGCTCGGCATCCGGTCGGCCAGGCCGGAATATCGGCGCATCCCGTTGTGGCAGGCGCCGGGCTATGGGCTGGCGATGACCGGGGACGTGCTCCGCGGAACGCTGGACGGGTTGGGCCAGATTATCACCGGACGGCGATCGGTGGACGAGCTTGGCGGCCCGTTGAAGATCGCGAAGATCTCGGGTGAGCAGTTCTCGCTGGGCTGGCCCGCCCTCGTCTGGCTGATCGCCATGATTTCGATTAATCTCGGATTCATCAATCTCTTGCCAGTTCCGATGCTGGATGGCGGGCATCTGTTCTTCTATGCCATCGAGGCGGTGCGGCGGCGTCCGGTGACGCCGCAAGTGGCGGAATGGGCCTATCGCGGCGGGCTCGCGGCGTTGCTTGCGCTCATGTTGTTCGTCACGCTGAACGATCTGGGCAGCTTTGGCCTGTGGAAGAACCTTGCCGGGTTGATCGGCTGACGGGTAAGGCGGCTCCGCGCAATGCGGGCGGGACATGATTTTCCTTCTGGGGTGGTGTGGTGACAGCGATCAAGGTTTCTAGGTTCGGCGTGCGCGCCACGGCCGTTCTGCTGACGGGAACGATGCTGTCGGCGACGCCGGCGTTGGCGCAGGCGCGCCAGACGGCGGCAGCTCCGGCGCAAGCCGCCCCTGCGGCATCGACCGATGCGGCACCGGCGCAGCCCGTCACGCGGACGATCCGCTCGCTGCGCGTGGAGGGCTCGCAGCGGATCGAGCCGGATACGGTGCTCAGCTATACCAAGCTGCGCATCGGCGTTCCCTACACGAACGAGACCCTCGATCAGGCGATCAAGGACCTGTACGCCAGCGACTTCTTCGCCGACGTCTCGATCGTCGGCGGCGAAACCGGCGACATCGTGCTGCGCATCCGCGAGAATCCGGTGATCAACCGCGTCATTCTCGAGGGCAACAAGGCGCTCAAGAACGACAAGATCACCAAGGAGATCAAGCTCGCCCCGCGGCAGATCTTCACCCGCACGGCCGTTCGCCAGGACGTGGCGCGCATCATCGAGCTGTACCGGCGCCAGGGCCGGTTCGCTGCGACCATCGAGCCGAAGATGGTGGCGCTCGACCAGAACCGCGTCGATGTGGTGTTCGAGATCAGCGAAGGGCCGAAGTCCAAGGTCCGCAAGATCAACATCATCGGCAACGAGGTGTTCGGCGACGGCAAGCTGAAGGGGGCGATGTACACCAAGGAGGCGGGCCTCCTGACGATCCTGTCGTCCAACACCAGCTACGACCAGGACCGGATGAACGCGGACCAGCAGAAGTTGCGCGAGTTCTACCTGACCAACGGCTATGCCGATTTCCGCGTGACCTCCGCCGTCGCCGAGCTGACGCCGGACAAGCGCGACTTCATCATCACCTACGTGGTGGAGGAGGGTAAGCGCTACAAGTTCGGCGACGTCACCGTTGACAGCGACATTCGCGACTTCAACAACGAGGCACTCGCCAAGAGCCTCGTGATGAAGAAGGGCGACTGGTACAACGCCAAGCAGGTCGAGGACTCGGTGGACGCGCTGAACGAGGCGGCCGGCCTCTACGGCTATGCCTTCACCGACACGCGTCCTGAGTTCCAGCGCGACGGCGAGAGCCAGACGATGGGGATCAACTTTCACATTGCCGAGGCCAAGCGCACCTATGTCGAGCGCATCGACATCACCGGCAACACGCAGACGCAGGACAAGGTGATCCGCCGCGAGATCCGTCTGGCGGAGGGCGATGCGTTCAACAGCTTCCAGGTGAAGCGCTCGCAGGACCGCATCAACTCGCTCGGCTTCTTCCAGGACAAGTTCGAGATCAAGCAGGCGCAGGGTTCGTCGCCGGATCGCGTGGCGCTGTCCGCACCGCTGGAGGAGAAGTCCACCGGCGAGCTGCAGCTGTCCGCGGGCTATTCCAGCCTCGAGCGCTTCATCATCCAGGCCTCGATCCGCCAGCGCAACTTCCGCGGCAAGGGCCAGGAACTGCGCGCCAGCGTGAACTATTCGAGCTATTCGAAGTCGGTCGAGCTGGGCTTCACCGAGCCCTATCTGTTCGACAAGAATATCGCGGTGGGCGTGGACGTGTTCCGGCGCGACTACAACGCGTTCAACTATGTCGGCGACAATCGCGAGACCACCTACAGCCAGGTTTCCACCGGGTTCCAGGTCCGTGCGGGCGTGCCGTTGACCGAATATTGGTCGTTCGCCGCGCGCTATGGCCTCACCTATGACGAGGTCAGCCTCGATCGCTCGACCTATTATACCGACGGCGTCTGCGACCCGTTGAAGGCCGGGCGCTACCTGTGCGACTCGCTGGGCAATCGGTGGACGTCGGCGGTCGGCTATTCGCTGATCTATGACAGCCGCAACAGCCGCCTGCGACCGACCGCCGGGTCGAACCTGTCGTTCAGCCAGGACTTTGCCGGCCTGGGTGGCGATGTGCGCTACATCCGCACGCGCCTGGAAGGTGGCAAATATTGGGGTCTCGGCGGCGGCTTCATCGTCACCGCCGCGGCAGAGGGCGGGTACATCCACTCGCTGGAAAGCAGCCGCGGGCCGGGGATCGACAAGATCCGCATCACCGACCGCTTCTACCTGAACCAGGAGTTCCGCGGCTTCGACATTCGCGGCGTCGGTCCGCGCGTGCAGCGTTTCTACTACACCACCGACTCCAGCGGTAAGCAGGTTCTGCAGACCGGCAAGGACCAGTTCGTGGACGATGCGCTGGGCGGACGCGCTTACTATCTGGGCCGGCTCGAGCTCGAATTGCCGCTGGGTGCGGGCGCGCGGGAACTCGGCCTGCGTCCGTCCATCTATCTCCAGGCGGGCTCGCTGTTCGGCATCACTCGCCCGCTGCCCACCGCGACCTTCCCGACGACGGTGGACGCGAACGGAAATACGGTGGTGCTGCCGATCACGACGCCGATCCGCGACACCGCCGGCAACCCGCTTTATTATTATTCGCTCGCCGATGGCACGGCGGTGACCACCACATGTGCCGCCGGTATTCCGGACCGGTCGGGAACGTGCAACGGCACGGCGCCGAACACGGCCTACACCACCTCCACCGCGCCGTTCCTGGAACGGTTCGTCGGCAACTCTGCCAAGCCGCGCCTGTCGGTGGGTGCCGGGGTGAATTGGAACTCGCCGTTCGGCCCGCTGCGGATCGATCTCGCTTATGCCCTGCTCCATGAGAAGGGCGACGACACCAAGCTTATTACCTTCAACGTAGGGACTCAGTTCTGATGACCAAGTTCAAGTTCATGCTGCTTGCCGGCGCGCTCGTGGCGCCGGCCGTTGCGGCCTCGCCCGCCGCCGCCCAGGTTGCCGGCATCGCCACCTCGGAGTCGGCGGTGCTCACCATTGCCAAGTCCAAGGCCTATGGCGCCGCGAACACCGCCATCGGCACGCAGTACAAGGCGCAGCTCGACCAGATCCAGGCCAAGCAGCAGCAGTTGCAGACGGTGCTCGCCCGGCTCGACAAGAACGGCGACAAGCAGGTCGACAACAACGAGCTCGCTCAGGCGCGCACCGCCAAGAGCCCGGACCTGACCCAGGCCGAGACGATCCAGCGCGACATCGCCACCCAGAACCAGCCGCTCGCCAAGGCGCAGGCCTATGCGGTGGAGCAGATCCTGACGCAGTACACCGCGGCGCAGCGCAAGGTGGTGGCCGATCGCAAGATCAACATCGTCGTCGCGCCCGATGCCATTGTCTATGCACCGCCCGCGGTGGACGTGAGCGCCGCGATCCTCCAGGCGCTGGACGCCGCGGCGCCGACCGTGCAGACGGCCGCCCCCGCCAACTGGAACCCGAACGGGGACACGGTGGAAGTTCTGCAGGGCCTGCAGCGCCTCAACGAGCTGCGTGCGCAGCAGGAAGCTTACCGCGCCGCCGCGGCGCAGCAGCGTCCTGCCGCAGGCGCCGCCCCGGCGACCACCGCCCCGGCACAGCCCGCCCGCGGCGCACCGACCCGGTGAGCGAGGCGGCCGAGGGCAGGGCGCCGATGGGCCCGCTGGACATCCGGCGGGTGATGGGCGCCTTGCCGCACCGCTATCCCATGCTGCTGGTCGACCGCGTCGAGGAGTTGATCCCCGACCGGTCGATCGCCGCGATCAAGGCGGTGACGATCAACGAGGAATTCTTCCAGGGCCATTTCCCGGGCCGCCCGATTATGCCGGGCGTGCTGATCGTCGAAGCCCTGGCGCAGGCAGCCGGCGTGCTCGCGGTGGAAAGCCTCGGCCTCGCCGGCTCGGGCAAGCTAGTCTATTTCATGGCCATCGACGAGGCGAAGTTCCGCGCGCCGGTGGAGCCGGGCGTGCTGCTGCGGCTGGAAGTGGAGTTCGTCCAGAAGCGGGCGAGCGTCTGCAAGTTCGCAGGACGGGCGCTGGTGGACGGCAAGGTGGCGGCACAGGCGAACTTCACCGCCATGATCGCCGACCCGCCTGCCGCCTGACGGCGTCGCGGTGGACGCGATCACCACCTTCGGACTGGTTGCGATCGGCTTCATGCTGATCTGCTACGTGTTCGAGGATCGCGCCCCCGGTTGGACGCTCGCTTTTGCCGGCGGGTGCCTGCTGAGTTCGGCATACGGCTTCCTTCAGGGAGCATGGCCGTTCGGCGTGGTGGAGGCGATCTGGGCAGCCATCGCTGTTCGCAAGTGGCGGCAACGTCTCGCAAAGCTTGCCTGAGGAGCGGCCTCCTGCTAGGGGCCGCGCCTTCGCTGCCGGTCGGTAACCGGCGGCCTCTTGAAAGGATATCCCATGAAGTCCGGCACGCATCCCGAGTATCACATGATCAAGGTGCAGATGACCGACGGCACCGTGTACGAAACCCGCTCCACCTGGGGCGCGGAAGGCGACACGATGACGCTGGAGATCGATCCCCTGTCGCACCCGGCCTGGACCGGCGGCAAGGGCCAGATGCTGGACGCCGGCGGCCAGGTCGCGCGCTTCAACAAGCGTTTCGGCGGACTGACGCTGAAGGGCCGCTAAGCCTGCGTTAACGCGGCGCTTACTCTCGGCGGCATAGCATCGTTGACGATGTTTGCCGCCGAATATGAGCCCGCCCTGGAAAGCACGGACCGGCGCCGCAGCCCGCGCGCGCCGGTTTCTCTTGATGCGAAGATCGGCCGCGGCGGCCTGGACCGCACCTTGTGCAGGGTGGTCGATCTTTCGGAACATGGCGCCCGGTTGCAGACCTATTCCGCGCTGAAGGCGGGAACGCGCATCTGGCTCACGCTGCCCGGGGTCGGCCAGGTCATCGCCAATGTGGTCTGGGCAGACGATTTCCTCGCCGGTTGCCAGTTCGAGAAGCCGCTAAAGCGCGACGTGTTCGACGGCTTCCTGGTCAAGAACTGACGTCTTCTACGATCCGCTTTGTCTGTCACTCGATCGGCAGGGTCGGCGCGGCAGGGCTGCGCTCCCCCAGCACGGTGACCACGCTGCCGATCACGATCAGCACGCCGCCGACGACCAGCGCCAGCGCCGCATGATCCCCGAACACGGTGATGCCGATCAGGGCGCCTACGAGCGGTTCCATGTTGATGAACACGCCGGCCACCGTGCTGCCGACCCGCGTCGAGCCGAGCTGCCATAAAGCGGTCGCCAGAAAGGTCGAAAGCAGCCCCGCCGCCGCGACACTGGTCCAGGTGGCGGCAGACAGCGCCAGCGTCGGGGGCCCGTGCAACGCCAGCGTGACCGGCAGCAGCACCAGCGTTGCCACGATCAGCTTTACCGCCGGCACCGCCATTTGGTCGTTCCCCTCGGGCGCGCGGCGTGCGGCGTGCAGCCAACCGAGAAAGATGAGCAACGCCAGCAGCATGAGCGCGATCCCCAGCGGACTGCCGGCGCCCCCGGGCTTGCCGGCGATCAGCGCCGCGCCAAGCGTTGCGCCGCCGACTCCTGCCCAGGACATCCGGCTCACAGGCTCCCCCATCAGCCGCGCCGACACGGCAACCAGCGCGGGCATGGCGCCGACCAGCAGCGCGGCGAGCGTCACCGTGCTGTGGGCAAGCCCCTCGAACTGGATCAGAAAGGCCAGCCCGTACAAGGCGCCGGCAATCAGCACCGCGGGGGAGCGGAACAGCCGTCTTGCCCGCGCCGAGCGAAGCGCGAACGGAAGCGCCGCCACGCTGGCCACGGCGAACCGCAGAAGGATCAGGTGCGCCGGTGATAGCTCGGCCAACGCGACTTTGCCGAGCGGAAAGCCGAGGGCCCAGGAAAACGCCGCCAGGGCGAGCGCGAGATAGGCAATCATCCCGCGCCCCTGCCAGAGCACCGCATCGATCGCCAGTGGCGGAAGAGGTGGGATTCGAACCCACGGTGAGCGTGAACCCACGACGGTTTTCAAGACCGTTGCCTTAAACCACTCGGCCACTCTTCCGATCGGCTCTGCCTATCGCCTGCGTTCTTTTGTGCAAGAGGCGCGATGGCGGGGGTTCATGTTGCCGCGGCGCTGTGGCACATCGGCGCCATGCGGGGGAACTGGATCAGTTGGAGCGTCGGACTGGCGCTGGCATGCGCGATGCTGGTGCGTCCGGCGGCGGCGCAGGACGAGGCGGGCTTTCAGGCGTATCTGCAGACGCTGCGTGCGCAGGCGGAGGCGCAGGGGATCAGCCGATCGGCGATCGACCAGGTATTCCCCGGGCTCACGCTCAACACGCGGGTGATCGAGCTCGACCGCCAGCAACCGGAGGCGCGGCCCAACGCGCCGATCCCGAGGTTCGCCCCATATCGCCGCGCGCATGTCGATGAGGCGCGGATCGGGCCTGGACGCATCGCCTATCAGGCGCAGCGCGGGCGGCTGGCGCGGATCGAGGCCGAGTTGGGCGTGCCCGAGTCGATCACCGTTGCCATCTGGGGCCACGAAACGAGCTATGGCCGGGTGCAGGGTGGGTTCGACCTGCCCCGCGCGCTCGCCAGCCTCGCTTATGAAGGCCGGCGGCGCGAGCTGTTCGCGGGCGAGTTCCTGGCGACGCTGAAGATGATCGACCGCGGCGTTCCGCGCTACCGACTGAAGGGCAGCTGGGCAGGCGCGACGGGCGGGCCGCAGTTCCTGCCATCGGTCTACCTGCGCCTCGCGCGAGATGGTGACGGAGACGGGCAGGCGAACATCTGGTCCAGCGATGCCGACACGCTTGCCTCGATCGGCAATTATTTCGCGAATGCCGGCTGGCGGCGCGGACAGCCCTGGGGGCTTGCGGTCTCGGTGCCGGGCAGCTTCGATCGGTCGCAGGTGGTCAATCGCCTCGTCTCCCCGCGATGCCCGCGTGTGTTCGAGCGGATGAGCGCCTGGCGGACGATCGGCGAATGGCGTGCCCTCGGCCTTGCGCCGCTCGACAGGGCATGGCCGGACGACCGCGTGCTGGCGACCCTGATCGAGCCGGATGGCGCCGGCGAAACCGCTTACCTGCTGACGGGGAACTACCGTGTGATCCTCGACTATAATTGCTCCAATTTCTACGCGCTGTCCGTGGGATTGCTGGCCGATGCCGTCGAGCGCTGACCTGCTGCTCGTCGCGGCTGCGCTGATGCAGGCGGGAGCGCCGTCTCCTGTGCCGGGCAGCGCTGGCCTCGTCGCGCCGCCCGCCGATCTGCCGCAGGGCGAGGGGCCGCGCGGCACTTCCGGTCAGCAGCGCGCGGATCGCGTCGGGTATGCGGCGGTCGGCGGCGGCGCGGGCCTGCAGGTGGCAACGAACGACCTTCCGCCCGGCAGCATCGCCGAGGTGACCGAACTCGGCACCGGCACCATCGCCTTGGCGCAGGTGGTGCCCGGTGCGGCGGACGGGGGAGTGGTGGCGCTCCTCTCGCCAGCGCTGGCGAGCGCCCTGCTCGCCGAAGGTCCGCGCGTGCCGGTCCGTGTGCGACGGGCGGTGGCGGCGCCGGCAGAACTGGCGGCCCTCGCGGCCGGGCAGGCCGGTTCCGCGCGCATGCCAGCGCCGGCGGTGCTGCTCACGGCCTTGCGGCGCCGCCTGCCTGCCGTCGCCGCGCCCGCCACGTCGGCGAGAGCAAGCCCGGTGCCGCGAGCGGCCGGTGGCAACCGATCCGCTCCGCCTGGACCATCGGCGAACCCCCTTCCTGCGTCGCGGGCGCGGGCGGTGGGCCGGCCGGTGTCCTCCGGCTGGTTCGTGCAGGTTGCAGCCCTGTCGGATGCCGGGCGCGCCCAGGCCCTGGCCGCCGGCGAACATGGCAGGGTGGTGTCGGGTGGAGGCCTGCACCGCGTCCGCCTGGGGCCGTTTGCCAGCCAGACGGCAGCGCAAAGCGCGCGTGACGCCGCCGTGCGCCGCGGCTATGCCGGCGCACAGATCGTGCATGTCGATTGAAATTCGGTTCTCCAGCGTAACGGACCATCCAGCCCCATGAACAAGCTGATCGCCTTTCCCGCCCTTCTCGCCGGCGTTGCCGTGGTGGCCGCGCCGGTGCTGGCCGCAGGGCCGCAGTTCGAAACGCCTGCGCCCGTCGCCTACCTCACCGACCTTTCGTCCGGCGCGGTGCTCTTTGCCAAGGATGCCGACCGGCGCATGCCGCCTGCCAGCATGGCCAAGATGATGACGGTCTATGTCGCCTTCGACATGGTCAAGAAGGGCGAGCTGAAGCTGGATCGCCAGATGACGGTGCAGCCGGAAACCTGGCAGAAGTGGCATGGACCGCAGGCGGGATCGACCATGTTCCTGTCCGCCAACGAGAATGTCAGCGTCGAGAACCTGCTGAAGGGCATCGTGACGCTGTCCGGCAACGATGCCTGCGTGGTGCTGGCGGAGGGCATTTCCGGCACCGAGCCAGCCTTTGTCGAGCGCATGAACCAGACGGCCCAGCGGCTTGGCCTGTCTAACAGCCATTTCGGCACGTCCAACGGCTGGCCGGATGGCGGCGTCACCTATGTCACCGCCCGTGACCTTGCCAAACTCGCCTCGGCGACGATCCAGGACTTTCCGGATCTCTACAAGCGCTTCTACTCGCTGCCGAGCTTCACCTGGGGCAAGACGCTGGGCGCGGGCAGTGACATCACCCAGGCGAACCGCGATCCGCTGCTCGGCCGGGTGGCCGGTGCCGACGGTCTGAAGACCGGGCATACCGAAGAAGCGGGGTACGGCTTCACGGGCTCTGCAGAGCAGAATGGCCGGCGCCTCGTGATGGTGATGGCCGGGCTCAACAGCTTCAAGCAACGCATTGAAGAGTCGGTCAAGTTCATGAACTGGGGCTTCCGCTCCTGGCAAGCCAAGCCGATCGTGGCGCAGGGCAAGCGCGTGGAAAGCGCCGACGTCCAGCTGGGCGACGCCGCCACGGTCGACCTGGTGGCCCCCAAGGCGCTGACCGTCACCGTGCCCGCGGGCACCTCCCCGAACCTCACGGCCAAGGTCGTCTATAACGGTCCGGTCAAGGCGCCGATCAAGGCCGGGCAGCATATCGCCGATCTGGTGGTCGACGTGCCGGACATGGGCCAGCAGACCATGCCACTGGTCGCCGCCAAGGACGTGGGCGAGGCCGGCTTCTTCGGTCGCGCCTGGGCGGGCCTTCGGGGCCTGTTCGGCGGGTGACCCGCGGGCGCTTCCTCTCGCTGGAAGGCGGCGAGGGCGCGGGCAAATCGACCCAGGCACGCGCGCTGGCCGCCGCACTGGAGGCGCGCGGCGTGCCGGTGCTCGTCACGCGCGAGCCGGGCGGCAGCGAGGGTGCAGAGGCGATCCGCGAGCTGCTGATGCAGGGCGACGTGCGCCGTTGGAGCGCGCATGCCGAAGCCCTGCTGTTCGCGGCGGCCCGCGCCGACCATGTGGAAAAGCGGATCGCGCCGGCGCTCGGTGCCGGGACCTGGGTGATCTGCGACCGCTTTCTTGATTCCAGTCGGGCGTATCAGGGGCTCGGCGGCGGGATCGACGATGCCGCGCTGCTGGCGCTGCACGGCTTCGGCTCGCGCGGGTTGCTGCCGGATCGCACCTTCGTGCTTGAGGTTTCCATCGACCAGGGGCGCGCGCGGGCGGAGGAGCGCGATGGCGTCGATGCCGACCGGTTCGCGTCACGCGGGGACGACTTCCATGCCGCTGTGGCGCGGGCCTTTCGCGGCTTTGCCGAGCAGGAGCCGGAACGTGTGCGGCTGGTCGACGCATCGGGTGCACCCGCCGCAGTGACGTCAAGGCTGCTGGCGGGTCTTGCAGACCTGCTGCCGTGAGCCCTCCGATCGGCAATCGGGCCGCGCAGGAAGCGTTTGCGGCCGCTCTGCACAAGGGGGCATTGCACCACGCCTGGCTGCTCGCCGGACCGGAGGGGATCGGCAAGGCGCGCTTTGCCGAGGCGGCGGCGTTGCGCCTGCTCGCGGAAGCGGCGGCTCCGGCCGGGCTCCCGCCGGGTCTGGACGTACCCGCCGGCCATCCCACGCGCACGCTGATCGACGGCGGGGTGCATCCGGACCTGCGCATCCTGCGTCGGCTGCTGAAGGATCCGGACAAGCCGGGCGACTATGCGCGCAGCATCACCATCAAGCAGGTGCGCGATCTGTGGGGCATGTTCGCGACCAAGCCGGCCTTGTCGCCGCGCCGCGTGGTCATCATCGATGCGATCGACGATGTCGAACGGCCGGGTGCATCCAATGCCCTGCTGAAGAACCTGGAGGAGCCGCCGCCCGGCACCATCTTCCTGCTCGTCAGCCATGCGCCCGGTCGTCTGCTGCCGACGATCCGCTCGCGCACGCGGCTGCTGCGGTTGGAGCCGCTGACCGACGCGCAGGTCGCCGAGGTGCTGTCCGCCGAGATGCCGGACGCGAGCGATGCGGAACGAGCCGAACTGGTCCGGCTGGCAGAAGGCTCGCCAGGGCGTGCGCTGGGCTTTGCCGGGCTGCAGCTCGGCGCGATCGATGCCGCGCTGGAGACGATCGCGCACACGGGCGATCGGAGCAATGCCGAACGGCTCCGACTGGCCCGGCAACTCGCGCCAAAGACGGCGCAGGCGCGGTATGAGGCCTTTCTCGACCGCGCACCGGCCTTTCTGGCGCGACGTGCCCCCGATCTGCGGGGGCCGGCGTTGCAGGCCGCACTGGATGCGCAGGGCGAAGCGCGCCACCTCGCCGCCACCGCGCGCGCGCTGACGCTGGATCCCCAGGCGACCGTGTTCGAGATGGCCGGGCTTGTCGCGCGCCTGGCGGGGTTTGAAAGCGCCCGATGATAGGCTAGGCGGACGGCATGGCCGAGCCTTTCTACATCACCACCGCGATCAGCTATCCCAACGGTCGTCCGCATATCGGCCATGCGTACGAAGCGATCGCCGCCGACGCGATCGCCCGCTTCCAGCGTCAGGCCGGGCGCGACGTCCGTTTCCAGACCGGCACCGACGAGCATGGCCTGAAGATGGTGCAGACGGCGCGCGACCGCGGCACCAGCCCGCGGGCGCTTGCGGACGAAATGTCGGGTCATTTCCACGCGATGGCCGACGCCTTGGACATCTCCTATGATCGTTTCATCCGCACGGTGGACGAGGATCATCATCGGGCCAGCCGGGCCATCTGGCAGGCGATGGCGGACGCCGGTGACCTGTACCTGGACCGTTACGAGGGCTGGTATTCGGTTCGCGACGAAGCCTTTTACGACGAAAAGGAACTGACCGGGGAGGGCGACCAGCGCCTTTCGCCGCAGGGCACGCCGGTGGAATGGACGACGGAGGAAACCTGGTTCTTCCGCCTCTCGAAATACCAGCAGCCGCTGCTCGACCTGTATGCCGCGAACCCGGACTTCATCCGTCCGGAAAGCCGACGCAACGAAGTGATGCGCTTCGTAGAGGGGGGCCTGTCGGACCTGTCGGTGTCGCGGACCAGCTTCGACTGGGGCGTGAAGGTGCCGGGCAGCGACGGGCACGTCATGTACGTGTGGGTGGATGCGCTGACCAATTACCTTACCGGCGTCGGCTATCCCGATGGTGGCGATCTATGGCGGTTCTGGCCAGCCGATCTGCACCTGATCGGCAAGGATATCGTGCGTTTTCATGCGGTTTACTGGCCGGCCTTCCTGATGAGTGCGAACATCGCCCCGCCGAAATCGGTGTTCGGTCATGGCTTTCTGCTGAACCGCGGGGAGAAGATGTCGAAATCCACCGGCAACGTGGTCGACCCGCTCGAACTGGCGGAGGCGGTCGGGGTGGATGCCTTGCGCTACTTCCTCCTGCGCGACGTCAGTTTCGGGCAGGACGGCAGCTTCAGCCAGGAGGCGATCGCGGTTCGCGCCAATGCGGATCTCGCCAACAGCTTCGGCAATCTGGCGCAGCGCACCTTGTCGTTCATCGCGAAGAATCTTGGCGGAACGCTGCCGGACGGCGGCCGGGCGGAAGAGGGCGATCGCCAGCTGCTCGACGCCATCGCGGGCTTCGCCGCGGAGTTCCGCGCGCGGTTCGAGGCGCTGGAACTCGGTCTCGCGCTGGAGGCGTGGATCGGCGCGGTGTTCGAGTGCAATCGCTATATCGATGCGCAGGCGCCATGGACGCTGCGCAAGACCGATCCGGAGCGCATGCATGCGGTGCTCGGCACGCTGGTGCGCGCGATCCACGATCTTGCCATACTCATCCTGCCGGTGGTTCCGGCAAGCGCGGCGAAGGTGCTGGACCAGCTCGGCGCGGAGGCGCGCGACCATGCGGCGCTGGGACGCGGCGACTGGTATGACGCACTGAAAGCGAGCGGCTTCACCCTTGCGTCGCCCACACCCGTTTTCCCCCGTCTCGAGGTGCCGGAGGCGGCATGACGTTCGCCGACAGCCATTGCCACCTGAACTACAAGGGGCTGGTGGAGGAGCAGGCTGACGTGCTGGCGCGGGCGCGCGCGCGCGGCGTGTCGGCGATGCTCAACATCGCGACGCGCGAAAGCGAGTGGGATGACGTGCTTGCCACCGCAACCCGCGAGCCGGACGTCTGGGCGACCGTAGGGATCCACCCGCATGAGGCGGATCAGCATCCTCACGTGGATACAGCCAAGCTGGTCGAGCGCGCCCGGCACCCGCGCGTGGTCGGCATCGGCGAAAGTGGGCTCGATTATTATTACGACCATAGCGATCGCGCCCGCCAGCAGGCGAGCTTCCGCGCGCACATCGCCGCCTGTCGCCAAACGCAGCTGCCGCTGATCGTGCATACCCGCGATGCGGAGGAAGATACGGCCGATATCCTGGCCGACGAGATGGGGAAGGGCGCCTTTCCCGGCGTGATCCACTGCTTCACCGCCAGCGGCGCCTTTGCCGATCGTGCGCTGGAGCTGGGTTTCTATATCTCGATCTCGGGCATCGTCACGTTCAAGAACGCGCGCGATCTGCAGGATACCGCCAGGCGTCTCCCGCTCGACCGCCTGCTGATCGAGACCGATGCGCCGTTTCTTGCCCCGGTGCCGCATCGCGGGAAGACGGGTGAGCCGAGCTTCGTGGTGGATACGGCGACTTTCCTCGCCACCCTGCGGGAAGAGCCGCTCGATGTTCTCGCCGCGGCGACCCGCGAGAACTTTCACCATCTGTTCACCAAAACCCGCGCATGAAGATCCGCATCCTCGGCTCCGGAACGTCCTCCGGCGTGCCGAGGATCGGCAACGACTGGGGCGCCTGTGACCCCGACGAGCCGCGCAATCGGCGCACACGGGCAGCGGCGCTGGTTTCCACGGCAACCACGCGCATCCTGATCGACACCGGGCCCGACATGCGCGAGCAGCTCCTGGCGGCACGGGTCGGCACCGTGGACGCGGTGATCTGGACGCACGACCATGCCGATCACACCCATGGGATCGATGACCTGCGCCAGGTCTACCATGCGCTGGGCGCGCCCGTCCGCGGCCTTGCACGCCCGGAAACCCTGGCGCGGATCGGCGAGAAGTTCGGCTATGTCTTCGCCGGTGGCGGTGGCTACCCGCCGACCGCTAGGGTCGAACCGCTGCCGGATGCCCTGACGATCGGCGACATCCACATGTCCGTGGCGGACCAGCCACATGGGCGGATCACGTCGGCCGGCCTGCGGTTCGAAGCGGAGGGCGGCGCGATCGGCTATGCCACCGACTTTCATGAGCTCACGTCCGAGATGGCGGCGCTCTACGCCGATCTCGATATATGGGTTGTGGACGCCCTGCGGAACGCTCCGCATCCATCGCATCCGACGGTGGACCAGGCACTGGCCTGGATCGATCGGTTGAAGCCCGGGCGAGCGGCGCTGATCCATATGGACCAGTCGCTGGACTATGCCACGCTACGCGCGAGGCTGCCGACGACCGTCGAGCCAGGCTATGATGGGCTGGAGTTGCACGCGTGAGCGGCGGCACGGTTCAAGCGATCCTGCTGGCGCTGTTGCTGGTGTTGCCGCTCGCGAACCTGATCGGACGTCGCGTGCCTCTGGCCAGTGTCGTGACGATGGCGCTTGCGTGGATCGCGATCTTCGCCTTGGCGCTCGTGCTCGTCAGCGGGCGCGATCGCTACCGCGCGGTATGGGATGGCGGGAAGGCCTTGTTGTTCGGCCCGGACCAGACGGTTTCCGGCGGTGCCGTGCGGATCGCGATGAGCGACGATGGCCATTTCTATGCCGACGTGCAGCTGAACGGCGTTTCCCGGCGCATGCTGATCGACAGCGGGGCGACGGCAACGGCCGTGTCCCAGGCGACGGCGCGGGCGGCCGGGATCGAACCTCAAGACGCGTTTCCAACCATGGTGGAGACGGCGAACGGCATGGTCACCGCGGACCGCGCCAGTGTCCGCGACCTGCGCCTTGGCGGGATCACCGCGCGCGATCTGCCCATCGTGGTATCGCCCGCGTTCGGGGATCTCGACGTGATCGGCATGAACTTCCTGTCCCGGCTCAAAGGCTGGCGGGTGGAAGGTCGAACGCTGATCCTGGAGCCATTCCCGACAACCCCGGCGTGAGTTTTACATAATGTATATTATCGAGCGCACGTGTTGTAGGCGCTAAATAGAAATGACACTCCTCCGCTAGATAGAAATGGCACAACGAGTGCCAGCGGGTCGCCGGTGTCATGGCCATCCTCGGCAGCGAGGATGTGCAAGCGATGACGGTGCTGACGAT